>NZ_PJBJ01000027.1 GCF_002836475.1 Flavobacterium sp. ALD4 | reverse complement strand
GTCTTTATCAGACAGAAGAGCACAATCAACTATCGCTTGGTTAATAGAAAACGGAGTGGATAAAGGTCGTTTAACCGCTAAAGGATATGGGGAAAACCAACTCATAAATAAATGTGCTGACAACGTTGACTGTACCGAAGAAGAGCATCAACTAAACAGACGAAGCGAATTTATTATCATGGAGTTATAAAAAAATAACCAGAATATCAGCTGATATCCTGGTTATTTCAAACTAAACAAATTTAATTATATTTTTGCAAAAATATTAGTGTAATATTTTTTATTAGTTACTGGATTTTCTCTTATTGAAATTCCAAAATGAGTATAATTACCAACTATATTTTCTTTATGACTTGGACTATTTAGCCAAGCATTAACCGCTGCTTCAGGTGTACTATAATTATAAGCTATGTTCTCGCCAACTGTTTTTGCTCCCTGCGTTTTTATAATATTTTCAGAGCGATCTACAAAACCATCATGGTTAACTACATTATTAGTGATCATGTACTCATCATGATCTTCTGATTGAACTGAAATATAATTAATTTTCTCTAAAGCACTTAGGCCAACACTTACTCGATAGTCGTTTATTAGTTTCATTGTCTGCAATTCACTAGGGCTATAAGTATAATTTACAACAACTTGTGATTTTGCTTCTACCGTCGACACTTCAGAGGCATCAGAAGAACAGGAATTTAAAGTGAATATAACTGCTGCTAGCAGTACCGAGCGAAGTAAATTTGTTTTCATAATTTGGTAGTTTAAGTTTAAGGTAGATTGTGGGGCAAACTTCTTTAAAATTATATTTGTCTTCGTTCTAATTCTTTTCAAAGGTATGTACAATTCCGTTAAAACAACAAAAAAAATCGATGAAATACATCATTTTATTTAAAAAGTAATATTTTATTTACTTTTTTAACTAGATTGAAATAATCAATATAACTTTCAAGAAAAGAGATTAGATGATTTCTCCCAAATGCGCTTGTCTTAAAAAAAAGTGAACGAAACCTTATCTTACCTGTTTAATGTAGCTACTATCTTTTTTCATATTAAATTATTTCATAAGCACATTCCCTTCTTTCTTCATTTCCTAAATTCCCAATTTAAAACTATCTTCGCTTCCATAAGAAAAACAAGTTTGAATATTGAATCGTCAACTTGGAATTTTGAACTTGGAAAACCCGACATGAGCAACCTCTTAATTACCCCAATCGAATACCTAAAAGGCGTTGGTCCCAATCGTGGGGAGTTGCTGCGTAAGGAATTAGGAATTCACAAGTATCGGGATTTGATTAATTTATATCCAAACCGGTACATTGACCGAACACGTTATTACAAAATTAACGAGTTGCAAAATAATGCGGCCGAAGTGCAAATCATCGGTAAAATCATCAATATCAAAACGGTCGAATTTGCAAAAGGCAGGAAACGCCTCGTCGCCACTTTTGTAGATGATACGGGTCAGATGGAGTTGGTATGGTTTCAAGGACAAAAATGGATTCGCGAATCGTTGAAACTAAATGAAATTTCTGTTGTTTTCGGGAAATGTACTTCGTTTAACGGCGCTTATAATATGGCGCATCCTGAAATTGAAGCCCTGAGCGATCATGAGCAAAGTTTGCGTTCTGCCATGCAACCTGTATATCCTTCGACAGAAACCTTGACCAATCGTGGGATTTCAAACCGGGTGATCAATAAGTTAATGCAACAGCTGTTCTTAGAGACCCAAGAGTTATTTACAGAAACCCTACCCGATTATCTAATGCAGGAATTACAGTTGATTCCCAAAAAAGCTGCTTTATTCAACATTCATTTTCCTAAAAGCGCAGAAGCTTTGGCGAAAGCCCAATTCCGATTAAAATTTGAAGAATTGTTCTTTATCCAGTTGCAATTAATTACCAAAAATCTGGTTCAAAAACACAAAATAAAGGGACATCCCTTTACCAAAGTGGGTGATAATTTCAATGAATTTTATCAAAACCACCTGCCTTTTGAACTCACAGGAGCACAAAAAAGGGTAATCAAAGAAATCAGAACGGACATGGGAAGCAATGCCCAAATGAACCGTTTATTACAGGGGGATGTAGGTTCAGGAAAAACGATTGTAGCTTTTATGAGTATGCTTCTGGCTCTCGATAATGGATTCCAGGCCTGTTTGATGGCTCCGACAGAAATCTTGGCAAACCAGCATTTTATCGGGCTTTCAGAATTATCTAGTAATCTTAATATCAATATAAAAATACTTACTGGTTCAACTAAAACTTCAGCTAGAAAAATAATCCATGAAGAATTAGAAAACGGTAGTTTACACCTTTTGATTGGGACACATGCTTTACTAGAAGATAAAGTAAAATTCCAAAATTTAGGGTTGGCTGTCATTGATGAGCAGCATCGTTTTGGAGTAGAGCAGCGTTCTAAATTGTGGAAGAAAAATACGATTCCGCCACACGTTTTGGTAATGACCGCCACCCCTATTCCGCGAACACTCGCGATGAGTTTATACGGTGATTTGGACATCTCCGTTATTGACGAATTACCTCCTGGACGAAAACCAATTCAAACGGTGCATCGTTTTGACAGCAACCGCTTGAAAGTATGGAAATTTATACGGGATGAAATCGCTTTAGGCCGACAAATATATATTGTCTATCCGCTGATACAAGAATCTGCAAAAATGGATTTTAAAGATTTGATGGATGGTTATGAAAGTGTTTCGCGCGACTTTCCGTTGCCAGATTATGCCATTTCTATTTTGCACGGAAAAATGAAACCGGCCGATAAAGATGCCGAAATGAAACGTTTTTCAGATGGAAAAACCAACATTATGGTCGCCACAACAGTTATTGAAGTTGGAGTAAATGTTCCTAATGCTTCGGTAATGATTATTGAAAGTGCCGAGCGCTTCGGTCTGTCGCAACTGCATCAATTGCGCGGTCGTGTAGGTCGTGGTGCCGACCAAAGTTATTGCATCCTGATGACGAGCCATAAATTAAGCTCTGATAGCAAAACCCGCATGGAAACAATGGTAAGCACTAATGATGGCTTTGAAATTGCCGAAGTCGATTTGAAGCTCCGCGGTCCGGGAAACTTGATGGGTACTCAACAAAGTGGTGTCCTTAACCTTCAAATTGCTGACCTTGTACGTGATAGAGACATTTTAGCTTTAGCCAGAGAAAAAGCAATCAAAATTCTTACCGCTGATGCACCCTTGCAAAAACCGGAACACGCCACTTTGAGAGCGGTCTACATTGAGCTGACCAAAAAGAAAAATATCTGGAATTATATCAGTTAAAAGGTCTGTCTACTTTCTTAACTACCCTATTTTTCAGTTCCTAAACTTTAACATTTACATTACATACCGATGTATATATTACTTTATAAGTAAATACTGGAGAATAGATAGTATTTAATTAGTTCTATATTATATATTTGTATGTACAAATGTATAACGCCATTTAAACCTTTATTCAATTGGGGATAGTGCCCCTTTAGTTCAATCAAAAATAATACTTCTTTACGCAATATGTTATGAAATTAAAATACTTCTTTTACACCTTATTAATTGTCGGTTTTGGTGCTTTTATTACTTACAGAATACTTGAAAACAAAAGTAATTCAAACGACTCTGCAGGAACATCTGGTTCGACCGCTGCGATGAAAGTAAGCGGAATCATTGCCCATCCACAGACATTTGATAATAAACTTTCCCTTTCTGGTTCTGTTGAAGCAAATGAACAAGTGGAGATTCGCTCAGAAGTTTCTGGAATTGTGGAAAGCATCAATTTTCAGGAAGGAACTAATGTCAGTAAAGGACAATTGCTTTTTAAAGTAAATGACATAGAGTTAAGGGCCCAACTCAGTCAAGCGAACACCAAACAAAGCCTGGCTTCAGAAAACGAAAGAAGAGCCAAACTTCTATTACAAAAAGAAGCGATAAGTCAAGAAGAGTATGATGTAGCAAGAGCCGAATATGCTTCTACAAAAGCACAAGGCCAATTAATAAAAGCCCAAATTGCTAAAACCGCAGTAAGAGCACCCTTTTCAGGAAAAATAGGGTTGCGTTCTATTTCTGTTGGAACCTATATAACGCCAGCTATTTTAGTGGCAAAACTAGTTAATGTTGGTAAACTAAAAATCACTTTTTCTATCCCTGAAAAATATGCTTTGGATGTCAAAATGAATACGATCATCAGTTTTACAGTTACTGGATCTACTGAAGAGTACAGTGCTAAAATATATGCCATAGAGCCCACTGTTGAAATTGCAACAAGAACGCTGCAGGTAAGAGCTATAGCAGAGAACAAAGAAGGAAAATTGTTACCGGGTACTTTCGCCAATGTCGAATTGCCTTTAGACATTATTAAAGATGCCATTTTAGTCCCAACAGAAGCGGTTATTCCTGTACAAAACGGGAAGAAGATTTTTATTTCTGAGTTTGGAAAGGCCAAAGAAGTAATGATAGAAACAGCTACCAGAACAGATGCTTCTCTTATTGTATTATCGGGTCTAAAAGCGGGTGATACCGTTATTACCAGCGGTATCATGTCTTTGAAGAATGATGCCCCGGTAAAAGTGATAATTAAGTAAATTTCGGTCCAAACAGCAATCGAAATCCGTTCGTAGCATATCTGGATTAAACAAAAAATCACAAATTTAAATCTAAATGAGTTTATCTACATTCAGCATTAAAAGACCCGTATTTACTATTGTAATAAACTTGTCAATAGTACTATTCGGGATTATAGGTTACACTTTCCTCGGTGTTCGAGAATTTCCTTCGATTGATCCTGCGCAAATTTCGATTCGCACCAATTATACTGGAGCCAATTCAGATATCATTGAATCACAAATTACAGAACCATTGGAGAAAGCGATTAACTCCATCGATGGAATCCGAAACATTACCTCCTCGAGCTCGCAGGGAAGCAGCAGTATTACGGTAGAGTTTAATTTAACAAAAGATCTTGAAGAAGCGGCTAACGATGTTCGTGATAAAGTATCACAAGCTACAAGGAGATTACCACAAGATATTGACGCCCCTCCAGTCGTTTCAAAAGCAGATGCTAATAGTGACGCTATTATTTCAATGACGGTGCAAAGTGATACCCGAAGCCAGCTTGAGCTAAGTGACTATGCGGAGAATGTCATCTCACAACGATTAGAAACGATTCCCGGAGTCAGCGGCGTCCAAATTTGGGGGCAAAAAAGATATGCGATGCGTTTGTGGATAGATCCGATAAAATTAGCTTCTTACGGTTGTACCGTTTCAGAAGTGAGAGCCGCGCTAAACCAACAAAATGTAGAATTACCATCTGGAAAATTGACGGGCGACAATACTGAATTAACAGTCAAAACAGTTGGAAACCTTGCTACAGCAGAAGAGTTCAACAGTATCATTATTCGTTCAGATGGAGACAAAACAGTTCGCTTTAGCGATATCGGTTCCGCTGTTTT
Organism: Flavobacterium sp. ALD4; assembly: GCF_002836475.1. GTDB lineage: Bacteria > Bacteroidota > Bacteroidia > Flavobacteriales > Flavobacteriaceae > Flavobacterium. The sequence goes on along the minus strand of NZ_PJBJ01000027.1, from coordinate 36,196 downwards.
AGGTCCAGAAAATATTGAAACTAAATTAAGTCAATCTGGCTTGCCATTAATTGGATTAGCGATCGTGCCGCAGCCCGGAGCTAACTATTTAGATATTTCTACCGCATTCTATGAGCAATATGAAGCTTTAAAGAAAGATTTGCCAAAAGACATCCATTTAAACATTGCCCTTGACAACACTATTTTTGTAAAAAAATCAGTTCTCGAAGTTGCAGAAACCTTAGGGATTTCTATATTTCTTGTAATCTTAATTATCTATTTATTTTTTAGGGATTGGGCGATTGCCTTCAGGCCTTTAATTGACATACCAGTTTCGCTGATTGCGACGTTCTTTATCATGTGGCTGTTTGGGTTTTCCATTAATGTATTGACTTTGTTAGCCATTGTATTAGCAACGGGGCTCGTAGTAGATGATGGAATTGTCGTCACAGAGAACATTTATAAAAAAGTGGAAGAAGGCATGTCCCCTATTAAGGCGGCGATCAAAGGATCTAATGAAATATTTTTTGCGGTTCTATCCATTTCCATCACCCTTGCGGCAGTATTTCTTCCCGTTATTTTTCTGGAAGGATTTGTCGGGCGATTATTCCGGGAATTTGGAGTCGTCATCAGTGCGGCTGTATTGATTTCCGCTTTTGTATCGCTTACATTAACCCCTATGTTGAATGCCTATCTGATGAAAGGAGGCGAGCAGAAAAAATCAAAATTTTACATTCTGACCGAACCCTATTTTAAAAAGCTAAACCTTAATTATGCAGATGCTTTAAGCCGTTTCATGAAGAAAAAATGGTTGAGTTTCCCTATATTAATAGCTTGTTTCGGCCTGATTTATGTCTTTTTTAATTTAATCCAAAAAGAGACTGCTCCCTATGATGATCGTAGTTCCTTGATTTTAAGGATGACAGCACCCGAAGGGTCAAGTTATGAATATACGGATCGATTCATGCAGGAAATTTCACAATTAGTGGATGATTCCATTCCGGAAAAAAAAGTAAGCTTAGTGGTTACTTCTCCAGGTTTTGGCTCTTCTTCCGTAAACAGTGGGTTTATGAGACTCTCCCTTAAGGAACCTGATGAAAGAGAACTGTCCCAAGATGAAATTGCAGAAAAGTTAACCAAGTGGACCAAACTATATCCAGAGGCTAAAACCTCCGTAACACAACAGCCAACAATCGCCGTAAACAGACGTGGTGGTTTACCTGTACAATACATTATTCAGGCACCTAATTTTGCCAAGTTGGAGGAAAAAATTCCATTATTTATGGAAGAAGTTGAAAATAACGCCACCTTTTCCAACTCTGATGTGAATTTAAAATTCAACAAACCAGAGATCAATGTCACCATTAATCGTGAAAAAGCAGAAAGTTTAGGGATTTCCGTCATTGATATTGCTCAAACCTTGCAACTGTCCCTAAGCGGGCAACGTTTTGGGTATTTTATGAAAAACGGAAAACAATACGAGGTCATTGGACAATTTGAACAAAAAGACAGAGCAAAACCATTAGACTTGACCTCTATGTATGTCAAAAACAACAAAGGGCAATTGATCCAAATGGATAATATTATTAGTATTGAAGAACAAAGCAAGCCGCCTCAGTTGTATCACAACAACCGCTATCTGTCAGCGACTGTTTCTGCTGGTCTCGCTCCTGGCAAAAGTATAAATGATGGTATTGAAGCCATGAATGAAATTAAGGCAAAAGTGCTTGACGATACGTTCACAACAGATTTAGGTGGAGAATCTAGAGACTTTGTGGAAAGCAGCTCGAATACCTCTTTTGCTTTTGGACTTGCACTATTACTAATATTTTTGATACTTGCAGCGCAATTTGAGAGCTTTATCGACCCATTTATCATCATATTAACTGTCCCAATGGCTGTTGCTGGAGCTTTATTCTCTTTGTGGTTATTCGACCAAACTTGGAATATTTTCAGCCAGATTGGAACTGTGATGCTTATTGGATTAGTAACTAAGAACGGTATTTTAATCGTCGAGTTTGCCAATCAACTACGCGAACAGGGAAAACCTAAACTGGAAGCTATTTTAGAAGCTTCAGAAGCGCGCCTTCGTCCTATTTTAATGACGAGTCTAGCTATTTCATTAGGTGCGCTACCTATCGCTATGTCGCTTGGGGCGGCTTCCACTAGTAGAATAGGAATGGGAGTGGTAATCGTGGGGGGAACTATTTTCTCTTTGGTATTAACCTTATTTATAATTCCGGCCTTATATTTTATGTGGTCTAAAGCCAAAAAGCATTATCCAGAATTTGAACACATTGAAGAATATGAAAATGAAAGCAAATAAAATGAAATATTATAAAGTACTGATAAAAAGTCTGATTTTATTTTTCTTTTGTGTTTTGAAAATGAATGCACAGGAAATCTTAACCATTGAAGATGCCGTTAAGATAGCGTTGGAAAATAATTATGAAATAAAGATTGCAACAAATGAGTTAACAATTGACAAAACGAATGTATCTGCAGGAAACGCAGGTATGTTACCTAAAGCGACAGCATCAATAATTGATAATAATAGCATTATAAACCTTTCACAAACCCGTACAGACGGAACCGTTAATAGCCTCGACAATGCTAAAAACAATAGTTTGAGTTATGGCGTGAATTTAGATTGGACTGTTTTTGATGGCTTTAAAATGTTCGCAAAATTAGAGCAGTTAAAGGAATTACAAAAACAGGGTGAATCCCAGTTAAAACTGACTTTAATTACAAAAATTAGCGATGTTAATGCTGTTTATTTCGACTTGGTTCAGCAACAACAGCAATTGAACGCCTTAGACTCTACAATTGTCATTTCGAACCAACGCTTAACTTTGGCTCAAAATCGTTTTACAATAGGAAAAGCCTCAAAACTGGCCGTTTTAAATGCACATGTGGACTTAAATACTGATAAAGTAACAATATTGAGACAAAAGGAATTGTATGCAAATACAAAGACTTTACTAAATCAAATTCTTGCCCGAGATACAAAAACTGATTTCAAAGTAGTTGATTCCATTATTGTGGACCCCACTTTATCACTGCCTGAATTAACGTTATTAGCAGAAAAACAAAATCCACAACTGGAGTCATTGATAATAAACACAAGAGTTGCTGAATTACAGTTAAAACAAATAAAAGCCGTCCGATATCCGACGGTAAAAGTAAATACGGGCTACACTTTTTCTGATAGTCAATCCAGCCTCGGCTTTACAACACAATCCTCCGCCAAAGGATTAAATTACGGTTTTAGTGCTTTCTTGAATTTATTTGATGGCCTTGCCCAAAACCGAAATGAGAAAATTGCTAGCATCCAAATCGAAAATTCAAAAATGCAAATTGAACAGCAACGCTTAGCTCTAAATTCTCAATTAACCAACTTCTATCAAACTTATTTAACCAATCTGGAATTGATTGATCTAGAAGAAAATAACGAAGTGATTGCCAAACAAAACTTGGATATTACCCTGGATAAATTTCATATTGGAACAATAACCACATTGGAGTTTAGGACCGCTCAGTTGAATCATGTCAATGCTAAAGTACGTTACAGTAATGCTCAATTTCAGGCAAAACTATCTGAAATTGCGTTACGAGAATTAGCCGGTAACCTTAGTTTCTAATCAATGTGTATCATTGTACAATGAGATAGAATAACTACTCTCCTAACCCACTTTCAACGAATTTCGTAGTAGTGATATGTTTTTTTTTATACAAAAAATGAAATCGAACTATGTTGTAATTGTCTGCTAATAGACAAGGCTGCTCCATCTTAAAAAACTGGATAAAGAATTAGTCTGGTATTTTATAAAAATAGCGTTATAGCTACACTAATTTTCATTAATTTTAAGACATTCCTTTTTTAAAGTTTAAATCTATGAATAACAATCGCGCTTTTATAAATCCACCGCATTTATCAAACGAAAAATCATTAAAAACTTTAGTGGAAAACAGAACTGTTTATAATTTAAATCATTGTGAATTAAATCTTTTCGAAACTTACAAATCTTCAACATTGGTTCCCTTGAAGTTTAATGACCTAGTTGTTACCAGTATGCTGAGAGGAAAAAAAGTAATGCATCTTTTTGACGACCCGGGTTTTGAATACTTGCCTGGAGAAACCGTTGTTATTCCTTCTAACGTAGAAATGAAAATTGATTTCCCGGAAGCCACTAAAAATAATCCAACCCAATGTTTAGCTTTGGCGATAGACCAAACCAAAATAAACGATACTTTACAATTTTTAAATGAACGTTATCCCAAAGAAGGCAACGACCAATTCTGGCATTTAAATTATCAAAATTATTATTTTTATAACAATATTGAATTGGCAACGACTATCAATAAATTGATAAAAGAATGCATGAGTACTTCAATTACCAAAGATGCTTTAGCCGATTTAACTTTACAGGAACTATTGGTACGGATCATACAGACGCAAACGGCAAAATCTATAGAAGATGGTTTGTTTTCCGATCCTAATACCCCAATAACTCAAGTATTAGATTACATCCGATTAAATTTAAGAGAAAACATCACACTTAAAAATCTAAGTGAGAAAGCCTGCATGAGTACCACTTCTTTTTATCGATTTTTTAAGAGGGAATTGGGTATAAGTCCTATAGAGTTTGTGATACGCGAAAAATTAAGATGTGCTAAACAATTGCTTAAAAACCCTACAATACAAGTAAACGAAGTCTGTTATTTATCCGGTTTTGAAGACAGTAATTACTTCATCCGTTTGTTTAAAAAGCACGAAGGAATTACGCCGAAACAATACCAGTTGTTGTACGTAAATTAGATTATTCAATATATTTTAGCGGCTCAAGTGATTTTTCTTCCTCTGGTGTAAAAATCCTGTATTCAATTCGGAATGTCTTTTTTAATGGCGTTTCCAAAGAAAATCCTCCTACTCCAAAAGCATCAATTACATCCAAGGTAAAATGCGCATGTTTCCAATATTCGAATAAGTCCTTGTCTACCCAAAATTCAGTATTTTCTATGGAGCCAATGCAAATATCCCCTAATCTTTGATAGAACCCTCCCTTTTCAAAGCATTGCGGCTGCGTTCCTTCACAACAACCCCCAGCCTGATAAAACATCAGGTCACCGTGTTTTTCCTGCAAGATTTTTATTAATTCGATTGCTTTTTCGGTTGCGTCAATTCTTCTTGTCATCTTTTCTACTATAAATCGTGAATTTTAATCTGGTTTATTTGTTGCCTCTTAAATTAAAAAAGGCAAGTCTTTCAACTTACCTTTTCTATATTTAGTATCGTATTCTAAAAGAAACCTAATTTCTTTTTATCATATGAAATCAACATGTTTTTCGTCTGACGATAATGTCCAAGCATCATTTTATGATTTTCACGTCCAATTCCTGATTGTTTATACCCTCCAAAAGGAGCGCCTGCAGGATAAGAATGATATTGGTTTATCCAAACACGACCAGATTGAATCGCTCTCGGAACCTGATAAATTTCATGTGCATCGCGTGTCCATACTCCAGCACCTAAACCATACATGGTATCATTTGCGATTTCGATGGCTTCTTCAGTTGTTTTGAAAGTGGTAACCGCCAAAACTGGTCCGAAGATCTCCTCTTGAAATATACGCATCTTATTGTTCCCTTTAAAAAGAGTTGGCTTGATATAATAACCTCCAGCAAGATCTCCTTCTAAGTGGTTTTGTTCACCACCGGTTAATAATTCAGCTCCTTCTTCTTTTCCTAACTTAATATAACTAAGAATTTTTTCTTGTTGAACCAATGAAGTCTGTGCTCCCATCATCGTTGTTGTATCCAATGGATTACCCATTTTTATCGCCTCGGTTCTTTCAATTACTCTAGCTATAAACTTGTCATAAATATCTTCATGAACTAATAGCCTAGATGGACAAGTACATATTTCTCCTTGATTCAACGCAAACATTACCGCTCCCTCAATGGCTTTATCAAAAAAGTCATCGTCAGCATCACCAACAGATTTCATAAAGATATTAGGTGATTTACCACCCAATTCTAATGTTACGGGGATAATATTTTCAGTGGCATATTGCATCACTAAACGTCCTGTAGGTGTAGAACCTGTAAATGCGGCTTTTGATACTTTTTTGTTCGTTACCAAAGCTCTTCCAAGCTCCGCACCAAAACCATTAACGATATTTACAACTCCTGGAGGAAGGATGTCCCCTATAAGCTCCATCAATACTAAAATGGAAATTGGAGTACTTTCTGCCGGTTTTAATACTACTGTGTTTCCTGCAGCTAATGCTGGAGCCAATTTCCAAATAGCCATTAAAATCGGGAAATTCCAAGGTATGATTTGCGCAATCACTCCCAAGGGCTCGCTTAAAGCAATAGTAACAGTTTGAGAGTCTAATTCTGCAATGGAACTTTCTTCTGCACGAATCACACTAGCAAAATACCTAAAATGGTCTATTGCCAAAGGAATATCAGCGGCTATTGTTTCACGTATCGCTTTCCCGTTGTCAATTGTTTCAACAGTGGCAATATACTCCAGGTTATCTTCCATAACCTGAGCAATTTTATTGAGCAACAGGCTGCGCTCAGTAGCTGAAGTTTTTCCCCAAGTTTGAAATGCTTCATGGGCTTTATCGACAGCAAATGCTACGTCCTCTTTGCTGGAATGAGCCGCCTGGGTAAATACTTTTCCATCAATCGGACAAATTACATCAAAATATTCCCCATTTATCGGAGCTACAAATTTCCCTCCTATATAATTATCGTATTTTGCCTTAAACTCAGGTCTTGAAACTATATTACTCATATCTTACAAATTTAAATTTTACCAAATATACTTTGATAAAATCCATTACTATAGCACTATTTATCCAATTAATAGCATTAAATTTTCATATGTGTTTTTTTATAGTTATTATTTTATTTTATTCATATATATTAACGACTTAGGTTGTTAATATAATATTTATAATACTTTTAAAATATGTCCGTTCTGAGCTAAAAAACAAAAAAAATAGTTTCTTACTACAAACTGCAATCCTTATATTTGCAATCTTATTAAAATTGACAGATGAAAATATCCTATAATTGGTTAAAACAATTTATAAAAATAGACTGGAACTCCGAAGAAACGGCAGCATTGCTAACAGATCTAGGTCTAGAAGTGGAAGTTGTTGAGAAATACCAGTCCATAAAAGGCGGCTTAGAGGGGATAGTGGTAGGACATATCCTTACATGTATTCCTCATCCTGATGCCGACAGACTAAAAATAACAACTGTGGATTTAGGCAATGGGGTACCTGTACAAATAGTATGCGGCGCCAATAATGTAGATGCAGGACAAAAAGTTCCTGTAGCAACAATAGGCACCGTATTATATGACGCAACAGGCGTTGGTTTTACCATAAAAAAAGGAAAAATTCGTGGACAGGAAAGTCACGGAATGATTTGTGCCGAAGATGAGTTAGGTCTTGGAGCCAGCCATGACGGTATCATGATATTAGACAATTCAATTGCCGCAGGTACAAAAGCGGCAGATGTGTTTAAAATAGAAAATGACGAAGTATTCGAAATCGGACTTACACCTAATCGTGCCGATGCGATGAGCCATTTAGGGACGGCACGTGATTTAAGAGCCGGTTTACTGCAAAGCGGAGTAAATGTTGAACTAATTACTCCTTCCGTCAGCAATTTTAGAGTGGATATGAGAACCCTTAAAATTGATGTAAATGTAGAAGAAACGCTACTAGCCCCGCGCTATTGCGGTGTTACCATTTCAGGAGTTACTGTAAAACCATCTCCTAATTGGTTGCAGGACCGATTGAAAGCAATAGGAATTACGCCTAAAAATAATGTGGTAGATGTAACTAATTACGTCTTACATGAATTGGGACAGCCCCTACATGCCTTTGATGCTACAAAAATAAATGGAAAAATTATTGTAAAAACCTTGCCTTCAGGAACTAAGTTCACAACATTGGACGATGTTGAAAGAACTCTTCATGAAGAAGACCTAATGATTTGTGATGAAAAAGGACCTTTGTGTATTGCCGGAGTTTTTGGCGGTAAAAATTCTGGGGTTTCAGAGCATACTACTACTATCTTTTTAGAAAGTGCTTATTTTAATCCGGTAAGCATCCGTAAAACGGCCAAAAGACACCAATTAAATACTGATGCCTCTTTCCGTTTTGAAAGAGGAATTGACCCTACAATTACAGCATATGCACTAAAACGTGCCGCGCTGTTAATTCAAGAAGTAGCAGGTGGCGATATTACATCCGACCTGATTGATGTCTATCAAAAGAAAATAGAAGATTTCTCCGTATTCTTAAACTTTGGTAATGTTGCCAAAATCATCGGGCAAGAAATACCAAAAGACACTATTAAACAAATTTTAGTTTCATTGGAAATTAAAGTAAATAGCTTCTCAGAGACAGGACTGGGATTAACAATCCCAGCTTATCGTGTTGATGTGCAAAGAGAAATTGACGTAATAGAAGAAATATTAAGAGTTTACGGATACAACAACATCAGTTTTTCTAAAAAACTGAATGCGACGGTATCAAACTCTCCTCGAAATGAAGATTATAAATTACAAAATATAGTTGCTACACAATTGAATTCACAAGGATTTAATGAAATGATGGCCAACTCATTAACAACAGCTTCTTATATTGAGCTTTCAGAAATGTTGAAGGAAGAACACAATGTAACGATGTTGAACCCTTTGAGCAACGATTTAGCGACATTGCGACAATCATTATTGTTTTCTGGATTGGAGGCTATATCCTACAATATCAATCGCAAAAACAGTAGTTTCAAGTTATTTGAATTTGGAAAAAGCTATCATAAATTCTTATCCGGTTTTGAAGAACACAAACACCTGACATTATTTCTTACAGGAAACAGAGCTAAAGAAAGTTGGACTACAGCGCAAAAGCCTTCCGATTTCTTTTTATTTAAAGGGTATGTAGATGCTGTACTCGCTAGATTCGGAATTCAAAAAACACAAAATAGCCCTGTAATATCTGATGTTTTTTCAGAAGGTATTGCGATAGGCGCAGGTCATAATGCATTAGTTGAATTTGGAGTTGTTAAAAAATCAATCCTAAAACATTTTGGAATAAAACAAGAAGTGTTTTATGCTGACTTTAATTGGGCTGTGATTATTAAAATGATATCGAATAAAATTAAATTTACTGAAATACCGAAATATCCTGAAGTAAGACGCGATTTAGCCTTGCTAATCGATCAAAACGTAACATATGACAGTATTTATACAATCGCAAAACAGACCGAAAAAAGCCTGTTAAAAGAAGTCAATTTATTTGATGTATATGAAGGAAGTAATCTGCCTGAAGGAAAAAAATCATATGCATTAAGTTTTACCATACAGGATAGTTCAAAAACGTTAACCGATGCTCAAATTGATAAAATCATGGGGAAATTGCAAAAGAATTTTGAAACAGAGCTTGGAGCCACTCTAAGATAAACTGTGCTAATCACCATAATAAAAAGCCCAATTCTAAACTTAGAATTGGGCTTTTTTACACAAAAAAAGTCCTGTAAAACACAGGACCTTTCAACCAACAAAAACCAACCTCTTAATTGAAATTATTGTTTTGGTAACACAACGGTATCAACAACATGAATCACCCCATTTGATTGATTCACATCGGAAATTGTGATTTGTGACATCGTACCATTTTCATCTGTGATGTATAATTTTTTCCCTTTCATCCAGGCAGTTAAAGTTCCACCACTAACTGTTTTCAATGTCGCTTTTCCGTTTCCTGCTTTAATTGCTTTAGCGATATCAGCAGCATTCATTTTTCCTGCTACAACATGATAGGTAAGAATTGTTTGCAACATTTTTATATTTTCTGATTTCAGTAATGATTCAACTGTTCCCATTGGCAATTTAGCAAAAGCTGCATTGGTAGGTGCAAAAACTGTAAAAGGTCCTTTTCCTTCCAGTGTTTCCACTAAACCGGCTGCTTTTACTGCTGCTACTAGTGTCGTATGATCTTTTGAATTAACTGCATTTTCAATAATGTTTTTTGAAGGGTACATAGCTGCTCCACCAACCATTACTGTCTTTTGAGCGAATGATGTTGCTCCAAATACTAATGCCATAACGGCTACTGATAAAAATTTTCTAGTTTTCATAAATATATTTATTAAGTTATATAAAGGCATTTACGTCACAATAGAAGTTATGGTTTTAAAATAGAGAAATAAAATTAAAAATTATTTCATCACATCTAAAGATCAACAAGTTGCATATTGCTTCTTTATATAAAAAAACCTCCGCTTCTTTAAAAAAGAGACGGAGGCTACAGAAATTTTCTAACATTATCTTCAGAAAACAGAAAAAATACCCGCAATTAAACCCATAAGAATAATAAAACCATAAAAACAAGCAAAAATCAACGCCATTATTCCAATGAATTTATAACGCGACTTCAAGTATTCGAACGAAGCATTTAATTGATCACTGTCATTGTCCCTAAAAGCAATCTTTATTTTAGACGAAAATTGAAACAAATAATAGATTGGAGAAAAATATAATAACGCAATAAGTAGATATATCAATGAAAAAAATCCTGTACCTATTCCCATCACCGGTTTCATAGCATCACTTATACTAGTCAGCTTTGAAAAAATTGTACCAATAAAGAACGCTAATAACACCATCAAGCCTATAAATACAAATCCTAAAATAAACAAAAAACAGCTCCATTTAGCTATTTCTTTCAAGAATCCTTGTGCTTTTTCTGATAATTCAAAAGATCTATTTGATACCAGTTCGGTAAAATTCTCTTCCATATTACATTTTTAATAATTAGGAATTAAATATAATATTTTTTGTTAAAAAATACTTATCAACAAAAAAAAGCCCCGCATTCCTGCGGGGCTTTACTATTTAAGAAAGATCAAGAAATTATTTTTTCTCTGTCTTTTCCATTTTAGCTTTCAATGCTGCAAGAACATCAGTGCTATCTCCTAAAGTGGAAGCAGAAGCATTTGTTGTAGATGCAGATGAAGTTTTCTCAGTAGCAGTTTTCACATTTTTCTCTTCTTCTTCACGGAAGATAGCAGTGTGAGATGCAACTACTCTTTTGAATTCTTTGTTAAATTCAATTACTTTGAAATCAGCAGATTCACCTTTTTTCAATTTCTTACCGTCTTCTTTTTCAAGGTGACGAGTAGGAATGAAAGCAACGATATCATCTCCAAATTCTACAGTAGCTCCTTTGTCAACAATCTCAGCGATTTCACCTGTGTGGACAGTTCCAACAGCAAATGAACCTTCGTATTGATCCCAAGGGTTAGGAGTAGTTTGTTTGTGACCTAAAGATAATTTACGTCCGTCAACATCTAGCTCTAATACTACTACATCAAGTTTTTCTCCAACATTCACAAATTCTGATGGGTGTTTGATTTTCTTAGTCCAAGATAGGTCAGAGATATAAATCAATCCGTCAATTCCTTCTTCTAATTCTACGAAAATTCCGAAGTTTGTAAAGTTTCTAACGATACCAGAATGCTTAGAACCTACTGGGTATTTAGAAGTTATGTCAGTCCAAGGATCTTGAGACAATTGTTTGATACCTAATGACATTTTACGGTCATCTCTATCTAACGTTAAGATAACAGCTTCAACAACATCACCTACTTTTACGAAATCTTGAGCAGAACGTAAATGAGTAGACCATGACATTTCAGAAACGTGGATCAAACCTTCAACACCTTCAGCAACTTCGATAAATGCACCGTAATCAGCGATTACAACTACTTTACCTTTTACTTTGTCTCCAATTGCTAATTTAGCATCTAGAGCATCCCAAGGGTGAGCGTTTAATTGTTTCAATCCTAATTGAATTCTTGTTTTCTCATCATCGAAATCAAGGTTTACAACATTTAATTTTTGGTCTAATTCAAGAACTTCACTTGGGTGGTTAATACGACTCCAAGAAAGGTCAGTAATGTGAATTAATCCATCAACTCCACCTAAATCAATAAAGACACCATAAGAAGTAATGTTTTTAACAACACCTTCTAATACTTGTCCTTTTTGTAATTGACCGATGATCTCTTTTTTCTGTACTTCAATATCCGCTTCAATAAGCGCTTTGTGAGATACAACAACGTTTTTAAATTCGTGATTGATTTTCACAACTTTGAATTCCATTGTTTTGTTTACATATACATCATAATCTCTAATTGGTTTAACATCAATTTGAGATCCTGGTAAGAAAGCTTCAATTCCGAAAACATCAACGATCATACCACCTTTAGTTCTGCATTTCACAAAACCATTAACGATTTCTCCTGTTTCGTTTGCAGAAATAACTCTATCCCATGATTTGATAGTACGTGCTTTTCTGTGAGATAACACTAATTGACCTGTTTTATCCTCACGGATGTCAATTAATACTTCTACAGTATCACCTACTTTTAATGCTGGGTTGTAACGGAATTCGTTTAATGAAATAACACCTTCCGATTTTGCGTTGATATCAACGATAACGTCTCTATCTGTAATTCTAACAACTGTTCCATCAACTACTTCTTCTTGATCAGTAGAAATAAATGTTTTTGTAACTAATTCTTCGAATTCTTTTAAGTTTTCTTGATTAACTGGGTCAATACCTTCTTCGAAGTTATGCCAGTTGAAATTTGCTAAAAACTCTTCTTGTGATTGTACTTGTTCAGACATGCTGATAAAAATTTGTATTCTGTATTTTCTCGAGTTTCTTAACAGTGATAGAAAACAGCAGAAGTTGTTTGTATAATTAATTGATACCCAAAGGAAACTCTTATCCACCAAAAGGTGCGCAAAATTAATACTTTTTTACTTAACTACAAAATAAATAACAAGCTGATGACCAATTAAAAGACAACAAACACTTTTTTAACATTAAATTAGCATAAACACTTGTTTATCAGAAGCATAAAGACCGTGCACTATCGCCATGTTCCTTCTGCTCCCCAAGCTTCGGGATGTCTCTATCCCTCGATTTCATTGTAAGGATACTCTCGACAATTGGAGACCATTAGAGCTAATTAACATGCATCATGATACCAATAAAAAACCCGATTGATTCAAGACTAATCGGGTTATATTTATTTTAAAACTAGTCTATTACTAGTGACTTACAGCAGCAGCAACATCCTCTGGGTAATGTTTATGCTTAAACAAAACAGCAAAAGCAATTGCTATGATTAATGCGTACGCTGCAAACGCAAGCCAAATGTTATGCCAGTCCCTAATACCGTTATGAGTGAAATAATTATCGATAACAATTCCGCTGAAAATCCCTCCAAAGAAGGCCCCAAAACCGTTAGACATCATCATAAATAACCCTTGTGCACTAGAACGTATTCTATAGTCAGTAGTAGTTTCTATAAATAACGAACCTGAAATATTAAAGAAATCAAATGCCATACCATAGACAACACAAGACATAATAATCATCCATAGTCCATCTCCAGGATTACCATAGGCAAACAATCCAAAACGCAATACCCAAGCAAACATTGAAAGTAGCATTACCTGTTTAATCCCAAATCTTTTTAGGAAAAATGGAATTGCCAAAATAAACAAGGTTTCCGAAACCTGTGAAATTGACATAATTATGGTGGAATATTTGGCCACAAAAGAGTCCGCATATTTTGGCGTGTTTGCAAATTCTGATAAGTACGTATCTCCATACATATTAGTAAGCTGCAATGCCCCTCCTAAAAACATGGAAAAAATAAAAAACAAAGCCATTTTATAAGTTCCAAACAACTTAAAGGCATCCAGTCCCAATTTTTCAATTAAAGTCGCATTTTTAACAACCGATTTTTGGGCAGGACATTTGGGCAATGTAAAAGAATAAATTCCCAAAACTAAAGAAGCAACCCCAGAAATATAAAACATATTAACTGACGCCTTGTTTCCTGATAAATTAGTCATCCACATAGCGGCAATAAAACCAATAGTTCCCCATACCCTAATAGGAGGAAAAACCTTTACCACATCAAAATTATTGTTTTTTAATATGTTATAAGCCACTGAATTAGACAGCGAAATTGTAGGCATATAAAACATCATAGCCAAAAATATTACCCAATAGAAAACAATAGGGTCATCAACTTGCGGTATATAAAAAATAGCAAATCCGCTTAAGATATGTAATATACCGTATAATTTTTCGGCATTAATCCATCTATCGGCAATAATCCCTGTTAGTGCAGGCATAATTATTGATGCAATTCCAAGAGTTGAAAACACTGCGCCAAATTCAGCACCACTCCACCCTTTTGTCCCAAACCAATAATTCCCAACAGTAATCAACCATGCCCCCCAAACAAAGAATTGAAGAAAACTCATTACCGTCAATCTATTTTTAATTCCCATAAAATGAATTCTTATATTTTAAATAACAAAAGCAGTAAATCTAATATTAAAAATGAGATATACAAAAAAATTAATCTGTTTTAATAACTTCATTAACCAACCCTAATACAATCTCAAATTGCTCTTCACGTGTAATATACGAATTGTCAATCTCGATGGCATCTTCTGCCAGTACCAATGGTGAGTTATCTCTATGAGTATCAATATAATCTCGTTCTTCTACGTTTTTAAGAACCTCTTCATAAGTAACTATATCGCCCTTTTGCAGCAATTCATCGTAACGTCTTTGTGCTCGGGTGGTTGAGCTAGCAGTCATGAATATTTTAAGTTCAGCCTCCGGGAAAACGACGGTTCCAATATCCCTGCCATCCATTACTATTCCTTTATCTTTCCCCATTTCTTTTTGTTGTTCCACTAATTTCGAACGTACTTCTGATATCTCCGCTACTTTACTGACAAAACTTGAAACTTCAATGGTTCTGATTTCTTTTTCAATATTGACATCATTCAAATACATTTCTGCAAAACCCAATTGTGGATTGTACTTAAATTGTAATCGAATGGCAGGCAAGCTAGTAATTAAGGATTCTTTGTCAAAATTTCCAGTTCCTATATATCCGTTTTGCATTGCAAATAATGCGATAGCGCGATACATAGCACCGGTATCAACGTAAACATATCCTAAATTATTGGCTAGTTGTTTAGCTAAAGTGCTTTTTCCTGTGGATGAAAATCCATCTATTGCAATTGTAATTTTTTTATTCAAAATAGTATTATTGAAAGTTAATTGTTAAACCAAAAAGACTTGTATTTCCTGCTAAAGTATATCTTGAGTAGGAGTAATTAAATTTTAATTTATTGAATTTTAATCCAAAGCCAAGTGAAACACCTGAGAAATTGCGCTGTTCCAGAATTCGTAATTCTTCTGCTCTTCTAAAATTATATCCCAATCTCAGATTAAAGGATTTCTGAGGAAAAAGTTCTACTCCGAAAATAACATGTCGCAAAGCATTATTCACAAATGATATTTTTTCCTCCATAGAAGTTCCATCAAGCGATGATTCGGCCCTAACGGGATTTGAAAAGGCAACATTCCATTGTTGCAAATTCTCTAATGTCAGATGCCATCGAAGAGGAACATGTTCTAATTCTTGAGAAACACCAACAATTACTTCAAGTGGCAATTTTTCTCGAACTTCAGAATAAGTTGTGAATTGGGTCCCTATATTCCGAATCACTAAACCCCAATTAACGTCATTTCTTTCGTCAATAAAAATCGCACCAATATCAATCGCTCCTCCTAATGAATTATAACTTTCGAGTGTTGAAGAGATTAATTTTGCGTTTGCTCCAATATGAATAGTCGTATTTGGAATGTTATAGGCATACCCTGCAGAAAGTGCAATTTCACTTCCCGTAAATGAAGTTGTAGATTGACCCGCTTCATCATACCCTTCAAAACTGCCGTAATTCACATAATTCACACCGGCCTGAAACGTTTGCAAATGACGGTCATAAGTGTACGCATAGGAAGCCGTACCGTAAGTAACTTCTCCATAATAACTACCGTAATTTAACGACAGATGATTATCCATTTCTACATTTATTGTTGCAGGATTAAAATTAACCTGATTCACGTCATCGTCATAAATCGTAATGGTTTTTCCGCCAAGCGCTGCTTGTCTTGGAGACGTTACTAAATTCAAAAACTGATAGGTATACTTACCTCCTATTTGACTGTAAGTTACAGTACAAACAAAAAACAACGAGTATAGTAAAAGTTTTTTGAACATGCTTAATAGCTGTATTTCTGTAAAATAAAACGCAATTGCGAAGATAAAATTATAATAGTAATAAACACCGCTTTTGTATATCCAAATTCCAAACAAATAAAATTCCAAAATCATCGCTTAATTACATTAGGCTTTGATTTTGGAACTAATCATTTTATGAAATTATTTTACTTATAAAATTTTAGCATTTTTAACCTTTTGATCCGTAATCGCTATTTTCAAAACCTCACTCATTTCTTTTACATAATGAAAAGTAAGTCCTTGAATATATTCTGGCTTTATTTCGTCAATATCACTTTTATTTTCGTGACATAAGATAATCTCTTTGATATTGGCCCTTTTTGCTGCTAAGATCTTTTCTTTTATTCCACCTACAGGCAATACTTTTCCTCTTAAGGTAATTTCCCCTGTCATCGCCATATTTTTCTTTACTCTTTTCTGCGTAAAAACAGAGACTAAAGAGGTCAACATGGCAATACCTGCACTTGGCCCATCCTTAGGTGTTGCGCCTTCTGGTACGTGTAAATGAATGTTATACTTAGAAATCATTTCAGGATTTAAACCCATAAGTTCTGCATTTGCCTTGATATATTCTAAAGCAATTGTCGCCGATTCCTTCATTACAGTACCTAAATTTCCAGTAATGGTCATTACTCCTTTACCTGGAGAAATCAAAGATTCTATAAAAAGAATGTCACCTCCTACACTTGTCCAAGCTAAACCGGTAACTACTCCCGCAACATCATTGCTTTCGTATTTGTCTCTTTCTAATCTTGGCACACCTAGGACTTTTATGATATCTTCATCCGTTACTTTTTTATTGTATTCTTCCTCCATGGCCACTGATTTTGCTGCATTTCGGATAACTTGAGCAATTTTTGCTTCTAATCCACGAACACCAGACTCACGGGTATAGCCTTCTACAATTTTTTCCAATTGTTTTTTTCCGAACGTTAAATCTTTAGAAGTCAAACCATGTTCCTTCAACTGTCTTGGAAGTAAATGCTGACGTGCTATCTCTACCTTTTCTTCGATAGTATATCCAGACATTTTAATAATCTCCATACGATCTCTCAAAGCTGGTTGAATCGTCGACATGGTATTCGATGTAGCAATAAACATAACTTTTGATAAGTCATATCCCATTTCAAGAAAATTATCATAAAAAGAATTGTTTTGTTCCGGATCCAATACTTCCAGCAATGCTGAAGATGGATCACCTTGACTACTTATCGATAATTTATCAATCTCATCCAAAACAAATACTGGATTTGATGTCCCTGCCTTTTTTAAACTTTGGATAATTCTTCCCGGCATCGCTCCGATGTAGGTCTTTCTATGTCCCCTAATTTCAGACTCATCACGCAAACCACCAAGGGAAATACGCACATATTCTCTACCTAACGCCTCTGCAACTGAACGTCCAATAGAGGTTTTACCCACACCTGGAGGCCCTGTCAAACAAATAATCGGTGATTTCATATCATTTCGCAATTTTAAAACTGCCAAATGCTCTATCATTCTTTTCTTCACATCTTCTAAACCGAAATGGTCACGATCCAAAATTTTCTGAGCGCGTTTCAAATCAAATTTATCTTTGGAAAATTCGTTCCAAGGCAATTCTAAAAACAAATCTAAATAATTTCTTTGAATACCAAAATCAGGAGCCTGCGGGTTCATTCGGCGCAACTTAGACACTTCTTTTTCGAAATGTTTTTTGGTTTTTTCATCCCATTTCTTTGTCTTTGCTTTAACCAACATTTCCTCCAACTCTTCTTCCTGAGAAGAACCACCCAACTCTTCTTGAATCGTTTTCATTTGTTGATGAAGAAAATATTCTCTTTGCTGTTGATCTAAATCAAAACGAACTTTTGACTGGATATCGTTTTTTAATTCGAGTTTTTGCAACTCAATATTCATATAACGAAGCGTCTCTAATGCTCTTTCTTTCAGATCATTAATCGCTAACAAATCTTGCTTTTCCTTAACAGACAAGTTCATGTTTGAAGTAACAAAATTGATTAGGAAAGATTGACTTTCAATATTCTTAATCGCAAATGTTGCCTCAGTAGGAATATTTGGGCTTTCTTTTATAATTTGTATAGCTAATTCTTTTATCGATTCAAGAATTGCTAAAAATTCAGTGTCTGTTTGTTCAGGTCTGTTTTCAGCAAAATCTTTTATAGTAGCGGTCAGATAAGGATCTTCTGAAGTAACAGCATCAATTTCAAAACGTTTTTTTCCTTGGAGAATCACGGTTGTATTCCCGTCAGGCATCTTTAAAACTCGTAAAATCCTAGCCACAGTACCCACTGTGTGAATATCATCTTTAGAAGGATCTTCGTCTGATTCGTCTTTTTGAGCTACAACCCCAATGATTTTACCTGCCGCGTTTGCGTCATTAATTAATTTAATAGATTTATCGCGACCAGCAGTAATAGGAATAACAACTCCAGGAAATAAAACCATGTTTCGTAACGGTAAAATCGGTAACGAATCAGGTAATTCTTCATTGATCATTTCCTCCTCATCTTCGGGAGTTAACAATGGTATTAATTCTGCTTCTGAGTCATATTCCTGTAGTGACAGATTGTCAATAGTAAGTATTTTATGATTTGACATATTGTTTTTGAGTCTTTTTGTCATTAAAAAATTTCAAGTAAATAACAAATATAAGGTATCAGTTGTTTAAATATGAATAAAACATGCATTAAACCTCATTATTCATTAGCTACCTCAAAATTGCAATCTTTATGCCATTTTGAAGAAATAAAAAATAATCATTTTAAAAGCTAATTGAATAAAATGTAGCTAATGTATTACTTTATTACTCTCTCACAAGTAAAGTCTAAACTCATTTAGCAATCTAGATGAAAAAAAAAACAATACTTCCCCAAAAGCCGATACTAGCTAAAATAGTACCTAGGACTCCAATCCACAAGGTATCTTGACCGGTAAAAAAGAATAAACTCATCACAGAAAAAGACCCCAGATAACAGAAAAACTGCATGAACCGTTTCTTATTTCCTGTGTAATCAGTTATTCCAGACAAAATGGGTGACATTAAGGCGACTATTACAATGGAAAAAGATAGGGAGTATGATAATAAAGACGAGTTATTAAAGTCACGCCCAAGAAATTGTACAATACCATTGTTGCCTCTTGTTACAGTCTCATAATAAATGGGGAAAACAGCAGTAGCGATTACTAAAATATAAACAGAGTTAGCCCAATCATAGAAAACTGATGCATTGATCAACTTTTTATCTCCTTTTTGTAATGCAATCATAGGATTATTTTTATACCAATTTTTTTATTTTTTTAATAGCAAACATATAAAATGTTAGAGATATTGAAAACTTAATGCAGTAGTAAACAGAAAAGCCAATTCAAATGAATCGGCTTTTCTGTTTTGTAAACTTATAAATTATTATTTGTAGATCATTCCAAATTTTGCTGCAATAGCTTTAGCTTCGGGAACCATCGCCTGTAAACTTGCTATTCTGGTAGCATCAGAGGGATGCGAACTTAAAAATTCAGGTGGCGCTTGACCGTTTGAACTTGCTGCCATTCTAGTCCAGAAAGAAATTGCTTGATCAGGATTGTAACCCGCAATAGCCATTAATATAAGACCTATTTTATCAGCCTCAGTTTCATGATTTCTGCTGTATGGCAACATTACTCCCACTTGTGAACCAACACCGTAAACTTTTTGCCAAGTTTGTTGTGTTTCTTCACTTTTTCCTCCTGTTGCAACAACCACTCCTACAGCACCAAGACCTTGAATTTGTGCGGCACTCATACGTTGCGCACCATGATTGGCAAGCGCGTGAGAAACCTCATGTCCCATCACAGTAGCTAGACCTGCATCATTTTGTGTTACAGGTAAAATGCCAGAGTAAACAACGATTTTCCCACCGGGCATACACCAGGCATTAATTTGTTTATCGTCAATTAATTTATATTCCCATTGGTAACCGTTTAAATAGTTCTGTTGACCTAAATAGTTAAGGTATTTTTCAGCGGCAACTTTTATTTTCATTCCCAAATTTTCTACTCTTCTGGCATCAGCAGTTCCTGTAATTACTTTATTTTCACTTAGAAAAGTTCCGTATTGTGCAAAAGAGGAAGGAAAGAGTTCGCTATTTGAAACAAAATTTAATGTTTTCTTTCCTGTCAGCGGATTTGTTGCACAAGAGACCAATAATCCCAATGAGCAAATCCCTACTAATATTGAATGTTTTTTCATGATACTATTTTTATTTTAACAAAAATACGATAATAGACGAAATTTTATTTGCAAAATTAATGGCAAATGTTGCAACATTTTTGTTTTTCTTATTCTCCAGTAATATGTAAAACGTTAAATTCTTTCGCTACAATAAGGTAATTTTCTCCTTCAAGCTTCGCGCTGTCAAATGAAACTTCCTCATTATCAATTTCTATGCTTTTGACTTTAAAAGGAAATCCGATTAGATTTATCTTGTACTTAGTATAATTGGTATCATATTTACCTTCTTTATGCAATTGGACATTAAGTTCTTTTTCTTTTCCTGTTACTTGAAAAGTCAAGAAACTATACCTACCTTTTTTATAATCATAGCCATCTTGTGCGTCTTCATAAACTACCGACTTTTCTTTTCCTTCTTTATAATATAAATCTAAGGTCAATTCATCAAATTCTAATTCTCCCACATATTGTTGAACAGGATATTTCGGAATAATAGCACCCGCTTTTATAAATACTGGAATTTCGTCGAATTTAGTGTCAACCCAAATTTCCTTTCCTCCAGTCACAAAATCATTATTCCAGTAATTATACCATTGACCACGAGGAACATACATTCTCCTGCCTATGGCGTTAGGTTCCAAAATAGGACAAACTAAAATTTGGTTTCCAAAAATAAACTCGTCATTTCTATAATGCGTTTGTATGTCACTTTGGTCATAGTACACTAATGGTTTAAGCATAGGGATTCCCTCTTCAATATATTGCCAAAACATAGTGTATAGGTAAGGTAACAACTGGTAACGTAGGTTAACAAACTTTCTGGTAATATCAATAACCTCTTCATCAAACGCCCACGGCTCCTGATCCCCATGATCACCGGACGAGTGTGTTCGGCAAAAAGGATGGAAAACACCCAATTGAATCCAGCGCATATATAACTCCCCTGAAGGTTGTTCTGCAAATCCACCGATATCCGAACCAGTAAAGCCCATTCCGGAAATTGACATTCTTTGCACTTGTATATTTGCTATCCACAAATGCTCCCAAGTGGCCACATTATCACCAGTCCAAGAAGAACTGTAACGTTGCGCACCTGCATAAGCAGACCTCGTGATGATAAAAGGTCTTTTCGGATAAGCAAATCTTTTTACTCCATGATAAGTAGCTCTTGCCATCTGTGTACCATAAATATTATGTGCTTTTCTATGACTACAAGGGTTTCCGTCATAATCATGACGAACATCCATCGGGAACGTTTTATTAGGAACCTCCATAACTGCAGGCTCATTCATGTCATTCCAAACTCCTTTTACTCCGATCTCGGATATTAATTCTTTAAATAAACCTGCCCACCATTCTCTGACCTCGGGATTAGTATAATCAGGGAAATTACATTCTCCCGGCCAAACTTTTCCTTTCATATAAGGACCATCAGCACGTTTACAGAAATAATCTTTTTCTAAAGCCTCTTTATAGACTGAGTATTCTTTGTCGATCTTAATTCCCGGATCAATGATCACGACAGTTTTAAAACCATCTTCTGCTAATTCTGCGACCATTCTTTTTGGATCAGGAAAATATTCCTTGTTCCAGGTAAAACATCGAAACCCTTCCATATAATCAATATCCAAATAAATGGCATCGCAAGGTATTTTTAATTCTCTGAATTTTGCTGTAATTTCTTTAACGTTGCTCTCTGGGTAATAACTCCATTTACATTGGTGATAACCTAAAGCCCATAATGGGGGTAATTCTGGTTTACCGGTCAAATCAGTATAGCTGGTGACAACATCCTCCATTTTAGGTCCATAGATGAAATAATAATTCATCTCCCCTCCTTCTGACCAGAAACTGGTTACATTCCTTCTTTCGTGGCAAAAATCAAAGAAAGTTCTAAATGTATTATCAAAGAAAATACCGTATGCTTGTTTATTTTGTAACCCAATATAAAAGGGAACTACTTTGTATAAAGGTTCTTGATCTTTCTGAAAAGCATACTGATCAGTGGCAAAATTTTCCAATCTTTTCCCTTTCAAATTCATTTGGGTCGCTTTATCTCCGAGGCCATAAAAACATTCCCCGTCTTTTGAAGCCTTACTCATCTTAACGATATTACCGCCGTACTCGTAACTTTCCTCCCAATGGAAACCCAACTCATCTTCAAGTAAGACATTACCTTGTAAGTCAAAAATAGATACTCTCATATCGATTTTTTGAATAACACATTTTACTTTGCTGGTTTGTATTTGATAATACTCCGCTTCTTCAGTAACCTGAAGAAAATTATATCCATGCGAATGACTTTTATCAATAGCGTAGGAAAAGTCATTACTGAAATATCCTTTTGTTGTGTAACGAAAACGTATTAAACTGTCTCTTAACACTGTAACTTTTAAAACTACACTGTTGTCTGTATTAAAATACACTGAATCAACGTCATGTTCAAAAGAAACGATCTCTGATGGGTATAAATCGCCTTTGAATTCTAATTCTGTATTTGTAATCATGATATATCTTATTAATATTAAGCACTTTATTTATTTCCAAACATACAAAAAAACTATATTCGCTTTCCCAAAAAACAACTATATTCACGAAATCGTTATAATTGTTTTAGTAAAAAAACAAACAGTATAAACTCCGGGAATCAATACTGTTTGTCCTATTGGAAATTAACCTATAAAAGTAATATGTCTATCCATTTAAAATTTTATACAATTTTAAATACGATTACGGCTAAGGGAGGTAGTGTTAGTTCTATTGAATAGTCCCGTCCGTCATATGGTGCGGCTTCTATCGGTAATTTAACGGAATTCTTTATTCCGCTACCACCATAAATTGTAGCATCACTATTAAAAATGGCCTTAAGCTTGCCTTTTCTTGGAATACCTATCCTATAATTTTCACGGATTACCTGAGTAAAATTACAAACGATAAATACATCGTCTTTTACCTTGACTCCTTTACGAATAAAGGACATCACTGCATTTTGATGGTCTGAATAATTGATCCATTCGAATCCATCTGGACTAAATTGCTTTTCATATAATGCGGGCTCCGTTTTATATAAACTATTTAAATCTGTAATCAACTTTTTCACCCCTTCATGGTACGGATACTCATTTAAATGCCAATCAAGACTACGCTCAAAATTCCATTCGGCACTTTGGCCAAATTCACATCCCATAAACAGTAATTTTGTTCCAGGATGCGTGAACATATAACCATATAGCAATCGTAAATTTGCGAATTTTTGCCATTCATCGCCAGGCATTCTGCCAACAATGGATTTTTTACCATACACTACTTCGTCATGCGAAAGTGGCAACATGAAATTTTCTGAAAAAGCATAAGTCGATGAAAACGTCAAATCATTTTGATGGTACTTTCTGTACACGGTATCTTTTTGAAAATACTCTAACGTATCATGCATCCAACCCATCATCCATTTCATCCCAAATCCTAAGCCACCAATAGAGGTTGGTCTTGAAACCATAGGAAATGAGGTGCTTTCTTCAGCAATTGTCTGGACCCCTTCAAAATTAGAGTACACAGCTTCGTTGAATTCTTTTAAAAAACTTATGGTATCTAGGTTTTCCCTTCCACCGTAAATATTAGGCTCCCATTCTCCTTCTTCCCTTGAATAATCTAAATACAACATCGAAGCTACCGCATCCACGCGAAGAGCATCTGCATGGTAATGTTGCAGCCAAAACAGCGCATTACTGATCAAAAAAGATCGCACTTCATTTCGGCCATAATTAAAGACCAAACTTTTCCAGTCTGGATGATATCCTTTTTTACGATCCGGATGTTCAAAAAGATTTGAGCCGTCAAAGAATCCTAAGCCATGTGCGTCATCTGGGAAATGGGAAGGAACCCAATCCAGAATAACTCCAATTCCGGCCTGATGCAATCGATCTACCAGCACCATAAATTCTTGTGGCTGCCCAAAACGAGACGTCGGTGCAAAATAACCTACCAGCTGATACCCCCACGATGGATCATATGGATACTCCATGATGGGCATAAACTCTACATGCGTAAATCCGGTTTCTTTTACATAAGCGACTAGATCTTCCGCAAATTCAAGATAAGTCAGAAATCGATTGTCTTCTTCATGGCGTTTCCAGGACCCCAAATGAACTTCATACACGGAGTACGGTTTGTCCAGCGCATTATGATCCTGACGATTCTCCATCCATTTGGTATCGTCCCATTTGTAATCGAGATCCCATACTACAGATGCGGTATGCGGCGGTTTTTCACAATAGAAAGCAAAAGGATCTGCTTTTTCAGTGACTACTCCGCTATTATTGGATTTTATCTTATATTTATAAGTAGTTCCTTTTTCAATATTGGGAATAAATCCTTCCCAGATACCAGAAGAATCCCATCTTACCTGAAGCGGATGTTCTCCTTGAGTCCAGAAGTTAAAATCTCCCACAACAGATACTGAACGGGCAGTTGGAGCCCAAACGGCAAAATAAACGCCTTTTACACCATCTAGTTCAATCAGATGCGCTCCAAGTTTATCATATAGTCTGTAATGTTTTCCAGCTTTAAATAAATCGATGTCAAAATCAGTAAAAAGAGAATGCGTGATAACTTTACTCATATAGCACTTGTATGATTCTAAATATTAAAATAAATAGAATATTAATTTTTTAAAAAAAAGTAGTAATAGCTTAATTAATTGTATAATTATCTGGTAATATAGCACCTTTTTTTATCACAACAATCCCATCTTTTATGGCATACAATTCATGTGAAACATCTTCCAAGTGCTTACCTCCATTGATATAAACATCGTTACCTATTCTGCAATTTTTATCCACTATGGCATGACTGATAAAACACCTTTCTCCGATACCAACCAATAGTTTATTGTTTTTAACGTCCGCATTCATATCATTAATACTCTGATAAAAATCATTACCCATCACATAACAGTTTTGGATGACAGTCCCTTCTCCTATTCTTGATCGAATACCTATCACAGATTGTTTAATTTCCTTTGCATTCAAGATACATCCTGCAGAAATCAACGATTTTTCAATCATGGTATTTTTAAATTTAGAAGGAGGCAATAAACGAGGTCTTGTATAAATTTTATTATCGTTATCAAATAAATTAAATTCAGGCACATCATCCGTCAGACCAATATTAGCCTCAAAAAAAGAATCAATATTTCCAATATCTGTCCAATATCCCTCATATTGGTAGCTTAATATCTTTTTATTTCCAACTGCTTGCGGGATAATTTCTTTCCCAAAATCCTTAGTGTCAGGGTTAGCCATTAATTCGACTAAAAGTTCGCGATTGAATATGTAAATACCCATTGAAGCTAAATAATCCTTTCCTTCACTCTTCATCTGGTCACTTACATCTGACTTCCAGTCCGGTAAAAGTTCCTTAGCTGGTTTTTCTATAAAGGATTCTATACAGCTCTTTTCATTTGTTTTTAAAATTCCAAATTCCGGAGCATCCTTAGCGTTGACTGGTAAAGTAGCAATGGTTATGTCTGCTTGATGTTTAATATGTTCTTCAATCATGTCGTTGAAATCCATTTGATATAATTGATCTCCGGAAAGAATCAGTGCATAATCAAAATCATGATTCAAAAAGTGTGGCATACATTGTCTAACTGCATCGGATGTTCCTTGAAACCAAGTTGGATTATCTGGAGTTTGCTCTGCAGCCAAGATATCTACAAAAGCATGGCTAAATACGCTAAAATTGTAGGTGTTTTTTATATGTGCATTTAAAGAAGCTGAATTAAATTGTGTCAATACAAAAATTCTATAAATATCTGAGTTCATACAATTTGAGATAGGAATATCAACTAATCTATAATTTCCCCCTATTGGTACTGCAGGCTTAGACCTAGACTCTGTCAATGGATATAATCGTGATCCTTGACCTCCACCTAAAATAATTGCAATAACATTTTTCTTCTTAGCTTTCATATTTTGTTAATTATTAAATTATACACTTCTATATATTCCTGACATGCCTTTTCCCAGGAATGATCTGTATTCATTCCTGTATTTCGAATTGTATTTAAATGTTCTTTATCTTTATACAAGTTTATTGCCCTTTGAATGGAGTAACAAATATCTCCAACAGAAGATTGATCATGACAGACTCCGTTACCGTTATCTCCAAAATCAGTTACCGTGTCTTTCAACCCTCCAGTCCTTCTCACAATAGGAATTGTGCCATATCGCAGCGAGTACATTTGATTTAGTCCGCACGGTTCCACCCTTGATGGCATTAATAAAAAGTCAGCTCCTGCATAAATTAAATGTGCCAACTCTTCATTGTATCCAATAAACGTATTGTAATTTCCCTTATAATCCACCAATAAACTATTTAATTGGTCTTCTATCTCTTGATTTCCGGAGCCTAAAATAAGAATGTTGATTTCTTTATAATTTTCGGACAATGCCAAAGCCGATGCCTGTGGTAATAAATCGCCTCCTTTTTCTTCTAATAAGCGCCCGATAAAACTAAAAAGTGGCTTTGTGGGATCTAAATTAAATAAAGTGCATAGTATCTCTTTGTTCTGCTGTTTGCCTTTCTCAAAGTTTTCAACCGAATAATTTTTTTCTAACATTTTATCCTTTGACGGGTCCCAGACTTCAGTATCGATTCCGTTTAATATCCCCGTTGATTTATAGC
This sequence comes from Flavobacterium sp. ALD4, assembly GCF_002836475.1. GTDB lineage: Bacteria > Bacteroidota > Bacteroidia > Flavobacteriales > Flavobacteriaceae > Flavobacterium. Next base: position 9,102 of record NZ_PJBJ01000027.1, on the reverse strand, counting down.
GAACCATATTAAACAGTGATTCTAATCCATTCGCTGAATAATTAATCTCATTCAAATAATTTGGGGAAACGGTCGTCACTGCCCAAGCACACTTTATTCCTACGGCCAATGAATTGATGCAGTGATCCCATTCTAAAACATTCACATGTGCTAAATCAAATTCCGGTAAATAATGTAATTTATCAAATCCGAATTGCCCCTGATATAATCCATTATGAATAGTAATCATCGAAGGTGTATTTTGTAATCTCTTATATTTACCACAATACAACATCATAAATGGAATCAAACCTGTATGATGATCATGACAATTGATTACGTCCGGCATTTCATCACGACCAATTATCCAATCTAAAGCGGCTATTTGAAATGACACGAATCGTTCGATATCATCTTTGTATCCGTATACGTCTTTTCTGTCGAATAATTCTGGAATTTCAATAAGGTATAACTCAAATCCTAATTTATCAGTTGTTTCCTTGAGTACATTAAATGAAAAATCGAATTTTCCCAATTTTACAAAACCCCAATGGACGCATTCAAATTTATTTTCTTTTTTAAACTTGGTATCATAACAAGGAATTACAACTCTTGTAAGATGACCGGCTTTATTCTGGTATTTTGGCAATGCGCCTACAACATCTGCTAAACCACCTACTTTTGCTACGGGATAACACTCTGCGCTAATATGAAATATTTCCATTTATTAAATTTTGTTTCTCTTAAAATTATATATCGGCATTGTAAAATTCCTTTTTTATTAGGACAACCCTTTCTTTAATGTAAATGATTCAATTAACATTAAAACTTTATTAAATATGTTACTTTTATGCTTTTCTAAATTTAGTCAAAATTATATAAAATAATAGGAGTCCCATAAATTTATTAATATGACAAAAAAAAGTTCCATTCACAGACAATCATTGAAAATTCCTAGGCCTATTCTACTCGCTAGTAAATTTATCTCTTTAATTTCGTCAAAACTCACTATATTATTTGCTGCAAAATTGTTTACAACTCCTATAAAACACACCATTCCTAAAAGGGAATTCGAAATGGAAGAGATAAGCACTCAAAAAAACCTCCATATTCCTACTATAGACAAAACAGTTGTTGTGTACCAATATGGCCAAAGTGACAAGAAAGTTTTGCTGGTTCATGGTTGGTCAGGACGAGGAACGCAATTAGTAAAAATAGCAGATGCTTTAATAAAGTCAGGCTATTCTACGATCAGTTTTGATGCTCCTGCACATGGAAAATTACCTGGAAATCAGACTATAATGACCGATTTTATTGCTGCTATTTTAGAAATTGAAAAACAGTACGGTCCTTTTGAGTCGGCTGTTGGCCACTCTCTAGGTGGCATGTCTATTTTAAATGCAATAAAGAAAGGGCTGAAATTAAATACTGCCATAATTATAGGGAGTGGGGATGTAATTCAAGATATTATTGAAGATTTTATTACTAAATTGCAACTCAAGCCGAGTTTAGCTACTGATTTAAGACTTCATTTCGAAAAAAAGTATGGCGAAAAAATGAATGATTACTCTGCTTATAAAGCTGCTAAAGAAATTACAATACCTGTTTTAGTGATTCATGATAAAGATGATCCTGAAGTTCCCGTAAAAGCAGGACAACACATTTACGATCATTTAAAATATGGCAAACTGTATTAACAGAAGGTTTAGGACACAGAAAAATTTTAAGTGATTCTGAGGTCATACAAAGAACAGTTCAATTTGTGAGCGCTAACTAATTATTAATCCAACAAAATTATACACCATGAAATATCCTTTAGAAAAATCCGAAGCCCAATGGAAAGAAGAACTGGGAGAAGAGAAATACCGCGTCTTGCGTGAAAAAGGAACTGAGCGGCCACACACCGGAACTTACAACTTGCATTATGAAGAAGGCACTTATTGCTGTGGCGCTTGTTCAGAACCATTATTTGAAAGTAATTCAAAGTTTGATGCACACTGCGGTTGGCCTTCGTTTGATGATTCAATTCCTGGAAAAGTTAAATATATCTTAGATAAAACACATGGAATGACACGTACTGAAATAGTTTGCGCTAATTGCGGCAGCCATTTAGGACATTTATTTAATGATGGTCCAACCGCTACCGGCCAAAGGTATTGTGTCAACTCGGTATCAATCGATTTCAAATAATAATAAATGGATTTATTCGGAAACTTAAATGATTGGGCGTAAACTTAGAACCTATTCTGAAAAAATATAAAGGAAGCAAACAGCAATAGGCTTACCATTATTTATATCAGCTAGTGATGATGTTTTTTTCTTAATTACAGGAATAAATTATCAATATGTAGTTCTACACTAATGAAATATCAAGACTATCAATTGATAAAGAAAGTTTACAATTAATATTTCCAAAAAAAAACATTTAATAGGACCATAACAACTAACGGGCATTAAATTCGTTAGTTGTTACAGGTCTTTTTTACCAACTGTTTCTATAAAAAAGATTTCTTGAAACTAGGTTTAATTCTCTTAGTGGAGGCTTGTTCGTAAGCATAGGCCATTCCTATTAATTCAGGTTCGGAATAGGCTGTCCCGAAAAATGAAAAACCTATTGGTAATTCATATACCTTTCCGCAAGGCACTGTAATGTGAGGATACCCGCTTGCAGCTGCTGGAGTTGTTAAAAAAACATCTCCCCAACGGTCTCCATATATGTTGTCGATACTACATGCGGGTCCCATCGTTAATCCGCAAATTGCATCCAGTTGATTTTCTTTGATTACATCATCCAAAATTTTCTTGGAACCAAAATGACTTTTATTTAATGCTTCAATATAATTTTTGTCATCAAGTCCGTTCTTTTCATTCGAACTTATTAATGTTTCCTGTTTAAAATAAGGCATCGCCTTATCTTCATTGGCAATATTGAAATCAATAACCTCTTTTAATGTTTTTACTTTCGCATTTGAAGCAGCCAAATACTTGTTGACTCCAGCTTTGAATTCATACTGCATCACTTCAAATTCAGCGGCTCCTAATTCATTAATTTTATCTAAATAATCTATTTCAATGACTGTTGCCCCTTGCTTTTTAATCAAATCAATCGCTTTCTTTTGCAATGTATGCATAAACTGATTTTCGCCCTGAGGTTTTCTCTCCACCCCTATCCTTTTACCTTGTAGTGCTTTTGTATCTAAAAATTTAGTATAGTCTGCTCGCCCTTTTCCTTTGCTTTCATTGGTAACTGGATCTTTAGAATCAATTCCTGCCAGTATTCCAAGTAAAATAGCAGCATCTTTAACTGTCCTGGCCATTGGTCCAGCCGTATCTTGAGTATGCGATATGGGAATAATTCCTGATCTACTGACTAATCCTATTGTTGGTTTAATACCTACAATACCACTTACTGCAGATGGACAAACCACAGAACCATCCGTTTCAGTACCCACAGCCACAACGCAAAGATTTGCTGCCACAGCCACAGCAGAGCCCGCACTTGAACCACATGGATTATGATCTAAAATATAAGGGTTTTTTGTTTGCCCCCCTCTACTGCTCCATCCTGAGCAGGAATGTGTAGAACGAAAATTTGCCCATTCACTCAAGTTTGTCTTACCAATAATGATGGCACCCGCTTCCCTAAGTCTCCCTACTACAAAAGCATCTTTGGAAGCAAAATTACCTTCCAAGGCAAGCGAACCTGCAGTAGTTTGCATTTTGTCTGCTGTGTCGATATTATCTTTTATTACAACTGGTATACCGTGTAAAGGGCCTCTTGATTTACCCGCTTTCATCTCGGCATCCATCGCCTTTGCAATAGCTATAGCTTCAGAATTTATTTCTATAATCGAATGCAACTCAAGCCCGTTTTTATCTATAGCGTCAATACGGTTTAGATACAATTGTACTAATTGTTCTGAAGTATATTTACCAGAAGATAATTTTTCACGTAAGCTGCTAATTGTTTCTTCTTCAAGTTCAAATGCTTCTGCACCACCTGCAACTACATATGATCCTTCATTTTTTGTTACATTAGAACACCCCGAAATTAAAAAAGCACTAAGACCCGCAGAAGCCATAGTTGTTGTAGTTAAAAAAGTTCTTCTTTTCATTGATGAAGTTGTTTGAGCAATTATTGATAAAAATTAAAGTCCTTAAAGTAGTATATAATTTTTAATTAAGATTAACTGTCCTAAAAATAATTGGTATATCGTAGATCAATGTAGTTTTACAACGCAAACTGGCTACTTTTTTAAACAAGTAATCGTATCGTAACTGTTGCACCCTAATTCTCTGTAAAATAAGTACAGCTGGGATCGACATCACACGGCTGTAAAAACATGATGCGTTCTCGCGCTAAAGCAATACCTCTCGAAGCATGGAGTTTAGATTGTTTATGTGCGTTCAATCTTTTTCCATTGTCAATGATGATGCATTCTAAAACTCTAGCGACTAGCATTTCAAAAGGTATATTAAGTTTTAGAGCAGAATGAAATTGATCAAGAGCATAAACGAAAACATTTTCTACAAAGGGTTGAATTAACATAAAGGGAATTTCAAATACCTTTTTATCAATTGAAGGATCAACAAGCGTATTACCTCTATCCGCTCCTTAGCTACTTCTAATTCGGCTCCTTTATCTTGTATTTATCGTAGATATAAGAATCAACAAATCGATGGTTTCTTTGTCAAGGCTTTCGTCCACCGTATATTTATATTCCTTACTAAAACTCATAGTAAATTCAAATATTGCCAACAACAAATCATAAGTACTATTGTTAATCGGTAAATCCGAATTTAGTTTCATCTGCTGACTATTAATTGTTATTGTTCTTCAACAATCAAATCCAGTAATGACCATGGTGTTTTTACAAAAAAAGTCAAAGGATATTAATCCTTGAGGCGACGCACTGAGAAACCTTAAAGCTTAATGCTTTTATACCTGATTACAAAGCAGTTATTGTCATTCGGGTAGTTGCTCGAGGCGAATGCTTTAGCGCTCTACAAGGACGTACCAGCAACGTGTTGCTGACCAAGATAAATGTACCATTATCGAAGCTACCACCTCCCAGAAGAACCATAAAACCAATGCTGTTAGTAGCGACTGTATTGTGAATTGTCCAGTGCGTTGTTCCCGTTTCTTTAATTGCACCGCCTGAATTTGTTTCTCCTCCTACTAAGGTGGTTAATGTCGTACAATCCCCATCTGTGGGAACTTGCCAGCCTGTTGCCACCAATTTTTTCATTGCAAGTACTTCTCCAATTGTTAGTGTTGCTAACTATGCTACAGTAATACCCATTACTGCACACAAGTTAGACAGTTTGCCATAAGTAGTGCCATTGTTAGGATGATTATTATAATAACACCAGCCACCTGTTCTTAAAGCTGCCCAGACAGTTGGGTCGGTTATTTGCAGTATTAGAGTGTGCCGTCATTATATTTAGTAACATTTAAATTCCTTTTTTTCCATATTTGTCTACCAATGGTTAAACTTGGTAATAGATACGGAACTGTGGTTGGTGGTGTTCATTAAACCTACGTATGTAATTGATTAAATCAATTATAGCGTAGCACCGTCATTTACAAAAACTGCTACTACTGCCAATGCAGAACCATTATAATAGTTCCTTATCTTCTGTTCGGACCAGCCTAAAAAAATAATTGTAAATTTTAATTTAAATAGCACAAAATAGCCAACTTCCTCTATGTTTCATATTCGAAACAAGAAAAATAGGCACCCATATCAACAGGCGATTAATCTGCTGTGGGCAAGTTAGAGTAGGTTCTACCATGATTTGTAAATTTAATTAACAGAAAATCACTAAACAAGACATTGCGTAACTACTATTTTTAACTAAAACAAAGTACAGTGTCCATATCAGAAAATAATCTATTCTCATAATAAAAAGGGTTTCGAGACGTCGTTTCCCACAATTTTATTTCATGACCTACAAAAATTATTCGGTGACAAATAAACGAATAGTAACTGTTGTCCCCATCCCTTTTGTAAAATCAATGTGTATAGGATCCAAATTATTTTTTTGTAATAAAATAATGCGTTCCCTTGCTAATGCAATACCCCTAGAAACATGAAACTTCGATTTTTTAGCCGCATTCAGACCTTTTCCATTATCAATTATCTTACACTCTAAAAACCGCTCATCAATCATTTCAAAGGAAATATTGAGTTTTGGGGAAGGAAAATTTTCATCAAACGCATGAGCAAATACATTTTCCACAAAGGGCTGTATCAGCATGGGCGGGATTTCAAATAAGCTTCCCGCAACCGAAGGATCAATATAAACATCACATAAAACGCGATCTTTAAATCGCATATTTTCAATGAAAATATAGCTTTGTAAATACTCGACTTCGTCTTTGATTGAAATAGTCTGTTTAGGCGAATTTTTCAAGGTCTTTCTCATCAATACGGCAAATTCACTAATATAAAGTGATGAATTAATTTCATCATTGGCTTTTACGAAATCTTGAATGGACTCCAAAGCATTATATATGAAATGAGGATTCATTTGATTTGAAAGAGCTTCAAACTTAGCTTCTGTTATTTGTTTTTCTACGATTGCTTTATACCTTACTTTATTTTTTTTACGAATGATAAAATAAAATACAATTCCCATAACGAATAGCAAGATGAGGCTAATAAACCACCACGTGAACCAAAATGGTGGCGCAATATAAACTTTAAGCAGCTTAAAAATAGTCGATTTCCCTGCATTCAAATCTAAAACTTCCACTTCAACTAAGTAATGCCCATAAGGCAAATAAGCTAAAAACAAATTGGCTTTATCGCTGTAAGGACTCCAACGATTCGAGCTTTTTAGACGATATCGAAATTTCAATTTATCGGCAATAACATGCCCTTCCGGCATAAAATCTATAGAAAGGGAATTCTGGTTATAATCAAGCCTCAATTCATCCGAAGCATAACGGAACCAGTTGAAATTCGATTTATTTATAGGAATACTATTGATGGCTATTTCACTGATACCTAACTTTGCAACCGTTCTCTGCTCTTTTGTAAGAGTAGTTAAATCAACGATATAATAGCCCTCTTTACTACCTAACCACAACTGATTTTCAAAAATTTTAGAAGTTGTGAATACACAATCGATTAATCCTAGTTGTTTATCAATTAACCTTACTTTCCCGTTCTGATAAATATTAATTCCTTTTTCCGTGCCAATAAAAATATAATTTTTATACGCCTCAAGAAACAATATCGTCTTTCCCGCGAGTTGATCTTTAGGAATAACTTTTACTATTTTAAATAATTTTGTATCATCTACTACAAAAACATCGCCAAACTCAGAAGCTAAAATGAGCTGCCCCCTATCGTTCATTACGATATGTTTCAACTTTTTTTCCTTCCATATACCTTCGGCCAAATAAGAATGAAACTGATTGTCATGATGTACAAACAATCCATTAAAAACGGACAACAGATAAGTTTTCTGATTATGATTCAGGATGTTTACTATGGCGGTAGTTTTTTCGTCTACTGAATTTACCTTTAAATTATAAATATCATCATATACATGAACCCCACCATAAGGATTTGTTTCAAAAAACTTATTGTTTCCGGTGAAACCAAATTCATAAGTGTGAATAGGTATATAGTTTATGATCTCACCCTCAAAATTAATTTCAAAAACTCCTATATTGCTACTAACCCAAAAGGATTTGTAATGTTTTACAATTTTATAAAATTCGATACCTTTGGACGAAATTCTATAATCCAATTCAAAAAAATTGTCAGCATGTGTAGGCAATCGCTTATTGGACTTCCTTATATAATTAAGCTGCTTGCTTTTGAAATCCGACAAGGAAATACTTTTCAAAACTTCTTGGGCAGCACCTAAAATGGAAAGTCCTTTATTATGAAGAATAATTTTTTTGTCTCCTGACTTTTCAAAATCAATTATCGTTTTCCCTTCAAAAAAATTGTACTCAATCATTTTATCTAAACGCACCTCATACACCCCTTTGTCCTTAGAACCTACGTACAGAATGTCCTTTCCTTTATCATAAGCAGCATTGAGTAAGCTTTGAGAATCTATACCATAATAATCTGAAACATTAATCATTTTACTATCGGATATTTGATAAAGTCCGCCGCTATTGTCAAAAATGCCCCAAGCAGCCGCATAAATAACATCGCGTTTGTCTTTGGCATATTGCCAAACAATCGATTGTCCGAAAGGAACAGCTGATGGCTCAACATTTTTAATATTGTCGAAACTTAAAACATCGATAAAACCTTTGTTACTGCTATAAAGACTAGTATCATTATAGCCTAAACTATAGGCATGTGAATCAGTATCCCTTCCTGTAAGTTTATATTCTAAGACTGTAACTATTTTGGCTACCCCCTCCGATTCATCTAACTTAAAAAGCCCTTCATTAATGGTCGAAAAATAAACCTCATTATCGTGAACAAAAAAGTCAGTTACAATGAACACTCCAAAATGAGGCTTAATATCTTTTGGGTTGGCTATTTGACTGGTATTGATATCTAAAATTGAAACCCCTAATTCTGTGCCCAAATACATTTTGTTTTTATAAGAAAAAACTTTACGTACATTATCGGACGCCAAACCATTTTTAGTCGTAAAAACAGTGAATTTTTCACCATCAAACTTACTTACACCACCTCCATAACTGGCAAACCACATATTTCCTTTTCTGTCTTGGGATATGTCCCAACAACTGTTATGTCCTAATCCATCAGATTCATCGAGATTCGCAAATGAGCCATTTTCCATTTTCGAAACGCCATTCTCCATTCCTATCCATAAAATATCTTTCGAATCCAAAAATAAAGATCGGACCGCATTATTAGGCAAACCATCAGCTGTCGTGTAATTTTTAGATGGTAAATATTGCCCAAAAAGCGAGTATGTAAAAATAAAGGATATAAAAAGCCAACTATTTTGCGATTTCATTCACACGATTTTAATGATAGTAGAAACATAGAAAAAGAACAACAAATTAACATAGGTTAATTATTGAATTCAGCAAGCTAAAATAATCTTAAAAAAAATAAAAAGCTGTGTACTTTGCGTAAAACATCCTTTTATAATGCTAAATTATAGAGCACA
>NZ_PJBJ01000026.1 GCF_002836475.1 Flavobacterium sp. ALD4 | reverse complement strand
ACAGGTCATTAAAACCAACCAATGAAAAACATAAAAGCATTAAACATTATTTTCATTTTTCTTCTTCTTTTTTCCTGTAAAAACAAGGAAAATGAAACAGGAAATAAAATCGCCATAGAAGAAATTAATCTTTCAAAAGAGATTACACATCCTGAAATAGAATCATTGATAAATAACATGATTAGTGAGGAGCATTTCACAGGCGTTGTCCTTGTCGCTGTGAACGATAAAATAATTCATGCTAACGGCTACGGAATGGCTCAAGATGGAATTCAGAATCGTATCAACACAAAGTTCCATGTAGCCTCAATTACCAAACAATTCACCGCAGCAGCAATCATGCAGCTATTTGAACAGAAGAAAATTAATCTGGAAAAATCTATCAATGAGTTTTTACCTCCTCAATATCGTTCTGATAAATGGAACAGTGTTACCATTCATCACTTATTAACTCAAACAAGTGGCATTGAAGATTATGGGTTGACTCGGAATTATTACGAGGTCGAAAAAGGTTTTTGTTTAGGAAATACGGTAGATGGAATGATAAAAGAAGCAATGGTAAAGGAGTTGAAATTTCCATCAAGTTCTAAATTTTCCTATTCTAATATTGGCTATAGCTTACTAGGCCAAATAATCGAAAACACTTCGGGAGAACCTTATGACAGTTATATGAAAAAACACATTTTTGAACCAATGGGCATGCACGATTCATTTATTCATAATACTTCGAATTATACTGTGGCAAATGATGAAGCCATGGGCTATCGGTGGGATGATGAATTGAACAAACATGTGCCAGATGATATAATTAGTTTACCTGTTACAGAGCCAGATGGAAATTTAGTAACCACACTAAAGGACTTTCTAAAATGGACTAGTGTCTATACCAACAATAACCAAAAAGTCATAGATGACATTGCCATAAAAAAAATGACTACACCATACATTAAAAATGACTTTTCTTTTCTTAAAGAAAAAGGGCCATGGTATGGTTATGGATTAAGCCTTACAGACGGAATAATTAGTCATCCTGGATATATTGTTGGATTTAGAAGTCATTTTATTGTCGATACGAATAACGGCATTAAGGTGCTTGTATTTAATAATAATGTTTCGAACAATCCTAAAAATGTTTCCAGTGAAATATATAATATGATATCTAAAAAACTGAATAATAAAAAGGAATAACGACCTGTAACAATGTATATAAAAAATAGGCGAAACAGTAGTAAATTCAAGTCCTTAGACTCGTATCTAATTTTGTATATAACCGCTAGTTTAGTGATTCGTAATCGCCTACTTTTCATATACTAACCGTTATGCCTCACCCTAAAAGACGAAACGACCGACAACAAACGAACATTTAAAGACATAGAAAAAATGGTAAGTTTTGACCGCAAAAAACATTGGGAAAATATCTATCAAACTAAAGAACTGAAAGACGTAAGTTGGTTTCAACTTACACCAGAGACCTCTTTGGACTTCTTTAAACAGTTCAACGTGCCAACAACTGCAAAAGTGATCGACATTGGCGGTGGCGACAGTTTTTTAGTTGACCACTTGCTCGACTTAGGTTATCAAGATATTTCAGTTCTTGATATTTCAGCGGCTGCCATTGATAAAGCAAAACAACGACTTGGTGACAAAGCAAAAAATGTAAAATGGATAGTAGCAGATGCCGCGACTTTTAAACCGACAGAGAAATATGACTTTTGGCACGACCGAGCAGCATTTCACTTTTTGACGGAAGAGCGAGAAATTTCAAACTACTTACAAACGGCACAAGAAAATATTAATCCGACAGGCGTTTTGGTACTCGGGACATTTTCAGAACAAGGACCGAAAAAATGTAGCGGAATAGAAATCAAACAATATTCGGAAAAGACAATGACCAACCGACTGAAAAAGTTTTTTGAGAAAATAAAGTGTGTAACAGTTGACCATAAGACACCGTTCGACACTATTCAAAACTTTGTTTTTTGTAGTTTTAGAAAATTACAAACGGCTTGACACGTCACGAAAACATAAAAGAGCAAAGGCACAACACGGGTTTGGCAAAAGTACCGGTTCAGTGCTCCGCAGACATATTTGTGATTAATCAAAGTTTGGTTCTCCGCATCAATATTTATGGTGAAACTCGCCACCTTCGCCAAGCTCGAAACCGTGAGCAGTAATTTGCCCTGACCGACAAACAAATGAATTTAAACTATGTCTAAACTAAAAACTATAAGAGAATTTCAAAACCTAACGCAAAAAGAATTATCTGAAAAATCAGGAATTTCGGTAAGAACAATTCAGCGAATCGAAACAGGAAAAGACCCCAAAGGTTATACGCTTCGGATTCTAGCAAAAGTATTAGAAGTAAAAGAAAACGAATTGCGAACTCAAGAAACTGAAGATGAAAAAACAAAGATTACTCAAAAAAAAATAGAATCCGAAGAAGCGATTTTGATTAACTATTCTTCACTAAAATTAATCAACCTTTCATCAATTCCATTCATAGTAATTCCGCTATTTAATATAATCGTTCCACTTGTTCTAATAATTACGATGAAACAAAAAAACGCATTAACAAAACAAATAATTTCTGTTCAAATACTTTGGACGATAATTACACCCATTGTATTTATGTTAGGTGTTTTTTTAAAACTTGGACATCAATTCACATTAACCCTTATGATACTCATTGCCCTGTCTAATGTTTTCATTATCCTTCGAAATGCTATAGAAATAGACCGAAATAAAAAACTTCGTTACCAATTGAAATTCAGTATGATATAAATAGTGTCAGGATTTTGTCAGGTTATTGTCGGGTAGTTTTTTTTGGCAAAAAAAGCGAGTTTCTAACCTTTGCAAAAAAATATTATTTAGAGAAATACCAATTACATTATGGCAAAAAAAATTATCATCGGCTTAATTTTTACTATCATCTTTAGTGCAAACAGCAAAGCGCAAGTTGAAAAAAATTCAGACCTTTATAAAAGCATTCTTTCAAAAGACAGTTTGCTTTTTGATATTGGTTTTAATACTTGCGACATCAAACAGTTTGAAAATCTATTGAGTGACAACCTAAAATTTTATCACGACAAAGACGGCGTTTCTGATAAAACAAAATTTCTTATCGATTTGAAAAATGGAATTTGCAATAACCAAGAAAATCGTCAGGTAAAACGATTTTTAGTAAAAGAAAGTACCGAGATTTTTCCACTTTATAAAAATGGAATTCTTTACGGTGCTGTTCAGAATGGTGAACATATATTTTCTGAAAAACGAGAAAGCGAAGCAGGAATTGCCAAGTTTACCAATATTTGGCAATTGGAAAATGGAGAATGGAGATTAGCTACCTCATTTAGTTTCGACCATCAAGCACACGAAAACAAGAAAATAGAAAAACCATTTTTTGACAATGATACTGAAATTGAAAAATGGCTGACAGAAAATAAAGTTCCAACACTCGGACTTGGAGTTATAGAAAATGGCAAACTACAACAAGTAAAAGTTTTTGGCGAAATTTCAAAAGATATCTCAGCACCTTACAATACCATTTTCAATGTAGCTTCTTTGACAAAACCCGTTACAGCAATGGTTACGTTGAAGTTGGCAAGTTTGGGCCAATGGAATTTAGACGAACCTATTCACAAATATTGGACCGACCCAGACATTGCCAGCGACCCACGAAATAAAAAACTGACAACACGCTTAATTCTAAGCCATCAAACAGGTTTTCCGAATTGGCGTTGGATGAATAGCGATAAAAAACTCAACTTTCAATTTGACCCAGGAACAAAATATCAATATTCGGGCGAAGGAATGGAATATTTGCGAAAAGCATTGGAAAAGAAGTTTAATAAATCATTGCAAGAGTTAGCCAACGAACTCATTTTTCAACCGCTAAAAATGAACGACACAAGATATGTTTGGGATAAAAATGTGGACACTACAAGATTGGCAATTGGTTATGACAAAGACGGAAAAGCGTATGAAACTGTAAAAAATAAAACACCAAATGCAGCCGATGATTTGTTGACCACCATTAAAGATTACGGGAATTTTTTAGTTAGTGTTATAAATTGTGATGGATTGACAAAAAAAATATTTGAAGAAATGACTTCAAATCAAGTAGCAAGTACGAAAGGAAAACATTTTGGTTTGGGTTTTGAAATTTATAATTTGGGTAATGAAGAATATGCTTTATCTCACGGTGGTTCTGACAATGGCGTTCAAACCATTGTGTTTATCTTTCCAAAAACAAAGCAAGGACTTTTGATTTTCACAAACTCTGACACAGGCGTAAGTGTATATGAAACCTTGCTAAAACATTATTTAGGCGACAACGGACAAAAAATATTTGATATTGAAACGAAATAAAAACTACCGCTAACACACGTTTATAGACATTTGCAATTTTATTGGAATTACCGTTTTTTATCGTATTTTCGTTTGGTCGAAAAGACTATTTTGCAAAGCTTTAAAATCGGATAGAGGCACGAGAACTTTAGCGGTATGCTTGACAGGTAAGACTAGAAACAACACAAATTCATATAATTGAAAAATAAGTATTTCTAGTTTTAGCAATTATGATGAGGGATCATTTTCGAAATATGTAATATATACTTAACCCAAATATATCCATGCTATTAAAAACCATTTTATGTTTTTCTTCTTTTTTCGTACTAACATCTACGATTCATGCGCAGGATGTTTCGGTAAGCGAAATTATTACTGCCGAAAAAATTTACGATTTGCATTTTACAGATGCCAAAAGAGATTCCATGGTGAGCCAAATGAACACCAACCTGAAGTTCTACCAATACCTGCATGAGTTCAATTTACCAAATAGTGTTCCCCTACCAAACTGGTTTGATCCTGTATTGCCAACGATGACATTCAATACAAAACAACAGCCCATTAAATGGAATATTCCTGCAGACGTTGCAATGCCTGCTGATACAAACCAATTAGCGTTTTATACTATTGCCCAATTGTCTTCTCTGCTAAGGCATCATAAAATTACCTCCGTGCAATTAACCCAGTTTTTTATTAACCGTTTGAAAAAACATGGCGACACATTGCACTGTGTTATCAGCCTTACGGAACAAATAGCCATGGAGCAAGCTATACAAGCCGATGAAGCATTTGCAAAAGGCATTTATAAAAGTCCACTGCAGGGTATACCCTATGGTCTTAAAGATCTGTTTGCAGTAAAGGGCACCCGAACCACCTTCGGTACACCGCCATTTAAAGATCAGGTGATAGATGAAGATGCATTTGTGTACCAGCAACTGAAGGATGCTGGCGCTGTATTAATCGCAAAACTATCTATGGGTGAGCTTGCGATGGATGATATATGGTTTGGCGGACAAACTAAAAACCCTTGGAATTTGCAACAAGGTTCTAACGGATCATCCGCCGGCTCGGCGTCGGCAACCGTTGCAGGATTGGTACCATTTGCTATTGGTACGGAAACCTATGGCTCTATTGTAGCACCTTCTGCGGTGTGTGGTGCAACCGGGTTGCGTCCAACATTTGGCAGTGTTGCTCGAACAGGCGGTATGAACCTTGCCTGGACCTCCGACCGTATTGGGCCAATTTGCCGCAGCGCTGAAGATTGTGCAATGGTATTCGCTTCCATACACGGTAGCGATACATACGATCGTGCTTCACGAACTATGCCTTTTAACTATACGGATAATATTGATATTAAAAACCTAAAAGTGGCATATGCGAAAAACTACATCGATTCCTTGCCCGATAACAGTCCAGAAAAAGCTGTTATCAAAACTTTGCAGGATGCAGGTGTGCAGGTGGTGGCTATTGATTTTCCATCCAACTTACATACGAATGATCTGCTACTATCAATTTGGTATGCAGAATCAGCTGCTGCTTTTGACCCCCTCACAAGGTCGGGCAAGGATAGCGAAATGATACAGCAATGGCAAAACCGGTACCCGAACGTATTTAGGACTGCACGGTTTATTCCGGCTGTTGAATACCTTACCACCTGCCGTTTGCGCTACATGGTTATGCAGCAGGCTTTTCCATTATTGAGCGAGTACGATATTATCATTGTGCCCAGTATGGCCGAAGAACCTATGGCACTAACATGCCTCACAGGCAATCCTTGTATCACGTTACCGTCTGGTATAGCTGCTGCCGGTGTTGCTCCACCAAGCATTACTTTCATAGGTGGTAAATTATACAGTGAGGCAACAATAGCTGCTTTCGCCAATAAGTTTCAACAGATAACCCTTTATCAGCAGCAGCATCCGCCTATGTTTACAAAGTGAGTCATGACTTTAAGTACCGTCTAACACTTTTGCAGGAAACGTCTTTTAAATTAAAATAAAGTGAATTAAATCGCCTACCTCTACCAAGTGATATAGTTTATTGTCGTTGCAGCGTATGTTCGAGCGATACTGCCCGTATTAAAAGCTTGGTTGTAGATTGACAACAAGCTGCTACGAATGCGGTTAGCGTCTTTTTACACGCTACGTTTAATGTACAAAACCACTACAAGAAATTTAAAAACAATTTAAACGACCGAAAATGAATAAAAGCATCATTTACCTATTTTTATCATTTTCGATATTTTTCAGCTCGTGTTCGGTTAAGCTTGCATCTGTTCCCAACAAGTCAGCTGAACAATTAGCAGCGAACTATAAAGTCTTAAAAACATATCCTATGGCTCAGATAAAGAGGAAGATTTGGACATTTATATATCTAAAGACGCAAAGAAATTGAGTAATAAAAATTTTACCGTTATTTTCTTACATGGCGGAGGATATTATCTTAGTGACAAATCCAAGGAGGAAAAATACATTCAACCTTACCTAGATAAAGGGATGAATGTTGTCAATTTGAATTACCGACTTAAAAGAGGAATACCAATAGCGACCGAAGACTTAACAAATGCACTCCACTTTTTAAAAGCTAATAATGCAACCTATCAATTAAATCTCAACAGAATAATACTTACAGGTTTTTCGGCAGGTGCACATATTGCAAGCTACGTAGGTATCTCAGCAAACAATCCTATCTATAAAAACAAATTAGACCAAGGTGTTAAAATTTCTGGAATAATAAATTTTTCCGGACCTGTAGATGGCTTAGATGTGGTTGAAAAAGTTTTTATGGACAATGAAATGCCATTAATGAAAGACCTAGGAAATGCATTGTTCCCTTCTAGTGAAGGATATGCTCCAAAAGCACTGATTTCTAAATATGCACCAATTACATATCTCGATAAAAATGACCCGCCATTCTTTTTATGGCAAGGAGGTAAAGATGACCAAGTTCCACCAATAACTTTTGAGAAGTTTGTTGCACATCTTAATGAAAACAGGAAAAAGAATGAGGTGATTTTTATACCCGAAGATCTGCACTCTCCTAATGCAACAGAACTTAAAAATGCTTATGATAGCATATTTGTTTTTCTAGACAGACTATAGAATAAAAACTGCTTGTAACATCCGTTTTGCGAAAACGTTGGTATCTTGTTTATATGACAGTTAAGTATTGTATACCAGCATAATTAAACGGTGTTCCCCATTTACTTTTTCGAGTCCTATTAAATTAGTTTGATTATAGCCTCATTATCTTTTATAGTGCCGAATATATGTTCGTTTATCTCTTGTAGTGTTCGGTATAATTGTGGGTTTTCCTGATAGCGTTTGTTATTTTCTTCAACGCTTTGCGCGTGCTGGCTCCGATCGATTTCTCTTCCTGCTGGTCAAGCGGTACAAAGGTGTTTTACGGGCCGTTCCCTGCAGGCTGGAGTGCAATATTTTTTAAATTGATAGCTGCTTTGTTCTTGCAGAATAGCTTACGTCATTCATAATATTAGAAGGTTCCAAAAGTAGCACTAAAGCCACCGGATTCAGGGAGCCTTTTTACAATTTATTTTTTTAACAATATTACTATATATAAGTATTAATTTACAAATAAATAGATGTATTTTTGATCGGTATCAGATTCACTACTAACAGCTTCAGCGTAGTAAAGGTTTTGTCCCATTTGAGTTTTCGGCTTAATTTTAATTGGTTTTATGTTTGAGTTAAAAGCGATAAACTCAAAGAAATACTTTTACTTAAGTCCAAAACCAGATTAAAGCCAAGTGTTACGTTTTAGGTGATGCGGATTGACCATAAAAGAAACAACAAGGAAATATTTTAAACGTTTACTACTATTATAAAACATTCAATTATGCCATATTTCAAGACATCAATTACCATTTGCTTTTTTACAATTTTATCGTTTTCTACTTTCAGCCAAACAAAAAACACAACTAAAAAAATTAAAGTAAACCAAGACCGTATTGAAAACAGAATTTTTGAATTATCAAAATTTGGTAAAGATTTAAACGGCAAAGGCTATCGAGTTTCCTTTACAAAAGGAGATGTCGAAGGAAGGAAGTGGTTTATTGATCAAATGAAAAAAGCAGGACTTGAAGTAACAATTGATTTCGCCGGAAATATAATTGGAAAGCGTCAGGGTACCATTGATTCTTTAAAAACTATTGGATTTGGAAGTCATATAGACATGGTGCCTGATGGAGGTGATTATGACGGCTGCTTAGGTTCTATTTCTGGACTGGAAATAATGGAGATTCTCAAAGAAAATAATATAGTTACCCGCCATCCGCTTGAATTAATAATATTTTCAGATGAAGAAGGTAGCTTATTAGGCAGTAAGGCACTAGCAGGGGCATTTAATAAAGAGCGGTTAAAAATGCTAAGTCAATCTGGATTGACTGTAGGCGAAGGTATAATTGCAATCGGAGGGAAAGTAGATAGTATATCAAGTGTGATGAGAAAAAAAGGGGACTTAGCAGCCTTTTTAGAATTGCATATTGAACAAGGTGGAATTTTAGAAAAGGAAAACATACAGATTGGCGTGGTGGAAGGTATTGTGGGTATTGAAGACTGGGAAGTAACCGTCGAAGGCTTTGCTAATCATGCAGGTACAACACCTATGAATTTACGTAAAGATGCTTTGCTATCGGCCGCTAAACTTATCGTTGCAGTTAATGAAGTAATCACCAGTCACGATGGCAGACAAGTTGGGACAGTTGGTAAAATCTCCGCCGCGCCAGGAGCCTATAATGTTGTTCCAGGAAAAGTGGTATTAGGTTTAGAGATAAGAGATTTGTCATATGATAAAATTTGGGAGCTCTTTCATGAAATCGAAAAAAGAGCCGCAGATATAGCTCAATCGGGTGGTACTACCATTACTTTCAAAAATCAATTACTCGGCGCTACACCCGCGCTAACGGATAAATCCATTCAGGATAAAATTATACGCGCAACAAAATCCTTGAATCTTACCTACAAACAGATGCAAAGCGGAGCAGGACATGATTCACAAGACATGGCTTTGATTGCACCGATAGGAATGATTTTTGTGCCAAGTGTTGCTGGAATCAGTCATTCCCCAAAAGAGTTTAGCAAAGCAGTTGATATGGCGAATGGAGCGAACGTATTGCTTCAAACTATATTAGCATTAGATATGGAATAGAACGATCAGATATTTTTTGTCAATTACAGATCGTTCCGACTATTTAAGATCGAAAATGCTCATATCCACTAACTAATTTCAGTTCTCAAATGACTTTATTTAAATCTTACCGATTATATTACTATCTTTTCAATGCTGCACTACGAAGATTCACTACGTTACCGTCCGCCATTAAGATCGTTATATTAAAGTCCTGTTGGTATGAAAATAAAAAACTATTTTTACTCGGAGTACAGATAAAGTTATTTTACTACCAGTTCGTCACTAACCAAATAATTAATAAAGAAATCTGAACGTACTTCAGGTTTATACATTACGACCTCTTCTAAAATTTTGAAACTATGAGAACCAATTTAAAAAGCAGCTTGTCCCTATTTCTATGTGGATTGTGCTCTATTGCATTTGCTCAACAAACCAAGAAAGCGCTCACCGTAGAGGATATCTTGAACCTAAAAACGATCAGCGAGGTACAAATTAGTCCAGACGGTAAATGGGTAGCTTATACTGTTTCGGAAATGGATATGAAAAAAGACAAATCCCTTACACGTATTTACAGCATCCCAATGAAAGGGGGTGAGCCTATTGCAATAACTGGTAAAGACTACTCTGGAAGCCAACCTAGATGGAGCCCTGACAATAAGTATCTTTCTTTTTTAGCTCGTAAAAAAGAAGATGATAAAGCACAAGTTTGGATTTCTAACCGAATGGGGGGCGATGCAGAAGTACTGACCAAAATTCCACAAGGTACTTCAAGTCATGAATGGGCTCCTGTAGGCAATAAATTGCTATTGGTGCTTACAGATCCAAAACCGGAAGAATTGACAGCGGATAAAGAGGATGATAAAAAAGCAAAACCTTTTGTCATCGACCGTCGTCAATTTAAACAAGACTATGTAGGCTATCTTGACCGATACAGAAAGCATTTGTATACCCTTGTTCCTGGCGACAGTATTCCTACACAACTTACCTATGGTGATTATGATGATAGCGATCCTGTGTGGAGCCCAGATGGAAAAAACATTGCTTTTGTAAGCAACCGTACAAAAGATCCTGATGGCAACTCAAATACTGATATATGGGTGGTAGATGCCGACAATCCTTATAAAGATAAAAAATTAACTCAAGTAACTACAAACCCGAACAGTGACAATTCTCCTGCTTGGAGTCCAGATGGAAAACATATCGCCCATGTAACTATAACGGATGGTACCATTCTTTGGTACGCCACTCAGCATTTAGCGATCGCAGCTTCAACGGGTGGAGAAACCGAGGTGTTATCCAAAACCCTAGATCGTAACATATCAAAACCTAAATTTTCGAAAGATGGGAAATCCATTTATTTTCTATTGGAAGAAAGTGGAACAAGTATTTTAGCTTCTGTTAATACTGACGGGGAAAAACTGGAAAGGGTTATAAAGGGAGATATTAGTATTAACGATTATGATTTTCATGAAGGAAGTTTTACCGTTTTAATGGGGAAGGCAAATAGGACAGACAATCTATATACGTTTCAAAAAAATCAACTTAAAGAACTGACTCATATCGATGACGATGTTCTGAGTGGCATTAAAAACCCAATAGTAGAAAAAATTAATTATAAAAGCGCAGATGGCACTCCTATTCAAGGGTTTATAGTAAAACCTATAGACTTTGACCCCGCTAAAAAATATCCTACTGTTTTATGGATTCATGGCGGTCCAACCAGTCAATATGACTTTTCTTTTAATAGTACTGCCCAGCTTTATGCAGCCAGTGGTTACTTGGTTTTATTAATAAATCCAAGAGGTTCTACAGGTTATGGACAAGATTTCTGCAAAGCCATTTATGCTGATTGGGGCAAGCTAGACTATCAGGATGTTATGGCAGGCGTAGATTACTCCATTGCAAAAGGGTATACTGATCCCGATAAACTTGCGGTAGGTGGATGGTCTTATGGTGGAATCTTAACTAACTATGTCATAACCAAAACAAATAGATTCAAAGCGGCGTTATCAGGCGCGAGCGAAGCATTATTTAGAGCTAATTACGGTCATGACCATTACCAACTTACTTGGGAACAGGAATTGGGATTGCCTTGGGAAAACGCGGCAGCTTGGGAGCGCATCTCTCCTTACAATGACGTTGCCAAAATTACAACTCCTACTCTTTGGATGGGCGGCAGCGATGATTGGAACGTACCAATCCTTAACTCAGAACAAATGTATTTGGGTATGAAACGATTGGGAAGAGAAACGCAATTGGTGGTATATCCTGATGAATATCACGGTATCAAAAGACCTTCATTTCTAAAAGACCGTATGGAGCGGTATTTAGATTGGTTAAAAAAATATGTAAATGTCATTAATGAAAGTAAGACTTAAAAAATGATAAAAGCACTTCTAATTATTGACATTCAAAATGATTATTTTGAAAATGGTAGAATGGAATTTAGTGGAATTACCGTTCCGCATCAAGTTTTCGCTAAGCCATAAACTGAAAGGTTACGAATTTCCAGCCATCTCAAAGTGGCATAACGTTAGGCATTATTAAAAAACTGCTGTGATATGAAAAAAATTATTATTAGTATTACACTTTTGTCTGTTGCATCGATTGTTGTGGCATTCGGCCTGTTAACTGATAATCCTGCAGTTGATTTTTTGAAATCTCTAACGCAGGCTCAAAGGAACAAAACGCAGATGCCCTTCAATGACAAGTCTAGAATTCTCTGGCATTATTTACCTAGTTCAATGTTTCCTAGAACAGGAATTCAACTTAATGAACTTGATTCAAATCAGAAGTCTAAATTAGACGAACTTCTCAAGACTTTTCTATCAGAAACGGGATATAATAAAACGATGAAAATCATCGATTTAGAAAATATCCTTTTGGAAATCAGTGGAGATTCAATCCCGAGAAATCCTGAAAATTATTCGGTAGCATTTTATGGAAATCCTGAAAAGGACAGTTTATGGGCTTTCTCTTTTGAAGGACATCATATTTCCCTAAATTTTACAATTCATAACGGAAAAGTTGAAATTGCTCCCCTATTTTTAGGAGCAAATCCTGCAAGAATTCTTTCTGGCCCCAGAGAAGGTGAGCGCACTCTTCAAAAGGAAGAAGACCTAGGTTTTGAATTGATAAACTCATGATCAGAAGAACAAAGGAAAATGGCAATATTTCAGGAGAAACCATTTTTTGATATTGTTACAGGGAAATCCACAGAAGTCGCACCTTTAAGTCCCGTAGGAATTATGTAAGGTCAATTAACCAGGAATCAACAACTTATTTTTTTAAAACTTCTTGATGAATATTTATCAACCATTCCTCCTAAACAGGCCGAAAAGAGAATGAATAGCATTAAGCATCAAGAAATAAATGAGGTGAGATTTGGATGGGCCGGAGCAACTGCCCTGGGTGAAGGTCACTGTTACCGGATTCAGGGAAAGTCTTTTTTAATTGAGTTTGATAATGTCCAGGACGAAGCCAATCACATTCATAACGTGTGGAGAGATTTTGAGGGAGATTTTGGTAGGGATATAATTAGAGAACATTATAAGAATTCAGATCATTACAAACATGAATAACAACAATACTTAACACCGTATGTATCTCATAGATAATTAGTTATTCAATAGACGTTCAGACATATTTGCAAGTCCGCCAAATTTTTAAATTTGGCTTATCGAGAAGAAAAAGTAATAAGACAATTAAAAATGGCTTTAGCTTAATCCGAAAAAAAACGCTGTTTTACACGCTAAAATCCATATACAACACCGTTATGTAAAACCACAAAGGGTATAAATTATTTTAGAAAGGCCGCGTTTAATTTGTACACCTGGGTGAAATAGCAACTTATCTGCGTGTAATCTCTTTTTTTCTAGACAAATTATAGAACTTGAAGCTAGTCTCAACTACGAGAAAAACTCCTTAGTCACTCGAACCAATTCTTTAGTATGTTCTGGTAATTCAGTTCCTGAATAAGGATGCGATCCGCCAAAAACATGATTGGCTTCTAAAATAATATGATTTTTCGCTTTGGTAAAATGTTTCTTTAACAGATCGAACTCCTCCATTTTCACTGCTTGATCATTCGTACCTTGAATAATCAAATATGGAATTTGAAGCTTTTGACCCGCATTAACCAGACTGTACTTTTCTTTGTTAATTTCCATATCTTCCAGAACTTCTATATTCATAGGCATCATTTGATTAGTTCTCCCATTTTTAATATACTGAACACCATCAGCTCTCCACTTGTTAATAAATTTTGAATTCCAACTGCGATGAAAATCAAACGGACTCGCCCAAGCGCATACTTTCTTAATTTTAGTATCGTATTGCGTGCAATACAGTAATCCCGAAACACCTCCTTTACTGTGGCCTATAATAGAAATTTTACCAACGTTAATTATAGGCAAAATCCCGGGTAATTGCTTAACTATAAACTGCTCCACACTCTCAATATCTTTCATCTCCTTTCCAAAAGTATTGGTAGCGAATTTATCGAGTGTTGTAAATTCGACTGAATCTTCTAGTCCCATTCCGTTATGGGAAAAATTAAACTTTAAGAATGCAAAGCCATTCTCTACGAAATAATTGGCGATCATTTGCCAACAACCCCAGTCTTTAAAGCCTTTAAATCCATGACAAAAAATGATTATCCCTTTTTGTTCCTGAGATTCAGAATAGCTCAAATCCAATGCAAATTGCTCTTCTAATGCTCCTTCGAGAATAAATTTTCTATTTAATACCATTTTTTTACTTTTAGACTTCAATAAATAAGTATTCAAAGATAAGAAGTTGGCAGAACTATTGGTTCTAAAAAATTATAGTATTTCAAAACAACAACATCGAAATCATCGATATCCGGCCATCAAGCAAAGCAAATATCCACTAGATGATTTGTACTATTTTATTTATATATTAGCTGCAGTAATACTATATGACGTTTATCATATAAACCTACCCTATTTCTGGTGACTTTATATGGTTTTGTAATGTATACAAATTGTGCTCAGGGTTAAGTCACAGCAATTATGAAAAAGAGATTCTTCCCAAATAAGCTCATCCAAGTTCTAGGTCTGCTAATTGCAGCTTTATCGCTTGCAAAACCTTTTCCCTTTTTTATTGCTATGAATTCACAAGCAGCTACTAAATTATATCCACCAGTCCTCTTTGTAATTTTTTGCTTCCTATTTATTAGTATTTCTTACTTGTTGAATTATAAAAGAAAGCAAAAAATGGAATGGAATTTCAAAATTATCAATCTCCGAGTTCTCTACTTACTACTATTACTGTTATTGGTATTTAATATTGGAATAAATAAACCTATCAATAGTTTTTTGAATCAAATATTACACTACAATCCTGAAATATCAAACTCATTTGATAAACCATTATTTATTATTGGAGCCACGCTACTTGCCCCAATGTTAGAAGAAATAATTTTTAGAGGTATTATCTTAAAAGGTTTATTGACCAGATATACTAAGCAATATGCAATACTATTTTCCTCAACAACTCTCGGTCTAATACACAGAAAACCATTACAAAAATGGGAGTAGTTGTGTTAGGTCTAATCTTGGGTTGGTTTATTACAAAACAAAAAGTATAGGAACAACAATATTGCTTCATTCTTTTGCTAACTTAATTATAGTAATAGAAAACCACTTAATGTATAAAATATGTTAACTTCGAGTATTTAAATTTAATAAATATATTTTTAGTTAATCTATCAATATCATTGATACTTATAAAATTAAAACCATTACTATTAAAACTAAAAACGGAGCTCTAAAAAACAGAATAACAAATAAAAAGTCAACACTTAAAAAAGTGCCCTATTGTATTGCAAGTTGGGTGCGTCAATCAACAGTTTATTCTCGAATACGTAATTTAGCTGTTTAAACATTAATGCCAGTGTAAACCCTTTCTGCAACCTGCACCAACCGTTGACGCTCATCATAAATTAAAATAACCATATCCTAAAATCCAAACAATGAAAATACTATTTATCTCACTCGGCGTACTCCTATTAGCCTTTATTGTGGTACAACTTTATGCCATGAATGCTCAAAGGTCTATTGAAACCTATCCTTATGTAGTCAATAAAAAATACGTGACATTTGAAATCCGTAGCTACGAGGCAAGTTTGTTTACTTCTGTCAAACTCTCTACAAAAGAATTTAAAGAGGCGTCCAGTAAAGGGTTCTCTATTTTAGCCGGATACATTTTTGGTGGAAATGAAAAAAACGAAAAAATATCTATGACCTCACCTGTCGCCATGTCTCTAGAAGATTCCATGACGGTTATGTTTTTGGTTCCCAAAAAATTCAACAAAGAAACCCTTCCTCAGCCCAGCGAATCGCAGATCGAATTTCGTAATGAACCGGCAAAAACTGTCGCAGCAATTACCTTTGGCGGTTGGGCTAATGATACGAAAATAGAAAAGTACAAAGAGAAATTGAAGGTCGCTTTGGATGCCGAGGGAATAAAGTACACTAACCGATTTTACTATCTAGGTTATAATCCTCCTTTTGAAGTTTTTAACCGTAAAAACGAAGTTATTGTCGAGTTGCAAAGTGAGAATCGTGACCTAATTAAAAAATAATAAGTTTGAATACCATAGAAACATGAAACACTTCATAGTAACCAGTTTTTTACTACTATGCATGGTAAGCATAACAAACGCACAAAACAAAACGGCATACCAGTTATTTAGTAATGACGGGCAAATTGCGTACTATGATCAAATGATTAAAGATCTTGTGATAAGTGATATGGTGTTTTTTGGCGAATATCACAACAATCCTATTTCACATTGGATGCAATTGAAAATGAGTAAAAGTTTTTTTAAAATTAAGGAGGCTAACTTATTTTTCGGAGCCGAAATGTTTGAATCTGGAAACCAGCTAGTCATAAATGAATATTTAAAGGGCTTGTATACCGATGATAAAATGACACCTGAGATAACGCAGCTGTGGAGCAACTATCAAACTGATTATAAGCCTTTAGTTGATTTCGCAAAAGAAAACAACTTGCGTTTTATTGCTACCAATATTCCTAGAAGATATGCTTCAATGATTAATAAAATGGGAATAAACGCATTAAAAGAATTAAGTCCAGAAGCACTCGCGCTGATTGGTCCAGATCTAGAGAAATATTTTGACCCTACCATAAAAGCTTACGCAGAAATGGCGGATAATATGGGAGGACATGTTCCGTCAAATATGCTAAACATCCAAACTGCCCAAGCTTCTAAAGATGCTACGATGGCTTATTTTTCACTCAAGAATTTTAACTCGGGTAATTTCTTATTTCACTTTGAAGGATCCTACCATTCCAACTATCAACAAGGTATAATTTGGTGAATAAATAAAATTCAACCTGGTCTAAAAATAAAATCTATTACTACCGTAATGCAATCTGAATGGAATAAAATGACAGTTAAGGAAAAAACCACAATTGCAAATTATATAATTGTAGTTGCTGATAACATAAGACAGGCAAAAGAATAGTATTTAATATAATATCAAAATTTTGGCCCTTGTAATAGCTTAAATACTTAGCATAACGAAAGTTATTTGAAGAATTAAGACTAATTAAAAAATCAATTATTGTCGTCTTAAAAATTACATATAATTACGAACTGCATATCCTATTGGAAACTAAAAATTGTAGGCATTTGACTCGTTACGAATTTCCACTTAGCGTTGAAAATACTAAAGAATAGGTAACCTTAAGTAATCAAGGTACAAACAAGGCTTCGCAAATTCAAATTCTTGAATACAACAACAGCTTCTTCCTCATTAAAAATACTTTTACTTTTCCAAAAGACCTTTTCCCTACAAGAATTCTTAAAACAGAAAAAAAATGAAGTGTTTGTGTTAGATGTTGAAAATAAAATTTGGAGAATAATATTATAAATTATGACGTCACAGTATAACAGTTTCAAGAAATTACTGAAAATGTGCAAAATTCATATTTTTGTTTCCCAATATTTTTTATCTTAGTTAAAAGAATGCAGCTAAGAAGTTTGCCCCTTATTAAAGTCGAGTGACTTTTACATTCAATTAAAAGAAAGCTTGGTATTTGAGTATCTGATAAAAGGAAACGGATCGAATATTCCGCAGCAAGTAGAATCGTCGAATTAAATAATAATTTAAAATTTTTAGAATGGAAGGATTAATAATGAATTACCCACTCACAACTAATACTATTCTTGAATACGGCAACAGCGTCTATCATCATAAAAAAATAATTACCCATTTACCAGACGGAACGCGACATGAGTATCTCTTTAGTGACATGTATAAAAGATGTAAAAAGTTAGCCAATGCGTTGACGCGGAAATTAGGAATCACTAATGGCGCCATGGTGGGAACTTTTGCATGGAATCATGCGCCTCATGTCGAACTATACTATGGTATTTCGGGTATGGGAGCCATTTGTCATACTATAAATATCAGATTGACAAGCGACCAAACGGAATATATAATTAACAATTCTGAAGATAGAGTCATTTTTGTGGACGCTACTTTAGTCCCACTACTAGAGAAAATTGCTCCGCTGCTCGAAACCGTGGAATATTATGTGTTAATAAATGCGTCTAAAGATTTTAAAACCACTTTGACAAATACAATACACTATGAAGATTTACTCGCAGAACAATCGGAAGATTTTGAATGGCCAACACTAAACGAAAATGATGCTTGTGGAATGTGTTATACAAGCGGAACAACAGGTTTACCAAAAGGAGTTTTATATTCTCATAGATCTACTTATTTGCATGCTTCTAACATTATATCACCAAATGCCGGTAATTACAGTAATCTGGATACCATTCTATTAATTGTACCACAATTTCATGTAATGGCTTGGGGATTTCCGTATTTATGTCTGTTGTCTGGATCAAACATGGTGCTACCCTCTTCAAACTTACAGCCAGACGCTCTTATTAAAATTCTTCAAGAAGAGAAAGTTACTAAAGCAAACGGAGTTCCCACTATTTGGCTGGGCGTTTATGATGCCATGACGAAAAACCCACCAAAAGAAAAACTGGCACTAGAAGAGTATATTGTAGGTGGTTCTGCACTACCTAAAAGTCTTATTGAAGGCTTCGAAAAAGATTTTGGAATCAAGGGGGTTCAAGCCTGGGGAATGACAGAAACATCCCCTTTAGGTACCGTTTCGAGATTACAACACAAGCATGAACACTTATCAGATAACGAAAAAATGAACATTCGTGCGAAACAAGGTACTGCTTTTCCAGGTGTGGAAATTAGGATTATGACAGATGAAGGGACTTTAGCACCCGCAGATGGTAAAACCATGGGAGAATTACAAATAAAAGGGGCATGGGTTATCAGTTCCTATTTTAAAACCAATAATCAGGATAGTTTTACGGAAGACGGCTGGTTTAAAACAGGTGATGTCAGCACTATCGATGCAGATGGTTATATGGAAATTAAAGACCGTACAAAAGACCTTATAAAAAGTGGCGGCGAATGGATTTCAAGTGTTGCTTTGGAATCGGCATTAATGGCGCATCCTAAAATTAAAGAAGCTGCAGTAATTGCCATAGCCGACGAAAAATGGATCGAAAAACCATTGGCTTCAATAGTCTTGGTGAATACCGAAGATACCCTTTCAGATGACGAATTAATTGAATTTTTATCGAGAGACTTTGTAAAATATCAGATTCCCAGAGACTATGTTTATATCAATGAAGTGCCAAAAACAAGTGTTGGTAAATTTGACAAAAAAGAGATTAGAAGACTTTTTGCCGAAGGGAAACTTACTTAAACAGAATAGTTGGGGCTTAGAATAAACAATTCACCCCACTCTACAATAAGTTAAGCCCTTATCGAGGGAGTTGCCGGTACTAATGGCAAAGTGATCTATTTGTAAGTTAGATTTTAAAGTTCCAAAATAAAGAGGTCGCCATCTTAAATACAGAAATCCGATAGGTATAACCCAATCTGATTTTCTTATCTTATTTTTTTAGTTGTACCCTCGCTTCCAATCCGTTTCAGGGCATTCGGGCTTCTCGATAGCTATCTGCACGCTATATCTTTTATTGATCTTGTCTCTTCCAAAAAGACGAGACAAGATCTGTAAAAGGGTGTTGCTCCTATCTCTTATGCAAGATCAACATCTATTAGATGATTTGTATATTTTATTTATATATTAGCTTAAAAAGAAAGGTCTGCTGTTTAATAGACTTCTCTATCGACATTAAGGTGGATAAATATTATTTTGTTAGACCTATCAAAAAGTTAATTAAAATACAAAAATACTGCAGGATATTACGAAACATAAATCGAAGAAATTTTTGATAAATAAATTGAGAACATAATTAATATTTGATGGAATTATTAGAGTTTAAGTTTATGGCTATTGCTAAACTCCTGATAAACTATAATATAATAGCGTGCTAAAATTACCCTAGAACTTAATTCGATTAGAAAACAAATTTTGGAATGAATTTGAAGCGAATGATTCAATAGTTAAAAAGGAAAAAGATTCTTATATCACCGTATAAACCAAAACAACTCTAAAATAATCTTCGATTACGAAACCTATTCCCGTCTAATTTTAAAGAATAAAAAAAGTAGTGCGTCCAATAACAATGGTTTTGACATAGCGCGATTTTAGTAGAATTATCTTTTCGCATTACGTTTTCGTTCATCCGAAAAATTAGCGGTAACTAAATAGAGAGCATCTCAAAGCTGCAAAAGTAATTATTAGTGTAAAACGACATGTAATTAAATTAAAATTCAATAAATATGAAACTGACAGGCAACACCATTTTAATTACAGGAGGAGCAAGCGGAATTGGACTTGGACTCACGGAAAGGTTTCTTAAGGAAGGAAATAAAGTCATCATTTGTGGCAGACGCGAAGAGGCTTTGCAGGAAGCGGCTAACAAATTTCCATCTGTTATTACAAAAGTCTGCGATTTATCTGTGGAAGCTGATAGAATAGAACTCTACAATTGGATTTCAGAAAATCACAGCGACTTGAATGTGTTAATAAACAATGCTGGTATTCAAAATTGGATGACTATTTCTAACGATGACTTTTATGAAAAAGCGAATGTTGAAATTACAACAAATGTGTTAGCTCCACTTCATTTGACATCACTTTTTATAAAACTACAATCGTTGAACACTATTATTAATGTTACTTCAGGATTGGCGTTTGTGCAGCTTTCAAAGGTCCCCGTTTATTGTGCAACAAAAGCGTTTTTCCATTCGTTTACACTTTCATTAAGACATTTACTAAAAGAGAAAAACATTGAAGTAATTGAAATGATACCCCCAGCATTAAACACTGACCTTGGCGGGAAAGGCATACACGATGGACAGCCAGAAGTTAGTGATTTTGTAGAAGCTGTATTTCAACAAATGAAAGATAGAAAAACAGAACTTACGTTCGGTTTTAGTGAAGTAATGGCAAAAGCAACACCTGAAGTTATAAACGCAACGTTTAATAAAATGAACCCATAAACCCAATATAAAAGAAGAACAAAGTATTACCGCAATTCTAGCGATTCAGTTAAAACAGTACTTTAGAATTCAATAAGGTAAAATAAAATCAGATAAATTAGCATATTAACTATCACAGCTGACGTACTACAAGATAATTATACAACCTAAAAAAAAACTAAATGAATTTAACACTAATATCATTTTTATTCGTACATTCGATCTATTATATTTTCATATCTCGCTAAAAATCAAATTAATAAACTTAAAATAGGGAATTCTGAAAAGCCAATTTTAGTAAAATGCGATACTACGACACTAAACATTGCTACAAATTAGACCACTATTTTACTTTTTGTTTAATTAATCGTCAATAATAGTGAACAAACAATATAAATTCTTATCTTTGAATATCTTAATTTAATTTAAATCTAAAATAGTAACTATGAAATTAGCAAAAACAATTAGTGCATTTGTACTAGTAGGATTAATCACAGCTTCTTGTGGTCAAAAAAAAGAAGCTGAATCAACTGAGATGGCTGATTCAACAGCAGTAGCAATGGACAGTACAATGGTTGTTGAAACACCAAATATTGTAGGTGTAGCAGCTGCAAACGCAGATTTCTCAACGCTTGTAACAGCAGTGACAGCAGCAGGATTAGTTGAAACATTAAGTGGAGATGGTCCATTTACGGTTTTCGCACCAAATAACGCTGCATTTGCAAAACTTCCAGCAGGAACTGTTGAAAGCTTGTTGAAACCAGAAAGTTTAGAAAAATTGCAAGCTGTTTTAACGTATCACGTTGTTGCCGGGAAATTTGACGCTGCAACAGTAATTGATGCAATAAACAAAAATAACGGAAAATACAGTGTTACAACCGTTCAAGGAGGTACAATCGTATTAAGCTTGAACGACGGAAAAGTAATGCTAACAGATGCAAATGGAGGAACTGCAACAGTAATTCTTGCTGATGTAGCTGCTTCAAATGGTGTTATCCATGCAATTGATACAGTAGTTATGCCAAAATAAGGTCTTAACTTCTTATGATATTTACCGTTGCAGTAATGCAACGGTTTTTTTATGCAAAGTTATGAACGTATCATATTGCAACTAGTCACCACAAAGCTAACTTTGAAATTAAATTCTATTGAGCTATAATCGAAAATAGTATCATTTAACTAGACGATTGAAGGCGTATTAAATTAGTATTATTTTACAGGTTGTATTTCAAAAAAATTTCCTTTTTAATAGTTGAAAAAGGACACATTTATAACTGGACCAATCAAATAAGAATAGTGAAGCGTAGCTGTGCAGATATACTTCGCTTTTAATTACTTTATTTAGTTGCATCATCCCCATGTACCAGTTATCTCACTCCTTGCACAAATTCTTAACTTTTAAAATATTATTTAGTTGTCGAAAATGTGTTCAACAGAGAGTTCGTTGTAAAAATGCCTTCAAAAGTTTGGGTTTCGGATATTACATATATTCAAACTAAAGAGGGGTTTGTGTATCTGACCACTATTATGGATTTATACGACAGAAAAATTATCGGTTGGAGTTTGAGTGACAAAATGAGTAAAGAAAAAACTACACTTGGGGCTTGGAAAATGGCGGTTAAAACCGATATATTGATGAAGGTTTAATTTTTCATTCTGACAGAGGTGTCCAACATGCCAGTAAAAAGTTTGTAAATGTTCTTGATTCCTATAAAAAAGTAATCCGCAGTAGGAGTCGTAACGGAAATTGCAGGGATTATGCTGCGACGGAAAACTTCCTCAAATCTTTGAAAACGGAATTGATTTATGGGAATAAACTGATTTCTAAAGAACAAATGAAACTGGAAATCTTTGAATACATTGAAATTTGGTACAACAGAAAAAGAGGACATTCTGCTTTGAATTATGCAACTATTGAAGAATTTAACCATCAAATTAATTACAAAATATAGCTTAACTTATACTGTAGGTTTTATTTGCATATCCAAAAAATACCGGAATGACCTTACACATAAAAGAGTAAGAACGACAAAAATTGATGGATAATGAAGAGGCGAAAGAAATTACATGCGATTGTTTTATTAGGGAAAAAATTATCCAATGTGCAATATAACATCGCGGACAAATCTCTGGCTATTGGACAACTTTTAAAAGAAGACCTATAATTTACTAGTAGGACTCGCCAGCATTTTGTAATCAAGATGAATTAAAAGCCATAACTTGAGGCTTCCCCTCTTTAACTCTATTGTTATCCCATGAAATAGGCTAAAACAAGAATAAATATAGTTGATAAATCACGGTATTATAGTCTTTTCCTGATTGTTTTTACTTGACAAATTTCTCGCTTTACCTAGACTACCGTTCTAATAATAAACATAAAAAAAAATTAAACCCAAAATAAGAGAAATGCCATAAAGACTAATTTCTTTGGGAATAACTTCCGATAACAAAGAAAAAACATGGACTATAGGAGCGAAAAATATTCAATAATTATTTTTTTAATTCAAGTAACTGACCGCGAATTACCTACTGTAAATTATTTAAGCTTTTTAACCAAAAGATTTTTCATAAAAAACATATTATTGTACGATAAAAGTACCGCTACTATCAAATTATAAATTAAAAAAGTGTAATTTTGCTATAGTTAGATTACTTGTAATTCTTAGTAAAACAAAACAGATGACATGCTGTGAAATCGAAAAGAGCGACAGGCTAATCTGAATGAAATAGATTAAAAAGGTGGAGTCCAGAACCCACTTAAAAAAACGGGGCGTATTCCGAAAAGCCATACATGTAGGACTAAAATAATTAATACAAAATGTTTTATAAATTTAACTTAACCGATGCGTTGCTTTTTATATCAGCCTTTGCTTCATTAGTATACTCTGAAATTTTATTTTTTGATGGTCATGAAAATCAAGCTATTTTTATAGGCCTGTGGGTACCATCAATACTTTGCTTTGGAATATACTTACATCTAATAAAAAGAAACAAAAATGACTGATTTTATACCCTATTTTGCAGGAATAATCACCATATTATTTGGCGTTGCATTTGCTTACGCTTTAACTAATACTGGTAAGAACGATGAGGAGCTGCAGAAAAAAATTAAAGACAGTAAGAAATAATCACTGTATAAAGAGTGGTTGGTTTTGACGTAGAGTGAATTACTTATTTACGAGTTATTGCTAAATTTAACTTTTAATTTAATGATTGGTATTGTGATGGTAAAGTTAACTCTACGTCAAGATTTAAGGAACCACAGTTATCTTGCCTACCACTTATCTGAATCTATTGTAGCTACCTTTTTGGCTGTTTATACCGAAATTAAATTATTAAATAACAGTTTAATTAAAAGTCGGCACTAATTTAAAAATAAAGCAGTAGCTTTATTTCTGGGAGATAATTACTTCCAGAATTTTTCTTGTTTGTAATACAGCCGTTTTGCTACTTTTAATATTTGCTTTAACAATGAAATACGACAGATAAAACTTATTCCAATTCATAAATAAGATGTTAAAAATCAAATGGTTACTAAAAACCCACTACCTGTATTGAAGTTTATTTTACATTTTATAAAATCAATAAAATAAGTCTTTTCATACTTCTATTAGCATACCATTATTAAGCTAGTAATCATTTCAGTTTGCCACTTATACCTTTTTTAAGGCCTCTACTCCTTAAAAAAAAGTACTCTAATTAAACAACAACTATTTTCCTGTCTGGTAGTTGCATATTATACTTTTAAAAAGTCTAAGTACTGTTTAATACCGTTTCCTCACATTCTAAGAACTCTGTTAATCTCTAATCTGTTAAAGTTAAAAACTACTATATATAAAAAATGGTCCGTTACCGGACCATTTTTTTTTATGCTATTCTCTAATCTTTACGAACTATTTTACTAAATCAAACCGGTCTAGGCTCATTACCTTGTCCCAAGCCTTAACAAAATCGTTTACAAATTTTTCTGATGAATCAGCACATCCATACACTTCGGCAATAGCACGAAGCTCTGAATTCGAGCCGAATATCAAATCTGCACGAGTACCAACACCTTTCAACTCTCCCGTAGTACGATTATGACCTTCAAAAATAGTATCAGCTTCAGAAACCGACTTCCATGTCGTTGTCATATCAAGAAGATTAAGGAAGAAGTCATTCGTTAACACTTCTGGACGCTGAGTAAATACGCCATGATTCGACTGATCAAAGTTGGTGTTCAATACCCGCATTCCTCCAAGTAGAACGGTCATTTGAGGTACTGTTAACGTCATTAATTGTGCTTTATCAATCAACATTTCCTCTGAAGAAATAGTATATTCCGCTTTTAAGTAATTACGAAAACCGTCTGCTTCAGGCTCTAGCACATCAAATGATTCTGCATCTGTCTGTTCTTGTGATGCATCAGCCCGCCCCGCTGTAAAAGGCACTATTACAGTATGACCGGCGCTTTTGGCTGCTCTTTCAATAGCTGCACAACCACCTAGAACAATTAAGTCGGCTATAGAGACCTTTTTATCATCAGATTGAGCCTTATTAAATGCTGCCTGAATATGGTCAAACACCTCTAATACTTTCGTTAGTTGAACTGGATTATTTACTTCCCAATCTTTTTGGGGTGCAAGACGAATCCGTGCGCCATTTGCTCCTCCACGTTTATCAGATCCACGGAAAGTAGATGCAGAAGCCCAAGCAGTAGAAACTAATTGCGATATTGATAGTCCTGAATCAAGTATTTTTAATTTTAGTGCTGTTATGTCAGCACTATCTATTATTTTGTGTGCTACAGCAGGAATAGGATCTTGCCAGATTAGTTCTTCTTTAGGAACGTCTTTACCAAGGTAACGTACTATTGGTCCCATATCGCGATGCATTAGTTTAAACCAAGCACGAGCAAACATATCTGCTAATACATCAGGGTTTTCATAATAGTATCGTGAAATTGGTTCGTAGATAGGATCCACTCTTAAAGCTAAATCACTCGTAAGCATAAACGGCGCATGACTCTTGGATGGATTGTGAGCATCTGGTACTGTGCCAGCACCTGCACCATTCTTAGGTCGCCACTGATGTGCACCCCCAGGACTCTTAGTTAACTCCCATTCAAATCCGAAAAGATTTTCAAAGTAGTTGTTACTCCACTTTGTAGGCGTAGCACTCCAAGCTCCTTCTAATCCACTAGAAATAGTATCTTCGCCTTTTCCAGTACGAAAACTATTTTTCCAACCAAGACCTTGCTCTTCAATTCCTGCTGCTGAAGGTTCAGGTCCTACATACTTCTCTGGATCTGCAGCACCATGTACTTTTCCAAAAGTATGACCACCAGCTATAAGCGCAACTGTTTCTTCGTCATTCATTGCCATACGTGCAAAAGTCTCACGAATATCACGTGCTGATAAAAGTGGGTCAGGATTTCCATTAGGTCCTTCAGGATTCACGTAAATAAGTCCCATTTGAACAGCTGCTAATGGATTTTCTAATTCACGCTCCAAAGTATACCGATTGTCATCCAACCATTTTCTTTCAGAGCCCCAATAAATATCTTCCTCGCTTTGCCAAATATCTTCGCGACCCCCACCAAAACCAAAGGTCTTTAATCCCATAGAATCAAGAGCACAGTTACCAGTTAAAACTATTAAGTCGGCCCATGAGATTTTCTTACCGTATTTCTGTTTGATAGGCCATAGTAATAAACGGGCCTTATCTAAGTTTGCATTGTCAGGCCAGCTATTGAGAGGTGCAAATCGTTGAGAACCGGCACCACTACCTCCACGACCGTCTGCAGTTCGATACGTACCCGCGCTATGCCAAGCCATTCTAATAAAAAATGGTCCATAATGACCATAATCTGCTGGCCACCAGTCTTGAGAATTTGTCATCAAATCGTATATGTCTTTCTTCACTGCATCAAGATCTAGACTTTTAAATTCTGCCGCATAATCAAAGTTCTCTCCCATGGGGTTAGAAAAGTCCGCATGCTGACGGAGT
Organism: Flavobacterium sp. ALD4; assembly: GCF_002836475.1. Classification (GTDB taxonomy): domain Bacteria; phylum Bacteroidota; class Bacteroidia; order Flavobacteriales; family Flavobacteriaceae; genus Flavobacterium. Next base: position 51,320 of record NZ_PJBJ01000026.1, on the reverse strand, counting down.
ATATTCAATTGTAACTGATTTGGCCACCAGTCTTTATTACTTTTAGCACTTGCAGCGCTTTGCTTAGCCGCGGTTCCATCACCCGTAATTGGAGCGCTTCCCGAAAAGGGACACTTACTTTCGCTATTCATCTTATAAGATGATCCACTTGATTGATTATTATCTTCCATATTTATAAAATTTAGTTTTATTCGTTATTCAAAATTACAATAACTTTTTCGATAATTTTTATCTATACATTTTATATAACCATAGATATATACTATAGCCGTCATTTAAGACCTACTATCGTAAATATACAAAATTATCTATACTCGACAATAGGCTTTCAAGGAACCTTACATCATCCAGTTATTTGAAACCTGTTCAAAATGAAGTTTTTACGGAAGAAATTACTGACTGACGCGTACAGCGTCGAAGTCACCTATTTTATGGATATGAACTACCATGTCTCATTTATGATTAACCGGTAAATAATTAAAAGGCTAATTAATCAAACTTCAGTAGTACCGGCGATGGTTTAAGTAGGTTAAAAGGCTAACCAACTGCTTATAGAAAAATCACTTTCAAAATAACTGTTGATAGCCGCGCCTCTCTACAAAGTAGCGAAGCGTTAATTCTCTTTTTAAAACAGAACATAGTCTTTACTACTTATCGAGTGCACCTCGTTAAACCCCTTAAATCTAACTGAAAGTCGTTGTACCAGCCACCACAATAAAACCAACCAGTAAGAGTTCGTAATTATATTGAGTTAAAATTTGAACATTTGTTTAGTGACCAATAATTCCTCGAATACCAAAAGTTAAGCCGATGATCCAGGTAATTTTCTTAGGTGAAGAAAGATTTTTCATAATTATTTATTTTTGTTCTTGTTTGACAAAGAATACAATGATTAAGAAAAGGTTCCCCTGACTTGGTTTTTCGATAGGTCTGATTCCTATACCATAACAAATAATCAAGGCGAACCTAAAACATCCCTTTGTCAAACTCCGAGTATTATATAATTTTTGCTGTTAATTGGATAAATCTCAGAAGTGCTTTACTAACCAAATCCTATTTAAAAAGAAAAAGGCGACTAAGCCATTCCTGGCATTGGCTTAGATAATTGAAATACAATTCAATAAAAATAATCTGATGCGTCTCATGAGTAGTGGATCCAATTCATTAATACAGCTTTTAGAAAATAAGCTTAGGAGACTTCTTCAAAAGGAAAGGCATTAAACCGCTTTGAATCATCCTGCAAATCAACACCTAAGTGGACTCTTATTACATTATATAGCTAAACTAACTTCTTTTGAAGGCCCGACAATTCATGACATTATAGAAATACAGCACAAATTAAAGAATCGTCCAAGAAAAAGATTTAATTTTGAGAAAGCAAATTATGGGTTTAACCAAAAGCCAGTAGTTGCCACTTGAATCAAACATTACAATAAGAACGAGCAATAAAACATGATACAAGTATCCGACAAACTTACGTTAACGTCCATTTCAATTACTGACCAGGAACAATTGTACGACTTAATGTCCAGAATATACCTTCCCGAATACCGCCACCTGTGGTTCGATGATGGCAGTTGGTATATGAAAAAAATATATTCCTACGCTAATTTGGCAATGGATCTCGACAATCCTAATTCATCCTATTATTTTGTTCACTATCAATCTGAAACAATTGGAATATTAAAACTAATCGAAAATGTTCCTTTGATTGAATTTAAAGATCTAAAATCCGCTAAACTAGATCGAATTTATCTAGACCCTGCTTTTCATGGCAAAGGCATCGGAAAAACCCTTGTCCATTGGACAGAAAACAGATTGGCAGCTAGTGGTCATTCCATTTTATGGTTGGAAGCAATAGATACCCAGAAAAAAGCAGTAGTATTTTATGAAAAAATGGACTTCCAAATTTGTGGTACATTTGACTTAGAATTTGAATTAATCCATCCTAATTTAAGAGGAATGTATCGCATGTACAAAAATATTTAATGCATGAAAAAAAAAGAGGTAATCTCCCAGATATACCTGTTAAATAACTGTTTTTCAATACTTAAAGTATTTTTTTTTCTTAACTTTGCAAAGTAGATTAATCTGTATCAAATTGACACACCTTAATTCATTTTTCAGGTATTAGCCCAAAGAAAAACAATATTAATACATACAGAAAGTGAGAAAATTATTCTTTGTTTTACTATCAATAGGACTCTTCTTATTACCCATCAACATTTTTTCTAAAAATGCTGCAAACAAAACTTATGCATCTTCTGAATTAACTAGTAGAGCAGAGGAAAAGCTTTTGCAACAGGTAAAACGCATAAAGGAATTAGTTCAGCACAATTCTAATTATAATCCTGAAATCGCCTTTTTTATTGACATGCAAGTCATGTCAGGAAAAAATAGGTTTTTTATATACGACCTAAAAAACAATGTGATATTGGATCAAGGATTGGTAGCCCATGGTTTCGGTTCGAGAATAAAAATCGACGGAGACCAAAAATTCAGTAATGAAAATGGCTCTCTTTGCACCTCATTAGGCCGTTACAGGATCGGACAAAGCTATAACGGTCAATTTGGCAAAGCTTACAAATTACATGGATTAGATGCCACTAACGACAAATCATTCTCTAGAAACATTGTACTACATAAAAGTTGCGATGTGCCTTATGAAGAGCAAAATAACCAAATAGAGTATAGTTTTGGCTGTCCAATGGTAAATGAAATATATTATGAACGAATTGAAAAACGAATTGACGGTTCGAAGCGTACGATCATTTTAGACATATACTATTAAATAGAAGCTGTCTAGATTTCCAATATATATTTTCGCTTACATTCTCTATACCTAATAAGAGAAAAAGTGTCGCTTAGATGTGTGAATCATGTAATTTATTTTTTGTTATATGTAACACTTTCCGTCACAAAAAGCTTAAATTTACATAATAACAAAATCACTATAAAGAAGGTCTTGTGTTAAAAAAAACGGGAAATATTGTCTTATCTTATTTTCAACACTTTCTTTCAGTAAAAAAAATTAACAACAAATAAAATATACATTTATGACTATCCAATTAAATTCAGATAATAACTTAACATTACACGAAGCATTCAGAGCACAATTAACTACGTTACTATCTGAAGAATTAAACAGATTTAGCGGACATATTACGAGGTTAGAAGTTCATTTTTCAGATGAAAACGGACACAAAGAAGGACAAAACGATAAACTTTGTAAACTGGAAGCAAGACTTGAAGGAATGAAACCAATTGTTGTCTCAAATCAAGGAAACACACATGAATTAGCCGTAAAAGGTGCCATTAACAAGCTAAAAACATCTCTTGACAGTACACTAGGTCGTTTGAATAATCATTAATGTAAAAGACAGTCAAACTCGTTTTGATTCTAGACTGCATTACATCCAATTACTAAGGCACTTTCGCTGTTAATTAACATATAAATCAATACGGAAAGCGCCCTCATTTACAAAAGTAAATGAGGGCGCTTTTTTTTATACCACTTTTTAAACTGTTTTCGTTCTTCTGCTGATCATTTGGAAATTTTCAACAGTTACCAAACTGCTAAACAGAAATTACTAGAAACGGGAATTAGGATATTTGAACTCCTTACGGATTTCATGAAACGCATCAAAACCTGGACAAGAAAAATTATTAAAAAAGCTGTTTTGTAATATATGACAAACCATACTACAGTTTTATATAGTAAAGGGAGTCAAATTACAAAGTTTTATTTTCAAGTAGATTCATCTTGGTACGGGCTTTATCAGTTTAAAAAAATATATCTTTAGAAACGAATCAAATTACAAACCAACAACAACAAACCGAAGTGCTGCAAAAAGACAACAAACAACTCATCAATGCCTGGGCCTCATTTGACTGGTCAAATTCAGTTTATAATCTAATTGTAACCACCGCAATTTTCCCTATTTATTATTTGAATACTACTCAAGCTGCTTTTGGAGGGGAAATGGTTCAGTTTTTTGGAGCCCAAATTAAAAACTCCGTACTATTTTCCTATGCCATATCCTTTTCCTTCCTCATAATTGTGCTTCTTTCCCCTATTCTTTCCGGTGTCGCCGATTACAGCGGATTAAAAAAACGCTTTATGCAATTCTTCACCTATCTGGGGTCGTTGTCTTGTATGGGACTTTACTTCTTTACAGGGGAAAATATTGAATATGGAATTGCTTGTTCCATTTTAGCAAGTATAGGCTATGCTGGATCTTTGGTATTCTACAATGGTTTTTTACCAGAGGTTTCTTCCGCCGAACGAATGGACCAAGTAAGTGCCCGTGGATTTGCAATGGGATACACAGGCAGTATTATTTTATTGATTGTAAATTTGCTGTTGTATCAAAAATATGCCGTTTTCGGTTTTGAAAGCGCTGGTTCAGCTACCCGATTTGGTTTTATTCTGGTCGGTGTATGGTGGATGGGATTTGCCCAAATTGCCTTTTATTATTTAAAAGATCGTGCAACGGGGAAACCGATAAGTTTAGATATAATAGGTCATGGCCTTAGAGAATTGAAGAAAGTCTTTGCGGCAGTTGGCCAAAAACAAGTAATGAAACGCTTTCTCATCTCGTTTTTCCTATTCAGTATGGGAGTTCAAACTGTTATGCTATTAGCGCCACTGTTTGCAGACAAAGAGATTGGAATGGGTGCGGACGAAATGATTTATATCGTTTTGATTTTGCAAGTATTGGCTATTGGCGGCGCTTACTTTTTTGCTTGGGTTTCCAATAAAAAAGGAAATGGATTTGCGATCAGCTGTACCTTAATTATTTGGATTGTCATCTGTATTGCCGGCTACTATCTGAAAGAAAAATTGACGTTTTACACTTTAGCTGCTTTTTTAGGATTTGTGATGGGAGGAATACAATCCATTTCCAGATCCACTTATTCAAAGCTAATTCCCTTAGAGACAAAAGACACAGCTTCTTATTTTAGTTTCTATGACATCACTGAGAAATTTGCAATTGTGATTGGATCTTTATCCTACGGATTAATAGATCAGGTTACGGGAAGCATGCGATACAGTATGGTTTTTATGTCACTCTTTTTCATTACTGGTTTTATTGCCCTTCAAACGGCTAATCTTAAACAGCATATCAAATGATTTATCGTTTGTTAAGACAAATCATTAAATTATCTCTTTTTATTTATTTTAAAAAGATTGTCGTTACGGGGAAAAACAATATTCCGGCCGCTGGCCCCATGATTATTGTAGCCAATCACCCCAACACGTTAATCGATCCTTTAATAATCACCTCCATAACCAAGCAAAAAATTGGGTTTATTGCCAATGCAGGACTTTTTTCGAATAAAATACTGGCAAGAATTTTTAATTTTTTTAATGTCATCCCTATCTATAGAAAAAAAGACATCTTGCACGGCGAAAAACCGGACAACAGAACTGCTTTTTCTAAATGCCATGAGTATCTGTCAAAAGGGAATACTATTCTCACCTTTCCCGAAGGCAGCAGTCTCTATGAACTTAATTTGAGGGAAATAAAAACAGGTACTGCGAGAATTGCATTGAGTTATGAAGAACTTCAGAGTTTTGACGGAAATTTAAAAATACTTCCCATCGCATTAGATTATTCTGATTCGATACAGTTTAGAAGCAACATTTCAGTCACTGTAAGCGAACCAATATCCATTGACAAATACAAGCGGGCTTACGCAAATAACGACTTTAAAACGGTCTTGAAACTAACAGAATACATTAGAAAAGAACTTGCGAAAAGCATTCCTCAAACCTACTCTAAAACGCAGGAAGAGTTCCTGGTTAAGTCCTATAAGTTTTACATTACTTTTAGTGAGCCAATGACTGATTTACAGCTCGACACAAAGAAATCTTTAGCGTTGAGGAACCAAGTTTCAAAAGCACTAATTTACACCCTTGAACACCATCCCGACCTTTACTACGATATACAAACAGCGGTACTGTCCTTCTTTAAACTACTTACCGAAGAACGATTGACACCTGGTTTTTTCACAGATCATTTCCTTCAAAAAAATAAGGTGATGGTTTGCCTGAATTATTTTTTAAAATTTATTTTTCTAGCACCAGTATATATCTTTGGGTTACTCATCAATTATTTGCCTTATATCATTCCTTCGCGAGTATTTAAGGCCTTGAAAATTGATATCGAATACAAGGCTTCTGTAGAAATGATTACTGGGCTACTGCTGTTTCCGCTTTTTTACTCGCTGGAAATTTGGCTGTTCAGACAGTACATCAGCTCTGATTTTTCATATACTCTGCTACTATTCCTTGCCTTTCTAATCTCCGGTTATGTCGCAATGTATTATTGGACAGAAATCAAACGTTTTAGAAGAGTAATCAATTTTTACTTTTTCATGAATTCCGAGAGAAAGCGAAAACTGTTACAACTGCGAGATGAAATTTTGACTAATATGGGAAAGGCGCGTGAAAGTATTATTTAAAGAGAATAAAACCAAGCGCCATAAAAACAACAAAAATCCTTTTATGTTGTAAAAAAAAACAGACTTGAAGAAGCTTCAAGTCTGTTTTTTTTTTTCTAATTGGCCGCCACTTTATAAGTAGGATCCTCAATGATATTAATGTCAATAACATCATCTGCAGCATGAAGCAACTCACGACAGTCAGCGCTTAAATATCTCAAATGGAGTTTTTTACCCGCTTTTGCATAGCGTTCTGTTAATTTATGTACGGCGTCAATAGCGCTCATATCCGTGATTTTGCTTTCTCTAAAATCAACAATTACCTCATCCGGGTCATCAAGCACATCAAATTTTTCGGCAAAAGCAGTGGTGGAACCAAAAAATAATGGTCCGTATATTTCATAATGCTTAACCCCTTTATCATCGATATATTTTCTGGCACGAATGCGTTTGGCACTCTCCCAAGCAAAAACCAAAGCTGAAATGATAACTCCAATCAAAACTGCTAACGCCAAATTATGTAATAAAACAGTAATGATTGCCACTAAGACTCCAACAAATATATCGTGTTTAGGCATTTTATTGATTATTCTAAAACTAATCCATTCAAATGTACCTATCGCCACCATTACCATCACTCCTACCAAAGCGGCTATGGGCAATAATTCAATTACTGGTGCTCCAAACAAAATAATCACAAGAATCGCCAAGGAGGCTACTATACCTGATAAACGAGCTCTGGAACCTGCAGAAAGGTTAACCAAAGTCTGAGCTATCATAGGACATCCTCCCATTCCGAAGAAAAAACCATTTAAAACATTAGCACTTCCTTGGGCAATACATTCGCGGTTACCGCTTCCTTTTGTCCCCGTTATTTCATCCACTAAGTTTAAGGTCAACAATCCCTCTGTTAATCCTACTGAGGCCATAATTAGCGCATATGGGAAAATTATTTTTAAAGTTTCTAAACTTAAAGTAATATCAGGAATATGAAAAGGGGGAAATCCACCACTTATGGAAGCAATATCCGCAACCGTTTTTGTTTCAATTCCCAACCCTAAAACCAATCCAAAAACCACGATTATGGCTACTAATGAAGCTGGTACAGCTTTAGTTACTTTAGGAAGAAATATCACAATTGCAATAGTTAAAGCCACCAAACCGAGCATAATAAACATAGGGCTGCCGGATAACCAAACACTCTCCCCATTTACAATCGTTTTGAACTGCTCCAGCTGAGACATAAAAATAATTATCGCTAAACCATTCACAAAACCAAACATTACGGGCTGTGGCACCAGACGTATGAATTTACCTAACTTAAACAGACCAATCAAAATCTGTATAACCCCTGCCAAAGCAACAGCCGCAAATACATATTCTAACCCGTTTGACTTCATCAAAGCAATTAAAACAATCACTGTTGCCCCTGCTCCACCGGATACCATTCCTGGTCTACCTCCAAATATAGCGGTAACTAAGCCCATTATAAATGCAGCATACAATCCAACTAAGGGGGGAAAGCCAGCTAATATCGCAAATGACAATGACTCTGGAATCATGGTCATAGCAACTGTTAAACCTGCTAAAACTTCAGTTCTGTAATTGACTTTTTGTGTGAAATCGAATAAGTTGAAATACTGTTTCATTTTATTTTATAAAATATTGATGAGTTTATGGTCCGGAAAAGAGCTGTAAATTAAAAATCAACCTCTAAAACCAATAAAAAAATTGACGTGTAACCATTTGCCTAAAATGGCGTAGCCTACTGTTTAAGAAAAAAAATATTCTTTTAATCTGCAAATGTACTTTTTTTTAATGGGTGTTCAAAAAGGAATGTAGATATGTTAAAACAGATGGGATAATAAATCATCTATGAAAACCAATTTAAAAGCATACGCATCTTAAAAACAGGTAATTATACAGTCAATCAATACTGTTATTTTTGTTAAATTTATACTGTGGAGTTTTAATGATCTCCTTTTCCTATCAAACGTATACACTTTGAATAACATCATCTTTATAAATTAAAAAACGAAGAATTATAGAATCAAGATGTTAGAAGCCAAATACATCAGCCATGATGTAAAATGTTTTAAAGTTGAAAAACCTGTACGCTATGATTTTACTCCTGATTAGGCAGCTGAAGTTTCCATAATACTTCCGGAATTGAAAGATAAGACAAGGCCCTTCACCTTTACCTACTTGAGGAAAGAAAATTATCTTGAATTCATGATTAAGATTTACAAAGAACATCAAGGGGTCCCTAATATGCTTGGACGAATAAATGCCCGAAAGGAATCAATTATATATGATGTTTGGACCACCATTGAATGCAAAGAGCCAAGAGGTTTTATTGCTGGAGGTGCTCACATTACTCCGTTTATTTCAATATTTAGAAATTTATGTACAATCAAAAGCGTATCAGCAAATGCCTCTTATACTTCAATAAAACTTTAGAAGGTGTCATTGTGAAAGATGAATTAAAGGAAATGTGACAAGAAGATATTATAGATTTATATACTCGATAAAAAGTAATGGGTTTTATAGGAAAACGAATTGACCGTTAATACTTTATTGAAAATAGTACATACTTTGATCAACACTTCTATATCTGTAGCTCCATTGAATTTATGAAAAAACAATCTACCTATTTGGTGGATTTAGGAGCAAATATTAATGCAGTTGTTTTCGGAAAATATTAAAATGAGAATAATCAGTACAGTCTACTATCTCTATTTTAATACTCATTGAACCCTTTTATTTACTTTGTAAAAAACTACTACTCAGCGCAGCGATTTTTAAATATAAAAAAATTCTCGTACCACATTAATTGACACTACTGTCTGCGTTAGACCTTTAAGAGAAGTCGTTTTACCCTTACAATTAACTCGTTTGGACTAAATGGCTTCGTTATAAAATCATCTGCACCTACTTCGAAAGCTACCAAAACCGTCTTCTCTAAGCCAACGGCAGATAATACAATTATAGGAATGTTGAGTTTTAATTCGGTTTTCACCTTTCTGATAATATCAATTCCGGTAACAAACGGCATCATGATATCTGTTATTATTACATCTGGATTATCAGTAATAATTTTAGTAATCGCTTCTTCGCCGTTCGCACATGTGATTACATCAAAACCTTCTCTTTTTAGCTTAAACTCCATTGTTTTAAGCATCATTTCATCATCTTCGGCTATTAAAATTTTCATTTGATTTAATTTAATTACTATTTGGGGAAAATAATTATTTAAAAAACTAAGTTTGCTATCTCTGTCACAAGGATATCTATTTCAAAATTTCTATTGGTAGGTCATTAATTATAATGATTAATAAATAAAACTATCAGAGTACTTTATTTGTATTTAATGCTATGCGCCAAAATTAGACTACGTTATTGATGAGACACGCAATAATGATTCCAATTCAGTAAAAACAGACTGGCAAATTTCATTAAGATGGATTACTTCCTCTTTCCGCTTTTGTCCAAAAGGATTCATATTAATTTCTTCCTCAATAATTCCAATACTTTTTGATGCTGAAACAATCCCTAACAAACTGATAGAAGACTTAAATTTATGCACTTCAGATTTTAGAATGTTAATATCATCCGCTTCATTTGATTCCAATATTATTTGTAATGTTATTGGAGAATTCTGTATGAATAAGAGTAGCATTTCTTTGACGAAATCAGCATCTCCATCAGCAAATTCATTTAAACACTTAAAATCAATTAATTTTTCAGCTTTGATTGTCTGGATAGATGAGTCAGAAGAAACAGTAGTATTTGTGTTCATTAAATTATTGTATAGCTTTTCAAGTAATACCTTAAAATGAAATGGTTTTGATAAATAATCATTCATTCCATTTTCCATACAGCGCTTTTCTTCTTTTAATGTAGCATGAGCTGTCAATGCTATTATTGGGACATTTGATTTGGCCCCCATATGATTTCGAATATATTTTGTCAGTTCATTCCCATCCATTTCAGGCATTTGAATGTCCATCAAAATAATATCGTAATTATTCTGTTCCATTTTGTCAATGGCTATTTTTCCATTACCGGCAATATCGATTTCTTTCTCCCATTTGTTAAATACTTTAATGGCTAAAAGTTGGTTTAGTTCGTTATCCTCAACCAATAGTATTTTTATGTCTTTTAGGAAATCAGGAGTTAACTTTTTGTTTTCAATTAAAGCGATATCAGTTGCTCCACTATTATCTTTTGCGTATTGTATCAGGAATGAAAAGGCACTTCCTTTTCCCATTTCACTATTCACGGCTATAGCGCTACCATGAAGTTCAATCAGTTTTCGGGTTATGGTTAAACCCAACCCTGTGCCTCCAAATTTTCTCGTCGTTTCATTCGAAGCCTGATTAAAACTTTCAAATATGGAATCTATTTTGTCCTGCGGAATACCGATACCTGTGTCTGTCACCGTAAACCGAATAAAAGTTTCTGTATCAGATTCTTTTTCTTGAGAAATATCCAACTCAACAGATCCTTTTTCTGTAAATTTCAAGGCATTCCCTAACAAATTAATCAAAATTCGAGACAACTTCGTGGGGTCTCCAATTAAGGTATCATTGATTTCTGGATCAATTTTATAAAGTAACTTTACCTTCTTCTCTTTAGCGATTGTAGAAAGCAACTCTATTACGGTTTTGATATTCTTTGATAAAGAGAAATTTACTTCTTCAATTATCATTTTATCTGCTTCAATTTTTGAAAAATCAAGAATGTCATTTATAATAACCATTAAGCTTTTCCCAGCTCTTTTAATGGCTTTTACACTTTGTTCCTGATCATTGTCTAAAACTGTTCCCTCTAGAATTCTTGCAAACCCAATAATACCATTCATTGGAGTACGGATTTCATGACTCATGTTAGTAAGAAACTGTTCCTTTACTCGCACTGATTGCTCTGCCAGTTCTTTTGCTTTTGTAAGCTCCCGTTCAATATATTTTTGATCAGTGACATCTTGAATCGTTCCTAAAATTTTGAGGGGTTCATTATACTCATCATTCAGACATTTTATGTACTCATTAATGTATTTAACAGCTCCGTTTTTCCCTGTTAAACTATGACTAAACTTTACTTCTGAATTATTATTTTCAACCAGCTTTAGGTTTTTTTCAAATAGTTTGACATTATCTGAACTAATTAAGCGAGATTTTAAAAGATCCAATGAGGGAGTACTGTTTTCTTCTATTTCAAAAATAGTATAAACTTGTTCAGAGAAAAAAACCTTTTTATCAATTAGGTTTAATTCCCAAAATCCAATTTTGGCAAGTTTTTGAGCTTCTGAAAGTCGGTTTGCGTTAATTTTTAAAGCTAATTCCGTTTTCTTGCGATGAATAAGGCTCTCGTGGAGCTTAAGGGCATTCCTTATGCTGAGGGATACACCGTCAGGATTCAATAATGATTTTGGAATGTAATCTGACGCCCCACCCAAAATAGCCTGACTGGCAATTTTTTCATCTCCCTGGGAAGTTACAAAAATTACCGGCGTCTCTATTCCTAAATTCTTCAGGATTTTCAGAAAAGAAATACCGTCGCTATCAGGCATCAAATAATCCAAAAAGATTAAATCATAAGCGAATGATTTAATCTTTTCAATGCCATCTTTGGCGGAAAAAGCACTTTCCACATCTGCTAAGATGCCAGAATGTGAAATAGATCGGATAATAGTAATCAAATCGACTTTGTCATCATCAATCACTAATATTTTTAAAGCTACAGCCATATTATTTTATCTTTTTTCAATTGAATATTCAATAATATTCCAATAATTATTTAAGATTGAAAAAAAATCAATGTTTTTGTCGCTATCAATTGGTTTACGTAGGTATCCTGCAATATTTAAATTTAAAGCATCAATTTTATTTTTCTCATTATCTGTATCTGTGATTACAAATACTAATATTGATTTTAAATCAGCATCCCTCCTTATCTTATTTATTAAACCTATACCATTAATCCCCTCCTGATTAATATCAATCAAAAGAATTTTAGGTGTTGGAGAAACTTTATGATTGCCGTGAAGTTGATTCCAGGCTTCTAAATCATTTTTAGCAAAATGTAAAGTAGCTTTTATATCGAGTATTAAAAATGCCTTTTTGGTATTTTCAATGTCTACTTTACAATTATCCACTAACAAGATGTTTGAGTTTATCATAATTTGCTATTATTACTATTATTCGATGCTACATTTCACACAAAGACCAAAAATTCTTAAGTGTAGCAACAGAGGAGATAAATTTCTCGAAAGATAATGGTTTTAAAATATACCCAGCCACATTAAGATTATAGGCATTAATTTTATCACTATCCTCGTTTGAAGTAGTCATAACAAAGACGGAGATGTTTTTAAGATTTTCATCCATTCTTAGTTCTTTAAGGAATTCTATTCCATTCATCTTAGGCATATTAATATCCAATATGATAATTCTTGGCAAAGGAACAATAGAGCCACGCAACATCTCTAGTGCCTCAACGCCATTTCCGGCTACATAAAGATCATTCTTAATATTATTTTTTGAGAATGCTCGTTTTACATTCATTACATCGACCTCATCATCTTCTACCAGTAGAATGTTTACCAATTTCTGCATCATAATTCTAAGTATTTATTGTTATTGTTTTAGGCCAATTAAATCTAAAAACTGAGCCGTAATTTAATCTAGGAGTATATCGTATTGTTCCTCCTAGCATTTTTATTATTTTGTCGCATATTGCTAACCCTGCACCAGTTGAATCAACAACATCCTTCGAGTTAACGGTATAGAAAATAGAAAATATCTTGTCTTTTACCTCTTCCGGAATACCGGGGCCATCATCGCTAATCATTATTTCATAATCGCTTTCGTTTTCAATTATTTCAATAAATACATTCTTCTTTTCTTTGTCATGAAATTGAATGGCATTATGAAGCAAACTATAAATTACTTTTTCTAATTTTTTACCCAAAGTAATGCATTTTTCATCAACTAAATTATAACTAACATGAAATTCTACGTTTTTTTTGTCCCCCAGCATTGCAATACAATCATTTACCAATTTTGGAATACTCACTTCGAATAGGTCCATTTTCGTTCTTTTGACATGCGAAAATTCTAATAAAGCGTTCATCATGTTTTCCAGACGTCCTACTCTATTTTTTAATAAATTAAAATTATCTAAAATATCCTTATCAACATCAGTGCCTAAATCATCTTCGATCCAAGTAGCAATGTTTACGATAGCCCTCATTGGTGTTTTTATATCATGGGACACAATATAAACAAAATCTTCAAATTCTTTTTTAAGAGCTATTAATTCCTCTTGACATTTTTTTTCTGACTCCATCATTTTCATTTATTTAGGAACTGTAAAAATAAAACTTGCGCCTTTATCTTCTTCAGATTCAATACGAATAGTACCTCCCTTTTCTTCAACTATCTTTTGTACAATTGACAATCCAACACCTGTACTTTCCTTTTTATCCCTAGCTTCAATAGTTTGAAAAACTTTAAATACTTTTTCATGGTATTCTTTTGCTATTCCGGGGCCATTATCTTTTATGGTAAATTGGTGAAAACCAGGCAATGATTCATAGAGGCATTCTATTTTCCCTATTGGTTTGTCATTATACTTTATTGCATTACTGATAAGATTAGTGAAAATCTGCTGAAATAATATTCTTGCAATTTTAATTTCAGGAATATTGTCTGCAATATAAACGACATACCCTTCAGTGGGTACAATTGTTTCAACAATATAATGTAACATTTTTTTCAAGTCAGTTAGCTGTTTTTCAATCAACACTTTACCAATACGGGAATAATCTAAAACGCCATTAATTAAATTCTCCATGCGCATGACACGACCTCGTAACAATCCAAAATTACTACTTACCTCAGCAGGCATCTCAGGCATATCTTCCATAATCCACTCCGAAAGATTATTGATAGCCCTAAGAGGAGCCTTGAGGTCATGAGAAACGATATAAGCAAACTGATCCAATTCCTTATTCTTTTTTTCAAGATCAGTTAATGCATTGTTTAAATTTTTCTGTGCTTGTTTTTGCTCCGTAATATCTGAACTGATCGCGATATATTGATATGGTTTTCCCTCATTATCTAAAAAAGGAACAATGGTTGAATACACCCAGTAAAATGACCCGTCTTTAGCAACATTCATTATCTCTCCTTGCCATACTTGCCCATTAGCAATGACCTTCCACATGTTTTTAATGAACTTATTTAATTTATAATGTGGATTATCAAGGTAATGATATTGACCAAGAAGTTCTTTTTTCGAATATTTAGAAATGGAACAAAATTTATCATTCACAAAATTAATAATACCTTTTTGATCTGTAATTGTAACTATCGAAGATTCATCTAAAGCAGACCTAACATCATTTATTTCTTTTGCTTTTTCAATTATGATTTGTTCGGCTAACGTTTTTTCGGTAATATCTTGAATTGTCCCTTGTATTCCAACCACTTCTCCTCTCCGGTTTTTATATGGCTGGCCTATTTCTAAAATCTGCTTTATTCTGCTGTCCGGCAAGACTATTCTATAACTAACTTTAAAATCTTTACCTGTTTTTACGATATTTTCACTTAACTCATCTAAAACCACTAAGTCTTCGGGATGGATGCGACTTCGATAAGCATTATTAAGTTCATTTTCAGGTAATTTTTCCAATTCAAAAACACTATAATGCCCTTTTGACCAAATCAGATTATTTGTATTTATATCATATTTCCAACTTCCTGTTTTAGCTATCCGTTGGGATTCATCTAATAAGTTATTGCTGTTGATTAAATTAAGTTCGGCTTCCTTTTCCTTTGAAATATCCTTGGCTATTCCTAAGTAACCAGTTATTTCCCCTATACTATTCTTAATGGCAGTGATTGATAACTGTACTGGAAAGGTCGTCCCATCTTTTCTTAAATACGTCCACTCATGCGTATCAGCGACCCCAGATTTTCGAGTTTTAATAAAAAGCACATCAAATCCCGGCTCAACAATTTCACCGAGTTCCTTAATTAAGTCTTGGGAACGTTGTACAACCTCGTTTACCGAATGGAAAATAGCCACTGAGCTTTTTCCTACCAATTCATCTGCTTTATAACCCAGTAAAACTTCAGCTCCCTTATTAAATTCTTTCACCATACCGTCAAGGTCCGTCGCTATTATCGAGAATTCAGAAGCATTAAGTATCGCTTTCAACTCATTACTAGTTTGTACTACTATTTCTTGTTGACTTCGTTCAAAAGTGACATCTCTCGCTGTACAATATAGATTTCCTGTTTCTGGCTCTGGTGTTACGTTCCAGCTTAACAGAACGTAAGCTCCATTTTTAGAGCGGTATCGGTTTTCAAAACTAATCGTCTTTTGTCCTTGCGCAAGTTTCTCTACTTCTTTATCGCTAATTTCTATATCTTCAGAGTGAATAAAACCTACAAATGGTATGCCTTCCAACTCTTCTTTGGAATATCCTAAAACATCGGTAAAAGCCGAATTTACTTTCTGTAATGTACCGTCTATGTTAGCGATACAAACTAAATCTTTTGAGAGTTCAAGAAAGTTCTGAAATTCCTGTTGAGTACTTTTAAGGGCTATATTTTTTTTTCGCAGATCCAACAATAAAACAACTTGATTAGCCAATAGTTTTAATGCGTTTTTCTGTTCATCAGAAAGTATTCTTGGCTTTGTATCTATTACGCACAATGAGCCTAAATTGAATCCGTTAACATCATGAAGTGGAGCACCGGCATAAAACCGAATGTCAGGATTACCGGTCACTAAGGGATTATCGGCAAAAGTTTCATTTTCCAATGCGTTATTAACTTCATATACCTCCTCTCCCATAATTGCATATTGGCAAAAAGAGATGTCCCGGGGAGTTTCAATAGCACTTAAACCTACACTTGATTTAAACCATTGACGACCTTCATCTAATAAACTTATTAAAGCTATCGGAGTCCCACAAATGTAAGAAGCTAACTGTGTGATAGAATCATACTCTTGTTCAGGCAAAGAATCCATAATTGAATAACTTTCAAGAGCCTTAAGCCTTTCTGATTCGTTTAACGGCAATACTGATTTTTTCATTATTTGAAGCGGGTATTGATTTGGGGTCAATTGCTTGAAAAAAAACTATGTATTTGAAGTGTTAAACACGTATTTACCATGCAGCAACAATAAATAGTTTATTCTCCAGAGTATACAAAAATAAAATAATAATTGAACTAAAGCCGTTTTTACCTATTAATTATGATACTTCGTCATACTACCTACCGAGGTATTTCATTTAACTGCTTCTTAAATGAAAAACACTATGAGTAATTGAATTTAAGAAACGAAATCATACCTAATTCCGCTGCAAGTACAAAAGGAAGAAATACAAAAAAAACATACAAACTACTGCTAATTAGTTGATTAAACTTAAATAATTTTGAAATAAATATACTTTTTGTATCAAAAATATTTTTTTTTGATTAAATTAGTAGTAGACTAAATTAGTTATGAGGAGCGTACCTACAACGCTATTCCTTTAATTACCAAATCATACTTATAATTCTAACGTAGTGTTTAAAAATCATTTTTTGATTTCGAACAACAAAAGCATGCTCCAAATATTTTTCTATTACCTAATTTAATCATCACTTAAACTTTAATATATTAAAAATGGAAAAATCTAAATACATATTATTTTTCAACCAAATTGGTATTGATATGATAGATCAAGTTGGGGGTAAAAATGCATCTCTTGGTGAACTATACAATCAATTGAAGCCTATTGGCGTCAATATTCCTAATGGATTTGCAATTACTGCAGCAGGATACCGTCTGTTTCGACAAAAAAACAATTTGGAAAAATCATTGGATGATATCCTGAATCTATTAGACACAGAGGAGTATTCCAACCTAACTGAAATTGGCGAAAAAGCAAGAGCATTAATTCTATCGGCAACTATTCCTGACGAAATACGTGCTGAAATAATTACTTCTTACCAATCGCTAAGCAAACAAAGTGAAACAAAGAACCTTGGTGTAGCCGTTCGAAGCAGTGCCACGGCAGAAGATTTGCCGTCAGCAAGTTTTGCCGGACAGATGGAGTCTTTCCTTAATATCACTGGCGCTGATCAATTACTTAATGCTGTCCTCCGTTGTTACGTTTCCTTGTTCACGGATCGTGCCATAAAGTACCGCCATGATATGGGTTTTACGAACTTAGATATTGCTATCTCTGTTGGCGTACAACAGATGGTACGAAGCGATAAAGCAGCTTCGGGTGTTGCCTTTACTATCGATCCCGATACCGGTTTTCAAAATACGATTATCATCAACGGCAGTTGGGGTCTTGGCGAGAATATTGTCAAGGGCACCATAACACCGGATGAGTGGATGGTCTTTAAGCCCACTTTAGAAAATGCAAAACTGAATCCCATTCTGAAAAGGCATTGCGGCAGAAAAGAATTTACGATGATTTATGCCGAAAACAGCGAAGAAACCTCCTCTGAAAATACCGTAATAAATAACCCCACATCAGTCGAAAAACAAAATCAATTTTCATTAAATGACAAAGAAGTTATCCAACTTTCACAATGGTGTTACAAAATTGAAAAACATTATAAAAAGCCTATGGATATTGAATGGGCAAAAGACGGGGTAAACAATCAGCTCTACGTTGTTCAGGCACGCCCTGAAACAGTTCATGGGAAAGATAAAATACAAGTCCGGGAGATTTACAAACTCAAAGAAAAAGGGACCCTTATAACAAAGGGAATCGCATTGGGAGATAAAATAGCTAACGGAAAAGCGCGCATACTCAATAGTCCGCAGGAAGGAAATCAATTATTAGAGGGGGAAATTCTCGTTACCGATTTGACTAATCCAGATTGGGATCCAATCATGAAAAAGGCAGCTGCCATTATTACTAATAAAGGAGGACGCACCAGTCATGCCGCGATTGTAGCTAGAGAACTCGGCGTCGTTGCCGTGGTCGGCTGCGGTGATGCCACTAAACTGATAAAAAACGGACAACAAATTACGGTATCCTGTGCTGAGGGGAAGGACGGTAACATATATGAAGGCGAGTTAAAATGGGAAGTAACAGAACAGGACTTCAGCCAATTATCCATGCCGGACACCGACCCAATGTTCATTCTCGCAGATCCTGATAGAGCTTTTGAACTGAGCAACTACCCAAATAAAGGGGTCGGTTTGATGCGAATGGAGTTTGCTATTTCAAATAGCATTAAGATTCATCCGTTGGCACTTTGTGAACCAGAAAAAGTAACTGACCAAACGGTAATAGACCAAATATCGGAATTAACGAAAGGATATACCGATAGCAAAAAATATTTTATTGACAAACTGGCTGAGGCAGTTTCGATAGTTGCAGCGGCTTTCTATCCCAAAGATGTGATTGTGAGAATGAGCGATTTTAAAAGCAATGAATACGCTAATCTCATAGGCGGAAAATACTTTGAACCCCACGAGGAGAACCCGATGATTGGTTTCCGGGGTGCTTCCCGTTACTACAGCGATTTTTATAGAAAAGGGTTTGCCCTGGAATGTGAAGCGATGAAAAAAGTGAGAAATGAGATGGGTTTTCTCAACGTAAAACTGATGATTCCTTTCTGCAGAACCTTGGAAGAAGGAGAAAAAGTACTTACTGAGATGGCTAGCAACAAATTAGTACAAGGTGAAAACGGTCTTGAGGTGTACGTCATGATAGAAATCCCCAGTAACGTCATATTGGCTGATGAATTTGCGTCTCTTTTTGACGGGTTTTCTATCGGTTCCAATGATTTAACACAACTCACCCTGGGTCTAGACCGCGATTCTGCATTAATAAGTTATTTGTTTAGCGAACAGAACCCCGCGGTAAAAAATTTAATCAGGAAAACGATCCATGCAGCCAAAAGAAATAAAATAAAAGTGGGATTGTGCGGTCAGGCACCTAGTGACATTCCGGAATTCGCACAGTTTTTAGTAGAGGAAGGAATAGACAGCATTTCATTTAATCCCGATGCCCTTATCAAAGGAATTGAAAATATTTTGGCAACCGAAAAAAAAAATACGGTACGGTTATAAACAACTAAAAAATGAAATTATGGAAACAGCATTCAAAAATAAAGTAGCGATTATTACTGGAGGATCTTCAGGAATAGGAAGAGCCACTGCATTAGCTTTCGCCAAAAAAGGAGTAAAAATTGTTATTGTAGATTGGAATGAAAGCCCCGAAACTATGGAGAGTATAGCAGACTTGGATGCGGAAGCTATTTTTATTAAATGCGATGTCTCGAAAAGTGCCGATGTGAAAGCTATGGTCGAAAGAACCATAGCTGCTTTTGGGCGATTGGATTATGCCTTTAACAATGCAGGTATTGAAGGGGACTCTGCTCCCACGGCTGATTGCACAGAGGAAAATTGGGATAAAACCATTGCCATAAACCTGAAAGGGACCTGGCTCTGCATGCAATATGAAATTCCTGAAATGCTCAAACAAGGCAAAGGTACCATCGTCAACTGCTCTTCGGTCGCTGGACTTGTCGGTTTTAAAGGACTGCCTGCATATGTCGCCTCCAAGCATGGCCTAATCGGATTAACGAAAACAGCTGCATTGGAATATGCCGAACAGGGAATCCGAGTGAATGCCGTTTGTCCAGGAGTTATACAAACCCCTATGATGGATCGCCTTACGGGAAAAAAGAAAGAAGCCATAGAACAATTTACGGCATTAGAACCGGTTGGTCGCATGGGACAGCCAGAGGAAATCGCCAATGCCGTAGTATGGATGTGCTCAGACGAAGCCTCTTTTGTAACCGGACATGCCATGGCCGTAGATGGTGGTTTTGTGGCACAATAAATAATTTACTTATCTAATTTAACTATTATGTATTCAATCAATCATAGTCAAACCATCCAACATAATCTTTCGGATTACGACAAAGTAAAAGCTACTTTCTCTTGGAAATATTGTGCTCGGGAATTAAGTGGACTTCCCGATGGCAAAGGATTAAACATTGCCTATGAGGCTGTCGACAGACATGCTCAAAACCATCTTAAAAATACGGTTGCACTTCGTTTTATTCGAAAAGACCGAAGTATCGA
Organism: Flavobacterium sp. ALD4; assembly: GCF_002836475.1. Lineage (GTDB taxonomy): Bacteria > Bacteroidota > Bacteroidia > Flavobacteriales > Flavobacteriaceae > Flavobacterium. Next base: position 30,752 of record NZ_PJBJ01000026.1, on the reverse strand, counting down.
GGACTTTACCTATTCCGATTTGAAAACACAAAGTGACAAATTTGCTAATGTCCTTAAAAAACTAAAAATCAAAAAAGGGGAACGCGTTTTCTCGCTAACGGGAAGAGTTCCTGAATTGTATGTTACCGCTCTAGGAACGCTTAAATATACCGCTGTTTTTTGTCCTTTATTTTCTGTATTTGGCCCTGAGCCTATTTATCAAAAAATAAGGAAAGGTGATGTGACTATATTGGTTACCACTTCAAAGGTATATGAGAAGAAAGTAAAACGATTGGTGGAGCGACTTCCCTCACTTCGCTATATCATTCTTACCGATGCAGCCGAACATCTGTCAGATAAAATACTATCCTTTTCGACACTTATGGAGCAGGCCTCAATTGATTTTAAAATTCCAGAAACAAATCCTGAAGATGCTGCTTTACTCCATTTTACCAGTGGAACTACAGGAATGCCAAAAGGGGTTTTACATGTGCATCATGCGGTTTTTACCTATTACATAACAGGTAAATACGTACTTGATTTTCATGAAGGAGATCGGTTTTGGTGTACTGCAGATCCGGATGGAATAACTAGTACTTCCTATGGAATTATTGCCCCACTAGTCTCTGGAGTTACTAGTATTATCGATGAAGCAGAGTTTGATGTAACAAGATGTTATTCTATACTCAAAGAGCAAAAAGTAACTACTTGGTATACTGCGCCCTCGGCAATCAAGCGCTTAATGAATATGGAGGACATAAAGCCCAAAGAAGCATACGATCTCGAAAATCTCAGATCGATACTGAGCGTAGGTGAACCGCTTCATGCAGAAGCTGTAATCTGGGGTGAAAAAAAATTTGGGTTCCCTATCCTTGAAAATTGGTGGCAAACGGAGACGGAAGGTATTATGATTGCCAACTATCCTTCGATGAAAGTAAAACCCGGTTCTATTGGAAAACCTTTGCCTGGAATAGACATTGCCATTGCAGAGGTCAATGGTAAGCGGCTGAAAATAATAACAGAACCGGACGTGCAAGGTCAATTAGTTTTGAAAAAAGGCTTCCCTTCCTTATTTCGTGCCTATCTGCAGGAGGACGATCGATATCAAAAATGCTTTATCGGCGACTGGTACCTCAGTGGTGATCTGGCAAAAAAAGATGCCGACGGCTATTTTTGGTTTATCGGTCGCGCCGATGATCGCATAAAACTACCTCGGGGGAACTCCAGATAGTAATGAAGTAATAGGCACATATTCAACCATTTTTATAAATCGTTTTTTAATCTGTAATAAAAACAGAAGTTACCCATCGACGAACTAAATCTAAAGAGATTAAACAATATACTCTAATTCTTTAAAACAAAAAATATGATACTACCAACATTATGTCAAAGTTGTGGAATACCACTTGACACCGAGCAATTGAAAGGAACAAGAACAAATGGTTTAAAAACGGATGAGTATTGCAAATTTTGTTATGATGCAGGGGCTTTCGTCGAACCACATATGACCTTTAATAACATGAAGGAAACGGTAGAAACCCAAATGAAAAAATTGCAACTTTCAGAACGTCTGATTCAAGATGCCGTAAACATTCTACCCACTTTAAACCGTTGGAAAACAATTTAAGCTGTTTTACTCACATAATTTATCCGCAAAATAAAACAGGAAACTTCAGAAAAGCAACCATTCCTTCTTTGGAACTAAACAAAAAAATCATGAAAATTTTAATGTACAGCATATACGCATTTGACAAACCATTTATCGAAAATGCTACACACGGCAAATTGGAATTCGAATATACGAATCAACCTTTAAATGAAGACACGGTGAAACTTGCGGAAGGCTTTGAAAGTATTTCCATTTTCACCACTGATAATGCCTCTGATATCGTACTGGAAAAACTATATTTATGTGGTGTCAGATATATTGCCTTACGCTCTGTAGGATCTGATAATGTCGATTTAAAAAAAGCAAGAGCTCTGGGAATCAAAGTGGCAAACGTACCCGCATACTCACCCTACTCTGTAGCGGAGCATGCAGTAACCTTATTATTGGCATTAAATCGAAAGATTATTCTAGGTCAAAAACTCATGCAAATGGGCGACTACCGTTTGGATCATTTGGTCGGTTTTGACTTGCACGGAAAAAAAGTGGGAATTATTGGAACCGGGAAAATAGGCGGCGCTTTTGCAAAAATCATGCATGGTTTTGGTTGCCAAATTTTAGCCTGTGATCCAGAAGAAAATACGGAATTAACCCAAAAAATAGATATAACCTACACCACATTGGAAGAGGTTTGTAAAAGCTCAGATGTGATTTCAGTTCATTGCCCGCTTAATCCCGAAACAAAATACATGTTCAACAAAAAGTCCTTTAACCTGATGAAAAAAGGAGTCATATTTATTAATACTGCAAGAGGAACTGTAGTGAACACCGAAGATTTAATAGATGCGCTCAAAGTTGGACATATCGGAGCAGTCGGGTTAGATGTTTATGAAAAAGAAAAAAAAATCTTCTTTACCAACCACATTACTAAAAAAATGGGGGATCATTTATACACTATACTTCGCTCCTTCCCTAATGTTTTAATTACCGGACACCAAGGCTTTTTAACCAACGAAGCATTAGAGGGAATTGCGCGCACCACTATTGCGAATTTTAATGCATGGACATACAATGGCACCTCTGAAAACGAACTTAATTGATTTATTTCGTATACTAATGCACAGACCTCAAAGCACCTATGTTATTTAGTTAGCACACAAGTCCTTGAAGTATACTATTGATTTTTTTACCTGACAAAAATTCGTCATTCGATTAATATTTACTTTTAAAATCTTAAATCAGTCATAGGGTTTTGAAAGCAAATACTTTTAAATAATAGCCCCTATGAGTTCAATTAATGACTACCTTAATTGAAATTTAAAAAACAGAAAGGACGATTAATTAAAATAAATTCAGATGAACATGAATTGGCATTTACTTCTCTTTCTGAAGTATCCGAAAAGTTGGACACATCCCCCTCAGGCATTGATGAAAAAACTGCTAATCAACGGCAATCCCAGTACGGCGAAAACAAGATTGAATACAAAAAAAAGAACACTCTTTTGCGGATGATTCTTCATCAATTGTCCAATTTTATGATTCTCATTTTGATTGTTGTGGCTATTGTCTCCCGATTTCTGGGAGGAATAACAGATACCGTTATTATTCTTATCATAATTATTGTCAACGCTGTGATCGGTTTTGTGCAAGAATACCGAGCCGAAAAAGCGATGGAAGTGCTTAAAGATATAATTCCTGATGAAACAAGGGTAGTTCGGGCAGTAAAGACGATCGCACTAGCAACTGCTAAGCTGGTTCCCGGTGATGAAGTTTTGCTCGAAGCCGGAAACAGAATCCCCGCTGATGTTCGCTTTATTGAAACCCATCAATGAAAAGTAGATGAATCAACGCTTACGGGCGAATCAAATACTATTGATAAAACGTCAAAGAAACTCCCCGATGGCGAGTATTCCCTTGGAGACCGCAGTAATTTAGGCTTCAAAGGCACTTTTATCACAAAAGGACACGGACGCGCTTACGTCACTGCAATCGCCATGGATATAGAACTTGGTCACATCGCACAGATGATTCAATCACAAGATTCATCAACTCCATTACAAATACGACTAGCTGCATTCGGTAAATGATTGTCCATTGTCATCCTGATAATTTGTACCTTAATTTTTATGATAGGGTGGCTCAATGGCGAAGCTATTTTAAGCATGCTGTTAACGTCTATCTCGCTTGCTGTGGCCGCCATTCCGGAAGCCTTGCCTGCACCTGTTACAATTGCGCTTGCCTTTGGTGCTAAACGATTAGCAAAAAGTAATGCACTTGTAAGAAAACTTCCAGCGGTGGAAACACTTGGCTCGGTTGCTTATATCTGCACTGATAAAACAGGAACGCTGACCGACAATAAAATGACCGTAAAAGAGGTTTATCTGACTCCTCATATAGAACTAAAACTCATTTTAATCAAAATAATGCCCTGCTAACTGCAATGGTGTTAAACAGTGATGCCTCCGAAAAAGAAAACGGAACCTGGCATGGCGATTCAATAGAGATCGCATTGATAAAATATGTCTTAACTAAAAATAATAAAAAAAAGGAACTAGAAAAAAAATTTCCAAGAGTAGCCGAATTTACATTCGATTCGTCAAGAAAATGTATGACGACAATACATCAAACAGAAAAAGGCATATTGGTTATTACCAAAGGGGCTGTCGACGTACTGTTAGGTAAAATAGTTATAGATCAAAAACCACTGGTTTCTGAGTTTGAGCGAAAAGCAAACGAGGTAGCATACGAAGGGTATCGGGTTATTGGCTATGCCATAAAAGAAATACGAACTTTACCGGAAATTTTAAATGGAGAGGAGATAGAATCATCATTAACCTTTATCGGGTTTGCAGGAATGATTGATCCGCCAAGGAGCGAAGCAAAAGAAGCAGTTTCAGCATGCATACAAGCCGGAATAATCCCTGTCATGATTACCGGTGACCAAAAACTCACGGCAAAAGCCATTGCAAAGCAGTTGGGCATAATCACCTCGGAGGAAGACCTTATATTGAGCGGCACCAAACTGGCAGCATTATCAGAAAAAGAGTTTTCAAATATAGTGGAACATGTTCGCATTTATGCTCGTGTGAGCCCACAGCAAAAATTACAAATTATAAAAGCACTGCAAGCAAAAGAACAGTTTGTAGCGATGACCGGCGATGGTGTAAATGATGCTCCCGCCCTTAAAAGCGCTAACATCGGGATTGCTATGGGAATCAATGGTACAGCCAATTCTAAAGAAGCGGTGGACATGATTCTACTTGATGATAATTTTTCTACCATTTTGATTGCCGTAAAGGATGGTCGAGTGATATTTGATAATATTTTAAAATTTATAAAGTACATCCTGACAGGGAATTTCGGAGAAATCTGTGCCATTTTCCTTGCTCCTTTTTTTGGTTTACCTTTTCCATTGCTGGCCATTCACATTTTGTGGATTAATCTTGTAACAGACGGATTACACGGATTGGCGTTAGCTTCTGAACCGGCCACCAAGGGATCCAATGCAAAATATTTTTGCGGGAAAGATGGCACTGCACATACTAAGAGTTGGTTTACTGATGGGTTTAGTCACTCTGTGCGTTCAATACTGGGCTATTCACGCCAACATTCCACACTGGCAAACAATTACTTTTACCGTCCTCTTTTTTAGCCAGATGGGCCATGTTATGGCAATTCGGTCTGGACGGGAATCTCTTTTTAAAATTGGATTTTCTTCAAATAAACCTCTTGTAGGCGCGCTGCTTTTGACTGTTTTTCTACAACTGATGATCATCTATGTTCCTTTCTTTAATGTGGTTTTCAAAACCCAACCGCTATCTTTGTATGAATTAATATTAACCCTGCTGGCATCAAGTATCGTTTTTTGGGCGGTAAAAATCGGGAACTGGGCATTACGCAGAAAAAAATAGCGAAACGGTCTCAAATAGCCAAGGTCAATAATATTGCCACATCGCCCCAGACTGCAGTAGGGATACATTTCTATTCTGCTAGTTATATTCTCCAGTGCGCTCGAACCGACAACGATAATTAACTTTTGATACCAACTCATAATTCTGTTGGATACACCTTATTATGGATAAAATTATTCTTCATATTATCGATTATTTTTTCATTATGTTTCATATCGGGCTCATACTATTCAATGTGTTTGGTTGGATAATACCGAGATGGCGATTTTATAATTTGATTACTTTATCCCTTACTGCTTTTTCGTGGCTCATTCTTGGAATTTGGTATGGCTTTGGCTATTGTCCCTTTACAGACTGGCACTGGAGAGTACGTGAACTTCTAGGCTATACTTATGACAGTAATTCTTATGTCCATTTTCTAATTCTAAAAATAACAGGAATTCACTTTCCGGAAAAGCGAATTGATTTCGCAACAGTAATTATCTTTTTTACAGCTTATTTTATCAGTATATATTTTGCAGTGAAGAAAAGAATTTTGAACCAAAAATTAAAAAATCAATAGTCGGTTAAATCTATCCTAATCTTGTTTTTACGAATTGCATTTTGTTATAAACGAATCCATCACTGCCTAACTATTTTTTGTCAACAAATCCAAATATGTTAATTTTTTGGTGTAAATTGAGGTAGCTTTACGTAAGTCTTTATCTATCACAAATTATTGATTTTTAATTATTTAAATATTTTTTTTTATATAATTACAGGTCATTCACAATAAAATTCAGAAAAATGAAAGGAACATTCAAACTCGGAAAAGTAGCAGGTATTGGCCTGTTTATTCATTGGACATTTTCATTACTTATTGCATTTATTGTTTTCATTAACTATCGTACAGGTTATAACGCTATTCAAATCCTTTGGTCAGTAGTTTTCGTTTTATGCATTTTTGTCACGGTTGTTATGCATGAATTAGGACATGCGCTCGCTGCAAAAAACTATGGAATACAAACAAGAGATATTACATTGCTGCCCATTGGTGGTTTAGCCCGATTAGAAAGACTGCCTGAAAAACCGGTAGAAGAACTAATAGTTGCTTTTGCTGGGCCGCTTGTCAATATTTTTTTGGCAATAATAACTGGTTTTTTTATAACGCTTCCAGAAAATGCGGAGGCGCTTGCTGCGCAAGTATCAAGCGGTGTAAATGCCAGTAATTTTTTTCTTCATTTCTTCATTGTGAATATCGTATTGGCAGTCTTTAATTTGATTCCAGCCTTCCCCATGGATGGAGGTCGAGTCCTTAGGGCACTATTATCCTTTCAATTTAAAAGACATGTCGCGACCAAAATTGCGGCAAGAATTGGTCAATTTATAGCAATAGGATTTATTCTTATAGGCTTTTATTCTAATCCCTTTCTAATTTTCATAGGGTTGTTTGTTATTGTATCTGCCCAAATGGAAACGCAACATGCCGCGTCCAAATTCATTCTCAAAGGATTTAAAGTGCGGGATGTACTTATGAAACAATATCATAGTATCGATGCTAACGAGCCTATCAAAACGGCTATTACACTGCTGCTGGACAGTCAGTCTAAGATATTTATGATAACAGAAAACAATGAACCCGTTGGCACTCTGAACCGAGATCAAATTATAGCAGCCCTTTCCGAAAAAGGCGAGGATACAGCTGTACGACTTGCAATGAACAAAAACTTGATCTATTTAGATGTCGAAACCCTACTGGAAGACAACTTTGAATTAGTTTCTGCCAATAAATCCAACCTAATGCTAGTCACGGAAAATGGGCTGCTTATTGGGGTTCTTGACACTGAAAATCTTTTGGAGTTTCTTTTAATAAAAGAAGTCAAATCAAAATAAGCCTATGTCTAAAACCCAAAAAACAACCCATCCCAATTGCCTGGAATTAGTATATAGCGGAGAAGACTATTTTTCTCGGCTGGAGCAAATTATTAAAAATGCGAAATATGAAATTCATCTTCAATTCTATATTTTTAAAAATGATGCCGTAGGAGCTAAGATTATAGAAAAACTTAAAGAAGCCGCAGCGCGCCATGTTAAGGTCTACCTGATGTTAGATGGCTTTGGCTCCTTTTCATTTCCTAAGGAAGTAGCCGAGGAATTAAGGGAAAGAGGAGTTAATTTCCGCTATTTTTCTCCGTTTTTTTCAGCAAACTCTTTTTACATTGGCCGAAGACTACATCATAAAATCGTCGTTGCAGATGCCCATGTAATCTTGATTGGCGGAATAAATATTGCCGATAAATACCATGGCAAACTTGGAAAAGACCCTTGGTTGGATTACGCGGTAAAGATTGATGATCCGATAATTGCAAAAAAGCTTCAATTGCTATGCAGAGACCTCTTTTTTAAGAAAAGATACTTTTTCAAAAAAAAGATAGAAAGTGCTTTAAATACAAAAGAGAAAACCATCGTCAGTATTATTCAAAATGACTGGCTGAAAAGGAAAAACGAAATTTATGACGCTTATATTAATTCCTTCAGTACTGCCAAAAAAGAAATCGTCATAGTAGGAAGCTATTTTCTTCCTGGCAGGAGAATGAATATCGCATTGAAGAAAGCGGCAAATAACAAAGTCAAAATTAAACTAATCCTCTCCGGCATTTCAGATGTTACTCTTTCCAGACGGGCTACCTATCATATTTACTCTGCTCTTTTGGACAATAACATTGAGTTATATGAATGGAATACAACCGTTTTGCATGGAAAAGCAGCGATTGTTGACCGTAATTGGACCACTATTGGTTCTTTCAACCTGAATAATTTGAGCTCTTATGGAAGTCTTGAAATGAATGTTGAAATTAAATCTATCACATTCGCCAGCAGTTACTTAGAACACCTCAATGAGGTCATAGCGCAATGTCAAAGAATAACTCCTGAATCACTAAAAAAAAGAAAAAATATATCTTCTGGTTTTATAAATTGGCTATCCTATTGGGCTGCCCGACTCATACTTAATATAGTCACTTATTTTCCCCAAAAGCGATTCAAAAAATTTTACTAGTCCATTCGTTTGTTCTTTACTTTTAGCACCAACTTCGTTGCATGTGCAATTGTTGAAAGAATAATCTTTTAAATAAAAATTAACCTTCTTAGAGTATTTAAAACCACCAAATTAAATTTTGGTGGTTTTTTTATTTTGAAAAAAAAATAAGGTATTACATTTTGTTTTTAAATATTTTTTGTAACTTTAATTAAGTCAACTCGTTTATTTAAAAATAGTTACAATTAAAAAAGTCGATTTAACGTAAGATTTACAGCAATGGAACGTACTAAAATACATAGACGAAAAAAAGAAGAATGGATAGCCAAGGATTTAAAAAGTAAAATCCCCAAATTGTCCAGGAAAACAATATATATTCCCCTTCAGAATGAGTTACAGTTTTAATTCATTTTTTAAAGATAGTGTTAGCTCAGCTAACATCGGAGCAGTGAGTCACTGTTCTGTAATTGAATGCTTTTTCAAGCACTGGGTTTAAAAGATTCTCCGCGGAGCTCCGAACCTTTTAAACCCGTATTCCTAATTGGAGTGAGAGACATAAAAGTCCTCACTCCATTAACGATTTTAAGGTTATGGATTTTTCACACTACAAAGACACTTTCACCAACGAGGCTATAAAAAGAGGCTATTCTGAACAGAATATCAAACGCTGTTTGGACTATGCGGCACCTTTATTTTCCAATGATGTTCCTGTAATTTACAATACGTCCCATTTGTCAGTATTAGTGGGCTACAAAAAGGAATATATCAAGAAAGCCGCTCTTCATACCAAATACTTTTACCGCGATTTTGAAATTGTTAAAAGAAACGGTAAAAAAAGACCCATATCAGAACCATTGCCCAGTTTAAAAGAAATTCAGCACTGGATTCTAAAAAAAATCTTATACAATATCCCTGTGAGTCCTTTTGCTAAGGCGTACAAACCAAATATAAGTCTCATAGAAAATTTGAAATTTCATAGAAACCAGCCGAAAGTATTTACGCTGGATTTAGAAAATTTTTTCCCTTCCATTACTATAGAAAGTGTCGAAAAAATCTTTAGTGAATTGGGCTACTCTAAAAGCATTTCTAATTTACTGGCCAAACTATGTACCCGGGATGGTTCTTTACCGCAGGGAGCACCTACAAGTCCTTCCCTGTCAAATCTAATTTTTGTAGATGCTGACGCAATGATCTCTGACTATTGCATTCAAAGAAAAATAAGATACACCCGTTATGCCGATGATCTCAGTTTTTCAGGAGATTTCGATGAAAAAGAACTCTTTGATAAAATAAACGGAATCATTGAAAAAATGAATTTTAAAATTAATACTGCAAAAACGAAACTCATGACTCCCGGCAATCGACAAACGGTAACAGGTATTGTGGTAAATGAAAAACCACAAGTCGTGTTTCACAAACGCAATGAATTAAGACAAGCCATGTATTACATCAAGAAGTTTGGAATTGATGAGCATCGGGAGTACAGAGAAATTAACCAAAGTAACTTTTTAGAACACCTGCTGGGAAAAATAAATTTTGTTTTGCAAATAAACCCAAAAGACAATGAATTCATAGGGTATAAATCATTTCTTATTAATTTAAAAAAGAAACAGTATTTGAAATCCAATACGGTAAAACTTATATGGATGTAAAAATTAGTAACTCAAAATTATAGCAACATCAGTATCAAAAAGTCCCTTTTCGGGGCTTTTATAATTTATAATTGCTTGTAATAAAACATTTTAGTACCCTATATCAGCTAAAAATTGATTAAATTTATTAGAATAATAAGATGTTTTTTTTTAGAACTATTGAGAGCAGGTTATTCGGTGGTAGTAAAAGTTAAAGACGGTATCAATAATTGAAAAAATAATACAAATGGCATTTATAGACTATTACAAAGTATTAGGCGTCGATAAAAAGGCAACGGAAGCTGAGATTAAAAAGGCATATCGTAAAATGGCCCGGAAACACCATCCTGACTTGAATCCAAACGACAAAGAAGCTGAAAGAAAATTCAAGGCACTAAATGAAGCCAATGAAGTATTGAGCAACGCCGAAAATCGTAAAAAATACGATGCCTATGGCGAAAACTGGCAACATGCAGAGCAGTATGAACAATCGAAAAGACAGCAGCAACAATACCAAGGAAGTCGACAGCAAGCCGATTTCGGTGGTGGTGGCGCGGATTATTCGGACTTTTTTGAATCCATGTTTGGCGGGCGGTCTACAAGAGGCGGTCGTCGTACCGCGCAATTTAAGGGACAAGATTTTAATGCTGAATTGCACCTTGACTTAAAGGAGGTTTACACTACCCACAAACGGACGCTAACCATTAACGGCAAAAACATTCGCCTTACTATTCCTGCGGGAGTGGAAAATGGTCAGGTTATAAAAATTACAGGATATGGTGCTGCAGGATCCGGAGGTGGTCCAAAAGGGGATTTATATATTACTTTCACCATAGACAATCACACTGCTTTTAAACGAGATAAAGAGAACCTATACTCCACTTTAGATTTAGACTTGTATTCCGCTATTTTGGGAGGAGACATTACCGTTGATACTTTTGACGGACAGGTAAAACTGAAAGTAGCGCCGGGGACTCAAAATGGAACCAAAGTAAAACTGAAGGGAAAAGGATTTCCTGTTTATAAAAAGGAAAGTCAATTTGGGGATTTTTACATCACCTATGAAATAAAAATTCCAACAAGTCTTTCTGAAAAAGAAAAAGAACTATTCACTGAACTTTCTAAGCTAAAAACCTTATGAACATAGAAAACTTCATTCCTCTCAACACATTAGTCACCCATTATAAAGTCGAACTGTCTTTCTTTAGCAATTTAAGCGAACTTGGATTAGTGGAGATTCAAACAGTGGAGCAGGTACAATATATACATCAAGATTCTATTTATGAAATCGAAAAAATGATTCGAATGCATCAGGAATTAGATGTCAACATAGAAGGAATTGACGTTGTTTTTAATTTACTGCAAAAGATAGATGCCCTACAAAAGGAATTAGTCAATATCAAAAACAGGTTGCGTTTATATGAAAATTAAAAAAACAAAGAAATAGCTGCCCTCTCTTTTGGAACATGCTATGGCAATTAATTCGAGGACTTCGCTAACGTCTAATTTTATGATTATATATTGAACTCGATCCATAGTGGCAGCATACAGTACTTTTAACCTTTTACAAAAGCCCTCTTTTATTTAAGCTTTAATTCTCATTTAAATTAATTAGAATGGAAACCACATTTAATACTCTAAAATTAGTACATCTTGGTATTGACACGCAAAGGGAACATGTTGTTTTCATGCGTAAAGATTGCCATATCTGCTTATCGGAAGGCTTTGAAGCACTTAACCGAGTATTGGTAACTGTAAAAGGGAAATCAAAAATAGCCACTTTATACATTATTAATGATGGAATTTTGAAACCTGGAGAAGCGGGATTGTCTGAAAGTGCCTGGATGGACTTATATGCTAAAGAAGGAGATGAAATTAGTTTTTCACATGTTCAGCCCGTGAACTCCATGAGAAGTATTAGAGCTAAAATGTATGGTAAAGAACTGAACTATGAAGCCTTACAAAACATTATAAATGATATTGTTAAAGGCGAATATTCCAATATTGAAATTGCGGCATTTATTACCGCTTGTGGCGGTGATAACCTCAACATTCAAGAGATCATTGGACTAACCAAAGCGATGGTAGGTTCAGGACAAAGCCTTTCCTGGAATAAAAAAATAGTAGTGGACAAACACAGTGTGGGAGGACTTCCCGGCAACAGGACAACACCCATCGTAGTGTCTATCGTAGCCGCCTTTGGACTTACGATACCCAAAACATCGTCAAGGGCAATCACATCCCCCGCAGGCACCGCAGACTGCTTGGAAACCATGACAAAAATAGACCTCAGCATCAAACAAATTCAAAAAGTAGTCGAACAAGAAAACGGATGCTTTGTATGGGGTGGTTCGATAAAACTAAGCCCCGCCGACGATATCATAATACGTGTGGAAAGAGCGCTTGATGTAGATGGTGAAGGCCAAATGATAGCCTCTGTATTATCAAAAAAGATTGCTGCAGGTTCCACACATGTAGTTATTGATATTCCAATAGGAAAAACGGCAAAAGTAAGAACGGATGAAGACGCCGAAAAACTAAAATATTATTTCAATGTAGTTGGAAAAGCAATGGGCATCAAGGTAAATGTGCTGTTTACTGATGGCTCGCAGCCCATCGGTAGAGGGATTGGTCCCTCATTGGAAGCTATGGATGTGTTGAGTGTTTTGCGGAACGAAATGGATGCCCCCCAAGATTTAAGAAATAAAGCATTACTTCTTGCCGCGAGCATTATTGACATGGTACATGGTACCAAAAATAAAACTGGACTTCAGCTTGCAAAAGAAATTCTTTCGTCAGGAGATGCATACAAGAAGTTCCTTACGATATGCAAAGCGCAAGGTGGTTTTAGAGAACCTGAATTTGCCCTCTATAAAGAAAATGTTAAAGCCGAGAAATCAGGAATTGTAACTGAAATCGATAACAGAAGACTTGCCAAAATCGCAAAACTTGCCGGCGCACCACACGACAGTAAAGCAGGGGTATTGCTAAAAACACCTTTAAATACAAAAGTGGAAAAAGGAGATATATTGTATTGTATTTATTCAGAAACAAAAGGCGAGCTTAAATACTCGATAGATTATATGAAATCAGAAGAGGATATTATTTTAATTCAATAAAGCGCATGAAAAAAATATATTTTGCTTTACCCGGTAATGAAAATTTGACAGAAATACTTATTCAAAAAGAAAAGGCTGAAAAAGGAATGATTGAAATTCGTTCTTTTCCTGATGGGGAAACATATGTTCGGATTTTATCGAATGTGAAAGATAAAAAAGTGTTTTTAGTTTGTACCCTTCATGAGCCGGACACTAAATTGCTACCGCTTTACTTTTTGGCGAAGACTGCAAAAGAATTTGGCGCAAAAAGCATTTGTCTTATTGTACCTTATCTTGCCTATATGCGTCAGGACAAAGCCTTCAATACTGGGGAATGTGTCACCTCAACCCATTTTGCAAATTTGATTTCTGAATTTGCAGATACTTTAATCACGATCGACCCACACCTGCATAGAAGAAGTTCTTTATCTGAAATCTACAGCATACCTACAACAGTATCCCATGCGGCTCATCATATTTCAGCCTGGATCAAATATACTATTGACAAACCCATTTTGATTGGCCCTGATGGCGAAAGTGAACAATGGGTTGCTGAGGTCGCAAAAAACGCCAATGCGCCCTATGTTATTTTAACGAAAATTAGGCATGGTGACCGTGATGTCGAAGTGTCTATACCTCATCTCGAAAAATATAAGGATTATGTTCCCGTTTTAGTTGATGATATCATTTCGACAGGACGCACCATGATTGAAACCATCGGTCATTTGAAAAACGCCGCAATGAAACCCCCTGTTTGTATCGGCGTACATGCTGTATTTGCTGAAAATGCATTTCAAGAAATAAAAGATTCCGGTGCCAAGGAAATTATTACCTGCAACACGATTCCACATGAAAGTAATAGAATTGACATTAGCGATTTGTTGATTGTCTAACCTGAAAACTGCAAGAGAACTGACGCTGTTATTACATTAAGTAAAGCTGTTCTAACGGTAATTTAAATAAACTCGGAAAGACACCGTGATTTACAACCCTAGGCAAGTCTTTTAGACTATATACGCGTTCACTACCTAAAAACTCCGTTATCCAATAATACCAACTTCCTTTTTTAACATTTTTATAAGAGTGCATTTACTAAATATTTTATTATCTGCATAAAAGACTCTTTTTTTCCGATTAAATCATCAAAAAATCAGTTTATCAACATTTAAAATGCCTGATAATCAGCATAATAGTTGTATATTTGAGTAGCACCTCATTATGAAAATTAATTCATTACAGCTATGAATGCCATTTTTAAAATAATCGAATTGGTCAAATCTTTCTTGATTGAAATTGGCGAACTTGCCTTTTTTGCAGGTCGGTTTTTCAGAGAGTCTTTCAGACGCCCCTTTGAATTTAAAGAGTTTCTCCGTCAATGCTTTTATATGGGGAATCGTTCTTTATTATTGGTTGCCGTTACCGGATTCATAATTGGTTTGGTTTTCACCTTACAATCACGCCCTACTCTTCTTGAGTTTGGCGCTGTTTCTTGGATGCCCTCCATGGTGAGCATTTCGATAATTAGAGAAATAGGTCCAATTATAACCGCTTTGATTTGTGCTGGACGTATTGGTTCCGGTATTGGTGCTGAATTAGGGTCCATGCGCGTTACGGAACAAATTGACGCGATGGAGGTTTCCGGTACTAATCCATTCAAATACTTAGTAGTCACTCGAATTATGGCTACCACTTTAATGCTTCCTATACTCGTCTTTTTCGGAGATGCCATCGCTCTTTTTGGATCGTATTTGGTTGAAAATATAAAAGGGCACGTATCTTTTTTACTGTATTTCAATCAGGTCTTTAATGCTTTGGATTTTGGAGACCTGATACCTGCCACAATCAAAAGTTTCTTTTTTGGTTTTGCTATAGGACTGGTGGGGTGCTTTAAAGGATATTATTGCAAAAAAGGAACAGCAGGGGTTGGTCTGGCCGCTAATTCTGCGGTAGTTTATACCTCTATGCTCCTTTTCATTATTGATTTTATTGCTGTTTTTGTTACTGATATATTTTATGATTTATAACTAATTATGAGTACGACTATCCAAAATAAAAAAATTATTATAGAGATCAAAGACTTGAAAAAAAGCTACGGGGACAATCATGTCTTAAATGGCTTTAACATGATTTTACATGAAGGAGAAAACTTGGTCATAATGGGTAAATCCGGTTCTGGTAAATCCGTAATGATTAAATGCCTTATTGGGCTGGAAAAGCCTGATAGCGGTTCCATTATGGTTATGGGAGAGGAAATTGGAGAACTCAACCGAGCAACCCTGGATGAACTACGGACAGAAATTGGATTTCTTTTTCAGGGAAGCGCGCTGTATGATTCCATGACCGTGAGAGAAAATTTAGAGTTCCCATTGCGACGTCATACTAAAAAATTTGGAGTATTAAAAGATACTACACCACTGGTTACGGAAGCCCTTGAGAATGTGGGATTGGCTGATGCCATAGACTTGATGCCAGTCGAACTTTCAGGCGGTATGAAACGTAGAATTGCCTTGGCGAGAACACTAATCCTGCAACCCACGATAATTCTTTATGATGAACCCACCACGGGATTAGACCCTATCACGGCTAAAGAAATATTGATATTGATGAAATCAATCCAAGAAAAATACAACACATCAGCTCTCATCATTACACATGATGTCGATTGTGCCAGAGTGATTTCAAATAGAATGATTTTACTGGTCGATGGTATTAATTATGCCGAAGGCACTTTTAATGACTTATCGAATTCAACAGACCCAAAAGTGCAGGCTTTCTTTAAATAAGTATAGACATGGAAAAAACGACATCACAAAAAATAAGATTAGGCCTTTTTGTAATAATAGGGTTACTAATTTTTGTTTTAGCTACCTATCTAATTGGAGATAAACAAAGTATGTTTGGAAAAACAAGTAATTTGGAAGCTCTTTTCACTAATGTAAATGGTTTACAGATAGGGAATAATGTACGCTATTCCGGAGTAAATGTGGGGACAGTGCGCGGCATTGAAATGATCAATGACACTAACATCAAAGTGAACATGATTATTAACAATACTATTTTTAAACACATAAAAAAAGACGCTGTGGCGACGATAGGTTCTGACGGATTGGTAGGAAGTATGATTATCAACATCTTGCCAGGGAAAGGAACGGAGCCTCCCGTTGAACCAGGAGATGAAATTCGTTCTTTAAATCGCATCCGTACAGATGATCTTTTGAAAACTCTAAGTAAAACCAATGAAAACGCAGCGCAACTTACTGAAAACTTACTTACAATCGC
This sequence comes from Flavobacterium sp. ALD4, assembly GCF_002836475.1. Taxonomy (GTDB): domain Bacteria; phylum Bacteroidota; class Bacteroidia; order Flavobacteriales; family Flavobacteriaceae; genus Flavobacterium. Next base: position 14,232 of record NZ_PJBJ01000026.1, on the reverse strand, counting down.
CGAAGAAATTAATGACGGAAAAGGAACTATAGGTCTATTATTAAATGATGCTGAGACAGCCAGAGATTTAAAAGAAACCATGTATTACTTAAAAATATCGGGACGAGAAACAGCAAAGGCCACGAAAAATTTAAACAGACTTCTTGAATCGATGAACAACAAAGACAATGTTATAGGTCTTTTGAAAGACACGGCTATCGCCAACAGCATAAAGACAATCGTTAGCAATTTAGATAATTCAAGTTTGGAAGTAAAGAAGGTCGTGACTAATCTAAACAAAACCATTGTCAACATAAAAGATGGAAAAGGGGCTTTAAACTATCTTGCCAATGACCCCAAACTTGTTCATAAAATTGATTCTACAATGACTAATGTCAAAGAGGCCAGTGCCAAATTGAACGAAAATTTAGAAGCTTTAAAACACAACTTTCTCTTTCGAGGGTACTTCAGAAGATTAGAAAGAGACAAGAGAAAGGAACAAAAAAAGTAGCCTTAAAAGGAGATTGAGTAAGAAATCACAAAACAGTCGATTATGATTACGGTAGAAAAGCTAGGGGTTATTTTAAGCCCCACCAATTTAGATTTTGAAAATAACGGCGTCATAAACCCTGGTATTTATCAGGATGGAAATACAGTCCATATTTTATACCGGGCCGTACAGGAAGGAAACGTTTCTACCATAGGCTATGCAAAAATGGAGGGACCTACAAAAATAGTACAAAGAATGGAAAAGCCTCTTATTTTGAGAGACTTCGATTATGAAAAAAAAGGGGTCGAAGACCCGAGAATTGTGAAAATTGAAGATACCTATTACATAACGTACACCGCTTATGATGGCATCAATGCCATGGGAGCACTAGCCACTTCCAAAGATTTAATTCATTTTGAAAAACATGGAATAATCACACCTCTAGTGAACTATCAGGAATATGAAAGTCATGTAAACAGATGTAACGATTCCAAGTTAAACCCAAAATACCATCAATACTATAATCTTTTTGCGGAAATTGGATTAGTCGGTGACGAAACCCGTTTATTACGCGATAAAGATGTAGTTCTTTTTCCAAGAAAAATAAAGGGTCAATTTGTTCTTTTACACCGTATTTGGCCCGGAATTCAGATTGTTAAGTTTGACAAGTGGGAAGACCTAACCTTATCCTTTTGGGAAGATTATCTAATGAACCTGACAGATCATATTATTCTAGACCCTAAAGCCCCGTATGAAACGAATTATATTGGCGGCGGAATTCCTCCTATTGAAACTCCTTGGGGCTGGTTGGTAATTTATCATGGTGTAAATGAGACTGCAACCGGAAAGGTATATCATGCTAAAGCTGCTTTATTCCATTTAGAAAAACCTGAAATGGAACTATCAAGATTACCCTACCCTCTGTTTTCGCCAACAAAAAAATGGGAAAAAGAGGGTGTCGTTAATAATGTTGTCTTTCCCACTGGTTATGCCTTGTTTGAAAATGACCTTTATATCTACTATGGCGCCGCTGACACTCATATTGCAGTCGCTAAAATAAACCTTACCGAATTGCTTGATGAACTAAAAAAACAACCATAAATAAAATCTTAATATGAGACTTGAGAAAGGATTAAAAATGCTAATCGTAAGTTCTTATCCACCTCGAGAGTGTGGATTAGCAACTTTTTCAAACGATGTTGTAAATGCCGTAAAAATCGTATTCGGGGATACCCTTCCCGTTGAGATATGTGCTTTACAGAATAATGGCATCGAATACAAATACAATCAAGAAGTAACTTATACCCTATCGGCTACTAACTTAGATGAATACCGGTCTGTAGCCGAACAAATAAATGAGCGTAAAGACATTGGTCTCGTTTGTATCCAACATGAATTTGGGCTTTTCGGTGGTGAATATGGTGATTATATCCTTGCATTTATACTGGCTTTAAATAAACCAATTGCCACAATATTTCATACTGTCCTCCCAAATCCTGATCAAAAAAGAAAAAAAATAGTCAATGCCCTCGCCGATCTGTCAGATCGCATAGTAGTCCTCACCAAAAAATCGCAAGAGATTTTGACAAACTACTATAACTGTCCCATTTCAAAAACTCAAGTAATTCCGCACGGTAATCACAATGTGTTATGGGAACAAAAAGAAAAATTAAAAGACAGCTACAAGTATTCCGACAGGATTGTGCTTTCCACTTTTGGATTGATCAGTGAGAATAAAAATATTGAAACAACATTATTCGCTTTACCTGAAATCATAAAAAAACATCCCAGTTTACTTTATTTGATAATTGGAAAAACACATCCCGAAATCATCAAAAACGAAGGGGAGAAATATCGCAAAAAACTGGCCTCAATTGTGGACGAACTCTATTTACAAGACAACGTCGTTTTTATCAATGAATACGTGGAATTAAAACAGCTTTTGGAATATTTGACATTATCCGATATTTATTTATTTTCATCCAAAGATCCCAACCAGGCCGTGAGCGGAACTTTTGCTTATGCCATGAGTTGCGGCTGTACTGTAATCTCCACGCCAATTCCCCATGCAGTTGAAATGCTTGAACAGAGTACAGGCATTTTACTAAACAAATTTAACGATTCTGCGGAGTTCAAAGAAGCAATAGTATGGCTTATTGAAAATAAAGAGGAACGAATTAATATGGGCAAAAATGCTTTTTCACAGTCACATGTGACCTCATGGGGGAATATTGCAATTCAATACAGACTGCTTTTTGATCAATTGACAACCAAAGAAGATAATTTGAATTTCTGTTTTCCACCGATAAAGCTGGATCATATTAAAAACCTTACGACTAATTTTGGCATACTCCAATTTTCTAAATTTAGCGAGCCCGATCCTGCATCAGGATATACATTGGATGACAATGCAAGGGCATTAATAAACATGGTCATGTATCATAAACTTAAGCCTAACGACGAAACCATTTCATTGGCACACACCTATCTAAGATATATAGAGGGAATCCAGAGACCAAATGGCTGGTTTGACAATTACAAAGACTATAACAATGAATTGACCACACAAAATCATGAAGTCAATCTCGAAGACGCCAATGGAAGAGCTTTATGGAGCCTAGGAACGACGCTAGCGCATAAAAAAACACTCCCTATAGAAATAGTGGTAAGAGCAAAAAGATGCTGGGATAAAGCGATTGTAAGAATCGATGATTTCAGTTCTCCAAGGGCTATGGCCTATGCTTTAAAAGGGCTCTACAACTACTACTCCATTTATAAAGACCCGAAAATTGAAAAACAGATGGAAAAATTGGCAGATGAATTATTGCGGCACTATCATATTAATTCAGATGTCAATTGGTGTTGGTATGAAGACTATATGACCTATGCCAACAATGTGTTACCAGAGGCGATGATGTATAGTTACCTAGTTACCGGAAAGATGAAATATAAAAAAATAGCAATCATTACCTTTGACTTTCTGCTATCCCAATATTTCATGAAAGGTCAACTCAAGGTAATCTCAAACAGAGGATGGTTTAAAAAAGAAAACGAAAGGTATTTTTACGGAGAACAACCTATTGAAGTGGCCACTACGATTATTGCTTTAGATTTGTTTAATGATGTCACCAAAAACAGAAAATATAAAGATCAATTAAAGCTGGCTTTTATTTGGTTTTTAGGCAATAATCATCTGAAACAAATTATGTATAACCCAGAGAACGGCGCTTCTTATGACGGTCTAGAAGACAAACACATTAATATAAATCAGGGCGCGGAATCCACCTTGTGTTTTTTTAAAGCTCGACTAATAATGGAGAAATATGCAGAATTGTAGCTGATTTTACTTTTTTTTTAAAAAAAAGACTCGGTAAAAATTAAAAATTAGAGCATTTACTTACAGTTTATTAGACCTAAAAAACGATGCCATACAGCAACTATTTTTCTATATTTAAAAATATGTCTATGTTTTAACAAGCTAATGTATTATATTTCACAAAATAGAGCTCCATTATAAGTAATGGAAACCATTAAAAGTTAAAAAATATAATTAATTTTCTATGACAATCATAATTTCACTTTGTCTACTGTTGCTCATCGCATACTTATTTGACCTTACAGCCGCAAGGACAAAAATACCTTCCGTTATATTATTATTACTTTTAGGCTGGATGGTCAGAGAGATCACCTTCTTTTTTGATATAAACCTTCCAGATCTTACCGATACGTTACCAGTATTAGGCACGATTGGACTTATTCTTATTGTATTAGAAGGTTCTTTAGAACTAGAACTCAACAAATCTAAAGTTGGACTGATAAAAAAATCATCTATTGGCGCTTTCCTTCCTTTAGTTATTTTAGCTTTTTCGCTTGCCTATTTATTACAATATTACGGAGGATATTCTTTTAGGGAAAGTCTAATAAATGCGATTCCTTTTTGTGTGATCAGTAGTGCTATTGCGATTCCAAGTGTAAGAAATCTTAGTTCGAATCAAAAAGAGTTTATTATTTACGAAAGTAGTTTATCTGATATTTTCGGAGTTATTTTCTTCAATTTCATCGCATACAACACCAGCTTCGGATTAGAAACCTTTGGTTATTTTTGTTTAGAAATATTGATTATAATCGCAATCTCTTTTGTGGCAACTATATTACTGTCTTTTCTCTTAAATAAAATTCAGCATCATATTAAGTTTGTTCCAATAGTCCTATTAATTATTCTAATTTATGAAATATCAAAAATATTTCATTTACCAGCACTTATTTTTATCCTTGTTTTTGGATTGTCAATCGGTAACTTAGATGAATTAAAACATTATCGATGGACACAACAATTTAGACTTGACTTGTTGAACAAGGAGGTTAGCAAGTTTAAAGAGTTGATAATCGAAGCTACCTTTCTGGTTAGAGCATTATTCTTTCTTTTATTTGGGTATTTAATCAAAACCGCCGAAATTATAAATGCAGATACGCTTGTCTGGGCTATCGGAATTGTGGTAATTCTTTTTCTTTTGCGTTTCATTCAGCTCAAAGTTTCTAAAATCCCCCTATTCCCACTGCTTTTTGTAGCACCTAGAGGGCTTATTACTATTTTGTTATTCCTAGGTATAGCTCCTGAGCAAAGGATATTATTAGTCAATAAGTCATTAATTATTCAAGTGATTTTAATGACTGCAATCATAATGATGCTGGGATTAATGATTACAGCTAAAAAAAGGAAAACGATTATAGAAGAAAAAAGGAAAGCAAAAGAAGCGATCCCCGTTGAAAATGAAGAAGTGTACAAAACCCCCTTGTGAAATGCCCAAATTGACCTTTCTTATGGGGGGCAGTTTAATGAGAAGGATTCTTTTATTTAAATACTTTTTAAAGCATCCATTAACAAATCTATATCTTCTTTCGAATTGTTGTGGCTAAATGAAATGCGCAGACTTGGCTTTCTTAAATCTTCATCTGAAAGCATTTCAGCTAATACATGTGATGCTCTGATGCTTCCGCTTTGGCAGGCACTTCCTCGGGAGACCGCAATGCCTTTCATGTCCAAATTAAATAAAATCATAGCTGTTTTGTCCTCTGGAAAAGGCAATAAAACGTTCAGCATATTGTAAAAACCATCTTGGCTTCCATTCATTGTAAATAAAGGGAAATCAATTTCAAGTCGTTCTATCAAATACTTTTTCAAGTCGGAAATCTGAGCTCTCTCTGCTTCTAAATTGGCATAAGAAAGCTCCAAAGCTTTTGCCATCCCTGCTATTTGGTGTAGCGCTTCCGTTCCGGGTCGCAATCCCTTTTCTTGTTCGCCACCATAAAACAATGGCTGTAAGCCTGAATTTTTTCGCACAAAAGCAAATCCCACGCCCTTAGGTCCGTGGAATTTATGGGCACTGGCCACTAAAAAATCAATGGGTAGTTCCTGCAGGTCGATTTCCTTCTTTCCAATGGACTGAACGGTATCAGAGTGCAATAGCGCATTGTACTGTTTGCATATAGGTACGACTCTGTTCAGGTCTAAAACGGTTCCTATTTCATTGTTGACATGCATCAGACTCACTAGCGTTTTATGATTCTGTGCTAATAATTCGACTAAATGCGTGATATCTATTTCTCCATTTGGCTTGACTGCTACGTAATCTACTTGAATCCCAAATTCCCTTTGCAATGCCTGAACCGTGTATAAAACGGCATGATGCTCTATTTTACTGGTAATAATCCGCTTTACTTTCAAATCTGCCACAGCAGAGCGAAGGATCCAATTGTTGGCTTCCGTTCCACAGGAGGTAAAAATAATTTCTTGCGCAGAAGCATTCAACTGCTTGGCAATTGATTTTCTGGAAAGTTCCAGAACACTTTTCGCATTTCGTCCAAAACTGTGTGTTGAGGAAGGATTTCCGAAATCTTCCGCCATTACTTTTGTCATTTCTTGAATGACTTCCGGTCTTATGGCTGTCGTTGATGCGTTATCGAGGTATATTTTTTTCATTACTGCAAAGTTATGAAATATCAATTGTCTATTCTCCAATATTAATTGTCAATTTTTTAGCTATTTTTGTAAAAATATATTTTACGATGAAAAGATTTCTAAGCCTATTGGCTTTTGCGTTGGTATTAACTGGTTGTGATGATGGTAATTTAATTCAGGAAGACATTAACTTTGAAGATATAGCAACGCAAAGTTGCACTACAAATGACATCATTTTCAAGCTAAAAGAGAAAGAGGCACTGCTCCTTCAAATTTCGGGAAGTTCTTTTGTAAACGAACCTTCACTAACTGACGCACCAACCACAATAGACATCAACAACAGCAATCGAGTGGTGTATCGCTTTTATGATGGTGTAGTATCTACTGACAACATCTGCGAAACCATAGCCCCCGCTACCCCTATCGTAACAGATCAATGGAATGCCACTGCAGGAAAAATACAAATATTCACGACGGCGGTAAAAACGTTAAATACAACGGAGAACAGCACCAGAATTACGGGTTACAATCATAACATTGTTTTCAAGAACGTCACTTTTACAAAAAGCAACGGCACCCAAGTATATGAAACCTTCCCTTTTGGAGATTATGTAACAAGCGCAACGCCTTTACCTTTTCTTTTTGACAAAACGGTAGAGAAATGCAGCAACTCGAATTTAGTTTATAATTATACTAGCAGCGAAGCATTGACACTAGAGATAGACCCAAGTCTGATTGTTAATACAGTGACCGCTTTAAACAGCCCGAGAACGGGATTGATCGCTACAGCCTCAAACAAACTTAGCTACCGCTTATTTACAGGCCTTCTTACGGGCGATTATTTTTGCGGGTCAACAACACCTGCTACACCCACAATAAACCAACAATGGAATGCCGTAAGTGGTGTAACTGGCGTCAGCGGTATTATTGAAGTAACGACAACAACAAATGGCCCTACTGCTTTCAAGCATACCATCGTACTTAAAAAAGTAACTTTGAAAAATGGAAACAATACCTTTCTATTGGGTGATAATTATAACTACGGTGATTTGTTGACTACTAATTAAGTCGTTTATATTACCGAAAAATAAGTATAAAAAAAGTCTCGTTTGTAATCACAAACGAGACTTTTTTTTTAAACTGCATGCAGTTTATTTACTATTTTGTTTAATGAAAACCTCGGTGGCACCTTGACCGTATTTTTGATAATTACCTTCCTGAAAAGCAATATTATCATAACGACCCAATAAAAAATCGAGCTCTGCTTTTAGCACTCCTTCGCCAACACCATGAATAAAAACAATTTTTGGAATACGGTTGCGAATCGCAAATTCGATATGACGTTGTGCTGTTTCAGATTGCAAAGTAAGAATGTCATAATTTGACATCCCTTGTTTGTTAGGCACTAATTTTTCGATATGCAAATCGAATTCTGGTGCTGATCTCTCATTCTTGTCTTTGCGTTCTTTTACAAAACTTCTCGGTTTTGGAATCGCTTTTTCCTTTTCGATTTCATCTCTATTAACTCTTCTAATAGAATCCATTAAGTTACTGGAATCGTTTACTTTAATTAATTCTTTGACAAGAAATGTCATCAAAAATCCATCCTCTGTTTCTATTGTAACTTCTTTATCTTTGGTTGATACCACCACTCCATTTATGGCTTCGTCCAGCACTGAAACTTTGTCTCCTTTATTAAACATCTTTATCTTCTTTATCTTGATTATCTTGATTTTTACTTGGTGTTTTAGCACTCAACTGCATCATGCCAAACATAAAAATAGCAATGGCAATTACAGTTATATACACATTTTTTTCGGCACTTACCTGCTCAAAGAAAGCAACAAGTATTGCGACAATCATCATTGGAATTATTAATTTTTTCATTTCTTTACCTATCAGATTCCAAATGTAATAAATTTAAAATTGGCTCCCTTTTTTATTAAATAGTTTACTGAAATTTTGTAAATTGTAGAAAAAACAAAACCATTGGATTTAACAAAATATATGATTCCCTGTATCAGTAAAACACTCTTTGGGGTGGAGTGTTTGGGCTGCGGTTTTCAGAGGTCATTGCTTTTGCTTTTGCAAGGGAATTTTAACGCTTCTTTCCAAATGTATCCTGCCCTATTTACCTCGCTTTTATTTTTAGGTTTTCTAGGTTTTCATTTTATTTATAAAAGTATTATTTCTCAAAAGTTAATTATAATCGTGGCTCTTATTAATGTTCTTTTTATGATTGGCGGCTACTTCTACAAACACTCTTAGGTGGCTTCTGCTAAATACAAATTAAATTATTTACTGATCCTGCTCAGAATAGCGTTCATCATTTCGACTTGTATCTTTTAAATTTCTACTAATTCTTCTTATGATACTTGATTAAATGAGCTGATTTTTTATCAAGAATTCTAATTTAAAGTTCTGATTTTAGATTAATCATGTAGTCCCTTCTTATTCTATCACAGTCTTTTTCCTCTTGAGGGTTTTGGCCCATCATAATAACTGGGGCCTGAAAAGCTGTGAAACACGATAAAATAAAGGATAAAATCCTTTATTGTGCCGACTATAAATATTACCTAACATCCAAAGCACTATCAAAAGGATTATAAACTTCCAACTTCCTCCAAAATAAGCCATTTTATCGGCTATAATCTGTCCAAAAGTTAGTGGTTCCGCTTTTTTTTCAATTCTAGTTACCACAAGAGTCATACTCTTTTAATTCATCATTAATTTTACTTTCAAGATTCGAAAGCTCTCCTATTTCATAGGAGAAATAGTTTGAAATGTATTTTTCTCTATAAAAAATCACTTCTGTCGCAGATAACGATTTCTCTTTCGAGAAATTCGGAAAATCTTTTTGCATCACTACTAAAATTATTTTTCGAATTGTTTTTCCCAAGATTTTGTCTACGAAAGGGAACTCCTTGTTTGAAAATTCACTCCTGAAAATTCCGCTATTAGCTATCTGTGTCGTTTTTACCACACGAATTTAAAAACAGCATTTATTAAAAACATTGCTCTCTGAATAAATTGTAGTTGAAATCACCGCACTTTTACTGATACTATCGTCGTTCTTAGAGTTTAATTCAAAATAGTTCGATATCTTTGTTTCGTCTTATTTATTAAGATCAAAAATAAAATAATTAGCAACAAGCTCCTCGAATTTCAATAGAGAATTGTCGTTGCTTTTACTTATTACTGCGTATTTTAAGCCTTTTCTACTAACTATTCAATCCCATAATCATGACAAAAGATCTGATTATCAAAAATATAATCTCTCTAAAAGGTCATTCCTCTATTAACTACGGAATCAAAACAAAAATAGAAGATTTTACTGAGAAACTATTCTACACTTTATTTGATGCCAATGCACCGTTAAGCGAAAGTATTGATGAACTTCGAGTTCTTTTCAAAGAAATCTCTATAATCGCCTGTAAAAAACCGAAAGGGATTTGTGAATCCATGTGGGATCAGTACCTAGAAAAATTACCTTCTGTTCTTGAAAAGCTAAATCAAGATGCTAATTTCTTTTTGGAAAATGACCCTGCCTCCAATAGTATAGAGGAAATATACCTTGGCTATCCTGGTTTTTACGCCATCGCGATCTATAGACTGAGCCATGAGCTTTATCTTTTAGACCTACTTCTCTTTTCCAGATTAATGAGCGAATATGCGCATCGAATCACAGGAACAGATATTCATGCAGGAGCCATAATAGACTCTCCTATTTTCATTGATCATGCCACCGGTATCGTAATTGGAGAAACAACAGTCATTGAAAAAAGAGTAAAAATATACCAAGGGGTAACCTTAGGTGCACTCAGCGTTAGTAAAGACATGAAAGATGCAAAAAGACACCCTACCGTGGAGTCAAACGTTTGTATTTATGCTAATGCGACCATTTTAGGAGGCAATACCGTTATCGGTAAAAATAGTATTATTGGTGGAAATTCATGGGTTACCAAATCCATTCCTGAAGGCTCACTTGTGACCAACACCACAACAACAGAAGTAAAAATAAAAGAACTAAGATAGCATGGAGCCTAAAAAATTATTAGACCTGATTGGGAATACCCCATTAGTGGAAAGCGTCAATTTAATTAAAAATAAAAATATAAAGTTACTGTTGAAACTCGAAGGAAACAATCCTGGCGGAAGTCTAAAAGACCGCGCTGCCTATAATATGATTGTATCCGCTTTAGAAAGAGGCGACATCAAAAAGGGAGATAAATTGATTGAGGCCACCAGCGGAAATACCGGAATCGCATTGGCCATGATTGCTCAATTATTAGATATAGAAATCGAACTCGTATTACCCGAAGATTCAACCAAAGAACGTACTCAAACCATGCGTGCTTATGGCGCAACAGTAACCCTTACTTCAGCTAAAGAAGGAATCCTAGGTTCGCGCGACTATGCTGATAAAAAATTAGCCGAAGGCGGTTATATCATGTTGAATCAGTTTGCCAACGAAGATAACTGGAAAGCACATTATAAAACTACAGGTCCAGAGATTTGGAATGACACGCACGGTACCGTAACGCATTTTGTTGCTGCCATGGGAACGACAGGAACAATAATGGGGACCTCTACTTACCTGAAAGAGAAAAATCCAGCAATTCAAATTATTGGGGGCCAACCAGCGAGTGGCTCGCAAATTCCGGGTATCCGTAAATGGCCAAAAGAATATTTGCCTAAAATCTTTGATGCTTCAAAAGTAGATCGTATTGTCGAAGTAAGCGAAACCGAGGCACGTGCCATGACCAAGCGACTAGCACTTGAAGAAGGCATTTTTGCAGGAATGAGTAGCGGAGGATCAGTCGCTACGGCTTTGAAAATAGCAGAAGAATTAGAATCGGGCGTGATTGTCGCCATAATTTGTGACCGCGGCGATCGCTATTTGTCCTCTGATTTATTTGATTAAATAAATGATAACAATTATAAGAACCAATCCAGAAAACATTGATTTCATTCAATTAATAAGCGAACTTGATAAAGACATAAAGGTTCGAGACGGTGAAGAGCACAGCTTTTATGACCAATTCAATAAAACCGACAGTATAAAACATGCAATAGTTGCTTATGACTGCGGCACAGCGGTAGGCAGTGGTGCTTTTAAGTTATATAAAGGTGAGATTGCCGAAATAAAAAGAATGTTTGTTAATCCTGAGAGTCGCGGTAAAAATATTGCTTCGCAAATATTGGAAGAATTAGAATCTTGGGCGAAAGAATTATCATTTACTACTTGTATTTTAGAAACGGGCAAAAGATACCCTGAAGCTATTGGCTTGTCTAAAAAAAATGGATACCGTATTACAACTAATTACGGACAATACGAAGGGATAGAAGATAGTGTTTGTTTTAGCAAATCAATTTTAAAATAAAAAGAGGCGCCATTATGTTAATGGCGCCTCTTTTTTATATAATTAATGTGTCGCTATTTTAAGATAAAGTAGCGGTAGATGTAATGTCTGCATTTAATACTTTAGAAACAGGACAGTTCTTTTCCGCCTTAGTCACTAATTCTTGAAATTTAGCCTCTGAAATGCCTTCTATTTTTGCTTTCACTATTATGTGAGACCCCACTATCACTCCTTCTACTAAGTTAATTTCACATTTAGTTTCTATACTTTCAGGAGTAAATCCTTCTTCACCAATAAATGCTGAAAGTTGCATTGCAAAACAACCAGAATGTGCTGCTGCAATTAGTTCTTCTGGATTAGTACCCACTCCATCCTCAAAACGCGATTTGAATGAATATTGTGTATTTGCTAATGTGTTACTTTGTGTTGTAAGCTTTCCTGTTCCTTCTTTCACGGAACCGTTCCATACTGCGGTTGCATTTCTTTTCATAAGTTGTGTTTTTTTGATTCATTCAAAGCTAGCCTTTTAAAAGCTAAGATTTTCCTTCTAGGTTTTTTTTAACGAAACTTTAAAATTTATCTTCAAATAGAAGGTGTCAAAATTAAAAAGCCAACCCGAATTGGGTTGGCTTTTAACTTCATGATATTTAAAAGAACTTTATTTTTTAATTAATTTAACTGTTTTACTTTTAACTCCCTGACTGATTACAGAAATATAAATACCAGATGGAAGCTCTGATCCAAAATTGATACTTTGTCCATCGCTACTTTGGATAGTTTTGATCAATCTACCATTCATATCATAAACCTGTAATGCTACTTTTTCTTTACTATCTCCTGCAACGGCAATCGTAAATTGGTCATTAGATGGATTTGGATACACAGCGATATTGAAAGGAACTGGTTCTGATATTATTTTCTCAATTGTTGCGACAGATCCTTTAGAATTAGTTGTTTTCGCTGTTGATTGGGGTAATCCAGATGTAGAAACATATACATTCCCTTTGTTTAACAACTGCTCTTGAGTTTTAGTTGCATTCCATTTACTGGAGAACCAAACACCACCAGCTTTCCTCTGCAATGTAATTCCAAATAAGTCAGTAGTACCTTTTCCATTATCGGTCATAGTAAGTTGTAACGTTATACCACTATCAATTCCGACTGTTGTTCCATTTTCAAGTACTTCAACTAAATTTGATTTACTACTAAATGAAGCATCTCTTTTAGATGTAGTTTGCCCTACTGCAAATACTGCGATTGCATTACTGGTAATTTCATAATGATGCAGTACATTGTCAAGTGTTCCATCTGATTTGTAATAGCTCCAAAATGTAACATATGACTTCCCTTGAGGATTCGTGTTTTTATTATTGAATTTAACATCCATACTAAACTTAGTTTCAACATCAGCAGCTCCTTTAAGTATTCCTGAAGAGGTACTATTAAGTAAGGTACCACCTGCAACTACATATCCACCAGGTACTGGTTTCGAAACAGTAATAACTTCTATAGCTGTTGGCTCTGTTTTCTTGTTGATGTAAGCACCACTAATACCCACCGCAATAGTATAACTAGCCGAATTTTGACTACCTATATTAAGTTGCACGATAGCACTAGCTGTACCAATGCTACCATCAGTCATATCCACCAATCCAACTGGTAAATTACTCGCACTAGGAATTGCCGTATAAACGCCGTTATTCACATAGTAAAAAGTAACTTTTGCTCCTCTTACATCCCCGCTAGGTGTATCTGCATCTTTGATAGTGGCGACCAAAGCAACAGTACCTGTACTGCTTGTCTCCGTTGGAGTCCATACAAATACATCACCAGTATAGAAACCAGTTCCTAAATAAGTAGCACTCCTTGGTGTCACTTTCAGAGGACTAGTATTTGTAGATCCCGAATAATTAGTATTAGTACTTGTAAATGATGCATACACTTTGTAGTCACCCGGTAATTCCGTGTTTTTCATTTGTGTAATCAGCATTGCTTGCACTGATCCGTCTGTAGCTCCAGGCATTGGAACTATTGCAGCTGTGCCGTATACTATTGAGCCAATTTTAAATTCAACTGTACCTGTTAGTGGAGTAGCTGTATTTGATGGCTTAATAACTGCTGTCATTGTTAACATATCCATGTAGCGTACACTTGGCGCACTTAAAGTAAGTGTGGTTGTTGTAGAGGCTGGGGTAATATCAGTATTAGTTGTTGTAGTTGTGTTTAATAGTTTATAATTTACTGCATCTGTACCACTGATACTTATTCCAGTAACATTAACAGTCCAATTTCCAACAATAGCATTTGCAAAGCTAGCTAATGTGTACGAAGTTGTCATTACATCTCCTGAAACACGGTTGTCACCTAATGTAACTGTGGCTGTTGTATTGCCATCGTAAACTTTATTGATTCCAGTAGCGGTAACTGTTAGATCTCTAGCT
>NZ_PJBJ01000025.1 GCF_002836475.1 Flavobacterium sp. ALD4 | reverse complement strand
TCTCACCCTCTCCTCCCGATAGCTATCGCGAGGAGAGGGTGACTTTATGGATGCAGTTTATAGAGTTTCTGTATAAATACTGCGTTTTTACTATTTCTTACTACTATACAATAATAAACCTACTTTTGATTCACACACCGATTGCCACCTTAAATAATATAGACCATTACACCTAAGCTTTATTTTAGTGAAATTATATATAATCTCGAAACGTTCCCTTAATATACCACTCCCATAGCCCAGATAGTATTGCAAATCCTATCAGCCCGGTGTTCGGCGAGCTAGATTGTAAAGAATAGCTGGAAATAGCTCCTAAAAATACATTACACAATCATTATATATCGGTATAGCCTCTCCTTTTTGTGCGGAGAAACGGCTAAGACACTTTATGGTGTTACTAGCTGTGCTTTTACTACCCAGAAATCATTGAGGTTATCAATATCTACAGGATGTGCCGTTGGTTGGTTCTGTAATCTTCCAGATTCAAAAGCTCGTGCCAATATGGTTTCTATCAAAAAGTCTTCATTAGATTCATAAGGAGCAAATTCACTTTTCAAATTAATATCAAACATACTGGCTGCGGTACTAGACCAAAAAGCTTTCCACCCGCTTTTCAGTGTTTTTACCAATTCGTAAGTCGTGGTACCCGTTTGACGGTGGATTAGCTTTACCAATATTCGGCCTTGACTGCGCGACAATTTTTTAAGCTTTGCTTCAAATTCGTCATTGAGGTAACTTTCCACTATCTTGAAATACTTCTTCTTTTCTCTATTGGCGGAAAGCCTAGTCATTCCTCTATTTAAAAGCGTTAATCTTTCGGAAGCCAATTTAGCATAAGGATATGTTATATAGACTCTGCTTTGCAAAATCAGAAATCGTTTCTTAGCATCGGGATCCAACTTTTCTTTTGAAACAATAATTTCTTCGAGTTGAATCGTGTCATTAAGCACTTCGTCAGTATCCACTAAAACATAACCCATTTTAGTAGTGTCTTTAGAAATAACCTGTCCATGGGCCACTACCGTTAGAAAAAGAAAGAAGAGCGAAAATCTAATAAACTGCATACAGAAAAATTTTATCGTAAAATTATACATTATATATGCAAGTGTAATGCCAATTCTATAATTTAGCAAAAAATATATATTTTATGAGCACTAAATCGATATTAAAGAAATCCTCTATTACATTTTTAGAGCAATATTTAAACAACGCCTCCCCTACAG
Organism: Flavobacterium sp. ALD4; assembly: GCF_002836475.1. GTDB lineage: Bacteria > Bacteroidota > Bacteroidia > Flavobacteriales > Flavobacteriaceae > Flavobacterium. The sequence goes on along the minus strand of NZ_PJBJ01000025.1, from coordinate 145,961 downwards.
GCTTTGAAGCTGAAGGACAGAAACTATGGATGGAGTACTTAAAACCTTACGTTGATACCTTTATAACAGACACTTACGGAACAGCAGTAGGGATTATTAATCCTGACGCTCCATATAAGGTGGTGATCGAAGGTCATGCCGATGAAATTTCATGGTATGTTAATTATATAACCGATGATGGTTTAATATATGTTATTCGTAATGGAGGTTCAGACCACCAGATTGCCCCGTCAAAACGAGTTAACATTCATACTAAAAAAGGAATTGTAAAAGGTGTTTTTGGATGGCCGGCTATCCATACCCGAAAAGGCGAAAAAGAAGAACCTGCTAAAATCAGTAATTTGTTCATCGACATAGGTTGTGAAACAAAAGAAGAGGTTGATAAAATGGGCGTTCATGTAGGATGTGTGATTACTTACCCAGATGAATTCATGATTCTAAATGAGAATAAATTTGTTTGTCGTGCCATTGATAACCGTATGGGTGGTTTTATGATTGCCGAAGTAGCTCGTTTACTGCATGAAAACAAAGTGAAATTACCGTTCGGACTGTATATCACTAATTCAGTACAAGAAGAAGTAGGTCTTCGTGGTGCAGAGATGATTACTAAAACCATCAAACCAAACGTGGCCATTGTTACTGACGTATGTCATGACTCTACTACTCCTATGATTGACAAGAAAATTGAGGGAGAAACAAAAATAGGAAAAGGACCTGTTGTTACATATGCACCCGCAGTTCAAAATAACCTGAGAGAACTCATTCTGGATACTGCCGAAGAAAAGAAAATTCCTTTTCAGCGTTTAGCTTCTTCAAGAGTTACCGGAACAGACACCGATGCATTTGCTTACAGCAATGGTGGTGTTGCTTCGGCTTTGATTTCACTTCCTTTGCGTTACATGCATACGACTGTCGAAATGGTACACCGTGATGATGTTGAAAATGTCATCAAATTAATATATGAAACGATATTGAAATTAGAGAACAACGAAACGTTTTCTTATTTTAAATAATAGCTTCAGGAGCTTATACCGTTCTCCGCTATATCTTTTGACCCGAACACCGGGACAAACGGATGTCGCTGCTACCGGGGCTAAAATAAAAAGCCGTAATTCTACTTTTGAGTTACGGCTTTTTTATTAAATTTATCCTATAAAATCCTTTTCAGTGCAATCAAAAGTGTACACAATCGAAAAGTATTTAATGGATCTTCATGATGACAGGAAAGAAGCCATCAATAAACTTTGGACAATAATTGTTAAAATATTTCTAAAGATTTGGTAGAGCTATTTATATCCGTATGGGTTGTTTCATAATTACTACATTAGCCTATTTGCCGCATAAAAAGAAGAGAAACTTTCATTTTTCTCGTACATCACTAATTCTGTTCTGGAAGAAGTAGGATTGCGTGGTGCCACAATGATCACCAAAATCATCAAGACAAACGTAGCAATTCTGATAGATGTATGTCATCACTACAGCATTCCAATAATCGAGAAGAAAATTAAAGAGAAACAAAAATTGGGAAACGGCCTGTTGTTACTTACGCACCGGCAATTCAAAATAGCCTTGAGTAATTAACTCTGGCTAACGCCGAGGAAAAGAAAATTACATAAAAAGGTCTAGCTTGTTCCTTGCTACAACTACTGATACTGATACTGATGCTATTGCTTACAATAATGGAGTAGAAGTTTACCCATTCGTACGCTTCCTTTGTGTTATATGAATACCAAAGTTGAAACAGTTCATAGAGATCATCTTCAAAGTGTTATAAAAGTTTATTAAAATTATATGCTAATGAAACTTATTCTTATTTTAAATAAAATTAGGCGCTAATTCCTATATCTACATTTTTTCATTTATAACAAAAATCCGGACTGTACTGTCCGGATTTTTTTTTAAAAAAAAAAGTGCATTCATACATTATATCCATTCACCTCCTACCGCTTCATAGGCTTCTAAAAAAACATTTAGTTGGTTTTTAAGAAGAGACAAATAAGCATAAGCATCACTTGCGTTCGATAATTCAGCATAACTAGCAGCGGTTAAACCCAATTCATTTCGGTAATTCACGTTAGCTCCTTTGGCAACTAAATATTGAATTGCCTCAACATTATTGTAGCGAGCCGCGACCATTAATGGTGTTAATCTGTTTTTAACCTGATTGACATCGACACCATACTCTACAAGTTTTTTGATAAAGTTCATATCTCCTTTATAAATGGCAACATTCAATGGTGTTGATTTTTCATAATCTGTATCAACGACTTCGATTTGTGAAATAGAGATTAAATTTGATGCTCTTGATACAGTTGTAAAACTAAGCAAAGCAATTCCCAAGCAAACGATTGACTTTTTCATAATAATTGATTTTTTTGATTGATTAAATATGATGATTAAATTCATTACAAATGTATGTTAAAAAAGGTAACGTGTAATACAAAGTACTATTTATTAACTTATATTTAACAAGGGCTATAAATATCATAATATATTGATTTACAATACTTACTACCTATAATTACTAATTAAAAAAGTATACATTCTATAACAACGAAGAAGCCTTCCATTTTTACAACTAGATAATCTCTAAAAAATCGCGTTAAAAAAAACCCGCAATTCCAAACAGAATTGCGGGTTTTTTTATTATTTCAATAACAATTAACTATCTTCTAAATAAGTTAAAACATTTCTCTCAATTCGTTCATTAATATTTGAGATATCAGCCTTCACAAATTTCTCACCAAGGATTTTTTCATACAATTCTATATATCTTTCAGATACAGTTACAATATATTCCTCTGTCATATCAGGAATTTGTTGCCCCTCTAAACCTTGAAAACCATTCTGAATTAACCAACGGCGCACAAATTCTTTAGACAATTGCTTTTGCTCTTCTCCTTTATCCTGTCTTTCCTGATATCCTTCTAAATAAAAATAGCGAGAAGAATCAGGCGTATGGATTTCGTCAATTAAAACAATTACACCGTCTTTAGTTTTACCAAATTCGTATTTAGTGTCCACCAATATCAATCCGCGGCTTGCAGCAATTTCAGTTCCTCTTTGAAATAAAGCTCTCGTATATTTTTCTAACACTAAATAGTCCTCTTCAGAAACGATTCCTTTAGACAGAATGTTATCTCTTGAGATATCAGCATCGTGCTCCCCATTATCTGCTTTTGTTGTCGGCGTAATTATAGCTGTTGGGAATTTATCATTTTCTTTTAATCCGTCTGGCATCGGCACACTACAAATTTCTCTTTTACCAAGCGCATATTCACGAGCCGCATGACCGGATAAATATCCACGAATTACCATTTCTACTTTAAAAGGTACACATAAATGCCCCACAGCTACACTAGGATCCGGAGTTGCAATCAACCAATTCGGAACAATATCTTGAGTTAATTCCATGAATTTAGTGGCAATTTGATTAAGAATCTGTCCTTTATAAGGGATTCCTTTTGGCAAAACCACATCAAAAGCGGAGAGCCTATCCGTCGCCACCATAACTAAAAGATCATCATTGATATTGTATACTTCCCTTACTTTACCTCGGTAAACCGATTTTTGATTTGGAAAATTAAAATTAGTGGTTGTAATTGTATTACTCATTAGGATTGGGTGTTGCTTTGTTGTTTTGCAAAAATAGGTTGTTTCGCAGAGATACACAAAATTGTTGAAAGATTATTCAGTTCCTAAAACGCACTATTTTTCAAGAAGCGTCGTGTTAAATAAATTCAATATTCTGCCATACTCATCAACCCACGAGTAGGTTTCTTTAAAGCCATGTGCTTCAACAGGAAATGAGGATAGACTCCAGTTTTTCTTGCCTAACTCAATAAAACGCTGTGATAAACGAACAACATCTTTATACTCAACATTATTGTCAACCATTCCATGAAGCATCAACAAATTTCCCTGTAAATTATCAGCGAAATAAATTGGCGAACTTTTTTTGTAGGCGTCTGAATCTGTTTCCGGGAAATTAAGGATATTCCCTGTGTATCCATGATTGTAGTGTGCCCAATCCGTTACCGAGCGTAATGCAGCACCTGACACGAATTCTTTTGGAGCAGTAAGCATTGCCATTAGCGTAATAAAGCCTCCGTACGACCCGCCATACATACCGACTTTGCTAGCGTCAACTCCTACATTATTCACTAGATAATTTTTCCCATCTATTTGATCCGTTAAATCTTTCCCGCCCATAAAGCGGTAAATGCCTGTTCTAAAGTCACGTCCATATCCATCACTTCCTCGATAATCGATATCTAAAACGGTATACCCTAAATCAGTCAATAAATTATGAAACATATATTCCCTATTGTAACTGCTCCAATAATTATGAGCATTTTGCAAATAACCGGCGCCGTGAACAAAGATAATTGCTGCTTTATTTGCTTTGTCCTTTTGGGGTTTGTATAATCTGGCATGAACTAAAGTTCCGTCCTGTGCTTTAAAAGTGATTACTTCAGGAGTACGCCATGCATAGGCTTTGAATGCTTCGGTTGTAGAATTCGTTATTTGGCGAAGAGTCTTGCTTTTTTTGTTTTCAACAATAAATAATTCCCATGGCTTATTCTTATAAGAATAGCGAACCAATAAAGTGCTTTCATCCGGAGAAAGTGTCACTTCATGAGCTCCGTCTTTTGTCAAAATTGGTTGCAAATCCCCACCAGAAACGCCCAACTTATAGAAATCTCTATTGCCTGGATGCGTTGTGTTGGTAGTTAAGTAAAAAGTACTCTTGTCTTTTGAAAGACTTACTTCCCGAACTTCCCAATTTCCTTTTGTAAGTTGTTTTTTATTTTTTGTCTTAAGATTATACGTATATAAGTGAGAATATCCCGTTACTTCTGATTGAAAATAAATGGTTTCATTATCTCCCAAAAAATCTAGAGTTCCATAACTAGAAGCATAAGATGGAATACCAGGTCCCCCTATCCAAGCTTCATCATGCTGATGGTCTAGCTCCTCAAAACTGCCTTTTTCTAAATTCAATTGTACAATCCAGCGGTCTTTATTGTCCTGACTTCTAATCTCCGTAATAACGGATAAACCGTCTTCACTATAAGTCGGTTCTTGCACAAAAATTAACTTATCCTCTTTCTCCTTATTTCTAAGATTATCATATAATTTATAATACGCTGGAGCATCTTGAATATGACTTAATGAACCAAAGTTTATAAAATAAACGGAATCTTTTGCAACCGAATAGATTCCGAATTTAGAAGTGGTCAAATTAGCTGTTGAAACTTTTTCTTTTGTATTCTGTAACTTGTTGTAGCCATCATCAGTGATAAAAACTTCCATTTTTTCACTTTTCGCATTCGTTTCTTCAGTAAGTCTGAATGTCGCAAAATTGCCTTTCGGACTCATTTTCAAACTCTGAAAAACACTTTTCCCGTAAAAATAATCTTTTGGGAAGTCAGATTTATTTTCCTCTTTCTTTGCCGCAATATATTTTTTCTTTGTTTCCTGGTCGCGTATAAATTGAAACAATTCTTTTTGCTGACTTTTCAAAAAAGATTCTTTTTCATTTTCTTTTTCCTTTTCTTTTCCTTTTTTGAAATTAGTAACTTGGACAAGTGCACCTTGCTTTGTATCGAATTTAAGAATATTTTCGTTTTGCACAAAAAACAAAACTCCATTATCCTTTCCTAGTTGTAAATTAGAAATTGGATTAGATTGTTGCAGTAGTTTTTTTATCGTTTTATTTTGGACAGAATACGAATACAGCGCCCCTTTATCAATATAATAAGCGATATCAGTATTCGGTTTACTTTTAAAATCCAATTTAGAAAATGCAGCTTCTTGAGAAGAAGTCAATTGGGGTCTTGACATCGTCTTATCCCAAAAATAGGTAGCGGCTCCTAATTCATTATTCGGGTTCCAATCAAAATAAATTTTCTTGCCGTCCAAAGACCACCGTCCACTTGTCGGTTGAGAACCAATAAATTCATCCCCTTTCATTATTTCTTCTAACTTCAGATTCTGACTTTGCCCCGTTATAGTAAAGGTAAGAAACGCTAGAATAAAGATAACTTTAGTCATTTTTTTGTGATTTAGTTTACACAAAAATACACTTTGAATACTATAAAACCAATTCTTCTTTACTATCCTAAAACGGTTGTCGTTTTGCAGTTCAAAACTCTTTCCAATAAAATTTTTGCTACACCATCTGCATCGTTAGTTAAGATTATCTCATGATGAGAAAGCTTGCTTTTTAAACCATTAGTGACATTTATTATTACTGAACCAACCGCAGTAACATTCAACATTGTTTCATCATGGTACCCCTCACCAAAAGAAATGGTCTCATGAAAATTCGAATTTTCTATTTCCCGAACCCCAGTAATAGCTACACTTTTATCAATGGTCTTGCCCATAAATTCCAAACACAGCGGTAAACTGAAGGCATAACTAAAATCGTTTGAATGCTTTTACAATATTTTGTACCTAAACTAGATCAATTTGGAATGACTGTCATGTTTGAAAAACATTTTTTTTTTAAGATTAAGCTTTATAATTTGGCTACAATCCCCGCTTTTAATTGACACTTATTTAAAAACGGATTGCCTGATTATTCTTCCAAATAAACGGTAGCCAATCCCAGACCTAAGGAAACTAAGGCTATTAGCATCAAAACCAATAGTGTACCTTTTAAAATTTTTAGGCGGATTTTCGGCAATTTTAAGTAGTTCCCGAATAATTTGCGGTTTCAAATCGGTGTTTTTCTTTGTTTTATCTTCCACTATCAGACTTATTTTCTCCATTAAATTATTGTAAGAGGCTAAAGATGATCGATTCGATTTAACTACATTTTTTTGGAAATTGGACTGTGTATTTCCAAACTGAACCGTGGAAACGCTGATATTAAAATCAATCAATTCGTAAGCCATGCATTCCGAAAAACTTTCAACGGCATGTTTTGTGGAGTGATAAAAACTCCCTAATGGCAAATTCACTAAACCTGCAATGGAGCTTATATTAATAAAATGTCCCTTCTTTTGAACTCTGAATACAGGAATAAATGCTCTGCAGACTTTTACAACTCCAAGCCAGTTTACATCAACAATCGTATTGATTTCAGCATCCTCAGCTAACTCAACAAAACTTCTATACCCTACTCCGGCATTATTTATTACGACATCTATTATTTTAAAATCTTCAATTATTTTTTTCTTGGCAAAGGCTATACTTTTGGTTGAAGTCACATCCAGCAAATAACAACTGATGTTTTCCACGCCTTGAAGTTCTTTACCATGATCCATGTGAATCATAGTGGCAATAACATTCCATCCATTTTTAGCAAAATGCAATGCTATTTCTTTCCCAATGCCTCCGGAAGCTCCCGTTATGAGTACGTTCTTCAATGTGTCTGTTTTAAGCTTTGTTATTGTATCCCAAATTAAACGCAAGGTTTTAATATTTCTGTAACAACAAGAGTTGAATATTATTTTAAAAAGGACAACCTCATGCGGGGTCATACATAGCCCTCATTTTAATGTCTACCAAAAATACAATTTTTATTTTTATTCTGGATTCTCCGTATATTTATAAGCATCCAATACTTTTTTCACTAATCGGTGTCTTACAATGTCTTTATCGTCCAGATATACAATTCCGATTCCTTCAATATCCTTTAAGACTAATAACGCCTCCTTAAGACCTGAAATGGTTCTTCTTGGCAAATCAACTTGCCCGGGATCTCCAGTTACCATGAATTTTGCACTTTTCCCCATACGGGTCAGGAACATTTTCATTTGGGAATGTGTTGTATTTTGCGCCTCGTCCAAAATCACAAAAGCGTGATCCAGCGTTCGTCCTCGCATGAAGGCAAGCGGAGCAATTTGTATAATCCCTTTCAGAATATAATCTTCCAGTTTTTCATTAGGCAACATATCCCGCAAGGCGTCATACAGCGGCTGCATGTAGGGATCTAATTTTTCTTTCATATCTCCAGGAAGAAAACCCAAGTTTTCCCCTGCTTCCACTGCCGGACGAGTAAGGATGATGCGCTTTACCTGTTTTTCTTTCAATGCTTTTACGGCCATCGCTACCCCTGTATAGGTTTTTCCTGTTCCTGCCGGACCTACGGCAAAAACCATATCGTTTTTATTTATGGTATCAACCAGCAATTGCTGGTTGGGTGTCATGGCTTTGATGATTTTACCACCAACACCGTGCACCAAAATTTTATCGTTAACCAAGTTTCTTTTATCGTCCTGACTCTCACCTAAAATGACACGCTCAATAACATTATTATCTATGTTGTTGTACCGTGTAAAATGCAGCATTAGCCGTTGGAAACGATTTTCAAACTCGTCTAAGATCTCTTTTTCCCCAAATGCCTTCAAAGTAGTTCCTCGAGCAACAATCTTAAGCTTTGGGTAATATTTTTTAATTGTTTCAAGATGAGTGTCTTGAGCGCCCCAAAATTCTTTTGGCGCGATGTCTATGAGCTCGATTATTCTTTCGTTCAAAAGTTGTAGTTTTATATGAAAATCAATGAATTAATATATCCAATCCGTATTTGTTTTAATCCTGTGTATTATTTATGGTATTATTTGGAATTTGTTTTTTGTTTTTTGCTTTTTTGAATTTACTATTATTAGATTTGCATCACTCAAATTTAATGAAAATTAGTTTTAGAATACACCAATATTTATAAAAAATATATGTCAATAATTACCCTTACTACCGATTACGGCTTGAAAGACCACTTTGTTGGTGCGTTGAAAGGGAAAATATTATCTGAGTATCCTGAAGCTTCCATTATCGACATTTCACATCATATTGACCCATTCAACACAGTTGAAGCAAGTTACATTATTAGTGCGGCCTATTCGAGTTTCCCGAAAGGGACGGTGCACTTAATAGGGGTGGATATGGAATTGAATAAAGAGAACCAGCATATCGTCATGCAATGGAACGATTCCTTCTTTATTGCTGCCGATAACGGCATTCTTAGCATGCTTTCTCAAAAAATTGTTCCGCAAAGAATGGTTGCCATCAACATTCACGATCGCCTGTCCAGTGAAGCAACCGGCCTGGATGTTTTTGTTTTGGTAGCCTGTCATATCGCCAAAGGCGGATTACTTAATGTGATTGGTAAAGAAATCAATAGCCTGAAGCAAATAACAGAATTAAAAGCGGCTATTTCAGATGACAACAATATGTTGAAAGGCCATGTCGTTTATATCGATCATTTTGGCAATGTAATAACCAACATTAGTAAAAGACAGTTCGTGGAGTTTGCCAAAGGCAGACCTTATGAGATTATAATGAAAACTAAAAACATCAAAACCATTTTGCCGAATTACTCTGCAATTGCCAGTTCTGATAAATATCCGATCAAGAATTATGAAGGAGAAAAATTGGCGATTTTTAATGAAGCCGGTTTCCTCGAAATTGCCATTTTCAGAAGTAACCCCTCCAACGTGGGCTCAGCAAATAGCTTATTGGGGCTAAATTACAGAGATGTTGTTTCTATCCAATTTAAGAATTAGAAGATTACTTTAAATAGAAAAACCTAAAATGATCAATCGTTAATCATAAATCACATGTTTGTACGAATAGTAAAATTGAGTTTTCACGAAGAAAACATCCCAGTCTTCCTGGAAAATTTTGAGGCCAATAAAGAAAAAATTCGGAATGCTCCCGGGAATCGTTTTCTGGAATTGTATCAGGATAAAAACAACAACAGTATTTTCTTCACTTACAGTTATTGGGAAACGGAAGACGATCTAGAAAACTACAGAAAATCTCCATTTTTTAATGAGGTTTGGACTTTTACGAAAAAGTTATTTAATGATAAACCGGAAGCCTGGAGTGTGGATAAGTTGGCCAGTTTGCAGTAATGAGTTTACAGTCTACCTATAACAAAGGATACTTCTTAGAAAGCCGTAAGAGATAGAAAAATAAAACTTAGCGCCTTAGCTTCCCTGCCTGTGGCAGGCAGGTTTGTGGCAAATTAAAAAATATACATGAAAGCCCTATTATTAAGAGAAATTAAGTCCTTTTTTGGTTCGCCAATAGGTTATTTGGTCATCGCGCTATTTCTGATTCTCAACGGATTATTTCTTTGGGTTTTTGAAGGGGACTACAACATCTTGAATACCGGTTTTGCTGATATGACACCGTTCTTCACTTTAGCACCCTGGATTTTGATTTTCCTGATTCCCGCCATAACTATGCGTAGCTTTGCGGATGAGAAAAAGCAGGGAACACTGGAGTTACTTTTAACAAAACCCTTGAGTCTTTGGCAGATTGTCAACGGAAAATTTCTTGGTGCAGTACTACTCATTGTAATGGCCATTATTCCGACATTCATTTATGTCGAAGTAATCACCAACCTGGGAATGCCGGAAGGAAATATAGACATGGGAAGCACCATTGGTTCTTATGTGGGGCTGTTGTTTTTAATTAGTGCATATTCTTCCATTGGAATTTTCACGTCTACCCTCTCCGATAATCAAATCGTAGCTTTTATCCTCTCCGTATTTTTGTGTTTCTTTTTCTATTTTGGATTTGAAGGTTTAGCCTCCCTTACTCCCTCCTTTTCTACTCTAATCTCCGCTTTTGGAATGCAAGACCACTTTAAAAGTATGGGACGCGGCGTGATTGACACCAGAGACGTGCTCTATTTTGTGAGTATAACGGTGTTGTTTCTTTCGTTTACTGTCTATAATCTTAAATCTTTCAAATTGTAATGGTACCACTTAACAAAAGCAACCTCAAATCGGTATTGATTACAATCGCAATTTTGCTGATTATAAACGCAATCGGAAACCGGTTTTTTCATCGTTTTGATTTAACAAAGGATCATAGATATACCCTATCCACCACTTCTTTAGACATAGTCAGAGAAGTGAAAGAACCGCTGTACATCAAAATATACCTACAAGGGGATTTGCCTGCTGAGTTTAAAAGACTGCAGCAAGAAACGCAGCAGCTATTAGAAGAATTTCAAGCCTACAACCAAAATATAGTTTTCGAATTCATCGATCCATTGGAAAACGAAGATACCAGTATGGATAACATCAAAGAGTTGTATCGAAAAGGATTGACACCCATAAACATAACGGTTGATGACAAGGGAAAACAGTCGCAAGCCATTGTCTTTCCATGGGCTATAGCGGTATATCAAAACAAAGAAGTCAATATTCCATTATTAAAAAACAGAATGGGCGCTACTACCACTGAAATGGTAATTGGTTCGGTCCAGCATCTCGAATATTCGATTTCGGATGCCTTACAGAAAGTCACCACGGTGAAGCAAAAAACGGTTGCCGTAATCAAAGGCAATGGTGAGCTTCAGGATGTATTAATGGCCAAATTCCTATTGCAGATAAGAGAAAGTTATCACATAGGACCTTTTACTTTAGATTCGGTTGCAAAAGACCCTACCGGCAGCCTCAACGCTTTAGAAAAATACGATTTGGCCATTATCGCCAAACCTACCGAAATGTTCTCTGATGCCGAGAAACAGGTCTTGGATCAATTCATAATTAACGGAGGAAAAACACTGTGGCTCGTAGATCAGGTAAATGTGGAGATGGACAGTCTTTACAATCCTTCAGGATCTACATTTGCGCTTCCAAGGGATCTGAATTTGAACGATATGTTCTTTAAATACGGTTTCCGCATTAACCCAGACATAGTCAAAGACGAACAGGGAAGTCCGATAAAACTGGCGACGGGAGAACAGGGAAGCGCCACGCAGTACCAAGAATTCAACTGGAAATTTGCTCCATTGGTCTATCCGGAAAGTACACATCCGATTGTGAAAAATTTAGGCGGAATCAAATTTGATTTTGCGAATCCCATCGACACGCTGAAAAACGGAATTAAGAAAACCATACTGTTGCACTCGTCCCGATATTCTAAAAAAATTGGCGCACCGGTAGAAGTGAATTTAGATATTGTTGCTGAAGAAACCAGCCCCAATCACTACATCAAAACGGGAAACATGCCGCTTGCCATATTACTGGAAGGATCCTTCCATTCCATGTTTGAAAATAGGGTCTTGCCTTTTGAACAAGCAACGTTTGAGTCTGCTGGAAAAAAGAATAAAATGATTGTGATTTCTGACGGGGACTTAATAAAAAATCAACTGGATAAAAACTTTCAACCCGTCGAACTGGGTTACGATCAACGGTCCGGAAATTTATACGACAATAAGGATTTCATGCTGAACTGTGTCAATTACCTTTTAGACGATACCGGACTTATTAACATTCGAAGCAAGGATCTGGATTTGCCTTTATTTGACAAAGAAAAAGTTTTTGAAAACTACGGCAAGACGCAAGTCATAACTATCGGGCTGCCACTTCTAATCTTAGTATTATTTGGCGTTTTATTTACGTACCTCAGAAAAAGAAAATACGGTCGTTAGATGTTAATAAAAAAGTTTCAATACTAGAATAGTTTACAATATATTTGTAAAATGTATTGTATTTTACAAATCAAAATAAAATAGATACCCAAAAAAAATAAAATAAAACAGATGAAATTTATAGTATCGAGTTCGTACTTATTAAAACAATTACAGGTTTTAGGTAATGTTATCAACAGCAGCAATACTTTGCCCATTTTGGACAACTTCCTATTTGAGTTAGACAACAACGAATTAACGGTTTCGGCAAGCGATTTAGAGACTACAATGTCTGCTAACTTAGCTATTGATTCCACCAGTAAAGGAAGTGTTGCCGTACCGGCAAAATTACTATTGGAGATCCTTAAAACTTTTCCAGAACAACCGTTAACTTTTACTGTTGAAGAAAACAGCACGATTGAGATCAGTTCAAACTCTGGTAAATATGCTTTAGCGTATGCTCCCGGTGATGAATTTCCAAAATCTGTTAACTTGGAAGAGCCTTCTGTAACTTTAGTTCCAGCTGATGTCTTGGCAACAGCAATAAGCAAAACTATCTTTGCTGCCGGTAACGATGATTTACGTCCAGTAATGTCCGGTGTATTTTTTCAGTTTTCTCCTGAAGGTTTAACTTTTGTGGCAACTGATGCACACAAACTGGTGAAATATGCACGTACAGATGTAAAAGCGTCTCAAGTGGCTGATTTTATCATGCCAAAGAAACCTTTGACTATTCTAAAAAATATCCTTTCTGCTTCAGATGCTGAAGTGAAAATTGAATACAACGATTCGAACGCCACTTTTTCTTTTGATAATTATATTTTAATGTGTCGTTTAATAGACGGGAAATATCCAAACTACGAAGCGGTTATACCAAAAGAGAATCCAAATAAATTAATGATTGACCGTTCTCAATTTTTGAGTTCCGTACGTCGTGTTGCTATTTTCTCTAATAAAACAACACACCAAATTCGTTTGAAAATTGCAGGTGCTGAATTGAATGTTTCTGCTGAAGATATTGATTACTCTAACAAAGCAGAGGAAAGATTGACTTGTGACTATCAAGGGGACGATATGCAAATAGGATATAACTCCCGTTTTCTTACTGAAATGCTGACTAATCTGCAATCAGATATGATAATGCTTGAAATGTCATTACCTAACAGAGCAGGGATTCTTACGCCTGTTGACGGACTAGAAGAAGGCGAAACGGTAACGATGCTTGTGATGCCAGTAATGCTAAACAGTTAACAATAAATTACGATTTTGTTATGTTTAATTTTTGATAGTCAAATATTATACTTATCATTGTGAAACGATTACGCTATTAACCAAACCATTTTTATATTTAAAAAAACCGCTATTTCCTAACCAGGATATGCGGTTTTTTTTGTTTATCATCACCCCGTCCCAATAGATATCGGGAAAGTGTGAGACGCTTGATAGTTTTTTTTTGGATTTTACTATATCATTCTTTTTGCCACGAATTCCCTAATTATTTTTCTCTATTATTTGGGTTTAATAAACCGCATGAAGATGATGCCATTACTAATAATTTGCGATACCTCAATTACTTGAATAGTTGTTTCTATGTATAGGAGAAAAGGAATTAATCAAAAAATAAATTTAGTGAATTCGTGGCAACACTAATTTAACACCTTTCTTACACTTGCTAGATCACTCCCATTTTTTTCATTAGGAACGTAGCACTTTTGTTTCTGCAGATGCCGTCACGAAGTTTGTAATCAAAATGCAATTCATCATTTTCAATTTCGACTTCAAAGCATTTATTGGTGAGAATATCCGGATACTCATTTGTAGTCAAGCAAACTTCTATGTCGTGCGTCGCAATAGCACCAATGGCTTTATGGGCAATCACTTTCTTCACGACTTCTATGGTTCCGTTTCTTTTATCATCCGAATTAGTTCCCCTGAGGATTTCATCCAATAATACAAAAGCGGCATTTCCTTCTAATTCATCCATGATCTGTTTTAAGCGCTTTATTTCGGCGAAAAAATAAGATTCACTGTCTGACAAGGAATCAGACAAACGCATCGAAACCAACACCGGTAAAGGATGTACATTGGCTTGGTTCGCACAGACCACTGATCCCATGCCGGATAAAACCATATTTATTCCTAGACTACGCAGAAAAGTACTTTTACCGGACATATTCGACCCGGTCAATATCATAAAAGACTGGGGATGAAAAGCTACCTCATTCCCTACTCTAGTTTTGGCATTTAGTAAAGGATGACTCAGTTCCGAGAAGTCGATTTTAAATTCGGTGTTTAATGTAGGATAGACAAACTCGGTGTTGTTGTAGGCAAAATTAGCCAGACTATTCAGCATTTCAAATTCGCCGATAACGTCCAACCAGTCTTCCAGTGCTTCAGAATGCTCTTTTTTCCAGTTCAGTAATTTTTTCAATACATGAAGGTTAAAAAGGAAGGTTCCATTAAATAAGGAAGCTGTCAATAGATTCCCAATGGTATCCATATTAGAAAACAATCCGGATAACGTTTTAAGATGGACACTGGCATTTTCTTTTTTGAAAGTAAGTTTTTGCTGCAAATCCTTCAGTTTTTGAGAATGGAAGGATTCCTCTTCTATTTTTTTAAGCAATAAACCATACTGGCTAATCATCTTATCAATATCTTCCGCATTGGCAATTTCTATTTGGATGCGTTTATAAAATTTACCCACAATCAGCAAATTCAATATAAACAAATAGGACAGATAAGATAGTAAAACAGCCTCAAAAGTAAATATATAAGAAACAAGTACCCCTAAAAACAGCAGTGGCGTAACATAGGAAAGCACGATTGCCCCTTTGGACAATAGCACACTTGGAAATTTACCCCATGCCATCAATGCTTCGTAACTCGCTTTAGAATCCTGGCTTACTTTGGCTAAAGCCAAGAAATTCTGACGCCAGTCTAGTTTTCCGGAAAGCTCTTTAACAGCCGTCTGGTTTTCAATAATTTCTTGATTCGGAGATAAGGTGAGTAATTGCTCGGCTAATTTTTTCTTTCCTATAAAAGTGGCGGTTCTATTTAGGTTTTGGAACAGGGAATGTTCACCAAAAATATCCAAGTCATACGCATAGGGATGGTGAAAATCATTAAACTCTAGTCCGTTTTCAAACGGAATGGTTTTCTTCTCTAAATAAGAGATTTCATTTTCATTAATTTCCAGCAGCGCCGTATTAATCTCTCTTTCAAAAAGCAATTTAGAGTGAATCCGCATTAAAACTATAAAGCCAACAAAAAATAAAACAGCGGAAATTGTAAGAATAATTCCGCTGTTTTGTATGTAATAATAAAGAGATCCTAAAAAAAGAATAATATACAACAGTCTAAGTAAACTGATTGAATTATATTTTTTATTAATTTTGCTTAATTCCTGAGAATAGCTTTTACTCTTTGCACTGTATTGATTCATATTTCGATTTAATTGAAATACAAATATAGTAGTACCGAACTAAATAAGCTATTAGAATAAGGGGCAATGTAACAACACGCCAGAAGCCTTCGCTTTATCTTCAAGTAAAACTGCTACCCTATTCCTTCATAGGAATCGCCAGAATGGGAACGTCAAAATTATTGGCGAATTTTTTAGTCAGGCTAGGATGGAACAAACCTTGAAAAAACGTTTTTTTATAGCTCACCATCGTCAATATGTCTATTTCTTTATATAAGATAAAATCTAAAATGGTTTCTTTCACTTCATCGCTGTCTATGACAAAAAATTCAATTGGTTCTTCCTCAAAATCCTGTTCCCATTTTTTAATTGTTTCTTTTGCAACATCTGATTTGTTGGTTTTCACATACAGACATTTTACATCCGCACCCGCCATTTTTGCCAATTTCACGACTTTTTTAAGCGCTTTTTTATCTTTAGTTCTAAAACGTGTCGTAAAACCAATGGTTTCCGTTTTCTTGTATTTAGCATCCACCGGAATACAGAGCACCGGCACATCGACATCCGCCAAAACGTTACCGGTATTCGTCCCGGAAAAAAACTCAGACCATCCGGAGGCACCTTCAGTACCCATGACCACGTAATCTATTTTATCGTCTTTGATTGATTTGTTGATATTGTAAAGCAAATTACCATCCATCAAACGGTGTGTCATTTTAATTTTATCTAAATGTCGCTCTTCCGCTATGGCACGAAGTTTTGGAATTTCTTCCTTAAACATTTCGAATTGCGACAACTCTACTGATTCGTAGATAACCATGTAGTTTTCAGGAAAAAACTGATTGTCAAATACCGGTAATTCAAAGGCGTGCAATAACACCAGTTCGCCCTGCACTATTTTTGCAAATTCTAAAGCATGGACAAATGCATTGGTGGCAGCTACAGAAAAATCGGTTGGGAATAGGATACGTTTCATTTTATAATGATTTAAAGTGATCGATTATTCAAATTCATAACTAAAGTTACAATTATAACATGATAAATATCAGTAATTTAGTTTTATTTTAACAATAAAAAGCGTTCCTTTCCTGAAGACAGATATTTTTTATATTTCTAAATTATTGAGGTACAAGTGATACAATCCGCTCCTGTTTTTAAACCCTGATCATTGGTTAATCCTCCCTCTTTCTTTAATCAATGTGAATCGCTAAAATAGGGATTTGAAATTCAGGATGCTTCTTTTTAGTATAGCTCGGTTGGAACAATCCCTTGAAAAAACCTCTTTTATACGTCAACATCGTCAGCACGTTAATGTTTTTATCCCCGATGAAATCTACGACCGCCGTATTGCTATCCTCGCTTTCAACTACAAAAAACTCAATCGGTTCTCGTATGAACTCCATTTTCCACTCCTCTATTGTTGCTATTGAAACATCGGAATCACTCGTTTTCACATAGAGACACTTCACAGATGCATTGATTAGTCTCGCAAAGTCTAAAACCGTGCTAATCGCTTTTTTATCTTTGTCTCTGTATCGCGTCGTAAAACCAATCGTTTTAATCGGTTTGTATTTGGCTCCCAAGGGCACGCATAACACGGGAACCGCTATCTCAATAATGACATCCCCGGAATTAGACCCTACAAAAACGGCATCCCAGTCCGTGACACCGGCAGTTCCCATGACCACAAAGTCAACCTTATCCTCAGTAACACTCTTTTGGATGTTTTCAATTAAATCGCCCTCCATTAACCGGTGTGTCATTCTTATCTTATCCAAATTGCAAGCTGTCGCAAGGGTATGTAATTTGGGAACTTCCTCTTTAAACATATCAAACTCCGTTAACTCTACCGTATCATACACCATATTGAAATTCTCGGGAAAAAACTGGTCGTCCATCGGCAGTACGTGGTAAGAATGCAACAAAATAAGTTCGCCTTGAATTTTTTTCGCAAATGCCAATGCATGGCCAAAAGCGTTTGTGGCCGCTTCCGAAAAGTCGGTTGGAAATAGAATACGTTTCATTTACTGTCTGTTTAAAGTGGTTATCACAAAGAATACAAACCTAAAGTTACGGAATTAAAATCAAACAGGAAAAGCGCTCTCAACTTGGCCAATCCCGTCCAAAAGGCAATTCAATATATAAATAGATACTTCTTTAGATTTAGTACCTTTGTGGCTTACAACCTAAAATTATGCTATACAACGATTCGATAGTAGCTTTAGCGACCCCTTCCGGAGCCGGAGCTATCGCAGTCATCAGAATATCAGGCCCTGAAGCAATTACCATTGGAAACAGTGTGTTTAAATCCATAAAGAACAAAGACTTAAGCAAGCAAAAAACGCATACCCTGCATCTGGGGCATATCATGGATGACACAAAAACGCTGGACGAAGTATTGGTCTCTATTTTTAAAGGGCCCAACTCTTACACCGGCGAAAATACGATTGAAATATCTTGTCACGGTTCTACGTATATTCAACAGCAGATTATACAGCTGTTGCTTCGTACAGGATGCCGTATGGCCGACCCGGGAGAGTTCACCCTGCGTGCGTTCCTAAACGGCAAACTTGATTTGTCGCAAGCAGAAGCCGTTGCAGACTTGATCTCCTCGGACAATGCAGCGTCACACCAGATCGCCATGCAGCAAATGCGCGGCGGTTTCTCTAACGAGATAGCCAAATTACGCGAAGAACTGTTAAATTTCGCCTCCCTGATCGAACTCGAACTCGACTTTGCCGAGGAAGATGTGGAGTTTGCCGACAGAACCCAGTTCCACGAATTACTGAACAGAATCGAATTTGTCCTCAAACGACTCATCGATTCCTTTGCGGTAGGAAACGTAATCAAAAACGGAATTCCAGTCGCCATTGTGGGAGAACCCAATGTGGGGAAATCGACACTGTTGAATGCTTTATTGAACGAAGAACGCGCCATCGTTTCGGAAATAGCCGGAACGACACGCGATACTATTGAAGACGAATTGGTCATCGGAGGAATTGGATTTCGATTCATAGATACGGCGGGAATTCGTGAAACTCAAGATGTGGTAGAAAGCATCGGTATCCGTAAAACGTTCGAGAAAATCGAACAGTCGCAAGTGGTCCTTTATCTATTTGAAAGTCTAAAATTTAAAGTTCAAAGTTCTGAATATATCGTAGAAATCGAAAAAGTTAAAAATCAATTTCCACTAAAACCACTAGTGGTGGTGATCAATAAAACCGAATTACTGACCGATGACGAAGTGGTGGGAATCAAAAATCAACTCGAACCACTGAATGTGATTCTAGAAATGATATCTGCCAAAGAAAACATCGGCATTGAAGAATTGAAAGATAAACTACTGTCTTTTGTCAATACTGGCGCTTTACGTAATAATGAGACAATCGTAACTAATACAAGACATTACGACTCTTTACTAAAAGCGTTAGAAGAAGTAATAAAGGTAAAATACGGACTAGAAACCAACCTACCCAGCGACTTAATGGCTATCGATATTAAAGATGCCTTGTATCATTTTGGAATGATTACAGGCCAAGTCACCAATGACGAATTGCTAGGTAATATATTTGCCAACTTCTGCATCGGAAAGTAAAAATAATCTTTGATACTAAATACGGAGAATACCACATGATTGGTGATGCTGTTGCGGATATGATCGCTGAAGCAGTTGTTGCTCGTAAAAGAGAAACTACTGCACACGAAATTTTAAAGGCGATTCACCCGCAACCTGCAATGGGTGGAGCAGTGTCGGAAGCTATCGCTCACGCTTATTATGAAGTTAATCGCTTATAATTGCCATATACTAAATAATCTAATGATGAATTAAATCCGTTTTGCGAAAGTAAAACGGATTTTTTTTGTAAAACAATTGGACGAATTTATCGGGTTATTTCATTTACATCAGACATACGAGACAGCATCTTAATATGATCTATAGCTGTTTTATAAACTTCGGTTTTATCTGTTTTTGCTTTTATCCAAGCATAAAAGCTAATGGTAAAAACATCCGTATCTTTCCTTTTTACATCTAATAAATCATCAACTTTATTCTTAAACGTTTCTGAATAAACATCTTCCGCTTTATAATAATAACTTGTAATTAATTTAAAAAAAACTAAAATCACATGTTCATTATGCTCTTGAAGGTGAACCGTGTATTTTCTTTTAAAACTATTTAATCGAGACTCCACCAAATCCATATAATCCAATTCTATGAGCAACAATATTTCAATCAGGTTTTTTTGAATTACCCATACGTACCCCATCTTTTCAATATACCAATAATCACTATGATAGAAACCCTGAAGGGTTTTTAAAGCCTCTTTGTAGTTGTTTTTAAAAAACAAGGCGACAACCAATGTGAGTTTTAAATCAAGTGTATAACCTGTTTTGTTTTTATACTTTTCAAAGTCAAACAATGTTATTTCTCTAACAGCTTCGTCATTTCGAAACGTATAGATAAGTACTAAACTTTTTAATAATACATATTGTGGATAAAAAACGGAAACGTATTTTTTATTTTCCAAGCTCATATTTGAATGCATTGTATCCAGATAACCCGCCGAAAGCCCAAAATTTTTAATCCTGAAATAAGTGTTTGCTAAATAATACAAAACCTGTAAATGATCGTATAAATATTTGTCTTTTGTTCGTTCTGTCGCTTCAATTTTTTTACAAGCGTCTTCAATAAACGGCAGAACTGCTTGGTAATCTCTTGTAATGTAAGCTACTTGGTTGGTGATTTGTAAAATCTTGAAAAGCGATTGGTAACTTAAATTTTTAGTGATCGAAATGTTAAATTTAAGCAAGTTCCTGTTGATAATATCCGAAATTCCCGGATTACTATGGTTTAACTCCGCTTGTATGGTAGCGCAAAATAAATTTAAATTTTCCTCCAGACCCATGTTTAATTTATTTGCCTGATACTTGTCAATTACATTTTGCAAATCCAGAGTTGTATTTAGATGGGCGTGCAATAGTAGAGTTTGGTATATTTCATTCAAGATATTGAACAAGGAATGTTTACCCGCAATTATTTCTGCTTTTGCCAATGTTTTGAAAGCGATGTAATGCTGTTTTTGCTGAAAAAACATCCTGCTTGCCAATAACAATTTTAAGGCATTCATTTCTTCAGAAGATTCCTTGTCAAAGCCTTTGGTGGCAATAAAATCAATCAATAAATCGTGTAATCTCTTACTAAGGGCATGATAAGCTCCTTTCGAAGGCTTTCCGTATAAAATCACATCTATATTGGACGGCATGTTGGCATTGTCTAAAAGGCGAAACAATTCTACATTCTTAGTATCGTTTCTTTTGTTGCGCTCCCTTAATTTTCGCACAAACTCTTTTTTGTTCTCGTTAGACAAAGTTGCAATAATCGAATATATACTACTCATTTATATCGTAAGTTAATTTAACCAAATATATATATTTTTAGACATAAATTTGATAAATTTTAAATTTATATCATAAGTATTATTGAAATAATGATTTCAGCAGTTCGGTTAATTGTTACAATTTTGACCCATAGAAATAAACAACTAACCAACTAAATTTAAAATCATGAGCTTAAAAAATACATCCCCTTTAATAGTCGTATCAATACTCGGTGTTATATCTATACTACTTCCTGTATTTATTTTGGGTAATTTAAAGCCCTATGAATCTCCATTATTCCCCTTACTTAGAACAGGAATTGAAGGCATTTCCAAGTACAGTTTTCTGTTCCTTCTTTTGTCTGGTTTTATTGTCAAGTTATTTAGTGATGCTCCCTCTTGGAAAATTGGATTAATGAGTATGGTTTTATTCCCATTAGCTGCCATCTGTAATGATAGCCGATCCTACTTCCCATACCATGTTTCCATTTGAATTCATATTCTATGCCTTTTATACAATTCCGGCTCTAGCGGGAGCATATACCTCTCAACTTGTTAAAAGTCTGGTAACTGCTACAATAAGGTATTTGAAAAAATGATTTGATTTGAAAAATAAAGGATTGAACAGAATATCAACTTCCACATAGAAAAAACAATTAACCACCTAAATTGAAAATCATGAAATTAAAAAATATATTTACTTTAACAGTGGCATCAACTCTTGGTGTTTTACAAAAAGTAATTTTCCTGTTTCGTTCTAAATTGGCTCCCCGTAATGCCCATTTTAAAACATTCATTTATGCAATCGCCGCTTCCTTATTTTTAATCTCTTGTGGTGGCGGAACTACTCCAAAGTATTTAAGCGAGCCAAGAGTAGATGTTTCCAAATGGACACCTACAAAAGAAGTAATCTTGAAAAAAGACAGTTTGAATTTGGTAAAAGCGATCGTACCAGTACAAGACTCAACTGAGTTCCTGATAATAAGTAACAACCAAATTTGCAATTTTTCGAATAATATATTAACCAAGGATTGCAAAACTCTCACTCCCGGGTTATCGGATCTTGCTGTTATAAAAAACACTTCACAAGAACCATCGTATATCGTCGGAGGTGGACTATGGGGCAATCCATCTGCTGCTGTATTTGATAGTAAC
This sequence comes from Flavobacterium sp. ALD4, assembly GCF_002836475.1. Classification (GTDB taxonomy): domain Bacteria; phylum Bacteroidota; class Bacteroidia; order Flavobacteriales; family Flavobacteriaceae; genus Flavobacterium. The sequence continues at coordinate 123,622 of NZ_PJBJ01000025.1, read as the reverse complement.
GGCCAATTAAAATGGAAGAAAGAGTCTGGTTTTGATGCTATTGGAAAAACCGCAGTACTCGATGATGGTGAAGAACGCTTTGTTGTTTTAGAAAATAAAAATCAAGAACTTCTGTATTTAAACTTTGAAACGGGAGAAGTTGTTCGTAAAGGATCTGCTAAAAGGATAATTGGCTCAGCAGATTTTACCGGAGATAGCCATTATGAGCTTCTGGCCGCAACCGGAGAAACAGATTTTGCCGTTTTCAATGGCAAAGAACAAGAAATCTCTCGATTAACATTATCGGACGACTATTGGTACGAACCTGTTCTTACATCAGCCGCTCTGCCTTTTGTGGTATTTTCTGCAGAGGAAATCTTGGAAGTCTATGATTCTAAATTGAAAATCGTAAAAAAATACAAAGCGGCTGGAGCCGGATCCAAAATGCATGTTGTGGCCGCCACCTTTATTGGTAATGCGCCAGATGCACCGTTTGCAGCACTCTATTCAGGAAGAGGTGGATGGCACCGAAGTATTCTATATGTATTTTCGTCAACAGGAGAACTTATCTATAAAGAGATACTAGGCGATGATTTCCAGAGTATCACTGCAGTGCCTTCAAACAACAAAAAGATAATCTTAATTGGTGGTCGAAATGAAGTTATACGTTATTCATTCTAAAAGTACAGAGGTGAATTTAAAGATTATGCTCTTTAAATATAACGGATTTAGGTACGGGATATACAGCTATTTTTATTCTTACGGCAAGACGAACTTGCCTCCTACTCTCTTTAAGGATGAAAAAGGAAATGAATTTATTGGGAATGACACTCAAAGTAAAGATGAGTCCATTGCAAAGCTACTGCCGTTTTGTTACAGAACAACTAAAATACATTGCAAAGGAAATAAAATAGATTCCCGAGAGTACTACCACATTATTCCCGAAAATAAAAGAAGGCTATTGCGCTTGCCCTTATGGGGAGCTACTCGTGTATGACAACCTCAATGGTAAAAAGACAATTATACTGGTAAAGAGATAGAAAACAGCTATTTTAGGGTACATCAATCTTCCAGAATGTATTTGGATTGCTGAAGTCCAAAGACGCATTATCGTTAGCGAATTTAATCCGCATAGTACCCAAAAAAATTTAACTAACAAAATTAGATTGCTAACTTGATATAAATTTTTGCTGTTGTCTTCTGTATTGAAAAAGCGAACATAAAACGAAGTGCCATCCTCTTTAGTCAATTGAAAACGGTCTCGTAGCGTCTTGGCTTACTCAAACACAGTGCCTTTGGCTAAATGATTAAGTATGGCATCAAACTCTTTGGCAGTAAAAGTAGTTTTGTTCAAAAGAGCCAATTGACTTTGTAAGTTCCCAACCAAAGCGGCACCATCTTGTATTGTAGCGGACGCATAACTTAAATCCCGCAATTGCTTGATTAAGTTGTTTTCTAATAGGGCTTCAGATTGGTGGCTCATGTTATTCTGCTATAAATATTTCTTGATACTTATTTTCTATGTCGTTAACTTCCGATTCTTTTAAATCTAAAAATTCTTTTTTTAAGGCCCGTTTTGATAATGCGCCATTTCCTTGTTCTAAAAGCCGAACCACTAACGCTACCATAGTATCGGGCATTTCATACGTATTGTCTAAGTATCTTTTAAACGCATCATAATTTTGAAGAAAAGTCACCTCATTAGGAATGACTCTATCTAAAGTGTCTTCTACACAATCATATAAAAATTCGGCTTGTTTTGTTGCGTCAAAATAGCGGTAAAAGTCTACAGTTCCATTTAAAACTTCCACATTATGATCCACTGTTTCTTTCCATTGAATGTGATCTAATAAAGGATGAGAATAGGATTGTAAAACTGTTTTATAATCGTTTATATGATCTAAGATAGAGGCCGAAACAGGAAAAATAACGCCTTGTTTTGTAAATTCTTTTTTGGCTAGAACATGATGGATGATGTACCGATGTAAACGCCCATTACCATCTACAAAGGGATGAATGAATACAAAACCAAAAGCTATGGCAGCAGCAGCCAAAACGGCATCATAAGTAGGATCTTGCATAATTGCATTTGCAGCAAGCAAGCCATACATTAAGGGTTTAATATCCTTTGCTGTTGCCGAAATATGATCTGGAATAGGTGCTCCTGTAGCTCTGTCGTGTTCTCCAACAAAGCCTGCTTTCTTGCGCAGTCCCATTTCCGTAAATCGGCTATTTTCAATTACAATTTGTTGCAGTCGTTCTAATTCTTCTAAGCTCAACGCCGCACCTCCTGCTTGACCAATGGCTTTCCCCCAGCGCATGGCTCTGTTGTTTCCTGGATTTTCATTTTCAATAGTAAAAGAGGCCCTGGAATCTTTTAACAATAAAAAAGAAGAGGCTCTTTGCACTACATCCTTATGAATATTGTTTAAATAAATGTCTTTTTTATTGGAAAGAGCCGCATTAATTTTCGCTTCTAATTTTTCTGTCTTAAAGATTAAAGGGCAAAAATCTACCGTTCCAGGGAGGTTGTTTGTTATTTTATGACGGGATGATTTTATGCCTGTAACACTATATTGCACTTTCTCCTCCAGTAGTGGAACGTAATTTTTAATCGCTAAATCAGCAATAGGAAGTTCTGTTTGAAGTAACCATTCGTATAAAAACCAAATTTTTCTACTGTATTGGCCTGTTGGTTCTATTTGAAGTAAGCTCATTACCTCTTCTTCTGAAATTTTTTGAAATAGCGTTTTAAAAAACAACAAATTAACACCTTCATATTTTAGAGCAAATACAAGTTGATGAAATAGTGTTTCTTTTGGTTGGTGTCGAGGTGTGTATACTAACCAGTTTTCTGTGCTGTACTGCTTGTGCTTTTTACTGATGATTGCTACTGCATGTGGCATGGGCAATTGTAGCTGCATCGCATCTATAATAGCGCCATAACCCACTAATGTGCCAGGCTCTGGAGTTGTTATGCCATTAAATACCGTTATATCTTTAGAAAATTGCATTTTATGTTTGTTTAAATTCTATCAAATATGTGAAAAATAGGTTTTGTTTGTGAAAAATAGGTTTTAAATAATTATTTTGTGAAAAACAGGTTTTACTTGTAAAAACGCATACGATAACTAGATGAAAAACAAGTTTTAATTATGAAAAATGAGTTTTAATACCTGCTTATTGTGAAAAACAGGTTTTAATTAAAAATAGCTGCTACCACTTTACACAAACAGTTGCTGTAACAAGCTCCTTATTGTCTGAACCACGATTGACTTGATTTTCTTGATTACTAAATACGAAATCCTTTTTTTCCTCCTAATCCTTTTCAATCACGGTTTAAGACTATTATTATGCACTCTTTTAAATTGAAGACTTTTTGCACCAAAGTTAATTAACAACCCAATTTCGACATTATACGCTTCCAAATAATTAATGGCTTGCGCCAAATAAACATCTTCCATTTGTATTACCGCCTTTAACTCCACCATAATGCACTTTTCTAAAAAAGATACAATCCTATCCTAAATAAATTTTAAGCACATGAAATTTATTGAGGACAGGGTTGTATAGTTAAAAACTTTAGAATGATGTTTTATAAGTATATTTTAAATAAAAAATACAACAAAATACATAAGCAAATATGCTTAAATTTGTAAAAAATAAATACAAAAAGTCAACTTTTACAAATTCTTTAAAACGGGTTGTTAATGAGTGCAAATAAAATTAAAAATGAGTGTATCCAATAAAATTCCAGAAGTTTCTTTTTTTAAGTTTCTAAAGCATGCCAAAGCTATTTTACAAAATCCTTTACCATTTCACGCAAAAAACTTTGATACTTTAGGAGATATTTTTCGTTTAAAAATTGGTTTTGGAAAATCTGTTTTGTTTTGTAGGGATGCTGGACTTTTACAACATGCGCTTCAAAAGAATCAAAAAAATTATACTAAATCTTATATTCAAACCAAAGATTTAGCAAAATATGTTGGAAAAGGATTGTTAACTGTTGAGGGAGAGCATTGGCAAAAACAAAGAAAATTAATTCAGCCAGCTTTTCACAAAGGCCAACTTAAGCTGTTGGTTGATACCATTCAAAAAACCATTTTAGCAGAATTAAAAAATATTAAAACTGGAAAACCGATGGATGTTTTTCCTGTTTTTAATGATTTGGCTTTTCAAACTGTTATTAAATCAATTTTCAATATAAACATTTCTGGTGCTGATATTGATTCATTGCAACATACCACAGAAGCTACTCAAAAAATGTTGGTTCAAGAACTAAGACAACCTTTTTTTGTTTGGTGGTTTAACCTTTCAGGAAAAACGAAAAAGCATTTAGACTTGACTCAAAATTCAAGAACAATTTTAAAAAGATTGGTGGAAGAAAGAAAGCAAAGCAGCGGAGATCATCATGATTTATTGAACATGCTTTTAAGTGCAAAATATGAGGATGGCTTTAAGATGGATGAAAATCAATTGGTAGATGAAATATTGATTTTATTTGCAGCGGGTCATGAAACAACTTCAAATGCACTTACTTTTACCTGCGAATTGTTGGCCCGAAATCCTGCAGCACAGTCAAAAATAGCATCTGAAATTAAAAAAATAAAAAGTGAATCTACGGATTGCATGCATTGGATAAAAAATGCGAGTTATACAAAATTAGTTATTGAAGAATCTATGCGTTTGTTTCCTCCAGCCTATTTTATAGACCGCGTAAATATTGAGGAAGATACTTATAACGGAATTGTTTTACCCAAAGGCTCGAATTTGTTGTTTTCAATTTATGAAATTCATCGTCATTCAGACTTTTGGAAACAGCCAAATGAATTTATTCCTGAGCGTTTTTTAGATGAAAATATTAAGTTTTCAAAAAATTATTTTCCTTTTGGTGCGGGACCTAGAATGTGTATTGGCAATAATTTTGCCATGTATGAAATGATTTTAGCAATTATTGCTTTGGTAGAGCAATTCGAAATTATTGAAAAGGAATCCCCTATTCAAATAAAACCATTAATTACGCTGAAACCAAACAATGCTATTTTGGAATTTAAAAATAGGATTTGATTGAAAAATCAAATTTTTAATTAAATTTCCGCAAATCAAACTAAATTCTTTGTGAGGAAACAGTAGTTGCAAACTTGTTTAATTAGTAACAAACAAAAAGTAACTTAAATGAATATTTTAAAATCAACAAAATTTGTAATAACTACAATGCTATTACTCATTTCTAGTACCATCGCATTTGGTCAAAAATTAGAGCCAAAAGAAAGAATAACAGAGCCAGACCATACAATTACTTCTAAGATATTGGGAAGGGATTATAAATTGTACATTTCTTTTCCTAAAAATTATTCGACAAAAGACACAGTTTCTTATCCAGTCTTATATGTTTTGGACGGTGAGTGGGTCTTTCCCATAATCAGAGGAACAAGAGCAATTTTGGATTCGGAAAAAGAACTAGAAGACCTTATCATTGTGAGTATTAGTGATGCTGATTTTACTTTTAGATATCAAGACTATACGACATCTTTATCTACTTCTACAGATGAAAAAGTAAATAAAAGAAGTGATATGCCCAAAGGCGGGCTTATATCTGGAGGAGCAGATAAATTTCTTACATCTATGAAAACCGAAATAGTTCCATTCGTAGATAAGAATTACAAAACTAATTCTGATAGAGGTATTTTCGGTCACTCATTTGGGGGTCTGTTTGCAGCTTATTGTTTGGTGAATTCAGATGGCTATTTTACTCGATTTGGCATCAGTAGTCCTGCACTTTGGTGGGACAATGAGAAGTTATTAAACCAAGCAGTTACTCAATTCAGGGAAAATAAAACCTGGGATATACCGCAAACTAAAGTTTTCATTTCTGTTGGAGATAAGGATCACTCAGGCATAGTACCAACGATGGTCAAGTACAGTAGCTATCTTGAGCAAAGTGATTACGATAATATAGAATTGAAGTGGCAAATATTTGAAGGAGAATCACATAATTCTATGTGGTCCGCTAACGTAAGTAAAACTTTATCTATTTTGTATGGTAAAAAGTGAGAGTATAAATAGACCTTAGGACCTCATAAAAACATTGTAACGCTGGATAGGTTTTCGTCGAGTTGCATGAATGATGAAACTCATGTTGAACAGAAAAGACAGCGAATTCGACGAACACCACGGGGTTATTAGAATAATATAAGAAGATTTTTAAATATTCGGATCGTTGCTGTTTTGCCTGGTTTACTCTTTATATACTTTTAGGCGTGATAAGCTACCCATAAAACAGTTTTTACAGGCAACTGAGTTTTGGCTACTTCCAAGGGTAGTATTGATTTAAAAACTTGGGATAATCAAGGGAAAGCTAAAGAACGATGTTGATAGATCTGCAAAAATTGCAGTTTTCTACAGACTTTGTACCTAAAATGTACCTCATAGCCTCCTAAGTACTGTAAAATAACAGATGTTACATTCTGCATCGGAAAGTAACAACAATAGATAGTATTTAATAGTAGGTGGCAATTTTTAAAGTTTAATACAACTTTACAAAAAGAAAATAACAGCTTTTTTTTATAACCAAATTAGCTACTTGTAAGTAAAACTAACATTAGTTTTTGGTACTGATTGAGCAAAAAAATTTAATATTGAATTATTTTTAACATAATATTATTAGGCTATATTACCCAAAATTCTATTTTTGTAGTCTTAATTTAATAAAAGACACATGAAAGAATTAGTAGCAAAGATTAACGCTGAGTTTGAAGCATTTACTGCAGAAACAGAATCTTTAATTGACAAAGGAGTAAAAGCTGCTGGAGCAAGAGCACGTAAGTCAACTTTGGAAATGGAAAAATTATTAAAGGAATTTAGAAAACTTTCTATTGAAGAGTCTAAAAAATAATTCCCCGTTACACAAAAGTCCTTAACTAATCTAAGGACTTTTATTTTTTAATTCAATTGAGTAGTATTCAAGCGGAATTTGCCGCGAGAACATCTGTATAGTAACAGTCACAAGGATGCCATTTCAGGCTATTCAATACAATTCCGTCGGAATCGCCCTAAAGACATAAACCCAAAACGAGCTTCCTCTAGTCGTTGTTTTGGGTTTTGTTTTATGCTGTGCTCCCTCCCTTACAGGCTTTTCGTTGCTATCTTGGTCAGAAAGAGTCGTTATCATCCTGCCTTTTTATAACGGCATAATAGCTGTTACTTCATCAAATAAATCGTCCCATTTTAAATTAATATCGATAGTCAAGACATTTTTTGCCGCTCACGAAACCGCTTTAATTTCTTTTTCTCTCTCTGTGACATCATCAATCATTTGGAAATATAGATAATAAAATAATATTTACAAACTATATTTAGCCGAGCAGGAAGTAGAATGTTTTTTCTCCAAATGTTCCATAATTCTTTGGGGCAAGTTCTATGTTACTCCCGTATATAACACAGTAACGTATTTGTTGGTAATGATGTACACAAACCCTGGTTTCATTTGCTAACGATGTTGTTGTTGTTGTTGTTGTTGTTGTTGTTGTTGTTGTTGTTGTTGTTGTTGTTGTTGTTGTTGTTGTTGTTGTTGTTGTTGTTGTTGTTGTTGTTGTTGTTGTTGTTGTTGTTGTTGTTGTTGTTGCGACGGCGAAGCAATCACATCCTATTACTCAAATTTGTTCGTTCAATTAGTCTGCCAGTATTGGTGTGAAATGAGATACATGGAACGCCGATTTCCTGCCGTTCTACTCTCTTTTAGCTCTTCCCCTTTCCAGCACTATGCTTCCTTGTTAATAATACAGCCTAAAATCGAGCTGTTTACATAGGTTGTAGTGTTTTTCATGTAATTCCTCAACAATATGGATCACGTTATCCTCGTCCTGGCATAAACTAAAAAAAGCTTTGTCTAAGTGAATGCTGCTTACCGTATGAGCTGCCACTCCATAACCCGAAAGCGCCCGTGCTCCCGTGACATCTATAAAATATTGCGCTTCTTCCACGTCTAAGTCCAGCTCCTTTATATTGGCAAAATGCACAATTTTCCCAGTCAGTTTCCCTTCAAAAAGCTCAGCCATTTCCTCTAAACTGTAATAATAATCATTGACGCAAATCGAATTCCCTCCGCCGGGCATCACTAAGTAGATGACCTCATAATCCTTAAAATTATGGTCATCATAGCGCAAGGCATTCAACCCTTCTTCCAATCCTTCAATCGCATCGCAAGTTCTGTAAATACTCGTTATCCCCTGTTCAAAGGCGATTTGCCCCAAGTTTTGGAATACTTCGGTATTAGTGTACGCTTCTGCATCGGGGACTGCTTCGAGGCAGAAAATAAATTTATCGTTATCCATAAAAATTCGTTTATTTAGCTGCTACAGTGCAAACAGCTGTTTTTATTATTACGAAGGCTCCAAAATGACCACATTTCAAGGAGCAACAACCAAACAGCCGCTTTCCCATTAGTAGCTGCGGATTCCAAAATCCCATTGTGGAAGACCCTCGCTATTGTCCTGCAAAATTACTAAGAATGAGATTCATTGTCAGCATATAACAAGTATTAGTTATTAACCGAAAGCTCTAGTCTATTTTTTCGACACAAAAAACAGCTTCGAGGGAGATAATAATACGGAGAGCGGTACAAACCCATTTGTTAATTGAGGCATCGAAGAAAATCCATCCTAATTTTTCGTACTTTTAAGACACTAATGTACCGCTGATGCAACACCGTTATTCCATAGTGATCAGTCCGCCGGATACCATCATTGCTTTGGTCAAGTCCATGAAAGAAGCCTTAGCAGTAGAAATAGGCTGGTTTCATAGTAAAAAATCCTTGGCACACATCACGATTAACGAATTCATGGCGACGGATAGCGAATCCGAAGGAATCAAGAAACAACTTGTTAACATCTGCGCCACCCTGCGACCCATCGAAGTGTATTTCGACCAATATGACCACTACCCCAACGGTACCTTTTTCATCGCCTCGCAAACGCATTCCAAACACCGTCTGGAATAGATCATTCGAAAGATACACCAATCGCTTCAGCTGGAGCACTTGTTTCAAAATAACGAAGCCCACATCTCCGTCGGTCGTCGCCTGAAACCAAAAGAGATTGCGACGGCACACATTTTGTTTCCTTCCATAGATATGCATTTCGTTTGTAACAATATCACGCTGCGTCGTTTTAATCCAAAAATAAAACAGTTTGCGATCTTAAATCGCTTTGAGTTTAAGTCCGCTTCTGGTTTCACTTTGTGACCCAAGTGCTCTTGCATGGGTTTACAATGCTATCCTGCTGCCCCACTGACGCCTCTTTCCTCCACTGTAAAAAGAAGGAGTTTATTGAGTTCTAAAAATAATCAAGTAACTAATTAACAGACTATTAAATAAATAATACACTGGAAAATTATCAGAGTATCATAAATAGTATTCCGGAAAATGCGTAACTTTAGTTTATGAAAAAACATTTCAACATTATTATCGCCGGAGCTGGAGGCATAGCTGAAGCGGCTGGTTTGATTCTCATGGAATGGAGCGACGTGACTCCTACCCTTTTTATTGGGGACAGAAACCATTTAAAAGCGAAAAAAGTGGCTACTTGGATTGAAGCGGGAACAACTAAACCCTGTTCCGTCGAACCCTTTCTCCTCGCGGAAGAAGGATTGACCCAGGAAATGATGGCCATCTTACGCAAGGGAGATATCATTCTCGACTGTCTGCCGGGCAGCCAGGCTACAAGAATAGCCGAATTTGCCAAAGATTTTCAACTGCATTATGCCAACTTGACGGAGTACATAGCCGAAACGGAGAAAATAAAGGATTTGGCAAAAGATGTCACAACCGGTTTTATATTGCAAACCGGCCTGGCGCCCGGTTATATCGACTTACTAGCAAACGGGCTTTTTCAACAATTTTGCGCCGATTTTAAAGTGGACAGCATCAGTACCTTGGAATTAAAAGTGGGCGCACTCGGAAAACATGCCGTGGCTCCACATTATTACGGTTTTACTTGGAGTCCCGTGGGTGTTGCCACCGAATACTTGAAAGACACCATAGTGCTTAGAGACTACGTTAAAACCACGTTACCCTCACTATCAGAAAGAGCAACTATTATAATAGACGGCAGGACCTATGAAGAAGACCTTACCTCAGGTGGTGCCGCTGATTTGCCGGATGCCTTATCAGGAAGAGTACGCTCGCTGGACTACAAAACCTTGCGGTTTTCAGGTCATTATGCGTGGGTTGAAAAGCAACTTGCTGAATTGAAAAGGTCAGCAAACCCGATTGAAGCTCTACAGCGAAAAATGCAAGCCGCGATACCACACATAGAGGAGGACCAGATTGTTATATATGCTGCCGTGGAAGGAAAAGACATAGAGGGGGTTTTGCGAAGAAGGGAAGTTTCCAAGCGTATCTTTCCCCAAAAAGTAGGGAATCATCAACTGAGAGCCATACAAACCACAACAGCCGCACCTTTAGTTCAGGCCGCGCAACTATTACTCGAGAACCCAATCAAGGGAGTACTACTTCAAAGCCAAATCAATACCGATAAATTTCTTAATGGTAATTATGTCGTGCGCGTTTACGGCAAAACTAAAACTACCTAAATGAAACAAAAAAGGGAATAGCCATTGAGCTAAACCCTTCAAGTAAACTATTAATTATTAGTATAAGATCAATCACATTTTAGCCATCCAGTAATACTCATTCGGGTATTTTGAGTAACTAAAACCTCATGAAGCAATTCATCACTTTTAAAGAAAACAGTCTTTCCTTGTGTAGGCGTAATTTTTTGGTTCTTGTTTTCTTGGTGAATCATTAATTCACCACCGTCTGCAGGTTGCCAACTATCGTTTAAATAAGTGATCATGGAATATTTCCGGCTGGGATTATTCTGAAATTGATCCAAATGTTGCAGGTAAAAATCACCTTTTTCATACAACGAATAATGAAATTCATAGTCCGTAATTCCCGTAAAACAACTCTCATTTAAGTAGCTGATAAAGGCTTCAATTTGGACAAAAAAAGCATTTTCAAATTCATTATTGTGCTTTTTATCAAGCCAATAAATAGAGTCGCTTCGCACAGCGGTATCATAGGCAATCACTTCTGAATTCCCAGTTCCTGCGACAATTAGCAAATTTTTTTGGTTTAAGGCGAGTAAATTTTGCTTTAAGCTATTGGCCAAGTCGTCGCTTAAAAAATTTTCAGAGATACCAACTTTATCCTCAATATAGGAGGCAATTAAAGCTTCAAAGCTATTTTCCATTTTATTCCATTGACCGAAAGTGATGCCAACGGAGCAAGGTAATATATATTATAGGCCGTTTTACAAAAAGACAAAAAAATAGCGCTTAAATAATTTTAAGCGCTATTGAAGTAATAATAATACTTTGTGTCTAATTATCAAAAACTAATTACACCCAATGAATTAATACAGTTTATAAGTTACAATCTACTGATGTAACTTCCATACATATCCTTGAACTGATAGCCATCAGTTATCCTGTCTTTGCTCAGTTTTTTATATTCTACCATCGCCCATAAAATAAATTCTTTCATGAAAAATTTGTCTTCCTTTTCTACTTGGGGTTGGTATTTCTTCACTAATATTTCCAAAGGAACTATAGACCCCAGAATTCTTTCGTATTCCTCATCCGTAGCATCGTCCAATAATTCAAAACCGCTTTCGGCAAAAAACCATTCGATTAAATCCGTATAGGCAGTTTTTTCATCTGGTTTTTCCAATTTTTCGATTTTAGGAAAATAGCCTGGGAAATAAGTGTGAATCGCTGATCCAATAAGGTTTTGGGCTACGTATGCCGCTCCTTCCTGCTCTCCTTCATAAACCAATTCTACTTTACCTGTAATGGAAGGTATAATCCCCATAAAGTCAGACAAACGTAAGGTTGTTTTATCAACACCAGCTCTAAGAGCACGACGTTCAGCCGTACTTAATAAGTTTTCATAAGCGGTGATGCTCATACGTGCACTTACCCCACTTTTATTGTCTATATATTCACTTTCTCGTGCTTCAAAACTAATTTGTTCCAATAGGTCTTTGGCTAAAGAAGGAACATGAACCATGTCGCTCTGAACGACATCCAGTTTGGCTTCTTGTTCCGTAATGGTACGGGCAATTTTTACCGTTTCAGGATAGTGCGTCAATATTTGAGATCCGATTCTATCTTTCAACGGAGTCACGATATTCCCACGATTCGTATAATCTTCCGGGTTTGCGGTGAACACAAACTGTAGATCAAGCGGCATTCTCAATTTGAAACCTCTGATTTGAATATCGCCTTCCTGCAAAATATTAAATAAAGCCACTTGGATTCTAGCCTGTAAATCAGGTAATTCGTTAATCACAAAAATGCAACGGTTGGCACGTGGAATCATCCCGAAGTGAATCACGCGGTCATCGGCATAAGACAGCTTTAAATTAGCTGCTTTTATCGGGTCGATGTCTCCTATTAAATCGGCAACGGTTACATCTGGTGTAGCCAATTTTTCAAAGAAACGGTCCTTCCTGTGTAACCATGAAATAGCGGTAGCATCTCCATTTATCGCGATTAAGTCTTTGGCATATCGCGAAATCGGATTAAGCGGGTCATCATTAATCTCTGATCCTGTCACAAAAGGAATGTATTCATCTAATAAATCGACCATTTTGCGCGCAAGCCTTGTTTTGGCCTGACCACGAAGTCCCAATAAATTGATATTGTGACGGGATAATATGGCACGTTCCAATTCTGGAATTACCGTATTCTCAAAACCATGAACCCCTTCAAAAGCAGGTTCTCCCGATTTTATTTTGGCTCTTAAATTAGTACGCAACTCCTCTTTAATGCTGTTGCTTTTATATCCTGATGCCTTTAATTCGCCTAACGTATTTATGTTTTCTATTTTCATCTTTTTTTATTTAACCTCTAAGTGCGCTAAGTCTTACGCAAAGCTCACTAAGTCTTTTTTGGAATTATTTTATTTTTTTTAACCATTTGAAAATTGAGATTCATTACAATTTTCTTAATTTTTTAAAAATATTAATGGTTCTCTTCTTCACTCTCTAATCTATTCTCTTTGTTCTAAATTCACTTATTTAATTCTCTTTTTACGATTCGTCTCATAATCTTCAAAAATCATCTCACCCAGTCCTTTCAGTCCGGTGTAAAAGGCTTTCCCTTGATTGGCTTCCGTGAATTTGTTGACAAATTGCTGCAAATACGGATCGTTTGCGATCATGAACGTCGTAATAGGAATGTGCAGTTTTCGGGCTTGTTGTGCCTGGCTGTAACACTTATCAACAATATATTCGTCGAGACCATTACTGTTCATATAATAGCTGCCGTCTATTTCACGAACACAGCTCGGCTTACCGTCCGTGATCATAAAAATCTGCTTGTTGGTATTCCTTTTTCTTCGCAGTAAATCCATGGCCAATTGAAGACCCGCAACAGTATTGGTATGAAAAGGTCCCACTTTCAGGTACGGTAAATCCTTAATGGCAATCGTCCAAGCATCGTTTCCAAACACCAATATATCTAAAGTGTCTTTTGGATATCGTGTTGTAATCAACTCAGCCAACGCCATAGCCACTTTTTTGGCGGGCGTGATTCGGTCTTCACCATACAATATCATACTGTGACTGATGTCGATCATCAGTACGGTACTCATCTGGGATTTGTATTGGGTATCCTCGACAACCAAATCATTCTCGGTGAGCATGAAGTCTTCCACTCCATTATTGATTTGGGCATTACGTAAACTCTCGGTTAGGGAAATTCGTTCCAGGCCGTCTCCAAAATGGAACTCCCTGAATTCTCCCGTATGCTCATCCCCGTTCCCGGAATGTTTTGTTTTGTGGTTTCCGCTGCCGGAGCGTTTCAAGTTTCCGAAAATCTGGTCTAAAGCCTGCTGCCTGATTGCGCGTTCTGTTTTCGCCGTTATTCCAATGCCTGAAGTCCCATCGTCCTTCAACTCGTCCTTGATGTATCCCTTTTTCTTTAAGTCCTCGATAAAATCATCGATAGTATAGTGTTCATCGGTGAGTTTATATTCTTTATCCAATTCACGCAACCAATCGATCGCTTCATCAAAATCTCCAGAAGTGTGCGTGATTAATTCTTTGAATATCCCAAAGAGTTTATCAAACGGAGATTGATTAGGGGCCTCATATTGCTTAAAATAGAAACCTTTTTTTTTATCATTTTTCATAGACCCTAAAATTACGTCATTTTAAAACACTGTCTTGGCAAACGATTAATAATTTTTAGTTAAATCATGGAGTATAAATAAAATAATTTGGGCGTGTTCGCAACGGCGCCTGTGCTTTACGCTCTCAATATCTCTTGTCTCCTTTTAAGAACGCCACAAGAGAGGATTTCCGTTGCAATCACTCAAGCAGTATGTAGATGCGAGAGGAGTTAATTGCTACAAAAACTAATAGAACGTACCGTCTACATAAAACCAGCTTCCGTTCTCAAACTTAAAAGTAGAAAGTTCATGGTGGATTTTATTTTTTCCAAAGGCATCTAAGAAATAAGCCTTAAACTCCACCGTCTTGTCAGTACTCTTTATAACTTCCAACTTTTGCCAATCATTGCTGCGTGCCCAATAAAGGATATCCTCTGTAGAGTAGTATACCCTTTCAGAAGGGTGTGTCGTTGCGATGAGATAATCCGCTTCTTGTGTGGCATATGCCGAATAACGGGAACGCATGAGTAGTTCGGCAGTGACTGCTTTTTTGACTCCTTTAATATATCCTTCGCAACATTGACTATAATTCATCAGAGAACCACAATAGCATTTTATTGTTATCATCTCTCGGTTATAGCTGCCCGTTAAGAGCGATTATTTTTTGCTGCAATTGATTTAATAAGACCTGATAACGGCTTATTTCCATAAGCTCGTCATCTTCTTCTGAATAGTCTAGTAAATCATCCAGATCATCACTGACTTCCACTAATTTATTATTCGCCTCTTTTGCGTTTTTACTCGCAATTAAATCAATTATTTCCTGAACATTTTTGTTCAATTCGATGAATTTTTCGTTTTCCATTATTCCTTTAATTAGTTAGTTTCTGAATTTTTCGAGTCGTGGAATTTTTTGGTAATTTGTTTTAATTTTTCCTTGCGAAGAATTTCTGCGTTTTTAACCCTATCCTGTTCTTTATGCAACTTGTTGTTGTGCTTTTTAATATTCTTTTCGTTATTCCTGCTCATAATTATTTGTTTTTCAATTCACTCCTAAAACATAGCTACTTAATAAAGTAAGGCCTTTTATGAATTGCCGTGAAAAATAAAAAGCTTTTATATTAAACAGCAGATTCTTATAGATTAGAAATCTTTGGCAAAGTTCGGCATTTTAATTTAAACAGATAGTACACTCTCGTTCCGAAATAGGATTTACATACCGATTGTTTTATTAAAAAAGACAACACGAATCCAAATTGATTCATTTCTGTTAACCAATCAAAATGTACTGTTTTAATACTGTTGGATAGCGGTCTATAAAAAAGTCTAATTATAATTTAGCGCATTACAATTTTTTGTCCCGTTTTTTTAAACAACAATCCAATAAGAAATGTAATCCTGCTTCACTTTAATAAAAATCGCTAACATTGCGGGTTGCCATAATTTAATAAATACATTTCACCTTTTTTTATAACAGTAAGATTCCCTAAACCTATCACATAGCGTAAATGAAACTTGAAAATAACAGATTAAAATTCTTCAGTTGGTCTTTAACAGAGCCTAAAACGACCGACTATTTTACATTCCTATTATTGAGTATTATCATTATGTATATTGGCTTTGAGCAATACAAAATAGTTAAAGACGAAGAACAGAGCGCCATGAGGAATGCGCTCTATACAATTCATCAAAACATTGAACAGTCTCTTAAAAACTTTTACACATCAACGTTTACCCTGGGACTTACCATAAACGATGAGGGAGTTCCTAAAAATTTTGACAGCATTGCCAAGAAATTATTACAATCCAATCACACTATTTCTGCAGTTCAATTGGTGCCTAAAGGAGTCCTAAGATATATACCATGAAACACAATGAAGCTGCAAGGGGTTGAACATTTTAAATTCATTATATCTCAAGAAAGAAGCTCTAAAATCAATCCAAAACCAAAAAATGTATTTTGCAGATCCTTTAAAACTAAAACAGGGTGGCGCTTGAATTCTAGGTAGCCTTCCGGTATTCCATTATAATGAATTTTGGGGCTTTTCAGCCGTAATCATTAAATTAGAAGACCTATTGAAGTCTTCAGGTTCTTATAACATAGACCGTTCTAAATATTACTTCCAGTTTACAAAGATTAATCTTACCACTAAAAAAGAGGTATACTACCTGCCTAAAGAAATTAAGTACTCAAAGAATTATAGTGTTTCGTTGTTTATGGCCGATGGTGATGGAAATTATACCTTACGTCCAAACATCAAAACTATTTATATTCACGAATTATAGCGCCAAGCATTTTCGGTTTGCTATTAGCAGGATTATTTGGCTTTCTAGTAACCGTAATACTGAAAAAGCAGGCTGAATTGCAACTTTTAGTGGAGGAACAGGCTGCTGTGGGGATTGCCTATACAGATTCCCTTAGCGCTTATTTTGTGGGAATCAATGATTAATATTCTAAATTATTAGAATATTCTGCGCAAGAATTGCAGAAAAAGACTTTTCAATCCGTAACGCATCCCGACGACTTAGCAGAAGATTTATGCGACTTGGAAAAACTGAAGCAAGGAACAATCAGGGATATCCATTTTAGATATAGTGCAGTGAAAGGGTATGAAAATTCTCTGGAGAGGGTGATTATCTCGACAGAAGACATTGCGGAACATAAAACTGCTGAAAAAGTAATTTTTAATTCGCAACAAAGAATTAAATCTCTGATCAATACGATTTATGGAATTGTCTGGGAATATGACATTAAAACCTTTTATTTTTCTTTTATCAGTGAAAAATTAGAGAAAATACTAGAATACACTCGCGAGGAATGGTTGGAAAGCAAAACTTTTTGGGGAGACCATATTTATCCAGAAGACCTAGAGTATTAAGTCAATTATTGGACTTTAAATGCCAACGAAAGTTTAAACTATGATTTTGAATATCGAATGGTTGCCAAATGCGGAACAATTGCTTGGCTGAGGGATATCGTGAGTGTCGCTTTCGAAAATGATAAAGCCATAGGTTTATGCAGAATTATAATCTCTATTACCATAATCAAAGAAGCAGAAAAAGATTTAAAGAATTCCTTTTACCTAGTTACGCAACAAAATAAAAGACTTTTGAATTTCTTTTACATTGTGTATCATAATTTAAGATCGCATACTAGCAATATTGCATCCATTATGAATATAATTGAAACTTCAGATTCTGAGGAAGAAAAGAAGGAGATCTTACTACTATTGAAAACGGCGTCTAATTCATTGAATGATAAAATACTACATCTTAATGAGCTTATAAACATCAGAAATAACATAGGTTTGGTATCGGAATCCTTAAACCTAAAACAATATAGAGAGATATTGCAAAATGTGCTTTCCGAACAGATAATTACCAAAAACGTTTCTATTTTGAACGAAGTTCCAAATGACGTGATGGTCAATTATAATCCCGCCTATTTAGAGAGTGTTTGTAAATAACATCCTGTCTAACTCAATCCGTTACAGTCACCCAGACAGGAACCCCGTTATTACCATTAAATAGTTAATTGAAGATGAAATGAAAGTGCTTCAAATTTCAGATAACGGAATTGGAATTGATCTTGTGAAAAACGCAGACAAAATTTTTGGGATGTACAAAACATTCAGCAATAATCCTGAATCAAAAGGGATAGGCTTATCCATTACAAAAAATCAGATTGACGCCATGAACGGCAATATTACAGTGGAGAGTAACCCAAACATGGGAAACACATTTAAAATCTATATTCGATGATAAAAAAGAAAATATGGGTGATCGACGATCATAAATTTACCAAATTATCGTTGCTAAAATCATTCAAAAAACGGATCTGGTCTCGAATATTTCTTCCTTCTGTAACGGTAAAGAGGAAATAGAAACTTTCATTAATACAATAGAAAATAAGGAGCTGCTTTCGAATATCATCCTATTAAACATCAATATGACGGTTAAGGACGGTTGGGACTTCATGGAGGAAATGGAACTGCTGAAATCTTTACAAAACAAACATATTAGCGTCTATATCGCCAGTTCATCTATTGCTATTGAAGACAAGAATAAATCAAAAAAATATCCTGTAATTTTAGGCTATTTGTCTAAACCGATTACCATGAACGATATCGAATTGATTACATCCAAGGATTAAAATATCAAACAGCAAGTACGCTGCGGTCTGAATCAAATCAACGCTCTCTTAATTTCCTCTAAGGTTTTATTGGTAAAAATCAATTCCTCTATAATTTTTTTTCGCAAAACGTCTAAATCATCGTATTCATAATACTTAGCCCATGACGTCAAATTCAGAAGATTTCTGATTTGCTTGATTTTTTTGGTGGTTTCAAAACTAGTCCTAAGTATCGCTTTCCCTGTATAATTAGGATTGTTTTTATGCTGGTAATTAACTGTATTCATCGCATAATTCATTTCTAAATAATACAATTGCTCTACCGCATTATCCGGATAAAAATGAGTCCAAGGCGCAAAACCTAACTTGGTTTTCGAATCGGATTCGGGATCCATAGCTTCTAACCTCCATTTACTGTTGGCTAATCGTCCCCAATGATTTGATACCCGATACATCCCCTTTTTAGTGTAATAATAACTACTGCCCGACTTACTTGCATACTGTACCGTCAATGCTTCCAGACTACTTAATGGCAGCTCCTGAAATACACAAAAGGTATTTTTAAAGGATTTGGGACTGGGACGAAATATTTTTTGCATTGCACAAAGGTAATCAGAAAGTCTAAAATGCGGCAGCGGGAACTAAATATTTGATTAACTTTGCAAATTAGAATTTTATAAATTAAATTGATTATGACAAAGTCTTCACAAGAAAAAATGTTACAAAAAGGGGTTTATACCGGGATAATGGAAAAAGATGAAAACAACAATTTCTTTTGTGGTGAATATCTTTTAGATTATAAAATGGCGGTTTCTAACCATACACTAGGCGATTATATTACAATTAAGTCCATCATAGAAAACCCTAGTGATATCAGCTACAATAAGTACCCTAAAAAGTCTAAGAATTTCGACAAAGCAAACAACAAACCACAACAATAGCATTATTTCAGCGTCTCTTTTTTGGCAAATAAAAACTAGTGTGCTCTCTTTTCTACGAATATTTTTTAGTCTCAAACTAAAAAATTAAAAAAAAGTGTACCTTTGCAAAAAATTTGTCGATTCTGAAACCAAATTATATTGATTTTATATTAAAAGACAAGTAGTTACCATATTTATGAAAAAAATAGTTGAATACCGCAAACTGCTAAATGTAGACAAAACTGCAGAGCTTAAAGATTTAAAAACGATCTACCGTAATTCTATGAAGGAATGTCATCCTGATAAATTTCAAGGTGATGAAACTGGATTAAAAGCAGCTGAAGAAAAAAGTAAACAAGTAATTGAAGCCTACCATTTCTTGGTAAGTATCAATCCAGAAACTACAAAGCTGAACTTACCTGAATATACAGAAACAACTACAACAGCAACAATCACAGATTATAAATTTGTTGAGGGTAGATTGATTATCAATTTTTCAAACGGTAGCGTTTATGAGTACATTAGTGTGCCTAAAGCAACTTACGTAAAAATGGTAAATGCAGCTTCTCCAGGAAGATTCGCAAAAAGACATATTCTTAATTCTTTTACTTGGAGAAAAACATTGAACCAAGATTAGATTTATCAAAAATAGAAGCACAAAAGCACTCCTCAGGGGTGCTTTTTTTATATACTCTCATTTTTTACCCTACCCCCTTTTAAGCAGACAATACATTTGTTTCAACATAGATCTCCTGTTTTAGCATAGTTAACTTGTTTTTAATAATGAGGTCCTTAAATTAACTATACCCCTTTATAATCATGCCTACAACAGATCGATAGCACAACATAAAAAGATTACAGAAACTAGCCCTTTTAGAAGTAAAAAAGGCCGAAATTGACTTGAGTATTTACACGGACTCTGTAACGCCGTTTCAAATCGCCCTCAATTTTTCAAAATCAGCGCATAAATAATGTCGCAATACCCTCACTTACGAATGCTTAATCACGAAGTTACAATTTGGGTTACCAACTGAACACAACATCCAATATCCCGATTCGACGTAGTAGATTACCTAAGCAATACCAAGTGCACAGTAACGTTATAGTAATTATTTTAACAAATATCTTCTATTATTTAGCACTTCAAATACTAAAAAAATAACAAAAATTTAGGCTATAAAATTATTTATACTTTAATAATTTTAGATACTTTTGCACACTTAACTCAATTAACTAATTAATAATGAAAAAAATAATTTTATTACTTTCTGCCGCAGTTGTTTTAATTTCTTGCAACAAAGTTGGAAAAGGCGAATTCCTTATCACCGGTACTGCAACTGGTATCGAAAATGGTAAAACAATAATCTTGGAAACTCAAGATCCTACTACTGGCGCAATTACTGCTTTGGATACTGTAAAAGTAGAAAACGGTAAATTTGAAATCAAAGGAAAAGTTACTGAACCAGCTTTCCACACGATACAGTTAGAATCGGTAGCAGGGAAAGAACCTTACATAAAAATTCCTTTTATCTTAGAAAATGGAGAAATCACTATCGCTATCGATAAAGACAGTATTCAAAAATCTAAAGTTTCAGGTACTTACAGTAATGATGAGTATGTTAAATTCAATGAGGAAATTAAAATAGTTCAAAAGAAACTAATGGATTTCCAGACTCAAAACATGCAAGCAATGAATGCAGCGCAACAAGCAAAAGATACTGCTGTAATCAATAAATTGATGAAAGGATATTCAGAAATTCAAGCAGTAGTTGGAGCTGCCACTAAGACAAAATATACTACTTATGCTGAATCACATCCTAAATCATACATCAGTGTTTTAATTGTACAAGGAATGGTTAACGATCCAAGTGCTGACATTAAAAAAACAGAGACAATTTTTAACGGCTTAGAAGAGTCTTTAAAAAGTACTAAAGCTGGAATCGCGGTAAAAACAAAACTTACTGAAATGAATTCCCCTGCTATTGGTGCTACTACTGCACCAGTTGGAGACGCTAAATGAACTTCAGATTTCGCTGCACCTAACCCTGAAGGGAAAGTCATTTCTCTGAAGGAAAGTTTAGGAAAAGTAACAATTGTAGATTTCTGGGCATCATGGTGTGCTCCTTGTCGAAGAGAAAATCCAAATGTTGTTGCAATCTATAAAGACTTGCACTCACAGGGACTTAACATTGTTGGTGTTTCATTAGATAAAGATGCCAACAAATGGAAAGAAGCCATCTCAAAAGATAAATTAACGTGGGCTCAGGTTTCTAATCTAAAATTTTGGGATGAACCAATTGCAGCTCAATATGGAGTCCAAGAAATTCCATCTACTTTTATACTTGATGCTTCGGGTAAAATTGTAGCTAGAAATTTAAGAGGCGCTGACCTTAGAGCAAAAATTATCGAGCTTTTGGCTAAATAATCGATTTTCAAGATCAAAATAAAAAAATCTCCCTAGCGGAGATTTTTTTATTTTATTCAATACCAATACGTTAAAAATAATAGTGAAATTTAGTTCAAATTTTGTTTGCAGAAACGAAAAGTGTTACTATATTTGCCACCGCTAACAACAACATAAGTGTTGTACTCAAAGGCTTCGGGGAGATACTCAAGCGGCCAACGAGGGCAGACTGTAAATCTGCTGACTACGTCTTCGTAGGTTCGAATCCTACTCTCCCCACTAAATCGTCGCAAGTAATTGCGGCGATTTTTTTTATTCCAAAAAAGTCAAAACTAAATAGCATGTTCGCCCGATTCTACTTCTTTGTATTGGGACTACTCTGGCCGCTATATAGTCGCAAGTATTGGGGAAGCTTTTTTCTGTAAAATCAATCTTTGCCTCCGCTCTTTTTATTGCTATCATTCTTAAAAAAAATACAAAATAATTAGGCAAAAAAAAGTCCCGAGACTCACTGAAAGCGGCGGGACTTTTAACTATTATTTATTCTGATTTTATTCCAATATAAAACTCACACTTACATTTGCGGTTATCATGATTTCACCTGCAGCCAGTGTTTCTCTTGTTGCTGCGCTCTCATCCATCGCCATTGTCTTCATTGCACAAACGCTCTGTGGTTGATAGTTCTGTGAGTTATCTAATATAGTCATCGCTTTGCCTACTTTTTGCCCTAATACCGACACGTAGTCTTCTGCTTTCAGTTTAGCGTCCTTAATCGCTAATTTCCTAGCTTCTGATTGGTGTTGCGCTAATTTGGAAGACTGAAAAACTACATTATCAATTCTGTTGATTCCTTCATCCACCAAGCCTTCCATCAACGCATCATATTGTGATAAATCTCTCAATAGAATTTCAACGGTTTGGATAGCGTTGTACGTAGTCTTCTTTTTTTCATAATCAAAAATCGGATTCAATGAAACACGTTGCGTTCTATAATCAGCAGGTGCCAAATTCATTTTTTTTATGATTTTCAGTACGGCCTCCATTTGCTGGTCATTTTCCTTTTTAATGTACTTGGCGTTATTCCCTTTAGTTTGTACTGTAGCAATGATAGTGGCTTGATCCGGAACGACTTTTACTTTTCCCTCACCTGCAACGCTAATTTGAGGGACTTGCTTGATTTCTTGGGCATATGAAAGTGTCATAAACAGTAAGGTTAATAGTAATAGCGCTTTTTTCATTTTGATTTGTTTTAATTAATTTATGAGGTAGTTATCTTCCAAAAGTTGTGCCACTATAGTTTTCCCATTTTTGCCATCACAAAAAGAATAATTATGGGGATGGTAAGTAATACAACCATAAAAGTATGATCAACCACTAAATGTGGATTCGATATCAGCGTAATAATATACCCTCCGATCGCGCCTCCAAAATGCGCGGTATGCCCTATATTGTCATTTTTGGCTCTCATTCCGTAAATAGAATACAACAAATAGAGGATTCCGAAAAGATAAGCTGGCATCGGAATTATAAAAAAGATACCCAACATCATGTCCGGCTGCAATAATATCGCCGAATATAAAACACCCGTAACAGCCCCAGAGGCACCTACCGCTCTATAATTATAATCGTCTTTATGGAATAATATGGTCAACAAACTTCCAAAAATCAAACTTCCAAAATAAACGATCACAAACGACAAACTGCCTAAATAGCCAATAACTACTGGAGCAAAAAAGTAAAGAGTAATCATATTGAAGGCCAGATGCGCTATGTCAGCATGAAGAAAACCGGAGGATATCAACCTAATTTGTTCACCAGCGCGAACACTACCCATATGGAATTCATATTTTCTAAAAAAAGATTGATCATTAAAGCCTTTGAAGCTAATTAGTACATTTACAATGATTATTGCAATTAAAATGGTATTCATAAAGTCTGTTTATTGTGATTAGCAAAGATACTAATTCTCGCAGACTCGATTAGTACCTCATCAATATATATCTGGACATTCATTTTTGACTTATATTTGCAAGAAAAAGTACTGCATGCAATTTCTCGTTTTTATTATAGCTTACCCTTTTCTTTGGATCATTTCCATTCTTCCCTTCCGCATTTTTTATTGGCTATCAGACGGGGTTTATTTTTTAGTCTATTACATTTTCGGATATCGCAAAAAAGTGGTTCGAGCAAACTTAGCTTTGGCACTACCTCATCTTAGCGATAAAGAACGATTGGTAATCGAGAAAAAATCATACCACCATTTATGTGATATGTTTATGGAAATGATAAAAACCATGACCATATCATCCGAAGAAATGAACCGAAGATTTATAATCACAAATATCGAGTTGTTAAAAGAATACGAACATAAAGAAAAAAGCATCATGCTTTTAGCCTCCCATTATGCAAGTTGGGAATGGTTACTTGCACTTAATCAAAAAGTAAGTTATCAAGGCGTAGGCGTCTATAAGAAATTAAGTAACAAGTATTTTGATAAACTCATCAGAGATATTCGATCAAAATACAACACCGAACTAGTTACCACCAGCAAAACGATCCCTTACATTGCACGTAACCAAAAAGAGCATATACTCTCCGTATATGGTTTGGCCAGCGATCAATCCCCAAAAGCAGGTCGAATTTTTCATTGGAAACCCTTTATGGGTATCGAAGTTCCGGCGCATACCGGCCCCGAAATGCTGGCAAAAAGATATGACCTTAATGTCATTTTTGCGAAAGTAAAAAAAGTACGAAGAGGCTACTATGAAGCCACCCTAGTTCCTATAAGTGATGACCCTAGATCGGTTCCTGATTTTGGAATTACCGACGCTTTTATTCAGGAAGTTGAAAAACAAATTCGTGAAGCTCCAGAATATTATTTCTGGACCCATAAAAGATGGAAACACAGACGCTAAGACAGCTGCTGGAATTTTAGTTTTAATTAACTGTTGTTCCAAAAATATTTGACTAATTTTGAGGCTAATGCAAAACAAAATGAAGTTAAAAATCAACAATAGATTTAGCACAGAATTACCCGCAGACCCTGACGAAACTAATGTTACGCGTCAGGTAAAAAACGCTTGCTTTTCTTACGTTAGACCCCAAATACCCTCGAATCCTAAATTAATACATTTTTCGGAAGAAGTGGCAGCAATGCTTGGCATTTCTAATGAAGACGCACAATCTTCTGAATTCACAAACGTATTTTCAGGAAAAGCACTGCTACCAGGTTCACGTCCTTATTCTATGAGCTACGCCGGACATCAGTTTGGTAATTGGGCTGGGCAATTAGGAGACGGTAGAGCCATTATTCTTGCCGAAGTAGAAAGCGAGGAACAAGTTAATACCTTACAATTAAAAGGAGCTGGCATGACGCCTTACTCCCGGAGAGCAGATGGCCTAGCCGTATTGCGTTCTTCCATCCGAGAACATTTGTGTAGCGAAGCCATGTTTCACCTTGGTGTACCCACTACCCGATCGTTATCTTTGACCCTTACGGGAGATCAAGTATTGCGCGACGTGATGTATGACGGAAATCCTGCCTATGAAAAAGGCGCCGTCGTTTGTAGAGTAGCAACCTCTTTTATTCGTTTTGGAAATTTCGAATTGTTCTCTTCTCAAAAAGATCTTAAAACATTAAAAACACTCGCTGATTTTACGATTAAATATCATTTTCCTGAAATTAAAGGAAGCACCTCAGCCAATTATGTTCAACTTCTACAAGCCGTTGCAAACAAGACCCGTGAAATGGTTGTGCATTGGCAGCGTGTCGGCTTTGTACATGGCGTTATGAATACGGATAACATGTCCATTTTAGGACTTACTATAGATTACGGACCCTATGGATGGTTAGAAGATTACAACCCCAATTGGACCCCTAATACAACGGATCGTGAAAATCGAAGGTATCGCTTTGGCAACCAAGCCGAAATAGCGCTTTGGAATTTGTATCAGCTAGCGAACGCCTTGTATCCCCTGATTCAGGAAGCGGCTCCCTTAGAATCGATATTAGAAGCCTTTCAATCACAGTATGAGAAAGAGTATTTAAATATGATGCGAAATAAATTAGGGCTGTCCACTACGGACGAAAAGGACGAACAGCTCATTCATATCCTTACCGAGAACCTACAAATGACAGAGACGGATATGACTATTTTCTTCAGGAAATTGAGCCAAATCGAGAAAGGGGAATCCGTTAAAGATGCTTTTGAATTGATTAAGGAATCCTTCTATAAAATGGAAGAAGTTGTAGACAAAACAAACGATTCCTGGATGTATTGGTTTACCCAATATTTAAATAGACTAAAACAAGAGTCAATATCAGATACCAACCGTAAAGTAGCGATGGATAAAGTGAATCCTAAGTATGTATTGCGAAATTATATGTCACAATTAGCCATTGAAGCCGCAGAAAAAGAGGATTACTCACTAATTGAAGAACTATACCTTTTATTAAAAAATCCATATCAAGAACAAAATAAATACCAAAAATGGTTTGCTAAAAGACCGGATTGGGCAAGAGAAAAAATTGGAAGCTCCATGCTGTCCTGCAGCTCTTAGAACGAATTAACAACAACTAAAACGCCCTTTAAGAGATACTTAAAGGGCGTTTTATATAAAACAGATTTCTTATCAGCTACAGTGAAAACCAACTTTTAACCAGTTCATCTTCTAATGGTTGCGCCTCTTTGTGGATAAACTCGTTAGTGTCCCGATTGTAGGTATAGTCCAAAGCCCATATTTTATGGTTTTCAGCTAAAGCCTTAATACTGTTGCAAACCATTTCAATCTCGGCATTTGTTGTTGTAGGATGAATAGACATTCTAATCCAACCTGGTTTTCTAATTAAGTCCCCTAAGGTAATTTCGTCTATCAATTTATGCGATGTTTCCTGGTCTACGTGCAATAAAAAGTGTCCATAGGTACCGGCACAACTGCATCCTCCACGAGTTTGTATTCCAAATTTATCATTCAGTAATTTTACACCCAAATTAAAATGCAGGTCATCAACGTAGAACGAAATTACACCCAATCGATCTTGGTGTTGCCCTGCTAAAATTTTAATATTCGAAACAGAGCCTAATTCAGAGAAGATATAATCTACAATTTCATGTTCTCTCTGCAGGATATTTTCAATTCCCATCTGCTCTTTTAACTGGATAACAAGAGCAGTCTTAATCACTTGCAGAAAACCAGGAGTTCCCCCGTCTTCCCTATCTTCAATATTATCGACATACTTATGTCCTCCCCAGGGATTAGTCCATGAAACTGTCCCTCCGCCCGGGTTATCGGGTACTAAGTTTTGATATAATTTTTTATTAAATACTAAAACACCACAGGTTCCAGGTCCGCCAAGAAATTTATGAGGTGAAAAGAAAATGGCATCTAGATAACTTTCCTGATCTTCAGGATGCATATCTATTGGCACATAAGGCCCTGAACAAGCAAAATCAACAAAACAAAGTCCGTGATGTTCATGCATTACTTTTGCGACCTCGTGATAAGGCGTTCGTATCCCCGTTACATTAGAGCAGGAAGTAATTGACGCAATTTTAAAACTACGTTCTTTGTATTTTTCTAAAAGTATTTCTAAATTTTCTATACTAAACAATCCATCTTCTGTAGAGGGGATAACTTCAACATCAGCAATCGTTTCTAACCATGACGTTTGATTCGAATGGTGTTCCATGTGTGAAATAAAGACAACAGGTTTCTTATCAGCAGGCACACTTATAAAATCTTTCAGGTTCTCTGGCACTTTCAATCCCAAAATACGTTGAAATTTGTTTACCACGCCCGTCATTCCAGTTCCGTCTGTAATTAGAACATCATCACTATTCGCATTGACATGCTTTTTGATAATACTTCTGGAATGATGGTATGCCTTAGTCATTGCCGTCCCGGACACCGTAGTCTCCGTGTGCGTATTGGCAACAAAAGGACCAAACTCATTCATCAATTTTTCCTCAATAGGACGATACAAACGACCACTTGCTGTCCAATCAGTATAGATAATTTGTTGCTGCCCGTACGGAGAGCGAAAGTCTTGATTGATTCCTATGATATTCTTACGAAATTGTTGGAAATACTGTTCTAATTGGGTTGGATTCTCTTTGGTAGTCATTCTAATCATTATTTGGTCGCAAAGATAATTGATTTTTTGGGAATCTGCAATTGAGCTGAATTGTCTTTTACAATCAGTAACAACTACTTACAAAAAATCACTTATTCGAAACAAAAACAACGCCCTTTCAAAGTAGTATTCTGAAAGAGCTCATTTTTAGTATTGAAACGTCATGATTTACAAATCAAATCCGACTGAAAATTGCCAAACTCGGTTGTGTGCTTTTCCTTGGTCATACAAATCCCCAAGACCTAAGTGGTACCGCACTCCTAAAGTAATTCCGGAACCGGTTTTAAAACCTCCTCCAAAGTTCATCCCCCAGTCAAAATTATTGGGATCGTATTCCTGCGAACTGCTAAACAAACCATTGTATTCTTCCTTATGGGAAATAGCCAATCCTATTTGTGGGCCTGCCTCTAAATAGAAGTTTTTAGACGGATAGGCTTTTAGCAGTATTGGTAAATTGATATAATCCAGTTTTTGGGTAAACGTGCCATTAGCATCTTTAATTTCATACCCTTGTTGAGAATACAGTAGTTCGGGTTGGATAGAAAAGCTTTCGCTGATAAATGATTCTCCATAGACCCCTATGTGAAAACCGTGGCGTTGCCCCGTTTCTCCGTCACCGTCAAAACTTACAGCGGATAAGTTATACCCTCCTTTTATACCCGCATTTGACTGATGCGTTGCTGTATCTTGTGCGTGTAATGATGTAGCTATAACCACTAATAAAGCGAGTGTGCTATATATTGTTTTCATATTATTCTTATTTATGTTGGGCCGTTGGGCCAATAATTTAAAACGATTCCCGACACCTTCACTTCAGGTAGGTGACGTATCGATACGTTTGTTCAATATCACTTCGAGTGTTTCAAAAATTTCGGATATTGAAACATATAGAAAAGCCTTTATACAAAAAACAACTCCCAAAATAAGTTCGGGATAAAGCAGATTGACGTTTTTAACAATAACAACCAGGGGGTTTATGTTACTCTTCTATTTTCCCCCGTTAGCTTTAAGATCAGCTAAACATTGGGCATCCAGTTTCGGGGCTGAACCTCCTGAAACCATATTAGCAACTCCTCTACCTGATTCTGCAGACCAATACATTAAACAACTTTCGACATCACAATGTTTTTCATGTGCCGCATCTTCATGGTTGCTTTGCAAAGGTGCTCCTAAATTCGTCAGTCCAAGAATATGACCAAACTCATGCGTTATAATTGTTGTTTCAAATAAAGACCTGCTAGGTTCAAAAGGACTATCGCTTAAACTCTGAATCGTCTTCTCATAAATAACAAAAGACGTATTTCTATAAGCTGTCCCTAAAACATAGCTGTTCCCTGAGTCAGAAGCGGATGCTCCGTCAATAAAAAGAGCCCATACCGCTATTTGGTTCGCAGTGTTGTACTTCGTTCTGTTAGCATCTTCGATAGCTACGATTTCCTGATTTGTAAAAGTAGCTTTCCCAGGTGAGGCAATCGACCTTTTTACGACCGTTATACCACCTGGCTTATTGGTTCTGGCATTTAAAAAAGAAGTTAAATTATTAACTGATGTTGCTGATGGTTCAAAACCTTGGACATAGACCAATTCGATTACCATGCTTTTATAAGTATCACCCGATAATAAATCATTAGATGAACTCCCCGTTGCTTTTTTATTATTACTGATGGAATTTCCATCTACTGCGATCGTGTCTGTACTGTCCTCTTTTGAACAAGAAACAAAGAAGACAAACGCCATGATTACTAATGCAATACTTTTTTTCATTTTACGCTTTTTTTGTTAAACTCTTAATTCTAAAAACAGCAACCCGACCAGTTGCTGTTGATAACTAATCCAATATTCCCAATGAAGTTAAAACTCTAATTATATTTGCTTCAACACCAAGGTCACGGCAGCATTTGTTTTGCCTTGTAACGTTATTGTCGATGTTGTAAAACTTGCTACTTTCCATGTGTTATTTAATAAACTAAAAGAACTACTTCCTGTGAAGTTCAATTTTAGAAAAACATCTAGCTCTGAACTTACCGCATAAGTACCCGCTGCAGTAGTTGTCAAGGTAGTAACTGCTTTCACCGTCCAATCGTTTGCAAAATCTACTGTACTGTCTTTATAATTGTTTGCTGAATCTACTCCTGCAGTGATAAACGATTGTACTTTGAACCGACCGTCAACCAAAATAGTTTCTATTTTTTTAGAATTATCCTCTGCTTGAGTTATTGTTGCTTGCGTTGTAAGAGAAGCGTTAATATTCGATTGTAATTCAGCATCACTATTAACCGTTGCATCTGTACCTCCAGCAAGTGAAACAGTAATCGGGTAGTTTACTGAAAATAACTCGGTGCTTTTTACATTACTCATATACGTAAACAATTGCTTTTCGGATGTGATAACCACACTCCCTGTTTGTTGTATACTTAAATTATAAGTTAAAATTGTAATAGGGAAGTTAATGTTTAATGAAGTGATGGCTCCTTGACCTGAGGCTTCGGCTGCACTACATGCATTCAGAATAGCATTGTACTCTGTCTGATTGTTTGCAGTCACTTCTGTATAGTTACTTGTTTTGACACGCAATGGAAATTGCAGCACCACTGAATCCTGATCATTGTTAAACTGACCTAAAATAGTAATCACTTGTTGGTAATCCAGTTGGCTAAAAAGAGTAACCTGACTGCCATTTACTTTAGCAATAGCGGGCAATACAATGGAAGAACAGGAAGCTCCATCAATAAAATCATCAAATGAACCGTCATACATCGAAGTACGTTTCAAATTCTTTGCAGTTGTTGAATTAGCAGCATTTGTATTTGGATCCTCTCCTTGTACGTCATCCACTTCACTTTGACATGATGTGAAACCAAATATAGCCATCAATGCAATTCCGGTAATCGTTTTTAATCTTTTCATAATTTACAAATTTAATGTTTTTCTAATGTTATACAGCGATGTTTGATTCGCCATTCTGTTAGTAAGACAATTAACATTATTTTTACCCTACCCTTAATATTGCTAAAAAAATAAAAAAAATATAAACACCTATATATCAATAATTTGCGCTGTTTAAAAAAATTACATTTAATCTGCCCCTTCCGTTGATTAAAAAATAATTTACATTTACAGCCCATTCAATGAACCTACCATAGATGAACAACTCAGATAAAAACCTTTGTGAAGAGCAACACTTTAGTCACTTTTACATAGAGACAGTACAATCAGCTACTAATTTTGCCTACTATAAATGTGGTGACAAAGATGCTGCACTAGACCTTGTTCAAGATGCTTTTGCTAAAATTTGGGAGAATTGTTCCCAAATTGATTTCAATAAAGTCAAAACCTATTTACTCACTACGATAAATAATTTATTTCTCAATACCATTAAACACAATAAGGTCGTTATGGCTTTCGCCAAAGAGACGCCTAATTTAGACACCACAAATCAAAGCCCAGAGTATTTATTCGAAGAAGAAGAATTCAAAGTAAAACTACAAAATGCGATTGCCTCTTTAAGTGCAGCGCAACGTGAAGTTTTTTTGATGAATCGCATTGACGGTAAAAAATACCGTGAAATCGCTGAATTACTAGATATTTCCCAGAAAGCAGTTGAGAAAAGAATGTCGGCAGCGCTTAAAATTTTGAAAGAGCAAATAGAAAACATATAATTCTTTGATTTATAGTAGGGTAAATCGAATTGAAATTGTCTTATACATATAGAGTTGAAAATGAAAAACGAAAAAGAAATAATAAAGTGGCTTAACGGTGAACTTTCAAGCAAGGAAATCGAAGATTTAAAACAATCTGAAGGTTTTGACACGATTGAAAAAATAGCGCATTATGCTTCGCATCTTGAAAGTCCAGAGGTAGATGCGCAAGCGGCATTGGCGGCTTTCAAAACAAGATCCCTTT
Organism: Flavobacterium sp. ALD4; assembly: GCF_002836475.1. GTDB lineage: Bacteria > Bacteroidota > Bacteroidia > Flavobacteriales > Flavobacteriaceae > Flavobacterium. Next base: position 91,975 of record NZ_PJBJ01000025.1, on the reverse strand, counting down.
CGAAAAAAGAAACGAAAGTACGAACCTTAAACTTCAAAACCTTCTTTAAAGCGGCGGCGATTTTAGTAGTACTGCTTAGCTCATCTTATTTTCTGTTTTTCAATAGCAACCAATCCTACGAAACCGGAATCGCACAAACAAAATCGTTCCGATTACCGGATAACTCCGAAGTTTTATTGAATGCCGCATCAAAAATAACATTCAATGAAAAAAAATGGGAAAATAACCGGAATCTAACCCTTGATGGCGAAGCCTATTTTCAGGTAAAAAAAGGAGAAACCTTCAGTGTACAAACTACTGATGGTGTTGTAAAAGTACTTGGAACCCATTTTAATGTAAAACAACGAAGTAATTACTATGAAGTAATTTGCTACGAAGGATTAGTAAGCGTAACCTATAACAATGAAACCGTTAAATTACCTCCGGGAAAAACGTTTAGAGTTGTGAATAAGCAAATTGAAGCCGTGGATGATTCTGCTGCAGAAAATCCATCGTGGATGCAACAGGAATCGAGTTTTACGGGAATTCCTTTGGATCAGGTCATAGCGGAATTAGAGCGCCAGTACGATATCAAAATTAAAGCAGATGATATTGATACTTCTAAGCTCTTTACGGGAAGTTTTACCCATAACAATCAAAAAATTGCTCTGGAAGCAGTAACTATTCCTTTAAAGTTGAGTTACAAAATAGATGGTAAAACTATCGTATTCTATAACTATGAATAAATGGATTCTTTATTTAATGTTATGCACGGCAACAATTGGTCAGGCACAAACAGCAACTAATAAAATCGCTTTGACGGCGGTCATGGCCAACATTGAGCAACAGTTTAATGTTAAATTCTCTTATGCCGTAGAAGATGTAGTCACTATTGCTATCGAAAAACCGGCTACTGAACTAACACTTAAGCAAACGATAGCGTACCTCAACTCTAAGGTCCTTTTGAACTTTAAAGCGCTGGATAATCGCTATGTTACGGTTTCCGTATTAAACAAAACATTCCCTGTATGTGGTACCGTACAGGCTCAGGATTCTCAATCACCGCTGCCGGGAGCAACTATAAACGTTGACAACAGCGACAGTAGAACCATTACTGAAAAAAACGGTGATTTTAACTTGGACAATGTAGCACTTGACACTAACATTACTATTTCGTACATAGGCTACGAATCTATGCAGTTTACCGCTAATGAATTATTTTCTGCTAAAAAAAATTGTAAGAAAATATTCCTAAAACCTTTCAAGGAAGAACTCAATCAAGTATTGATTAATGTTTACTTAACACCTGGATTACAGAAATATATAGACGGAAGCACGGTCTTAAACACTAAAAAGTTTGGTATTCTTCCAGGGCTTGTAGATCCCGATGTACTGCAGTCCATACAAGCTTTACCGGGAGTGGAAAGCACGAATGAAAGTATTGCTAATATTAATGTACGCGGCGGGACTAACGACCAGAATTTAATGCTTTGGGACAATATAAAAATGTACCATTCCGGGCACTTTTTCGGTCTAATTTCCGCCTACAATCCTAACGTAACTAATAAAGTCACGGTAAGTAAAAATGGAACCAGTGCCGCTAATAGCGATGGAGTTTCGAGTACAATTAACATGAGTACTAATGATAAGGTAGGAACTATTATTTCAGGTGGCGGCGGTGTCAATCTAATCAGTGCCGATGCCTTTGTAGAAATCCCGCTGGCAAAAAATCTCGAGTTGGATATCTCCGCGCGTCGTTCCGTTACTGATTTAATTAATACGCCCACTTTTAGCAACTACTACGAGAGAAGTTTTCAAGACACAGAAATTAATGCCGACAGTGCTGATAAAAGTACCAACTCTGATTTCTATTTTTATGATTATACCGCTAAATTACTATTTGATTTAAACGACAAGCATAGCTTTAGAGCGAACATAATTGGGATCAATAATGCCTTAAATTATGCTGAATACGCTAACGAAGACCAAAACGAATCTAAAGTCAGTAAGCTCTCGCAAAAGAATCTCGGATACGGAGGAAGTTGGAAAGCCCAATGGACAAATGCTTTTAGAACAGAGATAGTTACTTATTTTTCCAGATACAACATTGATGCTACCGATTATCGGGTGCCAACAGACCAGCTATTGACAGAAGCCAATGAAGTACTTGAAACGGGAACCAAGCTGAATGCCCATTATAAAGCAAACTCTAATCTTACTTTATTATTGGGGTATCAGGTTAATGAAACTGGGATGCTCAACCAAACTACCGTTAGTACGCCCTCTTATTCCAGCACTAAAAAAGACGTTCTACTCAATCATGCTGCCTTTGCGGAAGCAGAGTACAACAAGAATAACACCTATTTAAGACTGGGAGCACGTTTAAATTATTTTAAAAAATTTGACAAATTACTCGTAGAACCTCGCATTAATGTCCGCCAACAGGTATCGAAGCAATTTGCCTTAAAACTGGAAGGGGAGTTTAAAAATCAAACCGCGACTCAAATCATCGATTTTCAAGACGATTTCCTCGGTGTTGAAAAAAGACGCTGGGTGCTGGTCAACAATGAGGACATTCCTATTGCAACCAGCAAGCAAGGCTCTTTTGGGGTTGAATTCAAGCGGAATAAATTGAATGTTGAGCTGACAGGATTTTACAAAATTGTCGATGGCATTACAGCTTCTAATCAGGGATTCTACAATAGCTTTCAATATAAAAATGCAAACGGTAGCTATACGGCAAAAGGAGTCGAATTTCTGGCCAATAAAACGGTAAGAAGATTCAGTACTTGGATTAGTTACACGTACAGCACTAACGACTATGAATTTGATTCCTTTACTCCCTCTACTTTCCCAAACAATGTCGACATACGGCACTCTGCCTCGCTCGGGTTCAATTATGATATCCTGGACAATCTGAAAATTTCAGTGGGAGGAATTTGGCGCAATGGGCAACCATACACGCGCCCGATTGAAGGCAACGAAACCGTAAAAAGCGGTAACAATACCATGGTGAATTATGGTCAACCTAACAGCGAAAATCTAGATGACTTTATGCGATTAGATGCTTCTTTCAGTTATACTTTTAATTTCAGTTCTGCCATTAAAGCGACACTACGGGGCGGGGTAATCAATATCACTGATGAAGACAATGTTATAAATCGCTATTACAAAGTAGATCCTAACGACAATAGCAACACGGTTGTCGTTAACAACAAATCTTTGGGATTGACCCCTAACGTAAGCTTTAGGGTTAATTTTTAGCCTCCGATAAATCATTACCTATTAATAGCAATAAACCCCTTTCAAATTCAACTTTGAAAGGGATTTTATGTTTTTTTAAACACAACTGTTTTAGATTCCAGCTACTGCCTTAATTTCGTCAATAATTCTTAAAGCTAACATATCAGCCTGCGCTTGTGAAGGTGCTTCAGTATATATTCTTATTATGGGCTCTGTATTTGATTTTCTCAGATGTACCCATTCATTGGCAAAGTCAATTTTCACTCCGTCAATTGTAGTAATATCCTCGTCTTTATATTTCTCAGTCATGGCAATAAGAATCGCATCCACATCAATTTGTGGGGTTAATTCTATTTTGTTTTTGCTCATATAGTATTCTGGATACGAAGCACGTAAAGCCGAAACTTTCATTTTCTTGTTCGCTAAATGTGTTAAGAATAAGGCAACACCCACTAAACTATCTCGACCATAATGCGACTCCGGATAAATGATTCCACCGTTTCCTTCTCCACCTATGATGGCATTGTTCTTTTTCATTAAATCCACTACGTTCACCTCACCCACGGCACTAGCTTCGTAGCTTCCATTGTGTCTGTTGGTAACATCGCGCAATGCACGAGAGGAAGACATATTTGAAACAGTGTTCCCTGGGGCTTTACTCAATACATAATCAGCACAAGCTACCAAAGTATATTCTTCACCAAACATTTCACCATCTTCACAGATGAAAGCCAAACGGTCTACGTCTGGATCAACGACAACTCCTAAATCCGCTTTTTCTTTAACTACAAGTTCTGAGATATCAGTCAGGTGTTCTTTTAAAGGCTCCGGGTTGTGCGGGAAATGCCCGTTGGGTTCACAGTATAATTTCACTACTTCAACGCCCATTAACTCCAATAATTTTGGGATAATGATTCCTCCAGATGAATTCACACCGTCTACTACCACTTTGAATTTAGCCGCTTTTACAGCTTCAACATCAACTAAAGGCAAGTTCAATACCTCGTCAATATGAATATCCATGTAAGCATCATTCTCTGTGATTTCGCCTAAACTGTCCACATCTGCGAAATCAAACGCTTCAGCTTCAGCGATAGCAAGTATTTTTTCTCCTTCGATACCATTAAGAAATTCCCCTTTTTCATTCAATAACTTTAAGGCATTCCATTGCTTCGGATTGTGTGAGGCGGTAAGAATAATTCCCCCATCAGCTTTCTCCAAAGGAACAGCAACTTCCACTGTTGGTGTCGTTGACAATCCCAAATCAATTACGTCAATACCTAAACCAATCAAGGTATTCACTACCAGATTATGAATCATAGGTCCTGAAATACGGGCATCACGACCCACTACTACCTTTAACTTGTCATCCCGAAGAATTGAGGGATCTTGATAATTTTTTAACCAGGTTCCATAAGCCGATGCAAATTTTACGGCATCAAGCGGTGTAAGGTTATCCCCTACTTTCCCTCCTATTGTCCCACGTATTCCAGATATCGATTTTATTAAAGTCATTCTTATATTTTTAAATTTTGAGTACTTCCTTTTATATTCCCCACAAATATAATAATTGACAGTTTAAATAAGTCATTTAGAATTCTTAATTTAGGCGAATGAATTTCTTAGCACATATCTATCTCTCGGGCGACAATGACTTAATCAAAATTGGCAATTTTATGGCCGATGGTATTCGGGGGAAACAATTTTTGAATTATCCTTTGGAAGTCCAGAAAGGAATTGTACTTCATCGTGCCATTGATACCTTTACTGATGCCCATCCTGTTTTTAGACAAAGTACTAAAAAACTGCATTCTAGATACCACCATTATGCCGGTGTGATTGTCGATATTTTTTACGATCATTTTCTTGCAAAAAACTGGGTTAATTACTCGGATGAAGATTTAGGTGGCTATGTTGCAGCTTTCTATCAATCTTTGTCTGATAACACCTCAATTTTAAGTGAAAAAACGGTTATGTTGATGCCCTATATGATAAAACAAAATTGGCTGGTTAGTTATCAAACTATCGAAGGGATTGACAAAATTTTGACCCAAATGGATAGCCGAACTAAGAACGAATCAAAAATGCGCTTTGCTTCAGAGGAACTAATAGAGTTTTATACTGAATTTGAGGAAGATTTCACGAAGTTCTTTGAAGATTTGAGAGCACATGTTAGACAAAAATTAATAGAAGAATAAATTTTTACAAATATAGTAGCCATTGAAACACATAAGTTATTTAAGTTTAATAAAGTCTTTTACCTCTTGGAGATTACTTAACCTAGACGTCTTAATTAGATGGCTTCTAGGTTACAAAAAAAATGGCAAAACCAAAATACCACAACCTAATGAAAAAAATAATACTGCTACTTTCGCTAGCACTTATCAGCTGTAAATCGAATGAAAAAGTCGTCCTCCCAACAGGTTTGGTAACCGATAAAGCCATGGTCGTTTCGGCGCGGGAAGAAGCTTCCGCAATCGGTGTCGCCATTATGAAAAAAGGCGGAAATGCTTTTGACGCGATGGTCGCAACGGAATTAGCGTTGGCAGTATCTTATCCGCAGGCCGGAAATCTTGGCGGCGGTGGCTTTATGGTTTTCAGAAGAGCCAATGGCGAAACTGGAGCACTTGATTACAGAGAAAAAGCACCTCTTGCCGCAACCAAAGACATGTATCTCGACGAAGCCGGAAATGTAATTGAAGGCAAAAGTACCGCTTCGGCAGTAGCGTCCGGAATTCCCGGTACGCTAGCCGGATTATTTCAAGTGCATAAAAAATACGGTTCTTTACCCATAGCTGAAATCCTGGCGCCTGTAATAGCTTTAGCTGAGAATGGCGTTGTCGTTACCGAATTTCAATCACAAAGCTTAGCTCATTACAGAGAGACTTTTATAAAAACTAATGGCCCAAACAGCCTGTTTTCTCAAGTATACACGGCGGGTGACACGATTAAATATCCTGCCTTGGCGGCCACTCTCAAACGGATTGTAAAAAACGGACGTGATGAGTTTTACAAAGGGGAAACGGCTAAAAAGTTAGTATCTTTCCTAAAGGCGAGACAAGGTAACATGTCACTGGAAGATTTAAATCAATACGAGGCTAAATGGAGAGCGCCGATTACTTTTAACTATAAAGATTTAAAGGTGACTTCTATGTCCCCACCTAGCAGTGGAGGATTCTGTTTGAACCAAATAATGAAAATGATAGAACCTTTTGACTTGTCCGAAATGGGACACAATAGTGTTACAGCTATTCAAGTGATTACGGAAGCCGAAAGAAGAGCGTTCGCTGACAGAAATGCTTTTCTTGGAGATCCTGATTTTGTAAAGCTTCCCGTAAGAGAACTATTAGATTCCACTTACATCCAAAAAAGAATGAGTAGTTTCTCATTCGACCAAGCCTCAAAATCATCCGAAATAGGAAAGGGAAAAATTGCAGGTTACGAAAGTAAACAAACCACGCACTATTCTATTGTTGATGCTGAAGGAAATGCGGTTTCTGCAACTACCACCCTAAATGATAATTACGGTTCTAAAATCTACTGTGATGAATTAGGCTTCTTTTTAAACAATCAAATGGACGATTTTAGCGCTAAACCAGGCGTTCCCAACCTGTACGGACTTACTGGAACCGAAGCTAACAGTATCGCTCCAGGCAAAAGAATGCTCAGTTCGATGACACCAACCGTTGTAGAAAAAAACGGAAAATTGTTCATGGTAGTGGGGACTCCCGGCGGCTCTACCATTATTACCTCTGTTTTGCAAACCATCTTAAATGTATACGAATTTGACATGAGCATGCAGGAAGCGGTCAATGCGCCTCGTTTTCATCATCAATGGCTTCCCGACGAAATCACCTTTGAACCAGACTCTTTCGACAAAGAACTGTTGGAAAAAGTAAAAGCTAAAGGATACAAAATCAACGAAACCGATAAAGAAATTGTAGGACAGGTAGATGCTATCTTGGTATTGCCAAACGGAAAACTGGAAGGTGGCGCTGATAAAAGAGAGGACAATAAAGCTTTAGGTTTCTAGACTATTTCTAATTTATTCCATCACAATTAAATAATACAAATACATCAGAAATGAAAAAAATTATCATCCTACTATGCGTCATTACTTTTGGCTGTAAAACGCAAAATAGCATTGTGCAACCTACAGGACTTTTAGCCAACAAGGCGATGGTCGTTTCGGCACGTGAAGAAGCTTCAAAAATTGGAGTCGAAATAATGAAAAAAGGCGGAAATGCATTTGATGCAATGGTTGCGACAGAACTAGCATTGGCAGTAGCCTACCCTTACGCCGGAAATCTTGGTGGTGGTGGATTTATGGTTTACAGAAAAGCAAATGGAGAAAAAGGAACGTTGGACTATCGCGAGAAAGCGCCATTGGCAGCGACAAAGGATATGTTTTTAGATGCTGAAGGAAATGTTATTCCTGGAAAAAGCACCAAATCTCCTCTCGCAATTGGGATTCCAGGAACGATAGCTGGGGTTTTTGCAGTCCATGCAAAATTAGGTTCTTTACCTATTGAAGTCATTTTAAAACCGGTAATTGAATTAGCAGAACGAGGCGTCGCAGTTACGCAGAAACAAGAGGAACGCCTGAATCATTACCATGACGAACTTAATGAAACTAATGGTCCCAACTCAGTGCTTTCTAAAGTGTACAAAGAAAAAGACACCATTAAATATCCAGCGCTGGCGGCGACATTGAGAAGGATTTCAGAAAATGGACGAGACGAGTTTTACAAAGGAGAAACAGCTAAAGTTTTAGTGCGTTATTTACAGGAAAAAGGAGCTATCATCACGATGGAAGATTTGGCTCAGTATGAAGCTCAATGGAGAACACCGCTTAGTTTTAAATACAAAGACTTAAACATCATATCGATGGCACCACCAAGTAGCGGCGGAATATGTTTGGCACAAATATTTGAGATGATCGCACCTTATGATTTAGCTAAAATGGGACATAACTCAACTAAGTCTATACAAGTGATTGTGGAAGCGGAACGAAGAGCTTATGCAGACCGAAATTACTTTTTAGGAGATCCTGACTTTGTAAAAATGCCTTTAAACGCTTTAATGGACGACAATTACCTAAAGCAAAGAATGGCCAATTTCAGTTTTGATAAGGCGACCTCATCTTCAGCTATCAAGGAAGGAAACGTAACTTACAACGAAAGTATGGAAACGACCCACTACTCCATCGTAGATCAGTTTGGAAATGCCATTGCCGCAACAACCACTCTTAATGCGGGTTATGGTTCAAAGTATTACTGTGATGACTTGGGCTTTTTCTTGAATAATGAAATGGATGATTTTAGCGCTAAGGCGGGAGTACCAAATATGTTTGGACTCGTAGGAAATGAAGCGAACAGCATCGCCCCGCAAAAAAGGATGCTGAGTTCAATGACACCAACCATTGTAGAAAAGAACGGAAAGCTATTGATGACCGTTGGTTCTCCTGGAGGCTCAACTATTATTACTTCTGTACTGCAAACGATATTAAATGTCTACGAATACAACTTTAGTATGCAGGAGGCGGTTAATGCGCCCCGTTTTCACCACCAATGGTTACCAGATCTGATTACCTTCGAACCTAATACTTTTAGCACACAAACCTTTGACACGTTAAAAGCAAAAGGCTACCTCATCAATGAAAAAACAACTCCCGTTATTGGTAAAGTAGATGCTATTTTAGTGCTACCAAACAAGAAACTGGAAGGTGGAGCCGACTTTAGAGGAGATGATACCGCCATCGGATTTTAAGAAAAAGCTTTTGTCATCGATTTAAAAGCTATCTTTAATTAATATAGTCACGGCGAAAATACTGTGGCTATTTTTAAATGTGGGAAAAATCATTTTGTTTTGCAGTAAAAACCACAGAACGACAAAAAATTTTGAAGAAGTCTAAAAATAAACAAAATGCAAAACAAATTCGACTAACGTTATTCAGTAAAGACTAACGAAAATAACACTGCTATGCCATTATAACTCTAAAAAAAGAGCTGAGGGGAAAGTATAAACAGGGAAAATTGTTCTCCCAGAAAAACTATTGAGAAAGGAATGACCTTTTAATTAAAAGGGATGCAGTGAATATAAATAATCATCTGTATTTTTTATTCAAAGATGAAATGGTTAGTTCTTGCATGAATCGATAAAAAACAAATCCTAAGACAATAGAATATTTTGTTACTGATCCTAACCTAGAACGTTTGCGCACAAAAGAAGCGCCTAAAAGCTTACGTGGTCATTAAAATAATAGTAATTTAGCACTTTTAAAAAAAAAATAAATGCTTAAAAGATATCTTACTAAATTAGAAAATATAATTGCCTGGGCACAATCGATGCTTACAGAAAAACAATTTATTTTTTTATCTAGTGTACTAGTAGGTATTTCTTCAGCATTTGCTGTGATTGTTTTAAAATCATTTGCTCATCAAGTTTTCTCCTTCGCCACATACATTAATGGCATTCTAAAACTGAGTTTCATTAATAGTATTTTACCTATTGCAGGTCTAGTGCTGACTGTGTTTGTGGTAAAAAGAGTCCTTGGTGGCTCTATAGAGAAAGGGACTTCCCAAATTTTATACGCAGTTGCAAAGAAAGCTAGTATAGTTCCAAAAAAACAAATGTATGCCCAAATCATCACAAGTTCCCTTACTGTTGGACTTGGAGGGTCTGCAGGTTTAGAGAGTCCCATTGTTGTCGCGGGTGCCGCTTTTGGGTCAAATTATGCACAGCGCTACAAACTGAGTTATAAAGATAGAACGTTACTTATAGGTTGTGGAGTCGCTGCGGGAATAGCTGCGGCATTTAATGCTCCTATTGCCGGTGTTTTATTTGCAATCGAATTTTTACTTGTCGATGTAAGTATAGCAGCGTTTACTCCAATTATGATTGCAGCCGCAACAGGTGCTTTGGTCTCCGAAATTGTATTAGACGAATCTGTTTTATTAAATTTTAGACAACAGCAGGTCTTCGATTATCATAAAATCCCTTTTTATATTCTTCTGGGAGTCTTGACCGGTTTTATGTCTGTTTATTATACGCGATATTTTCAAAGAACCGAACATTATTTCGCTAAACTTAAACTCAACTCCTATAAAAAAGCACTTTTAGGAGCCTCTATTTTGGCCGTTTTAATTTTTATATTCCCAACGCTCTTTGGTGAGGGTTATGAGAGCATCAAAGTCTTATCAGAGAACAATCCTGGTAAAATTTTAGAAAACACCCTTTTTAGCGATTTTAAGGATAACAGCTGGGTACTCCTTATATTCGTTGGTTTGACGATGATGGTAAAAGTTTTTGCTACTGGAATTACTTTAGGATCCGGTGGAAACGGAGGTAACTTTGCCCCTTCCCTATTTGTAGGTTCCTATCTTGGTTATGTCTTTTCAAAAGTGATAAACCTAACTGGCCTGACACAGTTGCCAGTCAGTAATTTTACAATGGTAGGTATGGCCGGGATTTTGAGTGGATTATTCCATGCCCCCCTGACAGCCATCTTCTTGATTGCAGAGATAACCGGAGGATACAGTTTGATGCTTCCCTTGATGATTGTTGCTTCGATCAGTTTTGCCATTTCGAAACGGTTTGAAAGACATTCCATGGATGTAAAAGAATTGGCTAAAAAAGGACACGCTTTTACGAGTAATAAAGACACTAATGTACTCGCTACATTAGATACCTCTTCTATTATACAAACGGATTATTTAACGGTTACACCCGATGAAAATCTGGAAAAACTGGTCGATTTAATTTCGCATTCCAATCAGGTTATTTTTGCTGTAGTGGATAAAGAAAAGCGTTTAGTAGGTGTTGTCCATTTCAATAATATCCGGGAAATTATTTTTAACACCTATAGGGTAAAATACACCCTAGTCAAAAACATCATGGCAGTTCCCACTGAAATAATCTACCCATTCAACACCATGGAGACGGTCATGAACAAATTTGAACGATCAAAAGTTGCCTTTTTACCTGTGGTGAAAGATGATAAATACTACGGGTTTATTTCCAAATCAATAGCGCTTGAGGCCTATCGTACCAAATTAAAATCGATGACAATAGAGTAAAAAGTAGCACTTCTTTTTAACATAAACTTCTATATTGTTGTATCGAAAGAATAAATCAAAATGGTAACTTTGCTTTTTTGCAAAAATTATGTTAGACAAAGACAATACCATTGAGGTTCAAGGCGCTCGTGTTCACAATTTAAAAAATATAGATGTTTCGATTCCTCGCGAAAAACTGGTCGTAATTACCGGTCTTTCAGGCTCAGGAAAATCATCCCTGGCATTTGATACTATTTATGCCGAAGGACAACGTCGGTACGTAGAAACCTTTTCGGCTTACGCCAGACAGTTCCTTGGAGGCCTCGAGCGTCCGGATGTCGATAAAATTGATGGACTTTCGCCCGTAATCGCCATCGAACAAAAGACCACAAGTAAAAGCCCCCGTTCCACTGTGGGAACCATTACTGAAATATATGACTTCCTGCGTCTGCTTTATGCACGTGCAGCGGATGCCTACAGTTACAATACGGGGGAGAAAATGGTCAGCTACTCCGATGAACAAATAAAATCCCTAATCGTTGACGATTTTACCGGAAAACGAATCAATATCCTTGCTCCTGTTATTAGAGCAAGAAAAGGACATTACGGAGAATTGTTCCAGCAAATTGCTAAGCAGGGCTTCTTAAAAGTACGTGTGAATGGCGATGTCCTTGACATTACTCCAGGAATGAAACTGGACCGTTATAAAACACACGATATCGAGATTGTTGTGGATCGTATGGTCATCGAAAAAACACCCGATAACGAAAAACGCTTAAGCGAAAGCATCAATACTGCCATGCATCATGGGGAAAATGTGTTGATGGTTCTGGATCAAGATTCTAAAGAAGTACGGTATTTTAGTAGAAACCTGATGTGTCCCACAACAGGAATATCGTATCAAAATCCAGAACCCAATTTGTTTTCTTTTAACTCTCCCAAAGGAGCCTGTGATCATTGTAAAGGACTGGGAACGGTAAACGAAATCAACACAAAGAAGATTATTCCAAATCCGAAATTATCCATAAAAGCAGGTGGTTTTGCTCCTTTGGGCGAATACAAATCCTCCTGGATATTCAAGCAGTTGGAAATCATTGGAGAGAAATATGGTTTTAAAATTACTGATGCTATTGAAAAGATTCCAGCCGAAGCCATGGAAATGATTTTGAATGGCGGAAAGGAAAAATTCACGATCAACTCCAAAGATTTAGGTGTTGCCCGTGATTACAAAATAGACTTTGAAGGGATCTCACACTTTATAAAAAATCAACACGACGAAAGCGGTTCTTCGACCATCAAACGATGGGCTAAGGAATTCATGGATGAAATACCGTGCCCTGTTTGTGACGGGTCGCGTTTGAAAAAAGAAGCGCAATTCTTTAAAATCGACGAACAAAACATTACAGAATTGTGTGCGATGGATATTTCTGACCTGACCGCATGGTTTAAGGATTTAGACAGTCGTTTATCTGATAAACAGCAGCGTATCGCTACTGAAGTAATTAAAGAAATTAAAGATCGACTCAACTTTTTAATGAACGTGGGTTTAGAATATTTGGCTTTAAGCCGAAGTTCCAAGTCACTTTCCGGAGGAGAAGCACAACGCATCCGACTGGCGACACAAATTGGTTCACAATTGGTTGGGGTACTCTATATTTTAGATGAACCCAGTATTGGTTTACACCAAAGAGACAATGACAAATTAATCCATTCTTTGGAACAATTACGCGATATAGGTAACTCGGTTATTGTGGTGGAACATGACAAAGACATGATTGAACGCGCTGATTATGTGATTGACATCGGTCCGAAAGCTGGGAAATTTGGAGGCGAAATCATCAGCATTGGAACTCCCGAGGAAACCCTAAAATCAAATACTATTACCGCACAATATCTGAACGGCGACATGAAAATCGAGGTTCCTTCAAAAAGACGTGAGGGCAACGGAAAATTCATGAAATTGACCGGAGCGACAGGAAACAACTTAAAAAATGTTTCTATTGAATTACCATTAGGTAAACTAATCTGTGTTACCGGAGTTTCTGGAAGCGGTAAGTCGACATTGATTAATGAAACGCTCTACCCTATTTTGAATGCCTATTATTTTAACGGTGTCAAGAAACCACAACCCTATAAAAAAATCGAAGGCTTAGAGCTTATTGATAAAGTAATTAATATTGACCAAAGTCCGATAGGGAGAACACCACGTTCGAATCCTGCCACCTATACCGAAGTGTTTACTGAAATTAGGAAATTATTCACCATGACTTCAGAGAGTATGATACGGGGTTATAAAGCGGGACGTTTCAGTTTTAACGTAAAAGGTGGACGCTGTGAAACTTGTCAAGGTTCTGGTGTGCGTACTATCGAAATGAACTTTCTGCCAGACGTATATGTAGAGTGCGAAACCTGCCAGGGAAAACGTTTTAACAGAGAAACCTTAGAAATTCGTTTCAAAGGAAAATCTATTTCTGATGTGCTTAACATGACAGTGGACGAAGCAGTTCCTTTTTTCGAAATGATTCCGAAGATACACCGCAAAGTAAAAACCATTCAAGATGTAGGTTTAGGATACATTACTCTGGGTCAGCAAAGCACCACGCTTTCGGGCGGGGAAGCCCAACGTATTAAGCTCGCAGGAGAATTATCCAAGAAAGATACTGGAAACACCTTTTACATCCTGGATGAACCCACTACAGGGCTCCATTTTGAAGATATCAGGGTACTTATGGGTGTTATAAATACATTAGTAGATAAAGGAAACACCATCTTGATTATCGAACATAATATGGACGTCATCAAACTGGCGGATTATATTATTGATATTGGTCCTGAAGGAGGAAAAGGCGGTGGAAAAGTCGTTGCCAAAGGCACTCCTGAAGAAATAGCAGATAATAAAAAAAGCTATACCGCGAAGTTCTTGAAAAAGGAATTAGAATGATTATTTTTTAATACATATTCCACAGATTTCCACAGATTGTTTTTTGGAAATTCGAATACTGATAATATAAAAACTACTGTGCGATGCAGTAGTTTTTTAGTTTGTATTGGTTTGTGAAAACAAAGTCAGGAGACTTTGTGAGATATTCATAATTATTTTTGAATCCTTCGTACTTCGGAATGATAGATCATTGTTCTTTTTGTCTTTCTAAAAGGTTGTCGAATTCCACTTCCTGTCACAAACCCCATTCAAAAAAGTAAGAAGTTTCCAAAAAGTTATTAAAAATAAAAATACTATACTGCGCCGTTTTTGAAAAAAGAGTTACTTTAGTAACCGAGATTCCTAGCCCAGATAGAAGCGGCATCTCCCAAATCACAAAAACAAGGAGTTGGCCGTAGTTTTTGTTATCGAGAATATAGCCCATAGCTGGATAAGGCTCCAAGAAATAGTTAATAATACAATACGAATATGAGATTAGAAGATTTTGACAATGATGAGGATAGAATTATCCAAGACCGTTTAAAACAGAAAAACTGGAATGAAATCCGGACGAATGATAGTTGGGCAATTTTTAAAATTATGGCCGAGTTCGTAAACGGATACGAGGCGATGGGACGCATAGGTCCGTGCGTATCTATTTTTGGTTCAGCACGCACAAAGCCAGAAGACCCGTATTATTTACTTGCAGAAAAAATAGCCTACAAAATCAGTAAAGCCGGTTACGGTGTGATTACCGGCGGTGGACCTGGAATTATGGAAGCGGGTAACAAAGGCGCGCATCTCGGCGGTGGAACTTCAGTGGGGTTGAATATTGTATTGCCGTTTGAACAACATTTCAATCCGTACATTGACGGAGATAAAAACCTGAATTTTGATTACTTCTTTGTTCGAAAAGTAATGTTCGTTAAATATTCTCAAGGATTTGTTGTTATGCCTGGTGGATTTGGAACTTTAGACGAATTGTTTGAAGCGATGACTTTGATTCAAACAAAAAAAATCGCGCGATTCCCGATTATACTAGTAGGAAATAGTTTTTGGTCCGGATTAATTGAATGGATAAAAACAGTGTTAATCGAAAGAGAACATACGGTTGGACCCGATGATTTGAATCTGATAAAAATTGTAGATACCGAAGACGAAGTAGTGGATGTTTTAGATAGCTTCTATAAAAAGTACAATTTAAAACCCAATTTTTAAGAAAAAAAGCTCTTTTGGCATACAAGCTTTTTTATGACCACTTTTTAAAAAACTTGACTCCTTTTGTCTCTCAAATAAATGTATATTGTAATCTAACCAGTAGAATTAAAAGTTGAAACGATTTTATAAAATTGTACTTTGTGTTTTAGTTTTATTGAACTCAATAAAACAACATGCTCAGCACCATTCTCAAATGTTTGTGGAAGTCAATGCTGCCGAAAAAACTTTAAATATTCGGCAGGAACTGACCTATTTTAATGAATCGAATGATACACTGACATCACTGATTCTGAATGACTGGAATAACGCTTACTCTGATGTTAACACCCCTTTAGCGAGACGGTTTTCGGACGAATTTTATCGTGGTTTCCATTTAGCTAACGAAGAAGAAAGGGGCAGCACTAAAAATGTAACGATTATTGATGCCGACAACTTATTCCTTTCCTGGGAAAGAACGGCTGAAAATCCTGATCTCATCAGCATCAAATTAAGAGAAAAACTGGCGCCGAATCAGAAAATAAAATTGCGCCTTACCTACACAGCAAAAATTCCAAGTGATACGTTTACAAAATTTGGCTATGATACAGCCGGTGGCATGAATCTAAAAACATGGTACCTCTCTCCTGCCCGATATGAAAACCATGCTTTTATAAGATACAGCAATGCCAATTTAGATGATGTTGCTAATGCTGTTTCTGATATTGACATCGATTTAAAAGTTGGTAAAGGTGTAAAAGTGACCACTGATTTAGACAGCACGGAAGCTATTCAAAAGGAAAGCTATTCCATATATAAATTATCAGGAAAAAACAGAACTAATTTCAGTCTTTTTATAGAACCAAAATCTAGTTTTTACAGTTTTAAAACCAGTTCACTTTCGGTTTTAACCAATTTGAAGGAAGAAAAAATATCCACAAAGCAACAGGCTTATGTCATTGATTGTGTTGTTCATTATGTCGATGATCTAATCGGGAAATACCCGTTTGACAAAATTGTTGTTTCGCAGACCGACTATGAACGAAATCCCTTCTATGGATTAAATCAACTTCCGTCTTTTATAAGTCCTTTTTCCGATGAATTTACCTATGAGATTAAATTTCTGAAAACCTACTTAAATGCATATCTAAAAAACAGTTTACGCTTAGACAATAGGAAAGATAGCTGGATCTACGACGGGATTCAGGTCTATGCCATGATGAAATATATTGAAGAGAACCACCCAAATACGAAGATGCTGGGCAGCGCCTCTACTTTTCTATTATTGAAAAGTTACAATCTGACAAACTTGGATTTTAACGAGCAATACAGCTATTTCTATATGTTAATGGCACGAAAAAATCTAGATCAGCCGCTGGGAGACCCTAAAAACTCACTGATAAAATTCAACGAACAAATCGCAAGTAAATATCGAGCCGGATTAAGTTTCAGGTACCTCGATAAATATCTCGGCG
The DNA here is from genome assembly GCF_002836475.1 of Flavobacterium sp. ALD4. Classification (GTDB taxonomy): domain Bacteria; phylum Bacteroidota; class Bacteroidia; order Flavobacteriales; family Flavobacteriaceae; genus Flavobacterium. The sequence continues at coordinate 75,107 of NZ_PJBJ01000025.1, read as the reverse complement.
ATGCTATCGTTACTAAGAGCATCCGACAGTTCTATACTGGAAACAAAGAAAAACAGGTCTCCAGAAAAGATTTTGAAGCCACCTTAAAAAGAAATTCAAGCAAGAATATTGATTGGTTTTTTAATACAATCATTGAATCACGAAAAATCATTGATTTTAAATTTGCTGATGTCGTAAAGTCAAAGGACAGCGTTTCGTTTACCATTAAAAACAGAACAGGGGTTGTCGTTCCCGTACCTATCTATGGAATTAAAAAAGGCAAAATTGTATTTAAAAAATGGTTGGATCCCCAAGTACCAGACAGCATGTTTACTTTAGAAAGAAAAAATGCAGATAAAATCGTTTTAAATTACAAGAATGAAGTTCCGGAATACAATTTAAGAAATAACTGGAAATCACTAAAATCTTTTTTCCCTAATAATCGCCCCATAAAATTTGCATTCATGAAGGATCTTGAAGATCCCTATTACAACCAAGTTTTATATGTCCCTACGCTAGGCTACAATTTATATGATGGCCTGTCCCCCGGAATACGCCTTCACAACAAAACGATTTTAGACAAACCTTTTATCTTCGATGTCAATCCGGCTTATTCAACAAATGCAAAAGCATTCTCAGGATCTGGTTTCGTTGTCATCAATCAAAATTATAGAAATAGCGCCTTATATAATGCGCGCTACTCCCTTTCTGGCTCCTATTTCCATTATGCCCCAGATGCTGCCTATTTGAAAATCAATCCGATGGTGCAGCTAAGCATCAGAGAAAAAGATATTAGAGACAACAAAAAACAGTCAATTTTATTGCGCCAAGTGATTGTAAGCAGAGAAAAGAGCGACATAGTCATCGATAATTCTACCGAAAACTATTCCGTATTCAATGCGAAATACTACAATACAAAAACCGAAGTTACCAATCATTTCAGTTTTTTGTCAGACCTCCAAATCTCAGGGAAATTTGGAAAATTTTCAACTGAAGTCGAATACAGGCAACTTTTTGAAAATAACCGTCAGATTAGTTTGCGCATATATGCCGGAACTTTTTTATATAATAACAGTAATTCTGATTTTTTCAGCTTTGCTTTAGATCGTCCCACCGATTATTTATTTGACTACGGTTATTATGGAAGATCTGAAAGTAGTGGCTTTTTTAGTCAACAGTTAATACTGGCTGAGGGAGGTTTTAAATCAAAACTGAACACGCCTTATGCCAATCAATGGATGACCACTTTGAATGGAGGGTATACGATTTGGAACTGGATTGAACTCTACGGTGATGCTGGACTACTGAAAAACAAGAACCAAAGCAGAAAATTTGTATATGACAGTGGAATCCGATTGAACCTTGTGCCAGACTACTTTGAAATGTATCTTCCAGTCTATTCTTCTAATGGTTGGGAAATGAGGCAAAACAATTACAATGAAAAAATCCGATTTATAATTACATTATCACCCAAAATATTAATTAATTTATTTAATCGAAAATGGTTTTAATTGAATGTAATAACCCTATTTATTTGTGTTATTTACAATAAAAACACAGTTTAAGTGTTAATAAATAAATAATAAATATGTTAACAGTAATTTAATTGACAATACTTAAATTATATTTCTTTCACTGTATTATGATAATCGATACTTTTTAAGTAAATTTGCGCTCTTAAGTGATACCTTTCAATTATGATAAAAGAAAAAACCAATACTACATTGACATTCGAAGATTTTAAAACCGAAGTGTTAAACGATTATAGAATCGCTATGATAAGTAGGGAGTGTAGTCTGTTAGGACGTAGAGAGGTTTTGACCGGAAAAGCAAAATTCGGAATCTTTGGAGATGGAAAGGAAGTGCCTCAATTAGCAATGGCTAAATTTTTCAAAAACGGTGACTTTCGTTCTGGATATTATCGCGACCAAACTTTTATGATGGCTATCGGCCAGATGACAATTGAACAGTTTTTTGCCGGACTATATGGTAATTCAAATATAGAACTAGAGCCTATGTCTGCCGGTAGACAAATGGGAGGCCATTTTGCTACCCATAGTTTAAATGAGGACGGTTCTTGGAAAGATTTAACGAAACAAAAAAACTCCAGCGCTGACATTTCTCCTACCGCAGGACAAATGCCCCGATTATTAGGACTTGCGCAGGCATCAAAAATATACAGACAAGTTAAAGGAATACCCAATAAAGCAAATTTCTCGATTGAAGGAAATGAAATCGCCTGGGGAACTATCGGAAACGCAAGTACCTCTGAGGGATTGTTTTTTGAAACCATTAATGCTGCGGGTGTTTTACAAGTGCCTTTGGTAATCAGTGTTTGGGATGATGAATATGGTATTTCAGTTCATGCAAAACATCAGACCACCAAAGAGAATATTTCTGAAATTTTAAAAGGATTCCAGAGAGCTGATACTGAAAAAGGGTATGAAATCCTTAGAGTAAAAGGATGGGATTATACCGATTTGATTGCTACCTATGAGAAAGCATCTGCTCTTTCACGTGAACAACATGTTCCCGTACTAATACATGTAAATGAGCTGACTCAACCCCAAGGACATTCTACCTCAGGATCACATGAAAGATATAAAGACTCAGACCGATTAGCTTGGGAAAGAGAATTTGACTGTATCAGACAAATGAAATTATGGATGATCGCAATTAACATTGCCTCTTCTGAAGAATTAGATGAAATAGATGCAAATGCTAAGAAAGAAGTTCTAGAAGGTAAAAAAGCCGCATGGAGTGCTTTTATTGAGCCTGTTGTTAAAGAACAAAAAGAACTGGTTTCCTTATTGGAAAAAATCGCAAATTCAAGTAACCATAAAGAGGCCATACTAAAATATGCTTCGAACCTAAGCAGTGTAAAAGCCCCTATAAGAAAGGAAATTCTAATTGCAGCCCGTAAATCTTTGCGTCTCGTGCTTAATGAGGGCAGAAAAAGTGAATTATCAAATTGGATTACTTCCTATATTAAGGGACATCAGGAAAAATTTAGCAGTCATTTATATTCTAATTCCGATTTAAATGTATTTTCCGTAAAACAAGTTTTACCGCAATATGCTGAAGGCGCAAAAGAGGATACAGACGGAAGAATGATTTTACGTGATAATTTCGATGCTATTTTCACAAAACACCCTGAAACATTAATCTTTGGAGAAGATGCAGGAGCCATTGGTGATGTAAACCAAGGTTTAGAAGGAATGCAGGAAAAATATGGTTCATTACGCGTAGCTGATGTTGGAATACGTGAAGCCACTATTATTGGACAAGGTATCGGAATGGCGTTAAGAGGTTTAAGACCTATTGCGGAAATTCAATATCTGGATTATCTGCTGTACGCCATCCAAATTATGAGTGATGACCTAGCAACGCTACAATACAGAACCGTAGGGAAACAAAAAGCCCCATTAATAATTCGTACAAGAGGCCATCGTCTCGAAGGAATATGGCATTCCGGTTCTCCTATGGGAATGATTATCAATGCTATTAGAGGAATTCATGTGTTAGTACCTAGAAACATGACAAAAGCAGCAGGTTTTTACAATTCACTCTTGGAATGTGATGAACCGGCTTTAGTAATCGAGTGTTTAAACGGATACCGCTTAAAAGAGAAAAAACCTCTTAATTATGGTGAGTTCAAGACCCCGATTGGTGTTGTTGAAACGATGAAAGAAGGGGCTGATATCACATTAGTTTCTTATGGTTCTACATTGAGATTGATTGAACAAGCTGCGCAAGAGCTACTTGAAGTAGGTATTGACTGTGAAATTATAGATGTACAGTCTTTACTTCCATTTGATATCAATCATGATCTTGTAAAAAGTATCGCCAAAACAAGTCGTCTGTTAGTAATTGATGAAGATGTGCCGGGAGGTGCCTCCGCTTATATTTTACAACAAATTATTGAACAGCAGAACGGTTATAATTATTTAGATAGCAAACCGCAGACCTTAACTTCAAAAGCGCACAGACCGTCATACGGAACTGATGGTGACTATTTTTCCAAACCATCTGCAGAAGATATTTTCGAAAAAGTATACGCTATGATGAATGAGGTAAACCCATCTAAATTTCCAAGTTTATATTAAAAATAAAACTTTAATATAAAAACAGTATCTTAATCCCTAGATATTTACAAACTTAAAGACAAAAAAAATGAAAAAAACATCAATGTTCATAGGTGTAATGTCAGTTATGGCAATCGTTTCTTGCAAGGAAAAAGAAGAAACTCCAGCAGTTCCAGAAACTACGACTAATCAAACTATTGAAGTTACTACAGAAGCTCCTGCAGCAGAAAAAAATCCTGATGGGACATCTATTAGCGTAGGGACTGATGGTGTAGATGTTAGCACTAAAAATGGAACAAACTCAACGAGCGTTAAAGTTTCTGGTGGTGAAGCTGAAGTCCAAGTTAAAAAATAATCTTATTTTTTAATGCTTAAAATAATAAAGCCAGTCTGAATTAGTTCAGTTGGCTTTTTTTATACTATTAAACTAAAAACAACAAAACAGAAAATAATGACAAGTTTAGAAACCGTTTTAAGAAATACCCAAAACGTGAAAGTAATAGCTGATTCTATTTCTTTAAATCAATATATCGCTTTGGATTTATCCGTTTTAAATCACAATCTTTCTAAGAAGTCGTTAGAGGACTCAGCTGATTTTGAAAAATACATTGAAAATTACCTGGCTTTACATGATTCAAAAGTGGCGTATGGTGGTTATAATGAGGAGAGAAATCTTTATCAGCGAAGCACTATTTTTAGAGATGAGGAAACAGAAGAGCGAAATATACATATCGGTCTGGATTTATGGATAAAGGCTGGAACACCCATTTTAGCAGCCCTTGACGGTACGCTTCACAGTTTTAATTTTAACGCGGGTTTTGGTGATTATGGTCCAACTATCATTCTGGAGCACCACGTTGAAGATCAAACTTTTTATACTTTATACGGACATCTATCGTTAGACAGTATAGAAAAAATAGCAGTCGGTACTGCTTATAAAAAAGGGCAGCAAATAGGTATCTTGGGAGATTCAGCAGTTAACGGAGACTATTCACCTCATCTGCATTTTCAAATTATTAAAAACATAGATGCTAATTTTGGTGATTATCCCGGAGTTTGTACAAAAAGCGATTTGGACTTTTATTTAGACAATTGCCCTGACCCAAACTTATTACTAAAAATAACATCTCAGAAACGAAAAAAATAATCGTCCTGTTGGGCTTAATTGTACTTATTAGATGTAGGTCAAAAAAATTAGCTACATCGACGTAGGCAAAACCTGAAGAGCTTACAATCGTGAAATTAGCCGTCACTTCAGTTGACGCTAACCTAAAGACAAAAGCATTTGAATTAGGCAAACGAATTTTAATGACATGCAACACTTCTAAGTTTAAGCCCTTTAATCAAAGTGAAGCAACACGGTCAGTAATCGATAACATTACGGAGGAAAAGCTATCAAAACCATGTGCTAAATTCAGATAGCGATACGGTGAATTTAAAGATCTTAAACTGATGGAAATTTACAAAGACAGTGAGTCTAAAACAACCATATTTCGTTTTACAGCACTCTATACAAAGGCTGTGGTCAATAAAGAACTTCGTGTATATATGAACGGCCAAAATCAAATATCAGCAATAAAATCAATGGGTTGATCTGCACTTTTTTGAAAAAAAATTATTTAGAAATAGCGATGCCGATACTCAATAGCTAGCTCAGACAGGATTTTCAACGGTAATTCAAATAGGAAATGACTTAATTTCATTTTCTATTTGGATTTTTTATTTTTATTTCAAAGGCAGTAACCTGTATAACATTCCTTCCTGTCTACTTATTTTAGCACCTTAAAAGCAAGATTAGATATATTTTAATTTATTAAAAATAAATTAATGTCTATTCAACCAACAAATCCTGCTACAAACAAAGTAGTAAGATCATTCGATGAAAATGACTGATGAAAAAGTTGAAGTCATAATCGAAGACTCTAATGCTTTTTTTCAAGAATGGAAAAAACTTCTTATGACGATCGAGCAAAAGTATTGCATAAAATAGCTGAGCTAAAACGTAAAAGAGAAGTGAGTTTGCTGAGCTAGCCACCCATGAAGGTGGGGAAGTTTTGCTGAAGCGTCAAAGGAAATGAAACTAAGTACTGATATATAGGATTACTACTCTTATAATGGTGCCGCATTTCTTGCCGATAAAACCATAAACCCTGAATCTAGTAAAGCGTTTATCAGATATAGCCCTATCGAAGTCTTATTTGGTGTTATGATTTCTGATTCTACTAAAAACACAATACTGTTAATTTTAGGCTGAACAATAGTTAAACTATGCAAACCTAAAAACTAATAGCAGTACTTTTAATATCTAAATAAAATTTATCATTATGGAAAAATATGCTCTATTAGCAAGATTAGAAGCTAAAGTTGGAAAAGAAGACGAAGTTGCTTCATTCTTAAAAAGTGCTTTACCATTGGTACTGGACGAACCAGACACCGTAAATTGGTACGGATTACAAATAGGCCCATCAACCTTTGGGATTTTTGATACTTTTGAAACTGAAGAAGGTAGAAAAGCACATCTCGCAGGTAAAATTGCAGAAGCTTTAATGGCGAATGCAGGAACATTACTTTCTAAAGATCCTGTAATTGAATTTGTAGATTTATTAGCCGTTAAATAATCGGAAAGGAATTAGTTTAATTTTAAGTTTCTCGATATAGTCCGAAAGTAATTTATATCGAAATTCAACTTCAGTAAAAATAAAAAAAAATAAAGCCAACATAAATCTTTTAGGTTGGCTTTATTTTTTTTTATTTTAGCGTATCAATTAAGACAGTATATTACCATTTTAGAAACGATATTGCATAATAATTCAGATGTTTCAATATTCTGGAAAGCATCTCTAAGAATAAATATACTCCACTGGATTTATCGATTACAATTAAATCATTGGAAAAAGAGTATCTTGGGAGTACTATTGATTTTGAAAATTTCATAGAAAAGCAATTAGGCACTAATCAAGCTAAAGTTGGTGATTATCCCAGAGTTTGCGCAAAAGCGATTTGAACTTTTATTTAGATAATTGCCCTAATCCTAACTTATTATTAAAAATAACATCTCAGAAATGAAAAAATTAACCCTCTTGCTCGCCTTAATTGTACTTATTGGATGTAAGTCAAAGAAAGAAGCTATACCAAATATCAAAGCTACCGAGATAGCAAAAGAAGTTACAATTGAAGTAACGACTGAAGTACCTCCTGAAGTAACAACTGTAGAAGTTAAAATCATAAAATTAGTTATTTCTAAAGTTGACGCTAACCTAAAGACAAAAGCATATGAATTAGGCAAACGCATTTTAATGACCTGCAACACATCTAAGTTTAAGCCATTTAATGAAAGTGAAGCAACACAGTCCGTAATCGACAACATTACGGAGGAAAACCTGTCTAAAACTTGTACCAATTTTAGACAGCGATACGGCGCTTTTAAAGATCTTAAATTAATAGATATTTACAAAGACAATGAGTCTAAAACAACTATATTTAGATATAAAGCACTCTATACAAAGGCTGTAGCCAATAAAGAACTTCGTGTATATATGAACGAACAAAATCAAATATCAGCAATAAAATCAATGGATTGGTCTGATGTTTTTGAAAAAAAATTATTCAGAAATACCGATGCTGATACTAATTAGGGCTGGCGGAATCCCTTTTTTAAAGGTTATTCAAATAGAAAATAAATTAATTTCATTTCCTATTTGGATCATTTTATTATAATTTCAGCGCAGTGATATCTCAAATAGCCCCTGCCGACCAATCTCATTTTAACGTATTAACACGGGATAATAAATTTGCAATCTACTGAAAAATAGGACTCCTAATCCATAAATACTTTCTCTGTGATACAATTAATTATTACATGTTAAAATTTATGTATTAATTAGTAGTGCCGTATTTTTCTTTTAACGTTTCCTTGCGAAGGACATAAGTAACTATTCAGTAATTTTATAAAACAAGATTTAATCTTTGCGAAAGTTGATTAAGAAAGTCTAAATAGAAGTTGTGTTTTTTTATCTAAAAACACATTTTCTGTTTCTACTTATTTTAATACTTTAGAAAAAAAAATTAAATGTATTTAAACTAATTAAAAGCAAATCTATGTCTATTCAAACAACAAATCCAGCCACAAATAAAGTACTAAAATCATTCGATGAAATGACCGATGAGCAAGTTGAAGCCGCAATCGAAAAGTCTAATACCCTCTCTCAAACATGGAAGAAAACTTCTTACGACGATCGGGCAAAAGTATTGCATAAAGTAGCTGAACTCATGCGTCAAAGAAAAGACAAATTTGCTGAGCTAATCACTCTCGAGATGGGTAAACTTTTAGCTCAAGCGGAGTGGGAAGTTAATCTAAGTGCTGATATATTAGATTACTACGCCGATAATGGCGAAGCATTTCTTGCCGATAAAAACTTAAACCCGGAATCTGGTGCAGCATTTGTTAGAAGTAGCCCCGTAGGTGTTCTATTTGGTGTTATGCCATGGAACTTTCCTTTTTATCAGATAGTTCGGTTTGCTGCGCCAAATATAATGGCAGGAAACACCATATTATTGAAACATGCTTCTATGGTACCACAGTGCGGTATCGCAATGGAAGAATTGTTTAAAGAAGCGCAAGCTCCAGAAGGACTATACACCAATCTATTGATTTCGGGAAGAAGAAGTACCACTTTAGTGAGTGATGAAAGAATCAAAGGAGTTTCATTAACCGGTAGTGAAGCTGCAGGGTCTAGTATGGCCGAAGCTGCAGGTAAATATTTAAAAAAATCAGTACTTGAATTAGGTGGTAGTGATGCCTTTATAATACTTGAAGACGCTGATATAGATACTGCAGTTGAAATGGCTGTTGCCGGAAGATTTAACAATAACGGTCAAAGCTGTATAGCATCAAAACGATTTATTGCTGTAGCAGCTATAGCTGATGAGTTTTTGGAAAAGTTTGCCGATAAAGTAGCTGCCCTTAAAGTTGGTGATCCAATGGATCCAAACACACAGGTTGGACCACTTAGTAGTGAAGAAGCTTTAATCAACATATTAGACCAGGTAGAAAGATTTGAAAAAGCAGGTGCCAAAATTTTAGTTGGAGGTAAAAGAGCGTCTGATACTGGTGCTTTTATGCAACCTACCCTATTGACTAATCTTAAACGTGGCGTACCTACTTTTAAGGAAGAATTATTTGGTCCAGTAGCCTCTTTTTATAAAGTCGAAAATGAACAAGAAGCTATAGACCTAGCAAATGACTCCCCTTTTGGCCTCGGTGGATCGATCTTCACGAAAGACATAAAACGAGCTATGCAAGTGGCTGACCAAATCGATAGCGGTATGATTTTCATTAATGAGCCTACGACAACACAGCCAGACTTGCCTTTTGGAGGAACTAAGGGTTCAGGTTACGGACGTGAATTGTCTGAACTAGGAATTCATGAGTTTGTAAACAAAAAGCTAATTAGAGTAAGCTAACTTACAGAAACAGGTGAAGCAGCACTGATTTTTGAAATAGAAAACTAATTTTTCCATTTTAAATTATGTGCGTTCAATCTCTGTCCAACAACTAAAAGTAAAAGAATATGACCACAAGACAAATTGTATTACAATCTAGACCTGTGGGGACACCCACACTACAAAATTTTAAAATTGAGAACACCACACTAGATCAAATACAGACCGGGGAAGTCTTATTAAAAGGGCTGTACTACTCGGTAGATCCTTATATGCGCGGTCGAATGAATGACGCCAAATCATATGTGGCCCCCTTCAAAATAAATGAATCTCTAGAAGGTGGCGTAGTTGCTACTGTTGTAGAAAGTAAATCCGATGATTTTAAAGTAGGTGATACAGTAGTAGGAAACTTTCCATGGAAAGAAATGTTAGTAGCAAATGAGGCTAAATTACAAAAGGTAGATTCAAACTCCCCCGAGTTGAGTTACTACTTAAGCATATTAGGCATGACCGGTTTAACCGCTTATTTTGGATTGATGGATATTTGTAAACCAAAAGCAGGCGAAACTGTCGTGGTCTCTGGTGCTGCCGGAGCCGTAGGGATGGTTGTAGGACAAATTGCTAAATTACAAGGCTGCCGCGTGGTGGGTATTGCAGGTACGGATGAAAAAGTAAAAACGTTAATTGAAGATTTTGGTTTTGATCAGGTAATCAATTATAAAACAACCACCAATATTAATAAATCAGTGAAAGAGGCCTGCCCCAATGGTGTAGACGTCTATTTTGATAATGTAGGCGGGGAAATTTCAGATGCCGTTATTAGTGCCATTAATTTTCATGCTCGAATTGCATTGTGCGGGCAGATATCCCTATACAATAGTAAGGAAACACCGATGGGCCACAGAATACAACCTATGTTACTGACAAGAAGTGTTTTAATGCAAGGATTTATCGTTAGTAATTACCTAGAAAGATTTCCTGAAGGCATAAAGCAGTTATCTACTTGGGTTAAAGAAGGAAAACTGGATTTTACTCAAACTATAGTGGAAGGGTTTGATCAATTACCCACCGCACTACTAGGTTTATTTGAAGGTGTTAATACCGGAAAAATGATTGTAAAGGCTTAATTTTTAAAGTTAAACCGAAGGAAAAAGAGAAGCCGTTAGCAGTATCATATTGATAGAGCTAACGGCTAATTTATTGTGTGTTTTTTTAATTCTAAAAATAGGATCCTAATCGCGCCGCCCCACATTGATACAATTACACTGCGACAAAAAAATAAATACACCCAATCCATAATTTAAAACAATTCCCGTTATCATTTTTATTTCCTATTTTTGGTTAAATTACAGATAATAAAAACCTGTGAATTATACAACTAATTAAAAAGTTATGTAACTCATTTTTAAAAAAAAAGTACAAATTTTACAAACAAAGTTAAAACATAAATAGTTTGAAGTTATATATCAAATACATGGTCAGCAATCGCTGCAAATTAGCAGTTAAAGAGGAATTAAAAAAACTTGGATTGCATTTTATTGTTGTTGATTTAGGAGAAGTGGATGTCATGGAAAACATAACCATGGCACAAAGAGAACTTCTTAAAGCAGGTCTAGTAAGTGCTGGCTTTGAGCTAATGGATGATAAAAAGTCCATGCTCATAGAAAAAATTAAAAATGTAATTATCCAAATGGTTCACCACTCGGATGAAGTTATCAAAGTAAATTTTTCTATTTATTTAAGCGAGAAGTTGGATCACGACTATACTTATTTATCGAATCTGTTCTCTGAAGTTCAAGGAACAACAATTGAACATTTTATCATTTCCCATAAAACGGAACGGGTTAAAGAATTGATTATATATGGAGAACACAATATCACAGAAATTGCATGGAAAATGGGCTATAGCAGTGTTGCGCATTTATCAAGTCAGTTTAAGAAAGTAACAGGACTCTCTCCTTCTCACTTTAAAAATTTGAAAGATAAAAGACGAAGCCCCATTGAAGAAATTGGAGTTGGAACTGAAAAGAATAAAAATGCAAATTAAGTTTTAAAAACACCATGAAATTAATTTCAGAAAAAAGATTTCAACTTTATTACATCTTGGTAGCGATCATATTGACTACTGTTTTAGGCGTTTTCTACTATAATAACCAAAAAGCGAAGTCAAGCAGCGACTCAGCAGAACATGCGCAGGAGGTCTTACGAAAAAATGACAATGTTCTATTAGATATTCTTGATATTGAAACTGGAGTAAGAGGGTACATCATATCTGAAAACGATGTTTATCTAGAGACGTTCAATAATGCGGTAAAGGCCATGAATAGAAACCTTTCGGATTTATCAGTGTTAACCTACGATAATACTGCTCAAAATATTCAGGTAGATTCATTAAAAATAATGACTGGTAAAAAATTGGTTTTACTGCAAAAAATTATTGATGACAGGAAATTTGAATTATTAGATGAAAATGAAAAGATTGCCATTCTAAAGGACGGTAAGGTTATTACTGATGAAATTAAAAGTATAATTTCTAAAATCAATATAGATGAATATAATGCTCTTAAACTAAGGAAATCAGAAAACGAAAATAGTATTCAAAACTCAGAAATACTGTTCTTCTTACTTTTGATTTTAATATTTGTTGTTTTTACGCTAGTTTTTATTATTGTTAAAAGTTTAAAAGTAAGAAATGACGAATTAGAACTATTTACTGCTTCGCAAAAATTACTTTCTAATTATTCCCTAAGTCTTATTGAAGCTAGCTTAGACCCACTAATCACTATCAATATTGACGGTAAGATTACTGATATGAACGAGGCTACCGTTAAAATTACCGGTGTTAAACGCGAAGAGTTAATAGGATCTGATTTCTTTAATTATTTCACTCACCCTAATATGGCAAGGGAAGTCTACGAGGAAGTATTTGCAAACGGTTTTGTAATTGATTCGCCTCTTACCCTTTGCCACAAAGACGGAAAATTAACTGATGTTTTATTTAACGGATCTGTTTATAAAAACGATGTCGGAAAAGTATTGGGAATTGTAATAGTTGCGCGTGATGTTACAAAACAAAAGCAAGCGGCTTTATATACCCGTAGTATACTTGAGGCAAGTTTAGACCCTCTTGTTACTATCAACGCCGAAGGGCAGATCACTGATGGAAATCATGCATTAATGACGGTCACCGGTATTCCACTCGAAAATTTAATAGGAACAGACTTTTCCAATTATTTTACAGAACCTGAAAGAGCAAGACAAGCTTATATTCAAGTGTTTGAAAAAAGTTTTGTTTCTGATTACGCTCTAACTATTAAACATTTAAACGGAAAACTAACAGATGTATTATATAATGCGTCTGTCTATAAAGATGATAAAGGCGAAGTGTTGGGTGTCTTTGCTGCCGCAAGAGATGTGACCTCACAAAAAATGCTTTCTAATTATTCGCTTAGTCTCATTGAAGCAAGTCTTGATCCCTTGGTTACCATTAGTATCGAAGGAAAGATTACTGATATGAATGAGGCCACAGTCCGAATTACAGGAATGGAACGTGAAAAACTGATTGGTTCTGATTTCTTTAACTATTTCACAGAACCCCAGATGGCCAGAGAAGTATATCAGGAAGTATTTGCAAAAGGATCTGTTGCCGATTCTCCACTTACAATTCGTCACAAGGATGGAAAACTGACTGATGTTTTATTCAACGGATCAGTATATAAAGATCCACAAGGAAATGTATTGGGTGTCGTGATTGTTGCTAGGGACGTTACCGCCCAAAAATTACTTTCCAATTATTCGCTGAGTCTTATTGAGGCAAGTCTTGACCCATTAGTTACCATCAGTATTGAAGGAAAGATCACCGATATGAATGAAGCGACAATCCAGATTACGGGTATGGAGCGAGAGCTTCTAACCGGTTCTGATTTCTTTGCTTATTTCACCGACCCTCAAATGGCAAGGGAAGTATATCAAGAAGTATTCGCAAAAGCCTCTGTTGCTGACTCCCCGCTTACTCTTCGTCACAAAAACGGTAAATTGACAGATGTCTTATTCAACGGATCGGTTTATAAAGATGATCAAGGAAATGTACTTGGTGTGGTTGTAGTAGCAAGAGATATTACAGACCAAAAAAGAATTGAGACGGAACTAATAGAAGCTAAAGTATTTGCTGAACTCGCAACAGGAATTGCCGAAGAAGAAAAACGAAATGCTGAAAATGCCACTTTAACTGCAGAAAATGCCGTAAAAGCAAAACAACAATTTTTGTCAAATATGAGTCACGAAATACGTACACCAATGAATGCCATTATTGGTTTCACAAAGGTGGTACTTAAAACAGATTTGACTTCAAAACAAAAAGAATACCTAAATGCCATAAAAATGAGTGGTGATGCGCTTATTGTACTTATAAATGATATTTTAGATTTAGCAAAAGTAGATTCCGGGAAAATGTCCTTTGAAAAAACACCTTTTAAAGTGAAGTCATCCATTTCATCGATGCTTCATTTATTCGAAACAAAAATTCAAGAGAAAAATTTAAAATTAATTAAAGAATACGATCCTAATATACCTGAGGTAATAGTGGGAGATCCGATTCGTTTGCATCAGATTATTTTAAATTTGGTCAGTAATGCAGTCAAATTTACAACCATAGGAAAAATCACTGTCCGCGTGTGTCTAATTGACGAAGATGCAGAAAATGTTACCATAGAATTTGCAGTGACCGATACCGGAATTGGGATTCCAAAAGAAAAATTAGCATCTATATTTGATAATTTCCAACAAGCTTCAAGTGGGACGTCCAGAATTTATGGTGGAACCGGACTAGGTTTAGCTATCGTTAAACAGTTAGTCGAGCCTCAAGGAGGAAGTATTGATGTCCTAAGTAAAGTTGGTGAAGGAACTACCTTTAGTTTTAGATTGAGTTTCCAAAAAACAACTGCCGAAGCAGAACTGGAAACCGAAATACTTGAATTAGATAAAGGCAGTAAAAACATCAAAGTTTTAGTGGTTGAAGATATTCCATTGAATCAGTTATTGATGAAAACACTATTGGATGATTTTGGATTCGAACGTGATATTGCCGAAAACGGAAAAATAGCGGTTGAAAAGATGCAAAAAAATTCTTATGATGTGATATTGATGGATCTTCAAATGCCTGAAATGAATGGATTTGAAGCGACAGAATATATCAGAACAACAATGAATTCTAAAATTCCCATTATTGCATTAACAGCCGATGTTACTACCGTAGATTTAGCCAAATGTAAATCCGTGGGTATGAATGATTACATCGCAAAACCGGTTGATGAGCGATTATTATATAGTAAAATCGTAGGCATTGTTAGGAAACCGTCATCCAAAAAAGTGAAAGAGATTAAAAAAAATATAGCCCCCAAAAATGAAAAATGTATTGATTTAGGATATTTAAATTCCCGTACTAAATCTAATCCTAAATTAATGATGGAAATGATTGCTGCTTATTTACAGCAGACACCTCCGTTAGTAACTGCAATGAAGGAAAGCATGCTAAACAAGGATTGGGTGTTACTTAAGGCCTCCGCCCACAAAATGGTACCTTCCTTTTCCATAATGGGTATGAGCCAAGAGTTTGAAGACATGGCAAAAAAAATTCAAAGTTATACGGGTAACATGGAGGATCAAAAGGAAGAGCTAGATAATTTGGTATTGCAACTTTCAAAGGTTTGCAACCAAGCTTGCGAAGAGTTAGAAATAGAATTTAATAATATAAAAAACAAAAACTTATGAAAAACGAAGAGAAAATAAAACTGTTTTTAGTCGATGATGATGCCGTTTTTCTAAAGTCTTTAGAAATCGAATTTCTTCACCATACCGATTTTATTGTTGAAACATATGCAACGGGAGAGCTATGTTTAGCAAATTTAGACAAAAAACCAGATGTAATCATCCTTGATTACCATTTGGATGGTATAGATAAAAATGCAATTAACGGAATAGAAACCTTAGACAAGATTAAAGAGTTTGATCCAAATATTCCAGTTGTAATGTTATCCTCCCAAGATAAAATCGATGTCGCCATTAGTTGCATGCATCACAAAGCTTTTGATTATGTCGTAAAAAGCGAAACTTCTTTCTTGAGACTTCAAAAAAACATCACGGCCTATTTCCATTTTGAAAGAATCGAAAAAGAATTAAATTGGTATATGGCCAGAATGTAAAAATCTTGTTGATAGTATTACTTTGAAAGAATACACCCAAAAAGAGCTAAGCCTCTCAGATGAGAGGCTTAGCTCTTTTTAGTATGAATCAAAAGACGACTCAATTTCGCTATTTATATGAAATTTTCACCTATTTTACTATAACTATTTAGACAATAATATTATCAAATTTGAAAAGTGATAATTACTTCATATTTTAAACCCAAATTTATGAAGTTACTAAAGGTAATTCCAATCTTAGCGATGCTATTGGTTGGAGTAATATCAAGTTGTAGTACAGATATGGATTCCTCGAAGCTTGTAGTAGCAAATTCTAAATATGAAACGACTTCCATCACCGCGGCTAAAAAGTTCGCGGCTATTCAACCTAAAATTTCGAAATTGAAAGGTGTAAATTTTGGTGTTATCGGAAATTTTGTGATTCTTTCTAAAACAGGAATTAAGGATGTTTATAAATCTGCTGTTACAGTAGATGTTGGCGCAAGCCCAATAACAGGCGCAGCCATCTTATTAAAATGTGATGAAGTAACCGCAACGATATATACAGTTGATGCCACAGGACGTTCCAACCCTGATTATCTAAACTTAGGAGCTGGAAGTATCGGAGCAAGAACTCTTAAAATAGGACTATATACTTGGACAGGCAATCTTTTGATTCCAACTGACATCGCAATTTCAGATAGCCTAACTGATGTATGGATATTCCAAGTTGGCGGAAATCTTGATATGAGTTCTACAGTTAAAATTACGTCAGCTGGAGGTGCTCAAGCCAAAGCCATTTTTTGGCAAACTGCTGGTGCAGTTACACGGGGAACTACAAGCCATTTTGAGGAAAATATAGTAAGTCAAACCGGAATTAATTTAAAAACCGGATCTTCAATAAATAGAAGAATAATGGCGCAAACTACAGTAACACTACAAATGAAGACCGTTACACGACCACAATAAAAATATAAGAGTACTTAAAAGTACCGAATACCTGTTGGCAAACGGTGTTTATTTCGCATCAAATTGCATTAAAAAAATCTGTGAATGATGAAACTTTTCATCCAAATTATATAAAACATCCTACCTATAACGGCCTTATCTTTGGTAACAATACAATCACAAATTACCATCATGTCATTAATCAGCATATTGTTAGTTTTAATTTTTACCGGAGCTATACTTTGGCTGATAAATACTTATGTTCCTATGGATACAACAATAAAAAATGTATTCAATTCACTAATTGTAATTGTGACTATCATATGGATACTTAATGCTTTTGCGCTTTTCAGTTCTTAATTTAATTGATCCTACTATCAAAAAAACAAGTTATAACATTTATAAATCTTAAAAAGTAAAATTATGAATCTTAAAAGAACCTTTGGAGCACTACTGACAGCTCTTGGTATTGGTATTGGAGCGTTACTTTATGCTGCAGTATTATTTATGGATACTTCAGGCGGTAATCAAGATATTAAAGCATTGATAATATACGGGACACTTGGACTACTATTGTTTACATCGGGAATAAGTTTAGTTAGAACAACAAAAGATGAATCATAAGTAATAGCAAAATTTGAAATAGCATTAGTAGCGTTAATTGGGAACGACTTATGACCTCGTTAATCATAATTACGCTTTATATCATTGTCCTATTATTTAAAATTAAAAAAAAATACAATTTAATTTTTACGTACTATTTTCATACAGGCTTAAAAACCAAATTTTTATCAATTTATTTTTTAAATAAGACACCTCGACTAAGTAGCATTTAAAAAAATAATAACGGTCAATTTTAACATCAAAAATTTAAAATCCATGAATACAAAAAACATAGGATTCGTACTAATAATTATTGGAGCCATAATGATGTTTTACACAGGATTTAATTATGTGACTACAGAGAAAGTAATAGACATAGGTCCGGTAGAGATCAACAAACAACAAAGTCATCCAGTGCAATGGTCACCGATCTTGGGTGTAGTACTAATTATAGGTGGAGTTGTACTAATCGTAAAAGATAAAAAATGATTAAATTTGCGGTTATAAAGTAGTTCAAACTATTTTTTAAAACTATTTAGTACTGCGAATTTCTTAACCGGGTTATTAAAGGAACATGAAACAATAGCATTGATAATAAGAACATATTTAAGCTAGAGAATGTGTGCTTAGACTACCTTCACTCCTACTTAATTATTGAGTCCGCTTTATCACACTCGGTTTTATTAAGGATTGCAGTTCCGATGCATTTTATAAAATTTATTAAATAACAAATTAAAAATAATTATGAAAAAAACAACTTTTAATACAATTACAAAGAATATATTTTTAGGAATATTGGTAATTCTTATAACATCATCCTTTACTTCTTGCGCTAAAAAGATCGCTTTTCAAACTTCCACTATCGTTCCTGCCGCACGTGGTGATGTCAAAATAGCAAAGGATAACAATAAGAACTATTTAGTAGAAATTAAAGTAGAAAATCTGGCAGAGGTGGGTAGACTTGAGTCGTCAAAAAATGCTTATGTCGTTTGGATGGAAACGGAAGATTCAATGGTTAAAAACATTGGTCAAATAAAAAGTGATTCAAATTTTTTGTCTTCAAAATTGAAAGCAACTTTTGAAACCGTTACTCCACTGAAGCCTACGAAAATATTTATAACTGCTGAAAAAGATTCAGAAATACAGTATCCTGATAGCAAAGTAATTCTAAGTACAAGGAGTTTTTAATGTTTTCAAAACAGGTTAATTAATACAAATAACAATCGCTCAATTTATATACGTTTATAGTTATTGCTGAATCTTTTTTTATTTCATAGTTAAAAAAGAGTCTATGGTCAATAATTATTTTTTTGGTTCGGTTTGGTTAAAGGGCTGTAGTAAAATGCAGCCCTTTTTTATGCTTGAAGAAGCAGCTTTTATGATTTAAAACCAAAAATATAGGACTGTTATTAAAGATGCCTTTTAATGAATGGAACGACAAATATCCCTTTAGACAAAGTGCAGTTATTGCTTACTATACTATCTTTAGTATACCGGGATTATTAGTATTGATCATTCCGATTTCAGGATATTTCTTTGGAAATGAAAATGTAAATCAAATTATCTTAGACTACGTTTCAAGTACTTTGAGCTTCGAAACATCGGTTCAAATCAGTCAAATTCTTATCAAATCAACCGAATCAAAATCCACTGTCTAGGGATCGACAATCGAGGTCATTGTATTACGCTGCGGATCAAAGGCCTTATTCGTGGAATTGCAGAAGTCATTAAACTTAATTTGGCCTGCAGAAGTACTTCCACAAAAAGGAATCTTCACTATTTTGAAAGTAAGACTCTTTTCATTTAGATTAATATTGGCAATCGCTTTTTTACTTCTAGTATTTCTAGTTATCAGTACCGATTTGTCCAGTATGGCTAATTGGATTAAAGGATATACAGACGATTCCACGATTTTTTTTTCAACATATTAAAGTTTTTATTTTCCTTTGCGTTGATTTCAGTGCTTTTTGGGTTAATGTTTAAAATGTTACCTGATGCCAAAATAAAATGGAAACTGCAAAACATAATTTTTTATTGAAAGACTATTTTAATAAAAAGAATAAAGCGGAAGAGAAAAGACTTGAAGTGTTAGCAAATTAAAAAAATGAAGGAGTAAAGTAAATCTACATTAAAAATCATTTACTAAGTGTTTTCTATAGGTTAACAACCCTTTAACATAATGGTCTATAAAGTAAGAAAAAGCTTTCTCTTATCGGTTGTTTCAAAATTTAATACGTAAATAATGAAACTTAATACCAAAATCGTGTAACACTGCATTGTTAAAATACAATTACCTTTACACTATAAGTAAAATGGCAACAATTAATCTTTAAACAATACAAAAATGAAAAAATTAAATGTAATTCTAGCTTTTATTATGTTTGGATTCCTCCTGAATTCATGTAACAACGATAGTACACAAGCGAACTACCCGTATTCAGTAAGTATGACTGATGCGCCGGGTCCTTATAAACAAGTGAATGTTGACGTCATGGGAGTTGAAATAACCGGTGACGGAGGACAATCAGTAACCTTAAATGTGGTTCCTGGTATTTATGATCTTCTTCAATTATCAAATGGAGTGGAACAACTTATCGCCACTGACACACTACAAATTTCAAAAGTACAACAGATAAGACTTATTTTGGGAACGAGAAACTCAGTGGTACTAGAAGACGGTACTCCCAACGGTACATCCTATCCATTGAGTACTCCAAGTGCAGAGCAGTCAGGCTTGAAACTTCAGGTAAACCAAACATTACAGGAAGGTATAATGTATCATGTACTTCTTGATTTTGATGCTAACAAGTCAATCGTTAAGTTAGGTAATGGAGGTTATAAATTGAAACCAGTTATTAGAACCGTTGAAACTGCAATAAGCGGAGCTATAAAAGGTACTATTACGCCTATTGGAACATTAGCCGTTGCTACTGCTACTAACCTTGTTTCTTTAGAAACTTATTCTACAAATGTAAATGTAGAGGGGAAATTTCTGGTAATGGGCCTTCCAGCAGGAAAATACAGTTTAACCATTACGCCAGACATTACTGTCGTACCTGCATTAAAAGAAGTTATTATTCAGGAAACTATTGTGGAAATAGGTCAAACAACAATTATTGCACCTATTAGTTTGTTGTAGAAACACAACGTAAGTTATTTCAAACACCTCCATTTTTTTAAAAATGGAGGTGTTTTTTTTTGTACCAAGTTTTATTGTCTCCTTTCTTGTAAAGTCTTCGTTGCCATTTTTATATTTCCAAAATAAGTAAATCATATAACTTCTTCTAAAAGTTATGTAACACATTTAGGCTCAAAACTACCCACCTTTGCAAAGCACTGAATATACAATATTAATTAGGCAAAAATGCAAAAGAAAGATCTGAAAGAGACATGGGAAGAGCAAAAAGAACATCTAAAACAAAAATTTGCTGCTTTGACTAACACTGATGTGTTATTTCTCGGAGTAAAGGAAGAAGAAATGATAACAAAACTTCAAGTTCAGTTCGGTAAAACAAGACAGGAATTACAACAAATTATTAATGCCCTTTAGAGCAGATATTGAAATAATGAAACATATAAAATATTTCAAGTTTAAAGTTCCAGTAAAGAAGAAATAGCACTTTAAAGCATAAAACAGCAATCCACTAACCGTAAATAACACAACATTTACTAAAAGTTATATAAGAACTTCACTTATTATGTTACTGCTATTTGTTTTACAATAAAATCAATAAAAATTAAAAAAGAGAAAAATGAAACAACTGATGTCAGCTACTTTTTTACTAACATGCCTTTCATTTCATGCATCAAATGCGCACGACATAAAATCAAGTACTGCAGCTTTTGGTTTTAAGGGTGGCCTTAACTTTTCAAACCTTTACACTGATAACGTAGATGACAATAATATCCTAACTGGATTCAACGCTGGTTTGTATGCTAAATTTCCAATCACAAATTCTGTTTTTATACTACCTGAAATATCGTATACCACTAAAGGTGCTGAACTTACCTACAATAATTCTTTTGCAAGCGGAACGGCAAAATTTAAAACAAATTATATTGAAGTTCCTTTACTGTTGGTTTTTAATCTTACAGATGTTTTCAACGTACATGTTGGTCTATATGCACCGTATATGGTAAGTGGTAAAACAACGAACGATTCAAACCTGTTTACTTCTGAAACTCAATTAAACATTAATGATTTCAAAAGGTTTGACGCTGGTCTTTTTGCAGGTTTAGGCATTGGTTCATAAACAGTTAACTTTGGATTAAGATACAATCTCGGTTTAACAAAAGTAACCAAAGAAGGAAGTTTAGCGGTTTCAGATGCTAAAAACAGTGTGTTTAATGTACGTAAGTCTAAGACTAAACTAAAAATAAAAACGGGGTTCCAATAGAGAATCGCAGCTATTTACAATATAAACTAATCCATAAAAAATAGAAACATGAGCAACCTTCTTTACACATTAGCAGTAATTTTAGTCATTTTTTGGGTAATCGGATTCTTCGCATTTAGTGCGGGTGGAATCATACATGTCTTACTTATTATTGCAATAATTGCAATATTATTAAGACTTATCCAAGGAAGAAGATTATAAAACAAGTATATTAGTAAAAATTAAAAAAAATAAACATGAAAACAGATAAAGTAATATTAGGAGTTTTAGGTGGTCTTGCAGCAGGTGCAATAATGGGAATATTGTTTGCTCCTAAAAAAGGAAAAAAAACAAGAAAAAAAATTAAAAATGTAAGCAACGATTACGCTGATGAATTAAAAGATAAATTCGATGTTGCATTAGATACGATGTCAAAAAAATATGACCTACTCAAAGAAGAAGGACAAGGTCTTTTTAATGAAGGAAAATCTAAATTTGAAAAAACTAAGAAAGATATTGAAAATATGGATATTAAAAATATCAATATCTAACAATAGCGTTTTTAAACCTTAATTGGCTTAAAAATAGAATTGTGAGTAGCAAAGCAACAACAATAGTAATCCTTTTCGAGACAGTAGAAGACTATACTCGGACAACTGTGGAATTGACAAAACTAAACCTTATTGACACTTCAGCAGATGTTCTATCTTCATTGATATCACGATTAAAAATTACTGTTGTTTTTGCTATGTTTTTGCTACTGCTAAACCTTGGACTTTCGTTTTGGATTGGGGAATTTCTTGGGGAATATTATTCTAGCTTCTTTATAATGGCCACCTTATATTTAATACTGTCAATTGCATTATATTCTTTTAAAAATCAATACATAAAAATGCCGGTCAGTAATTTTATTATTATCAAGGTGCTTAAAGACAAATGGCATGAAAAAAAGGAACGCAACAAAAAATTTGAGCCAAAAGATCTTAATTTTGGAACAAAAACAGCCAGATGAATTACAGTACTACATTAACACTAGCTTGTTATGCATGAAAGTATAAGGCCTTTAAAACTGATTAAAAGTGCTTTAAAAAAAATGACATCTTCTTCAGATTTAAGACACAATATACTCAATACAGTCATTGGCTTATCTAAAGGCTGCATCTCAAAGAGGCTATTGTTGGGCTCGAGGCAAAATCCAATAAAAATATAGCGGGAACCATATTACAATTCGTAGTAACTAATTTACTTGTTGAACCTATTAATCTTTAGAAATCAATACTTATTAAATAAAAATTCAAATTATATTTTAAATAAGTCAATTTACTTATCATGATTAGAATAATACTATTGGTTTATATTCTTTCTGAGAAAGTGACCCGAAAAAATAGCATCCGATAATCCTTTAAGTTTAATCATCTTTTTTTTCAAAAATTTCAATTAGGGAGCCATGGACAGCAAAATAGTAAACAAAGAGTCAATTATCATTAAGAAAGAACTAGCCTTTAAAAATCAAGAAAAGTAAGACAGAGCCGCTGAAATATTTATTACTAATACCGAACTTCTTTTCCAAAATGAAGAAAAAGAAAAAAGAAAACAAGAGTTACTAATGGCTAATAAAGAACTCGAAAGAAACCAAGAATATCAAAAGGAATACATCGAAGGAATAGAGATGATGATATATATGTCCTCTCATCAAATCAGACAACCGATTGTCAACATTCCAGGCTCATCCCAATTAATTCACCTTTCAACAGAAACAAAGCTAGATCTTAAACAAACTTTAGATTATATAAAACATCTGCCAAATCCCTTGATAAATTAACTAAAGAACTCAATACCGATATTTTAGATCTGAGACAAAAAGCAAAAAATAGACTTATCTAAACTATTATATTACCTAGTCTGCTAAACTTCTAAAATAGAACATTAGCTTCCCCTTTTATTATTCCAATCATAGGCAACCGACAGTCCTTGTCGTTAATCCTGCTTTTTAAGATATCTTTTTCTTAAAAAAGAAATCCTCAACCCCTTTTTATTAATCTTAATAGGACTTTTTATTAATTTGAGTTAAATAAAATAAGCCAAATAACAAGGTATTAACAGTTTATATTTCACAACTAACTGATTTAAAACAACTTGTTAAAAATATTAACATTTTCTATAAGTGAATTATATAAGTATCCTTTCTAATAGTGTAATACTTCCGTAAGCAATTAAACCAACCTTTGTTTCATAAAATAATTAAACCCCTAATCTTTAATAAAATGAAAACTAAAAAATCATTATTAACCTTTGCAATACTATTTATTGCTTTAATTTCTGGTTGTGCGAAAGACGATTTCGTAGAAATCGATGGACTTTGTCCGGAAGTGCTAAGTACTACTCCAGTAAATGTAGCTACTAATGTTCCTTTGGATCAATTAATCACAGCAACTTTTAATGAAGAGATGAATCCTGAAACTATAAATCAGTCTTCTTTTACTTTAAACGGTACTTCACAGATAGCTGGTGTAATTACATACTCAGGTAAAACAGCAACCTTTAAACCCTCTGCTTTACTTTCTCCTAACACAACGTACACTGCTACAATAAAGAGAACAGTAAAAGACCTTACAGGTAACGCTTTACAAACAGAAAAAATTTGGACGTTTAGTACTGGTTTAACAGTTACTCCAATGGTTGCGTCAACTGACCCAGCAAACAACGAGAATAACGTATTTTTAAATAAGGTAGTAAGTGTGACTTTCAATATGCCAATGAAAGCTAGTACTATTACTGGAACCACCTATACTTTAAAACAAGGAAATACTGCCATTGCAGGAATTGTAACATATAGCGGAACAACAGCTGTATTTACTCCTACATTAGCATTGGCTGCAAATACAGTCTATACAGCAACTGTTTCAGCAGCTGTAACGAATCTAGACAACACACGTTTACCAAGTGACTATGTGTGGAAATTTACGACTGGAGCTATAGTAGCCCCAACAGTAACTTCTACAGATCCTATCAATAATGCGACAGGTGTTGCACTTAATAAAACGATTACTGCTAACTTTAGTATGGTAATGGATCCATTAACAATCAATGCTACTAATTTCACATTGAAACAAGGTACAACAGCTATCACGGGAGTTGTAACTTACTCAGGAACTACTGCTTCATTCAAACCAACAAACGTTTTAGTAGAAGGTAAAACATATACAGCAACCATTACAACTGCTGCGAAAAATGCTGCCGGAGTACCTTTAGCAAATAACTATGTATGGAACTTCACTACATTGTCGGCATTAGTTGTCCCTGCGCCTTCAGGTTTATTCTTCGGAGTTTTTGGAGGAAATGCAGGAATAACAAATCAAGGACTGAATACTAGAGTTAACGGAGCAATAGGTACAACTGCTGCATCGTCTTTAGTAACTGGTTTCACCGATACTATGGCATCTCCTTTTGAAGTATACACCATTACTCCTCTTAATAATGGGTTAGTTAATGGTGGTATTTTTACCGATGCTCCTGCACCAGGAAATGCTACAAAAGCAGCCAAAGCACTAGAAGGATTAAATGCAGCAAGAGATCTCTATAACAGTATTTCTCCAGCTAACAAACCAGGTGGAAGTGATCAAGGTTCAGGAGAACTTGGAGCATTAACTTTAGCGCCAGGTGTTTATAAATCAGCAAGTGGTACGTACCAAATTACAAATGGTGATTTAACATTAGATGCGCAAGGTAATGAAAATGCGACTTGGTATTTCCAATCAGCATCTTCATTAACAGTAGGTTCTCCAGCAGCATCTAGAAGTGTTAAATTAATAAATGGTGCCAAAGCAAATAATGTTTACTGGTACGTGGGTAGTTCAGCAGTTATTAACTACGCCGGTGGTGGTGTAATGGTTGGAAATGTTATTGCTAATAATGGTGTGACATTCTCTGCACCAGCAAATAGCACTACTCTACCTGGTGCAGAAACAGTATTAAACGGAAGAGCTATTTCATTAGTATCTTCAGTAACTATGGTTAATACCATTATTAACGTTCCTGTTAACTAAGTAATACCCCAAGTTTTACATATCCCGTCTCAGGGCGGGATATACTAAAATAAAACCTAATAATAAAAAAAAATGAAATCAAAAACTTTTTATACAGAGAAACCATTCAATACATGGACTCCTACTAATCTTACCATAAAAAGCGTCGGAATGATTGCTTTAGCTTGGTTAAGTTTTCAAACATCTGTCCAGGCACAGGAAACTATTGAAGTTAAATACTCAAAACCTTCATGGTACTTTGGTGTAGCGGGTGGAGCTAATTTTAATTTCTACCGTGGATCAACACAACAATTGAATGCAAGTTTTACCTCGCCAAAAACATTTCATGATGGATTTGGAGCTGGACTTTTCATTGCACCGCTTTTAGAGTATCGCCCTGCTGATTCAAGATGGGGTGTTATGTTACAAGCTGGTTACGATAGCCGTAAAGGTGATTTTGACCAAGTGCTTACTGTATGTGACTGTCCTGCTGATTTATCAACTGACTTAAGTTACATTACAGTGGAACCAAGTTTACGTTTTGCTCCTTTTAAATCTAATTTTTATTTATATGGTGGTCCACGTTTGGCTTTCAACTTGGATAAATCATTTACATACCAATTAGGCATCAACCCAGCGTATCCAGATCAAGAAGCTGCTCCTGCAGTAAAAGGTGATTTTGATAAAATCGAAAAAACAATTATTTCAATGCAAATTGGAGCAGGATATGATATCCCACTTTCAACGGATGCAAACAAAACACAATTTGTATTGTCTCCTTTTGTTTCTTTCCAACCTTATTTTGGTCAAAATCCACGTTCGACAGAAACATGGAATAATACCACTGTAAGAGCAGGTGTTGCACTTAAATTTGGACAAGGAAAAAACATTCAAGAAGCTACTGATATCAAAGCAGACAAACAAGTTTCGTTTTCTGTAGATTCTCCTAGTAATCTTCCTAGAGAGAGCAGACTTACTGAGATATTTCCACTTAGGAACTATGTGTATTTTAACAATCAGTCAAGTGAAATACCCAACCGTTATGTTTTATTGAATAAAGATCAAGTAAAAGATTTCAAAGAAGACCAATTGGAAGTTTTTGCTCCAAAAAATTTATCAGATCGTTCAAAAAGACAAATGACTGTTTATTATAATATTTCAAACATTCTTGGTGACCGCATGCAGAAAAATCCAAATGCGACTATTTCTTTGGTAGGTTCATCAGAACAAGGACCAGCAGATGGTTTAGCAATGTCAGAATCAATTAAAACATATTTAGTTGATGTATTTGCAGTCAATCCTTCAAGAATAACTACTAAAGGTCAATCTAAACCAAATATTCCATCAGAACAACCAGGTGGAACACTTGAATTAGGACTTCTTCGTGAAGGGGACCGTAGAGTATCTATCGAAAGTAATTCTCCATCTTTATTAATGGAATTTCAAAGTGGTACTGGTGCTCAATTGAAACCAGTAAAAATTGTTGCATCTCAAGAAGCTCCTGCTTCAAGTTATGTAACTTTCAATAATAAAGGAGCTGGCGAAGCTTTATCTACATGGTCATTACAAATAACTGATGAACAAGGTAAATCACAGTCTTTCGGACCTTATACTGAAGATGAAGTTCGTATTCCCGGAAAAGCAATTTTAGGAAGCCGTCCAGAAGGAGATTTCAAAGTAAAAATGATAGGTCAAACTAAAAGTGGCGTTGTTGTAGAGAATGAAGCTCCTGTACATGTTGTACTTTGGACACCGGCTAAAACAGAAGAAGGTCTTAGATATAGTATTATTTATGAATTTAATAAATCAAAAGCTATTGATATCTATGAAAAATATTTAACTGATGTAATTACACCTAAAATCCCTGTTGGAGCAACAGTAATTGTTCATGGTCATACTGATGCTATTGGTGAAGAAGCTCACAATCAAGAATTATCTTTAGCTCGTGCAAACGACGTGAAAAATATAATTGTAAGTGCGTTGTCTCAATCAGGTAGAAACGATGTAAAATTTGAATTAATTGGATTTGGTGAGGATGAAAACAAATCTCCTTTTGAAAATAAAACTCCAGAGGAACGTTCTTATAACAGAACCGTTATAATTGATATTGTACCTACAAAATAATAAGTCAATTACCGACAAACTTATTTTTTAGATTTAGAAAAGAGGATAGACACTTAAGGGTCTATCCTCTTTTCTTGTTTAAAATTTTACGCAATCTAATGCTATGACCAATGACCATCTAATAATTAATTTAATGCGTAAATCAGCCATACACAGCAGCTATCTTTAGTAAAAGTCATTTATGAAAGAACAAAAATACGCTGTAAATAATTTAATGTATTTGCATAAATAGACGTTGCTGTAATAAGCATACGGTAAAGGAGGGACTAAAAACAGGTTCTTTTAATAATAAACAGGTTCTTTATCGAATGCCACAATCACTTCCATACTCATTTTAAATACTTAAGTCAATAAATATAATTATCTTTATAACAATAACTTAAGAGTAAAAAAAATGAAAAACCATCAATTATTCACTCCAGAAAGGCTTGGCTCCATAGAATTAAAAAATCGGATTGTAATGGCACCTATGACTCGATGCAGGGCTATAAATAATGTTCCCAATGATCTAATGGTTGACTATTACAGACAGCGTTCCAGCGCAGGCTTGATCATTACCGAAGGTACATCAACATCACCAAATGGACTTGGTTATGCTCGGATATCAGGCATATTTAAGCAACTACAAGTAAGCTGTTGGAAAAAAATAACCAAAACAGTACATCAAAACGGTGGGAAAATAATTGTTCAGCTAATGCACTCCGGAAGAATAAGTCATCCTTTAAATATGCCTTTGGGAAGTGAGATACTTGCCCCTTCCGCTATTAAAGCGGCCGGACAGATGTGGACCGACTCCAAAGAGTTGCAAGATTTTGTTGTGCCAAAAGAAATGAGTTTACAAGATATTATACATGCAAAAACAGAATTTGTTTGCGCTGCAGAAAATGCCCTGTTTGCAGGATTTGATGGCGTGGAATTGCATGCGGCCAACGGCTATTTATTGGAAGAATTCTTATCGCCTATTAGCAATATCAGGAACGATGACTATGGTGGTAGTATTGTAAACCGATGTCGGTTTATAATTGAAGTGGTAACTGCCGTGGCTGAGGCCATTGGAAAAGAAAAAACAGGAATACGTTTATCTCCTTATGGTGTAGCCAGTGACATGCCACATTATCCCGAAATACATGACACCTATGATTATCTGTCAAAAGAACTCAATAAAATTGATATCGCTTATATCCATCTCGTGGATCATTCTTCCATGGGAGCCCCGCCCGTGCCAATGGAAATAAAAAAAACAATTAGGAAAAACTTTAGGAACAGGCTCATTCTTTGCGGCGGGTTTGACCAGCAAAGTGCCGAAGCGGCTATTAAAAGTGGGCTGGCAGACTTGGTAGCATTTGGAAAACCATTTATAAATAATCCTGATCTTGTGGAACGGTTTAAAAATGACTGGCCTCTTTCAGAAAATCTTAATGCGGATTTATTTTATACTGCCGATGAGAAAGGATATACTGATTATCCTTCTCATACTCCCTAATTCAAAATATATATTTTTGAACAACTAAATGTTATATCACTTAAAAGCAATTTAAAATGGAAGGTATAGACCGGTTGCTGGAATTATTAGGTCCCGAAAAAAAAATGTTAAACCATGTGTGCAAAACTCTTACTAAAGACCAAATTCATTTACCCCATCCAAATCTTACAGAGTCTTTCTTACAAAGCAACTGGAATGGATAAACTTTCAGAAGCTTAACTCAGCTTTAAAACTATGGTCGGTTGGGCGGTACAGGATGCCTCTCGTTTTTACCACTAGACTAAAGTATTGGACATGCTGCCGGGAGTTCATATTCTCCAAAACCCATGTACTTTGATTCTGAAATTATAGTGAAATTAGCTCTCGACGCAGGGTGCAATGCTATCGCTTCAACGTTGCGCGGTTTAGCCCTGTTTTCAAGAAAATATACCAATAAGATTCCGTTTGTAGTGAAACTTAATCACAACGAATTACTGACTTTTCCCAAAAAATACGACCACATAGTGCTTGGGAGTGTAAAAGAACCCTGAAATATGGGAGCTGTAGCTGTAGGTGCGACCGTATATTTTGGGTAGGCCGAATCAGATCGGCAAACTATAGAAGTTTGAAGAGCGTTTCAAAAGGCTCATAGTTTGGAAATGGTGACTATTCTATGGTGCTATTCGAGAAATAATGAATTTTTAAAAGACAATGTTGATTACAATTCAGCGGCAGACATAGCGGGTCAAGCCAATTATTTGGGCGTATCATTACAGGTAGATATTATTAAACAAAAATCACCAACAAGTAAAGTCGGATTTACCGCAATTGGGTTTGCAGAAACTGATCCTCTAACGTATACTAAATTATCTAGTGACGATACTATAGACTTATGCAGATGTCAGGTGCTGAATTGCTATGTTGGACGTCTAGCTATGTTAAATACCGGAGGGGAATCAAAAGGGGAAAGCAATTTTAAACAGGCAAGAAAAACTGCTGTTGTAAATAAACGTACCGGCGGATCAGGTATAATTATGAGGCATAAGCTTCTCAGCGTCCTCTTGACGATAGAGTGAAAAATTATAAAAGCGTTGCAATAATATATCTAGCAAAAGAAATTTGTATTGCTTAATACAAGTAAACTAAGATTCGAAAATTAAAATTTTACATAAGTAAAATAGTATATTTTTTATATCTTTAAAAAATATACTATTTTAATCGAGCAATTCTTAATTTTCACTATCATTTTTTATCAATATGACTGAAAACGAAAAAACCATCACTAAATTTTACGAAGCT
This sequence comes from Flavobacterium sp. ALD4, assembly GCF_002836475.1. GTDB lineage: Bacteria > Bacteroidota > Bacteroidia > Flavobacteriales > Flavobacteriaceae > Flavobacterium. Next base: position 44,585 of record NZ_PJBJ01000025.1, on the reverse strand, counting down.
TTTGCCAATGGCGATGCTTCAAAAATGCGTAAATGCTATCATCCTAATATTGAATTTAGAGACCCCATCTTCGGTTCTTTGAAAGGAAATGATGTATGTCAAATGTGGGAGATGTTGATTGCACGAAGTAATGCAAATATAAAAATTAAACTTTCAAATGTAAAATCCAATGACTACCATGGGGTAGCACTTTGGGTAGCCACTTATAATTTCAGTAAAAACAAGAGAACCGTTGTTAATAGCATCAGAGCAGAATTCTTTTTCCAAGACGGCCTAATTAGGAGACATACAGATGATTTTGATATCTATAGATGGTCAAAACAGGCTTTAGGACTTACTGGGTATCTGTTCGGATGGACCGGTTTTATGCAAAATAAAATACATACAAACGCACTGAGTTTGCTCAAAAAGTATCAAAAAACCAATTTATGATAGTTCAAGCTTTAAAAACGATTTTTAAGAGAGATTTGAATCGGTTGATACAAGAAATTGAATTATATCAAAGTGAAAGTCAGATTTGGACGATTCAGAAAGGAATAACTAACTCTGCCGGGAATCTTTGTTTGCATTTAGTGGGGAATCTCAATACCTATATTGGTAATACATATGGAAATATCAACTATTTAAGAAATCGAGAATTTGAATTTTCGTTAAAAGATATTCCAAGAACGGAACTAATTCGCAAAATTGAAGAAACCATTATAGTGGTGGACCATGCACTCGATAACCTATCTGAAAAGGAATTGAGAATGGAATTTCCTCTTTTAGTTTTTGAAACAAAAACTTCAACTGAATTCATGTTGATTCACCTCGCTACTCACCTAACATTTCATCTGGGACAAATAAATTACCATAGACGACTGTTGGAAGAATAAACCATACTATTAACTACTACCAAGTGTCTTTTTTCTCTCTTCATATTCTGCTGTTTATAGTTCCTCCGTTTGCATATCTTCTTTTTAAAATATCCAGGGGTGATTCACTTTCAGAAGGTTTGCTTTTATTAGAACTATGAAGAATACGATATAAAAAAAAGACACAAAACAGCACTAAGGAAACCCATATAAGCACATTACACCCATATTCCACTAATTATCGTGATGCATCCTGTTTTCTTTTGTTATGTTTATTTGTTCAGTCAGTGTTTTTATATAGGTGATCCGTTGCCCTATTATTTCCTAATTTCAGGCAGTCCTGAATATATTTATTACTGACGCCGCTTCTCCCCAAGCGTAAAAAATAATATATTGCATTCAATACTTGCAATTCACTACATATATTGTCGGAAACATTTGATTTTTATCTATCATCATTGCTGCTACTTTATTTTGCGTCAAATGCCGTAAATAGGGTTCGTTTTGGAAAATACCCCACTGATTACATAAAAAATGTCTTTTTGTCGTGGGTTCTTTAACATCGCTTCAACCGTTTACCTTCATATATTTATTTTGAAACAAATCAATACTATTATCATTGTGAAAAAATAATTAACTTTTATGACCCTGACCAAGTCACTATTTTTAATAGCTACTACTAACACACTTAAAGATAAAAAATTACAAATTAAAAAAACAGTTAATTAACTAAAAACCAACTAGTTTAATATCTGATAAAGGCTCCATCGATATTATACCGGAAGGAATCACTTTTCTTATTTGGGATTTTATCACAAATGAGTATATTGCGGAGCAAATTGAGATAAATCCAAATAATATACAATGAAAAAAGTATTGCATAAAAAATTAAATGAGTTACAAGCGACCGCTATTTGCGGAAATGATATTAGTTCTTCGTGCTTGTATGTTTCAGCTCTTACTATTATGTATGCTGGGCAGTACGCGTGGATTTCATTATTATTTGTAGCCGTTGTTTTATTTTTATTCAGAAAAATATACGGTGAAGTTGTTGGTGCGATTCCTCTTAATGGTGGAGCATATAATGTATTGCTAAATACCTCTTCTAAGAAGCTGGCTTCCGTTGCCGCGACATTGACGGTATTATCCTATATGGCGACCGCGGTAATCTCAGCATCTGAAGGAATGCATTACCTGCATGGTATTATTCCTGGGATAGATATAACTATCACAACAGTGATTGTATTATTGGCGTTTACCGGTTTGGCAATTTTAGGCATCGGAGAATCAGCATTTGTGGCGGTAATTATTTTTATTATTCATTTAGCCACTCTTAGTTTATTAGTCTTTGCGTCATCTTGGTTTCTTTTTACTCATGGCTTACAAACTTTTCATATAAACTGGAGTCTTCCAGTCACTTCAGGAGGTATAGTCAATGCGCTTTTCTTAGGTTTTTCTGCTGCGATGTTAGGAATTTCTGGTTTTGAAAGCTCCTCGAATTTTGTTGAAGAACAAGAGCAAGGGGTATTTCCAAAAACACTACGAAACATGTGGGCCATTGTCAGTTTTTTTAATCCAATGATAGCTTTGCTATTAATTTGTATTATTCCGTTAGCTGAAGTTGGTGAGCATAAAGAATCGTTACTTGCTTTTTTAGGACAAACAACAGGCGGATCATGGCTAGCTTATCTTATTTCAATTGATGCAGTTTTAGTTCTATGTGGAGCTGTTTTAACCTCATTTGTAGGGGTTTCGGGTTTATTGAATCGTATGACATTAGACAGAATATTACCAAATTACTTTTTAAAACAAAACAAAAGAGGATCAAATTATAGAATTATCATCAGTTTTCTAATATTATGTGTTTCCGTGCTATTTGTTACTGGAGGGGACCTTATTGCTTTAGCTGGAGTATATACCTTCTCTTTCTTAGCAGTAATGGGCTTATTTGGTATTGGAAATTTATTATTAAAATTCAAACGTAAAAAATTACCAAGACCCGAAAAAGCAAGAGGAATCGCAGTGGTTACAGCGGTTATATTAGTGATTGTCGCCTTTGTGGGTAATGTACAATTAAACGTGGACTCGTTCTACACTTTTATCAAATACCTGATTCCTTCGTTACTTTTTATAGGAATCATGTTAGGTAGATCTTTTCTGATCCAAGTGATGATTGACGCCTTAGAGTATTTTTACAAACCAATGCGTAAAATGGTGATTTTCAGCAATCGTTATTTAATGAAAATGAATTTAAAAATAAACTCACAAGAGTTTGTGTTTTTCACCAAAGGTGATGATGTTGCTATTCTAAATAAAGTGATGCAATATGTACAAAATAATGAGTCTACTAAAAAATTAAAAATAGTCAACGTCAAACGGGAAGGATCAGAGTCAAATGATTCACTCATAATCGATCTAAAAGTTCTAGATCGCGCTTATCCAGAAATTGCTATTGAGTTCATTGAACTCGAAGGTGTTTTTGGACCTGAAATCATCGATGAACTATCAAAAAAATGGAATATCCCGAAGAATTTCATGTTTATTGGTTCTCCTGGAGATCGCTTTTCCTATAGAGTTGCTGAATTAGGCGGCGTTCGATTAATAATGTAACTTTAGTCGTCAGCATTAAAAGCATCTAAACAGCAAAAGCCTATAAAAATATAAAATACATGAAAAAATTAATCGACTATTCCCTTTTTCAAATTGGAGATTTTGACTTTAAAATTATTGGTATTATAAAGCTCATTGTTTTTATATTCGTTGTCCTGCTTTTCTTAAAAATTATCAGAAAAACCATTTATAGAGTCGATAAAATTGATTTAGCCAAAAAATACTCCATCTATAGCTTAGTCAGATATTTAATTATTCTAGTTTCAATCGTTGCCGGGTTACAATTATTCGGTTTTAATTTATCCGTCCTTGTAGCAGGGTCAGCTGCCCTTTTGGTGGGGGTTGGTTTGGGGTTACAAAATCTTTTTAGTGATTTTATTTCCGGAATCTTACTGCTGCTAGACTCCTCCGTAAAAGTAAATGATGTTATTGAATTAAACGAAATGGTTTGTGTTGTTCAAGAGATTAATTTACGTACGACCACCGTGCTGACTAGAGATGACAAGTACATTATTTTACCTAACACTGATTTGACAAGAAATCAATTAATTAACTGGACCCACAGTGATCTTGCGTCTCGATTTGAAGTAACAGTGGGCGTCGATTACTCTTCAGATGTAAAACAGGTAATGCAAGTATTAAAAAAAGCCGTAGATAGTCAAAACCACGTTTTAAAACAGCCAAGTCCATTTGTTCGTTTTACCGATTTTGGGGATTCATCATTGAATTTCTCAATAATTTTTTGGTCGGAAGAATTGTTTCGCGTTGAAAATATCAAGAGCGAGATGAGAATAAAAATATTTGAATTGTTTAAAGACAACAATATCACCATTCCTTTCCCACAGCGCGTTGTTCACATTAATAAATAAAAAATGGAAGAGCAAATTTACGAATACCTCTAAAACCTAACAGTTGGTAAAATTGTAAGCTTTCTTATTGGCATCACAGAAATTTGATGTTAATAAATGCCATTCATAAAAAATATTTTTTCTAATATTAAAGACAATAATAATCGATAGAAGGCTGAGAAATTCATTAGTTTCAATGTTTGTTTTTTAACAATACCTCTTTTAACCATTATATCGAGCGATAGACTTGGAAACTTAACTGTTGCTTTAGGGTTTACAAGTGCAGGTATTGATTTTGCCCTTCAAGAAGTGAACACCTCATTTGCAGGATTTTTAGTCATTATGTTGGGGAGATTTTACAACACTAAGAATTGCGTTAAACTTGGCGTAATTAAGGGCATAAATATTGGCGTATTAAGGACTACCATAATGGAAACGGGACAATGGGTTGACGGCGATTTGTATAACCGCCGAATTGTATTGATTGCAAATAGTTATGTTTTTAAGGAACCGGTATTTAATTATTCAGCTGATTTTTTTTTTATGAGATGAAATTAAAATTCCTATTCAATATGGTAGTGATTATGATAAAGCCGGAGAAATAGCCCTAAGAGCTGGAATTGAAGTGGCAAGAGACTTGACAATTAAGTCCAAACAAAATGGATCTCCCTACAAAACAAATACCGTTTGAAGACGCCAAAACAGCGCCAATGATCACATTAGTGGCAAACGATAATTGGGCAGAATACACCCTTCGATATGTGGTGGGATCTAAAAAAATAAGAACTACAAAATCAGAATTGTTTACTAAAATATTAAGTAAAATTGAAACTACAAACGGAGCCCTAAAGTTGGCATCGGCAACATTCAAATTGATGGAGGCACTTGATTTTAAGGTTAATGTTAAAAAAAAATGGTAATCTTTCCTGTTTTTTCAATACTAATCCTGTTGTCAGCAGGATTTTCTTATCTCAATTATAGGATTTTAAAGTGACCAACTGCCATAGGCTTCAAACTGATTGCGAGTATAGATAACTATCATGCCGACTTTTTAAATGACATTGGCAATTGTGATGGGAGGCTATAATTTAGCTCATTACCTTCATCTTTCGAATCCTCTTGCTATGGTTGCAGCGGGATTAGTTACCGAAAATTAAAGTGAAATCAGAGGAATTTCGGACGTTACAGCAGAATTTGCCGATAAATTTTGAGAACCAATTAATGAAATTTTAAATGCAGTTTTGTTTGTTTTAATCGGTTTAGAGCTATTCCTTATCCAAATCAATCAAAAAATATTATTTGCCGCTGTTATCCTATTATTTATCACCTTGATCGCCCGATATATTTCGATATACACCACCTCTAGCACCGTAAGACACATATAGGAAATCAGTCTGAAAAACACTCCTAATTTTAACTTGGAATGGCTTAAGAGCTGAAATTTGATAGCGCTTGCATCAGCTATTGACCCCAAATTATTGAAGACATTTGGGTCACCATCACCTATATAATTGTTTACTTCTAAATATTTGGACAAGGAATGACCACAGGACCATTTGCAAAAAAATGCAATAAATTAGACCTCATTTTATTTTAAAATAAGTATTGTTGAAAACTAACTATAAAAAAGATACTGTTTTTAATTTTTATAGTTATAATTCATTACATTTATACACCCATAATCTACTACATACTAGACTTATATATTTTTAAAAATTGTACGGCATACATTTATGTGTATTCCTAAATTTAATTTATGAGAAATGGATTATAGGAGTTTAAATACCACTAAAATCATCCCCGATTTTTATAAGCTACAGCAAGATTACAATTCATTGAAGGAACAGTTTGATACAATAATCGACAAAAATCAAATTAATGAAAATCAAATTGATAACATTAATGAAAAGCTCACCGTATCTTTAGAAAACATGTCCGATGCATTTGTTGCAATAGACAATGATTGGAAATATACTTTTGTAAACCAGAAAGCAGCTCTAATGTTTGGAAAACAACCAGAAGACCTCATTGGTAAAAATGCATGGGTTATATTTCCGGACGCCATTGATACACCATACTATAGAGTGTACTATAAAGCGATGAAATCCAAAAAAGAAGTCGTTTTTGAAGATTATTATGTACCATGGGATCGCTGGTTTGAAAATCGTGTAATACCCAGTAACGAAGGTCTCGTTATCTTTTTTCAGGATATCACAGAGCGAAAATTAGCTGAAAAAACTTTACTAGACCTGAACACGAAATTAGAGATTCGAAATAGAGAACTGTACGAGAGTATTATTCAAATACAAAAAATTAATACCGAACTAATTTACGCAAAAGAAAAAGCAGAAGAGGGTGACCACTTAAAATCTTCTTTTTTGGCAAACATGAGTCATGAAATCAGGACACCAATGAACGGTATTTTAGGCTTTACCGAGCTCCTAAAGGAACCAAAACTAACCGGCGAAGAGCAACGGCAATATATTAATGTTATTGAAAAGAGCGGCAATAGAATGCTTAATATCATAAATGATATCGTTAGTATTTCAAAAATCGAATCTGGACAAATGAATTTATCCTATAAAGAAACTTCAATTAATGACCAAATTGAATCTATTTGTAAAGTTTTTAAAGTTGAAGCCAAAGGAAAAAATATTGAACTTAAAATAAACAATACTTTAAGCGCAGCAGACAATTTAATAAGCACAGATGAAGAAAAAGTCTACGCTATATTATCGCATTTGCTTTCAAACGCATTAAAATTCACAGATGATGGATTCATTGAGGTAGGATGTTTTAGAAACAACAATTCTATCACTTTTTATGTAAAGGACTCAGGTATCGGCATTGATTCGAATAAAATAGATGTGATTTTTGAACGGTTCAGACAAGTAGATGATTCATTGAACAGGAATTATGATGGTGCTGGATTGGGTTTGTATATTTCTAAATCTTACACAGAGCTATTAGGCGGCAAAATCTGGGCAGAAAACAATTTAGATAAAGGCGCTGTATTTTATTTTAAAATCCCGATCATTAAAAACAATGTAACTGATAAAGAAGTCCAAATTCCATCAGTAACAATTCCTTATGAAACGCAAAAATTGAAAATACTTGTCGCAGAAGATGACAGTATCTCGTTAAAATTTATTTCTAAAATTTTAAAAATATTTGGAGAAAATCTATTGATCGCTAGAAATGGATTTGAAGCGGTAAATATATGTAAAAAGAATCCTGATATCGATATCATTCTAATGGACATTCAAATGCCTATTATGAATGGATATGAAGCGATTAAAAAAATAAGAGAATTTAACGAAGACGTAATAATAATTACACAAAGTGCATTCGTATTTACTGACGAAGCTGAAAAAGCGATTAAAGTTGGTGGTAATGGGTACATTTCGAAACCTATTGATAAAAAACAATTAATTGACCATATTAATAAGCAAATAATTACTTCGAGAAGAAAATCGCGAACTATGAATATTTCATAATCTCAGTTAAAATGAACTTTTAATACATGTCTTTTTTATCTCAAAGTTACCCTTGAGATACGTAATAGGATACTTTAAATTATTGGTGTCAAGGGCGTCGGTATTGAGGCATCTCCTATGATCTATATTCGATATAGACATTTGGCTTATTGTTACCTATGCAATCGTGGTTTCACAATTATAGTGGAAAGACTGACCAGAAGGACCATTTACAAGGCAAGTGCGCCCAAGGTACACTTTGGAATCAATTCCATCTACAACGTTCTAAAACCGTTTTTAATCAAAAATGGTTTTTTTCTATTATTCGTCAGGAATACTAATTTTTCCGTCTAAATAATAAAAGCGTTTATGAGAACTTATATTTTACTTTTATTTGTTGCTATTTCAGCTCAATTTATACATGCTCAAAGCCCGTGGACAAAAGAAAAAGGAAAAGCATATGTCCAGCTAGGAGTTTCAGGACTCTTTTACAATAAAGCACAAATAGATGGAACAAACACTACGCTTTCGGCTAATTATACTGATATTACTACACAAATATATAGTGAATATGGTTTGTCTGATAATTTAGAAGCTTTACTTATTATTCCAATGAAATTAGCTAGTTTCGATTCGGCTGCAACCAATACATCTGGAAATATTTCTGGTTTAGGGAATCTAACTTTTGGACTAAAATATAAAATTCTTGACCAAAAATGGAAAATAAGCACTGGATTACAATATCAAGCAAACACTTCTAAAAACGAGGTAAATAACGGTTTGAGTACAGATTTTAACGCCAATACTTTCATTCCTTATTTAAGCGCAGGAACCAGTACTGAGAAGTGGTATTATTTTGGAAATATCGGTTATGGTTATATGACAAATAATTACTCTGATTATCTAAAGTTTACTAGCGAAGTTGGCTATCACATCTTTCCGAAAGGGCTACTTATACTCGCTTTAGACACTAAAAACCCTATTGTAAACGAAAGTGCATTTAAAAACAACTCCTCAAAATGGCCTTCTTATTTAGACCGCCAAACGTATAACGCCGTTGGTTTAAAGTTTAATTATGAGTTTTCTCAGAACAAATACGGAGCAAATATTGCCGCATTTGGTGCTTTCGGAAATGACAACGCACCACTTGCTCCATCAATTAATCTTGCCCTCTACGCTAAATTATAAGTCGTTTTGCAAATAGTAAACAGTGATTATTTTTCATAAAAAAAAAGGATTTTAACACAAAATTAAAACCGTTTTTTTGTAAATTTTACCGACAATAAAAAGGGTTACAAAATTGATAATTCCTCAAAATTAAATTGCCATTCATTTGCTTTTTTATACCAAAGTTGTCCTTGAGATACGTCAAGAGGACAGTCAAAATTATTGGTATAAAGAGCTCCTGTACCGAGTCCTTGAGGCATTAAATTATGCTGTAAAAAGGTCCATTGAGCAATGGCATTCAATCCAATATTGCTCTCCAAAGCAGACGTAATCCACCAGCCTATCTGATGCTTTTTAGCCAATAAAATCCATTCTTGCGTTCCTCGAAAACCGCCTATAAAACTAGGTTTCAAAATGATGTACTGAGGCCTTATTTTCTGCAATAACAGTTCTTTTTCCTGTATTGTAAACACACCAATGAGTTCCTCGTCGAGAGCTATGGGCAAAGGAGTCGTTTTACACAAGTCTGACATCCTGTCAGTATTATTTTTTTGTATTGGCTGCTCTATACTATGAATCTTAAATTCAGATAGTTGCACTATTTTATCTAAAGCTGTATCTAAACCGAAAGCGCCGTTAGCATCTACCCTAATTTCAACCTGTTCCGGAGTAAAATGTTGTCTAATATACCGTAATAACCCCAGTTCTTTATCAAAATCTATTGCCCCAATCTTAAGCTTCACACAAGCAAATCCTTGCGCTAATTTTTCTTCTATTTGTTGCTTCATAAAAGCGGCTTCACCCATCCAAACGAGACCATTGATTAGGATTGATTTCACCCCCTCTGTGAACTCAGAAGGAAACAATAAAAAAGGGGTTTCGCTTTGCAGGGACAGGAACGCCATTTCAACTCCAAACTGTATCGAAGGAAACTCTATTAGCGCTTCCCAAAGTTGGTCTTTTCCCAGATCGATATTAGCACAAGTCCATTGCAATTTTTCTTCATAATCCGGCCGGTCATCGACACTCAATCCTCTCAAAATTCCGCACTCGCCTATCCCCTTCTTTCCGTCTTTTTCAAGTACCAAAAACCAGGTTTCTTTTTCGGTCATAACGCCTCGGGAAGTTCCTGAAGGAAGTTTAAATTGGAGGCTGTATTTGTGGTAGGTTGCTTTCATATGTATTTTAGCCACTAAGGGCACTACGGTTTTTGCAAGGCTCGCTAAGCTTTTTAAACTCTTCTCGACTGCGCTCGAATTAACAAATTAAATTATGGTTTTGGCTTCATTAAATAAGATAATCCAATTAATAAAACTCCGAAAAGATACAATACAAGAAATAAATAAATTGGCCATTCCTCATAAATATACATTTGGAAATTTAAAATTATTCCTATAAAAATAAAGACCAAACCTACTAATCGCATATAAATAGTTGTTTTTTTCATCTTTTTTAATTTACTAATAATTTTAAAACCCGCTCAAAGGCATCATTTTGAATCCCTGCCTTTTTAAAAATCGCAAAGTCTTGTTTTATTTTTTTAGTCCAGCTTATGCTGTCATTGACATTTTGGGATTGGTATTCCTTGTAAATGTATTTTGCATTTCTAAATTCATCATTGAGTAAATAGGCATGCGCCAAATTGAGCTTGACCAGTAACTCCGTATCGTCCAGCTTCTCGCCTTCTTTCAGGAATTTAATACCTTTGCCATATTGTTTAGTCATAATATAGGCAAAGCCAATAGTACTGTAATCAACGGCCGTTGGCTTCCCATCGCTTATTATACTTGCGTATACATCAATTACATGGCCATATTCACCTTTCTTGGCAAGATTTAATGCTTGAATACGCAAATCATTAAAGACTCCCTTAGAAACGCCGTTTTCATTAATGCAGCTTTCCCCATTGTCCTTATATACTTTGGCCTGTTCCATAGCGAGCAGATTCTGAAATTCCTGAAACTTATACTTTTTTTGAATTTTCTCTTCAATACAAATACAAAAATCATCAGAGTTTACCAGTTTCCGCGCCAATGCCGAAGTTTTGCACTGATTGATTACGAATTTTCTGTTTTCTAAAGTCCAACCTCTGCTTAATTTAGCATCTACCCAAGGTACTACTTCAAGAATGATTTTTTGCTTCATAATCCAATTAGAACTCTCGAAACCAAACCAAAGATTCCCGGAAGCATTATTCAGACAAGATGATTTATCGATTGACAGTCGTTTTGCGTCTTTGTTTAACGGCGTCTCTTGCGCTAAGCAGGCATCATCCATTTTACCACTTTTTTGATACGCTGATGCCAGTTCATTTGAGGAAAAAATAGCATACTTGCTTTTATCATCTCCTGAAATACGCGAAAGCAAGAAAACTGCACCTGCAGAGCCTTGGCTGATTCCCGTAGGATCCGGAATTGCTTTTAAAACCGAAATTAAACTACTTGCGATTTTCTGATTGTCATCCAAAAGGGTAATTCTGTAAATTAGTTCAGTAGTCCCAACAGGAAAATCGTCAGTTTTAATCACAATTCTGTCTCGCGCAGAAACAATGATTTCTTTAGTAGTAGCTCTATTTTTGTCCCAATAACCGTCTTGCTGAGCAAAAACGGACTGATTAAAAATGCTAACGAATAGCAGAAAAACGATTTTATTCACTGATGTATTTTGTGTTAACTATACGAAATTAGCCCGGAAGAGTAGGGCGCTGATCCCGACAGATATCGGGATAGCTCCTAAATCTTTTTATAATTCGATACTTTCCCCTATTTTTAGCAACATCAAATCTTTCCCTTTATCAGAAAACTTCTCAATTGCTTGCTTGTGATCAATTTCAATATAACCAAAAGTATCATAGTGGTAGCCCAATACTTTGTCACATTGAACAAAGTCTGAAGCCAAAATAGCATCCTCGATATCCATGGTGAAATTGTCACCTATAGGAAGGATTGCCAGATCCAGCTTGGTACGCATTGGAATCAACTTCATATCCATCGTCAGAGCAGTATCACCCGCGATATAGATATTTTTGTGTTCTCCCTCGATTACAAACCCACCCGGATTACCTCCGTTATTGCCGTCAGGAAAAGAACTCGAATGAATAGCGTTCACATATTTCACTTTCCCGAAATCAAAACTCCAGCTTCCGCCATGATTCATGGGGTGCGCCTGAAATCCTTTGGCGGCATAATAACCTGCAATCTCAGCATTTGAAACAATAACCGCATTAGTGCGCTTTGCAATGGCTTCTACATCTAGAATATGATCACCGTGAGCATGCGTCAACAAAATATAATCAGCCTTTAGCGTAGTAGTATCAATATTTTCTGCCAATGGATTAGCTGAGATAAATGGATCTACTAGAATGTGTTTCCCGCCTACTTCAATTCCGACAGAAGCATGCCCGTAAAATGTAATTTTCATATAGTTTAAGTTTAAGAATTATTAACAATTAAGTCAGAGAAGAAAAAGATCATGCACAAAGCAAGCAATACCGAAAGTGCAAATGTGCTTAACGCTAATTTTTTTAACTCAGGGTCCAATGCTTTAGGTTCTATGTTTTTATGTACATTAATTAAATGTTTAGTTAAAGGTATGTAAGCCAGTAAAAATAAGTACTGATCAAACTTAAAACTATTAACAAGGGCATAAATCACCACCAATGCCATAGCAAAAGTGACTAAAAAATAATGGTATAACTTTGCTTTTTTACCACCAATTTTAACTACCAAAGTATTCTTTCCCACTTTCCTGTCTGACGCTTCATCACGCATATTATTCAAATTCAAAACACCTACACTCAAAAAACCTATTGCCATAGCGGGTAAAAAGAGTGCGATATCGATTTGTTTTGAATACAAAAAATTCACTCCCAAAGTACTGACCAGCCCAAAAAATACAAATACAAATACATCTCCAAGTCCACGATATCCATAAGCTTTAGCTCCAATTGTGTAACGGATTGCCGCTAAGATCGCCAGTACACCCAACACCAAATAAAATAATGAATAGTATAGGTTCGTGTCCTCAAAGGCAAAATAAATCAACAATATGGCAGAAAGCAACGTAAGCAACGCTGTAATTATGATCGCTCCTTTCATTTCTTTTGGAGTAATTACGCCACTTTGAATCGCCCTTTTAGGCCCTACTCGATCCTCGTTATCTGTCCCTTTCACCCCGTCACCGTAATCATTGGCAAAATTGGATAAAATCTGTAATCCAAGCGTAGTTAAAATGGCAAAACCAAACACCCTCCAGTTAAACACTTCTGTTGGAGTAAGTATGTAGTCCGTTGGGTTTGCCAACGCATACATACTTCCCACAATTATACCAGAAACGGATAAGGGTAATGTTCTTATTCTTGCTGCTTCAATCCAATGTCTCATTTTATTTTTTATTTGATAAATTTATTTACTGTTATTTGGAAACCACAACTACATCCAATTGCTGTTAGAGGTTTCCATTTCGTACAACCAAAGATTGACATACTGTTTAATCGTGGTAAAATTCCCCAATTGAAAACTAATATTCCCTCCGGCCGTATGTATTATAATCGATCCGATATCGACACTTTTATGCCAAAACAATTGTGACGTTGTAATCGCTTGAATTTTAACCGGCTCTATGATTTCATTATCTACATCCCAAGCTCCACTTTGCTTAATGATAAAATTGTTATTAATAAACAATCGATTGTTTCTAAAACTAAAATAAACTATAATCCCTACAAACAGCACGTATAAAGGCAGCAAATAGGCATATTCCAACAATTGCTGGTGGAGGTAATTTGCAAAAACAAAAAACCCGGTTAAAGGTAATACTATTGACAGGAATACCGAAAAAACCAATTTACGAAAATTGGGTTTAAGAATCACTCCTTTTTCAGGTATGTTTTTAAACAATAATTTCAAAATTTCTTCATTTTCTTTTTCATTGCATCCCGGAATTTCAATTACCGACTTACGCTCCTCTTTTTCACCACTTGTCGCTTGCTTAATTTTTAGCTCCAGAATATTCATTTTCCTTTGAAAATAATTCCGGGTAACGGTAACTATCTGCACCTTCTCCGGTTTCAAAATAGTGCTTTTTGTGCTTAATAAACCAAAAGAAAGTAACAATGATCCATTTTGTCTGGTGATTTTATAATCAAAATACTTAAAAACAGTACGAACCAGATTGATAATCAATATAGAACACAACATCAGCATTATGATGATACCAACGGACTGTATCGCTAAGCTTCTATTTACATAAGCATCAATTTTCTTTTCGTCGAAATCAGATTGCTCGATGAAGTATCTGCTATTCTCATAAGCCGTGACAAAAAAGGCTAAAATTAAACCCAAACTCTTGACATAATTTGACGTAATCCCGACTTTCAACAAGCTCAGAAAACTAATTTTCATAAAAGGGCGCTCTTCAACTGTTGCAGAGATAAATGCCTCTTGCGATTCTAATGAGCCAATTTCCTTTTTTTCATTGTCCATTAGCCTTGCCTTTAAAGCTAAAGCCAATGGGTGTGAAATTGCTTTTATTCTTCCTTCCTTTTTGGCACTTCCAGCTGTGTCAACGTCCAGCGCATAAACCCCTATAATCCTTTGGATTAAGGACTGATTAATATCTACTTGTTGTATTCTATTCAGCTGAATAATCGTTTTTGTTTTGTTGAAAATTCCTTCGTTGATGATAAACTCTTCATTTTCATTGTCCAAATAAAAAGTAAAGTTCAGGTATTTCAAATAGGCGACAATTCCAATTATCAGCACAACCAACACTGTGCCCAAAAGTAAATATGCTTTATTGAGTTCGTCGAATTTAAAAATCCAAATCACCAATATTGGCCATAAACCACGCCCCCATTTTTGTACCGTATCAAAAAAAAGTATTAAAACCCCGATGGAGGATTGCCGTTGAGGCAGATGTAAAGTATCCTCCATTTACAGTTGTTTTTTAATTTTCCCCATCAACAGCTGTTTGATATTTTCAGCCTGCTCCTTTTTGATTCCCGGGATTTCAATATCACTTGAACTTCCTCCCGCCGTAAAAACTTCTATTTTTGCTAATCCAAAATACCTGGAAATAAATCCTTCATGTAAAGCTACGTGTTGCACTCTGTTATAAGGAATTACAATCGTATTTGTCGCTATAACCCCGTGCCTGAAAAGAACATCATGGGTCCTGAATGCAAACCCTTTTTTCTTAAAACTAATTCTCGATAATAACAAAACAAGAAAAAGAAAAAGAAAGTAAGCCGCTGAAATTCCAATCGCAAAAACCAGCAATCCCCTGTTGAAAAACAACAATACTCCAAGACCTACTCCCACTATTAAAAAAAAGAAAAATACATTTAGCAATGTCACTTTCCAATAATCGGAATCTAAAATAGAGAATTGTACTTCTTCAAATTTAGGAAGCTGTGTTGTATCGATAGTCTCGTTTGAAAAGTTCTCCATTTATTTTTTGTTTATAGTTTAACCCATTGGGTCTAATTCTCAAAAACCTCAGCTCAATTTATCCTGAACTTATTTTTGGAAGTATTTTTTTTCGCAATGACTTTTCGATATATTTCGCAAAAAAGCGTGAATCTCTAAGTGACGTGAAACAAAACTTATCGATATTCTTCACTACTCGAAATGACGTAATAGATAACAAATCATTTTTATCAAAAACTAATTGCAACCATCGAGTACAAGTTTAGTATTCCAAAAGTTTAAACGCTATTATGGCAACCATTTTTTCTCAAAATTTGGCTTACGCTTTTCAAGGAATGCATTTCTGCCTTCTTTGGCTTCTTCCGTCATATATGCTAATCGGGTGGCTTCACCAGCAAAAACCTGCTGTCCTACCATTCCGTCATCGGTTAAGTTCATCGCAAATTTCAGCATTTTGATAGCCATAGGTGATTTCCCTAATATCTCTTGTGCCCATTCATAAGCGGTATCTTCTAATTCAGCATGTGGAATAACTGCATTTACCATCCCCATATCCATTGCATCCTGAGCAGAGTAACTGCGACCTAAAAAGAAAATTTCACGTGCTTTTTTCTGCCCCACCATTTTAGCAAGGTAAGCCGAACCATAACCACCGTCAAAACTGGTCACATCAGCATCTGTTTGCTTAAAAATAGCGTTTTCTTTACTGGCCAGCGTCAAATCACAAACGACATGTAAACTATGACCGCCGCCTACAGCCCAACCAGGAACCACAGCAATTACTACCTTTGGCATAAAACGAATTAAACGTTGTACTTCTAGTATATTCAAACGATGTTGACCATCCTCTCCTACGTACCCCCGATGACCACGGGCATTTTGATCTCCACCACTGCAAAAAGAATAGACTCCATCTTTAGAAGAAGGACCTTCGGCAGACAGCAAAACAACCCCGATAGAAGTGTCTTCTTGCGCGTCATAAAACGCACTGTATAGCTCAGATGTAGTTTTGGGACGAAAGGCATTGCGCACATCGGGTCTGTTGAACGCTATTCTAGCGACCCCATTGCATTTTTTATAGGTGATATCTTCGTATTCTTTGACAGTGATCCAATCCATTATAATTGATTTAAATTATTTACGTGTAAAAATAAATCATTTTTTGCATTTTATGCTATTCAATTGGTGAAGCTTTGGAAATCCTTCTCTGATAAAATAGCCGCAAAGTGTTAAAGTTTAAGAAAAAACAGGTTATTAACAGTGGCCAACTACTATAATGACTAATTTTAGACCATGTTAATCAGCAGAATACGAATAAATAATCCTGATTTAGCATTTTAACTTCACTGATTTATTAACCTAAAAAAAGAATAATTTGAATGCGATTAAAAATTTTGTCGCTCCTTGTTCTAAGGTACTAAATTACACTACTAATTATCCTGCCTTGACAATCGAGCTAATGAGAAAATCATTTATCCGACCAGCAAAAAATAAAGAGTAACACCAACGGTTAAAAAAGAATTCTTTTCTCACTTACCATAATTGGACGAGAAGACTAATTTTAGAGAAAGAATCTTGCAATATATATACAAATCAATGGCTTTTTAATGTGAAATTGATTCTTAGCTGCTAAGTAAATGTTTGAACATTTAAAGACAAGTATTCATTGAAGTACTTTTATGCTTGAGTTAATATTATAGAATAGTGTTCATACTAAACTACTACTTACAAAAGCAATAAATTTACTATAAAATGAAATTGTAATTATTTTGGTGCCGTTTTATGTTTTATGAAATGACACTAAAGAGAGAAAGACTAACCCTTTTGGATTAGTCTTTCTTTTTTTATTCTTTTATCAGGTATATTCCGTCTTCTTTGATTTCGATTAGCTTTTCTCTATAAAGAGCACCAATCGCTTTCTTAAATGTCTTCTTACTCATTTTTAAAACGGTCTTGATATCTTCCGGATGTGAACTATCAGTCAGCCTTAAAAAACCACGACTTGCCCTTAGCTCATCAAGAATTATATCTGCATTAGGTTCGATACTCTGATATCCTTGTATCTGCAGCGAAACATCAATTTTATTATCAGGACGAATGTTTTTAATGTATCCTCTCATACGATCTCCCGTACGAATAGCATCATCATATACCTCGTCTTTATACAACAAACCTTTGTACTGCTCATTGATAATTACGTTGATTCCTATTTCTGTAATATGAGAAACGATCAGCTCTACTTCCTCCCCTTTTTCAACGGTAAGCTCTTCATTCTTTAGAAATTGATTCGTCTTACTTGAAGCAACTAAACGGTTTGTTTTATCATCCATATAAAGATAAACCAAATACCTTTTTCCTTTTTCCATCGGACGCGCCTGTTCTTTAAAAGGCACCAGAATGTCTTTTTCCATTCCCCAATCCATAAAAGCACCAATCTGATTGACATAATTCACACGCAAAAGCGCAAATTCGTTCAGTAAAATATAAGGCTCTAATGTGGTGGCAACTGGACGTTCTTCATGGTCTAAATAAACGAAAACAATAAGTTCCTCACCTATTTCAAATTCATTTGGAACATATTTATTGGGTAAAAGTATATCGTGTATTCCTTCAGGATCTGTTTCTGGCGTACCTAAAAACAAACCAACTTTGGTATCACGAAGTATCGTTAGTGTATTGTATTTTCCTATTTCAATCATTTTGTTGTATTTTCTAAAGCGCAAATGTACGAAGTTTGAAAATGGTAAACCCACCCCATATTACAATTACCTTGTAATTTCCTTTTTAGAAGCAAAAAAACAATCACTTACGAGAACGATTATTCCTGCTATCCGCAGTATCTTTTGCACTAAACCACGGCCCAAAAAGGATACTAACTCTTATCGGGGCTAAATTATAGCATTTCGTTTTCTACAAAACCAACAAAAAATTCCTTAAAAAGCACTTAAACAACTATTAAAATCAATTTTCTTGCCTATTAACTTTCTTTTTTTGCTTAATTTTAAAAATTCAAAATAAAAAATACCAAAATTAAATGAAACTACATACTATTTGTTCCCTTTTCGCATTCCTATTCTTTTCTCAAATTTGCTTTTCTCAAATTACTGTTGATGATCTCGAAATCAAAAAAATGATTACGGAAGTCAAGGCCGAAAGCCTTGAAAACACCGTAAAAAAACTTGTTTCTTTTGGAACTAGACACACCTTAAGCGATACAAAAAGCAAAACGCGTGGTATTGGTGCAGCGCAACAATGGGTAAAATCTGAATTTGATAAATACGCTTTAGAGTCAAATGGCAGACTTACATCTAAAATTGATTATTTTACCATAAAAGCAGACGGACGGCGCATTGCGGTTGACAGTCAGCTTGGAAATGTAATGGCAACCTTAAAAGGAACTGATTCCACTGATGATCGTGTACTAATTATCAGCGGACATCTCGACTCCAGAGTTACTGATGTAATGGACGCCAAATCTGATGCGCCAGGGGCTAATGACGATGGTTCAGGAGTAGCTGCTATGATGGAACTAGCTAAAATAATGAGTAAAAGATCTTTTCCTTACACAATCCATTTTGTGGCGGTAACGGGAGAAGAACAAGGATTGTATGGTTCAAGACATTTAGCAGAGCTTGCCAAAGAAGAAAACTGGAATATCGTGGCCATGCTAAATAATGATATGATAGGAAACAGCTTGTCCAGCGGAACAAACTTAAGAGACAATACTAAAGTTAGAGTCTTTAGCGAAGCAACTCCCTATTTAGAAACAGAGGAAGAAGGAAAAATGCGAAAGTTAACCAATAGAGATAACGACAGTCCTTCAAGACTACTAGCCCGTTACATAAAAACGACAACTGATCAATATGTAGATCAATTAGAGGTTAATCTAGTGTATAGAAACGATCGTTTTTTACGTGGTGGAGATCATACTCCTTTCAGTCAAAATGGATTTACCGCTATTCGTTTTTGTGAAATGAATGAAAACTATGACCACCAACACCAAGACTTAAGAACTGAAAACGCTATTAAATACGGTGATTTGCCTGAATTTATGGATTTTGAATACCTACGAAAAATAGCCGCATCAAATTTAGCCACATTGGCTAATTTAGCTTGGGCACCTAAAGCGCCAACAAATGTGGGGGTTGAAGTGAAAGACTTGACTAATTTCTCGACTTTGGTTTGGAAAGCAGCTGAAAATAAAAAAGTATACGGATACCAAATCCTTGTAAGAGAAACGTCAGCTACAAATTGGGAGATAACAGTATTTGTAACAGATAGTAAAGCTACAATTCCTTATTCTAAAGACAATTTTCATTTTGCTGTACAAGCAATAGATGAATTAGGACATGCCAGCTTGCCGGTTTTTCCAATACCGATTCGTTAAAACACCACCTAATTACACAAAAAAGAATTTTGTTGCATCTAATTTAAAAATCAAAATGAATTTAATTACTTTCAATTTATGCAACTAACTTGAAGTCTAATTGAAATATAGTTGTCCTGCGAATAGTCATCTGTTACTATTAGCTCTCAGGTAAATTTCGATATGCTTGTTTTCTCTTAAATTAGTTGAGCTGAGTTCTCTTGAAAACTTTGTCTAAATTTTGTGCACTTTTTTCATCGGTTAAAAATAAGATTTGTTGCTTAACTTTCTCTGATGATTATGTTAGCACGTCCATTCCTAAAGAATGGCACTAGATTAAAAATCTTGTCAGAAGCATTTGGAAGTTTTTCAAATCAAAATCGAATAATACTATAACTTTCAGAAGAAACGAAAGAAGAGAACATGTAAAATACAGCTGACTTGAAAGAAAAATTTCACTCAAAATTTAAAGACAATACTAATATTGTATTTTTGATGATAAACATGGATGATGGTATTGCCACTGGAGAGAAGTTTTCACAGAATAAGAATTTTTAATTGCTAATTTTCCAACCGGTATCAATCGATCCAAAAGAAATTTATTCGGGATCATTACCTACTACAATCGTTTTTGATAAATACGGAATAATGGGATTGCACCATGAGGGTTTCGCTAATTATGACGGAGAATAGTTTCTTATTCAGATAAAACAGTTGCTTGAAAAATAAATTGAGGACAGCTTAAAGACTGTCTTAATGTAATGTTATTCTATATGAGAAAGAACAAAAAAAGCGCCCATAAAGGCGCTTTTTATTATTTCCAAGAATCTGTTAGTTATAAACACTTTCTTTCTTAAAGTGCACCGCTAATAAATAATAGACTACTGCTCTGTATTTATGTGTATTGGATCGCCCGTATTTTTCAATTACCGAATCAATACCGGCATCTAAATTTGCTCCATCCGCTAAACCCAATTTCTTTATCAGAAAATTATTTTTTACCGTGTCTAATTCTGATTGCTGGGTTCCTGCCACTGTTGCGGCATCAGCATTATAAATAGAAGGGCCACAACCAATCGTAACTTTTGTTAGTAAGTCCATATTAGGGCTTACACCACATTTGTCTTTCAAATCAGCAGCATACTTTACAATTAATTCATCTCTTGCACTCATAAGTAATAATTTAAAATTAGTTAACTATCTTAAAATTAGCTAATTATTTAAACTAAAACTACTTTTTAAAGTAAAATTTAACTTTTTTACAGAAATCAGATTAACTCCTTAAAAAACTGCAACAAAATAGCATCATTTTCCAACGTTGGGGTAAAAACTTCCAGTATGCCTGGTCTTTCATTTTGACCGTACAAAGTCGCTAAACCGTTTGACAAACTCACTTCATCACTCGCAATGGTGTATTCAAATCCGTACATTTTAGCTAAATATTCTGCTGTTAAACAATGGGAAGTTTCAAAGAAGGTATTAAAAACAGGAGTTTCTTTATGACCAGGCAGGATTCTGAAAATTCCACCTCCGCCGTTATTTATCAAAATTATTTTAAAATTTTTTGGAATGTAATTGTTCCACAACGCATTGCTATCGTATAAAAACCCAATATCTCCCGTAATGAATACTGTTTGTTTTTCATTGGCTACAGCCGCACCAATAGCAGTTGAGGTGCTTCCGTCAATACCGCTTGTTCCTCGATTACAATAGACTTCTATGGAAGGATCTATTGCGATAAGCTGCGCATAGCGTATGGCCGAGCTGTTACTGATTTGTAATTGCGAGTTTTTGGGTAAACTAGGAATTACTTTTTCGAAAAACTTAAAATCTGAGAATGGAATTTTATCCAAGTAGATTTTACTTTTCAGTTCTCGCGATTTATTTATGAGGTCTAACTTCTTGAAGTAATCACTCTCTATTGACTTTGCCAGCGGTAAAAAGGCATCGAAAAACACATTAGGCTCCACTTCAAAATGCTTTGTCAATGCATTAAATGTATCATATGCACGTAACGAGTCGATATGCCAGTGGTGTTTTGGTTTGTATTTGCGTAAAAAAGCTTTTATACGCTTAGAAACAATCATTCCTCCAAAAGTGACTAATATTTCAGGACGAAAATCCTCAAACTCTTCGTTCGTAAAAGGAGTAATTAAAGTATCTATTGTATTTATAAATGTTGGATGATGCACGTTTGAAGTCGTTTCAGTTAAAACCACCACTGATCCGTCAGCAGCTAAAGCTTCAATTGTACTATCACTGATTCCTCCGGGCTCATTCACGCCCACTAAGACTAATTTTTTTGTGGCCCTATTCCAAATCGTCGCATACGGCACTACGTCATCTTGTGAAAGAGCCTGCGACTCTTTTGCGGAAGCAATAACTGTAACAGGTACAGAAAGTTCAGAAACCGTTTCGTATAGCGGCTCTTCAAAAGGAGCATTGACATGTACTGGTCCTTTTCGAGCAATTGAAATGTCGATTGCTTCATTTATTTTAGTATCATTTTCAACGGAAACCATCTCATTCAAATTGGCACTGTACAAAGAATGATTCGCGAATACATTCTCTTGTCGGATGGTTTGTCCATCGCCAATATCAATTTTACTTTGAGGCCGATCAGCAGAAATTACAATCAATGGAATTTGACTATAGAAAGCTTCAGCAATCGCAGGATAATAATTCAGTAATGCAGAACCAGATGTGCATACTAGCACTGCGGGTTGTTTTGTCTGCTGCGCAATCCCCATAGCAAAAAAAGCAGCGGCTCGTTCATCAGCAATGCTATAGCAAGTAAAAGCGGGATTGCCTACAAAACCTATCGTTAAAGGTGCATTTCGTGATCCTGGAGAAATTATTATAGTAGTAATCCCTTTGGCTAAACAAATTTCGATTATGCTTTGTGCTAAAGGTATTTTGGGGTAAATCATTATTTAAGTTTATGAGTAACAAAGATACAAAGTTGTACGCATTTTTCTATATTCTTAAATAGTTTTATTAAATTTGGAATCAAAATTCACAGATCAAAATGGAAATTAAAATTAGACCTTACAAGACTAAAGACACCCAAGCAATATTAGATGTCATCAACTATAATATCTTAAATTCAACTGCCTTATACGATTATAATATAAGAAGCTATGAACAGCAAAAGACAATGCTAGACGATAAAATTACCAAGGGATTCCCCGTGATCGTGGCTGAATTAGATGGTGTTGTAGTAGGTTTCGGAATGTACGGTGAATTCCGATTTAAAGAAGCTAATAAATATACTGTAGAACATTCTGTTTATGTGAATAATGATTTTCAAGGCAAAGGAATTGGAAAAATAGTACTTCAGGAATTAATTGTTTTAGCTAAAAACCAAGGATTGCATACGATGATCGGTGTTATTGACGCTGAAAATCAAAGTAGCGTAGTCTTTCACGAAAAATTTGGCTTCAAGACGGTAGGAACTATAAAAGAGTCTGCTTTTAAATTTGATCGCTGGTTGCATTCTGTTTTTATGCAGCTGATTTTAGAATAAAAAAAAAGCGATTTTCACAAATGAAAATCGCTTTTTTTTTATTCTAAAATTTAAAACTATGCTTTTATCCAATCAATAACAGATGTATCACTAGGAAGCATTTGAGGCGCTATCACTTTTTCTAATTCTCCATTTTCATTGATTAGGTATTTTTGAAAGTTCCAAGCCACATCTGAATCTTCTAATCCATTTTTAGATTTTTGGGTCAAGAATTGATACACTGCGCACATATCACCTCCTTTTACGGATACTTTGTCCATCATTGGGAAGGTAACACCATAATTTTGTTGGCAAAAAGAAGCAATCTCTTCATTAGTTCCCGGTTCTTGCGATCCAAAATTATTAGCTGGAAATCCAATGATCACGAAATTCTGATCTTTATATTCTTTGTAAATCGCTTCGAGATCTTTATACTGCGGTGTCAATCCACATTTTGAAGCAGTATTTACAATCATTACTTTCTTCCCTTTTAAAGTGGAGAAATCGAATGTATTACCCGATAAATCTTCAACCTTGAATTGATAAATATTTTGTTTTTCCATAGCTATTTCGGTTTTATTAGTGTCTATTTTTATGTTTTGTACCTTATCTCGACAACTGAAAAGAAGTGCGGCGCTACACGCTAACATCAATAGATTTTTCATCACTATTATTTTTTATAAAAATAGCCAATCCAAGAGTACTTTGATCCATTCTAGACCATTATTTTGATTGAACAAACGTTAAATAAAAAGGCCTGAAGCTAATATATTATTAACTCCAGACCTTTCTAACAAAACAAACAAACAAATCATTAAGCAAAACTAAAACTTATAGGTAAGTCTAGCTTTCATATAAAAAGGGGTGCCTGGCGTAAAATGAATTTCTTCAACACTTTTTGCTTCTTCTTTTAATCTTGATTCAGTCGCAAATTGAGTTTCATTCCATTTTGTATTCAATAGATTCTCTACTGAAACGCCAAAAGTAACTGACTTATACTCGTAATTCACATTCATGTCTGACACAAAATAGCCTTTAGCCACTATCGAATTGTCTTCATTTGCAGGACGACTTTTTAGATAACGGTAATGCAAACCTCCAGAAAGTCCATGACATTTTTGAAAACTTAGTCCGCCAGTAGAAGTGAAATCTGGTGCCAAAGGGATGTAGTTTTGCCCATTAGGTTCCTCCATACTTCTAGCGTAGGTATAATTAACGTCTGTATCAAAATACAAATAATCATTCAATTGATAACGCAATCCAAACTCAGCTCCTATACGTCTTGTTTTTCCACTAGGCTCAATTATTCCAGCATCACCCACATATACAAACTCTTGCTGTAAATATAAATACCAGAGAGCCGAATTGACAATTAACCTTGGGAAAGGTTTCCAAATCGTTCCTACATCAGTTCCGATAGCGGTAGGTAAAATTTGTTTTCCATTATTTTGAACCACAACGCGAGCATCATTCGAATGAAATCCTACTCCTGACTTTACAAAAAATTGCAAATTGTTGTTTTGGGAATAGATAAAATTAAGTTTCGGTGACACTTTCACTTCGCTTTCAGTCTGTGTTTTATAAATAGGCGCCAACTTATCTCTGTAATTAAACTTGAAATAATCCAATCGCACAGCTGGATTTATCGTCAGTTTACCGAATTTGAATTCTGAATTTAAGTACGTAAATGCATTCGTCTCATCAATATCACCTAATTTAATATTTTTTAGGATTATGCTTCTGTTCAAAGTATGCGACAGTTCAGTATCAATGGTCGCATCAGCGCGAAAGCCCACGCCTAACTGAAATGACGCATCCCAATCATTACTATTTACTTTCTTATTTAATTCTGCATTCATCCCGTAAATAGATCGGTTTTCCTTTTGCCTTATCTGGTCTCCATTTATAGGATCCTCAAGGAAGAAAGTGAAATTAGAATACAGTTCAAAATCATATTTCGAGTAAAACGCATTGGCTTTCAAGAACGTATTTTCATTTATAGGTTTGCTCAACGATGCATTAAGATTTGTTCTGGACGTAGTACCTCCTTCTGTATCGTCAACTGATCCAAATCTGGAAATAGTTCCATTATCGACCAATCGTTGTGGTATTTGTCCAGACGCATCCCATGTACTGGAAAAACGAGAGGCAGATAATGAGAACTTACTGCGGTCGTCAAGTACCGCTGAATATTTTGCTAAAAGGTTGACCCTGTTAAAATTTTGCGGAGAATCAAAAGGACCATCCGTCAATATATATTCGGTAGCTATGTAGGCACTTTGCTTTTTTTGGTTTCCCAAAAGATTAAATAAACCTACTGTCCTTAAAGTATTAAACTGACCTACTTCTACACTTATGCTACTGTTATCTAATTTCTCTTTAGTTTGGAAGGCGACGTATCCTGCCGTTGCAAAATCCCCCTTGCTAGCATAATACGTCCCTTTTCCAAAATCTATCTTTTCTACAGTTTCCGGAATTACAAAATGCAAATCGGCATAACCTTGACCATGAGCATGCGACACCATATTTACAGGCATTCCGTCAACAGAAATGGCGATATCTGTTCCGTGATCTATATCAAAACCTCTTAGAAATATTTGCTCTGCTTTCCCTCCACCGGCATGTTGTCCTATAAATAGTCCAGGAACTTTCCTTAAAATTTCCTGAGAGGAATTTACGGGAGTAGTTTGCAAATCTATTTTTGAAATGACATTCAGTGCCGAAAGCTGCTGTTGGATCACAA
Source organism: Flavobacterium sp. ALD4 (assembly GCF_002836475.1). Taxonomy (GTDB): domain Bacteria; phylum Bacteroidota; class Bacteroidia; order Flavobacteriales; family Flavobacteriaceae; genus Flavobacterium. Next base: position 18,588 of record NZ_PJBJ01000025.1, on the reverse strand, counting down.
TCTCATCTAATCTAAAGATATCCTCTTCCAGCAGAATTCTGTTTTCTAAGTCTACAATAGTATAATTCGCTTTTTTATGCCCCAAAGCAGTTACTCTCAAAACATTTCCCACTATCGATTTATCAATGCTGAACATTCCTAACTCATTCGTATGCGCATGTGCTTCCGAATTGATATTTACGATGTAGGCATTCTCAATTGCATTCCCAAATTCATCTACAACAACTCCTTTTTGGATTTGACTGTGCGATACCAACCCTAAAAAGGCAAGTACTATTGTAAAAAAATACCTCATCGCGGGATTATAATTGATTTACCTTTTTCTCTAAATTAGGCCCTAATTCATACATACTAGAAAGTAATTCCTCCTTTATAGGTGCTACTTTTTGGTTCTCATTATTGGACTTATAAATCATCGCTAAGTGGTATTGTACCTTTGGTTCAAATGATTTACCTACCACATATTTTTTAGCAATTTCCAATGCTTTATCCTTTTGCCCCATATTCAAATAAGACCAAGCTAATAAATCATAAGAATCTGGTGTAGGTCTGTGATCCACTTCTATTTTTGCGATTTCCAGTGCTTTTGGCGCTGTTTCTTTTGCATCAGCATAAATCAAAGTGTTGTATTTGTTATACATAGCTCCGTAATTATTCTTTTCAAGCATAGCGAAATAAGCACTTTCATTTTTACCTGCCTCTTTTCTATCACCTTCAAATTGGGCGATTTGAGATTTCAACAAAAAGAAATCCGGTGTGTTGTGTGTAATCTCAATAGCTTCCACAATTCTTTTTGCTTCTTTTGTATTTCTTTCATGAGAAAATACAATCCAAGCAATTCCTTTTAAAGCATAGGAATAATTGGGATCTATTGTTAATGTTTTTATGTAACTGTCATATGATTCTTGAATTCTGCCTGCGTGACCATAAAAATCACCCAGATTAGAATAAGACCATATTTTAAGTGTTTTATTATCTTCCTTCTCTGCAATGTCTCTGGCTTTCTCCATAAAAGTAATTGCCGTTTTCAAATCTCCTTTATGATCATTCCATTTTGCTAAACGGATTAGATAATCATAATCCTTCATGTCTTTTAGGGCATTCAAATTACTCTCTGCCTCAGCAAAATTGCCCAATTCCATTTGGACATCAAATAGTAATTTTTGAGTTTCTTTACGTCCTTCGCCAATAGCCAAAGCTTTATTAGCTAAAACTAAAGCCTCCTTGAACCTATGTTGTGCAATATAATTCCTTCCTAATGTTCGAATGGTCGATACTCTGGAATACTTATTAGCTTCATTCGATTGGGTTAGTAAATCTTCTGTTTTATATAGATTTTTAATGTCACCCGTATATTCAAAAAGAGTCGCATACTTAGCTGCTATGATACCTAAATAACTTTTTTGATTAGGAGCCGCATCGTATTTTTTTTGCCAAAAATCAATTTCCTTATTTGCAAAATCTAATGATTCATTTCCATCGACGTGCAAGTATTTATCATAATCGGATGTATTTGTAATTTGGTTCTTATTATTCGTGTCGCAAGCGAAAATAAAAAGGATTGTAAAAACCAGGACGGGGATAAGTTTATAAGGTTTCATAATCTATATTTTTTGTTTGTTATTGTTTTGTTCGTTGTTATAAAAAAAAACAGAGCTCACTAATTCTGTAAGAGCTCTGTTTTTTGTGTCTATTTATTACCAGGCTGCTGCCAAGTAAGGAAAAGAAGTGGTAAACGCTTTATCATTAGCATCCACGTGATCTGAAGTAAGACCAGCATTAGAACCTCCTGTTGGTCCACCGAAGATTAAAATTAACTCAACGTCAATTACATCATCAGCCAAAGCTCTACCTGTTAAAACATTTGTTCCGTCGAAGAAGGTAGTTTTTCCAGAAGTTTTCACATTTAAAACATCAGTTGCCAATACTCCTGTAAATTGTGCTGCTGTCAAACCTAAAGCATTCGTTGTATATCCAGAATTTAAAGCCAATAGTCTAGACTGAAAAATAGGTTGGTACTTCGCCCCCATTGCAGAGGGTATAGCTGCATTAAAATCGTCTTTAGGTTGTCCCGAAGCTATAAAAACAGTGTTTATAGCCGGTCTTGCCATTTGGTCTTGTTGCACAAAAGTTCCTGAGAAGTCGGTACTTACCATTGCATCTCCGTTATTGTCGTCATTGTTACAGCTTACTGCACCTATTGCGCAAACTACGGCAATAGCGATTATTTTGAATTTATTTGATTTACTCATGATATTTTTATTTAATTTTTGTTGGAATTCTTGAACTTGTCGTTTCGTAATTTTAAAGTTTAATAAAGAACAATTAATTATTGTTTTTTCTTAGTTTCTGCCCATACATTTAAAGTACTTGCTGTACCTAACATTGCTTTTGGAACTTCAACTACAACTGATAATACATTTGAACCTGCAAAAGTATCCACACCTGGGTTTTTAAATGCTGTAGCTGTTCCTCCAAGAATTGCTTGAAATTGGCCTAAGTCAAAAAAGAATGGATCGTCTCTAGGTCCAGCGAAAAATTTCATTCCGTTTTGAGTAGACGTTACCGCTGCTGCGCCATATTTGGAAATAGCAACACTTCCTGAAGCCGCACTTGTTTTAATTGTACTGGATGTTCCAGTTGTTCCAGGAGCGTACGGTCCGAAGAAGTACATCTTATCTCCCTTTTTAATTGCCTGAATAACTAAGTCTTCCACATTGTCACCTGTATTGTCAATGTTAATTTCAATCATCACATTTTCATTAAATGCTGCCGCACCGGTTGCATTAGGACTTAACAACCCTTGAGTGTTAACCGCAAAAACTAAATTATTAGTTTCTTGTCCTTGAAAAGTGTACAAATCTGTAATATCCGCTGCATTACCTGTTACTGATGGAGCATCTACGTGATCCGCTGCTACTAAGATTAAGCCTGAAATCGCAATTAACGAAAGACCTAATACCATTTTTGTTTTTTTCATTTTGTTATAATTTAAAAGGTTATACAGTCATTTACGAGAATGTTTCCTTTTTGGTTTTAAAAAAATTAAAAAAAAAGTAACTTTTTTTTTAAATCGCTGATTTACATAGTTTTAAATTATTAAAAAAAACACAATTATTTAAAACTACCTTGTGCATAAAACACACAATCAATTTAATTTATGCAATTGTAAATAAGTTTGTTAAGTTTGTAGTAACAAATCAAAACCAATATGACTCAGGAAGAATTATTAGTGCTAGTATATAGGAAAGACGAAAGAGCTTTTACACATATCTATGATATGTATTCTAAAAGTCTATTTTCAGTAATTAATGTTCTTGTAAGCAACCGAGAAGAAGCCGAAGATGTACTTCAAGAAGTTTTTGTTAAGATTTGGAAAAACATTGATTCTTATAATGAAAGTAAAGGACGCTTCTACACGTGGATACTTAATATTGCAAGAAATACTTCCATAGATAAATTAAGATCCAAAAATTTTAACAATAGTCAAAAAAACCTTTCCTCAGATAATTTCGTACATCTATTAGACGACAGCAATAAACTGGTCGACAAAGTAGATACTATAGGAATAAATGAGTTTGTCAAAAAACTCAAGCCAAAGTGTATACAAATAATAGATTTATTGTTCTTTAAAGGATACACCCAACAAGAAGCTTCGGAAGAGTTGGAAATTCCTTTAGGAACTGTAAAAACACACAATCGAAATTGTATTAATGATTTAAGAACCTATTTGAAAGTATAATGGAAACAAAAGAATACATCAACTCCGGAATTTTAGAACTTTACGTTTATGGTTTGCTAAGCGAAACCGAAAATGAAGAAGTTACTACTATGGCTAATACAAATCCTGAAATCAAGGATGAGATTATTGCAATTGAGAAAGCGATTGTGGCCTTGTCCTCTAGTTTTTCACCATTCCATTCGGTGGCTAATTATGAGAAAATTAAAGCCAAATTAGAACTAAAACACGCTCCAGTAATAGAAATGGAGACTACGAGAAACTGGTCACAATACATCGGATGGGCAGCTGCCATTGTATTATTGGTTGGTATTGGCTTCCAATACAATCAATTGGAACAAACAAGCAATCAGGTTGTAAGTACTGAAATTGAAAAAGCAAAGGTTGAAAAAGAGCTAAATGAGTTATCTCTAAAGAACACGCAAAATGAAACTAGTTTAGCAGTCGTACGAGACACTGAAAATACCGTTGTAGCACTTGGTGGACAAGCGGTAGCTCCAGAGTCATCGGCAAAAGTGTATTGGAACAAAGAAACCCAAGTGGTTTATGTTGATGCTGCAGGATTGCCAGAGCCTCCAAAAGGAATGGTGTATCAAATTTGGTCCTTAGTACTACAACCCCAACTCACACCTACAAGTATTGGTTTATTGTCTGACTTTACAAGCAATAAATCAAAAATATTTGCTGTGGATAAAACAGGAGATGCTGAAGCCTTTGGAATTACATTGGAACCTGCAGGGGGAAGTTTAAGCCCTACAATGGAGCAATTATATACCTTAGGAAAGGTTTAATTTTCGAAAAAAAATACTACTAAATACTAAAAAAGACTTTCATTCGAAAGTCTTTTTTTTGTTTCATCCAGTTATAGTTTTCATTGTTTATATTTGCACTTTTTAAATTATACATGAGCTACACCTTACTTTCCTCTCCCTTACAAGGATTTACTGATTTTCGTTTTAGAAATGCCCAAAATAAAATTTTTGGAGGTATTGATACGTTTTATGCACCTTACATTCGTTTGAATGGAAAAATGATTATTAAATCTTCTTATCAGCGTGATTTATTACCAGAGAACAATAATACTCTTGAAGTAATTCCGCAAATAATTACTAATGATGCTGACGAGTTTTTATTTGTTTCTAAGTATGTACAGGAATTAGGATATAAAGAATTAAACTGGAATTTAGGTTGTCCCTATCCTATGGTAACCAAATGTGGAATGGGATCAGGATTGATCAGCAATACGGAAAAAATCAACCAGATTTTGCATAAAGTACACAACGAATCGGATATTACAGTATCAATGAAAATGCGTTTGGGATATGATACTACCGAAGAAATTCTGGATGTTTTTCCTATTTTAGAAAAGTATCCAATTAAGAATGTTGCCATTCATGCGCGTATAGGAAAACAATTGTATAAAGGAGGCGTACATTTGGATGCGTACCAGGCATGTGTTGACAACACCAAATTGAAATTGTATTACAATGGCGATATTACTACGGTAGCTAAATTTAAAGAGATGCAAGAGCGTTTCCCAACCATAGACCATTGGATGATAGGAAGAGGCTTGATAGCCGATCCTTTTTTACCCAGTATGATTAAAAGCAACAGCTTAGAATACCCAAAAAATAAAATGGAATTATTCAGTGCATTTCATGATACCTTGTACGAAGGATACTCCGAGTCTTTATCAGGATCCACTCACATTCTATTAAAGATGCACCATTTATGGGAATACTTTTCTGCTATGTTTTCCAATCCACACAAAGTGGCAAAAAACATAAAAAAGGCAAAAAGTATTAGGAACTATGAAGCAACTGTAAAAGAAATTATAAAAGCGGGGTAATCTTAAAACTTAAATTATCTGTCTTATAATAAAAAAAGGTTCCACTTTGCAGTGGAACCTTTTTTTGTAGTACTTATCACCTAAAGATAATATTAAGTTGTGATAACTATATTACTTCACAATCCAATAAGACGTTCCTTGATTCGTTCCTTGGCTTGGAATTGCTCAAAAATTATTTTCAACACCACTCCCTTTTACACAAAACATACTGCTTTATAGTATTATCAAAATAGTTAAAAAGTCCGTACTCCGCGAACTCTAGAAGGATCAGAACTTACGTGCCTGTCACCTACACCTCCACCCCCTGGCGTTAAAATGACGTATTGATACCTATTTGCATCAGGAGTTCCGGTACTGGTCCAATAATAATAATTTGAAAAACCAGTAATCTTATTAGCAGTAATCTGAGTCATTATTTTTTGTGCCTCAAACATATTTGGTAACCTCCAGTCTGAAAAATTTTTTCCTGCAATACTATGATTATTTATATCCGACAAATATGACGAAGCGTCATAATGATTTGCATTTCCTGATACTGAGTCTTGAGTTTCGACTACAACACCATGTTTTCCATTAGTTGAAACCATAATTACACAGCCACCTAGTTCTTGATATGTTTGGCCAACTACATAGGCATCCGTACTTATAAAAGAAGCAGCTGTAATAGATCCGCTAGTGTTCACATTGGTAATTGCTGTATTACCTAATTGCATGGTGTTGCTTGTTGAAACTATAGCTCCATTACCAATTGCTGTAGCGTTTGAAATCGTACCATCACTTGTATTTGCATTTGACCCAAGCATAGTGTTATCAGATCCGGCACTAATAGAATTGCCCGCGTTATAGCCGAAAGCGGCGTTATTATTCCCTATTGTATTATCAAGTAGTGCAGACACACCATCTGCGGTATTGTAACTACCACTGGTGTTTTTAAATAGTGCAATTTGACCATTTGCGGTATTGTAATTACCACTAATGTTTACAATCATTGAATTCTGACCATTTGCCGTGTTATACTTACCAGAGGTGTTATCACGTAATGTAGCCTCACCATTTGCGGTGTTACCGATACCATCGATATTTTTATACAGGGCAAGCGCACCATTTGCGGTGTTGGCGCTACCTGTAGTGTTTGAACTTAATGCAACGTAACCATTTGCGGTATTGTAATTACCATTGTTGTTTGAACTTAGTGCATTCTTACCATTTGCAGTATTATAATTACCGCTGATGTTTGAACTTAGTGCAGCCGAACCATAGGCAGTGTTCTCATTACCAGTAGTGTTTGCTTGTAGCGCAGCATAACCTACCGCTGTATTATCATTAGCTGTATTATCTTTAAGAGCATATTTTCCAAGAGCTGCATTACGTTTACCATCCAGATTATTTAAAAGACTTTCTTGGCCAATGGCCGTATTATCGAAGCCCGTTGTATTACTCTTGAGTGAATTATAACCAACCGCCGTATTCCCAAGACCTGTTGTATTATTCATAAGTGCTTGAAATCCAAAAGCGGACCCATGACTAGTTAAATTATTTTTAAGTGCTTGATAACCGAAAGCGGAATTTTGAGCCCCAGCAATGTTACTACCTAAAGCTGCACTGCCTACAGCGGTGTTATAAGTACCAGTAGTATTGGCTGCTAAGGCACTAATACCTAAAGCTAGGTTACGATTAAGGTTTCCGCCACCTAAACCTAAAGTTACCGCATTAACGATAATATCTGAAGTAGTACTTAAACTCTTGGCTGTGAGATTTCCACTAGTGTTAACTAATGTTACAGCTGTATTTCCTAATTGTACGGTATTGTCCCCTGCCCCTCTTGCATTATATCCAATTACAGTTTGATTGATTCCGTCTAAAGAACTTGGATCCGCTTCACGCCCTAAAATTGTATTTTGATAACCTGTTGTGATAATATCTCCTGCATAACCACCAACAGCCACATTTGAACTTCCTGTTGTGTTTTCTCGAAGGGTATAGTATCCTATTGCTGTATTCTCAGAAGCTGTATTGTTACTCAGTGCAAAGCTACCAATAGCAGTATTACGCGTACCATTAACATTTGCGCTTAGGGTATTTGCACCAACAGCCGCACTAGTATAATCACCTCCATTACCTAAACCAACATTTAACAGCCCATCTACTATAATGCCCGAACTAAAAGTTTTAGCTCCAGCAACGGTTTGAATTGTTGTTAAATCCACAAAGTTTGAAGAAGAAGCTGCTGCTGTAACAAAAGCCGTGGTTGCAATCTGTTCTGTATCCGTTGCAGCAGCGGCTGTTGGAGCTAATGGAACTCCTGTTAATGTGGGCGAAATTAAATTAGCTTTTAAATTCAATTCACTTTGAGTTTGAGTATTAATTGCAGGTAAAATTCTTCCGTTTTTATCTAAAGCTTGTGCGCCTACTTGAAGTGATGTTAAAACCACTAAAACCACTATTAAGATTTTTTTTACTTTCATTTTGTGATTATTATTATTATTATTCAAAATAACTTTGCTATATAAACATTTAAGCTAAATTATCCCACTAAAAAAATTGATCTGTGGACCTGCTAATTTTACCCTCATAAGAGTTAAGAATCAAGACTTCTCTAGTTCTCGATTGCATCGAATACCTACTTAAATTTAAAAGGCATAGTGTAGCGTTTGCAACGCGGAATACACCCAAGTGTAAAATGCAATTTATATTTTTTGTAACTGTGTAAGCCGCGTTGAAAATGCTCTCTTCCGTTTATAGAGGAATTAGACACTCTTGTAAGACGAGCAACAGAGATGATTTTTGCTGGATTATACACTAACTTATTTGTACTGCTATAATCCGTATTTTAATTTTACCGCATAAAAATTTTGTTGGATTTCTGCGGCAGTAAGCACTCTATTGTAGATGAATACTTGGCCAATTGTTCCGTTAAAAAGATAGGAAGATCCTGCTCTAGATGCTATATATAGCTTGTGACTTGTGTAATTTCCACTGTTGTCATTGGCAAGGGTAGGGTCAATTACACTACTCGGAGCATCACCATCAATATAAATTAAAGTTTGATTAGTAGCATTTAAACTTCTATCTGTTGTTGCTGAAAAAAGGTGCCAATTATTATCATTTATCGCTGCTACTGAATTACGCACATTATAATTTGGTTTGTCTGTAAATTGTATGTCTGAAAATTGTATTTTATTGCTATTTTGAATAACGCCAAAAGAATTATTAGCATTCCAATTAACGCTATGCTCCATGATCATTTCTTCACCGGAATTTGCTGTTTTTAGAATGATTTGAACGGTCAGTTTATCTGTACTTGAGAGGTTAAAATTATTGTTTGTTACAAAATAATCATTCACTCCATCAAAAACCAAAGCGCCACTATTCACACTAGTGTACCCAACACCACCGAAAAGTGTCCCATGATTACCATTACCACTCAAATCTGTCCAAGTTGTGCCGCTTCCCGCGTAACTAGCGGTATTACCAGCGTCTAAATACATCACTAAGCCAGCTGAAACTATTGATGCGGGTGACTTTACATTTAAAATTGCTCCATTAGCACTTAAGCCAAAATTCCCACCTATTTGCCCGTACTGATTTACATAATTTAAATTAGCACCAGAAATACCGCCTCCTTTGGTTAAAACAGAAACGCTTGTAACTGTCAATGTCGCTGTAATACTTGCAGTGTTATAGTTCGAATTACCGGCTTGAGTTGCCGTAATGGTAGCCGTACCTGCCCCTGTAATAGTGACTACCGAACCGCTTATTGTAGCTACATTCAAATCGCTACTTGAATATGAAAATGCCTCTGCAATACTACTTGTTGGTGGTATTAAAGTATAGGTCGCATCAAAGTATTTTTTAGTGGCATTATTAAAGTTACTAAGAGTTGGATTTAATTTATTTACCGTCACCGTAGTAGCACTAACTGCAGTTCCTCCTGCAGTAATGACTGAAATACTTGAAACCTGCGCTAAATTAGTCACAGCTGTTATTTGAGTATCTGAAACTACTGTGAAATTCGTAACGGGTATAGTACCAATAAGCACTGAGGTCGCTCCGGTAAAATTAGTTCCTGTAATAGTAACTGTATCCCCTATATTGCAAACTGCAGGAGTGAATGAAGTTAGTTGTGGTACTGGTAGTTGAGTAACTTGAGTCATGGTAGCTAATGACTGTCCTTTGTCTAAAATTAAAAAGTTATCAATACAGCCTGTAAATCCTTGCCACCCACTAAGATCACCTCCAGAAGAATCTCTATCAATAGAAGTCATTCCCCTACCAATTTGATTGACTTGCATATCAAGATGATTAACTGTTCCTGAACCTGAGCCAACAAGCAGGCCGTCTAAGTAAAAACTAATAGAAGTAGGTGTGACAGACATATCAACTTTATGCCAGTTTCCATCATTAACTAAGGTAGATGAAAGCACACTTATGTCGCTGCCAGTAGTTTTCCATAACGTAGCTCTTAATTTACCGCCAGACTGAACCATTATTATAGGAATATATTGAAGTGATGTAGCAATATCAACTGCAGCTTGCTGATAGCCTAAGATGATCCCTTTTGAGCTTGTTTTAAAACGTAACGAAATCGTAAAATCACTCAAGCTTCTAATTAGATTATTGGGCAATGCAATATAATTAGAAGTGGTGCGATCAAAACAAGCGGACTGTCCTTCAACACCAGTGCCAAAAGTCACTCCACCACTAATACTACCATCTCGATTAGAGCCAGTTTCGTCAAGTGCGTTGCTATTAAAATTGTATGCAACTATTTTATAAATAAAACCAGCCAAGGCTACATTGGCTACAGCTTTTGTAAGGGTAACATTTCCTGAAGAGCCAGCTGCTACAACCGCTGTAATCTGAGTGGGTGAGTCTATGGTAAAAGAGGATGCAGAGACACTCCCAAATTGCACTTGAGTAACTGAATCAAAATTAGTTCCAATAATTACTACTGATTCTCCAGTGCCTGCTGCTGTAGGTGTAAAAGAACTGATGGTAGGCGGTGGTGTGGAGTTACCGCTAACTACTGCAGGATTACCTGTATAAGTCGTTCCATTATTTGAAAAGATATTATTAGAAATGGTTGTTTTATTATCGTAATATGAGTTTCCACCTGGATTAATAAGAATTCCTGGATTTCCAGTAAAAGTATTGCCATTGAATAATGTATTATTTGTGGCTAAGGTGAATTCTCCAAATTTAGTACCATCCCCAATCCAACTAGAAAAAGAAAATAATGTACCTCCCGTATTATCGGTAAAAGTTGAATTTAGAACTTGATATCTATTTACTCCATTAAAAGAACCTATTGTTTTGGTATTATTTGTAAAATTACAATTATCAATTTTTACATACCGCTGAGTGCTAAAAATAGTTCCTGTATTAGCATCGAAAGTAGATCCCGTAACTGTTATCCTATTAGTATAATCAGTAAGTGTATCTGATGTCGTAGAAGGTACAGAACCATAATCACTCCCAAATAAGATACCACTATTATTTGTAAAAGTAGAATTAGAGATGGTTATTGTTGAACTATCGTTGGTATAAAATGCATAACTGCGTGCATTACCAGTAACACTAATTGAGTTAGCAACAATAGATGAATTAGTGCTGTCCGCTCGAAAAACCGAACCATTAAAAGAAGCATTCGCTCTAAAAGTTATTCCAGATATATTTAATGCAGAGTCATTATTTATAAAAAACATCTTATATAAATTATTCCCTGATAGCGTTAAGTTAGCAATCCCAGGACCTATAATCGTTAAATTACGAGTAATAGTTGGCAAATCTGAAGTTAATGTGATAGTCCCTGTAAAACCCGCTTGAAAATCAATTTGATTGGGATTGACATCTGCATTAGCTTGATTAATAGCCCATCTTAATGTGCCTGAACTACCATCATCACTCAAACTAGTAACGGTGTATGTAGTTAGAGGTGCTGCATAAGCACTACAACTAATTAAGAGTGTTATTATCAGTAATTTTATTGTTTTCATAAGAAATTATAATAGTATGTATTTATTTTTTTTAATAACTAAAATAGTGCCATTATCCCATTTTCCTATTCTCTTTTGCCGCTTTGCAAATAAGCATCTAGTTGTAGCATGGACATAGGACGCAGCATAATTTTTTGATCTTCATCTAACAAATACATCGTAGGCGAACTATAAACAAAATACGCTTTCCCAGCGGGAGTGTCCCATTTCTTGTAATCGTAACTGCTGATAAACGGCATCTGGATGGTAAAATCACGAAAGGCCCTTTGATCTGTATCTAAGGATATAAACACAACTTCTACCCCTTGTGATTTCCATTTTTCATAAAGCGGAATTAATTGCTTTAGTTCTGCTACACAACTAGGGCATCAGTTGGCTCCAAAAATAACCAGTTTGTACTTGGAGTTCACTTCTGATAAACGAGCTGGAGCTTTACCCTACTTTCCTCTCCCCTTAAAGGATTTACTGATTTCAGTTTTAGAAATGCACAAATGCAAAAGCGATTCCCTGCTATTGACCACTGGATGATAGGCAGGGGCTTGATAGCCGATCCTTTTTTACCCAGTATGATAAAAAATGATTCATTTGAATATCCTAAAAACAAACTTGAAATATTCAGTGCCTTTCATGATACTTTATATGAAGGATACTCCGACTCACTATCAGAATCGACTCACATTTTATTGAAAACGCACCATTTTTGGGAGTACTTTTCGGTTATATTCTCCAACCCTCACAAAGTGCATAAAAACATAAAAAAGCGAAAAGTATCAGGAATTACGGGCAAACGGTAAAAGTAATTATAAAAGCGAGCTGATTAGAAGTTTCAATTCCAGCTTAATTTTTCATTTAAAAAGTGTGAGGATATGAAATACCGTTAGCATATTATCTGAAATTATCGTATCCAGGTCGAAAACCAAGCATCCTTTAAACTATCTGAACTAGCTGTCCTTCCAGACGCCAAATCCACATACCAATGAACACAGCTTGTATTGTTATACGACTGATACATCCGGGGCCAACCAATGACATCAGGAGCACCACCAGTCACTGCCCAACACCAAGAACCCCTATCTATTTTAAATATAGTTGTCCCTAAACTACCATTATGCCAGGTTCCAGAGCCCCCAACAGTCGTGTCACTACTCCTCAAGGCGCCAATGGCCAAGGCATCAGTAGAAGTTGTTTTGTTAGCATAAGAACTAGCGGAATCTCCAGATCTTAATTGAACAGCTGTACATAAATTGGCTAGTTCAATTACAGTTGCACGGGGCAAATAGCCTTGCAAATTAGGAGAAGTAACTGTAGCTACCTGGGATGAAACTGAACTTCCCGAACCTACGTTTAATAACATCCAACCACCACCGTCGGTAGTCATATCAATATAAACTTGAAAAGGGGTTCCTCCATTGATGTTTGGGTTTTTAATCCAATATATTCCATCGGTAGAATTTGGATGTGCCATTTTTATTTGACGGCCATTTATAGCTGCAGAAGATTCTGTTAAACCTTTATTAGATTTTGTTTCAATAATCTGTCCGTTTTGTGATAAAGCACCATTAAGACCTATCTCTCCATTTCTGTTTACATAATTTGATGGATTGAGCGCTATTCTTCCGTTAGAAGTGATTGCCGTTAAACTATTAACGCTTAAATTCTCTGCAATTGACCCAGATATGTTATCAACATCTGCTGCCTGAGAGGCCGTTATTACTGTAATTCCCTGACTAATTATTGAAATTGATGAACCTGAAACGGAAGCCACATTTGGATTACTACTTTTGTAACTTATTAGCCCGGTACTATTTGAAATTGGGGGTATTAAAGTAAAAGTACCCCCGAAAACCGTTTTATTTGGTATAATGAAATTGCTTAAAATTGGAGTTTTTAAACTTGCAACAGCAGTTATGTTTTCTGTAAGGTCATCAGCTATTTTATTGCCTTCTGTTCCTGAAAAAATTTGTGTACTTGAAATGGTATAGGTCCCATTGGTTGGATTTGTAAATGATTTTACAGCACAGGTAACTGTTAAAATGTGTTCTTCACCAGGATACATAGTTCCTATTGTCCATTTGTCATTTGCTGAATTCCATGCGCCAAAGGATGCACTTGCGCTTGAATAGGTTGCTACAACGGGAAGGGTATTACTAATAACAACATTTGAAACCTTATCATATCCTAAATATTTTGCTTTAACAGTAAAAACAACATTGGATCCGCTAGCAACAAAAGTGTTATTGGCACTTACGCTTAAAACAATTTCTGGATTACAATCATATAGATATTGTTTAGCAGACTCATACGTACAAAAACCATTTGTGACAATAACGGTATAATCTCCAGCGATAGCAGGTGTATACGTATTACTACTCTCACTCGGAATTAAAGTCCCACCATTGTACCATGCATAAGAAGTAAACCCTGGGGTAGCTGTTAAAATTGACTTAGGCAAACAACCATCACCCACAACTGAAACTTCAATTATAGGAATTGTTTCAAAACCAGAAAAATACCCTGAGGCTCCTGCGTCATTATTAGAACCAAAAAACCCTACAGCGATCGGGCCATTGGCAGCGACTGCTACATCTCCTGTTAATCCCGGAATATAAAATGTTTTCCAATTAGGGTTACCAACTAAAGTTGTCTTTGCTGCATTTAGGGTTGCTGTACTAACTTGATTGACTCCATTAGTTATTATGATATCTTTATCGGCAATTGCTGAGGAAGCTACAATGGTTACCCCTCCATTCATTGTCATTCCTGCCATATCAGTAATATTAGATATATTATCAACAGTGTTGCTCAACAAGCAATTTACTGGAGCTATAAAATTGATGTCTCCTGTATTCTTTTTAGAACTACCTGCCAGTGATTGAAAGGCATAGGCTTCATAAGAAGTATATACGTACATGTTTGCTCCTACTGAAGTTGATGAATAATTGGACCCAGAGATACTAAAATAGTCTCCATTATTAATTGTTGCAATAGGAGTTGAAGCACCATTAACATATATTTCTGTATTGTTTCGTGTGGCTATAATTACAGGATACTCTTGGTCATCTGCGCCATTACCTCTTATAAATACATATTCTTTACCTAAAGTATTTTCAGGTATAATTTGATCCATACCAGCATCTTGACCGGCATTTACTGCTGCTGACTGAAAGAGCATTTCGCCAACATTAACGACTATGGCTTTATTTGAACTGATGGACGCTCCTAACCAGCCAGTTGCATTAGGTGAATTTGCAGTATTGAAAAATGCCTCTAAAACAAACGTTTGTCCAGCGTCAAGGGTGATTGTTAACGCATCATCAGTAATTCCCGCGGCATTAGTCCCTAACCTAAAAGTACAAGAGGGATTATAACCAAATATGTTAACAGTAGTACTATCTTGAGTGGCCATAATACCCAAAGATGCATTATAACCATCGACAGATTGTACTCCTATATTAGGAACCCCCCCCCATTTAAAAGCTGTCCCTAATGCGGCCCTACCTTTTGATGTAAGTGATGAGGCCTGAGCCACTGACTTCCCCCTCCAATTTACATAAAATTTTTGACCTCCTGAAGATTGAAACCTCAAACCGGAAGTACTTTGAACAATTCCCGTATTTACATCACGTAGTAAGGTAACATCATTATCTCCGCCATTTGCAAGGGTGTAGATCGATCCTGAAGCTTTAGAGACCGTTAATGAACCGATAGCGGTCGTATTGGTACCCTGATAAACATTCACCGTAAACGCATTCGTTTCTGGTGTTGAAACGTAAATCGCTTGAGAATCAAAGGAAAGTCCTGCCTGCCTGAGTGGTGGTAAATAGTGTAAATCGCTTAATTGAGCAAACGCATTTAATCCAAGCATTAAAAAGACAAGCACTATCCCACATGTTTTAATGGTTTTATTCAAACGTAATATTTTCATGATTTATTTCATTTTGTTATATTAACATTAATCTATCAACGTTAACTAGTTAGCCACAAAAAGCATATTTGTCCATTTTAAGTACTTTTACATATAGTTGAAACTTTACGGCCGCGCTTTAAATTTATTAGGATCATTATAATAATCAATAAAAATATCATCTTGAACACTCAATGTCACAGTAAAAGTCACTCTGGTCACCCTATATTGACTTCCTGAAGATGTAACTGAATTATCCTCCTCGCCGTAAGCGTAACCAGTATTCTGTTTTAACCTAACTCCATTTCTATAAACAGCAAGGATATAACTGTTATCAATAATATAATCCAGATCGAAAGTGGAAGTATTAGCGCTAACTACAAATTCTTTATTAAATTGCTTTGGTACTGGGACCCAAACAGCAGATGCTATAGCACTACCAGGTTTAATTAGAACATAATCCAATGATGAAATAGTCGGAGTCGGAACTGCTATAGGAAAGCTAGTACCCCCAGCAACTAGTGCTGGAATTGTAACAGTTCCTGAAAAAGTAGGTGTATTTGCAAAAACCGCAGCACCCGTTCCTGTTTCGTCCGTTAATGCAGTTGCTAAATTTGCGGAAGTAAAGGAACCTAATGAAGTTGCATTACCTGACGATGTTACCATTCCTGTTAAGTTTGCATTAGTAACAACTGTAGTTGCATTACCTACTGATGTAACACCTCCAGTTAAATTGGCATTGGTTGTGACCGTTGCGGCATTACCACCGATACTTAAGTTAGCAACAGGCGTTGTGGAAGTTACAATCAATGGTGCTGTACCGGTAGCTACTGTTGAAGTCAATGAACCGGTTACGCTTAGACTTGTTCCTGTAGCTGCGCCGATAACTGGGGTAGTTAAGATAGGTGAAGTAGCACGAACTACATCTCCAGTACCCGTAGTGGCAATTTCCTGTACAGTAGCACTAGAAGCTGTTCCGTTTCCTAATATTGTATTAGCGCCAACATTTTGAATCTTAGCGTAGGTCACATTTGAATTTAAAATATCTGCCGTAACAACTTTATCATTTCCTATGCTTGTAACTCCAAGATTTGAAATCGTTACATCACCTGTAACCGCTTGGTTTTCTACTATACCGCTACTATCTCCAATAAGTATGTGTCCACTTGGCAATGGTAACTGATCTAATTCATTCATTACCCAAGCAGTTGTCGCTAATGCAGTACTGATATTGTGAGGAGCTTGGGTAACAGCGATTGTATTTGTATCCAAAGTTTTATTAGATAGCGTTTCTGTACCTGATAACGTAGCCAAAGTACCTGTGGTAGGCAAAGTAATATTTGTTGGTGCTGTTGCTGTTAATGTTTGAGAAAAAGCACCTGACGTAGCCAATGTACTACCCTGCGCCAAGGTTAAAGTCGCAGCTGTTGCTGGAACAGTTATTGTCAATTTATTAACAGTAGTTACTGTGGCCACTCCTAAAACTGGAGTTACCAGGGTAGGTGTATTTGCAAAAACCGCAGCACCACTTCCTGTTTCGTCCGTTAATGCAGTTGCTAAATTTGCGGAAGAAGATGTAGCTAAAAAAGCAGCAACATTAGTTCCCAAACCACTTACACCTGTCGAAATTGGCAAACCAGTAGTGTTTGTAAGAGTTCCTGATACTGGCGTTCCTAAAACTGGTGTTACTAAAGTTGGTGAAGTTGCACGAACTACATTTCCTGTACCCGTAGTTGCTATTTCCTGCACATTAGCAGTAGCTGCCGTTCCGTTCCCTAATATTGTATTAGCAGCTGCAGTTTGCATTTTTGAATAACCAACTACATTGGGCTGAATGGTAGTTACATTATTACCAGCCAAGTCGACAGCGGCATTCACATCACCACTTAAATTAATAGCAGGTATACCCCACGATGCACTATACTTAATGCGTAATTGTCCAAGACCAACACCACCACAATTAGTACAGTAAACCATCATTCCTGATGGAGGTGATATAATTGCATTCATTTGAGCAGCAGTCATTCGAGGAAGTAAGAACCCCTTAGTGGTGCTCTCTAACTCTAAAATAGCTGAAGGTTCCATATAAAATGGATTACCTCCAATCTTTTGAGTCATTTGAGCTGAAACGGTGGTCCCAACACAAAACAGAATGATTGTGTACGCTAGTGATTTAGAAAATATATTTGGCTTCATAGTATTTAGTTTTTATATTATATAGTCTTATTAGTCAATAAGGTACCAATTAACTCCATTAGACTGAATTCTCAAAGTTTCATTTACATTAATCTTGTCAATTTGTGTTGTTTTAGATTGATATATAGTAGATCCTGTTAATTGTACAAAATAATTAAAAGCTGGATTAACCTCGTCAATTTTACGAATCACATATATTTTACCGCTAACACCTACAGGACTTGGAAGTGCTAAATTAAAAGTACCTGCAGAAGCATCACATAAGATAGTGTAATCTGTAGCCGCTACAGTATCACCTGAACTTACAGTTCTTACATTGCTAAATGTCATCGCATTAGTTACAAAAGCAGTAGTTGCTATAAGCGTACTATTATCTCCTCGCGTTGGTGTGAGTGCTGTAGGTGTTCCTGTTAAGGCTGGTGAATCAGATAAAACGACACTACTTCCTGATGTACCAGTTATTGCTCTTATAGTTAATTTTTGATTTGCATCAGTAAACACAGGTAGCGAAGCCGTTAATGTTGCCATCTTTGGGGGATAATTTTCAAAAGTTGAAGTTCCTTCAATAGAAGTACCATTTAAAAATCTAACAGATCCACTTAATATTGTACTTCCAGCCACTGTTAAATTTTGATCCGTCGTTATATTTTTTGTTACACGTAAGGATTCGCCTATATTTAAGTTTTCAGCTATTCCTACCCCACCAACTATGGTAAGAGCACCAGTTGTTGTTGTTGTAGAGGGTGCAGTATTTGTGATTCTAATTAATCCTGAAGTCGTAAGTGTACCATTAAGGTTTAAAGCCCCATTTAAAGTAGTTGTACCTGATGCAGTTATGTTAGTAGCAGCAATTGTAGCTGAATCTTTGATTCCTGAAGTGCTTGTTGCTCCAGTTACACCTAAA
>NZ_PJBJ01000024.1 GCF_002836475.1 Flavobacterium sp. ALD4 | reverse complement strand
AAATGCCTTTTTTTTAACCTCTAACAAAACTTAGCTTTAACTCGCTGGAAATAAGTTTTTTGAATGTGGAAATTATTTTCTCTCCGCTCCCGAAGCGTGAGGACTCTACGCAGAAGAGGGTGACTTTATGTATATAGTTTGTGGAGTTTTACTGTGATTTTGCGCTTTTTACCATTTCTTACTACTATACAATAACAAACCTACTCTTGATTCATACACCGATTGCCTCCTTTTATTATATAGTCTCCGGTATCTAAGCTTTGTTTTCACTAAAATTATATGTAATCTCGAAATATTCCTCCTGAAATACTACTCCCATAGCCCCGATAGCAGTGAAAACCCTCCATGTATGTACCGAAGCATCGGGACATACATGGATATTGTAGCGGATAACGGGAACTAGCTCCTAAAAATAAATTATGTATACCTTATTATACCACCACATATTAAACTGCTTTGTTTTTACTCCTATATATAGAACAAACCTTAGCTATCTATTGTTTGTGTTTTTGTAATGACTATATTTGCACTCTTAAATTAACAAACAATGATTAAGATTACTTTGCCCGATGGGTCAGTTAAAGAGTTCGCATCAGGCGTAACTCCGATGGAGGTTGCTAAAAGCATTAGTGAAGGGTTTGCCAGAAATGTAATTTCGGCTTCTTTTAACGGTACAACAGTAGAAACAACCACGCCTTTGACGACGGATGGCAGTCTTATATTATACACATGGAATGATGAAGACGGAAAAAAGGCTTTTTGGCATTCGACTTCACATGTCATGGCGCAAGTCCTTGAGCAAATGTATCCTGGAGTCAAATTAACACTTGGACCAGCTATCTCTAATGGCTTCTACTATGATATCGATTTTGAAGATCAAAAAATTACAGAAACTGACTTTAAGAAAATTGAAGATCGCATTCTTGAGATTTCAAGAGGAAAGCATGAATTCAAACTTCGTCCTGTTTCTAAAGCAGAAGCATTAGAACTATACAAAGACAACGTTTACAAAACCGAGATGATCACCAATCTTGAGGACGGAACGATTACGTTTTGCGACCACGATACTTTTACCGATTTATGTCGTGGAGGACATATCCCAAATACCGGTATCATCAAAGCGGTCAAAATAATGAGTGTCGCCGGTGCTTATTGGCGTGGTAACGAAAAAAATAAACAACTAACACGTGTGTATGGGACTTCATTCCCAAAACAAAAAGATTTAACTGAGTACTTACTTCTACTTGAAGAGGCAAAACGTCGCGATCACAGAAAACTAGGAAAGGAACTTGAATTGTTTGCTTTTTCACAAAAAGTAGGTCAAGGTTTGCCATTGTGGCTACCTAAAGGAGCTGCATTGAGAGAAAGATTAGAGCAATTTCTGAAGAAGGCACAGAAAAAAGCAGGTTACGAGCAAGTAATCACCCCCCACATTGGTCAAAAAGAACTTTATGTAACCTCTGGACACTATGCCAAATATGGAGCAGATAGTTTTCAACCAATCACTACTCCTCATGAAGGAGAAGAATTTTTACTGAAACCGATGAACTGCCCTCATCACTGTGAAATTTATAATGTAAGACCTTGGTCCTATAAAGATTTACCAAAGCGATATGCTGAGTTTGGTACTGTTTACAGATACGAACAAAGTGGTGAATTACATGGACTGACTCGCGTACGTGGGTTTACTCAGGATGACGCCCATATTTTTTGCACTCCAGAGCAATTGGATGAAGAGTTTAAAAAAGTAATTGACCTGGTCCTTTATGTATTTGGCTCTTTAGGTTTTGAAAACTTTACCGCTCAGATCTCTTTAAGAGACAAAGAGAACAGAGAAAAGTACATTGGAAGCGATGAAAACTGGGAAAAAGCTGAGAGCGCCATTATCAATGCTGCTGCAGACAAAGGATTAAGCACTGTTATCGAATATGGCGAAGCAGCTTTCTATGGTCCGAAATTGGATTTTATGGTAAAAGATGCCTTAGGAAGACAATGGCAATTAGGAACAATTCAGGTGGATTACAACCTACCTGAACGTTTTGATTTGACTTACAAAGGGTCTGATAACGAATTACATAGACCAGTTATGATTCACAGAGCGCCTTTTGGCTCGATGGAAAGGTTTATAGCCATCTTGCTGGAGCACACGGCAGGAAATTTCCCACTCTGGTTGATGCCTGAACAGGCTATTATATTGTCTTTGAGTGAAAAATATGAAATATATGCGAAAAAAGTTTTAGATTTGTTAGAAAATCACGAAATTCGCGCCCTCGTTGACAATAGAAGTGAGACAATAGGCAAGAAAATTAGAGACGCTGAAATGCAAAAGATCCCGTTTATGCTGATTGTAGGCGAGGAAGAAGAGAAAAACGGTACTATTTCTATCCGTCGTCATGGACAGGAAGGAAAGGGAAACATCAGCGTTACGATCGAAGAGTTTGCTGCAATAGTAGACGAAGAGATCAAAAAAACATTAAAAGTATTTACAGTTTAACTTAAATTATAAAGTCATAGCAATAAGAAGCAACAGAGGTTATCAACCTCGCGTAGAGAAGAAGGATGCCCACAGAATAAACAATCTTATTCGTGGTGTACAAGAAGTACGTCTTGTAGGTGAAAATATAGAGCCAGGAGTTTTTAAATTTACTGAAGCCCTAAAATTAGCTGATCAATTTGAATTAGATCTAGTTGAGATTTCGCCTAATGCAGAACCACCGGTTTGTAAGATCATGGATTACAAGAAATTTGTTTACGAACAAAAGAAACGTGATAAAATCCTAAAATCGAAATCTACGCAAGTAGTAGTTAAAGAAATTCGTTTTGGCCCTCAAACAGATGAGCATGATTACGAGTTTAAGAGAAAGAATGCTGAGAAATTCTTGAAAGAGGGCGCTAAGTTGAAAGCGTTTGTTTTCTTTAAAGGACGTTCTATAATCTATAAAGACCAAGGTCAAATCTTATTATTAAGATTAGCTACGGACTTGGAAGAATTTGGTAAAGTGGAAGCGATGCCGGTTCTTGAAGGAAAGAGAATGATTATGTTCATTGCTCCGAAAAAGAAAAAGTAATATCAATTTGCAGTCTCAAACTTCAGTTATTCAAAATTGAGGCATTGATATAAAATAAGAGGCTGAAATAACTTCAGGCTAAAGATAAGTAAGTAAGAATAAATTAAAACACTAGGAAAAAATGCCTAAAATGAAAACCAAATCTAGCGCCAAGAAACGATTTAAAGTTACTGGTTCTGGAAAGATTAAAAGAAAGCATGCTTTTAAAAGTCACATCTTGACTAAAAAATCTAAAAAACGTAAATTAGCTTTGACACATTCAGCGTTAGTTCACAAATCAGATATGAAAAGCATCAAACAACAATTAAGAATTATATAATCCCCACCCTAACCCTCCCCGAAGGAGAGGGAAAAGAAAAAGGAATAAATAATCTTTAGGTTACAACAATTTAAAATAACCTTGGAGTATGGCCTTTAAGTTCTCTTGATTTAATTCGGGACGCCTGCTACAAAAAAAACAATAAAATTATGCCAAGATCGGTAAATTCAGTTGCAAAAAGAGCAAGAAGAAAAAAAATAATGAAGCTAGCCAAAGGATACTTTGGTAGACGTAAAAACGTTTGGACAGTAGCTAAAAATGCGGTAGAGAAAGCAATGTGCTACGCTTACCGTGATAGAAAAGTGAACAAAAGAAATTTCCGTGCTTTATGGATTCAACGTATTAACGCTGGAGCTAGATTAGAAGGAATGTCTTATTCACAATTCATGGGAAAAGTAAAAGCTAACGGAATCGAATTGAACAGAAAAGTTCTTGCCGATTTAGCGATGAACCACCCTGAAGCTTTCAAAGCTGTACTTAATAAAGTAAAATAAACGTTTTATAAACTCAATTTAAATTACTTACTTATTAAATCTGAGCTTGTTTCAGATTCAAAAACCTCATTCGCCTTGGCGTAATGGGGTTTTTTATTTTTAAACTCTCCCGATTACGACGGTTCTTACAAGCATCAATAATTTATATAAATACTCTTTCAAATAATTCCCAATACTAAATAAATACTGTAAATTCGATTTATGGTACCGAAGAAGCTACATTTTTTATTTTATCTTTTGCTTGTAATTTTTATACAAAGCTGTAAAAAAGAACTGCCACTAATTCCGGAAAAGAAAAGTGACCTTGTTGCAATCAAACGGCTGATAGCCTTGGGTGATAACTATTTTAAAAATGGTCAATATGATAGCTCCTATTATTATTTCGATAAGGCGAAATTAGCTTGTAATCCACAAAAAGATCCTCTACAGTTTATCTACTCCATCTCGAATTTAGCGACTATTCAACAAAATCAAGGCGATTTCAGCGGTAGCGAGACTACTGCAATGGAGGCCATGCCTGTTTTGGAAACCACAACGAATCAAAACTCTAAATGGAACATTTATACAATATTAGGTAATAACTATTTGAATACTTTTGATTATGAAAATGCCCATTACTACTATAACAAAGCATTAAACTTAAAGACAGACCAACCCCGAATAAACGCTGCTAAAAACAATATGGCTGTCTACTATATGGAGAAGAACGAATATCAAAAAGCTATAAATATCCTACTACCACTAACTTTGAAAAAAGAGGTTTTAAAAGATCCTGAAACATTTTCTAGAATAATTGATAATTTAGGGTACTGTTATTTTAAAACAGCAAATCCAAAAGCCATCAAACATTTAAGTCAATCTCTAAAAATACGAGAGAAAAACAAAGATGATTGGGGTTTAACTGCAAGTTATTTTCATCACTACTTCTTCTATGCAAAAAGTAATCCAATCTTGGCGACATACTTCGCTAAACAAGCTTATAAAAAGTCTACTTTAATAAATAGTGTCGACGACCGTTTACACTCTCTAGAAATACTAATTAAAAACAGTACTGCCAATCAAATAAAAAAATATGCTATTAAGTACGTCACCATTAATGACAGTATTGCCAAAGTACGTCAAAAGTCCAAGAATCAATTTGCAAAGATGAAATACGATTCTAAAAAAACATCCAACGAAATTCTACTACTAAAAGCCCAAAAAGCTAAAAACGCATTAGAGTTACAATTACAAAAAAACACCACTTTGAACCTTTACTTTCTTATTGGAGTCCTACTGACTATTACTGGATTTATTTATTACTATCTCGTTGAAAAAAGTAAACAAGGAAAAATTAAAACCTCCTACGATACAGAAGTCCGTATAGCTAAAAAACTTCACGATGAACTGGCAAACGATGTTTACCATACAATAGCATTTGTGGAAACAAAGGACCTATCTTCCTCTCATAATAAGGAAACATTACTCGACAACTTAGACACCATCTATTCCAGAACGCGTAATATTTCTAAAGAGAATAGCACTATAGCAATGGGGCCAGATTTCATTCCTAATCTAAAAGAAATGATCTCTGGCTTCAATACTGATACAGTAAATATTTTAATTTATGAAGTAGACACTGTTAACTGGCTTGCCATGGCCGATATAAAAAAAATTACGGTATACCGCATCCTTCAGGAGCTCTTAATCAATATGAAAAAACACAGCAAATCTAGTTTGGTCGTAATGTCTTTCAAAATATATGAAAATAATTTACATATAGAATATACTGATAACGGCATAGGAGCAGCTATTGAGAAACTAAATTCAAAAAATGGACTTCAAAATGTGGAAAACCGTATCCTGGCTATAAAAGGAACAATTACCTTTAATACGAAATCCGGTAAAGGATTTAAATCAAGTATCATATTCCCTATATAATCGTTATGTTCAAAAAAGTATTAATTGCCGAAGATTTAGATATTATCAGTATTGCCGTTGTGCAAGCTATAGAAACACTCTCTATTGAAGTAATTCAACATTCTACATATTGTGACGATGCCTTTTTGAAAATAAAAAAAGCACTCCAGGATAATGAGCCTTACGATTTATTGATCAGCGATTTATCCTTTAAAACGGATCATCGTGAAAACAAACTGACTTGCGGTGAAGAACTTATTGAAGCTGTGAAAAAAATTCAACCTGATATTAAAACAATTGTATTCTCTATAGAGGATAAGTCATACAGAATAAAATCCTTATTTAATAATTTAGGTATTAATGCCTACGTTTCGAAAGGAAGAAATAGTATCCCTGAGCTTAAGAACGCGGTGGAAAGCATTTTTAAAACTGACGAAAAAAGTATTTCATCCGGCTTAACTTACACTTTAAATGACAAATCTCTTCATGAAATCGAAGCCTACGATATTTCGCTTTTGAAGTTATTATCCAACGGATGCATCCTAAATGAAATTTCAGTGAAATTCAAAAATACTGGTATAATACCTAATGGCAGCAGCAGTATAGAGAAGCGAATTAACAAACTAAAGATTTACTTCAAAGCCAATAACAATGTACATCTAATCGCGATCGCCAAAGATTTGGGATTAGTTTAAAGAGCGAACTCTTTAGTATATTGCCGAATAAATTTACCAGCATGAATTTACTTCAACATCATCGTAACTTGAACAGATTACCTGCACATGTGCTAATCTCAATGATTTGACATCAAACCTACAATTATACCAACTCCATAAAAAGAAAATAAATTAGTCCTTTACGGTTTCCCGTAAGGTAGTCTCTTTTATTGCCTTTAAATTTGCTTTTATTTTAAAACCAGGGAATGTTCCTTTAATTAATCAAATCATGCAAATTAACAACAAAAAAGCAGTATTGGATAATACTGCAGAACGAAACGAAAACTTCGTTGATAACAAATGGGGAAATCAACTTAGCGATTATAAAAATTATGTTAAGGAGTACATTAAGCATTATAAAAAAGCTAAAAAAGGGAATGAAGTTTCATTGGCAATATATCCCTATATGAAAGTAAAATGGGAAGCACTAAATGACCGTCTTACTGCTGCAACTAAAAAAAATCTTCTTACTGAAAAACAAATTAAAAAGATAATTAAAATTAAATCCAAAATAGTTAACTCCAGCGCTGAATGATCCTGAAAGTACGAGATAGAATTTCGTTATTAGCCTTACAAAAACTACTGCAAGAAAAAATTAGTGATAATGCTTCATATATCCCTCTAACGAATACCTGCTTCGATAAATGATTTTTACATCGCACCCCTATTACAAACCTAATTTAATTCTTAGCAAGAACATAACTACATCAGATTCTCCTGCACTAACAAACACATACACCAAAGTATTTAAGGATAAAATGTATGTTATTGAAAATAAAGAGATAAGAGAAGTACAATTGAAGAAGCTATCTAAGATAGTATATATAAAAAGGAGAAAATACCATTATAATACTCTGTGTTATAGTCTCGCAGCACTATTAATCATAAAGATTACCAACAATGTACAGGAATTATCATTCCTTATCGCAATACAGTTTGTTATCCTGCTACTAGTTATCATAGAAACTTATTTTAGAACCTTTCAATATAAACTTATCATAGTTCAACAATATGAATTTATTGAATTAATAATTCCCGCAAAATATAAGGTGGCAGCCAAAACACTATTTGTTCATTTGAAAAGACGCATCACTACAGGGCAGAACTTACTCTGATAACTATAATTTTTACAAGAGGCAAATACTTCGAGAATTAAACAACTCAAAGTAGTCTTGAATCTTTCAGAAAAATGCTTGCCAATTTATAGCAAACATTCCGAAATTTTATTAGTCTTGAATACCTGGTTTATTGAATAGGAGTCATAGTCCCCGAGTTGTTTACAAGCCCCTCACATGAAACGATAATTCTTGTGATATGGATCTGCTTGAATCTATAAAACTCCTAGTGATAGCATTAGAAACACTTTGCATGATACAGCTCTCATTCCAAATCTTAAAAAAAATCACACCTAATGAGGTTTTCCGTAAGGGAATCAGCATATCTCCTTGTACTTTTGGCAAAACAACCAAGATGACCAGGAAAATATATTCCATCCATATCACGTTTTTTTGCTTACTGCTAGCCTTGAGTTCTTGTGAAAATTCGGATGCAGCACTACGAGTAACCCATCATTCATCTTATGAAGTCATTAAAAAAATCGAAACTACAGAACTTAGTCAATATGGCTATAAGGTTACAGGCACAGATGAAAACGGAAACAATGTTCATGGAAATATAAATATTGAAGATAATATTGGCCTTGGCACCCTTATTATAAACGATGCTAAGGCAATAGAAATTGTAGTGGAATATATTGACAAACACAAACTATTGGCCACTGATTTAGATGGTTATGAGTACAAGCTGAAAATTAAGTAAATAACTTTAACAGTTATTTAAAAAACTTTGAATTTACATCTCTTTTATTTTACTCGCAGCTGACTTTTATCCCTCTACTTTCAGTCATAAATAAAAATTCTATACCCAATTCTTCCAAAAAATTTGATTAGGTTGCAGCCTATTCAATCTTAGTTTTTTCCTAATAAATGAAACGTATTCTTTTAGTATTTCTACTACTTTTTTGCTCTGCATTTTACCCACAAACCAAACTTATCTCGTGGAATATTGCAAACTTTGGTCAATCCAAATCTGACCAGACCGTACACTATATTGCAAATTCCCTAAGGGGTTATGACATCATTGCCGTCCAGGAAGTAGTGGCAGGTTATGGCGGTGTTCAAGCTGTCGCAAAACTAGCAGACGAACTGAACCGTACTGGAATCACATGGGATTATGTAATTAGTGAGCCAACGAGCAGCAGTGCCTATAAGACGGAGCGTTATGCTTTTATATGGAAAACCAGCGAACTTAAACAAATTGGCAAGGCATGGCTAGAAAAAAAGTATCATTTAAAAATTGAAAGAGAACCTTATTTGGGTACATTTCAATATAAGGGCAAACAGTTTACTGTGGTAAATTTTCATGCGATAACTAAAAAAATGAAGCCGGAAACCGAAATAAAATATTTCAAGTTCTTCCCTGACGAATATCCTGCTTTAAATTTAATATTTGCAGGTGATTTCAATTGTCCGCAATCGCATACCGTTTTTATTCCTTTGAGAAAAATGGGATATCAATCTATTTTGGTTGGCCAAAAAACATCTTTAAAACAAAAAATTAAAAAGAATAAATACCTTGCGTCTGAATATGATAACATGTATTATAAAACCTCCAAAATTAAAAGTATAAATACAGGGGTCATTCCTTTTTACAAAGACTTCAATTCACTGAACGAAGCAAGAAAAATATCAGATCATATCCCTATCTGGTTTGAATTTTCATTGAATTGATTATTTGAAAACTTCAAATTTATCGCCGTCGAAACTCGCAAAAACCATAGAGGGATGAGAGTCCTGGTGGTATATAGTCCCTTTACTGTCAATGGCAATTGCACCGGCAAAGCCATCATATGGTTTTAGTTCTTTGAACGTTTTGGCAAAAGCTTCTTCTAACGTAAAACCATCTGTAACACGAGTTACAATTTTAGTAGCGGTAGCATTACTCATGATGTCCTCACCTACTCCTGTTAAACTCACGCCGCAAAAGGTATTGGCATAATTCCCGGCAACAGTTGCTGAATCAGATATTCTACCAGGAACTTCAAATCCTTTACCGCCTGTGGATGTGGCTGCCGCTATTTTTCCGTTTTGATCAAAAGCCACACAACCTACTGTTCCGGTACCAAATGATTTTACTTTTTCTTCATGTTCTGCACGACGTTGTGGAATTTCGGTCGAAAATGATTCAAAACCATTTTTCCTTGCGAAGTTTGTCGCACCACTTCCCCCTAAGACACGATCGTCGTATTGCATTAATATCTGCGCCACTTGAATTGGGTTTTTTACTTCTTCAATATTAATAACGCCGCTCATTTTTTGGGTTTCCCCGTCCATTATCGCAGCACTCATCCTAATTTTTCCGTCACTTTGTATTTGGGACCCAATGCCTGCATTAAACAAATCATTGTCTTCCAGCATTGACACTGCAAAAACAACTGTTTCTAACGCTGAATGTGTTTTTAAATAGTCATACGACTTTTTAACTATCAGCTCTAAAGCCGATTGTTTGGCTATTTTTGTCTCATGACTGGTGGAAGATTCAGAGAAAAAACCACCGTGTATAATTAGTTTCATTGTTTTTTGATTTCAGATTGCAAATTTCACAGTGCAGGTGAAAGTAGCTGTTTTATGAACAAAAGGTTTACATATTGTTTGCTTTCATCGGCCCTCAACCTACATTAATAATATTATGAAGTATGAATTTGCATTTTATGTGTTTCTATATTATAAGTATCATTCATACTCATCACGTGAACCACCAGATTATTTATTGAAATAGGCTGCCCCAATTTTACCTGAGTCAGATTAGTGTCTTTTATATCACGTCCATCAACTAAGATAACCAATCCGGAACCGATAGCTTCCATGTGATTATTATTAGTAATTAACAAACCCGTATCTTCTCCTAATCCAATTCCCAGAACTCTTGGGTTACTTACGACTGTCTGAAACAATCGACCTATTCTTCCTCTCCTTACAAAATGGGTGTCAATAACGACTCCGTCAATCAAACCAAGTCCACTTGTGATTTTCACTTCACCTTTTAATAGTGCCTCTGAACTGCTACCCTGATAGATCATATTGTTAGAAGCTGCTGCTGCCCCGGCAGATGTTCCAGCATACACAAATTCTTCATTATGGTATTTGTCCAATAAGATATCGTGAAATGGAGTTCCGCCTAGAATTGAAGTCAAACGCAACTGATCTCCTCCTGTAAATATTACTACATCCGCTGCTTTTAAGCGTGTCAAAATGGCTTCATCTGCAGCTTCTTCGCGTTTATCGATATAAAGAACGTCAATGTTCGTTGCATCTAAATAAGCAAAAGCTTTTACATATTCAGGACCTATTTCCTTCGGAATATTTGATGCTGTAGTAATCACTTCAATACGCGAATTTTCTTTATGTTTGGATTCGCTAATTATTCTTTTAAGAATTCCAGTTTCAAAAAACTGTAGATTACTGGCGCTATTTTTATCTATATCGGCTTCAGTAAAACTTCCTTTGTCTACTGCTCCCCCTATTATTATTAATTTTCCTGTTATATTCATTCGGCTAAAATAAACAAAATAAAAAAAGGACTCTTGAACTACCTTGTTTATTTTAAAATAATAAAGTTGGTAATACTGTTAATTATAATACATAAATTTTGTTTCAGCTGTAAAAACCTTTATATTGTTTGCAATATATTCTTCAACAGAAAAATATAGAATAGAATTTGCTAATAGAAATTTATCTCACCTAAAATAACCCTTTCGTTTTTATGAAAATAATCAAAGTACAAGCTCTTCGTGGACCAAATATTTGGAGTATCCAAAGAAAAAAATTAATCCAAATGCGATTGGATTTGGAGGAAATGGAACAGTTTCCAACCAATAAAATAGAAGGATTTAAAGAAAGAATAGAAGCAATGTTACCTACGATGATTGAACATCGTTGCTCAGAAGGTTGTCGAGGCGGATTTTTTTCCAGAGTGGAACGCGGTACTTGGATGGGGCATGTAATTGAACATATCGCACTTGAAATACAAACATTGGCGGGTATGGACACGGGATTCGGAAGAACCCGTGAGACCAAAACCCTCGGGACTTATAATGTTGTTTTCAGTTATACAGAAGAAAATGTTGGTCTTTTTGCCGCAGAATCAGCCGTTGCAATTGCCGAATCTTTAATTGCGGGAACCGAATATGATTTGGAAAGCGATTTACAAAAAATGCGAGAAATCAGGGAACGTGTTCGCTTAGGACCAAGTACAGGAAGTATTGTGGAAGAGGCAGTTTCGAGAAACATCCCTTGGATAAGACTGGGAACCAATTCATTAGTTCAACTGGGCCATGGGATAAATCAGATGCGTTTTCAGGCTACAATTACCTGTAAGACCAGCAGTATAGCCGTTGATATGGCCTGCAATAAAGAGCTAACAAAAAAAATGCTTGATATGGCTTCGATTCCCGTCGCCAAAGGGAGCATTTGTGTCGATGAAGAAGATTTAGCCGAAACCATAAATAAAATTGGCTATCCTATTGTCCTAAAACCACTTGACGGAAACCACGGTAAAGGGGCTTCTATTAATGTCACTAATTGGGAAGATGCTGTTTCTGGTTTGGCTTTCGCCAAAGAATACAGTAAACGCGTTATCGTTGAAAAATTCATTACCGGTTTTGATTTTAGAATCTTGGTAATTGACAATAAATTAGTCGCCGCAGCAAAACGGGTCCCTGCCCACGTTATAGGAAATGGCGAAAACTCAATCCAAGAATTAATTGCCACTGAAAACCTAGACCCGAAAAGAGGCTATGGTCATGAAAATGTGCTAACCCAGATCGATGTTAACAGGGATACTGAAGACTTACTTAAAAAACTAAACTATACTCTGGAAACTATTCCAGAAATGGGAGATGTTGTGTATTTAAAATCTACAGCTAATCTAAGTACAGGAGGCACCTCTGTTGATGTAACAGATATGCTGCATCCCGAGAACATATTTTTAGCTGAAAGAATTTCGAGAGTAATTGGATTAGATATTTGTGGAGTGGATATTATGGCAGAGAATTTAACGCAGCCCTTAAAAGACAATGGTGGTGTTATTCTTGAAGTAAATGCAGCGCCTGGTTTTAGAATGCACCTCGCTCCTTCCGAAGGTTTGCCAAGAAATGTCGCAGCTCCTGTTATCGATATGCTTTATCCTCCAGGGAAATCGTGTCGTATTCCAATTATCGCAGTAACTGGTACTAACGGTAAAACAACCACTACACGACTGCTGGCACATATTGTAAAAAACAATGGTTATAAAGTAGGTTTCACTACTTCTGATGGGATTTATATTCAAAATCACATGATGGAAAAAGGAGATACTACAGGTCCTCAAAGTGCACAGTATGTATTGAGGGACCCTACTGTTGAATTTGCTGTTTTGGAAACTGCAAGGGGAGGCATATTGCGCTCTGGACTTGGTTTCAGTATTTGTGATATCGGTATTATAACTAATATTCAAGAAGATCATCTAGGAATCAGTGACATCCACTCTCTAGAAGATTTAGCAAAAGTAAAAGCAACTGTTATAAAAACCGTCAAAAAAGATGGTTGGGCAATCTTGAATGGAGATGACGCGCATTGTATCAGATTAGGTAGTGAGTTAAACTGTAATGTGGCTTACTTCAGTTTAGACGAGGAAAGTCCATTCATAAAAAAATTAAGCGCTGAAGGAAAAACCGTTGCCGTTTATGAGAACGGGTTTATCACAATCAAAAAAGGAGAATGGAAAATCAGAATCGAACGTGCTACTCATGTCCCTTTAACACTTGGAGGGAAAGCCAAATTCATGATTGCAAATGTTTTGGCAGCAACCTTAGCCAGTTATGTATGGGGATTCAAAACCGAAGATATTAGTTTGTCATTACAGACTTTCATTCCTAGTGCTGCTCAAACTCCAGGACGAATGAATATTTTTGAATTCAAAAAATTCAAAGTGTTAATTGATTTTGCACACAATGCATCTGGCTACAAGGGTATTGAGGAATACTTACAAAGTGTAGACGCCACAAAAAAAATTGGAGTTATTGCTGGTATTGGTGATCGCCGGGATGAGGACATTCGTGAATGTGCTACTATTGCCGCGAGAATGTTTGATCATATCATCATTCGACAAGAAAAATATTTAAGAGGAAGAACCGAAGAGGAAATAATCAACCTAATACTAGAGGGGATTACTTCTTCAGGTCAAGACGTGACTTATGAGATTATCCCAAAAGAAACGGAAGCAATAAAACATGCCATAAAATTTGCAGAGGAGGGAAGTTTTATCACCTGCTTAAGCGATGTGGTCATTAATGCCATAGAAATTGTACAGGAGTACCTCGATAAGGAGAACGAAAATGGTACCGTTTAATTTTTATCTATAAAGAAAAAGCTACTGGAAACAGTAGCTTTTTTATTTGCTAAAAAACCGACATTCCGGTTTTTGTCGTCAATAATTCCAATGCATGCATGCCCAATTCTGAATTGCCTTTCTTATTTAATTTAGGAGACCATGTTGCTACCACAAAAATTTTAGGGAATAAAGCCACAATACCACCGCCAATTCCACTTTTGCCCGGCAATCCTACTTTATAGGTAAACTCACCCGACTCATCGTAAAAACCACAGGTTTGCATCAAAGCATTTAATCTTTTAACTTGACTCTTTGTCAAAATTTGCTTTCCATCTTTCGTTTTTCCTTCATTGGCAAAAAAGAAAAATGAATGGGCTAATTCACTACAGGTCATTTCTATGGAACATTGATGAAAATAAAAATCCAAAACAGTGTCTACATCATTTTCAATATTTCCAAAAGACTTTAAAAAATTAGCCAAAGCTGCATTTCTAAAGCGCGTGTCTTTTTCAGATTGTGCTACGGCAAAATTATAATCAATTGTTGGGCTTCCGGATATGAGTCTTATAAAAGCTAGAAAATCTTCCTTTGGGTTTTTCAAACAAGAAACTAACATATCGGCAATTACAATTGCTCCCGAATTTATAAATGGATTTCTTGGGATACCCTTTTCATATTCTAATTGAATCAAAGAATTAAAAGCAGTTCCGGAAGGTTCAACACCCACCCTTTCCCATATTTTTTTATCTAAAAAAGAAAAGGCTAATGCAACGGTCAGCGCTTTTGAAATACTTTGGATAGAAAATTTCTCATCACTGTCTCCAATGCCAAAATCGTCCCCGTCGATTGTAGTCAAATGAATTCCAAATTTATTTGGGTTAACTTTAGCTAATTCGGGTATGGTTTTCGTCACATTTCCTCTAGTTGGACATGTATTTGACTCTTCTTGTATTTCCTTTAAAATTGATGCGTAATCCATAATGTAATAATTATTTTAGAAGCCGGCCAAGGCTTAGGTCTTCTGTTTTTTCTTTCTCGCAGCAGGAAACAAAACGTTATTTAAAATTAATCGGTATCCGGGAGAGTTAGGGTGTAAATCTAAAACTGTTGGTGCTTCCCCCACTTGATGCTGGAAATCTTCGGGATCATGTCCACCGTAAAAGGTAAACATTCCTTTTCCTTTTTCGCCATGAATGTATCGTGCTTCCCCATTCAATTCACAGCTACCCATAATTAAAACGTTTGATTTAATTAGTGCGGAATCAAAGGAGGTAGTCTGCCCCATAAACCCTTTGACAAGTTGGGTATGATTTTGACATAGCATACTTGGTATAGGATCCCATTTTGCGGAAAACTGCATCAGCGTAAAATAATCTTTATCCATTGGAATTCGCCGTTTCTCGGTCATATCAATATCGGAAAATTCATATTTATCTGGTTTTCGTTCCAAAATAAAGTCTTTGAAAGCGAAAGAGTTGACATAATTCATACTGGACTGATAATTGGCATCACTTTGATCACCATCAAACATCGGTTCACAAATATCAACACCATCAGCTGCCAAAGCAATATCAAAACTGTCTGTAGCGGAACACATAGCGAACATAAATCCTCCTCCAACGACAAAATCCCTGATTTTTTTGGCGACAGCTCCTTTTTCCTCTGAAACTTTTGTAAAGCCTAACTTGGATACTAGTTTCTCAGCTTCATTCTTATCCTCAATATACCAGGGAACATTTCTATATGCCCCAAAAAACTTCCCATATTGTCCCGTAAAGTCTTCATGGTGTAAGTGCAACCAGTCATAAAGTACTAATTGGTCACTTAGGACTTCCTCATCATATATTGGAGTAAATGGGATTTCAGCATAAGTTAAAACCAATGTAACTGCATCATCCCAAAGTTGTTTCCCCTTAGGGGTATAAACTGCAATTCTTGGTGCTTTTTCAAGAATCATCGTTTCCATGTTTTGAGATGGGCTCGAAATTTCATCTAAAATTCTGGTTTCTTCACTGTCAGAAAGTACTTCAAAACTAACCCCTCTAATCTGACATTCTTTGCGTATTTCTGGAGCGTCTGGTAACAGGAAAGACCCGCCGCGGTAGTTGAGTAACCAGCTGGCTTTGTAGTTTTTTTCTAAACACCAAAAAGTAATCCCGTAAGCTTTCAGGTGATTCTGTTGCGTATTTTCATCCATTGGCAACAAAATAAAAGAAGCTTTTGCTACAATCGATACCAGAAAAACTAAAATATACAGTACTCTTTTAGCAATCATTATATGAGGTTTTAAATCAAAGATAGAAAAGGAAAAGATTTAAATTACTCAAATCTAACTTTTTAAATCAATTCAACTTCAATAGGTCTGTTTTTAAGAAATTATTTCAAATAAAGTACATAATACAGAGCATAAAAAAAGCCTATAAAAATAGGCTTTTGGTACTTTCTAAAAAGGCATGTCACTGTCTTCGTCGTCGTCATTGAGATTACTCCCGAATGCTTCATGTGGCGAAGGTAAGTTTTTAGTTTGAAAAGGATTATCGTCTTGATTCATAGAAGAGGGTAAATCATCATAATTACCACTATGATCTTCTAAATTATCAAACTTACCTAAATGTCCAATGAACTTCAAACGAACGTTTTCAATACTACCATTACGGTGTTTCGCAATCATTATCTCTGCCTGACCTGCGGTATTTGAAGCTTCATCATCATCCCATTCGTCAATTTTATAATATTCCGGACGGTACAAAAAGGACACGATATCTGCATCTTGCTCAATCGCACCCGATTCACGAAGGTCAGACAGCAAAGGTCTTTTACTGGATCCACGAGTTTCAACCGCACGCGATAACTGAGAAAGCGCTATTACCGGAACATTCAGTTCCTTTGCAAGGGCTTTTAAGTTTCGGGAAATTGTCGAGATTTCCTGCTCACGGTTTCCTCCTCCTTTACCATTTCCTCCAGCGGTCATTAACTGCAAATAATCTACAATAATGATTCGGATTCCATGTTGTGAAACCAAACGCCTTGCCTTAGCTCTCAAATCAAAAATAGAGAGTGACGGAGTATCATCAATATACAAAGGAGCTTTCTCTAAATTTTTAACCTTAGTGCTCAGTTGTTCCCATTCATGCTTTTCTAATTTACCGGTACGCAATTTCTCTGAAGACAAACCAGTTTCAGAGGAAATCAAACGTGTAATTAACTGTACAGATGCCATCTCTAATGAAAATAAAGCCACTGGCATTCCATAATCAATAGCCATATTCCTTGCCATTGACAATACAAATGCGGTCTTACCCATCGCAGGTCTTGCCGCGATAATGATTAAATCACTAGGCTGCCAACCCGAAGTTATTTTATCTAACTTTTCAAAACCTGTGGCCACCCCACTTAGTCCTTCCTGTCCTGCGATTTCTTCAATTCTCTTTTTGGCCTGTAATACTAAACTTTGGGCTGTTTCAGAACTTCGTTTTATATTCCCTTGGGTAACTTCATAAAGTTTAGATTCAGCTCTGTCCAATAAATCAAAAACATCGGTAGTTTCATCATAGGACTCTTCAATTATTTCTGAAGAAATTCGAATCAAACTTCGTTGTATGAATTTTTGCAGAATAATTCGCGAGTGAAACTCAATATGCGCTGATGAAGATATTTTTTGCGTAAGCTGAATTAAATAAAAATCACCACCGGCTAAATCTAATTTTGCGTTTTTCTTTAACTGTGCTGATACGGTAAGTAAATCTATAGGCTGTGTTTCAGTAAACAACTGCACTATCGCTTCAAAAATATGTTTGTGCGCATCTTTATAGAAAGCATCAGGCGATAAAATATCAATTACATCATCGACCCCTTTTTTATCAATCATCATAGCACCAAGAACGGCCTCTTCCAATTCTAAAACCTGTGGTGGAAGCTTACCTTTTTCCAGGTTTATAATTGTTGTTTTATCCACCTTAACTGGGTTTATATTCCTGAAGTTTTCCATAAAGCGAAAGTAACAAAAAATTAAAAAAAATCGCTGTTGACTTATTACAAATAATTGTTCATAAGTAAGTTATTTTTGTTTATAACCCAAAAAAAATCCGTCTCGTTTGTAAACGAGACGGATTTTTTTAAACACAAAAGATTTTATTCTTTATATTCACCCATCTTACTGTACTTATCCATTCTCTGATCGATTAAATCTTTTGTTGATAAGTCTTTAAGTTCATTAAATGCTTTCATGATATATTGTTCGACTGTTACAAAAGTAGTCTCTCTATCGTAATGCGCTCCTCCTAAAGGTTCCGGTATAATGTCATCCACTAATTTTTGTCTTTTCATGTCTGAAGAAGTCAATTTTAAAGCTTCGGCAGCTATTTCCTTATATTCCCAGCTTTTCCATAAAATAGAAGAGCAAGATTCTGGAGAAATTACAGAATACCAAGTGTTTTCCAGCATATAAACGCGATCTCCCACTCCTATTCCTAATGCACCACCTGAAGCTCCTTCACCTACAATTACGGTGATAATAGGCACTTTAAGCCGTACCATTTCAAATATATTTCTAGCGATAGCCTCACCTTGTCCACGTTCTTCCGCTTCAAGTCCTGGATAAGCTCCTGGAGTATCTATAAGTGTCAGAACAGGAATACCAAACTTCTCTGCCATTTTCATCAAACGCAACGCTTTTCGATATCCTTCTGGATTTGCCATCCCAAAGTTTCTGTATTGACGGGTCTTCGTGTTGTATCCTTTTTGTTGACCAACAATCATAAAAGACTGACCACCAATTTTTCCTAAACCACCAATCATCGCTTTATCGTCTTTAAAGCCTCTATCTCCGTGAAGTTCTAAAAAAGTATCTCCACAAAGCGCTCTTACATGATCTAATGTATACGGCCTGCTTGGATGTCTCGACAATTGAACACGTTGCCATGCTGTCAAATTTTTATAAATAGTCTTTTTGGTATCTATTAGCTTCTTGTTGATTTGCTTACAGGTATTTGTAACATCAACATCTGATTCTCGACCAATAACAATACATTTTTCTAACTGATCTTCTAGGTCTTTTATTGGAAGCTCAAAATCTAAATATTCCATAGGATTTGTGCGTTTTTATTTTTTATTTCGAATTGCAAATATAAATTTTTTATCGTTCGCAATCGTTTATTTTTTGTTTAAGTCATAAAAGGCTTTATCAAAACGTAAATTAATCATTAAATCCTTTGTAGCACCTTTAGCCCCGTGCGACTTAATAGTGAAAGAAAATCAAAAAAAATCTATTTTTATATTTCTATCGGACTGGCATTGGTTAAGATTGTTTAAATCCAAATTTAAAATAACATATGCCTTTAGATCATTTGTTTTTAATACCTGATTATTTTCTTGATTTGTACGCCTTAAGGTATTCTCCTTTAGGAGCTCCATCATCAAAAGAACTAAATTCCAATAGTGCTCTAACTCCTTGACGTGCGTACTCATTAGTGAAATTCTCATATTCGATACGATACAAAGCGGAGTACATTTCAGCCCTTCCCATACCGTGATAACAATGGCTAAGCACCGGATAATTATCGGTATTGCTCATTATTTTTGTAAAGGTTTCTATATATTTTTCGTTTGGAATCTGTTCTGATGGGTTACTAAAGTAATTAACCCCCTTAATTTTTGCGACAGCGTTCTTTTCTGCCTGAATTGCTCCAATTTTTTCAGGGTTTAAGGCCAAGTCATTAGTCCCATGTATACGCAAGTCCACAATAGATTT
Organism: Flavobacterium sp. ALD4; assembly: GCF_002836475.1. GTDB lineage: Bacteria > Bacteroidota > Bacteroidia > Flavobacteriales > Flavobacteriaceae > Flavobacterium. The sequence goes on along the minus strand of NZ_PJBJ01000024.1, from coordinate 128,498 downwards.
GATGTGGTATTTCTTAACATAACTTTCGATTTCATCTGGAGGAACAACTCCCTATTTATAGACTTTTCATTCCGTGATAGTCTCAAAATTATGATTGATATTCATGTCATAAACGTATTTACCTAAGAACACTAAGAGTAGCGCAAACATCGAAAATCCAATTATTTTCTTATTCTTTTTCATTCGTGAACTGTAAATTCGGAATTGTAAATTTAGTGAATTTTAACTACTTCGCCTAACGCTTTTTGTCAATCATCTAATTCACGTAATCTTGAATAACAGACTTGAAGTTTAATTCAATCACATCCAAAGCTGGATTTCTGTTTCATACCAAATTTTTTTACCATCAGCTGTCCTATTGGCCCTAAAAGCCAAGTGTTTTTCCCCGTCAAAATTGGAGCTGTACTTGCGTGTGATAAACGGATAGGAAGTCCAGGTTGAATCAATGGCACTTACCCTATATCTCGAGGTCTAGTGTCGTCCACAACTGCCAGTACTTTTTTGCCAGCCTTGTGTTTGATAATGCCATTTAAGATTACAGTAATGATGATAATTACGGCTCCTACATAAAAGGAGAAGCTCATTTTTTCTTTTCCGCCAATAATAAAATAGGCTAAAACAATTCCGTAAACTGGTTCTAAGTTGGTAGTCAGCATCACCGTATAGGGAGTCAATTTTTTCATTACTTTTACAGAAGCCGTAAAAGCATAAGCCGTGCAAATAGAAGCTAAAATCAACATCAGAATCCAGTTATTAATACTTAGCGCAAAGAAGTCTGCGGTAAATTTATTTTGGTATAAAAAATAAATAGATATAAAAAAAACACCTGCAATGAACTCATAAAAGGAGATAACGGTAGCGTCATGGTTTTGAATTAATTTGCCATTCATAAGGGTAAACAACACCCCTAATATAATCGAAACCAAAGCATACAACATTCCGTTCAGATAATTCACCTCCACCTGCATAATCATCCCTAATCCAGCTATTATTATGAGTCCAAAGAAAACTTCGTACCACAATACTTTTCGGCCGTAAAAAAGTGGCTCTAATATGGAGGCAAAAAAAGCACCCAAGGAAAAAACAGAAAGAGTGATAGAAACATTAGAAACATGGATAGCATGAAAAAAAGTAACCCAATGCATCGCGATCAGGAATCCTACAAAAATTAATGTGAAAAAGGACTTTAAGGGAATTCTAAACGTTTTTTTCTTAAAAAGAATAAAGACGAACAGGAAAACCGCTGCCAAGAGCATGCGGTACCAAACAATAGCATCAGCAGTAATTGTAATTAAAGCCCCTAAAACGGCCGTAAAACCCCAAATAAAGACAATTAGATGTAGGTTGATATAACTTTTTAATTTATCGTTTTGCATTGCGAAGTAAAAAAATTGCTAATATTCCAAAAATAATATTTGGAATCCATACCGCCAGCAGCGGCGGAAATGTAGACTTTTCGGCTAATACACCAAATATTTTATCAAAAAACACGTAGCCAAAAGCAATAGCAATACCAATAGTCAAATTCATTCCCATACCTCCCCTCCTTTTCTTGTAGGATACTGACACGGCGATTATTGTTAATATAAATGCTGAAACAGGCACGCTGTACTTTTTATACAAGACCACCATATAAATATTGATATTGGAAGAGCCTCGTTTTTTTTCTTTGTCTATAAACTCATACAATTTATCTAAACTCAAGGTTTCTGCGATATAAATTACCGGAGTCAAATCTTCGAGATCAAAACTGAATTTAGCCTTTTTTTCTGGCAATTTTTCAATCTTATCCCCTAATTCCCCTACCGTTCTTTTAGAATAATCATACATCGTATAGGTGCTATCCTGCGGGTTCCATTTTATTCTACTCGCAGTGATTTTAGAAACTAGTTTCTCTTTATCAAATTTTTCTAATGCGAAATTAAAAGCCACTTTAGAAACACTATTGAAACTGTTCACATACAGAAATTCATTATCGTTTATCTGTCGGTATACGTCTGTATTACCTTCTCTCATGGCCTCGGGACCATTTCCTTTTAGATACGTATACCTGAAATTATTAAAGCCTTCACTAGATGCTGGGACCACATAAAACCCCATAATCAATACAAAAACCGATATAAGCGAAGCCCCGATAATATAGGGTCTCAAAAAACGTGTAAAAGAAATTCCTGAACTTAAAATGGCGATGATTTCTGTATTATTAGCCAGTTTTGAGGTGAACCAAATAATCGATAAAAATAGAAATATCGGGAATAAAGAATTGGCAAAATAAATCGTAAAATGATAATAGTATATAGCAATATTCCACAAGGGAACTTTGTTTTCAATCATCTTATTCACCTTCTCTGAGACGTCAATAACAATCCCGATAGGGATAAACATACCCAACATGGCCGCAAAAGTGGCCAGGTATCTTTTCAGAATATATTTATCAATTATTGAAAGCATAAAGACTAATTTAAATATGCTACCCCGGGCAGCGCCCACTAGATAGTAGTAAAATAATAACCGAAGATTAACAGATTCTAAAAGTCATTTTTCAATCTGTTAATCTGTGGCAAATTATGGAAGCAGTCCTTCGAATAATTAAATCTAAAAAGATTAAATCAATTTATCGTTTAACTGTTTATTTGTCTGACCAATGAAACAGTATTATAGTCTCTGGTTCATGTTACGTACCATCATTTCCTTCCAAGTTCTAAAATCGCCTGCTAAGATATGTTTTCTGGCCTCACGAACCAACCACATATAAAACCCAAGATTATGGATGGTGGCAATTTGTTTTCCCAGGTATTCATTAGCCGCAAACAAGTGGCGCAAATACGCTTTCGTATACTCCGTATCCACATAAGTGATTGCCATTTCGTCAATAGGAGAAAAATCATCCGCCCATTTTTTGTTTTTGATGTTAATCGTTCCGTTAGCCGTAAACAACATTCCGTTTCTGGCATTACGTGTAGGCATCACACAGTCAAACATGTCAACGCCCAAGGCTATGTTTTCCAAAATATTTATCGGAGTTCCCACACCCATAAGGTAACGCGGCTTATCTTCCGGCAAAATTTCACAAACTATTTCAGTCATTGCGTACATTTCTTCTGCAGGCTCCCCTACTGAAAGTCCTCCAATGGCGTTTCCTACTTGGTTACTGTTGGCAATATATTCCGCTGATTGCTGACGCAGATCTTTATAACAGCTTCCCTGTACAATAGGGAAAAAGGCTTGGTCGTACCCGTATTTTACAGGCACTGTTTCCAAATGATTCACACATCGGTCTAACCAACGGTGTGTCATTTTCATCGAGCGCTGCGCGTAACGGTAATCACAAGGATACGGAGTACATTCATCAAATGCCATGATAATATCGGCACCTATGGTACGCTGAATTTCCATCACATTCTCCGGTGTAAAAAAGTGGAACGAACCGTCAATATGCGATTTGAACTTCACCCCTTCTTCCTTGATTTTTCGGTTTGCTGATAGTGAATATACTTGGTACCCACCAGAATCAGTCAAAATATTACGATCCCAATTCATGAATTTATGCAAACCACCCGCTTTCTCAAGGATCTCCATTTGTGGGCGTAAATATAAATGATAGGTGTTTCCCAGAATAATATCTGGATTTATATCTTCTTTCAATTCCCTTTGGTGCACCCCTTTTACTGAGGCTACAGTACCCACAGGCATAAAAATAGGTGTTTCAATAACACCGTGATCAGTGGTAATGCTTCCCGCTCTAGCTTTGGACTGCGGGTCTTTTTTCAATAAATCAAACTTCATTCTATATACTTTGTTATTTTTTAAATACCTTCTAATTCAAGGTTTTACGTTTTATATATTTCTACTTTTTCTTCATTTTTAACCCTTATTGTTTCACACTTGCTTCACACTTTTAAGAAATAGTAGTATATTAGACAATGCTTTTTTCAATAAACAAATGCAAATATACTACTAAAGAGTTTAAAAATCATATTCACTAAAAAGTATGTTACTGATGAATCAGGGACATTAGCAATTCAATCTATTGTCAACAGAAAGAAAACCAAAAAATCTATGAAGATTAAGGTGATTCATGACCATTTCAATTGGTATTTTATTGAAGAGTTGAATGGATTCAAAAAAAACCCTCACTTTAATCATAATGAAATTAATAGCAGGATTAAAGAAGAGTTAAAAAAGTTTGGTGTTGTTGATGAAAATGAAGATACTAACGACAACTCTAACCAATCTTATCTTGAGTGGTATGAATATGTAAATAAAACCTGCAGTATAAGTTAAGCTACATTTTTGTAATTAATTTGATTGTTAAATTCTTTAATAGTCGCATAATTCAAAGCAGAATGTCTTTTTTTCTGTTGTACCAAATTTCAATGTATTCAAAGATTTCCAGTTTCATTTGTTCTTTAGAAATCCGTTTATTCCCATAAATCAATTCCGTTTTCAAAGATTTGAAGAAGCTTTCCGCCACAGCATTATCCCAGCAATTTCTTTTACGACTCATACTGCGGCTTACTTTTTTTTATAGGAATCAAGAACATTTACAAACTTTTTACTGGCATATTGGACCCCTCTGTCAGAATGAAAAATCAAACCTTCACCAATATCTCGGTTTTTAACCGCCATTTTCCAAGCTCCAAGTGTAGTTTATTCGATACTCATTTTGTCACTCAACTCCAACCGATAATTTTTCTGTCGTATACATCCATAATAGTGGTCAGGTATACAAATCCCTCTTTAGTTTGAAGATATGTAATATCCGAAACCCAAAATTTTGAAGGCATTTTTACAACAAACTCTCTGTTTAACACATTTTCGACAACTAAGTAATTATGATTTGAGTTGGTTGTAACTTTGAACTTCTTGCTTAATTTGCTTCGTAAGCCAAGTTCTTTCATATATTTTGCAACTGTAATTCTACAAATTTCATAACCTAGGCTCTGAAGTTCAAATGTTATTCTAGGACTTCCATACCTTTGTTTGGATTCGAAATAAATCAATGTTATTTGTTTTTTTATGGCGATTTTTCGTTGCAACCTAGCCGTTATTTTTTGTTTTTTCCAACGGTAATAACTTCCACTGCTAACCAATAGAACTTTGCACATTTTTTCAATCGGGAATAGTTGTTCATTGTTTTTAATAAAACTATAAATCATCGACCGCTCTTGGAAAAAATGTCGATTGCTTTTTTTAATATATCTCGCTATAACTCGGCATCTTTGAGTTTTTTCTCTAATTCATGGATTTTTTCTTGCCCGGGAGTTGGTTTTAAATTTCCTTTCACAGGAAAACTTCCTTCTCCAAACTCCTCTAACTCTTTACACCATTTATACAACTGTGGTGCTGCGACTCCCATCTCTCTGGCGAGTTCTGATATATTTGTTCTCTCATAACTCAATTGCACGGCTTTTTCTTTAAAAGATTTGTCATAAATTGTGCGGACTTGTTTCATAGATTAAAATTAAGATCATTTCTTAACTTTCTGTGATGGCTAAGTTAGCATATCCACTATACGGAAAAAGGAGAAAAACTTCTTACAGACTTTAATCACAATAAAAAAGGTGTTATCGTAGATAATTTACTTGTAACATTTATCTACTCTACAATACGACAATTTTTTTTACAAAACACAAAAAAAACAACGTTCAGGACGTTTTCTTTTCTTTCGTGAGATATTAATTTAGTGCTACTTTTTATTCCTTCGAGTCATCCATTTTTCTATTTCTACTGCACAGAAAACGATACTTGATGCGAGAATTGTTATTATTAATTCAAAAACAGTGAGTGGCTGGGTTTTGAAAATGACATTAAAAAAAGGAGTGTAAATAATCATCATTTGAAGGGCAACGGTAAGAAGTAAAGCACCCAAAAGCGCCTTATTAGAAAAGACTCCGATCTTAAAAAGGGATTCCCGCTCTGAGCGAATCGCCATTACGTGTCCCATCTGACTGAAGCACAGAACTGTAAAGGCCATTGTTTGCCAATGAGAAACTCCGCTTTCTATAGCCCAGGCCTGCATTCCAAGAGTTACTGCTCCCATTAAAAAACCGACCCATAAAATGTGCAATGCCATGCCATCAGCAAAAACACTTTGCTTCGGATTTCTTGGAGGTCGCTTCATAATATTTGCTTCGGCAGGTTCAGATGCAAGTGCTAATCCTGGTAAACCATCCGTGACAAGATTTATCCAGAGAATGTGTATCGCTAGCAAAGGAATTGGCAATCCGAAAAGTGGAGCAAGTAAAACCGCCCATATTTCACCTGAATTCCCAGTCAGTATATACTTGATAAATTTCAAAATATTGTCAAATATTCTCCGTCCGTATTTAACTGCAACGACTATGGTGGCAAAATTATCGTCAAGTAGTATCATGTGCGACGCTTCTTTGGAAACTTCGGTTCCGTTAATGCCCATAGCTATGCCGATATCGGCATTTTTAAGAGCGGGAGCGTCATTTACACCATCACCAGTCATAGCTACAAATTGGCCATTACTTTGCAGAGCTTTAATAATTTTTAATTTCTGTTCAGGATCTACTCTTGCGTAGACGCGAACCTTTTCAACAATAGTCGCAAACTCTTTTTCTGATAAAGTAGCAAGTTCTGAACCGTCTAAGACTAAATCCTCCATCGAAGTGAGTATTCCCAGTTGTTTTGCAATGGACTTTGCGGTTAGTTTGTGGTCTCCCGTAATCATTATTGGAATAATTCCCGCTTGTTTACACTCGGTAACCGCCTGTTTGGCTTCCTCCCTTGGTGGATCTATCATTCCTGCAAAACCGATCAAAGTTAATGACGATTCTATTTCATCTACATTCAGTGGGTAATGCAAAGTATCGAGTTTTCTTGAAGCATATCCGATCACTCGATAGCCTTTCTCGGCCATTTCATTTACTGTCGATTCAAATTCAGCAATAAATGGTTTTTGATTATCGACTAACTTGTGTAACAATATATCTACTGCACCTTTGGTAATAGAAATTATGCCGTTTTCGGTTTGATGCAAAGTAGTCATGCACTTTCTTTTTGAGTCAAACGGCAATTCTGCTATTCTTGAGAATTTTTTCTCTAGTTCAATTTTTTTATTATTCTTATTGAAAGCATATTGAGCCAGCGCTACTTCAGTAGAGTCGCCCAGCCACTTTCCATCTTTACTATGCGAAACATTATTATTCAAAGCCATCATTTGAAGCAAATCTTCATTTTGGAAAAAAAATGATTTTGTACTTATCCTTGGAGCTTCATAAATTTCCTGTACAGTCATTTTATTCATCGTAAGCGTCCCTGTTTTATCCGAGCAAATGTAATTGACCGAACCAAGGGTTTCAACGGCAGGAAGTTTGCGTATAATGGCGTTGTTTTTAGCTAACCGTTTGGCGCCAAATGCAAGTGCAATAGTTACTAATGCTGGCAATGCTTCTGGAATAGCTGCAACTGCCAATGATATGGAGATTAATATCATCTCTAAAAGAGCTTCACCACGTAACCAGCCAAAAACAAAAATCATGACGCAGATGATGAGAATAACAACTGATAATCGTTTCCCGAAAGCGGTTAATCTCTTTTGCAAGGGGGTCGCCATTTCATCAGTTTGAATCATTTTAGCAATCTTGCCTAATTCGGTGTTCATTCCGGTAGCCGTTACGTAGGCAGTGCCGCGACCGTTTGTGACAAAAGTTCCCTTGAATCCCATATTTATCCGGTCTCCAAGGTTGTACTCTGCCATGGGAAGTTTGTCACTATTTTTTTGGACATTGTTTGATTCGCCAGTGAGTGCCGACTCATCCATTTTCATTTGGTTGGTTTCTATGAAGCGAACATCAGCAGGGACAATATTTCCAGTTTCAAGCAAAATAACATCTCCGGGTACCAATTTTGATGCAGGAATTTCAATGGTATTGCCACCACGTAAAACAAGGGCACAGTTTGAGGACATCTTTTTCAAGGCTTCCATCGCTTTTTCTGCTCGATACTCTTGCATAAATCCCATAATAGTATTAATAATAATTATGGAGAGAATTATTATAGTGTCAGTTACATCTCCAATAATTCCTGAGATGGCAGCTGCCGCGATAAGAATAAGGATCATGAAATCCCCCAGCTGTTGAAGTAGCATTTGTAGAATAGTCTTCTTTTTTTTGTCTTTTATCTGATTTTTCCCATATTCAATCAAGCGTTGCGAAGCAATTATGTCGTCAAGGCCCGACGGGCTTGTATTTAAAAGCCCGGATATTTCAGAAAGTGGAAGCAAGTGCCAATTCATCTCTATAATTTTTTATATCATCATTTACCTTCAAAAACGAACAACTTTGCAAGCACATACAGTAAATAGATAATTATAAGAATTACCGCTTCAATTCTGGATATTCCCCTTTTGCTTGCTAGAAAGAGCAACACCAATAATGTTATCACAAACAAAAAAGGCAAATCGAAGTTTAGCAAATTATCTTCCATCGAAATTTTAGTGATTGACCCTGCGATACCAATTGGCACAAGGATATCAAAAATATTACTCCCAATAATATTTCCAAAAGACATACCAGGTGATTTTCTCAAAATTGCGCCAATGGATACTGATAGTTCTGGTAGACTTGTACCCAGGCCAATAATCACAATCCCGATAAATGATTGTGCAACTCCCCATTTATCAGCAAAATACATTGCTTTGGTAACTACAAAATGAGATGATATAATAAGCAAAGCAAAACCAAACACAAGGAATACAGCCAACATTATTGGTTTATAATGTTGTATCACCATATTTCTTTTAGAATTCTTAGAGGCAGTTTTCCATAAGACTACATAATGAATTAAGTATGAAGTTAGTAATATAAATCCATCATTTCTTGAAATATCGCCGTCAAATGAAATGGCAAACAATAGTAACATAGAGGATATTAATGCAATGCTGTTGCGAATCAATTCCTTTTTAGTAGTAGTTAAATTTAAAAACAAACCAGATAAACCAAGAACAATACTTATTTGACTTATGGAACTCCCTATAGAATTTCCAGTAATGATTCCCGAGGATTCAATTCCTTTTAGCTGCATAAGTGCTGCGTCAATTGAAATAAAAACTTCCGGCAAATCTGTTCCAATAGATAAAATTGCAAGTCCTACAAAAGCATGTGAAAGATTAAAGCGATTGGCTATGCCAATGGCACTTTTAACAACCCATTTAGTTCCTACCCACAATCCAATTAACCCTAATATGAAAATAAATCCGTGTATCATTTGAATTTTATTTTACGATTGCAAAATTATCTTGAAAATTTTGTTTTATGGTTAACTATTGTTCTTTGTAGCCAATGGCATTAATAATTATTTATAAAGGGCAATTTCCCACCATAAAGACAACAGTAATGACAAGTGCATCCAGAATCGGTTATTAATTAATTCTCTTTAATAATACGAACATAGCAGTTACGCATTACAAAAGAATAATACCCATGAAAATCTTTCCCTAGTTCAGATTATCAGTCATTATACCATCTTTCTTTGAGCGCCGGATTCCAGTTACAATAATTACTGTTGTAGCATATAGGAATGATGGTGATTTCAATTCTTATTTGATTACGTGGTAATAGCATATCTTACTTTTTAATTTCATAAAATTATTTGGCTGGGATAGTAAGTAATGGAATTAAAATGTGACAGGCCGTTTTTTTTGTTACGCTTTTATGAAATACATGTTGCCATATTCCTTTTCTTTTTACGGGATTCAGTACCAAGATATCCGTTTTATCAACCATTATTTGATCTAAAAGCGCTTTTGAGATATCCTTTCCAAGAACATGATGATAGGAGAAGGGAATTTCGTTATATTGCAACTCAATTGTTTTTTTGTACTTTCCTAGTTCTTCTTCTGCAGTGGAAATATTTTTTTTATCATCGATATGTAGGATGTTGAGTTTTGATTTAAAGAGATTGTTTAGTTCCAATATGTATTGGATAACTTTTTTATCCTTTTTACCATAGTTTGTTGCGTAGGTGATTTGTTTAGGCATTTTAAATTTGTATTCATTGGGAATAGCTAGAACAGGACATGGGGCTTTAGTCATTACCTCAGCGGTAAAACTTCCTATCAATATTTCTTTTATACTACTAGCTCCTTGTGTTCCCATTACGATTAAGTCAATTTTCTTTTTCTTGCAAAATTCAGCCAATTTGATGGTTATCGGACCACGGTCAACATAAACGGAGATGGAAATGTCTTTACTAGACTTTAAAATAACATCTCTGATTTTAGCAATTCGATTAGTTAATTTTTTTTCCATTTCTAGATTTTCCTTATCACTTTGAGCAAGTGGGTAAAAACCACTTTCAAAAGGAATAAAGGTATGATATAAAATAATTGAGGCATCAAAAAGTGAGGCGAGGTTTACAGCATAACGAATAGCATAATCGGCTGGAATCGAAAAATCAGTTGGAACAAGTATCGTTTTTATCAAAGTCATAATGGTTTTTTAATTATCGGATTACTATTTCATAAATACACTTTTCACCATAACAGGGTTATGATTAACATTTTTTTTTCATCGAGTGCTAAATCCTATAGTTTAGTTATTTTTTTTTACTAATTTACTATCCTTTCGGTTTTGCATCTCATATAAATTTTATTTAAAAAAGAATAGTCTTGTTGAGACATTAAGGTTATTTGTGATTTAGTAAGCCGAACCTTTTGATTATTTTTAAATAGAAACTTGTCATTCGAATATACGACTTATTTACTTGATTATATGCTATTTATATTTTTTAGATCTAATTTATTGCTAGTTTTGTCGAACAAAAATAGATTTAAATGATTTTGTGAAATTATTCAACTCACACGATTTTAAGATTTTGTATGACTCAAGAAAAAAGGGTATCTTCATGGTATAATTAATAGGCGGTCAGCCATTTCAAAAAAGGCGTCTTCTAGCGCAAACAGTTTAAACGAAAATAGGCTTTGAAATTTTGTTTCGGATATAAATGAGAATGCCATTTAAATACAGATTATTGCATGTTGAAAGTCAAATTATTGATGGTCCAGATAAAAAAAAACTAAAAAGGAGTTGTACTTTTGTATTCGATTAGTTTCTCCAAAACCTATTTTTTTTCTACTATATTCATCACACTTGATATTTAAAAAATCCAGAAATAAACTAGATTGTAGACAAGGCCGAAAGCACAGAATTATCATTTTTTTTAATATTTTTAGTATTTAAAAAAATGCTAAATTGCATAAAAAGTAAAAAATGAGCATATTTAATTTTGACAGGACATCTAAAATATAAAAACCATTATCATCGCAATTATTCTTTTGGCATTTACCATTGCCGGTATTGCAATCAAGATATTGGTAAAAAAAGAAGGCAGGTTTTCCGGAGGTAGCGAGGGCTTTGTCGTTATAGTTTATTTTGGCTTCCAATTTTCTTTCTGAGTTTTCTTTCTCATCTGGATTATCAATACCGCCTTTCCAATTTTCATTTTCTTTTTTTCCTTTTGCTTTGAGCCCTCCACCCAGTTCAACTATATAATTAGCTACTACTTTGCTGCCAAGAAAAGTGGACAGGACATATACCTAGTATCCCTGGGCGATGGCATTAAAATCAAGTTTAATCCCCGGTTTTGCCTTTATTATTTTTTTGGCTTCAAGTTTCAACATTCTGTAGCCAACAAGCTGTAGAGAATGTCAATTTTTTGAATGATTGTTAACAATTAATTAATTTTGTACAATAATACTTTTTTCTACTGCTTACACATCTTAAATAAGTTATTACTCCAATAATTAATCCAACCCAAAATGCAATGAAGGCAAATTTCATGTATGTTTTCTTTTCCATTTTATAAAGTTTTAAAACGGCTTAACTTTAAAACGTTAAGCCGTTTTATTAATAATATTAAAGATGTGTTAGTCAATTTGCTTCACACCTACTTTACACTTAAACTTTTTAACTTATATAAAGTGCTTATAATCAGTATCTTATTAAATAATAATGATATAATAAATCAAACTTCATAATACCATTTTTTTACCGATTGTTCGGCGGGCAAAAATAGGTTAATTTGAAACCAGCATCAAATAAATGTTTTTCTACAAATAAAATAAAAAAGCGTCTCGAAAGCGATTGGGATGACAACCAAAATTCAATTACATTTCAGGAAGAAAACCATAGAATCAGATCAATTAAAAAATTAATTACCATTTGGGAATTCCACTTTAATAACGGTTTCAAAAGCATTTTTTTATCTAAAATCAAGAACTTTAAATTTTAAATCATCTGGGCGTCCCTTTCGCCAAAAATGCGGTCAGTCTCTTCGCTATATTCCCGATAAGAAAAACTACGGCTAAAAAAAGTATTGTTGGAATTGTTGGAAAAGGAAAAAATTACATTGATGTGAATTGCGTAAATGATGAAATAGAAGAAAAAAAAATATATATGCCATTAATATTTTCGATTCTTCCAATAATATTAATTATATCATTCATACAAAAAAGAAAAAAAACCGAAAAAGAAAAACTGAACGGCTAACAGAGGTTTTGCCAGATTTAGGTATTCGGCTTAATTTAATTATGGTTTTGTACTTGAATTAAAAGTATTTAACCGAAAGATAAAGCTGAATTTAATCCCAAAACCCGAGCAAAGCCGCGGGGACGTTGTGCATAATCAAATATGAAATCAAACAAATGAATCCTGAATTAAATTTATTACTAACAAGCGATAGTATAAGTATAAACGACGACGTTAATTCTCCTCACAAACGGTTAATGAACTAGACTACAAAATAGAGTCCTAAATAGAATCGCTATGCCACACATTTCTTAGTAAACGAAACTGATTTGCGTGATATTCAGGAATTATTAAAGCGCAATAGTAATAAAACTCACACCAAGTTAAGTACCAAAAGCACTCCGCAAATAAAAAGTTATTGTGATGATTTGTACTAAAAGGATTATTTATATATTTGGCAAGGCTATACTATTCAATAACGATTACAGACAGCCTAACAATAATTATAGATCCTTAACGATAGTAAATTTTTCAATTTTTTAAAAATAAATCTTATGAAACCCAAACAATTTCTTCTTTTGATATTATTTATTTCTACTTCGCTTTTTGCGCAAAGCACAGCACCTCAATTAGATAAAATCAAGCAGCAAGATCTAAAAGATGATTTATATGAACTCGCTGGTGACGCCTTTCGGGGAAGAAGAGGAGGAGAACTTGGCGAAATGCGAGCTTCTGTTTGGGTGGCTCAAAAGGCCCGTGAAGCTGGCCTTAAACCTGCAGGCGAAGATGGAACCTATTTCCAGTTCTTTAATCTCAAACGCAGCCGTGTAGCCACTACTAGTACTGTTAGTGTAAATGGTAAAGCACTTGATCTTTGGGAAGAGATTTGGCCAACTAATTTGGTTGACACTACCCTAGAAGGATCCGTAGTTTGGTTGGATAAAATGCCGGACAATACTGTCGATCTGAAAGGCAAAATTGTAGCTATGAATATTATGCCACCTACTCCCATTACTCCAAGCTGGGTGAGCCTCTGGCAATATCGTTATACCGCTTCTGCTATGGGTCAGAAGGGAAGAGAACTCCTCAGCCATGGTGTTGCAGCTATCATTTTTGTTGCTGATGATACTGTAGAATCGCTTATTTCATTTACGGGATTTCATTATGAAGAAGGAAGTTATGGAATTGAAGATGGCAAATCAGCTACTGCAGCTACGGTACCAATTATCTTGGCAAGTAAGCAGTTAAAGAATACATTTTCAAAACAAGGCGCTTATTTAAAAACTAATTTGAAGGTAGAGAATTTTGACTACCCTTCTGTAAATGTTATTGCAAAGGTTGATGGAACTGATCCTAAACTGAAAGAGGAATATGTGTTATTTAGCGGTCACCAGGACCATGACGGAGTAGGACCTGCTGTTAACGGTGATCCTATCTGGAACGGTGCTGATGATAACGCATCAGTTACGGTAGCGATGCTTGCAATAGGGAGTGCGTGGAGTACACAACCCGCTAAGCGATCGGCTTTATTTGTTTGGCACGGATCTGAGGAAAGGGGATTATTGGGTTCTCGCTATTTTGTTAGCCATCCCACCGTTGAACTGTCTTCCATAACTGCTGTTTTAAATGGCGATATGATAGGACGCAATGCACCTGATTCTGCGGCGCTATTAGGCGCAACAGAACCTCATCTTAATTCTTCTGAGCTAGTAGCTATCACTTTAGCTGCTAATAAAAGTATTGCCAACTTCAAAGTAGATACTTCCTGGGATGCTGCAGATCACCCAGAGAATTGGTACGGCCGAAGCGATCATCTTCCCTATGCTCAAGCTAATGTACCGGCAATCTTTTTTACCACCTTATTGCACCCTGACTACCATACTCCTTTCGATAGCCCAGATAAAATTGACTATCTAAAACTGACTAAGATGACAAAGTGGATCTATGAAACCGGATGGAGAGTTGCTCAAAGTGCCGAACGTCCTGCTTTAACTACTGAAATAAAAAAATAAAAAATAACTAACTATTATGTTCTTAATAGACAAGCCATTTGTTTCTGATTTCCTTATCGAAACAATAAAAGAGAATAATTATAAAATAATTGCAACCAAAGCAGCCAAAGAATTGGTGAAAGATGATGCTTTGGCATGGATAGCCGAAGAGGAAGCAATCAGTTTATTAAAAAACAATCCACAAGTTTCTCTTTATAGCAATTCAGAGAACGCATTATCTTGGATCGATCAAAACTATGGAGAAAGTGAATTATCAAGTCAATTACAAGTTTTAAAAAATAAAGTAAAGTTTAGAGAACTTATAAAAGAGTTATTTCCCGACTTTTATTTCAAGCAAATACGTATTGAAGAAATCCAACGATTGTCTAATAATGAAATACGTTACCCATTTGTGATTAAACCTGCTGTTGGTTTCTTTAGTATAGGAGTTCATATCGTAGAAAATGAAAAAGACTGGATAAAAGCTAAAAATGAGTTACAACCTGATAAACTTAAAAGTATATTTCCTGAAAATGTATTAAACACAAGTAATTTTATTATCGAAGAATTTATTCGAGGAGAAGAATATGCAATCGATTATTATTACGACAATAATGGAGATGCTGTTTTGTTAAACGTTTTACATCACCTCTTCTCTTCCGGAACAGATACAAGTGATCGAGTTTATTCAACATCCAAAGCAATTATTGAAAAGTATAAAATTGATCTTGAATATTTTTTAAGTAAAATTGGTAAAGAGTTACATTTAAAAAATTTCCCGGCTCATGCAGAAGTCCGCATAGATGAAAATGGGAAAATCACCCCTATCGAAGTAAACCCTTTACGCTTCGGTGGATTTTGCACTACGGCTGACCTTATGGGAGTCACTTTAGGATTTAATGAATACAAATGCTTTTGTGAAAACAAAAAACCGGACTGGGATACTATATTTAAAGGAAAAGAGAATAAAATATTTAGTGTCATTATTTTAGATAATAATTCGGGAATAATCCCTTCGGATATTTTAAGATTTAACTATTCCGATCTTGCTAAAGATTTTGAAAAACCGATATTAATTAGAGAATTAGATATAAATAAATATCCGGTATTTGGATTTGCTTTTATTGAAACTGCTGCCAGCAATACAAAAGAATTAACTGATATTCTGACCTCTGATTTAAGAAAATATATAGTGCCAAAACAAGGAAAATTGTAACGCTCAAAAAACTTTTTTTATTAGCTAGATCAATTATTAACTCAATGTCCTTGTTTTCCTTTATAAAATCAGAAAGAAAATAAGACATTATATATTTCCCTGTTTAAACTACCAGTCAATTGCCCTTTATATTCCATCGTTTTGTAATTAATGGCATACACTTGACTGGTATATGTTCTGCTACTGCTGTAATCTCTCGACCAACCACATCATTGTGTAATCTCAAACTGGTCTTGAAAATTATTTAGCTCAATACAAGTAGCAGTCCATGTTAAGTGCAACGCTTCCGAAGACTATGAAGTGCTATGTGTTTTCACAATTTCCATTACCATCCGAAGTTGATTTAAGTCATTATTCATAAATATAATTTATGTTTTACATTATAAATATATATAAAAAACCATGAATTAAGATTCATAGTTTTGTCAGATAAAAAACAAAAGACAAAAACAACAGTCGCAAAAAGTGATGAAATAAATCCCGAGATAGTGGGTGCCCCATGAGAAATCATTTTATGCAGCTACACCCCATTAGGTATTGTTTTATTACTGGTACAAATAGATTTGAAGCTTAAAATAATGATTGGATTCTATTAGATATCGTAAAAGAAGATAATAAAATGCTAGTAAAAAACACAGCCCCTAAAATCGCTGTCGAACCAGCGGACTATTTTACACATTATTGTTTTAATTCCTATCCTCATTCAGTCAAAAAAACTGCTCACCACAACCCAAAGACAAACAACAAACCATGAATCAAAGAATTCTAATTAAAAATACAACGATTGTAAATGAAGGAACATCATTTATTGCAGATGTGCTAATAGCGGACGGAGTTATTCGCCAGATAGGTACTATTGAAATTGATTCTACGTATAACGTGATTGACGGAACCGGTAAGTACTTATTACCTGGAATTATTGACGGACAAGTTCATTTTAGAGACCCCGGGCTTACACACAAAGGTGATTTATACACAGAAAGTAAAGCTGCTATAGCAGGTGGAGTGACTTCTTTTATAGATATGCCAAATACGATTCCGAATATTTTGACCTTAGAAAGCCTAAAAGAAAAGTACGCTATTGCATCAAAAAAGTCCTTAGCTAACTATTCGTTCTTCATGGGGGTAAATGGAGACAATATTGATGAAATTATAAAAACCGATACCAGTCAATTTATTGGGGTTTCTGATGACGGCTTGTACTTTACCAAAAAAGGAAACCTACTTGCTGATAATCCAGAAACAATGGAGAAATTATTTGCTAACTGCAAATCCATTATTGCCATTCATTCCGAAAAAGAAGAAATAATAGAAGTAAACGAACAGGCTTTTAGAGAGCAATATGGTGAAGATGTTCCAGCTAAATATCATCCAATTATTAGAAGTACCAAAGGCTGTTACGAAGCTACAAAACGTGCGATTGATTTGGCTAAAAAACACAACGCCCGATTACATATTCTACACTTAACTACAGAAGCAGAAACTCATCTGTTTCAGAATGACGTACCGCTACAAGAGAAAAAAATAACAACCGAAGTTTCGGTGCATCATCTTTGGTTTTCAGACAAAGATTATGACAGATTAGGGATGCTTATCAAGTGGAATCCTGCGATAAAAACGGAACAAGACAAAGAAGGCTTGTTAAAGGCACTACTTGACGATCGAATTGACATCATCACCACTGACCACGCACCTCATACTTTGGAGGAAAAGCAAAAATCTTATTTTCAATCTATGTCAGGTGCCCCAATGGTGCAGCACTCGCTCAATTGCATGTTAGAGTTTTGTAAACAAGAACTCATTTCATTAGAAAAAATAGTTGAAAAAATGTGCCATAATCCTGCTATACTCTATCGTATGACCAACAGAGGATTTATCCGAGAAGGCTATTTCGCAGACTTGACCTTGGTGGACTTCAATAGCCAATGGACAGTTGCTAAGGAAAACCTCTTGTACAAATGTGGTTGGTCACCATTAGAAGGTACCACTTTTAATACCAAAGTAATACAGACTTTTGTAAACGGAAAACTGGTTTACGACCACGGACAATTCCATGAAGGCACCTTCGGAATGGCAATAGACTTTGATAATAAAGAAGTCTAAAATGTCTATTATTTCAAAAGCAATCGAAATCTTAAATAACATAAATCTAACAGCAATACCAATAGATACCCTTTAGTGATTAACAGAAAATATTGACCATGCAAAAGCAATTCGCAAAATACTTCAGATATAAGAAAGGCTATTGTTTCATCCTTAAATAAGAAATATTCAATTCACTTGTCAATTACAAAAGATAATAAGTGAATTCCAAGATTTTGAGTTAGGAAAATCAGTTAATGATAGATTACAAAGAGCCACAAAATATCATAATCACCCCAAATTATATGAGTACCCTATTATTTACAAACAGAAGACTCTTAATCGCTACTAAGCACGAAAAGGAAAAAGTAATTGCTCCTTTACTAGAAAAAAGCCTTGGAGTAATCTGCTTTGTTAATGAAAATTTTGACACAGACCTATTAGGCACTTTTACAGGAGAAATTGAGCGAGAACTAGACCCGATAGCAACTGCGAGGCAAAAATGCCTTTTGGCAATGAAACTAAGCAACTGCGATTTAGGTGTAGCAAGTGAAGGTTCTTTTGGCTCTCACCCTTCCATATTTATTGCAAGTGCAGATGATGAGTTTTTAATATTTATCGATACAAAAAACAACTTGGAAATAATAGTCCGAGAACTAAGTATGGAAACCAATTTTAACGGAAGTGAAATTACGAATGAACAAGAACTATTGGACTTTGCTGAACTCGTACAGTTCCCTTCCCACGGATTAATCCTTCGTAAATCAAAATCAGAAAATAGTACTATAATCAAAGGTATTACAAACCTAAAAGATCTAAAAAACGCTTTTCATTTGTTACATGAAAAGTTTAACCAAATTTATGTTGAAACAGATATGCGTGCCATGTACAATCCTAGCCGGATGACTGTAATTCAAAACGCAACTAAAAAACTGGTTGCTAAGATAAATTCTTGTTGTCCTCAATGTACTATTCCAGGTTTTGGAATTACAGACGCTAAAAGAGGCTTAAAATGTAGCTTATGTGGTTCGGCCACCAATTCAACTTTAAGCTTCATTTATACATGCCAAGATTGTCAATACACCAAAGAAGAAATGCATCCACATAAAAAAACAACCGAAGACCCGATGTACTGTGACTATTGCAATCCATAAACTCTTTAAGAGCTTTCATGACGTAGCCAAGCTTAAAAACATAATTCTTGTTTCTCTTATTTATAGACTACTTTTTGAAAAAAATTATATAAACCTCATAATACTACGTCACTCTACTTACTTTAGTTTATAACTAAATCAAACAACCTCCTTCGATTAATTCTGATTATCTGCAACACCCCACATATCCAAACTTCTTAAAATATTTTCAAGCGATCTTCCTCTCTCCGTCAATTTGTATTCCACTTTGGGAGGAACCACAGGGAAAATTTTTCTAGAAATTAGACCGTCTTTTTCTAATTCTCTTACTGTTTGGGTAAACATCTTATTTGAAATACCGGAGATTTTATTTTGTAATAATCCAGAACGTAAACCGCCATCTAATAAGTGAAATAAAATTAAGGGTTTCCATTTAGTCCCTATTAAACTCATTGTATAATTGAGAGGACAATAATTTTTTTCGCTCATTTTTAATATTAATCAATTGATAATGTATATTTTACTCTTTTTAGTATGTATAACACTTTATAGTGCGTACTTGCTATTAAAACAAATATAATCTAATTTTGTAATCTAAGACAATAACACATGACAACTAAGACAAATTATCCAAAAGCATTTTCTCATATCGGAATCACAGTGCCTAATATAAAAGAAGCGGTTACCTTCTACTCGGAGGTAATGGGTTGGTACATTATTATGGAACCATCCATAGTAAAAAAAGAAAAGGAAACAGCTATTGGCCAAATGTGTATTGACGTTTTTGGAGAAGATTGGGAAGAATTTGAAATTGCGCATTTAGCCACTTCAGACGGTATAGGAATAGAACTATTTTCATTTCCACACGGAGTTAAGGAAGCGCCTGAATTCAATCCTTTCAATACGGGTCTTTTTCATTTTTGTATCCAAGATCCAAACATTGAAGACCTCATCGCTAAAATAGTATCTTATGGCGGAAAACAGCGAATGCCTATTCGGGAATATTATCCAAATGAGAAGCCTTTTAAAATGTGCTACGTAGAGGATCCCTTCGGAATTGTTTTCGAAATATACACACACAGTTATGAGCTAACCTATTCTTCAGGAGCCTACACAAAATAAATGAATAAGGTTCAATAAGCTCTATTGGACAATTAAAACCCAACTAAAATGAAAAAAAGTATTTACCTACTCTCCCTTTTTATAGCGGTTGTTTATTGTAAAGAGGCGACCAACAAGACAATGAACACTGAAGTCTTAAAACAAGGAGACAGTATTACAAAACAAGTACAACAAGTTGCTGAATTTACCGGACAGCAAGTTACTGGTGTTACTGTGACTTCGACAGAACGAATTTTTGTGAACTTTCCTCGATGGAGAAAAGGAGTTGAAAACTCAGTGGTCGAAATCACTAAAGACAATCAAAAATTAGCCTACCCCGATGAAGAATGGAATTCCTGGGAAATTGGTAGCGCAGTTGAAGATCAAAAATTTATTGGTGTTCAATCTGTAGTGGCTTTTGAAAACAAACTGTATGTATTAGACACACGCAGTCCATTATTTGGTGCCGTTTTAGACGCACCTCGCCTTTTTGTCTTTAATCTAAGTAACGACAAATTAGAGAAAACCTATACATTACAAAAAGATAGTTACTACTCTAATTCTTATATTAACGATTTACGCGTTGATGCAAAAAACAATAAAATTTATTGCACTGATTCTGGCAGAGCTGGTTTAATCATACTGGATATGACTTCGGGAAAATCTACTAGAGTTTTAGACAATCATTTTTCCACAAAAGCAGAGCAATCCTATTTAACTTTCGACAACAAAAAATGGGAGAACACTATTAACTCTGACGGAATTGCGTTAGACACCAAAAATGACTTACTCTACTTTCATGCACTAACAGGCTACAGTTTATATTCTGTACCCACTAAAGGGTTGGCAAATTCAACTAATACGGAAGTAGAAAAATCAGTTAAATTAGTAGCGAAAACTGCAGCTCCTGATGGAATGATATTCGACGAAAATGGTACTTTATATTTTGCTGATTTAGAAAATAACAAAATTATGTACCGCAAACAAGATGGCAGTATTCACACCCTAGTGGAAGGTGAAAAAATCAGATGGGCTGACACGTTTAGTATCTATAACAACTACTTGTATTTCACCAACTCGAGAATTAATGAAGTTACAGCTGATATTTCAAATATGACTTTTACTTTGAATAAAATAAAATTAGCTAACAATTAAAGGAAGCGCAAATTGACTTAACTGCTAGGCCATTTTTCTACTTCAAAAACAACCAGACAGGAAGCCGCTTTTAAAGTAATTTATAGGTGGCTTTTTTATTGAAATAAGCGCTATAATATTATAAATTAGATATATACATCGCAGTACAAATACCAATAATATCTATGAAAACAAAGTACCTAATGATTATTATGAAGAACATTTAAAACTGAAGCCTTAGAAGAAGATACAATCGGTATAATGATAATTTACAAATCATAACTCTTTTCGCCTTATCAGTGTAACAATTACTAAAAACTAACGTCTTGTTAGCACAGTTAAACTTTTATCAATCCTAATGAAAACAGTCAATTTCGAAAGAATAAAGAGGTATCGTTATGGACAGATAGGTACATAAATGAACTTTAGATGATTAAAAATTAATTTACCCAGCATGAAAAAAATAATACTACCGCTTATTCTTTTGCTCGCCCTAACAGGAAAAGCACAAATGAAAGCAGACGATGTAAACACCTTTACTCTCAAAAACGGAATGAAAGTATTGGTTGTAGAAGACTTCTCTATCCCAAACGCTAATATGTATCTGTTTTACAAAGTAGGGAGCCGCAACGAATATCAAGGCATCACTGGTCTTTCTCATTTTTTTGAACATATGATGTTTAATGGTGCAAAAAAGTATGGTCCAAAACAATTTGACCAAACAATGGAATTCAATGGAGGGGCCAATAATGCCTATACCACTGAAAATGTTACCGTGTATACAGATTGGTTTCCTGCCTCAGCTGCTGCTGTTATATTTGACCTCGAAGCAGATCGCATTTCGAGCTTGAGTATTGATCCTAGCATTGTTGAAAGCGAAAGAGGTGTTGTATTGAGTGAACGTCGTACAGGTCTTGAAAATTCTCCTTGGCGACTGCTGTCGCAATCCATGCAGGCAACCGCCTTTCAAGAACATCCCTACCACTGGCCGGTGATGGGTTATGAAGATGATATGAAAAATTGGAACCAACAAGACTTGGAGCGTTATTTTAAAACATATTATGCACCAAATAACTGTGTTGTTGTCGTTAGTGGTGCTATCAAAACCGAAGAAGTAAAACGATTAGCACAGAAATATTTCGAACCAATTCCAGCTCAACCAGCACCACCGCAAGTCCATATTGTAGAACCAGTACAAACTGGCGAACGAAGAATCACAGTTCAAAAAGAAGTAGCTACTCCTTATCTTATGATTGGTTATCATACTCCTGAGACCAAACACGAGGATTACTACGCCTTAAATATTCTCAGTTCGATCCTTTCCAGTGGCAAATCATCCCGATTGTATGCTTCACTCGTAGATGAAAAACAGCTTGCTACGCAAGTATTTACAGATTATGGCGATAGCTTTGATCCTAATCTTTTCAATGTCTATGCTGTAGCCAATAAAAATGTAAATGAAACAGCTTTAGAGAATGCCATATATGCTGAGATTGAAAAAATAAAAAAAGAAGGCATTAGCGAAACAGAATTGCAAAAAGTAAAAAACCAAAAATTGATGGAGTTTTACGACCAAGTAGAAACCATCAACGGTAAGTCCAATAACATAGGTACTTATGAAGTGTTTTTTGGTGATTATAAAAAAATGTTTGATGCTCCAGCCAATTTCAATAAAACTACGATAGCTGATGTACAGAACGTAGCCAAAAAATATTTTACAAAAAGTAACCGAACAGTGGGAGTATTAAAAACAAATGTAGAAAACTAATTATATGAAGAGTATTAGCCAAAAAATCATAATGGTATGCCTACTTGTACTAACACAAATAAGCTTGTCCGCCCAAAGTTATAAATTACCGGATTACACTACTTTTAAATTAGCAAATGGCCTTACTGTTTTCCTGATGGAGCAGCATGACGTACCAGTCATCAGCGTATCTGCACTCATACCTGCAGGCGCGATTAATGATAAAGACAAATCTGGACTTGCTTCACTGACCGCAACAGCTTTAAAGCATGGCACTAAAAATTTCACAAAAGCAAAGTTAGATGAAGAACTCGATTTCATTGGTGCCAACGTCAGCACTTATGCATCTAAGGAATACTCCGGACTTTCCTCTCACTTTGCAACTAAAGATAAAGACAAGGTGCTGACTATTATTAAAGAAGTATTGCTTAACCCTGTTTTTGACTCTTCCGAATTTGAAAAAGAGAAAAGTAGGTTATTGGTTAGGTTAGAGCAGCAAAAAGAAAGTCCACAATCTGTTATAGGAGCTTACTTTGAGTCAATTCTATACGGAGACCATGTCTATGGGAATATAATAACTGGTAATCAGTCAACCGTGAGTAAATTAACAGTAAATGACCTCGGCACTTTTTACAAAATGAATTACAATCCGGACCATGCTGCGATCAGCGTAGTCGGTGATTTCAACAGCAAAGAAATGAAAGCTGCATTGACTGTCTTATTTTCGAAGTGGGAGAAATCGGTAAAAGAGGAAGAAAGTCCTGCTTCAAAAGCGATTGTCATCCCTCAAGAAAGCAGGGTGTTACTCGTAAATAAAGAAGATGCTAGGGAAACAACTTTTTATATCGGTGCGCCAGGAGTAAGTAGAAATAATCCGGATTATGTTGCCATTGAAGTGGTGAATACCCTTTTTGGCGGACGATTTACGTCTATGCTAAATGATGAATTGCGAGTAAATTCTGGTTTGACTTATGGGGCAAGCAGTCGATTTAATGCCTTAAAAAATGGAGGTTCATTCGCAATCAGCACTTTCACAGCCGAAAAAACTACAGAGCCAGCTATCGATAAAGCCTTGGAAGTCCTTAATAAGTTGCATAAAAATGGTATCGATGAAAAATCATTGGCTTCTGCTAAAAATTATGTAAAAGGACAGTTTCCCCCAGGATACGAAACTACCGAACAACAAGCCAGCTTACTGACACAAATGTTCTGGTATGATTTTGACAAATCTTTTATAAACAATTTTGAAAAAAATGTTAATGACTTGGATTTGGCAAAAGCCAACCAAATCATTGCTAAATATTTTCCTATAGACACCCTCCAATTTGTTTTTGTAGGAAAAGCAGATGAAATCAAAAACATTGCGAAAAAATATGGTAAAGTGACCGAAGTGGAAATAAAGGATGGCCCAAAGAGCGGACTTTAATTACGAGGACAATAAATTAGGTATTCCATGGCAAAAAATAAAGAGACATTTCATCAAATATTTTTTTCCTAACTAAGTACATTCTTACCAAATAGCCACAAAAGACCGCTTTTAAATTACTTTAAAAGCGGTCTTTTTTATTGAATTGATTGCCACTCTTCCTAAACTCTATATTCAAATTATACTAAAAAAGACCTAATCTTACCTGAGGTGCGCTCACTCCTATTTGTGTATTCACTGTAGTCCTATAAGCTCTATTTTCATAACGTGATTCTCGATATTCATAGTAATAATATCCTGCATGCTGATACCAGTACTCGCTATGATGACAATGACTGTCACAATAATTATAGTGCGCTGCGTAACCCTCTTTTTTACCTTGAAGATACGCTCGATGTGCTCTTCGATCATTTTTCTTTAATTCCTTTTCGTATTGTTTTTGTTCTTCCCAAAAGGTACGTTCCTCTGCTTTGCTTTTAACCTCTAGCTCTTGTTCATGTTGAGTATCTTCTAAACCTCGTCGCTGATAATAAGACATACTATTTTTTGTCTCTAATTGGGCTTGATCACTAGCTTTGGATTGTTGCGCTTTCATATGTGGCGCAAAAGAAAAAATCAATAGTATTAATGCCGCTTTAAATGTTTTCATAAATTTAAAATTAGTATTATTAGAATAGTATTTCATTGTTAACTTCACTAGTAAGACAACTGTAAACAAGTTTACCCTACCTTACTATTCACTAATTTTAAAAAACATTTATTTCAGGTGACTCTTCATAAAGTCAACTACCTCATCAAGTCGGTTGCTCCAAGGCCAAAAATACTGGGTAACCATCGGAACATGCTTTTTGTTCAATGGTATTACTTTAACTTCTGGCTGAAACGGATGCAAGGCATCGATAAAACGCTTGTTGGTTGTTTTGATGGAAGAATAAGTTTTATCACCTACATAAATTAAAAAAGGAGGCGTATTCTTGTCCAAGAAATAAATGGGTGAAGCATCCTGCCACTTAGCGGGTGAGCTAGTCCAGGTTGTTATATAGTTGTGTGCAGCAGTAGGTGGGTTTTCTTCTAAATAATATTTCATATCTAATCCAGCGGCATCATTCAAAATGATTCCAGAAATACTTTTAGGATCAATTCCATACTTGGGATTCATAACGGCCAATGCGCCCAGGTGTCCCCCTGCTGAATGTCCAGTTATAAAAACTCCATTTGGATTACCATTGAATTTACCGATACTGTCTTTCGTCCATTGAATTACAGCAGCAATTTGTTTGGCCATCCCGTTATAATCCGTATTTGGACTCAAAGTATAATCCGGAATAACAGTTACTACTCCCTTGCCTGCAAAGTTTCTTCCTAACAAATCATAAGTTCCTTTTCGTCCACTATTCCAGTAGCCTCCATGTACAAAAATCAACACGGGAAGCTGTTTTGTTTTTGAATTTCTGGGAACAAAAATATTCATTTTCGGTACCGCTATTGTGCTTTCTTTCGAAGGTGCTAAATATGAGGCATCCTTAATTTTTTTTGAGGCACAGCTGCCCAACAAAAAACTATTTAAGAGAACGAGTATAGCAATTTTATTACGCATGTTTTTTTTACAAATATATAAATTAAAGAAAAAGTAGTCGCCATTATTTCAAAAGGCTTTCCTGTGCTTTTATTCCTGATCAAATTAACTATTATGACCGCAGGAAGAAATGGAATTCATTAGCTTTGTAATTTAAAAGCAATAATTTAAAACGGATGCTTGTACCAACACTATCGCTAAAGCACCGGCAATAGCAACCGTGTTTGAAGAGACAGCTACGCTGCTTTTTTTTGGGATACAGACTTATACTTTATAATAAAATGAAAGACATGAAGCACACTATTTTAATCGTTACCGGTTTAGGAGATTCAGCAGAGACGCATTGGCAAAACTATTGGTTGCAGCATTTTGAAACTGCCCAAAAAGTGATTCAAAAGGATTGGGACAACCCTCTTTTAGAAGATTGGTTGGAAAGTCTCAAAACTGCAATCGAATCTGCAGAAGGCGAAATCATTATCGTTGCCCATAGCCTTTCCTGCTCACTGATCAGCCATTGGTCAAAAGAAAATAAAACCCATAAGATAGCCGGCGCTTTGCTTGTCGCACCCGCAGATGTAGATTCTCCAGAGCATACCCCTGAGCAAATCAGAAACTTCGCCCCCATTCCCTTATTAAAGCTTGATTATCCTTCCATTGTAATCACAAGTTCTAATGACCCCTACATTTCAGTAGAAAGAGCCGCGTTCCTGGCTGAAAAATGGGGAAGTTCCTTTATAAATATTGGAGAGAAAGGACATCTGAATTCCGAATCAGAATTGGAATATTGGGAAGAAGGACAAGAAATTCTGCAATCGTTAGTGCAAATAATAGAATCTAATAAATAAAAGCATCCTACGATTAATGTTACGACTGTTACCTTTACAGATAACTAAAACTACAGTCTACAGCTATAGCTAACTAATAAAATGACCTACCCGTTATTTAGCCTTTTGTACAAGCAAACGAAGTTTACCCTATATTTACTCATAAATTAGATGCATTTTATCCCCACTGTCAAGCACAGCTATTTCTAGGATATGGAAAGAATAAATAAAGTAGCTCAAATCACAGTACTGTTTTGGTTAATGAAAATTATCGCGACGACCTTAGGAGAAACTTTGGGTGATTATATAGCACAAACGCAACAGTTCGGCTATACAATTGCTCTACTTGTTACGCTACTTTTCTTTTTGGCGGTGCTATCCATTCAATTATTTACTGAAAAATATATTCCTGTTTTCTATTGGATGGTCATCATCGCGACAACAACGCTAGGGACAGAAATATCTGATTTCATTGACAGAAGCTTACACCTAGGATATAGTATTGGGAGTGTGATTTTGTTTTCCTGTTTAGCGTTTACATTGCTGCGTTGGCAACAAAAATTCAAGAATCTAAATGTATACCCCATTACTGACAGGAATAAGGAAATCTATTATTGGTTAACCATCCTTTTTTCAAATAGCTTAGGAACAGCTTTTGGAGATTATTTAAGTGATGTGGTTGGACTGACTTATTTGAACGGAGCTCTTGTTACGGCAGGCGTAATCCTGATTGTTGTAGCCTTACATTATGCCACAAAAATAAACCACATTCTGCTCTTTTGGGTCGCTTTCATTTTCACAAGACCTTTTGGTGCCACCTTCGGGGACTTTTTGACAAAACCGGTTGCAAAAGGAGGGTTAGACTTAGGAACTTTAGCCGCCTCACTGGTTTCACTGCTATTAATGACTATCCTTATAATTGTAGCCCATAAAAGACATAATGTAGTAAGTAAATAAACGGATAGTAAATCATTCAAATACTTCTAATAGCGGACTTTAATATCTAGGCAAAATGGAAAACAGCAAAATATTTATAAACTATATCGCGACATTTATTGAAATCATAGGGCGTATTACTATTTTCACGGGCGTACTTTATTCCCTTAGTAAGCTCCCTAGTGTCATTTTACAAAAGAAAACCAGAACCTTCTACTGAATTAATACAAACACTAGGCAAATGGATACTTTTAGTACTGGAAATATTAATCGCCTCAGACATAATGGCCATAGTAGCAACAGAGCCTACATTAGAATCAGTATCTGTTTTATGCTTAGTTGTAATTATCAGGACCATTATAAGCCTATCATTAGAGGCCGAACTCAAAAACGAATTTCCATGGCAAAAAAATAAAATCTAATAAATTAATAACTCTTTATCAAATAACCGTACTATGTTAGCAAGAAAAAATTGGCATGATAAACATTTTGAAACTTTAGGATTTGGGAGCCGCCTGGCTGATGCCGTGGCAAAAAGTATGGGATCCTGGAAATTCATAATTGTACAAACGATATTAGTCGTTCTTTGGATGACATTAAACCTTATTGCTTTTACTAAACATTGGGACGTCTACCCCTTTATTTTACTTAATCTGGTATTCTCAACACAAGCCGCTTATGCCGCTCCAATCATAATGATGGCCCAAAACAGACAAAACGAAAGAGACAGAACACAAGCCCAAGCAGATTACCAGACTAATGTAGATGCGAAACTTGAAATAGAAGCACTGACAAGAAAGCTAAATAGTATTGAAGTTGACAAATTAGACAAAATAATCAGAATGTTAGAACAATTGGAAAAACAGACTTAATTAAAGGAAAAAAACAACCAATCGGATTTTAATTGTTTCGTGATTTTTACTTAAAAAACGAAGCCCATTTAGCCCCTATCACTAAGGCATAAATGGGCTTTCTTTGTTATATGAAACTGTTAAATCCACTCCTTCCTATATATTTTAAAGTAATAATTACTCTTTTTACTTTGGTCGCAACCAAAAAAATAGAAATGCACCTGCAAAAACCAGGAAATTTTATTTTAAAGAAACCCCTTATTATTTTTAGTTAAAAAACCTCCTTTTTAAACTTATTTAGTTAATTAACAATTATTTACAGATTATATTTTTTAATTTTAATTTAAGAAAAAGGAAAATATTAATATTTAAAATCAATTATTATGGCAACTCCAACAGCAAAAAAAGTAGAAGTTACAAAAGCAAAAAAAAATGCAGCTCATGGATTGAGAGATTTATTTGAAGTGGGATTGAAAGATATTTATTATGCAGAAAAAGTATTGAGTAAAACACTTCCGAAAATGGCGAAAAATGCTTCCACTCCAGAATTGGTTACGACTTTAAATAAACATTTGACGGAAACAAACGAACACATTTCCCGTTTGGAAAAAATATTCGAAGTTACTGGTATTAAACCCGCTGCAAAAAAATGTGATGCGATGGAAGGGATACTAAAAGAGAGTGATGATATAATCAACAAAACAGATCAAGGTATTGTTCGTGATGCCAGTTTAATCGCTTCTGAACAAAAGATAAAACATTATCAAATTGCAACTTATGGTACTTTACACGCCTTTGCAAAAACAATGGGAGAAAACAAAGCAGCTGATTTATTAGCAATGACTCTTGATGAAGAGAAAAAAGCAGATGCTGTATTAACTAAGCTAGCGATGACTTCCATTAACAGCCAAGCTTTTAAAGCGGGTGCCCTCACAAATCCAAAGATGTAATTCTTGAACTAAAAACAAATTATATTAAAAGCCTGTTCTTTACAGGCTTTTTTTGTGGACACTATTCCAGTGCGAACCAATTGAACGAGTTTTAACTATTGAACGTTAATTATTTGCTTGTGTAACACAAGTTACTAATAAGCCTTTTCCTTTGTCTTACTTTTGCCTTATCAAATTAGAATAAAGCATAAATACAATTGAACAATAGGATTACTTTTCAGAGTAATTCAAACCCTATAAATTAAACAAAATGAGCTTAGAAAAAATAATCGAAGAAAATGAAGGGACTATTATAGATGTCCGTTCTTACGGTGAGTTTATGGGAGGTAACGTAGTGGGGATCCATTAACATTCCGTTAAATGAAATACCGGAAAGAGTCGAAGAATTAAAAAACTGAAAGCGCCTCTGGTACTATGTTGCGCCTCTGGAAACAGAAGCGGACAGGCGCAACAATTCCTTTCAGAACTTGGAATCGAATGTTACAATGGTGGTGGTTGGTTAGACGTAAATTATTATAAATCGCAAGCAACAAAGTAAGATGATAAACACATTAAAAAAAATATTTGGTCTAGGACCTAAAGTAGACTACGCTGATTTAGTAAAACAAGGGGCTGTAATTCTGGATGTTCGTAGCCCCGGAGAGTACAAACAGGGACACATAAAAGGTTCAATAAATGCTCCGTTAAATGATCTTTCAACACATATTGCAAAATTAAAAAAAGACGCTACTATTATTACCTGCTGTGCTTCAGGGATGAGAAGTGCTTCCGCAAAAAGCACTTTAAAATCGAATGGCTTTGCACAAGTACATAACGGCGGAGGCTGGAGTAGTTTACAAAAAAAAATATAATGAATATATAAACCTTATTAAATGATTGGCACTTCGTGCGTTTTGTCCATCTTACTCTTGGGGTTTATATTGGGATACAAACGTATCAAACCCAAAGTATTCTTTCCGGTCTTTTAGCCGGTTTTTTACTATACCAGGTCTTTACAAATTCTGGCTGCGGTGGAGCGTATGGTTGTGCACTACCGTTGAAGAAAAAGAATAATGACACTGCGGAGGATGTGGAGTATGAAGAAATAACCACAAAATAAATCATTTATTTTCTTATATGCACTACTCATGAAAAACATAGTCATAAAGTATCATTTGATACTGAAGCATTTAAAATACATGTATATAAAAAGCCCCAAATTGGGGCTTTTTATATTATTATCGTCTAAGAGTTAGCACGAAGAAATACCTACGCTGCATAATTAGTATTCGACACTAAAAACTATAAACCATTCAACAAATTAAATATTCATAAAAAATTACACTTCCATTTTTGGATAATGATTATATCCCTTAGCGGTAAAAATATAAAAGTAATTCCGCTTTGTTTAAAGGAACCTCTATCGTAAAGTGTTACACTAAATCAAGATTATCGTTAAAGTGCACTCCGTAAGATATGATATCAGCATCATCTGCCTCTATAACTTGATTGCCGGTTTCTTTGGTACACCCTTTATTAATAATTAGTTTAACTGAGATACGAACGTGGTAAAGCCACATCTATCAAAAATACCTGAAACGGTATCCAAAGCTTTTGAATCATGACCTTCCAAAAGAAATTCTTTTTCTGCCATCTTATCTGTAGAGACATTGATGATTTCTACAATTTTAGAATGAGGGAAAATAAGATCAAAACTCAGCTGGCGGCTTATCGATTTAGTAAAATCATCTTCATTTTCCATAATAATGATAATTTTTGCGGTAGCAACTTCCTTAATTTTTTCGATAGCATCTTGATCATTGACATAAATACCGGAAAGAATAATGATGTCTGCTTCCCAGCTTGCATTTACGGCACAATTCATTTTCTCGATATAGCCATGGCGATTTTGTGCCACAAGTCTCTCATGAATGTCTAAAAGTGCTTTTTCATTTTTGTCAAATAATAAAAGGTGGTAACGCTCCGATAATTCTTTGAGTATCGGAAAATTTCTTTCCTCGGAAGCACCAATCACGGCGATAGTTGTTACATTTTGCATTGTTCTTGTTTTTACTGATGCAAATATACAGCAGGAAGAAGCCTCGTTCCATTGAGATAGAACAAGAAATGCCATTGATCTAAATCAATTTTATTTACGAAGTGTAATTTGTTTCCTCACACGACTTAGCGTTTCCGGGGTGAGACCAAGGTAGGAAGCAATCATGTGTTGGGGCACAAGCGATATAATATCAGGGTAAGCGTTAGTGAGTTTAATGTATTTCTCTTCAGCAGTTGCAGTCAAAGCGGAATTTACTCTTACCTGCAAAGCAATATAGGCGTTTTCCAACAAAATTCTTTGGTAGCGTTCAAATACCGGTAGTGCATTCATTAATTCCTCTCTTGCAGCTACAGTTAACAACAACAGTTCCGAATCTTCAATGGCTTCAATCGTATAGGTTGAATGCTTCCCCATTAAAAAGCTCGACAAATCAGTGATCCACCAGCCCTCAAAAGCAAACTGCATGATGTGTTCATTTCCTTTTTCATCGGTAGTATACGAACGCAAAATACCTTTCTCAATAAAGGCATTATAAGTACAAACGTCCCCTTCTAATAGCAAAGTTTGTTTTTTCCGTAATTTCTTTGGAATAAAAAAAGTCTTACACACGTCAAACTCTTCTGCCGTTAGTGTAACTTTCTGGCCAATACTTCTTGATAATTGTTCATACATCTTCGCAAGATAATAATTACTAAATCAATTAAAAAAATCAACGGTAAAAATGATTACCCTAGAAAAACTAAATCCTAAAAAAGAGACCGTTACGACTCTTATTTCCGCCTAATGATGCCACAAATAGCCATTCTAACAAAATCAAAAATCATTTGTCTTACGGCAAAATAAAAATTACCTTTGGCGCAGTTTAACTTTTACACACAAAATGAAGCGTAACACACAACAATTAAAGGATTTAACTATCCAAGTAAGAAGAGATATCCTTCGAATGGTACATAATGTAAACTCAGGTCATCCGGGAGGATCTCTTGGTTGTACTGAATTTATGGTAACCTTATACCAAAATCTAATGGACCGAAAAGAAGGTTTTGATATGGACGGAATTGGAGAAGACCTTTTCTTCCTTTCAAATGGACATATCTCACCAGTTTTCTACAGCGTTTTGGCAAGAAGTGGTTATTTTCCAGTTTCGGAACTAGCTACCTTCCGTCTAATCAATTCAAGATTACAAGGACACCCAACTACTCACGACGCTTTACCAGGAGTTAGAATCGCATCTGGTTCTCTTGGACAAGGAATGTCTGTAGGTATTGGAGCTGCTCAAGCTAAAAAATTGAACAATGACAACCATTTAATTTATACCCTTCATGGTGACGGTGAATTGCAAGAAGGTCAAAACTGGGAAGCAATCATGTATGCCTCTGCTAAAAAAGTAGACAACCTTATTGCTACAATCGATTTGAACGGAAAACAAATTGATGGTTCTACTGATGAAGTTTTACCAATGGGAAGTATCCGAGCTAAATTTGAAGCTTTTGACTGGGATGTTCTTGACATCAAAGAAGGAAACAACATCGAAGCTATCTTAGCTGGGATGACGGAAGCAAAATCCAGAACAGGAAAAGGTAAACCAGTTTGTGTGCTATTGCATACTGAAATGGGGAGTGGTGTGGATTTCATGATGCATACTCATGCTTGGCACGGAAAAGCACCCAATGATGCTCAACTGGAAAATGCTTTGGCACAAAACAACAATACAGGAGGAGAATTAGACTATTAAGAATTAAGATTGTTGATTACTAATTTCTGAATACAGAATTTTTAATATTTCAATTTTTTCATCTTTCAATTAAAAAAATAATGAAAAACTATATAAACACAGGAAGTAAAGATACGCGTTCCGGTTTTGGAGCGGGAATGACTGAGCTAGGTCAGAAAAACGAAAACGTGGTGGCACTTTGTGCTGATTTAATTGGATCGTTAAAATTTGACGATTTTAAGAAAAATCACCCAGAGCGTTTTTTCCAAATCGGAATTGCGGAAGCAAACATGATTGGAATTGCCGCAGGATTAACCATTGGAGGTAAAATTCCTTTTACAGGAACTTTCGCAAACTTTTCTACAGGAAGAGTATATGACCAAATTCGTCAATCAGTTGCTTACTCTGATAAAAACGTGAAAATCTGTGCTTCACACGCCGGTTTAACATTAGGAGAAGATGGTGCTACACACCAAATACTGGAAGACATCGGTTTAATGAAAATGCTACCTGGAATGACGGTAATCAACACCTGTGATTACAATCAAACGAAAGCAGCTACTTTAGCGCTTGCCGATCATCATGGACCAGCTTATTTGCGTTTTGGACGTCCTGTTGTCCCTAACTTTATGCCTGCTGACGAAGCTTTTGTAATTGGGAAAGCAATCATGCTAAGCGAAGGAACAGACGTAACAATCGTAGCGACTGGGCACCTAGTTTGGGAAGCACTTATAGCCGCTGAAGCATTAGAAGCAAAAGGAATTTCTGCTGAAGTAATCAACATACATACAATCAAACCATTGGACGAAGAAGCAATTCTAAAATCTTTGGCTAAAACAAAATGTATCGTTACTGCCGAAGAGCACAACATCCTTGGTGGTCTTGGCGAAAGCGTATCAAGAGTATTAGCATTGAACAATCCTGCTCCACAAGAGTTTGTTGCGGTTAATGACAGCTTTGGAGAATCAGGAACACCGGCACAATTAATGGAAAAATACAAATTAAACAATCAAGCGATTGTTGAAGCTGTAGAAAGAGTTATCAAAAGAAAATAACCTTCTTTTTTTATGATAAAAAAAACCCCATTCGCTATGCGAATGGGGTTTTTTATTTATCACCAAATTTTATTAGTGACAATTTTTATCTAAATGTTTTTTTAATCTCGCCGGATCGGCAGTATTACCACTACAACTTGGAATATCAGCAAAAAGATAAGACAATCCGGTTGCAGGATTCTTAATTTCAATTTTTGTCCCATAGCCATCACCGTCATCATCAACATCTGCAAAGTTAGGGATACCATCTCCATCGGTATCATCAGGATTCAATACACCAGTTGCCAAAATTCTCACATAACCATCTCCATTAATGTCCTCTTGATAAGAAGGTACTCCATCGTTATCTTGATCTAATCGTTGCAGTGCATATAATTTAAAGCTAAACACTAAAGGTGAATAAGAAGGAATAGTGCCACTTCCCGAGGCATAATAACCCAACCCGGAAGGAATAAACATTACTCCCGCACCAAAATCCTTATGCGTTACTGTTCCATCAGCGTCGTTTGGTTGTGAAGTACCTGTCTTGAACTGCGGGAAAATCTCACTCCAACCTTTTATAGTGCTAAACAAGCTTAACATTTGCTGTGGATACTTCACTTCTTCAAACTGCGTAGCCGTTAATGTAGTAACACTTGATGCCAAAGTTTGCTCTAAATAATCACCTTTATAAGATGCTAAAACGGCATCTACATTACAAGGCGCAGTACCCGTTCCTTCTCTTAATACCAAATAATACAATTTATAAGTAATATCATGAAGGTTTACATCTCTACTCAACAATTTCGGGAAAGTTGATTTGCCGTTATAAGACATAATAGAAGGTTGAGTTCCTCCAACAGGAATCTTAGTAAATTCTACATCCTGATCATTAGGAGCTCCTGGGTTATCAGTAACCGTAATATAGTATGTTTTTAAATATTCTTCAATATCTGTAATGTCTGTAGTGTATTGTACCGCAAAATCTCTTGGCGGAGTAACTTCGGCTGAATCATTATTTTTTGAACATGAAAATAAAGAGAGTGTTGTAATTGATAAAATAAAATAATACTTAAATTTGTTCATTATAGCTGATTTTTAAGTGCGCAAGATACAATATTGATTGATTTTTGTAAACTATTTAACTCCGATTTTAGAATTATTATGAGAATAGATAAATATTTATGGTGTGTCCGATATTACAAGACCAGAAACATGGTAACAGAAGCATGTAAAAAAAATCATGTCACTGTAAACGGCCTTGTTGCCAAACCATCAAAGGAGGTTTTCCCGACTGATAAAATCACCTTTAGAAAAGACCAAATCACGCAAATCCTGACCGTAATAGACATTCCGGAAAGCCGTGTAGGGGCAAAACTGGTTGATATGTACAGAAGAAATGACACTTCTGCAGAGGCATACCAGCATCTGGAACTATTGAAATTATCAAAGCAGCATTATCGAAAAAATGGTACCGGAAGACCTACCAAAAAAGATAGAAGAGATATCGACGAGTTTGGAAATGAAATAAAAACCGAGGGAGACGAAGATAAGTAGTTTCAACGCTTTTACTCTTCTTAAACCTCACTTTAAACTAAAAAAATGAGCAAAAATATCATTTTAACCAATCAAGAAATTGAACATAAAATAAAGAGAATAGCCTACCAGATCTATGAGACGTTTGTAGATGAAAATGAAGTTGTTCTTGCCGGAATTGCAAGCAATGGATTCGTTTTTGCAGAAAAAATAGCCAAAGAGCTGCAAAGCATTTCTACCTTAAAAGTTTCGCTGTGCGAAGTTACAATCAACAAAATCAACCCAGAACTGTCAGTACAGACCTCTCTGACAAAAGAAGAATATGCAAACAAGGGATTAATCCTTGTAGATGATGTCTTAAACTCAGGAACTACTTTAATCTATGCTATTAGGCACTTTTTAGATGTTCCATTGAAAAAATTCAAGACAGCGGTTCTAGTAGATAGGAATCATAAAAAGTATCCCGTAAAAGCCGATTTCAAAGGAATTTCGCTATCCACATCACTATTAGAACACGTTCAGGTCGTTTTTGATGAAAACGAAAATAGCTATGCCTATTTAAGTTAAAATTGCAAGAACGTCCGAAACCGTCTGATCGACAGTTTTACCATCCACAGCAACCTTATATTGCGCCTGATTGTAATAAAAACTTCTTTCAAAAAGATGCACAGCAATAAACTCCTTCATTTCAGCATCACTTTTGCTGGCAAGTAGGGGTCTTTTGCTTTTATTAGCAACCAATCTATTATATAAGGTATCAATTGATGCTCTCAAATAGATCGACAGTACATTTTCACCATTTAACAGTTCGTGGTTATTGGCATAACAGGGAGTTCCTCCACCAAGGCCAATAATCATATCCCCGGGAGCATTTAATAAATCCACAAAAGCTTCATGCTCCATCTTCCTAAATTTGATTTCGCCCTGCTGTTCAAAAATAGCATTTATCGATAAACTCGCTTTTTCTTCAATATATTTGTCCAAATCGACGAACGGCACCCTTATGATTGTCGACAGTGCCTGAGCAATGGTAGACTTCCCGCAGCCCATATAACCTAATAATATAATTTTTCTCATAGAATAAAACCTTCTAAACTAAGGCGTTAAGATTTATTGTTAAAAAAAGACAAATTTAAACTAAAAATACTTGGAAAACTCCAAATTAAGTCCTTATATTTGCACCCGCATTCAAGGCAAGAATATGACTCGATAGCTCAGTTGGTAGAGCACATCACTTTTAATGATGGGGTCCTGGGTTCGAGCCCCAGTCGGGTCACAATTTAAGTGATCAACACATAATTTCCTTGAAGCATTGACTCGATAGCTCAGTTGGTAGAGCACATCACTTTTAATGATGGGGTCCTGGGTTCGAGCCCCAGTCGGGTCACTAAAAGGTCGAGTAATTTATTACTTGACCTTTTTTATTTTTAGGCCACGTGGAGAAACGGTAGACTTGCCAGCTTGAGGGGCTGGTGCTCGCAAGGGCGTGTGGGTTCGAATCCCACCGTGGTCACTATTTACTAGTAATTAATAGCTAAAAGCACCCAATCGGGTGCTTTTTTTATATCTACTAGTTAAAATATACATATCAATAGTGATACTTACTAGTTTATGATTACATTTGGTCGGACAAATGTCGGACAAACAATAATTTAATAGTAACCTTTTAAAAGTAAAAGTAATGGCAACAATCAATTTAATCCTAAGGACAAAAAAGAATCCTGCAAACATATATGCTCGGTTCACAAATTCAAGATCGCTGGACATAACAGTTTCGACAGGCGTATTTGTCGATCCAAGTGTATGGGATAAGAGAAATCAAAAAATTAGAAATGTAATTACAGTTCAAAATCGAGATGAATTAAACTCCACTCTTGCTAAGCTAAAAATTAATATTATAGATGAATTTAATAGCTCATATACTCAGGGCAAATTGATCACACAAGACTGGCTTAAAGACATTATTTCAAAGTTCTTTTTAAGACCAAAACACGAAATCAAAAAAATAAATCTAAACCATCATATATACTTGACTGATTTTGCTACTTGGTGGCTAGAAGAAAAAGCCCCTAAATGGAAGGTAAAAGCGGGGAAATATATGGATGCTAAAACCAAAAAGCATTACAAAATACTTAACGACATCATTATTCGATTTGAAGGTAGAAATAAAATTAAACTTAGAGAGATTGATAACGATTTATTAAGTGATTTTTCCGAGTTCCTTACCAATGAAAAATACGCGGAAATCACGGCAAAAAGAATGGTGGGAAGATTCAAGTTTTTTTGCACCAGATCAGAAGAATTGGGATTTGAAGTAAACAGCAACTACAAACAAACAGTATTCGTGGCCAAAGACGAAGAGGAATACAAACACCCGTATTTAAGCGTCGATGAAATCAATAAGGTATTCAAGTTAGATTTAAGCCACGATAATACCTTGGAAAACGTGAGAGATAATTTTATAATTGGCTTATGGACCGGTTTACGCGTATCTGACTTTTTAACTAGACTTAAAATAGAAGATTTAAAAGATGATTACATTAACATAAAGACTCTGAAGACCGGGACTTGGGTTTCACTACCTATACACGATCACATTCAAACCATACTAAATAAAAGAGGTGGTTTCTTCCCTTCAAAAATATCTGAGCCGAAGTTTAATAAACATATTAAAACGATTTGCCAATTAGTAGATATAGATGAAGAAATGATTGGTGGAGTAACCGAGGTCGACGAGAAAACAAAAACCAAAAGAAAGAAGGTTAAAGTATATAAAAAGCACGAGCTCGTAACCAGTCATATCTGTAGAAGAAGTTTTGTAACAAACCATATTGGTAAAATACCTAATTCAGAACTTTGCAAACTTGGTGGATGGGCAACAGAAGATATGATGCTACACTACGTAAAATCAACAAGCAGACAATCCGCTAATGAACTTAAAAAATATTGGGATGGGTTAAAAATTAATAGTAATAGCAAATAGTAATAATAAATCAATACTTTAGCAATAAAAAATAATTTAAATTAGAAAAAAATGGACCCTAATAAAAGATTAACAGACCCTGAAATACTTCTACAAATTATAAACGCTGTAAGACTTACTAAAAATGGTTTCGCTACTAAATGTAAATACAAATCAGCTATGAGTATATACAATGTATTAGAAGGAAGAAATGGAATATCCGATGATATGGCTGCCCGAATTACTCAAACCTTCCCTGAGGTCAATTACAAGTTTATAATAACTGGCGAAGGGGAAGTTCTAAATGCAGAGGTATCACCTGTACAAAGACCAATATATCCAAACACCAACGATAAACCAAAAGGAACACTCGAAGATTTTGCTTCTGTCCCTGACACTTTACTCCGAATAGAAAAACTACTAGAGGAACTATTAAAAAAATATTAATATTTTATTTATATAATATTGATATTCTATTAATAGTTTATACATTTGCAAATATCAATGCGAGTGGAAATCGGATTTGATTATCTGATTTCTCAACATTGAATTGAATAAGATAACCCGATAACAAAGCCTCCACTCCTTTGTTATACGGGTTTTTTTTATGTCTAATATTTAAATAACATAAGCAAATGATAATATCAACGTACAAGAATTTCGGAACAAAATTAAAAGACGATAATATTCTTAATGTTCTCCAGGACATAATAGACGGTAAATATCAAAGTCAAATAAATTCTATTCGTTATGCAATGCAATCAGGCAAAGAGAAACGAGCAGATGAATTAAAAAGCGAGTTACCTGCCTTTACTACATCTGGTACATTTGATCAGCAAAGAAAAACAGAGTTTTTAAAAACTTATTCTCAAATCGTAAACCTCGATTTCGACCATATCCCTATAGATAAATTAGACAATCTTGCGGCTATTATAAACGATTGCAAGTTTACACTTGCTTCGTTTGTTAGCCCAAGGGGGGAAGGCATCAAAGTATTTATTAAAATCAATTCTAATGCAGACAAACACGTGCTTGCTTACAATCAGGTCGCTAATTATTATAAAGGACTTACAGGTTTTGATTTTGATCCAAAATGCAAGGATATTACCAGATTATGTTTTGTTTCTTATGATCCAAATACATTTGTAAATCAAGATTCAAAAATTTTTAAGGTAGCAGATGAAGTAACTAAAATAACCACAAAAGTTGAAAAGGATAAAACCCCTAATCTTTCTATTGATGATTTACTGGATAAATGCTTAAAATTCACGGAGCAAAAAGAACAATATCAAACTGGCAATCGGAACAATTTCATTTATCTGTTTGCATCTAATACCAATCGAATCGGGATAGACGAAGCTGATGTACTAGACTATTGCATTACTAATTTTGATTTAGGGGAGAAAGAAATTAATAGTTCGATCAACAGCGCTTACAAAAATCAGATTGCAGACTTTGCAAAGTATGCCAAGTACGCAAACCTGCAAACTAACGAAGTAGTGACAAAAAAGGATTCAGTTTTAAAGCCAATAGTAGAGGAAGAAGATTATCTAAAACATACACCTATAATCCCGCAATCAGTTTATGACAATCTACCTCCTATATTATTCGAAAGCTGTCAAGTATTCAGAGAGAATAGAGCAAAAGACACCTTTCTAACAGGAGCACTAGCCATTCTTTCGGGTTGTTTACCCAATGTTTCGGGCTTATATAGTGGAGATGTAGTCTATCCAAGTCTATTTTCTTTCATATTAGCGCCAGCTGCGTCAGGAAAAGGAGCGTTGAAATTTGCTAAAGCTTTAGGAGATAAGTACCACAATACACTACTAGAAGAATCTAAAGAAGCTCGAAAAATATACGAAGAAGATCAAGCAGCTTACAAATTGCTAAAAAGCAAAAACAAACTAGAGCCTAATCAAGCAATGCCAGTAGAGCCAAAGTTTAAAGTAGTTTTTATTCCTGCCAATACCAGTAATGCTAAAATAATTCAGCATTTAGACTGGAACGAAGGTAGAGGTATTATTTGCGAAACAGAAGCCGATACTTTAGGGCAGACCTTTAAAAATGATTGGGGTTCCTATTCTGATATGCTGCGCAAATCCTTTCATAATGAAAAAATATCTGTTAGTCGTAAAACAGATGGGGAGTTTATAGAAGTGAACAATCCGCAACTTTCTGTAGCGCTCTCAGGTACGCCA
The DNA here is from genome assembly GCF_002836475.1 of Flavobacterium sp. ALD4. Lineage (GTDB taxonomy): Bacteria > Bacteroidota > Bacteroidia > Flavobacteriales > Flavobacteriaceae > Flavobacterium. The sequence continues at coordinate 87,552 of NZ_PJBJ01000024.1, read as the reverse complement.
AAACAAGTTTTTAATATCATTGCATCGGCAGAAGATGGTTTATTTAGTCGTTTTATATTTTATGTATTCAAAACAGATGCTGTTTGGCTAGATCCTTCCCCCAAGGGCAATCCAGTTAATTTGACTGACTATTTCAAAACACAATCTAATCAAGTGTTTAAAATGGTAGAATTTTTCGAAAGAGACGAAATGATAGTATCATTAACAGAGGAACAATGGGATAGATTCAATCCTATTTTCAGTGATTATTTAATACAAATAAGCACATTTGTTAGTGATGACGCTCAAAGTGTAGTGAAGCGATTAGGAATCATTTTATTTCGATTGTGTATGATATTTACAGCCATTCGAAAGTTTGACACAAACGATCATCACAAAGAAGTATATTGCTCTGATATTGATTTTGAAACCGCTTTAACACTAATAAAAACTTATTTGCAGCATAGCATTATTATGTTCGAAAACTTACCGAAACAAGAAGAAGGTGGAGTTTTTAAGTCAGGGCAAAACAAAAAATTATTCTTTGATGCACTACCGCAACGATTTACACGTGGAGAAGCGATTGAATTAGCTAAGAATTTCAATATAGCCGAAAGATCAGCGGGAACATTCCTTAAATCCTGCTTAGGCAAATACTTAAAACAGCCTGAATATGGGGTATATGAAAAGATTTAGTCTTTTTACGTTATGAAGAAGACTACAATTTCATCAAGTTTTACATAAAATCACCCACTTTTATAAAAGAGAAAAATCACTAAAAGTGGGTATAGTAAAATCCTACAAAATATCGTTTATTTACATAAATGCAATTAGAACAAGCCAGAAAGTATGTAAATAGTTTAAAAGATTAAAAGCCTTTTAAGTTTCCCTCATTCATTCTAATTAAATATTCGATACTTTAGCTACTGAAATATCAGAATTTAATTCTAAAAGCTAATTGCATTAAAATTGTAATATAATAAGTTTATGAACATTGCTCAAATTGAAGAAAACCTTCAAAACCTTATATTAAACTACACCCAAGAAACATTCATTTATGAATTGTTGTTGGCTTACGGTTTACCCAAAGCATCCATTACCAGATTACAAAAAGGTAATTTAAACCTTTCTAAAATTGAAGGAGAAATCTCGTGGAAGAAGAAGCTGTTTTTTAAGCCAGTTTTTAACGAAGATTTACACATTGCAATTACTGCTTGTAAGGACCAATTAAAGCAAGAACAACGTTTTGTTATCGTTACTGATTTCAAAACGGTATTGGCTATTGACACCAAGACTACTGATACTTTAGATATTGAATTTGAAGCTTTACCAAAACATTTCGATTTCTTCTTGCCATGGGCGGGAATGGAGAAAGCAACGCATCAAAACGAAAATCCAACTGATGTAAAAGCAGCAGGAAAAATGGTGAAGCTTTTTGACGAAATCAAAAAAGACAATCCTGATACTTCTCCTGAATTTATTCACGGACTCAATGTATTTCTTTCTCGTTTGTTATTCTGTTTCTTCGCCGAAGATACAGACATATACAAACCAGGACAGTTTACAAATGCTATTTCATCGCACACACAAATTGATGGAAGTGACTTAAATGAGTATTTAAATAAGTTGTTCAATGTATTAAATACACCCGAAAACAAACGAAAAGACTTACCAGAATACCTCAATGCCTTTCCTTATGTAAATGGTGGTTTGTTCCAACACAATCACCCGACACCCGCTTTTACGCGTCGTTCACGTCAGGCTATCATAGATGCTGGAGAACTAGATTGGGCCGCCATAAATCCTGATATATTTGGTTCTATGTTTCAGGCAGTTATTTTACCAGAACATCGTGGAGGATTAGGAGCGCATTACACCTCAGTTCCTAATATTATGAAAGTCATAGAACCTTTGTTCTTAAACGATTTATATGAAGAATTTGAGAATGGTAAGAATGAACCTAAAAAACTAAATAAACTATTAGACCGTATAAGCAAACTAAAAATATTTGACCCTGCCTGTGGTAGCGGAAACTTTTTGATTATTGCCTACAAAGAATTACGATTACTGGAAATTAAAATCTTAGAGCAATTACAAACATTACAAAAAGCGGCTACAGGATTTGAACCCTATCAATTGGAACTTATACCTAAAGCGCAATTAACCTTAGCGGCCCAATACCAACATTCCATGTTTTCAAGAGTAGAATTGGCTCAGTTTTATGGTATTGAAATAGATGATTTTGCTCACGAAATTGCTATTCTTTCCTTGTGGCTGGCACAGCACCAGATGAACCAAAAATTCAAAGAAGTTTTTGGCTCAGCAAACCCAACATTACCTTTACAAGCTGGTGGTAATATTGTTCATGGTAATGCTACTAGAGTTGATTGGGAAATAGTTTGTCCTAAAAAAGAAAATGATGAAATTTATGTTTTAGGGAATCCTCCATATCAAGGCTCAAGAAAACAAGATAAAACTCAAAAAGATGATTTAACCACTGTTTTATCAAATTTATCAAAGTACAAAGATTTAGATTATATCTCAGCTTGGTTTTATAAAGGTGCTATATTCATTAAAGATTGTAATGCAAAACTTGCTTTTGTTTCAACCAACTCAATTTGTCAAGGGGAGCAGGTATCTCTATTATGGCCATATATTTTTGAAATGAATATTGAAATATTTTTTGCACACCCTTCTTTTAAATGGAGGAATAATGCAAAAGACAATGCAGGTGTTTCTGTTATTATTGTTGGATTATCAAATAAAACTATATTAGATAAATTTATTTATTTTGAAGCTTTAAAACAAAAAGTTAATAACATTAATGCTTACTTGATATCAGGTACTAACAATAATTTTGTTTTCTCTAAAACCAAACCAATTTCACAATTACCACCAATGAATTTTGGAAACATGCCGGCAGATGGTGGTAAACTATTATTTAGTACACAAGAAATGAATGCGTTTATTTCTGAAGAACCTGATTCAGAAAAATGGTTTAAAAAACTAATCAACGCACAAGAGCATTTGAATGGTAGAGAAAGATGGTGTTTATGGTTAGAAAATATTACAGAACAAGAACTTGTTTCTTTGCCGAAAGTAATGAATGTTGTAAATGAAGTTAAAAAAATAAGAGAAAATTCATCTAGACCACAATTATCGAAAATACCACATTTATTCGCCCAAATCACACAACCTGCTGATGAAAATTGTATAATTGTACCAAGAGTATCTTCTGAAAACAGAAAGTATATCCCAATTGACTTTCTAGATGGTAACAATAAAGTTACTGACTCTTTTTTTACAATAGTTACCAATAGTTTAGAAGTTTTTGGTATAACAACTTCTTTAATGCACATGGTATGGTTAAAAACCGTAGGTGGTAGATTGGAAACTCGCTGTCAATACTCAAAAAATGTTGTTTATAATACATTTCCATTTCCAAAAATTTCAGAAGCTCAAAAACAAGAATTAACACAATGTGTATTTAGGATTCTTGAAGAGCGTGAAAACCACTCTGAAAAAACATTGGCGCAAAAGTATGATCCTGATAAAATGCCTGAAGGTTTACGAGAAGCACACAGATTAAATGATTTAGCAGTAGAACGTTGTTACCGCTCTAAACCTTTTGAGAGCGATGAAGAACGTTTAGAATATTTGTTCAAACTCTATGAAAAAATGATAGCGGAGGAAAAGGAAAAAGATACATTATTTCAAGCCGCGAAAAAAGTAAAGAAAACCAAAAAACTAAAATAACCAATATATGCCAGATTTAGTAAACGTAAACTACCACCAAACGGGAAATAGTACCAAAATCAACACTATGGGTATGCGCGAAATGCAAACCCGTGCCTTTGAATCTCGTGACGCACAATATTTATTATTAAAAGCGCCACCAGCTTCGGGAAAATCTCGTGCTTTAATGTTTTTGGCTCTCGATAAATTAATCAATCAAGGAATTAAGAAAGTGATCGTTGCCGTTCCTGAACGCTCAATTGGAGGTTCGTTTTCTAAAACCAACTTAATGAAAGAAGGTTTTTTCTCTGATTGGGAACCAAATGATAATTATAATTTATGTACTCCTGGAGATGATGGCAGCAGTAGTAAAGTAAAAGCTTTCCATAAGTTCATGGATAGTGATGAAAAGATATTAATTTGTACCCATGCAACACTGCGTTTTGCTTGTGAGGAATTAGACGATGCTAAATTTAACAATACCCTTTTGGCAATCGATGAATTTCATCACGTTTCTGCTGATGCAAACAATAAATTAGGTGAATTATTAAAAGCGATAATGAACAAATCTACGGCTCATATTGTTGCAATGACTGGATCTTATTTTAGAGGGGATTCAGTGCCTATTTTAACTCCCGATAATGAAGCTAAGTTCACTAAAGTAACTTACAATTATTACGAACAGTTAAACGGGTACAACTTCTTAAAATCATTGGGTATTGGCTACCACTTTTACACAGGAAAATACACCTCGGCAATCCTAGAAGTTTTAGACACGAATAAAAAAACAATAATTCACATTCCAAATGTAAATTCAGGGGAATCTACAAAAGACAAACACAATGAAGTCGATTTTATTATTGATGCAATAGGTAAAGTAATCAAGCAAGATTCAGACACAGGTGTTATTTATGTAGAAAGACATGCTGATGGAAAAGTACTTAAAGTAGCTGATTTAGTAGAAGACAGTTCAAGAGAAAGAGACAAAATTGTAAACTATCTTAGAAATGTAAAATCTGTAGATAATATGGATTTAATTATTGCATTAGGTATGGCAAAAGAGGGTTTTGACTGGCCTTTTTGTGAACATGCTTTAACCGTTGGTTATCGTGGTTCATTAACCGAAATTATTCAAATCATTGGTCGTTGTACACGAGATAGCAATAATAAAACACACGCACAATTTACCAATTTGATTGCCCAACCAGAAGCGATACAAGACGATGTGAAATTAGCTACCAACAATATGCTCAAAGCCATAACAGCATCTTTGCTTATGGAACAAGTACTGGCGCCTAATTTTAAGTTCAAAACTAAACTTGATAATGATGATGGCGATATTGAACCAGGGGTAATTAAAATAAGAGGATTTAAGAAACCAAGTTCTAAAAGAGTAAAAGATATAGTTGAATCAGATTTAAATGACTTAAAGGCCACCATATTGCAAGATGACATTATGCTTAAAGCAATACCAGGAAACGTGGACCCTGAAGTAATCAATAAAGTTTTAATACCTAAAATTATTAGAATTAAATACCCTGAGTTATCTGATGAAGAAATTGAAGAAATTCGTCAATATGTAGTGGTTGATTCTGTAATAAAAGCAGGAGAAATAAAAGAGGTGGGAGACCAGCGTTTTATTAGAATGACTGATAAATTCATCAACATAGATGATATTCATATTGACTTGATAGACACTATAAATCCATTCCAAAAAGCATTTGAAATTCTATCCAAATCAGTAACTACGCAGGTGTTAAAAGTAATTCAAGACACAATTGAAGCGACACGGATCAAAATGGATTTTGAAGAAGCCAAGATTTTATGGCCCAAAATAGTACAGTTTAAAAAAATGTACAACAAAGAGCCTAGTCTACAATCAAATGATCCACTAGAGAGAAGAATGGCGGAATGTATCATTTACTTAAAAGAGGAAAAAAGAAAACAAATGGCAAATGGATAAACATCAAGCTCTTAACGATATTTTTAATGATGATGAGTTTGATATTCTAAATGTCAAGCCCAAAGTGTCAAATGCTAAAAATGCAGATGAACGTTTGCTAGCTACTTTTAATGAAATTAATGATTTCTTTTTAAAAAACAAGGTGGAGCCACAACCTAATGCAACCAATATATCAGAGTTTCAACTCTATTCAAGATTAAAGGGGATTAGGGAAAATCCAGAGAAAAGTCTGTTATTAGAAAATGAAGATGTACATGGGTTATTAAACACTCAGAAAAAAGAAATCAAGTCGATTGAGGATATTTTCAACGATGATATGTTTGATATATTAGAAGATGACACCGATTTATTTGATTTCAAATATACTCCAAAACCTGATGAAAGAGCTGCTACGGATTTTGTAGCCAGAAGAAAACCATGTAAGGATTTCGACAAATTTGAAGAAATGTTTAAAAAAGTACAGAACGAAATTTCTAATGGTTCTCGAAAGGTTCTCGATTTCAAAGAAAAGAATTTAGTACAGGGCAATTATTACATTCACAATGGGATTCTTTTTTACCTAGAAAATGTAGATTTTACCGAAAACGAAGAAACTTTTCCAAGTGGTTCAAGAGTACAAAAAAATGGTAGAACGAGATGTGTTTTCGAAAATGGTACAGAATCTAACATGTTATATAGATCAATTATAAGGGCTTTATATACCAATGGTAAAATTGTAACACAAAATAATGCGGAAGTAAATAATGAAATCGAATCAGGATTCTTAGGAATTACTGAAGAAGACAAGGAAGAAGGTTTTATTTATGTATTGCGTTCTAAAAGTAAAGACGACAGAATCATTGAAATCGATAATTTGTTTAAAATTGGTTACTCTAAAGTTCAAGTTGAAGAGAGAATAAAAAACGCCGAAAAAGACCCAACGTACTTAATGGCCCCCGTTAAAATTGTTACATCTTGGAAATGTTATAATATGAACCCGCAAAAGTTGGAGCAGCTGCTACATAATTTCTTTGGTAAAGCATGCCTTAATATTGATATTTATGATGAAAAAAAACAAAGACATTCACCACAAGAATGGTTTATTGCCCCTCTGGAGGTTATAGAACAAGCTATTCAATTAATTATAAACCGAGAGGTTGTGAAGTATAAATATGACGCTAAAAGTACGTCTATAATGGAGAGATAAAGACACTGATATTCTTTTTTCATTAAATAACAGCAAAAACGTACTTAATCAAGAAGGTGTTTTTCTTTGGAATGCACATCCAACAAAACCTATTGAGCTAATTGGTGACGAGATGTACAAGGATGGAAAATCCCCAGAAGAAGCTAAAAAATATAGTTTTTACAATTGCTTTAATATTCATAAAAGTCTTAAAGATCATATTCGTCAACGATTAGACGCTGATGGTATTTCTAGAGATTTTATTTACCCTACACCAGAAATCAACACTTGGGAAGTATTTGAAAAAGCAAAAAAAATAAGAAATAATACAGACTATGAAGTCAATAAAAAGTACTAATTTGAGATGAAATAATTTTACAGTTATGAAATATCCACCACTTTATATTATACATACACAAGCTTGTAAATACCTCACTACAGAAGAAGCTGCCGATTTAAATAAAAAACTTTCCAAAATAACCATTTATGGTGGTAGAATATTTTTAAGAACATTTCTTAAAAATTTTGACATTGAGGTATTCAAAGACAAACCTCTAATTCTAGAAGATATATACTTATACAATTACCTTAAATATGAAATTACAAAAACGAGCATACCAAGAATAGGACTTATCGACCTATACGAAAGAGAAGTTTTTTTGAAAACAAAATAAAAAAGAAATAAAGTCTTAGCATTAATCTATGAATCGAGTCATGTCTTTATATGTAAAAGACAAACTGCTTTTATAAAACCAAATGTATATGTAGCGTTGCAACTCTATTTTATTCAAAATTCTCTCGCGTGTAAACCATCATCGTATACATCATCAACACAAAACGGCCCTATTAACTCAAAAAACGTATAGTAACAGTTCTTTTTATTATAAGAATATTTTTAAAAGATAATTTCAAATGTTAGTTTAAGTTATATGAATATAAAACAAAAAATCTCTTTGTTAAAGTGAGCCTACCCCCCTATCCTTCTAACTGCGCACAAAAAGAAACTAAAAAATAAAAGGGTATGGGGGTACGATTATTTTTTTTAAATAAATATTTTTTGGGTTTTGATCCCAGAAGTTCATATCAACTTTTCATTTAATCGTAGTTGGGTCACAAATAAACACATAAAGTACCAGTGTTTACTGGCTGCTTTAAATCTACAAAATCTATTTTCCCAACATATACCCGACAGCTTGATTTATTACCTTAAAAGCAAACAAATAGGAAGACCTATGAGTACTTTGCGACTAAATTATAATAAGTTACTTGAATTTTTATATAATTTATTTAAAAGATATTTCATATCTTGTTTAGTATTAACATGGGAAACAAAATGGACAAAAACGGCCAAGACGAAAATAAAGTGATGATGCACAAGATTGCATTATTTGTAAAAGAAAAAAGATTAGTACTTGGAATGACACAAAGCGATTTAGCAGAAAAAATCTTTGGCGACCCTAAACAAAAAGGATATATAAGCCAAGTTGAGTCTGAAAAAAAAGAAGGATTAACTATAAAAGTGCTTGCTAAAATTCTAAAAGAGCTAAATTCGGATATATCATTCGTAGAATTTTAATCGAAAATATAGTGAAATATAGTGTTTTAGCGATACACTTGGTCGCTACAATGGTTGCTACAAATTATATTTTAATCACATGAAAGTCAATGAGAGTAAGCTTTAACATAGAATTAAACGAATCCCACCGTGGTCACGAATAAAAACGAATGCTATTAAAATAATTTCAAGCTAGCTTGATTATTTTAATAGCATTTTTTTTTCAAAGCGGAGCTTTGTTGGGAAAGACGAAATCAATTACAAACGTCGTCACTCAAAAAGTACAATAAAACAGGAAAAGGTCAAGATTACACTATGGACTTCCAATCAAGAGAACAGGAGGTTTCCTCTCTTATACAAAAACCCCCCGAATACCGTTACTCACAAGAATCATGCATCCTTCAAATAACCGCTGTGAATCGAAAAAAATAGTTGCCAGGCATCCATTTTTAATGTCTAACCTAAAATAAAATCCATAAAAAAGCGTCCCGACAAATTGCCGGGACGCTTTTATTTATAACTGTGTTTTTTTATTTTTTAAACATTTCCTGTAAAGGCTTTAATTGTGCCATATCGATATTAGAACTTTTCAAAACGGACATCAATGTGACAATAGAATTAGCGTTCATATCGGTACCTAAAACCCGTACGACGGCAAATCCGGCCTCTTTGCTATTTGCAAACAATACAAACTCGTCTATATGCTCATCTGACCCTACATAACTCACTGAGGCTCCTACCGAACCAGAACCATACTTCATAAGCTGCTGGTACTTTTTATTCTTTAGAATCTGATTAACCTTTGCACGTTCTAATTCGAATTGCGCTTTGTTGGTTTCATTAAGCTTAAATGCTAAAACATTCATTTTGTCAAATGACTCTAAAGCTCCAATCTGCTCCGTGGATAATTGCGCTTTGTCAACGTTCAATATACTCGGCGACACATCCAGTGCAATGAAATTTTTATTTTCCGTGTTTTCCACAAAATATTTCTGAAGCGTCGGTTCTGAATTGCAACCAACAACTAAAAGGCTCAGAAAAATTGTGATGTTATAAATCGTTTTCATATTATTTTTTCCCTTTGGTTGCTCTCTTCAAATCCTCGCCTCCAGGGATTCGCATTTTATCAGTAAGAACTGAAATTTCATTCAAATCAAAGTTACCCGTCAACGACATCAAAACAGTTTCATTTGATTTACTCCCGCCTTCGATAAACATCAACAGTTCTTTTATTTGAGAGTCTGTGGCTCCGGATTTCACCAATATTTTAATGTTTTTACCACTGTCATTGACACGCATCAATTCTTCTAAACCTGCTGTTCTTATATACTTTTCCGCAGCTGACCTCATATCAGTAGTCGCTCTTGCGCTACTTGTAGTAAAGACTTTCAAATTGTCCAGCTTTTTTATCAAATTCATGTATTGCTGCGTTTCCTTATCAGAAGCGTCCACTTTAACCTTACTCATTAATTCAAACATTTTTTTATTTACGATAATGGACGTAACATCATCTTGTCCGTCAAATTTATCAAAAACGGTTTGTGCAAAAAACGGGCTTGTAATTAATGCAACTACTAATGTGATTATAAGTTTTTTCATTTTTTTTTATATTTATTATTGTTTGAAAATTAAATTTTTTGAATCCTCATATTTCTCAAGAGTTATAACACTTTCTATGCCAAGATTCACATGGTTCGACAACATTGCCAATGCCTTTTGGGTTTCTTTCATCGCTGCCTCCGGATTGTCGCACGTTCCAAGGTTTTGGCTTGAAACTTCCGTGTCAAAATACAGATAGGTCCCCGCACCAAGCATTACGACAACTGAGGCAGCAATCGACAGCCAAACTTTAATTCGTTTTTTATCCTGAACCATCGGTAGTAATACAATTTTTTGTTCCAACTCCTGCGCAGCTGCCTGTGAGAAATACCCAAACATCAGCTTATATTGTTTTAAGTGAGGCGCAACATCAGCTGAAGCAAAATATTTTCGTAACTCTTTCTCCTCTCCGACATTAGTTGCACCGTCAAAGTATTTTTCAACTAAACTTTCTATTTTATTCAATTCCATACCTGTGAATTTTATTCATATTTTCCCTTATTGTTTTTCTTGCTCTTGAAAGTGCCACTCGGATAGCCGTTTCGTTCATTTGCAGTATTTTTGCAATTTCTTCAAACTCATATTGTTCAATGTCCCGCATCTGAATTATTAATTTTTGCTGTCCCGGCAATTGATTAATGATTTTTTCAACCCAACTCAAACTGTCTCCGTCTTCAACTATCTTATCTAATCTTGCCGATTTGTCAGTAAAATTATCATGACTAATCTTCATGTTTTCAGCTCTTTTTGACTTTAACTGATCCAAACAATAATTTTTGGTCATGGTCATAGCAAAAGCCTCTACACTATTAAGCTTATCTAAGTTTTCATTCTTACTCCATAATTTACACAAAATCTCTTGAGTGGCATCCTCAGCTTCCTCTGTACTTTTAAGCAATCGTTTTGCTAATCGAAAGACTTTGTCTTTGAATGGAACCGTAATCTGCAAAAACTCTATTTCATTCATAAATAAATAAATTATTAGTCCGGCTTATACTATCAAGACGAAACAGTTTTATTTTTGTTACAAAAAAGATTAAAATTAAAACTAAAGATAGTATTTTTACGTATATTACAAAAATTACCCGATATATATGAAACCTACTTATAAATTTGCACTACTACTCTTTTTAGTAGTTTTTTCTCTCCAAGGTTGTCAAGACATGGATGATACTGCGGCACCGATAAACCTAGAAGTTCAAGATTTTATTTGGAAAGGACTAAACCAATATTATTTATGGCAAGCAGATGTACCTAACTTATCTGATGACCGCTTTGCATCACAAGACGCACTGAACACTTTCCTAAGAGGATATCCTGTTCCTGAAGATTTATTTAATGCATTAAGAGTCGACAAGTCGATCGATAGGTTCAGCTGGATCGTAGATGACTATTTAGAACTCGAAGGAGCACTTCAAGGGACCACTAAGAATGATGGGGTCGAATTTGGATTAGTTTACAAAGCCGGCAGTACCACAGAAATATTTGGTTATGCGCGCTATATTATTCCAGGATCAGATGCAGCAACAAAGGACATTCGACGTGGCAGTATTTTTTATGGTATAAATGGAACACAACTTACGGTAAGTAATTACCAATCTTTGTTAGCCTTAGAATCTTACACTCTAAATTTAGCAGATTATAATGCCGGAACCATTACACCAAATGGGGAATCGGTTGCATTGACTAAAACAGTATTAGCCGAAAATCCAATTTTAATAAATAAAGTCATCACTAATGGAACACATAAAATTGGTTACTTGATGTACAATGGATTTTATGCAGATTATGACAATAAATTAAACGAAGCATTTGCAAGTTTAAAATCACAAGCTGTCACCGACTTGGTTCTTGACTTGAGATACAATTCAGGAGGATCTGTGCTGACCGCTACCCGTCTGGCCAGTATGATTACCGGACAATACACTGGAAAAGTTTTTGCAAAGCAACAATGGAATGAAAAAATCAACAGCTATTTTGAATCCAATAATCCTGATGCGTTAAAAAATCTGTTTACGGATAAAATAGGGAACACGTCCATAAATAGTTTGAATTTAACCAAAATCTACATCCTTACTACAAAAAGTTCCGCCTCAGCAAGCGAGCTTGTTATAAACGGATTGAAACCTTATATGGATGTTGTTCAAATAGGCGATGTAACCACCGGTAAAAATGTGGGCTCTGTTACGCTATACGACTCCCCCACTTTTGGAACAGAGAATAGAAATCCAAATCACCGTTATGCCATGCAGCCAATCGTTTTAAAAATAGTAAATGCAGACGGTTTCGGTGATTACTTCAACGGACTGACACCTACTATTCAACTTAAAGAAAATCTAGGGGATTTGGATATCCTTGGAAACACAACCGAACCTTTATTAAGTACTGCAATAGGAAAAATTACAGGAACGGGCAAAATGCTAAGACAAAGTCCTGAAAAAGAGTTCAACTATTTTAAAGACGCAAAATCTTTGAATGGTCTGCAAAATCAAATGTATATCGAAAAAGCGCCAGAAGGCATTTTGAAAGCGTTGGACTAATTCATAAAAAGGAGGCGATAAATTTATATGAAAACGCAACCAAATTATTTTTGACTTTAACTGCAATGCTTTGCTTTTGTAAAACCAACTCCTTCCGAGTCAAAACAAATACATGTTGTTATTGATGCCTCTCATAGAGATTCTGATTTTGGAGCGACTTTCGAAGGTGACAATGAAAAAAAGATTGTAAAACAAATGAAACCGATTGCAAATATCTAACTGATGATCAGGAACAAAATTGCTACTTCAAATTTAGATTAAATATCAACATTAAATTAAAACTAAGAAAGGCTTTCATCACTGAAAGCCCTTTTTTTTATTCTAAAGAGAGTACTATTAAAACCGTACGTTCACTCCTATTTTAAAATTCCTTCCTTTTGTGCTATACCCCACTGTTTCAACAAACTCTTCATTTAAGATATTGTTTATTGACACGAAAACATTTATTCTGTTCTTAATAACATCATATTTAGCCATCGCATTAAACAACTGATATGAATCCAAAAGAACAGCTGTTGTGGCAAACGTTCCTCCATCAAAGAAAGCATCTTTTCTTTGATCAACATACTGGTAATTGATATTAAAAAAAGATCGTGCTGTTGCCTGATAATCTAGAGAAATATTTCCTTTATGTTTTGGAATTAATCTACTTAAAGGCTCTTCCACTTGAGTAAATGTATAATTTGCATTAATCTTCAAAGCATTCGAAAAAGAATAAGAGATCATCGTTTCAACTCCTTTGGCATTATTTCTTCCCACTATATTGATATAATTCGAAGCATAAGTATCAGGATCTGTATAGAACCCAAATGGATTTTGCTCTTCCCTGTAAAAAGTAATGGTATTTAAAGTCAGTTTTTTATCCAATAATGAAAATTCAAACCCTGCTTCTATAGTAGAACTCTCCTCAGGAGTTAAGTCCAAATTGCCATAAGGAGAATACAATTGATACAAACTTGGAGTAATGTAAGCGGTACTATACGATGCCAATAGTTTCAATGGAATTTCAGAAAAAGAATAGGACGGATTCACATTAAAAACAAAATTACTATTATAAACACTGTGCATATTAAAGCGCCCACCAACATTTAGGTTTAAACCAAAATCAGAATTATAGACCGCTGTCAAATAAGGGTCGATTGAATTAAATTTTGCTTCCTCCCCAACAATGGAGTCATAAGGTGTATTCGAATCCATTTCATGGAATTGAAACTGCCCTCCGGCCACTACAAAAAATTGGTTGCTGAATGAATATTTATTGAATGCATCTACATTGACACTTCTCGATTTATAATCGCTAATGTCTACCGAATTAGAATAGCTATTAAAAGTATTATAATTTCTTTCGATAGTGTTGAAACTCGAATTCAAAACAAACTCTCCTTTTTCGTACTTATATTTCGGAGAGAACCCGAGACGAAACTGTTCCGACTTCGAAACATTTAATGGGGTATCAGGATTATTGAAATTATCAAATGTTCCGTCAAAATCATTTTTCATCCTATCGTAATTTGCAAAAAAGTTTAATGACAGCTTTGTTGTTGGCGAAAAACCCACTTTAAGCAATGAATTTATTCGGGACAAACGATCTGCTTCATAAGCCGCTGGTTGTGCAACTGCAGCTTCAGAAATTCCTGTTGTCTCCGTGCTGTTTAAAGAAGCATAATAATTAAATTTATCTAAATTTCCATTAACAGAAAGCCCTTGGTTGTAATCTTCAGGACGATAGTTAGTTCGATCTGCCGTGGTTTGCGTCCCAATATTCATATAGGCATTTCCCGCAATTGCTTTCTTTCCTGCTTTTTTTAGAGTGATATTAATAACTCCGGCTGCAGCACCTGAACCGTATAAGGTACTCGCCGCCCCTTTCATGATCTCAATACTTTCCACCTGCTCCACAGGAATTAGACGTAAATCGTACTCTAAATTGATCCCAGAAGCATCTGTTACCGGGATTCCGTCAATTAAAATAAGGGTTTGTCGGTTACGACCTCCCCGAATGTAATAGCCAAGGTTTTTACCGGCACTGCTTTGGCTTCCATTTATCTCAAGGCCTGCAACGGTACTTAAAATAGTAGCAAGAGATTGACCTGATTTCTTAGACAATTCTTCAGCGGTAATTTTTACAATTACCTTTCCTGACTTTTCTTTTGCCAAAGCAAATTTAGAATCGGAAATTACAACTTCATTTAACTCCTTTGGAGCAGAAGCAGCTTCTTTTTGTTGTGCAAAGGCACAAGCACTCATCAGCACGCATAACGCACTAATACGAACGATTTTGTTGTTCATTTTAATAAAACATTTTTAATAACAGCTCTTGCCGTTACATGACTAAAAATGGGAAGAAAGTATGAAATAACCCATACCCAAACCTTTTTTCCCGAAAGTTTGATACACGATGTAAAAGGCAGGTCTCCTGGCTTGCGTCTTGTTGTTTACCTTCCCATTCCGGATCGTCGGAACAGTGGTTTTGTAGATAACAACAAGCTTGATAGCTTACAGTTGCGGGTACAGCTCAAGAATTTTGATTTGGAATTACGATTTGGAATTTAAATTCCTAAATCTAAATTCGTAGTTCCTAAAATTTCACTTGATTCCCTTTTAATGCCGTTTTAAATAATAAAACAGCAACCTAAATACGGTTGCAAATATAACTTTATACAGCGAATAAAAAATAAAATTTGATTTTTAAAAAGGATTAAATATACCTTTGCAACTCCTGAAAATCATTTTATGAAATTAAATGTATTAAAATTTACTGTTTTGTTGTTTGCCTTTTTTGCCATGGGATGCAAGAAAAAAAAGGAAATTTATAGTTCCGAAACGGCAACTGTAAAAAATGAAATCAAATATGCTAAAGGATTAGAAATCTATAGGTATGGTGGCTATTCAGTCATTAAAATTACCAAACCTTGGCCTGGAGCCAAAGAAAATTTCACCTATGTTTTGCAAGAAAAAAACGGAATCATTCCGGACAGCATAAAGCAGTTTACCGCAATCCAAATTCCTATAAAATCAATTGTCGTAACCTCAACTACACACATACCAGCCTTGGAAATGTTAGGTGTAGAAAATACGCTCGTTGGCTTCCCTAATACCGATTATATTTCTTCCGAAAAAACGCGAAAACGGATTGATGTGGGAAAGGTTAGAGAAGTGGGGAAAAATGAAAACCTAAATACGGAAGTGCTAATTGACATGCAACCAAATCTGATTGTTGGTTTCGGACTAAACAACAGCAATCCCTCTTTAGATATTTTACAAAAAAGTGGTTTAAAAGTTATGTTCAATGGCGATTGGACGGAACAAACCCCTCTTGGAAAAGCAGAATGGATTAAATTTTTTGGCGCTTTATACGGACTGGACTCCACAGCGACTTCGGTATTTAGTGAAATTGAAAAAGAATACAATACTACTTTAGCTTTAGCCAAAAAAGCGACAAGAAAACCAACAGTTCTTAGTGGGTCTATGTTCCAGGATCAGTGGTATGTGCCACAAGGTAAAAGTTGGGCTTCTCTATTTCTAAAAGACGCACAAGCAGATTATTTATGGAAAGATACTAAAGGCACCGGAAGTATATCCTTGCCCTTTGAGATCATTTTAGAAAAAGCTCAGCAAGCAGAATTCTGGATTGCTCCCGGTGATTTTTCTTCTTTAAAACAAATGAGCGACAGCAATCCCCATTACGGAGAATTTGAAGCATTTAAAAATAAAAAAGTATATTCGTACGCTTTAAATAAGGGGGCTAAAGGAGGGATTCTCTATTTCGAATGGTCTCCTACTCGTCCGGACTGGGTTTTAAAAGATTTCATAAAGATTTTTCATCCCGAATTAGTACCAAACCACACGCTTTTTTTCTTTCAGAAATTAGAATAAATTGAGTCATACAAATCGAAATACCGTTCTCTTCACCATCCTAACCATTGGAATGCTTTGTCTATTTCTGGTTAACCTCAGTTTAGGCTCTGTTTCCATTCCCCTAAAAGAAGTGTTTAAAAGTCTTACTGGCGGAGTTACGAGCAAAGAAACCTGGAACTATATCATAGTTAACTATAGATTACCCAAAGCCATTGCCGCGATATTGGTGGGCATGGGATTATCGATTAGTGGATTATTGATGCAAACCTTATTTAGGAATCCATTGGCTGGCCCTTACGTTTTAGGACTGAGTTCAGGAGCCAGTTTAGGCGTTGCCACCGTGATTCTTGGAGCGGCATTTTTACCGCAATCCCTCGCTGCAATAATGCTGTCCTCATACGGAGTCGTATTGGCTTCAAGTCTTGGAAGTTTTTTAGTTTTAATGGCCGTTTTGGCCGTCTCTTATCGCTTGCGCGACACGATGGCTATCTTGATTGTGGGGCTGATGTTCGGCAGTTTGACTAGCGCTCTTGTGGGAACACTCACCTATTTTAGTACCGCTGAACAGTTACAAAAATTCACCTTTTGGTCCTTAGGTAATTTAGGTAATTTATCTTGGACATCTATTGGCATTTTATTCCTTTGCGTGCTACTGGGTCTGTTTCTAAGTCTCTTCAGCATCAAACCGTTAAATGCACTGCTGCTGGGAGAAAATTACGCCCGAAGTTTAGGATTGAATTATAAAACAACTAGACTTATTATCATTTTTGCCACCAGTATTTTGGCAGGTAGTATAACTGCTTTTGCCGGCCCAATTGCCTTTATAGGACTCGCAGTTCCACATATTGCAAAATTGGTATTTCAGACCAGTAATCATACTATTTTATTTTGGAGTACGCTACTTTTTGGAGCTAGCATCATGCTTGTTTGCGACAGCATTTCACAAGTTCCCGGCGGAGATATCACACTACCGATTAATGCCGTTACTTCGGTTTTTGGAGCACCGATTGTTATTTGGTTATTGGTTAGAAAACGAAAAATGATTGGATGATTTTAAAAAAACCTTTTACACCTATAAATGATTAGTAATAACAACATACTTACAACATCAAATCTAAGCATTGGATACACTTCCAAAGCGGCGACTACTATTATTGCGGAAAACCTGAACTTGAATTTGCAGGCTGGAAAACTAATTGCTTTAATTGGAGCGAATGGAATCGGAAAATCAACCTTACTTCGAACAATTATCGGAATTCAGAAACCGCTTTCGGGAACTATTTCACTTAATGGCAAAAACATTCATCAAATAGACTCCTTAACCTTAGCGCAAAACCTAAGTGTGGTGCTAACCGAAAAATTACCGCCCAGTAATTTGACTGTTTTTGAGCTGATTGCTTTAGGAAGACAGCCTTATACCAACTGGATTGGAAAACTGACGGAAACGGATATCTCCAAGATTAACGAAGCCATGGAACTGACTCAAATCAGCCATTTGGCAGCCAAAAAACATTACGAAATCAGTGACGGTCAATTGCAGAAAGTGTTAGTTGCTAGAGCTTTGGCACAAGACACACCGCTGATAATTTTAGATGAACCCACTACCCATTTGGATTTATTGCATAAGGTGGCGCTTTTCAAACTCTTGAAAAAACTCACTAAAGAAACGAATAAATGCATTCTGTTTTCTACCCATGATATCGATATGGCCATACAATTGAGTGATGAAATGATTATTATGACTCCCGAAGCTGTTGTTCAAGATGAACCTTGCAATTTTATCTCCAAAGGAACTTTCAATACCCTATTCAAAGACGAACATATTGTTTTTGATCCAAATAAAGGGAAGTTTGTGATTGTGTAATCCTCCTCCCACCTCCTCCGTAGGAGGAGCAACTGACTTTGAAAACTGAGTGTGAAAAGTAATGCTGAAAGCTTGGTCTTAAAAACTGCAATCTCAATAACTGAGACTCCATACTAAAATACGGAATACTGATTACTCCTTTACTTTCCTTTCAATAAATTAATACTCACCGTAGCAGTATTCGAATCCGGGAATCGCTTAAAATACTGAGTGTCCGGATACAATCCCGCTTCGGCAGCCACTTTATGCAAGACAGGGATTTCCACGATATATTGATCTGAAAAACCATGGGTCGCGTCATATGCCGTTGCGGCAGTCTTTCCAATATTAGCGGCTGTTACACTGGGTGGAATGGTGTGTAATTCTATCATAAGCAAACCAAAATTCCTAACGTAAGGCGACCATTTATTAAAATGCTCCACTAAATTGTCCTCTACTAAATTAGTGCTTACTCGCTTCCCTCGATGAGCAAAAGCCCCAGTCGACTGGCTTATTCTGTCCTTAGTAATGTGCATTGGCTCTTCCCAAATCCTGTTGTGATCCAGAAAAGTGCGCACATTCAATAGATCTTTTAAATCGATACCATAATTTTCCGTTAAGTCATCCGCTAACAAGTCGGGACGACCTATGTCTCCCCAAATAACTTTAGCCCAAATATCGGCTTTAATCAGATTAGCCCGAGTCACTTTGAGAGCTGCTTGGTTGTAATCAGCACCCACTAGAAATAGAGGATAATCATCAAGCATTTTACCTCTTAACGTTTGCCTTTCGATTACAGTGAAGATATGTTCCAAAAAGGCTCCATTTCCGCACCCCATATCTAAAATTCCTTTTGGCTGGTCTTCGATGGGTAAATTAAACAATTTAATGATGATTTCATCCACCACTTTGAAATAGGTCTCGTGTGCACCACCGCTTCCCCAAACATTCATTTCTCGGTCTACGTGAACTTCGTCTTTCCCTTCGGCGACTGTCCTTAAAATACTAGCATTACCAAAAAGCAAATCGTCCATTTTACTGAAAGTCGGCAAATAGGAAACCGTTACACCATAAGCCGTGGCTCTTTTGGCAAAAAACAACCCTATTTCCGTGAATTGATAATTTCCGTTCTTTTGAGTAAACCAGCCTAAATGCGCAAAGAAATCTAATATTATTTTAAAATTTTCAGGTGATTTATGAAATTCTTCCGGGCGGAAAGATATCTCCATAAAATATTTATGAAACATACCGCTCATCCCTAATCGGACTAAAGTGGGGCCAACCAAAGCGCCCTCAATATGCATTAAAACCTGATCTTGTATCTCTCTTTCTATTGAATCATTGGAAAATTCAATCTCATAGTTTTTTTTATATTTTTCGAAAATAATCCGCAAACGCTCAAAGGGAGCCTCTTCAAATAACCGAGCATGAAACTGCATCGAAAACTGCAATAGGTCCACCACGTCTTCATACAAATGAAACAAGGAAAAAGCCGTTTCACTCTTATCCGTGACCGTAAATTTAATTTCGTCAGTAGCGTTGTTGATATGATAATCTAGAAATCCTTGGGAGCATAAGACCCGTAGGCCCACATTCAGATAGCCTTCGTTTGCTTTAAAATGAGAAGTAAGTTCATCAAGGGTTGCTTCCTTTTTATCAAGTATAAAAGACAAAACTCCTTTTTTATAAAGAGCATAGGCTACGGGTGCCGTCACTAAACCATCTAAATGTCTGAAAATTGTACTTCGTAGAGAAACTTTATCGATCATAAAAAGAAAATTTAAAATGAGTACCGTTTGCTTAAAAATACAAATGCAGTACTCAAATATATAAAATTCCTTCTTAACAATGCAATTCCTTTAAAGCTCCTGATTTTAGCGTACTACTTGAGTAGGATCTGTCTTTTGGCCTCTCCGATAACAAAAGCAACAGAATTAGCAATATTAAAACTCCGAATCAAATTTGACATCGGAATTTTTAGATGATTCTCGAATTTACCTAAAACTTCTTCACTTAACCCTTTGCTTTCTTTTCCAAAAACCAACCAATCTCCGTCTTGAAACTCAATCTCCAAATATGATTTTTCGGCATGGGAACTCATTAAGAAAACACGCGATACGTCTGGAATTTGCGCAATCCATTCACCTACATTCTGATATTCAGTAACATCAAGATGAATCCAATAATCCAATCCAGAACGTTTCAAGTTTTTATCATTGATCACAAAACCGAAAGGATGAACCAAATGTAAGCGACTTTCGGTACCTACGCACAGTCGGCCAATATTCCCGGTATTATTGGGTATTTCGGGTTCCACTAAAACGATGTTTAACATTTAAAAAGATTTAAGATTGTTGATTAACGATTTTTGATTGATGTCTATGATTAGATCTCTTGATTTTCGTAATTGTTATTGACTATTGATATTTGCTATTGAAAACTTTCAACTTCTATAACTCCCCCAGCTTGCAAATTGTCGAGATGTACATTTCCTATTCGCACGCGAACCAATCTAAGGGTGGGGAATCCAACTGCAGCGGTCATTTTCCGTATTTGACGAAACTTTCCTTCGTTTACCGTTATTGAAGCCCACGAAGTGGGTCCATGTCGTTCGTCCCGTATTTTTTTTCCTCTAGCACCAAAAGCGGGAACTTCAGTTATCAAAGCGGATTTGCATTTTTTAGTAATGTACTTAGTTCCGTTGAAACCTATTTCGACACCGGCCTTCAGTTTGTCAATGGCTTCCTGATGAATAATTCCATCCACCTGCACATAGTATTCTTTTTCTACTTTTTTAGAGCGAATGATTTCACTCATCATCCCATCCGTCGTCAGCAACAATAATCCTTCCGAATCTTCGTCCAGACGCCCTATTGCCATTGTGCCTATGGGAAAATCATACAATTCCCCCAACAGTTTCTTTTTTCGTTTCAATTCATAAATAAACTGACTTAAATAACCATACGGTTTATGAAGGATGAAATGCTGATGGGACATTGACTTTGTTTGATTTTATAAAGCGCAAAGATAGTCTAGTTTTATTAGCATCAAATTATCCACAACCTATATTCTTAGGATCTAAAAGCTATGTTAAATAATTTACTGTATTCATATAAAATATTTAATAGTAAGGATCTACACTAACAATCACTAAAATTTTATATCATGAAAATAAAGATAAAAATTCAAAAAAAGAGTTTAAGGAACAAAATACAAATGAAGGTTTTAGCGAGAAACACATGACCGATAAAGACAAAGCGCAAGATTCTCTTCTTAGTGACGAAATGGAAATTGATGCCGAAGGAAATAAAGTCATCGTACAAAGAGCCCTCAATGCTAATGGATCAATTGCTCATATTCCTGATGAAGAACGTACATGGAATGAAAACGAAAGCTTGAGCAGAGGGTTTTCAGCAGAAAAAAAGAGGTGAAAGCTGATGCATTGGAAGGCTTAAACAACACATCTGAAACTTATCCAAAAAACCCACTGATAGAAAACGAAAAAATATAAAATTAACTGTATCACGTGATAGCCTATTGGTATACTTAATCCAATAGGATTTTTTGTTTATAATACCTTTAAAAAACACCTGTCATACTCTGATTGATAACGAAAAATTAATTTTTAATTAATAATTAAATAGAAACATCTAATATTCCATACTTTTACTTTTTACAATAATCAGTCTTTCTATGTCCAACATGCTCCCCTTTTTATTCTTGTTTAGTATTGCCCTCGCTATTGGTGTCTTCATCGGAAAACTCATTTTCTCCGCCCGTTTTCAGTCCGAAAAAATAAGCCTCGAAGAAAAACTGATTGCCTTTTCTTCTCAATTCAATCAACTGAAAGAGCAGCTCTTGAATGACAAAACCATTTTTGAAAAGCAATTAGAAAACAGTACCACTGAGAAAGAAATCATCCGTAACGAAAAAGACAGTTTGGCCATCCAACTTTCTAAAAAGGAAGTTGATTTTGAAAACCTTTGGGAACGCAACAAAGAGCAAAAAAATGAAGTAGAAAAACTACAGGAAAAATTCACGAAGGAATTTGAGAATCTCGCCAATAAAATATTAGAAGAAAAATCGAATAAATTCACGGAACAGAATAAGGAAAACATGAAAAACATCCTGTCTCCTTTACAAGACAAGATTCATTTATTCGAGAAAAAAGTTGAAGATACCCACAAAGAAAGCATTGATTACCATGCTGCTTTGCGTCAGCAGATTCTAGGCTTACGCGAAATGAATATCCAAATGAGCAAGGAAACCATCAACCTGACCAAGGCATTAAAAGGGGACAGCAAGATGCAGGGAAATTGGGGTGAGTTAGTGCTGGAAAGAGTATTAGAAAAATCAGGCCTAGAAAAAGGACGCGAATATGAAGTGCAACAAAGCTTTACCACTGAGGAAGGAAATCGTGTTTTTCCTGATGTTGTGATCAACCTCCCTGACGGTAAGAAGATGATTGTCGATTCAAAAGTTTCCTTGACCGCTTATGAAAAATACATCAACGAAGATGACGACGATTTAAAAATCAGTTATTTAAAAGAGCATGTCAATTCGATTAAGCGCCACGTAGAACAATTGGGAAATAAGAACTATCAGGATTTATACCAAATAGAAAGTCCTGATTTCGTGTTACTTTTTATCCCTATCGAACCCGCATTTGCTATTGCACTTAATGAAGACACCACTTTGTACAACAAGGCATTCGAAAAGAATATTGTAATTGTAACCCCTGCTACCCTGCTGGCTACACTAAGAACGATTGACAGCATGTGGGCAAATCAAAAACAACAGGAAAACGCCTTTGAAATAGCCAGACAAGCCGGTGCATTATATGATAAATTTGAAGGCTTCGTGACTGACTTAATAAAAATTGGAAAGAAAATCGACGAAACTAAAACGGAATATAGCGGCGCTATGAGTAAACTCGTAGAAGGAAAAGGAAACCTCATTATCAGTGTGGAAAAACTAAAAAAAATGGGAGCAAAAGCAAAAAAGTCCCTACCTGAAAAAATCTTATCAAGAGCTGAAAAAGATCAAAACCAACTATTAAACTAATAACCTATGAAAAAAATTTTAGGAATTATTGTGGCAGTATTTATACTGTCTATAATTAGCTATTTTACGTTTGTGTATTACGCCACTTATAGCGAAGGTGTTCGATCTGGCCAACTAATCAAGTTTAGTCATAAGGGTGTCGCCTTCAAAACCTGGGAAGGAGAAATAAGCCAAGGCATGTCAGGTTCGCAAATTTTCTCTTTTTCCGTGTTGGATAAAGACAAACAAGTAATTTTTAATCTAAAAAATATGGAAGGACGGTATGTGAAATTATCTTACATAGAACGCTACAAAACATTCCCATGGTGGGGCGACACTAAATATTTCGTAACAGCAGTAAAAGAAGAAGAAACTCCCTTTAAATCAAATTAAATATGAATACCACATACAAAACAGTTGCCTCGTCTAATATTACCATTTCAGAATTAATGTTGCCTTCGCACACCAATTTTAGCGGAAAAATACACGGTGGCTATATCCTTTCCCTACTCGATCAGATTGCTTTCGCCTGTGCATCCAAGTTTTCCGGCAATTATTGCGTAACAGCCTCCGTAGATACAGTGGATTTCTTGAGACCCATTGAAGTAGGAGAACTGGTAACCATGAAAGCCAGTGTCAACTATGTAGGTAAGAGTTCCATGATTATCGGCATTCGTGTGGAATCTGAGAATATCCGCACCGGAACAATAAATCACTGCAACTCCTCCTACTTTACTATGGTTTCAAAAGACAAAGATGGTAAAAACGAAAAAGTCCCAGGCCTTATTCTTTCCAATTTAGAAGAAGTTCGCCGGTTCATCAATTGCTTAAAACAAATTTCCATGAAAAAAGAAAAAGACCGTCATGAGGAGATTTTTGATTACACCTCTATAGAAACATTGGCCAGCTTAGATAAGTATAATGTAATGGTCGAATTAGGCTAGTTTTATTTTCTAAAACTCCCTCTTAGTAGTCAAAATCATGTAGAAAACATAACAAAACCTAAAAACCGCTTTTTAAGGTATTATTAGCTGTTTTAGTAGTCGTTTTACACTACCTATTCCAAATAATATTCGTAACTTAACGTAGTATCATTTATCCTCTAAAATGAAGAAAAAACTACTCTTATTTTTGTTATTAAGTGCATTTGCCATTGACGCGCAAGAAAAAATGACCACAACAAAGGGCGTCATTGTTTTTGAAGCGTCAGTGCCTTTTTTTGAGCCAGTAAAAGCCATAAATGAGGATGTAAATCTTATTTTAAATACGAAGAGAGGAATCATATCATTTGTAGTCTATATAGATCGGTTTTCCTTTGAAAGAAGTCTAATGGAGGAGCATTTCAATGAAAATTATATGGAAAGTAAAAAATACCCTAAAGCTACCTTTAAAGGTTTAATTGAAAAGTTCGATTTAAAAAACATTACGCCTGTTGCAAAAGGATATTACATCAAAGGAAAACTAAGCATGCACGGAAAATCAAAAAATATCCGCGTCCCTGCCAAAATTAAAAAAGTAGCTGACGGAATACAATTAATCTCAAATTTCACTTTAAAGTCTGATGATTATAATATTGAAATCCCGTATATCGTCAGAAGTAAAATATCCAAAAACGTAAAAGTCAGGGTCAAAGCTGTTTTATAATACGTTTATTTGACTAAAGCAGTCAATATATTAGCGACATTTTCATTACTATAAAGAAGCTTAAGGCTAGTGTGTTTATACTCTATACAACTGTAGACCTAAATAAATGGAGAAGACCCTGTTGATGCGGCAACTATTTGGATAAACAATAACGAAGTGTTTCTTTTAAATCACTGTGTTTAAAATGAAATCCCAATTCCTCTAATTTATCAGATGAAACTCTTCTTCCCGTCAATACTATCTTCGACATTTCGCCTAATACCATTTTAATTAAAAAACCGGGAACATTAGGAAGCCAGATTTTGTAACCATATACATTAGCCAATGTTTTAGAGAAACCAGCATTATCTGTATTATCATTTATCGCTGCATTATAAGGCCCTTCCATATTTAGATTCTTAATCGCTTCAAGATATATTTCGCACAAATCCTCCACATGGATCCATGGCATGTATTGTTTTCCAGAACCCAATGCCGAACCGAGTCTCCATTTAAAAATAGGAGTTAATTTATTCAAAAAACCATCATTTTCACCTAATACTAGACCGGTACGTACTTTCACTGTGCGAATGCCTAATTTTTCAAATTGATCTGCAGCTGCCTCCCATTTTTTACACGTAAGCCCAAGAAAATCATCTCCGAAAGCTGTGTTTTCAGTACAAATTTCTTGCCCGTTAACTGCTCCATAAATACCAACTGCCGATGCAGAAATAAAAGCATCTATTTTTTTATTACTTTTCTTTAGAACGGAGTAAATAAGTTGGGTAGAACGTTCTCTACTATTAATGATTTGCTCTTTTCGCTTATTAGTCCATGGCTTTTCGGCAATATTAGCTCCCGCTAAATGAATGATATAATCAGCATTTAATACTGCGTCCTTTTCTATCGTCTGCTTTTCTATATCCCAAGTATAATAAAAAACACTTACCGTATTTTTTATCTTAGTCCTACTTAAGATTGAAACTGTGTACCCGACATTAATCAAGGCCTTAGTTAACTCCTTACCTACAAACCCGGTACCTCCTGTTACTAATACATTCTTTTTCATAGTAATATTTATTGGTGTAATTCAAACGACTCAAAGATACAAAATAATTTTTGTTTAACTTTATTGTTATTTAGTTAAACATTCATTACCTTTATGCTCTAATTTAAATAATTTAAAATGGCGACTAAGAAAACTATAATAACAAAAGACACAATTGTTTCTTTTTATATGGACTATGTTTTAGAAAATGGCGAAAAACCCAAATCAGTATATCTTTTCGCAAAATTAAACGGTTTCACAGAAGCCGAATTTTATGACTTTTTCGGTACTATTGAAAGTTTAGAAAAAGAAATATTTAAAATATTTTTAGAGAAGACAATAGAATTACTTCATAAAGACAACGACTACCCGGGCTATGACATGAAAACAAAGATGTTAAGCCTCTATTTCACTTTCTTTGAATTGCTAACTGCAAATAGAAGTTATGTTATAATGAGTTTAAAGAAGTATGATAGTAATTTAAAAAACTTACTACAGCTTTCAGGACTTAAAGAGAGTTTCAAAACATATGTCGCAGATATTATAACCGACGATATTCGCACAAAGCAAGAGCAGTTTCAAGAATTTCAAACAAAATCAATTCAAGAAAGTTCTTGGATTCAATTGTTATTAACACTTAAATTTTGGGTAGATGATGTTTCACCAAAATTTGAAAAAACAGATATCTATATTGAAAAGTCAGTAAACCTAAGCTTTGAGCTTATCGACACTGCCCCTTTAGACAGCCTAATTGATCTTGGAAAATTTATTTTCAAAGAAAAAATACAAAAAACATAATGAAAACATTAGATTATATACCAACATCCAAAATCGAAAGAGCTACTAAACTAGTTCAGACTGGAGCAAAGGTAGGCGTGAATTATCTTAAATACTATAGTGGAAAAATAGTTGATTCAGGATTAACACGCGCAAAATTAGATGAAGATAATGCTGAAGACATTTACGATGGATTAAAGACATTGAAAGGAAGTGCATTGAAAGTTGCTCAAATGTTGAGTATGGACAAAAGTTTTTTACCTCAAGCTTACGTAGAGAAATTCTCTTTGTCACAATTTTCTGTTCCACCACTTTCAGCTCCATTAGTTCTTAAAACATTCAAAACAAATTTAGGGAAAACACCTTACGAAATTTTTGACGAATTTAATGCTAATTCTGTAAATGCTGCGAGTATAGGACAAGTACATTTAGCAGTAAAGAATAACAAAAAACTTGCAGTAAAAATACAATATCCAGGAATATCTGATAGTATTTCCTCTGATTTGTCATTGGTAAAACCTATGGCAATTCGAATGTTTAACCTTAAAGGAAAAGGATCTGATCAGTATTTTAAAGAAGTAGAAGACAAGCTTATTGAAGAAACCAATTATACATTTGAGTTGAAACAAAGCCAAGAAGTTGTTGCTGCATGTAGAAAAATCGATAATTTGCTTTTGCCGGAATATTATCCTGAATATTCCTCTGAGAAAATAATCACCATGGATTGGATGGAAGGAGTTCATCTATCTCAGTTTAAAAATTCAGATCCAGTAGTAGCGGATAAAATTGGCCAAGCCTTGTGGGATTTTTATATGTACCAAATTCATATCCTTCGAAAAGTACATGCTGACCCGCATCCAGGTAATTTTTTAGTAAGTGACAAAAACCAGTTAATTGCCCTTGATTTTGGATGTATGAAAATAATACCAAATGATTTTTATGTTCCTTATTTCGAGCTAATAGACCCACAAGTAATTGATAACGCAGAGCTATTCAGAGAAAAACTATTTGAATTAGAAATCCTAAGGCCTGATGATACTGAGGAAGAAATCAAGTACTTCACTTCCCTATTTTATGATTTACTTTCTTTATTTACTAAACCTTTTCAGTCAGAAACATTTGACTTTTCAGACGAAGTATTTTTTGAAAATATTGCTTTATTAGGGGAACGCTTTGCAAAAGACCCAAACCTCAGAAAGATGAATGGAAATCGTGGATCTAAGCATTTTATTTACATCAATAGAACATTCTTTGGTCTTTATAATTTGATGTTTGATTTAAAATCTACGATTAAAGTAAATGATTATTTAAGATATTAACAATGACAGAACAAACTTTAACAGACCTAGAAAAAGACAGAGTGATCGAAATGGCGTGGGAAGACAGAACTACGTTTGATGCTATTTTACTTCAATTTGGACTAAAAGAGCAAGAAGTGATAGACCTAATGCGCAACGAAATGAAACCTAAAAGCTTTATAATGTGGCGCAAAAGAGTTCAAGGACGCAAAACAAAACACGAAAAATTACGAGGTTTTAAGGAAGGTAGGTTTAAGTGTACGATGCAAAGACAGATCAATAATAACAAAATTTCAAAACGTTAGCCTTAACGGTCGAAAATTACAACTTTACTGAAATGATTATTAAAAACGTTCGTAAAAAAACTTCATTCATCTGATGACGAGCATAAAATGAATAACCACTTCAGTAAAGATAATTAGAATAGAAAACAGAATATTAAATAAAATCAAGATGAAAAACATATTAATAGTAGGCGGAAGTAAAGGTATTGGAAATGCCATTTTATTGCAGCAATTAGAAAACAATCGTGTAATCAACATTAGTAGAAATGCTCCTGAAGTTTCACATGCTAACCTAACTCATTATTCATTAGACGTACTTAAGGATGAGCTTCCTCAAATAGACAATATCGACACCTTAATTTACTGTCCTGGTTCTATTAATTTAAAACCGATAGGCAGCTTAAGTATTGATGATTTTAGAAATGATTTTGAAATTAACGTAATTGGAGCCGTAAAAACGATTCAAAGATACCTACCAGTCTTAAAGAAAGGAACTAATCCATCAATCCTATTGTTTAGTACAGTAGCTGTAAAATTAGGAATGCCGTTCCACGCTAGTATTGCTACCGCAAAAGCAGGAGTAGAAGGACTCGTAAAATCGTTGGGAGCAGAACTTGCATCAACTGTACGAGTAAACGCAATCGCACCTACCATCACTGAAACGACTCTTGCAGCAAATATTCTAAGAAATGACCGCATGAAAGAAAACATGATAGAGCGTCATCCTATGAAAAGTTATTTAAAACCAGAAGAAGTAGCAGACATGGCTGCTTTTATTACCTCAGAAAAAGCAAAATCAATCTCAGGTCAAATTTTTGAAATGGATTATGGAATTGTGAGCTTCAAAATATAATTAAAATCAATCGCTGATAAGGCTAAAAAACAAGACTATGATAATTAAAGAAACGTTAAGTTACGAAAAGGTAGAGCTGTATGATACTGAAACTACAGACTCTATAGCTGAAAATTACACTTCAATAATCCGTAACTTAGGTGAGGACGTAAATCGTGAGGGGATTTTAAGCACGCCTGTTAGAGCTGCAAAAGCGATGCAGTATTTAACTCATGGATATGGACTAGATCCACTAGAGATTCTAAAATCTGCTCTCTTCACAGAAGATCATAGACAAATGATTGTAGTAAAAGATATAGAGGTATATTCTATGTGTGAGCATCATATGTTGCCTTTTTTTGGTAAAGCGCATATTGCATATATTCCGAATGGCCAAATTGTAGGACTCAGCAAAATTCCAAGAATTGTAGATGCATTTGCTAGAAGAATGCAAGTGCAAGAGCGATTAACAGATCAGATAAAAAACTGTATTCAAGAGGGATTAAATCCTTTAGGTGTAGCAGTAGTAATCGAAGCACAACACATGTGTATGCAGATGAGAGGAATACAAAAACAAAATTCAGTAACAACTACCTCTTCGTTTACAGGTGCATTTGAAGAAGACAAAACAAGAAGAGAGTTTATTAGCTTGATTTCCAATAAATTTAGTTAAATTTAGCACTCAAAATAAAATCTATGAAAATTCTCTTAACGGGCGCAACAGGATACATTGGAAAACGGCTTTTACCCATTTTAATTGAGCAAGGTCATGATGTAATTTGTTGCGTGAGAGATAAAAATAGATTCTACACACCCGAAGAATTCGAAAAAAAAATTACTGTTATTGAAGTGGATTTTCTAAAAGAAGAAACT
Organism: Flavobacterium sp. ALD4; assembly: GCF_002836475.1. Lineage (GTDB taxonomy): Bacteria > Bacteroidota > Bacteroidia > Flavobacteriales > Flavobacteriaceae > Flavobacterium. Next base: position 57,537 of record NZ_PJBJ01000024.1, on the reverse strand, counting down.
TTAAAAAATATCCCTAAAGACATCGATGCCGGGTACTACCTCATTCATTCCATGGCAAGTTCAAAGGATAATTATGACGAACTAGAAAGCACCTCAGCCATTAATTTTGTCAATAGAATAAACAATACCAATGCTAAACACGTCATTTACCTAACAGGAATTGTAAATGACGACTCTTTATCTAAACACCTATCATCCAGAAAAAATGTTGAAGACATTCTAGATAACGGAACTTTTGCATTAACAGCTTTGAGAGCAGGAATCATTGTGGGCTCAGGAAGTGCATCCTTTGAAATCATTAGAGATTTAGTACTTAAGCTACCTATTATGATTACCCCAAAATGGCTCAATACCAGATGCCAGCCTATTGCAATCCGTAATGTCCTCGAATTTTTATCAAAGGCATTACTAAATCCAATAACCTACAATCAAAATTTTGACATTGGTGGGCCAAATATACTTACCTATAAGGAAATGTTATTGGGTTTTGCCAAAGCTAAAAATTTAAAAAGATGGATCTATACTGTCCCTTTAATGACCCCAAAATTGTCCTCTTATTGGCTTTATTTCGTTACTTCTACATCTTATAAATTAGCTTCAGCATTAGTTAGCAGTATGAAAGTTGAAGTAGTTTGCAGGGACACCCGCATAAATGAACTCCTTGGTGTAAATCCAATGACATACAAAAAAGCACTCTCTCTTGCTTTAATCAAAGTTGGTGAAGACAAAGTTGCTTCTAGTTGGAAAGATTCCTTAGCAAGCGGCAGATTTAGTAGTAATATTTCAGAATACCTATCGATACCGAAAAAAGATTGCTTTATCGACAGAAGAAAAAAAGCACTAATTGACCGGGAATATACCATTAATAAAATTTGGTCACTAGGTGGAGATACAGGATGGTATTATGGCGATTGGCTCTGGGGAATTCGCGGGTTTATTGACAAGCTTTTTGGAGGCGTAGGTTCTCGACGAGGAAGAACAAACAGACATGAGATTCACAGCGGAGATGTTTTGGATTTTTGGAGGGTCTTATATGCCAATAAAGAAGAAGGAAAATTAGTCTTGTATGCCGAGATGAAACTGCCGGGACAGGCATGGCTCGAATTCAAAATAATAAATAACACATTGTACCAAGCTGCCACATTTAAACCCAAGGGTATTTGGGGCAAATTATATTGGTATTCCGTTTTGCCTTTTCACGGCTTCATTTTTAACGGAATGCTGAATAAACTGATAAAGTAAATCTTCTTTTTTTATCTCAACATACGAGATTTGGTACTAGCCACTAATCATTATCTCAATCACAGCAGTATTCCACCATTTGTGATAATCAAATTCAATCTTTCATTATTAACGGAATCATGAATGAGCTTATAAAGTAATTCCTTTTTTTTTAAACATATAAGTAATAGAAGAGCGTATAAGTTGTATTATTCTTACGAAACTTATAGTACTTATATAGCAAATCCTTTTATTTCAATATACCTGCTTTGTAAGTAGCGATCGCTCTATCTCTCGCGAAAGCATGATCGACCATAGGCTTTCCGTAACCCAATTCAAATTCAGGAATCCATTTCCGTATGTAGATTCCTTTTTCATCAAATTTTTTCAATTGAATCTCCGGATTGAAAACTCTGAAATAAGGTGCTGCATCGCAACCAGTGCCGGCCGCCCATTGCCAATTGCCCACATTGGATGCCATTTCATAATCCAGTAATTTTTCGGCAAAATAGGCTTCGCCCCACTGCCAATTGATCAATAAATGTTTACATAGAAAACTCGCAACAACCATACGCACTCTATTGTGCATATAACCCGTTTCATTGAGCTGACGCATTCCTGCATCTACCATGGGATATCCTGTAGTTCCGGAACACCAGCGCTTGAAGTCGGCCTCGTTATTTAACCACTGAATCCCGTCGTAAGCGGGTTTGAAATTATGGGTTACTTCCCTGGGAAAATTAAAAAGGATTTGCATAAAAAATTCTCGCCATATCAATTCGCTTAAGAATACGGCATTCGTATTAGCAGCCCAATTAACCATTTTTCGAACACTTACCGTACCAAATCGCAAATGCGGTGATAGATAAGAAGTCGCATCTACAGCCGGAAAATCTCTTTTCTCCTCATAATTAGCAATCTGCTTTAGATTATAAGGCTGCACCTTAATAGTGCTTTCCTCAAAACCAATCTCTCCTAGAGATGGAAAAACAAAGGTTGAATTATAAAAACTAGAAGAGGTACTCGCACCAATGTACTCTCTAACGGGTGCCATTGTATTGTACTTCTCCAACCACTTATTTTTAAACGGAGTATAAATAGTATACGGTAATCCGTCTGCTTTTGTAATTTCTTTTTCTTCAAAAATAACTTGGTCTTTGAAGGAAAAACACACAATATTCTCGCTTTGTAAAAACTCACAAATCTTATAGTCCCTAGCTATGGCATACTGCTCATAATCTTTATTGAAGAACACTTCTTTGATATCAAATTCTTGAGAAAGCACTTTAAATACAGTAGCAGTTTCTCCCTTTTTAACCAACAAAGAACTTCCTATTTGTTTTAACTGATCATTGATATTAAATAATGATTGATGAATAAATCCAACTCTCGCATCATTTTTAGGTAAATTCTCTAAAATAGCATCATCATAAATAAATAATGGAATAACTGGATATTCAGACTCTAAAGCATGGAATAAACCAATGTTATCTTCCAACCGTAAATCACGTCGAAACCAAAAAAAAGATACTTTCTGTTTTGTCATTATTTTGAATTAAAGATTTCGTTCACCTTTAGAACTCTGTGTGCAAAAATTTCGTTTAATTTACTCTTAACAATAAGGGTGTTCATGATTCTTCCTAAAAAGCCCAAAGGCAATGCATAATGAACAACATCTGTCATTTTAGTACCATTCTCAGTCGCTTCAAAAAAATGTTTATGATGCCATAAAGCATAGGGTCCAAAACGCTGTTCATCAACAAAATAACTATTTTCCTCTACGAATGAAATTTCAGTCATCCAAGATATTGTTATACCCAAGAGTGGGGTTACCTTGTACTGAATTATCTGTCCGGCGTACATGGGTTTACTATCAAAATCTGTGATTTGAAATCCCATCGTCTCTGGTGTTATCTTTTGTAAGTTACCAGGACTGGAGAAAAATTTCCAGCACTCCTCTACTGTAGCATTTACATGCTGTACCGTTTCTTTTTTATATACTTTCATTGGATTTTATTTTGGATTTGATAACAACTGTTAGCAGTGAGTTGCGAGAAACGCCCACAAAAGAAATGATGTGAGCCTTATTTATGGTCGGGCTATAAAAGCGTCATTGTAACACTTAACGGGATTAAAAATAATCTATCTTTTATTTTTTAATAGAAAGTATGCGTAATAATTACTACATGTTGTAATACTTGAAAGGCACATAGAGCATCCCAAAAACCTCACTACCTTCCTTACCCATTTTTTTGTGGTGTACTTTGTGTGCTTTGCGCAAACCTATGAGGTATCTATTTTTAGTAGTCTTAAACCATTTGAATCTTTGGTGAATCAAAACATCATGAATCATGAAGTAACAAAAGCCATATGCTGTGATTCCAAGACCTATAAAAAACAAGTAGTTAAAACCAGCCTCTGCTCCAACTGAGAAAAGGACGATACTCGGAATAGCAAAAATCGCAAAAAATATATCATTACGTTCGAAGATATTCGCATATTTCGGCTGATGATGGTCTTCATGAAAATACCACATAAAACCGTGCATTAAATACTTATGCGTTAACCAAGTAACACATTCCATAAATAGAAAAACGCCAAGAAAAATTAAAAAAGAGATCATTGGTATTATATATAATTAGTTTTGGTTTCTACGAATAGGTTTTCTGCTCTACACTAGTTTCATCTTGTAAGATACAAAAGAGCGTGCCAATAATGCCGCTTTCGTATAATTAGAAACTCTTATTCTTTCAGTTCCAATTTGATGATAAGGCGTATTCTCTAGTTTATTTAATAATTTCTTATAATAGACATAGGCGGTATAAACTCCAAATTTCGCTTCGATTGGCAATTTTACAATTCCTTCGTAGGCAACCCTAAAATCCTCTTCAATTTCCTTAATAATTGAATTTTTTGCCTCTTCGTCAAACGAGTTCAAATCAACTCCGGGAAAATAGTTTCTATTCAATACTAAGTTATCCTCCTTCAGATCTCTTAGGAAATTTACTTTTTGAAAAGCAGATCCTAATCGCATCGCTTCTCCTTTTAATTGCTCATACGTCTGCGTTTTTCCGGCGACAAAAACTTTTAAACACATTAAACCTACAACATCAGCTGAACCATATATATACTCATTATACTCTTCGGTGCTGCTATAATCTGACTTGACTAAATCAAGCTTCATACTTTTTAAGAACGCCTGAATAAGGTCATCTGTAATATTGTATTCTTTCACTGTACACTGAAATGAATTTAATATCGGGTTCAAACTGATCCCTGCTTCAAATGATTTATAGTATTCTTTTTCGAAATCATTTATTAACTCTTCTTTATTAAAACCATGAAAAGAATCCACAATTTCATCAGCAAAGCGAACAAAACCGTAGATGCTGTATATAGCATCCCTAATACTTGGCGAAAGCATGTATACCGCCAATGAAAATGAAGTACTATAGTTTTTTGTCACTAGCTTACTACATTTGAATGATACATCATCAAATAATTGCTTCATAGTTATATTTCTAAAAATTGTTTATTAATTAAATCTGAAACCAATTTTCCTGATATCAATGCCGGTGGTACACCAGGCCCTGGAACAGTTAATTGCCCTGTAAAATATAAATTACGTACTTTTTTGCTTTTTAATTTTGGCCTCAGGAACGCGGTTTGCAACAATGTATTTGCCATTCCGTAAGCATTTCCCTTGTATGAATTATAGTCTTTTACAAAATCATCTTTACAAAACGAAACTTTAAAGATAATGTTATTTTTTACACTTTGTTGTGTTAAGTCCTCAAAACGATCAATTATTTTATTAAAGTACTCCTCTCTTAACTCTTCCGAATCATTAATTCCCGGTGCCAGCGGAACAAGAAAAAAACCTGATTCCATTCCTTCTGGAGCGGCCGTTTTATCAGTTAGGGAGGGGAAATTAGCATAAAAAAGAGGCTCTTTTGGCCACTGCGGTGCATCATATATATCTTTTGCATGCTGATAAAAATCTACATCAAAAAACAAGGCATGATGTGATATATTTTCAATTTTTTTATCGAAACCAACATAAAACAATAAAGATGAAGGAGCAAAAACTCTACTATCCCAATATTTTTCTGAGTAAGCGCGAAATTCCTTATCTAACAACGTTTCCGTATGGTGATAATCAGCACCACTCAAAACTAAATCGGATGTAATAGTTTCTCCGTTCACTACAATTGCCGTTGCTGTTTTATTTTCAACAATTATTTTTTCAATGTTGGAGTTGGTATGAAACGTTACTCCCAGCTCTCTGGCCAGACTTTCCATGGCTTTAACTACATCAAACATACCCGTTTTGGGATGCCAAGTTCCCATTCCAAAATCGGCATAATTCATAAAGCTATAAAAGGACGGAGTATCAGATGGTTTTGCTCCCAAGAATAAAACAGGAAATTCAAGAATTTGAATTAACCGTTCGTTTTTAAACTTCTTACGTACATCACGACTAATATTGCTAAAAAATTGTCCTATCTTCTTCGTTGTTTCCACAGTTACAAGTTCTAACGGTGATACTCCCGGACGATATACTAAATCTTTTATGGCAATGTCATAGTTGCTTTTTGCCTCAGTTATGAATTTGTGCAAGACCGCACCACTTCCTTCTTCAATAGATTCAAAAGTAGCTTCAATTTCCACTAAATTATCTGCGATTGTAATAAATTCATCGACACCAAAGTAAACGCGATAAGCAGGCGACAGTTTGATGAGCTCATAATAATCGGTTGTCTTTTTCCCGAAATCAGCAAAGAAGCGATCAAAAACATCAGGCATCCAGTACCAACTTGGCCCCATATCAAATGTAAAACCATCTTTCTTCAATTGTCTTGCTCTTCCGCCAATGGTTGCATTCTTTTCAAAAACCACGACTTCATGGCCACTTTTTGCCAAGTAGCATGCAGCAGATAATGCTGAAAATCCGGAACCTATAATTGTAATTTTCTTTTTTTCTTTCATTTGTTTAACAAATATTCAAAGTAATTAAACGAAACCTATATTTTTTCTGCTAATTCTGCGATAGAATTAAAAACAACTACTCTATCGGACAGATTTTCAGCATCAATAAACTGAGTTAACCATCCCATATACCATAATTCGGTCCTATCGTCCAATAGTTGATCCGACATTTGTACGATATACTCGTTAATTTCACTTCGTTCTGGCTGAACCGTTAGATATGATACAAATACAATAGAGTCGAAATGTTTTTTGAGGTCTTTTAAGTTATCAATTGGCATACTCTCCCCTAAATACAACGACTTATAGCCGCTTGACAAAATTTCGTAATTCAGATACATCAAACCCAACTCATGTATTTCATTCATCGGAAGCGAAAGTACGAACACTTTATCTAATTTTGTTGGTTTAACCGATTGAAGTTTTTCCGTATTGACCAGTATCTTTTGTTTGATTAAATAACTGACGAAATGCTCGTGAGCAGGAGTGATAGTATCAGTCTGCCATAACAAACCCAATTCTTCAAGCAATGGAATAAATACCTGATGAAATATTTCCTTGAATGACTTTTCTTCAGTCAGCCAATTGTACGTGTTTAAAAATAGTTCTTGATCAAAATTCATCATCGCCATTTTGAAAGCGGTGATAGCATGATTTTTTGCACTCTTTGAAGATACAATTTCTCTTACCATCATTGGAATCTCCTCCTCTGGATAAGAAGAAATTTTAGATATTTTATATCCGTAATCATGTAATAAAGTAATGTTCAACAGTTTTTGCAAACTCGCCAAATCATACAATCTGATATTAGTGTCTGTGCGCATGGGCTGCAGCACATTATACCTTTTCTCCCAAATGCGAATGGTGTGTGCTTTTATGCCGGAAAGGTTTTCGAGGTCCTTTATGCTAAAAACATTTTTAATATTGTTCATTATTTATCCAAATTTATTAAACAAATGTAGTGTATTTATTTGTTTTAAATCTGAAAATAAGTTAAAACTATCCATTTAGAGGGGCATCCTTGAATGAATTCAGCTTATCTAAATACAAAATTGTTTTCGCATTGTCAATGCTTCTCGTGTACATCGTTTCAAATTTAGCCCCATAAATCACTTCCTCAAAAGTATAAGAAGTGCGAATGGCCACTGTATTACTGAACATATCATCAAACGTTTTTACAAAAACAAGAATTTCACCTTGCGTATTGGCAAAATCATCTTTTGTGAATTGGTACAAGGGACTTTCCTCGGTAATGGGATGCACTAAGGTCCAACTTAAGGGCAGCGCATTTATTCTTTCTAATTCTAAATCCAACGAATAGAATTTATTAACCATCTTTCCGTCTTCCTCTATGCTCATCCCTAACGTTATTTTCGCTTCCGCATCGGTAAAATTAGTGTTTTTAAAAGGTGCTACTCGTATCATCAGTCCTGAAATATCACCATAAGGTGCAATCAACGCATTGTGTGAAAATTTCAAAAAGGCAGTGGGCTTACTGAATCTTCCAAAGAACAATCCTGTAGCAATAGCAAAACTCAATAAACCAATTAACGCCTCGGCAGCAGAAAGTGCGCTGGTCAAAAACCCGGTGGGACTGATATGCCCGTAACCAACAGTGGTGAAGGTTTGCGCGCTAAAAAAATAAGCTTGCCCAAATTTTACCCATTCACTGTCCGTACTTGTAATTCCGTCTAAATGTTCGATCCCAATTCCATAATAAATAGTGGCAAATATAAAATTAATACCCGCGTAGAAAGATAGAATAATCAGCATAAATCTCCACACTTTCATATCAATCATCGTATGATACCAACTGATGCGCTGTAAAATAGGCATCCCTCGCTTCATTACGTTAGCGCTTCCATTTTTATTGACAAAACGACCGCCATAACTGTTAGCATTCGTACCAAACCCTGTATTTTTATCCGCTTTTGCCCTTAGATTTATTCTTTCTAACAATGCCATTTCCGATGTATTATATAAAACCAAAATTAAATAAAATTAATTAGCATCCAAGAAAATTGTTCCGAGAGAAAACGACTGCCATAAACAGTGATAGTGATTCCTAATTAATTCAATTTCAAAACACCATTAAAAACGAATCGCATTCATCATTAGTCCTTTTGTATTATAAATAACTTTGATATCCAATTGATTTATAGCCACTGAACAAATACAGTACACGTGCAAAAGAATGCTTTTGCCCCCACTTTGATTCATCACGAGCCAAAACTGCAATACCCTCTCTTTTTGTTTGTTTTTTTAGTACGGCAATAACTCCTTCAATCTAGAAAATACCTGCAAGTCTATTTTGGCAGATTAACCCCCCTATTGGTTCCTGAAACTGAATAGTAGTTCCATGGGATTATCACAACAGGCCGCTTAGTAAATTTTACAAACCAAATAAATTTTTACCTTATGTTATATAACTAATTATAAATCAGTAACTTTATGTATAAACCTATTCTTTTTTGCTAAAATTAATGTCATGTATAACGAGATCTTTAAAGACCGAATCGAAGCTGCAATTTTGCTTTCGGAAAAATTAAAAAAGTACAAAAATAGCAATTCGGTTGTTTTGTCCGTACCTAGAGGAGGCGTGCCCCTTGGTTATGAAATTGCCAAAAACCTACAACTTCCTTTAGAAATTGTTCTTTCCAAAAAAATCGGACATCCTTTCAATAAAGAATTTGCTATTGGCGCCGTTTCGATGGATTCTACCATTCTAGACGACCATCCTGATGTCCCAAAGGAATACGTAGAAAAAGAAATTGTCCGACTGCGAAGTCTGCTGCGGGAAAAACACAAACTCTATAGAGGCGATAGAGACCCCATAGTCCTTAAGGATAAAAATGTCATTCTCGTAGATGACGGAATAGCGACAGGAAACACCCTGTTAGCAAGTATAGAAATATTGCGAAAGCAGCATCCCGCTAAAATTATTGTCGCCGTTCCGGTCTTGCCCTACGATACTCTACCCATATTTGAAAAACAAACTGATGAATTCGTCTATTTGATCGCCTCAAAACATTTCAGGGGCGTAGGTAGATTTTACGAAGATTTTCAACAGGTAAAAGACGACGAAGTAATCCAGATGCTGGAAGTTACACATCCGCTTGCATAAATGCCATTCACTATACCCATCAATTATTCAAAAAACGGAAATTATGAAACAAGTAGAAATAGACATCCCCTTAACGTATGTAACACTAAAAGGAAATTTAATAATTCCCGAAGACGCGACAGCAATTGTTGTTTTCTCCCATGGGAGTGGCAGCAGCCGATTTAGCACCAGAAATAGAACGGTGGCAGAACTAATTCAAAAACAAAAAATAGGCACTTTATTGTTTGACTTGCTTACGGTGGAGGAAGAAAGTGTTTACGAAAACAGATTTAATATCGACCTGTTGGTCAGCCGATTGATTGAAACCACGGAATGGCTCATGAGTTACAATGAAGTGAAAGATTTGCCCATCGGCTATTTTGGATCCAGTACGGGAGCGGCTTCGGCGTTGCGAGCAGCTGCCTATTTTGGTGACACCATAAAAGCGGTAGTCTCTCGTGGCGGCAGACCTGACTTGGCATTGAGTGCCTTGCATCAGGTGACGGCTCCAACATTATTAATTGTGGGTGGCATGGATATGCTCGTAATCGAAATGAATAAAACCGCTTATGACGAATTGCATTGCATAAAAGAAATGAAAATTATTACCGGAGCAAGCCATCTGTTTGAAGAGCCAGGAAAACTGTCGGAAGTGGCTGATTTTGCAATTACCTGGTATAAAAAGCACCTGGTCAATAAAAAGGAGTATCATTAAATTCTAACCACAGCACTACCAAAATCCCAATTGAGGGATTTTTTTTGTTGCCAGTAGAAAGTGCTACTTGAGCAGTAAATCTATTCTTTAGACTCATATTTTTTTTTATATTTGACATTAGGAATAAAAAAAGATCAAAATGCCCGATAAAAAAATAATTGAAGACCATCCGTATATCCGCTACAGCAAACCCATTCTTTCCGATGAAGAAATGCTCGAACGTTCCTTCTCTTTTTTTGAAGCCATGGACAGCAGACGTTCGGTAAGGGAATTTTCAGATAGACCAGTTCCCAGAAAAGTGATTGAAAACCTTATAAAAACGGCTTCTACCGCCCCTTCCGGTGCGCACAAGCAGCCTTGGACTTTTTGCGTGGTCGAAAATCCCGCAATAAAAAAACAAATACGAATCGCTGCCGAAGAGGAAGAACTAGAAAGCTACGAATCTCGCATGTCGAGTGATTGGCTGGAAGATCTAAAACCTTTGGGCACGGATTGGCGCAAACCTTTTCTGGAAACCGCTCCCTACCTCATCATCGTTTTTAGGCGCATATATGAATTTGACGCTGAAGGCAAAAAGAAAAACAACTATTACGTGCAGGAAAGTGTGGGCATAGCAGCTGGATTTTTATTGGCAGCGATACATCAGGCGGGTTTGGTTTCCTTAACCCATACCCCCAGCCCGATGAACTTCCTAACCAAAACCCTAAGCCGGCCTGAAAATGAGAAACCTTTTCTGTTAATTCCCGTGGGTTATCCCGCTGAAGAATGCTGGGTTCCGGACATAAAAAGAAAAAGACTCGAAGATATTTGTGTTTTCTATTGATTCGAACAAAAGATTACCTTTAACAAAAGCTATGACCATGAAAAAATTGACCAAAGAAGATATCAGTCAAGAAGTATTTGACCTATATGACGACTACGCACATAACAAAATTGACAGAAGAAGGTTCGTTGAAAAATTATCCTTGTTTGCTGTAGGAGCTCTTACTGTTCCTTCTTTACTAAGTTTTATGACGCCCAATTACCTGGATTCCATATTGATCAAACCCGGAGATCCACGGTTAAAATCAGAATACATCACTTACGAATCCTCTAAAGGCGGAGGAAAAATCAAGGCGCTTTTATCTCAGCCAACGGGGACGAAAAAGAAACTACCCGGAATAATTGTAGTACACGAAAATCGCGGACTGAATCCTTATATCGAAGATGTAGGCCGGAGAGCTGCAGTAGAAGGGTTCATCACTTTAGCACCGGATGCATTATCTCCATTAGGTGGTTATCCTGGCAATGACGACGATGGAAGAGAGTTACAAAAAAAACGGACTCGCGAAGAAATGCTCGAAGACTTCATTGCTGCCTACGACTATCTAAGGTCGCATAAAAATTGTAATGGTCAAGTGGGTGTTGTAGGATTTTGTTTTGGAGGTTGGATTACCAATATGATGGCGGTGAAAGTTCCAACTTTAGCGGCAGCTGTACCGTATTATGGTGGACAGCCCACTGCCGAAGGAGCCGCACAAATAACAACACCACTCCTGCTGCACTACGCAGGTTTAGACAGCCGAGTAAATGAAGGTTGGCCTGCCTATGAAACCATTCTCAAAACGAATAAAGTAGAAAATACCGCATATACATATCTAGGAGTCAATCATGGCTTTCACAACAACACCACGCCCAGATATGATGAAGCTGCAGCTACAGTGTCATGGACCCGTACAATTGAATTTTTTAAAGAAAAACTAAACATAAAATAGATTATGGCATCAGGAATTTTTGCACTGCTGGACGATATCGCAGCACTTATGGATGACGTTGTGGTGATGAGTAAAATAGCTACTAAAAAAACAGCAGGAATATTAGGGGATGACTTAGCTGTTAATGCTGAAAAAGCATCGGGATTTGTTTCCTCCAGAGAAATTCCTGTCTTGTGGGCGATAACAAAAGGATCTTTTTTAAACAAATTGATAATCCTACCGCTCGCTTTTGTATTAAGTTATTTTGTACCCTGGTTAATCACAGTCGTACTTATATTAGGCGCTATTTATCTTGCTTTCGAAGGTGCTGAAAAAATATACGAATACATAGTTCCCCATGAACATGAGGTCACTAAAATTGACACCATAATCCCGAGCAAAGAGGAAGTATTAGCTCTCGAAAAAGGAAAAATAAAAGCAGCCATACTAACTGATTTTATATTATCAGTAGAAATTGTAATTATAGCCTTAGGTAGCGTAGAAGGGAAACCAATCACGACCCAAGTTATTGTGGTCACATTTATCGCCTTTTTAGCCACCGTAGGAGTCTATGGAATTGTCGCTGCTATCGTACGAATGGATGATTTAGGAATGCTACTAACTGCTAATAGAAGTAAAACCTCTAAATTTATTGGCAAGCAGTTGATCCAATTGCTACCCATAGTCATTAAAAGCCTCGCCTTTATAGGAACCATTGCATTGATTTTAGTTGCAGGAGGAATATTCATGCATAAAATTGAACCGGTGCATCATTTACTACAAAACCTGCCTTCGATAGTTGGAGAGTACCTCGCTGGACTTGTTGGTGGAATCATAGCATTAGTACTTGTAAAAGGATATAAAAAAATATTTGGCAAGAAAAACGACACCGTTAAAAATTTAGATACTACAAATTAATGATTACTATACAGCGCATTGAAACCTCCAATCCTCTTTATCAATTAGAAACCGATCTAAGAAACCGTATTTTATTACGCCCCATTGGCATTCCAGACCATGCTTGGGAAATGCACGATCAAAAGGCCTGGCATTTTGTGGCGGTTGAGAATGATGCTGTCATGGGCTGTGTGGTATTAAATCCGCTAAACCCTGAAAAAACCAAAACCCAACTCATGCAAATGGCGGTGGAAACGAACCAACAAGGAAAAGGCATCGGAAAATTATTAGTGAAGGAATTGCTGTTTTTTTGTAACGCTAACGGAATTAAAGAAGTGGTTTCTCATGCTCGAGATAATGCCGTTCCCTTTTATTTGAATTTAGGGTTCGAAATCTATGGCGAACCTTTTGTGGAAGTAGGTATTCCTCATGAACACATGAGAATTCAAGTTGTAGATTGAGAGCTATTATAATGCAATACTAGTAAAGCAACTTAAATTACAGCTCTTCTAAATATCTGTAGCTAAAATGATATATATTTACCCAAAGAAACAGAAGCTGTTGATTAGTAAATACCTACAAGTCGTAATGCCTTAGAAAAAAAACAGAATAGAAAATGATTGTAGTTGCTATAGTATTTATAATACTTGGGATTTTAATAAAATACGGAAAAATGTATTTCCTGATAGCAGGCTACAACACCATGCCGAAAGAAGAACAGGAAAAATATAATATTAAAGCAATAGCATCAGTCTTTAGAAATGCAATGTTTGGTATGGCTTTGCTAATTATTCTTGGATTTTTTGCAGCAAAATGGTTTGAAGATCCAAAAATTGAACAGTATACTTTTTGGAGTTCAATGCTTATTGGAGTTCCTTATTTGTTGATTAAATCAAATTCAAAAAAATACAAAATTAAAGAATGACTTATGACCAGTATATTTGAAAACCCTTTGTTTTTAATACCAATAACATCTGGACCACTATTTATGATTGCAGGTCTGGTACTGTTGAAGTTTCCTCCAAAAAAGATAAACTCGCTATATGGCTACAGAACGAATAGCTCTATGAAAAATATAGCAAAATAGGACTTTGCACAAAAGCATGCTTCAATTGAGATGATGAAACTCGGAGGAATATTAACTTTAAGTGGACTAGCAGGTTACTTGTATTATCCTAGCGGAAAAATAGCAATGTTTCTGGGTTTAGGTTTAATGATTACGATGGTTCTTATTTTAATCTTTCGAGTTGAAAGAGCACTAAAAAAAAGAACTTAACACTACTAAATAAAGACACCACAGCTATAGCTATAGCTAAATACTTATTCTCGAAAGCTCTTCTACCCAAGGGATGTTGTAAAACATCCATTTTATTTATACCAGTCATTACTAAATCCATGAAAAAAATAATTTTAATAGCTTTGTTTATCGCAGCCGTTACATAAGTGTAAACAGCAAACCCGTCTTTTACCAGAGAATAGCCAAGATAGTAATCCAGAAGTAACGAAGCAAAACCAAGAACCAACCCAGTCCCTCCCTGCAAAACTTGAAACTTATCTAACGTATCTATCATCAAATGAAGACACTCTAGACTATTGCAATGGAGCTGTTAGCGACAGCGACGGATACAGAAAGACCATTACTCCTAAAGTAACAACAAACACAGTCGTAGACAAAATGACCCTAAATAGATTAGCAAAAGCCACAGTAATGACTGTTACTTCTGGAAAGTGCAATAGAATTATGGAGTAAACCACCATAAAAGTAGCAGGAAATACTGCTTATATTACTACCATCGAAGGGTCAGCTGGTATTTCAATAACCATGTGTAATTGTCGTCCGGAAATAGAAGTTAACTCATTGCAATTACCCGGCATCAATAAAGTAGTTTTTGAATAATAAAATACAGGACTCCCCCACTTCTACAATTGTTCCACTCGTACACACCTAAAAAATAAATTTATCCCACAAAAAAAGCCCCAATCAAGGGGCTTTTTCAATATATTCAATTCAAGCTTACTTGCTCAAATACATTTTACGTCTAGAGTACAATTCATAGAATTGATCGTCTTTCAGGTCGTCAATAAACAAGATACTTTCCCCTGTTGATTTCATTTCTGGTCCTAGTGCTTTGTTTACATTATGAAACTTACTGAAAGAAAAAACAGGCTGCTTTATCGCGTATCCTTTTAATTGCGGGTTAAATTTAAAGTCGGTTACTTTATTGTGACCTAACATTACTTTCGTTGCATAATTCACATAAGGTTCTCCGTATGCTTTTGCTATAAATGGAACTGTTCTAGAAGCTCTAGGATTCGCTTCAATAATATAAACGATCTCATCTTTTATAGCAAACTGAACATTGATTAAACCAACAGTCCTTAAACCCAGTGCGATTTTCTTAGTATGATCTTTTATTTGTTGCATTACTAGTTCTCCTAAATTAAAAGGAGGCAAAGTTGCATTACTGTCTCCAGAGTGCACTCCACATGGCTCGATGTGTTCCATAATTCCTATGATATACACATTTTCTCCGTCGCAAATTGCATCTGCTTCTGCTTCTATCGCACCATCAAGATAGTGATCTAAAAGTAATTTATTTCCAGGAATTGTTTTTAATAAATTTACAACATGCTCCTCTAGTTCTTGCTTGTTGATTACAATCTTCATTCCCTGACCACCCAATACATAAGAAGGACGAATCAATAAAGGAAAATCTAAAGTATCAGCTAAAGCTGAAGCTTCATCAGCAGTTTCAGCAATTCCGAACTGTGGAAAAGGAATTTTTAAGTCAGTTAGCAATTCGGAGAAACGCCCTCTGTCTTCGGCTAAATCCAAAGCATCAAAGCTAGTTCCAATAATTTTTATACCGTATTTAGAAAGCTTCTCTGCCAATTTTAAGGCAGTTTGTCCACCTAATTGCACAATTACACCTTCTGGCTTTTCATGTTTGATAATATCGTAGATGTGTTCCCAGAAAACGGGTTCAAAATACAATTTATCAGCTGTATCAAAATCAGTAGAAACCGTTTCAGGATTACAGTTGATCATGATAGTCTCATAACCGCACTCTTGCGCTGCAAGTACTCCATGAACACATGAATAATCAAATTCAATTCCTTGTCCAATCCTATTTGGGCCAGAGCCAAGAACGATTATCTTCTTTTTATCGGTAACAACACTTTCATTGTCGACGTAACGTGTTCCGTCTGCTTTTTCAATTTCGGCTTCAAAAGTCGAATAGTAATAAGGCGTTTTGGCTTTGAATTCCGCCGCACAAGTATCTACTAATTTGAATACACGATTGATGTTCATATCAATACGCAAAGTATGCACCTGACTTTCTAAACAACGCACCATGTGTGCAATTTGTCTGTCGGCAAATCCTTTTTGTTTCGCTTCAAGCAAAAGCTCTCTTGGTAAATCCTCCACTTTATAAGTAGAGATTTCTTTCTCTAAAGCATAAAGCTCTTCATATTGTTTCAAGAACCACATATCGATTTTAGTGATTTCATGTATACGGCTTAATGGAATTCCCATTGCAATAGCATCATAAATCACAAAAACACGATCCCAACTCGCAAAAGTCAATTTCTCTATAATTTGTTCGTAGTTTGTATATCCTTTTCCGTCAGCACCCAGACCATTTCTTTTTATTTCTAATGATTGAGTCGCTTTATGAAGGGCTTCCTGGAACGAACGTCCAATTCCCATCACTTCACCTACTGATTTCATTTGAAGTCCTAACGTTCTGTCGGCACCTTCAAATTTGTCAAAGTTCCAACGTGGAATTTTGACAATTACATAATCCAAAGTTGGCTCGAACAAAGCTGAAGTCGATTTTGTAATTTGGTTCTGCAATTCATCCAAGTTGTATCCTAAAGCTAGTTTTGTAGCGATCTTTGCAATTGGATAACCCGTCGCTTTAGACGCCAATGCAGAAGAACGAGACACACGAGGATTGATTTCAATCGCTACAATGTCTTCTTTTTCGTCCGGTGAAACGGCAAACTGCACGTTACAACCTCCGGCAAAGTTTCCGATGCTGCGCATCATCAAGATTGCATAATCACGCATTCTTTGAAACGTGGTATCCGATAAAGTCATCGCTGGCGCCACCGTAATGGAATCCCCTGTATGAATACCCATTGGGTCCATGTTTTCGATGGAACAGATGATGACAACATTGTCATTCTTATCTCTCAAAAGTTCCAATTCGTATTCTTTCCAACCCATTAACGCTTTGTCAATCAAAACTTCATGAATAGGCGACGCTTCTAAACCTCTGGTTAAGAGAGTGTCAAAATCTTCTTTTTTATAAACAATAGCCGCTCCGGTTCCACCTAAGGTAAACGAGGGACGGATTACCAGCGGGAAACCAAATTCCTGTGCAATTTCTTTTCCCCTAAGGTAAGAAGTACATATTTCCGCAGGTGCAGAGGGTACATTTATCTTTTTTAGCAATTGTTTAAATTCCTCTCTGTTCTCCGTAATATTGATAGCATTTACATCAACACCTATCATTCTTACTCCGAAATCTTGCCAAATTCCTTTTTCGTCTGCTTCTAAACACAAATTCAAAGCCGTTTGTCCGCCCATGGTAGGTAAAACAGAATCGATTTGAGGATGCGCTTTTAAAATTTCAATTATCGACTTAGTCGTTAGGGGTTTCAAATAAATATGATCGGCCATGGATGGGTCGGTCATAATTGTTGCCGGATTTGAATTGATAAGAATAACCTCAATTCCTTCCTCACGGATAGAACGAGCAGATTGTGATCCCGCATAATCAAATTCACATGCTTGACCAATAACAATAGGACCTGAACCTATAATTAAGACTGATTTTATGGAAGTATCTTTTGGCATTGTATTGAAGTTAGTGTGTTGTGTAGTTGTTTTTAGAAAGGCTAAAGTTACTGAACTTAAAGACCTTAAACCTGAACCTTAATTATATTTTAACGAATAGGTATAAAAAAAGGCGATACTAAAAAAAGTAACGCCTTATTTATGTTTATACAAACATTATTTTTTGTGTCTTGGTTCGCAAGAAACAGTCAATTTATGTCTTCCTTTAGCTCTTCTTCTAGCAAGAACTTTTCTTCCATTCGGAGTCTCCATTCTGTCCATGAATCCGTGCTTATTTCTTCTTTTTCTTTTCGATGGTTGAAACGTTCTTTTGCTCATTGCTTTGTATCTTTAAAATCTTATTTATATGTCTTCCCGTTTTTGAATATCTGTTACCCTAAAACCGAGTGCAAATATACAAAGACTTTTTTTTCTCACAAGTAGTTTTGTAAAAATATTTTCAATTCATTTTACTATATTTGCGTTCATAAAACAATCATACTATGTTTCACAAGAATATTAAACTTATTATCGCCGGACTTCTGGTAATTACTGGCATTTGGCAATTTACTGAAAACAATATTGGCAATGGGATTTTCCTTATATTATTGACTGCAATTCCAATTTTCCTTTACTTCAAAAATGAATTCATCTTATTAGCGTTCTTAAAACTAAGAAAACAGGATTTTGAAGGTGCCAAAAAATGGCTGGTATTCATTAAAAATCCGGAAACTGCCTTAGTAAGAAAACAACAAGGGTACTTCAATTACCTGCACGGAATCATGCTTTCGCAAACTAACATCAATCAGGCAGAGAAATATTTCAAGAAGGCAATCGAATTAGGCTTGTCTATGGATATGGATTTGGCTGTAGCCAAATTGAATCTTGCCGGAGTTGCAATGTCAAGAAGAAGAAAGCTAGAGGCAACTAACCTTCTAAACGAAGCAAAAAGACTAGACAAACAAGGTATGTTGAAAGAACAGATCACCATGATGAAAGGTCAAATGAAAAAGATATAATTTAAAAAAGGCAAATGACATCATTTGCCTTTTTTACTTTTATTCCCTTAGGAACTAAAAAACAATAAGAAAGCGCAGCTTTGCAGGTCTATTTAAAAATAGTAATTGCGAAGCTGCATTTTTTTGTAGTTTAAACAGAAGAGATTCTCAAGCGCTTTTTACTTTCATCATTTTTCATAGAGAAGGAATCCCCCAAGAACTAACAACCTAAACGCAAAAACTTTCTTCAATGTATTTTGATAAACATGAATGACCATTTTACTCCCAAAATAAACGCCTACCACAAATACCAATGAAATTATGATTGCAAAGCGCCAACCTATAAACCCTGCTTTGTGCTACTTAATAACAGCAACGTAACGGGCGACAATAAGGCCGCTAAACTTATATCTTGGACCTGTGTTTGTGCAAACCCCATCAATAACCAAAACGAAACTATTATTATTCCTCCACCTCTTCCAATCAATCCGCTCAAAACACCCGCAGTAAGCCAATAGACATTAACAAAATTATAGTTTGAATCGTTATTTTCATGTCAGTTTAGATTAATATCCACTTAATGGAATTTCAATCGTATATTTTTTATTGGTTGGATTTTCTAATTTTCTATCTCTAAGCCAAGGATTGTGAATTTTCAAAATCTTATAGTTTATCCCCTGTGCTTTCGCGAAGTCCGCTAAATCAGTAATAGTACTGTCCACCTCGATTTTTCTGGTCGGTAATATCGTATACAATTCTTCATTTACTAAAGAGAATCCATATTTTTCAGGGTTCCTCATAATTTCTTTTAGCGCCAAAATTCGGAATACGTAACGGGACGTTTCTTCGGTAAGAAGCAAATCATAGTAATTGGATTCTTTCTGGATATCCATTTGCTTGTTTACACCTCCCATTCCGCCATTATAAGAGGCGGCAGCTAAAGTCCAAGTTCCAAATTTTTCTTTGGCTCGCAACAGATAGCTACAGGCTCCCTCTGTCGATTTTTCTAAATTGTAGCGTTCATCGACAATATCATTCACTTCCATCCCTCTTTCCTTGGCTGTTTCAGGCATGAATTGCCATACACCTCTCGCACCGGCGCTGGATACAGCATTGACCAAACCGCTTTCTATAACTGCCAGATACTTAAAGTCATCCGGAATTCCGTTCTTTTTAAGAATAGGTTCAATTACAGGGAAAGCCCGGTTCGCTCGTTTTATTGCTAAAATGGTGGACGCATGAAGATTTATGTTCACGATCAATTCCCGGTCCAAGCGTTCTTTGACATCCGCAATTTTCAGCGGCGTTGCTTCTCCAGCAAAATTAGCAGTGACCGGAAAATAACTTGATACGTATACTTTTTCTTTATCTGTTTTATTTTTGGATTCAGAAGTAGTCGCAAAAATCAACAAACCACTTGCAAAAACTATGGTAAGAACGACGCTTATTCTTTCTATTCTTTTCATTTTTTCTTGTTTTAGGCATTTATATCAGGCAGCTACAATCAGTCCACACTTACCTTTGTGTCTAAAATAACCGCAGCCAAATTAGCATTAAACCACCTGTATTTATTCAAAATCATGATATGACTCCCGCCCTTTACTACAGTACACTCTTTAATGTACTTGATTGGAAAAACATCATCCATGTCACCATGAATATGTATTACGCTTTCGTCAGCGACCGTTCTCTCCCATAGAATCACTTTTTCTACTGCCCATTCCAAATAACCGATATCACGAACCGACAGGAATTTTTTATATAATTTTAATCTATGAGTAATCTTTGCTCCAAAGGAAAACTTAGCTAAATTCTCCAAATTTAATATCAAACTCATCGGAATCAGTTTGTAAGCCTTAGTGGTCTTGGCGATTTTCATCCTTCGGGGAAACTCCAAATTACTTTTTACACTCGAGATAATGATTACTTTTCTGACATTGATATGTTTTGCCATTTCCTGAACCAGAATACCGCCAAACGAAACTCCGACTAAAACTGGGTTTTCACGTTTAATTTTTTTTGCAATTCTCTTGGCATAATCGTCCAAAGACTCCTTAGCCAGCGGAATCTCCCATTCTAAAAGATGTATTTCACAATCAGCTTCAGGAAGTTGTATTCGCTCAAAAATTGAGGCACTAGCCGCTAGTCCCGGCATAAAATAAACTGGTATTTTACTCATAATCGTATTTCCTGATTTTACAACAAATTGCCGTCTAATTATTATAAATTTCCTATAAAATTAATTTTTTTATTGAAACCAACTCCGAATCTACCTTTATATTAGCATTAAATTATGACTGCCACACTTTACAAATCTAAGACTGAAGGCAAGGTAGATTTAGTATAACCTATCAACTAATCCTTTCCCTTTAGACGTTATTGCCGTTCCCATCGAATGCGGGTTGAAAAATCGAAACTACACGCCGTTATAAAGCGCCAAAAACGGAAAGCATATACAGGAACAACAGCGGAACAGTATGAAATTAAAGTGTACAAAAATTAACGTACAAAAACCCCCTAAACACTTATTATTACTGACCAATAGGAACTTACCCCCAACATAGACGTTAAAATGATTTGATACCGAGAAGCAAATGGGTACCTTTGTAAAGGTTGCCTCACCAAAAAAATGCACTAAATACAATATAGGTTCATTGATGAAACTATATTTATCTACAAATTTTAGAAAACAAAACAACCACAGCAGATCGTATACGCTTATCTCAGAAAGACGTTTATCTATCTTCTTAGTTAAATGGATTAGTATTACACAACCAAATTTATCAGGACAGACAATATGAAGATCGTTGATTTTCTTAATTTGAAATAAAACCAGAACTAAATCTAAAACACTATTGGTTAAAATACCAATGAATCCCCAAGAATTAAACTTGGCAAAATAATACTCCGCTAATAAATACCTAAATAAACAATATGGAACAATCTAGTATCATCATGGAAATCAAAGACAATACTTTCGCAAGGCAATTTGAAACCACAGTAGAACAGGGGGTTGTTTCAGTTGAATATTCTTTTCAGGAAAGAAAAATATTTTTGACAAAAATAAATACCCCAGATCAATTCGACAACGAAGAATTTGTTTCTCAGTTCCTCTCGGAAATAATGGCAATTGCTATTGAAAGAAAATTAAAAGTAGTCCCAATACTTCCAAAAATAGTGGTGTTTTTTAAAAAAAACCCCATTTACAAAGAACTGCTTCCCCCAGGAATTAGATTTTAAAAAAAGAAAGGGGGGCTTAAAAAAGAAACCCACTATAAATTTTTATCAACGACCTTTTGTATTTCAGAACGATTAGACCTTCTGACTTCCCGAGCTGATTGCCTTATTTGACGATTAGTTTGTCTCGTTGCAGATCGTGTAGCCCGCGCCTGTTGTCTATTGGACTCTCTAGTTTGAGACTTTATTGACTTTCTCTTCTGCTGTCTTGTTGATGTCCGATTGCCTGATCGCGGTGGTTGTTGTCTTGTTGACGGCCGAACGCGCTGTCTTGTAGGCTGTTTGTTCTGCCGTCTTGTTGACGGCTGAACACGTTGTCTTGTCGACTCTATGTTCTGCTGTCTTGTTGAAGGCTGCACTCGTTGTCTTGTCGACTCTATGTTCTGCTGTCTTGTCGAAGGCTGCACTCGTTGTCTTGTCGACTCTATGTTCTGTTGTCTTGCTGAAGGCCGGACTTGCTGTCTTGACGGCGCACTGTTTTCTCTGCGTATTTCTCGTCTTGACGGTCTGCTAACTGGAGTTGCCGGTCTGCTAAACACTCTTCCTTCATAAGTACTACCATACCGCCCATCTCTTCGGTTTCTTTCCACGATACGAGAGGTAGTTCGTCTTCTTTGATAATAAGAATGATGGGAAGGATATCTTACATAGGCTATCCTTCTATAATACGGACTCCTGTAATAATGACTATGAATACCCCAATAATTATAATATCGGAGGGGTGTCCATGGAAAGTAATATATAGGGTAATAACCCCAATGCCAAGGCGAAATATAAACCGAAAATACTGGTGAGAAGAGATATGCAACAAGGGGCCAACTGTCAACATAGACAACAGTGTTTGCATAGTTATAGTCCCTGACAACAACTGTCCTATTCCCTGTGTAAGCTGGGTTTGGCGTTTCGGCACGGCTATATGAAGGTTCCACAATATAATCCCTACCATACAAAGCTTCATCTCCAATGACCTGCACAATAACTCTACCCGAATTATTTTTACTGACTTCAATAACCGCCACATCCTGGTATTCTGAACTGCTCACCGCTACGCGCAACACAATAGAATGAAATTGCCCTTGGTCATAACTTAACACTGAAATATAATCAACCTGACTGTCATTGTTCAAATCCAAATTATTAATATTCGTAGCCCTAGAGTTAATTGCTCTTTCAAATTCCTCCAATGTTTCTGAATCTTGAAAAACATTTAAAACAGCGTAAAGATTAAGATTATCTCCAGGCAAACCTAAGGCCTCCGCTTCACCTGAAATTTGGGAAAACAATGAAATACTTGAAAAACCTGTAATTAACAAAAGTACAGTTAAAACTAATTTATTCATGATACCTAATTTTAATATTGCTATTACATCCAACAACAAGATACAAAATTTAAGAACATAATTTACTAATAATCAATATTTTAACAATCATTTCTTTATACAAATAAACCGTTACTAACAGCGCTTATACTACCAGGAAAAAGCTATACTCATTACAATAAAAAGACATTCGAATAATTCGTAAGCCTTTCACTTCGTTTCCTCCTTATCAATTTGAATTCCTTGAAAAAGATTTGAAGATCTATTTCTCAATTTCAGCCCTGTCATTCATTTTATTGTGTACTAAAAAATATGGTGTTTTAAAAGTTTCATTGATGTGAATATTCAAAATTAAATCTTTCTCTAATACTACTTCTAAATGAAACAGGTACGTTTAATAAAGTGCAAAACCATTGCTTTTTGACTACTTCTAATAAAATATCAAGATTCCGTCAGAATACTACTTCTATCTTTATAGTCTATTGATTTATAAATTCACTACAAAAAACGACTCACTCAACAATTTATCAAACTATCGAAATAAAAATCAAGATGAAAAAATATCTAACTCTTTCCATTCTTACTTTTTTTTCATTTGCCGGCTATGCTCAAATAGACGTCTCGATATCTCTGCAAAAAGCAATTGAATAAAAAAAAGTTCTATCAAAGACAAAGAATTTGAAATTGGAAAATTAAATCTACGGGAAAAAAGCGTCTGGAATAAAGATATCCCAACTGTGGATGCAACTGCTATTTATTCCTGTTTTGATAATCAGCTGACGATAGATCTCCCTACTGCAACTATTCCTCAAGTCAATTACCCCCTATTTAACGGAAAAACAGCTTTCGATAATTATGGAAATCTTTTCAACGGAAGTTTAATGGCAAAACGTTACGGTGTAGCGATTTGCAAATTCCAAACGGAGTCAAAGCAATTCAACAAAAAGCCAAAGGAACAGAGTATCTGAAAGAATCTGAGATTTAACCCCACAAAAAAAGGCATAAGAATCAACTTCTGCCTTTTGCATTATAGAAATACTGTCTAAATATTACTTCTCTATCTCGCTCATGCTTTCCATTTTTTTGTGTGCCAAGAAACCGGTGATATCTTCAAAATGCTCCACTACCCTTTTGTTTCCGAATTCAAAAACCTTCATCGCTAATCCGTCAAGGAAATCCCTATCGTGAGAAACTAAGATTAAAGTCCCGTCAAAATCGCGTAGCGCATCTTTAATGATGTCTTTGGTTTTCATATCCAAGTGATTGGAAGGCTCATCCAGAATCAACAAGTTAACCGGCTCCAACAATAGTTTTATCATTGCCAAACGTGTTTTCTCTCCTCCTGAAAGGACTTTTACTTTTTTGGTCACATCATCTCCGTGAAACATGAAAGCACCTAAAATGTCCTTAATTTTAGTTCTGACGTCGCCTACTGCAATATCATCGATGGTTTCAAAAATAGTAGCATTCTCATTTAACAAAGAGGCTTGATTTTGAGCAAAATAACCAATTTGGGCATTATGACCTATCTCAAGACTTCCTGCATCAATGCCGATCTCTTTCATGATGGCTTTAATCATGGTCGACTTCCCTTCTCCGTTTTTACCTACGAATGCAACCTTCTCGCCTCTTTCAATAACAATATTCGCATCCTTGAAAACTACATGATCCCCATATGCTTTTGACAAGTCCTTTACAATTACTGGGTATTGCCCCGAACGAACTGCTGCAGGGAATTTTAATTTTAACGACGAATTATCTACTTCATCCACCTGTACTATAACCAACTTCTCTAACATCTTAACCCTTGATTGAACGGCATCAGTTTTAGAAAAAGTCCCTTTAAAACGGTCAATAAAAGTTCGATTGTCTGCAATCATACGTTGTTGTTCATCATATGCTTTTTGCTGATGGACACGTCTGTCTTTACGCAGCTCTAAATAATGAGAGTACTTGGCTTTATAATCATAGATACGACCCATAGTAACTTCTATAGTACGATTCGTAATATTATCAACAAATGCCCTATCGTGGGAAATTACCACAACGGCCTTTGCTGAATTAATCAAGAAATCTTCTAACCATTGAATACTTTCAATATCCATATGATTGGTAGGCTCATCCAATAAAATTAAATCCGGTTTTTGCAGAAGGATTTTAGCCAACTCAATTCGCATTCTCCATCCTCCGGAAAACTCTGAAGTCTGTCTTGCAAAGTCTTCGCGAACGAAACCCAGACCTATTAATATTTTCTCTACTTCAGCTTCATAATTTACTTCTTCAATTGCATAGAACTTCTCACTTAAATCAGAAACGCGTTCAATCAACTTCATATAGGCATCACTTTCATAATCCGTACGAATCGTCAATTGCTCGTTGATTTCGTCAATATCTGCCTTCATTCCAAAAATTTCGCCAAATGCCTTAGAAGCTTCCTCCATAACGGTAGCTCCATCAGTAGCCAACAAATGCTGAGGCAAATAAGCCACCACAGCCTCTTTGGGCGCAGATATATTTCCCGTTGATGGTTTGCTTTGACCAGCAATAATTTTAAGAAGCGTTGACTTTCCTGCCCCATTTTTACCCATAAGGGCAATCTTATCATTTTCATTAATAGCAAAGGAGACGTCGCTAAAAAGAGTGGTTCCGCCAAACTGTACTGAAATGTCGTTAACTGTAATCATTGAATTATTGCTTTTGTAGATTCGGCTATTCGTTAATTAGAAAACCGATATGTTTTAAAAAATGCAAAGATAGATTAATTAAGTAGTTTGCTTACTATAAAATGAAAGCTTCTAGAAACAGAATAAAAATCCGGTCTCTAGAAGCTTTCAACGTTAGTAGTGAAATAAAAGAACTACTCTTCTTTATGTTTACCTATCGTATTCCAAATATGGGCATTTGACACCCCAATATCTTCTGGATTAAAAACAGGATCTTTCCCCGCTTTTCTTTGTTTTTCGTAATCCTTCAATGCAAGTAATGCCGGCTTTTGTAAAAGCAGAATGGCAATAATATTAAACCAAGCCATTAACCCTACTCCTAAATCACCAATATTCCAAGCTAACTTTGCCTGATTGATCGAACCGTACATAATCACTACCATCATTAATACTTTAAGCAAATGATTGTAAATAGGCGATTTTAAATTCCTTGTCAAATAAGAGATATTTGTTTCAGCAATATAATAATAGGCTAACATCGTGGTGAATGCAAAGAAAAACAATGCAATAGCAACGAAGTAAGAACCAAAACCAGGAAAAACACTATCCATCGCGGTTTGCGTAAATCCAGGACCCGCAGAAACATTTTCTGCTCCTTGATATAAAAACTGCGTAGCACCATCGGGTCCTAACACTGGATTCTGAACATTGTATTTACCGGTAATCAGTAACATAAATCCAGTAGCCGAACATACTAATAAAGTATCAATATAAACAGAGAATGATTGCACTAAGCCTTGTTTAGTAGGATGAGAAACATTTGCTGCCGCAGCAATATGCGGTGCTGTCCCCTGACCTGCTTCATTAGAATAAATACCCCTTTTTACACCCCATTGAATTGCTAAACCAAAAACAGCTCCAAAACCAGCTTCCATATTAAAAGCGCTTTTAAAAACTAAAGAGATGACCCCCGGAAGTTGATCGATATCAATTACTATAATTATCAATACAATTAAAATGTAAACAATGGCCATTATTGGAACGACAAATTCTGTAAATTTGGCAATTCTTTTTACACCACCAAATACGATGGCACCAAATATTAATGAGACTACTATACCTGATTTCCAAGTGTCTATTTCAAAGGCATTCTGAATTCCGTCTGCAACAGAGTTCGCTTGAACTCCGGGTAACAAAACTCCTGCCGAAATAATAGAAACTACGGCAAACAAAACAGCAAACCATTTAACGCCTAATCCTCTCTCAATATAAAAAGCAGGTCCCCCACGGAATTCACCCAGATGTTTCTCTTTATAAATTTGAGCCAAAGTAGCTTCTACAAAGGCAGTGCTTGCCCCAAAAAAAGCAACCATCCACATCCAGAATAAAGCTCCAGGTCCCCCAAAGGCTATAGCTGTAGCTACACCTGCAATATTTCCCGTACCTACCCTACCTGCCAACGACATTGATAATGCCTGAAAAGAAGAAACTCCAGATTCTGAACTTTTACCGTCAAACAGTAAACGAAACATTTCTTTAATATGACGTACCTGCAAAAAACGCGTTCTTATGGAAAAATAAAGTCCTGTTCCTAAACACAAAACGATTAATGCATCACTCCATACAATATCGTTTAATATCCCAATAATCTCTTCCATATATTTTTTTCTATTTAATACCTTCTACTAAATGAATAGTATTCGTTTTGTAATTATTTTTTATAAAACTATAACATTAAGCCAAAAAAAACTAACTATGCAGCACATAAAACCCTGAACATCTCATAATGTACTAATAATCAATGATTAATAAAAATAATAATTCTTACAAACAAACACAATATTATGTTAATGCAATTTTACACTATGGAGTAAAACGGCACTATTCCTCCACTAAAACCCAAAAAAAACTGCTTCATGTTGTACAATGAAGCAGTTAATTATTTTTTAGTATCAAATTTAAATCAAAACTTAAAAACTGTTATTCTTTCCTCCATTTTTTACTTTCCTCGAAAACATGTTCTAAAATAGTGGCTTCTTTCTCATCAAAATCTACATTCCTGCGCCCCATTACTAATCTTGCCGTTTCAAATGCTTTTTTAGTGATGTAAGTAGTAAAACCAGCAGCTCCTCCCCAAGAAAAACTCGGTACAAAATTACGTGGAAATCCAGACCCAAAAATATTTGCACTGACTCCAATTACAGTTCCTGTATTGAACATGGTATTGATTCCGCACTTACTATGATCCCCCATCATCAACCCACAAAACTGCAATCCGGTTTTAGCAAAGCTTTCTGTTTCATAACTCCACAACTTCACTTCCTCATAGTTATTTTTTAGGTTCGAATTATTACTATCTGCACCAATATTACACCACTCCCCTAGTACTGAATTCCCTAAAAAACCATCATGTCCTTTATTCGAATAAGCCGAAATAACCGAGTTGTTTACCTCTCCTCCAATTCTGGAATGAGGCCCTACAGTGGTAGCACCATACACTTTAGCTCCCATTTTCACTACGGCACCTTCACACAATGCAAAGGGTCCACGAATTACAGAACCTTCCATAATTTCAGTATCTTTCCCTATATAAATAGGACCCGAAGAAGCATTTAAAGTAACAAACTCTAACTTAGCTCCATCTTCGATAAATATATTTTCGTGTCCAAGCACATTGACACTTTTGGGAATTGGTTTCGATTTTCTATCCGCCGTTAAAAATTCGAAATCTTCTCGAATAGCAGCATCATTTTTCGAGAAAATATCCCAAGTATTCATAACGGTTAAGCAGTCCTCACGATACTCAATAATCTCATAGGAATCGAAATCCACTTCTTCCTGATTTTCATCCGTATAAAATGCAACAACTTCTTCTCCTTTAAAGATAACCTGATTTGGCTCAAGATTACTGACCATTTCAACCAAGACAGCATTGGGAAGAAAAGAAGCATTAATCATCACATTCTCTTCTAACTCGACCATCGGATATTTATCTGACAGATACTCCTCAGTCAATGTTGTGGTAGTAGAACCAAGATGCATTTCCCATTTTTGACGAATCGTCATAATCCCAATTAGAATATCAGCCACAGGGCGGGTAAAAGTAAAAGGCAATAAAGCATTTCGGGCGGGTCCGTCAAAAAGTATGTAATTCATATAATATTTATTTGTGATAGGTTCAGGTCGCGACTTGCCTAAACATTAATTTGTTTTTAAATAAAGCCCAAAGTTACAACGTTTTCAAATAGATAAAAATAAAAAAAGCCCCCCAAAACGGAAGGCTTTAATGTACTTGAAAACAAACTATAATTATTTAGCGTGTTTAGCGTATTTAGTTTTGAATTTATCAATACGTCCTGCAGTATCGATAAGTTTATTTTTTCCTGTGTAAAAAGGATGAGACGTTCTAGAGATCTCTAATTTCACAACTGGGTATTCAACACCATCAACTGTAATTGTTTCTCTTGTTTCCGCAGCAGATTTAGTGATAAAAACGTCTTCATTCGACATGTCTTTAAATGCAACTAATCTGTAATTTTCTGGGTGCGTACCTTTTTTCATCTTTTTTATTTGTTTGGTTATAACTTGTTTTGAAGCTTCTCTTTTGACAGAAAAGGTGTAAACTCATTATAACTTTTTGTTTTACACTATTATTTTGAGTGTGCAAATTTACAATTATTTTTCAATAAACAAATCTTTGTTTTCATTTTTTTTATTAAATCGTAAAAACTCTTTTTTGTAGCCCAATATATCGGGAATTGCTATATTTGTGGATTAATAAATAAAGTCTCTATGGAAAAAAGTGTGTCCCCAGGTAAATCTGGACTACTATATGGTGTATTGTTTGGTGTTATAATGGTTCTGGAATTCGTAATTATGTACATAATAGGAATGCGCTCTTTAGTAGGAACAAGTGCCGGAGTGATTGTTAATATTGCCAATTACCTTATACTACCTTTGATATTCATCTCTTTAGGGTGCATTAACTACAAGAAAAACCTAAATAACGGCTTCATTTCCTTTGGTGAAAGTCTAAAGATAGGGGTTTCTATTACTTTCATAGCAGGTCTAGTATATGGACTATTTAATATTGCCTTTAATTTTATTTTTCCTGAGTTTATCAATGAGATGATTTCTATTTCCAAAAATGAAATGATCAGACAAAACCCGAACATAACAAGTAAAGACATGGAAATGGGACTTACAATGATCAAAAAATTCATGAATCCTTTCATTGTCTTTCCCGTTACACTTGCAATGTATTCCTTTATTGGTTTAATTTATTCGCTAATTGTTGGTGCAATTATAAAAAACGAAAATCCTCAAAGCTTGTAATTAATGAATCTATCGATACTCATACCCCTTCTTAACGAGGAAGAATCACTTAAAGAACTTTATATCTGGATTATTAAGGTGATGCAGTCGAACAATTACTCCTATGAGATCATCTTTCTGGATGATGGCAGCACGGACAAATCCTGGTCGATTATCGAACAATTTGCAGCGGAAAACCCAAATGTAAAGGGAATACGCTTCATGAAAAACTTTGGTAAATCTCAGGCTTTACACGCTGGATTTGCTAAAGCCAAAGGTGATGTCATTATTACAATGGATGCCGACTTACAAGACAGTCCTGAAGAAATTCCAGGTCTATACAATATGATTACCTCCCAAAACTTTGATTTAGTTTCCGGTTGGAAAAAGAAGCGCTACGATTCTGTGGTTGCTAAAAACCTACCTTCAAAATTATTCAATTGGGCAGCCAGAAAAACATCTGGTGTGGAACTAAATGATTTCAATTGCGGGTTAAAAGCCTATAAAAATATAGTGGTAAAAAACATTGAAGTTTCGGGTGAAATGCACCGATACATTCCTGTTTTGGCAAAAAATGCCGGTTTCGGAAAAATCGGAGAAAAAGTGGTGCAACACCAGGCTCGCAAATATGGGGAAACCAAATTTGGAATGGAGCGTTTCATCAATGGATTCCTGGATTTAATTACCATTTGGTTTCTTTCCCGATTTGGAAAAAGACCAATGCATTTATTTGGAGCCATGGGGTCGCTAATGTTCATCATTGGATTTTTACTGGCTGGATACATTGGAGTTTCAAAGCTATATCATATGTACACTAATGTGCGCTATAACTTAGTAACTGACAATCCTTGGTTTTTTATCGCCTTAACCACCATGATATTGGGTACCCAATTATTTTTGGCAGGATTCCTTGGTGAAATTATTTTACGTACGAAAAGCAACGAAGAACGTTATAAAATTTCGAGCGAGGTTAATTTATAATTTGCCCCCTAGCCCTGATAGTAGTGAAAATCCTTTTATGCTGGGGTTCAGTATAAAAGATTGTAACAGATAGCAGGATTAGCTCCTAAACTTAAACTAAAAGCTAAAAACATATAAAAATGGAAATTCAACAAAACATTTTGAATGCAGTGAACGAATGGTTAACCCCAACATTTGACGCAGCAACACAGCAAGCCGTCAAAGAATTAATAGCTGGCTCCCCTAAAGAACTAGAGGAAAGCTTTTACAAAGACCTCGAGTTTGGAACTGGTGGAATGCGCGGTGTGATGGGCGTTGGAAACAACCGAATCAATAAATATACCCTTGGAAAGAGTACGCAAGGACTCTCTGATTATTTACATAAAGCCTTTCCTAATAAGCCTTTAAAAGCAGCTATCGCTTATGATTGTCGTCACAACAGCGATACTTTAGCAAAATTGGTTGCTGATGTTTTCTCTGCGAATGGTATAGAGGTGTACTTGTTTTCAGAATTAAGACCAACACCAGAATTATCATTTGCCGTTAAGCACTTAGGGTGTCAATGCGGAATTGTACTTACTGCATCACACAATCCTCCTGAATATAACGGATACAAAGTTTATTGGGAAGATGGCGGCCAGATTGTCCCTCCAGAAGATGAAGCCATTATACATACTATCGAAAAACTGAACTTCAATCAAATTAAGTTTGAAGCTAATGAGGATTTAATCCATTATATTGGTGCCGAGGTGGATCAAGCATTCATTAAATCATCGATTGAAAACGCAAGCTTCAATACTCCCGCTGAAGCCAAAGAAAACTTAAATATTGTTTTCACTTCATTGCACGGGACTTCCATAACCTTAGTTCCAGATACTTTATCTAAAGCAGGATATACTAATGTTCATATTGTTCCCGAACAAGCTGTTCCAAACGGTGATTTCCCAACTGTAAAATCTCCAAATCCAGAAGAGCCAGAGGCTTTGACAATGGCATTAGCTTTAGCTGATAAAACAAAAGCAGATATCGTTATTGGGACTGATCCTGATTGTGACCGTTTAGGTATTGCTGTTCGAAATAATGAGGGGCAAATGACTTTGTTGAACGGAAACCAAACCATGATTTTAATGACCGCTTTTTTATTGGAGAAATGGAAGAACGCAAATAAAATAAATGGCAACCAATTTGTTGGCTCGACAATTGTTTCTACTCCGATGATGATGGAACTGGCGACAAGCTACGGTGTAGAATGCAAAGTTGGTTTGACCGGCTTTAAGTGGATTGCGAAAATGATTAAAGACTTTCCAGAACAGGAATTCATTGGTGGTGGCGAAGAAAGTTTCGGATATATGGTAGGAGATGCAGTGCGAGATAAAGATGCCGTTGCCGCTACCCTATTGATTTGTGAAGTTGCTGCTCAAGCTAAAGCGAAAGGAAGTACTGTTTACAAAGAATTACAGCAATTGTATGTAGAACATGGATTTTACAAAGAGTATTTAGTTTCTATTACTAAAAAGGGAATGGAAGGATTGCAAGAAATAAATCAAATGATGATTGACTTGCGTGAAAACCCATTAAAAGATATTAACGGACAAAGAGTGATAATAGTCGAAGACTATCAATCCTCCGTGGCTAAGAATCTATTGGACGATTCAGTCATAAAAATGGACATTCCGAAATCGAATGTACTGATTTATTACACAGAAGACGGATCTAAAATTTGCGCCAGACCAAGCGGAACAGAGCCAAAAATAAAATTCTACATCAGCGTCAACACCATTTTAGATGATGTTGAAGACTTCAAGGAAGTCGAAGCTGTTTTAGACCAAAAAATTAAAAATATTATTACCGCAATGCAATTGACCTAATGGATAAAAGCTTAATAAAATTACTTCCTTATACAAAACCATATAAGTCACATATCATCTGGAATGTGGTATTCAATGTATTATACGCATTGTTTAGCACTATTTCTATGCTCACACTCCTTCCTGTACTTGAAGTACTTTTTGGAAAAACAAGAGCGGTCTTAAATAAACCAACATATACTGGAATAGGAGATATAAAACAGTTTGGTACTGATTACATGTATTATCAAATTTCAACACTGACAAAAGACAATAGTATTCAAGTTGCGTTATTGTTTGTTGTGTTGATGGTAATTACTACTTTTTTACTAAAAAACGTGTTCAATTATTTGGCTTCTCATCATATTATGTATCTCAAGAATGGTGTCTTACGAGATTTAAGAAAGTCAATGTATAATAAAATAATAGAACTACCTATATCTTACTATTCTGAGAAAAGAAAAGGAGATATCATGGCACGTATGCTTGGTGATGTAAACGAAGTGCAGAACTCCTTTTTCTCCATTTTAGAACTAGTTATAAAAGAACCACTTACTATTGTTTTTGCACTAGGGACCATGTTTATTATCAGCACAAAACTGACTTTATTCGTTTTGATTTTCATGCCAATTTCGGGATGGATCATTTCGAAGTTAGCCAAGAACCTTAGAGCTAAATCATTAGAAGCTCAAAAAGAAAGCGGTCAATTAATCTCTATTGTCGATGAGACATTAGGAGGCTTGAAAGTAATTAAAAGTTATAATGCCGAACCGAATTTTAAAAGTAGATTTCATGATTCAGTAACCCGATTGTTAAATTTAACGAACAGCATAGGAAGTCGAAATAATCTAGCAACGCCGTTAAGTGAATTCCTAGGGATAACAACCATAGCCGTTTTACTTTTTTATGGTGGTAATTTGGTTCTAGTAGAAAAGACCTTAGACGGGTCTGCTTTTATTGTCTATCTGACATTAGCCTTTAATATTCTTACCCCGGCAAAAGCCATCTCTAAAGCCTCGTATTCCGTAAAAAATGGATTAGCAGCTGCGGATCGTGTTTTTGAAGTTCTAGAAGTTGAAAATGAAATTACATCCAGAGAAAATGCCATTATAAAAAATACTTTTGAGTCTGATATCACAATCAAAAATATCAATTTCAAATACGAAGACGAAAATGTCTTAAAAGACTTTTCATTTCAAGTTAAAAAGGGACAAACCGTAGCACTGGTAGGACAGTCAGGAAGCGGAAAAAGTACTATTGCTAATTTACTGACCCGTTTTTATGATGTCAACGAAGGTACAATCAGCATCGACGGAATAAACATCCAAGATCTTAACCTGCAGTCGCTTCGCGGTTTAATGGGATTAGTTACACAAGACAGCATATTATTTAATGACACCATAAAAGCGAACATTTCATTAGGAAAACCAGACGCTACTGATGATGAAATTATCGTAGCTCTAAAAATTGCCAATGCGTATGAATTCGTAAATGAGTTACCAAAAGGTATTCATACTAACATTGGAGACAGTGGTAATAAACTTTCTGGCGGTCAAAAACAAAGGCTTTCTATCGCTCGTGCTGTTTTGAAAAATCCTCCAATTATGATTCTGGATGAGGCTACATCAGCATTGGATACGGAGAGTGAAAAGTTTGTGCAAGTGGCTCTTGAAAATATGATGCAAAACAGAACGTCAATCGTAATTGCGCATCGCCTTTCCACTATTCAAAAAGCAGATATTATTATCGTGATGAAAAAAGGAAAAATTGTAGAGCAAGGGAGTCACGACGAATTAATTGCAATGAACGGAATGTATAATAAATTAGTTACGTTGCAGTCTTTCGAATAATAATTGTTGATTTTTGATTCAAGATTTATCTATCGAGTAAAATCTTTAAAATATTCCATTTTTAAATCTTTAAACAGAAAGAATGTATCTTAACAACCAAAATATAAAACTCCCTGAAGACCCAGACACTATAATTTGGAAGTATTTGGATTTGTCTAAGTTTTTGGATTTGTTAATGTCCAAAAAACTTTTCATGTCGCGCTCTGATAAATTTGAGGATCAATATGAAGGCACTTTCAGCGAACCTACTTTTGAAGAAATCAGAAAACTGTCTATCGACAATCCTGATTTTTTAAAGTTTTACAAAACACACCGTGAAAAAGTAGCAATAAGTAGTTGGCATATCAATGAATATGAGTCCTTCGCCATGTGGCAAATATTCACGCAAAATACTGAGGGACTAGCCATACAATCAACAATAGGTCGATTACAAAATGCACTAGCTACCGAAAACAATTACAAACAGTTTATTGGTGAAGTAAATTATATAGATTACAAAAAAGAATATATCCCTTTTGACGATATGTTTTTTCCGTTTTTATTCAAAAGAAAAAGCTTTCAATACGAGCGTGAAGTGCGCATTATAACTGATGTGGCCGAAAGTAACATTACGTTAAACGACGGCTTAAAAATCAATGTGGATCTCGATCAACTGATTGAAAAAATCTACATTCACCCTAAGTCAGAAAACTGGTATAAAAACTTAGTCATCCAGCTGTTAAAACAACTTGGCTTTAATTTTACTATTGAAAAATCAGATTTAGAGAGTGATATCCTGATTTAGCGTTTCACTATTCTATTAAATTGGTTCGTAGTTAGATACTTTCCATTCATTATTTGATAGATCAATGTAATTGTAATGCACCACATCGTTTTTATCAAACTGTCCATTTTTATTCGTGTCTTCAACGGTTCTAAAGTAAAGTCGACTTTTAGAGTCTATCAAATTCCAATCAATCAATTCCTGAAGATCTACTGACACTTTTGTAAATCGCTTTCCGCTAATCTCACTCAAGTACAACGATTTAATATCACTGCTGTCTAATTTACCATCTCTATTCGTATCCGCATCAAACATGGTGTACACCATAATCTGTTTTTTAGCTCTATCGGAAACAGACTTTAAATAGGTTGCGGTTTGTATTAAAACAGGTTTATTAGTTAATGCATGTATCGAATCAGAATCGGTCTTTTGAAATTTTAAATTTTGTAAATAACCGGTAATCTCATTTTCTCCATAATTGGAAATCGTAAAACTCAAATCAATTACGCTGGAAGAACCATACCTTGCCTTTGACCCTCTTTCGTATACTCTCAAATCTCCCACCGGATGAATCAAATAATCAGTTCCTTCCATCTGAATAGGTAAATCAGAAATGGACACTTGAGTAGAATCTACTTTAGATATTCCTTTTGCTTTATTAGTGGCGTCATAAATAACTTTTGGCTTTTCTTCTTCTTTCTTGCAACTAGCAAAAAGCAAAACAGTAGTACTTAATAAGGCTATATATAATTTTTTCATAATGATGTAATATTAAAAATCAATCCAAATGTAATGAATTTTAAAAATGGTTCTGATATTTATAACCAATTTATGCAATAAAACGAATGCTTAAGTGAAAGCGATTCCTAGTCCTATTCTATAATCTGGCACTCAACTTAACATTAAAAACCCTCGTGGTCATATAATTTGGAATCGCATATTCATTTTTAGAATAAACATCTCGAACCCAGGTATTCGTAATTGCGTTTTGATTATTAAAAAGATTGAAAATTTCCAACCCTATGGCAAGTTCTTTGAAATTCCCCAACCAATTTGCCTTTGGCTCCCCTTTAGTATTATCCAACAAAACTTTTGAAAACCCGACATCTACCCTACGATAATCATTTAATCTACTTTGGTACAAATAAGGATCTGCGTAAGAAGGCGAACCTCCGGGCAATCCTGTATTGTAAACCAAGTTCAAATATATTTTCACACTTGGAATATTAGGCATGTAATCCTGGAACAAAAGTCCGAATTTTAATCTCTGGTCTGTCGGCCGGGCGATATAGCCTTTATTTTCGCTATTTTCTTCCGTTTTAAGATAGCCAAAACTAAACCAAGATTCTGTTCCGGGAACAAACTCTCCATTCAACCTCAAATCCAGTCCTTGCGCATAGCCTTTGGCCACATTAGAAGCCGAATAACGTATTCTAACATTATCAATCGTGTAGGTATTCACATCCGTAAGTCTCTTATAATACAACTCCGAAACGAGTTTAAAAGGGCGTTCCCACATTTTAAAACTATAATCGTTGCTTAGCACAAAATGAACGGATTGTTGTGCTTTTACATTAGGCTGAACCACTCCGTCAGCATCCCTAAGCTCTCTGTAGAATGGTGGCTGATGGTATAAACCTCCTGAGACTCTGAATACCATGTCCTTTTCCCAATCCGGTTTTATGGCAAATTGCGCTCTGGGGCTAAAGGTAGTCTGGGCTGATCCGTTGACATCCCCGCCTGTAACTTCCCAATTATGGATTCGTACTCCGGCATTGTACCATACTTCACTGCTGCCTATCTTATCTTTTCTACTCCATTGTCCATAACCAGAAAATCTATTAATCATATTAAAATTAATGGCACGGACATTCTGATACGGAACTAATGGTCCAGCATAAGGCGAATAGGGCTGGTCATTTTTGGGCAAATTAATAATCGGAGGATTTATTGAAAAACCGGCCGAATCAATTACTTCCCATTCCACTACTCTATCACGAATCGATTCACGAGTATATTTAACTCCCCATTCCAATTGGTTTTTTCTCCAATCATGAAATCCTTTTATTTCAGTATTTATGATCAATGCATCCAAATCATTTCGAGCGTGATTCAGTTGCGTACCGATACCTCTAGTAAAAGCAACGTCGCCATAGGTCTCTGAGCCAATATTTGAATCTACTTCACCTAAACGATATTGGGCAAAAATATCAAAATGTTCTTGTTCTAAAGTATGAAAAACCGAACCAATGAATTTTAATGTAAAAGCATCCGTGGCTTTCCATGTTGTTTTAAAAGCACCGAAATAAGTATCGTACTTATCCTTTTCCAGCCCTTCATAATAAACAGTAAGCGCCAGCGGGTTGTCTAAGGTTCCAAATTTGGTTTCTCGCGTTAAGGGTTGGTATTGGTATTTATTTTGTGAGATGTTCCCCAGAAAACTCCATTGCCATTTTGGCGAAGCCTGATAAATTACGTTTGTTTGTACATCGACAAATGCAGGAGTAAAATTAGTTTGGGTATCCTGACTATTAACTAGCAGACTATTATTTCTATAACGAACTCCTGTAATGGCCGTCCACTTTTTATTTTTTGAAACCGCATCTACTGACAGGCTTCCGCCAAGAAAACTCGCTTCAAGTGTAGCTCCAAATTGTGTGGGTTTCCGATACGTAATATCCAATACAGAAGATAACTTATCTCCGAATTTTGCCTGAAAACCGCCCGCAGAAAACTCCACGTTTTGAACCAAGTCAGTATTGGTAAAGCTTAGCCCTTCCTGTTGCCCGGAACGAATCAGAAAAGGACGGTAAATTTCGATTTCATTTACATAAACCAAATTCTCATCGTAATTCCCGCCTCGAACAGCATATTGCGTACTGAGTTCATTATTGGAATTTACGCCTGGCAGCGTTTTTAAAATATTTTCGATACCTGCATTGGCTCCGGGAATTTTTCGGATAACCTCTGGCTCAATGGTCGTAATTCCTTGAACTTGCTTCTTGTTGTTGGTGGTGACTATAATTTCGCCCATTTGTTCTTCCTGATCATTCATAACCAAGTTAAACTCGTAGTCTTCATCTATTTTTAAGGTTAGAAAGACCGTTGCTTTTTTTAAAGAAACATGGGTAAAAACAATGGCCACCTTTTGATTAACCGGGACGCTGACAAGATAAAATCCGTTTTCATTAGATTGCGTTCTGTTTCCTGCAGCCGTAATATTTACATTCTCTATCGGTTGATTATATTTATCGAGAATAACTCCCTTTAACCGTGCAGATTGTGCAAACGAAGGCAAGCTAATCCATAAGGCAATAAAAACAAAGATTATTTTGTTGACACTCAAGATGTATGTATATTATTATTTTTGACTTCTAAAAAATTGCGTCGCAAAGGTAGTAGAATTTCCTACATTATCTGTGACAATCACCTTTAAATCATTAGCCCCTTCTGCTACTATACCGTCACTAAAATTGTGGGTAATTCTTCTCGTCTTATTATCATATTCAAATAAAATCCAATTCCCGTTCAAATACCCGTCGTAACTCTTTAATCCAGAACCATAGTCATTAATCGAAAGTTGAATTGTTTTTTGTGAACTCAACCATCTGCCTTCAATAGATTTACCAATAGAAATTGTTGGAGCAGTTGTGTCCGTTGCCAAAGTATACTTGCCCAACGACCTCACTTTAGCGGTAAATACATTACCCTTTTTAGAGGTGCCGTTATATCCCATCCTTCCACTTTTGCTGACATCTGCAATGAATACTTTTTCCTTTTGCGCATCCGTATATTTACTATCCTCTATAGTAATTGTAAAACTGGAGTGAACAGGGGTCGTCTCATCATGAAGATATAGTATATTGTCTTTAACATCAAAATTCATATTAAAGTCTTCATAAAAGGTTCCGGCAGGAAAGAAAACTGACATGTTATTTTTAGCAAAACTG
Organism: Flavobacterium sp. ALD4; assembly: GCF_002836475.1. Taxonomy (GTDB): domain Bacteria; phylum Bacteroidota; class Bacteroidia; order Flavobacteriales; family Flavobacteriaceae; genus Flavobacterium. The sequence goes on along the minus strand of NZ_PJBJ01000024.1, from coordinate 18,132 downwards.
TTGTCTTTATTCACCTTAACGAAATAATTAGACACTACCGCCTCTTTATCAATAATGGCTGACGATAAGTCATAGCTAATCGGAATGGAAACTGTTGTCATATTCCCAAGAAAATCTGACACTTCAATACGATAAACAGAGGTTAAGTTAGGAACAACGGTAATAATACCTTTTGTTTCATCTGTCTTAATAAAACTCAAATTATAAGGATTAACCATAAATAATTTTTGCACCCTTTGTGAGGTTGTTTTATATCTTGGATAATCAATTAACGCATTTATATAACGCATTTCGTCAAATGAATATATATCCAATTGATAACCAAAATTAGGCTTTCCATTCAAATAGGTCTGTAATTTATATATTCCGTTTCTATTACCCGATACATTATCATAATCAACAGCGGTGATCCCAAATCCTATCTTACCATTGGCGACCACTTTATTTGCCAGATAGCTTCCGTCTTTTTGCAAAGACAAATTTAATAACAACGGACGTTTAGATTGGTTTACTGAAGTTTTACTATCAACCGGATAAACATAAACCGCGGAAACAGACGGTTTTTTAGTATCTTTTATGTCTTTATCAAAACCAAACAGCATAGGATTGATGATTTTCTCGCTTTTACTGTCTCGAAATTCAAAATGCAGATGAGGCCCTTCTGAAGACCCAGTATTACCGGATAGCGCAATAGTTTGTCCTTTTTTGACAACCAACTCATTCGGTTTTAAAAACATCTCTATCTCGAATGATTTTTCTTTATAATGTGTCTTTTCAATATAGCTTTCAATGGCATCAGTACCTTTTTGTAAATGACAATATACAGAAGTATAGCCATTTGGATGTGTTATATAAATCGCCTTACCGTTCCCAAATGTAGATATCTTTATCCTTGAGACATAGCCATCTGCGACAGCATGTACATTCAGCCCTTCTCGCTGCAATGTCTTAAAATCAAAACCCGCATGAAAATGATTAGGTCTTAATTCCCCAAAATTACCCGACAACACCATAGGAATGTCTAAAGGAGGACTAAAATAGTCCTTTGGATAATCGGTTTGAGCCAAAATAGAAACCGAAAACATTAGAAAAAAAATAAAAAATCTCATGGTATACATTTTTGCTAAGATAAAAAAAGTAATTTATTCTCCTTATATAAAAGAGCAGATTTCGTAACACATTACAGTACAACATTTTGATTATTTTCTAATAAAAAAACGAATAATATATTGTAATAATAAAAAGTAATACTAAATTTGTAATATTAAGTAATGAATAGGATAAATAAATGAGTGTAATTGCAGAAATAATTGATACTCTTGAAAATAAGGTTGAAAAACTAATTCTAAAAATAAAACGTTTAGATCAAAATACTCAAGAATTAAAAATCGAATTAACAAAATCTGCACACATCATACAAACTCAATCAAATGAGATTGAAGCGTTAAAATCGCAATATGAGACACTTAAGATTGCCAACTCATTATTAGGCAGTGACGATAATAAAAGAGATACGAAGCTTAAAATAAATTCATTAATTCGTGAAATTGATTACTGTATAGCACAGCTATCTGATTAGTAAAACATATGGACGAAAAGCTAAAAATTAAAATATCAATTGCAGACAGGGTCTATCCGTTAACGGTAGAACTTGCTCAGGAAGAAGGACTTAGAAGTGCTTCTAAAAAGATTGATGTGATGATGAAGCAATTTGAAGAAAATTACGCAGTTCGTGATAAACAAGATGTTTTAGCCATGTGCGCTTTACAGTTTGCTTCACAATCTGAACAAAAACAAATTGACAACTCTATCAATGGTGAAGAAACCATCGAAAGAATTAAAAAAATCAATGCGCTTTTAGATCAATATCTCGACAATTAAACGTTCTTTACAGAAACTAAGATACTGCCTACATTAGTTCACATTTGGTAAACTCAACACTAATAATTTAGAATGAGCAAATCATCACTACTAAAGCATGCCACGCCTAGGCGAGGAAACTTGAACAGTGAGTTAGCTCAAAACTTGTCAATTTCGAGTTTATTCAGACAACTTAATGTAGGCTTTTTTATATATAAATTTTAACAAACATGGACATATTAACGATCGTTATTTCAGGAATTATAGGTATTGCAGCGGGTTTTGGAATCGCTAAAATTATAGAAAAAAGCAATATTTCTAATCTTATTAAAAACGCAAAAAAAGAAGCTTCATCAATCTTAAAAGATGCCAACCTTGAAGCTGAGAACATAAAGAAAGATAAAATCCTTCAGGCAAAAGAGAAATTTATTGAACTTAAATCAGAACACGAACAAGTAATTCTGGGTAGAGACAAGAAAGTAGCTGAAGTTGAAAAAAGAATCAGAGACAAGGAATCTCAGGTTTCTAACGAATTATCCAAGGTTAAGAAAGTCAATGACGATTTTGAAGCAAAAACGACTGAATACACCTCTAAAATTGAGGTTCTAGACAAAAGACAAATAGAGGTCGATAAATTGCACAAAAGCCAATTACAACAACTTGAAGTAATTTCCGGCTTATCTGCAGAAGATGCTAAAGAGCAATTAGTAGAAGGTTTGAAAGCAGAAGCGAAGACAAAAGCGATGTCTCATATTCAAGATACAATTGAAGAGGCTAAGCTAACGGCACAACAAGAAGCTAAAAAAATCATTATCAACACCATTCAAAGAGTTGGAACAGAAGAAGCGGTAGAAAACTGTGTATCTGTATTCAACATAGAATCTGATGATGTTAAAGGTAGGATTATTGGTCGTGAAGGGCGAAACATTAGAGCACTCGAAGCAGCAACGGGAGTGGAAATCATTGTAGACGATACACCGGAAGCTATTATTCTTTCTTGTTTTGATCCAGTACGCAGAGAAATCGCACGTTTGGCTCTACATAAACTGGTAACGGACGGTCGTATTCACCCTGCCCGTATTGAAGAGGTTGTTGCAAAAACAGCTAAGCAAATTGACGATGAAATTATAGAAGTTGGAAAACGTACTGTTATCGATTTAGGAATTCATGGATTACACCCTGAATTAATAAAAGTAGTGGGACGTATGAAATACCGTTCTTCTTACGGACAAAATTTATTGCAACACTCCCGTGAAGTTTCTAAACTTTGTGGAATCATGGCAGCTGAACTAGGACTGAATGTAAAATTAGCCAAAAGAGCTGGTTTATTGCATGATATCGGTAAAGTACCAGATGCAGAAAGCGATTTACCTCACGCTTTATTAGGTATGCAATGGGCTGAAAAATATGGTGAAAAAGAAGAAGTATGTAATGCTATCGGAGCTCACCATGATGAGATAGAAATGAAATCCTTATTGTCGCCAATAATTCAGGTTTGTGATGCCATTTCAGGCGCTAGACCGGGTGCAAGAAGACAAGTATTAGATTCTTATATCCAACGTCTGAAAGACTTAGAAGAAGTAGCTTACGGATTCACTGGTGTTAAAAACGCTTATGCGATTCAAGCTGGTAGAGAACTAAGAGTTATTGTAGAAAGCGAAAAAGTGTCTGATGACAATGCAGCCACTCTGTCTTTTGAAATTTCACAAAAAATTCAAACAGAGATGACGTATCCAGGTCAAGTGAAAGTAACAGTAATTAGAGAAACACGAGCAGTTAATATTGCTAAATAATGCTTCCCCTAGCCCCTCCGAAGGAGGGGAATAAAGAAAAAGACCTATCGAATTATGATTCAATAGGTCTTTTTTTTTTATTGCTGTAAATATTCCGTATTTCGATACTGCATTTTTCTATAGACAATCAAGAACTCTTTCGAGGATGAAAAGTATTAATCACTTCTGTTAAAAACTTCCGATCCAAGTGTAAATAGATCTCTGTTGTAGTAATCGATTCATGTCCTAGCATCAATTGAATGGAACGCAAGTCTGCACCATTTTGAAGAAGATGTGTCGCAAAAGAATGACGAAAGGTATGTGGACTAATCTTTTTATGCAACTCTATTTTAACCGCTAAATCTTTGATGATCGTAAAAACCATCGCTCTTGTGAGTTGGCTTCCTCTCCTATTCAAAAATAAAACATCACCATGCTCTTTCTTTACGTTCAGATGAATTCTAATGGTGCTTTTATAGATCTGGATGTATTTTTGAGCTACTATGCCGATAGGCACAAAACGTTGCTTATTTCCTTTCCCTGTGACTTTAATAAATCCCTCCTCAAAGAACAAATCGGAAATTTTTAAAGATACCAATTCTGAAACTCGGAGTCCGCAACCGTAAAGGGTTTCTAACATCGCGCGATTGCGCTCCCCTTCATTTGAAGTCAAGTCAATTGCCTTGATCAACAAATCAATTTCATCAATGGATAACGTATCAGGTAACTTTCGACCCGTTTTGGGTGATTCAATCAGCTCTAAAGGGTTGTCGAGTCGAAAATCTTCAAAAATCAAATAACCGAAGAAGCTTTTAAGACCTGATATAATCCGCGCTTGAGAGCGTGGATTAACCTGACTTGACACTGCATATATAAATTGTTGAATTATTTCTTCCTCGATCTTAAGTGGCGAAATATCAATTTTATTTTCACTAAGAAATAAGCACAGCCGTTCGATATCGAAAGAATAATTTTCTATCGTATTCTTTGACAAACCTCGCTCGATTTTTAAATAGGACTGATAACTTTTGATATATGAACTCCAATTCATCTTACAAAGTAAAGCCTTTTTTAGACATAAAAAAACCAAGCTAAAAGCGCTACTTTAAAAATATTTTTTTTCTACAAATTAAAATGTTGACACCCTACCCTGTTTTTGAACCATCAACTTTTCTGATGTCCATACTATTTAAACCCACTTTAACTACAAAAGACAGATCTGCTTTTTCTTGAACACCCACAAGTCCCAAAAGAAAAATCACCAATGTCTGTAAAGTTTTATTTAGCTTATCGTATCTTAAATTTATAGCAGACAAAATAAGATTGTCAAAATAATATTTTTTTTACTAACTACTTTGACTAATTATCAATGATTTAAAATTTACAACATAAAAAAAAATGTTTTGACCCTACATAATTCGTATCTATCCGTTGCTCCTATTGCCTTTTCACAACCGACATAAAGCCTGACTCTTAATTTACGGCGCAGTATTTGATTAATCGAAAGGGTTATAACAATACAAAAAAATAAGAAAAGTGAAACGCAATATTTACACTATTAAAGTGTTATCAATTGCAGCTTCAAATTAGAAACTATTATTAAATACAATTTTATGAAAAAAACAATTTTGGCTGCCGTAGTTTTATTAGCTATGTCTACCTCCGTTCAGGCACAATTAGTTAAATTTGGAATTAAAGGGGGGTTAAATTACTCCAATTATTCAGGTTCAGATATGCAATTTGATGCTATAACAAGTTATCATGCAGGCCTAGTTGCCGAAATAAAGCTGGTGGACAGTTTCTCTATCCAACCTGAATTATTGTACTCTACACAAGGGGCTACCTACAAAAATGCCGTCGAAGAATTTAGAAATGAATTGGGATATTTAGCTATTCCCGTCATGGCAAAAATTTATTTGAATAGAGCAGTCAGCCTTGAACTTGGTCCACAGGCTTCCTTTTTATTAAGTGAAAGAAATAATTTTGATGTCAAAGACGCCAATACGTTTGATTTTGCGGCAAATGCAGGATTAGGACTTAAAATCACAAAGAGTTTCTTTATCGAAGGTCGTTACAGTTTAGGATTAACCGATGTTTCAACAAATGCTCAAACTAAAAACTCAGTAGTTCAAGTTTCCGCCGGATTCTTATTCTAAAAGAATAAAAAACTAATTTTATTAAAACCGCTCTTTAATTGGAACGGTTTTTTTATTTTTACAAAAATATCAAATATGAAAATTTGCATTATCAATGGACCTAACTTGAATTTACTGGGTATAAGAGAACCCGAAGTTTATGGAAATCAAACCTTTGAAAATTACTTTTCTATTATTAGAGATAAATATCCTGAAATTGAAATTTCTTATTTTCAAAGTAACATCGAAGGGGAACTAATTGATAAAATTCAGGCACTGGGATTTTCTACTGATGGAATCATTTTAAACGCTGGTGCCTATACACATACTTCGATTGCTATTGGGGACGCCATTAAAGCAATCACCACTCCCGTTATTGAAGTGCATATTTCAAATACCTACTCACGTGAAAGTTTCAGACATCAATCTTATATTTCAGGAAATGCCAAAGGAGTTATATTAGGGTTTGGGTTACAAAGCTACGAATTAGCTTTAGTATCGTTTATAAAATAATTGCTACCTAGAAATTATAGCAAATAAAAAAGGAGTTAGATTATTTAATCTGACTCCTTTTTTAATATATTTTTCTATTTTCAATGCTACTTATGAGGCTCCACATGTATCAACACATGTCCCAATTCAGGGAGCTCCTTTTGTAACCTATCCTTTAGTTTATGCGCTAAATCGTGCCCTTCCTTTACGGTAATAGTCGCATTCACAATTGCATGAAGGTCTACGTGATATTTCATACCTGCTTTTCTGATGAAACATTTTTCAGTATCAATAATTCCTTCCACTTGATGCGACACTTCTCTTATATTTTCAATTAATCCATCATATACATGTTCATCCATTATTTCACCAAGTGCAGGCCTAAAAATAAGATACGCATTGAACAGAATAAATCCCGAAGCAAAAAGTGCCGCCCAATCATCCGCAGACTCATATCCTTTTCCTAATAGTAGAGCGACAGAAATTCCTATGAATGCTGCGACAGAAGTAATTGCATCACTCCTATGATGCCAAGCATCCGCTTTTAATGACGAACTATTGGTTTCCAAACTCCTTCTTATAACTAAGCGAAAAGAATATTCTTTCCATATAATTATTGCTCCCAGAACTAGAAGTGTCCAGGGTTTAGGTAAATCATGTGCTGTTTGAATATTTGAAATACTCTCATAAGCAATAATGGTAGCTGAAGTGATTAAAAAACCAACCACTATAAACGTGATTAAAGGCTCTGCGCGACCGTGTCCGTAGGGATGGTTTTTATCCGCTGGTCTATTAGAATATTTGATACCGAACAATACTAAAAAGGACGCGAAAATATCTGTGGTGGACTCAATCGCATCGGCAATCAAGGCATATGAATTGCCAAAAAAACCTGCCATCCCTTTAATAAGGGCTAAGCAGGTATTTCCAATGATACTAAAATAAGTTGCTTTTATAGCAGTTTGTTCATTCGTCATTACTTGTTGTTACGTTTTTTATTCAACACGAACAATATTCGCTCCAATAGCTCTTAATCGTTCATCAATTCTTTCATAACCACGATCAATTTGCTCAATGTTTTGTATGGTACTTGTTCCTTTAGCCGAAAGCGCTGCAATCAACAAAGAAATACCCGCACGAATATCAGGTGAAGACATAGTCGTCGCTTTCAATTGTGACTGAAAATCATGTCCCATAACTACCGCTCTGTGTGGGTCACATAACATTATTTTCGCACCCATATCAATCAATTTATCAACGAAGAACAATCGGCTTTCAAACATTTTTTGGTGTATCAAAACGTCCCCTTTGGCTTGCGTTGCCACAACCAAAACGATACTCAATAAATCAGGGGTAAACCCTGGCCACGGAGCATCTGCAACGGTAAGAATCGAACCGTCAATATCTGTTTTAATTTCGTACCCATCCTCATGAGCTGGAATATAAATATCATCTCCCCTACGCTCGAATGTAATACCAATTTTTCTAAATGTACTTGGAATGACACCTAAGTTATCCCAACTGACATCTTTGATTGTAATTTCACTTCTGGTCATCGCTGCCAGTCCAATCCAACTACCAATTTCAATCATATCAGGTAAAATCCGGTGTTCGCATCCACTAAGACTTTTGACTCCTTCGATTACCAACAAGTTTGACCCCACTCCGGTGATTTTGGCACCCATACTGTTCAACATCTTACACAATTGTTGCAAATAAGGCTCACAAGCAGCATTATAAACCGTTGTTTTTCCTTTTGCTAAAACAGCAGCCATAACAATGTTAGCCGTTCCGGTTACAGACGCTTCATCCAACAACATATCAGCTCCTGTCAATCCTTTTGGAGCTTCCACTCCATAAAAATGGTCTTCTCTGTTATAACGGAATTTCGCACCTAAGTTAATAAACCCTTCAAAGTGTGTATCTAATCTTCTTCTTCCAATTTTATCACCACCAGGTTTCGGAATATACCCTTTACCGAAGCGGGCTAAAAGCGGCCCGACAATCATAATAGAACCACGCAATGAACCACCTTCTTTCTTAAAAGCTTCCGTTTCTAAATAGCCTATATTGACATCATCTGCCTGAAAAGTATAGGATCCAGGACCGTTTTTTTGAATTTTTACACCTAAATTCCCTAAAAGTGTAATCAACTTATTGATATCAATAATATCAGGAATGTTGTTAATTATTACTTTTTCAGTAGTTAAAAGAACAGCACATAAAATTTGTAACGCCTCGTTTTTCGCACCTTGCGGAGTGATTTCTCCTTTTAAACGAATACCTCCTTCTATTTTGAAAATTCCCATATGATTGTAGTACTATTTATGTAATTCATTTAAAAAAATACGATGACAGTAGAAAATTAATCCACAATCCGTATCCTCTAAAGACATCACTATTTCTAATTATTATTTATTTTTTGTATACGTTTTTGATTTGCCGGTTTTTACGTTTTTATTGCTTTGTATTTTCGGTTGCCCGGCCGGCAAAATTTTATTGGATATTCGTTTGTTTGTTCGCAACAAATCCGTCGTACTGATAAGTTCCTCCGTACCTTGAGTCAAGTTTAATTTACCATCCGAAAGTTCGTATAAATGCTCAAAAATCACGTCATCTTTAACAGTGTCTTTGTTCCAACTTAAATAGGACTTTTTCATGTGATTTGCAATCACTTTAACGAGCGCATTTTTCATGTCACCCTCATCCCACTTATTGGCAACATCAATCATGTACTTAATGTTATTACCATAATACCTGTATTTTGGAAAATTCTGAGGGTACTCTAAAACGTCCGGTCTCAGCTGTAACACTTCGCGCGAAGGTATTGGGTATGGTGAGTCTACATCCAATTTAAAATCGGACATGATAAAAAGTTGGTCCCATAATTTATGTTGAAAGTCCAAAACGTCACGCAGATGGGGATTTAAACTACCCATTACTTGAATGATGTACTTTGCAGCTTTATTTCGCTCTTCAACATCCTCAATAGCAATTGCCTGTTCAATAAGTTTTTGTAAATGACGACCATATTCAGGAATAATCAAATGCGATCTCTCCGCATTATATTCTAAATGATGAACGACATCGTTCGCGATTTCTTTTTGATATTTTGAATTCATAGGTGAATTTAATTTTGATTCTATGTTGCAGCCTGATTTAAAGAACGGACAAAACAAGTATTTACGTTGGCTTTAAACAGTCTATTTCCTTATTAGAGGGAAACAATACCCTTGATAGTAGAAACTTCTAGGTATTTACTAATTATTTCTTGAGAATCCTTGACCTGAACATCAACTGATATACTGGTAAACTTCCCTGTTTTGGATTTTGTCGTTTTAATAACGGCTCCCATACAATCAAAAGCCAGCTCTACCCTTGCAACGTTATCCTCTACAGACGGTACAATAAATTTAAACAAATATAAAGCAGGCCAGGTATTACTCATATCCAACTCCACTTTTAACCTAGCATAAAATTCTTCGGTGTTTTTGTCCATTTTGATATTTAAAAAAATAATAGCAAATATACGGTTTCAAATGCAAATTACGAATGATGGAATATGAATTTTTCCCGAAAACTATTATTTTAATGGCAATCATTTTTTCAATTCCCAATAAGTTTGAGTAAGTTTGCGCCTTATTTCAAAAAAGTGCAGAAAGAAATCGTAGTAATTATCGGCGGTCCGGGAACAGGAAAAAGTACCATTATCGATGGCTTACTAGCCAAAGGTTTTTGTTGTTACCCTGAAATTTCCAGAGAAGTAACCCTAGAGGCAAAGAAACAAGGTATCGAGCAATTATTTCTCGAAAAGCCATTGTTATTCAGCGAACTACTTCTTGAAGGAAGGAAAAAGCAATTCGTTGATGCTATGAATGAATCTCATGACGTTGTTTTTATTGACCGTGGAATTCCTGATATTTTAGCTTATATGCACTACATCGGAGATAGTTACCCTGCCTCTTTTGACGCTATTTGCCGAGAACATGTCTACAGTAAAATTTTCATTCTCCCCCCTTGGGAAGAAATTTACGTGAGTGATGAGGCGCGCTATGAAAACTACGAGCAAGCAAAATTGATCCAAAATCACCTGATAGAAACCTACGAAGGCTATGGCTATACTCTTATAGAAGTTCCTAAAGACAACCTTGATAACAGAATTCTTTTTATATTAGACGAAATTTCTAAGTAATTAGTTATTGTAGTCAAGAGCTACTAATCATTGATTTGTAATTCGAAATTTGTAATCAAAATTCATAAGTGATGTCAGAAGCATTACAAATTCTTAAAAAATACTGGAAACACGATTCCTTTAGATCGTTGCAAAATGAAATCATTGATTCCGTTTTAAGCGGTCAGGACACCTTTGCACTGATGCCAACCGGAGGAGGAAAATCAGTCTGCTTTCAGATTCCGGCGATGATGAACGAAGGGATTTGCTTAGTAGTCTCCCCTTTAGTAGCCTTAATGAAAGATCAGGTTGCCAATTTGCAAAAGCGAAACATCAAAGCAATCGCACTAACAGGCGGAATAAAGTCAGACGAAATGATTGACCTGTTGGATAATTGCCAATTTGGAAATTATAAGTTTCTCTATTTATCTCCTGAACGTTTGCAATCAGACTGGATTATGGATAGAATAAAAAATCTACCCATAAATTTAATAACCATCGACGAGGCACATTGCGTTTCGCAATGGGGGCATGATTTTCGCCCAGCCTATTTGAAAATTTCCAACTTAAAAACGCATTTCCCTAAAGTTCCCTTTTTAGCCTTAACCGCAACCGCGACGCCAAAGGTAAAAGAAGACATCATCAACGAACTAGGCTTAAAAGAACCGCAGGTTTTTGAAAAATCGTTTGCAAGGAAAAATATTGCTTATATGGTTTTTGAAGTCGAGGATAAACTCTTTCGAATCGAACAAATTCTAAGGAAAAATCCTCAATCCTCTATAATCTATGTCAGAAATAGAAAATCCTGCATCGAAATTTCATCTCAATTGCAATCTTTAGGGTTTAAATCCACCTATTATCATGGCGGACTACCCTCTAAGGAGAAGGACAAAAACATGCAGCTTTGGATGGAAGATAAGGTCCAAGTTATTGTTGCCACAAATGCATTTGGAATGGGAATTGACAAAGCAGATGTAAAGACCGTAATTCATATTCAGCTTCCGGAAAACCTTGAAAATTATTATCAGGAAGCAGGTCGCTCTGGCAGAAACGGGGAAAAAGCATTTGCTGTGCTCCTAACCAATCCCTCCGATATTAAACAGGCCGAGAATCAGTTTATACATATTCTCCCCGACAAAAAATTTCTGAACGAAATGTACAATAAACTATGTAATTTTTTCCAAATTGCATACGGAGAAGGAATCAATGAACGGTTTTCTTTTAATATGAATAATTTTTGTTTAAAATATAAGTTCCCTGTTCTAAAAACATACAATGCGATGCAGTTTTTGGACAGACAAGGAATAATTACTCTCTCACAAGAATTTTCAGAAAAGATCCTATTGCAGTTCATTATTCCTTCCAAAGAACTAATGCGATACATGAGTTTGAATCGCAACGACGAGGAAATCATTTTGGCTATCCTTAGAACATATGCTGGAATTTATGATATACAAAATGCCTTTAATTTACCATTAATCGCAAAAAAATCAAAACATACTGAAACTCAAGTACTGGCCGTTTTACAGAAATTAAAAGAAAAAAACATTGTTGATTATCAGTCAAAAAACAACGATGCCTCACTGGTTTTTAACGAAATTCGAGAAGACGAAAGGACCATCTCCAGAGTTTCTAAATATTTAGAAAACCAAAATCAACTAAAAAAAGAGCAACTTCAATCGGTATTGCATTACATTAGTGAACAAAAAGTCTGCAAAAGCAAATTGATCTTACACTATTTTGGTGAAAAAACAAATATTGATTGTGGCATATGTTCCTACTGCATCACTAAAAAAAACAAGAAAACAGATAGCTCCAGTCTTTCAAAAGAAATAATGGCCTTATTACAAATCGCCGATTTAAATTCCCGAGAGATTGAAAATAAACTTAATAAAAAATCAGACGATATTATCTTTGTACTTCAGCAACTCTTAGAAAAGGAACATATACTGATAAAATCGAATAATAAATATACCTTAAAACTATAATGGAAAAATTAAGAATCGTATTTATGGGAACGCCGGAATTTGCCGTCGGCATTTTGGACACTATAATCAAAAACAACCATACCGTTGTCGGAGTCATTACTGCCGCCGATAAACCTGCCGGTCGTGGGCAAAAATTAAAATATTCTGCCGTAAAAGAATATGCGTTAGCAAATAATTTAAGACTATTACAGCCTACAAACCTTAAAGAGGAATCTTTCTTAGAGGAATTAAAATCTCTAAATGCAAATTTGCAGATTGTTGTAGCCTTTAGAATGTTACCAAAAGTAGTTTGGGAAATGCCGGAGTTAGGTACTTTTAACCTTCACGCGTCACTCCTACCCAATTATCGTGGTGCTGCACCAATAAACTGGGCAATAATAAATGGAGAAACGAAAACGGGAGTCACCACTTTTTTTATTGATGACAAGATCGATACCGGTGCGATGATCCTAAGTTCAGAAATTGAAATAGATCCAAATGAAAATGCAGGACATTTGCACGACCGCTTAATGCATTTGGGCAGCAAGACAGTTATAAGTACTTTGGAACTGATAGAAAAAGGAAATGTCACGACCACCATTCAGAAAGACGCGTCAGACATCAAACCTGCATTCAAACTTAACAAGGAAAACTGTAAAATCGATTGGACAAAATCAGCGGTAGAAATTAATAACCTGATTAGAGGCTTAAGTCCCTATCCGGCAGCTTGGTGTGTGTTTTTAGATAAAAATGAAGAATGGAATGTAAAAATCTACGATGCTAAAATAGTACTTGAAGAACATGATTTAGCTACCGGAAATATGATCTGCACTAAAAAAGAAATGAAAATTGCAGTGGAAAAAGGTTTTATTCAGGTTCTAAGTTTACAATTTCCCGGCAAAAAGAAGATGACCACACCCGAATTTCTAAATGGAATCTCGTTTTCTCCCGAGGCAAAGGTCTACTAAGCTCAGTAAAACAGGGTGTTCTTTACAAAGCACAACAAATAACCGTGGTTTTATGAACAAAAAAAATAAGTTATCAACAAAACGAACTAAAAATAGCCGAAACACTTGCAAGGAAGGGATTTCCTCTTAAATTTGTGTATTAACAATTATTTATAACCAACAATTAATAACTATTATTATGAACAAATCAGAATTAATCGATGCTATCGCTGCTGATGCAGGAATCACAAAAGCAGCTGCAAAATTGGCTTTAGAGTCATTTTTAGGAAATGTAAGTGGAACTTTGAAAAAAGGTGGTAGAGTATCTCTAGTAGGTTTCGGATCTTGGTCAGTTTCAGCAAGAGCAGCAAGAGACGGTAGAAATCCTCAAACAGGAAAAACTATTCAAATCGCAGCTAAGAATGTTGTAAAATTCAAAGCGGGTGCAGAATTAGAAGGTGCAGTAAACTAATTGTAAGTTTTAAAACCTATTATAATAAAAACCTTCCTGATGGAAGGTTTTTTTTTGTCTTTAAACGATTTTATTTGGTTAATTCTCTTATTTATTCTTAAATTTAGTAAAAAAATCACAGTATTATGATTTCAGAAAACTTAATAAAAGGACAACTACTTATAGCAGAGCCTTCTATAATCGGAGATCTATCATTCAATAGATCTGTAATTTTATTAGCGGACCACGATAAGGAAGGATCAGTAGGTTTTATCATAAATAAACCATTGAAATATACCATCAATGATCTACTCCCTGAAATTAATGCCGCTTTCAAAATCTATAATGGAGGACCTGTCGAGCAAGATAACCTCTATTTTATCCACAATATCCCAGAGCTGATACCAAATAGTATAGAAATTTCTAATGGTATCTATTGGGGAGGAGATTTTGAATCTACAAAGGCACTCATTAATAATGGAAAAATAAACAAAAACAACATCCGTTTCTTTTTAGGTTACACGGGATGGGAAGAAAACCAATTGGAATTGGAAATGATATCAAATTCATGGATTGTTGCTCCTAATAGTTATAAAAACAAAATCATAGGTAAGGCCTCTGCACATTTCTGGAAAGAACAAATCTTAGAATTAGGCGGCGACTACATGATCTGGTCTAACGCACCGGAAAACCCCTATCTAAACTAAGTAGCACTTACCACTTCGTTTAATTTTTCCAATAACACTTTCGCCACGACGATATCGAACTCTTTTTTCCTGTATTTAGTTATGGGCTGTATTCCTTTTATTACGTTTGTGATGAACAATTCGTCTGCTTTTTGTAGATCAAACGGGGATATTGCTTCTTCTACCACCTCCAAGTTGTCCATTTTTTTAGCGAATTCCAAAACCTGTTTTCTCATAACGCCATTTAAACAGCCCTCAGAGACCGGAGGAGTAATCAATTTATTTCCAGTAAGCATGAAAAGATTACCCTGAATTGCTTCCACAACATTCTTACTATCGTTTAACAACAAACAATTGTCATATCCATTTTCACTAGCAAAAATACTGGCCGTAATATTTAGAATTTTGTTAGTCGTTTTTATGGAAGACAGTAATTGTTTTGTTACATAAAAATCTTTAAACAAATCAACCTCATATTTCGCCTGATTGAATGGATAAAGGATGTCTTCTAGACCTATCGTATGAATCAAAAAAGAGACTGTGTTAATCTTTGGTAAATAATACCCGCCATCATTCCTGAAAACAGTAATTCTGGCACGACAGGAGCTTGACAACGCATTAGCAGTCGCTAAAGAAACGATTTGCTCTTCAAGGAACTCCATAGTGAAATTCATAGGAATTTCCATTCTAATGACACGCATGGACGCCATTAACCTGAAATAATGATCTTCTAAAAAAAGAATTTTAGCGTTTACGATTTTAACCGTCTCAAAAACGGCATCACCATATAAAAAAGCACGATTCTGTGTCAATATATTGGTATCCTCAGATACCATAGTCCCATTAAAATTAATCATAAAAAAAGCCCTAAATTTAGTTTAGGGCAAAGATAAGTTATAATATACAATTTTACTAGACAGATCCAATTAGATGTTTAAGGTCCGATATTTGATTTTCCCATAGTTGTGATGCTTCATCAATTTCATCTTTTTCAGCAAAATCGACTACCATTAAAGAAACATCTTTAGTTAGCTCATCGACTAAAATATGCAATTCAAAAAAATACTCTGTATCTTTGTTATCACTATCCACCCATTTAAACTTCACTTTTTCACCTGATTTCTTTGACGCAAGCCTTGCTTTTTCCTCAGAATCATTCCATATAAATGTAAAAAATTCACCTCGAGAATTCACATTATCTGCAAACCATTCCGATAATCCAGACGGTGTCGAAATATACTGATATAACAATTGAGGAGACGAGTTTATGGGGAACTCTATTTCGTAACGTACTTTTAAATCCATGATCTACATTTATATTTTTTTCGAATATATAGAATTTAATGCCTAAAAAAAAATATTTTTAAATTTATTTATTTTTTTGATTTATGCTTGCGTGCTTTAATATTATTTTTATCTTTGCACCCGCGTTCAGGGATTGTTATTCTTAGAACATTTGGCGAGGTAGCTCAGTCGGTTAGAGCGCAGGATTCATAACCCTGAGGTCACGGGTTCAAATCCCGTCCTCGCTACAAAAACAAACCCTTAAACAACAATTGTTTAAGGGTTTTTTATTGGAATTATATTTCCAAATGATAAAAATTTTTTTTTATGAAGGAGGATTTAGAGTGAGGAATCTCTATCAAATATCTTATTTTTCATATCTCCTTTTCAACTACTAATGAGATTTGTCAGTATAAATAAAAATTTCCTCATACCAATTGACCAGAATGTGACCCGAATATTTTTGTTTGTTTTTGCATTACTCGATAAACCCGTGAAATACAGGGTTTCCTTAAAAAACTTCAAACTGTTTTTTTTCTATCCCAACACCTTTTTATCATTGGTAAAATATTCCGAAAGGACAACTATAATAGTTACTGACTGGACTTTTCCTTCATAATATTAAATTTCGAACAATAGACTAAATAATTCCCAGGTCACTAATTAAAATTCCTGCAAATGCCGTACATATTTTCTGTTATTTAACCACAAAATCCACATTTATCTAAAAACCCTAGTTTTTTTATATTATTTAACTTACTTTTTTTAAAATTTTACGCATTTTATCGATTATATATGCTTTTTATCGAATAAAAAATAAAATGCAAGTACTTTTAGTGTCCCCAAATCTATCGTAGTAAAATAAATTTCAGCCTGAAAAATTATGAGAAAACATTACTTTAAATCCAAAAATTGATGAATACACTTTTTACTACTTATGGTGCTAGCTTGTGATATGATGACAGAAACAACTGAACCCATTGCAACATCCAGACCATTTACTGTTCCTGACGGAGTTACAAGCGTAATAGTTGAAGCATGGGTAGGCAGCGGAAAAGGTGGGTCTAAAGCTGGCAGCGGCAATGGAAGTGAATCAAATGGAAATTCAAGGCTTTTTCCTGGCGGTGTGTTTTGTGTATTGTTAATTCAGGACGGGACATACTTTATAAAAAAACTGTCTGAAAGTTAGTTTTTTTGAGCACAATTTTAAAATAAAAAACAGTCATTTAAGAAATCAACCTAATTAAATCCAGTAGTTCATCGAGAAAAAAATCACTTCATCGAGAAAATAAAATAAAACAATCAAATATATTATTAAAAACCTATCTTTCAATCAGATGAACCTTACTACATCAAGTAAAGAAAAAAACGATTTACAAAAGAATTTATACTATTCCTTTTTTCTTAATTTTTTTTAAGTCTATCTGAAGAGATGACCGGTTCTTTTTTAAATTCAAAAGTGTCCGTTATGAAACAAAAATACTACTACCTAATATTATTAATTACAATTTCTCTCTCAAGTTTCGGTCAAACAACTGGTGACTTTCGATCAAAAACTGGTGGACCTGCTGAATGGAATACCTATACTTCTTGGCAAATTTTCAATGGCACATGGAATGACGCAATATTATCCGATGGGTATCCTGGAGAAAATAGTACGACATCCCCTTACCCTACTGTAACAATTCTTGCCGGACAGACTATCAATATTTCGTTATCCCTTACAATTCATAATGAAATTAAGGAATTAATAATTTTTGGCACTCTCGCAATGGGGGATCGTTCTTCAACCCAAAACAATACAAGTCTAATTACAAATTTAATTACCATAGAATCAACGGGCACCCTTAACTTCAATGGCGGGAAAGTTAGATTAACATTACCAAATTCTAATGCTGCTATTAGTGTTTCTTCCGGTGGAAAAATAAATGGGAATTGTACCGCCAATGATGAAATTTTCATTGGCTCGACCAAATATGCAACTTGTACTGGTGGCGGCTCTAACACTTATTCTTTTGGAAAGATAGAGACCGCTGGAGGAACCCTAAAAGCAGAAATAACAGACCCTTCAATAGAAAATCAAACCATTGAGGCTTGCACTTCTGTTTCAGGCGGTTATATAGGACCTGACAACGTGGTTTTTAAATGGAATCTTACAGACGTAGATGGAAATGCTGTAGCCATAAACACCTTTTCCCCCGCTAGTGGTAATCTAGCGACTAGCGACGATCAGACAACGGCCTCTTTTTCACCTATTGCCGGTCAATATCTTTTGTCATTAGAAATAACAAAAGGAACTATTACTAATATTGCAACAAGAAATATTACAGTTACAGATGATGCAACGCCTCCAACAATAAATTGTCC
>NZ_PJBJ01000029.1 GCF_002836475.1 Flavobacterium sp. ALD4 | reverse complement strand
TTTCTGATTCACCGTCAATATAGCAGGATTACTATTTACAGTACCGCATGTATTTCTAACAACACAACGGTATTGATTAGTGCTCATTGCAACTGTTGGAGTAACTAAAGAAAGTGTAGAAGAAGTGGCTCCCCCTATATCACTCCATGTACTTCCATTATTTGTATTAACTTGCCATTGATATCCAGTAGCACTTGATGCTGCAACTGTAAATGTTGCATTGGCCCCATAAGTAATAACTGTCGGACTTGTCGGTTGTGTTGTAATACTAGGAACAACACAAGTACCAGTAGCCACTGTCAATACCCCTACTGTTGAGGAATCAAAATAAGTATCATTTTTATATTTTGCCGTTGAAGTAGAACTTCCATAAGTACCTGCAGGCATATTTACTCCCCCTAAAGTTAAGGAATTTGCAGTCGATCCAAACCCGTTTAATTTGGCTTTTACACCACTATTAATAGTAAGATTGCCATCTATAGCAAGATCAGCTGCAAATGTTTTAACACCCGAACCGCTTAAAACTACATTAGCATATTTAGAATTGAATTTAACCACACTTTGATCAGCTCCATTATATTCTACTATACTAGTTAATGAAAAAGTATTGGTATTATTACTACCAGTTATAGTAATTGCACCAGATACAGTAAGTCTGCTAACGCCACTTAAAATTAAATCGGTAGTACCATTTGATCCTGTAGTTAAATTTAAATTATTTGTTATTATTGAACCGCTATCACTTACTGATATTTTTGCAACTTTATTATCTGCACCACTAGAAGTCAAATTTAAATTATTACCAGTCGTCAATGAATAAGTTTCAACCAATAAGTTTGAAGTACCAGCTCCACTTTGCACTGCAGCAATATTTAAAGTATTAGCACTAGCATTAGAACTTAATGTTACTGTTTTCTTCTCATTAATAGTTACTGCATCTCCAGCAATAGGAAAACCAGAACTTACCCCCCAAGTATCTGAGGCACTCCAAGGTCCATTTTTACTTACGGTATAAGTTGCATCGGTAAAATGGTTTTCGGCTATAAGGCCTGAAGACCCGCCAGTCGCCCTCATTAAAAATGCTTTACCTAAATGACGTTGTTCTGTCATAAATTGATTGTAAACCACGACTCCATTTGCATCTGCCTGAACAGTAAAATTCAAAAACACTTCATCAATAGAAGGAATTTCTTTTATTTTAAATGAAACAATTTCATTAGGATACCATCCTTCACCTGAAATAGTTACCGTTTCACCAGGCAAATAATCTGCTTTATCGGTTATAACAGTCGCCTGCGAAAAAGCCGCATTGGCAAAAACCAGATTGGCTAGTAGAAATACAAAAGCCAAAAATCTAAACTTAAGTAGAAATGTTTTCATAGTAAATAATTAATTAAAAAAATAATGAATGCGATAGACTAACGATTAAAAAGACAATTTCAACAACAATTGAGATCGCCATTGCTGCTAAATTACACCAATCAATTACTCTAAATAAGTCGAAAAAAATTGTTCGTAGGTTAAACAAATCTTCGTCATTAATTGTATGATTTTTAGCAAATAAAAATCGAATTTATATTATTTTTAAATTACAATTAACATTTTTTTAATATTTCCGATAAAAGTGTGAAAAAAAACTACGAACGGCACAAAAAACTGTTTTTTAGTGAGTTAATAACAGTAAAAATCTTAAAACAAGAGTATTATTCCTTTAAATTTAACTAAGTGACACATATGTAAAAACCGCAATAAAAATAAATTTTATTGCGGTTTTTAAAAATAAAACACCTTTTTCTACTTAGAAAACAATGGTAAAAGTGGCGCCTTTGTCTTGACCTGCACTTATACCAGTGAGTTTACCTTGGTTTTTTTCGATTATCTTCCTACACAAATACAAACCAATTCCGCTAGAAGCTTCATTTGAAGTACCCAGTTTGCTCATTTTTGTGAATTTTCTAAATAAATCTTGAACATTACTTTGGTTAAATCCAATTCCATTATCCAAGACACTGATCACCAGCTTTGTATTTTTTTCCTGGATTTTCAAATATATTTCACTATCGGGATATGAAAATTTTATAGCGTTGTTTATCAAGTTTACAAGCACTCGAATTAATAATTCCTCCTCAATGAAGAGCTGTTCTTCTTTAACTTGGATTGATACAATTAGTTTTATTTTTTTTATTTCCAATAACTCTTTTACCTGCTTTTCAACAGTTTCGATAATAGAATCAAAATGGATCAATTTTAAATCGGGACTTGTTTTCAATACCTCATCCTGTTCTTTAAGCAACTTTAAAAGCTTGTCAATATACAGAAACTGTTGGTTGGAAGACTGGTAAATCAATTCCGCTAACTCTTTGATTTCATTTGATGGGTTTGCCTCTAATATTAAAGTTGCCAATAATTGGGGTTGTCCTGCAAAATTTTTCAAATCATGGGATAGCAAATAGACTAAGTCTTGTTTTTCACTAATGAATTTTTCGTGTTCCAGTACTGTTTCTTGAATGTTACGCATTAAAAAACCAGCCTCATCATGAAAATCTAAAGGCAAGCTTGGTACTTGTCTCTCTTTCTTATAACTTCTCAATGCCCTAGAAGCGATTTCTATAGGTTTAATCAATTGTTTAAGGATGGTTAAAGTAACCACCGAAGCCAGCAAGGTCATTAGCAATGCAAAAATCAAAATCGTATTGGGAGAAATTGAAAAATTCCCATAAAGCACAAAAAACAACAAACCAATTAGAGGAATGTGGATTCCTATGAAAGCTACGAATAAAAATTTAAAGGCATAACTTCTACTTAGAAAACTGATTTGGGATAATTTTTTATAAAAAAACATAGTGGTATTTATTTCAATGGTATACGTTAACAAACTATTTTGAGTTCCAATTTAGCTTAAAAAGAGTACATTATTGCTATATATTTTATTTTAACATATTCTAATCCAATAAAAAAAAACCATTAAAAACTATGAATTTATCTTAATACCTCTTAATAGTAGCAGTAGTGAAAAAATAAAACTAATTTTATTTTCTTTTAATACAACAATTGGTGAAAATGGAAACACAAAGTCAAGATTGGCCTTATTTAAACAAATACAAAAAAGAAAATGCTGCCATAGAAGGCGCGGAAACTGGGGAAAAAAGGATTGTTTTTATGGGTGATTCCATAACTGAATTTTGGAGCAACGTACATCCAGAATTCTTTCAGGGAAAATCCTATATCAATAGAGGAATTAGCGGACAAACCTCTCCACAAATGCTCCTACGATTTAGAGCCGACGTTATTGACCTAAAGCCAGCCGCAGTTGTAATTCTTGCCGGCGGAAATGACATTGCAGGCAACACCGGGCCTTCAACACTGGAGATGATCCAAAACAATATTTTTTCGATGGTTGAACTCGCTCAGATCCATCACATCAAGGTCATTCTGTGTTCGGTTTTGCCAGCCAATTATTTTTATTGGAGTCCCAAAGAAAAACCCGCTGATACCATCGTGGAGTTGAATAAAAACATTAAAAGTTATGCCGAGAGAAATAGTATCCCCTATGTTGATTATTACTCGGCGATGACTGATGATCAAAAAGGACTGCCTTTCTGCTATTCAACTGACGGAGTACATCCGAACAAAGGAGGCTATCAGGTAATGGAACCACTTGTTGAGAAGGCTATTTCTTTGATTTGTATTTGAAATAAAAAAGCTATCGATACATTAATACCAACCAATCGACTCCAATCAAATTACATAATACTATTATTTATGAAAAACTTAAAATTATTAATCTTGGCAATTGGACTAACTTTTATTGGTTGCAGTAATGATAACGACAGTACACAAGAGCAAGAAGCACAAAATCTCAAGAAAATACATGTTTAAATTCTGTCACTTTCAACTAGAAAGCAATGTGAGAATCCAGCAGGCTGGGCTTTTACCTCAATTGGTTCTAAAGCCTGTAGTGGATCTAGCGGACTTATTACCTATTCATTGAAATTAAATACAACGTAATTGCTTGAAAAAGTTGAAAAATACACAAATTATCAAAAAGAATTCAATACGAAATGGGGGATTATTTCAACTCGTGACGTTCCTCCTTCCCCAACAAGTATAGAATGTGTGAATGGTAAAGTGCGACTAGTCTATTAGAAATCCGATGATACAGTTAACCCAAAAATTAAGAGCTTTTTTCGCCCCCCTTTTTAATAGCTAAAAAACTCAATTAAAAAAAACTATTATCCCTGAATGATTAAACTATAGGCAGGCAAAGTTTGTCAATATGCGATCTACTAGTATTTCCCAATAGCACCCCCGACTTTTTAGTAAATAATTTACCAACAAAAACTTTATAGTTTTGTAGCAATTTCTATAATCGTACTTATGAATGCATTTACTTTAGCAGGAGCATTCGCAACTAAACCTATTAAGTCGCTTTCTTTTTTTCCAAAGAGCCCTGATAGGATTTCGTTTTATAGTTAGAGTAAATCATCATCTGGTGCCGAATTTCAATCCAATTTTAAATGCGCCACCTGACCCTAAAAGACATCTAATTTCTCCGCAAGGATTGTAATTTTATCTAGTTTTAGATATTTTTTTTCCTTTTAAATTTCATTTAAATAAGACTTAGATAAACCCGATAGCTAGACAAAACAAACAACGCCAGATTCTCTTCACTCCTTATCTGTCTTGGCTTTCAACCAAATATAACTTTACTATAATATTCTTCTATAAAAGCAAACACAACTATTTTTGCGAACATATTTTTTTTTTAGAAATTCAATTTTTAACGAACGTTCGCTTGTTTTATAAAAAACTTTGTTATAGTATTGCATTATAAATATATAACAACATGGAAAGCAATTATTTAAAACAATCAAAAATTAACTTTTCTAAAGAGGTTAATAATTACTACCCAGAAATTTTAACTGATGAAGCATTAATTTTTATTACTGCTCTTCATGAAAAATTTAACGAAGAAAGATTATCTCTCTTAAAAAGTCGCGTAAATCAACAAAAGGTTTTTGACGAAGGTAAATTTCCAGCGTTTCCAACAGAGACAGCAGCTATTAGAGATAATGCATGGACTGCTGGTAACATTCCGCATGACTTACAAAATAGACGTGTAGAGATTACAGGCCCAGTAGATAAAAAAATGATTATCAATGCTTTAAATTCTGGAGCCAAAACATTTATGGCAGATTTAGAAGATAGCAATTCTCCTACTTGGAAAAACACTATTGAAGGGCAACAAAATTTAATAGAGGCCAATAAAAAAACAATTTCCTTAGTTGATATAAAACGCAATAAAACGTATGCATTAAACCAAGAAACGGCCGTTTTACTTGTTAGACCAAGAGGTCTTCATTTAAACGAAAGACATGTCATAATTAACAATCAACGAACTTCTGGAAGTTTGGTCGACTTTGGCTTGTATGTATTTCACAACACGCAAACAATGATGCAAAATGGAACTGCACCGTATTTCTACTTACCAAAATTAGAGCATTATTTAGAAGCGCGTTGGTGGAACAAAGTTTTTGAATTTGCGCAAGAATACTTAGAAGTGCCAAATGGAACTTTTAAAGCAACTGTTTTAGTGGAAACCATTACAGCAAGTTTTCAACTAGACGAAATAATTTTCGAACTTAAAAATCATATTGTTGGTTTAAACTGTGGACGTTGGGACTATATTTTCTCTTACATCAAAAAATTTAGAAATCATCCCAATTTTGTAGTTCCTAATCGGGATCAAGTAACCATGACTACACCGTTTATGGATGCGTATTCAAAGTTGGTTATACAACGTTGTCATAAAAGAGGAATACTTGCAATAGGCGGAATGGCTGCTCAAATTCCTATTAAAAATGATGAAAAAGCGAATAATACTGCTTTAGAAAAAGTAAGAAAAGACAAAGAGCGTGAAGTGAAAAATGGACATGATGGTACTTGGGTTGCACATCCTGCATTAGTTGCAGTTGCTATGGCAGAATTTAATAAGCACATGCCAACACCTAACCAATTACATGTGACACGTGACGATATAAACATAACAGAACAAGATTTAGTTGAAATACCTAATGGTACGGTAACTGAAGATGGGATTAGAAAAAACATTAATGTTGGTATTTTATATACGGAAGCTTGGCTAAGAGGTCATGGCGCTGTGGCTCTTTATAATTTAATGGAAGATGCTGCAACAGCCGAAATTTCAAGAACACAAGTTTGGCAATGGCTACATAATGAAGTTATTATAGAAGGTGGAAGAACTTTTAATATGACTTTGTACCAAGATATTTTTGATGATGAAGTAGAAAAAATCATCACCGAATTTGGCGAGGAGAACATAAAAAACAGCAAGTTTGAATTAGCTATTGAACTTTTTAATAAGCTAGTGATTTCCGAAGAATTTGAAGAATTTTTAACACTATCAGCATACCAATATATTTAAAAAAAATGTCTCGCAACTACTGCAATAGTTTACGAGACTTAATTATCAAAATCTAGAACAACCTTAATAATTAAAAACAAAATTATGAAAAATTTAGCACAAAGCAATTACAATTCCGCATTAGAGACTGTAAGAGACCTTAAAAAAAAGTATGGAGCAGCTTGGAATGCAATAAATCCTGAAAGTGCAGCTAGAATGGCAACTCAGAATCGTTTTAAAACAGGTTTAGAGATCGCTAAATATACAGCAGCCATTATGAGAAAAGATATGGCAGAGTACGATGCAGATTCATCTCAATATACACAATCATTAGGTTCTTGGCATGGTTTTGTTGCGCAACAAAATATGATCGCTGTTAAAAAACATCATAAAACGACTAGTAAAAAATACATCTATCTTTCCGGTTGGATGGTTGCTGCATTACGTTCAGAATTTGGACCATTACCAGATCAATCAATGCACGAAAAAACTGCTGTTCCAGCATTAATCAAAGAAATTTATGATTTCTTACGTCAAGCAGATGCTATTGAGCTAAATGATTTATTTAGAAGACTTGAAAACGGGGAAGAGGTGCAAAATCAAATTGATAATTTTGAAACACATATAGTTCCCATTATTGCTGATATTGATGCGGGTTTTGGGAATGAAGAAGCTACCTATTTGTTAACAAAGAAAATGATTGAAGCTGGAGCTTGTGCTATTCAAATTGAAAATCAAGTTTCGGATGCGAAACAATGTGGACATCAAGATGGAAAGGTTACTGTACCTCATGAAGATTTTATTGACAAATTAAATGCTATTAGATACGCGTTCTTAGAATTAGGTATAGAAGACGGAATTATTGTTGCTAGAACAGATTCTGAAGGTGCTGGTTTAACTCAAAAGCTTCCAGTTAGTAAAGAGTCTGGAGATTTAGCTTCTAAATATTTAGCGTTTATAGAAGCAGATGAAGTAGCTCTCAATGATGCAAAAGAAGATGATGTGCTTCTTAAAAGGGATGGTAAATTAGTACGTCCAGTGCGATTAGCAAATGGTTTATATAAATTTAAAGAGGGTTCGAATATTGATAGAGTTGTATTAGATTGTATTACTAGTTTACAAAACGGAGCAGATTTGTTATGGATCGAAACGGATACACCAAATGTTAAGCAAATTGCTCAAATGGTAAATCGAGTTAAGGCAGTTGTGCCTAATGCTAAATTGGTTTATAATAACTCCCCATCTTTTAACTGGACCTTAAACTTCCGTAATCAAGTGTATGAAGAAATGCTTGTAGAAGAAGATAATATGACAGGCTATGATAGAAATAATTTAATGGATGCGCACTATGATGATTCGGAATTGTGTCATCGTGCAGACGATAAAATCAGGACTTTTCAAGCAGATGGATCAAGAGAAGCTGGAATTTTCCATCACTTAATTACCTTACCTACGTACCATACTACAGCACTTCATATGAATGATTTAACCCAAGGTTATTTTGGAGAAGAAGGAATGTTGGCTTATGTTAAAGGGGTTCAAAGACAAGAAATTCGCAAAGGTGTTGCATGTGTAAAACATCAAAGAATGGCAGGATCAAATCTTGGTGATGACCATAAAACATTCTTTGCTGGAGACAAAGCTTTAAAAGCTGATGGAGCGAAAAACACAAGTAGTCAGTTTGATAGTAAAAAAAATGTTACAGAACGAGAACTAGTATTAGAAAAATAATATTTATTCTATTTAAATGTAAAGGCAACATGTACGCATGTTGCCTTTTTAAATTTGGTTAATTAAAACAACCTCCTTAAATCACTACTTGCAAATATGTTTACAACAGCAGACATTTCGGAATTAGTACGTAACATTCCTGATTACTTTAGACTAAAACATAAATTCGTTTGCTATTAGTAGTGTAGATATTATTTAATTATTGCAGTGCAAAAAAGTGTTTTCTGGCAAAACAACGATGATAAAGATATTAAAATACAAGACGTACATCTAAAAATCAATTGGAATCTGATCTAAGAGATACAGTTTTGTAATTGATAGGTATACCCCTTTACGCCGTGCATTACTACAGAATCGACTAACTGCTTTAGCAAAAAAAAACAACTTAAAAGGAATTAGTACTAACGAAATATGATAGCTAGTCGAATCATAAATTCGATGGACATCATTATCTAATAATCAAACATTAATCATGTTAAAATCCTGATATACTATCTATTAAACAGCTGTATCTCAGTGTAATTTGTAGGTTTTACTTTACTATCAGACTAGGTTCAACACTATACAGTGCAAATAATACAAAATTATTAAAATAACTCAAAGTAAGTATAGACACCTACTAAAACAAAACCCCAGCCCCTACTGAATAGGATTGGGGTTTTATTTTGAAAGTAGTATACTTTTATTTCACAACAGAAAATATGATTTTAGAATCACCATACACGCGGTGTGTTTGCTTTTTAAAATCTGCCGGTTTTGCATAAAAGATATTGTTTACAAAAGTTTGCGGATTCAAGTCAATCAAAGGAAACCAAGTACTTTGAATTTGGATTTGGATTTTGTGTCCTTTCTTGAACGTATGCATCACATCTTGCAGTTTGATATTTACCGCGGTCTTCTCGTTAGCCACAAAAGGCTCTGGTTTAGAAAAACTATTTCTAAAACGACCTCGCATAACTTCGCTTCGTACCATCATGTGGTAATTACTCATTTTTAAATAGGGCGCTACCTCAGCAGTTTCCGGTTCATCATTAGGAAAAACATCAATTACTTTTACAATCCAATCAGCATCCGTTCCTGAAGTGGAAACCTGCAATTGTGCCAAAATATCGCCGGCCAAAGTCATATTATCTTTTAAAATCTCGGTTTCATACACCAACACATCAGGACGTCGTGCCGCAAAACGCTGGTCATCGGTCATGTATTTCCTTGGTGTAATCCCTTTTTGATTGATATCTTCCGTAAAAGGAACCGGCTTTTTAGGGTCACTGATGAACTCCTGAAACCCGCCATCGTTTGCTGCCCCTGTCATTATTTTATCCTGTGCCAAATAAAAGCTTTCTTTCGCCATATTTTTAGGTGGCCAAACGTCATAGGTTTTCCAATCTTTCGATCCTGTATCAAAAACATAGGCCTCAGGTAGTTTGTTCTCGCCTTTTCCATTATCTTTTAAGAAATGGCGGAAAAAGTTAGCTTCAATGTTTTTTTGAAAGAAACCTGAAATACTATCGCCAAAGTTTATATTTCCAATAACAGCTTTGGCTCCATTTCTTGCCCAGTCTCCGTGACTCCAAGGTCCCATCACAATAGTATTGTAGTTTTTACTTGTTTTCTCTATTGTCTGGTAAGTGTTCAAAGGACCGTATAAATCCTCGGCGTCAAACCAACCTCCTACAGTCATTACTGCAGGCTTAATATCCTTTAGGTGTTGTAGGATGCCTCTTTTTTGCCAGAAATCATCGTAACTGGAATGGTCTTTTAGCTGTTGCCAAAATTCATTATCTTTTCCATAAAACGCATCCAAGTTAGACAAAGGTCCCGCATTCATAAAAAACTGATAATCATCTTTGGTTCCCAAATCGGGAAATTTATACCAATCAGTGGTCGTGCGCTCGGTCTTTTGAATGCCAAAAAGCGGCGTCGCTTTCCAGTAGCTCAATAAATACGCTCCGTTGTGGTGGAAATCATCAAAGAAAAAATCGCTAATGCATGCTTGAGGCGAAACGGCTTTCAATGCAGGATGCCTGCTCAGTAAAGAGTAGGTCGCATAAAACCCAGGGTATGAAATCCCCCAGATTCCCACATTTCCATTGTTGTTCTCGGTATTTTTAACCAACCAGTCAATGGTGTCATACGTATCTGAAGCTTCATCAACATCTGTTTTTGATTTTTTATTAGGAATGAAGGCCCGCATGTTGTCATACAAACCATCACTCATCCAGCGCCCACGTACATCTTGATACACGACAATGTATCCTTCTTTCATCATGGTTTCGCTGGGACCAATGCTTTTCTTGAACTGATCCGGTCCATAAGGCGCACAGCTGTAAGGTGTACGTTGCATGATCATTGGGTATTTCTTAGAATGGTCTTTGGGTGTGTAAATCGCGGTATAAAGTGATACTCCATCACGCATTTTAATGTGCACTTCTTTCTTAGTGTAATTCTCGCCAACGGTACTAAGACCCTTGTCTTGCGCAAATAGGCTGGTCGAAATAACCAAAAGCGCAACAAATAGTAGTTTTTTCATTTAAGTAATTTCTAATTATAGAACGGTAAATATATTTAGAATAATATCAATTTTAAAATTTAGTTTGAAAGTATTTTCAGATATCACTAAAAGCAGGTGTTGTAGTTGTAGTTTTTTATACTATTTATTTGCGGTTAATTAAATAACACAAAAAGTTGTTATTAATTAAACGATCCATTGTTAGCGAGCGAACTGAAAACTTGTAACAAAACAGAACTGACTTCGTCTTATTTATAAAAGCAAATACTACAGATGAAAACAAACTTAATTAATTCTTTTTTTATCCTGTTTTTCTTCCAGCTAGGTATAGCCCAGAACATCAAAGGAAAAATCATTGATTCCGCAACTGGAGAAAGTATTCCATATGCCAATATCAAGGTAAACGATTCTGAAAATTTGGTTTCTAATGGCGAAGGCTATTTTTTACTCTCGAAGAGCAACAGTCAGGACGAAACATTACTTATGGTTTCCTATATGGGTTTTGTAAATCAACAATTAACTGTGGGCGAATTGAGAAAGCTCGATTTTACAATTAAACTCCTGCCTGGCGTTTACGAGCTTGATGATGTTGAAGTATCTAACCTAAAACCAAATCCCTACGAGATTATGGCAAATGTAAAAGCCAACTTGAGCCGCAATTATACAACTGGCGAAAAAGGGTCTAAAGAAATGTTCTTTTATAGAACCTCTAGTTATTTTAATCCTTCTATAATTGATGTCGAAATTGATAAATCAACCGGTTTTAACAAGCAGGCATTATCAAAAATCAACAATGACTTGCAGTCTTTTTCTTCTAAATTAATTTCGCATCCACCAGTCTCATTTACTGATATCCTTTGTAATTATTATTCGGTTAAAACAAAAAAAGCAGAAAAGTTTGTGTTTACCTCTAAACTAGATGTTTTAAAAGCCACTCTTTTAAAAAATGAAGGAGAATCTACTTCCTTAGACGATTTAGAAAAAAAAGGAAAAAACCTAATGCTCCAGCACCTCGATACTACTAAATTTTACCGCATAAAAAGCGGACTTATAGGATCAAGAGACACTATTTCGCTACGTAAAGACTTCA
Organism: Flavobacterium sp. ALD4; assembly: GCF_002836475.1. Lineage (GTDB taxonomy): Bacteria > Bacteroidota > Bacteroidia > Flavobacteriales > Flavobacteriaceae > Flavobacterium. The sequence continues at coordinate 218,997 of NZ_PJBJ01000029.1, read as the reverse complement.
ATAGAAAGAAAAAAACAGGTGTTAATATAGCTGTAAACGGCCAGTTAACTGCTACTAAAAGTAACCTTAACAGCTTTATGTATCAAAACAATTTGTTAAACAACAAGAAGTTTGATTTTATACAAAAACCGGAGCTGTATGACTATACTTTTGAAGGTACGACTTACACTAATGAAAATGAATTTGCTTACGTTCTAACTTTTAAACCTCGAAAAAGCAAAGCCATGTATGTGGGTAAACTCTATATTTCTGAAACGGATTACGCCGTCCTACGAACGGATTATGTCCTCGACGAAGGAGAAAAGGTGCATAACTTTAATATGAAGTTTCTTTTGGGCATTAAAGTATCTGAGAATGTTAGTAAAGGAACGATTATTTACAAGAAAAGAGCCGAAGACGACAACTACTACATGCAGTATGCCGTTACAGAAACTGGAAATTACTTTTATCTTAATCGCCCATTGAAGCTCATAGAGTTAACAAGCGGCGAAAAAGATGTATTGGCAATTAATTTTAAAATAGAAGCCAATACTCACAATAAAACTGAGTTCCTAAATATGTCCCGTACTGAAACAACTGTTGCTGCCATTGAAAAAATTAAGGAGCAGGACTTCAAGTTTATAACCATTAAATCGTATGACCCAAAGATTTGGAAAGATTACAATGCTATCGAACCTTTGCAAGAAATGAAACAGTTTAAAGCGATTAATTAACGTCATAAAAATAGCCCAGACTAGCAATCCCTTCCTATTTATTTTGTAATGAAAACAATAGTCTGAAACACTTAATACTGTTAAGAAAAACCCAATCATCAGGTTCTATTCTTGTCTTCAATTGTGAATGTTACCTTTGCATCAAACAAATTAAAGCAATGATTCTACCTGACGGAAAATACCCCTCTATACAACTTGACCCCAGCTGGTTAACTAACGTTTTTAATATAGACCCTCAAGTTGCCTATTACATTAATCTTCCAATATTGATTTTTGGTTTAATTATTATTTGTTTTATCGCTTGGCTTTTAACCAAAAAACTAATTGTTGATACGATACACAAGCTATTTTTAAAAACTAAGATTACTTGGGACGACATCTTAATCGAGAAAAAAATATTTGAAAAACTCGCTTATATCATTCCAGCACTTCTTGTCATTTTTACAGTGCCTTCCATTTTGCGAGAGTATCCCATACTATCAAATTACATCGTTACACTGGCTATGATCGTAATTCTATTGGTCATCATCTGGACGATTATTGCTTTGCTGGCGGTCTTTGATGATATTCTGTCGAAGTCTCCTGTTTTCAAGGGTAAACCTATTACGAGTTACATTCAAGTACTGAATATTCTGGTGTATTTCGTTGGCGGAATTCTCATTTTGTCTTTACTTTTAGGAAAGAGTCCTTTTTACTTTCTAGGAGCCATGGGAGCGATGACCGCTATTTTACTATTAATTTTCAAAGACACTATTTTAGGTTTTGTGGCAAGCATTCAAATGTCCGTATATGACATGGTGCGCGTAGGCGATTGGATTGCCATGCCAAAATATGATGCCGATGGAGATGTAATGTCCATCAATTTAAGCACCGTTAAAGTCCAGAACTGGGATAAAACAATCACCACGATTCCTACCTATGCTTTTATCACTGACTCCTTTAAAAACTGGCGCGGAATGAGTAATTCCGGAGGACGAAGAATAAAAAGAGCCATATATCTTAAGGTGAGTAGTTTCTGTTTTTGTGATGATCAAATGCTGGAACAGTTTAAAAAATATGCGCTTATAAGAGACTACATCCTTCAGAAAGAAAAAGAAATTAAAAAATCCAATTCTTCATTAATTGATAATGAATCTAATCCGGTTAATATCAAAAGCCTAACTAACATTGGCGTTTTTAGGGTTTATGCCGAGAACTATATTCTTTCAAATCCTAATATCAATAATAAAATGACGCATATGGTTCGTCAATTAGACCCAACTTCTAAAGGAATGCCATTAGAAATATATTGTTTCACTTATGAAAAAGAATGGGAAAAATATGAAGTAATCAAATCTGATATTTTCGATCATTTACTAACAATTATGTCTCAATTTCAACTGGAGATTTTTGAAGAACCTACGGGAAGAGATTTTAGAAATTTAGTTGATACTCCCCATCAGAAAGCTGATGTTCCCCATTTGTACTCCCAATCCTAATTTATCAACAGACCTAGCTTTAATCAGCTATTTTGACCGTTTTTCATTAATCCTACAATAGAAAATAAAGATACAGCAATCGTTTATTTTTCGAAATATGTCTCATTGTTGACTATCAGTTCCTAGGTACAGAAACACGGCTAACAACTCAGGTAAAGAAAATAATTTTGCTGTTTCCGAACCGTAATTTTGTCTAGTTTTGTATTTCACTAAAGAAGGAACACACAATTATGCTTTCTAAAACACAGTTTAAAGAATGGTTTGACCGCTATAAGTATGCCGAGTTGGCAGCAACCAGTGCTGCTTTATTAGGGTCACAGTTCAGTCGGATTTTTAGTGGTTTGACAACGGCTTACCTAATTACATTTGCCGAGTATTTTGCCTTTTACAGCGTGATTATAGGCATGGCCTACTGGCAATGCACCAAAAAGAACAAAGCAATACAACAAAAGACCACTTTCAGGGGAGTGCTGATGATTATCAAAAACGTATTGCTAGAGTTTGGCTATCCTGCGGTATTGGATATTTTATTTATCCGTCCGTTTTGTATGTATTGGTTGCCTATCTTCACTGGTAACGCATTAACTGGTATTATGGCAGGGAAAGTATGTGCTGATGTAGTTTTTTATTTTCTGACTATTGTAAATTACGAATGGATGAAAAGTAAAAATCATTTTTAAGGTAAAAGAAACGGTGGTTATAATTGTTTTCTAAATAGTAAAAACAACTCATGCTATAATATTCTTAAAAAATACTTATCCAATACAACTACTCGTAATTAAAAAATTGCTTGATGATGCCTACAATTTAGTCAGTACTCGATTGACTTTTAATCATGAAAGCAAAGAATATGCTGCTAGTTCGTTTTTACTGAGTGACAAAAAAAATATTTACCGTCAAGCGAAAATTACTCCTACTAAGCCAGGACAATCTGGAAACGGAATCCCGCTGGAATCACTGAACCGTTTACTAGCGAATATGCATTTGATTTTTTTTTATAATTACAGTGAAAAACAAAGAGCTGTTACGATAATTTATATTTCCTAAAAAGTACTTAGCGTCAAAAAAAATATCACACACGACAACAAATCAGGTATGCGAGTTTATGCACCTTGGGACAGTGTCACAAGCAAAAAAGCCTTGCAAACACAAAAATGGCAAAGGGATTTTTTTTTATGTATTGCATCCTGAAAACAAAACTGAAATGGCACGCATCACAGAATTGTTTTGATGGCGGAAGCATTCCGTATTTTCTAATGAAGAAAAAAACTGATTATCATCAACTCCCCTGCCCCTGATTCTAGCGAAAAACCCGCAGTATTGCAGGCATTTGTAACCCTTGCTTTTACAGAGCGACCGCAGGAAGCTCCTTCACAAGCGTAAGGTTACTGCCTGCAATGCGAGGATTTGTAGCGGAAAGCAGGATGGGGCCCAAATAAAAATCACTTCTTTTTGAAAATAGTTCCTAATTTGAATTTATAAAAGTATAAAACGCTTATTTTTGCGCTATGGCAAAGAAAAATACAGATAAGGTGGTGTTTCACCAGATAAAAGTCATCGATGCAGGTGCAAAAGGGGTATCAGTAGCAAAGGCTCCTGATGGGAAAGTAGTGTTTATCCCGAATGTGGTTCCGGGTGATGTGGTTGATGTGCAAACTTTTAAGAAGCGCAAGGCCTATTACGAAGGAAAAGCAATTCATTTTCATGAATATTCAGAACATCGTATAGAACCTATTTGCGAGCACTTTGGTGTTTGTGGTGGTTGTAAATGGCAAAATATGAAATACAGCCAACAGTTGTATTACAAACAAAACGAAGTGTTGAACCACTTGCAACGCATTGGGAAAGTAGAACTTCCTGAATTTGAACCAATCTTAGGTTCAGAAAAACAGTTTTTCTACAGAAACAAAATGGAGTTTTCGTTTTCTAACAGCCGTTGGTTGACTGAAGCAGAAATAGCAAGTACAGAAGATTTAGGAAACAGAAACGCATTAGGATTTCATATCCCAAAAATGTGGGATAAGATCTTAGACATTAACAAATGTCATTTACAGGAAGATCCATCAAACGCAATCAGAAACGAAGTAAGGGATTTTGCTAATGCAAATGGTCTGACATTCTTTAATCCACGAGCTCATGAAGGTTTGCTACGTACTTTAATGCTACGTACTTCTTCTACCGGAGAAATCATGGTGTTGATTCAGTTTTTTGAAAACGACAAAGCAAACAGAGAGTTAATCTTGGATCATCTTTATGAGAAGTTCCCACAGATTACTTCTTTGCAATATGTGGTCAATAATAAAGCAAACGATACGCTGTACGATACCGATGTTAAACTATATAAAGGGCGTGATTATATCCTTGAAGAAATGGAAGGTTTGAAATTTAGCATTAATGCCAAATCATTCTACCAAACCAATTCAGATCAAGCATATGAATTATACAAAATAACGAGAGATTTCGCTGGTTTAACAGGAAATGAAGTCGTGTATGACTTATATACCGGAACGGGTACTATTGCTCAGTTTGTTTCTAAAAAAGCAAAAAAAGTAATAGGTGTCGAAAGCGTTCCTGATGCTATCAAGGATGCTAAAGCAAACGCAGTACGTAACAATATTGATAATTGTGAGTTTTATGTAGGAGACATGAAAGTCGTATTTAATGATTCTTTTATTGCACAACACGGACAACCTGATGTTATCATTACTGACCCACCTAGAGACGGAATGCACAAAGACGTGATCGAACAAATCATGAAAATTGCTCCAGAAAAAATCGTTTATGTAAGTTGCAACTCAGCTACTCAAGCACGTGATTTAGCCTTGATGGACGAGAAATACAAAGTAACTCGCGTACGTCCTGTGGATATGTTTCCGCAAACGCATCACGTAGAGAATGTAGTACTTTTAGAAAGAAGATAGATAGTCTTTAGTGAAAAGTAATTAGTCTCAATGTTGTGCTAATTACTTTTCACTATCACTAAAAATAGATATGAAAAAAATAATACTGTTACTGTTTGTGCTCGCCTTCTCTTTCTCCGGTTGCGAGAAAGATGATATCTGTGATGCCAATACGGTTACCACTGCCCGGTTAGTGATTTCGTTTTATGATGTCACGAATTCGTCAGTCTTAAAAAATGTAACGAATCTAAAAATAACTGGCGAAGGAATGACGGATGGAGTTGTTTTTAATGGTAGTAGTTTGATTAACGGGAGTACCGTTTCTATTCCACTGAAAACAAATGCAGATGCAACTACCTTTAGTTTTATCTTAAACTCTGGCAGTACTAACCCTGCTTTAGTAAACGAAGATATTCTTAAATTTAATTACGCGCGAGAAGAACTTTTTGTATCTCGAGCGTGCGGTTTTAAAACAGAATATACTCTCGATCCTCTAACTCCGTATGTCCTTACTGATGCTGCAATAGGAGATCAAAAATGGATTCAATACATCGCAGTTAAAAACAGTACTATAGCCAACGAAAATGAAACACATCTTGAAATATATTTTTAGTATTTGCCTCGTTTTATCTTTGTTTTTAGCTCAAGCGCAGGAAACGACTACCGTAAAAAAAATAGCTGATAGTACTAGTACTGAAGCTATACTTCCTGACAACACAAATTTAAAGACAATAAATACAACTGATGAAACAAAAAATACAATCGTTCCCGTAAAAACAGATCGCTACGGGTTGCGTCTGGGTGTTGATTTGTATAAATTAACCCGTGGGTTGTATGACAAGGATTATAAAGGAATCGAATTTGTGGGTGACTATAGGTTGACAAAAAAATATTTTTTGGCTGCCGAAATTGGAAATGAAAACAAAACTACCGATGATTCCCGATTAAATTTTACAACAAAAGGATCGTATCTAAAAGTAGGTTTTGATTACAACGCCTACGAAAACTGGTTAGACATGGAGAATATTATCTCTATTGGGTTGCGCTATGGTTTCAGTACTTTTAACCAGGAATTGAACAGTTATAAAATTTACAATTCCACTCCTTATTTTGGAGAGGTTCCTGCCATTACTTCAGGAGAAAAATTCAACGGACTAACAGCCAGTTGGATCGAAGTCGTTGCCGGAATAAAAGCAAAAGTATTTGATAATGTTTTTGTGGGATTCAGCCTTCGCTTGAACCGATTGGTTTCCAATAAAGAGCCGGGGAATTTTGAGAACCTTTACATTCCGGGTTTTAATAGAACCTATAATGGTGATTTTGGCGTAGGTTTCAATTATACCGTTTCCTATTTCATTCCAATATATAAGAAGAAAGTAATGCCAGTTATAGTCGCTAAAAAGGGAGATAAGAAAAAATAAAATTTCTTGGTTTAATTTTTTTAAAACACATAGAAACATAGTTCTTATTGCGTTAAAAAGATGTTTCATTTGAGATAGATTACATAGCATTACTCTATTGTTACTATTTGTTATGGTGTTGTAAAACTATCGACCAAGTTAACGTCAGTTCGAGTGATTTTTAAAGCTATATAGAATACTGTTTTATAAAAATAATATTCTACTTTAAAAATTATATCGAGAACAATTGATTGTACAAAAGTTCCCGACACATTTTGTCTATCGAATTCCCCTAATTATTCTAATACTATCTAGTCAATCCCAGAGCGTCGGGACAGACTGATGAGTTGTGGATTACAGCTGAATAGCGACAAGCTATTTTATTCAAAAATAATAAACCGCATCTTCACGATTATAATAATCAGTGAAGTTGCGGTTCTTTTTTTTATTAGATTTTTCGGATAAACAGTTACCCTATTTCTTTTACTTCTTTGGCAAAAATCCATTTCATATACAACTTCTCGCCGTCTTCAGTTTTAACAGCTTTGAATTTTGGAGATAAAAGAGTTCCTATAAAAAAGGCTGTCAAAGGAATCCAAAAATCGGTTAACCCAGTATAACGTTCCACAAGGTAACGCGCTGAGATGAAAAGTATGGCAAAACAGCCCAATTGGTATAAAAATGCTCTTACTTGTAATTTACTCATTATTTTTAAATCTTAAAAAGTTATAAAGTCGTTTGCGATAGTCACCGCAACTACTTATTCAACACTGCTGTCGGCTATCGGAGCATCGCTGTCTGAAACAGGCGCAACACTGTCTGGTTCCTGCGTTTGAAATTTTGTTCTCTTACTTCCTTCGTACATTTCGTATTTAACCAATCGGGCTTCAATACTGGCGTTGAAAAGTTTGATTTTTCTTGAAGGTTTTAATCCTACAAACTTCAATGCGTCCAGGTTTCCTGTGATAAACCACGCATTAGTTCCAGGATAGTTTTTCTTTAAAGTATCACCAATGTTTTTGTAGAACTCTTCCATATGGATATCCAATCGCTCATCATAAGGAGGATTAAACACCATGTGTAATTTACCCTGTGTCGTTTTCTCTGTATCAAAGAAATTTTTCTCTTCAATCGAAATATACTCTTCTAAATTGGCGTTCTTAATATTGTCTTTGGCTTTGCTGACTGCAGAGGGTGCTTTATCGAAACCTTTTATGGTGTAATGAAATTCTCGAACTCTTTTCAATAAACTGTCGGTGATATTGTCGAACAAGTCATTGTCCCAATCATGCCATTTTTCGAATGCGAATTCTTTACGGTTAATGTTTGCTGGAATATTACAGGCAATCATAGCTGCTTCAGCCAAGAATGTACCTGAACCACACATTGGATCCAAGAAATCGCCTTGTCCGTCCCAACCCGAAAGCAATAAAACACCTGCTGCCAAGACTTCATTTATAGGAGCAATATTAGTTGCTGTTCTATACCCACGTTGATGCAATGAGTTTCCTGAAGTATCTAATGCAACAGAAACTTGATCTTTATCGATATGGATGTTGATTCTTAAGTCTGGGTGTACTTTATCGATGCTTGGACGTTGTCCTGTTCGTTCTCTGAATTGATCTACAATCGCATCCTTACATTTTTGCGAAACAAATTCAGAGTGATTGAAATTATCCGAATGTACCGTAGCATCAATTACAAAAGTTTGATTGGCATTGATATATCTTGACCAGTTTACACCAGAAATTCCCTTATATAAAGCTTGTTCATTGTTTGCCTTAAAAAAATAAATAGGTTTCAAAATTTTTAAAGCGGTACGTAATGACAAATTTGCTTTGTACATAAATCCTTTATCCCCTTTAAAACTTACCATTCTTACCCCCTGTTCCACATCTTGTGCGCCCAACATTTGTAATTCCTTTGCTAATATTTCCTCAAAACCAAAAAAGGTTTTGGCAACCATCTTAAAATTATTTTCCATTTGTGTGTATCAATTAAAACAGACCTTTTTCTGCTTTATGTTTAACCCGTGATAAAAATTAAAAGTTTCTCAACGAGAATCTCTGCGTATCTGCACGGTTTCTTTATTTTTCAGCAAAAATACACTAAATTTGCCGGACTTGAATTAATTGAAAAAGAATAAATGTCTGAAGAACAAAATCCAACGAATATAAATCCAGAACAACCAACAGCAACCTGGTTCAGTTCTTGGTTCGATACGCCATATTATCACATCCTTTACAAAGAGCGAAACTATACCGAGGCGCAGCTTTTTATGGACAACATAACGAATTACCTCAATCTTCCGGAAAATGCCAAAGTGCTTGACCTGGCTTGTGGTAAGGGTCGTCATTCCATCTATTTGAACCAATTGGGCTTTGATGTCTTGGGCGCTGATTTATCTGAAAACAGTATTGCCGAAGCAAGTAAAGACACAAATGACACTTTGCATTTTAAAGTGCATGACATGAGAGTACCTTTTGAAGAAAAGTACGATGCCATTTTTAATTTGTTTACCAGTTTTGGTTATTTCGAAAAAGACGAGGATAATCTTATAACTCTAAAAGCGATCAAAGAAAGTTTGTCTGAATATGGTTTTGCCGTAATTGATTTCTTGAATGTAAGCCAAGTGCTAAAAACCCTTGTTCCAGAAGAAACAAAAACTGTCGAAGGAATTGATTTTCACTTGAAGCGTTATTTAAAAGACGGCCATATTTATAAAGAAATTGACTTTGAAGACAAAGGACAAAAATTTCATTTCACTGAAAAAGTAAAAGCGTTAACACTGCAAGACTTTGAAGTGTTAATGGAAGAGGCAGGAATCTATCTTTTAGATATTTTTGGAGACTATAAGTTGAAAAAGTTCTACAAGAATGAAAGTGAAAGATTAATTATGATTTTTAAATAGTCTATTCGGCAAGTCGTTAATTTGTATAATCACCCTCTAAAAAGGGACGATTCAGCAGTTCAGCAAAACAACAATTCAACAAATAAGAATGAATTACCTTTTACCTTTACTCTCAGTACTATTAGGATATGGGATAGCCTTATTTTTAAAACCAAAAAACAAAACCAACCTAAAGTTACTATTGGCTTTTAGTGGTGCTTTTCTATTGTCTCTGACCGTAATGCACTTGTTGCCGGATGTTTACGAAAGTAAAAATCCAAACATAGGAATCTGTATTATGTTGGGGATTCTATTCCAGATTATACTAGAATTTTTCTCAAAAGGTGCAGAACATGGACATACGCATGGACACGTAAACATGTCCCACATCCCGTGGTTGCTATTCGTCAGTCTTTGCATACATGCCTTTTTAGAAGGTTTTCCGGTAGGCCATCACCACGATTTAGCTGTTGGTATTGCCATCCACCATTTACCGATAGCGATTATCCTCACCACTTTTTTCATTAATTCACATCTGAACAAAAAAGCAATTTTTGGCTTCATGCTCACATTTGCATTAATGACTCCGATGGGAACGTTGGCTTCAGATTATTTACCGATACTAAATGATTATTACACTGAAATCACAGCCGTTGTCATCGGGATATTATTTCACATATCATCCACCATCATTTTTGAAAGCAGCGAAGGACATAAATTCAATATTGCCAAAGTTTCTATGATTGTTTTAGGAATCACATTGGCCTATTTTTTGTAGAAAAAAAATGTCGAAAAGTTAATAAGAAACAATGTTTTGTCAATTCTATTTGTTTCTGAACAAGTATTATTTTTTAAATTTACATCTATATAATTAACCTTAGTGCCGTAGGGCATTTGTGGTAAAAGATAACAAAATGAATTTCACTAAAACCACCGAACAATCCTCAAAATACGAACATCTCGAAAAAATGTCCGTACAAGAACTGCTTGCTAATATCAATCAGGAGGACAAAACTGTTCCTCATGCTGTTGAAAAAGCACTTCCTCAAATTGAAACTTTAGTGACCCAAATTGTGGCTAAAATGAAATTAGGCGGAAGATTGTTCTACATTGGCGCCGGAACTTCCGGACGATTAGGGATTGTGGATGCGTCAGAATGCCCACCAACTTTTGGTGTACCTTTCGACTTAGTAAACGGAATAATCGCTGGCGGCGATATGGCAATTCGCAGGGCCGTAGAAAATGCGGAGGACAATGCCACTCAAGCTTGGAAAGATTTACAGGAACACCATATAAATGAGAATGACGTCGTGATCGGTATCGCCGCGTCAGGAACAACGCCTTATGTTATTGGTGGATTAGAAATGTGCAACAAAAATAATATTATCACAGGAAGCATTTCCTGCAATGCAGAAAGTCCGCTTTCTAATACAGCACAATTTCCTATTGACGTTGTCGTGGGACCAGAGTTTGTAACGGGAAGTTCTAGAATGAAAGCAGGTACAGCACAGAAATTAGTGTTAAACATGATTTCGACTGCCTCCATGATCCAACTCGGAAAAGTGAAAGGCAACAAAATGGTTGACATGCAACTGAGCAACACCAAACTCGTTGATCGCGGGGTAAAAATGATTATGGGAGAAATTCCGGTAAATTATGAAGAAGCAGCTGCATTATTAAAAGAACACGGAAGCGTTAGGAAAGCGGTTGAGTCTTATAATATGCAGTAAATATTGAAATTTAAGCTTAGCGTGCATAGCGAAACCTTTGTGGTTAAATTAAAACTTAAAAAAATGGCAACCAATAAAGAACTTTTATCTAAAGGAATTAAATATTTAGCAGGAGCTTTGCCCATGCTGTTTATAGGTCCATCAATTATATACAATGCATTCATCAACAAGGAAAATGTGTGGCATTATCTGGTTTTGGCCATAGGCATCGCAACCTGTCTGGGAGCAATGTATTTAATGTTTATGGGATTGAATACAATTATGAAATCTTTATTTAACGACTAATGGAAGACTTGATTCACATTCAGAAAACATTTGAAAAAATCGTTTTTATCGATAAGAAAGTCAGCAATCGGGAATTTGAAGATTGTGTCTTTAAAAACTGTGACTTATCTAATAGTGATTTCTCAAACAATACCTTCATGGATTGTGAGTTTATCGACTGCAATCTTTCGATGACTAGTTTAATGGGAACCAGTTTAAAAACAGTACATTTTACCAATTGCAAATTATTGGGAATTCAGTTTAACAGCTGTACTGATTTCTTATTTGCAGTGAGTTTCCACGATTGTGTTTTAGATTACTCTTCTTTTGCCAATAAGAAAATGCCAAAGACAAATTTCAATTCTTGTTCGATGAAAGAAGTCAGTTTTATAGGAAGCACACTTTCCAATTCGGTTTTTGAGAATTGTAATTTAGACAATGCTATTTTTAATGACACGCAATTGAAGGAGGTTAATTTCCTGACGGCTTATAATTATAAAATTGACCCCGAATTCAATCCTATGAAAAAAGCCAAATTTTCCACACAGGGAATCCCTGGTCTTTTAGAAAAATATGATATTAAAATCCAATAAGAATTAAAACGACATTAGTCTGGCCCTGATAGCAATGAAAATCCTTTTTGAGAAATAGCAATCTCGCAAGAAGATTGCTTCGTTCCGATAGCTATCGGAACTGCAAATGACAGATTAAAACAAATAGCAAAAAAGCTCCAAAAAAATATTTAAATGAAAAAATTACTTCTAATTCCATTACTACTTCTGATTGTTTCATGCTATAATGTAGAACGCAACTGCAAAGATTTTAAAACCGGAAAATTTCGTTTTGATTACGAAGTGGATGGTGTGACAAAAACCACCCTTTTTGAACGTAATGACAGCCTAGAAATTGAAACTTACGATGGAAAGACAGATACGGCCTCCATACGATGGGTTAACGATTGCGAGTATATTTTGAAAAAATTGCACCCAAAAAACATGGCGGAAAAAAAGTCAATAGACATGAGAATTTTGAGCACTTCAGGCGATACATATACTTTTGAATTTGGAATGGTAGGAGTACCTCAAAAACAAAAAGGAACTGTAACAAAATTAGCAGACTAAACAGTACTGATTGAACCGATAGTATTCACTAATTCACAATAAAAAAAATGGAAGTATTTTTAAATCCTGATGCTTGGATTGCCTTAGTAACATTGACCTTCCTCGAAATTGTCCTGGGAATAGATAACATCATTTTTATTTCAATTGCAACGGGTAAATTACCGATTGAAAGTCGCAAAAAAGCAACTAAAATAGGGATGTTTCTTGCTATGTTCATGAGAATAGCCCTTTTATTCGGTATCAACTTATTGATTCAAATGAAAGAACCCTGGTTCAGCATCGATTTACGATGGCTGAAAGCCGGAATTACGGGACAAAGTATCATATTACTTCTAGGCGGTTTATTCCTTATTTATAAAAGCACCAGTGAAATTAGAGAAAAAGTAGATGAAAAAGGCCATGAAGAAAAGGAATTGGGTAAAGCCGCTACAAAATCATTTCAAAGTGTACTTTTACAAATCATTATGATTGACTTGGTTTTTTCTTTTGACAGTATTCTTACCGCAGTTGGAATGACTAATGGTGTTCCGGGGGCTTTATACATCATGATTACAGCAGTAGTGATTTCAGTTCTCATCATGATGCAGTTTGCTGTTCCGGTAGGTAGTTTCGTGAATAAAAACCCTTCGATACAAATTCTGGGTTTGTCCTTTTTAATTCTTATTGGTTTTATGCTACTTACGGAAAGCGCTCATTTATCAAATGCGCTTATTTTTGGAAGCCATGTAACACCGGTGCCAAAAGGATATTTATATTTTGCGATCTCTTTCTCCTTGATGGTAGAAGTAATCAATATGAAAGCCTCTAATAAGAAAAAGTAAAACGCTTTTAAATATAAAAAAAAGCTTCCGCCTGGCGGAAGCTTTTTTTTATGTCTGATAATTAAAACAATATGATTTGTCCGTCTTCATCACGTTGAAAATCTGTACCATCATCATTTGTGCTTCTGCGTTCAAGAATAATTTCTTCAGGAACTTCATAAGGCAATGGAGCTAACATATTCACCTGCTTGATCTTGTCAGTAGTCAACTGGTTTCCTAAAGCCTTAAATCCTTTCACCGCAATAAACGCTTCAATGTCCACTGTTATCGCTTCTTTTTGAACTCCTTTTATCTTAGGAAAAACCAACTCAACCACCGGACGGTAATCGGTTGATACAATTTCCAATTGTGAATTTGAATGCTCCGTTATAATAAGCTCTTCTTTATTTTCGGTTTCTACCAAGAAGCGTTTGATGTAATACCGTTCTTTTTCACCATCATAATAAATAGCAGAAATTGGTTTTTTAGGAACCCATTTTTCTAACACTACCATATCCGAATCAAAATGAGTGGACAATTCCGGCGTAATTACTTTTAGTTTCCCTGATTGCTGAATGATCAAAATTTTATCATTGGGTCTGAATTCCCCTAATAATTCTCCTCTTGCATCCACATTCAATCTTTGGACAGTATCATCGTACCACACTTTTCTTGGCAGTAAAGTAGATATTCCCTTTTCTTTAATTTCAATTTTCTTAATTGGATATTTAGATGCCAAATTCCCTTTTGAGGCGCGCCCTTTAATCGCCAAACTTGCAAAATCAATATCAAATTTCAATTTCTTTATACTTCCTACCTGGCGCAATAAAACCGTTATCACTTCAGCTTCTCCATTTGGATTACAGGTGAAATATAGAATTTGTGATCCTTTTGTTCCATTTGTCAAATCATACAGTTTGTCTCTGGTAACACCCGAAACGTTAAACCTCTTTATATAAGAAGGTCCCGACTTACCGTCACGATAAATCACGTTATAAATGGTCCGCTTATCTCCCTTGTCAAAAATGGCGATATGAATAATATCTTTCCCAACGAAGGTTTTGGAATCCACTTTGGTCACCATCATATTTCCGTCTCGAAGAAAAACAATTACATCGTCAATATCTGAACAATCCGTAACGTATTCGTCTTTTTTCAAACTCGTCCCTAAAAACCCTTCTTCTCTGTTAACGTATAATTTAGTATTTCTTAAAACTACTTTTGTAGCTTCGATATCATCAAAAACACGAAGTTCAGTTTGGCGTTCGCGCCCTTTTCCGTACTTCTCTTTCAGTTTAGCAAAATAAGCAATTGCAAAATCAATTAAATGCTCTAAATCATGTTTTACTTGCTCTATATTTCCTTCTAAAGCTTCAATTTTATCTTGCGCCTTATTGCTATCAAATTTAGAGATACGCATGATTCGGATATCTAACAAACGTAGAATATCTTCTTCTGTAATAGCACGTTTTAAATGTTTAATGTGTGGTTTTAAACCATCGTCAACTGCTTGTATAACATCTTCTCTAGTCGTTTTTTCCTCAATGTCACGGTAAATTTTATTTTCGATAAAGATTCGCTCCAAAGACAAGAAATGCCATTGTTCTTCCAGTTCACTCAGTTGAATTTCCAGTTCGCTCTTTAATAAACCAACCGTTCTGTTAGTCGAAATTTTCAACATATCAGAAACACCGATAAACAAAGGCTTATTATCTTCAATCACGCAGCCCAATGGCGCTACGGATGTTTCGCATCCCGTGAAAGCGAATAATGCATCAATCGTTTTATCTGGAGAAACTCCTGGAAAAAGATGAATTAAAATTTCAACATCGGCAGCAGTATTGTCCTCAATTTTTTTGATTTTGATTTTCCCTTTATCATTGGCTTTCAAAATACTGTCAATCAAAGTAGTCGTATTGGTCGAAAACGGAATTTGGGTAATCACTAAGGTATTTTTGTCCAATTGTGCAATTTTTGCACGAACACGGACCCGACCGCCTCGCAATCCATTATTATAGTTCGAGATATCGGCGATACCTTGGGTCATAAAATCCGGATAAATCGTAAAAGGTTTCCCCTTCAGTATTTTTATCGAAGCATCTATTAACTCATTAAAATTATGCGGTAATACTTTTGTCGAAAGTCCTACTGCAATACCTTCTGCACCTTGTGCCAGAAGCAATGGAAATTTAACGGGAAGATTATTCGGTTCTGCTCTTCTACCATCATAAGACATCCCCCAATCAGTAATTTTTGGACTATAAATAACTTCCAAAGCAAATTTAGACAAACGGGCTTCAATGTAACGTGAAGCTGCCGCACTGTCTCCGGTAAGGATGTTCCCCCAGTTTCCCTGGCAGTCAATTAATAATTCTTTTTGACCTATTTGTACCATGGCGTCGCCGATACTTGCATCTCCGTGTGGGTGATACTGCATAGTGTGACCCACAACGTTAGCTACTTTATTATAACGGCCATCATCCAGCTCTTTAAGAGAGTGCATTATTCTGCGTTGAACCGGTTTAAAACCATCTTCAATTGCAGGAACCGCACGTTCTAGAATTACATAAGAAGCGTAATCCAGAAACCAGTCCTTGTACATTCCTGTAACTTTAGTAATGGTATCATTTTCACCTTCGTGATTATCATAGAAATGCTTTCCTTCAGAAGTTACTATATCTTCAAATCCTTCATCATTTGATTCGTTTGATTCGTCTTGGGATTCACCTTCGTTTTGCGGAATGATATTATCGTCTTCTTCGTCTTTCATTTAATAAATCCTATTGAATAGTAACTAATTATATTTTAAATTTGTAATCCTTAAAAAGAATATTTTTCTTGACAAACATGCTCTGTAGTTGCTACTTCCTTTCCATTTTTATCTATCACCTTTTTTATCACAGTTCCGCATTCTTTATGATCATTACTTTTTATCATAAAAAAGGTAGCCGAAAAAGCAATACTAAAAGTCAAAATAATATAGATAAGATGTCTTTTTTTAATCATGGTACTACTATCTTTAATTTTATACCGCTTCAATCACGTCCAACTCCACTTTCAAGTTCTTGATAATAAATTCTTGTCGGTCTGGCGTATTTTTTCCCATGTAGAAAGACAATAATTGCTCAATGGATGTGTTCTTATCCATCATAACGGGGTCAAGGCGAATCGTGTCTCCAATAAAGTTTTTAAACTCATCTGGTGATATCTCTCCCAAACCTTTAAATCGCGTGATTTCGGGTTTTGGCTTCAGTTTTTCAATGGCTGCTTTTCGTTCTTCATCAGAATAACAATAAATTGTTTCTTTCTTGTTTCGTACCCTGAAAAGCGGTGTTTGCAAAATATACAAATGCCCTTCTTTTATCAATTCAGGGAAAAATTGCAGGAAAAAAGTAATCAATAACAAGCGAATGTGCATTCCATCAACATCTGCATCCGTTGCAATAACAATATTATTGTAACGCAGGTTCTCCATGTCATCTTCAATGTCCAATGCAGCCTGCAATAAATTGAACTCCTCATTTTCATAAACAATTTTTTTGTTCATGCCGTAGGAGTTCAAAGGTTTTCCACGCAAACTAAAAACGGCTTGTGTATTCACATCCCGAGATTTCGTGATGGAACCCGATGCAGAATCCCCCTCAGTAATAAAAAGCGTACTTTCCAGATTCCTTGGGTTTTTTGTATCGGTAAGATGTGCGCGACAATCCCTTAATTTTTTGTTGTGCAAATTCGATTTTTTAGCCCTGTCTTTGGCTAATTTTCGAATGCCGGATAATTCTTTTCGTTCCCGTTCCGCCTGAAGAATTTTGCGCAGTAAAGCGTCTGCAGTGGCCGTATTTCTATGCAGGTAGTTGTCAAGTTTCGTTTTTACAAAATCATTGATAAAAGTACGCACTGATGGCATCCCCGGTTCTGATCCCATGTCAGCAGAACCCAACTTAGTTTTAGTTTGTGATTCAAATACCGGCTCCATAACTTTGATACTGATAGCGCTTACAATCGATTTCCGTACATCTGACGCTTCAAAACTTTTATTGTAAAACTCACGGATGGTTTTTACAATGGCTTCACGATAAGCCGCGAGATGCGTTCCTCCGTGTGTGGTATTCTGTCCGTTTACAAACGAATGATACTCTTCGCTATATTGTGTTTTACTGTGTGTTAATGCGATTTCAATATCCTCTCCTTTCAAGTGAATGATTGGATATTCTAAATCATCGGCATGAATTGTTTCTTCCAATAAATCTTTCAGACCATTTTCAGAAAAATATTTTTCTCCGTTGAATATTATTGTCAGTCCATTATTTAGGTAACAATAATTCTTCACCATCTTGATTACATACTCATAGCGGTATTTGTAATTTTTAAAAATGGCTTCATCCGGAATGAAAGTAACCTTAGTTCCTTTTCTTTTTGTAGTATCAATAATATCCTCTT
Source organism: Flavobacterium sp. ALD4 (assembly GCF_002836475.1). Classification (GTDB taxonomy): domain Bacteria; phylum Bacteroidota; class Bacteroidia; order Flavobacteriales; family Flavobacteriaceae; genus Flavobacterium. The sequence goes on along the minus strand of NZ_PJBJ01000029.1, from coordinate 201,261 downwards.
CCAGCATCAAATTACCTGCTGAAAACTCAGCGGCTTTTTGTTTCTCATCACGAACAGATTCCACACGAAAGTAGTTGGATAAAGCATTTACTGCCTTTGTTCCCACTCCGTTCAAACCAACTGACTTCTTAAAAGCCAAAGAATCATATTTCCCTCCCGTATTCATCTTAGAAACTACGTCAATCACTTTCCCAAGAGGAATTCCACGACCGTAATCCCTAACGTTAACCGTTTTATCCTTAATGGTAACTTCGATTGTTTTACCGGCACCCATAACGAATTCATCGATACAGTTGTCTAGCACCTCCTTTAAAAGAATATAAATCCCATCATCAGGAGAAGAACCATCACCCAATTTCCCAATATACATACCAGGACGCATACGGATGTGCTCTTTCCAATCGAGCGATCGAATATTATCTTCGGTATATTGATTTTGATCTGACATTTTAAATTTTGTGGATTTTGTGCTAATATAGGATATCTCAATATATTTTAAAAGGGTAAGCCCTCAAAGTTATTAAGAATGATATTGACAACCGTCTTTGCACGCAATTTAATCCTTAAGGAGAACCATTACAATTTTACATTTAAAAATTCCTCACAATTTCTTTCAATTGTTTATCGAATTCGGGATTGGAAATTTTACCGTTTTCAATATCGAAATTAACATCAAAGCTGGGCAGTAAGAACGTTGCTTTGATATTTCCACCATAATAAGGGAAAGCGTCTTTAGCTATTCCCAATACATTTACTCCTCCTTTTGCCCCAGTTGAAGTCGCCATAAGCAGCATAGGTTTTTCTTGAAAAACTTTGGCGTTTATTCTGGTACACCAATCAAAAACATTTTTAAAAGCCACAGAATAATTACCGTTATTTTCCGCCATCGAAACCACCAGAATATTGGCACCGGCAATTTTATCCAAAAACTTTTGCGCTAAAGGATGCTCCCCCATTTCTTCTTCAATATCCACACTGAATACTGGCATACGGTACGAATTTAAATCAAGCACTTCCACTTCCCCATTTTCAAATAAACCAGCAGCATAAGTCGCTAATTTTTTATTGATAGAGTTTTTACTAGGGCTTGCACCAAAGGCTATAATTTTCATGGTTCTTTTATTTCCCTAAATATACTAAAAAAAAACGAGTTTTCAAATTTCGACACGCTAGACTCATCCTTCAAAATTTAAAAATAAGGTTGAATATTCAACTCGGAATTTCGAATCTTGAAGTGTTTTGAAAATTTATCAAAAATGATGTTGTTTCTTTTATTTGCCCCAGATGGAAACGGAAAGCTGGAAATAGGTACTAAAGAAAGTGTTCTATATTAAATAGGCACAAAAAAAAACCGTAAAATTACTTCTACGGTTTTCTATATTCTTTGTTTTATTTTCTCTTTTATTCTTACACGTTAAATCTAAAATGCATTACATCTCCATCCTTAACGATATATTCTTTTCCTTCTACTTTAAATTTTCCTGCTTCTTTACATTTTGCTTCTGAACCGTAATGAACGAAATCTTCATAAGCAATCACTTCAGCACGGATAAATCCTTTTTCGAAATCTGTATGAATCACTCCTGCTGCTTGTGGCGCAGTTGACCCAACATCTATTGTCCACGCTCTAACCTCTTTTACACCTGCTGTAAAATAAGTCTGTTGCTTTAATAATTTATAAGCTGCTCTAATTAAAACTGACGCACCTGGCTCAGTTAACCCCATATCTTCCAGAAAAACTTGACGCTCTTCGTAACTTTCCAATTCGGTGATATCAGCCTCTGCTCCTACAGAAAGAATAATAACCTCTGCATCTTCATCTTTTACCAATTCACGAACCTGATCTACATATTTATTTCCGCTCACAGCAGAATTTTCGTCTACATTACAAACATATAAGACCGGCTTTGCTGTAATCAATTGAAAAGCTTCCATTAACAACTCTTCATCGTTATTTTGAGGAATGACTATTCTTGCCGACTTAGCTTGCAACAGCGTTTCTCTAATTCGATCTAACAGCGCTTTTTCAGTTTGCGCTTCTTTATTACCAGTTTTGGCAGCACGGTTTACTTTCTCCAAACGTTTTTCAACGTTTTCAAGATCTTTCAACTGCAACTCAATATCAATAGTTTCTTTATCCCTGATTGGGTTAACATTCCCATCAACGTGAACGATATTATCATTATCAAAACAACGTAGCACATGAATAATAGCATTACATTCTCTAATGTTACCTAGAAATTGATTTCCTAAGCCTTCCCCTTTACTAGCTCCTTTTACCAAGCCTGCGATATCCACAATATCAACAGTTGCCATTTGTACACGTTCCGGTTTAACCAATTCTTCTAACTTTTCAATTCTTGAGTCTGGTACATTTACTACACCTATGTTAGGCTCAATGGTACAAAAAGGAAAATTTGCACTTTGAGCTTTTGCATTCGACAAACAATTAAATAAAGTTGATTTTCCCACATTTGGTAATCCTACAATTCCTGCTTTCATGATATTTATGTTTACATATAGTCTTTTACCCCTATAAGCTTTAATGTTTACTTTAAAATTTTGCAAATATAATATTTAATAAATGCTTCGTAAGAAAAAACAATAGATTAACAGTAATTAAATAACATTATTCATAAAAACACCGTTTTTACTAATGTTTTGTTAAAAAAATTTTATATTTGCCGTAGAAATAAAACTAAACAAAAACCAAATTAACTTATTATGAAAAAAATTACATTATTATTTTTACTGCTAAACGTCAGTTTTCTTTTTGCCCAAAAAGAAATTTCTGGTGTAGTAAAAGATGCTTCTGGAGCAGCGCTTCCCGGTGTTAACATCGTCGAGAAAGGAACACAAAACGGAGTATCTACCAATATTGATGGTGCTTACAAAATTAAAGTTCAAGAAGGCGCCACAATCATTTTTAGCTACATTGGTTTTACCAACGTAGAAAAGGCCGCAACAGGTTCTACAATTAATGTTGTTTTATCAGAAGAAGGCGGACAGGCACTGCAAGAAATTATAGTAACAGGGTCGAGAACTGCTCCTAGGAGTAATACCACAACCGCTCTACCTATTGACGTAATTTCTGCAAAAGACTTAGCTTCAACTGGACAAGCTTCATTTGACAAAGCTTTACAATACAAAATCCCATCCTTTAATACGGTACAAACACCGGTAAATGATGCGACTTCTTTATTAGATCCTTATGAGATTAGAAACATGGGACCAAGTAGAACGTTAATCCTTATTAATGGTAAGCGTAAAAACTTAAGTTCTTTACTTTATGTTCAAACGTCTCCAGGACGTGGTGAAACAGGTGCTGATATCTCGGCTATACCTACTGACGCTATCGAAAGAGTAGAGATTCTTCGTGATGGTGCATCTGCACAATACGGTTCTGATGCGATTGCTGGGGTAATGAATATTATCTTAAAGAAAAGCACAAACGGTGGATCAGTAACTGTAAGAAGTGGTATAACTGCTGAAGGTGATGGAGAAATGTATGGAGTAAGTCTTAATAATGGTTCTGAAGTAGGTAATGGTAAAGGCTTCGTTAACTATACAGTAGATTTCTCTAAAGTTAGTCAAGCAAACCGACCTGGTAAAGTTGATGGAGGAACAAAAAATCTTGGACCAGATAACAAGCCGCTTTCAGGTGGAGAATATGCTGACTTTATTTACGTTGACCCAAATGATCCAATTTACTGGGATGGTGGAGAAAAAGAAGTTTACCCTGGTGCTAATTCAGCCTCTATTAAAACTGACAACTCGAACGGAATAACACAAATAAATGATTTTCTAGCTAAGACTCCGGACGCTGGAAATATTAATGGTTCTCCTGAAACTGCTGCCGCTAAATTCTTAGTAAATGGTGGATTTGATTTATCGGAAAATACTCAATTGTACTATAACGCAGCCTATGTTTACAAAAAAGTAAACTCATTCGCTAATTACAGAACTCCATACTGGAGAACTTTATCTGACTTTCCTTACCTAAAAGATTTCTTTGGAGACGGAACTCCAGCATCTTACCAAGGATACGTACCGACTTTTACAGGTGACTTGAATGACTATAATGGTACTTTAGGATACAAAGCAGTTCAAAACGGTTGGAATACTGATGCCAGTATTACTGTTGGTGGTAACACTCAAACGTATAACGTAGATAATTCTCACAACAGATCAGACATCAAAGACGAGAATGGAGCTAATGTATATAGAGAAAACAGTCCTATCTTCTTCAAACCTGGTGGAACATCTTTCAATCATGTTGTAGGTAACTTAGATATCTCTAAAATTTTATCTGATAAAATCAGTATTGGTTTTGGATCTGAGATCAGAACGGAAACATTTGAAGTTATCGAAGGTGAACAATCTTCATGGGAAGGAATTGGAGCAGATTCATTTGCTGGAAACAGACCTGAAAACTCAGGAAAATGGAACCGTTACAACTTAGGTGGATATTTTGATGTTGCGTTTGACGTAACTGAAGATTTCTTGATCAACGGAACGGTTCGTTATGAAGATTATAGCGATTTTGGTGGAGCTACTGTTTGGAAGTTAAGTTCTAGATATAAATTTGCAGAGGATAAAGTAACATTAAGAGGATCTTTATCTACTGGATTTAGAGCACCTACATTACACCAAATTTACACTCAAAAATCACAATATTCTTTCGTTGCTGGAGAAGGAATTCAAGTAAGTGGTATTATTAATAATGTTTCTCCTCAGGCTCGTTTAATTGGTGTTCCAAAATTAGATGCCGAAAAATCAACTAACGTAACTGTTGGAATAGGTGTTAAGCCTTCTAGGGACTTTAATTTCACAATAGATTATTATAACATCAAAGTAGAAGACAGAATTATTCTAGGTGATATAAAATCTACTCCATATGGTGAGGTAGCCTGGTTTGAAAACTCTTTTGATTCTAGAACTTCTGGATTAGATGTAGTTGCCAATTACAGTAATATTTTATTAGGTGAAGGTAAATTAGGATTCAATTTATCAGGAAATATCACTTTCCAAAACGAAAGAATTTCTCCAGTAAAAAGTGATAACTTCGGTCAAACACTTGAGTCTTTAATGTTTACTTCCAGACCCGTAACAAAGTGGATCTTAGGATCTAACTACGAAATTGGAAAATTTGGTTTTTCTCTTAACAATACTTATTTTGGAAAGACCACATTTAACCAAGCTGGTCTTAGTTCTGACTTAAGAACTGAGTTTATCCCTAAAATGGTTACTGATTTAGGAGTTACATTTTCTGCTACAGAAAAACTTACTTTATCATTAAATGTAAACAACTTATTAAATGTTTTACCAGAATGGGAATTCAAAGCTGAAAATGCAGCTGGTACTACACTCTTAAGTGATCCTTTACAGGTACAAAACCAATCTAATCTGATTACTTTTAACCAACGTTATTCTCAAATGACGTATGATGGGTATCACTTTAGCCAATTAGGAACAATGTTTAACTTATCGTTGAACTATAAATTCTAATTCTTAAGCATACTTTTAAAAAAGGGCTATCCAGTGGATAGCCCTTTTTTTTATATCATAATTTCCCCTAAATTTAAGAGTTATTAAACTGACCCACGATAAGTAACACACTTTAACAACAAAGACCTTTGATAGTAAATCACACAAATTAGCGCTATATGGCTACCTTATATGATGGAAAAAAGGCCGCTATCTATGATGCCATCTACCAAACTTTTATTGATTATGATGATGAATATAAATTCTACAATCAATTAATTCAAGAATACAACTGTAAAACTGTACTTGAAATAGGAAGTGGCAAAGGGAATTTAGCTAAACGATTTAAAGAAAACAATCAAGATTATACCGGATTGGACTATAGCCGCAGCATGATCGCAATTGCAGAAAAAGAACCAAAGATTGTCGTTTTATTCTGGGGGACATGCGAAATTTTAATCTCGAAAAAAAGGTTGACTCCATAATTATAACAGGACGCTCCACCAGTTATTTGATCTCTAACGATGATGTAAACGAAACTTTTACTTCCCGCTATAACAATATTACTGATGACGGGATTATTATTTTTGATTTCATAGATGCCAATCGATTCGTTCCCTATGCAATTGACAATCTACTTATTACTCATAAGGCAGAATACGAAGGCGTTCACTATCTAAGGGAGATTAGTTGGGAGACCACTTCAATGGAAAATTTCATGCTGGATTGGATAGCAAGATATTATATTATTAATGACCTGGGAAAAGAGTTGATTGCCACTGATTATTCGACTGTTCGCGTATTCACGTTAAATGAAATACAATTGTTTTTGTATTTGAATGGTTTTGAAATCATACAAACGATAGATAGAAAAACTTATGCATACGACACCTATGTCATTGTAGCAAAAAAGAGAGTCAAAACGATATAATAGTGTACAATTAATTTATTTTTGGAGTGAATAATACAACCATTTACAGCAATTCTGTAACATTTAAGAAGTCAAAAACTTGTAAATTAGTACTATACAAATCATTAAAATTAAATATCATGAAAATTATAATATTAGGAATGGCCGCTTTTTTATTTTCTATAAATATTCAAGCCCAGAAAAAAAATATAAAGTCAGAAGTTAAAACTAATATCACTACGATAAAAGACTCTGACGGTAATAAACAAGTAATCCAAACTAAGGAAATAGAAGAAACTCAAAGTGTTGAATTGAAAGATGCTAATTCCAAAATTTTAAATAAAGACATCAAAGAAAGTCCTGTAGAAGTTACTGCTACCACAAAAATTACAGAAAACGGAATAACCAAATTAATTAACGTTGACCGCTCTGCTTATTATGAATTAGACGGAATGAAATACCAGGTTGCAAGTGACAAAAGTAGCTACACTATGTTCTCTACTGACGGCCAGAAATCAGCAATTTTGAGAAAAACTTCAAACAACAATTATATCTACAAAGCTAAGGATAATACATCTTACGGTTATTTTACTGCAAATGGAAATTTAGTTTTAGAAAATTATGATGAAGCTACTGATACGGTAAGCATCACAACTTATACTATTGCTAAACAATAATACTCTTTTTCTATAGGTCTAGTCCTAAAATAAAAAATCCTGTTCGCTACGGCGAACAGGATTTTTTATTTTATTCTTACAACTTCGGTATTTATTCGTTATGCAAAAATGCTTGTCTACTCAATAATGTCTCTTCTGTTTCCACATGTTCATCATCTGGAATACAACAATCCACAGGACATACGGCGGCACATTGCGGTTCATCATGAAAACCCTTGCATTCTGTACATTTTCCTGGAACAATGTAGTAAACTTCGTCAGAAATTGGAGTTTGTGCATCTTCAGCATCAACTTCAGTCCCATCCTGCAAAATTACTTTACCTTTTAACTTAGTTCCATCTTTATATCTCCAATCATCTGCACCTTCATATATTGCAGTATTCGGGCACTCCGGTTCACAAGCCCCACAATTGATACATTCGTCAGTTATTATTATTGCCATTTTACTATAGTATTTGTTATTCGAACTAAAAAAAAGCATACTAAGTCACTTTTGACTTTAAGACTTTTGCCTTTCGAATTATTAAAGCTTATTTTTGTGCAAAATTACAATCAAAACTATTCATAAGCAAACATTATGACATTAGAAACAAAAAAAAGTGTTTTTGTTGAATTAGGAAAATTCTTAAGCCAATTTTCTGAAGATAATACGATTAAAAAAGCTGACGTTTTAAACAACGATCTGTTTTTTGACGCCTTTATTGATTTGATAAAATTATCGCAATCTCATAATGGCTGGTATACGCCGGAACAAGTTTATTTTTCAATTCAATCTTGGGCGAAAGCGCTTTCGGAAGAAAATTTGGATCAATGGCTTTCCGCCTATACCATTGACACGAGAGAATCTAAAAAGATCGCTTTAATTTTAGCTGGAAACATCCCTTTAGTTGGATTTCATGACTTCCTTTCCGTTTTAATTTCCGGTCATAACGTATTGGTAAAAACATCTTCTAACGACCAACACTTGCTGCCATTTTTAGCAAAATATATCATAGCGACAGAACCCAGATTTGCAGATAAAATTAATTTCGTCGAAGGGAAATTAGAAAACTTTGATGCCGTTATAGCCACCGGAAGCAACAACACAGCCCGTTATTTTGAATATTATTTTAAAGATAAACCATCAATTATTAGAAAAAGTAGGAACTCGGTTGCTGTCTTAAGCGGAAAAGAAACTGCAGCACAACTGGCCGCCTTAGGGGAAGATATTTTCCGTTATTTTGGCTTGGGATGTCGCAATGTATCTAAACTTTTTGTACCAAAAGGATATACTTTTGACGCCTTTTTTGAAGCTATTTTTGAATATCAAGATGTCATTCATTATGAAAAATATGCCAATAATTACGATTATAACAAGGCCGTTTTTCTAATGAGTAATTTCAAACTATTAGACAATGGATTTTTGACCTTAAAAGAAGATAAAAGTCCTGCCTCCCCTATTTCGAGCGTCTTTTATGAATTCTACGATGATATCAATGTATTGCAAAAGCGGTTAGAGAAAGAAGCCGACCAAATTCAATGTATAGTGAGCGATAATCTGATGGAAAACAGTATTGATTTCGGACAAACGCAACATCCTGAATTATGGAATTATGCAGATAACGTCGATACTATTTCGTTTTTGTTAACAACATAGTGGAAATATGTTTAATAATTCCGAAATAATTAACGCTTTTTAATGTCCTATTCCCGAGATTTGCCTTTTAATTTTTTGGACATAAACTACACCATGAAAAAACACAACTACAGCGCAGGACCATGCATATTACCGCAAGAAGTTTTTGAAAAATCAGCACAAGCCATTTTAAACTTTAATGATTCCGGGTTATCTATTTTGGAAATTTCGCACCGAAGCAAAGACTTTGTGGCCGTAATGGATGAAGCTAGGGCGCTTGCTCTTGAATTATTAGATTTAGAAGGTAAAGGATACCAAGCGCTTTTCCTAGTGGGTGGTGCTAGTTTAGAGTTTTTAATGGTTCCTTATAACTTGATGAAAGAAAACGGTAAGGCAGCTTATCTTGATACAGGAACATGGTCTGCTGGTGCGATAAAAGAAGCTAAACCATTTGGAGAAACCGTTGTTGTTGCTTCTTCAAAAGAAGAAAATTATAATCACATTCCAAAAGGATATACAGTACCGGATGATGCAAATTATTTTCACTGTACTAGTAATAACACCATTTTTGGAACTCAAATAAAAGAATTTCCGTCATTAGACATGCCAATTGTATGTGATATGAGTTCTGATATTTTTTCAAGAGTATTGGATTTTTCAAAGTTTGACATTATATATGCCGGAGCTCAAAAAAATATGGGTCCAGCAGGAACTACTTTAGTTGTCGTAAAAGAAGAAATTCTGGGTAAGTCAGGTAGAGCAATTCCAAGTATTTTGGATTATGAAAAGCATATTAAAGCTGAAAGCATGTACAATACACCTGCTGTATTTCCAGTCTATGCTTCTTTATTAACCTTACAATGGTTGAAGAATCTTGGAGGAGTTGCTGTTATTGAAAAATTAAATAATGCAAAAGCGGCATTACTATATGCGGAGATTGATAGAAATCCATTATTCAAAGGAGCTGCAGCAGTTGAAGATCGTAGTAATATGAACGCTACTTTCCTATTAAATGATGAATCACATGCGGCAACTTTTGATGTAATGTGGAAAGAAGCGGGAATATCTGGAATACCAGGACATCGTTCAGTGGGGGGGTACAGAGCTTCAATGTACAATGCATTACCAATAGAAAGCGTTCAAATTCTAGTTGACGTCATGAAAGCATTGGAAACTAAAGTATAATATATAATTACTGGGATTACTAGCCCCGATAGTAGTGAAAATCCTATCTCGTTTTTTAACTTTTAACGAGGTGTATTGTAACGAATAGCGGGAATAGCTCCAGAAAAACAACACAAAAATAGAAGGACGATAATATTTCGTTCCTCGAAATGAAATAAAATAATGAAAGTATTAGCAAATGACGGAATTTCAAAAAGTGGAATTATCGCTTTAGAAAAAGGTGGATTTGAAGTAATCACAACGAAAGTAGCCCAAGAACAGGTAGCTAACTTTATAAACGAAAACAACGTAGATGTAGTTTTAGTAAGAAGTGCCACTAAAGTCCGTAAAGATATTATTGATGCTTGCCCAGGGTTGAAAATTATTGGTCGTGGCGGTGTAGGGATGGATAATATTGATGTGAATTATGCTAAAAGCAAGGGGATTCACGTTATCAACACTCCTGCTTCATCATCAGAATCAGTGGCAGAATTAGTATTTGCTCATTTATTTTCTGGCGTACGTTTCTTGCATGATTCTAACAGAACTATGCCTCTCGAAGGAGATTCAAACTTTGACGGTTTGAAAAAAGCATATGCTAACGGAATTGAGTTAAGAGGAAAAACACTTGGAATAGTTGGTATTGGCCGTATTGGTCAGGCGACTGCAAAAATGGCTCTTGGATTAGGTATGAAAGTTATTGCCGCTGACAGTTATATTGGTCAAGTTGACGTTAAAGTAGAATTTTTTGACGGACAATCCATCTCAACGACAATCGTCTCTCAACCATTAGAATCTTTATTTAAAGAAGCTCATTTTATTACTTTACACGTTCCCGCTCAAGATGGTTACATCATTGGAGAGAAAGAACTAGCTATCATGAGAGATGGTGTAGGTATTGTAAACTGCGCTCGCGGAGGTGTTATTGATGAAGTAGCTCTAGTAAAAGCGTTAGACAGCGGAAAAGTATTGTTCGCAGGCTTAGACGTTTTTGAAAGCGAACCAAAACCAGAAATGACAATCTTAATGAACCCTAAAGTTTCCTTGACTCCACATATTGGCGCCGCAACCGAAGAAGCACAAGATAGAATCGGTACTGAATTAGCATCACAAATAATTGGTTTATTGAGCTAATCATTTTAAATCATACAGCCAAAATGGATTCATTAACATCGTTTAATGAATCCATTTTTTTTTAATACCCTAGTCTTTAACTAATTAATACGTAACTTTATAAATCAAAATTTCACCATGAAAAACAAGATTTACATAGTACTGATTATGCTGGCTATCATAATTGGCTGCACTACTTCAAAATCAGTTGTTTCGAAAGCAGAAAATCCAAATCCCACCACTAACGATACGATACGAATTGCCAATGAAGGATTGGAATACGAAGTAATCATAATTGACCCTGGTTTCAATACCTGGTTAGCATCAAGGTCTTTCCCGCGTTTTTATCACTCTCAATCTTATTTAGAAAACAAAAACATATTGTGGATTAGCGAATGGAACAGCAGGGTATTACAACCTTTCCGTTACAATACGAGTCTGTACGAGATGACTATTAACTATAATCAAAATGTTGATTATGGATATGAGGTCAATTATTTAATTTACAACTATATGGTCTATTTTCAAAATACCTATAAACAAAAACTTTTTGGTTATGTTCCTCCAAGATAATGTTACTATATTTGTAATCATTATAAATAAAAATGAAGGAATTAAAAAAACGTTGGAAAATTACATCCAATTTTCAACTTGTAATTATATTTATCGTCTTTGCAATAACTGGTTCTACTTCAGCATGGTTATCAAAACCCGTTTGTTTTTGGTTGGGAATTATGAAAGAAGACTTCGGATATTGGTATACACCGGTTCGTTTGCTTATAATTTTTCCTTTGTACCAAGTACTTTTGGTGTTAATAGGATTCCTTTTGGGTCAATTTAAATTCTTTTGGGCATTTGAGAAGAAAATGCTAAAAAGTATGGGGTTGGGTTTTCTTTTTAAAGAATAGACCAACTTAACTCATTCGCTCTTTTTTTATAATATAATTATAAATCCACATTAAGGTAAAAGACGGTATAAAATCAGTGAAAGGAAATATTTCTTCAATAAACGCTACAACTCCACCCACTTTTCCTACCGTTCCTTTATACATTCTGGTCATCAAATAAGCTGCCACCGGTGCCCAAATAACATCTGAAAACTCACCAAGCATGGGCACCGTAAAGGACAACATTCCCACGGCATCAAACAAAATACCTAAAAATAAATTTCTTTTTTTAGTACTTCCGCTAATGACCATGACCTCTTTCTCCATTATTTTTTAAGTTTATCTTTATACATTTTTTTTAATTTATCTATTTTGGGAGTAATCACGTAAGAACAATAGCCTTGCGATTTATTATCATTGTAATAATTTTGATGCACTTCCTCCGCCTGGTAAAATTTTGACACCGGCGAAATCTTAGTAACAATGCGCTTGCCAAAGGTATCCTCAGTGGTCATTAAAGAAATGTAGTCCTCTGCTATCTTTTTCTGCAACTCGTTGTGATAAAATATTTCACTGCGGTATTGTGTACCCACATCATTACCTTGACGATTCAACGTAGTCGGATCGTGTGTGGCAAAAAATATTTCTAAAAGTTCTCCAAATCCGATTTTTTCAGGATCAAAACTGATCTCGATCGCTTCCGCATGACCAGTGTCTCCATTGCATATTTCCCTATAGGTTGGATCAATTGTCTTACCGCCAATATAACCTGATATGACAGCATGTACGCCCTCTAATTCTAAAAAAACGGCTTCTGTACACCAAAAACAACCTCCTGCAAACGTAGCTACTTCTATTCCTTCTTTTATTCCTTCTTGATTTTCCATTGTATTAGATTCTTTAATTTGAGGTAAAACAACCTCTTTTTATTTCGATTAATATGAAATTAGCGCCAGTACCGATAAAAGTTCTGAATTTCCTCTGCACGTAATAACCAATAATAATTCAAATTTAGGTTATTAAACAGACTCCCCTATTTCTTATTAACTAATTTTTATAGTTTTTGTCATGAAAATTATTTTGTCTGCCATTTAATATTCATATAAATCTTTGTTTCTTTGCAGAAATACCTTCTTATGATATATGCCAAAAATTTGCACAAATATTACGACCAACTCCATGTTTTAAAAGGAGTGGATTTACATATTAAAAAAGGAGAAATTGTTTCTATTGTTGGCGCTTCCGGAGCCGGTAAAACAACGCTTTTACAAATCCTTGGAACTTTGGACAAGCCTTCGATCGAAAATGGAATAGAACTTCGTATCAACAATGAAGATATTCTAACGATGAATGATAAAAGCCTATCCAAATTTAGAAATGTAAATCTTGGTTTTATCTTCCAATTTCATCAATTACTACCTGAGTTTACAGCGTTAGAAAACGTGTGTATTCCAGCCTTCATTGCTAATAAACCCAAACAAGAAACTGAAACTGAAGCAAAAAAATTGTTAGATTTTCTTGGGTTATCGCACAGGCTGAGCCATAAACCCAATGAACTTTCCGGAGGGGAACAACAACGAGTAGCAGTGGCACGGGCATTAATAAACAAACCCGCCATAATATTTGCAGATGAGCCTTCCGGCAATCTTGACACCGCATCAGCAGAAAACCTGCACCAATTATTTTTCAAATTACGTGACGAATTTGGTCAAACTTTTGTTATTGTAACACATAATGAGGAATTAGCAAATATGGCCGACAGAAAACTGGTGATGGTTGATGGCCAAATTAGCAATTAGGAGCTCTTTCCAGCTATGCGCTACAATCTTTTTATCTCGTCCAAAAAACGAAATAAAAAGGATTTTCACTTCTATCTGGGCTAAGCTTATTTGCTAGTATTAGTAATTCGTCCACAATTTGAGTAAATCTCTTTTAATCCCTGTTATCCAGTTCCAATAATGAAGAAATCAGAACTTAAAGTTTTTCTCGACGAAAAAGTACTTCAATACAACACACTCGATTTCATTGAAAGTGATCCGGTACAAATACCGCATCTCTTTACTCGAAAAGAAGATATTGAAATCGCGGGTTTTCTTAGTGCAACAATTGCTTGGGGAAATCGTACCATGATTATCAAAAATTCCCATCGCATGATTGATTTGATGGGAAATGCCCCTTTTGACTTTGTGATGTCACATTCTGAAGATGATTTACAAAGATTAGAAACTTTTGTGCATCGTACATTTAACGGACAAGATTTCAGTAGTTTTATAAAAAGTCTCCAGAACATCTACCAAAATCACGACGGCCTCGAAGCTGTTTTCTCTAAAAATCAAGAACCTGCATCGATGCAAAAAAGTATCTCTGAGTTCAAGAAGACATTCTTTGAAATCCCACACCAATACCGTACCCAAAAACACGTTTCAGACCCCATGAACGGCTCTGCTGCAAAACGTATCAATATGTTTTTAAGATGGATGTGTCGCCAGGATAATAAAGGAGTTGATTTAGGAATATGGAAAAGCATTCCCCCTTCAGTCTTATCTTGCCCCTTGGATGTACATTCCGGTAATGTCGCCAGAAAACTGGGGTTGTTAACGCGGAAACAAAATGACGGCAAAGCAGTGGCTGAATTAGACTCTAAACTTCGGAAAATCGACCCAAATGACCCTGTAAAATATGATTTTGCACTCTTTGGCCTTGGTGTTTTTGAAGGTTTTTAAGGTACATGTTACCGCTATTCTTTAGCATTCATTTTCACCACTTCTCCAGCTTTTTTTTGATTTAAAAGTGCCTGAAAAATGTGTGATTAATTTATTTAATAGTTTTATTCCTAATAAAATATCTTTAAAATGTCATTCACCGATATATTTAACACTTAATCGTACTTTCTAAAGGAAATTACACTAATTTCGCTTTAAATAAAGATCAAAATCTTGACGCCTTTTTAAGATCAAACTCTTTTTATCGAACTAAATATTTTATAAAAGAAATAAAAACTTATTTAAAATAATAAAAACCATTACGAAAACCATTACGTATACAATAGTAGAATAATTAATCAATATTGAGCTAAAGTTATTATACTAAATTGACATGAAAAAAATTTTACTGGCCGAAGACAACTCAATGCTATCGTTACTACTTAAGTTTCGGTTAGAAAAAGAAGGATACGAGCTTTTAATAGCAGAAAACGGAAAAGAAACGATAGCGTTAATTGAAGAACACAATCCCCAATTGATCCTAACCGATATCATGATGCCGTTTATCAGTGGTTTAGAGGTAATCAGTCATGTTCGTAATAAATTAAACGATAAAACCCCCATCATTGTTTTTTCAGCGTCAGGGCAGGAAGAAATAGTGCTTAAAGCCTTCAAATTAGGAGCTAATGATTTTATGAGTAAACCTTTTAGCCCCAATGAATTGGTGAACCGGGTAAAACGAATTTTAGTTTAAATTATATGGTTAGCAGTAATTATTTTATTGAACTTTTTAAAAAATCTGCTTTAATCGTCGAATTGGTTTGGGTTTTCATAGCTGTCCTGGTCGTATTGGTTATTGCAATCACACTGTACCTGAAATATTTAAGAAGTACTTTACGCAGAAACGAAAAGTCAAAACATAAAGTAGAAAAAGAATTTGAAACTTCTGTTATAACCTATTTATATGCAGGCGAAGCCGATATTGCTGAAATCAGTTCAGATCAACTAACCATTATTGATGACCTAAAAAAAGCAACTTACAAAGCCTATAGAAAAGATATTTTAATTTCAACAATGTTGAAACTAAGCTATGAGATTTCTGGAGAGATGGCTGAATCCATTAATAAACTTTATATCCAAACCGGTTTATTAGACTATACCCTATCCAAAATAAAAAGTAAAAAATGGAATTTAATTGCCAAAGGAATTAGAGAACTTACCCTTTTTGAAGTAAAGGAAGTTCAACATTTAGTTAAAGAGCACATAAACCACCCAAAAAGCGAAGTCCGCAGTGAAATGCAACTGTACCTTGTTAATTTATTTCATTTTAAAGGCTTAGACTATTTGAATGAAATCAAAACCCCAATATCAGAATGGGATCAAATTCAATTGCTGGAAGTACTGCAGTCATTTAAAAACCAGGAAATTACTGATATAAATTCTTGGTTAAAGTCATCGAACGAATCTGTAGTCCTCTTTTCATTAAAACTGGCTAAAATCTACAACCAATATGGTGCAAAAGACGAACTTATCGCTCTTTTACAGCATCCTAATTTAAATGTAAGGGTTGAAGTAATCCATGTTATCAGCCATCTGAATATTATGGAGGCAAAACTTAATTTAAAAGCAAATTTTAGCACACTCGATTTAGAAGAACAAATCGCTTTTTTCACAATGATGGAGGAAACATACGAATCGACAGACAAACCATTTATTCTTGATAATATCCTAAACCAAAATTTCGAAATTAAATTCTCAGCACTTAAAATCCTAAAAGAATTAAATCTTGAGGAATTCAATAGTTTTAAAGATCTATCATCTGATCCTGAATTTGTTAAAATTATTAATTATGTAGAATCCAATTAATTACTTTTAATAGAAAACACGATCCTTATTCTTCGCTTTTTATTTTTCCTATATAGTTTTACTATTATAAGCTCTTATGTTGTTCTGGGGATTATATCTATCGTTGAGAGTATCGGTTACATGAAAAAGAACAGTTTTGTTAACTATAACAAAATATTGTCATCAAACATTTCACCTTCTATTTCCGTTATTGCTCCTGCTTACAATGAGAGCTTAAATATTATCGAAAACGTTAGGTCTTTGCTTTCATGCCATTACGCCAATTACGATGTAATTATAGTAAATGACGGAAGTAAAGATGATAGTCTGGAGAAACTTATTGAAGCCTACAACCTGGTTAAAGTAGACTTCCTAATTAATGAACAAATACCTACGCAACCGCTACGGAACGGAATATACAAATCAACTAATCCGGCATTTGAAAAATTGATCATTGTTGACAAAGAGAATGGTGGAAAAGCTGATGCTTTAAATATGGGATTGAACATAAGTACCAACAAATATGTTGCTTGTATAGATGTAGACTGTCTGCTGATTGAAGATGCACTCCTTAAATTAATCAAACCTTTTTTAGAAACGACCGATACAAAAGTTATCGCTGCCGGAGGAGTAATCCGAATTGCAAATTCTTGTATTATTAAAGAGGGTAAATTACTTCACGTCAACTTTCCTAAAAAGATGATGTTACAAGGGCAAATTCTGGAATATTTAAGAGCTTTTTTATTAGGTAGAATGGCATGGAGCAGGTTAAATGGCTTACTAGTTATTTCAGGTGCTTTTGGATTATTTGATAAAAAGATAGCAATTAAAGTTGGAGGCTATGACATCAATACTGTGGGAGAAGACATGGAAATCATTGTTCGTATGAGGCGGTATATGGAAGAGCTGGAAAACAAACCGAAGTATAAAGTGGCCTACATTCCCGATCCGCTCTGCTGGACTGAAGCTCCTGACAATTACAAAACATTTACATCCCAGAGAAACCGATGGACTCGCGGCACTATAGAAACGCTACGCAAACATAGAAAAATTGGTTTTAATCGGAAATACGGCGCCATGGGAGTCTTAAGCTACCCATATTGGTTTTTATTTGAAAGAATGGCTCCGATAATAGAGCTGCTGGGTCTGCTCTATTTTACTCTTCTTATTTCTTATGGTAAAGTCAGATGGGATTACACTATCGCTTTTATACTTTTAGCTTATTTGTTCACTGTATTATTTTCAATAATAGCCATAATTTCTGAAGAACTTACTTATCATCAATACAAAAAAAAGGGAACAGGATTCAAAATGGTAAAGATGGCTTTCTTAGAGCCTTTTGTCATTCACCCCTTTATATTGTATTCTGCTGTAATGGGAAATATTGATTACTATTTCAATAAAAAAAAGAAATGGGGAGCGATGACCAGAAAAGGAATCTCAAATACTAATTAAACCTATTACATGAAATTTACGCTTAACTTAAAAAACAGCTACAGCTATATCTATTTAACCTTATCACTGATAGTCTCTTTTTGGATCATCAGTATATTTGAAATAGTTGCCAGATCATCAAATGCTGTTAGCTTCTTTTCTACGGCTGTCAGTTTATGTTACAAATTACTTAACGATTTTTGGACTGGTTCTATTATCGGGTTACTTTTTTTGCCTCTTTATTTAGGAAGCGTATACATAAAGGAACCTGTTGGAGAAGTTGTAATCAAAATCCTGTTCTCGCTATTGATTTTGGTTCAATTTTCATTAGTAAAATACAGCCTTACTACTTTAATAAATCTTGGAGCAGATATTTTAGGTTATTCAATGGAAGACATGTACATAACAGTTACGGCTTCTGAATCGCTTTCCTTTTTATATTTCGTCCCTTATTTCATGCTTCCCATGCTGTATTTGGGCATTAACAAAGTTTCAGTAAAATACATCGGTAATCGTCAAATCTATATTGCTTCGGCGGCATTGCTAATTATCTTCGGAAGTATAAAACTATTTACTCCCGAGATGTCTGAAGCATTGCATCAAAACAAAATTTACTTTTTCACTAAAGATATTATCCGTTTTGAGAATGAAAAAAAAGTCACTAACGCTACCAATTTATTTTATCAGAAGGAGTATCCATTGGTACAGCCTTTTAAATCCTCAAAAGATGTGTTATCTCCTTTCTTTGAGATTCAGGAAGAAAAACCAAATATTGTACTCATTATTGTTGAAGGGTTGGGGGCTGAATTTATTGGGAATAATGCTTTAAGAGGATTTACGCCTTTCCTGGATTCCTTAATTCCAAAATCGCTGTATTGGGAAAATTTTGTAAGCAATACAGGAAGAACATTTGGGGTAATCCCTTCCTTATTGGGATCATTGCCTTACGGTGAAAAAGGTTTCTTGGAAATAAACCCATTGCCTTCGCATGTTTCTCTCATCAGTATTTTAAAAGCTAATGGCTATACCACATCCTATTTCAGCGGAGAAGAATCGAGTTTTGACCGAAAAATTAATTTCCTAGAATACAATAAAATTGACAATGTAGTCGATATTAATAAATTTGGAAAAGGTTACGTTAAAACGAAAGAAAACTCCGGTGGTTTTTCTTGGGGTTATCCTGATGCAGAAATATTCAGAAAAACATTAGCTGATGTAGACGAAAAAAAACTACCCCGATTAGATATCATCATGACGTTAACTAATCACGAACCTTTTGATTTCCCTTCAAAAAATGTGTATTTGAAAAAAGTGGACCGTATTGTCGATTCAAATAAAAATTTAGGTGTTTCCGCAGATCAAATCAGAATGAACAAGGATATTTATTCCTGTCTTCTTTATACGGATAATTCTATAAAAGATTTTATGGAAGCGTACTCCAAAAGACCCGAATATAAAAACACTATTTTTATTATTACCGGAGATCACAGACTGATTCCAATAAGTCAAAAAGATAAATTAGCGCGTTTCCATGTCCCTTTATTCATCTTTAGTCCGATGTTAAAAAAAGCGGAACGATTTAAATCCATTTCTTCCCATTGGGACATAACCCCTAGTTTAGTCTCTTTTTTAATGAATAACTATACATTCGATAAAATCAAAAAGACAACCTGGATGAGTCAGGGATTAGATACTGCGAGACAATTTAGAAACATACATCAGATTCCTTTAATGAGATCGAAAGGGAGTGTCAATGATTTTATTTACAAAGAGTATTTATATTCTGATGGAGAGGTTTTTAAAATAGATGAAAATTTTGAACTAAATGAAATTGATGATGAAAGCATACTTCAAACAATAACGGATTCGCTAAGGGAGTCCAAAAGGCTTAGTGCTTACTTAACCAAGAAAAACAAAATTATTCCAAACGCTCTAAATGTTTATACTCGACCTGCTTTTAAATTTTCAAAAGAAGAGCTTTTAACAATTAACAAACTAACCAAGGGATTAATTCTTGATGATTGTTTCCTTGTAGCCAGACAACTAGCATTTAATAAAGAGCGTGAAAAAGCCAGGCTACTATGTAACTATATTCTAAACGAACTTCCTAATTACGGAGATGTTCGCACTTTAAAAGCAAGAACATTAGCATGGGACGGCGATTATGCAAAAGCAGAAACTGAATTATTGGATGTGGTAAAAAGAACGCCATATTATGAGGACAGCTACGTAGCATTAATGGATGTTTACTGGTGGTCTGACCAAAATAGTAAAGCAATTGCAATTGCGAAATTAGCTTTAAAAAACGAAATAAAAAACCCCGAATTGAGGGTTAAACTTGCTCAGGCTTACAAACGAATGAATGCAATCCTAAAGGCTGAAAAAATAATGGATAGCATTATAAAGAAATACCCAAAAAATAAGGAATACCCTAAAATCAAAAAATCCTTTAAAGAATGATTACTAAAATAACGACTAAACTGTCTTTTATCCTTTGTTTTTGTTTTGCACTACATATTCAAGCACAAGAAAAAAGCTATAACGGCAATCCAGATACCTCTTTTGAAACTGCCCGAAATCTTGCTTTTAATGAGCAACGAGAACAGGCTCAGGATACACTTAGGCATATTTTAACAAAGTATCCTGATTATCACGATATCCGATCTTTTCTGGGAACCACCTATTCCTGGGACGGAAACTATAAAAAAGCAAGGAATGAGTTTGCTTATGTTTTAGATAAAGACCCTGGAAATAAATCCAACTGGCTAGCGGCTATAAAAAATGAATCCTGGAGTGAATCTCCTTTTATTTCCTTAGAAATGTCAAAAAAAGCATTGAAAATTTTCCCGGAAGATTCTGAACTCATTTACCTCAAAGCAGCTGCCGAAAAAAGCACCAACAATCCCCTTGAGGCCTTAAATACCATTGAGTCTCTATTGGATAAAAATCCTCAGGATGAAAATGCAATAAACTTTAAAGCAAATTTAAATCAAACTCTTAGAAAAAACACTATTGGAGTAATTGCGGCCGTAGACTTGTACTCGGGAGTTTTTGATCCGATGCAATATTATACGTTAAACTATAGCCGACAAACAAAGTACGGGGTTATCATCAGTAAATTTAATTTCAATAGACGTTTTAATGAAAACGGAACACAAATAGAATTTGATTTGTACCCTAAAATAGCAAAAGGACTTTATGCCTATCTAAATATTGGCTTTGCCAATACTTTTCTTTTTCCAGATTTAAGGTATGGAGCTGAATTGTACAAATCGTTACCATATAGCCTGGAAGC
This sequence comes from Flavobacterium sp. ALD4, assembly GCF_002836475.1. GTDB lineage: Bacteria > Bacteroidota > Bacteroidia > Flavobacteriales > Flavobacteriaceae > Flavobacterium. The sequence continues at coordinate 180,132 of NZ_PJBJ01000029.1, read as the reverse complement.
CTCGTTAGGATTCCGTTCTTTAAAATACAGTACTAGCACTACCATTTATACAGCCTCTATAGGCTGGTATACCGGAAATAGTTATTTATCGTTTCGCCCTTATATTACTCCCGGTGATAATGGAACCAGTACTTCTGGAACATTTACCTATAGAAAATATAGAAGTGATGCAGATAATTATATCGGAGCTACTTTTGGCATGGGTTATTCGCCAGAAATCAATCAGTTTAATTCTAGCTTAAATCAAGAAGCCATTGTGAATCTTAAATCGCAAAAATTAAATATTGGATATTATTTTACTTCGGCGAATAAAAAAAATGCCTGGGGAGCACAATTTGGAATTACCCACCAGGAAATAACTTTTGATCAGGGCAATTACTTTTGGATTTATAACATTGCTTTGTCTTGGGATATTCGATTTAAATAGAAAAACGATACTATTGAATAAAATTAGTCCAGACTCATTTACAAATGCAGGAGTTTGAACCCCAATTAGTATCTTTACTTTCAAAAACCGTATATTTGCAAAAAATATACGTTTTATGACCACTTTCGAGCAATTTAATCTTCCCAAATCAGTCCAAAAAGCAATAGACGATTTAGGTTTTACTACCCCTACTCCTATTCAGGAAAAAACTTTTTCTGTGATAATGTCTGGTCGTGATATGATGGGAATTGCACAAACAGGAACTGGTAAAACATTTGCCTACTTATTACCCTTACTAAAATTATATAAATTTATTCCAGGACATACTCCAAAAATAGTAATCCTAGTTCCTACTCGTGAACTTGTAGTTCAAGTAGTAGAGGAAGTGGAAAAATTAACCAAATACATGTCGGTTCGTACTGTTGGTATTTTTGGTGGTGTTAACATCAATACCCAAAAAACAACTATTTATCAAGGTTGCGACATACTGGTAGGAACCCCAGGAAGAATCATGGATTTGACATTAGACAATGTGATTCGTTTTGAAGAAATGCAAAAACTGGTTATCGATGAGTTTGACGAAATGCTGAATTTAGGGTTTCGTACTCAGTTGACTGCCATTTTAGCAATGATGCCAAAAAAACGTCAGAATATCCTGTTTTCTGCGACCATGACAGATGAAGTGGATGCTATTTTAAATGACTACTTTGATTACCCGCAAGAAGTTACTCTTTCGGCCTCTGGGACTCCATTGGAAAACATTAAACAGATTGCTTACAACGCAGCTAATTTTAATACGAAAGTAAATCTATTAAAACACTTGTTACAAGAAAATGAAGACATGAGTCGTGTTTTAATTTTCGTAAACAACAAGAAAATATCAGATATGCTTCACGGTCGTATTGACGAAGATTTTGAAGATCAATTTGGAGTAATTCACTCTAACAAATCTCAAAATTACCGTTTGAGTACGATGGCTTCCTTCCAGGAAGGAAATCTACGAGGACTTATTACTACAGACATTATGGCTAGGGGTTTAGATATTTCTAATATTACCCATGTCATTAATTTTGAAATGCCAGCGATGCCAGAATTATACATGCACCGTATCGGTAGAACGGGGCGTGCTGATAAAACTGGAAAAGCAATTAGTTTTATTGCTCCTAGAGAAGAAGAAGCAAAAGTGGAAATTGAAGTCTTAATGAACATGGAATTACCTATTGAAGTGTTCCCTGAAGAGGTAGAAATTTCAGCAAAGTTAATTGAACCAGAAAAAGAAAGACAAGTCGTTAAGTTCTTAATGAAAAAGAAAACACTTGAGGGAGATGGGGCTTTTCAAGAAAAAAGTAAAAAGAATAAGAAAGTCAATTTAGGAGGACCAGGTGTCACCAAGAAAAAAACCCATGGATCTGTCAATCGTAATATGTTAAAAACGAGAGACAAGAAAAGGAAAGACAAGAATAAATAGGACTTTTGAGAGTCCATAAGTCGAAAGACTAAAAACAAAAAAGGCTAGAAATGAAAATCATTTTTAGCCTTTTTTTTATAAGCAAAAAAAAGTAAACACATATTTTCACAAATTAATAGTGAAAACTGGCTTCTAATTATTTTCAGTAAAAACCAAGCATACCGGAGCACACAACTCTATTCTTTTTCCGGAATCTGTTAGCACACCAGTCGATTTATTCCTTTTAAATATCACAATTTCATTCGTATATTGATGTGCCACCAAAAGAAAACTTCCAGTTGGATCGATTGCAAAATTTCGTGGCCCTTTACCCAGAGAACTAGTTTGTCCTTGCGATTCTAATTTTCCGTTTTTTAGAATTCTAAAGATTGAAATCGTATTCGCGTCACCACGGTTTGACGCATATAGAAATTTTTCATCGGGAGAAATATGTATATCGGCTCCTGTAAAGCCTCCTTTAAAATCTTTCGCTAAAATAGTCGTTTGATCCACTTTTTTCAACTTCCCTTTCGAATAACAAAAGACCGTCAAACCTCCAGTAAGTTCCTGCAATAGATAAACATACTTCCCATTTTTACTAAATGTCAAATGCCTTGGACCACTTCCTGCTTCAACAGCGAAACTGTCTTTTACTTTTAAAACTGCGGTAACCGAGTTTGGATTGTATTCATAAGAGTACACCTTGTCATTCCCTAAATCATTAGACAAAACAAACTTTCTGTCTGGAGAGAAATGAACCATATGAACGTGCGGACCTTCTTGTCTTTTAACGTTACTTCCCCTCCCGTAATGCTGTACCACCTGTTTGGCTTCCCCAATACTTCCATCATTATTTTTTCCAAAAACAGCGATATTTCCACCTGAATAATTAGCAACAATTACATTTTTTTCATCATTGATAATATAACAGGGATCTGCCCCCATCGAATTCTGAGAATTTAGAAAGTCTAATTTACCATTGGAAGGGGTATAGCTGAAAGCGCTTATTTTACTTTCCTTACCATTTTCATTTACGGAATACACAAAACTGTTATCATCAGAAACAGTCAAATAACTTGGATTTACAGTATTTTCGGAAGTGTTTTTAAAATTAAAATCACCTGTCTTAGAATCAAAATCATAAACATAAATTCCTTTGCTATCGCATCCATTAGTATACGTCCCAACAACCAAATTAATTTTATTGTCTTGGGCTTGAGTACTACTGCAAATTAAGACTAAAAGAAGGGAGACAAATTGCTTTTTCATTTTCGTGAATTATATTTAAAAGCTAAAATACATAATATATCGAACTCTGTTTTAAACCAATTGAAAAATATAAAACCATTTAAAATTTCATTTGTTATAAATAAATGAGCGACTTCGTCAAATAATTTGAACAATAGCGTCTTGCAAATGTCAACAAATTCGTATTTTTGATGATAAATTCATTGCGAATATAATCCAATACAGTAAACTCAACTTAAGAATGCAATTTAAACATCCCGAAATTTTATACTTTCTCTTCCTATTGATTGTACCGATTTTGGTTCATTTATTTCAATTTCGACGTTTTAAAAAAGAATACTTCACTAACGTTCAGTTCCTATCAGCACTGTCTGTACAGACGAGAAAGAGCTCCAAAATAAAAAAATGGTTGCTTCTTAGCTGCCGATTATTATTGCTATCCTGTATCGTTATCGCTTTTGCCCAACCTTATTTTGCAGCGAAATACAAAGAAAATGCAACAAATGAAATTTATATCATCTTAGATAATTCATTTAGTATGCAGGCTAAAGGAAAAAAAGGAGAGCTAATGAAGCGGGCTATACAGGAACTACTTGAAGACACTCCGGAAAACACTAACTTTTCTTTGCTGACAAATTCTGAAAGTTTTTGGGATACCAATATTAAATCAATTCGCAGCACCCTTCAAAACCTAAAGTACAGCGCTTCGCCATTTGAATTAGATCCTATCATGGCACAAATAAAAGCACATAAATCCGCTTTCAAAAAAGACATTGTCATTATTACAGACGCTTTAGGGCTTAATGCGAAACAACTTAAAAACGGTGACAAAAATGACGTTCCCTATTTTGTAATCCCAAAAGCAGAACAAAAGAACAATACCGCTGTCGACAGCGTTTACATTAATGAAGTATCTGATGATTTCTATGAAATAACAGTTGATTTATCGCATTACGGTGTTGGTTCTAAACCTGTACCGATAGCCGTTTATAATCAAAATAAGCTTGTTGCAAAAACGGCAGTTAACTTTGAAACCAAAAAAAAGAGCATCAATTTTACTATTCCAAAACAGCCTTTCCATGGTTATGTTTCCATTACTGATAATGGTCTATCGTACGACAACACTTTATATTTCACTATTTCGAAAATAAAAAAGACCAATGTCACTAGCATTGGCAAGCTCGAAAAAAGCAACTTCCTAAGTCGGATTTATACAGATAATGAATTCAACTTTATCAACTCCCCTATTAGCTCATTAGATTACAATAGCATTGAAAAACAAGATGTAATCATTTTAAATGAACTTGATGATATTCCGCAAGCATTGCAGACTACTTTAAAGTCTTTTGTGGGAAAGGGCGGCAGTCTTATCATAATCCCTTCAGAAAAAGACACGGCAGCAAACCTGAACCAGTTTCTCGGTAATTTTGGAGCCATCCAGCTCAAATCTTTTGAACAGGTGGAGAAACTGATCACTAAAATCAATTTCAGTCATCCGCTGTTTAAAGCTGTTTTTGAAAACCGAATTACTAATTTCCAATATCCGAAAACAAATGGTTCATTCACAATATCACATACAAACGCAGGAGCCCTCTACAATGACGATCAAAGTATCTTCTTAACCGCATTACCAAATGCACTTTCTATCGTCTATGTTTTTTCGGCGCCAATCAACACCGCAAATTCAAATTTTCAACAGTCTCCGCTTATCGTTCCCACTTTCTATAAAATGGCAATGAACAATCAGCCAAAAAGTATAAATACATTTACAATCGGAAATACAGATCCCTATTTGGTCGATGTGGCACTATCAAAAGATGCGGTCTTAACCGTTACTAATTCATCTGAAAGTTTTATACCCATTCAACGAATCATAAATGATAAGGTGAAATTAACGTTTAATGATTATCCAGAAGAAGCAGGGAGTTATGGAATCTACAACCAAAAAGATTTTGTTGAAAACATTAGTTTTAACTACGACAGAACCGAAAGTGATCTTAGCGCAATCAATGAGAACGAACTTTCCGAGTACAAAATAATTGATTCCGTGGCTAAAGTATTTGATACTTTACAAACCAACCGATTGGATAATCAAATTTGGAAATGGTTTGTTATCTTTGCATTACTCTTTCTGGTAATTGAAATGGCAATCATACGATTTATGAAATAAATTATATGATTTTGGAATCCAGAATTAAAAAAAACAGTCTCTATATATGAAATTTATCCTCCGAGAAGCAAAAATCATCGATTCGCAAAGTCCTTTTCACAATAAGATATTGGATATTTTAGTTGTAGATGGTTTTATAGAAAAAATAGCCGCTTCCCTTCCCAATTCAGATAAAACCGAAGAAATAAAATTAGACAACCTCCATGTATCACAAGGCTGGTTTGACAGTAGTGTTTCGCTTGGCGAACCGGGTTTTGAAGAAAGGGAAACTATTTCGAATGGATTGAATGTTGCCGCAAAAAGTGGTTTTACCGCTATCGCTTTGCAACCCAACTCCTTCCCTGTTATTGACAATCAATCACAAGTTAACTTTGTTCAGAATAAAGCGGCTGGAAGTGCTACACAACTTTTTCCGATAGGAGCTTTGACAAAAGGAAGTGAAGGAAAAGATATGGCTGAATTATTCGACATGACAAATTGTGGAGCGGTTGCCTTTGGAGATTATAATAAAAGCCAAGACAATGCTAATTTACTTAAAATCACTCTGCAATATGTACAGGATTTTGACGGATTAGTGATTGCATTTCCCCAAGACGAAAAAATAAAAGGACAAGGCGTAGTTAATGAAGGGGTGATTTCAACTCGATTAGGGCTTAAAGGAATTCCTAATTTAGCCGAAGAGTTACAAATTGCGAGAAACTTATTTTTATTGGAGTACACTGGAGGGAAGTTGCACATTCCAACAATATCTACTGCAAAATCAGTTCAATTAATCAAAGAAGCAAAAGCAAAAGGATTGCAGGTCAGCTGTAGCGCAGCAGTGCATCATTTAGTGTTGACCGATGAAAAACTGGAAGGTTTTGATACCCGATTTAAAGTTTCTCCTCCACTACGTACGGAAAAAGATCGAAAAGCATTACTCGCAGGAGTATTGGACAATACCATTGATATGATTACATCAGACCATAACCCTATGGATATTGAACATAAAAAAATGGAGTTTGATATGGCTAAAAATGGAACTATAGGATTAGAAAGCGCTTATGGTGCTTTAATGACCATTTTACCATTAGAAAAAGTAATTGAAAAACTGACTTCAGGAAAAATCGTTTTTGGCATCGAAAATCATCCTATCGTAGAGGGAGCCAAAGCGAATATTAGTTTATTCACCCCCGAGGGAAAAGCGGTTTTTAACAAAGCGGCGATCTTATCAAAATCTAAAAACTCAGCATTTCTGGGAACAGAAACAAAAGGAAAAGTTTACGGAATCGTAAACCAAGGAAAATTAATATTAGCATAATAATACAACATGAATAATACTATTGAAAAAGGAAAAACGGCAGCGATCACCAGTTATATTTTAGGTATAGGAGTTTTTATCGCCATGTCCATGAACTCCGAAGATAAGAATACATTTGCATCGTTTCACATCCGACAAGGACTGGGAATAACCCTTACCTTTATATCGTTAGGCTTAATTATCAGTAATTTTGATAGCCTGCTGATTTCGGTTCCAATGTGGGTTTTCGTCTCTGTACTATGGTCTTACGGCATGTTCAGCGCAATAAAAGGGGAAACAAAACCAATGCCGCTATTAGGCAACCTCTTCCAAAAATGGTTAGTAAACATATCTTAAAAAAATGAATAAATTATCACTTGACTATCTCATTAGAGAGCCCAAAATAAAATTAGACAAAAACCCCCTCTTACTTTTACTACACGGATACGGCAGCAATGCGGAAGATTTGTTTTCCTTTGCAAATGAACTTCCCGATACCTATTACGTTATATCCGCGAAAGCACCTTATGACATACAGTACGGTAGCTATGCCTGGTATGCCATCAATTTTGATGCAGATCAAAATAAATTTTCCGATAATGAACAGGCAAAATCTTCGAGAGATTTAATTGCTGGTTTCATCGATGAATTAATCCTTAATTATTTTATTGACGCAAAAGCGGTTTCTTTACTTGGCTTCAGCCAAGGTGCCATATTGAGTTATGCCATTGCTTTGTCACATCCTGAAAAAATTAACAAAGTGATTGCTTTGAGTGGCTATATAAATGAAGAAATTCTAGAAGAAAATTACCGAAATAACGATTTCTCAAAACTAAGTATATTTGCTTCTCATGGGGTCGTTGACCAAGTAATTCCAGTAACTTGGGCCAGAAAAACAACGCCATTTTTAGATACATTAGGGATAGAATCTATCTATAAAGAATACCCTATTGGTCATGGAATATCACCACAAATTTTTACCGATTTCCAAAATTGGCTCTAAAACAAATCAAAAAAGGGTTCCAAAATTTGGAACCCTTTTTTTTATTTCTGATATAATAAACTTTGATTTACTTCAAAAGAAATGCTTTGATCACTATTAACGAAATACTTGAGCAATACTTCGCCCCATATTTCACCATCGCTATAGTCAGCGATAATCCATCGGTGATTTAGAATTTTTACTTTGTTGATAATGAATTTATTGATCCCAATTTGATCTTGACCTACATAAGGATTTCCTTTTGGATTTGAATTGAAATCTAACAATTTCTCCGTTACATGAGGAATTAATTCTTCATACTTAATCATTTTTTCTGAATCCCCGGAGTCAAAATAGTTTTGGGCATTTTCATTTTTTTCCAAAGAAAAATAATTAGCGTCATTCAATTTAACCGTAGCTGAATTCAAACTTTCTCTTAATTTTTTAGTTGTTTTTTCATACCTATTTTGCTCATATTCAACCTCTTTACTATAAAAGCTGTAGGTAAAAACATTCATGAGAACCAGTAATATAACTGCATATAGCATAAAAGATCTTTTCATTTTAATTTTTTTATTATAGTGTAATTTCTAAATTATCATAAGCAAGGTAAACATTTTCAGGCAATTTCTTTTGCACTTCTTCATGAAAGCCGAAAAGATGACTTACATGAGTTAAATATGTTTTTTCAGGTTTTAGTAGCGCAATTAAATCCAAGGCTTCTTCCAGATTTAAATGCGAGAAATGAGGCTCTTCCCTTAATGTATTTATCACTAATACTTTTAAATTTTTTAGTTTTGGGATTTCACTTTCATCGATTGTTTTGACATCAGTAAGATAGGCAAAGTCGTCAATTCTATATCCGAATACCTGCAGGTTACCGTGCATTACATTTACTGGAATCGCAACTTTATTTCCTATTTGAAACGGTTCATTATTAACAACAGGAATAGTTTTTACGGACGGTGCACCAGGATAACGATTTACAGTTGTAAAAATGTAGTTAAAGCGTTCCTTAAGATTATTAATCACACGATCATGCGCATAAATGGGAATCTCTCCTTGTTTAAAATTAAACGGACGTATGTCATCTATACCCGAAGTATGATCCGCATGTTCATGAGTAAAAAGAATCCCATCTACTTTCTCACAATTAGACGCAAGCATTTGCTGCCTAAAATCAGGACCGCAATCAATTACATAAGAATGATCGTCCCAAGTAACCCAGACAGAAACACGGAGCCTTTTGTCTTTGAAATCAGTGCTTTTGCATACGGGATGATTACTTCCAATAACGGGAATCCCTTGCGATGTTCCAGTGCCTAAAAAATATACCTTCAATTTCTCTTTTATTTTTTTACAAAAATAGGATTAATTATCTTTCATAAGAAACCTATTTAACTAACTTTGTATCATATTAGCCATATTTAAAATATAATGGATACAGAAATAAAATTAAAAGGTGACAAAGTCATCGCTCAAATACCATCAATAAAAGACAAAGCCCTTCGTATAAATTTAAACGAAAATATATATGGGACCTTTGCTGAAATTGGTGCTGGACAAGAAACTGTAAGACATTTTTTTAGATCTGGTGGTTCATCTGGAACTATAGCGAAAGCGATGTCTGCCTATGATAAAGATTTTAGTGATGCTATATATGGTATAGAGCAGGACGGACGTTATGTGACGGAAAGCAGGCTCAAAAGAATGATTACCATGGAAGGCCAGCTAATTGAAGAGCGTTTGAGCAGAGAAAAACATCCGCATAAGATGTTTTTTAGCTATGCTAATACTGTAGCTACCATTGATTTTGCAAAACAATTTAAAGGCCACGGATGGGTCGGTATTCGTTATCAAATTGAGCCAGATGAAGATTATAATGAAATTATACTTCATATCCGTTTTAAAGAAACTGATGCTCGATTGCAACAGGAAACTCTTGGTATCTTAGGGGTAAATTTAATTTATGGTGCTTACTATAAATACAATGATCCCAAAAGATTATTGCGTTACTTATACGATCATTTAGACAAAGACCAACTGGAAATAGATACTATAAATTTTTCAGGCCCTCGTTTTGCAGATGTAGACAATCGTTTGATGAGTTTGCAATTAGTAAAAAACGGCATGACTGATGCTGTTATGTTCGATCCTCAAGGCCGAAACATACTTCCAGCAGCAATATTATATAAAAAGAATATCCTTGCTCTAAGAGGCAGCTTCCGTCCTGTTACGAAAGTAAACATGGATATGTATGAGAAATCATTAAAGATGTTTCTTGAGGAAAATAAAGTGGAGAAAGAAAACACACTGGTTGTTTTTGAAATTACCCTATCAAACTTACGTTCCGATGGTGAAATTGACGAACGTGATTTTATGGACAGAGCCGAATTGCTTTGCTCACTGGGTCAAACGGTAATGATTTCAAACTTCCAGGAATATTATAAGGTGGTTGAGTATTTTGCCAATTATACCAAAGCAAGAATGGGATTGGCCATGGGAGTAAATAACCTGGTTGATATTTTTGACGAAAAGTACTACCGCCATTTAAGTGGTGGAATATTGGAGGCTTTCGGGAAATTATTCTTTCGCGATATGAAGGTGTTTTTATATCCAATGCTTGATGAGAATGGGGATATTACTACCTCAGAGAATCTAAAAGTACATCCTAGAATGAAGGAATTGTACAAATTCTTCAAATTCAATGGAAAAGTGGTGGATATCGATGATTATGATCCTGAAATTTTAGAAGTATTCTCACGAGAGGTATTAAAAAAGATTAGCGACGGAAAACCAGGCTGGGAACCAATGCTTCCTCCCGGTATTGCTGAAATAATCAAAGAGCATAGCCTTTTTGGGTACAATCCCACTAAAGTTTTGAAAGAAAATAATTTGAACCCCGATTGTTAATAGAAGCACTTCGGTTCTGAAAATTAAAAAGCTACGGAAAGTGAAATTTCACTTTCCGTAGCTTTTTTTTTATAATAAAAACAGCTCATATGGCCACTACATCTCTTTTAAAATCTGGTCTGCATGGGCTTTAGTTTTGACCTTGTCGATTACTTCATCGACAATTCCATTTTCATCGATGACAAAAGTAGTTCTGTGAATTCCGTCGTACTCTTTTCCCATAAATTTTTTAGGTCCCCAAACACCAAAAGCTTCAATTACTGATTTGTCCTCATCTGCCAATAACGGAAACGGGAAATCAAATTTTTCTTTGAATTTAGCTTGTTTTGCTTGTGCATCGGCGCTTACTCCCAGTAGTTCATAGTTATTGGCTTTAAAGCGTTCAAAATTATCTCTAAGATCACAGGCTTCGGCCGTGCAACCTGGTGTACTTGCTTTTGGATAAAAGAAAACAACTAATTTTTTCCCCTTGTAATCAGCTAATTTGTGAGCATTACCGTCTTGATCTAGTCCTGAAAAATCAGGTGCTTTATCCCCTTTTTTTAATGTTGTCATATTTTTTTGTTTATAATCTATGAAATGCCCCAGATGGTAGTGGAAAGTCCAGACTGAAAAAACTATTTGTCCTTGATTATAAAGAGCGACCGGCAGGAAGCTCCTTTATAAACTTAGAAAAAAGGTTTTTTGAAGGAGGACTTGTAATAAACAGCTGGATTAGGCACATCCTAAAATTTATATTATTTTTACATCATATAAAAATACAAAAATGACTAAACAAGAACGGGTAAGCTTTGTTATAAATACGTTAAAAGAATTATACCCGACAATTCCCATTCCTTTAGATCATACAGATCCGTATACCTTATTAATTGCAGTGCTGCTCTCCGCACAATGCACTGATGTGCGTGTAAACAAAATTACGCCATTGCTTTTTGCTAAAGCGGATAATCCCTACGACATGATAAAAATGTCAGTGGAGGAGATTAAAGAGATTATACGTCCCTGTGGTTTATCTCCAATGAAATCCAAGGGGATACATGGATTATCGCATATTTTAATTGACAAGCACGGCGGAAAGGTTCCGCAGAGCTTTGAGTTTCTGGAAGAATTACCTGCCGTAGGACATAAAACAGCCAGTGTCGTAATGTCTCAGGCCTTTGGAGTTGCCGCTTTCCCAGTAGACACCCATATTCACCGCTTAATGTACCGCTGGAATTTGACCAATGGTAAAAATGTGGTCCAAACAGAGAAAGATGCCAAACGTGTTTTTCCAGAAGAAATATGGAACGATCTGCACTTGCAAATTATCTGGTATGGAAGAGAATATTCCCCCGCTCGAGGCTGGGATTTAGAGAAAGACATTATCACTAAAACCATAGGGAGAAAAACGGTTTTAAATACGTACTATAAAAAATAAATTTCACTATTTTGATATACAAAATAGTGAAATTTATCAATTCAAGTTCCATAATAGAACTTGACCTTTAAGCATTTGAACTAACAATAGTACTAATTAGAAATAATTTCGAAACTATAATCGTCAATTTCTATCATGCTTAGCGCCTTTGAATAATTTAATAAAAAAGAAACGACTTCTTTTCTTGGTTTCATTGTCTTCGAGACTAATGATTTTTTAGAGTAAATTTTTGCCATGCTGTGATTAATTTCTTTTTATTAATAACGCAGCATATTTCTATATATTGTTAATTCGTTAAAACAATTTGATGTTTGTCAATAACTTTTCTCAAGTTCATTAAAGCATAACGCATTCTGCCCAAAGAAGTATTAATACTTACTCCTGTAATTTCCGAGATCTCTTTAAAACTCATATCTTGGTACATTCGCATCACCAAAACTTCCTTTTGATCAGCAGGAAGCTCTTCGATTAACTTCTTTATATCCATTTCTACTTGATCAGCAATAATTTTATTTTCTATTGTAGGGGAATCATCTGACATTATCGAGAAAATTGAAAACTCTTCTGTTTCTCTAAATAGAGGCATTTTCTTGTTTCTTCTAAAATGGTCAATAATAAGGTTATGGGAAATTCGCATAACCCAAGGTAAAAATTTCCCCTCCTCGTTGTATGAATTAGACTTTAACGTTTTGATTACTTTAATAAAAGTGTCTTGAAAGATATCATTTGAAATGTCTTTATCTGAAATTTTAGAATAGATAAAGCCGTAAATTCTTGATTCATGTCTTTTGATTAATGTTGAAAGGGCTTCTTCATTCCCTGCTACATAATCCTGAACCAATAACGCGTCTGGAGATTGTATATTAGCCATAGTTATACCTTTTAGTTCTTGTTTAAAATTTGTAGTAATTTTTCCTAAAAGTAGTTTTGTGGTATAGGCTAATTGTTGTTTAATATTAATTTGTTACTCAAATTTAACAAATATTTACGCTAACAAACAAATAAAATTAAGAAAAATTAACATCCTAAACTTTAAAGTGTTAAAAACAAGGCCTTAAACTTTCCATTTAATTTTTTTTGTTAAACAGCAAAATACTTTAAGAACATTGACCCATGTAATTCTAACGCAGGAAAGAGTAGCGGATAAATATAAAAAAAACATCAAAATTAAGTACTTGTCTGAAAATAAAAAAGTAGCAAGTTAAATTTAACTTGCTACTTTTCTTACCATATAGACCTCTATTTATTGGTATACTCTGATGTAATCTACAGAAAAATCTTGCGGAAAAATCGAATCATCAACATCTGGGCCTCCAAAACTTCCCCCAATTGCTAGATTAACAATAAAATAAAAGGGCTGATTATAAGGCCAAATAGCTTCCGTTTTATTCTCTGGATTAAAAGTATACACTAAATTATTATCAACAAAAAAATCTATTTTATCTTTAGACCAATCCATAGCATAAATATGATATCCTTCTTCAATATCTTCAAGCCTTGTTTTTTTTGTGTTAATCGTATTTCCATGACTGTCCTGTGTGTGTAAAGAAGTAAAAATAATATCCGGTTCTCTTCCTACGTATTCAAGGATATCAATCTCCCCACATTGTGGCCAACCTACTTTATCAATATTAGACCCCAACATCCAAAAAGCGGGCCAGATGCCATGCCCAAGAGGCAATTTTGCTCTAGCTTCAAAATAACCATATTGAAATTCTTTTTTAGCTTTAGTCGTGATCCGTGTTGAAGTGTATTTCTCTACTTCTTTTTTTGCTGTAATTACTAGGTTTCCATTCACAATTTTATGATTTTCATCAGTGTAAAGTTGCCTCTCATTATTACCCCAACCACAATTAGGGCAACCATCTCCTAATTCAATATTCCACACTTCTTCGTTTAGGTATTTTCCATTAAAGTTTTCTTCCCAAACTAGTTTTTTTTTAGTCGCTTGTCCAAAACAAGAACTTCCGATAAGTAATAGTATTATAAATTTTTTCATTTTTATCTAGTTAGAATATTGAAAATCCATCTGTAAAGTTTTTGCTGAACTACCGCCGACAAAAACATTAAAATCTCCTGGTTCCGCTTCCCACCTATTATTAGCAGTATAAAATTCAATTGTTTTATTATCAATACTAAAAGTGATTTCCTTTGTTTCGTTTGCTTTCAATTCTATCATTTCGAATCCTTTTAATTCTTTAACCGGTCTTGTTACACTACCAATCAAATCTCTTATATACAACTGAACTACTTCTTTCCCAGTAACTTTTCCAGTGTTCTTAACTTTAACTGAAACAACTATTTTTCCGTTTTTAGAAAAAGAAGCATCACTTAATTTTAAATCAGAATATTCAAATTTAGAATAACTCAAACCGTAACCAAATGGATACAACGGAGTATTTTCTACATCAATGTAATGTGACCAAAAAACACTTTCCGGCTCATTCATAATCGGCCTTCCTGTATTTTTATAATTGTAATAAATAGGTACTTGACCCACATTCCTTGGAAATGTCATTGGTAATTTTCCACTAGGATTATAGTCACCATACAATACTTGAGCAATAGCATTACCACTTTGAGTACCTAAATGCCACCCTTCTACAATTGCCGGAATATTTTCATCAGCCCATGGAATGGCAAGTGGACGTCCATTATTTAAAACTAAAACAACATTAGGGTTGGCTTTGAAAATTGTTTCCAACAATTCCTGTTGTACTCCAGGCAATCCTAAATCTGATCTACTTCTTCCTTCTCCAGATTGCAAGCCGTGCTCTCCTAATACCATTATCACAACATCAGCCTGCTTTGCAGCATCAATTGCTTCCGGAAAACCACTTTTGTCTGTCATATTAATATTAGTCTCCCATACGAACTGAGTTCTTCCAACACTTACATCAGCTCCTTTGACATAGTTAAGTTTATTTCCTTCATACTTTTGAAGTCCTTCCAATACTGAAACAGCACTTTCGTCATCAGCAGCGATTCTCCAACTACCCAATGGGCTCGTTTTATCATTTGCCAATGCCCCTATAAGCGCAATTTTCAACCCTGATTTTTTAAGAGGCAACAGTTCCTTTTCATTTTTTAATAAGACAATCGACTTTTTTGCCATATCCAAAACTTCTTCTTGGAACTTAGCACTTCCTACCGTTGCTTTTTCGCGAGTTTCGTCACAATATTTGTATGGGTTATCGAACAACCCCAATTCAAATTTCACTTTAAGGATTCTTCTAGCAGCATCATCAATTAGATTTTCGCTTACTTTCCCTTCCTGTACTAATTCAACCAAATGTCCTACGTAAGCATTAGACTCCATATCCATATCAGAACCGGCCTTAATTGCAATTTCCGCAGCGTGTTTACTATCTTTTGCATAACCGTGAGCAACCATCTCGTTGATAGAACCCCAGTCTGACACAACAAAACCATCAAAATTCCAATCCCCCTTTAATATTTGTCGTTGTAAGTATCTATTTCCTGTTGCAGGAATTCCGTTCAATTCGTTGAAGGAATTCATAAAAGTTCGCACTCCGGCATCAACAGCTGCTTTAAAAGGAGGAAATATAGTATTCTGTAAAGTAGTTTCACTTACATCAACTGTGTTGTAATCCCTTCCCGATTCTGCAAAGCCATACCCTGCAAAATGTTTAGCACAAGCCAAAATAGTATTTGTGGCAGCTAAATCTGTTCCCTGAAAACCTTGAACTCTTGCAACCGCAATTTTACTCCCTAAAAAAGCATCCTCACCTGCACCTTCCATAACTCTACCCCATCTCGCATCACGAGCAACATCAACCATAGGTGCAAAAGTCCAGTTTAGTCCAACAGCAGAAGCTTCCTCTGCAGCCATCGCTGCTGATCTTTTGATTGCTTCCATATCCCAGCTTGCGGACTCAGCCAATGGTATAGGACTTATAGTTTTATAACCATGAATTACGTCAAACCCAAAAATCAAAGGAATACCTAATCTTGTTTCTTCAACTGCAATTTTTTGTAATGCCCGTACATCTTTAACTCCTTTTACGTTAAGCATAGAACCTACTAAACCCTTTTTTAAATCGTCATACTTTTTTGCAGCCTGTCCCTCTTTAGGAGAAGGTCCGGTTATTTCCCAAAACCCATTATATTGATTGAGCTGCCCCACTTTTTCCTCTAATGTCATTAGATTCAAAATCGAATCGACTCTGGCATCTATAGGATTTATTTTAGAATACGCGACAGATGTATTAGTCATTTTGCTACTGCAAGCTGCAAGTGCAACAAGCGCTAGAACGGATGATGCAAGTAAAAATAAATTCTTCATTTGTTTCTTTTATTATTAAATTTGAGGCCGATAAAAAAATACCCCCCTTCTATATCTTAAATTTTCGAACGTTATTATTTATAAACCCTCACATAATCAATTTCAAAAGTGGAAGAAATGAAATTTGGATCGATTGCTCCTCCATAACTTCCTCCCATTGCACAGTTAAAAATCAAAAAGAAATTATGATTAAAAGGTACATTACTGCTATTATTAAATGATAACATCAAGTCACCATCAACATACATTTTTATCTGCCCCTCTCTCCAATCTACTGAATAGACATGAAACTCTGTTTCAGCGTTTGTAATTGTGGTACTCCCGACTACAGGATTTCCTCCAGAACGCCCGGGGTAATGTAATGCCGCAGTAATTTTATTAACTCGATTTCCTGCATATTCCATAATATCAATCTCCCCACAGAAGGGCCAACCAACACTAGAAATATTATCTCCGAGCATCCATAGTGCTGGCCAGGTTCCGCCTCCTGACGGCAGTTTTGCTCTGATTTCCACTCTCCCATATTTGAACGAAAACTTGCCCTTAGTAAGAAGTCTTGCCGAGGTATAGGAACTGCCCTGATAATTTTCTTTTTTTGCGATGATTTTTAATGAGCCATTTGAAACGATAACATTATCCGCCCTGTTGGTATAATATTGAGATTCATTATTTCCCCAACCACCGGCTCCTAAATCATACCCCCATTTTGAACTATTTGGAGCTCCATCAGTGTTAAACTCATCTGACCAAATAGAAGCAGGAGAAACATTTACAGTTACACTAAAAGAAGTACTAACTAAATTGGATCCATTATATGCAGATACATAAACAACATAAGTGTATTTTCCCAATGCTGTATAAGTATAAGTGTTAGACCCATTTGTTGCGTCTTTTGTATTACCGTCACCTAACCTTATTTTATAAGAAGTCGCATTTACTGCACTGATATTAAAATTTACCACTCCGCTACCATCACCATTTGGATTTTGGGTACTTGCACCAACAACAACAGCAGAAACTACAAGATTAGAAGGTATTGTATTAGTTGTTACTATATCACTGCCACTATCCGAACTACAGGAAAACAGTAGCATAACAGACAGTAGACCAACAATATTTTTTTTATGTAAAAAGAAAGAAAGAAACATCAATTATGTTTGTTTTTAAAATTATTAAACATTGTGTTTTACAATAAAAAAAGGAGCTAAATTGTTTAGCTCCTTTATCTTTACAGTATCGATTTTATTCAGGAACTAGAACAAACCACCATTCAAGTTCACCATTACCATCACCAGTAGTTAAAATTAATTCGTTAGCTGAACGGCTAAGTATTCTGTATTGATGATTACCTCCAACATAATACCCAATAAAACCGAGTCCAGACAGACTTATAGTTTCAACATTATTAGGAGCTGATAATATATATTGCCCAGCTTGATCAGGATAAGGATATTGAATAAAGTCCTGTCCAACTTTAATTCCACCTGGTCCATTTAACTCTTCGATTAATACTTCACGTCCAAAAACAAATCCATCAATTCCTGTATCGTGCAAAAAAGTACCATCAACATTAAAGGTAAAACGGTCATCGTACATACCTGAATCAGCTTTATCATTGGGCTCGGCACTAAAATATAAATCAGCAATTTCAGTACCACCCAAAGGGCCTAATCCAAAATGGGGCTTCGCCTCTGCTTTTATTCTCCACCTTCTAGAACTATTAGATGTCAATGTAGTTACTAATTCCGCTGGTGGTAAATACACTACCGAAACCTCCAATTCTATAGTAGTACTGGTACTTACCCCTGCAGTTCCGTTGGCTACTACAGTTATAGTATATTTACGAACACCTGTGTTTCCAAAGTTATACGTTAGCTTTCCAGAAGGCGCCACTGTTTCTTGACCGTTATAAATAAATTTATAGCTAATGGCATTATTTGCAGTAGCATTAATGTTCACTACCCCACTTCCGTCTCCGTAGGGATTATCCGCATTTGCTCCAACAATTTCAGGAGTAATAGTCAAACCAGTTGGGGTAACGATGTCTCCAAATTCATAGTTCTCTTCTGTACAGCTACTAAAAACAAGCGCTATAAAAAGAAAAGTCACAATATGTTTTATGTTTTTCATTTTATTATTTTATTTAAATTGTTCGATATCATCAAAATAGTAATCCGTTCCAGTACCAGCTGTCCCATTATCATTATAGAAAATAATTCTATCATAAGGAATCGTTGTGCTAAAACCAGCATAATCCGTTAGATCAAAAGTTAGTACTTGCCAAGAATTAGCAACAGTGGTCTGCGCTTCCACTTGCACAAAAACTGCTGGATTTCCATTCCCATCTTTTGCACCCGTAGAATTTTCCATTTTGAACAATATTTTGGCTCCCACCCTTGGAGACCAAATGTTGATAGAAACTTTGGAACCGTTAGCAAAATTGACCGGACTATCTAGATTTATGCTAGCACCAGCCCAAACTTCAGATCCAGATTGTTTGTTAAATCTAACTACCTTATTAGACAAATTAGATCCTGACTTTTGCGGATTATCAACAAGAGTAGCTGTAGCACGCCCAAAACCATTCCAAGTATAAGTTAATTGAGTAGATTCAAAATCAAGTGGCATTTGAATTGACACTGGAACCCCTTTGTAAAAATATAGATTATCAATAAAAACAGTTCTTTCTCTTTCAGGACTTCCTACAAACATAAATTGCCCTACATTGTCTAATGGTAAGCCTTGACTTGTAAATTCAGATAGAGGAATGTCAAAACTATTCCACTGATTGGCTACTAATGTTTTAGTAACAGACTTTTGGTCAACACCTCCTTGAAGTGGAAAGATCTTGATAGACATATCATCAGCAGACCAAATATCAACATGAAGGTACTCCATACTACTGGCATCCTGAGCAGAGCCCAACTGAATTCCCTGATAAGTTAAATTAATATAGTTTAGCATTTCATCCCCCTTTAATTGGAATAGAGCAGTAGACCAATATTGCTGATCCTGACTCCAATATGGAAAATACTCTGAACCTGTAACAACATCGTAAACACTGCTGCTAAAAATAGAAATAACATCATCCCCTTTTCTAAAAGGTTGTGTAGGAGCTGAAGCAGTTGGCTGCTCAATGGCAGTCACCACAAAATCCAGCGATTTCTCAGTAGTCTGTATGGCAGCGCTTTTTGATACAACTCGTATCTTGTAAGTACCAGCTGTTTTGTACGTATAAGACGCGACTTCACCATTATTTGCAGATACAGGTACATCATTACCCGTTTCTCCAAAATAAACATCATACATAGTAGCATAATCCGCATTCGCCATAACGTTTACTTTTTTTGAAATAGCTAAATCATTTGTAATGATTACTTCTAAATTTTCTGGAGCTTTAAACGAAACTACTAAGCTTTGGCTCATTTCCATTTTTAACCCTGTAATACCAACAGCCACTATTTTAACATCGTAAGTGCCTTCTTTATAAATGTGAGTTGTGCTTTTACCCTGTAATACATTAACAGCTGCAGCAGTGTCATCACCATAATAAATATCATAAGAGACTGCTCCTTCACCATTTGGAGTAATGGTTACTGAGCCCGTATTGTCCTGAGTGATATTATAAAAAGCAAGGACTTCACTAGGTGCAGTAACTGAATCTAACATCGAAGTTTCTCCATCAATACCATCAACCGTACAACTGATAGCAATTGCTAGCAAGAATACGAAACCAAAAATTAATTTTATTTTTTTCATAACTATACTTTTTTAGTAATTAGGGTTTTGTGCCCAATTCCCACCAGAGAACTGAATTTCTTCAGCCGGAATAGGAAATAATTCATTTTTTCCAGCAACAAATCCATCAATCTCCTGCGCCGCTTTACCCGTTCGCACTAAATCAAAGAAGCGGAATCCTTCACCTGCTAATTCTACTCGCCTTTCATCCCATATTACTTGAGTTGAAACACCTATACGATGTGTAGCATCACCAAAAGCTCTATCACGAACAATATTTAAATAATTCTGCGCTTTTGCTACATTGACAGCGCTTTTTCTGATGTTTGCCTCAGCGGCCATCAAAAGGACATCGGCATAACGAATCGCCCTATAATTATTTGGACTCGTTAATTTGACATCGGCTCCGGCAAGGGGACTTCTTTTTCTTGGTATGTACTTTCTATTAAAATAACCTGTATCTTCATTTTGTTTGTTGTAGCTAGTTCCTGGATTTGCAGCAATCCAAGATATCATATCCAAAATAGTTACCTCTTTTCTAGTGTCTCCATTTTCAAAAGCGCTAACTATTTTTGGCGTAGGAAGATTAAAATTGTTACCATCAGCAAAGAAAGGCCCTACATAACCATTAGGACCGGCGAATCCTACTGCGACATTACCTTCTACGAACTGTAATTGACCATAATTCCCACCTTCAACATCGGTATACTGAACTTCAAAAACAGATTCTGGACCGTTTTCACCATCAGCTTCAAAAATACTTCCAAATGGGGTAAGACCTTGACCAATTTGATCCACAGTTAAATCTGCTGTTTGTACTAAACGATAATTTCCAGTATTAATTAATAATTCAAAAGTACTGGCAGCTTCAGTAAATTTTTCCTGATACAAATAAGCTTTCCCTAACAATGCCAATGCAGCTCCACTGGTTGCTCTTCCTTTTTCTGATGCTACAACACTCAAATTTTGTGATGCATAAATCAAATCTGCTTCGATTGTAGCATATACTTCACTAACTGAAGAACGTGGTATGGATTTTTCGTCACCTGGAGCAAATCGTTTATCTCCATTCATTGGAATTCCTCCAAACCATTTTACCAATTCAAAATGATAATAGGCTCTTAAAAAACGTGCTTGACCGATAATTTGATTCTTTCCTTCAAAATTTATTTTGTCCTTGAATTCTAAAATGTAATTAGCTCTCTGAACTCCAGCAAACATCCAATCCCATAATTGCTTAATTTGAACGTTGTTTTTAGTATGAATCATATCGTCTACTGATTGATATCCTGGAACATCATTTGGACCATTACCTCCGGCAAACGTATTATCAGAGGCAATCTCTCCCATCAAAACATTGATGAAAGTGGAATGCAATAAATCATAAGCACCTATTAGAGCGGCTTCATAATCCCCTTTAGAATTGAAATAATTCTCGGAATCAATTGAGTATTGAACGGGACGATCAACAAAATCATCACTACAAGAAATAGCTGCCGTAGAGAAGACTACTAAACTTGCTATCGCAAAATATATATTTTTTTTCATTTTATTTTAATTAAAAATTAATATTTAATCCTAACAAATAGGTCCTTGGTATAGGGTAAAAACCATCATCGATTCCTCCTCCAATTGGATTTCCATTAGAAGCACCTGGATCATAGCCTTTGTACTTTGTAAAGGTATAAAGGTTATTTACACCCATATATAATCTCAATTTAGAGACTCCTGCTTTCTTTACAAATCTAGAATTTAACGTATAGCCTAGCTGTGCACTCTGGATTCTGAAGTAAGAAGCATCTTCAACAAAATAATCTGATAAAACTCTATTACTTGTTCCTGCAGTTGTTACTCTAGGCACAAAATTACTAGTTCCTTCACCTGTCCATCGGTCTAATGCATACGTCAAACGATTCGCGTCGTCAGCAATGCTTTCGTAATTACGAATCATATCATTCCCAACAGATGCAAAACTGTACACAGAAAAATCAAGTGCTTTGTAATTCAACTGCATGTTGAAACCCATAGTTGCCGCTGGAATAGGGTCGCCAATATCCGTTCTGTCATCAAAACTAATTTCTCCATCCCCATTTACATCTACATAACGAATATCTCCCGGAGAAGCTTTCGCTCCAACTCCTGCTTGCGAGGGTGCCGCATCAACTTCCGCTTGATTTTGAAAAACTCCGTTGGTTTTCAACCCATAGAAATATCCTATGGAATGCCCTACTTCCATTCTAGAAGGCGCTGGTTGACCAATACCAAATACCCCACCTTCAAGGAAGTCAGCTCCATTTATTTCCACAACATTATTTCTAAGAAAGGTAACATTGTATCCTAGACTAATATTAAAATCATCCGAAAAATCTTTTTTATAATTGATCGCGAATTCCAAGCCTTCATTTCTTACCGTACCTGCATTTATAGTCGGTGAGGATGCTCCAGGTGCTTGAGCTCCAAGAATTCCCGAAACAGGAATACCTGGAATTAATAAATCAACTCTAGTATCAACAAAATAATCAGCTACGATATTTACTTTATTATTGAACAAATTCAAATCTAAGCCTATATCCAATTTCTTAGCTTGTTCCCATTTTAGATTTGGATTCGGGATCTGTCCTGTTGCACGTCCGTTTACTATTCCTCCGTCAAACACATAAGTTGCTTCACCATTTAACTGAGAGATATAACCATTATTAGGAATTCTATCATTCCCTACAATACCATAACTTCCTCTTAATTTCAAAAAGTCTACTACCTTAGATTCTCCAAAGAAGCCTTCGTCTGACACAATCCAACCTGCAGTGACAGAAGGGAAGTAACCCACTTTATTTCCCGGTCCAAATCTAGTCGATGAATCACGACGAAGCATCCCTGACAAAAGGTATTTCCCTTTAAAGTCATATTGTACTCTACTAAAATACGATAGTCTTCTTTCGTCATAAATATATGACCCAGCTGGATTTGTTCCCTCAGGTGGTGCGCCGTTTGTCAAACTAATATCTGCAAAATCCCATGAATTATTCGGTACATCAAACCCTGTAGTATTTAACCCATTTCCGTATTCTTTATAGATAGTATTTCCAACCATAGCAATAATTTTATGATCATTGGCTATGGTTTTGTTGTACGTTGCAAAGATATCAAAAGAGTAACTATTGTCATTTATCGCATTTTGCGAAACAGAACTTCTGGGTTGATTAAATACCTTTCCGCCACCATAATCAACAATCTTAGCAAAAGATTTTGATTCACTATTGGCAGATTTGAATCCTAAGTTACTAGAAATAACAAAATCTTTAAAAACGGTATAATCTAACCCAAAATTACCGCTGATTTGTTTAAAATTGAAATTGTTATAAGTGTTGTCAATTTGCGCTAATGGATTGATCATTTCATTTCCTAGAGTTCCCCCAGGAAAAACCGTAAAATTACCATCACCATCATAAGGAGAAAGAACCGATGGAGCGTTAACAGCATTTAAAAGTACAGATGCATTTCCGTTTTCCAATAATGTTCTTCTATTGAAATACGTGTAAATAACATTCGATTTCAATTTTAATTTATCCGAAACATCAGCCCCTAATGCTACTCTTGCAGTATTCCTTAAGAAACCAGACTTATCACCCCCTACAATACCTTCTTGATCAAGATGCGATCCACTTACCGCATACGTGATTTTCTCAGACCCTCCAGAAAAAGTTAAATCATGACTAATAATAGGTACATTTCTACCTAAAACTTCTCTTTGCCAATCAGTACCTCTTCCAAGATTACCTACATTGGGATAAGGAAGCGCCTTCCCTCCATTGGCATAACTTTCATTGAGCAATAATGCATATTGAGTAGCATTCAAAGTCTGCAAAGTTTTACTAGTCTCTTGAAATCCTGTGTAAGTATTAAAAGAAATTTTTCCTTTACTATTCTTCTTTCCTGTTTTAGTCGTTACTAAAATAACTCCGTTAGCAGCAGCCGAACCGTAAATAGCGGCTTGTGCATCTTTTAAAACAGTCATAGTCGCCACGTCATTCGGATTTAATAATCCAAGCTCCCCAATATAACCATCTATAATAACAAGAGGTGCAGCATTTCCATTAGTTGCAATACCTCTAATACGAATATCTAACGCTGCTCCAGGTGAACCCGAAGTCGTGGTTACATTTACTCCTGACACAGTCCCTTGGAGGGCTTGCTCTATTCTAACAGGTTTCAAAATATCAAGCGTTTTGCTATCCACAACAGATACCGCTCCCGTTACTTCACGCTTTTTCTGGCTACCGTATCCAATAATAACAACTTCGTCCAAACTTTTTGCGTCCCCAACTAAAGAAATAGTAAGTGCAGAATTATTTGAAGTCACTTTATATTCAAAATTTTTATAACCTATGTAAGTGAATACAAGTGTCGAACCAGACGGAATTCCTTTTAACGAAAATTTACCATCAAAATCTGTTGCTGCTCCTTTTGTGGAATTTTTAATTTGAACATTTACTCCTGGTATGGGTAAACCAGAATCTTTTTCCTTTACAGTCCCTCCAATATCAAAACTTTGGGCGAAACCAAAAGTAGAGAGGAATAGAAAAATAATTACTAGATAATTCGACTTCATAATTTATGTTTTTTGTGAATGATAAAAGTAGAGTGAAAACTAAATAATTTGTTAAAAAAGACCTCTATATAAAATATACATCCTAAAAAAAAGTGCTTTTTTTTATCTATTTTAAATAAAACCCACGTATTTACTGAGGAATCACGAGTGCTTTATTTAGCTCTAACAACGGAATATATACCAGCGATAACGTTAATGTTGTGGTAATGTATAGTTATATTTCTTGTGTATCTATAAAACTATACACTTAAAATATACTCCACAAGACCCTGTTCGTGAGATAACTCCATTTTCTTTCTCAAACGATATCGCTTTATTTCAACACTACGTACAGAAATATTCAACAAAGGAGCAACTTCTTTGGAGGAAAGGTTCAACCTTAGGTACGCACAAAGTCTCAGGTCATTTGGTGTTAAGGAAGGATGAGCTGATTTTATTTTTTTCAAGAAATCTTTGTCAGCACTATCAAAAGCTTCTTTAAAAACATTCCAAGTATCATCCTTGGCAATATTTTTATTTATAGTTGATATAACCGATTTTATACTCCTATTTTCGTTTTCATCGTTCTTTTTCAAATCTTCTTTGATAAAGGCCAACAATTCATTCTTACTGTTTAAACTCATCGTCGACACAGCTAATTCCCTGCTTTTAGAATCCACGTCCTGAGAAAGTTGTTCATTTCTGATACGCATCAGTTGTTGCTCATTCTCCAACTCTTTTATCTCTAATAAAAGATTATTTTCCTCAATCAACTTTTCTTTCTGTGTGTAATAATAATTTTTGTAGGTCTTATTAATATAATACACTATTGCAAGAATAAAAATGAGGTAAATAAAAACGGCAATGTTATTTCTATACCAGGGTTTAAGAATTGTAAATGAGTATATGGCAGTATTGTCCAAAGTTGAATTTGCAAATTTGGCTTTAACTTTAAAGGTATAATCTCCTGGTGCTAAATTTTTAAAAATAACTGCGGACTTTGAACTCCATTCACTCCATTCCTCTTGAAATCCTTCCAATAAATATTGGTACTCAACATTTATATATTTGTTATACTCAGGTACGGTATAACTAAAACTTATGTTATTATCATTATGTTTAAAACCACCATTTTCACTGATAGGATGGCTCACCGCAGTTTCATTCAGTTTATTTGTAGCAATGTTAGCAATTGAGACAGTATAGCTTTTAAAACTCAGGTCATTAATATTCATAATATAATAACCATCTGTTGTGCCTATAAGATAGTCAGAGTTTGACAGCTGTGATATATTTTCATAGCCTAACATCGAATTGGTCAACGAAGAAGGAATCGAAATTATATTTTGTTTAAGCTGGTTACTTAACTTACTCAAAGAGAAATAATGAATATAATTCTTTGAAAACAACCAGATTTTATTAGAATTATCTACAATCAATTTTCCAGATGTATATTCGTCTTTTTCAAAAACAGAGCTTAATAATTTATCTTTTTCAAATTGCTTCGTTTTATCATTTAACTCGAAGACACCTTCTTTGTAGGCATAATAAATTTTGTTGTTAAATTTTATCAAACTCGCATTTTTTCCCTTTTTTGGAGCTTCATAGGACGTGAAAGAATTTACTTTTAACAATTTAGTGTCTAATTGCAATCTAAAAACTCCTTTATATTCATGACTCACATATATTTCATTATTATTTACAATTTCAAAATATTTTGATGAATAGTCAAAACCTGAGATTTTGTTTCTAAAAACCCATTCATTATTTATTTTTTCTAATACCGAAATACCATAATAATTTCCTTGAAGTAACACCTCTTTTTTATAGGGGATCTTTTCAAACTTCCATGTACCGGAAAAAGGAAATATATTTTTCGCAGTACCGTCTCCGATAATGAATGTTCCTGAATCATGCCCACAAAATAAAGTTCCGTCGTACTCAAATAAAGACCAAACCTGACCTTTAGTACCGGATATTAATTTAAAAGCCTCGTTGCTCTGATATTTTTTATAAAATAATCCTTGATTGGTTCCAATATATAATTTGTCATTATACAATTTAGAACTATAAATCGTTCCCAACACACCTGTATTGTCAACAAAATTATGGATAGGAGACTGAAGGTTAATACAATTTATACCGTTGTCCAGACCAACCCAAAGGTTTCTATCTGCATCTTCAAACAAGCATAGCGCCGTGTTATTACTCAATCCTCGATTCTGTGAAATATGATATTTCATTTTACCCTCATTATCTATAATGAAAACGCCATTAGATACCGTTCCAATCGCAATGTTACCATCCGAAAGCAATTGACTGCTATAAACACTACTTTCTAACAGTTGGGAATCCGCTTCGGTTGAAAATTTTGACAACGCACTTCCTATTAAGGTATAAAACCCATTTAATTGCGTCTGGATTAAAAGTCCCTCATTAATTGAGAAAACATTAATTATCCTATTGTTCTTCAAAACAGGGTTGTTAGACACTAATGCCCCCTTACCTCTTTCTATTTCAAAAAGCCCCCCAGTAATAGTTTGGAAATAAATAGAATTGTTTGTTCTAAAAGATTTATTTATCCCGGTATCAGGCGAAATAATTTTAAAATTACCTGCTTTAGTATCATATATATATATTCTGTTCAACGATTGAAAAACTACCCATTGATCAAAATTTAATATATTCCAAAATTGTTCATCATCGAGAATTTTATTTTTTATGGTTTGACTTAAGGATGTGTAATTAAGTTGTCCATCTGATTTTCTCGTCCAAAAACCAAATTCCATGTAACTACCCGTATATACTTTATTATCGATTACTTTTACAGAACGAATAATCGTTTCATTGGGAGACGGATATAACTTCCAATTAGAACCGTTATATTCCAGTAGCCCTTCATTGTTAGCAAAGAATACATAATGATTTTGATCCTGAGAAATCATCCAATTTTGATTTCCTGCTCCATAAATAGATGGCGCATATTTTACAATTGGAGGTAACTCTTGGGAAAAAGCAAAAGAAGAAAATAAAAAGAACAGGATATATAATTTTGTTTTCAATGAGTGGGGCTTTTATTACATTTCAAAAATAAAACTAAAAACAGTATTTATAGTCAGAAAGAAATTATTTATAGTTGAAAATAAGAAAAATTAAGATTCGAAAGCCAAATTTAATTCAAAATACTAGAATTAGCTAAAATTTGTGAACTGTTCACTCCCTTTTCTCTGTTGAAAATTGTTTACTTTTGTGAAAATACATTCTTTTTTATGCAAGTTGACTTTTCAAAAATAGATCCAAAGAAAAATATAATTATTAAAGGCGCAGAGGTACACAATTTAAAGAATGTGGATGTCGTGATTCCACGCAACAAATTGGTTGTAATTACAGGCCTTTCCGGTTCCGGAAAATCCAGTTTAGCCTTTGACACGCTGTATGCAGAGGGACAACGCCGTTATGTAGAGAGCTTATCTTCTTATGCCAGACAATTTCTTGGAAGATTAGACAAACCTAAAGTAGAATACATCAAAGGGATTGCGCCCGCTATTGCCATAGAGCAAAAAGTAAATACTACTAACGCCCGTTCTACAGTAGGAACTTCTACTGAGATCTATGATTATATGAAATTATTATTTGCTCGCATTGGAAGAACGTTTTCACCAATTTCAGGGCAGGAAGTAAAAAAAAACACTGTTACTGATGTGGTTGCTGATGTCAAAAGCTTTGATTTGGACAGCAAATGGTTGCTCCTGTCACCAATTCATCTCGAAGAAGGCAGAAAGCTGGAGGATAAACTAAAAGCACTACTGCAGCAAGGATTTGCTCGAATTTTAGTTGACAATCAAATGATTCGTTTAGACGAAATCGATCAGCATGCGCTTGACAAGAAAGATATAATGCTAATCATTGATCGAATTGTTGTAAAAGACGAAGAGGAGTTCTATAATCGTCTTGCAGATGCGGTGCAAACTGCCTTTTATGAAGGAAAAGGTATCTGCCATTTACAAGAATTAAGTTCTGATAAAAGATTTTCTTATTCCAATAATTTCGAACTAGATGGCATCACTTTTTTAGAGCCAAATGTCCACTTGTTTAGTTTCAACAACCCTTACGGTGCTTGTCCCGTATGTGAAGGGTATGGAAACATTATAGGTATTGACGCTGAACTGGTTGTTCCGAACACCACTTTATCCGTATATGAGAATGCCATATTCCCCTGGAGGGGTGAAAGCATGAGTTGGTTCCGTGATGAATTGGTAAACAACGCTTACAAATTTGATTTCCCAATTCATAAACCTTATTATCAATTGACCGAGAAGCAAAAAGATTTGATATGGAATGGAAATAAGTATTTTCAGGGTCTAAATGATTTTTTTAAAGAACTAGAAGCAAAAAATTATAAAATACAAAATAGGGTAATGCTTTCCCGTTACCGCGGTAAAACTAAATGCCATTCCTGCAAAGGAAAGCGTTTGCGCATTGAAGCTTCTTTTGTTAAAATCAATTCACAGACCGTTTCTGACATAGTCGACCTGCCTATTAAACATTTAGTCTTGTTTTTTGAAGGAATCGAATTGGATGTCTATGAAAAACAGATCGCGAGGCGTTTACTGTTAGAAATTAACAACAGATTGTCCTTTTTAACCGAGGTAGGTTTAGATTATCTAACATTAAACCGAAACTCATCGACACTTTCCGGTGGAGAGTCCCAACGTATTAACTTGGCCACTTCACTGGGAAGCAGCTTAGTGGGATCGATGTATATTTTGGATGAGCCAAGTATTGGTTTACACCCAAAAGATACGGAACGATTAATAAAAGTATTATTATCGCTGCGTGATTTAGGCAATACCGTAATAGTCGTTGAACACGATGAAGATATTATGAACGCCGCCGACATGATCATCGATATCGGTCCGGAAGCGGGTTCCTTCGGTGGAGAATTAGTTGCTCAAGGTACCTTTGACCAAATCTTAAAATCAACATCACTTACCGCGAAATATCTCAACGGGAATTTAGAAATTTCAGTTCCTAAAAAACGCAGAACATTCAAAAATTTCATTGAAATTAAAGGAGCAAGAGAAAATAACTTGCAAAATATTGATGTTACCTTTCCATTAGATGTGCTAACGGTAATTACAGGTGTTTCCGGAAGCGGGAAAAGTACGCTTATCAAGAAAATATTATTTCCTGCAATGCAAAAGAAACTAGATAATGCAGGTGAAAAAGCAGGACAGTTTAGTGAGATTACAGGCTCTTTTTCACAAATAAAGTATATTGAGTATGTAGATCAAAATCCTATCGGTAGGAGCTCCCGTTCTAACCCTGTGACCTATATCAAGGCTTATGATGACATTAGAGAATTATATGCGAAAGAGAAATTGTCTAAAATAAGAGGCTACCTGCCGAAACACTTTTCTTTCAATGTGGATGCTGGCCGATGCGAAACTTGTAAAGGAGAAGGTTCCATCAATGTAGAAATGGTTTTTATGGCCGATGTTCAATTGCCTTGCGAAACTTGTAATGGCAAACGATTTAAGAAGGAAGTACTCGAAGTTTCTTTTGTGGGGAAAAACATTCATGATATACTTACGATGACTATCGATGATGCTGTAGCATTTTTTGAAGTCAATGAACAACATAAAATCACACAGAAACTAAAACCACTACAAGATGTGGGACTGGGGTACGTTCAATTAGGCCAATCCTCTTCTACGCTTTCCGGTGGTGAAGCACAGAGAATAAAACTGGCTTCTTTTTTGGTAAAAGGAGCGACTAAAGAAAAAGCATTGTTTGTATTTGACGAACCAACAACGGGATTGCATTTCCATGACATTAAAAAACTTTTAGCCTCTTTTGATGCTTTAATAGAAAAAGGGCACTCGATATTGGTCATAGAGCATAATCTGGATCTTATAAAATGTGCGGACTGGATTATAGATTTAGGCCCTGAAGGCGGGGAAAATGGCGGACAGTTGCTGGCAGTGGGAACACCTGAGCAAATTGTGCAAGATAAAAAATCAATTACCGGACATTATTTAAAAGACAAACTGTAGCCTGAAAATTATAGATAAAAAAATAGCCTAGTATAAATACTAGGCTACTTTATAACTTACGACAGTAAATTAATTATAACATTTGTCTTCAAATGCATTTCCATCTTCATCAATGGCAACTAATATTCTTATGTCCCGAGAAGAAATAAAGCTGCGGTATATCCAAGGTATTGACCACAAACCTAATGTAGCGCAAGAAAAAACAAAATTAACATTGTGATTTACTTTTATTCCTTTTTTTAATAATACAGCAAATGGTAATTTATCGTTTCGCTCTTCTATTACAAACCCCTTACTAATTTTTTCCTTTAGGATTTTTGAGAATTTAATTATACCCTCTTCCTTAGTTAATGCTTGGTTATTCATAATAATTATATGATTTAATTTCAACATTGTTTTTACTCGAACAATACTGACCACAAAAATAAAAACTTACTACGAATCCCACAATACCCACTTTTAGTGATATTCAACAATATCTCGCTTTCTATATTTCTAGATTTCAGTATGGACTTACGAACCTGTTTTTTAAAAGCAATCTAATTATTACATAACGATTCTAATATTTTCTAAAATTAACAGCTCTACACCATACTACTGACAAAATAGCAATACTAAAAACAAACATTTAAAAACTCAATCAAGCGCAAAAAAAGAAAACTAAAAAAATTTAGGGCTACAAAAACAGCACAGACCAAGTTAAATTAATTAAATCTTGGACAAAAAAATTGCAGTTGACTATCTTCTTGAACTATTTAATTTAATTTAATTTGATAAGACAAAACAACAAATACAGCTATCTTCTAATAATTAAATCGGCCTCCTTCAATTTACAGATTTGATCCTACAATTTAATATTCAATTTCTTGAATACACTATCAATAACTTCATTTATCTCAATTGAAATAACAAACTTATAATTAATATAGACATAAGCCACTGTTAACAGTATCGATTTCAATCCAATGGCAATAACTGGAATAAAAGGAAATTCCCAAAAATAAAACAATAAAAACAAAACAAGCGTCAGACCCATAGAATATAACGTTTGTCTAGTAAAAGGATACAAATGCATCCGTTTTACAACGAATAGTAATTTCGCTAAACTGTATAAAGTAATAGACAATAAAGTGGCAAATGCAGAGCCTATAATTCCGAACATCGGAATAAAAACAAGATTCAACGTTATCGTCAAGAATACGAGCATAAGCCCTAAAAACAATACCATTCTGTAATATTTTGAATTAAAAATTATAGCATTATTATTACCTAATATCAAATCAAAATACTTGGATAATCCTATCATAAAAACAACGGTAATTCCACCAGCGTATACTGGAGGCATCATTTCATATACTTTATTAATATTTACAAATATACCCAGCATAACAAACCCACCAACTATTTGCAAATTGATAGATGTTTTTTTATAGAGATCATTCAATTTTTCCTGCTTGTTCTCGTGCATAAGTTTTGCCGTGATGGGATATACAATTTGGTGCATAGCACGGCTCGGTACAGATATTACCAATGCTATATAAGTTGCTACGGAGTAATAGGCAATGTTTTTAAATTCCATAAACTGCCCTAATATAATTTTATCTCCATCCAACAATAAATTCGCTACACTTCCAGATAAAATTATATAAAAACTATAAATTAATACCTCTTTTAAGTTGGCAGGCAAACTGAATTGAAAATGCGGTTTTTTAATCCTAAAAGCATAAAACATAGTGACTAAAAAAGCAAAGAAATATATTCCAGAAGTTACATAGATAAATTGTATAACTGTTAAAAAGTTAAAATAAACCGCTACAAGTGCAATTAGAGCAAACACCCTTAACCCAACTTCTTTTACAAAATTTCCAAAGATAGAATGCATATGAACCCTTGCCCAAGCATAAAATATTTCGAAATAAGCCATACAAAATCCTGTAAAAGGAATCAACCATAGATAACTAATAGCAAGCTCATTTTTCTTTGGTATTAGAGCTGCAATATCATCAAAGAAAACTAAACCCATAATTATCAAAGGAATACACAAAACTAAAGGAACTAAAACAGTAAATGACAAAAACCGATTTTCCTCCTCCTCGCTAGTACATTGCGAAAAGAATTTTACTAAGGTATTTTGCATACCAATAGCAAACAAAGGCATCATAAGGTTAGCTCCAGAAAGAATGTAATTAGTTAAACCATAATAAGTATCTCCTAAAATAATTGGAAAAAAGAAAATGGTATTTATCCCACCAATACCGAAACCGATATATGTTATTATTGTATTTTTTAACGACTGATTTAATACTATTCCCATTCGGAGATTAGAAGTTAGATGTTAGGTTTTGAGGGCTTACTTTATTAAATCAACTAATTCTTTAGTTAAATTTTTTCTTGAATACTGTTGTAACCCAACTCCTTTTGCCTGCAATTTGCCTTGCAAAAATTGATTATAAAAATCCAAAATTACACTTTTTAGCTTCACTTTCTCTGAATAGTTAAAAAACACCCCCGTATTAGTACTTGTTATTATTTCAGCAAAATCAGAATCTCTTGGTCCGATAGCAAGGATAGGTCGGTTGGATACCATATACTCAAATAATTTACCAGGAATAATACTTTTCGTATCCTCAGAATCGATTTCGATCAACAATAAAACTTGAGACTTGCGTTGATGAGAGATTGCTTTCCCATGCGCAAGATATCCCAGATTATTCAAATAAAGATCTAATCCAAATTGTGAAACAGTTTCCAGTACTTCCTGACTTACTGCCCCTATTAATTTTATCTCCAAATGCGTTTTAAAATCAGGAACTTCACTGATTAGCTCCACTAAGCTCTCCCATAAAATCATAGGATTTCGCTCAGAAAGAAAAGAACCAATGTGTGCCAAACTGAATTTTGTGTCCAATGACTGCTCTTCTATTTTTTCGACATCATACCCATTTGTTATCACGGTAATAGGTTTACTTGTGATGGCTTCAAACTCTCTTTTTGTGGTCTTGCTCGTGACAATTATAGTATCTGCTGTATTCAAAACTTTATGCTCTAACATCTTATGCTGTTTCGTGGCGTAATTTGATAATCGCAAAGCTTTATGATAGCCAATAGTAGTCCATGGATCCCTGAAGTCCGCAAACCATTTTAAATCTAACTTTCGTTTTAATTCCAAACCGATAAGATGTAAGCTGTGTGGCGGCCCTGAAGTAATTATAGTATCAATTTTATTTTCAACAATGTATTTTTCCAAGAAAGAAACAGAGGGATTCACCCATAAAAAACGGGCATCAGGAATAAACAAATTACCCCGTACCAAAAGGAAAAGTTTATCCATAAAAGACTGCTTTTTCTGACTTGGAATAATTCCAGAGCTTATTTTCTTAGTTTTGTTTTTCGAAAAAAAAGAAGCCAATTGATAGGGTTCAAAAATTTTCTGTTTCAAAACAATTGCCTTATCCGAAACTTCTTTTATTAAATTAGGATCAACAATGGGATAGGTAGGATTCTCTGGAACATACACAATAGGCTGAATACCAAAATCAGGCAAATATTTCACAAATTTTAGCCAACGTTGAACACCAGGTCCACCTGCGGGTGGCCAATAATAGGTTATAATTAAGACTTTTCTGTTTTCCAAAATTGCTGAATGTTAAATTATAAGATTAATGAATACTGAACACTATTTTTAAAATTATTAAACCAATCCCGAGGCTTCGAGACGTTAATCAACATTCTTAAATCTTTTCTTTTTTTCATAATAAACTCCTCCTACTAAAAGCAAAAGCATACCAACAGCACTAATCAAAGTAAGGATACTTCCCGTTTTTATCACTTGCGGCTCAAATTTGAATTCAATACTATGTTGCCCTCCGGGTACAATCATAGCTCGCAGTACATAATTAACAGGGAAATGTTCCGTTTTCTCACCGTCAACATAAGCATTCCATCCGTTTTCATAGTAGATTTCAGAGAAAACCGCTAATCCTTCATTTTCATTATTGGAAGTGTATTTTATATAATTCGGCTTGTAAATATCTATTTTAATCGTTCCTGATGTGTCTAAATTTCTTTTTAAACGGGCATTCTTAAATTTGTCGCCATAAAGATGAATATTAAAAATAGCTGCTTTCTTAGTATCCAGCTCGTCCAGCAATTTCATTTCATTATTAGACTTATTCACTAATTTGACATCATTTACAAACCAGGCATTCCCGTTAGCATTTGGGTTTATAGTTGGAAATTCTTTCCCCTCTTTATTAGTCTGAATAATGTATTTAACATTCAACATGTTCAGAATTTCCATGTTATTTTTAGCGATTTGATAATCAAACAACTGCTGTACTTTTCTCGGTTTTGCGGCATGATACCCCCCAATAGATTTATGGAAATAAGAGGCTCTCGCACTCGAAAAATTACCACTGACCTCAAAAACACGATAGTGCGATGTATCCTTTAGAATCTCAATATCTGAAGGTGTTTCCTGAAAAGGAACAGCAACTTCCCTTCCACTGACAAAATCTTTTGATGAGACATAGTTTTTATCAACAAAAAACAAATCGGAAACCATAAATAATCCCACAAGAATTATAGCGGTATTTTGAGCTATTTTATTTTTTATAAATAACCAAAGAACTCCGGCTACCAGTAGGATGAAAAATCCGGATCGCAGCAAATCAGCACTATATAAACTCATCCTGTCCCCTATAAGCGCATCCACAAACCCTGGTCCGTAACTTTCTCGATAATACTCGTCATTGACACCTGAAAAGCTAAACATACTTTTGCTTAAAAACAAAACGACAATTAGCCCTAAAGCTACCGCTAATGAACGCCATAGTGCTTTCCATTGCATTTCTTTATCCAATTTAAAAAACGACTGTAATCCCATAATTGCCAAAACCGGAAAACATAATTCTAAAATTACCTGTATCGAAGAGACGGCTCTAAACTTATTGTACATTGGCACATAGTCTATAAAGAAATCGGTCAGTGCAGGGAAGTTTTTACCCCAAGAAAGTAACAAAGCAGTAAAGGCTCCAGAAAGAAAAACGTATTTTATTTTTCGTTCATCAATAAATAAAGCGATAATTCCCAAAAAGAAAACTACAATCCCAATATAAGCTGGTGCTGCTACTATAGGCTGGTCTCCCCAATAAGTCGGCATTCCCTTTACATAATCAGCTGCTTGCCCTTCGGGAACACCCTGACCAAGCATGAACTCGTACATTTTACTATCTTTTCCGAGTGCCTCATGGTTTGACCCACCAAAAAGCCTTGGGGCGATCAAATTAAAACTTTCTGCTAGGCCATAACTATATTCGGTAATGTAATCCTTAGTCATAGCACTTGAAGAAGTGTTTTTTGAACCATCAGGATTGAAACTTAATTCACTTTTACCCCTTGTACTGAAACTGGCATATTCTGCAGTTGCTAATAAGTTTGTCGCATTGGCGCCAATGGCAAATATTCCGGCAATTGCGAGAACACCAAGAGCGTTTAAAAGTGGTTTATATGCTTTCTCTTTAATATCCAAATAGATAAAATAAGCCGATAATATCAATAAGAAGATTAATAAATAATAGGTCATTTGAAAGTGATTGGCATTAATTTC
The DNA here is from genome assembly GCF_002836475.1 of Flavobacterium sp. ALD4. Lineage (GTDB taxonomy): Bacteria > Bacteroidota > Bacteroidia > Flavobacteriales > Flavobacteriaceae > Flavobacterium. The sequence goes on along the minus strand of NZ_PJBJ01000029.1, from coordinate 143,953 downwards.
CAATGCTGTCGCAAACATGGTCAGTAAACCACCCAGAACATATTTTTTCCTAAAAACTAATATAAACCCTGCAATCACGAGTGGCATATAGGCAATAGCATGCGCTTTGGAATTATGTCCCACACCAAGTATAATGATCAAATAAGTAGAGAACCCAAACGCTAAAGCTCCAAAAAAGGCTTTTAGTGGATCTGTTTTTAAAACTAATAATAGTCCATAAAACCCCAAGAAGTATAAAAATAAATAATCAGCAGGACGAGGTAAAAATCGCAATGCGTCATCTATTGCCCCTATATAATCATAGGGATACTTGGCCCCTAATTGATAGGTAGGCATCCCGCCAAAAGCACTGTTTGTCCAATAGGGCTCAACATGTTCAGCAGCTCTAAAGTCATTTTGCTCTTTGGCCATACCAGTATATTGAGCAATATCAGATTGGTAGATTTGTTTTCCCTGTAAAACGGGAAAAAAATAGATTAAAGAAACGAGGACAAAACCAAGAACAACTAAAGCGTGTGGGTAAAATTTATTTATAATTTTCAAATTTACGGCGTTTTATTTTTTTTTTTAAATTAAGAGAATGTTAACCAAGACAAATCTAATCTATTTCTTCGTAATCGACATAATCTCCTACTTTTTTGGTCTCTCGTGGTTTTTTAGAATTTGAGTCGTTATATATTATTTCATCACTGGATTGCCCTTTTTTCCACGAAGTATCTTGTGACTTTTGTTGCTGCTGCTGATAATTCTCCCCTGCTTTCTTTACCACTTTTTTAACTAATAAAGGCAAAAGTAATTTTGCCAAAAACTTAAAAATATAATAGAAAGCTAGAATATAAAACAGTACTCTTATAAAACCCGTAAAGGATGCAGTTTGCATAATTAAATATTTTTTAGCAAAAATAATAAAACCAAGCTGAAATTTCGGGACAAAATTAAAATATCATTCTTAAATAAATGATAAAATATAGTACATTTGAACAGCGTTATTACTTTTAAACACGAAAACAATATGTCAAAACTTAAAATAATACTTGCTGCAGTTATTTTTATGTCTCCAATAATTAATTACGGGCAACATACTGATCAGATTAATTCAAACAGACCCGGCGAAACCATGTCTGCCTTTGCAGTCGGAAAGTCAGTTATACAAGTGGAAACAGGAGTTTACGGAATCAAAGAAAACCACCGTTTATTGGAATATGATGCTACCGGTTTCGGGTTAGACCTGACTTTACGATACGGAGCATTATTGGAGAAGTTGGAATTAATAGCCGATCTACAATACCAAAACGAAAATTTTACCACCCCATACAGCACTACCAAAAAGTCAGCTCTGAAGCAAACTGTTTTAGGTGCAAAATACCTCATCTACGACCCGTTTAAAAATTACGAGAAGAACATAAACATTTACAGTTGGAAAGCCAATCACTCTTTCAATTGGCATCAATTAATCCCGGCTGTCTCCGTATTTGCCGGTGCAAACTTTACCATGAAAGACAATCCGTATTATTTTTCTCCTTACGCCAGTATTTCCCCAAAGGCAATGCTAATCACTCAAAATCATCTGGGTGATGGAACATGGGTATTCGTCACAAACATAATAGCTGATTATATTGCTACTGATTATCCAAGTTACGGTTATGTGTTGACACTCACGAAAGGATTCAATGATAAATGGTCCGGATTTGTTGAAAACCAAGGCTTTAAAAGTGATTTTTACAGCGATGCTATTCTTCGAGGAGGCGCTGCCTACCTTTTAAACAAAGACATGCAAATAGACGCATCACTAAGCACAAATTTCAAAGACACACCAACGGTACTTTATGGAGGTATTGGATTTTCTTGGCGCTATGATGCGAACTATAAAGAAGTGCGAATCAGCATTGATAGCGGAGACAATTCTAAATCAAAGGCGGAGAAGAAAGTAGAAAAGAAGAATAAAAAACGAAAAGACGAAATTGAATCTACACAATAAACAACTATAATGATTACTATAAAAGAAGCGATTACAAAAAGTGAATTAACGGATTATATCAAATTTCCATTTTCCCTATATAAAGACAACGAATTCTGGGTCCCACCCATTATTGCAGATGAGCTAGAGTCCTTTGACAAAAAGAAAAATCCGGCTTTCGAGAATGCTGAAGCTTATTTTTTCCTTGCCTATAGGAACAATGAAATTGTGGGACGAGTTACGGCGATTGTCAATTGGAGCGAGGTGAATGATCAACAGAAAAAGAAAGTCCGTTTTGGCTGGTTTGATGTAATTGATGATATCGAAGTCACAAAAGCTCTTTTAGAAAAAGTCTATGAATTAGGAAGAAAAAACAGTCTCGAATATGTAGAAGGCCCCATGGGCTTTTCAAATTTGGATAAAGTAGGAGTCCTTACCGAAGGCTTTGACCAATTAGGAACAATGATTACCTGGTACAACCACCCTTACTACGCTACCCATTTTGAACAGTTGGGTTATAGAATGGAGAAAGAATATATCGAAAGTAAATTTCCTTTTACAAATGTAAAACCGGAGTTTTTCGAGAAGGCAAATGACTTGGTGAAAAGAAGATACCAACTAACTCCGCTAAATTTTAAGACAACTAAAGAGGTAATGCCATATGTGGATAAAATGTTTGATTTATTCAATGAATCTTATGCTTCATTATCATCTTTTGTAGCCATAACTGACATACAAAAAGAATATTTTAAGAAAAAATACATCAGCTTAATCAATCCTGAGTATATTAAATTTGTAGAAGACAAAGACCATAATATTGTTGCTTTCAGCATTGTTATGCCTTCCTTTTCCAAAGCGTTACAAAAAACAAAAGGAAAATTATTTCCTTTCGGTTTTATACATTTACTCAAAGCTAAAAGACAGAGTAAAGACGTGGTTTTCTATTTAATTGGTGTTCATCCTGATTATCAAAATAAGGCGGTCACAGCCATCATTTTCAACGAATACTACCATACTTTCAAAGAAAGAGGAGTAGTAAATTGTTTCCGTACACCTGAACTTGCGGATAACACAGCAGTTCATAACCTATGGAAACATTTTAACACAGAAATTAGCTGCAGAAGAAAAACTTTCAGGAAAGATCTTTAAAAAAAGTGATTGGCATTAAGTTTTAGCAATCCTTTTTTTTTAGAATACAACTATAAATAAAAAAAATCCATTCATAAAAATGAATGGATTTTTTCGTTTATCGATAAACACTATAGATTTCAATAATCTGTAGGGTTTGTATGTGTTAATTTGCGACTGATCAATAAAAATTAACCACTGCAAGCTAACTAAATATTATGCGTCTAAATCGACTTTCGTTTTTGATGCAATTTCTTTATAAGTACCGTTTTCTAATTTTTCGCGAATAGCTTCAAAAGCAACTAGAGTCTCGTCAATATCAGCCAATGTATGAGGAGCTGTTGGAATTACTCGTAATAAAATCATTCCTTTTGGAATCACAGGGTAAATCACAATCGACAAGAAAATACCATGATTTTCTCTCAAATCATTTACCATTACCATAGCTTCCGGAACACTTCCTTCAAGATAAACAGGTGTAACACAAGTATTTGTGTCCCCAATATTAAATCCTCTGCTTCTTAAACCGCTTTGTAAAGCATTAACATTCTCCCAAAGTTTATCTTTTAATTCTGGATGATTACGCAACAAATCTAAACGCTTCAATGAACCAATTACCTGAATCATCGGTAGTGCTTTGGCAAACATTTGAGAACGTAAGTTGTATTTTAGATAATCAATAATGTCTTTATCAGCTGCAATAAAAGCACCAATATTAGCCATTGATTTTGCAAAAGTCGAAAAATAAACATCAATATCACCTTGAACTCCTTGCTCCTCACCTGCCCCAGCACCTGTTTTTCCTAGTGTACCAAAACCATGTGCATCATCAACCAGTAAACGGAAATTGAACTTTTGCTTCATCGCAACAATCTCTTTCAATTTACCTTGTTGACCGCGCATTCCAAAAACACCTTCAGTAATAAAAAGAATTCCTCCTCCTGTTACTTCAGCTAATTTAGTAGCACGTTCTAAGTTCTTTTCCATACTCGCAAGATCATTGTGACGGTATGTAAAACGTTTCCCCATATGCAAACGAACACCATCAATAATACAGGCATGAGCATCAACATCATAAACAATTACATCATTTTTTGTAACCAATGCGTCAATTGTTGACATAATTCCCTGGTACCCAAAATTCAATAAATAAGCAGATTCTTTCATCACAAAAGCAGCCAATTCATTCTCTAATTGCTCATGGTATTTTGTATGACCACTCATCATTCTCGCTCCCATAGGGTACGCTGCACCATATTCACTCGCTGCATCGGCGTCTGCTTTTCTCACCTCTGGGTGATTCGCTAAACCTAAATAGTCATTCAAACTCCAGTTCAAAACCTCTTTTCCACCAAACTGCATTCTAGGACCTAATTCACCTTCTAACTTAGGAAAAACAAAATATCCCTCCGCTTGCGAAGCCCATTTCCCTAATGGTCCTTTATTGTTCTGAATCCTTTCGAATAAATCTTTTACCATAATATATTTAAGTAATAATTTTAATTTTAAGAAGTTGCAAAAATAAATATTTAAATCTTAAAAAAGGATTTTATGTCACTTTTTTTTAGTACCCGCCTCGCGCGCTACACTTTTCCCTCTCAAAAACGGCCGGTATACTACGGCGAGAACGGCAAAAATTCGTTTTCAATAATAAACTTTGTACCTTTGAACAAATATTTCAATTCGATTAAAATATGGCACAAGATACAAAAGAATTAAAACTTGCGGTCCTCATAGACGCAGACAATGTTCCTTATAGCAATGTAAAAGGAATGATGGAAGAAATTGCTAAATATGGAACACCTACAACCAAACGGATATATGCCGATTGGACTAAGCCAAATGCAGCAGGATGGAAAACCGTTTTGTTAGAACATGCAATCACACCCATTCAACAATACAGTTACACCGTTGGAAAAAATTCTTCAGATTCAGCGATGATTATTGACGCCATGGATTTATTGTATTCTGACAAAGTAGATGGATTTTGTATCGTTTCTAGTGATTCTGATTTTACTCGATTAGCCATACGATTAAGAGAATCTGGCATGAAAGTTATTGGAATTGGAGAGAAAAAAACACCTAATTCCTTTATTGTTGCTTGTGATCGATTTATTTATATCGAAGTTTTGGATGGCGCTATTCAGAAAAAAGCAAAAAAACGTTCTAGTTCTACAGATACTAAAAAACCAGCCGGAAAAACGGCTGGAAAACCTGTTGAAAAACCTGTTGAGAAATCATTAAACAAAATAGACACGCAGACCATAGAACTGATTGAATCTACAATAGAAGATATTTGTGATGATGACGGCTGGGCTTTTCTTGGTGATGTCGGAAATCTTATCGTAAAAAGAAAACCCGAGTTTGATCCACGAAATTATGGTTTTGCAAAATTGACTCCGATGTTAAAATCCCTGACAGATATTCTGGAAATTGACGAAAGGGAATCAGAAAAAAAAGGAATTAAACACGTTTTTGTGCGGTTACGCTTCAGTTAGGCTAATTCTTTAATGATATCATATAAAGCTTCTTTTTTAACTGGCTTAGATAAATAGTGGTTCATTCCTATTTCTGCTGTGCGTGATTTTGTGCTTTCCATGACATCAGCTGTTACCGCAATAATAGGAATGGTCGCATTTTCCGCTCCTACTTCACCATTTCTTATCGCGATTGTAGCTTCATAACCGTCCATAACCGGCATTTGGAGATCCATTAAAACAATATCAATTTTATTTGTTTTAAATACATCCAATCCTTCCTGGCCATTATTGGCATATAACACAGTTGTGTTCAACCATTTTTTTGTAATCATTTTAATTACCATCTGATTCATCGCATTATCTTCGACTACTAAAATAGTTTTCCCACCTAAGTCATAAATAGCGGGTTTCGAAGATTCTACTTCACTTCTTTGTGATTCGACAATATCAAAATCAATTGTGATTTCACAGCTAGTGCCTTTACCCACTCCACTTTCCATTTTTATTACTCCGCCCTGCATATCCACCAATGTCTTTACAATAAACAAACCTAAGCCAAGTCCTCCAAATTTTCTTTTATTATCAATATTATTTTGAGAAAAAGAATCAAAAATACTGTCTATTTTTTCTTTTGGTATCCCAACCCCCGAGTCCGAAATCTTCATTATTAAACTTACCTTATTGCCCTCCTTTACCAGAACACCGACATCAAAAATTAAAAAGCCCCTGGGTGTGAATTTAAGGGCATTACTTAGCACGTTATTCAAAACCTGCACTAATCTGTTTTCATCTCCGTTGAGAACTGCAGGAATATTCTTTGAGATCGAAAATTGAAAATCCAATCCTTTCTCTTTCGCTCGTATCTCCATATTATTTTTTAAACCCTGTAATACTTTCATTGGGCTAAATGGTCTTTTTACTAATTTCAATTCTCCTTTTTCAATTTTGGAAAAATCTAAAATATCATTTACGGAGCTTAGCAAACTATGGGACGAATATTTGATGACTTGGCATTTATTTTTGATACTTTCATCCTCTACTTCACTAGAAATAGAATCTGTTAAATTCATAATAGCATTTAAAGGGGTTCGCAACTCATGACTGATATTAGATAAAAAATAAGTCTTTAGATCATTCATTTCTTCTGAACGAACCAAAGCGATTCGATTCAGTTCATTTTTTTCATTTTTCAAATTTCTTATTAAATTAGACATTGAAAGTGATAGAAAAATAATTTCTATTCCAATACCTAATTTAGAACTGTTTTGAGTTAAAAAATTATTGGGTAGTAACCCAAAATTATGCAATATGAATACGCTAAACCCTAGAATCAGAAACAGAATACCAGCCGAGAAAAAAGAGTCTACTGGTTTCCTTTTGTAATACAGGTACATTATAGAGTACACAATCAACACCAGGAACACTAATGTCAGTATGTTTACCAAAAGGTAACATAGTAACAAAAGTGATGGAAAAAAAACCACACACATCAGTAACGAAAATAGCAGTACATATGCTACGTTAAACAAAATGTAAATCATTTTGCTGTGCTTTTTTATTTTCAAAAACACTTCGCTATATTTTCCAGATAAAAAAACTGCAATTATCGCAATTAAAAGCACTGAATGGTTGGAAAACCATCCTGCATCGGGAGTCACAAACTCATAGAAAAAACCATCTAAAGCGAATTGCAAGAGCCCCACAAAAATAACATAGAGACTGTAATATAAAAAGGTGAAATTCCGTAAGGCAAAAAAGAAAAAAAAGTAAATAATAGCTACAATTGCCAAAATGCCGTAAAAAAACCCGAAAATTAATTGCTCAAAAGAAACCATCTCTATAAAACTATCTGCAGAGTGCAAAATTACTGGAATTTTGAGTACTTCCCCATCACTTTTTAAATGCAAAAATAATTTTAAGTTCGCTTTAGGCTGAATGTTAATTTTAAAAATCGTCTTACGATTATCGTATGTTCGTTTAGAAAAAGGTAAGATATCTCCACTTACCGCTTTCAAAATTTTACCAGAAACTTCATCAATTATATACAACTCGGCAAGATCGGTTATCGGCAGTGCTGTTTCCAAATAATAATTTAACTCTGAATCGGTTGGGTTTTGAAGTGCCAATTTTGCCCAAAAATTATTTTGGGAAAAACCTAAATCATCATTTTCAGTTTTTAAAGCGGTAGGATTCAATGTGTCGTAATGTGTTATTACAAATTGAATATCCAAATCTTTCTGACCAACATCCGTGATGGAGGTATACGTATGCAACGATATTTTTTCAGGCAATGCATCACCCTGAAATACATATTGTGAATACGTGTTCGTCGAAATGAATATTACAAAGAAAATCATAAAAGCATTTCTAGTCGCGGTATATTTTTTCATTCTTATATTTTATTCTATTCACTGATACTATTATCTACGTAGAAAACAATTTTTTAGTTTTTTATCTATTCGTTTCCGAGTGTGCGAAATTTATAACATTTTTTTATAATAATTATATATATGAAAGAACTTATATTCTTATTAAAATAGTAGCGATAAAAACCTTTTATACGAGAATAAATTTTTTGCCTTTGGGCGCGCTGCCTTTTTTATATATATGGCAACCCATTTCTATCACTGCAACGGATTGGTCTTCCCCGCTATTTTAGCACTACTTTTAATTATTGGCTTTTTCAACAGCATCCAAACTAGGTTTACCATTCTTAGAAATTTTTCTGTTTTTGGGCTATTTTAGATATTCTTTTGAAACTATTGCCCCCGAGATACAGCAATATTTTATTGAAAGAAATACTAATGGAAAACCGTTTTTAAGAAATGAACATGCTCTTGCTTATCAAAGAGCTAAATATATTGATCCCACTACTCCCTTTGGAACAAAATTGGGAATTAACTAATCAAATTACTAAAGCATAAAATATTCTGTCTTTCCGGTTTATGTTACCCATGATTTCCCCACAGTTCTGTTGAGAGGGCAAGATTGTATACAATACTATTCGGCTTTTTTATTAAATATTTCTGCTATGAGTTTTGCTCCTTGAGAGAAAATGAAATTGTAGCACTCAATAAAGGAGCGCTAAAAGGAAGTTTCTACCATAACAAAGTGGAAGGCGGTGTAACTGAATTTCTCGCACAAGGCGATAACGTACCATTTCATACTGGTACCGGATATTTTAGTTGCCGCAGTGATAATGGAAATTTTAATGGTGAAAAATTTATCAAAAAAGCCAACCACCATTTGTAAAAATGATTGAAATAAAATTATTAAACGGGGCAAAACTAGGTTATGTAGGCCTCTTGTCTGCAGAAAAAAGCAGAGAGCAAATCGCAAAAATAAATGGAGTAAAACCAGATACAGCCATTCTTTCCTATCCTAGCCGCAGCGTATTTCATTATGCCAAGAACTTAATAAAGTTCGTCACTTTGTTACGCGAATTATCAAATGAAAAAAAACATTGGCTTTAAACTGTGCATCGTACAGACCAACGAGTTTGAATTGATTTACCAAGAAATGATTCTGCAGAATTGTTTTCCGGATTTTATAACTATTGATGGAGCTGAGGGCGTAACGGGAGCTGCATCATTGGAATTTTCGGATAGCGTGGGAATGCCTTTTGATCCCGCACTAATCTTCGTAAACAAAACATTGATCAAGTTGGATATTCGAGACAAAAATACGAGTAATCTGCAGCGGAAAAATAATCTCAGGCTACTCCATACTTACAGCAGTAGTAATAGGAGCAGATATCTGCAATAGCGCCAGAGGCTTCATGTTCTCCTTGGGTTGTATTAAGGCATTACGATGCAACAACAGTACTAGTCCTACAGGAATTGCTACTCAAGATAAAATGTTAAAGAAGATTGATTACGACAGATAAATCAGAACGGGTTTTCCATTTCTATAAAAATACTTTGCATGCAGCGAATGAACTTCTTGCCGCAGAGGAAAAATCAAGCTATAACGAAGTTGATAGTGGTATTTTTATGCGTGTTGATGAATTTACGTACCTGTCTAATTTATATATCCCAGATAACTTTGGACGTGTTACCCCATACTAAAAAACAGATATCCGTCACAAAAAAAGGAGGGCTATGAAAGCCCTCCAATTGTTAGTTTTGATTTACCATTGTCAACTCATACAATAAATGCGTATCGCTGAATATTGAATTGCCATTCTCATGTGAAGATTGACATAAACAAATAACTAATCAAAACCACATATCAAAGATACAAATAACTCAAGTAAAGAAAGTACGAATCAGGCTTTTAACTAATGATTAACTCCATGAATATAATGCTTTAAGCAATCGTCAATTTTATTTATCCTTGTTTAAATTATTACTACCAATTCAGTCCGTTTTTATTTTTTTTCGCGATACTCTTCAAGGAGCGATCATAAGGAAAGACCGAAGTCCTACGATGCGTAAAAAAAGAAAGTCTTGTTACAGACCTCCCCTTCAGACTTTGATTTATCAACATCAATTTATACCTTTCGATACAACTGACTGTTAAATAAGGTACTCTTTGCAGATGGGCAAAATCGATAACGAACCAAAATTCGACTCAAAGACAACACTACTAACAACATAAAAATCTCTAATACAATGTTTAAATATTGGCTTAACTCGTTTAAAATAGACTCTACGGAATACCATAGCTCCTACATTGACAGTCCAACTCCGATAGCTCTACTATGAGAATCATATAATAGCTAGGATTACTTACCCTTGTTAGGACTACTTAAAAAAACATACCTTTGATAGATCCAAAATAAAAACAAATGAAACTCGTCTTCGCTTCAAATAACAAAAACAAAATCAAGGAATTTCAGCAACAGCTTCCCGCTACAATAGAAATAGTTAGCTTGGAGGACATTGGTTGCTATGAGGAAATCCTGGAAACAGCAGATACTATTGAAGGAAATTCTATTTTAAAAGCCAATTACGTAACCGAAAAGTATGGCTACGATTGCTTTGCAGATGACACAGGACTGGAAGTGGAAGCGCTAAACGGTGCTCCAGGAGTATTTTCTGCCCGATATGCAGGCGAACAACGCAGTTCTGAAGACAATATGGATAAATTATTGCAAGCCTTATCTAATCAATCCAATCGAAATGCCCAGTTCAAAACGGTAGTTACTTTGAACCTAAATGGAAAGCAACATCTTTTTACCGGTATAGCTCAAGGTCAAATCACCTTAGCAAAAGCTGGAAGTGAAGGTTTTGGCTATGATCCAATCTTCCAACCTGAAGGCTATCAAGAAACTTTCGCTGAAATACCGTCTGAAATAAAAAATCAGATCAGTCATAGGGGTAAGGCCACACAACTATTAATCAGCTTTTTGAAAAATGAAATGTAAGTATTAAAACTCAACATTTTTAATTCAGTTTTCACTATTTGTGCCGTAATTTATTCCTCAAACACTAAATTCAAAGTCCTAAATCTAAAATTAAAAATCTAACTTTCTGATAATCACACATTAATAAAATAGCGAAACTTGAAACAGCATTAGTTTATCTCAACTATTAACAGTACTTTTGCACCCTATTTTAAAAACACATATGAATAAATTTGAACAATTAGGATTGAGTGAATCGTTACTGAAGGCGATTTTAGATCTAGGATTTGAGAATCCGACCGAAGTACAGGAGAAAGCGATTCCCCTATTATTGGAAAAAGACACAGATATGGTTGCGTTGGCTCAGACAGGGACAGGGAAAACGGCAGCATTTGGATTTCCAGTTATTCAGAAAATTGATGCCAACAACAGAAATACACAAGCATTAATTTTATCTCCAACACGCGAACTTTGTTTGCAGATTACCAACGAAATTAAAAACTACTCTAAATACGAAAAAGGTATTAATGTGGTAGCAATTTACGGAGGAGCTAGCATAACAGATCAAGCAAGAGAAATTAAGAGAGGCGCACAAATTATTGTGGCGACTCCAGGAAGAATGCAAGATATGATTAACAGAGGATTGGTAAACATTTCTCAAATCGATTATTGTATTCTAGATGAAGCTGACGAAATGTTGAACATGGGTTTCTACGAAGATATCGTAAACATCCTATCCACTACGCCAGACGAAAAAAATACATGGTTATTTTCGGCTACAATGCCTGCAGAAGTAGCTAGAATTGGAAAACAATTCATGAAAGATCCTATTGAAATTACAGTAGGAGCTAAGAATTCAGGTTCTGCAACAGTTTCACATGAGTTTTACCTTGTAAACGCACGTGACCGTTACGAAGCTTTGAAACGTTTAGCTGATGCTAATCCAGATATATTTTCAGTAGTTTTTTGTCGTACCAAAAGAGATACACAAGCTGTTGCTGAGAAATTAGTGGAAGATGGGTATAGCGCTGCTGCATTGCACGGAGATTTATCTCAAGCGCAACGTGATGGTGTAATGAAATCTTTTAGAGGAAGACAAATTCAGATGCTTGTAGCTACTGATGTTGCAGCACGTGGAATTGACGTTGATAACATTACTCACGTAGTGAACTATCAACTACCTGACGAAATAGAAACTTATACTCACCGTTCAGGTCGTACTGGTCGTGCTGGTAAATTAGGTACTTCTATTGTAATTGTAACTAAAAGCGAATTGCGTAAGATTTCTTCTATTGAAAGAATCATCAAGCAAAAATTCGAAGAAAAAACAGTTCCTTCAGGAATCGAAATCTGCGAAACACAGTTATTACACTTAGCTAATAAAATTAAAGATGTAGAAGTTGATCATGAAATTGACAACTATCTTCCTGCAATTAATAGCGTACTTGAAGACTTATCGAAAGAAGAGTTAATCAAGAAAATGGTTTCAGTTGAATTCAACCGTTTCATCAACTATTATAAAAAAACTAGAGATATCTCTAATCAATCTTCAGGTTCTGATAGACGTGATGATAGAGATGGTGCTCCAAGAGAAAATAACAATGGTGGTGCAACAAGGTATTTTGTGAACATAGGTTCTAGAGATAACTTCGATTGGATGTCATTGAAAGACTACTTGAAAGAGACATTGGACTTAGGTCGTGATGACGTTTTCAAAGTAGACGTAAAAGAAGGTTTCTCTTTCTTTAACACAGACCCTGAGCACACAGATAAAGTTATGGAAGTATTGAACAACGTACAATTAGAAGGACGTCGTATCAATGTTGAAATTTCTAAAAATGATGGTGGCGGAAGACGTGATCACAACGGAAGAAATTCTGGTGGTGGTGGTTTTGGAGGCGGAAGAAGTTCTGCTCCAAGAAGAGAAGGTAGTTTTGCACCAAGAAGAGAAGGTTCAGGCGGTGGTAGAAGCGACAGAAACTCAGCTCCAAGAGAAGGTGGCTTTGGCGGAAGAAGTTCAGCTCCTAGAGGTGAAGGTTCTTCAGACAGAGCTCCTAGACGTTCTGAAAGTTTTGGTGACTCACCTAGACCAAGAAGACCAAGAAGAGACTAACATTTACTGTTAATTTTCTTGTAATTATATAAGAGAACTATAAAATATTCAATCCTGTTTTACTACTTTTAAAGTTTTAAATCAGTTTATGAAATATTTTATAGTTTTCTTTTTTTTAGCACTATCCCTAAGCGCTTCAGCTCAAGAGATAGTTCCCTCCCAAAAAGTATCCGGTTTTATCTATAACGACAACACTAAGTCAGCGTTGATTAATGCAAATATCATTAATATCAATAAGGTTAGAGGAGCGCGAACAGATGCTAACGGTTATTTTGAAATTGATGTACAACCAACCGACACCTTGCATATTTCCCTATTAGGGTTTCAATCACTGAGAGTTAAGGTGACGAATGACTGGATAAAAAATAAAGTCGCCAAGATCTTTCTAACCGAACGAGCTATTGCGCTTGAAGAAATTGTCATCAGGCCCTTTAACTTAACAGGATATCTTGAGGTAGATTCAAAAACAATTCCCACAAGTGAAAATTACCGCTATAGTATTTCTGGATTAACCCATGGATATGAAGCAGGTGAATATTCACCAAATGCATTTGGAAGAGTACTTGGATCCATTTTCAACCCTACAGATCTACTTTATAATTTCTTTGGTAAAAACCCAAATGAGTTAAAAAAACTCAAGGAAATGAAGAAAGACGATACAGTGCGTAACCTGTTGGAATCTAAGTTTGACAGAGAAACTCTTGCTGTACTTCTTGGGATCGATAAAAAAGAAATACCCGAAATATTGCAACGTTGTAATTACTCAGAATCCTTTATCCAAACCGCAAATGACCTTCAAATCATGGACGCTATCAGTGGCTGTTATGAAGAATATAAGATCTTGAAGAAAAGATAATTGAAACTACATGATCTAAATGCGTAAATCGCAGCTATAAAAACTATTGATCCCCAATTACTAAAGTGATTGGGGATTTTTTTAAAATAATATTTAGAATAAATCAAAATATTACATACATTTACTTCCATTAAAAACGAAAATCCAAATACTAATAATCATGGCAAAAAGTCAAGACGCGAAGAAAACCGCCAAAAAAGAGCCTCTTAAAACGGCTAAAGAAAAGAAAGATGAAAAAAGAGAAAAGAAAAACAGTCCAAAAAGAGACTAGTTTTATTTTTCAGTGGCAGTTTTAGTAATCAGTATCGAAACACAAATTTCACTAAATTTTATCAATTAATTCTATCAATAGGATTTTTTTTAAATCTGTACAATTTGTGGCTAAAAATATCGCTAATAAAAAGAGGCTGTACGAAAAGTAATTTTCGTCCGGCCTCTTTTTATGAATTTAAAAATAGTAATCAGTGGCAAGTCTCAGTACTAAACTGCAACTGAACACGGACTACTATTTCACCGGAATATTTTTTAAAATCTCCAACAAAAATTTCCAGAATTTTTGAGACGATGAAATACTTGCTCTTTCATCCGGCGAGTGCGGTCCTTGAATAGTTGGCCCAAAAGAAATCATATCCATCTCCGGATAGTTTGTTCCAAGAATCCCACATTCTAATCCTGCATGACAAGCAACCACTCTTGGCTTCTCACCAGTTTGTTTCTCATAAATAGGGACTAAAACATCTAGAATTTCTGATTCTGCATTTGGAGTCCATCCAGGATAAGATCCTGAAAGTTCCACTTCACATCCCATTAACTCAAAAGCTGAAGTTAAAGCATTCGCTAAATCAAACTTCGCTGTCTCTACAGAAGAACGCGTTAAACATTGTACAGAAAGCTTCCCTTCGCCTAAAACTACTTTAGCTATGTTATTAGACGTCTCTACTAAATCAGCAAAGTCAGCACTCATTCTATACACTCCATTGTGTGCAGTGTACATCGCTCTTACGAAATAATACTGAGCGATAGATGGCATTACTTTTTTAGGAGCCACATCCAGTTTCTCAAAAACCACCTCTAAATTAGGTTCAGTCGTTTTTAATTCTGTTTTTATGTCATTAACTACTTGTTGCATATCATATACAAAAGCTTCGTCAAATACAGAAGCGATAATTACTTTAGCAACGCTTTCACGCGGGATAGCATTACGAAGGCTTCCCCCCTCAATTTCTGATATTTGCAATCCAAAATTATCAAAACCGTCAAATAACACGCGATTCATAATTTTATTGGCATTCCCCAGCCCTTTGTGAATATCCATTCCTGAATGACCACCTTTTAATCCTTTTACGGTAATTGAATACCCTACAGAACCTTCAGGAGTTTCTTCTTCATCATACTCAGCAGTAGCAGTAACATCAATTCCACCAGCGCAACCAATGTCAATTTCGTCGTCTTCTTCCGTATCTAAATTCAAAAGAATTTGTCCTTGAAGAATACCACCTTTTAAATTCAAAGCTCCTGTCATTCCAGTTTCTTCGTCAATGGTAAATAAAGCTTCGATTGCAGGATGTGCAATATCTTTACTTTCTAAAACTGCCATTATTGCGGCAACACCTAAACCGTTATCTGCTCCTAAGGTAGTTCCTTTGGCGCGAACCCAGTCCCCGTCTACATACATATCGATTCCCTGTGTATCGAAATCAAAAACAGTATCCGAATTTTTTTGGTGCACCATGTCTAAATGCCCTTGCATTACAATCGCTTTGCGATTTTCCATTCCTGGAGTCGCGGGCTTACGGATAATAACATTACGGATATCATCTTCAAAAGTCTCTAATCCAAGGTTTTTACCAAAGTTTTTCATGAACTCAATCACTCTTTCTTCTTTTTTTGAAGGGCGAGGAACAGCGTTTAAATCGGCAAACTTATTCCAAAGTACTTTTGGTTCTAAATTTCTTATCTCTTGACTCATCTATTGTTATAATTTGATATTTAATATTAAAATTCAAAGTTACGACGTTTAAATTCGTTTTCCGAGTTACCAGCCTATTTCTCATCCTAAAATTAGCACAATATTTTGGGCGTGCCCCCATTATAAAAAGGAGCTCACTTATGTTTGCGTTTAGAAAGCCCCTCTCTATACTGATGTCAGGTAATACGCACTACTTCGGTAGTTTGCTTCTCCCCTTCACGCAACCGCGTACAAACATTCAGCATCTCAAAAAGAAAGAAAATCCTTAATAAGCGATATAATTTATCAAGAAACTTGTATATATTTGATGTTATATACAAGTTGGCAGTAAAACTACAAAAGACAGAATGAAAACAAAAAATCAGAATATAATATTTCTCATAATTACAATATTATTCATTTCATGCTCAAATGATGAAAAATCTAAAAAAAATGATGAAGATACTCAAAATTGCAAGGAAATAAATATATCAATGGTGGTCAATGGAGAGAAGCAAACTTATTATGTAAATCAAAGCGGAATATCACTAAATAGTGACGGCGGATATACTTTAGAAATAAAAATGGACAGACAGGAAAATAGTAATTTGTGGGGAAAACAAGGAATAGATATAATTCTCCCTTATAAAAAAACAGGGGTAAATGTGATTAAAAACTTCATTTATCATCATTACACAGATAACTTTAGAATTGATGGAGATTTTGTTACTGGAGAATTTCAGAGTGTAGTTATAACAAATAAAAATACGTGTTTTTACGCTACTTTTTCTGGTAAATTAAAGAATGGGAATCAAGAAGTAATAGTAACGGATGGAAGTATTAGTTATCAATACTATCCTTCATTTTAATATTAAAAGCTAGGATCAATAAGTACTACTGCCAACCGCCGTTTGGCTATATGGCGAGTTTAGGCTAAATTTAGAGATGGTTTTGTACTTGTAAAATTAGTAATTAACCGAAAGTTTAGGCTTCCTTAATTCGCCACATCGCCAAGCGGCCAAACGTTACCGGTCATTGTAACGAACGACACCTAAACTAAATATAAAAGGCTAACAAACTAAAAGAGAAGAATGAGGAAAATAATAGTAATTGCTGGTGCCACAGGAAATTTAGGCGGCAAAATTGTAACTGCCTTATTAGCTAAAGGAGCCGAAGTCAGAGCAATTGTCCGTCTAAAAACTGACTTAAAAAAAATAAAAGACTTAGAGGAAAAAGGTGTCAAAGTTTTTCAGGTAGACACCAACAATAAATCCGAGATTTCAAAACATTGCACTGGTGCAGACTGCCTCGTATCTGCTTTAGCCCGCTTAGAGAAAACTATTATTGATGCTCAACGAGTTTTTTTAGACGCTGCCATTGAAGCAAATGTTCCGCGATTTACACCAAGCGACTATTCAAGCGATTTTACAAACTTAAAAGAAGGTCAAAATAGAAATTTAGATTTCAGAAGAGAGTTCCATAGATATCTTGAAACAACTCCTATCAAAGCAACAACTATATTTAACGGTCCTTTTATGGATTTATTAATTACAGATATGCCTTTGATTATGTTTAAGCAAAAACGCATTCTTTGTTGGGGCAATCCAAATCAATTAATAGAATTCACAACTACTTATAACGTTGCAGATTTCACAGCAGAAGCAGCATTTGACGACAACGTACCAAGATTTTTAAGAATTGCTGGCGAGACTTTCTTGTAACGACTTTGTGAAATTGCTTACCAAACTTACCAATGAAAAATATAAGTTATTTAGACCAGGAGGCATCCGCCTTCTAAATGTTGTCATCGCATTAACAAGATTTTTTTCACCGTCAAAAAAAGAACTTTATCCTGCTTGGGAAGGAATGCAATATATGAGAGATATGATGGAAGGTAGAATTATTTTTCAAAAATATGACAACGACAGATATTCAAACATAAAGTAGACATCTGTAAATGACTTTTTACTGAAAGAAAAAGTAAATATTAAGTCGATAAATGAAGACGCAAAAAAAACAACGAACCGCTAACAGCACCTACAAGAAATTGGCGGTTCACTGGTGAAAAAGCTTCGTGAATCTCTTTTCCCTTTTGCCATTCTCTGCGAAACAAAATTTATATGACTTATATGGTAAAAAGACTTAGCGCCTCTCTGTGTTTTACTTTTGCGATTCTCTGCGAAACAAAAAACGTAACGTCTTTCCGCGACATAAAAAGTTACTATATTTACCATTCACTAAAAATAGCCACGTAAATAAATTTCTGCTTCGTGAAACAAAAATTCATACTTCCCTTTTTCCTTATTATCCAAATAATTCTTCTGCAGATTATTTCGTTTTTCCCTGAAAGCGTGGAACGTTATTACAGTAACGGCATCTATTTGACTCTATCTCAATTTTCAAGAACTGTGTTGGGCAACGTTCCTTTTTCTTTAGGTGATTGCCTTTATTTTGTTTTAATTTTCTTTGTTTTTAAATGGTTTTGGGACAGGAGAAAATCGTGGAAAGAAAATTGGAAAGAAAATACCTTGCAGCTGTTCAGTTTTATCTCTGTTTTTTATTTTATGTTCCATATGCTATGGGCACTAAACTACTATCGTAAACCGCTTTTTGAAAAAATGGAAATTAAAAGAGAGTATACAAATGCTGATTTGGCTGTCTTTACTAAAAATTTGATTGCAAAAACGAACGAAATCCAACAACAAATCACAAAATCTGACAGCCTAAAAGTGGTGTTCCCCTACTCTCAAGAGCAGACGTTTACAATGAATTTAAATGGTTACAAAAACTTGTCGAAGCAACATCAGAACTTTCGTTTTATAAATTTAAGTACTAAAAAATCATTATTTAGCGTACCCTTAACCTATATGGGATTTAGTGGCTATTTAAACCCTTTTACTAATGAGGCTAACGTAAACTACTTAGGTCCGATGTATAGCTTCCCCATGACCACCAATCATGAAATGGCGCACCAGATGGGATTTGCGAGCGAAAGCGAATGCAATTTTATTGGCTTTCTTGCCTCTGTAAAAAATAACGATTTATACATTCAATATTCGGGCTACAGTTATGCCTTGCGGTATTGTTTAGGAATTTTGGAATTTAGCAACAAGAAATCATTTGACCAATTGATAACGACAGTTCATCCCGGAATAATAAAAAACTACCAGGAAAGTGTAAATTTTAGAAAGGACTATAAAACACCTATTGAAACCGGTTTCCATCTCTTTTATGATCAGTTCTTAAAATTGAATCAACAGAAAGATGGTATAGAGAGTTACAGTAAATTCGTGAATTTGATGGTGAATTATTATGGCAAGCAAAATAATGAGTTATAAAAAACAAGTCAGGAAACATCATTGACCAACTTACTTTTTACAACTCACTACGGTTTTATCATTCTAAATTATCTGTAGAAGAATGCTTTTTTATTGGTTTGTATTCTATACGATACTTATATTTTTTCCAGTAGTAATCCTGTGGCCGTAAGACCGGGTCCAAACGCCATTGCAACTATTTTTGTTCCTGCCGGTATATTTGAATCGTTGATGATTTCATTAAAAATATGAGGTACGGTAGCTGACGACATATTTCCATGACGATACAATACATCATAGGACCAGCTGGCTTGTTCTTTATTTATTCCAATTGCATCTACTACGTAGTCAATAATTTTTGGCCCACCTGGATGTATGGCAAAATGCATTTTAGATTTTTCCGCTTCAAGATCAACACCTACTTTAGCACAAAGTGTCGATAAAAAACCCTTGACGTTTTTACGGATAAAAACGGGAACTCTCTTAGAAAGGGTCATTAAGAAATTGTACTCCCCTATTTCCCAAGACATATCCTCCAATGAATCCGGAATGATAACTTCATGTGAAGCCAAAATTCGCAATCCTTTCTTCTCTAATATTGTCTCATCGTTCATGAAAGACTCTTCTTCATACAAAGAATACCCGATAAAACCATCGGCAAAAAGTGAGCAAATCATCGTATTCGCTATAGAAAATTCGGTTAAATTTAAATGAGCTGAAAGTAACTCCGTATGAACCACATCGGCCCTTCCATTAGTTGTACTGCCACTTATCAGGCTACTTGCCGTACGAATAGCCGGAAAAGCCCCATAACACCCCATTTGATAAGAATGTGTAACCTGAGTAGTTTGCCACTCTCTACTTATTGCCGCCTGTTGGGCAACGCTGGGCGAAGAATAACCGGAACACGTTACATGAACTAAGTTTTCAGGAGCTGCGTCAAGATTTGAGTAAAATTCGTCAAAAACAAAACCCATCTTATTTTTGAACCATTCCATTCGAACTCCTATTTTAGGTCCAAATGTATCTCCTGTCTTTGTATCTAAAGTTGAAGGGAAATCATAATCCAAAGGCGCTGTAGTGTCCATTTCATTTTCAAGAAAATCTTCGACCTCCTCAAAAATTAAAACCTGTCTTTTATTGATGCTTTCAGAAGGAATAGAATATTTATCAACCTGATTTGAAATCTCATCAAAACTACTCGGCTCCTTTCGAATCTCATCATTTAGATTTTTACCTAATCCACCTAGATTTTGAAAATGGTAATACAGAAATTTAGTGTATTGATTTAGCTTTTGTTGATCGATTAATTTCCCCACAAGAATGGGCTTGAAATTAGAAATAATAATGCTTTTCATTAATTTTAGGGCTTGGTTTAAAAGTCAAACTTAACTCAAAACTATTTAAAAAAAACAGCTATAAAAATGATTCTAAGGTCTTTTATGTAATTGACTGATTGTCAATGATTTAAAAATACTAAAATTAAGTTAAAACATTATCAATCAGCACATTGTAAGAATGGTATCACATCCCTTTAACTACTGATTAACAGCTATGTAAGAATGACTTTACAGACTTATTAGCATGATTTTATTTTAAAATTTATTCCATAATTGGTCTATTCAAACAAACATCCTACATTTATTCGGTTCCAAATAAACCACTCTTTTAGATCCTAAAGCAATCAACTTGATCACTTATAAATTCAGTAAAACTTTTCTTTTTGTGAGGTCTAACAATCAAACGACCTTCACTGTCAAAACGACTATAATTATAAAGCCAGTTAAGAAAGAATTCTGCTTTATTTTTAAATGCGATTAGCGAGAATAAATGCACAAACATATAAACCAAGCAAACTGCGCACTAAAATGGTAATTTGGTAAATCTACCACCGCTTTGCTACCGCCAATAGTTGCCATAGATCTTTTATCATTATATTCGAAAGGCTACATCCTTTTATTTTGAATTAAATTTACAATATTTCTACCAAGCAATTTTCCTTGCTATAAAGCAGGTGGTCCCATGATAGGATGTCCTTCTGGATATTCATCCGTTTCCATAGACGCAATATCCCCTACTACAAAGATTTCATCATAGGCTTTTACCTGGCTGAAGTGATTGATACGGATGCGTTCTACCCTTTCAAGCAAAGAATTTGCATCTAAACCCGCTACTACAGCTCCTTAAACACAGGCGGTCCAGATTACTGTCCCCGTTTTGAAAACCAACTCGGAGTTTGTTGTTATGGCACCACAGTCATAATTAGTCACCCGTACATTTTTCCAAATTTTAAACCCCAGCTCTACTAAGAATTTTTCGGCGGCCTTTGATGAATCTACGCTCATGGTATTCAGAATCCTGTCGCCGCTTTGAATGAGGTTAATTTCCATTTTTGCGATATCTAAATCAGGATAATCCTTTTGAAGAATTGCTTTTTTCATCTCGGCTAACGCTCCGGCAAGCTCTACTCCAGTAGGTCCGCCACCTACGATTAGAAACTTGATTAAACTATCCTTTTCAAGAGGATCAGTAGTCAAGACCGCTTGCTCAAAGTTCTCCAGAATAAGACTTCGTATGTTAAGAGATTGCGGAATGATTTTCATGGCCATACTATTGCGCTTAATATCTTTATTCCCAAAATAATTGGTTTTAGAACCGGTCGCGATTACCAGGTAATCATAACTTAGCTCCTATTTCGGCTATAACCCTCTTGTTCTTTGCGTCTATTTCCTGAACAGAGGTGAGTCGAAAATAAAAAATCATGATATTCCTAAATTACCTTACGAATCGGATAGGCAATTGAACCTGCCTCAAGACCTCCCAAAGCATCTGATACAATAGCGGTTGAAAAGTATGGTAATTATGCTTATCTCAAAGAACTACTTGTACTTTTTGATTCTTCAGTTCTTTGGCTAACGCAGTTCATGCAAAACCATCATCAATAATAATAATTCTTGGATTCTTGGATTCTTAGATTCTGGAATATTCATGTACTAAATCCTCATATCTGCAAACAAAATTACTGAAGATTAAATAAATTACTTTGCAGTAATCCCATATAAAAGCAAAATAAATTTTTCATAAAAAAGGACTATTAGATTCAATTTAGCACTCTTTAGCTAACGATTTTAGCTACTCTAGAACTATAAATAATAAACTTGATATGGCACTATCCCATAAATTTCCTGAAGTTTTTTTTATAGCTACAACCATACCCCTATTTCCCTACTTATAAGGACACACTTATAGTAAGTTTTTATTTTGCTATGCTACTCCATTGAAGCATTTGAAAAAAATGTCTTTATAAAAAATAAAAGCGCTGAAATAGCCCCGGTGGAAATAACATCGTCCGATTTTTTTTCGGGAGATTGTAATGTACATCGGGACGAGGCGTAAGTATTAAACTAACACTTTATGCTCCTAAAAAATGTATTACTTTGTAACAAATTTGACTTGAAGTACACTAATGAATTATGAGTGAAAATCTAGAACATTCTTTTGTCACGCAATTAAAGGAAAATCAGAATATAATCCACAAAATTTGTCGGTTATATACTAATTGCGAAGATTCACATAAAGACTTGTTTCAAGAGGTCACCATCCAGTTATGGAAGGCGTTTCCTAAATTTAGAGGAGATAGCAAATTTTCGACTTGGGCCTATCGTGTAGCACTGAATACGGCAATCACTTTATACCGGAAAAATAAACGCTCCATTGCTACCGTTGAATATGAAGGCCGACAGCACTTTATTAAAGACATCGATTATAATTATGAAGAGGAAGAGCAAATTAAGCTTATGTATACTGCCGTTTATCAATTAAACGACATTGAAAAAGCATTGGTTTTTATGTATCTTGAGGATAAGGATTACCGCGAGATAGCAGAGACGTTAGGGATTAGCGAAGTGAATGCCAGGGTGAAAATGAATAGAATAAAAGGGAAACTAAAAAAAATATTAAATCCTTAAGGAATATGAAAGAGCTGGATTTATTAAAAAAAGACTGGCAAAAGAACAAAGATTCTTTTGAGCAAGTATCGGAAATAGAAATTTACAAGATGATTCATAAAAAATCATCATCCATTGTGAAGTGGATTTTAATTATCAGTATTTTGGAGGTTTTGTTATGGACCTCTTTAAGCTTAATTTTTAATGCAGATGATTACCTTGAAAAAATAAACAGTGATGGAATCGTTTCCTATTTAAAGATATTTAACTACTTAAGTTATGGAGTCGTAGTGATTTTTATTTATTTATTTTATAAAAACTACCTCCAAATTTCAACAATAGCCTCTACAAAACAACTGATGAAAGATATTTTAAAAACCCGAAAAACGGTGCAATACTATGTGTGGTACAATCTGGCAGTGATTGGTCTTCTTCTAATTAGTGGATTTGTAATTGCTTTATTTTACAATCCCGAAACAGTTGTTTTAAGAGAAAAAATAGAAAGTGACCCAAAAATAATGGCAGTTACAGCTGGAATATTAACATTAATAACCATAGCGCTATTTGGACTGTTCTGGTTGTTTTACAGACTGATATATGGTATTTTACTGCGAAGGTTAAACGCTAACTATAAAGAACTGAAGAAAATAGACTTGTAGTAATGGTATTTATTTTTTTCAAATAGAAAACCCAGCAATTTTTAGTAATTACTGGGTTTGTATTTTTATAAAAAATGGTGTTTCGTACCGCATTAATATTCCCATTTACGGAATTTATTTAATTTTTCCTCTTCTTCGATTTCTTCGACTGGGATTACTTTTAGAAAAGAACAGTGTTGCTCGATTGCGTATTCTACTTTCTCTACGATTTCGTCAATAGAGTCATTGTCATAATCAATTTCAAGAGGCTCTTTGATTATAAACGATTGCAGGATTCCTTTCTTTTTCATGCGCAACCCTTTTTTGTCAAAGGAACGACGGAAACCGTCGATAACGATAGGAACCACTATAGGGCGGTGCTCTTTGATTATATGCGCTGTTCCCTTACGAACAGGCTTGAAAGATTTAGTCGTTCCTTGGGGGAAAGTAATCACCCAACCATCTTTAAGTGCTATCTTAATATTCTCCGTATCATTAGGGTTTACATCTTTTTTATCTACAACATCCTTGCCTTTTGCTCGCCATGTACGTTCCACCGTAATTGCACCCGCATAGGCCATTATCCTTGGTAACAAACCTGCCTGCATCGTTTCTTTGGCAGCCACATAATATATATTCAACTTTGGGTACCATAAATATAATACATTTTTTATATTGTCCTCTCTCCCCTTCAAACTGGCGTTAAATACATGAAACATCGCCACAACGTCAGCAAAGTAAGTCTGATGATTCGATATGAACAGCACATTGGTGTGTGGTAAATTTCTAATGATTTCTGAGCCTTCAATATTTAATTCATTGAAACCCCTATACCTTCTATGGGTAACTGCTCCGAAAATTCGGATTAACCATCTCTTTATAAAAAGGATGTGACCAAAAGGATTTCGCTTCAATAAACCCATAAAATTGTGTATTTACTTTCTAAATTTGTAATACAAACTTACAACATTTATTTTTGTACTATATTGTTATTGCTATCGTAAGACTGAAATAATAAACTCAAGTACAGTTGTGTCGATCACCGCTTATCCAATCATTTTTCTAACTCCAACACTGATTTTAAAACATCTTTTAACTCACTAAGCATCATCGCCGTTGCACCCCAAACAACATGACCTTCAATTTCAAAGGCAGGTACATTGATGTTTTTAGCATAAGAAGTAGACAGTGTTGCATCAATTATTATTTTGTCGCTCAGGAAAACTGATAATGGTAATTCAATTATGCTAGAAACTTCCGTTGGATCAGGTACGAAACAAACCTCATCTTTACAGATTCCAAAAAAAGGATGAACCATGAAGTTGCTCGGAGGAATATAGGTAGGCGTAAAAAATTTAATAATTTCCATCTGATCAGGGTGTATCCCTACCTCTTCGTGTGTTTCGCGCAAAGCTGTCACAGAAAAATTTTCATCTTCTGTTTCCCATTTTCCTCCCGGGAATGCTATTTGTCCGGAATGAACTCCTTCATACGAATTCCTAACAATTAAGACCAAATGCGTCATTCCGTTCTTTGGGTAAAACAACATCATAACAGCCGCCATCCTTGGAGTTTTATTTTCATCGAATGTGTTTTTCAAACTTTCAGTTCTTTCAAACGGTACCATTTTTATATGAGCCGCCATCGCTGGAAGTTTTGCTTCCGCCAAATAAGGAACATATTCTAAAAAATGTTGAAAATCCATAATCAAAGTCTATTTTTGCATATTAAAGTAAATATACTCTAGAAAATAATAGTGCGCAAATTTTCTAATAATCAAACAATCAAAATGTATAGCAAAGAAGAAACTCAAAAATTAAAAAGAGAGTTCTGGGTCACTTTCGCAGAAAAATTCCCCCGAAAATGGTTGTTATATGACACAAAAATCAAAGACTTCTCTTTTAAATTTTATGTGGATAATAAGAAAGCCCAAGTTTTAATTGATATTGAGCCCCGAAACAATGATACGCGAAATGCTTATTTTGATAAACTGGAAGCTTTAAAAAATATATTGGAAGAAGAATTCGTTGCGGATTTAGTATTTGAACGAGACTACGTTCTTGAAAACGGGAAAACAATTAGTCGTATTTGGGTTGAAAAACTGGGTGTGAGTGTCAGTAACCGACAATACTGGGACGAAATCTTTACTTTTTACAACGAAAAAATGAATGCTTTAGAGCTTTTCTATTCAGAATACGATGAGTTCCTAAAAGACATAGCTTAGTCACGGTATCCCACCCTTTAGAGCCTCTTGCAAAACTAACTGCACTATTTAAAGGAAATCCTTATCCTTTCGTCTTGGAATCGTTTGTTTTCGTACCCTATTATATCAAGGAAGCTCCTATTGGCAAAAAAAGCGATTGGGAATAGATTACCTCTATTCAACAATCGCTTATATTTTAATTCTTAAAAACAGAACACCTGTAATTATTCACAAGTGTATTACAACTGTTCGTATCCACATAGCTGGCAGTCTAGCCCGTTTTTATTACTTATATTAAAAACTACAACGGAATATTCCCGTGTTTTCTATTGGGAGTAACACTTACCTTATTTTCAAGCATACTATAGGCTTTAATCAATTTTCTGCGGGTGTCTTGCGGCAAGATCACCTCATCTACAAAACCTCTTTGAGCTGCAGTGTAAGGATTGGCAAACAACTTTGCATACTCTGCTTCTTTTTCTAAAAGTTTAGCTGCGGGATCTTCCGCTTTATTAATTTCGTTTTTAAAGATAATTTCCGAAGCCCCTTTGGCTCCCATCACCGCAATTTCGGCAGTTGGCCATGCATAATTCATGTCGGCACCAATGTGTTTCGAGTTCATCACGTCATAAGCACCACCATAAGCTTTACGTGTGATAACGGTAACTCTAGGTACGGTAGCTTCGCTTAACGCATACAGCAGTTTAGCACCGTGTACGATAATCCCTTGCCACTCTTGATCTGTTCCAGGTAAGAAACCCGGTACATCTACCAAGACCAACAAAGGGATGTTGAAACAATCACAAAAACGGGTAAATCGTGCCGCTTTTTTCGAGCTATTTACATCCAAAACTCCAGCTAGGTACAAAGGCTGATTTGCCACAATACCGATGCTTCTTCCGCCTAATCTGGCAAAGCCCACAATAATATTTTCGGCATAATTTTTATGTACTTCAAAAAAGGAATCCTCATCTATAATACCGGCAATAACACCATGCATGTCATACGGCTTGTTCGGGTTATCAGGAATAATAGTTGCGAGTTGTTCGCGTACCTCATCGTTTAGTTCATAAGGCAACTTTGCGGTCGTCTCTTTATTACTTTGCGGTAAATAACTCAATAATTTTTTTAAATCTTCCAGACATTCCACATCATTTGCAGAAGTACAATGTGCCACACCACTCTTAGTGGAATGTGTGCTTGCGCCTCCCAGTTCCTCTGATGTTACGGTTTCATTAGTAACCGTTTTTACTACACTAGGTCCAGTTACAAACATATAACTGGTATCTTCCACCATCATGGTAAAGTCAGTCATGGCAGGAGAATATACCGCTCCACCAGCGCAGGGGCCCATAATAGCAGATATTTGCGGAATCACTCCACTTGCCTGTACGTTTCTATAAAAAATATCGGCATAACCACCCAAAGAGCGCACCCCTTCTTGAATACGAGCGCCACCTGAATCGTTCAGTCCGATCATGGGTGCTCCCATTTTGACTGCCATATCCATCACTTTACAGATTTTTTCGGCATGTGTTTCAGACAGAGCCCCACCAAAAACGGTAAAATCCTGAGCAAAAACATAGACTAATCTTCCGTTAATAGTTCCGTAGCCAGTAATAACACCATCACCGTAATACAATTCTTTTTCCATTCCGAAATCTGTGGTACGGTGCGTTACCAATATACCTATTTCTTCAAAAGAACCTTCATCCATCAAATAGTCAACTCGCTCTCTGGCGGTTAATTTCTTCTTTTGGTGTTGCTTTGCAATTCTATTTTTACCTCCACCCAAATGGGCTTGAGCAATTTTATCGTTTAATTCTTCTATTTTGTCTTTCATACTACACTTTTTAAACCGCTACTATTTTTATTTTCTTTAAAACCATTCAGAAAAAGTAATCCTTACTATTCCCACTCTCCATGGTTAAAACAACTGTTTTAATTGGGTAATCGTACTATTTTTTGATCTTCAAAATATTGTTTCAAAGCGATCATAGCGGCAATTTCGCCTTCTTGCGCCAATTGGTTTTTCAATAGGTCAGCACTGTAGTATTTTTTCACGAAATGTGTGTCAAAATTCCCAGAGCGAAAAGCTTCATGCTCAAATACAAATTTACCGAAAGGCAAAGTAGTTTCCACACCTTTGACTAGGTAACCATCAATTGCCTTAAGCATAATCTGGATGGCCTCTTCTCTGGTCTCGCCATACGTTATCAACTTGGCAAGCATCGGGTCATAATAGATTGGAATATCCATCCCTTGCTCAAAACCGTTATCGACACGAATTCCATCGCCAACAGGCAATTGATACACATCCAAATATCCTACGCTTGGCAAAAATTCGTTCATGGAATCTTCGGCATACACACGCAATTCCAACGCATGTCCTTTTATTTTCAAATCTTGCTGTTTCATTCCTAAAGCTTCTCCCCTAGCTACCTTGATTTGCAATTCTACCAAATCCAGTCCGGTAATCCATTCCGTCACAGGATGCTCCACCTGCAAACGGGTATTCATTTCGAGAAAAAAGAAATTATTTTTTTCGTCCAATAAAAACTCAACTGTTCCTGCTCCAAGATAATCACAAGACTTGGCGACCAATACGGCGGCCTCCCCCATTTTTTTACGTAATTCCGGTGTTAAAACTGAGGAAGGAGCTTCCTCTATTACTTTTTGATGGCGACGTTGTATGCTGCATTCTCTTTCGAATAAGTACAAGATATTTCCATGACTGTCGGCCATGATTTGAATTTCTATATGACGAGGTGATCCCACATATTTCTCAATAAAAACAGCACCATCACCAAAAGCATTTATTGCTTCACTGATTGCTCTTTTCATTTGGGATTCAAACTCTTCTTCATTCTCGACAACGCGCATCCCTTTTCCACCACCACCGGCAGAAGCTTTAATTAAAATAGGAAAGCCTATTTCTCGAGCAACTCCTTTTGCTTTTTCAATATCGGTGATAGCCTCGTCTAAACCAGGAACCATTGGAATATTATAAGCCTTAACTGCTTCTTTAGCAGCCAACTTACTCCCCATTATGTGTATGGCTTTTGACTTAGGCCCAATAAAAATGATATTATTTTGTTCTGCTTTCTCTGCAAAATCAGCGTTTTCACTCAAAAACCCATACCCTGGGTGAATAGCATCCACGCCCAAGGATTTGGCCACTTCAATAATTTTATCGCCTAACAAATAAGACTGGTTTGAAGGTGATTCGCCTATCCAAACCGCTTCATCTGCAAATTTGACATGTGGGGCGTTTCTATCAACTGTTGAGTAAACAGCCACTGTTTTAATACCCATTTTCTGGGCGGTCTTCATTACTCTAATGGCAATTTCTCCCCTATTGGCAACTAATATTTTTTTCATTATTTTCGTAGATAAAATTGCATATTGATAGAAAGTCTTTTCTCTATATTCTTAGTTCTTTATTCTATTTCTTTTCTCTTACTTTCTTATTCAAACTCAATTAAAAGCTGTCCTTTGTCCACAGCATCTCCTAGCAGTACCGAAATCGATTTGATAATTCCGTCACGTGGAGAAAGAAAACTGTTTTCCATTTTCATAGCTTCCAAAATCAACAGGCTATCGTTTTCTTTTACTGTTTGTCCCACTATCACACTAATTTCCAAAATCAATCCCGGCATAGGTGCTTTGATAGCATTGATTTGTTTAGTCAACCCTACCTCAAATCCCAATTCATGGATAAGTTGGTCTAAATCATTGGAAATAGCAACAGTATAACTGTTATTATTCACTTTGACAGTGTATGTTTTATGATTGAAATCAGCCGAGAGAATCTCCGCTTTGTACGGTTTGTTTTCGTGTAATATATGGAATGTATTAGTATCCATATTTACAGCGTCGAGCCGTGAAACTTGTTCCTTATCAAAATCAAATTGAAAAGAATCATTTACTTTTACTTTATAACTATCACTCATTAAATGGAATTTTTATAGTCGTAAAAATAAGTAAAAGAAAACGTTTTCGTAAGATAAAAAGATAGTTTTATGCTACAAAGATATAGTTGTACCTCGGACACAGCGATATCGAAAAGTATAAATTTGATTCATTCCTTTAAAATTTCGAATTATATCACCACCGCTTTTATATAAGAAGTTAGCATAGTCGTTAAAGAACTAACAACCCAAATTCCCTTAAAGTATTAATTGGTTTTGAGTGCCAAAACAATTCAAAGTCTTCCAAATTACTCTCGAAATCCGACTTAATTTCCTGAAACGTAAAAATCTTAGTGCTGGCGACTGCTATTTTATCAAGTATTGCCACCACCCATTCTCCTTCTTGTTTGTTTGTTTGAATGGTAAAACTATCTTTTTTATCGTGGAAAGTCAAGCTCACCATATCCCAGGAGTTTCCTTTCTTAGATTTTGTAAAATAGTCCACCGATGGCTTTCCGCCTAACCAAACAATTTTAGCCGCCGGTTTTATATTGAAATCATCCGCCACTTCCAAGGCGTTAAAGATATATTCTCTAGAAATTTTAGTCTTCGGAATCTTAAATTCAAACCAGTCTTGCAATTCATAGTCGAAACAGATTCCGTGCATGAAATTAAATAAAGATTTCTTGAGGCCAAAACTAAACTTCTCATGGTCGATTCCTGTCGAATCAATATAGTTAATATCGTTGTTTGCAAAAGTTCCAATGATTTCAGTTTCTTTGACAACACCAAATTTCTCTGGGTGCATTCCTACTGGACTGTGCGCTGTCATAGCAAATTGATGCCAAAATCCCGACTGCAATACTCCTGCTTCAAATAATTGACGCACCATTTCCAGACTGTCCACTGTTTCTTGAACCGTTTGTGTTGGATAGCCGTACATTAAATAAGAATGCACCATAATCCCTGCTTCGGTAAAATTGCGGGTCACTTTGGCTACTTGCTCCACCGTTACTCCCTTGTCTATCAATTTCAACAAACGATCTGAGGCTACTTCGAGACCACCGGAAACAGCAATACAGCCGGAAGCCTTTAATAATAAGCATAGATCTCTAGAGAAACTTTTTTCGAACCGAATATTAGTCCACCACGTTACTGATAATTTTCTTCTCAGTATTTCGAGTGCCAACGCTCGCATCAATGCCGGAGGTGCCGCTTCATCGACATAATGAAACCCATTTTCACCCGTTTGCTCCATCATTTGCTCCATGCGATCACAAAGCAAACTGGCTGCAACCGGTTCATAAATTTTGATGTAATCCAATGATATATCACAAAAGGTGCATTTCCCCCAATAGCACCCGTGAGCCATCGTGAGTTTGTTCCAGCGACCATCACTCCACATACGGTGCATCGGATTCACGATTTCGATAACCGAAATGTATTTGTCCAAAAGCAAATCAGAATAATCGGGTGTTCCAAGTTGCGATTGCTTGTAATCCTGTTTTACCGAATTATTCTTGTACACCACTTTACCATCTTCCAGCAGAAAGGTGCGTTTATAGGAATTGTAATTTGCGTTTTCGATATTGGCAATCAATTCCTCTAAAGGAACTTCACCATCATCCAAAGTGATAAAATCAAAAAACTCAAAAACTCGGGCATCCGAAAGCGAACGTAGTTCCGTATTGGGGAAACCACCTCCCGCTGCAATTTTAATTTCAGGATGGTACTCTTTTATCCATTGGGCCGAACGAAAAGCACTATATAAATTTCCCGGAAAGGGAATCGAAATCAGAAATACTGTAGGCTGAATGGTTTCTATTCGTTCTTTTAGAATCGAAAGAAGAGCATCATCAATATAAGTTGGCTCTTGCTGCAAAGCCTCGTACAGTTCGTCGAAAGAATTGGCCGATCTACCCAAACGTTCCGCATAACGGCTAAAACCAAAGTTGTAATCCACGCATTCCACAATAAAATCAGAGATATCTTCGAGGTACAAAGTAGCTAAATGCTTTCCCTTGTCCTGCGTTCCCATAGTCCCAAAAGCCCAATCCAATTCTTCCAGCTGCGCAAAACGCGAAGCCTCAGGCAAATAACCCTCCTGACAAATTTGCAAAGCCAAGGTTGGGTTTTTCCCCTGTAGAAAACGGATTACCGCATCAATCGTTTTGATATATTCCTCTTGTAAAGCATAAATTCGTTTCGAATTATCTGAAATCGTATTTTTTGAATCTTGAAACTTTAAACCTGAAACTTTAAACAAATTTAAAAGCCCTTCTTTCGAAAATAATTTCAAAATCACTTCAATCCCCAAATCCGCCTGGACGGAATCAATTCCTTTGGTATTCAGAAAACCCTTTATGTAAGCGGTTGCCGGATAAGGTGTATTCAGTTGCGTAAAAGGAGGCGTGATGAGGAATAATTTGGTTTTCAAAAGAAATAAGTTTTGTGCAAAAATAAGGGTTATTTTCACAAATTCCTTTAAAACATCAACTAGAAGTCATAATCCAATTTAGAAATTATTTTTTATTATAAAAAAACTAAAACTTATGTTCCTTTTTACTAATTACCAACAACGAAAACAAAGAGATACAAGCTGCGAAAGTCAAATAAAAGCCTACATAAGTCAAACTATAATGTGTTGCCAACCAAATCGCAATCATAGGTGCAAATGCGGCTCCGATAATTCCTGCCATGTTAAATGCTAACGAAGTCCCTGAATAACGAACATTAGTAGGAAACAATTCAGATAAAAAAGTACCTAATGGCCCATAAGTAAAACCCATTAAAGTCATTCCCACACATAAAAATAGAGTTACTAGAATGGTACTCCCTGAATTCATGAAAAATGAAAATGCAAAACCAAAAATAGCTATAGCAATTGTAGCATAAATAAGTATTTGTCTACGCCCAATACGATCAGCAATTAAAGCTGAAACTGGAATGAAAAACGCAAAAAACAACACCGAAAACAACTGCATTAACAAAAAATCTCTTTTGGAATAACCCAAATCTGATGTTGCCCAGCTCAATGTAAAAACCGTCATTAGATAAAAAACTAAGAAAGTTGTAATGGCAGCAAATGTTCCAAAAATCAACTGGTTTTTATAAAATTTTAGTAAAGTAAAAAACGGAATTTTCACTTCTTCCTGTTCTTTTTTGGAATTTTCAAAAGCGGGAGTTTCAGTAATTTTTAATCGGATATAGAAACCTACCACTACTAATAACGAACTTGCTATAAATGGAATTCTCCATCCATAATCAAGAAAATCTTGGGAACTCATCGTATCTGTTAAAATCAAGAAAGTTCCACCAGAAAGCAACAAACCTATTGGTGCACCTAATTGCGGAAACATTCCGTACCATGCCCGTTTATTTGGAGGAGCATTCTCGATAGCTAACAACACGGCTCCACCCCATTCACCGCCTAAACCAACACCTTGACCAAAGCGACATAGCATTAATAATAAAGGAGCAGCGATTCCGATGCTCGCATAAGTAGGTAAAAAACCAATAGAAACTGTTGAAATACCCATGGTCAACAAAGCGATTACCAACGTAGTTTTACGCCCTAACTTATCACCATAATGGCCAAATACTGCTGAGCCCAAAGGTCGCGACAGAAAGGCAATCGAAAAAGTAGCTAAGGAGAGTAAAACCGAATTGGTACTGTCTGCTGAAGGAAAAAACAATTGAGGAAATACCAACACTGCCGCATTAGCATAAATATAGAAATCAAAAAACTCAATCGTTGTACCAATTAAACTACCAAAAAGAACATGTTTTAATGAATTTTCTTTTTTCGGATTTGAACTCTCTTTCATAGGGAAGGTAAAATATTTCTGTAAAATTGATACAATTTCCCGGAACTAACAAATGTATTTAGTTCCAGTAATTTTTACTATTATTAGATCAAGTAAATTCTCTTCTATCCAATAACTGTATCAGTAATCAAACTTGTTTTAAATCATACCTGTACCTTTAATTCTTTAAATTTAATATAAGAATAGATTACCGGTACAAGTGTAATTATGGCAAGGGTACCTATAAAAATATAAATAAAAACACTTTTATCTATAGTCAAACTTCCCAATACAATTAACAGCCCGCCAATAATCCAGAGTTTCCCAGCCAGTATATGGGTTAATTTCCAAACTTCTTTATTCTCCATAGTCCAAGGTGTTTTGATTCCAATAAAATAATTAGGTTGGATTACTTTGAAATAATTTCCCAGTGCTATCAATAAGACACCAACTGCAATAAAAATCAAATTTGGACTTGATGTGGATTGATTTACCGATATATACAAAATAATAAAAGCCAATGTCGACATGAACAAAACCAATATCTATTTCAATTGATAATACTTCCCTCCCATCTGTTCGATTTTCTTTTTCGGATCAATTTTAGGAATCACTAGCATTAATACATAAGTCAAAACAGGCAATAAAAACAATAGGGCTATCAAGGAGTATTTATCTCCCCATTGATCAACTTCTCCCTTGTAATTCCAATGTGTCGGCACTTTCTCCGGTAACGTATTCCAAATAATCGCCAAATAGACGAAAGGAGCCAATAGAACTCCAATTAAAGGCAGTTCTTTTTTCAAAGTTAATTTCATGATTTTATTTTTTAAAAGTTAATATCCATTGCAATACATCCTCCATTACCGTCGCGTTAAGGGAATAAATGATGAATTGCCCGTTTTTTTCGAAAATGATTAAATCCGCACGTTTCAAAATATCTAAATGATGTGAAATACTCGGTTTTGAAATATTGAAATGGTCTGCAATTTCACCTGCCGATAAATCTTTAACTTTTAAAAGCTCCAGTATCTCCCTCCGTGTCACATCATTTAATGCCTTAAAAATAGCATTCATTTTTTCTTGTATTTATATATTTAGACAAATGTCTAAATATTATTTCAAATGACAAAATTAAATTTGAATTTAGTACATTTACACAAATTAGTAAACTATGCCTACCGACTGTATCAGCTATCAAAATTCAGGGTATTTCTCCTTGTTGATGAATGATTATTTAGACCAAAAAAACGATTTACAATCTTTATACAACCGCTTCCCCACAATTGAAAATTTTGAAGGACAAGTCCTTGAAAAACAAGCCAATTATGATGATTCTAACAGAATCGCTTTAGTTTCTGTATTGCAAAAACAATATGCTGCTATTGAAACGTCTCACTTGACGCAACAAAATATTGAAGCGTTAAAAGTGACCAATACATTTACCGTGACTACGGGACATCAATTAAATTTATTTACGGGTCCTTTATATTTCTTATATAAAATCATCTCCACTATTAATCTTACTAAGGAGTTAAAAGCAAAATACCCTGCCTACAACTTTGTCCCTATTTATTGGATGGCGACGGAAGACCATGATTTTGAAGAAATCAATTATTTCAATTTCAAGGGAAAAAAATTCAGATGGAACAAAGAAAGCACCGGACCTGTCGGGAGATTGTCTACCGAAGGATTGTCCGATGTTTTTGAATTGTATGCTCAAGAACTGGGTTCAAGCACAAATGCCGAAACCTTGAAAGATTTATTTGAGGACGCCTATCTCAAGCACGACAATCTAGCGGACGCCACACGCCATTTAGCAAATTCGCTTTTTGGAACATACGGTCTGGTAATTCTTGATGCTGATGATGCCGATCTGAAACGCGCTTTTATTCCTTTTGCAAAAGAAGAACTACTACACCAAACTTCCCATAAAGCAGTCCTTGAAACAACCGAAAAGTTTAAAAAGTACAACGTACAGGTAAACCCTCGCGAAATCAATTTGTTTTATATCGAAGATAAAATACGGGAACGCATCATTCTGGAAGAGGGGAAGTACAAAATAAACAATACTAAAATTGAATTTTCCGAGGAGGAAATCTTAGTATTATTGGAGAGTAATCCCGAAATGTTTAGCCCTAACGTGATCATGCGTCCTTTATATCAGGAAGTAATTTTACCTAATCTATCTTACATCGGTGGAGGCGGGGAAATCGCCTATTGGTTGGAATTAAAATCTTTTTTTGATGCAGTAAATATTACTTTTCCAATACTTTTAGTTCGGAACTCCGTGCTATTGGCTACTGAAAAGCAGGGTAAAAAAGCAGACAAGTTAGAGTTAAACTGGAATGATTTGTTTTCAAAACAAGCTGATTTAGTGAATACTAAAACAACTCAATTATCGGAATTTCCAATCGATATGTCCACTTTAAAAAATAAGTTGCAGGAACAATTCAAAGCATTATACGAGATTACGGAGCTAACTGACAAGTCATTCGTTGGAGCGGTAAAAGCGCAGGAAGCTAAACAAACGAAAGGATTAGACAATCTCGAAAAACGTTTATTAAAAGCACAGAAAAGAAAGTTGAGTGATATCTTGGAACGCATCACCGATTTACAAAACGAATTATTTCCTAACAAAAGTCTGCAGGAACGTCAAGCTAACTTTTCAGAATTTTATTTAGAAAATGGAAGCAATTTGATTCCGACAATAATGAATACTTTGAAACCTTTAGCACAGAATTTCAACATACTTACACTTTCATAAAAGAACAAAGGCATAAAAAAAAAGCTCGTACTTTTTACTATACTCAGACGAAAATAAATGGCAAAAGAACGCTTAATTTCATTGGATGTATTTAGAGGAGGTACTGTTTTATTAATGACAATAGTCAATAATCCGGGTAACTGGTCCACCATTTATCCACCATTAGAACATGCTGATTGGAATGGTTGTACGCCAACTGATCTGGTTTTCCCATTTTTTATTTTCATCATGGGAGTAGCAATCCCATTTGCATTATATTCCAAAACCTTTGATGGAGCTACTTTCACTAAAATACTAGCGCGCTCGCTTCGGATAATTTGTTTGGGGATTTTTTTCAATTATTTTGGCAAAATCCAACTTTTTGATTTAGAGGGGATCCCTCTACTGACAGGAAGACTGGTCATAACCTTTGGCGTAGGCTACGCCCTTTTGGGTAATTTCAATTCGACAATCAAATTATACCTTGCACTTACCATTCTGGCAGCTTGTCTCTTTTTAGCTTTCGGTGGTATTGAGGCCTATAGGGAAGTACGACTTCCAGGCGTACTGCAGCGCATCGGGATTGTCTATTTTTTCATTTCAATTCTGTATCTGAAATCAAATCAAAAAACACAAATCATAACAGCTATAGCTTTATTGGTAGGCTATTGGACGTTGATGACATTGGTACCCGTCCCTACAATTGGCGAAGCAAACCTTGAAAAAGGAACCAATTTAGCAGCCTGGCTGGACAATATCCTGTTAAAGGACCATCTGTGGGTATATTCAAAAACGTGGGATCCTGAAGGAATTCTCAGTACCCTGCCGGCGATCGCCACTGGCATAATAGGAATACTGATTGGACAATTACTGAGCAGCGACAACAGCAAACTTGCCATTATAAAAAAAATGCTACTCACCGGTGGCGCACTGGTCCTAATTGGATTGGTCTGGAATACCGTTTTCCCAATAAACAAATCGCTTTGGACTAGTTCTTATGTTTTGTTCACCGCTGGTCTGGCCATACTGGTTTTTACCTTGTTTTATTGTATAATTGATATTTTAAACATCAGGAAAGGATTCAAACTATTCTTGATGTGGGGTGTAAACCCCATGATTGTCTTTTCATTTTCCCAGATAATACCACAGGGATTACGAATCATTCAATTTCAAAATCCGAACATTCCATCGGAACAGATTAACCTCCAGCAATATCTTTATAGTTTTTGGATTCTTCCCTATTTCGACAACCCCATGTCGGCATCCTTAGTAGGAGCTCTAATTTACTCGTATATATGGACGTTTATTTTATGGCTATTTTATAAAAACAGTTTGATTTTTAAAGTTTAGGATCAACGAAACAGCCTAATTGGTAAATAAAGCAACCTAAACTGCTGAGTTCCTAATTTAAATTCAAAAAAAAGTCTACTTTTGCACAAAATTTACTAAATACAAAACAAAATGGCTACAAATAGAACATTTACAATGATTAAGCCTGATGCTGTTGCTAACGGACACATCGGAAACATACTTGCAATGATTACAAATGCAGGTTTCAAAATTGTTTCTTTGAAATTAACTCAACTTACTGTAGCAGATGCTCAAGCATTTTACTCAGTACACGCTGCAAGACCTTTCTACGGTGAATTAGTGGAATTTATGTCAAGAGGAGCTATTGTTGCTGCTATTTTAGAAAAAGATAACGCTGTTGAAGATTTTAGAACACTAATCGGTGCTACTAATCCAGCTGATGCTGCTGAAGGTACTATCCGTAAAGCATATGCTACTTCTATTGGAGAAAATGCCGTTCACGGTTCTGACAGTGATGAAAATGCAGCTATCGAAGGTGCTTTTCATTTTGCAGGAAGAGAGCAGTTTTAATTTTCGATTGAAGATTGCTGATTTTTGATTTAAAATTTAAAAATCATCCAAATAAAGAAATCCCGTCCGCTGAAAGCGAGACGGGATTTTCATTTATGCTTGCATTCCAGTTCTGTCTCTCCCGATTCCTATCTGGAGGTGGGGGCTGGAGGGAGGAATTTATCTCAGCACTACATCTTTCACCACATCGCGACGCAGTTCTTCATTTATCATAGTCACAATTTTAGTTTTGCCGTGGCTTAGCTCTTCACGCAATACAGAAGAGCTTAACTCAACATATAGCGTACTTCCTTTTAACACAACATTTTTAGTATAACTGTTCACCCCATTTCCCATCAAGTTGCTCCATGCATCTTTAACGTCTATTTGATCCATTCCAGGTTGCAACTTGTTTACCTGGATAATTTGTTTTAAAACATCTCCTACTGTACTTTGATTATTTAGTCTCTTTGCCATCGCCTGTTAAATTTATTGCTCCTGTTTTCTTGTAATGGTATTCCTTTTTCTCTTCATTTCGCACCACAAGCTCCGTATCTGACAGAGCGAGTACTTCTTCACTCCATTTTGCATAAGGAGTGGAATAATCCAAGAATGCTTTACCTTCCTTAAATCGTAAGGCCACATCCTCGTAAGCGTCATTCACTAGAAAAGTACCATCTAATTGCGGCATTACTTTCTTCCGAATTCCCTTATTATTCTTAGCAATCTCAAAATAATCATAACTTACATTAATACTATAATCCTTGTCATCTCCTTTGTCAAAAACTACTTTTTCTATTTCCCAATAACCATTTAATTTCGCAATATCAGTAGGTTCAATTTTTTGCTGACAACCCACAAAAAATAAAGAAAGCAATAAAATTCTAAATGTATTTTTCATATAATTATTTGTTTGTTTTTTAGGAACCTTATCTTTTTTTTTACTAAAATCTACTTATTTAAAAAACACTAACCAAAAGGATTTTCACCACACATCGAGAAAATCGGCCTACGAATTTTTTATAAACAAGCTCAATTATTTTATACTACAAAGCTAAGCTTATTAAATTCAAAGAAAACAAAAATAGCAAATCACATTAAACTATTTTGATTATTTTCCATCAAAGAAAGACTAATCCCTACAAGATGCCAAAATCCGTACAATGTCTACTAATTCTAATATTATGCCTTGGGCGCATTACAGAGAAAACGGAACCAAGGCCCACATCTTCTGAAGCCAACTACTTCCCCCCATTAACAGGAACGCGATGGGAAACAAATTCTTTTGCCAGTTTGAATTGGAACCAAAGCGCTGTTCAATCCTTATTGGATTATTTAGAACTCAAAAA
This sequence comes from Flavobacterium sp. ALD4, assembly GCF_002836475.1. GTDB lineage: Bacteria > Bacteroidota > Bacteroidia > Flavobacteriales > Flavobacteriaceae > Flavobacterium. Next base: position 104,347 of record NZ_PJBJ01000029.1, on the reverse strand, counting down.
CTCTAAGTCTTTTATCATTTTAATCAATGGTAGAATTGTAATGGAGAACTATTTTAATGGTCATTCAGCAACGACTAATTGATATTGGGCAAGTGCAGCAAAAACACTCACAGCAACAATGATTGGAATTGCAGAACAAGAAGGGTATCTAAACATAAATTATAAAGTTTCAGATTATATTGGTACTGTGTGTACTAACCGAGCTTTGGCAAAAGAAAACTTGATCACCAATAACATTTATTGACTATGACATCCGGTATTGAGGATATCAAAAATGGTGACGTTGTCACTCCTACAAGTTTACAATATAAAGCAGACGCAGGAACACGTTGGGCATATCATAATGCATATGTAAAACTCCAAGAAGTCGTGGCTAAAACAACGAATCAAACCTAGAGCAACTATTTCAACACTAGATTAAGAGACAAAATTACTATGGATGGTGCTTGGTTTGATTCTGGTAATAATTCTGTTTATGGTAGCACGACAGGAAGCATGGCCCTTTTTGGACTGTTAATGCTAAATAAAGGAAGATGGGAGGACAATGTGATTCTAAATAAAAACTATTGTAATGCGGCCACTACAACATCTCAAAATATAAATTTGGGATACGATTATTTATGGTGGTTAAATGGAAAAAATAGCTACCACTTACCGCAATCACAATTGCAATTTTCAGGGATTATCATCACATCCGCGCCTAACTATATGTAAATGGCTTTAGAAAAAATGACCAAAAAATCTATATTATTCCAAGCAAAAAGATGGTCGTGATTAGAATGGGTGAAGCCGCCGATGATACAAATTTAGCGCTATCCGAGTTTGACGCAATGCTATGGAATAAAATAAACAATCTCTATCAGTAAAATTTATTATTTAATTTTTCTTTTGGCGATAAGGCCTATAACAAACAAAACTAAACCAAGTACCAGTAATAGGTAATACAGCCCCATGTTTTCATCCCTAACCAAATTTGCCAAAACAAAGCAAATCACGCTGATTAAATAGAACACGATCGGATTCAAATTCTTGATTGAAAAGAAATTCATAAGGTGGTTTTATTTAAAGAAGGAATCCACAAATTCGAGTTTGTTAAAGACTTGAAGGTCTTCAATTCCTTCGCCTACACCAATATATTTTACGGGGATTTTAAACTGATCTGAAATTCCGATGACAACACCGCCTTTTGCAGTACCGTCTAATTTGGTTACGGCAAGGGAAGTTACCTCAGTGGCTGCTGTAAACTGTTTAGCTTGCTCAAAAGCGTTTTGACCAGTTGAACCATCCAAAACTAATAACACATCGTGAGGAGCGTCAGAAATGACTTTTTGCATCACGCGTTTTACTTTTGTCAACTCGTTCATCAGGTTGACTTTGTTATGCAAACGTCCCGCTGTATCAATAATTACGATATCGGCATCTTGGGCTACCGCTGATTGTAAAGTATCAAATGCCACAGAAGCGGGATCAGACCCCATATTTTGCCTAACAATGGGAACACCTACTCTGTCTGCCCAAATTTGTAATTGATCTATTGCAGCGGCACGAAAGGTATCCCCTGCACCTAAAACTACCTTATAACCCGCTTTTTTAAATTGGAACGCAAGTTTTCCTATGGTAGTCGTTTTACCGACACCATTTACACCCACTACCATTACAACGTATGGTTTTTTATCTTTTGGAATTACAAATTCTGTTGCTTCACCTGCGCCTGTATTGGTTTCAGAAAGCAGCGCTGAAATTTCTTCTTGCAGAATTTTATTGAGTTCTTCAATACCGAGATATTTATCAGCCGCAACACGACTTTCAATGCGGGTAATAATCTTAAGAGTGGTATTAACCCCTACATCGGAGGCAACAAGAATTTCCTCTAAATTATCTAAAACAGCATCGTCAACTTTAGACTTTCCTGCAACAGCTTTACTTAACTTAGAAAAGAAAGTTGTTTTTGATTTTTCAAGACCTTTATCTAAAGTCTCTTTTTTTTCCGATGAAAATATTCTTTTGAAAAAACTCATTGTATTAACAGTGTTAGGAATGAAGCATTAGACACAATGAACTAATACCCTCTTCAGAACGGTAAAGATATAAAATAAAAAAGCTACTTCCGAACGAAAGTAGCTTTTCTATATAATGCTTTTCTTATTTATTTCTTTTTCAAGAACTCATCAACTAATTAGGTGCCATTATAGATTCTACGAATGTATAAGCGCCAGTTTTTGGAGATTTCACCATCTTGATGGCTTTTGATAATCTCTTAGAAGCTGTTTGTAACGATGCTACGGTTTTCTTTGCCATGATTCAAATGTTATTTAAATTTAAATATAATCTTCAAATGTTGCCACCTTAGATTTTTATTAAAATCTCTAATTATTATTTAATTTCTTTGTGAACAGTTACACGTTTCAGGACCGGATTAAATTTCTTAATCTCTAATCTGTCTGGAGTATTTTTCTTGTTCTTCGTTGTGATGTATCTTGAAGTCCCTGCAACACCACTTGTTTTGTGCTCAGTACATTCTAAAATTACCTGGATTCTATTACCTTTCTTTGCCATCTTGCTATTTTTTTTTTAGAATTTAAAGATTATTTAATAAATCCTTGCGCTTGAGCTTTTTTCAAAACTGCAGCAATTCCAAGTTTATTAATTGTTTTTACCGTAGATGCAGCTACTCTAAGAGTAATCCATCTATCTTCTTCTGGAAGATAAAAACGCTTTTTCACTAAGTTCACAGAAAATTTTCTCTTAGTTTTATTCATAGCGTGAGAAACGTTATTTCCTACCATCGCTCTTTTACCTGTAAGGTCACAAACTCTTGACATTATGCTTATCTTTTATCGTTATTCAAAATCAGGGTGCAAAGAAAAGAAAAATAAACCTATAAACCAACAAAATTATAGCACAATTTTAAAAATTTCTTTCTTCAATAATTCTAAACTTTTAATCACTGCGCTATCTATCACTTTATCACGGGGTTGGCCAAAATTATATTTTTCAACTATTACTGTATCCGGCGTAGCCAAGGCTATAAAAACAGTCCCTATTTCGGCGTTTTCATCGCCTTTAGTCGGACCTGCGTTTCCGGTGGTCGCAATCGCATAATCCGTATTCATCATTTGCTTTACACGCACAGCCATCTCCGAAGCCACTGCTGCACTTACCACAGAAAATTCTTTAATCATACCCTCAGAGACCCCTAAAACGTCTGTTTTAGCTTCTGTGGCATATGAAACGACACTTCCCTTAAAATACTCGGAAGCGCCCGGTATTGCAGTTAAAACTGCGGCGATTTTCCCTCCGGTACAACTTTCGGCGGTAGCCAGTGTTTTGTGTTGTTGTTTTAGCATTTCCCCCACCTGGAACTCGATGGTTTCCTCTTCTTCAAAACCAATAATTATATCATTTATAATCACATCTAAGGACCTGATATATTGCTCTAAAGCATTTTCCAATAGCTCTTTGTTCGTCCCTCTCGCCGAAAGACGTAAACGAACTTTTCCGGGACTCGGCAAATAAGCCAACTTCAAAAAATCAGGAAGGCTATTTTCCCAGTCTTCAATCCGTTCCGCAACCAGACTCTCTCCTTGTCCATAAGTAAGAATTGTCTTGTGCAAAATATAAGGACGACTGTACTCTCGTACTACTTTGGGTATTATTTCACTTTCGACCAGATACTTCATTTCGTAAGGAACTCCTGGAAGAGAAATAAAGACAGTGTCTTCTTTTTTCATCCACATTCCCGGAGCGGTTCCTACCGCATTGTACAGCACGGTACATTTTGAAGGAACAAGCGCCTGATCTTTGTTAATTTGCGTAATCGTCCGCTTATAAAAACCTTCTATCATCTCAGTTACATGCACCAAAACAGATTGATTCACAACCAATTCATCTTCGAAATAATCACAAAAAGTCTTTTTAGTTACATCATCTTTTGTTGGCCCAAGACCACCAGTAATAATCACTAAATCGACGGTGTTTTGAAGCTTTTCAAACGTATCTAGTATATGTTGTTTGTCGTCACTAATCGAAATCATTTCGTTGATTTCAACTCCAATTCTATCTAGTGACTTTGCTATAAAAGCCGAATTTGTATCAACAATTTGACCAATTAAAATTTCATCCCCTATAGTAACTATGGTTGCTTTCATTCTTCTGTTATGGATTTAGGATTTGATTTATACACTAAATTCAACATTCAAATAGTTTGAATGTTGAATTTAGTGTATAAAAAATAAGGATTGATCGTGATTTACAAATCAAAATCTTTTTTAATTTCTTTGATCGCATCTTTTACCTGAGTTTTTATACTCTTAAAAGTATGATCGATATCTTTTCTTTTTCCTTCAACTTTTGTCCATGCTTCCACCTGAAGAATTTCTTCAAAAGCAACATTCAACCCAAGCAAGTCCAAGGTTGGTTTTATTTTATGAGCATAAGCATAGGCATGCTTATGATCTTTCTTTTTAATTCCTTCTTTGATTTGCATCAAATCCTCTGGAACTTCAGTAACGAACAACGTTAGAATTTCCTTTACAAATTCCGGGTCATTATCAGAAAGCGCGTACACTTTCGCAAGGTTGTAGTTTAAAGCCATTATTTTACTTGTATTCTAAATAGTTTTTGTCCCTCTAAAAATCCCTCCAATACGTCGTCCGGTTTCACGGCAGCAACCCCTTCAGGAGTTCCCGTAAAAACAATGTCCCCTATTTTCAATGTAAAAAACTGAGATACATACGAAATAAGTTCATCAATTTTCCACAACATATAGCTGGAATCACTGATTTGAACCGTTTTACCGTTATTGGTTAACTCAAATGTAAGATTTTCTAACGAACTAAATTGCTCTTTTGGCAAAAAATCTCCAATTACGGCAGAACCGTCAAATGCTTTGGCTTTTTCCCAAGGTAATCCTTTGGCTTTTAACTTCGCTTGCAAGTCTCTGGCGGTAAAATCGATTCCTACGCTGATTTCCTCATAATATTTATGGGCAAACTTAGGTTCTATGTATTTCCCTACCTTACTTATCTTGACGATAATTTCAATTTCATGATGAATATCTTCCGAAAATTCAGGAATAACAAAGGGATGTTGCTTTAATAAAATCGCCGAATCGGGCTTCATAAAAATAACAGGCTCAGTAGGCCGCTCGTTTTGCAATTCTTCTATGTGGTTAACATAATTTCTACCAATACAGATTATTTTCATTTTTTCATTTTTAGTCCTTAGTTTTTAGTCCTTGGTACCTCGTCCTAGTTTTTAGCGATTCAATACGCTAAGGACTATTTACTTAAGACTAAGTACTAATTTTTAGTATTTAACTTCCTAAGTTTAATCGCCGTTAATACTTTTTTAGTATACAAAGGAAAATCTGCATTTTGTATCCAACTAAAATATCCCGGTTCTGTCTCTAAAATTTTATCGACTTTTACTCCTTTGTGTTTTCCAAAAGAAAAAATCTCTTCTCCGTCTTTGTCAAAAGCAATCATTCCTGCAAAATCAGCAATTTTCTTTCTTGTCGAAAATTCCGATAATGATTTCATGTCATTTTGTAAATCTGGATATCGTTCTAACTGCGCTTTCAATATTTCATAAGTCGCCATAGTATCTGCTTCCGCTGAGTGCGCATTTTCTAAACTTTGCCCACAATAGAATTTTAAAGCAGCACTTAACGTTCGCTCTTCTTTTTTATGAAAAATAGTTTGAACATCTACAGAAACACTGTTTTTCATATCAAAGTCAACTCCTGCACGAAGTAATTCTTCTGCCAACAAAGGAATATCAAAACGATCGGAGTTAAATCCGGCTAAATCACAGTCTTTTATCATAGCATGAACCTGCGAAGCCAACTCGTTAAAAGTGGGTTCATTCGCTACTTTTTCATCCGTGATTCCATGTACCGCCGTTGTTTGCGCCGGAATTGGAATCGTAGGATTCACTAACCATGTTTTACTTTCTTTGTTTCCGTTTGGAAAAACTTTGAATATTGATATTTCTACAATCCTGTCTTTTCCAACATCAATTCCAGTGGTTTCAAGGTCAAAAAAGCAGATTGGTTTATTAAGTTTAAGTTCCATTTTATGTTTTTGTTATCATACAAATGTAAATTTTAAACCTGAATTTTACCAATTATCAGGCATTAATTTCGTCCAAAAAGACAAAGCTTTTTGATACGGCAACCTATTTAAAAAAAAGAAAACCCAACAAATTTAAAAAATCTGTTGGGTTCTTTTAAATGTTTCTCTAAATACTATAAATCTCTGTTCACATCAAATGATTCCAGGTATTCAGCAACTCGTTTTACAAAACCACCTCCCAGCGCTCCATCTACAACACGATGGTCGTAACTGTGAGAAAGGAACATTTTTTGACGAATTCCGATAAAATCACCTTCTGGTGTTTCTATAACTGCTGGCACTTTTCTAATAGCTCCCAGGGCTAAAATCCCAACTTGCGGTTGATTCAATATTGGTGTTCCAAAAACACTTCCAAACGTCCCTACATTGGTAACTGTATACGTCCCGCCTTGTGTATCATCCGGTCTTAACTTTCCTGCCTTCGCACGTCCTCCGAGGTCATTTACGGCTTTTGCCATTCCTACTAAGTTCAGTTGATCTGCATTTTTAATAACGGGTACAATTAAATTACCGTTAGGCAATGATGCAGCCATACCCAAATTAATATTTTTCTTTTTGATGATATAATCACCGTCTACAGAAATATTCAAACCTGGAAAATCTTTTAGTGCTTTAGCCACTGCTTCCATGAATATTGGAGTATAGGTCAATTTCTCCCCTTCTCTCTTTTCGAAAGCATTTTTATTTTTCTCTCTCCATTTCACAATATTAGTCACATCTACCTCGATAAAAGACTGAACGTGTGCTGAAGTTTGTACTGAAGCAACCATATAACCCGCAATAAGCTTACGCATTCTGTCCATTTCAATAATCTCATCACCACCGCTTACCGAAACAGGTGCTGCTTTTTGCGCTACTGGAGGTGCTGCTTGTGCAGCTTCAACAGTTTTTGCCGGAGTGGAAACTGCTTGACTTCCTCTATTTTTAACGTATTCTAAAATATCATTTTTAGTAACTCTACCGTCTTTTCCCGTACCATTAATCTGTTCCAATTCAGCAACAGAAATGCCCTCTGCTGAAGCAATATTTTTCACCAATGGAGAAAAGAATTTATCAGAATCTGAAAAATCAACCAGTCCCGAAGTTGCGAGCGCAACGCTATCTTTAGCGGCATCAACCGTTTTTGTTACTTCTGCAATAGCCTCTGGTGTTGCAGCTGCTTTAACAACCGGAACCATCTCCCCACCTTCGGTTTCAATAATAGCAATGGTTTGCCCCACTTGAACTAAATCATCTTTACCAAATAATTGCTCTACCAAAATACCTGAAACTTCACTTGGCACTTCACTATCAACCTTATCAGTTGCAATTTCAAGTACTGCTTCATCCGCTTCAATTTTGTCACCAACCTCTTTTAACCAATTTGTAATGGTTGCTTCTGCGACGCTTTCTCCCATTTTTGGAAGTTTTAATTCAAATTTTGCCATATTGTTAACCTAAAAGGTGATTTTTGTTTTCAGTTTGCGAAATTACTAAATATTTTATATATAAATTACATTTAATGCAATTTATCATTCTGTTTTTATAATCGCTCCTCTTTCATTAGAGTTATCACTGCCAATAAAAAAAGAAGTGTTTTTGGGTAACACTTTAAAAGTTAACTCCCTGTTTTTAAACAATTTTATAAAACTTATAATTTCTTTAAAAGATATATAATGACTATCCAACAACATTTCTGTCTTGGTTCCGGATAAAATCTTTGACGAAATTACCATTTTTTCTGTTTTCAAATCGTGAAAAAATATTTTTTTTTGAAGTTTTAACGCCATTTTGTTAATCAACTCGTCATTAGAAGAATATAAAATATAGGACTGAGCTGCCTTTTTTTCTTTGGCTTGACCTTGAAACATTTTAACAAAAGAAAAAAACAGGATTCCTGTTTTCATAAAAAACGAAAAGAACAACGAAACCTTAAAGTGCTTTTTATAGAAAAACTGCATGGCCTCCTGAAACCGTTTCATATAAACACTATCCTTGACAGTGCTTTCTCCTTTGTAATGAATCACTGTTGTTTCGTGATAATAATAGTTCGACTTTCCTTTAAGCAGGGCTCTATAGGACAAATCTATATCGTCTGAATACATGAAACAGTTCTCATCAAATCCGCCTAATTCTTGATATAAATCCCGTTTAATTAGCATAAAAGCGCCAACTAGAATATCGACTTTCCCCGTTTCGTTTTCCGATAGCTGTTGCGCATAGTATTTCCCCAGTCCTTGTACTTTTGGAAACAGCTTGTACAACCCCGTCATTTTTGTAAAGGCGACAAAAGGCGTAGGAACCCCCCTTTTGCTTTCAGGAAGGAAATTCCCTGCTCCGTCAATCAGTTTTACCCCCACAATTCCTAAGTTTTTTTGCCTTTCGGCGAAATCCAACACTTTCGTAAAAGTATCCTCGGCAACCACGGTATCAGGGTTTAGAATGCAAACATATTCGCCTTGTGCAATCGCTACACCTGTATTATTACCTTTCGGGAAACCGGAATTATCCTTGTTTTCAATGAGCTTTACATTTGGAAAACGTTGTTTCATCATTTCGACGCTGTCATCTTGCGAATTGTTATCGACAACGATTATTTCGCCATCAATATGTTCTAAAGCACTTTGTACACTTAAAACACATAGTTCTAAGAAATAGCGGACGTTATAGTTGAGAATGATTACAGATAGTTGCAAAGTTGATTTTTTGATTTTTTTATGACGCTGATTTGTATTCTATTTCTGGTCTGCAGAAAGACTACTTCTGATTAACAATAATATCAAGGTATATTTCTCGATCCATATTTCCAAAAACTAATCGCACCGAAAAACATTGTATACCCCAAAAGATTTCGTTAATAAACTAATGTTTGGATTGCGTGCGGCAGAATTATAATTTCAGTCGCTTTTGTTCCAATACACAAATTATATTTTATTGCAGCATCGCTTTCGTTCATAACTACCGTTACCACTTTACCGTCTTCATTTAAAAAAGAGGTGGTCAGCAACTGACTTCTGCTCGCTACACTACTAATTCTTTTGGCACTTTTGCCAATAAATTTAGAGAAATGACCTATGTAATAATAAGAAGGCGTGTAAATTAACCCTCCAGTTCTGGTGTCTCCGTGTATCGGTGAAAAACAAAAGTTCCCTACATGGTTAGGACCTCCATTTTCATCCAAAAGAATATTCCAATCCGTCCAGCCCACCGTTCCGTTATTAAAATCGTGAATCATTGATTTTCCATAACGCTCCCCGTTTGCCCAACGCTGCAATTTGGAATAATCAAATTTCTCTACGCATCCTTCGGTAAAAAGCAAATTTTTATCAGGATACATTTCATGTACTTTCCCAACATTTTCAAACATTGGATCTCCTCCACTCCAACTTTCATACCAGTGAAATCCAATTCCCCAAACATATTTACTGGCTTCCAGATCATCCAGAATTGTGCTTGCTCTCTGAGATAACAAATCTCTGTTATGATCCCAAATGGTAATTTTCTTGTCTCCAAGTCCAGCATTTTTTAGTGTTGGTCCTAAGTAATTTTTTACAAAGTCACGCTCTTCCTCTGCTGTATAAATACACGATTCCCATGTTTGTTTTGCCATTGGTTCATTTTGAACCGTTAACCCCCAAACAGGAATCCCTTCTTTTTCATAACCCTTAATAAACTTCACATAATAATTTGCCCACGCTTGATAGAACTCAGGCAGTAATCTCCCACCATTCAACATGTTTTTGGTATCCTTCATAAATGCGGGTGGGCTCCAAGGACTCACATATAAAGTTGCTTTTCCGCCTGCGGCTGCGATTGCTTTTTTGATTAATGGAATCCTAAATTCTTTATCATGATCAATATTAAACGTTTTTAATGCCGTATCCCCTTCCTCAACATAGGTATAACTTCCTGAACTAAAATCACAGCTATGAATAGTAGTTCTGATTATGGAGTAACCAATTCCTTTTTCTTTACCATAATAAGCATTGAGGAGTTCTTGTTGACTTTCTTTAGTTAATTTTGCAAAAACGGTAGCACTTGCATCCGTGATAGCGCCGCCAATCCCCAAATAGGTTTGAAATGTTTTGCTAGGATTAACAAATACGCATGTTTGAGTCTCAAGAGGCTGCTTTAAATCTGTGAATCGTAAGTTGGTATCTGTTTTTGTCAATCTCAAATCCGTAGTACTTGCCGAGGTATAAACGGTAACAGTTCTGTCTTTTACCGAAAAACTTTTTGCTCTTGCTTCCGCTTTATCTTTTTGCTGTGAAAAAGCAAAAAGAGTAACTAGTAAAAGTGTAGCTGTCGTGATTTTTTTCATTCTACTTCTATTTTTTTTTTATAAATTCCTTGCTAAATACTTATTAATAAAAACTGCAACCGCCTAACTGATGATCACTTTTATATTTTTAAAAGGACATCCTAAAACAACTGATGGACAGTTGACGATACCCACTACTTTTCCTAATCCTCAATATTACAAAAAAAATAGCTAAAATCAGGAACATGTAAAATTGCAGAGTTCCATTAGCTACTATGGTCGTGTAAAAAAACGATACTTTATAAAAATTCAAACGGTTCCCCAAAAAGATCTTTAACCATTAAAGATATAATTGAGTAACACCTGCAAATCCGACGGACGGCGATTGCTCGTTTTTAATCAGAATCCATTACTTTTGGAAAACAAGAAGTCGTAACTAATCTATTCTAAGTCATTGAAAAAAGCATTTTTATTAGTATTACTCTCTTTTATCAGTCAGATTCATTCTCAAATATCGGGATGTACAGACCCGCTGTCGAAAAACTTCAAGCCGTCAGCAACTATAAATGATGGCAGTTGTGCATATCGTAGGGCAAAAGTAAAACCGAAGTACTCGATACAATTGCCTGACGTGCTGCGCGAAACATCTGGTTTAGTATTCAGCGACAATCTGCTGTGGACGACGAACGACGATACAGACACCACTGTTTACGGTGTGGATACAAGCGGTGTAATTCAAAAAGAAATGGCCCTTGAAAAAGTATCCAACAAAGACTGGGAGGAGATTGCACAGGACAGCAGCTATTTTTATATTGGCGATTTTGGAAATAATGCCTCGGGAAACAGAAAAGACCTCCATATTTTAAGGGTTAAAAAAAAATCGCTTGTAGGGAACATTCCTGAAATTGACACCATTTCATTCTCATATTCAAACCAGACTGACTTTACGGCAATGAAATCCAACAGAACTAATTTTGATTGTGAAGCCTTTATTGTCGCAAATGACAGCATATACTTATTTACAAAACAATGGAAACAAAAAGAAACGGCTGTATACGTCATCCCCAAAACCCCTGGGGATTATAGCGCAAGATTGAAAGATACTTTTAACGTAAAAGGCCTGATTACCTCTGCTACGATTGTACCGCATAAAAAATTGCTTGTCCTTAGTGGCTATAGTAAATCGCTGTCTCCATTCGTTTATCTGTTTTATGATTACGACCGTTTGGCTTTCTTTTCCGGCAATAAACGAAAAATAAAAATAGCACTTCCGTTTCATCAAATTGAAGGGATAGCCACCCAAAACGGGTTGCAGTATTATCTGACTAATGAAAATTTTACAAAAAAACCACTATGGGCTGTCCCACAACAGTTACATCAGTTGGATTTGAGTTCTTTTCTGTCTCACTATTTTCAGCGATAGTCCGTGTATCGCTCTTGCCAACTTCAGTTTTATAAATAAAGAACTCCTTTCTCAAGGAAAACAATTCTGGCGAATGAAAATTGTAACCTCCTCTTCTTTATTTCTTCTTAAATTTGCTTCTGCGAAGAATAATCCACAATAATTACTTATATTTCTACAAACCCAAGCCTTTTTCAAACCAATAAAACCCATGAAAAACAACCTCGGACCAATCTCTTTACTTATTGCCTTCGGAGGCCTAGTTTTTTTTGAAGCATTGCTGCGTTTAGATATTCTCTCTCATCAAGGATGGAAAATTGTCACGGCAGGTTTTGAGGCAGCAACCATCGGAGGATTTGCTGATTGGTTCGCGGTCAGTGCTTTGTTCCACGAAATTCCAATTCCCTTTGTCCGCAAGCACACGAACATTATCGCCAAAAACAGAGAAAAACTAACTGAAGGAATAGTCGACTTAGTGACCAACAAATGGCTTTCGCCTGACATTATTGCTGAGAAACTAAACGAAGTTGACTTGGCTAAAACCATTTTGGATTTCATCCAGCAACCCAAACATCAACAGAGTGGAATCCGCTTAGTTCAAAATATAGTATTAAAATTCGTAAACGAATTGGACAACCCCAAACTTGCAGACGCATTGCAAAAAATACTAAGAGAGCAGATTGCCAGTATAGACCTGGCTTCGCCTTTAGGAACTTGGTTAGAGAAAGCCATTAAAAATGGAGACCATCATCAAATATGGCAACTGATTATTGAGGAGGGTTCTACCGCTCTTACTAATCCCGAAATAAAAACTCTGCTTCTTTCCAAGCTTGAAATTGCAGCCGAAGAATACGCCAAAAAAGGTTTTCTAAAAAAAACAGCCTTGTTTTTTGCCGAGAAAAGTGGCGGAATTGATTTAAATCTTATCGCTGATGATCTTCTCAGTAAGACAGAAGAGCTGATCTCAGAAGCCCAATCAGACCCTAATCACCCTATTCGCAATAAGTTTGACGACTGGATGCTTAATTTTGCCAAACAGCTGACTTCGGGAGATGAAAAGTCTCTCGACCTAATCCAGAATCTAAAAGAACGTGTTATGCAGCATGTGGAAGGAGAGAGAGTCATACATGATCTTTTGATACGCTACAAGGAAACCATAGCGGCGCAACTGCAAAACAATGACACGCCACTGATGCAATTCTTGATTTCCAATCTCAATCGCATGTTATCCAATTTGCAGCAAGATGCAGCGGCCCAACAAAAAATCAACCATTGGATTAGGGCAACCGTTTCGGAACTATTGGTTAAATTCCACAGTGAAATTGGGAATATGGTTCGCAACAGCATGATGAAACTCAACAATAAAGAACTGGTAGAGCAAATTGAAGAAAAAGTGGGTAGCGATTTACAATACATCCGATTGAATGGCGCCGTTGTAGGCGGTCTAGTAGGTATTATGATTGCTTTGCTTAAATTGCTTTAAGTTAAACCCCATCACACTCCCTAATAAACTCCCTCGGAGCCGAACTCTCGGGTATTTACCGTAAATTTAATCTGTATGAAAAATAGAAGCAGCGCTTCTAGGAATTAAACCCAAAGAGATTAAAAACAAAAGAAGTACTAAAAAGCTAAGTAGGAAATAAAGTCCACAGTCTACCCTAATAGATACCGGATTCCTAAAATACGTCAGATATTATCTTCGGTTATTTCTTTGGGTACCTTAAAATGGCTGAATTAGAGAAAGTTCTTCTTTCCAAAAAATTTTAACCTAAAAATAATAAACTACCTTTGCACGGTGGTTTTTTTTTGGCAGCTCACAATTAGATAATTAATTAGTTATTGCCCACTAAAGAACACCGTAATCATAACAAATACATCTAGTTACACGCATGAATTACTTATCTGTTGAAAATATCTCGAAATCTTTTGGAGAGAGAACACTTTTTGAAAATATCTCTTTTGGAATTAGCAAAGACCAAAAAATTGCCTTTATAGCCAAAAACGGCTCCGGAAAAACGACCATAATGAGTATCATTAACGGCTTGGACGAATCGGATACCGGGAAAGTAGTTTTGAGAAAAGGAATCAAAATGGCTTTCTTATCGCAAAACAATAATCTGCAGGACGAACTGACCATCGAAGAAAGTATTTTCGCTTCAGATAATGAGATTTTGAAAGTGATTAAAGCTTACGAAAAAGCATTAGAACATCCAGAAGACGAAGACACTTATCAAAAAGCTTTTGACGGAATGGACCAACACAATGCCTGGGACTTCGAAACTCAATACAGACAAATTTTGTTCAAACTGAAGTTGGAAGATTTCAAACTGAAAGTGAAAAATCTTTCGGGTGGACAGCAAAAACGTTTGTCTCTGGCTATCATATTAATCAACCGCCCTGACTTATTGATTCTGGATGAGCCTACAAATCACTTGGATTTAGAGATGATTGAATGGCTAGAAGCTTATTTTGCAAAAGAAAACATTACCTTATTTATGGTGACGCACGACCGTTTCTTCTTAGAGCGTGTTTGTAACGAAATCATCGAACTAGATAATGGTAAACTATATTCCTACAAAGGAAACTACTCTTACTATTTAGAGAAAAAAGAAGAACGCATTGCTTCCGAAAATTCAAGTGTGGACAAGGCTCAAAACCTGTTCGTAAAAGAATTGGAATGGATGCGACGTCAACCGAAAGCGAGAACGACAAAATCAAAATCGCGTCAGGAAGATTTTTACGAAATTAAGGACAAAGCACAAAGTCGCCGAAAGGAGAACAAGGTAGAACTGGAGATCAACATGGAACGTATGGGAAGCAAGATTATTGAGCTTCACAAAATCTCCAAGAAATTCAAGGACCATGTAATAATGGATAATTTCAGTTACGACTTTCAACCGGGAGAACGTATTGGAATCATCGGGAAAAATGGGACAGGAAAATCAACCTTTTTGAACTTATTAACTGGAGCTCTTCCGCTTGATGGAGGAAAAGTGGTAATTGGTGAAACGATAAAAGTTGGATATTATACCCAAAGCGGGATTAATCCGAAACCGGGACAAAGAGTGATTGATGTCATCAAGGAATACGGAGAATTTATTCCGTTGTTGAAAGGAAGAATGATTTCGGCATCGCAATTGCTGGAGCGTTTTCTTTTTGATGCGAAAAAGCAATATGATTTTGTGGATCGATTGAGCGGTGGAGAATTGAAACGTTTGTACTTGTGTACCGTTTTGATTCAGAATCCTAACTTCTTGATTCTGGATGAGCCAACAAACGATTTAGACATTGTGACCTTAAATGTTTTGGAAAGCTTCCTTTTGGACTATCCTGGATGTCTGTTAGTAGTATCGCATGACCGTTATTTTATGGATAAAATTGTTGACCACTTATTCATTTTTAGAGGAAATGGCGAGGTTGAAAATTTCCCAGGAAACTATTCTGATTTCAGAGCTTACGAAGACAGTACGGATGTGGCACAGAAAGAAGAAAACAAAGCAGAGAAGAAAGACTGGAAGCAAAACAACCCGACCGGAAATTTGACTTTTAACGAGCAAAAAGAATATCAAAAAATAGAAAAAGAAATCAAGGATTTTGAAGTTCAAAAAATTGCGCTCGAGCAATTATTCACGGACGGAAAAGTGCCGGATGAAGATATTTCAAAAAAAGCAAAAGAACTCGAAAACATCAATAATAAAATTGAGGATAGAGAAGAGCGCTGGTTTGAGCTTTCGGCTAAGATAGAGGGATAACCGTCTATCTTCCTGAAAGAGATTATAAAATATACAACCCCAATACTTTTAGCACCATTGCTTGAAGTATTGGGGTTTCTTTTTTTACTTAAATAAGAAAATCTATTTAAAAAATATATTCTTTTGATTTTTAGGAATAAAGCAGTAATATCGTGGCAGATTTTGACAACAAACATTTTATGGCTTTTATAAATGAATTGGGCAAATTCATTGAAATAAAGAAAAGTAATAATGGGATAAAGTAATTAGAAGGAGAATTTGCCTATTCTGAAATAAAAAAAGTTGAACAAAAAATGGTAGCAAGTGAAGAAAAATTCAGACAAATGGTATTTCACATGCGTGTTGGTGTGTTATTGCAAGGGCCAAAAGCTGAAATATTGCTGAGTAATCCGGCAGCATTAGAATTGCTTGGTTTAACTGAAGACCAACTTGTTGGCAAAACATCTTTTGACCCTGAATGGAAAGTTATCCATGAAGACGGCTCAACATTTCCCGGAAACACACACCCTGTCCCTACTGTACTTGCTACTTGCAAACCTGTTTATGGCGTGATCATGGGAGTTTATCGACCTGCTTCCAAAGACAATGTTTGGTTATTGGTTGATGCTACACCACAGAAAATAGTTAATAACTCAGTTCAACAAGTTGTATGTACTTTTATAGATATAACGTCAAGAAAAGAAGCTGAATTAGCCTTGGTAGAAAAAGGAAAGCAAATCAAAGAAATTAATTTAACCAAAGATAAACTCTTTTCAATAATTGCTCATGATCTTAGAAGTCCATTCAATACTATTTTGGGTTTTTCAAAACAGTTATTAAAAAAATACAAAAGCGAAAACTTTGAACAAACCGAACTCTTTATAAAAGCAATAGAATCTTCAGCAAAAAGCACCCTTGTTTTATTAGACAATTTATTGAATTGGCAAAAATCTCAAACCGGTCAATTACAGTTTAAACCGGAATTCATAAAACTCAAATCAATCAAAAAGGAAATAGATGATTTATTAAACTCGTCAGCAGTTGTTAAAAACATTTCGTTAAACTATTTCTATTCTGAAGACATAGTTATTCACGCCGATAAGAATATGTTGCTTACAATTTTGCGAAACCTTATTACTAATGCTATAAAATTCACAAATACAGGAGGTGAAATTGCTGTTTCCGCAGTAGCAAGTCCAAACCAAATTGAAATTACAATATCTGACAATGGTATAGGTATGAACGAAGATGTAAAAAGTAAAATATTTAAGATAGGTTATGAAGTAACTCAAAGTGGTACATCAGGTGAAACAGGCACAGGTCTAGGTTTAATTCTATGTAAAGAATTTGTTGAAAAACACGATGGGGAAATATGGGTCGAAAGTGAACTGGGAAAAGGTTGTCTTGTTAAATTTACACTACCTTTATAATAATAAACGTAGCAAATCTAGTGCGAACTTCTAGATCTTATTGCCAAACCAAAACTATTTACACTTAAAAAAACTATGAAACAAACCTTTAAATTGAATACGAACTGGAAAAACTTTATAGTCAAAATACTGTTATCGATGACCATAATGACTTTAGGTTTCACACTGATTTCCTTATATATTCCTCTGAAAGGATTAATCTCGGGGAAAAGTTATACGCTAGTCGAATTTCTTTCCTATTTAGAATTAAGAAAGTATCTAGCAATCATTATTGCAGTATCCATTGCGATGAGTGTTAGAGAATTGAGAAAAAAAACAACACTAATTTCTCCCAATAACGAGAACGTGTAATTAAAAGAGCGCTTGAAAACACGCATGAGGTACAAACCCACACCCTGTAAAAGCTTCTGCGCCATACCTGCAGACAATGGCAAAGCTTTTTATACTTGAAAAGAATTGAACCGAAAACACAAAAAACTAGAACAGCATGTAATAGCGTTACAATTTTTAATTTATAAAATTCCACAATTATAAAATGCCTTTGTATCTTCGTGCTTCCTTCGTGAAAATCCGTGTAATAAACGCTATGCTATTCCAAATCAAATCCTACCTGAAATTCCTTTGGCACTCTAAGAATGAGCATGCTGTACATTCCCCTTTTGTATTCACTTTGATTACTAAATGTTTTTATGACCGCAAACCAAAACCGGAATACCTAGTGTTAAAAGAATATCGACAGACGCTTTTAGAAAATAGAAACACCATTGAGGTCACTGATTTTGGAGCGGGTTCCAAAGTCTTCAAGTCCAACAAAAGAGAAATCTCCAGGATTGCCAAAACCGCTGGAATTACGCAAAACCGCGCTGAATTATTGTTCCGCGTCACCGCTTATTTTCAACCTGACACAATTTTAGAAATTGGTACGTCTTTAGGGCTGGCAACTGCTTCTTTGGCACTAGGATCCCAAAACGCCGGGAGCAAGGCACAAATAACGACACTTGAAGGCTGTCCGGAAACAACAAAAATTGCCCAAGAGCAATTAGAAAAATTTGGTTTAACCAATGTTAATTCGGTAGTAACTGAATTCAGCATTTATTTAGAAAAAGAGGATGCATCACGCAACAGGGAACACTTCTCCTTAATCTACTTCGACGGTAACCATCAAAAGCAGGCGACATTAGGCTATTTTGATCTATTATTGCCCACAATAACAAATGATAGCGTGTGGGTTTTTGATGATATTCATTGGTCTCCGGCAATGGAGGATGCTTGGGAAACGATAAAAAAACATCCCAAAGTTACGGTAACCATTGATACGTTTCAGTGGGGATTTGTTTTCTTCAGACAGGAACAACCAAAAGAACATTTTATAATCCGAGTTTAATCCATAAAAAAAAGACAGCCATCCCTGACCGTCTTTTTTTTAATATAAATTAGTGAAAATTTATTGTTTTGCTTCTTTCATTTCTTCAGATTTAGCACCCATTCTGTTAACTTTTAACATCGGACCAAATTTGAATTTTAAACCTGCAATTTCTTTGTTGTCTGATGACGAAAGACCTTCTTTTTCAACAGTGTTTTTTCTACTGTCTAATGCTTCATACATCAATTTTATTTCATCCCAATCTTCACGAGAATAGTTGTCTTTATTATCTTCAGCAGTATGAATAAATTGTCTGTATACGCTAAGGATATTATCTTTATTTACCCAGTCAAAATTCATATCATCACCAATTTTTCCTTCACCAAACAGTGAATTTCTCATTTGTTGTTTAGGATTTGGCGCTGCAGCTTGCATTCTAGCTTGCATTCTAGCTTGCAATGCAGCATATTTTGCTTTACTTGCTTCTATTTTTGCTTTAACTTCTTCACTTTCTTTTAAATCTGAAAGTGCAGTTTCAGCTTGACTACTTCTTACTTCATACGTAGCTTCTATTGAAGACCAATTTGCTTTAGCATCTTCTGGAGCTACATTTTCTAATGAGTCAACATAAACAACATAAGATTCAACTGTTTTGTTGGCTTCTTCTGTCTTTTCGTCTTTACAAGATGTAAATCCTAAGGCGATAACCGCCATTCCTAATACTAAATTTGTACTTTTCATAATTTTGATTTATTAAATATTACTAAGCAAATGTAGCAGGCATTCAACTGTATTAAATATAAATCCAATAATTATGTAAATAATCGGATTAATTATGAAATAAAATGCAAACAACTAATTTATAATGACTTATACGCCTAAAGACTGCCCATCCCCGCAGCTCCTTTTGCGGTGTCCTCCACCATTAAATTACTTTCCAGACCGCTTCCCGTAAACAGCAAGATGCAAGATAGACTACAATTGTAAGGTACAATTTACCAAACGGGCTGTGTACATTAGATCACTTTTTTAAATAACACAAAGAGGGGCATCCCAACTAAACAACAAGAGGATCACTGTATTTGTGTAACAAAAATGTATTTTAAGCAACTTACCTTTAATTCAAAAGTGTTTTGTACTTTTAAAATCCAAAAACCATAATTTATCAATTAAAATAACAATGTCAAATCCATTAATAAAAATAACCAATATCAAAAGAGATTTTGTCCTGGGTAACGAGATTATTTATGTACTGAAAGGTATTGATTTAGAAATTAATAAAGGAGAATATGTAGCTCTGATGGGACCTTCGGGCTCCGGAAAGTCTACCTTAATGAATCTTTTAGGTTGTTTGGACACACCTACATCCGGAACATATATTCTTAATGGTCAAGATGTCAGTAAGCAAAAAGATGATGAATTAGCCGAAATCCGAAATAAAGAGATTGGTTTTGTTTTTCAGACTTTTAATCTGCTGCCTCGTACCACGGCA
Organism: Flavobacterium sp. ALD4; assembly: GCF_002836475.1. Classification (GTDB taxonomy): domain Bacteria; phylum Bacteroidota; class Bacteroidia; order Flavobacteriales; family Flavobacteriaceae; genus Flavobacterium. The sequence continues at coordinate 84,555 of NZ_PJBJ01000029.1, read as the reverse complement.
CTGGCGAATGTTGCTTTGCCTATGATTTATGCAGGATATTCAAAATCAGAAAGAACTGCGCGCGCTGCCGAAGTGTTAGAGCAAGTCAACCTTGGCGACAGAATGGACCACCAGCCTAATCAATTATCAGGTGGGCAGCGCCAGCGTGTTGCCATTGCTAGAGCCTTAGTCAACAAGCCTTCTATCATTCTCGCAGATGAACCAACAGGAAACTTAGACAGTAAAACCTCTGAAGAGATCATGAAGCTTTTTAATGACATTCACGCAGAGGGTAATACCGTTATTTTAGTGACCCATGAAGAGGAAGTTGCTGCTTACGCACATCGAATAATTCGTTTGCGCGACGGTATGGTTGAAAGCGACATCACAAAATAGTTATAGAAGGAGCTTTTTCCGGCTATCCATTACAATCTTTTTTATCCTGACTTCAGGATAAAAAAGGATTTCTATTTCTATCCGGGCTAGGAGACTCTTTTCCAAAATAAACTCTACTAATTCATTACACTTTTAAAAATGAAAATAGCCTTACTAACCTGCGAAAAACTTCCAGACTTAACCCCACAAGACCGACCTTTAATTACAGAATTGGCCAAACATGATATTACTGCAAGTGCTGTAATTTGGGATGACCCAAGCATTAACTGGAGTGATTTTGACTATTTAATTTTTCGAAATACCTGGGATTATTTCGAAAAAGAAACCGAATTCAACCTTTGGCTTGACCAAATAGAAAAATTGGGGATTAAGACACTCAATCCTATTGCCATCATAAAAAAAAATAAACACAAGTTTTATTTGCAGGAAATGGAACAGCAGGGAATCAAAATACTCCCTACCCTATTTATAGATAAAACAACTAATTTAAACCTAAAAGAATTGATGCCGTCCCATTGGAAAAAAGCGGTATTAAAACCCGCCTTTTCTGCCGGATCCTATCTGACGGAAGTTTTCGAAGCAGCCGATGTTGAAAAAACAAATACCCAATATAAAATTATAGCTTCCGAAAAAGATTTGTTATTACAACAGTTTATGCCGGCAATTCAAACAGTAGGCGAAACCTCGTTTATATTCTTTAATAAAAAATTCTCCCATGCGATCAATAAAAAACCTGTACCAGGTGATTTTAGGATTCAAGTGCAATTTGGCGGCATATATAGACTAACACACCCTGACGACGAGCTGATAGCCAAAGCACAAAAAATTGTCGATACATTTACGGGAAAATTATTATATGCCAGAGTAGACGGAATTGTAATAGACAATGAATTGCATCTAATGGAAGTGGAATGTATCGAACCTGATTTGTATTTTAACGTAAGTGAAGGTTCCTTAGAACGATTTGTTAATGCCATAGTGGAATTAATAAAGTAAATTTGTGGCTACTTGGTAAACCAAGTAAGTCAACGAACAAACAAATAAACAGCATATGAAAGTATATACTAAAACTGGCGATACAGGAACAACTTCACTTTTTGGAGGGACACGCGTTCCTAAAGACCATATTAGAATTGAAAGTTATGGAACTGTAGACGAATTAAACTCCAATATAGGCCTAGTTCGTGACCAAGATATGAATGCGCATTACAAAGATACCCTAGCGGAAATCCAAGATCGCTTATTTACCATTGGAGCCATACTGGCGACACCCCAAGAAAAAGAAGTGAAGAAAAATGGAGAACTTCGCTTAAAAAAGTTGGGAATCGTAGAGACTGATATTGAATTGTTAGAAAATGAAATTGACAGCATGGAAAGCGAACTGCCTGAGATGACTCATTTTGTCTTACCAGGAGGCCATACTACTGTGTCATATTGTCATATTGCACGATGCGTATGCCGCCGCGCAGAACGCCTTGCAGTACATTTAAGCCATAATGAGCCGGTCGCTGAAATTGCTATAAAATACTTGAACCGTCTTTCTGACTATCTTTTTGTATTGGCACGAAAATTGTCCCATGACCTGAAAGCTGAGGAAGTTAAATGGATTCCGAGGAAATAGTAATCAGTATTTAAGTCTTCAGTGCACAGTTAAAAAAATCTAACAAGACGCTATTTTTTCAGCTTAAACTGAACACTAAAAACTGGCTACTGAACACTAAAACAAAAACGTTCTTAACTTTTTTTAAAAATAAATAGATTTTTACTTGTCTTTTTCGGTAAAATTTTTATTTTTGCACAAAACTAAACCGACAAAAAATGTATTGGACATTAGAACTAGCATCCTACCTAAGTGATGCACCGTGGCCCGCTAACAAAGACGAACTTATTGACTACGCTATACGTGCAGGAGCTCCGTTAGAAGTAGTAGAAAACCTACAGTCTATTGAAGACGAAGGAGAGATATATGAGTCGATGGAAGAGATTTGGCCGGATTACCCTACAGACGAAGACTATCTTTGGAATGAGGATGAATATTAAATACATAATCAAAGAAAAAGTCTCACAAGAGGCTTTTTTTTTGGTTAAATTTACATTTTAAATTAATTAGAAATACAAACATATTATGAGTTTCATAAATAGCATAATTAAAGCCTTTGTCGGAGACAAGTCCGAAAAAGATGTTAAAGCTTTACAACCTTATCTTGAAAAAATCAAGACTTTTGAAAGCAGTCTTATCGCCCTGACAAATGATGAATTAAGAGAGCGCACCGTTTTTTTTAAGGAAAAAATAAAACTGAACCGTGCGGGAATCGACGCTAAAATTGCAGCTCTTAAAGTTGAAGTTGAAGGGATTGAAGATTTTGATAAGAGAGAGGACATATATGTTGAAATCGATACTTTAGAAAAAGATGCTTATGAGTTATCTGAAAAAACGTTATTGGAAATTCTTCCTGAAGCCTTTGCGGTAGTAAAGGAAACAGCAAGGCGTTTCAAAGACAACTCAGAAATTTCAGTAACTGCGACAGCCATGGACAGAGAGTTCTCTGGAAATAAAGCGTATGTAAGCCTTAACGGAGACCAATCAATCTGGCAAAATAAATGGAATGCTGCCGGAAAAGAAATTACTTGGGACATGATTCACTATGATGTTCAATTAATTGGTGGAATGGTACTTCATGAAGGAAAAATTGCAGAGATGCAAACGGGTGAAGGAAAAACATTAGTGGCTACTTTGCCACTATATCTCAATGCGTTAACTGGAAACGGAGTGCATTTAGTAACGGTGAATGATTATTTGGCTAAACGTGATAGCACGTGGAAAGCGCCTTTATTCGAATTTCACGGTATGACTGTTGACTGTATTGACAACCACCAACCAAGTTCTGAAGGAAGAAAAAAAGCATACAATTCTGATATCACATACGGAACAAATAACGAATTTGGTTTTGATTATCTAAGAGATAACATGACACATTCTCCAGAGGACTTAGTGCAAAGAAAACACAATTACGCCATTGTCGATGAAGTCGATTCTGTATTGATTGATGACGCAAGAACTCCTTTGATTATATCCGGTCCAGTACCACAGGGAGATCGTCATGAATTCAATGAATTGAAGCCAAAAATTGAAAATCTAGTAGCTTTACAGCGTCAATTAGCAAATGGTTTTTTATCTGAAGCAAAAAAATTACTTAAAGAAGGAAAAACTAAAGAAGGCGGAGTCCTGCTTCTAAGAGCCTACAGAAGCTTACCTAAAAACAAAGCTTTAATTAAGTTTTTAAGTGAAGAAGGAATCAGACAATTACTTCAAAAAACGGAAAACCAATACATGGCAGATAACAATCGCGAAATGCATAAGATTGATGAAGCATTGTATTTTGTAATTGAAGAAAAAAATAATCAAGTAGAATTAACAGATCACGGAATTAAATTCCTTTCAGGAGATACTGATTCTGACTTTTTTGTTCTTCCAGACATCGGGACTGAAATTGCCGCTATCGAAAAGAAAAAATTAGACAAAGACGCCGAAGCAGAAGAAAAAGAAAAATTATTCCAGGATTTTGGTGTTAAAAGTGAACGTATTCACACTTTGACTCAACTTTTGAAAGCATACAGCCTTTTTGAAAAAGATGTCGAGTATGTAATCATGGACAATAAAATCATGATTGTTGACGAGCAAACGGGTCGTATCATGGACGGACGTCGTTATTCTGATGGATTACACCAAGCGATCGAAGCCAAAGAAAATGTAAAAATCGAGGCTGCAACTCAAACTTTTGCTACCGTTACTTTACAAAATTACTTTAGAATGTACAACAAACTTGCGGGTATGACTGGTACTGCCGTTACTGAAGCAGGTGAGTTATGGACAATATACAAATTGGATGTGGTAGAAATACCTACTAACAGACCAATGGCAAGACAAGATAAAGAGGATTTTATTTATAAAACAACTCGTGAAAAGTTCAATGCCGTTATTGAAGATGTAACCCAATTATCGAATGCAGGAAGACCGGTTCTTATTGGTACTACTTCTGTTGAGATCTCTGAATTATTAAGCCGTATGCTTAAAATGAGAGGTGTTGGGCACAATGTCTTGAATGCAAAAATGCACAAACAAGAAGCGCAAATCGTAGAAGAAGCAGGGAAAGCTGGAGTGGTTACCATTGCAACTAATATGGCGGGTCGTGGAACCGATATTAAATTAAGTGCTGAAGTAAAAGCAGCTGGTGGACTTGCGATTGTAGGCACAGAGCGTCACGATTCGCGTCGTGTTGACAGACAGTTGCGAGGTCGTGCAGGTCGTCAGGGAGATCCAGGTAGTTCACAATTTTATGTTTCTCTTGAAGATAACCTAATGCGTTTGTTTGGTTCTGAAAAAGTAGCCAAAGTAATGGACAGAATGGGACTTGAAGAAGGTGAAGTGATTCAGCATTCTATGATGACAAAATCTATCGAGCGAGCACAGAAAAAAGTGGAAGAAAACAACTTTGGTGTTCGTAAACGTTTGTTGGAATATGATGATGTTATGAATGCGCAACGTGAAGTAGTATACAAACGTCGTCGTCATGCTTTATTTGGAGAACGCTTGAAACTAGATATAGCTAACATGTTATACGATACTTGTGAGTTAATTATCCAAGACACTAAAAGATCCAATGATTTCAAAAATTTTGAGTTTGACCTGATTCGTTACTTCTCTATCACTTCTCCGGTTACTGAGTCGGACTTCATTAGACTGACTGAAATGGAATTGACAGGGAAAGTATATAAAGAAGCTTTAAAATACTATCAAGAGAAAACAGAACGTAGCGCAAGAGAAGCATTCCCTATTATCAAGAATGTATACGAAGATAAAAACAACCAGTTTGAACGTATAGTAGTACCATTTACAGACGGTGTAAAATCATTGAACGTGGTTACTGATCTGAAAAAAGCATATACTTCTGAAGGGAAACAACTTATTGCAGATTTCGAGAAAAACATCACTTTATCTATCGTTGATGAAGCTTGGAAAAAGCACTTACGTAAAATGGATGAATTGAAACAATCAGTTCAACTTGCCGTTCACGAACAAAAAGATCCTTTGCTTATCTATAAATTCGAAGCCTTCAATTTATTCAACAGTATGTTGAATGGAGTTAATAAAGAAGTGATTTCCTTCTTGTTCAAAGGGGATTTGCCACAACAAAGTGCTCCAGAAATTCAAGAAGCTAGAGAAGAAGTTCGTCCAAAAGAAAATTTACAATTAAGTAAAGACGAAATTCCAAATAGTGAAAGTGCAAATCGTGAAGCCGGTGAAACGCAACAACGACAAGTTACTGAAACTATTAAGAGAGATATGCCCAAAATTAATCGTAATGATACCGTTACGATTCAAAACGTGGATAATGGCCAAACTCAAGAAATGAAATTCAAAAAAGCTGAGAGCTTAGTAGCCTCAGGTAAATGGGTTATCGTGAACTAATAATAGTTTAAATACCAACTTCTACTCCCCAATTACTTTCGTAATTGGGGAGTTTTTTTAAAGCTAATCCAATCATTCGTTTTAATCTAGTGGAGCAAAACTTGGTATTAAAGATATTGCAGTATCAAGAAAATTTATCGAATCTAATAAAGAACTACTACTAGAGTTTAAACACTATGGTATAAAAACATATGCTTATCATGTTAATTCTGAACGTGGAATTGACGAAGACCATGTAACGAAATATGAAATGGATTATATCTATATATGGAATATATGCAGATGAATGGCATTTTGAATAAACGTGCTTAACAAAGCCCCAAATGACTCTCGTTTGTCCACTCCGTTTGGTCCTTATCTGCGAGGAGTACCTACTTTAATTAGAAAATGAATTGAAACGTTAGCTCCCCCCTTATTAAACTAAAATTTACTTGCTCGTAACTTCCGACAAAAATGCTTTTTCCGAATTCTGACCTTTTACTTAATTTTAAGTTAGTTTTGTACATAAACTAAAAGTGATTCTTAATAAGAAAAGTCCTAACTTGTCCCCGAGAACAATGGGCTATAGCAACCACTCGGTACAATTGAAGTAAAGCTGGATCTCGTTAACAAAAAAATACAACACTATAGTAACCATTTCCTATGAAAAAAACAATCCTTATCTTATTATTTCTTACGCTTGCTTGTGCGCGAAAACCCCAAACTACAATAGCGCCCTGGGTTCCTTACGATGAATCCAAAGAGTTAGCAGAAACTGCAGGTAATGAGTCCATAAAATTGCGCTTCAAACTTATTCAATCAAGAGTTTTGGATAAAAACGCAATTTGGAAAAACGTTGCCGACCAGATAAGGAATTTTTCAGAAGAGGATTATCAAAAGTTAAAGCCTTTAATTCAGGAACAAAACATCCCTACTATCCAATCACATATCCAAGATGGCAGCCTTACTTACGAAACACTCACACAATGGTATTTGTACCGAATTGTAAAATACGAGAATAACAAAAATGAATACCTGAACAATATAATAGCTATTAATCCAGAAGCTGTTAATGAAGCTCGCAAAAGAGATAAGAACAAATCAAGTCAAGATCACCCTATCTATGGCATGCCAATTCTCTTAAAAGACAACATCAATTTTGAGGGATTACCCACCACAGCGGGAACTGAACTATTAAGAAATAATGAAGCTGCAGATGCATTTATAGTCAAACGGATAAAGGAAAAAGGCGGCATCATCTTAGGTAAAGCTAATCTAAGTGAATGGGCAAATTTTCTTTGCCTAGAGTGCCCTAATGGCTATAGTGCAGTGGGTGGCCAAACACTAAACCCCTATGGGCGAAAAAAATTCGACACTGGAGGATCAAGCTCTGGTAGCGCTTCTTCTATAGCTGCTAACTATGCAGCAGCAGCAGTAGGAACTGAAACTTCGGGATCCATCCTTTCTCCTTCAAGTTCAAATTCTATTGTGGGTCTGAAGCCAACAACTGGTTTGCTAAGCCGTTCCGGTATTGTACCCCTGTCTAGCACATTAGATGCCCCAGGACCAATGACAAAAAACGTTATCGACAGCGCCATATTAGTTTCAGTCATGACTGGTGAGGACAGTGCCGATATAGTCACTAAAAACAGTCCTAAAAACAATAAAAGATATTGGGAAGAACTACAAACTGGAAGTCTAAAAGGCGTAAGATTTGGTGTAAACAAAACCTTTTTAGAGGATTCCATTTATAAGCTCAATGTAGAAAAGATAGTGTCTTTAGGAGGTATTGCAATCGAATTTGAGCCTGCAAAAATAGATTTGGAAGGATTTGGCACTTTACTTAATGCTGACATGAGAATTGATCTTCCAAATTATTTAAAACAGTATTCATCTAAAGAATTGACTTTACGAACCGTCTCTGATATTGTCGCTTACAATAAGCAAGATAGTTTAAATAAAATCCCTTACGGTCAAGGTCGTTTTGAAAAAATTATTGACACTAATCTTAGCGTGAAAGAGTTAGATCAATTGAGAGTAAAATTACATGATGCAGGCGTCGCGCTTTTTGAAAAGACTATGACAGAGCACCAACTTGATATCATCTTATCTATCAATAATTGGAATGCAGGCGAGGCAGCAGCTGCTAACTATCCATGTCTAACTGTTCCAATGGGATATACCGCAACCGGGCAACCTATTGGTATTACATTCATAAGTAGACCATTTCAAGAAGAGATGCTACTGAAAATTGGATATGCATTTGAACAAGAGACTAAAGCCAGAAAGTTACCTACCGATTATAAGTAATATTAAGGTTAAACAGCATACAATAAATGCTAAAAAAGGGCTAGACGATCCTTCAAAAAAAATACTTTTTTTGAAGGATCGTTTTTAGGAATATCGCTATTAATCTCCAAGACACCAAAAGTACTTAATATGATCGCTCCCGGCACTGCGAAGAGTTTGGCCCTAGGAATCAATCCAATAAAAAAATAAATTATATTGGATTTTCTTCAAAATATCGCGCTTCAATTCGTTTGATATCTTTAATGGAATTCTTGGCCCAAGCCAAACGTTTTTCTAGCATTTCTTCTTCAGATAAATGCCAGTCAATGTTGGAGTGCCGCAATCTATTTGTTAGGTTTTGAATGATAATTGCTGCAGAAACAGAGATATTCAAACTCTCCGTAAAACCTACCATGGGAATTTTAAGAAAACCATCCGCACGCTGTAAAATTTCTTCAGACAATCCATCTCTCTCCGTCCCAAAAAATAAGGCAGTAGGTTTTGAAATATCAAAATCTTCTAATAAGCAATCATTATCATGGGGTGTTGTAGCGATGATTTGGTATCCTTTAGTTTTCAAAGTATCGACACAGTCCGTTATACTATCATAGGTATTGATATCAACCCACTTCTGAGCGCCCATGGCTATTTCCTTATCGATACTTTTCCCATAACGTTGCTCGATAACATTAAGTTCTTGGATTCCAAAAACTTCACAACTGCGCATCACCGCACTGGTATTGTGCATTTGAAAAATGTCTTCGACAGCAATAGTGAAATGATTTGTCCTGTTTTCCAATACTTTCAGGAATTTCTCTTTGCGGTTGTCAGTCAGGATATTTTCAAGGAAATTAAGGTAATCTAAATCAATCATTGAGAAATTTTTTTTGCAAAAATAGTAAAAACAAGAGGTTTTACTGGTCAAAAACTGAATCAATAATTCTCGAAAAAATAGCTTCGCCTAAAGTTTCTTTTTTAACTTCTGGGAAGACGGGATCTTTCTTAATATTCTTCATTTCGTTACCTAATAATCGCTTTGTATTGTCCATAGAATAGTAATTCCGCGAATTGATGTTGAAAACATTTAATCCAGGCATCGGATTATAAAGAGAAAACGGAGTTTCTAGTTTCGAAAAATTAAACGATATTTTATTTGCTTCAAAATGGCTGAAATTTAAATCTAAAGAATCGTCCTCAAATTTTACCCTATTCAAAGAAGAATTAGTATTTTGGGAATATGAAACCCCAGTAATTATAAATAGGAAAAGGAAATATATTTTATTCATTTAGCTTCTTTTAAAAAAGTAATTTTAATCCAAATTTAGAAAATACATTTCAACAAAATCATAAATTCGTAAATAAGAAGATAATTCAAGTAATAAAATGAAAAAGATATTAGTTGTATTGACCGGAGCGGGAATCAGTGCTGAAAGTGGTATAAAAACTTTTCGCGACAGCGATGGCCTTTGGGAAGGACATAATGTTCAAGATGTAGCCACTCCCGAGGGATGGTATAAAAACCCCGCTTTGATTCTTGATTTTTACAATCAAAGGCGAAAACAACTTAAAGAGGTTCAACCCAATTTAGCACATCAGATTTTGGTTGAATTAGAAGCTCATTTTGACGTTTTTGTGATTACACAAAATGTAGATGATTTACACGAACGCGCAGGAAGTAAAAATGTACTGCATTTGCATGGCGAATTATTGAAAGTACGTAGTACAAAAAACATCAATTATATTTTGGATTGGACAGAAGACCTGAATTTTGGTCATTTGGATAATAATCAAAATCAATTGCGTCCGCATATTGTTTGGTTTGGTGAAGAAGTTCCTGCACTAGAAGAAGCTGTTTCTATCACAGAAACTGCCGATTATTTTGCCGTTATCGGCACCTCTCTACAGGTCTATCCTGCGGCTGGATTAATCGATTTCACAAATGCTAAAACGCCCATTTACTATATTGATCCAAAGCCTATAAAAATTCCAAATTTGAGAAATCAACTCCATGTAATTCCAGAAGTCGCCTCTGAAGGAATGAAACTATTGAAAAAGGAGCTTATGGAGCTTATTTAAAAAACATATAGTTGACAAGACTAAAAATCAAACACCCATTGCACTAATTTTCACAATTTAAATTCTGTTTTAATTATTTTATGCTGGAAAAAACGCTGAGACAGTAAAGCGATAAACACTAAAACGCATCGTTTTAAATATAGCGCCAATAACGTTAATACTGACGCTGTGAATTACTGCCTAGAAAAATCACCCTTTAAATTGCAAAAAACTTCTAACTTGTAACCCCTAACTTCTAACTTCTCTTTATATTTGTGCCTTTCGAACAAACAACACTAAAATGACTACTTTAAACGAATTGAATGCTATTTCTCCAATTGACGGAAGATATAGAAACAAGACTCTTTCTTTGGCTCCTTTTTTCTCGGAAGAAGCGTTAATCAAGTACCGCGTACTAGTTGAAATTGAATATTTCATTGCTTTGTGCGAAGTGCCGTTGCCACAATTAAAAGGAGTAAATCCTACTCTTTTTGATACCTTAAGAAATATCTATAAAAACTTCTCGACTGAAGACGCACTTTGGATCAAAGAAACGGAGAAAGTGACCAACCACGATGTAAAAGCCGTAGAGTACTTTATCAAGGATGCCTTCGAAAAATTAGGCTTGTCTCAGTATAAAGAATTCATCCATTTTGGATTGACTTCCCAAGACATCAATAATACGGCAATTCCTCTTTCTACAAAAGAAGCGTTCGAGAAAGTATATATGCCTTCACTAATTACTTTGACTTCAAAATTGAAAGATTTAAGTATCGAATGGGCCGCCATTCCGATGCTGGCACGTACACACGGACAACCGGCCTCTCCTACCCGTTTGGGTAAAGAAATTGGCGTTTTTGTGGAACGTTTAGAAGAGCAAATGCGTTTGTTGTTCAATATCCCTTTCGCCGCTAAATTTGGTGGTGCAACTGGTAATTACAATGCACACCATGTAGCGTATCCACAAATCGACTGGAGAAAATTTGGCGGTACCTTTGTAGAAGAAAACCTAGGATTACACCACTCTTTCCCAACTACACAAATCGAGCATTACGATCATTTTGCAGCATTTTTTGATGCTTTAAAAAGAATCAATACCATCATCATAGATTTAGACAGAGACATATGGACTTATGTTTCTATGGAATATTTCAAACAAAAAATCAAAGCGGGAGAAATAGGATCATCGGCTATGCCACACAAGGTAAACCCGATTGACTTTGAAAACTCTGAAGGAAATTTAGGAATAGCGAATGCTATTTTCGAACATCTTTCGGCTAAACTGCCATTGTCAAGATTACAACGTGATTTGACTGACAGTACGGTGTTAAGAAACATAGGAGTTCCCATGGGCCATACTTTAATCGGTTTTGAATCTACTTTGAAAGGACTAAATAAATTGTTATTGAACGAGCCAAAATTCCACGAAGATTTAGAAAAAAATTGGGCTGTAGTTGCTGAAGCGATTCAAACAATTTTACGTCGCGAAGCCTATCCTAATCCTTATGAAGCATTAAAAGGCTTAACCAGAACGAATGAAGCGATTGATAAAAAAGCGATCCATGGTTTTATTGCCACATTAGAAGTGTCTGAAGAAGTGAGAGCAGAATTAATGCAAATCACACCCAGTAATTTCGTAGGAATTTAATAGCAATACAAGAGAATAGTAAATTCTTACTTTATATTTCTTTCAATATCATAAAAATAAATCGGCGATCTGCTATTTTAAAGCAAATAACTATAAAAAAAGCTATCTTTAACGGTAGCTTTTTTTTTGCCAATTCTTTTATTTAAACTGATTGACATGAAAAATTGGGAAAGTCTAGCCCAAACTGCAATGGAAAGCCTTGCAGGAGAAAAATTATCTTTATGGCAAATTGTAGAGCGACCAAAGGAAGCTCGTGCAAATGCTACACATAAAAAAGATTTTTAGACTACAGCTTGAAATGGAAGGCTGGAAATAGCTCCTAAAAAAATAAAATATGAGTACTGTAGCAACAGTTGCTGAAGCATCACAACATTTAGAACCCTTAATAAGTGACTTAGGATTAATTCTAATGACTGCTGGTATTGCTGTATTAATCTTTAAAAAACTAAAACAACCCTTAGTTTTAGGGTATTTGATAGCTGGTTTTCTAGCTGGAACACATTTTGATTTCTTTCCGTCCGTAAAAGACGTTAAGAGTGTTGAAGTCTGGGCAGAAATTGGGGTTATCATTTTACTATTTAGCCTCGGACTTGAATTTAGTTTTAAGAAACTGATGAAAGTGGGCGGCACCGCCTCCATAACCGCTATTACCCAGATTATCACCATGGTATTGATGGGTTTTTTAGTTGGGCAATGGATGGGCTGGAAACAAATGGACAGCATTTTTTTAGGAGTAATCCTCTCAATTTCCTCCACTACAATTATTCTTAAGACCTTTGAAGAACTGGGCGTAAAGGCTCAAAAATTTGCGGGAATAGTGATCGGTTCCCTCATTGTTCAGGATATTGTAGCCATCTTAATGATGGTTCTATTATCTACCGTGGCAGTAAGTCAGCAATTTTCAGGGACTGAGTTAGTGCTGTCCGTACTGAAACTGATTTTCTTCCTAACAATTTGGTTTGTCAGCGGGATATTTTTCATTCCTACCCTACTCAAAAAAGCTAAACATTTACTAACGGATGAGATGATGTTAATTATCTCACTTGCACTCTGTCTGATGATGGTAATTTTAGCCTCTAATGTTGGATTCTCTCCTGCCCTAGGTGCCTTTATCATGGGGTCTATCATTGCCGAAACTACGCAGGCGGAACATATTGAACATTTAATCAAGCCCGTAAAAGACTTATTTGGAGCCATCTTTTTCGTATCAGTCGGAATGTTAATCGATCCGGCCACGCTATATGAATATGCGTTTCCTGTCCTTATTTTAACTTTAATCACCATCTTCGGACAGTCCATCAGCTCCACTATTGGTGCTTTAATTTCAGGACAGCCTTTAAAACAATCCATACAAACGGGAATGAGTTTAGCGCAAATTGGAGAATTCTCCTTTATTATTGCCACTTTAGGAATGACCATGAATGTCACCAGTAATTTCCTATATCCTGTTATCGTGGCGGTATCTGCAATTACGACCTTCACCACCCCTTTCATGGTAAAAATGGCTACTCCTTTTTCAGAGTTTTTAGAACGAAAGTTACCCCGAAAATGGTTAAAAAAAATAGCACGCTACAGCACGAACACGCAAGCCATTAAATCAGCGACTACGTGGCAAGTTGTGTTACGCACCACTATGTTACAAATAGTAATACATACCATAATCATAACCGCAATTATCCTGCTGTCATCCAAATTTGTTTTGCCGTTAGTGGAAAGCTCAAAATTTGGGAATGCTACTGCAGCGCTAATTACCATTATTATTATTTCCCCGTTTTTATGGGCACTCGCCTTACGCCGTGTTGCCGTCAAAGAAGTGGAAATCCTACGTCAGGAGCGTAAATACAGAGGACCTATCATGATGATGGTTTTATTTAGAATAGGATTAGCGACATTTTATATTGGTTTCTTACTGAACATCTTCTTCTCTCCGCTGGTCGCTTTCTTCGCTTTAATTATTGCCGTTTCTGTTTATATCTTTTTCCCAAAGAAATTACACCGTCAATATATTAGAATTGAAAATCATTTTCTGCAGAATTTCAACAATCGGGAAATTCTAAAAACAAATAGAAGGTATGCAAATTTAACCCCATGGGATGGTCACATGAGTACCTTTAGTATTGCCAAAGAGTCAAACATCGCAGGTAGTACCTTGAAAGAATTGCGTTTACGGGAGGAGATGGGAATTAATATTGCCTTTATAAAAAGAGGAGAGATAATGGTGAAAATCCCTACCAAAAATGAGCGCTTGTTTCCTGGCGATGAAATTTGCGTCATCGGTACGGATGCACAGGTAAAAGAATTCAAGACCTATCTACATCAACACGAATTTGAAGCGCCTAAAAATATTGAAAAAACGGAAATTACCCTACAACAACTGGAATTAAATAAAGAAGAATTGATAGGGAAAAGCATCAGCGAATCCCGTATTAGAGAAAAAGCGAACGGTATGGTCGTGGGTATCGAAAGAAACGGGAAACGACTGTTGAACCCGGAATCTGATTTAATATTACAGAAAAATGATATTTTATGGGTGGTGGGTGATAAAAAGAGAATGAGCAAATTCTTTAAAGATTAAGTTTCGGGAAATGAGTTTCGGCAATAATGAATAGTATTCCTGACTCCTAATTCAGTTATTACCTTATACTTAATCCATGGCGCCTCAAACTTCCACTGCGTTAATGGCATAAAATTATATAGTTTTTCTATAATTACTTCGTGCTTTGCACTACTAACAATCAGCTACAGACAAATAAAGCGAACCGGGACGGTAGCCCCCTCTTTAAAATTAACAAGTAGATGTTTATAAATTGACTCTGGAAAATTAAAAAAGTTGTATATATTTGATGTTATCTACTAGTTATACAATATATTAAGAAATGAGAAGTAAAAAAGCAATATCGATTTTAACAGAACAATCAGAAAAATTAAAAACATTAGAGCTATTTACAACTCATAATTGGACAGTTGAAACTAGAACTTACTTAACAGAATTTTTCGGCAAAGAAAGTTATCAATCGGAACATTTTAGAATGAATCTAACTGATATTAAATCTGAACAAAAAAAAGAGCAAATAATTAGTTTCTTAAAAGATTGCGTTAATATTATTTCAAATAAAGGTCTGTACAAACAGCCTACCGAAAATTGGTTTTCTAAATTACCAGATTGGACAATTAATTTAGGATTACCAGCTTTATGCTTTATTTCATTTGGAGTTGGAATATTATTTACTAATAATAACAACTATGAATTAAGAAAAGAAAATAAAGAACTGACAGAAAAGTTACTTCTTATATCTTCCGACGCCCTAACCAATAATAAAAACTTGAGCAATAGCCCAAAAAAATAATATTTGTTTCATATTATAATAAATTAAAATACATTGTATAACAGCCATTTAGCAAGCTTGTGGTTTTAGTGGAATTGCCGTTTCTAAAGAACTTTTCCGTTAAACAGAAAATATAATTTTCATAACTCCACAACCTAGCTAAGTGGCAAACCGTTGTGTGTAATTTAAAGAAAAGTAAAAAATAATAATAGAAAAATGGAAAAGTGCAAAAAATGTAAAACAACTGTTTCTTCAAAATTAATTTTCAAATCCTTTTGGAAAGGATACAAAAACTTTTCCTGTTCGAATTGTCAAACACAGTATGAATTTACTGATAAGGATAGATTGATTGGTGGAGTTGTAATTGGAATTTCGATTTTCTTTTCTGGTTTAATCATGAGTTTCTCTGAATTAGAAATTGTATCGAAATTAACGTTAGGATTATTTTCAATGGCATTTGCATGTATCGCATTGAGTGCTTTGAGTATATCATTTTTTACATTTCAATTGAATAAAAAATAAACTACACACAACAAGTACTATACATGAAAAGATATTTAAAAATAGTAACTGAATCAATAACTGCACACAACCGCCATTTTGAGCTAGCTGGAATTTAGTGGGATTGACTTCTCGCTTCACGTTTTCATTCAACCTAAAAATTAGTAGTTACGAAGTTCGCCACTTCGTATAGCGCCCTAGCATTGTACAAAAAATCAAATAACAAATAACTACGTACTACCAATTACGTTTTGCTTGTCGTGAAAATTCAACCATTAAACGTACGCAAAATAAACAAAAAAAAGCTGTCTAAAGTGGTAACACTTTAGACAGCTTTTATATTCTACTCTATTCTCTTACTTATCTCGAGTAATTTGGAGATTCTTTTGTAATCGTTACGTTATGCGGGTGACTTTCGTTGATACCACTTGCAGTGATACGAACAAAACGTCCCGTTTCTTGTAAGGTTGGAATGTCTTTAGAACCACAGTATCCCATTCCTGCGCGAAGGCCTCCAATGAACTGAAGCATACTTTCGTTTAATTCTCCTTTGTAAGGCACACGTCCCACAATTCCTTCAGGAACTAGTTTCTTTACATCATCTTCTACATCTTGGAAATAACGGTCTTTAGAACCACCTTCCATTGCTTCCACAGATCCCATTCCGCGGTAGGACTTAAATTTTCTTCCTTCAAAAATAATAGTTTCTCCAGGAGATTCTTTAGTACCTGCAAGAAGCGATCCTAGCATAACACAATCAGCACCTGCAGCAATTGCTTTAGGAATGTCTCCTGTGTAGCGAATTCCTCCATCAGCAATTACCGGAACTCCAGTCCCTTTTAATGCTGCTGCAACTTCAAGAACTGCAGAAAATTGAGGGAAACCAACACCAGCAACGATACGTGTAGTACAAATTGAACCAGGTCCAATTCCTACTTTTACACCATCGGCACCGTTTTCAACAAGGAACAGTGCGGCTTCAGGAGTCGCAATATTGCCTACAATCACATCTATTTGAGGGAATTTATTTTTTACTTCTTTCAACGTATTTACCACACCTTGCGTATGCCCGTGAGCCGTATCAATAATTATAGCATCAACACCCGCATTTACTAAAGCTGTCGCTCTTTCTAATGCGTCACCCGTCACGCCTATAGCTGCTGCTACGCGCAAACGTCCGTAAACGTCTTTATTACCATTTGGTTTTTGCGTTAATTTAGTGATATCTCTGAACGTGATTAAACCCACTAATTTGCCTTCTTTATTTATAACCGGAAGTTTCTCGATTTTATGCCCTTGTAAAACTACTTCGGCCTGTTCTAATGAAGTTCCTTCGGCAACGGTAACTAAATTTACACTTGTCATCACCTCAATAATAGGTCTTGCATTGTTTTTCTCAAAACGCAAATCTCTATTGGTTACAATTCCTTTTAATCGGTGCTCTTCATCGATGATTGGAATACCGCCAATTCCGTATTCTTTCATTGCGTTTTTAGCATCCGCCACTTTAGCAGTAAGCGGCAAAGTAACAGGGTCGATAATCATACCTGACTCCGCACGTTTTACTTTACGTACTTTGGCAGCTTGTTGCTCGATTGTCATATTTTTATGCAAAACACCTATCCCACCTTCTTGAGCCATAGCAATTGCCATAGCACTTTCAGTAACGGTATCCATAGCAGCGGATACAATAGGAACGTTAAGCGTTATATTTCTTGAAAATTTTGTTTGGATACTTACCTCTCGAGGAAGCACATTGGAATAATTAGGTACTAATAATACATCATCGTACGTTAAACCTTCGCCGATAATCTTGGAGTTATGTGCTATCATGTTGCAATTGTAGTTGAATTGCGTGCAAATATAGCAAATTATTTTGATTTAAAAAAGTGAAAGACCAAGGTTGTAAAAACAGACAACAATACAAGAAAACGATCCTGCAAATTTCAACCGATCTTCCTTAAAACCAATTCCTTCTACACTATGAAAAGGCTGCATTGAATTGGCAGATTAGGCCCTGAAGAAAAAACCCGCTTAGTAGGGCGAATCACTGTCTTTGAAAATAAAGTTAAATCCAAATTGAAAGGACAAGCTGTTGGCTTTCGCCAAATCTCGGTATTCTAAAAGATTGTCTGCCATTACATATAGATTGAATTTCCCTAACGTACTTGACAGCCCTAAACCTATATTTTTATACGAATAGGAATCTACGGTATAGGTTGCCTTCATCTGTAGTTTATCGAGAATATTCCTTCTATAATATCCAGTCAATGCCATTATGGGCGCTCTGGGGGTGGTCATTACAAACAGCTGTGCCCCCACTGCATTTTTATAATCCGATTCCGTTCCGATGCAATTACAGTCTCCTCCCCCTCTTGAATCATTGAAAGAATACTGATACGAACTGTTGATTTTCATAGGCCTCCAAGTCGTATATCCGTTGTAAACGGTATCTAACGGAATTGCGTTCTTAAACTGCTCATAGGCGTTGTCTGGGGCGTCAGTACTATTAAAATTGGGGTTTATGCCCTCATATTTATAATAGCCTTTGTACGTAAATGTTTCAACATCTTTGCTGTGCTTAATAAATCCGACATCAAGGATACTGGCTGTAATCTGAATGTTCTTTTTAGGATAATAGGTTAGTCCCAAATCAAATCCAAGTCCCAAATCCCCGCCAAATAAAGCCTTCTTTCTGATATCGCCGGCTGCATCTCCTTCATAACCTTCGGCAATATATTCTGAAATTCCGGAGGTGTTCAATTGCATATCAGAATAAATGGCTTGGTCGTACACTGTAGTTGCGGCAGGAATAGTATAGACATACCCTGAGTTTTTAGTCGAAGTCGCATTAAAAGGACTCCTATAAATTTTGGCTCTGCCCCCAAGAACAAGTCTATCGGTTACATTTTTGTGGAAACCCACATGCAGTACAGAAAGCATCTCAGCCCTTAAACTCAAATCTCCTAAATTAAATGATTTGCCCAAGTAATCCCTGTTCCCGTCCAATGCAAGTATCGCTATGTCCTTAGGCATATACATCAGGAAGTCAAATTCCTGATACATTCCAAACGAAAGGTACCCTTTATTTTCCAACCAGTCCCCCAATTTAAAACCGCCACTAAATAGTTCTATTTGCTCATTGATAGCCAAATTATCCTGTCGCGAAGAGCGGTATACCACATCACGCAGTTTTGTATTAAAATCCACTCCATTATCTGCAAATAAATCATAAGCTGAAAAACTGCTCGATCCGGCACTAACAGAAATACCCGACAATAATGGAACACCAAAATAAAATTTATAACTGATATCAGCACCCGGATTAGTCATTAAAGACTGGGGTACTGCCGTGAAATTGTATAAGATTTGTTTGTTTTGGGACAGGCAACTAATCGACAGCAGCAGTAAAAATAAATATGTTTTTCTCATTCTATCACGAGATAAGCAGTTGCACTTGAGCGCAATTTTAAACTTCCGGGGTTAGTTGTGTTTAAAGCTGGACCAGCTCCCATTCTTATAACAAACATCATTCTCCTTGCTCTTTTCAACAAATCGAGATTAGTATTCTTAAAACTTTCTGTTTGCATTACTAAATCTTCAGTTCCTGAAAAAGCAGGAACATCAAAACGATTAGCGTACACCGGTTGGTCATTTACATCCAATAATCGGATATCGACAGTAAAAGACCTATTAATGGTATTATTGATTTCAAAGAAGAAGTCGGCTCGTCTTAAATTCTTTCGAAAAAAAGAATCCCGAAAAACATCAAAATCTTGCGCGTCAAAAATGACATTCTGCTCCGTTCCGTTCTCAATAAATTCATTAGCGGGGATGTCAAAATAAGTCAGATTTGCAATGAAAACGGGATCTGCTTTGATGTCGTTAACTTGATTAAAATCCAAATCACTGCTACATGAAAAAGAGAGCAGTGCAAGTAGAAGTAGTACTAAAATTTTATTTGGGTGGTATTGATTCATAATAAAATTATAAGCGTCAAAAATAAAGCATTGATTTTAATAATAACGTTGTAGCCGTAAACTTATTATCACTTTTATATAGTGATCCTGTGCTTTTATCCTTTATCGTCTTTAATGAAACTCTCCAAACAAGTTAGAAGCCTCATTGTAAGCACTTTCAAAGCTTAATGGATTTAAATTGGTGTTTTCTTTATTGGCAGTAAAATAAGACAGTAACTTTTCTGTCGGCATATTTCCAGTTAAATCATCTTTAGCCATAGGACAGCCTCCAAATCCCTGAATAGCGCCATCAAATCTTCGGCAACCCGCATGATAAGCAGCATCTATTTTCTCGAACCATTTATCTGGCGTGGTATGCAAGTGAGCTCCAAACTCAATTTCGGGGTATTGTGGAATCAAATTGGAGAACAAATAACTGATTACGTCAGGAGTAGAATTGCCGACAGTATCAGAAAGTGACAAAGTTTTCACTCCCATGTTTGATAATTTTTCGGTCCAATCTGCCACAATTTCTACATTCCAAGGATCACCATATGGATTTCCAAAGCCCATCGACAAATAAGCAACTACTTCCTTATTTGTTTTATCGGCAATTTCAAGGATTTCTTGCAAGGTAACCAGGGACTCCGCAATGGTTTTGTGGGTATTCCGCATCTGAAAATTTTCAGAAATCGAAAAAGGATATCCTAAATATTGAATTTCAGCATGCTCCGAAGCCGTTTTCGCTCCTCTGGTATTGGCAATAATAGCCAATAGTTTGCTTTTTGTTTGCGACAAATCTAATTGCGCAAGTACAGCAGCGGTATCCTGCATCTGCGGAATCGCTTTAGGCGAGACAAAACTCCCAAAATCGATGGAGTCAAAGCCTACCCTCAATAAAGATTGAATGTATGCAACTTTCCTTTCAGTTGGGATGAATGGCTTAATGCCTTGCATGGCATCACGTGGACATTCTATAATTTTTATTGGCTCCATAGATTTTCAAAGATAAGAAAACTTGCAAAGTAGCAAAGGGTATGATTATAAAATTTTATAGTAAATAAAAATGCGTAATTCTCAGTGAAGAATTACGCATTTTGATAATAATGTAAACTAATCACGATTACATGCGGCTTAGAATCTTTTGATTTATGGCTTTCACCAAAGCTGGTCCTTCATAGATGAAACCGGTATATAATTGTACCAAACTGGCACCTGCCTCGAGTTTCTCTATCGCATCATCTGCAGAATGGATTCCTCCCACACCAATAATCGGAAAAGCTTTATTGCTTTTTACAGATAGAAAACGAATCACTTCAGTAGAACGACTTGTTAATGGCTTCCCTGACAACCCACCCATTTCTGTTTTATTTTGAGACTGCAAGCCTTCACGAGAAATAGTCGTATTAGTGGCTATAACTCCTGCAATTTCTGTTTGCTTCACTATATCTATAATATCTAGTAATTGATCATCGGTCAAATCAGGAGCAATTTTAAGCAGTATAGGTTTCTGTTTTGGCTTTGCCAAATTCTTGTTTTGTAAAGTTTGCAGCAATTGAGTCAGTGGTTCTTTGTCTTGTAAAGCGCGAAGATTAGGGGTGTTAGGTGAACTCACATTCACCGCAAAATAATCGACATAATCAAACAAGGCATCAAAACAAATTTCATAATCCAAAGTGGCATCTTCGTTTGACGTCAGTTTGTTTTTACCAATATTGCCTCCAATTAAAACTCCTGTATTTTTTTTCAATCGTTCCACTACCTCCAATACACCTCCGTTATTAAAGCCCATTCGGTTAATAATAGCTGAATCTTCTTTAAGACGGAACAAGCGCTTTTTTGGATTTCCTTCTTGCCCTTTTGGCGTAAGCGTACCTATCTCAATGAACCCAAAACCAAAGTTGGACAATTCTTTATACAACTTAGCGTCTTTATCAAAACCAGCGGCAAGTCCTACCGGATTTTTAAACTTTAGCCCAAACACCTCGGTCTCTAATCTCCTGTCTTTGACCTTATAAAGCGATTTAAATATTAAAGAGACCCCTGGTATTTTGGACAAAATCCGAATCAAGGAAAAAGTAAAATAATGCACTTTTTCTGGGTCAAACCAAAAAAGGATGCGACGAATAAGTAATTTATACATAAGTGTTTTGTTGTGTACTGCAAAAATACCACTATCCCGCCGATAAATAAATATTTGGAAACTATAATTTATAAATCATTTCATTTGACAAGCCGACTATTGTAAAACCTAAATTTTATTTAAATTTGCTTTTCACACAGAAACACAAGCAACGAACTGTTCTCTTTACTTGATGCTTTAGCAAGTTTTCAATCTGACGGTCAGTTTTGACGGAATATCTTTAAATAAAAAATAATAGAATTGGGCCAATGAAGGTTAACGTTATTTACAAAACTATTTCTTATTTTTTCATCGCCGCCATAATTGTAGCTCTGTCCAGATATTGATTCACCACATCGATTTTATCATTTTTATCAAAATGAAAAACGGTATGAATCCCTTGCGTCATAGATTTCCCTCCTTTGTACTTAACCGTGGTTTTGTACCAACCCAATAAAAAATTCCCATGGTTTTTTATATTTTCCGCCTTATTTACTTTTACCGCCAACCAAATTTCATTCTCAAAAGTGATAGTTTCAAAAACGTTGGCTCTTCTATCTCTCCAATATTTATCGATAGCAGGCTTACCTACTAAGCTGTCACCACTGTTCCAATAATATATAGCATTGTCAGCAAACTCGGCCATCCATGCATCCATATCTCCCTTTCTCAAATCGTCTAAGGCTTTTTTACCTCTTTCGGCATATTTAGCATCTGCAAATTCAACATCTTGCACTTTCGCCGCAGCGGTAGTTAAAACAGAAGTACCTTCCTTCGTTTCCTCTTTCGTTTCCTCTTTCATTTCCTCTTTCTTACACCCTACAAATAGAGTAAAACACAAAGCAACTAATAATACCTTTTTCATAATCTAAAATTTTAAGTTAGAATTTATCAAGTTTTTAAAAATACACAACGCAGTAAACAATTGGAAAATTGATATTTAAATTTAATCATAATAAATGGTATCTACAAACAAGAAACATTATAGATACAGAAAAAATCATTATTTATTTATAAATTAGCCACTGCAATTAATCTACAAACACATGAAAAATCACTTCACCTTCCTCCTTCTATTTCTGACAGTTAGCCTTTTTGCACAAGCAGAACTACCAACCATGATTTATTTAGTTCGTCATGCCGAAAAAATCACGAGTGACCCAAAAGACAGTAACCCTTCACTTACAGAGAATGGAAATAAAAGAGCTATTGCTCTTGCCGAAAGATTAAAACAAAAACCATTAAACACCATTTACAGCACGAATTACAAACGCACCAGAAGTACCGCAATACCCACAGCCGAAAATCAGAAAAAGAAAGTTAACCTATATGATGCCAAAAACTTAAAGTTAGCAGCTTCAATTATACTAAAAGAAAACAAAGGAAAACAGGCCTTAGTCGTAGGCCATTCCAATACGATTTTAGAAACGATTGAAGCCTTGGGAGGCCAAAGACCAATACCTACTATTGAAGATCAAGAATACGATTATCTTTTTCTAGTCACTATCTCTACCCGCGGAAAAATAAAAGTCAAAGTCATGCATTACGGCCAAGCCAATTCCCATAAAGAGGGGGCACAAATGATGCACTAAAACAATTGCTTTTTATTACTGCAATTAAGACTCAAAGTCAGAGTTTTGAACTCTAATTTCTAAATAAACCTTATCTTTGCGCTTCATTAAAAAAGACTTTTATGCAACATATAATAGATCGTTTTATCAGTTATGTTACTGTTGATACGGAATCAGATCCCAACTCAGAAACAACACCAAGCACAGCAAAACAATGGGACTTAGCCAACCAATTGGTTGAAGAACTAAAAAAAATAGGAATGCAGGACGTGACCATAGATGACAAATCTTATATCATGGCCACATTACCGAGCAATGTAGATCATGAAGTTCCGACAATAGGCTTTGTATCACACTTTGACACCACTCCTGATTTTACAGGAGCCAATGTAAAACCTCAAATTATTCCAAATTACGACGGAAAAGACATTGTCCTAAATGCGGAGCAAAACATTATTTTATCCCCTGATTATTTCAAAGAGTTATTACAATATAAAGGACAAACCCTAATCACAACTGACGGAACTACACTTCTTGGTGCCGACGATAAAGCCGGAATTACGGAAATCGTCACAGCAATGGAGTTTCTTATTAACAATCCGGAAATAAAACACGGAAAAATCAGGGTTGGTTTCACACCTGATGAAGAAATTGGTCGCGGAGCACACCATTTTGATGTAGAAAAATTTGGGGCTGACTGGGCCTACACCATGGACGGAAGTCAAGTGGGAGAATTGGAATATGAGAATTTTAACGCGGCTGGGGCCAAAATTACTTTCAAAGGAAAAAGTGTGCATCCTGGTTATGCCAAAGGAAAGATGATTAACTCCATGTTAATTGCCAATGAGTTCATTAATGCATTGCCTTCAGATGAAACACCTGAGGAAACAAAAGGATATGAAGGCTTTTACCACGTTCATCACTTAACCGGAAGCATTGAAGAAACTGTTTTGGAATTGATAATCAGAGACCACAACAAGATTAAATTCGAAAAACGTAAAGAGCAAGTAGCAAAGATTGTCCGTAAAATCAATAAGAAATTTGCGAAACAATTTGGTGAAGATATTGCTATAGCTGAGATCAACGATCAGTATTACAACATGAAAGAAAAGGTCGTTCCTGTAAAATATATTGTTGACATTGCCGAAAAAGCGATGAAGGAAGTAAATATTAAACCGCTAATTAAGCCCATTCGTGGTGGAACTGACGGCTGTCAATTATCTTATAAAGGATTGCCTTGTCCAAATATTTTTGCGGGCGGACATAACTTTCACGGTAAATACGAGTACGTTCCTGTTGAAAGCATGCTAAAAGCAGTTAAAGTTATTGTGAAGATAGCCGAACTGACAACAATGCCGAACTTTGGATTGGATAAAAGCAAACCAAAAAAGAAAAAATAAAACCCTTTATTCGCGAAAATAAGGGTTTGAATCATCAATACTGTTAAAAAAAGATACAAATAAAAAATTCCAAACTCCAATCACTACGATTGGAATTTGGAATTTTTTTATTGGGATTTATTTAAAATTTTAGACTTTAAATATACCGTTTCTTGTAAAATTATTTTTTAGCAACTGTCGCGCTCATTTCCATAGAAATTGCAGAACGCTCCATTTTTAATTTTCCAGACATTGTTTCAATTACAACTGTAGTATCTGCAAGCTCCGAAACTTTACCGTGAAGTCCACTTTTAGTGATGATTTTATCTCCTACTTTTAAAGTGCTTTCAAATTCTTTTTCGTTCTTAGCTTTTTTCTGTTGTGGTCTAATCATAAAGAAATAGATCACTACAAACATTAATAAGAAAGGTGCAAATTGAGTTAATTGTTCCATAATTTTTAATTCTTTTTTTTTATTATTAGTGTTACATTAAACCGCGACCGGTTTTATTTAATTTTTTACTGACTTCTAGTTCTTTAACTAAGTTATCCAGAATTCCGTTGATAAAAATACTACTTTTTGGTGTAGAATACTCCTTAGCAAGTTCTAAATATTCATTTAGCGTCACTTTTACGGGAATTGAAGGGAATTTCAAAAACTCACAAATAGCCATTTTAAGGATAATAGTGTCTACCTCAGCAATCCTGTCACTATCCCAGTTTGGTGTTTTGTCAACAAACTCCTTTGCCAGCTCTGCCTCGTTCAAAATTGTTTTTCTAAATAAATCTTTAACGAAAGCTTTATCCTCACTATCTTTATATACTTTAGGCACGCTAAAATTATCATCCATGATAGGCTTCATCGCTTTTAATTGCTTAATAATTTGAGTGTTTACCAAGGGTATGTCATCAATCCAAGTCAGTTTATCGTCTTCTAGGAACTCGTACAATTTTTCATTAGGTACAATTACCTCCAAAAACAAATCTGCAATAAGCTGTCTGTCTTCTTCGAAAGAGGTTGTTGGCTCACTCATGTAATCAATGTAGAACTTGCTTGCTTTTATAGCGTTAAGCAACAACAAAATATAATCATCATTCAGAGTCCAAGCATCCACTTTACGTGTTTCCATAGCAATGCTAAGAGAGTTGTTTTCAGCAAGAATTTGAAAGATACTGTTTTTAATAAATTTTTCGTTGGGTTTACGTTCCTCAGGCGTAGCGAGATGTTTTAAGCTTGATTTATGTAAAAAGACGGTCTCTCGTTTACATATTTCCATTAAGGAAGAAATCATTGTAAGGTATAAATCTTGAATATTGTCGATACTGTGAAAAAGGAATTTTTCTTCCTTCTCCAAATTATCAGAGCCGTTTTGATGCATCGCATAAATGGATTGCATTACTTTAACGCGAATGTGTCTTCTATTTACCACCTTGTAAGAACTTTTATTAAATTAGTCTGCAAAATTAGGCATTTCCTTTTTTAAAATAAAATTAAAACATCAAATAAAGGTTTTGCTACTAATTTTGTTTCCGCTATACTAAAAAAGTCACAGCTCCCAATACTCTGATGGAAGATCTGAACCTGTCTTAAAAAATAAATTACTTTTTACCCTTCTCTACTTTTCTGTGATCAATACGGTTTTGCGCAATGGTAAGCGGCGGATGATGCGTCGTAATTCCATTAGCAACAGTATAATCGATAATTTCTAATGTTATATTGTGGGTATTCTCTGTTTTGCGCATGATTTCCTCTTTACAATAATGCGCTAATTCAGCATAAACATTAATGAAGCCACCGGCGTTGATCAAGAAATATGGAGCATATGAAATACCGCGCTCTTGCAAAATCGCGCCATATAACTCTTCATTTGCCAATTGACTGTTAGCGGCACCGGCAATTACTTTCGCTTTATTTTGTGAACCATAGCGTCATTAATACTTGCTCACATCGCGGGAGGCGCATAAATATCTAGATCTGCCGTTTATAAATCAGTTCCCTTAAAAATCACTACCTTAAATTAAGACCCTACCTAATAACCCCTATCTTCATTACTATCGGCAATGATGACAATGGCTACTTCTTTAGTCAGGTAATCCACTAAAATTTCCTCAACGTGACCTATTCCCTGAACCAATACTTTTTTACCGGTAAGCACATCACATCGTAATTTATGCTTAGAAGCTACTTTCACCCGCATATACACCCCGTACGCAGTAACTCGTGATGGAATTCCCGCTCCCCCCCCTTTTTTCCTCGGAAATTCCAGTAACGTAAGGCGTAACATCGCGCACAATAACCATATCCCTGACCTCCATCCCTAACTCTTCCGCTTAAACCATTTACAAACTCACAAAACTTGCGCATCAATTCAGGAGTTTTCTGAGATTTGGCATCACCTATAATAACCGCTTTTCCTCCTCCAATGTTCAGACCCGTAATCGCTGCTTTATAGGTCATTCCACGAGAAAGACCCGACACATCATTTAATAATTCCCACTCATTGGCATAATTATACATTCGGGCCCCTCCTTAAACTGGTCCCATAAATGAATTATGAATACCAATAATTGCTATTAAACCTGTATCTTTGCAGTTGCAAAATACAATCTGTTGGTGGTCATCAAATGATAATTGTCCAAAAACAGAATCGATTTTCTGAAGTTACTTTCCTGTTGTGAAAGTTGCATCAATAGTGTTAATTTTTATAGTGATGAAATTGCGAATTTGTCGAGAAGACAAATCGGAATTTCATCAAAAATAAATCTCTATCAATAATATTTAATGAAAATTACGAATTCGATAGTTTAGGTGTATAAAACAAGTTTTTCAATTGTTAAAAATTTAAAAATTATCACAAAAACAAAACGAATTCAATACCGACTATCTTAAAAAAAATGAAAGAATTACTTTATTTAAACAAATATTTCGTCAAATACAAATACAGTTTTTCACTGGGGATTATATTTACAATTATCGCACAAATTTTCATGCTGTTCACGCCTAAATTGATCAGCAGTTCTTTTAAGGCAATTGAAGCATTTTCTAAAGACAAAAATATTGCGGCATCCGTTATTCGGGAAGAGTTAATTTCAAACATACTATTGATCATTGCCACTACCATTATTGCCGGTTTTCTGACTTTTCTGATGAGACAAACCTTAATCGTTATGTCCCGCCATATCGAATTTGATTTAAAAAATGAAGTTTTCAGGCAGTATGAGAACTTAACCCAAAATTTCTATAAAAAGAATCGTACGGGTGATTTGATGAATCGTATCAGCGAGGATGTTTCAAAAGTGAGAATGTATGTTGGTCCCGCTGTGATGTACTCCATAAATACAGTGATCCGTTTTACAATTGTTATTGTATACATGTACAACGTCTCCCCTCGTTTGACATTATACACAATCCTTCCATTGCCTCTTCTTTCGTATGGCATCTTCAAGTTAAGTTCAGAAATAAACAAGAGAAGTACCGTTTTTCAGCAATATTTATCGAAAGTCTCCAGTTTCTCGCAGGAAATATTTTCCGGCATACGAGTAATAAAAGCTTATTCACTTGAAGATCAACATCAAAAGAACATGGTGTCCCTAGCCAAAGAAAGCAAAAATAAAAGTTTGAGTTTAGCCAAAGTGCAGTCGTTATTCGGGCCGTTAATGTTGGCTCTTATTGGAATCAGTAACCTGGTTGTAATCTACTTTGGTGGCTTGATGTACATTGAAGGTACAATTAAAAGTATCGGTACGATAGCTGAATTTATTTTGTATGTCAATATGCTCACGTGGCCCGTAGCCTCATTAGGGTGGGTTTCATCAATGGTTCAAGAAGCGGAAGCTTCCCAAAAACGTCTGAATGAATTCCTCAAAATCGAACCCGAAATAAAAAATAAAAACCCAAATAAATCAATCATAAACGGCTCGATTTCATTCGAAAATGTGAGCTACACTTATGAAGACACACATATAAAGGCACTTAAGGACATCTCTTTCACCGTGAAGAAAGGGGAGACATTAGCAATTCTCGGAAAAACAGGGTCTGGAAAATCAACCATTTTAGCCTTGATTTCACGCCTTTATGACGTGACCGACGGAAAAATCACTATCGACAATGAGGAAATAAGTACCTTAAATCTGGACGACTTGCGAAACAGCATAGGAATCGTGCCACAAGATGCTTTTCTCTTTTCTGATTCTATTAAGAACAACATCAAGTTTGGTAAAGAAGACGCCACTGATGCAGAGGTAATCGCTGCTGCAAAAAGTGCCGTGGTACATGACAATATCGTAGGATTCAATAAGCAATACGATACCGTCCTTGGTGAACGAGGGATTACACTTTCTGGAGGGCAAAAACAAAGGGTTTCCATTGCACGAGCTATAATTAAAAACCCGCCAATTTTACTTTTTGACGACTGTTTATCGGCTGTTGACACGGAAACCGAAGAAACAATCTTGAATAATCTAAACGAAATCTGTAAAGACAAAACGACCATTATTGTAAGTCACAGAGTTTCCTCTGCTAAAAATGCCCACAAGATTATTATTATAGATGATGGTAAAATCATTCAACAAGGATCTCATAACCAGTTAGTAAATCAAGAGGGGTATTATGCCTCATTATATTTAAAACAACTTTCAGAAAAAGAATTGCAGTAATTGTTGTTTAATACATATATTTTTATGATTTTTGATTGCGATTTAACAACCATAAATTGAGAGAAAGGATTATGAGAGAAAATGACATGCTAGAAAAAGAAGAGATATTTTCTAAAGTTTTACGTGCTGGAAGAAGAACCTATTTCTTTGATGTAAGAGCGACAAAAGCAGACGATTATTACATTACAATTACTGAGAGTAAAAAATTTACTGAAGAAGACGGATCGTTTCACTTCAAAAAACATAAAATATATTTGTACAAAGAAGATTTCTCTGCTTTCGCAGAAATTCTGGGAGATATGACCGCTTATGTTTTAAACCACAAAGGAGAGGAAGTAATCTCAGAAAGACATCAGAAAGATTTCAAAAAAGAATATGTTGCTGAAAAAGTAACCACAGAAGAAGCTTTGCCAAATATATCTACTTTTACAGATATTGATTTTGACGACATTTAATTTATATTTCTAAATTGAAAACTTTACTTACTTAAGCAAAAAGTCCAAAAGTCAAATGATTTTTGGACTTTTTACATATAAATAAATAAACATCTTCTCGTAACTAAAAATTATACAACACATGCAGGAAATCTTACTAAAATACACGGACAAATACGCTGAATTTATTATTCCATGGCTATTAACCAGCGGACTTAAAATAGTTTTCATCATTATCGGTTCTTTAATTCTAAACAAGGTAATTATAACCTTTATCGATAAAGCGGTTAGAATTGCAGTAAGACCTGATGGAATTTCTTCTAAAGATGCCGAAGAAAAAAGAGAAAATACGCTAATCCAAATCTTTACCACTACTTCTAAAATTGGATTACTAACCATCGCTGGTTTGATGGTACTTCAGGAATTTGGGGTAGAGATCGCCCCTATCTTAGCAGCAGCCGGAATTGTGGGGTTGGCATTTGGTTTTGGAGGTCAATATCTTATCCGAGATATTATTTCCGGTCTTTTTATCATCCTTGAAAATCAATACCGCGTTGGTGATATCGTGAAGTTTGACAACGCAGGCGGTACCGTTGAGGAGATTAGCTTAAGAAAAACAACTTTAAGAGACTTAGACGGAACCGTCCACCATATACCTCATGGCGAAATAAAGAAAGTATCAAATCTTTCCAAGGATTTCAGCCGTATAAACTTAGATATCGGAGTGGGATACGGATCTAACCTGGAACACGTTATTGGAGTTATCAACAGCGTGGGAACTGAACTGGCCACTGATCCTTTATGGGAAAATTACATCATCCTTTCCCCTCAATTTTTACGCGTTAATGATTTTGCAGATTCTTCCATTATGCTAAAAATATTAGGGGAAACATTACCAAGTAAACAATGGGAAGTAACTGGGGAGCTTCGAAAAAGGTTGAAAATTGCCTTTGACAATGAAGGAATAGAAATTCCATTCCCGCAAGTGGTTGTGCACCGACCATTAGGTATTGAAGAAGCCACAGTAAAAAAGGATACAAACGAAATTCAAAAACAGTAATCACATTCCTTGAGCGAATTAATTTATTCCATTGCAAGTATTATTTTAAAAGTCTGAAAGTCGTCTGATTTTCAGGCTTTTTATTTACATTTATAATGAATAACTTCAACCGTCCTATTTTGAAAAACATCAGTCGCACCGTCTGGATTTTGTCTTTAATAAGCTTGTTTACGGATACAGCAAGTGAGATGTTATACCCCATCATGCCCATTTATTTAAAGTCAATTGGTTTCTCCATTGTGCTTATCGGAATTCTTGAAGGGGTTGCAGAAGCTACTGCTGGATTAAGTAAAGGCTATTTCGGAAAGCGCTCGGATGTGACGGGAAAGAGAGTCCCATTTGTCCAACTGGGATATACTTTTAGTGCTATTTCAAAACCCATGATGGCGGTGTTCATTTTTCCGCTTTGGATTTTCTTTGCTCGCACCATTGACCGTTTTGGAAAAGGACTTCGAACCGGAGCAAGAGACGCCATGCTTTCTGACGAAGCAACGCCACAAACCAAAGGAAAAATATACGGTTTTCATCGTTCCATGGATACAATGGGCGCTGTATTAGGTCCGTCATTAGCCCTACTCTACCTCTACTTCTATCCTGAGGAATATACTACCTTGTTTTACATTGCGTTCATTCCCGGACTTTTTGCTATCGCTGCTACCCTTTTGTTAAAAGATAAAAAAAGAACGGTTCCAACAGAAAAGAAAGCAACTCCCTTCTTCTCGTTTTTGGGCTATTGGAAAGTAAGCCCCCCCATGTACCGCAAAGTCGTTATCGGTCTTTTAGCTTTCACTTTATTTAACAGCTCCGATGTTTTCCTACTGCTTAAAGCCAAAGAATCCGGATTAAGTGATACGCTTGTTATTGGTCTTTATATCTTTTACAATCTCGTTTATGCTTTATTTGCTTTCCCGATAGGGATATTGGCCGATAAAATCGGGCTAAAGAAAATGCTAATTTTCGGAATAGGTATTTTCTCTATTGTCTATTTCGGTATGGCGTTCAACCACAACCGCTATGTTTTCTTGGGGCTCTTTGCTCTTTACGGAATCTATGCCGCAGCAAGTGAAGGAATCTCCAAAGCATGGATAAGTAATATTTCAAAAGAAAAAGATACCGCGACCGCTATCGGCAGCTATTCCGCTTTTCAAAGCTTTTTCACCATGCTGGCCAATTCCTTAGCGGGACTTATTTGGTATCAATTTGGAGCGGATGCCACTTTTATAGTGACCGCGGTTGCCAGTCTTCTTATTGGTTTCTATTTTATATTCATGACCACTGAAAAAGCATAATTTTGATATCGACGCACTCATTATATTCTTTTGTTTCATAAACCACTGCATATCCTACTTATACTGAAACTAAAAATCTTATATTTGAGTAGCATTATTCATTCTGTAAACTATGTCAATAAAAATCAATATTCCCGAAAACATCATAGGCTTGACTGATCCAGAAGTACAGGTCTCAAGGGGAAAATTTGGTCAGAACGAACAAATTCACAAACAAAAACACAAATGGTGGTTAGCCCTTTTTGATCTGTTCAAAGAGCCCATGTTACTGTTATTGATAGCCGTAGCAATCATTTATTTTATCTTGGGGCAAAACAACGAAGCTTATTTTATGCTGGCCGCAATAGTAGCGGTCTCCGGAATTTCCTTTTATCAGGACAATCGCAGTCGGATCGCGATGGAAGGCTTAGAAAAATTAAATGAGCCTTTGAGTACCGTCTTACGAAATGGAGAACCAACAACAATTCCCACTGCAGAAATTGTTATCGATGATCTGGTAATAACTGAGGAAGGAAGCACAATTAATGCAGATGGAGAAATTGTTCACAGTAATGATTTTTCCGTTAATGAGTCCCTACTGACCGGCGAACCGTATGCTATCTTTAAATCAGAAAAAACGGAGCTGAAATCTGTTTTCAGCGGTACACTGGTTGCCTCTGGTTTAGCGGTTTATCGGGTAACAAAAATTGGCTCTGATACAGAGGTTGGTAAATTAGGTAGTTCCTTACAAAACATCAAAGACACGCCTACTCCATTACAAGTTCAGATTCAAAAATTTGTAAAAGTGATGGCCATTATGGGCATTGCTGTTTTCTTATTGGTTTGGGGCGTTTATTTTTGGAAAACACATAACGTATTAACCAGTTTATTAAAAGGATTGACCCTCGCAATGTCTATTCTTCCCGAAGAAATACCTGTAGCATTTACTACTTTCATGGCCTTGGGATCTTGGCGACTAATGAAAGAAGGTGTAATAGTCAAAAAAATCAGAACGGTAGAAACCTTAGGAAGTGCCACCATCATTTGTACCGACAAAACTGGAACGCTGACAGAAAACAGAATGAGCTTGAAATCTGTGTACGCTTTTAGCAGCGACAAATTATACGAAAGAGAGCAATGGGATACAGAAGAGGCTAGAAAAGTCATTGAAATCGCAATGTGGGCGAGCGAACCTGTACCTTTTGACCCAATGGAAAAAACCTTGCATAAGGAGTATGAGAAAATAACAACCATCGATACCCGAAGACAGTTTTCAATGGTACATGAGTACCCGCTTGACGGAACTCCCCCCATGATGACGCACGTGTTCCAAAATGAGGAAGGCAAACGAATCATTGCTGCCAAAGGCGGTCCAGAAACGATTATAAAAGTATCCAACCTCAACACGGAGCAACAGCAACAAATTAATGATACGATAATTACATTGACATCCGAGGGATATCGCATACTTGGTGTCGGCTATTCTGATTATGCAGAAACCAGTTACCCGAAAAACCAACAGGACTTACCTTTCCATTTCGTAGGATTGGTGGTGTTTTACGACCCTCCTAAACCGAACATAAACAGTGTCATTCAAAAATTCTATGAAGCGGGTATCCAAGTAAAAGTCATAACAGGAGATAACAGCTTAACCACAAAAGCCATTGCTGTAAAAGCGGGAATTAAAAATACGGAAAGTGTTATGGAAGGCGAGCAGTTCATGAAGCTGAATGAAGTCGAAAAGCTAAAAGCCATTCACGCTACAACTCTTTTGACCCGCATGTTTCCGGAAGCCAAACTGGCCGTTATGAATGCCTTAAAAAAGGACAAACAAATAGTAACTATGGTGGGCGACGGTGTAAATGACGGACCCGCATTGAAAGCTGCAAATATAGGTGTCGCCATGGGAAAAAAGGGAACTGAAATTGCAAAGGAAGCCGCAGACCTTATTTTGATAGATGATGATTTATCAAAAATGATTTTCGCGGTAGCCGCAGGACGTCGCATATATTCCAATCTTAAAAAAGCAATACGATATATCGTTTCCATTCATATTCCTATCATATTGACCGTATCCTTACCCTTATTTTTAGGTTGGATTTATCCTGATATTTTCACGCCCGTCCACGTCATTTTCTTAGAATTAGTTATGGGTCCAATGTGTTCCATCGTTTATGAAAATGAACCCGCTGAAAAAAACAGTATGCAAAAATCACCAAGACCAATAGGCAGTACCTTCCTGTCCCTAAAAGAATTAGGAATAAGCATCGTGCAAGGAATCGGGATTACCGTAGGGATTTTATTTGTATACCAATGGACCATACAAAATGGAGGTAACGAACAACTGACACGAACAATGGTGTTTACCACTTTAGTTTTTTCGAATGTGATTCTGTCATTGGTAAACCGTTCCTTTTACTATTCTGTTTTTGCCTCCTTGAAGAATAAAAATAACATGATGGTGATTGCAAATTCGTTGACCCTGCTTTTTCTAGCCCTAATTGTATACATAAGTCCAATTGCCCGTTTCTTTGATGTTCTTCCGTTACAGATGTATCAAATTGCTATTTGCCTTGCCGTGAGTGGAATTTCAGTGCTTTGGATTGAGATTTGGAAATGGAATAAGCGAAAAAATAACACACAACCCAACGAAATATAAAAATGATGAAAAATCCAATAGTATCGGTAGCCTGGCTTCATGAACATCTTCAAGACCCTGAATTAATTATTTTAGATGCTATTTTGGAAATGCCGTCTGAGGATATACAAATAAAAGGAGCCAGAACTTTTGACATTAAAAACAAGTTTAGCGATACCAATAGTCCGCTACCCAATACAGTACCAAACCCAGATGCCTTTGCTACAGCCTGTCGCAAAATAGGCATTCAAAACAGCAGTAAAATTGTGGTGTATGACACCAAAGGAATTTATTTGAGCCCAAGAGCGTGGTGGCTTTTTAAAGTCATGGGACACGAAAAGGTTTGGGTTCTCGATGGCGGTTTGCCTGCTTGGATAAAGGAAGGCTATCCCACTGAAAAAAGACAGGAACAATCGTATGAAA
The DNA here is from genome assembly GCF_002836475.1 of Flavobacterium sp. ALD4. Lineage (GTDB taxonomy): Bacteria > Bacteroidota > Bacteroidia > Flavobacteriales > Flavobacteriaceae > Flavobacterium. The sequence continues at coordinate 49,402 of NZ_PJBJ01000029.1, read as the reverse complement.
AAGGAAATTTTACTGCAAATTTCCAACCTCAGCTGTTTAAAACCAAAGAGCAAATTTTAGAAAATATACAGTCTGAAGAAGCCTTGCTTGTCGATGCCCGATCTGCAGACCGCTTTCTTGCCGAAACAGAAGAACCAAGAGCAGGATTGAGAAGCGGACACATTCCCGGTTCGCTAAACATCCCCTATACCCAAGTACTAAAAGACGGGAAATATTTGCCCAAAGAAGAATTAAAAAAAATTCTCCCATTGCAGGACAAACCGCTATTGTTCACTTGTGGATCTGGTGTAACGGCTTGCATAAATTTGATCGCCTACGAACTGGTTTCAGATAACCCCAAGGCAATCTATGATGGTTCTTGGACCGAATGGGGACAAGAAGAAAGTTTACCGATTGAGAAATAGAGAGTTAGAATTATGAGTAAAAAAGGCAGTAACAAATTAGACAATCCCGTTTGGCATTCGTTATCAGAAAGTCACAAAGAATATGCAATAGCCTATGATGACACTCTGTTTTATGACCCTGAGTATTGCCCTTTTGGAGCTGCACTAAATACTAAAAAGAGTTCCAACGCGATTGCACAATATTCTACTTTATCAGATAACTTTTTTATTGTTGGCGAAAAACCAGAAATCCCCACTAATTTGAAAATAGCGAATGAATTAGTTTGCCTACAAATGATTATCAGTGAACTAATAGACATTCCGATTATCGACACGATCATAAAACTGAAAGAAAGTCACAGAGAAGATCTTCTGGAATTAGTCAAAATAGTCTATCCTGAGTATTTTAAATCTAAAACAGCAACTTTAGGCAACTATTATGGTATTTACAAAGACGAGCAACTAGTTGCTGTTACTGGTGAGAGAATGCAAATGATTGATTTTATTGAGGTGAGTGCAGTAATCACACATCCCGATTACCTTGGAAAAGGATATGCAAAACAGTTGGTAGCACATACCGCAAATACAATTTTAAATCAAAATAAAACCGCTTTCTTACATGTATATGAAAAAAACTTTGGCGCTATTAAATTATACGAAAAGTTAGGGTTTAAGACGAGACGAAAAATCAGTTTTTGGAATTTTACCAAAAAGTAGTAACATAACAGATGATACTCATTAGCAATTGGTTGACCTTAACTTTATTTAAAATTACTTTTCTTTTTTTGTATTCAGTGCTCCCAAAATGTATCAATCATTAAATGCTTAGAAGTTATGAAAAGCATAAAGTACTGAACTGCAATTACAAAGGTAACTAGCCTGCATTAATAACAAAAAAAGCTGCCTTAGTAAAAGACAGCTTTTTTTGTTATTAATCAGTTTACTTTTCATACAAACCTAAAAGTTCTCCTGAGCTAATAATATTTGGTCCCATTGCTGCCATCAATTCTTTTTCATTGGTACTTGGAGGCAACGTATCCAATTTAATGTCTAGGGCATAGACCTTAAAATGATATTGATGTATCCCGCTTGGAGGGCAAGGACCTATATATTTATTTTCTCCCATGGAATTTCTGCCTTGGATGCCGGGAACGCTATCTTCTTGTATAATTCTTTCGGGAAGAATATCCCATACGAGCCAATGGCAATAACATCCAGAAGGTGCATCCGAATCATCCACAATAATAGCGAGACTTTTTGTATTTGCAGGAATATCCTCGATCGTCAATTCTGGATTAATGTTCAATCCGTTACAAGTATACATTGGAGGGATCATTTCGTTACTCTTAAAAGCTGAACTTTTTACAACTAAGGTTTTAATTGCTGTTGTTATCATAATAATTAGTTTAATATGGTTTATAGTTGGTTTTCTTATAATTGGTTTTCTATTCGCAATACTGAGCTACCTTTACAAAATTAGATTTTGCTACTCTCTATTCGCCATTTCGTGTTCATGGCACATTTCTGCACATTTACGACAGGCCTCTCCACATTTTTTGCAATGCTCCATTTGTGGATATTTTTCGCACTCAGACGCACACCTTTCACACATCACTAAAGCTGTCTTTAAAAAGATATCGGCATTATCTGATTTTCGTTCTAGTAATTGCGATGTCAAACGACATAAATCAGCACAATCTTGATTGTACATTATCACGGTACTCATATCCATTTTCTTTTCTAAATGGCAAGCATCATAACAATGTGTGCATTGTGCAGCACAAAATTGCAATACCTCAATCATTTTTTGCTTTTCCATTGTAATTGGTTTTTAGATTTATATTCTTGTTTTTATTTTATACTCCAAATGGGAACGTTTCCGGTATTTGATTTCCATCGGGCTTTATGTGAAGTGGGTGCAATGACGAAGTTTCGTCCAAATAAATGAAGGCATTATAGCGATAGGGAATCCTACTTGGAATATAATTCCCAAAATGTTCGTGTTTAGGGCGATACACAACCCCTATCGCCCGATGCCCAAATTCCTGCCCTCCCAGATGCTCTTTCATTACTTCAGTCATAAATACGACCCTATCTTTAGCGTCGAGTTTGTGCAATTCATATTCCCAACTGTACTTTACCGCTTCAGGAACCTGCATCACCTGCATTATATCACCCCACTCACGTCCAGCAATAACCGTCCCCTTATAGGAACCAAAGCCTACAGAAAATACCTCCTCCGGTTTGTGCCCTTCATTTATGATTTGCCCCACATTTACAGTTCCATCATCACACATATCCGTGGCCCGCGCATCTCCAATATGAGTATTGTGTTCCCAGATAATTCCTTTAGCATCGGCACCATGAAACTCCATTAAATTTTCTAAAGTATGAACCATATGGCGGTCCCGAATATTCCAAGATGCTGGCCCTGCTATTATCATCGCACGATAGTATCGCTCTGCGTTAACAATTACATGTGCATTTTGTCTGACGTTCATAGTATCTTCTGGATCGCTATTGCGAGTGGGAATATGCTCACTTATTTTAGTCAGCAGATTCACTACTTCATCTTCGCAGGACAACGAAACCGCTCGCGCCGCCAGTGCATACTGCTGTCCTTTTCCTCTGTTGTAGGGTTCAAAACAATTAAAGGCATCTAAGGCGGCCTTTTTAATTGTCAGATCTTTATTTTCTGAATATTTAAGAACCTCATCCAAAGACTCCCAGAGGCTGTAGACATCCAGACCGTAAAATCCAACTTTATCCTCCTTTACATGCCTATCATTATGCTCCCGAAGCCATTCTGCCAAAGCAACCGTTTCCCAGTTGGCCCACATCCAGGTCGGCCACCTGCTGAAAGAATGAAGAATGTCTAAAGCACAATCCCCTGAGTCCGGATAATTTTTCACATACCGGTTGAGTTTATAGCAATCTGGCCAGTCCCCTTCTACGGCAATAAATGAAAATCCTTTTTTCTCTATTAATTTTTTGCTGATCTTCATCCGCCAAGTATAGTATTCATGAGTCCCATGAGAGGCTTCTCCCAATAGTACATATTTAGCATCCGCAATTTTTTCAATCAGTTTATCAAGATCGCGCTCTTCGTCCAATTCTATCGAATTATCAAGAATTAACTTTCTCAAATCTAGAGTTTCAGGTGGCTTATGTTTTGAGTCAGATATTCCCATACTATTATAAATATTTAAGTCCTTAATTACGATAGTTGCAGATCAATTTCAGTAACTCAAAAAATTCTAGTTCCCCTAAACTATCAATAATCATTAATAGCAAAGTGTAAATACACTAGCTAATTAACCGCTATTCCAGTACATAGAAATGACTCCCTATCAGCTACTATTTAATAAAGCCCATAGTGAAGTTACGATAAATTTTGATTCAAAATATTGATTAATAGTATATTAACATTTTTATAATTGAAGTATTAATTATAAAACGATATAGCTCAATAGAAGAAGTAAGTACGAGGTTGGAGAGGTATTTTAAAAAAGTGTGTCTTTATTAACCGATTCGGAGTCCGTTTTCAATTTTAAAATCGGGGGCTAGTAGAACAACATCCTCTTCCTCCCCCACAGCTCCTAGTAGGAGACATTCGCTCATGAAATTAGCAATTTGCTTTTTGGGAAAATTCACGACGGCAACAATCTGCCGTTGGAGCAAATCAGCCTTAGAGTAGCGTTTGGTAATTTGTGCTGAAGTTTTTCTGATTCCAATAGTTTCTCCAAAATCTATGGTGAGTTGGTAAGCTGATTTTCGGGCCTCTAAAAAATCATTGACTTCCACAATGGTGCCCACGTGCATTGACACTCTTTCAAATTCTTGCCAAGTTAAATTATTCTCCATCTCAAATTTTGGTTTTATTCCAGTGAATTTTAAAAACTAAAATAATCATTTCGGTCTAAAAACAATCCTTTTTTCTTAACTTTAACCTGAAAGTTAAAACAAAATCATCAATGTCACGAACCCCATCAAATATGACCGCCCTGGGAACAAAAGCTCCCGAATTTCATCTGAAAGACATGAAATCCGGAACGGAATGGTTTTCTTTTACCGATTTAAAAGGAGAAAAGGGAACGTTAATCCTATTCATATGCAATCATTGCCCGTTTGTGCTTCATGTGATTGAAGAGGTCGTGATGATCGCTAATGACTATCGGATACAAGGACTTGGTGTTGTCGCCATTTCGAGTAACGATATAGTGAATTATCCACAGGATGCCCCGGAACTCATGACGGAATTTGCTTTCGAAAATAATTTTGAATTCCCTTATTTGTATGATGAAACACAGGAAGTGGCTAAAGCGTACCATGCTGCCTGTACCCCTGACTTCTTTTTATATGACAGCCAGGACAAATTAGTCTATCGCGGCCAACTTGATGATAGTAGACCCGGAAACGGTATTCACGTTAGCGGTAACGATTTACGAGGGGCGATTGACAGCATTATTTACAACCGTACGATGAATCCCAATCAGAAACCGAGTATTGGGTGTAATATCAAGTGGAAATAAGATTAGAGTAAATTAAAAAAGCAATAGTCTCTTCTACTATTTTTAGCATGAAAATTTTAAAAAAACAGATCTTATTTAGCTAAAGTAGATTGAGAAGCTTCGTCCTAAAAAATGGTTCTCAATATTTCACAACAGCGTTCTACCTCGAACCGCTGCTCAGCAAAAACTACCGAATAAAATCATTTTATTGTATAAAAAAATCCCAACTATCTAAAATGATAATTGGGATTTTATATGAAGTACAAAATTAAAAATTTAAGCTTCTAACTTCGTAAATAGTATCTTACTTAACCTCCATTAATTCTACGTCGAAAATCAAAGTGGCGTTTGGTGGAATTGCTCCTCCAGCACCGCGAGATCCGTATCCTAAATGAGATGGAATCACGAAACGTGCTTTATCCCCTACGCGCAATAAAGCGATACCTTCGTCCCATCCTTCAATTACATTTCCTTGTCCTAATGGAAATTCGATTGGTTTTTTTCTTGGATATGAACTATCAAAAACTTTTCCCGATTCTAAAGACCCTTCATAGTGTACCGAAACTGTTTTACCAGCTACAGCTTGTTTTCCTTCGCCTCTTTGGATGAATTGGTAACGCAAACCGCTTTCTGTTTTTTCAAATCCAGCAGCTAATTTTTCCATTGCTGCTTCAGCATCTGCTTTCAAAGCGATATCACGTTTGTTACGCGCTCCCTTGAAAGTGATAAAAGCTTCGATAGCATTCCACTTTTCAGCTTCTTCTCCTACTCTTACAATTTCAACACTTTCCAGAAGATCTCCTTGAGCAATAGCATCAACAACATCTTGTCCTTCTACCACATGTCCAAAAACAGTATGTTTACCGTCCAACCATGAAGTAGGAACGTGTGTAATATAAAATTGAGAACCATTTGTTCCAGGACCTGAATTAGCCATAGCTAATATTCCCGGTTTATCATGTTTTAAACTTGGGTGAAATTCATCATCAAATTTATATCCCGGATCTCCAGTTCCAGTTCCTTGTGGACATCCACCTTGGACCATAAAATCAGGAATCACTCTGTGGAATTTCAATCCGTTATAAAATTTTGTCCCTTGTGGTTTTACTTTATTTTCTAAATCTCCTTCAGCTAATCCTACGAAGTTACCAACAGTTCCTGGTGTTAATTCGTGCTCTAATTTTACTAAAACCGACCCTTTTGCGGTGTTGAATTTAGCATATATTCCATTTTCCATTGTTGTATAATTTTTATTGAAGTGCAAATTTACGAATTAATTTGTTACCCATTGATGCTTTCTACTGCTTTACGTTTGGATTTATAGGTTAAAGCATACACAGAGAAAGCTAATGCTGATAATACTAAACAACCTAAGGTCACAGATTGCCAACCGCCAAATCGCCATAAAAACAAGCCAAAGGCAGAGCCTGCAGCTGTTCCTAAAAAGCTAAAAGACATGAAAACGGTATTCATACGGTTTCTTGCATCCGGTAGTATCGAATAAACACGAGTTTGATTTGATATATGCACCCCTTGCATACCAATATCTATAAAAATTATCCCAAAAACGATTCCAATAACACTCGATCCTGAGAAATAGAAAATCATAAAACTAAAAGCGATTAACATACAGCCGTATCCCACCGCAATTCTAGAACTCCCCTTATCACTTAATTTCCCAACTAAAGGAGCTGCCAATGCACCCGAGGCACCTATGATGCCGAAAAGTCCTATTGTGGTACTAGTAAAATTGAACGGTTCTTCTGAAAGTAATAAAACCATGGTAGTCCAGAAAGCGCCAAATTGAGCAAAACTGAATACATTAATTAAAGTCGCTTCACGTAATAAAGGTTGCTCCTTGATTAAGGTGAAAAGTGATCCAATCAGTTGTTTGTAAGAGCCCTCAAAAACAGGTTTATTATAAGGAAATTGTTTTTTGATAATAAAAAACAATACCAGACATAATCCTGAGGCAATCCAAAACATAGCACGCCAACCAAAAACATCTCCTATAAAACCACTTAAGGTTCTGGACAACAGAATTCCTACTAAAAGTCCGCTCATAATTGTTCCTACCACCTTACCTCGCTCTTCTGGTGCGCTCAATGAAGCTGCCAATGGCAAAATAAGTTGAGGCACAATAGAAGTAATTCCTATTAAGAGTGAGGCAATCTCTAAGACAAAGTAACTTTGCGCAGTGGCTGCAATAATTAAAGCAATTACAGAAGCAAAAGTGGTGTACATTATCTGACTTTTACGTTCAATTTTGTCCCCTAGCGGAACCATTAAAAACAAACCAATAGCATAACCAGCTTGCGTTAGATAAGTTATTGTTCCTGCATCTGCATTAGGAATATTAAATTCCTTTGCTATCAATATAATTAACGGCTGGCAATAATATAAGTTAGCTACAATCAGTCCAGTAGCAGCTGCCATAAACAAGACGTTCTTTTTTGATAAATTCATGGCGCAAAAGTACGTCGTGTTTTTAGATTATTGTTCTAAATAAACGATAAACTTTGAGGCCAAAGTAGGAGTACGCTACTTAAAAACACAGCAAAAAAAAATTCTATTTTTGGGATGTTAAAAAATATAACCTATTATAATTTATTACTTTATTGAATCGAGAGCTGCCAAGATATCTCTAGCCTCAGCCCTATTTGTATATTCAGCATCTAAAAACGTATAGACAATTGCTCCATTTTGATCAATTACATAAGTCGCTGCTAGAGGTAGTACATCTGATTCGTCACCATTAAAACCATGTAAATCGAATCCTTTTTGATATATATCGGCCACCGCATCAGTCAATTTAAAAACGATGCCATATTGCTTCGCCACTTTGTTTCCTACATCACTCAATACTTCAAATTGTAGTTGGTGCTTTTCAGTGGTGGATATCGATTTGTCCGGCAACTCAGGTGTTAAAGCTAATAAATTAGCTCCTTTTAATTGGATATTAGGCAGCTGTTCCTGCAAGTATAGCAAAGTCATGTTGCAATAAGGACACCAACCGCCACGATACCAAGTCAAAACTACAGGTCCCTTTTTTAAGTACTCGTTCAATTGTACTTCCTTTCCTATAGCATTTGTCAGTGTGAAGTTTGGTGCATTATCCCCATTATTTTTTGCATTGACAACAACATTTTGCCGTACTACATCATCAATTCCTTCAGCGAATGTTTTCTTTATTTGCTCTGGTGCTTTCGCTTCCCAAGTCTTTTTTGCGTTATCTAAGGTAGATTGCAAACCGTTTCTTGTATTTTCTGTACTCATAATTTATTGTTTTAGTATAAGGACAAATTTACGGTTATCCCTGTAATTTTTGGCAGTCAATGGCGGTTTGTCCTGATTCAAGTTTTTTTATACAATCACAATACTTGTCAGTAAAAGTTGGTGGAGAAATATTCGATGTTCATTGTTCAAAAGATTGGATTGAAATTACTGAAAAAAGAAATATTATTTTTTTTATTACATTTTTTTTTCAGCGTGATACAAAACTTACTCAAAACATTCTGGGACTACAGCAGGTTTGGGACTAAATTAAATCCTATTTTCATATTTGCCAAATCATCCCCAATACAAAACCATTTTCCCATTAAGCCTATTGCCCACATCCGTTGTAGTAGCTGTGCTTGTTATTTACAATAATTGCTTCTAAATTTATCCTTTTTATACTCGACTATTACTTTTTTGCAATTATGGATTATTATTAGGGCATAATTAATTCCGATTTCTCGACCTCTGCAGTTGTACAGCCATTATAACTCAGGATTTTTAAAAATATTCAACAATAAAAAAATAAAATAATACCCAGATTCCTATAAAAAATAGTCCAAGGTATAGACTGTTTAAATTTTCACTTAAGTCTCTTTTAATTAAAAGGGGATACAAAATCCAACCTACAAAAACAATTGCTAAACCTATTGCCATCCATATTCCCATAATTAATTCCATTGTTTATTAAAAATCCCGTGTCACTTTTTGCATAGCCGCTAACTTGTATATAGGTCTGATAAAACCAGACCTATCACCCCACTTTAGGGCAGCTTGGCCTAACAAACGTTAGGCATTATTATTTCTTAAAGATATAGAAAAATGATTTCAGATCGTTAAATCGACTTACTATTTTAGTCCAATTTTTGTGTTACTTTAGTTGTTCAAAAACACAATATGACCAACGCATAACCCAGGTTGAAACGGCATCCTTTTCTTGCTTTCTTTAAGCAATAAAAGATACAGTAAAAGCTGGAAATTGCTCCTAAAAAAAATGGCATCCCGTACGGAATGCCATTTTAATTGGTGAATGAAAATAAGATTATTTATCAGAAAGTCCTGCATTTCTTAAATAAGGTTCGATTTCCATATCGTGCCCTATGAATTGCTTAAAAGCTTCGTTTAAATCTACGCTGTTCCCTACAGATAAAATGTATTTTCTAAAACGCTCACTATTTTTTCTTGTCAGACCACCGTTTGCTTTCATCCAGTCGTACACATTATAATCTAATGTTTTAGACCAAGTATAAGCATAGTATCCTGCAGAATAGCCTCCACTCCAAATATGTGCAAAATAAGGCGTGTGGTATCTTGTAGGCACTTCGTTTACTAAGAGTCCGTATTTTTTAAGCGCTTCGTCTTCAAAAACTAAAGTGGGTTTAAAATTAGCTTCATTCTCAACACTATGCCAGTTCATATCTAATGTTGATGCCGCCAAAAGTTCAGTTACATCATAGCCTTTATTAAATGTTTCGGCTTTTTTAATTTTATCAATTAACTCTTGAGGAATTACCTCTTTAGTTTTATAATGAATCGCATAATTTTTTAATACTTCAGGATCTAAAGCCGCGTGCTCATTGATTTGAGAAGGAAATTCTACAAAGTCACGTGGCACAGCTGTTCCAGAAAGACTAATGTAATTTTGATTTGCAAATAAACCGTGTAATGTATGACCAAATTCATGAAACATAGTGGTCACATCATCAAAACTAATCAAAGAAGGGTTGTCGTTTACTGGCTTTGCAAAATTATAAACATTTACAATTACTGGTTTTTGGTTTAAATAATGAGATTGATCCACAAAGTTGCTCATCCAAGCACCACCATTTTTATTGTCTCTCGTATAGAAATCTAAATAATAAATTGCCATTGATTTTCCGTCATTATCGAAAACCTCATACGCCACGACATCTGGGTGATACACTGGTAAATCTTTACGTTGTTTAAACGTTATTCCATACATTTTTTCAGCTGCAAAAAAGACTCCTTTTTCTAATACAGTTGTTAATTCAAAATACGGTTTTACTTGACTTTGGTCTAAATCGTATTTGGCCTTACGAACTTGTTCCGAATAAAAATTCCAATCCCACGGTTCTAATTTAAAGCCACCATTTTGACCGTCAATTAAATCTTGTATTTCTTTTGCCTCTACTTTTGCTTTTGCAACCGCTGGTCCAGCGATTTTTGCTAATAAATTCATTGCTCGCTCTGGAGTTTGCGCCATTTGGTCTTGCAATTTCCACTCAGCAAAATTCTTTTTGCCCATCAAATTGGCTTTTTGCAAACGCAACTTTGCCATTTTTTCCAATACCTCACGGGTATCGCCATCATCATTCTTTTGGGCACGCGTCCAAGACGATTTGAATATTTTTTCTCTTGTTACTCTGTTAGTAAGACTTTGCAATAAGGGTTGTTGGGTTGTATTTTGTAATCCTATTAAATACTGCCCAGCATGACCAGCTTCCGTCGCTTTTGCTTTTGCAGCAGCAAGGTCATTAGCGCTTAAACCATCTAAATCAGCTGCATTAGCAAAAATAATAGCACCGTTTTTACGGGCAGTTAGTAATTTATTTCCAAAGAGAGTCCCTAAACTAGCTAACTCCTCATTGATTTTTTTCATTTTGTCTTTATCGCCCTCGGATAAATTAGCACCAGCCAATTCGAACTCTTGCAAATAATACGTTGTTAATTTTTTATCCTCCCCCTTTAAAGTAGTAAGATCAATCGCTTTAAAACGTTTGTATAACTTACTATTTAAATAGGTTTCATCACTATGTGCTGAGAAGATCGGAGCATACTCCGCTTGTAAAGCTTGTAAAACTGGATTGGTATTAGAACCTGTTAAATTATAAAAAACGCCTGTAGCTCTTTTTAAATCAACTCCTGAAATTTCTAAAGCTAGTACCGTGTTTTTGAAAGTAGGGTTAGCAGGATTATTAGCTATTGCCATCACTTCTTTCTCGTGAACTCCCAGACCGTATTCAAAGGCAGGTTTAAAATCCTTGTCTTTTATTAAATTAAAAGGTGGCGCTTGATACTGCAACGTACTTTTTTGTAAAAGAGGGTTAGTCATTTTAACCGAATTATTTTGCGCATGAAGCACGTTCGTTGTTAGTGAAGCTGCAAAAACTAATAGTGCGCTTGCTAGATTTATTTTTAAAAAGATTTTCATAAAGTAACGTTGTTTAATTTTATTGGTATAAAAATACTGACAAAAATGATACCGCACCTATAGTTTATTATTAAAATTCAATAGTAGTCCTTGTAATAACTTCGAAAGAGTATCTAAAGGAATACCCTATATTTAATTTTCATAGAAACTATGAATCCTTCGTTTTAGGAAAAATGACGCCCGAAGGCAGGGATAGGTTGATGTGCAATCCTGTAAATCACCATTTGAAGCAAATTGGCGTCTAGTAAAAATAAGATACCGGAAAAGCACGGTAAAAAGTTTAACAAATCACCCTAGTGTCTTTCTTATTGCCTCTTGGCTCTTGTTTTGTACCTTTGCAACCTAAATCACTTATATGCGCATCGATATTGTTACCGTTTTACCTGAATTACTAAGAAGTCCGTTTGAGGCCTCAATTATGAAACGTGCTATTGAAAAAGGGTTAGTGGAGGTTCACTTTCACAATTTACGAGACTACACAACCAACAGACAGAAAAGTGTTGATGATTACCCTTATGGCGGTGGCGCCGGAATGGTAATGACAGTGCAGCCGATTGATGCTTGTATCACGCATTTAAAAAGTGAAAGAACCTACGACGAGATTATTTATATGTCACCTGACGGGGAAACTCTAAACCAGAAAATGGCAAACACCATGTCCATGTATGAGAATATTATCATCTTGTGTGGTCATTATAAAGGAGTGGATCAACGCGTGCGTGACCATTTCATCACTAAAGAAATTTCTATTGGCGATTATGTGCTATCCGGAGGGGAATTAGGTGCATTAGTGCTATCAGATGCCTTAATCCGATTGATTCCAGGTGTTTTGAGTGATGAGACTTCAGCATTGTCAGACAGTTTTCAGGATGGCTTATTGTCGGGCCCCATCTATACAAGACCTGCAGACTATAAAGGATGGAAGGTCCCTGAGGTTCTAACCAGTGGGAATTTTGCCAAAATCGACAAATGGCGTGACGATATGGCCTATGAGCACACTAAGAATCGTCGTCCGGACTTATTGGAAGAGTAGTTTTCAGTTTGCAATCTTTGAATAAATATTTGAAACAGCAATATGTATTCTGTTATTCAGTTTTAATACAATCGCAAGCCGAGACTGTTAACTGATACTAAATACACGGACTGAAAACTAAAACAAAAATTTGTAGTTTAAAACAAATAATGTATCTTCGCGCCCACTTTAGACTAACCTCTGGCGAGATCCGCGTATGTTGCTCTAATTCAAAACCATAATTAAAAATATCATGGCAGATTTAATGAAATTCGTTAAAGACGAATTCGTAACTAAAAAAGAATTTCCTGTATTCGGAGCTGGTGATACTATCACTGTGTACTACGAAATTAAAGAGGGTGAAAAAACTAGAACACAGTTTTTCAAAGGAGTTGTTATCCAAAGAAGAGGTTCTGGTAACACAGAAACTTTTACTATCCGTAAAATGTCAGGTGCTGTAGGTGTTGAGCGTATCTTCCCTGTAAACTTGCCAGCTTTACAAAAAGTTGAAATCAACAAAAAAGGTGCAGTTCGTAGAGCTAGAATTTTCTACTTCAGAGAACTTACTGGTAAAAAAGCAAAAATTAAAGACAAAAGAAGATAGTCAAATGTCTCTTTATCATAAAAGTCCCGACAATGTCGGGACTTTTTTTTGCTTTTTTCTTATCTTAAATACTATTGAACTCACTAATAAAAACAACATTTTCAGCCGCACGTGTGAGTTCTCAGGCGAATCATATATTTCTGTGTTAAACCGAGACTGTTTTTGGTCTGATTTCATTATATTTGCTTCGCTTAATTTTAAGCAGAACATACATTTGACATCCTAGTTAATAGGGATACTATTATAAAAATAAAAAAATGACACAAAAATCAAAGATTGTTTACACCATGACTGATGAGGCGCCTTTGTTGGCAACTTATTCTTTTTTACCAATTGTACAAGCATTTACTGCAACAGCAGGTATTGAAATGGAAACTAAAGACATTTCACTGGCCGCGAGGATTTTATCCAACTTCCCTGAGTTTTTAAATGAAGATCAAAAAGTGGAAGATGCTTTATCTGAACTTGGAAATCTAGCCAATTCTGCTGAAGCAAACATCATAAAATTACCAAATATTTCTGCATCAGTCCCTCAATTAAAGGAGGCAATTGCTGAATTACAAAAACATGGTTATAAAATACCTAATTTCCCTGAAGACCCGAAAAACGAAGCAGAAAAGGAAATTAAGGCTAAATATTCAAAAGTTTTAGGCTCGGCAGTAAACCCAGTTTTACGTGAAGGAAATTCTGACCGTAGAGCACCTAAAGCTGTTAAAAACTTTGCAAAAGCACATCCGCATTCGATGGGTGCCTGGTCTGCTGATTCAAAGACAAAAGTAGAGGCAATGAAAAATGGTGATTTTTACGGAAGTGAAAAATCCATAACGATTGCAGACGCTACTGATATAAAAATTGAATTCGTAGGAAAAGATGGGAATACCACTGTTTTAAAAGCAAGCACGCCGCTTAAGTCAGGCGAAATAATCGATAGTTCAGTGATGAGCTTAAAAGCGTTAAAAAGCTTTGTAGCCAAGGCAATTGAAGAGGCTAAAAAAGAAAACGTATTGCTTTCAGTACACTTGAAAGCAACCATGATGAAAATCTCAGATCCAATTATTTTTGGTGCTATCGTCGAAGTTTTCTTTGCAACTGTATTCGAAAAATATAGCACATTATTTGCTGAATTGAATATTGATACTAGAAATGGATTAGGTGACGTTTATGCAAAAATTGCAGGTCACCCTCAACAAACTGAAGTAGAAGCAGCCATTACTCAAGCAATTGAAAATGGTCCTGGTTTAGCTATGGTCAATTCAGATAAAGGAATTACAAACCTTCACGTTCCTTCGGACGTTATTGTAGATGCTTCCATGCCAGCGATGATTCGTACTTCAGGACAAATGTGGAACGCAGACAACAAACTACAAGACACGATCGCGTTGATTCCGGATCGCAGTTACTCTGGTGTTTATGAAGCTACTATTGAATTTTGTAAAAAGAATGGTGCTTTTGACCCAACAACAATGGGAAGTGTTCCAAACGTAGGTTTGATGGCACAAAAAGCAGAAGAATACGGATCACATGACAAGACCTTCCAAATGACTGCAGACGGCGTTGTTCGTGTTACAGATACTGAAGGAAACGTTTTAATGGAACAGCCCGTTGAAGAAAAAGACATTTTCAGAATGTGTCAGGCCAAAGACGCTCCAATTCAAGACTGGGTAAAACTAGCCGTAAACAGAGCGCGTGCTACAAACGTACCTACCATATTCTGGTTAGACGAAAACAGAGCACATGACAGAAAAGTAATTGAAAAAGTAACAAAATACTTAAAAGATCACGATACAACTGGATTAGACATTCGCATTTTAAATCCAATTGAAGCTACTAATTTCACTTTAGAAAGAGCGAAAGCAGGACAAGATACCATCTCTGTCACTGGAAACGTATTGCGTGATTATCTAACAGATTTATTCCCTATCCTTGAACTGGGAACTTCAGCTAAGATGTTATCCATCGTTCCATTAATGCAAGGTGGAGGTTTATTTGAAACCGGTGCTGGTGGATCTGCTCCTAAACACGTTGAACAATTTACTAATGAAGGATACTTACGTTGGGACTCCCTTGGAGAATTCTTAGCCTTGGCGGTTTCATTGGAACATTTGGGATCTGTTTATAATAATCCAAAAGCATTAGTGTTAGCAGAAGCCTTAGATCAAGCTACAGATAAGTTTTTACAAAACGATAAATCTCCAGCTCGTAGAATTGGACAAATAGACAACCGCGGTTCTCATTTCTATCTAGCGATGTACTGGGCAGAAGCTTTAGCAGCTCAAACTAAAGATAAGGGATTGCAAGCTATATTTGCTCCTATTGCAAAAGAACTGGAAGAGAACGAAGCAACAATTAATTCAGAATTAATTGCAACGCAAGGAAAATCTCAAGAGATTGGTGGTTATTACCAACCCAACTTTGAATTGACAAGCAAAGCAATGAGACCTAGCGCAACATTTAATGCTATTCTTGCTGAAATATCTTAATTAATTTGCTTTAATTATCAGGCCTTAAGAGACAACCAGAAATGGCTGTCTTTTTTTTTATTTTATTTTAACACTTGTTTAATAGAATCTTGCGCATGGTTATACCAAATTTGCAAATCTAAATATAAAGTATGTATTTCAAGAAAATTATTATCTTAATTGTTGGATTCCTATTTACACTTTCCTGCTATTCCCAAGATAAATTTACACTTAGCGGCACGATTACCGACATAAAAACTAATGAAACACTAATTGGTGTTAATGTTTATATTGCTGAAACTAAATCAATCACCAAGACAAACGAGTATGGCTTTTATTCCATAACACTCCCTAAAGCCAATTATACGTTTTTAGTAAGCTATATCGGCTTTCAAACACTATCTAAAAAAATAGAATTATCTGAAGATAAAAAAATGAACTTCAGCCTCTCCGAGAGCGGTGAAGTACTTCAGGAAGTACTTATTACAAATATTAACCCTCGTAGTGCTATTCGTTCACCGGAAATGAGCCTCAACAAGCTTTCCATTTCTGCAATCAAAAAAATGCCTGTTGTTCTAGGTGAAGTAGATGTTATCAAATCACTTTTACTGCTACCCGGAGTGACAAACGCAGGCGAAGGAGCTTCTGGCTTCAACGTTCGTGGCGGTGGTGCTGATCAAAACCTGATCCTGTTAGATGAAGCTACTATATTTAATTCCTCTCATGTTTTTGGTTTTTTCTCCATTTTCAACCCTGATGCTATAAAGGATTTAAAATTGTACAAAGGAGGTATTCCCGCTAATTTTGGAGGTCGCGTTTCTTCTGTTTTGGACATTTACCAAAAAGACGGGAGCAGCAAAGGATTCCACATGAATGGAGGTATAGGATTAATTTCCAGTAGACTACTACTGGAAGGTCCACTAGTAAAAGACAAAGGTTCCTTCCTGATAGGAGGTCGAAGCTCTTATGGTCATTTATTTTTAAAACTTTCTGAAGAGCAAAAGAACAATTCTGTCTATTTTTATGATTTGAATGCCAAACTGAGCTACAAATTGGATCCCAACAACAATTTATTTCTATCGGGATATTTCGGTAGAGATGTATTCTCATTAAACAAGAGTTTTACCAATATTTATGGTAATTCTATTTTGAATTTAAGGTGGAATCATCTTTTCTCAGACAAGTTATTTTCAAATCTCTCCCTTATCTACAGTGACTATTACTATGGGCTAGATTTAGATTTTGTTGGTTTTAAATGGGATTCCGGTATTAAAAACTACAACATCAAATATGATTTCAAAAATTATATCTCTGATAAATTTAAATTAAACTATGGCGTAAATGCTATTTACTATGATTTTAATCCAGGAACTATAAGACCTTCTAATAGCGAATCAGGTATCAATTTCGATCAATTGGATAAAAAATATGCTTTTGAACCCTCTTTATACATGAGCGCAACGCAAGAAGTTTCAAAAAGACTTTCCCTTACTTATGGATTAAGATACAGTATGTTCTATCGATTAGGCAGTTCGACGGTAAACATTTATGAAAATAATAGTCCTATCACCTTCAATACAGATTTACAGATTTACGAAAAGGCAGTACCTATAGGAACCAAATTCTATGATAAGAATGAAGTAATTCAAAGTTATAACAACCTGGAACCAAGATTCTCGGCTTCCTATCAGTTAAACGATGCGCAATCAATAAAAGCAAGTTATAACAGAATGACTCAATACTTGCAATTAATCTCAAATACAGCATCCCCTACTCCACTAGACGTATGGCTGCCAAGTGATAATTTCATAAAACCACAAATTGCAGACCAAGTGGCCTTGGGTTATTTTAGGAATTTCAAAAATGACAACTACTCTCTCGAAGTAGAAAGTTATTACAAAAAAGTAAAAAACAGATTGGATTATATTGACGGTGCTGATTTAATCGCAAATAACGCCATCGAACAAATCATTTTAAACGGACAGTTAAGATCTTACGGATTAGAAGTTATGCTTCGTAAAAACAAAGGAAAACTAAACGGATGGATATCGTATACCTTATCAAAATCAGAGCAACAAACTCCAGGACGCAATGCAGAAGAATCAGGAATAAATAGCGGCAACTGGTACAATTCTAATTTTGACAAACTACACAACGTTGCTGTTACCGGTTCGTATAACCTAAATGAGAAATGGTCTTTTGGAGCCAACTTTGCACTGCAAACAGGACAACCGACAAGCTTTCCAAATGGCCAGTATGAGTACCTAGGAATTAACGTCCCAAGTTATGGGCTACGCAATGAAAACCGACTTCCAACCTACCACCATCTTGACATCTCAGCAACCTTGACGCCGCGAAAAAATAAAGATAGAAACTGGAAAGGAGAATGGGTTTTTAGTGTTTACAATCTATACAATAGGAAAAATGCAGCTTCCATTAACTTTAGGCAAAATGCGGATTCAGGAAATAATGAGGCAATAAAAACCTCGATCTTCGGAATAGTTCCCGCAGTCAGCTACAATTTTAAATTTTAAGTCCTAAAATGGAAATTAAAACAAATAATATGAAAAAAGCAATTCAAATTACGGTTCTCTTACTTTCCTTTCTATTCGTAAGTTGTGAGGAAGTTATCGACGTAAATTTAAATACCGGACCACCAAAACTAGTTATAGAAGCCTCGATAAACTGGCTTAAAGGAACGTCAGGAAATGTGCAAAAAATAAAATTAACGACAACAACGGGGTATTTCAGTACTGTAATTCCGGCAGTATCTGGCGCAACAATATTTATTACAAACAGTTCCAACACTCAATTTAAATTTATTGAAAGCCCTAAAGCAGGAGAATACATTAGCAGCAATTTCATTCCTGTCATAAACGAAGTCTATGTATTAACGGTAGTGCACAACGGAGCCACTTATACCGCTACAGAAAGATTAAAATCAGTTTCACCGATCACTAAAATCATCCAAAATGATGAAGGAGGATTTACAGGTAAAAATATTGAGATCAAAACGTTTTATAATGACCCAGCAGACGAGTCTAATTATTATCTGTATAAATACAGTGATTCAAGTCAGCCAATAATAAGATATTACGCCGATGAAGATACTTTCTATCAAGGAAACGAATTTTTTAGTATCTCACAAAATGACGATTTGAAAATCGGAGATAATGTCACCGTGAGCCACTACGGTATTTCTAAGGAATATTATAATTATATTAATATACTAGTCAGTATTTCTGGAGGAAATGGCGGTGGTCCTTTTCAATCTCCTCCTGCTACCGTTAGAGGAAATATAATTAATACCACTAACACAGGTAATTACCCGTTAGGCTATTTCTCGTTGAGTGAAGTGGACACTAGAAGCTACATAATACAATAGTGACCTTTATCAGATTTTGATTAACTTTGCAACCTTAAATTCGTTTGTATTTCAATCAAACTTATAAGTTAAAAAAAACAATCGAAAAACATACTATCTAAAATGTCCTCACATCATATCGTTCGCGACGACCAAGAAACCGCATTAATAATAGCCAATGGCGCTTCCTGCGATCCGGAATTACTCGGGCAATTATTAGAGTGTGCACCATTAGTTATTGTACTGGACTCCGCCATGGAAAGAGTAATGAAACTGGATATCAAAGTAGATGTCTTGTTGGGTGATTTTGATCGTAATTTTGACGCTGATTATTACAAAAAGAATCAATATGCAATTGAAATAGTCCATAGACCAGACCAAAGCAAAACGGATCTAGAAAAAGCCTTTGACTACTTGTACGAGAGAAAAATCCCTGCGGTAAATGTTATTTGGGCTACCGGAAAACGTACGGATCATACAATAACAAATCTTACTAATATCGTTCGCTATCGCGAAAAGTTAAAAATTGTAATTCTAGACGACCATTCAAAAGTTTTTTTACTCTCTAAAAAATTCGAAAAATGGTATACGGCAAATACCCCTATTTCACTCATTCCCATCGGACACGTAACCGGAATTCATTCTGAAAATTTATTTTACGCTTTACAAAATGACAGTTTAACCATTGGTTATCGCTCAGGCAGTAGCAACCATGTGGTAAATGACGGGATTGTAATTATAGAACATGATGCCGGCGATTTATTGATGATGGAATGCACCGATTGATTTTAATTACAAAAAACCAAAAACAAATCTTTAGTAAATCACTAAAGCATTACTTTTTTACATAACTTGCTACAGATCTTTATTTTAAAAGAAATCTCCATAGTTGCCTTGAAAGAAAAAAAATGACACCTAAAACGAATACCGAGAAAACAAATTTACACCCAAGGAATCAACACCGATTTCGATACGATTTCAAACTTTTAATAGAAAACTGCCCTGAATTAAAAGCACATGTTTCTATAAATGAACACCGTATTGAAACAATCGATTTTAGTGACCCCGAAGCTGTAAAGTCTTTAAATAGGGCATTGTTAATTAGCTATTACGACATCCAAAATTGGGATATTCCCACAAATTATCTTTGCCCCCCCATCCCTGGAAGAGCGGACTATATTCATTATATAGCAGATTTACTGGCCAGCAGCAATAATGGCATTGTCCCACAAGGCAATGCGGTTCAAGGCTTGGATATTGGTATTGGCGCTAATTGTATTTATCCAATAATTGGAAATGCAGAATACGGCTGGAGTTTTGTAGGAACAGATATTGACGAAAAAGCGATCGAAAATTGCAGTAAGATAGTTGAATTCAACCCAAAACTAGTTGATTTTATAAGCCTGCAACAACAAACCGAAGCTCGTTTTATTTTTAAAAATATAATTACAACAGAAGATAAATTCGCCTTCACTATTTGCAACCCGCCTTTTCACAAATCGCAAGAAGAAGCGACAAAAGGCTCCTTACGTAAAATTAATAATTTGGAATCTCGGAATTTCGCGGATAAAGCAACAAAGCCCGTTTTAAATTTTGGGGGACATAATGCGGAATTATGGTGTGAAGGAGGTGAACTCGGATTCATTACTCAAATGATATTTGAAAGCGCTAAATATCCGATGCAGTGTTTTTGGTTTACAACCTTAGTATCAAAACAATCTCATCTTTCCAGCATCTATAAAACATTAAGTAAAGTCAATGCTGTAGAAATAAAAACCATTGATATGGCTCAAGGCCAAAAAACAAGCCGAATAATTGCTTGGACTTTCTTGAGCGAAACCCAACAAAAACAATGGAAGTTTGAGTAGTTAAATTATGCACATCGGATTCAAAGACAACACGGTAAAGTAAAAAAATTAGTTTAAAACGATAAAAAACCCTTTTTTGTAATTTCAAAAAAAGGGGTTTTTCTTATAAAAACATAAGAAACAATCGTAGCTCATTAAAAGTAGGCTCAAATAAATTTAATTTTAAAACAAAAATAAATCAGCATAAAAATAGCCTGAAACTGATAATTACTCAACCCACGAACATAAAAAGAACATAAAACTACATTTTTGTTATTAATTAACATTTAAATAACATCTTCTTTTTTTTAATTGTAATTTTGACGCAATAAATCAAACAAACCAAACCATGAAAAAACTATTATTTATTTTAACCTTAATTTTTTCGGCAGGATTAACTGCACAAGAGATTAAAGTTTCAGGAGTCGTAACTGACGACACAAAAGGACCTTTACCAGGCACATCAATTCTGGTTAAGGGAACCACAAAGGGAACTTCAGCCGACGCTGACGGAAAATATTCAATATTTGCTGCTGTCGGAGATGTTTTACAATTCACTTTTATAGGATTTGAAACTAAAAACATAACCGTTTCCGGTAGTACGGTAAATGCCCGCTTATCTGAAAGTGGTCAAACACTTGAAAACGTAGTTATCATTGGTTCTCGTAACCCAGCAAGAACTGTAACAGAATCTGCTGTTCCAATTGATGTGATAAGCATGAAAGATATTGCTTCACAAGGCCCACAAGTGAATTTAAATCAAATTTTGAACATGGTAGCACCATCGTTCACATCAAACACAACTACAGTTGCTGATGGAACGGATCATATTGACCCTGCACAATTAAGAGGCTTAGGACCAGACCAAGTATTGGTATTGGTAAATGGAAAAAGAAGACATACTTCTTCTTTAGTTAATATCAACGGATCCCCAGGGAGAGGATCAGTGGGAACGGATTTAAACTCCATTCCGGCTTTTGCAATCGAAAGAATTGAGGTTTTAAGAGACGGTGCTTCTGCACAGTACGGTTCTGATGCGATCGCAGGTGTTATTAATATCAACGTCAAAAAAGCTACCAATAAATTTGATATCGCGCTTTTTGCGGGTAGCAACTTTTCAAAAGGAGCGAATGACCATAGAGGCGGTAATGATGGAAATAATGCTCAAATAGACATGAACTACGGTACAAGTCTTGGTAAAGAAAAAAGTTTTATTAATGCAACTGCAAGTTTTCAATTAAGAGCACAAACAGGCAGAGCTAAAGATGTTACTGGAGGTTTATTCAGTGCTTTTAACGCGGTTGAACAGAGAGCGACTGAAGCAGCAACTAATATCAATTCTTTATGGGGAAATATCGGTAATGCCGCCAATCCTACCGCTAATGCATCTCAAATTATATCTGAAATAAAAACATATGCGCCAGGAGTTGGTTATTTCACATCAGCACAGCAATCTGCTATTGCAGGTGCAACTTCATTGTATGGAACTAATGGTTTGCAGACTATTTTAAACTTTGATGCTACAGAAGGAGAATTAGCTTATAGAAAACTAGAAAGAAGAAACTTCAATATGAAAGTGGGACAATCTTCTTTAGAAAGCGCACAATTCTTTTTGAATGGTGCTTATCCTATTACTGAAAACATTGAGATATATGCCTTTGGTGGAGGAAGTTTTAGAAATGGTCAAGCGGCAGGTTTTTATAGAAAACCAAATCAATCAAGAGCGTATACTGCTTTGTATCCAAATGGTTTCTTACCTGAAATTCACTCTACTATTAATGACATTTCTGCAGCAGCAGGGATTAGAGGAAAAATATTCGAAACTTGGAATTTTGATTTAAGTAATACGTATGGTAAAAACACATTCGATTACACTATTGAAAACACATTAAATGCTACCTTAAGAGAAAATTCTCCTACTGAGTTTGATGCTGGTGGATTAGGTTTTGCTCAAAACACTACCAATTTTGACATGAGCAAAAAATTCAACACTTTAAACGTTGCTTTTGGTGCAGAATATAGAGATGAAAACTATACGATTACTGCAGGTGTTCCTGATTCTTACAATCAGTATGACATCAATGGTAATGTTGCTTCAGGTAAACCATCAGAAGCTAATCTTTTACCGACTGACTTCTATGGTTCTACTAGACCAGGTGGAGCGCAAGTATTCCCAGGTTTCAGACCTGCTAATGCAATTGACAACGGGCGTAATAGTGTTGCTTTATATGCTGATTTAGAATATGATGTTACTGAAAAATGGTTATTAAACGGAGCTATTCGTTTTGAAAACTATTCTGATTTTGGAAACACGACTAACTACAAATTAGCTTCTCGTTATAAATTAACAGACAACGTCAATATACGTGGTGCAGTTTCTACAGGGTTTAGAGCGCCTTCATTACACCAAATTTATTTTAACTCTACTTCTACTCTATTCACAAATGGAATTCCATCAGAAGTGGGTATATTTAGTAATGATTCTCCAGTTGCAAAAATATTGGGAATTCCTCAATTGAAACAAGAAGAATCTACAAGTGCAAGTATTGGTTTCACAGCCAAAATTCCTGATGCTAAACTTACTTTAACTGCAGATGCTTACATCGTAAGAATTGATGACAGAGTGGTACTTACTGATCAGTTTATTGCAAATACGGATGAATTAAAAACTCTTTTTAACCAAGCCGGTGCCAATAAAGCAGGTTTCTTTGCTAACGCAATTGATACTGAATCAAAAGGAATTGATATTGTTATTAGCCATAAAGCTAACGTAGGAAATGGTCTTACACTTAAAACTGATTTATCTGGTACAATATCAAGTACAAAAAGAGTAGGTGATATTCATGCTTCTCAAATACTAAAAGAGGCGGGTCAAATAAACAGTTACTACTCTGAATCCAGTAGAGTATACTTACAAGAAGCTGTACCAAGAGTTAAAGCTAATTTAACGAATTCATTAACTGTAAATAAATTTGATTTCTTCTTGAGAAATGTATATTTCGGTGAAGTAACAGACCCTAACACTGGAGATGCAAACGGAGATGGAAAGGTAGACACGGCTCTTATTAATGGTCAAACAGTTAATGTTGAGCACCCGGTTTGGGGAGGAAAAGTAATCACAGATCTATCTGTTGGTTATAATTTCACTACATCAGCTAAAATCGTAGTTGGAGCCAATAACCTTTTTGATGTATATCCAGATGAAAATTTAGAGTCATTAAAAAGTTCAAACCAATTTACTTATTCAAGAAATACTTCTCAATTTGGACAAAACGGAAGATTCCTTTTTGCTCGTTTGAGCTTTAGCTTCTAAACCAAGTATTTTATTATTAGAAAAACCACCATGCTAAGCATGGTGGTTTTTTTTGCTTTTAACTTTCTATTAGAATGGTTATAAACTTTGTAACTTTGCAGTTCTAAAACAGTACCCCTTTATACAAATGAATTTCCAAGTAGTATCCGATTACCAACCCAAAGGCGACCAGCCGCAAGCCATTGAAAAATTAACTCAAGGTATCATTGATGGCGAACAATTCCAAACTTTACTAGGAGTTACTGGTTCTGGTAAAACGTTTACTGTGGCTAATGTTATCGAGGAAGTACAAAGACCTACATTAGTTCTGGCACATAATAAAACTTTGGCCGCTCAATTGTACTCTGAGTTCAAACAATTCTTTCCAAACAATGCGGTAGAATATTTTGTTTCTTATTACGATTACTATCAACCCGAAGCCTTTATGCCCGTTACGGGAGTTTTTATTGAGAAGGATTTATCCATAAATGAAGAACTAGAAAAAATGCGAATGTCAACAACTGCCTCGTTGCTTTCTGGTAGAAGAGATATTTTAGTAGTTGCATCGGTTTCTTGTTTATACGGTATTGGAAACCCTGTAGAATTTCAGAAAAATTTAATTCCAATTGAGAAAGGACAAATCATTTCCCGAACTAAATTATTGCATCAACTGGTGCAAAGTTTATATTCCAGAACAGAAGCCGATTTTAATCCTGGAAATTTCAGAATAAAAGGCGATACAGTAGATATCTATCCCAGTTATGCGGATGAAGCCTATCGCGTCCATTTCTTTGGTGATGAAATCGAGGAAATTGAAAGTTTCGACACAAAGGACTCTAAAGTCCTTGAAAAGTTCGAAAAACTGACTATCTATCCCGCCAACATGTTTGTGACATCACCTGATGTATTGCAAGGTGCCATTTGGCAAATTCAACAAGATTTAGTCAAACAAGTCGATTATTTTAAAGAAATAGGCAAACACCTGGAAGCAAAACGATTGGAAGAGCGCACCAATTTTGATTTAGAAATGATTCGGGAACTGGGTTATTGCTCCGGAATTGAAAATTATTCGCGTTATCTCGATGGACGACTAGCCGGAACAAGACCTTTTTGCTTGTTGGATTATTTCCCTAAAGATTATTTAATGGTCGTGGACGAAAGTCACGTGACACTTTCTCAAGTTAGCGCCATGTATGGCGGAGACAGAAGCCGTAAAGAAAACTTAGTAGATTATGGTTTCAGACTTCCTGCAGCGATGGACAATCGACCTTTGAAGTTTGATGAATTTGAAGCCATGCAAAATCAAGTAATTTATGTGTCAGCAACTCCTGCAGATTACGAATTACAAAAAACGGAAGGCGTTGTTGTCGAGCAAGTTATTAGACCAACAGGATTATTAGATCCCGTAATTGAAATTCGACCAAGTTTAAATCAAATAGATGATTTAATCGAGGAGATTCAAATTAGGGCAGAAATTGATGAACGCGTTTTAGTGACTACTTTAACTAAAAGAATGGCAGAGGAATTAGCAAAATACTTGACAAAAGTCAATATTCGTTGTCGTTACATTCACTCGGATATTGATACTTTAGAGCGGATTGAAATCATGCAAGACTTACGAAAAGGATTGTTTGATGTCTTGATAGGAGTAAACTTACTGCGTGAAGGGCTAGATTTACCGGAAGTATCACTTGTGGCAATCTTGGATGCCGACAAAGAGGGGTTTTTACGTAGCCATCGTTCGCTAACACAAACTATTGGTCGAGCAGCTAGAAACCTTAACGGAAAAGCGATTATGTATGCAGATAAAATCACTGGCAGCATGCAAAAAACAATTGACGAAACCGATTATCGTAGAACCAAGCAAATTAATTTTAATACGCAGAACAACCAAGTCCCTCAAGCACTGAACAAAAAAATAGAGAGCGCTTTTACTAAGAATCCTTTAGCAGATTATGAATTAGGACTTACTTTAAACGCGGCTGCGGAATCAGAAACAGAATATTTATCGAAAGCAGAAATAGAAAAGCGCATTCGTGAAAAGCGAAAATCAATGGAGAAATCGGCCAAAGAACTCGACTTTATGCAAGCGGCAAAACTTCGTGATGACATCAAAAAATTACAAGAACAGTTAACTTAGTTGCGCTCTTCTCTAAAAATATTCAATAATACGTCTGATGAAATAATTGCTTTTGGAGCTTTTTCCATTTTTATCAATACTCGTTTAGTGGCTTCTGGATTCAGACCCATACGAATCGCAATTTGTTTAATGGCTTCCGCTTCTTTTGCATGCAGAATGCCGTCGATATGCATTAATAGTGCCAACCTATAAAATTGTTGAATCCTTTGAAACTCATTTTTTATAGGTAATTTTGGTAATTCTTGATGAAACAAATCATTAAACCCTCCTTTTTCGATATTCAATTGATTGGCAATCAGAAATAAAAATTCATATTCTTTTTTATGAAGATGACCGTCAACTGTTGAAAAGGCAATCATCTCTAAAAGTAAGCTCTTTTTTTCTTCGTACATATTCATCAAATTATTTTTTTTAGCTAAAATATAGCTTTTAAAATTAAAACCCTAAAACAAGCAGTGATTCAACAATTTGCTGTAATTCTCATATTTATTGTTAAATGACAACTAAGAAAAATTTCTTTAGGATAGGTGCTGTCAAAACTAACAATCTAAACTCCCCTTTAAAAATATAAAAGTCTAAATAATAATACTAAAGTTTATTTTTGAGTTTAATGACTTGAATCCATTTTAGAACGACGATATAAAAGGAGAATGGAATAAACAAAAAAAAGAGAGCCAAAATTGGTTCTCTTTTTTTTATTTACATGAAACAGGTATTAATCATCATCCCTATCGTCATGATCTCTCCCTTCATAACTTCTTCCTTTATATTTTTTACCATCATGCCATTTACCATGATTTTTTTTCCCTTCGTACCTTCTTTCATTTTCCCATCTTTCCTCATCATAATCTCTATTGTCTACATAACTGACACGTTCCTGTTGATACTCAACAGTCCTCCTTTGTGGTTCGTATCCCCGCTCGTAGTGACCTGATATAACTATTGAGGGCAGTCCGATGTTTACAGCTACCGCTACTTGTGCATTTATTGTGCTTGACGCAAAAAAGACGATTCCTAGTATTGCGAGTAGTTTTATATTTTTCATGTTTTATAAATTTTAATTAATAACTATTATCGCTAAAGCCAATAACTGTGCCACTAAATAATCACACAACTAATGAGGTTTACTAAAACGAACAATAAAATGAACTTTAA
This sequence comes from Flavobacterium sp. ALD4, assembly GCF_002836475.1. Lineage (GTDB taxonomy): Bacteria > Bacteroidota > Bacteroidia > Flavobacteriales > Flavobacteriaceae > Flavobacterium. The sequence goes on along the minus strand of NZ_PJBJ01000029.1, from coordinate 22,187 downwards.
TTCATTCAATTAACTTACTATCACCTACATAATACTAAATAGAACTAAGTCCGAAAAAAAGGACCTAAATTTAGTACTGATATAAAAACACCATTCAAAGTGCGATAAACTATCAAACTGGCTATATAATGTAAATTGACTGAATTTTATTTTTAGAGTCAGGTCATTGCTTTATCAAAAAGACTCCTGAATATTATTGTATTCAAATATCAAACCACTAAAATAATCATTATTTTTAGCTACAAAATTGTTTCTAAATCAAAACACAAATTAATGATTAAACGACTCCTCCTTCTTCTTGTATTATTTTTTGTCCTAACAAATACAACAGCTCAAGAAAGTACTGCCTCAAAACAAGTTTCAACTTTTACGATTGAGGCCCCACAATTACATACCACAAAAAAAATATGGGTTTACCTTCCAAAGAATTATAAAAATTCGCAGAAGAAATATTCTGTTCTTTATATGCACGACGCCCAGAATCTATTTGATTCAAAAACTTCCTACGTAGGGGAATGGAATGTTGACGAAAAACTGGACAGTATTAATGCACAGCTAATCGTTATTGGAATCGAACATGGCAACGATAAACGCATGGAAGAATTAACGCCCTTTCAAAATGATAAATATGGTGGAGGAAATGCCAATGCCTACCTTAAGTTTATTGTCAAAACATTAAAGCCTCAGATTGACAAAAAATACAGAACTAAGGTAAAAAAGAAAAACACCCTAATAATGGGTAGCTCTCTTGGTGGATTAGTTTCGTATTACGCTATTTTGAAATACCCTCAAGTGTTCGGAAAAGCGGGAGTCTTCAGCCCTTCCTTTTGGTTCTCAGATAAAATATTCGATTTAGTAGAAAATACAAAAAAAATAAAAAGCAAAATTTATTTCTTGTGTGGCGATAATGAAAGTGAAGATATGGTGACAGACCTGAACAAAATGGAACGCCTATTAAATACAAAGCGCTGTTATTGTTTGAATTTGAATGAGAAAAAGATTGTAAAAGGGGGACAACATAATGAAAAATTATGGCGTGATGGATTTACAAATGCTATTCTTTGGTTGGGGTATTAACTTATTCATTACATTTATATATCGTTTTCACAACTGATTTACATATAATTATATAGCTACAACCAATTATGGAATTAATAATAAGAGCATACGACCTTAAGTTAAAACATACGTTCACCATTTCAAGAGAATCAATAGATTTCCAACCTTCTTTAATTGTGGAATTAAAAAGTGAAGGGGTTTCTGGTTTTGGTGAAGCAACTTCAAATCCGTATTACAATATGACTGTACCGGTAATGGCAGAAGATCTAAACAAAATTAGAAGCATCATTGAAGCTAGTGATGGCGAAACACCCGAAGATTTTTGGAAAAAGATGCATTTCTATTTAAAAGAGGATATGTTTGCGCTATGCGCTTTGGACATGGCATACAATGATTTGTATGCACGTCAAAAAGGAAAAAAGTTATATGAATATTGGAACTATACTGTAGAGAACAATCCATTAACTGATTACACAATCGGGATTGCTTCCATAGAAAAAATGGTTTCTAAAATGAAGGAATTGCCCTGGCCCATTTATAAAATTAAATTAGGAACGGACGAAGACATTGCCATCGTAACAGAACTTCGAAAACATACCGATGCTATTTTCAGAATTGATGCTAACTGCGGATGGGGAGTTGAGGAGACAATCAGCAACGCTATTGAATTGAAGAAACTAGGTGTAGAATTCCTCGAACAACCCATGAAAGCTGATAATTGGGATGGACATAAGGAAGTTTTTAAACATTCGGTTTTACCTATAATAGCAGATGAAAGTTGCATCATCGAAGAAGATGTTGCTAAATGCCATAACCATTTTCATGGAGTAAATATTAAACTAGTAAAATGTGGTGGATTAACTCCGGCTAGACGAATGATTCAAGAAGCAAAAAAACTAGGGTTAAAAACAATGGTAGGATGCATGACAGAATCGTCAGTAGGAATTTCGGCCATTGCACATTTATTGCCACAATTGGATTATGTCGACATGGACGGCGCTTTGCTATTGGCGGAAGACATAGCCAATGGAGTGACCATAAAAAATGGAAAAGTCAGCTATTCTGAACTAAACGGAACGGGAGTTGTTTTAAAATAATTACGAATGAAAATCAATCAGTTTCCAGACAGAATAATTGAGGTTAAAGGGGAAAGTTATTTATATTTTGGAGGAACAGCCTATTTGGGAATGCCAACCAACTCTGAATTTCAGCAACTGATTATAAAAAACATACTGCGTTGGGGCTCTGCATACGGAAGTTCCAGAAATTCAAACATAAAACTTACGGCATACGAAAAAGGAGAACAATTTCTGACGGATTATATTGGTGCAGATGCTGTTGTCACAGTTTCCTCGGGGATGCTTGCTGCAAAATTAGTAATAGAAGAACTCGCCCCTCATACAGATGCCTTCTTTCACTTTCCTAATACTCATGCAGCCCTAAAAGCACCTAATAGTTTACCGTTTTTTATAGAAAGCGGAATAAATCCCCGCTTGTTAGACAGCACAAATGAAAGGATAACAATTCTGACCGACGCTGTCCCCAGCTTTCACATAAAAGCCATTGATTTAACAATTATAGAGTTAATTGCATCAAACAAGGAAATTACTTTGGTTGTTGATGAATCCCATTCTTTGGGTGTTTTAGGAATTAACGGCTGCGGAATTTTCTCTGCTATCCATTATAAAAATATCAAACGAAAAATCATGGTCGCTTCGCTGGGAAAAGCAATGGGAGTTACCGGCGGTGTCGTTGCATCTGATCAATCCTTTATTAATCAAATAATGAACAATGCCTCATTTGTTTCAAGTGCGGGAATGAGTCCCGCTGTGATTGAAGCATTGGGAGAAGCAGAAGCTATTTATAAAAGCCAACACATAAAGTTAAAAAACAATCTTAAATATATTGACGGTCTATTGGCCAAAAATAAAGCATTTGCATTCAACCCTGACTATCCTGTCATCTATCCAGACATACCTATAATCAATACAGTGCTTAACGCCAATAAAATAATCGTCACTAACTTTAAATACCCTACAGGCGGTAAAGAATTAAACAGAATCATATTTACAGCTAATCATACGGAGGACGATTTAAATAAAATAATTCGTATTCTAAACCAGTACCAATTCTGAACCTAAAATTACGACCACTTACTTTTTAAACGTACCTTTGTAAAAAATTAGAATATGATGACAAATAACGATATCTTCAAAAAACTGCGCGTTGCCTTAATGTTACGTGATGACCAAATAGTTGAAATATTGGAATTAGTAGACTTTAGAATTACTAAATCAGAATTAGGTGCTTTTTTTCGCGATGAAAAACATGAAAATTATATGGAATGTGGCGACCAAGTGTTGCGTAATTTCCTGAATGCTTTAGTTATTCATTTACGTGGAACAAAAGAAAACCCAAAAAGTCCAACTGACGTTTTAGCAAAACATAAAGCACAAATACCTGCAAAGGAAGGATCTAAAGACAGACCCGAATTTAAAGCGAAGCAAAAAGATGAAGAAGGAGCTAGAGGTGATAAACCGGGTGGGAAAGCAACAGCTAAAGCGGATTACAAGAAAAAGCCTTCGTTTAAAAAAGGACCGGCCAAAACTCCAGTGGTAGAAAAAGTGAAATACAATTTCGGAAAGAACAAAAAATAATTTGATTATGAAAACTGCTTTAATTATAGGAAGTACTGGATTAATAGGTTCTCAATTATTAGAAATCCTTTTAGAAAGCGCAGCCTATGATAAAGTAATTGCTTTTGTAAAAAGAGATGCCGGAAAGACACACGCCAAATTAACACAGCATATTATAGATTTCGACAAGCCTGAAAGCTATCAGAGTTTAGTTGTTGGCGATGATTTTTTCTGCACCATTGGTACGACTATCAAAAAAGCAGGAAGTAAAGAAGCATTTAGAAAAGTCGATTTTGGCTATCCACAGCAGTTTGCCACTTTCGCTTTAAAAAATAACATAAAGCAATTTTTGATTATCTCATCTATCGGCGCCGATAAAGCAGCTGGGAGTTTCTATCTAAAAACAAAAGGAGAAATAGAAGACTTTCTAAAACAATCTAGCTTTGCAAGTATTTCTATTTTAAGACCTTCGATACTTTTAGGAAACCGAACAGAGTTCAGAATGGGAGAGAAAATAGGCGCATTTTTTATGACAATACTTTCTTTTTTACTTGTCGGAAGACTTAAAAAATACAAACCCATAGAAAGTGAAAGCGTTGCAAAAGCACTTTTTAGGATTGCTCAAAAAAATAAAAACGGTTTTAGCATATATGAATCCGATGAAGTGCAGCAAATCGGAAACTAATAAAGAATACAAAAACCTGTTCGCCACGGCGTACAGGTTTTTTTTGTACATTTAATTTATTGTAATATATGATAACTGTCCAAAAATGAAACTATTTTTATCCCTCTTATTACTATTTGTTACAACGCTGTTTTTTAGCCAAAATAGTAAAAACACACAACCAGCACTATTTCTTGATTCAGTTTCAATTTCTTCGAACACAATGAAATATATCAATCCTGACGATATAAAGTCAATAAATAGCATTAAAAAGGATACGGTAGTTAATAACAGCCTCTATTCAGTACAGATACATATCCGTTCTAAAAACCCCAAGAAATATATTTTTTTAAGCTTAGAACAAATTAAATATGTTTACACTACAGTCGAGAAAAACGCTGTCATCTATATGATAAATGGAGAATTTATTAAGGAGGATATTGACACTTTCAAATTAGACCAGAACTATATTCTTAAGGTTGAAGTTACCAATTCAAATGATTTTTATAATTTAAGAAAAAGTGAGAGCAAGTTTGATATAATTAATATCTTGGGGAAAACCAAACAAAACTTAGACCCAAAAAATAGGACTAGCTTAAAAGGCTATGAGGCAATTGGTATTAAATAGATAATGTAAAAAGAAAAAATCCTGTTCGCAATGGCAAACAGGATTTTTTTTATATCTAATACTTTTCTAATTAAGAAAGAGCCGCTTTTACTTGGTCCGCTGCTTCTTGAAATTCAACAGCAGATAATATTGGCATTCCTGAATTATCAATTAATTCTTTTGCAATCGCTGCGTTAGTACCTTGTAAACGAACAATAATCGGCACTTTAATAGCGTCTCCCATATTCTTGTAGGCATCAACAACTCCTTGTGCCACACGGTCACAACGAACAATTCCACCAAAAATATTAATCAAAATCGCTTTTACGTTTGGATCTTTTAAGATGATACGGAAAGCCGTTTCAACACGTTTTGCATCAGCAGTTCCACCTACGTCAAGGAAGTTTGCAGGCTCAAAACCAGCATACTTAATTAAATCCATAGTAGCCATTGCTAATCCAGCACCGTTAACCATACACCCAACTGTACCGTCAAGATCTACATAGTTTAATCCTACTTCTTTAGCTTCTACTTCGATTGGATTCTCTTCAAGAATATCGCGCATCTCAGCATAAGCTTTTTGTCTGTACAAAGCATTATCATCAATATTAACCTTAGCATCTACAGCTAAAATTTTATTATCAGATGTTTTTAAAACTGGGTTAATTTCAAACATTGATGCATCAGAACCGATATATGCTTTATATAAAGCATCGATGAATTTCACCATTTCTTTAAAAGCATTCCCAGAAAGACCTAAGTTAAAAGCAATTGTTCTTGCTTGAAAACCTTGAAGTCCTACAGAAGGATCAATTTCTTCGGTGAAAATTAAATGAGGTGTATGTTCTGCTACTTCTTCGATATCCATTCCACCTTCGGTAGAATACATGATCATATTGCGACCTGTCGCTCTATTCAATAAAACAGATACGTAAAATTCTGAAGTTTCACTTTCACCAGGGTAATAAACATCTTCAGCAACTAAAACTTTGTGTACTTTTTTACCTTCTGCAGAAGTTTGAGGCGTCACCAATTGCATTCCAATAATCTGACCTGCTACCTCTTCTACTTGTTGTAAGTTTTTGGCAAGTTTTACTCCTCCACCTTTTCCACGTCCACCTGCATGAACTTGCGCTTTGATTACAAACCAGCTTGTTCCTGTTTCAGTAGTTAATTGTTTTGCAGCAGCAACAGCTTCAACTGCATTATTAGCAACGATACCACGCTGAATGCGCACTCCGTAACTAGCTAAAATCTCTTTTCCTTGATATTCGTGTATGTTCATAATATAGCATTTGTCTGGATTCTGAATTTATTTCAGAATATAAGTGCCACAAAAATAGCAAAATTCATGGTAACAGAAAAATCTTTTCCCTATTTAAAATTTCTTATCTTCTAAGTTCGACAATAAATTCATAATAACAGACGATTTTAAGTCTTAACAATAGTAAACCCCCATAAAACTAGTGCTGAAATAGTCACTATATCGTTTGAAATTAAAACCATAAATTTGATAGTGTCTACTATAGAGCCCGATATATAGTAGATACTATTAAATCAGGTTGCCGATTTTGTAATTCGCGCGCGCCTAAATATGATTATCATCATTTATTAATCGTTATTCTAATTTTACTGTAAAAATATTTATTTTTAATCATTTTCGATACATTATATATAATCAAATCGCTATTTTTATATAAAAAAATTATAAAGCATGAAAGTTAAAGAACAAGGCCTTTATTTGCCTGAATTTGAACATGACAACTGTGGCGCAGGATTTATTTGTAATTTAAACGGAATTAAATCTAACGATATTATTCATAAAGCACTCGATATCTTAATAAAATTAGAGCATCGAGGTGCAGTAAGTGCTGATGGAAGAACTGGAGATGGAGCAGGAATTCTTTTTGACATTCCTCATGATTTTTTTAAAAAAGTATGCGACTTTACTATTCCTGAAACAAGAGAGTATGCAGTGGGAATGGTTTTTTTACCCAAAAAGAAAAATCAAGCTGAATTTTGCAAGACTACCCTTGAAACTGCTGTTCGCAATCAAAACCTGAATATAATCGGATGGAGAGATGTTCCTGTCGATGTTTCAAATCTTGGACAAATCGCAGCCGAAAAAGAACCAACAGTAAAACAAGTATTTATTGGTAAGAACGGATTGGAGTTAACCGAACAACAATTCAACGCCAAATTATTTGCCGCCAGAAAAATAGCAGAGCATACTATTCTGAGTTCAAAGACTTCAGAAAGTCATATGTTCTATTTCTCTAGTTTATCTACCACCACTATCATATATAAAGGGCTATTGATGCCGGAAGACATCAGCAGATACTATACGGATTTAACAGACGATGATTTAGTAACGAGACTAGCTTTGGTTCATCAACGCTTTTCTACTAATACATTCCCTTCATGGGAACTCGCTCAACCGTTCCGATACATGTGTCACAATGGCGAAATAAATACCCTTCGTGGAAATGTAAGCAGAATGCGTGCCCGTGAAGAATTAATGGAAAGTGATATATTTGGCGATGACATCAAAAAATTGTTCCCCATAATATTAGACGGAAAATCAGACTCCGCTTCTATGGATATGGTTATCGAATTGTTATTAATGACTGGACGTTCGTTACCGGAAGTTATGATGATGGTCGTACCTGAAGCATGGGAAAAACACCAAACCATGTCTGATGACAAAAAAGCATTTTACGAGTACAATGCCTGTATAATGGAGCCTTGGGATGGCCCTGCCTCTATTCCTTTTACGGATGGAAATGTGATAGGCGCACTTCTTGACAGAAATGGTTTGCGTCCGTCACGTTACACACTTACAAAAGATGGGTTTGTAATTATGGCATCTGAAATAGGTGTTCTCGACATAAAACCCGAGAATGTAATACAGCATGGCCGATTAGAGCCCGGAAAAATGTTCCTCGTTGACATGAATGAAGGGCGTATTATTGAAGATGACGAGATTAAGGATGCGATAGTAACAAAACGCCCTTATAGAAAATGGTTAGACGACAATTTATTGCACCTAGCAAAAGTACCATATACCAATAATACGACGCCAACTGAGAATATCGATTTTGAAACTCGATTGCGTTTATTTGGATATACTATTGAAGATTTAAAGACAATTATAAATCCAATGAGTACAAAGGGGACTGAAGTACTTAGTTCAATGGGTAATGACACTCCATTGGCTGTATTATCGGATAGACCGCAACTTTTGTATAATTATTTTAAACAATTATTTGCTCAAGTTACCAATCCGCCTTTAGATGGAATTCGCGAAGAAATTATTACGGATATCAGTTTAGCAATTGGTGGAGATTACAATATCTTTGATATTGTTCCAAAACATTGTAAAAAGTTGAAAATTCAGAATCCAGTAATCTCAAAAGAAGACCTGGATAAAATAAGAAATATTGACCATCCAGATTTCAAGTCACAAACTATTTCTACTTTATATGAAATAGAAAAAGGAGTAAATGGTCTGGAACGTGCATTAGAGAAATGTGTAAAAGCAACTTTTAAGGCAATACAAGGAGGATACAATATCATCATACTTTCAGATAGAGGTGTTAGTGATAAAATGGCTCCAATACCAATGTTGTTGGCTTGCTCTTACGTCCATCATTCGATGAATATTCTAAAAGTTCGTTCGAAATTTGGAATTATCATTGAATCCGCCGAACCGCGTGAACCACATCATTTTGCTTTGTTATTTGGATATGGTGCAAGTGCCATAAATCCATACTTGGTGAATGAAATCATCCGTGATCAGGTAGATAAAAGTTTTATTACCGGTATGACAGCTGATTATGCTATCACAAATTACAACAAAGCTATTGCAAAAGGGATTCTGAAAATTATGAATAAAATTGGTATCTCCACTTTACATTCGTATCGCGCAGCCCAAATTTTTGAAATTTTAGGTTTAAACAAAAATTTTACTTCTAAATATTTTCCATATACCCCTTCTAGAATAGAGGGAATCGGTTTAATAGAAGTCGAAAAAGAAATTAAAGAAAGATATCAGAAAGCATTTCCAAACTCGAGTGTCGCCAGCCTTTTATCTCTAGAAATTGGTGGTATTTACAGATGGAGAAGAACAGGCGAGAAGCATATGTTTAATCCTACCACAATTTCTAAATTACAACAAGCCGTTCGCTTGAATAGTCCAGAAAGTTATAAAGAATACGCCACAATGGTCAACGATCAAAGTAAAAACCTAATGACAATTAGAGGGCTATTTGAATTCAACAACTTAGATCCAATCTCAATTGACGAAGTAGAACCTTGGACAGAAATTGTTAAAAAATTTAAAACTGGTGCCATGTCACTTGGTTCTCTCAGTCAGGAAGCTCATGAAAACTTAGCAATTGCCATGAACAGAATAGGGGGTAAAAGTAATTCAGGAGAAGGTGGTGAAGATCCAAAACGTTTCCAAAAAGAAATCAACGGTGACTCTAGAAATAGTGCTATAAAACAGGTAGCTTCTGGAAGATTTGGAGTATCAATTAACTACTTAACAAATGCTAAAGAAATTCAGATAAAGATGGCGCAAGGTGCAAAACCTGGCGAAGGTGGGCAACTACCTGGTGCAAAAGTACTTCCTTGGATTGCAGAAATAAGAAACTCAACTCCATATGTTGGATTAATTTCTCCTCCTCCGCATCATGACATTTATTCTATTGAGGATTTATCACAATTGATATTTGATTTAAAAAATGCCAATCGTGAAGCCCGCATCAATGTTAAGTTAGTATCTGAAGTAGGTGTTGGGACCATTGCAGCCGGTGTTGCGAAAGCGAAAGCGGATGTGATTTTGATTTCAGGCTTTGATGGAGGAACAGGTGCTGCACCATTAACTTCATTGCAGCATACAGGAATCCCATGGGAACTAGGTCTTGCTGAGGCACAGCAAACTTTAATTCTAAATGACCTCCGAAGTCGTGTCGTCTTAGAATGCGACGGACAATTAAAGACAGGTCGTGATGTTGCTGTTGCAGCATTACTTGGAGCAGAGGAATTTGGTTTTGCTACCGCACCTCTAGTAGCGTCAGGTTGTATTATGATGAGAGCATGTCATTTAAACACATGCCCAGTTGGTATTGCCACTCAAGATCCGGAGTTGAGAAAGAATTTCAAAGGAACTCCAGAACACATTATTAATTTCATGTACTTTATTGCTGAAGAATTGAGAGAAATCATGGCTCAATTAGGCTTTAGAACGCTAAAAGAAATGGTGGGACAATCACAAAAATTGAATGTAAACAAAGCCATTAAACATTATAAAGCAAGCGGTTTAGATTTGTCTACTATTTTATACAAACCTGAAAAAGCAAAAACAGTACCGAATCACAATACAACAACACAAGATCACGGATTAGAAAACGTTTTGGATTTCCAAATCATAAAGGAGGCGATTCCTTCTATTTATAGAAAAGAGAAAACACGAGTTAACTTTAAGATTAAAAATACAGACCGTTCTGTGGGAGCTATTTTAAGTAATGAAATCTCAAAAATATATGGTGCCCAAGGTTTACCGGAAGATACCATTCTTGTTGATTTTGAAGGCTCTGCTGGACAAAGTTTTGGCGCTTTCGCCACTAATGGATTGTCATTTAAAATTCATGGAAATTGTAATGATTATTTAGGGAAAGGACTCTCAGGAGCTAAATTAATTATCAAAGTCCCTCCTACTGCAACATTTAAACCAGAAGAAAACATAATTATTGGAAACGTAGCTCTTTATGGTGCAATTACTGGTGAAGCATACATTAATGGTATGGCTGGTGAACGTTTCGGTGTAAGAAATTCTGGAGCAACAGCAGTTGTGGAAGGAATCGGAGATCACGGATGTGAATATATGACTGGCGGAATTGTGGTCGTTTTAGGAAAAACCGGAAGAAATTTTGCTGCTGGTATGAGTGGCGGAATTGCTTATATTTTTGATGTTAAAAAACAATTCGAAAATGGTTTGTGCAATATGGAAATGGTAGCCTTAGAAGAATTGGAAAATGACGACTTGAAAAAACTAAGACGTTTAATTAAAAATCACTCCATGTATACTAACAGCCCATTGGCAGGAAGAATCTTAGAAGATTGGGAAAACCAACAAAAACATTTCATCAAAGTAATGCCAAAGGATTATAAAATAGCATTACAACGATTAGCAGAAGAGAAAAAAATTGAAGAACTAATAGCATAGTCATGGGAAAGATAGGTGGATTTAAAGAATACGATAGAACTGACGAAAGTAATGTAGTAATAGCGGAACGTGTCTCAAATTATAATGAGTTTACAATTCCATTAGATAAAAATAAAATTAAAGAACAAGGATCAAGATGCATGGACTGTGGCATTCCGTTTTGCCATAGTGCTTGTCCATTAGGAAATTTGATTCCTGACTTTAATGATATGGTACATCAAGAGGAATGGCAAGGCGCCTTAGAAATTTTACAAGCAACAAATAACTTTCCAGAATTTACGGGACGCTTATGCCCTGCACCATGTGAAAAATCGTGTGTGTTAGGTATTATTGAAGAGCCTGTCGCAATCGAGAATATTGAAAAAAATATAATAGAGAGAGGTTTTGCAGAAGGATGGATTAAACCCCAAATTCCTTTACAAAGAACCGGTAAAACAGTAGCAGTTATAGGTTCCGGTCCTGCCGGATTAGCCGCTGCTCAACAATTAAATAGAGCTGGACATACTGTAACGGTCTTTGAGCGAGATAATGCTATCGGTGGCTTATTGCGATATGGAATTCCAAATTTTAAATTAGAAAAAGCAATTATAGACCGTCGTGTTCTAATTCTAGAAGCAGAAGGAATAACTTTTAAAACTAATGTAAATGTTGGCGTAAACTACAGCACAGAAGAATTGAATGCATTCGATTCGATCGTATTATGCGGGGGCTCTACATCAAGTAGAAGCTTACCTACAAAAGGGATTGAAAGCAAAGGAGTGGTTCAAGCGATGACTTTCTTGACACAACAAACAAAATCGTTGTACGGAGAAGTGATTCCTAATCAAATACTTGCAACTGGTAAGGATGTTATTGTTATTGGTGGTGGAGATACGGGATCTGACTGTGTAGGGACTTCCAACAGACAGGGAGCAAAATCAGTTACCAATTTCGAGATCATGCCTAAACCACCTGTTGGACGAAGTGAAACTACGCCATGGCCTTTCTGGCCATTACAATTAAAAACATCTTCTTCACATGAGGAAGGTTGCGATAGAAATTGGTTAATCAATACTAAAGAATTCCTTTCTAATGAAAAAGGAGAATTGATAGGCTTGAAAACCGTAGAAGTAGCATGGAAAATGACACCAGGACAAAGACCTGAATTAGTCGAAAAAGAAGGTTCTGAGAAAACATGGCCTTGTGATTTAGCTCTCTTGGCTCTTGGATTTTCGGGTCCTGAAAAAACATTAAGCGACCAACTAGGTTTAGAGACGGACATGCGCACTAATTACAAAGCGACCAATTATCAAACAAATGTACCCCACATCTTCACCGCTGGTGATATGAGAAGAGGGCAATCTTTAATCGTTTGGGCAATCTCAGAAGGTCGTGAAGCAGCAAGGGAAGTTGATTTATATTTGATGGGATCTACCAACTTGCCTACAAAAGGAAATGGTGATTTGCCAAGTCTATAGTAAACATAAAAAAGGATATAAAAAGGCTGTCAAAAAGTAATTTATGACAGCCTTTTATGTTTTTGGGGTGGCCAGACATTCACTACCGCTCTTGCCTGGTACGCTATCCGATTAAAGTTCTCGTCCTTTTCGTTCGCGCTCCAGTGACCGTGGCTTTTCGCTACTATCACTCACCCGAATATTGGGTACAAACCCATCGTTTGTTGATTTTATAACATTTTGTTACAAATTGTTAGAATTTAGATATCCGCTTGCCATATCCATAAAAGAGTAATAAATTTGCTAAAAATTAATAACAATGCAACCAAAAGACTTACTTCAGTTAACAGAACAATTTGGCAGTCCAATATATGTTTATGATGCCGAAAAAATAAAATCCCAGTACAATAGATTAACGAAAGCTTTTTCTAAGGTGGACAACTTGCGCATCAACTATGCAATGAAGGCATTGTCAAATGTGGCCATACTTCAACTACTAAAAGAAATGGGATCCGGTTTAGATACCGTTTCTATTCAGGAAGTACTTTTAGGGCTTCATGCAGGATACGCACCAGAAAAAATATTCTATACCCCTAACGGAGTATCTCTTGAAGAAATCGAAGAGGTCAACGCAATGGGAGTTCAAATAAACATTGACAACCTGTCCATATTAGAGCAATTTGGCACAAAACATCCAGATGTTCCCGTATGTATCCGTATCAACCCCCACGTGATGGCAGGTGGAAATACGAATATTTCAGTAGGTCATATCGACAGTAAATTTGGTATCTCAATTCACCAATTGCCTCATTTAGTTCGTATTGTTCAAAACACTAAAATGAACATCGTAGGTATTCACATGCATACGGGTTCAGATATCCTTGATATTGAAGTATTTTTATATGCTGCGGAAATATTATTTGATGCTGCCAAAAATTTCAAAAACCTTGAATTCCTAGATTTTGGAAGCGGATTTAAAGTCCCTTACAAAAAAGATGATATCGAAACTGATATTGAAGAGTTAGGTAAAAAATTGTCTAAAAGATTCAACGCTTTTTGCAAAGAATACGGAAAAGAATTGACGCTAATATTCGAACCAGGAAAATTCTTGGTAAGCGAGGCAGGACAATTTTTAGTAAAAGTAAACGTAATCAAACAAACAACGTCAACTGTGTTCGCCGGTATAGACAGTGGCTTCAATCACTTGATCCGACCGATGCTTTATGGCTCGCAACATCAAATTGACAACATCTCGAATCCAAAAGGAAAAGAGCGTTTCTATTCAGTAGTGGGATATATTTGCGAAACGGACACTTTTGCCAACAACAGAAGGATTCCTGAAATCAAGGAAGGTGATATTTTAAGTTTTAGAAACGCAGGAGCGTATTGCTATTCTATGGCATCTAACTATAATTCAAGATACAGACCGGCCGAAGTTTTATGGATGAATGGAAAAGGACATTTAATCCGTGCCCATGAAACCTTTGAGGACTTATTGAAAAATCAAATTCCGTTGCCAATAGAAGCTACAGTTTAGAAAAAAATATCCATAAAAAAAAGCTGTGTTTTAAAAAACACAGCTTTTTTTACGGCCATAAACTAAATTAGTCCTTCAAAACTTCCTCAAGAACATGAGCTTCAGTTCCGTTAGGAAATGAAATTTTTATCTTCTGGGCAATCGTTGGTGCAATTTGAGTGATCTCTTTTTTATTAAAAGACTCCCCTTTTTTAATGTGCCAGCCATAAAAAATAGCAGGAACATGCGTGTCATAAGAATAAGTTGTTCCGTGCGACGTTCCGGTACCTTGATATTCTATATAACCTGGCTTATCTAAGATAACCAAATCTCCGTTTTGCGTTACATCATACCCTTTTGCAATGAAATTTAAAAAATAATCATTACCGGTTGAATTTAAAATATCCTCTTCGCTATAGACTCTCTTTACGTAATCTTGTGTCATCAAATAACTCTTAAATGCATCTTTAACTTTAACCAACTCCAATCCTTTACTTTTGATTACTTCTCTATTGAAAAATAAATTAAAACTGGAATAATTCAATACTAAATCAACACCAAAAGTCTTTATGGAAAAATCCTTCAGGTTATTTCTAATAACTGCAGGACTAATACTATTTACATTGTATTTATGGTCTTTTAAATAATTTACATTTTCAGCGCCGGCATGATCAGCGGTCAAAAACAATAAATAATTATCCTTACCAACAGTTTTGTCCAGATAATTCAAAAACTCAGCTATGGTTTGATCTAATCGCAAGTAAGTATCTTGTAATTCCATTGATCTTGGTCCCATTAAATGACCTACATAATCTGTAGAAGAAAAACTAACCGTTAAAAAGTCAGTAACGTTATCTTTTCCTAACTCCTCTTTCTCTATCGCTTTCATCGCAAACTCAGCTAATAGATTATTCCCAAACGGAGTTGCACGCAATACACCCGCATCATTCTTAGCATACATATCCTTTAAATCATAAGGGAAAATTGGAGCGGTACTATTGTACAATTTACCTTCATATGGATTATTATCCTCTAGGCTTTCATTATACGTACTTTTAGCCTTCAATAAATCCCATCCATTATTGATATAAGGCATATAATGTTTTTCGTCATTGAATTTCTGAACCCAATTTGGAAGTTTTTCGCCATAAAAAGTACTGGAAATAAAAGAACCCGTTTTGCTGTACCAAAATGCCCAATTTGCAAAATGCCCCGCTGGTAAAATGGCACCCCGATCTTTAAGACTCATACCAATAACTTTTCCCTTAAAGTTAGTTCCCATTCGCAACTCATCAGTAATAGTTGTCGTTAGTAGATTCTTAGGAGACATTTCTCCCTCTTCCTTCGTTCCATCACCTACCGTACTTACACTAGCATCATCTGTACAATACATCTCTTTCCCTAATGTTCTACTAAACCACTCATTACCTACGATACCGTGAGTATCTGGCGTGGTTCCTGTATAAATTGAAGCGTGTCCAGGTCCCGTATAAGTTGGCATATAATTAAAATGCATATTTTGAAACGTATACCCGTTATCCATTAATCTTTTAAATCCATTAGGGGAAAAATCATTGGAAAAACGATACAAATATTCCATTTTCATTTGATCAACAACGATACCTACGACCAATTTAGGTCGGTCTTGTGCTTGTAAATTTGACATAATAATAACAGCCAAAAACAAAATCAGTTTTTTCATCTTTAAAAATATTTTTGTGTACAAAAATACACATTAAAGAACAAACAAATTTAAATCATCCATAAGAAAAGTAAACAACTAATTTGATTTAACATTATCGTAACCCGCTGTATGTAATTATTTAAAACTTCAGTTCGAATGTTTTTTGTGTAGTAAAAAGTAACAGAAAATCTATCGAAATCCGTTTTTAATGCGCTTTTCCTAGTTATCGATACAATTTACCCACTGGTATTCGTTTGTCCACGTTCTCTGGTGCTCGATTGCATCGAGTGCCTACCTAAATTAAAAGGCATATTATAGCATTTGCAACGTGGATAACTAAAACCGAGATGACTTAACTCCTGTTTTTTTTACTAGTACTCATTTGTCTACGTTCTCTGGTGGTCGATTGCATCGAGTGCTTACTTAAATTAAAAGGCATATTATAGCGTTTGCCACGTGGTTACTCCGCTATGACAGACAAACTACTTGCGCCATCGCGTTACTTTATTTTTTAGAACAAATTTAGCCACACCCACTGGTACTCGTTTGTCCACGTTCTCTGGTACTCGATTGCATCGAGTGCCTACCTAAATTAAAAGGGATATTAGAGCGTTTGCAACGCGGCTAACTAAAACTGGGATGAATTAACTCCTGTTTTTTTAATATGATCCCAATGGTTTTACCTACTTAAATCAAAAGACATATTATAGCGTTTGCAACGCGGCTAACTAAAACTGGGATGACCTAACTCCTCTTTTTTTTAATATGATCCCAATGGTTTTATCTGGTGCTCGTCTGCGACGAGTACCTACTTAAATTAATAGACAAATCGTAGCGTTTGCAACGGGGATAACTAAAACCGAGATGACTTAACTTTATCTGGTGCTCGTCTGCGACGAGTACCTACTTACTTGTCTGAACTAAATAAAGCATTTGCAATGCGGCTTTTATAATTAACTTCTTCCTCTGGTGCTCGATTGCATCGAGTACCTACTTAAATTAAAAGACAAATCGTAGCGCTTGCAACGCGGCTAACTAAAACAGAAGTAATAATGAAGCTACTGTTTTTTATATCATCGTTTTCTTAAAATTAATACATTTGATAGAAAACGATGTCTGAGAAATACAAAGTTATTGATAGTACAGTACCAACATTTATTACTATAACAGTCGTAGACTGGGTAGATTTATTTACTAGACCTGTTTATTGTAATATCTTGGATGAATCCTTAAATTATTGTATCAAAGAAAAAGGATTGAGTGTACATGCTTATGTTTATATGACGAGTCATATACATTTAATTGTAACGGCTTTCGATAGTGAATTGCAAAATATTATTCGGGATTTTAAAAAATTCACATCAAAAAAACTAATAGAAGCGATCAAAGAACATACTGAGAGTCGACGAGAATGGCTATTACGGAAATTTAGTTTTGAGGCGCAAAAAACAGGGAGGACGAAAAATTATAAATTATGGCAAGATGGTTTTCATCCTTTTATTTTAGATACTTTAGAAAAAATAGAACAACGTGTAAACTATATACATTATAATCCTGTTGATGCCGAAATTGTTTTCTATGAAAGAGATTATGTAAATAGTAGTCATAGGAATTATGAAGAAGATAATACTGTTTTTTATAATGTAAATGTAGAGCCTTTGTGATGATTTTTGTTGGAGCAGCGTTAAAAACCCTTTACTCAGTTTACAAAGCTAAGTAAGTACTCGTCGCAGAAGAGCAAGAGATGGGATTGTCCCGATAAAATGGGGTTATTACTATCGATTTGAAGTATTTTAATGCTTTCTGGTTTCAACATTTTTTTCTCATGATTTAATATTGCTCAAAGTTACAAATTTGATTTGGAAACAAGACTCCCCTTAATGATGAAAGCAATATCCCAACTCATTGCGCGGTTGCAGCTGTTCGCGTGGTCGAAACCAATCTCCGCATTATAACAGAGAGCTCTCCGCCAATAAAAAAGGGTCTTATCAACCTTATGCTGATAAGACCCTTTGTTAATGAAGGCAAGTCAAAATTTAGTGTAGCCCTTGATTTGTTTTAATAAAGTTTTAATCCTGCGTTGCAAACGCTACGACTCTTCTTTCAGTTCAAGAAGCTACTCTTCACAGACGAGCACCTACTAACGTTTTGTTTTGAAAATAAAATGCAGTAATGAGCAATGCATTTTTATAAAAAAAGGGGCTAATGCCCCTTCTATTTTTCTAAGGGTCAAAGTATTAATCCCTGACGAAACGAACTGAGTGACCAAAGGTCTTAAGTTCAATGAGTCTTCCTACAATACTCTCGTTACTCAGGTGACGGGAATCGGCGTTTAGTGGACGGGACTCCGTAGAACTCCACCAGCTACCAAAATTGCCAATGCCATAGAATTGATCGTCGATGAATGTCCCAAAATCGCCCCCCCGTATACTTCCTGGAAGACCTGTAAAACCACTGCTATTAGTAGCTCCTTCATTAGGACTTAACCAGTGCGTTGTTCCCGTTTCTTTCATCTGGTATGCTGTGTTACCACTAAGAGGATCTTGTTGATTTAAAAAATTGGTTAATGTGCTCCAATCCTCATTTGTGGGAACATGCCAGCCTGTTGGGGCTAATTGCTTTCTTGCAGCTATTTGTACATCAGTTGGTGTTGCGTCCTCTGCAGCAGTTATGCCCTTTACCGCATACCAATTATATAATTTACCGTAAGTTGTGCCGTTTGCTGAGTCGTTGCGATAATAACACCAAGCCCCTGTCTTTAATGCTGCCCAAGCGGCTGCACCCGTTACTTCAGGTATTGGAGTACCGTCTCTATAAGTAGGTACATCCACGTTCCTGCTTTGCCATACTTGGGTACCAATGGTTACACTAGATAGTGAACCTGCTTCCGATCCTGTTACCGTATTACTAGCTGTGCTTGCTGCACTTTCTCCTTCAGCATTTGTAGCGGTTACTGTGAAAGTATAAGTGATTCCCAAGGCGAGACCGGTAACTTCTATTATGCCACTTCCTGCCTGTGTTAGAGTACCTGTAATATTATCTGGTGATGAAGTCGCCGTATATATGGTTATTGGTGAACCGCCATTAAATGCAGGAGCAGTATATGTTACACTCGCCTGACTACCCCCCTCTATAGCTGTCCCTATGATTGGTGCATTAGGAACTTGTGGCGCAATAGCTGTTCCTAAATCCCTGAGGCAACGCACTGATAAACCAGCAGTTGGATTTAGATTGTTGCTGAATACATCGCCACTAGTGTTTATTAGGCGAAGGCCGTAGGCAGTATTAAAACTCCACCAGGCACCATTCTCGCCAATGGGGCTAAATAAGCCGCTGCGGCCACCGCGTAAACCTCCTGCAAGAGCCGTAAAATCACTACTATTAGTAGCGCCCGTATTAGGACTTAACCAGGTACCATCAGGACTTATTCCCGTTTCTTTCATCTTGCCTCCTAAGTTACCTGTATTATCTCGTAGATCTAAAAAAGTGGTTAATGTGGTCCACTCCACATCTGTAGGAACGTGCCAGCCTGTTGGGGCTAATTGCTTTCTTAAGGATATATCAGTTAACGAGGCAGCATCATGTATTCCTGCTACCGCATACCAATTATATAATTTACCATAAGTTGTGCCATTTGAGCTTTCATTTTCGTTATAACACCAAGCCCCTGTGGTTAATGCTGCCCAAGCGGCTGCATCCGTTACTTCAGGTATTGGAGTACCGTCTCTATAAGCCGTCACATCCAAGTTCCTGGTTTGCCATCCTTGGGTACCAATACTTACACTAGATAATGAACTTGGTAGTAATCCTTTTATTTGGGATTGTAAAGTGGCGACTTGAGCTTGCAAATCGGTAATAGCTGCTGCCTGTGCATCAATGCTGCCTGTTTTTACCGTATTTAATTCAATAGCACTATTCTGAGCTACTTGTTCAGTTTCTAATGCTAAAATACCTGCTGCATTTGTTTCTTCTGCTGCTTTTGCTCTTGTTACTTCCTCTGAAATTGCTGCCGCATTTGTCTTAATGCCATCCGTTACTTCTTTCGTTGGCGGATGTGGCATGTAAGTCAAATTTTGCTCACTTAAAAAGCTGAAGTTACTGCCTCCTGAAAAATCAATCTCTACTTTTAATTTCTTTGTCTCACCATCCCAAAAAATAGCTCCGAAATCACCTCTGCTTGTTGTTGGATCGCTTCCTATTAAAAGATTGACCATACCATATCTGTCCGTATCTGTAGTATGTGTTTCTATGTACTCATTAGTCCCAGATGCATTTACAACTGTAAATTGTATGGAAACCTGGGTGTTGGCCAATACATTATTTTGTCCATTTGCATTCCCTTTAGGATTTAATATCACCGCTTGGTAACTGATTCCTTTGGTTTGGGAAAAACCTTGAAATGCCGTCACTAATAATAGCAATAAGAGTAATAATTTTTTCATAATCGTTTGTTTTCTGTTTTGGTTTGTATTTTTTAATTATCTCTATTTAAACCAGACTAAATCCTAAAAAGGAAATGCTGCCCACTTATTTTTTGAGTATTTTATTTATGAATTGTTTGTTGTTGGCCCTTACCTTTAAAATATAATTAGCACCCGGAAGAGGGTTAAACTGCGCTATTACCACTTGATTGGCTGTATAGCTTTTTGAAAACACCAATCGCCCAACCATATCAAAAACAGCCACTTCTACCTCTCCAATAATTTGTTCTGTAAAGGATATGCTGACACTCTCTACAAAAGGATTTGGATAAACAGATGCTTCCAGATTTAACGGGACGGCTAAGTCTACGATTTTTGCCATTAAATTGGGCTGTATAAAGCCTTGGCGCACGGGGTAAGCACTACCCTCAAATGTACCTACAACACTGCCTTGTCCTATACTTTGCTGTACAACATATTGCTTGTTGTTTGCCGTGATATTTTCTGAAGACCCTGAAGTTCCCATCGTAGCTCTTACCAAATAATCCCTCGAGCTGTTTTGGGCTTGAGTAACTTGACTAACGAACATTAAAAATAAGGCAATCACAAAAAGTAGTTTTTGTTTCATATGGAATTTATTTAATAGCTAGGATAAAGTCGACTCAAATGAATTGAGGGTTGATGATGCTAACATTGGTTTATTACTATTTTTCTTGAATAAAAATACAATAAAACCATAAATTATTTCATATTAAAAAATCTATTAACAAATAAAACGTTACAAAACAAAAAAACCCGTTTAAATACAAGTTTCGCTAAATTGTCACTGTTTTTTATTACAAATAAGAGTGACACAACAGCTCGTAAATAAACCACAGCATATAATTTATATTTAAAAAATGAAAAAAATAAACGTAGTTCCGTTGCAACAATAAAAAAAGACCCACCATCAAGAAAATGATCAGAGTGTTAAAGAATGCAATTATTGACGTGTCGCGCGACAGCTATTGCGATTTTTCTGTGCAAGCGTAACAAGAAATTGACATCAAAAGCCGCTAGCAAGACATTAATTTGGAAAATCTAGCATTAGAAAAAGCCAAAAAATTTTAAACCGATACTGTTGACAAATAATGATACCGCTAAACAATTGTTAGTTAAGAATAGTAGTTTCCTGTACAAAAACAAATCAAAGCAATCTAAAAAACAAACAGAATGCGCCGTAGTATTATTTGAATTGTATCCTGATTTAAAAAGCCTATGATTTAGCTCAGGATTTGAAAAACATCTTTTGAGAAAACAACAGATAAAAATATTGTACTTGCAACATTGGCTAGATGGCATGAAAAAATAAATCAATCAGGATTTAAGTCTTTCAATACAATCTCAAGATCGCTGATGAATCATTATAAAACCATATTAAACTATTTTGATAATAGAAGCACAAATTCTTCAGATAAATGAAAATCATAAACTCCTTAAAAAATTCAATAACTACTTAGCAAAAAATATTTCAATGCTAGTCTGCCTGCCGCAGGCAGAAATGAAAGCTTTTAGATCTCAATTTAGAGGACAAAGAAATGTGGAATTTTTCCTGTTTAGATTGACTAATTTTTATCGCTTCACAGGTTTTTGCCCTGATCCAATAGCAGCTTCTGTATTTCCGCTGATTAGCCACCAAAAATTATTAAACAAAAAAAACTTCAGTCGGCCTTAGCCAACTGAAGTTTTTTTGTACTCAGAGCGGGACTTGAACCCGCACGAACATTGCTGTTCACTGGATTTTAAGTCCAGCGTGTCTACCAATTTCACCATCCGAGCATTAATTGTGGTACCTCCAGGGATCGAACCAGGGACACATGGATTTTCAGTCCATTGCTCTACCATCTGAGCTAAGGTACCATACTACTTTATGCGTACTAAAGCAGAATTTGATAA
>NZ_PJBJ01000028.1 GCF_002836475.1 Flavobacterium sp. ALD4 | reverse complement strand
ACAAACTTCTTGTAGTTTTACCGTAATTGTAACCGATAAAGAAAACCCAACAGCGTCTAACCCTGACCCAATCGTAGCAAAAGGATCTGCACCAGAGCCAGACATTACATTGGTTATCGATAAAGCAGATAATTGTACTCGCAGCCCATTGGTTGCCTTTGTTAGCGATACAGCTTCTGGCTCTTGTCCGGTAAAAGTAACTAGAGTTTATAGTGTAACTGATAACGCAGGAAACACAATCAATGTTTCACAAACCATAACGGTTAATGATGCAGAACTGCCTGTAGCTATATGTATTGCTCCTTACGCCCTTACAATCACTTTGGATGGTGTGACTGGAGAAGCTTCTATATTAGCTAACCAAATTAATAACGGATCAACAGATAATTGTGATGCAAATCCAGCACTGAGCTTAGATAACTATACTTTTGGTTGTAATGATGTTGGTGAAAAGACAGTTATATTAACGGTTACTGATAGCCAAGGTAATAAACGTTCATGCTCAACTATCATCACAGTAAATGCGCCAGCTATTGATAGTGGAACACTTACAGGTTGGAATATGATGAATGGACAAACACCTGACAAGGCATCTAATGTTATTGAATTAACGGCATGTCCTGTCGATAGTAGTGGAAAAACCATAGCACAAAATGTAGAACTAAATTTAAAAGGTATAGATCCATCATTAACTGATAATATTAACCGTTGGGAATTCTCGACAAATGGTGGCGTCAATTGGTCGACATTAGCTGGCACAACTAACACTACAAACACATATACACTTGTAGATGTAAAGGTTACCACACTTGTAAGAACTGTTATTGACGTAGGAAACTGTTTAGGTTTTTCACCAGTTGCAATTATATCTGTAATACCTCCCGATATACCACCTACCATTACCAACGGGACTGCAAATAACACCATTTGTTTGGGTGATGCAGTTACAGTGATAGTAGAAAGTGCCTATGGCGTTGGTTCAGGAATAAACAACGGAGGTCTTTTTAATCAGGCCAACCTCAACAATTTAGGATGGATAGTTGATGAAGAGCAGGAAATGTCTGCTGGAGGAAATAACACTAATGATACGTATTGGAAAGAAACCAATGGACCTAAAACGTTTAATGGACGATGCTATGACGTAAGAGATAATACAAAATTTGCGATTGTAAGTGGGGTTCCTCCATATATAAACCAAACAAATACCAAACACCTCATTACACCATATTCTACTTTAGAAACCCCTGTTTTCAGCGCATTAGGCTTAACAACTATGCAATTAGAATTTGACCAGGCTTATTATCTTCAAGCTGGTGCTTGGGCTAAAATAGAAATCTCTACAGATGGTGGTGCTACTTATGATATTGAATTAGACCCAGGAGCGGCTTATGATTACACTGGTCCAAGTTCAACTAATTTTAACGATATTTTACCTGGTGGACAATGTAAAGATGCTTCAGCCTCAACTTATCTTGACGACCATGTTAGCATAGATCTGCAACCATATATTGGCTTAACAAATTTAAGAATTAAGTTTACTTATTACGCAGGCAATACTGGTGATAATTCTGGTAATAGTTCTTGGGCCATAGATAATATTCAGATCCCAAACAACCCAATTAATGAAGTTATTCAATGGACTGATGATTTTGGTGTTGTAGTTACTACCGGATCGACAGTAAACATAACACCTGTAACACCAGGTATACAAAATTATGGTGCAACATCCTTAATTAATGGGTGTAGAAGTGATGACACGAAAGGTACTGAATTTATTAATATAAAAGCAACCCTTTCGTATGCTGGTGAAAATATTGTACCTATTGTCAATGAATGTGGTGAAGATACAGTCAGACTTAAAGCATATGATAATACTATTGGTGCTCAAGAGAATTTCGAAAAAGGCACATGGGATGGTAAATATAAAGTCCCTAATGCTACTCCAGCATCACCAAATTACCCAGGCACAGGTGAGATTGGGGAATGGACAGTAGAGCCACTTGTATCTTTATGCAACGCACCAGACTTCGCCGTATATACACTTTCTGATAAAAATGATCCTAATGCAATATTTACAGGAGAACCCGGCACATATACCC
The DNA here is from genome assembly GCF_002836475.1 of Flavobacterium sp. ALD4. Lineage (GTDB taxonomy): Bacteria > Bacteroidota > Bacteroidia > Flavobacteriales > Flavobacteriaceae > Flavobacterium. The sequence goes on along the minus strand of NZ_PJBJ01000028.1, from coordinate 273,940 downwards.
TAACTTGGACGGTTAATGGATGCGCCAGCAATGTACTTGTAACAATTAACAGCTGTGACCAAATTGATTTTGATGGTATAAACGATTATATTACTTTTAAAGATAATTATGATAAAACAGGGCCGTTTAGTATAGAAATGTGGGTAAAAGCTGGAGACCTATCAGGTACTCAAAGTTTATTATCTAAACGTAATGCTAATAATTTAAGTACGGGTTATGACTTAAGCTTGAACGGTAATAATGTGACCTTTAACTGGGGAACTTCTAATTCTATTAGCTCAAATTCCATAGACGCAGACACATGGCATCATATTGCCGTGACTTTTAACGGTACTATGTATAAATTATATATGGATGGTGTTGAAAAAGCCAGTCAAAATGGAAGTGCCCCTACTGATAACAGCATGCAATGCCTATTAGGGGCAATGTATCAAGTTGGGAATCTAGATGCTGCGGGAAAACTTACAAAAGCCCCAGTTAATTATTACCATGGCTGGATAGAAGAATTAAGAATTTGGAAGAAAGCACTAAATGTTGTGCATATTCGTCAAATGATGAATCAACAAATAAAACCACCCTTCCCAGGTAGTGATGATGTGATGGGAGAGGTCATCCCTCTACGAATTCATGGCCCAGATTCTGCACAAAATGGTACCGATGATGCGCCTTTGCGATGGTCAGATTTAGATGGGTATTACCGTATGGTTTTAAACTGCGGATATCTAACACCCTATCAAGGAAGTCTTAATGGTAGATTAATAAATATTTTTTCAAGCCAAACACAGTCAGCACCATTACCATATATATCTAAGAATGACGGCCTATGGAGTAATAATAATACCTGGGAACAGCCCGTTGTTTGGTACACTCCAAACAGCACCGTATTTGGCACCAAGATTGACTGGAATATTGTCAAGATATCAAACAATATCAACTCTGGAGACAAAGACATCACCTTATTAGGATTAATCTCTGAATCAGGAGAACTAACTATGGCAAATCCTAACGAAGTATTAGATGAAAATAATTCTGGCCATTTACTATGGTTAACGCACTATTTGAGACTAGATGGACAGATAGATTTAATAGGTGAGTCACAACTCCTGGAAAAAAGATATGGGTATTATGATACTACTACTAATTCTGATGGTACTGATGATCGTAACTTTATCACTTCTCAATTTAGTGAAAGTGTTTTTGAAAATTCAAGTACTGGATATATAGAACGTGACCAACAAGGAAAACAAAACAGTTACAATTATAATTTATGGTCCTCCCCTGTAAGTAAACAAGGAGAAGAAAACAACTCCGGTTACACCCTCTCTGACGTTTTAAGGGATGGAAAAAATTCAAGAAATCCACTAACAATAAATTTTGGTAATGGATCGTATTTTGCAGATGGAGATTTGACAATCCCAATAAAGACTGCCAATAGATGGATTTGGTCCTATAGCTCGGTAACTCCAGATTCAAATTCTGATTGGCAAAATTATTATTTATGGAATTACAAAGCTAGTACGGGAACAATGCGAGTTGCGGAAGGATATATCATGAAAGGAAGTGGTGGTAAAGCAGAAATTGATGTCCTGCAAAATTATGTGTTTACTGGCAAACCTAACTCGGGAACAATATCCTTATTTTTAGCTATAGATCAAACTTATTTAGTTGGTAATCCTTATCCGTCCGCTATTGATGCCGATGAATTTATAAAAGATAACATCAGAGATTGCTCTGATTGTAGAGGTAGCGAAAATACCTTTGGCGGTGCACTCTATTTTTGGGATCACTTTGGTTTGTCTAATAGTCATATCCTTGCAGAATATGAAGCTGGATATGCAACTTATACAATAATGGGCGCTGTCCCAGCTATAGCCAATGTTCCGCTAGGTGCTCTTACTTACGAGTCTGGTTCAAAAATACCTACACCCTATATTCCAGTGGGACAAGGGTTCTTTATAGACGCGGCTCAAGATCCTGCAATAAGAGGAACTGACATACCAACAACAGTTAAGGGAGGATGGGTTAATTTTAAAAATAGTCAGCGAATCTTTGTTAGAGAGACAGGAGACGAGGGAAACTCAATTTTCATGAAAAAAAATAATGCAAAAAGTAGTGTGCCAGAAGATCAGGGATCTAAAATAGATACTAGACCAAAGATTAGGCTAGGTTTTGATTCAACGGTAGGCGCGCACCGCCAATTACTACTTGGCGCTGATAATAACAGCACGAATAAATTTGATATCGGATATGATGCCCAGATGTTTGACACGAACGAAAATGATATGTACTGGGAATTAGGCACTCTACAGCTTGTGATTCAAGCCGTTCAAAACTTCAATGATGACCAAATAATCCCTATTGGATTTACAGTGGCTAAAGAAGGTGATTCGACCATCAAAATAGACAAATTAGAAAACATACCAAATAATCTCGAAATTTATTTATTTGACAATGTAACTGGAATTTATCACGACATAAAAAACAATGATTATCCTCTTTCACTCCCAATTGGTGAGTATAACAATAGATTCTCATTGCAATTTGTGAATAAATTATATGATATTGACAAAACACCTTTAGCTGAAGGAATATTTGTGTATTTCACCAATAATAATGAAATGTTAAACATCAAAAACCGTTTTACCGATGCAACAGTCGACAAAGTGTCCCTTTTTAATATTTTAGGACAAAAGTTAACCAATTGGGACATTGAAGACATTAAGCAAAATAATATTCAGATTCCAATTAGAAATGTGAGCTCGGGAGTGTATCTTGTGAAGGTCAATACGTCTAAAGGAGACTTCAGTGAAAAAATAATTATTCCTTAAAAAACATAGCTGACTCTAAAAAAGACTCTTAACTCAAAGAGTAACATTAATTTCAGGAGTAGGCAATCGATTTTTATTTATATTAGATAAAGAATATTAAGCAACAAAAAAGATGAAAAAGATAATTACTCTATTGGCAATAAGTTTATTTACACTAAATGCAGCTGCACAAGAGGTAAAACCCGCTACACTAGAAAAAGCTGAAAAAGAATCTTGCCTTACTGCAAAAGCTTCAAATGACAAAGCAATGACTGCTGCAGAAATTTCTAAATGTAAAGCAGAAGAAAAAAAATGTGATGCTACAATGGCAGCAACAGAAGAAAAAAAGTGTTGCGCTAAAAAAGCATAATTTAATTTTGACATATTAAAAACGCCTCCATTAGGAGGCTTTTTTATTTTCTACTGAGTTTAAAACTCATTATATCAAACTGATTTATCGTTTTACTCTAACACTCCATTCAAAATCCATTTCGGAAACCTGATCTCCTTTTTCGTCAGTTCCAACGGCTTTCATCCAGAACGTCTGTCCCTCTCCGGTGGCAATAGTTTCCTGAATCGCTTTTTCTATTAGCTGCCCATCTTTACAAACAAAAGTAATTCTTCCCGTTGCCTTTTTTGTGAAGTTTCCTTTATTATTGGCAACTAACATAGAGATTTTTTTACCGCTTTTTTGGATTTGATTTATGACCATCGCACCGGTTGAGAGTTCGGCTGCCATTGCCTGAACGGCAAAATACATAGAGTTGAATGGGTTTTTATTAATCCAATGGTGCTTTACCGACACTACACATTTATTTTTATCTATCTCCTTTACCCTAACACCACATAAAAATGCGGAGGGCAATTTGAAAAATAGAAATTTATTAAGTTTAGATGCTGTGATATTCATTATTGCTGGTTTTTTTGCTAATATACAAAAAAATACTATGCGTACATATAATGTCATTTTGTTAAAACTATGTTAAGCTTTACTACTATGCGATACAAGATACTGTCTTTTAGCCATATATTTGTATAAGAAATTACTATGTAGTCCTATTCGAAAATTCACAAAGGTTTCAATCATCAATCAAAAATCAAAAAAAATGGAAACAACTACCGAAAAAAACATTGCCACTTTTACTCATCTGAGTGCATTAACACAATATTTTATTCCTTTTGGGAATTTCATTTTTCCAATAGTCCTTTGGACTTCAAAAAAAGACAAGTCTGAATTTGTAGATTACAGTGGAAAACAAATACTCAATTTCCAATTAAGTCTTTTGTTGTATACAATAGCACTTGCCCTTATCGCCATCCCCATTTTAATTTTTACCATTTTTAATAACGTTCCTTTGAGTACAATAATTCACGAAGACAGTTTTGTAATCGATAATTTTAATTTTGGAGACAACTTGGGATTAATCACTCTAGGCTTAACCACTGTATTTATTTTTATTTGTTTAAAAGCAGCCGAATTCTTTTTAATCATTTATGCTTCCATAAAAACATCAAATGGAGAAAAATACAAATACCCTATAACAATACCTTTTATTAAGTAAGTAATAAATAACCCCTGAAGGACTGAGAGGATTGAGAGGTATCTCGCGCTTTTTGACTTGGATGTAGCGAAGAGCAGGAACCGCACGAAGCGAATTAGCGAAGCAAATAGATTCCGGAATCAATCATCACACGAGCCAGAATGGCGAACTATACCAGCAATCAAAAAATGAATAGTTTAATCAACAAAAAAATCAAAAAAACGAATTATGAATATTGAAAACACAAAAGCCCAGATGCGCAAAGGTGTTCTCGAGTTTTGCATCTTATCTGTATTAAAAGAAAAAGATGCCTACACATCGGAAATATTAGACACTTTGAAAAACGCAAAATTATTAGTGGTGGAGGGAACTATTTACCCCTTACTTACCAGACTAAAAAATGACGGATTGTTAAGCTACCGTTGGGAAGAATCAACTTCGGGACCACCCAGAAAGTACTATGGTCTTACCGAGATAGGACAAACATTTCTAAACGAACTTAACAGCACTTGGACCGAGTTGTCCGACGCCGTAAATCTAATCACAAACCAAAAATAATAGCCATGAACAAGACTGTAAACATAAACTTAGGCGGAATATTCTTTCATATAGACGAAGATGCATACCTAAAACTAACGCGCTACTTTGACGCCATAAAACGATCGTTATCTAAATCATCCGGACAGGAGGAAATTATAAAAGATATCGAAATGCGTGTCGCGGAACTTTTAACGGAAAATCAAAAAACAGACAAACAAGTTGTAGGTTTAAAAGAGGTAGACCAAGTGATTGCTGTCATGGGCCAACCGGAAGACTATATTATAGAAGAAGACAATCACAATTCTCAAAGCTATGGCGATGCTGCGCCCAGAAGGCAAAAAAAATTATACCGAGACACTGAAAAAGGTATGATAAGTGGCGTTTCTGCTGGATTGGGTCACTATTTTGGGATTGATACCGTATGGGTTAGACTAATTTTCATCCTATTAGTATGGGGAGCAGGAACAGGAGTTCTTGCCTATATTATCTTATGGATCGTTGTACCTGCCGCAATTACAACGTCAGAGAAACTGGAAATGACTGGAGAACCAGTTAACATTTCGAACATCGAAAAAAAAGTAAGGGAAGAATTTGAAAATGTTTCTGACAAATTTAAAAATGTTGACTACGATAAATATGGTAACCAGATAAAAACAGGTGCCGGGAAAATAGGAAGTTCTTTTGGTAATTTCATTATGACGATTTTCAAAATTTTCGCAAAGTTTCTTGGGGTTATCTTAATTATGACTGGCTTAGCCACTTTAATGGCATTATTTATAGGCATGTTTACTTTAGGGTCTTCCTCCTTTATTGACTTCCCATGGCAAGGTTTTATAGAAGCAGGAAACTTTACTGACTATCCTATATGGGCTTTTGGACTATTGATGTTCCTTGCCGTTGGTATTCCTTTCTTTTTCTTGACAGTATTAGGCTTCAAACTATTGGCTCCAAACATGAAGTCTATCGGAAACATTGCTAAATACACCTTGCTTGCGCTATGGTTGATTTCAGTTGCATTAGCCATTTCTATAGGCGTAAAACAAGCTTCTGCTTTTGCCGCAGACGGAAGGGTGATTCGTAAAGAAAATATTATGCTGCTGCCAACTGATACGCTACACATTAAATTCAAACACAATGATTATTATGCAAAGAACATTGATGATCACGATGGTTTTAAAATAGCGCAAGATCCTGCTGGTAATGAAGTACTATACTCTAACGATGTTAGTTTGAGAATAACAAAAACAGATGAAAAATTACCTTATATCCAAATTGATAAAGAGGCAAAAGGCGAATCATTATCTACAGCTAGACAAAGAGCGGAACAAATAAAATACAGCTATAAAATTGAAGGGAATCAATTGATTTTAGACAACTATCTAATAACTGATTTAAAAAATAAATTTCGCGATCAGGAAATAGAAATTACATTATACTTGCCTAAAGGGACATTGTTCAAACCAGACGATTCCATGAAAAACTATGACCGTACAGATGCGGATTACTTTTTATGGAGCCCAAACTCAAGTAGTGACATCTACAGAGTAGAGGATAATAAAGTGACATGTATAAACTGCACTGCTGATGAAGTTGAAAACTTAGAAGTGTCAGAAACAAAAGATTTAGGATCATTGTCAAAAGATGAAAACGGTATCATAATTAAAACCAAATAATCATGTTGAAAATTATAACCATAATAACTAAGTTCATTCTGGTAGCATTAACGGCTTTATTATTTACATCCTGTAACGATTCGATAAAAATCAAATCCATAACGGGAAGTGGCAACGTCACATCCGAGAAAAGGATTGTACAACGAGATTTTAAAAGTATTGAAGTCAGTAATGCTATTGATTTAATAATTGAACAATCAGACAAAACGGAGATTATTGTTGAAGCTGATGATAATTTACAAAAAAGCATTACTACTTCAGTAGAAAATGGAGTACTTATCGTAGCTTGTGATTATAATTCTTTTATAAATATAGAATCAAAAAAAGTTACCGTTAAAATGCCAATTATTGAATCATTGCTTGCTTCTAGTGCTTCCTCGATTACGAGTTTAAATACGCTTAAAGGTGAGAGTATTAACCTCAGGACTTCTTCTGCCTCAAATATGAATTTGACTATTGAATCAGATAATATTGAATGTAAAGCGAGCAGCGGGAGTTCAATAACTATTGAAGGAATGGCGCTTAATCTAGAGACTACAGCTTCCAGCGCAAGTGCTATTGATGCAAGTGACTTACTTGCTAATGAAGTAAGTGCAAGAGCATCAAGCGGATCTACTATTACCGTTCACCCCATTGTACGTTTAAAAGCGAAAGCTTCTAGCGGCAGCAATATCGACTATAACACGACCCCAAAATTAATAGAAAAAAAATCAAGTTCGGGTGCAAGTATCGATAAAGTCTAATTTATTATTTGACAATTAATAATTGAATCATTCATCAAAAGTGGATGGTTTTTTTATATTTGTAAAAATCATAATGAAAAATAAAATGAAAAAATATACCGTTATCATTCTACTCGCATTATCAACTACCGTTGCTTTCGCACAGAAAAAAGACAAAATAAAAGGTTCAAAAACAGTAACTATTGAGCTAAGGGAAATCGGAAACTTTGAAGCACTTGAAGTGGAAGATAACCTTGAAGTCTATCTGGAAAAAGGAGAAAAACCAGGAATAAAGATTGAAGCAGACGACAATCTCCATGATATTATCTCGATGGACTTAAGGGATCATATACTCCGCATATACACTTCTAAGGAAGTCATAAAATATAAAAAACTAATTGTCAAGGTCACCTACACAAAGGATCTAAAAAGTGTTGTTTCAAAAAACGAGACTGTTGTAAACGCAATACAAGAAGTACAACTTGACTCGATTCTTTTTAAAAGTATCGACTACTCTAAACTATTTTTGAATATAAACACGAAGAATTTTGTTCTAAAGGCTGATGATAAGTCCGAAATTGAATTGAATGCACGGTCTGAAAAAGTAAAAATTGTATTGAGTAAAGATGCCGCTTTGAAATCCTTAATTACGGCCACTGAACTAGGTTGTGACTTGTATCAAAAAGCAGAAGCAAACATTGAAGGCAGTGCAAGCATTGCCGTCATTCGTCTGGATAACAATTCCGAATTTACAGGAAACAAATTGACGATTAAAGATTTACAATTAATTACTGAAAGCTACTCCAATGCTAGTGTAAACGCTGAAACCTCTATTAGCATAAGTGCTGGGGAGAACTCTGAAATTGAACTTTATGGAAATCCGAAAATTGAAATTCAAAAATTTGCTAACGAAGCCAAACTACTTAAAAAGGTCAAATAACAAACAAATCCAAATGAAAAGTCCCATCTACTTATGTAAATGGGACTTTTTTATTGCAAATTTATCGTTGCGAAAACTACTCTTTAGCAGCTAAATATCTTTCTGCATCAAGTGCTGCCATACAACCCGTACCTGCAGCGGTAATTGCTTGACGATAGACATGGTCTGCAGCATCTCCAGAGACAAAAACACCTTCTACATTTGTTTTTGCAGTTCCTACAACGTTGATGATATAACCTGTTTCATCTAAAGAGAGAAAGTCTTTAAAAATATCAGTATTTGGTTTGTGCCCAATGGCTACGAAGAAACCTGTAACTGGAATCTCAAATTCTTCATTTGTAGTTTTGTTCAACGCTTTTACGCCGGTTACTACTTGCTCATCTCCTAAAACTTCAACCGTATCATGATTCATAAGAATCGTAATGTTTTCTGTTTTACGTACACGAGCTTCCATTATTTTTGAGGCCCTGAATTTTTCACCTCGTACTAACATCGTTACTTTTTTACAAAGTTTTGACAAGTAATGTGCTTCCTCACAAGCTGAATCTCCAGCTCCCACGATAACGACCTCTTGATTTCTATAGAAAAAACCATCACAAATTGCACAAGCAGAAACACCACCACCCATTTTTAAATAGTGCTGTTCAGAAGGCAAACCTAAATATTTAGCTGATGCTCCGGTAGAAATAATAACCGTTTCACAATGCAATTCTTTAGTCCCATTAATCCAAACTTTATGAACACCTCCAGAGAAATCTACCTTGGTAGCCCAACCATCGCGTACATCAGTACCAAAACGTTGTGCTTGAGCTTGTAATTGCACCATCATTTCCGGACCAGTTATTCCTTCAGGATTACCAGGCCAGTTTTCCACTTCGTTAGTTGTTGTTAGTTGACCTCCAGGCTGCATCCCCTGGTATAACACTGGGTACATATTTGCTCTGGCTGCATATATCGCAGCAGTATATCCTGCCGGTCCAGAACCTATAATAAGACATTTAATTTTTTCGATTGTATCAGACATAATAAAATTTTATAATTATTTTAAACAGTACAAAAATAAGTGATATTTAGTGGAATACAGAAAAACAGCAATCAGTTTTTGTTATCCTCCAATAAAAAAATCCCTTCTGTAAAAACAGAAAGGATTTTTTGTCGGGGTGGCAGGATTCGAACCTGCGGCCTCCTGCTCCCAAAGCAGGCGCGATAACCGAGCTACGCTACACCCCGAAAGCGAGTGCAAATATAAAACTATTTTTTGCTTAAACAACACTATTTCGAATAATTAAGAGATAAAAAATATTCGCAAAAAAACCACTGTAACACTATTTCCCACATTGACTTCATCTTACGCCACTTAGGCTCCTACCCCCAATAAATCATCACAAAATAAAATGACTCTCTCGTGAATGCCATTTTTAAATATACAAAAAACGAACAAAGCACACCCAAAAACGAACTTATAAAACAGCTGAAACTTCGGTATTTCAGCTATGAAATGCAAACAGAAACAAAGCTATACCGGTAATCTAAAAATTACTCAGAGTAAAATACGGCATCCACCATAAAAAAACAGCAATACCAACCTAATCAGGGTTTAACAAATGTTAACAAAATAGATTTTTAGAAACCATAATAAATTGTATTTTTACGGTTCAAAATTTATAAAGTAAATGGGCAAAATCATTGCAATTGCTAATCAAAAAGGAGGAGTTGGAAAGACTACAACATCTGTAAACCTTGCCGCTTCGTTAGGTGTTCTAGAAAAGAAAGTCTTACTTATAGACGCTGATCCACAAGCTAATGCGAGTTCAGGATTAGGAATCGACGTGGACAATGTTGAAATTGGAACCTACCAAATCTTGGAACATAGCAACACCCCTAGAGAGGCAATCATAAAATGCTCAGCACCAAATGTCGATGTAATTCCATCACATATTGACCTTGTTGCCATCGAAATCGAATTGGTCGACAAGGAAAACAGGGAGTACATGCTCAAGACAGCATTACAGAGTGTAAAAGACGACTATGATTTTATTATTATTGATTGCGCTCCTTCACTTGGACTGCTTACTTTGAATGCACTGACAGCAGCTGATTCAGTAATAATCCCTATTCAATGTGAGTATTTCGCGTTGGAGGGTTTGGGTAAACTACTGAATACGATTAAAAGCATTCAAAAGATTCACAATCCAGATTTAGATATTGAAGGATTATTATTAACCATGTTTGACTCCCGACTGCGATTATCGAATCAAGTTGTTGAAGAGGTACAAAAGCATTTTAATGATATGGTTTTTGATACTATTATTCAAAGAAATGTAAAGTTGAGTGAAGCGCCTAGTTTTGGTGAAAGCATCATCAACTATGATGCAACTAGTAAAGGGGCAGCAAATTATTTACATTTAGCTCAGGAAGTTATAAAGAAAAACAGCAAATAGTTTTATGGCAAAAGCAATAAAAAAACAAGCGCTAGGAAGAGGATTATCTGCATTATTAAAAGACCCGGAAAACGATATTAAATCCGTAAACGATAAAAATGCTGACAAAGTTGTTGGTAATATTATTGAGCTTGAGATAGATGCTATAGAGATCAACCCGTTTCAGCCCAGAAGTAATTTTAATGAAGAATCATTAAAAGAACTTGCCACTTCCATAAAAGAATTAGGAGTAATACAACCGATTACCGTTAGAAAATTAGATTTCAATAAATACCAGTTGATTTCAGGGGAGCGCCGTTTACGTGCTTCTACTATAATAGGGCTAACAACCGTTCCAGCATACATACGTATTGCAAATGACAATGAATCTTTGACTATGGCTCTGGTCGAAAACATCCAGCGTCATGATTTAGATCCCATAGAAATTGCGCTTTCCTACCAAAGATTGATTGATGAAATTCAATTGACTCAGGAACAGATGAGTGAGCGAGTAGGTAAAAAACGCTCTACTATTGCCAATTACTTGCGTCTTTTAAAACTGGATCCAATCATCCAAACAGGAATCCGTGATGGTTTTATCAGCATGGGCCATGGTCGTGCCATCATTAACATAGAAGATTTAGACATTCAAACAGATATTTACCAAAAGATAGTGAGTCAAAACCTTTCTGTTCGTGATACGGAAGCCTTGGTAAAAAACTATCAAGAAAGTCTAAAACCAAAACCTGTAACCAAAGCAAAATCATCCTCAGCATTTGAAATTGAAGAAACCCAGAAAAAGGTCTTTACTAATTATTTTGGAAGCAAAGTAGATGTAAAAGTAGCCGGAAACGGAAAAGGGAAGATCACAATTCCATTTCAATCAGAGGAAGACTTCAATAGAATCATGGAACTAATAAAAGGATAGTGAATAAAATTCTTTACATAGGAATGTTCTTTTTTATCATAGGACACACAAGTCTTTTTGGTCAAGTAAAAACAGAAGCTGTTCTGGTAGCTAAAGACACGGTAAAGACAAACGAAATAGATCCGCTCACCCCTGCAAAAGCGGCTTTCTACTCTGCCATTTTACCAGGCTTAGGGCAGGCATATAATAAAAAGTATTGGAAAATCCCTATTGTATATGGTGCTATTGGGACCAGTCTTTATTTCTACTTAGACAACAATAAAAAATACCAAGAATATAGGGATGCATATAAACGTAGGCTCGAAGGATATAGTGATGACGATTACACCTACCTTGATAACTCACGATTAATTGCCGGACAGAAATTCTATCAACGAAATCGCGATTTATCGGCTTTATTTGTTGTGGCCTTTTATGCCTTAAATATAATTGACGCTAACGTAGATGCTGCGCTTCTGCAGTTTAACGTTGACGAAAACTTGTCAGTACGACCTGTACTTTATCCGAATAATGTAACATTAAAGACAAATGTAGGTCTAACCTTTAATTATATTTTTTAGATCTTAAATGAGAATACTCGTTTAGCATCTGACTTTTTAATTTATAAATAAACACCAAATGAAAATTGCGCTTTTAGGATACGGAAAAATGGGTCAGGTAATCGAAAGAATTGCACAACAAAGAGGTCATGAAATTGTTTTGAAAAAAGACGAAAACAACTCTTACGAGGGACTTTCAACTGCTGATGTTGCCATAGATTTCAGCGTACCTACTGCAGCAGTGCCTAATATTTCGAATTGTTTTCTTGCTAATGTGCCTGTAATTTCGGGAACAACGGGTTGGCTGGAACACTATGATGAGATGGTAGCGCTTTGCATAGCAAAAAATGGCGCTTTCATATCCAGTTCAAACTTTAGTTTAGGAGTTAATATCTTCTTTGAAATTAATGAATACCTAGCTAAGATGATGGCTAAACTGGATAATTACAGTATTGAAATGGAGGAAATTCACCATACTCAAAAACTGGATGCTCCCAGTGGCACTGCCATTTCCCTGGCCAAGGGAGTAATTGAGAATAGCAATTACACGAATTGGACTTTGGATACACCAACAAAAAATCAAATTCATATTGAAGCAAAAAGAATTGGAACTGTTCCTGGAACACACACGGTAACTTACAATTCAGCTGTTGATAGCATCGAGATCAAACATACCGCACACAATCGGGAAGGGTTCGCTCTTGGCGCCGTAATTGCAGCCGAATGGATCGTTGGTCAACATGGAGTTTTCACAATGAAAGATGTCTTAGAATTAAAATAAATCAAATAAACTTTCGGGAATTAGTTGCTAAAATTCCCCTACTATAAAACTAAAAAATTAAGCTATGTCGATATATCAATGGTTTGTGTTTTTCCTATTTGTACAAATAGTACACTTTTTAGGAACTTGGAAATTATATGAAGCTGCCGGTAGAAAACGTTGGGAGGCAGGAATTCCAATTTACAATGCTATTGTATTAATGAAAATCATCGGCCGCCCTACTTGGTGGACTTTGCTACTTTTTATTCCGATTATAAACCTCATTATGTTTCCTGTCATCTGGATAGAAACATTGAGGAGTTTTGGAAAAAAATCTAGCTTAGATACTTTTTTAGGGATAATTACCTTTGGTCTTTATATCTCTTACGTCAATTATACTCAAAAATTAGATTACGTTGTTGACAGAAGTATCCACCCTCAAAATAAAACTGCTGATACCGTAAGTTCCTTATTATTTGCCATTATTGTAGCAACTCTAGTGCATACTTATTTCGTGCAGCCTTACACTATCCCCACATCCTCCTTAGAAAAATCATTACTAGTTGGCGATTTTTTGTTTGTCAGTAAACTCAACTATGGTGCCAGAGTTCCGACGACTGCTGTCGCATTACCAATGGTTCATGACTCGATACCTTTCGTTAAAACGAAATCTTACCTAAAATGGCCGCAAATACCGTACTTAAGATTACCTGGTATAGAAGACATAAAACGGACTGACATTATCGTTTTCAATTGGCCTGTAGACACAGTACATTTCTTTTTCGAAGCAAAAGGAAGACCAGGTGTAATAAAACCAATCGACAAAAAATCGAACTATGTAAAAAGATGTGTAGGAGTTCCCGGCGACAATTTATCTATAAAAGACGGAATTGTTTATATTGATGGAAAAGTACTGCAATTACCAGAAAGAGCAAAACCTCAGTTTTCCTACGCAGTGGTATTAGACGGTAAAACACCTATTGATTTTGAATATCTATTAAGAGACATGGACGTAACTGACCGCATTGGTTACAAAAGCAACTTAAAAGACACTTTATTGTTCAGAGCACTAACCGCTAAAGGAGCTGCAAGACTGCGAAATGTCCCAGGTATAACTGCTGTGATTCAAGAAATTACAAAAGGCGCAGAACAAGGGATTTTCCCCCAAATTAACGAATGGAACCGCGATAATTTCGGTCCAATCTATATTCCACAACAAGGAAAAACAGTGGCACTTACAACGGAAACTTTACCGTTTTATCAAAGAATCATCACTGACTATGAGTTAAATGATACCGGAGAAAAAAATGATCTTAAAGTCACCGGAAACGAAATCAGATTAAACGGCGAAGTAGTTAAAGATTATACATTCAAACAAAATTACTATTGGATGATGGGTGACAACCGTCACAATTCTGAAGACAGCCGTTACTGGGGATTTGTACCAGAAAATCACATTGTAGGAAAACCAGTTTTCATCTGGCTGAGCTGGGACACTAATGGAAAAGGATTCAATAAAATACGATGGGATAGAGTTTTCACTACCGTTAGCGGTGAAGGACAACCACAGTCCTACTTTCAATATTTTTTAATTGCATTAGCGGTATTTTTTGTTGGTGAGTATTTTTGGAAAAAAAGAAAAGATAAAAAAAATATCTAGTTTAAAATTTCAGGTTTAAAGTTGTGTACAAAACTTTAAACCTGAAATAAAAATCAAAATTATGAATGCACTCCTCCATCCTACCTACTTCCCATCAATAAGCCATTTTGTTGCTATGTCGCAAGCAGATGGTATTAAATTTGAAGTCGAGGATAATTTCCAAAAACAAACAAACCGCAACCGCACCTATATCTACAGCCCTAATGGAATTCAGCTACTGAACATTCCTGTCAAGCACTCCAAAGCCAACCATCAACGAACCAAAGATATTGAGGTTGACACTGATTTTGATTGGCAGAAACAACACTACAAATCACTGGAGACAGCGTATAGAGGCTCACCGTTTTTTGAGTTTTTTGAAGACGACATTCATCCTTTCTTTGAGAAAAAGCACAAGTTTTTATTGGATTTAAACTTGGAGACTTTAGAACTTATCTCTAAATGTCTACGTGTGAAGTTTGACTTCACCAACACTACAGAATATTTACCAAAAGTTGATTCTGGTCTAATTTTAGACTGCAGGTATCTCGCAGATGGAAAAAAAGACCCTTCCTCTTTTGAAAAATACACTCAAGTATTTGATGATAAACATGGATTCATCAACAACCTAAGCGTTCTTGACTTACTTTTCAATGAAGGAAAATTTACTTTAGATTATCTGAAAGACCAAAAATTGATCAACAGATAAAAGCCCCTATTCTATTATTCTAATGACATCTGTGCCATAATGGGATAATGATCGGAATTTTCGAATTCAGGAAAACTTTCGAACATTTTAACGGTCATTTTTTCATCAGCAAAAATATAATCGATTCTGGTGGGATAATACTTGAATTTATAAGTTGCTCCAAACCCAGTCCCTGCTTCTTCAAAACTATCTTTTAGTGTTCCTTTTATATTTCTGTAAACATAGGAGAACGCACTGTTATTCATATCACCACATATGATGATAGGGTACTCACATTGCTTTTCATGCTTTTTGAATATCTCTGCTTGCTGTTGTTGTTGCTTAAAAGCCTTACTGATTCTGATGAGTAACATTTGCGACTTATCCTTATTAATGACATCAATATTTTCAGAAATTTCGTTGACATCGGGCGAAATTTTAATGGACTGTAAATGCATATTATAAACCCTGATGATATCTTTTCCTTTTTTTATGTCAGCATAAATAACATTGTTATTAGAATTGGGAAATATAATATCTCCTTGATTTATTATGGGAAATTTAGAAAAGATAGCTTGTCCCGTTTTTATTTTGTTCCCCTGCATTAAAATGTATTTATAGCGGTACACTTTCAGGTCAATGACAGCGGAAGAAGAAAACTCCTGGATACATAAAATGTCAGGGTTTTTGTCGTTAATAAACTCCAGAATATCCCCTGGTACATCTGCCTTATCTAACCACTTAAACAGATTAAACAAGCGGACATTATAACTCATGACGGTAAAATTCTTCTCATCTGGTGGATATTCTTTTGCAGAAAACTTATAAAATTTATTAATAAATGTAATCCCCATTAAAAGCACCAAACCCGATAAAATCATGCGCTTTTTAAATTGAAACCCCCAATACACAAAAAACAAGCCATTAAGTATAAAAAAAACCGGCATGAAAAGGGTCAAAACAGATAAAATAGGAAATATTTTTGGAGCCAGAAAAGGCAAAATATAAGCGATAAAAGTGACAATAATAAGGACAACGTTTAAACTATACATTGCTTTATTGAACCAGGAAAGGTTTTTCATTTTTTTACTCTTTCAGTTAATTATGACCTTACGCTACTAATGCGTATCTCCTTACTATATTTCCGCAATGTGCAGTGAAATTATTATTTTCCGGTTTTAAACAAAAATTCTTTTTCTTCCTTTGTCAGACTATCATATCCCGATTGACTAATTTTATCCAAGATTTCATCAATTTGCTGTTGAGTTTTGTCTTTTGTAATAATTTTGCCCCCCCTTTTTTCTACAGGTTTTGCATAGTTCTTATGAACTTTTTTGAATGGTGTCGATGGTGATTTTTTAAATAAATCAGTAAAGAAAGTAATTACCCCCGTTACTATTTCACTCAAATCAATTCCCTTTTGCAATAATTGAATAAAAAGAAAACCAAAAAAGGCTCCCGCTATGTGAGAGATATGTCCGCCTGTGTTATCTAAACGAAATTGCATTAAATCCAATATTAAAATCACCGCTGTAATGTGCCATAATTTAATATTCCCTATCAACAACAAACGAACATTCATTAAGGGCTGATAAGTCGTAACAGCAACTAAAACTCCCATAATCGCAGCAGATGCACCAACAATAGAAGCGCTTAAATTTAAAATATAATAGCCCGTCACGAACGAAAACCCAGCAAAAATAGCACTGAAAATATACAAGCCCAATAGTTGTTTTTGTGTGAAAAATGTCAAAAACAGAGAACTGGCAAAATTCAAGACCATCATATTAAAAAGCAAATGCCAAAAACCATCATGAAAAAACGAATACGTTACGAATGTCCATGGTTTTAATCCAAAACCAGTAGGTTCTGTTGACAAAGCGACCCAATTGGGAAAATAAAATGATCCCACCGTAAAATCATAGAAAAAGACCAATGAAACGAGAAAGCAGGCAACATTCCAATAGATCAATCTATGGGCTACACCGCCTAACTTATACTGCATTTTTAAGTCATCTAAAATATTCATTCTTTGTATTTAGCGTTTTTATAAAATAATCTCCTTACGAGAAGAAACTATTTAGTCCCATCTGTTATCATTAAACTGATTCTTCTTCCAATACCACATAATCAGAAAGCCAAATAAAGCACCTCCCACATGAGCAAAATGTGCGATACCACCCCCACCGAAAATAGATTGTCCGGAAACTCCTAAATACAAATCTACTAAAACTAAACCGGGTACGAAATATTTTGCTTTTATAGGCACAGGAATAAACATCAAAGCCAACTCAGCATTGGGGAACATAAATGCAAAGGCGACAATCACGCCATAAATGGCGCCAGAAGCTCCTACAACAGTTCCCATATAGGCACTAATAAAATTTTGATATTCCGAAGCGGTCAACAGTTCTTTCCACTGTGTATTTATTTTTCCTTCATTTAAAATCTGAAGAATCTCAACTTTAGGAAAACCATTAGCGACCAGCGTATTTATAGCATCATTAAAATAGTAGTAATTGATTCCTGTATGAAGCAATGCCGCGCCTAAACCACAAGAAATATAGAAGAATAAAAACTTTTTACTTCCCCAAAAACTTTCCAAAGCAGACCCAAAGGAATACAAAGCGAACATATTGAAGAAGATATGCATATATCCACCGTGCATAAACATATGAGAGATAGGCTGCCATAATTGAAAGCCACTATTTTCGGGAAAAAACATAGCTAACATTTTGTAAGCAGGATCTCCGACGATTAAAGTTCCAATAAAAAAAAGAACATTAATTATAATTAATTGTTTTACCGTTTCGGTTACATTTCTCATAGTGCAAATTTTTTGTCTAAGTCTTCCACACGCATCGTGATGAAAGTTGGTTTTTGAAAAGGGGAAACATTGGGGTCTTTACAGGCAAAAAGACCGTTCACCAAATTCTCTTGTTCTTTTATCGTTAAAGTCGTCCCCGTTTTTACAGCTAAGCTTTTGGCCATGGATTTTGCGATCGTATCGTTTTGACTAAAACTACTGTCAGGAATACCGTC
Organism: Flavobacterium sp. ALD4; assembly: GCF_002836475.1. Taxonomy (GTDB): domain Bacteria; phylum Bacteroidota; class Bacteroidia; order Flavobacteriales; family Flavobacteriaceae; genus Flavobacterium. The sequence continues at coordinate 255,701 of NZ_PJBJ01000028.1, read as the reverse complement.
GTGCAAATCACTTAGTAATTGTTCTAAAACCAAAGAAACCTCGCTTTCAGTTACATTTACTGGAATCCCGGAAATGACAACATGATCACCACTGGTCTCTTCAAAAACAAAACCGGTATTCACCAATGAAAGTTTTAAATCTTGGATAAGTTCCATTTCGGTAGCCGAAAAAAACAAATCTAAAGGAAATAACAATTGCTGACTTGATGCCTGCTGAACAGTCATATTAGTCAAAAACTGCTCGTACAACACTCTTTGATGTGCCCGCTGCTGATCCACAATAACCATCCCTGATTTGATGGGAGAAACGATGTATTTTTTATGAATTTGATAGGCATTATTAACAGTTTGTTCCACTTCTTCCTCATTAAACAAGGAACCTGTAACTTCTTCACTTTCAAATGAAAAATCAGTACTACCAGAAATAAACTCCCCTTCTTGTTTTAATCCCACATACAGACTTTCCCAACTTGCTGTCGTCTCAGGTTTTTTGTACCCCGACCCCGAATAATGCTTGTTTACTTTATCATCCGAAAAAGGATTGAAACTGCCATCCACCTGAATCGTAGGTGTAGCACCCTCTAAGTCCTTGTAATGGTAGGGCGTATCCAAATTAGAATCTCTATCGAAATCCAAGACTGGAGCCACATTAAACTGACCTAGACTGTGCTTAATAGAAGCTCTTAAAATCGCATACAATGCATGCTCATCATCAAACTTAATCTCCGTTTTAGTAGGGTGTATATTGATATCAATCGTATTAGGCGGCACCGTTAAATATAAAAAATAACTAGGTTGCGCTCCATCTCTCAAAAGACCATCATAGGCAGCCATTATCGCATGATGCAAATAACCGCTTTTAATGAATCTATCATTGACAAAGAAAAACTGTTCTCCTCGGTTTTTTTTGGCAAATTCAGGCTTACTGACAAAACCTTGAATGGTCACGATTTCAGTCTCCTCTTGAACTGGAACCAACTTTTCATTGGTTTTGCCAGAAAAAACATTAACAATTCGCTGCCTTATGGTTGAAGGAGGTAAATTGAACATCTCACTTCCGTTATGAAAAAAAGTAAAATAGATATTTGGGTGTGCCAAAGCGACACGTTGAAACTCATCAATAATATGACGGTATTCAACCGTATCCGACTTTAAAAAATTACGGCGTGCAGGAATATTGAAAAACAGATTTTTGACCGCAAATGAAGTCCCTTTCGGCAGCACAGCCACATCTTGGGAAACAAACTTACTGCCTTCGACAACAATTTGAGTACCTAACTCCTCCTGGTCTGGTTTGGTTTTCATCTCCACATGTGCGATCGCAGCAATTGAAGCTAATGCCTCACCACGAAACCCTTTAGTGTTCAAAGAAAACAAATCCTCAGCCTGACGTATTTTTGATGTCGCATGGCGCTCAAAACACAATCGCGCATCGGTAACACCCATTCCCAGACCATTATCAATAACCTGAACTAGTGCTTTTCCTGCATCTTTTATAATCAATTTAATATCACTTGCCTTTGCATCAACCGCATTTTCAAGTAATTCTTTAACAACTGAAGCGGGTCTTTGTACAACTTCTCCAGCAGCAATTTGGTTGGCAACATGATCAGGAAGCAATTGAATGATACTCGTCATTAAAAAATATTTATTTAAAATTTACGTTTTTTTTTAAAAACCAAAGTGCACAAATTTAATGAATTTATGTTGGGTTTTATGACATACTCAGTCATAAATAAAACAAAAAAACCTATACTATTAACTAAACAGTATAGGTCTTATAATAATTATTTAGTGTTTTACTCCGTTAGTTCTAAAGGTGTTCCTTTATCTATTCTCAAAGGGCCGGTAGGCAATAAATTTTGATTTCCTTTTTGATGTGTCAATGAAGCCTGTTGACGAATAAAAGCCATTTTAATAGCCGCTATTGCAGCTTCTGTCCCTTTATTGCCGTGAATGCCTCCGCTACGATCGATTGATTGTTGCATGGTATTATCTGTAAGAACACAAAAAATAACAGGAATATCGGTTTGAACATTCAAATCTTTTATACCTTGAGCAACACCCTCACAAACAAAATCAAAATGTTTGGTTTCGCCTTGAATCACACAACCTATAGCTATTACAGCATCTACGTTTTGAGTTTGCAGCATTTTTTTACATCCATAGACAAGCTCGAAACTTCCAGGAACATTCCAACGTATAATATGTTCAGCGGGAACCTTGTTTTCCAAAAATGCTTCTTCTGCCCCATTATATAACCCTTCAGTTATAGCTTCGTTCCATTCAGCAACAACTACCCCAAAGCGGAAATTTTTTGCTTTCGGAACACTGTTTTTATCATAAACGGATAAGTTTTTATTTACGGTTGCCATTTGATATAGTTTTTATAATTGATTTTTCGACTTTACAAGCTAAAGATAGAATTTTGAAATCAAAAAACTCTAGTCTTAAACAAGAAACTTAAAACCTTTTGTACTATTGAGCTAAACCGATCAAGACATCAACTGAGGCAGCCTCTGGAGACGCGTCATAATTGTCCTTAATATCAGTGAAATATTTTAATGCATCTTCTTTTTTACCTAAAGCCAAAGCTGTTTTCCCTGCCTTTAACAAGAAACGTGGCGTAGTGAAATCATTTTTATTTGTTTCAGCAGCTTTAACATAATTTTTCAAAGCCTCATCTGGTTGATTGTTCTCTGCATATGCATCTCCAATTGCCCCTTTTGCCAAACCACTTAAAACAATATCTTCCGACTTAAATTCGCTTAAATAATCAATTGCTTCGGTATACTTACCTGTGTTCAGATATGCCATTCCAGCATAATAATTAGCTAAATTTCCAGCATCAGTACCTGAGTACTCCTCTGCAATTTTAATAAATCCAAATTTACCTTCGGAACCGTTTAAAGATAATTTATATAGTGAATCGCTTGCAACACCATCTGTAGCTTGTTGAAAGTTTTGTTGTGCAACAAACATTTCGTCTGCAGCTTCCAATTGTTTTGGCTCAGCAATAAATTTTTGATACGCTAAATAAGCAATAGTTACTAAAGCAACAGCTCCTACAAAACCAATGATGTAATTCTGATTTTTAGCAACAAAAGCTTCGGTTTTTGAAGCAGTTTCGTCCAAAGTTGTAAAAACACCAGCAGTTGTGCTGTCTTTTTCATCGATGTTTACGCCTTCAACTGTATCTTTTTCTGCTCTTTCTTTTGGTGTTTTATATCCTCTTTTACTGTAAGTAGCCATTTAAATTTAATTTAGTGAACCGCAAAAATAAAATTTTTATTCAAACAGACGCAAAAAAAATAGAATTTTATATTGAAATACAAAAAATATTTTATTTAGACGTCTCTCACTCTACGCCATGATAAAATATTTAGCATAGAAAACACTCAAAAGCTCTTTATATCAATAATTTTCAATAATTTGCACCCACTTTTAAAAAGCCTTTCCGTAATAACAACCTCCTCAATACCAGCAAGCCTTAAAGATGTATTTAAAAAAGATTTCACTATTCAATTACAAGAATTTTTCAGAAGCAAATTTCGAGTTTGACGGAAAAATAATTTGTTTTGTAGGTAAAAACGGTATCGGAAAAACAAATGTTCTTGATGCGATCTATCATTTATCCTACGGGAAAAGTTATTTCAATCCCTTGGCAGTTCAAAATATCAAACACGGCGAAGAATTTTTTGTCATTGACGCCGAGTTTATAAAAAATGAAAGGAATGAACAGGTGGTCTGCAGTTTGAAGAAAGGTCAAAAAAAAGTATTAAAACGCAACGGCAAAGCTTACGACAAATTTTCCGACCATGTCGGCTTTATTCCCTTGGTCATCATATCGCCAGCAGACAGGGATTTGATTGTAGAAGGCAGTGAAACCAGAAGGAAATTTATGGATAGCGTCATCTCTCAGCTGGATTCTCAATATTTACAACACCTGATTCAGTACCAAAAAGTACTGAATCAACGCAATGCTTTACTGAAATATTTTGCTTTGAACCGCGTTTTTGAAAACGACACCCTTTCCATATATAATGAACAACTTGATGGTTACGGAAAACACATTTTCGAAAAAAGAAAAGAATTCATATCCCAATTCATTCCTATTTTTAACAGCCATCACCATGCCATAACTGGATCGCAAGAAACGGTTCAATTGGTTTATGAAAGTAATTTATTCGAAAATAATTTACTGACCTTATTACAAGAAAACATAAACAAAGACAGAGCGTTACATTACACCAGTGTCGGGACACACAAAGACGACCTGTCATTTGAAATCGACAGCCACCCCATTAAAAAATTTGGTTCCCAGGGACAACAAAAGTCTTTCCTGATTGCTTTAAAGCTGGCGCAATTTGAATTTCTAAAAAAACAAAGCGGTGTAAAACCCATTTTACTGTTTGATGACATATTCGATAAGCTAGATGAAAGTCGTGTGGCAAAAATAATAGAGATGGTCAATAGCGACACTTTTGGACAACTTTTTATTTCAGACACACACCCAGAACGTACCGAAGCAATTGTAAAGTCGACCCACCAATCCTATAAAATATTTAACTTATAGCGGTGTTTATTTTATGATATAAAACCCTCCTATCCTGATAAATTACTTATTTTAGCTTAATCAATTTTTAAATCAAATTCTAATGCATTTTCGTTCCATATTCTTCTTACTAGTTTCCTTCGTTATACTATCATGTAACGGTCAAGCCGCAGAAAACATAAAAATGATTGAAGCAAAAGATTTTGCTGAAACAATGAATACAACCAAAAACCCACAAATCCTTGATGTACGTACTCCTGAGGAATTTACACAAGGACACATTGACAATGCTGCAAATGTAAATTGGCTTGGAGACCGTTTTGTTGCTGACGCAGAAAAATTTGACAAGACAAAACCCGTTTTTGTTTATTGCAAAAGTGGTCGTCGAAGCAAAAAAGCAACCGAAAAGCTTCAGGAGTTAGGTTTCAAAAATATCTATGAATTGAAAGGTGGCTTTATGAAATGGAGCGCCGCAGGTCTTAATAAACCAACGGAATAAATTATTCTTATGAGCAGCCAGGAATATATTGAATTACTAAATACAGATAAAAGTATTAATTGATTTCAACGAAGAATGGCGTACCTTTTGTTAAAAAAAATGAATTTTCACCTGACACAAACGCAAGCCTAATTAACTAAAATTGTTGTTCTTATTCGTGCCAATACCAATAAAAACAACACCTTACTGTCAGAAATGAAAATTGACGAAGTTCCTACTCTTCTATTACACTAAAACATAGAACTAAAATGGAAATATACCGGTTTCATAAATGATGTAGATTTAAGAAAATAATTACAATAGCCAAAACATGCTTTCAAAAAATTCACTGCAATTCCTAGAAGATTTACAAGCGAACAACAATCGGGATTGGTTTTTAGACCATAAAAAAAGATACGAGCTTTTCAAAAAGGACTACCATCAATTGGTTGCTGACTTTCTTGATATCATGAAACCTTTGGATCCCACACTAGAACTGCTTGAAGTAAAAAACTGTACTTTCAGGATCAATCGGGACATTAGGTTTTCCAAAGATAAATCACCCTACAAATCACATATAGGGGTTTGGCTTTCATCAGGGACAAAAGGACAAAGTCGCGCCGGCTATTATATTCACATCGAAAAAGGAGCCAGTTTTATCGCTGGCGGATTATATGGACCCTTAGCAGATGATTTGAAAAAAGTCCGCAAAGAAATCGCCTTTTTTCATAATGATTTAGAAGTAATTCTAAATGAAAAAGACTTCAAAAAAGAATTTGGGGATTTTGATCGAAATGAAAAAAGCACCCTTAAAAACCCGCCCCGAGGATATGACAAAGAGCACCCCGCAATTGAACTATTAAAACTAAAAAGTTTTGAAGCTAGTGTAAAATTTGATATTTCAGAAATCCTGCAAAGAGATTTTGTTCCAAAAATGAGTAAAAAACTCATCCTTTTAAAACCTTTGAATGAATTTATCAACCGAGCACTTAACTCTGACGAATTTTAATTTATTTCGATGAAAAAAAGAAAAATACTTTTTCTCGGTGAATCTTACAGAGCTGACGTCCTAACTTGGACGAATGGGCTAAAAGAATTTGGCGATTTTGAAATAATAAGTTGGGAATTAAAAACACCAAGCGATACTTTTTTCAATAGAACCCTACGAATTTTGGAGTTCGCATTTGCGTTGTTTAAAATTAAGAAAATTATAAAGCGGTACCAACCTGATATGGTCATTGCCGAAAGAACGACAAGCTATGGTTTTCTTGCCGCTCTATCTGGTGTAAAACCGGTAGCTATTGCACAACAGGGCATAACTGATTTATGGCCCGAAAATTCTATTTTACTACCGTTCAAAAAAATAATTCAAAATTACGCCTTCAAAAAAGCAACCCTGATTCATGCTTGGGGACCAGTAATGACGATCTCTATGGGGGAAGCCGACGTGGACATGAACAAAGTTTTGGTGCTACCAAAAGGGATTGACTTAGTGAAATTTGACAACAAGAATACCGCAAATCCTGAAAAAGTATGTGCGATTGTCACCCGTTCTTTATTGCCTGAATACCGTCATGATGTCATTTTAAAATCATTTGGCCTTTTAAATAAAAAAGGCGTTGACTTCACCCTTACTATCATTGGTGATGGAAAACAACTTCCTAACTTGAAATACTTAGCGAAAAAATTAAATATTGAAAAGAAGGTTTTTTTCACTGGAAGAATTCAAAATACAGAATTACCTACGTTATTAAAACAGTCTAACTTTTATATCAGTATGCCAACAACTGAAGGCGTATCGGCATCATTATTTGAAGCGATGGCCTGCAACTGTTATCCTATTGTTTCTAACATAGCCGGAAACCAAAGTTGGATTACCCATCGCAATAATGGACAATTAATCACCGTAGATGATCCTAAAATGCTTGCTGAAGAACTACTATGGGCTTTAGAGAACAGTACCTATAGAAAGGAATCTATTTTGAATAACCGACAATTTATCGAGGATAATGCCGATTACAAAATCAACATGAAAATAATTGCCAACAAATACCACGAATTAATTAACAGTATCAAAACTAACTAGCTATGTGCGGAATTAATGGAGTCCTGCATTTGCAGTCTCAAAAAAAAGTGGACAGTCGTATTCTGACCAAGATGCGCGATTCACTAGAACATCGCGGTCCTGACGATGCTGGCTTATTTATTGAAAATAATATTGGTTTAGGCCATCGAAGACTTTCAATTCTTGATGTTTCAGCTGCCGGACATCAACCCTTTCTTTCAGATAACGGAAGATATGTAATGGTGTACAATGGAGAAATTTACAACTTCAAGGACTTTTACCCAGAATTAAAAAGTAGCGGATTTAACATAAAAACAAGTTCTGACACGGAAGTTTTAATAAAACTATATGAGCTCTATGGTTTAAAAATGCTTTCTCGTCTAAACGGAATGTTTGCATTTGCTATTTGGGATAAACTAGAAAAAAAACTTGCTGTAGTTCGTGATCGAATGGGCGTAAAACCATTATATTATTCTTTCTATAACGAAACATTTTATTTCGCATCTGAACAAAAAGCATTATTTACTGCGGGAGTCCCCCTTAAAATTGCCCAGGACGGAATAGAAGAGTATATTTTCAACAGATTTGTAGCAGGCCAAAATACTTTATTTCACAATGTTAATAAAGTCCTACCCGGACATAGTATGACCATGCATGAAGGAGGAAAAATCACTGTTGAAAAATGGTGGAATTTAAAAAAGGAAATTCAAAACCAACACAAAATTAAAAACCCAATAGAATGGTTTAGGGAGACTTTTGACGATTCGGTCAGATTAAGAATGGTTAGTGACGTACCGGTTGGTGTATTATTGAGTGGAGGACTCGACTCCTCATCAGTACTTGCTTCTTTGAACCATCAAAACTACAAAAATATACAAACCTTCAATATTGGTTTTAAAGACCAAAAGCATAATGAGTCCCATTTGGCAAAAATGATGGCTGAAAAATTCGGATACGATTTTCATACCATGCAATTAGAAGACATGGACCTTTATGACAATCTGATTCAGTCAACCTATCTTCAAGATGAACCGATAATGCACTTAAGCGAGCCTCACCTATTGGCTATTTCTAAAATAGCAAAACCATTGGTAAAAGTATTGATTTCTGGCGAAGGCGCAGATGAATTGATGGGTGGCTATGTTCGATATAAAACATTGCAATTCCCTGCCTTATTAAAATCGATTTCAACAATAGGGAATTTGGATCTTTTTGAAAAAAATCCACGGTATGAAAAGCTCATTCGATATTCGCATATCAGTAAAAAATCTGATTTAGTATTCTATAATGGTTCCAATATTTATCCGGGCGATATTTCAAAAACCCTTGGAATTAACTCTGCTCCCAAAAATGAATATAGAAAGAAAATATATACAGAAGCAAAATCTTTGTATCCGCATAATTTAAGAAGACAAGCGCTATATTTTGATCAACAAACATATTTACGCTCACTTTTGTCCAGAAATGACCGGGTCACAATGGGGGCTTCAATAGAATGCCGCGAACCTTTTTTAGACCAGAGACTAATAATTGGCTTAGGCTCTCTGGATGACAAATGGATGTTTACAGGAAAAAAAGGGAAATTTATACTGAAAACTGCTATGGAAGACCGACTGCCCAAAGAAATTCTAAAATTTAAAAAAGTTGGACTAAGTGCTCCATGGGGAGATTATTTAACAAAAAGTCCCGCTTTCAAAGATGAATTAGAGTCTTTTTCAAAAAGCGACCTCTTTCAAATGCCCTATTTTGAAAATATAAACATCAAGCAACTTATTCAGAATTTAGAAAAAGGAGATAGTAGAATGGTTCCTTATATTATGCCATTATTTATGATGCATATCTGGATGAAAAGCTATGCAAATAAATTTTAATCCTTACTTTTGAATCCGCGAACTATTCATAAAAAGCACTTTCTTTCATGGAAATAAAAACTAATTTTTCTCTCAAAAAATATAATACTTTTGGCATTGAAGCCAAAGCAAAACAATTTGCAGCTGTGCACAGTATCGCCGAATTGAAAACCGTTCTAGAAGAAAACAAATCAGAGAATAAATTTATCCTTGGTGGTGGTAGCAACATGCTCTTAACTAAAGACGTTGACGCTTTAGTAATTCACATTGATCTGAAAGGAAAAAGAATTACTGCTGAAAATGAAGATTATGTTTGGGTCGAAAGCCAAGCCGGTGAAAACTGGCACGAATTCGTACTTTGGACTATCGACCAGGACTTTGGCGGACTGGAAAATATGTCCCTTATCCCAGGTAATGTTGGAACTACTCCCGTACAAAATATCGGGGCATACGGAACCGAAATTAAAGATACTTTTATTTCCTGCGAAGCTTTAACCACTATAAATCAAGAATTAAAAACATTCACAAAACAAGAATGCCACTTCGGATACCGGGAAAGCATTTTCAAAAACGAAGTAAAAGACCAATACATAATTACGTCAGTGGTATTCAAACTAACAAAACGAAACCACAATATCAATACTTCCTACGGAGACATCACGAACGAATTAGCGAAAAACAACATTACAAATCCTAGTTTGAAGGACGTAAGTAATGCCGTTATTACCATTCGACAAAGTAAATTACCGGACCCAAAAGAGCTGGGAAACAGCGGTAGTTTTTTTAAAAACCCAATACTTTTAAAAACTGATTTCGAAAAAATACATCATCAGTTTCCTGAAATGAAATATTATGATGTATCCGAAACCGAAGTAAAAGTACCTGCAGGATGGCTGATAGAGGAGGCTGGTTTTAAAGGAAAGCGCTTTGGAGACGCGGGCATCCATAAAAAACAAGCTTTGGTTTTAGTGAACTATGGAAATGCAACAGGACAAGAAATTCTGAATGTTTCAAAAAATATTCAAGAAACGATTTTTAAAATATTTGGCATCCACATTGAAGCTGAAGTTAATGTAATCTAAACTAAAGTTTCAATGCCAACATTTCAAATTCCAATACTGAGGAATGCGATTTAGTGACCAAATTCCAATACCGATTATCTTTTAAATATAGTTACATTGTACTATATTCATATTATATGGGCATTATACCAGAACGCTCCGATAGCTATCCGGAGGACTAAAACATAAATTCGTTTGGTATAAAAAGGTTAATTTAAAAATCAAATGTTCATCCCTGATATTTACGAAAGCGAAAAACAAGAAGACATTCATGCATTTTTGTATGCAAATAGTTTTGGTCTACTTATTAATCAAATGGAAGGCAAGTTAACGGCAACCCACATCCCACTAGAATTGAACACTAACAATGAAGGAACCCTTATTTTAAAGGGACCTCTTTCAAGAGAAAACCCACAATGGAAGGATTTCTCCGAGAACGATCAAATATTGGCTGTTTTTTTTGGTCCTCATTCCTATATTTCTTCCTCTTGGTGCGATCATGAAAATGTACCTACCTGCAATTATATTAAACTAACGTGTATAGATAAATTAAAATTATCGAAAGGGACGTAGTTATAGCGTCTCTAAAGTAGTCATTAGATAAGTATGAGGGAAAATCTAAAAACCCCATTCGAGTGGAAGATCTATCCCAAAAAACCATGATCCAAACTCGTGGAATTGTAGCTTTTGAAATTGAAATTACCGAAGTTCAAGCCACAAAAAAAACATCTCAAAATCGAGATGACTTTAAAGACAAAGATATCATTGCAGAATTAGAAAAAAGAGGAGGGAATAAATCCGTTACACTCGCAAGTGAGATGAAAAAATGCCCTCAGTAATTTTTTAAAAATTCAATAATTTATAATTTATAATCACTTATTCTATCATACCTTTGCGCTCGATTTAAAAACACATAAAACTCAGATGCTTATAATAATTCTTTACTTTTTTATTGTTGTCGTTGCCATTCAGCTTTCTTATTATTTGGGTGTTTTTAGAAAATTTGCTTTCGCTAAACCACAAAAAATAACACCCAAAAAGCTTTCAATATCAGTTATTGTCTGTGCCAAAAACGAAGAGGAAAACGTAGCTAATTTCATTCCGCTGCTTGCTGAGCAGAACTACCCTGATTTTGAAATTGTCCTGATCGATGATGCCTCAAGTGATGCTACTTTGGATATTTTTGAGGGATTTGAAAAACAATACTCAAATATTCGCTTGGTAAAAGTCCAAAATAACGAAGCTTTTTGGGGAAATAAAAAATACGCCCTTACCTTAGGAATAAAAGCCGCCAAAAATGATTATTTATTATTTACTGATGCGGATTGCTATCCTACTTCAAAAGAATGGATAACTGCGATGAGCTCCCAATTTACGATGCAAAAAACAATTGTATTAGGGTATGGGGGGTACGAGAAAATCGCAAAATCTTTTCTTAACAAATTAATTCGTTTTGAGACTTTACTCACTGCAATACAATATTTTTCATGGGCAAAAGCAGGACACCCCTACATGGGCGTGGGTAGAAATTTAGCCTACAAGAAAGAAGAATTTTTTAACGTAAACGGGTTTATAAATCACATTCAGATACGATCTGGAGATGATGATTTGTTTATAAATGAAGCTGCTACAGCAAAAAACACCACTATTGCTTACACGACGGAAAGTTTCACGTATTCCAAACCGAAAACCAAATATAAAGATTGGCTTACCCAAAAAAGAAGACATATTGCCACGGCAAACTATTATACTAAATTAGACAAATTACAATTAGGACTTTTTTATTGTTCCCAATTATTATTTATTTTACTCCCTATTATCTTGCTATCCCTTCAATTTCGTTGGATCTTGGTATTGAGTTTAATTGTTGCCAGATATCTGGTTGTTTGGATTGTTGTTGGTTTTTCGGCAGGTAAATTAAAGGAGAATGATTTAAAATATTGGTTTCCTATTGTTGAGTTAGTGCTTATATTCACACAAATCAATATCTTTATAACAAATACTTTCTCAAAACCAGTACATTGGAAATAAATAGTCAAATTGAAAAAGCAAAACATGGCGATCAAGCGGCCTTCACCTTTCTATTGAATTATTATTGGAATGAAGTATATGGCTTCATGTTGAAACGTACCGAAAACGAAACCAACGCAGAAGATATTACTATAGAAACTTTTTCAAAGGCTTTTGACAAGATTGCATCATATAACCCTGAATTCCAGTTTAACACCTGGCTAATCAGTATTGCCAAAAATGTACATATCGATTTGCTACGCAAAAAAAAAACCAGTCTCTTTGTAGAAGTCACGGACAAAGAAGACCAAAAAGCGTATAACATTGCCGACACCACGCCATCTAAGGAAGATGAACTGATAACGGAACAAAATCTTTCCCAGCTCTTGCGATTCATAAAAGAGCTGAAACCCCATTACCAAGAGGTAATCCAATTGCGCTATTTTCAAGAAATGAGCTATCAGGAAATTGCTAATAAAATTGACGAGCCTCTAAGCAATGTTAAAATTAAACTCCTTCGTGCTAAAAAATTATTGGCCGAAATTATTCGAGATAAACGCTAATTCACCTCCTCATTAGCTTTCAATTATCCAAAAAAAAAACATAATCTCTCCTTTTTCTGTTCGTCCCATTTTCCCACAAAAACAATTTACAATTCACATACTAAATTTCTTGTTATTTACGTTGTTACTTAAAATAGTGCATGCTTATGATTTAACTGATACATAACCATTAAAGCCATGAATTATGTCAAAACTAAGTCTTTACAAAGCAAACTGGATTAATCTAGTTTCCGAGAACAAAAACAAAGAGTACGGGGCATATCAATTGCGCCAAGAAAGTGCCAAAACTTCTTTATTTGCACTTTTTATGGGTTTACTATTATGCACTTCCCTCCTAAGTATTCCAAGGATTGTAAGTCTGATTAATCCAGGAAAAGCAATGCCTGCTTTAATTCCTGAAAGTATTGATCAAATTATTAAAGTGACTAAAATTTTCCCGAGTGAAGTCAAAAAAATTGAAAAACCAGTTTTACCCAAGGTAATCCAACAAAAGTCCGCTGTCATTATTGAAAAACAACAACTTACAAATCCGAAAATAGTAGAAGCGTCACAAGCTACTCCGGATATTGCGAAAAACATTGGAATTACAACTGCAATAAGCGATAGTGCTGATGGGCCTGCAACTATTGGCAAAAATCCATTGGCATCACAAGCCACAGGAATTACAACCCCGGTAATCGCTGATTACGGGAACATCGTTGTCACAGGTGCGCTATTAGACAACCTTCCTGAATTTCCTGGGGGAATTGCTCAATTCTACAGCTACATTGGCAAGAATTTTGAAAGCCAAGAAATAAATGGAGAAAAAAACATCCGAATTTACGTTTCGTTTGTGGTTGAAAAAGATGGAAGCATGACAGACATACAAGTAAAAAACAATCCTGGTTACGGACTGGGAAACGAAGCAATTCGGGTATTAAAATCTTTAAAAACAAAATGGATTCCCGGAATGATCGGATCCAAAGCAGTACGAACCTCTTACAACCTACCTATTATCGTCCAAGTGAATTAAACTTCAACAGAAAAACAGAATCTATCGATTCTGCTTTATTTTTATAAATAAAAACTGAATTTTAAAATATAAAAATAATATAATTCTAAAACCATGTCCCACCATAGAGTTAAAAGATCTTTAGTGTTAAAGTGGATTTTTCATTGATTAAAAAAACGCCATTGGTTTCATAGAACAAAATCGACAAAACACTTGGTCTCCCCGCACAGTGCTACCTCATAGTATTTAGGATCGCTATAAAAGCACGGCTGTATTTTTCTAACAAATACATCCTGAAGCTTCATGCCCGAAACACCCTATTTTAAATCAACATTCCTTATCTTTGCAATCTAAAAATTGATTTATGGAAACTGTTTTAGAAAATACTTTACCGGTTGCAAAACCGAAATGGCTGAAGGTAAAACTCCCGATAGGAAAAAAATACACTGAGCTTCGTACCTTAGTTGACAAATATAGTTTGAATACGATTTGCGCATCAGGAAGCTGTCCAAATATGGGTGAATGCTGGGGCGAAGGTACTGCTACTTTTATGATTTTAGGAAACACCTGTACTCGTTCTTGTGGTTTTTGCGGTGTAAAAACTGGAAGACCCGAAACGGTAGATTGGGATGAACCTGAAAAAGTAGGCCGTTCCATAAAAATTATGAATATCAAACATGCCGTAATTACCAGTGTAGACAGAGATGATTTGAAAGATGGAGGTTCTATTATTTGGATAGAAACCGTAAAAGCCATTCGCAGAATGAATCCAACCACGACCCTAGAGACTTTGATCCCTGACTTTCAAGGCATAGAAAGAAATATAGACCGCATCATAGAGGCTAACCCTGAAGTAGTTTCCCATAATATGGAAACAGTACGCAGGCTAACTCGTGAAGTGCGTATTCAAGCAAAATATGACCGCAGCTTAGAAGTTTTAAGATATCTAAAAGAAAAAGGAATCAACAGAACAAAGTCTGGAATTATGTTAGGTCTTGGTGAAAAAGAAGAAGAAGTTTTCCAAACTATGAGAGACTTACGTGATGTTAATGTCGATGTGGTGACAATAGGTCAATACCTACAACCCAGTAAAAAACATTTACCGGTTAAAGAATTCATCACGCCAGATCAATTTGCCATCTATGAAAAATACGGATTGGAATTAGGATTCCGTCATGTAGAAAGTGGTCCATTAGTACGTTCCTCCTATAAAGCAGCCAAGCACATTTTATAAAAAAAGTCAATTCAGTTAATCGCTTACTTGTTTAAACGATTAAACACCTAAACGATCAAACAAAAATATTGAAAACAAAAATTGCCATAAATGGTTTTGGAAGAATTGGTCGAAATCTCTTTCGATTGCTTTTAAACCACCCTACTATTGAAGTTGTTGCCATAAATGACGTTGCCGATACAAAAACAATGGCCCATTTATTAAAATACGATAGTATTCACGGTGTTTTACCTTACAAGGTAAGCGCAGATGAGAAAGGAATTCTTGTAGAACAAGACCACTTTCTATTTTTTCATGAGAAAGACATTTCAAATTTACCTTGGAAAAGCTTTAGCATTGATTATGTAATCGAGGCTACTGGGAAATACAAAACGTTTGAAGAGCTAAATGCGCATATAGTCGCAGGAGCTAAGAAAGTGATCCTATCAGCTCCTTCTGAAGTGGACAGTATAAAGACTGTTGTTATAGGTGTAAACGACCATATTCTGGACGGTACAGAAACTATCATTTCCAACGCCAGCTGCACGACGAATAATGCAGCACCCATGATGAAGGTGATTGACGAGCTATGCGGTATCCAACAAGCCTACATCACTACCATACATTCGTACACGACAGATCAAAGCCTGCACGATCAACCGCACAAAGATTTGCGTAGGGCACGAGGGGCTAGTCAGTCTATTGTTCCAACTACTACCGGGGCAGCTAAGGCATTGACGAAAATTTTCCCAACATTGGATGGCAAAATAGGTGGTTGTGGTATTCGTGTACCCGTTCCTGATGGATCGTTAACAGACATTACATTCAACGTAAAGCGTGCCGTTACAATAAACGAAATCAATGAAGCCTTTAGATACGCTGCAGAGCATGATTTAAAAGGTGTTTTAGATTATACCGAAGACCCAATAGTTTCAGTAGACATCATTGGAAACAGAAATTCATGTGTATTTGATGCACAATTGACATCCGTAATCGATAAAATGGTAAAAGTAGTGGGATGGTACGACAATGAAATAGGATATTCGTCAAGACTAATAGATTTAATTCTACTGACAGTAAAATAAAAACTGCTTAGAAAATAAACAACAAATGAGATACCTTTTGGTTTTTATGTTTTTTATTAATTCATTTCTCTACTCTCAAACAAAAAAGAGTGCAGATAGCATTATATATTATACCAATCTTGCAAACTCTAATATCAAAGAAAACAAATATAAAAACGCACTTTATTTTACCCAGAAAGCAATAAACTATTGCGACAACAATGGTAAAACTGAAGACCAAGCCATCCAAAATTATAATTTAGGTAAAATTTATTATGATCTCAATAAATACAATGATGCAAGGGAGAGTTTTACCGAAAGTATTTCTTTATTCGAAGGTTTAACACCTACAGCCCAATCTGCTAATAGCTATTATTACCTAAGCCTTTCCAATATTGGCAAAAAGAATTACAAAGCTGCTGAAGTTTCTCTTAACAAAGCATTATCCACTTATAACGAATTAAATATAGCTCCCGATGATGATTTAATCAATCTTCAAAAAGGTATTATTTACAAAGCTAACGGAAATTATAATTCGGCATCATACTGTTTTAATTCGGTTATATCGAAGCCGAACAGCCCAACTAACCTCGATGCAAAAGCAGAGGCATTATATCAAATTGGACTTATTGAAGAAATAAATAAAAGAAATAATTTAGCATTAAACTATTACAACAAGGCCTTGGTCTTGAATGCTAAAAATAAAAACCTAAAGCAAAAATCGAATATTTTGATGGCGCTGAGTTCCGTTTACGATAGCATCTTAGATAAAAGCACTGCTTACTCCTTTTTACAGCAGCATTTGAATCTAAAACAAAGTATTGAGATTGCTAACAATGAAAAACTTGGTATTGATGATTATGATAATTTCAAGGAAACTCAACGATTAAAAAAAATAGAAAAATCTAATTTACAAAATATTGAGAAAGAGAAAAACAACAAATTCTCCAAGCTAATTAATATTCTGGCACTTGCATTAATTTCAATTTTATCCCTATTGAGTTTGTCATTATATAAAAACAACATCAATAGAAATAAATCCAATTTATTATTACATGAGAAAAACAACGAGTTGATTATCGCAAAAGAGAAAGCAGAAAAAGCTTCACAGGCAAGAGCTGACTTTTTATCAACCGTGAGTCATGAACTGAGAACACCTTTGAATGCCATTAATGGGATTACCCATTTGTTACTGGAAGAAAAGCCGAAAAAATCACAGCTGCATTATCTATCTTCACTAAAATTTTCAGGAAATTATCTAACCACTTTTATTAATGAAATTCTAGAAATAAATAAAATAGAATCAAACAAGGTAGAAGTCGAAAATATTAATTTCAATCTCAAACAGTTATTAGAAAGCATTCAAAACTCTTTGAAAGAAATAGCCACAAAAAATAGCAATAGTTTTGTATTGGAAATTGACCAAAACATACCTGACAATTTGATGGGCGATCCGACAAAATTGTCGCAAATTTTCATGAATTTGGTTAACAATGCATTAAAATTTACCAAGAATGGGAATGTCACTACAATCACCAAATTAATATCACTAAAAAACGGGAATGCAAACTTGTCTTTTGAAATAATCGACACGGGCATAGGTATTCCTAAAGACAAACTAGAAACCGTTTTTGAAAGTTTTTCACAAGGTTCCGTGGAAATAAACCGCAAATACGGCGGAACCGGACTAGGCCTGACTATTGTAAAAAAATTAATTAAGATTCTAGGGGGGCAAATAAGACTTGAAAGTACTGTAGGGAAAGGTTCTAAATTTTCATTCGAATTAGAATTTAAAGTAAATGAACATGAAATTCCAGTTGAGAAAAAAACTGAAATTTATAATAAATCTATTTTAAAAGACAAAAAGGTATTACTGGTTGAGGATAATAAAATAAACCAAATGATCACTAAAAAAATGCTCGAGAATAAAGGAGTATCCTGTGAAGTAATAGATAACGGTGAAGATGCAATTGAAATTGCTAAAAATCAAAGTTTCGACTTAATCCTAATGGATGTTCATTTACCCGGAATAAACGGAACAATTGCCACACAACAAATAAGAGAGTTTGACATCAATACTCCTATCATAGCACTGACAGCCATTTCATTAGATGAAAACAGAGACTTGTTGCTATCCTTTGGGATGAATGATGTCATAACAAAACCGTTTGCTCCTGAAGATTTTTATGCTATTATCGCCCAAAATCTCCAGAACACTAATACTTCAAAATCAACTCTTTAATTAAACTCCTAACATTCGGCTCCGCTTTTTGGGCTGCTTCCAAGACTTCATCATGAGAGATTGTATCAATATTATCTTCGTCTCCTATGTCCGTGATTACAGAAATTCCAAAAGTTTCTAAATCCATGTGACGCGCAACAATAACTTCCGGCACAGTAGACATGCCTACACAATCAGCACCTAGAATTTTTACCATTTTATATTCTGCTAAAGTTTCAAAACTAGGTCCTTGAAGTCCTAAATATATTCCGTCTTTCACTTCAATTTTTAACTCTGTTGCTAATAATTTAGCTTTAGCAATCATTTTTCTAGAGTAAGGCTCGCTCATATTTACAAATCGCGGACCAAAACGCTCGTCATTCAAACCACGCAACGGATGCTCAGGCGTGAAGTTAATGTGATCCTTTATAATGACAATCTCTCCTATTTTGTAATTTGGGTTCACTCCTCCCGAAGCATTAGAAACAATTAGTTTAGTAATTCCTAAATACTTCATCACCCTTACCGGAAAAGTCACTTCTTTCATGGAATACCCTTCATAGAAATGAAATCGTCCTTGCATGGCCACTACCTTTTTATCACCAATAGTACCAAAAACCAAAGCCCCTTTATGACCCTGAACCGTAGAAACAGGAAAATTAGGTATTTCGTTATACGGCAGCGTCAATTCTATTTTAATATCTTCAGTAAAACTACCCAGTCCTGAACCTAAAATCACCCCATATTCAGGATTAAAATTATTTACTTTATTAATGTAATTTACCGTCTCTTGTACTTGTTCCCACATAATTGATAATTGTTTTTCTAAATTGCTCATCTCCTATGAGAAACTGACTTTTTATTGGTAAATAAAAAAGCTGATCGGCAGGTATTCTTCCCAACAATCGTACATAATCCTTCTCAGTGGTAATAATGATTTTGTTTAGAGATTTATTTTTAATGTCTAAAATATCTTTTTCACTAAAATGATGATGGTCCGGAAACTCCATACATACATCATTTGCAGCCTGTAAATATGCGAAAAAAGATGCTGGTTTTGCTATACCCGCTAAAAGTAATTTATCAGTACTTCCAATATCCTTTACTTTCCTTGCTTCTTTTTCCGAATAAATAAATTCATCATAATCAATATTTGTAAAATACAACTCTTGATTTCCAGCAATTCTCAATCTGTTTTTTATACTATTTTGTTCCGCCAATGGTAGGTTTGACGGGCATTTTGTTACGATAACAACATTGGCTCTTTTTGCGCCGCTTCTACTTTCTCTTAAGTTCCCTCTAGGCAGCATAAAATCATCACAATACAATTCTCCATATGAAGTAAGTAAAACATAAAAACCCGCTTTTACTTTCCGATGTTGGTACGCATCATCCAGTAAGATAACCTCCGGCTTTTGCTTTTGCGAAAGCAATTCTTCAATCCCGTTCTTCCGCTTAGCGTCAACAGCCACCTGAATGTTCTTGAATTTCGTATAAAATTGAAACGGTTCGTCCCCCAGCACTTCAGCATTTGAAGTAGCATCAGCCAATAGAAAACCTTCAGACTTCCGCTTATATCCCCGACTTAATGTAGCCACATTATAGTTCTCAGACAGCAGCCGAATTAAATATTCAATTTGTGGCGTTTTACCGGTACCGCCAACACTAAGGTTCCCCACAGCAATAATAGGCAACTCAAAAGTATAGGATTTTAAAATTCCGCGATCAAACAGAAAATTCCGAATATCCGTTATCAAACCATATAAAACAGCAAACGGGAAGAGTATTTTTCGCAGTAAAATCATTATACGAAAGTATAATAAATTATCTTTGAATTGAAATCAAAAGTGTATTTGTTAGCTTGGACATTCCTTAATTCTAAAATCAAGCCGCTAAATAATCCAAGATCATGAAAATAAAAGAAATACTTTCAGTACTAGAAGAAATGGCACCGCTTGCTTACGCGGAAGATTTTGATAATGTAGGATTACTGGTTGGAGACCAGAATAAGGAAGCTACAGGCGTTCTGGTATGTCATGATGCATTAGAAAATGTAATTGATGAGGCGATTACAAAAAAATGCAACCTAATCGTTTGCTTCCACCCCATTTTATTCTCAGGCATAAAGAAAATAACAGGCAAAAACTATGTAGAACGCTCCCTAATCAAAGCCATAAAAAATGATATTGCGATTTACGCCGTTCATACGGCACTGGACAACCATCGCGACGGAGTCAATAAAATATTTTGTGACTCACTTGGCCTGGTCAATACTTCTATTTTAATACCAAAACAAAATTTCATTCGAAAACTGGTTACCTATACTATACCCGAAAATGCCGAAAAAGTGCGAAACGCATTATTTGACGCCGGGGCAGGAAATATCGGTAATTATGAAGATTGCAGTTTTAACTCTAAGGGTATTGGTACTTATATGGGTAACGAAAACAGCGATCCACAATTAGGCGAGCGATTTGAATTTGTGGAAACTACTGAAATAAAAATCGAAGTGACATTCGAAAAGCATTTAGAATCTAATATACTCAAAACTCTTTTCAGTCATCACGCCTATGAAGAGGTGGCCTACGAAATTTATGAATTGCAAAACACGCATCAAAATATAGGATTAGGAATGATTGGAGAATTTAAAACTCCTATGGAAGAAAAAGATTTTTTATTGCTTGTAAAAGAAAAAATGCAATCTGATGGAATTCGCCATTCGGCATTTCTGGGAAAACCGATAAAAAAGGTGGCCGTTTTGGGTGGGTCTGGTAGTTATGCCATAAAAAATGCGCTTTTGGCTGGAGCCGATGCCTTTTTAACCGCTGATTTGAAATATCATCAGTTTTATGAGGCCGAAAATATGCTGCTTTTGGCCGATATCGGACATTTTGAAAGCGAACGCCATACAAAAAATTATATTGTTGATTATCTTCGGAAAAAAATCCTTAATTTTGCAATCATTTTATCAGAAGAAAATACAAATCCAGTTAAGTACTTATAGAATATGGCGAATACGAAAGAATTAAGTGTTGAGGACAAGTTAAGAGCGATTTACGATTTACAACTTATTGACTCTAGGATTGACGAAATCAGAAATGTAAGAGGTGAACTTCCTCTTGAAGTGGAAGATCTAGAGGATGAAGTTGCAGGTCTAAGCACACGTTCTGAGAAATTGAAAAGTGAACTCGAAGTTATCGAAGACCTTATCAAAGGAAAAAAGAATGCAATTGACGAGCACAAAGAGGCTATCAAAAAGTATACAAAACAACAGGAAACTGTTCGTAACAATAGAGAATTCAACTCTTTAACTAAAGAAGTTGAGTTTCAAGAGCTTGAAATTCAATTAGCTGAGAAGCAAATGAAAGAAATGAAAGCTTCTATTGAGCATAAGAAAGATGTCATTTCTCAATCAAAAGAAAGATTAGAAGTGAAATCGAATCACTTGAAACATAAAAAATCAGAATTGGACGCAATTATGTCTGAAACTGCTAAGGAAGAGGAATTTTTAACAGAAAAATCTGCTGAATACCAAACTCAAATTGACACTAGGTTAATGGCTGCTTATACCAGAATCAGAACAAGCGTTCGTAATGGTTTAGCTGTTGTTTCTATCGAAAGAGGTGCCTCAGCAGGATCATTCTTCACAATTCCTCCTCAAACGCAGGTTGAGATTGCTTCCAGAAAGAAAATTATAATCGACGAACATTCAGGAAGAATATTAGTTGACAGCGTTCTGGCTGAAGAAGAAAAAGAAAAAATGGAAAAATTATTTGCTAAATTTTAAATCTATTGAAGTCCCGATACACATCGGGACTTTTTTTTTTATGAAAAAAACAATTTATTTCCTCTTTACCAAATCTGTCGGATTATACATAAATTTTCTGAGTTTTTTAGTCCCTGAAAAAGCCACGCAACTTGCGTACACCTTATTTAGTGAGCCCAGAGATGGCAAGCTATATAAAGAAAAGCTTCCTGCAGTCCTACAGGAAACAGAGAAGGAAACATACCATCACAAGGACTCACATTTTCAAACGTACACTTGGAAAGGAAATGATACTATTATTCTTTTAGCACATGGTTGGGAGAGTAACGCCTCGCGTTGGAAAAACATCTTACCTTATTTAAGAAAGTCTGGAAGCACCATTATAGCTATTGACGCCCCTGCTCATGGCCTTTCGGGCGGCAAGGAATTCAACATTCCACAATATGCTGAATTTATTGACGTTATCGTTCAAAAATTCAAACCGCAGTACCTTATAGGACATTCTTTAGGAGCTAAAACATGTTTGTACTATCAATCTACCTATCTGGATAACAGCATTGAAAAAACGGTCGTATTAGGCTCTCCGAGCGATTTCAAGATTATCCTTAATAATTATATTGAAATGCTTAGTTTAAATTCAATAATTTCAGGAGGTTTAGAAGCCCACTACCTAAAGAATTTTAACATAAAATTAGAAAATTTTTCAGGGCAACTATTTGCCGCAGCTATTCAGACAAAAGGATTAATCGCTCACGATAGAGACGACACTATTGTTTTATTTGAAGAAGGAAAAAAAATCGCAAGTACCTGGAAAGACGCCATTTTCATAGAAACTAGCGGCCTGGGTCATAGCATGCACAGTGACGAACTATACAAGAAAATCTTCCAATTTTTATTTGATTAATTTATATCAATTTTTAAATAGCTCCTCACTAACTTCTTTTCAAATTTTATAACGTCCTAATTTTCTAATTGCCAAATTATCTAATTTTCACATAATCTAATTACCAAATTGATTACTTTTGCAGTATGGAAGAAAATCTAAAACGCCTCAATAAATTCATAGGAGAAACTGGGTATTGCTCCCGTCGAGAAGCTGATAAACTAATCGATGAAGGACGCGTGACACTGAATGGAGTGGTTCCAGAGTTAGGGACAAAGGTTTCGCCAGATGATGAAGTGCGTATTGACGGTCAATTGATCCGTGAAAAAAATGAGAAGCCTGTTTACCTCGCTTTTTATAAGCCAGTAGGAATTGAATGTACCACTAACTTAGATGTTCGCAATAACATCATAGATTACATCAATTACCCTAAACGTATTTTCCCAATTGGAAGACTGGATAAAGCCAGCGAAGGCCTAATATTCATGACTAATGACGGTGACATCGTCAATAAAATATTGCGCGCCAGAAACAATCACGAAAAAGAATATACGGTAACGGTCAACAAACCAATTACAGATCGTTTCATTGAAAGAATGGGAAATGGAATTCCTATTTTGGATACTGTGACTAGAAAATGTAAAGTAGAGCAAATAAGTAAAGACATCTTTAAAATTGTCCTGACACAAGGTTTGAATCGTCAAATTCGTAGAATGTGCGAGTATTTAGGGTACGACGTTATTGCTTTAAAACGAATTCGAATTATCAACATTTCACTTGATATCCCTATGGGAAGATACCGTGATTTGACTGATGCCGAAATCAAAGAATTGAACGAATTAATCGAGCCTTCCAGTAAAACGGAAGAAGCGAGCTTGCCAAGAACAGAAACTCCTAAAAGAAGAACGGAATTCATCAAAAAAGATGATCCGCGATTTAAGAAAAAAGGGGAGTATTAAAACACAAAACTCTCCTTTCTTTGGTTTTAAAAAAAAACCAACAACAACCTCTTAGTCAATAAGATATAGTGTTTTTTTTTATATCAATCAACAATATTTTATCTTTTAATTTCATTAAACTGACTTATGTCTTGGATATTTTATACTGAAAAACAGTGAATTTAAATTTTAATAAAAAAAGATAAACTGAATCGATAAAATAAAATAAGTTAGAAGTAAAATAACAAGACTTAAAACACCAAACTTTCTGAAAACACTAATTTCTCCTAATGATTTATAGATGATATTCCAACTCATGGTTAATTTTTTCATTTCAAAGTGATTTTAATATTTTAAAATTACATTGGAATAATCACTCTGATAAAAAACATGTCATAGGACGCTAAAAACATGTCATAAAAGTACTTTTTCTGTTTTTACAGTCTTTTTTAACAAAACAACGGAGCCAATGTTTAATTATCAAACTGCTTTTACAACTTTAATAACACATCACTTTCACTACCAAATATAACCCTTTTAAAAACAGCTGTATCAACCAACTAGGCGACACCACTCCCTTACTATGTACTAAGATAATTAACCATAGCAGAGTCAGTAAACCTTAAAATCAGTAAACCCGCTAAGATTGTCGATGCCATTACTTATTATTGTGGTGTCTTCCTCTATCGAAGAATCTACAGGAATAGGGATCTTTACTCCTTTGGTGCGTTTTCGAAATTGCCTTCCTGTTGTTGCTGGACTTGGAAATGCCTGAGGAGTGATTTGTACAGAATTAATATACCTATCTTGTTTACATGAAAAGCAAAGAAAAACAAAAATGCTGCAAATGGCGACTAAAATTAAGGGTAGTCTATTATTTTTCATATTATTAGTTATTTTTATAGACTTCTGTTACTCCAATAAGTATTTAAATAAAAAAAATTAAAGCCCTACTTCGTTTATTGCCTTCGGGTCGAGTCCTCTTTATATCTGATAATATGTTAGTAGAAAAGATTAGACAGACCGACATTTGAACTAGTTAGTAACATTCAATCAATCATACTTTTTATCTTTCAAAACTCTATTTCATTCTCCCATATTAAAGTTTACGGAAATCTATATTTGTAATATATCCCAAAACTAACTTATTATAAAAACTATGAAATATATAATGACACAAGCGACCGATTCTTAGTCATGAGATAAGCTATTTACGGTATTAACTTATTTTTAAAAAAATATCTTAAAGAGAAATTGCAGATAGTCAATCTAAAGTATTTGATAACCCAACGTCATTCGTTTGATCAATTTAACAGATTATTTAAACAGGAAAATTGGAAGAATAAATAAGTACTGCAAAATTTTTCGTCAGCTAAGACAATAATAAAAATGATACTACAGATTATGTATTGGTTCAAATAATAAATAGGATTGCCATAATTTAAGAAATAGCATATACGACAAAGTTGAGTTAGAATATATAAAGATCCTAAAAATAGAAATCCTTCACTGAGAGGAAGGATTGTTGTGATAAAATAAATGAAGATGGTTACTTTATAATACGAAACTGATTTACAAGATCTTTATAAGTATCGCTGATCATGACTTTATGATTCCCTTCTAGAATAATCAAATTATCATTAAATATTATTTCCTCTATCTTACCCGAGTTTACCACATAGTTCCTATGCGTTCGACTGAACTTCGATGGATCAAGAAGCTCCAGCATTTTAGTTAGCGACATCATGATAACAAATTTTTCCTTTTCGGTTATAATATTACAATAACGCTCCTCTACTTCAATATAAATAATGTCCTCAATTAGCACTTTCTTTAAAGATTTGTTTTTTTTAACAAAGAGGTATTCTGCACTTATTACGGTGTCTTTGTCTTCACTCAAAAAAACATTAGTTTGGGCGTAAAACTTCTCCACTGCCATCTCTATTGCGTATAAAATCTCTAATTCATTAAACGGTTTTAATAAAAAACTAAATGGTTGTGTAAGTTTGGCTCTTTCAAAAATTTGTCTGTCCTTAGAACTAGATAAAAAAACAAAAGGTTTTGATTTATTCGGTACAATATTAATGGTCTCTGCAAAAGTAATCCCATCAGGCTTCCCGTCTAAAAAAATATCGATCACCACAATATCAATCTTAATTTCACTATTGTAAAACAGCGTTAAGGCTTGGGTATAAGTAGTTGCTATACCAACTACAGTATAATTATTAGCCTTTAAAACTTTTAACAGTGCGTCACTTTCCGCTGGCGTATCTTCAATAATTAGTACGTTTATATTATCCATTATTTTCAATTTTAAGCACCCTAATAATTATTTTAGTACCAATTCCTTCTTGACTTTCAATACTTAATGTACCCCCATTTTTATGTACCAAACTTTTGCACAACTGCATTCCTAATCCGGTTCCGATGTTTTCATCACTTCCTTTTTTAGAAAGCAACACCGTTTCTTTAAGGAGTTCTTGTCGCTTTGCTTCGC
The DNA here is from genome assembly GCF_002836475.1 of Flavobacterium sp. ALD4. Lineage (GTDB taxonomy): Bacteria > Bacteroidota > Bacteroidia > Flavobacteriales > Flavobacteriaceae > Flavobacterium. The sequence goes on along the minus strand of NZ_PJBJ01000028.1, from coordinate 229,546 downwards.
TCATTCCGGATCCAGTATCTTCTATAATTAAATGGCAAAAACCGTCCTCAGAAGCACGGGTATAAATAGCAATTGCGCCATTTTCTTTAGAAAATTTAACCGCATTGTCTAGAACATTCCTAATAATTATTTTTAGTGAATCTTGGTCTGCCGACACAAAAACCGACGCAGCTACCCTATTCTCAAAACTGATATTTTTGTTTAATAATAATGGTTTATAATTATACGCTACCTGATTGATGATTGATAACAAATGTAAGGAATCAATATAAAAATAAGCTTGTTTGGTTTGCAATAAAGCCCAATTTAATAGATTGTCTAATAAATTATAGGTACCATTTGCTATCTCACTATTATTATGGAGCAGCTGATCTAAAGCCGAAAAATCTTTAGTCACAAGACTTTCCTGTAATTTAGCATTACTGGTTTTTAAGGCATTTACCGACGAACGCAAATCATGACTAACAATGGAGAATAATTTATCTTTGGTGGCATTCAGTTCATCTAATTCCTCTTTTTGGGCTAGTATAATTTTATTTTGTTTTGTTTTTTGCATGTAAAAATAAACACTTGCTCCCAGTAACAATAACAACAAAACCGAGGAGTACAACAAACTGTTCCTTTGTGCTTCTTTTAGTTTATTCTCCGTTTGCAGTACATTTACTTCCTTTTGCTTTTGCTTTACGGCAAATTTCTTCTCAACTTCAGCAATTGCCCAAACTTTATTTTGGTCATTTAGTGAATCTTTCCATTGCTCGGATTCTTTTCTATACCCTAAAGCTTTTTTAAAGTCACCTCTGTTTTCTTCGAATACAGCCATATTACGAGAAACGATTTCTCTCTTATTATTGTTTTTGATTGATTTAGATAATTCATAGGCTTTTTTGAAATAAAAAAAAGCTAAATCGTCTTTGTATTGTTCATAATACAAATTAGCTAGATTAGTATAAGAGGAACAAATTTTATCATTATTCTGTGTTTTTTTGCTTAGGTTTAAATTTTTAAGCAAATAAACTTCTGCTTTATCTAATTGCTTTAAATAAATGTACACTGAACCAATTCCCGTATACACATTTTCCAAATTATTTGACTCTCCTAAATCAATAAATATCTTTTCGGATATTTTGAAATAATATAATGCTTTTTGATATTCTTTAAGTTCTAAAAATAAAGCTCCTAGATAATAATTTTTTAGTGCTATCAACTCAAATGAGTCTGACACAAAAAACAATTCTTTTATAGCCTCTTTGTATAGTTTCTTATTGTAAAAGCTAACTCCTCTAAAATAATGACAATAATCTAAGAGGGCTTTACTGTTTTTTTTACTCAGTTGTTTCATCGAATAGACCAACGTAGAATCCCAATCTTTTTTTAAATAAAAAGATTGCGATTTTATAAAATCAGCTTCTACTTTAAAATCAATAGCTTTTTGTTTTATAATTTTTTCTTCAAGCCCAATTTTGCTCACCTGTTGTGAGAAAACCAGTTGTTTATTTAATAGAAAAAAGGAAAAAAGAAAAAAAAATATTTTTAATTTCATATTATGGTTTATGGAAGTACTGTTGATGTACCCCTAGATGTCTCAGGATCTACGTCTTTCATGAAAGATTCGATTTTATTTATCTTACCCACAGTTTCTGAACTGTAGTCTACCTCTACGTACCATACATCACAGCTTTCTGGGGTTACCTCGGAGAAATCATAACTGTAAATCAATGTTAAAATCGTTCCGTATTCTGTAGGGATATTTATAGTGGGAGGAGCAGCATCATCTGAGTTGATGTACAATGTGGCTCTAATCTTAAGGGTTAAAACACCTCCGACCGGTGTGAATAATTTTGCGGAAATTAACGGAGCTACTGGATACGTAACCGTTTCTGGGTTTTTAAAAGTAAATACGTCAGTATTGATTTTTGTGTTTTGGACGATGTTAAATGTTACATTCATTTTTTTAAATTGATTAATTGTTACTAATTTTCAGGTTAAAACACCTTCTTTATATTGTATAATTAAATTAATGTTAAAGCTGAATTAAGTAGTAAGAAACAATGGCACTGAAAATAAAAGTGATGGTATTCAACTAAATTACAAGATAATAAAGAAGCATTGGTCAAATATAGAGAAAAAAAAACCTTAAATAAGAGGGATCTCGTAGTAGTTTATCTACAATACATAAGGTACTTGAATTCAGTTGTTTATGTTTTTTTTCGTTTTGTGATGAAATATTTTTTTACTATCAATACAGTCAATGCCAACATAGACACTATTAAATAACAAAAGATACTAAATGTAGCACCCCTTCTTTATTTTATTGGAATTGAACTTATCAAACCTTCCAGTAAAACTAAATAAGTGACTTTACCAGAGTCAAAAACTCCTACCTCAAGAACAGAATTCACAAAACGAGACGACCTAAGATTCAAGAAAAAAGGAGACTAATCAATGAAAAAATGTTGTACACTTATTTATACTATTTTTTTATTTTTAAAACCATCTTCTTCTCTTAAACAAGGATACACCAAAAGCGGAGAGAATAAAGGAAACTAAGACCAGCACCCACAAAACCACCGGATTGTCCTGCGACCCATTCGGTACGTTCATCCCATAGAAACTGGCTATCAACGTCGGAATCATTAAAATAATAGAGATAGAGGTCATCTGTTTCATGATATTATTAGAAATTACTGAGGCATAGGCATCAATTGTTCCTGTCAAGATATCACTATAAATATTGGTTATTTCTTGAGCTTGACGCAATTCAATTCCCACATCTTCCAGCAAGTCCAGACCATAATTAACACGCTGTGCCTTTATATTTTTAATTTGGTGCAATAGAATATCATTCCCTTTCAAAGAAGTCATGAAGAAAAACAAACATTTCTCTATTTGCAATAAAGCCTGCAATTCTTAATTTTTTATGGATTTCTCCAAATTATCCTCGGCCAATCTAATTTTTTGATTGACTTGTTTTAAGTACTTCAAATACCAAACACTAGATGACAATAGCTACCTTAGTACTAAATCAAAATTAGCTTTAATATCGATGCCTTTTCGTTTCGTATAGGTAACAAAGTCTGTTAACATTTCGATTTTATGAAAGCTCAACGTAACACACACTTCTCCTTTGAAAACAATTCCTAGCGGAATAGTATGAACAGGGAGTTTCACATCGTTGCTCTTCAAAGGAATACGCATGATAATTAATGTCCATTCGTTTTCTAACTCGATACGGGAGCTTTGTCAATATCTTAAATGTCACTTTAAAATGCTTCTGGAATTTGAAGCTTTTTAAGTACGTATTGTTTTTCGGCTTCTGTTCGACATATAACATTAATCCAGCAATTAGGAAACCTTAATTGAACCGAAATTAGTCCGTTATTGTTTTTGTAAAAAGTTCTCATTTCAAAATTCTATAGGTTGATCATAGTCTCTTGAAATTTTTCAAGCGCCTCAATTAGTTCAATATTTCCGAATAATAATCGTCGTTATAAAGTACTATTTTTTAGTCCTGCAAAAGCATTATTTATTTCATGCTCCTTAGCTATTTGTATGTTTTTGAAGAAAAATTATGTCGCCAAAAAACAAAATCTTGTCTTAAAAGCATTTCCCTTTATAAACTGCTAACAACCTTACTGTATCTTTCTTCTTCTAGCTTTGACAATCTGTTCGTCAATTAAAATCGCTTCATAAATCTGTTGCTTTAAAGAAACAACATCAATCTCTTTAATCGAAGAAAATAGTGATTTAGAACTAAAGTCAGTTGTCTCAAAAGTTTCGTCTAAAAACGAATTGCCTTTACAGAAACCTATCCCAACACCGCTAGTCACTTTCTCCCAAGTAATGGAAGCTGGCCAAATATAACAAATCCTCGAATGGCGGTAATAAAAAGGAACATTGTATGCTAATTTCTCTTTACAGTCTGGCATACATTCTAGCACTATCTTGCGAAGAAAAAGAACAATTTCCAATTCCTTTTCCGGCAAAAAATCCAAGAAGGCATCTACAGATTTGAATTCTATTTTTTGTGGATTTTCCATAATTAAAAAAAGCCTATTCTGATGAATAGGCTTTGTATTTATTTACTTTTCTAATTTCAATAATTTCATTTCTCTTGCCAACAGCGTGTTTTTTAACAACATCGCTATAGTCATAGGTCCCACCCCACCGGGAACTGGAGTAATAAAACTTGCTTTTTTACTTACATTTTCAAAATCTACATCACCAGTAATGACATAGCCTTTCTCCTTTGTTTCGTCTGGCACACGAGTAATTCCAACATCGATGACAACAACGCCGTCTTTAACCATATTCGCTTTAAGATAATTAGGCACCCCTAAGGCTGTGATAATGATATCCGCTTGAATGGTTATCTCTTCAATGTTTTTAGTATAGCTGTGTGTCAAAGTAACAGTTGAATTACCAGGAAACCCTTTTCTTCCCATCAATATACTCATCGGTCTTCCCACGATATGACTACGACCAATTACGACTGTATGTTTTCCTTTAGTCTCTACCCCATAACGTTCCAGTAATTCTAAAATTCCATAAGGCGTCGCAGGAATAAAAGTACTCATGTCCAAAGCCATTTTTCCGAAATTTTCAGGATGAAATCCGTCAACATCTTTACTTGGGCTAACGGCCATCAATACTTTTTGCTCATCAATTTGTTCCGGAAGCGGCAATTGAACTATAAATCCATCAATATTATCGTCTTCATTTAACTCCTTTATCTTTTTAAGCAATTCTGTTTCAGAAGTAGTACTTGGTAATTTCACCAAAGTAGATTCAAAACCAACTCTTTCACATGCTCTTACCTTACTTCCTACATAAGTTAAACTTGCTCCATCGTTGCCCACAATTACTGCGGCTAAATGAGGAACTTTCTCCCCATTTTTTTTCATCTTTTGTACTTCGACTGCGATTTCGCTTTTAATGTCTTCCGCTGTTTTTTTTCCGTCTAGTAGTTGCATTTTATTTTTAGTTTCAAGTTTTAGTTTCCAATTTTCAGTATTACAAAAACGGACATCTCAGTAATACCAATATTCATATAAAAAATTAAGGTTTAAAATTTCACATGTATGAAACTTTAAACCTTAAACAAATATTTTAGCGCATCGCTCCGCCGCCCGGCATTCCTTTCATTCCGCCCATCATCTTCATGAGGTTTTTCCCTCCTGGCCCTTGCATCATTTTCATCATTTTGCTCATTTGCTCAAACTGTTTCATCAATTGATTGACTTGCTCGATTTTTGTTCCTGAACCTTTTGATATTCTAGCTTTTCTTTTAACATCAATTAGAGAAGGTTTGCTTCGCTCTGCCGGAGTCATAGAGTGAATAATAGCCTCAATGTGCTTGAAAGCATCATCTTCTATCTCCACGTCTTTCATGGCTTTTGAAGCACCTGGTATCATCCCAACCAAATCTTTCATATTACCCATTTTCTTTACTTGTTGAATTTGAGTAAGGAAATCATCAAAACCGAATTCGTTTTTAGCGATTTTCTTTTGAATTCTTCTTGCTTCTTCTTCATCAAACTGTTCTTGCGCTCTTTCCACTAAAGACACAACATCTCCCATTCCAAGGATACGTTCTGCCATACGAACAGGATAGAATACATCAATTGCTTCCATTTTCTCCCCTGTACCCACAAACTTAATAGGCTTGTTAACTACAGATTTTATCGAAATAGCAGCTCCACCGCGGGTATCACCATCTAATTTGGTTAATATAACACCGTCAAAATTTAATATATCATTGAAAGCTTTTGCTGTATTTACCGCATCTTGACCTGTCATTGCATCAACAACAAACAAAGTTTCATGCGGCTGAATTGCTTTATGAACACGTGAAATTTCATTCATCATTTCAGTATCAACTGCCAGACGCCCGGCTGTATCCACAATAACGGTATCGAAACCTTTTTCTTTAGCATACTTAATTGCATTTTGCGCAATTTCAACAGGATTCTTATTCTCCGGTTCTGAATAAACCTCAACTCCAATAGAATCTCCAACAACGTATAATTGTTGAATTGCTGCAGGACGATAAATATCACAAGCTACTAAAAGCGGTTTTTTATTCTTTTTATTCAAAAGATAATTAGCCAATTTTCCGGAAAAGGTAGTTTTACCTGAACCTTGTAAACCGGACATCAAGATAACTGTAGGATTTCCAGAAAGATTTATTCCGGCTACATCGCCACCCATCAACTCAGTAAGCTCGTCTTTAACTAACTTCACTAATAATTGTCCTGGCTGAAGCGTCGTTAATACGTCTTGTCCTAAAGCTTTTTCCTTTACTCTATTGGTAAAATCCTTTGCAATTTTAAAATTCACATCGGCATCTAATAAGGCTCTTCTAACTTCTTTCAAAGTTTCAGCTACGTTTACATCCGTGATTTTTCCGTGACCTTTTAATATATGGAAGGCTTTATCTAACTTATCGCTTAAATTATCGAACATAATTTTTAATTTTATTGAAATGCAAAGATAAACTAAGTTAGATTATTAGGCAATTAGATTATTAGATAATTGGTCAGTCTTCGTCATAATATTTTAAACAAAAAAGCGGCCCCAAATTGAGTCCGCTATTTTTCGATTATTTTGGTTTTATTACATTCGCTCCGGAACACTTATTCCCAACAAACTAAAAGAAGCCGCAATGGTATCTGCTACTTTTTTTGATAACTGCACTCTGAATATTTTTTCCACTTCTACTTCTGACCCCAGAATAGGTACCGCTTGATAAAAAGAGTTGTACTCACGTACTAAATCATAAACAAAATTTGCCAATAAGGCAGGACTATGATTCTGGGCTGCATTTTGAATCACTTCAGGAAACAATTCAAGTTGTTTCAACAGTTCTTTCTCTTTTGCGTGAAGCTCAACCATTCCTGATTCATTTGAAAAATCAAAATTAGCTTTACGAATAATCGATTGAATTCTCGCATAAGTATATTGTATAAACGGTCCTGTGTTACCTGCAAAATCAACTGATTCTTCCGGATTAAAAAGGATTCGTTTTTTCGGATCTACTTTAAGGATATAATATTTCAAAGCACCAAGGCCAATAGTATTGTATAATTTCGTCTTTTCTTCAGCCGAATAACTGTCTAATTTCCCTAAATCTTCAGCAATTTTCTGGGCAGTATCTGTCATTTCTTGCATCAAATCATCGGCATCCACAACAGTTCCTTCACGGCTTTTCATTTTTCCGGAAGGTAAATCTACCATTCCGTACGATAAATGATATAGGTTTTCAGACCAATCAAAACCTAATTTTTTCAATATCAGAAACAATACTTTAAAATGGTAATCTTGTTCGTTACCAACAGTGTACACCATTCCGCCAATCTCTGGATAATCCTTCACACGTTGAATGGCCGTACCGATATCTTGTGTCATATAAACCGCAGTTCCATCAGAACGCAAGACGATTTTACGGTCTAACCCTTCATCAGTTAGATCAATCCAAACGGAACCATCAGGGTCTTTTTCGAAAACCCCTTTTTCTAAACCGACCTGAACTACATTTTTCCCCAATAAATAGGTATTGCTTTCATAGTAGAAGCAATCAAAATCGACTCCCAAATTTTTATAGGTAATTGCAAAACCGTCATAAACCCATTGGTTCATTTTTGTCCATAAAGCGATTACTTCTTTATCGCCGGCTTCCCATTTCAACAACATTTCTTGGGCTTCTAGAATGATTGGCGCTTGTTTTTTAGCCTCTTCTTCTGTTTTTCCTTCGCTCATTAACTGAGCTATTTCTACTTTATATGCCTTGTCAAAAGCGACATAATAATTACCTACTAATTTATCTCCTTTTAAACCAGTACTTTCAGGAGTTACTCCGTTTCCAAATTTCTGCCATGCCAGCATCGATTTGCAAATATGAATCCCTCTATCGTTTATGATTTGGGTTTTATATACTCTTTTACCAGAAGCTTTAATAATTTCAGCGACAGAATAACCTAATAAATTATTACGGACGTGACCTAAGTGGAGGGGTTTGTTTGTGTTTGGCGAAGAATACTCCACCATTACCGCTTTATCCTCAGGATTTGGTGTTACGAAGCCAAATTTAGCATCGTCCTTTATTAAATTAAATGAATTCAAATAATATTCATCCGAAATAACAATATTCAAAAAACCGGAAACTACATTAAAACGGCTCACTTCAGCTACATTTTCAACTAAATAGTTTCCAATTTTATTTCCCAATTCTACAGGATTACTTTTGATAACTTTCAATAATGGAAAAATTACCATCGTGATATCTCCCTCAAACTCCTTCCGTGTAGTTTGAAACTCTACTTTGTCAATAGCGATATCAAATAAGGCTTGGACAGCCTTTTCAATTGAAGGGGTAAGAATTTGTGATAATGTCATTTTGCGTGTTTATTTTAAGGTTGCAAATATAGTTATAATGTGACAATTTGTAAATTGGAAAGCAAGATAATTTCCCATTTATAAATGAAAATCTTTTTCCTAAAAACTTAAAATTTATGATTTTTAAAAAACGCTGTAACAAAATCGACACTTAATGGTCTATTAAGTGTTTTTTCTTCCCTCTATTTATTTTATGTACAAAACAGCACTGTGCATTGCATACATTTAAATACATACTATACTTTTGCATCATCAATCATGCAAATCATACTATTATTAGTATGGCTATTCGGAACCCTAGTTTCGATGCAAGCACAAACTTCAGTCAAAACATCCCTTCTTGAAAACCCAAGAAGCATCACAGGAAAAGTTTTCGATAAAACAAGTAGTGAAGTCCTTCCCTATGTCAATATCATTTTAAAAGAAGGCGACAAATTTGTTACCGGCGGAATTACATCTGAAAAGGGTGTTTTTCAAATCAAAAACCTGAATCTGAAAAATTATAATGTCGATATAGGAACAATTGCACTAAAAGAAGACCCAATAGAACTAAAAGGGGTTAATATTATCAGTGAGAAATCAACTACTGAACAAAAAATCGATCGGAAAATCATCAACGGCGGGAAAGATTTAATTTCGGCGGGAGCCACAGCGAGCGAAATAATGAATAACATTCCCTCTGTTTGTGTTGATCCGCAAACAAATGCAATCAGTTTAAGAGGAAACGCTAACGTACGTGTTCTAATTGACGGAAAGCCATCTAATATTGACGCTTCTCAGTTATTGCAACAAATCCCTTCGGCTTCTATCAAGCAAATTGAGTTAATCACAAACCCATCCGGAAAGTACAATCCGGAAGAAATGAGCGGTATTATCAATATTGTATTGTACAAAAACAGTAAAATAGGTCTTAACGGAAGCCTCAAGAACGGAGTAATTTTTGGAAAACACCAAAAATTAATTCGGCTTTCGACTTAAATTACCGAAACGGAAAATTTAATTTTTATGGAAATCATGGTAAAAATAATAATTATAGTTTTATAAAAAGCGAACAAGAAAACAAACAAAACACACAACTCTTTCAATTCAACAATCTAAACACCTCTCATTTAGCCAAAATTGGAATAGATTACTACATCGATGACAACAATACGGTTTCTTTTTATACCAATCAAAGCTTCTTTAACGGAAAAGGACTTGGAAGCATTGATGTGGATTATATGAATAATGCTGCTACCGACTTGCTACAACTTTTTACAAGTGATGGTAACAATCATTCTCAAACCTACAATTTCGATTATAAAGTTAAATTCACAAAACAATTGCACAGCCTTGAACTAGAAGCGAATTACAATGAAAATGACAATCCAGAAAATGCAGTCGATACTAATTTTAACAGAGACAGTAAATCCCTAATCAACTCTTTTACTAATGATGTTGCGACTCTTGGTAAAAAAAAATACCATCATCAATCTTGATTATGTAAATCCGTTGACTGAGACTACCAAATTAGAATTGGGTTTAGAGGCAAGAGCTGAGTCTACAGCCAATAATTTATATAAAGATAAGACGTACAGTTCTAACTTTACTTATGATCGAAAAATCTATTCAGCATACGTCACTCTCGGTAAACAACGGGAAAAATGGAGCTTTCAAGCTGGAGCACGTCTAGAACAGTACAATGTTGAAGCAGTATTCAAACGAGCATCTTCGGCAAACGGACAGTTTACCTGGGAAAGTCAATCTGTTTATATGGGATTCAATTATAGATTTGGCAGTGGTAAAAACAAAGCCAGCCAACGAAAATAAAGAGACAAGAACGAAACCCAAGGTCGTGGTCGACTTTTATATGAATTAGTTTTAAATTTTGTTGCCAAAGAAAAACCCGGAGTATGCCAACTCCGGGTTTTTTGATATTTGAAAACTATACTTTAACTAAGACTAATGTTTACCATTTAATGATGGCACTTCCCCAAGTAAAACCACTTCCAAAAGCAGCTAAAACGACAGTATCGCCAGATTTAATTTTTCCGTTCTCCCAAGCTTCGGTCAAAGCAATTGGAATGGAAGCGGCGGTCGTATTACCGTATTTTTGAATGTTATTATAAACTTGATCATCAGTCAACCCGAATTTCTTTTGTATAAATTGGGAGATTCTAAGATTTGCTTGATGCGGTATCAACATATCTATATTTGAAACAGACAAGTTATTTGCTTCCAGTGCTTCATTTATAACTTCACTGAAACGAACTACTGCATTTTTAAAAACGAATTGTCCATTCATATATGGATAATAACTTTCATCATTAGGATCATTATCAGCAAGAATATCAGTAACCCATCTAGCTCCCATACCTGGTGCGATAAGCGCTAATTCCTCAGCGTGTTGCCCTTCTGAATGCAAATGTGTAGAAAGGATTCCTTTAGTCAAATCTTCTTCTCTACTTAAAACTGCAGCCCCTGCTCCATCTCCAAAAATCACCGATACGCCACGGCCACGAGATGTCATGTCTAATCCCGTTGAATGTACTTCTGATCCTATTACTAAAACGTTCTTATACATTCCTGTTTTAATATATTGATCCGCAACAGACAAGGCATAGATAAATCCCGAACATTGATTTCTAACATCTAATGCTCCAACCGTTCTCAAACCTAAATCACGTTGTACCAAAACTCCTGGTCCAGGGAAATAATAATCAGGGCTCAATGTAGCAAAAACGACAAAATCGATATCTTCTTTTGCAACGCCTGAACGTTCTATTGCTACTTCAGCTGCTTTTACTCCCATGGAAGTCGTAGTGTCTTCTCCTCTTATTATGTGTCTTCTTTCTTGAATCCCTGTTCTTTCCTGAATCCACTCGTCGTTGGTGTCAATGATTTTTGACAAATCGTCATTAGTGACCACATTGGAAGGAACATAAAACCCCAATCCCGCAATTTTTGAATGATACATATAATTGTTATTTTGATAAAATAATATTGTACTGTTGCTATATTGTTAAATATGAGGTACAAAATTACTGCTTTTTTAGCAATTAACGTCTTATAAAGTGAAGGACCTTATTTCATTCACTCTAAAAAATTACACTGGAATATGAAATTAAAGTATATTTACAAGTAAAATCTACACGTAATAACAATTATAAAAGAAGTTTAAACACTATCCCCAATTAATTAACTAAAACAAACACTATGTATGAAATCAAATTTTATCCTACTTTTATTTCTTGGATTAAGCATACATACTTTTGCGCAAGAGAACCTTAGCTATCAAAAACCCTCCAAATCAATTCTTAATTTAGTGGACTATGAGAGACCGCCATCAGTTAGCATGGATACAGAAAAGGAATACATATTGCTAACTTACAGAGACACCTACAAAACTTTAGACGATTTAAATCAAGATGAAATGCGTTTGGGAGGATTAAGGATTAACCCAACCACCAATATTTCTAGTACGGTGACCAATACGAATAACATCAAGCTTCGCAAGATCAAAGATAAAAATGAAATTCAAGTTAGCGGATTACCTGCTAACCCTCGCATCAGCAATATCTCATGGTCAAAAAATGAGAAAAAAATTGCTTTTTCACATACTACAAATTCAGTTGTAGCCTTATGGGTTGTTGATGTCGCTTCCGCAAAAGCGACTCAACTTACCGAAGATAATGTCAACGCTAACCTTGGAAACCCTTTTAGCTGATACAGCGATAATGAAAATATTTTAGTAAGAATGCTGCCAAAAAACAGAGCTGCTTTACTAAACGAAAAGAAAAATCTACCAACAGGTCCAATTGTTTCAAATGCAAGTGGATCGGTTTCTCAAAACAGAACCTATCAGGATTTATTGAAAAATAAAACTGACGAAGCGGATTTTCAAAATATTTTGACTGCCGAGTTGTACAAAGTAAATCTTAACGGAAGCAAAACCTTATTTAAATCGGCTGACATGTATGCTGGAGAAAACTTTTCTCCTGATGGCAATTACCTGATGATAAGCACGATTCAAAAACCATTTTCGTATATCGTTCCGCTCAATCATTTCCCATCAAAAACAGTTGTTTATGACTTAGAGGGCAATGAAGTTAAGGTGGTAAACGAAGTTGCTTTAAACGAAATTATGCCAAAAGGTTTTATGGCTACCCGTACCGGTAAAAGAAATATGAATTGGAGAAATGACGAAGCAGCTACATTGTACTATGTTGAAGCACTTGATGAAGGAAATCCAGAGAATAAAGTTGAATTTAGAGATCAAATAAGCCTATGGAAGGCGCCTTTCGACAAAAGCCCTTCTCAAATACTAAGAACTAAACAACGTTTTGGTGGCATTATTTGGGGAAATGAAACTACGGCAATTGCTTTTGATCAATGGTACGATACTCGAAATACTAAAACGTATCTCTTCAATCCATCAGATGCCACTCAAAATCCAACAGTGATTAGTGACAGGAATTCTCAAGATATTTACTCTGATCCAGGAAGTTTTGAAACTATTAAAAATGCGTTTGGCAAACAAGTTCTTGCTATTGAAAACAACACCCTTTTTTTGCTAGGAGATGGGTTTACTAAAAACGGACAATTTCCTTTCATAGATGAGTTTAGTTTAAACAACCAACAAACAAAAAGACTGTATACCTCAACATATAAAGATAAAAAAGAAGAGTTACTGTCCATTGAGGATTTCAAAAAAGGAGAGGTTTTAGTACAAATTCAATCTAAAAATGAGTATCCTAATTATTACTTTAGAAATATCAATAAAAAAGACCAACTGACGGCAATTACGAACTTCAAAAATCCTTTTGAAAGCATTAAAAATGTAAGTAAAGAAGTAATTCAATATAAAAGAAAAGACGGCGTGGGGCTTTCAGGGACATTGTACTTGCCTGCGGGTTATGATAAAGTAAAAAAAGAAAAATTGCCTTTATTAATTTGGGCTTACCCAACAGAATACAAAGACAAAAATTCTGCGGGACAAAACAATCAAAACCCTAATGAATTTACTTTCCCCTACTATGGATCATTCGTCTATTGGGCTACTAAAGGATATGCGGTGCTAGACGATGCTTCTTTCCCTATTATTGGTGAAGGAACCACGGAGCCAAATGACAATTTTATCACACAGTTAGTAGATAATGCTGACGCTGCAATTAATGCTATTGATGCCTTAGGATATATCAACAGAAATAAAGTGGCTGTGGGAGGACATTCCTATGGTGCCTTTATGGTGGCAAACCTATTGACGCACTCAAATCTTTTTGCATGTGGAATTGCCCGTAGTGGGGCCTATAACAGAACGCTTACCCCTTTTGGCTTTCAATCAGAGCAACGCAATTACTGGGAAGCACCTGATGTATACAATACCATGTCGCCTTTTATGAATGCGAACAAAATGAAAACTCCTTTATTACTAGTGCATGGGGAAGCCGATAACAATCCAGGAACATTCACTTTACAAACGGAGCGCTATTTCCAAGCATTAAAAGGCTCAGGAGCACCAGTAAGAATGGTTATCCTACCTAAGGAAGCTCATGGCTATGCAGCTAAAGAAAATATCTTACACCTTCTTTGGGAACAAGATCAATTCTTAGAAAAATACCTGAAAAACTAATCATAAAAAACAAAGTCCCGAAATACTAAATTTCGGGACTTTGTTTTTTATGCTATCATCAAGGTCACCTCTTCATTCAATTCTAATGGAACATCATGTTCAAAGAAAATTACCTTTCTGTCAAAAACAGCTTTAATTAAATAATGACTTCCTTTAAAATAAGACTGTTTCACTACCGCCAATAACATTCCGTTGTCCACTACTATTAACTGATGCGGATATAATAAAAGCATTTCATCCTCTTCTCCTTCTTCTAAGGAAATTAAATTGGAAGCTTTTAACTCATTCACTTCTCCAAATAGAGAAGCTACATATTTATTAATAGGATTTTGGTATAAACCATAGGAAGCTGCTTTATCAACCAATTCTCCGTCTTGCAGTACTATGGTCTCGTCGGCAAAGGAAAGCGCATCCGTACTGTCATGTGTCGCAACAATACAGGTAACTCCATTTGATTTCAAATAAGCAAACAAATTTCTGCGCAGAGCATTTTTTCTAAAATTATCAATATGACTAAAAGGTTCATCCAATAATAATATTTCAGGCTCTAAAGCCAAAACCCGAGCCAAAGCCACACGCTGTTGTTGTCCTCCGCTTAAATATTTTGTTTTCACATCCGCAAATTCAGTCATCTCAACGATTTCTAATAACTCATTGATGCGTTCTTTTTTCCTTTCTGGAAAAACATTGGAAAGAAACTTACCCACATTCTCAGCAACCGTAGTATAGGGCATCAGGTCAAAATCCTGTGATAAATATTTGATAAAAGACATTCCCGGCACTAAATTGTATTTTGGTCCTAACACTTCTGTTTCATTCCAGAAAATATGACCTTCCCGTAAATCATGAACGCCATAAATTAGTTTCAGTAGCGTACTTTTACCGCAACCGCTCTCGCCAATTATAGCAATATTCTGCCCTTTTTCTATGGTGAAATTAATATTTTGTAGTACGGTTTTTTCAGTATAACCGAATGTGATGTTTTGAACTTGAAGCATATTTATGGAATGGAATTTTGAGACTACAAAGATAGATTTCTTTGAGAGAAAGAATTAAATGAAAGTGAAATTTATGTAAAAAAAAGCCGTTTCGTTTTAAAAACGAAACGGCCTTCTATATATTTTAAAACTAAAATGTTTTAGTTTCCGGCTTCTACCTTAGCATCTGCGCGCATTTTATCATTTGCTGTAATCGCGAACTCAACGCGACGATTTTGACTTCTTCCTTCTGCAGTATCATTTGTTGCAATCGGATCAGCAATACCTAAACCAGTAACATTAAACCTAACTGACGCTACACCTTTACCAACTAAATAATTTCTAACTGATGCCGCTCTCTCTTTAGAAAGTTTTAAATTATAATCTGCAGGACCTGTAATATCAGTATATCCGAAGATAGTAATGTCTGTATCAGGATATTCCGAAAAAACAGGAACCAATTTCTCTAAATTTTCTTTTGCAGATGCTGTCAGTGTAGATTTATTAGTATCAAAACGTACCGCATTTTCATTTAATACCAATTGAATGCCCTCACCCACTCTTTTCACTTCAGCTCCTGGAAGCGCTTCATCAATTTGTCTGGCTTGTTTGTCCATTTTGTTACCGATCACTCCACCGGCAACTCCACCAACAACACCACCAAGAACAGCGCCAATCGCTCCCTTACCACCTGTTCCTACATTGTTTCCTAAGATACCACCAATTATCGCGCCACTGGCTGCTCCAATTGCCGCACCTCTTTGTGTTTTATTTGTGTTTTTTATCGCTTCACAACTTGTGAAGAACGTTCCCATTGCCATAAATAAAGCCAATGTTACTATAGAAATCTTTTTCATAATTATATTTTTAATTTTATTAATTTGCTTTTTGAAATTGGTAAATAACATCTGTTAATTTTCCTCCAACAGTAATTTTATCAATCAATTGAAATGAAGTTTCAGTTTGATTTGCAACGTTCAAAACGTAACCCTCTCTTACTTTTTTTGCTTTAATATCAGCATCTAAAACTTTCAAAACAAACTCTCCATCTCTATTTACAAACCAAGTAATTGGTGAGCTAAATGGGGCACAACCACTCTTTTTCAAAGCCATGTTACCTTTGTTATTATTAGAAACAAACTTCCAAGTACTCCCCACAAAACACTGTGAGTCTTCGATTTGAAAAGAGCTCACTTTAATATATTCTGATCCAGGATAAGAAACAGAACTAATTACCCAGTTCCCTTTCATCGCTACTTGAGCTCCTTTATCTAATTTTGAATTAGTGAATGAAGTCGATTTGCACGAAAATAACACTAAGGCTATTGCTGTTAAAAATAATATTTTTCTCATTTTATTTGGTTTTACTATTAAACTTACACAAAGATACGACGGTAACTAATTTTAACAGTTTCAAAATTAAGTTATTTTGTTTCAAAATTAACAGTTACGCCAATTTGTCACTTTCGTCTGAATTGGTATTCTATTTGAACTGATTGGGGGAAGATTGTAAAACTCTTTAAAAATTTTAAATATGACAACAGGAAAAATTAATGTTTCGGTAGAAAACATATTCCCTTTAATAAAGAAGTTCCTATACAGTGATCACGAGATTTTTTTACGTGAATTGATTTCTAATGGAACAGATGCAACGTTAAAATTAAAGCACCTAACAAATATTGGCGAAGCCAAAGTAGAATATGGCAACCCAATAATAGAAGTGAAAATCGACAAGGAAGGAAAAAAACTTCACTTTATCGATCAGGGGATTGGTATGACCGCTGCTGAAGTGGAGAAATACATCAACCAACTTGCTTTTTCCGGTGCTGAAGAATTTTTGGAAAAATACAAGGATTCAGAAAAAGACTCTGCTAAAGATTCTGGTATTATTGGTCATTTTGGTCTTGGTTTTTATTCTGCCTTTATGGTCGCTTCAAAAGTGGAGATCATCACTAAATCATACAAAGACGAGCCAGCAGCCCATTGGACATGCGACGGAAGTCCTGAGTTCACATTAGAGCCTGCTGACAAAACGACTCGAGGAACTGAAATCATTCTGCATATTGCCGAAGATTCACTAGAATTCTTAGAAGAAGCTAAAATCAAGGAACTTCTAAATAAATATAATAAGTTCATGCCGGTTGCAATTAAATTTGGAACGAAAACGGAGAAAATTGAACAAAAGAAGGGAGAATCTGTTGATGAAGCAGATAAAGAAGAAACATATAAAACTGTTGAGGTAGACAATATTATCAACAATCCAAATCCAGCTTGGACAAAATTACCAACTGAATTATCAGATGAAGACTATAAAAACTTCTATCATGAATTGTATCCAATGCAATTTGAGGAGCCTTTATTTCATATTCACCTGAATGTTGATTATCCATTTAACCTAACTGGAATTTTATACTTCCCAAAATTAGGTTCTGACTTACAAATTCAAAAAGACAAAATTCAATTGTACCAAAATCAGGTTTATGTAACTGATAACGTTGAAGGAATTGTTCCTGAGTTTTTAACGATGCTAAAGGGAGTTATCGATTCTCCAGATATTCCATTGAATGTATCTCGTTCTGGATTACAGGCAGATGCTGCAGTTAAGAAGATCTCGAACTATATCACTCGTAAAGTGGCTGATAAATTGAAATCATTATTCACAGAGAACCGTGAAGATTTTGAAAAAAAATGGAACGATATCAAAATAGTTTTAGAATACGGAATGCTTTCTGAAGACAAGTTCTATGAAAAATCAAGTGCTTTCGTTTTATATCCAACAGTTGACGATAAGTATTACACACTTGAGGAATTAAAGGAAAACCTAAAAGACAAGCAAACTGATAAAGACGGAAAACTAGTTGTTTTATACGCTGGTAACAAAGATGCACAGCACTCTTATATCGAAATTGCGCAAGAAAAAGGATATGAAGTGTTGTTATTAGACTCTCCAATTATTTCTCACTTGATTCAAAAAATTGAAGGAGACAACAAGGAATTGACTTTTGTACGTGTCGATTCAGATCATATTGATAATTTAATCAAGAAAGAGGAAAATACCATTTCTAAATTATCTGATGAAGAGCAAGAAGGATTAAAAACAGTTTTGGAAACTATTGTACCAAAGCAAACTTATACCGTACAACTGGAAGCTATGGACAGCTTAGCAGCACCATTTATCATCACACAGCCTGAATTCATGCGTAGAATGAAAGAAATGAACCAGTCTGGCGGTGGTGGCGGAATGTTTGGGATGGGAAACATGCCTGACATGTACAATCTAGTAGTAAATACAAATTCACCACTAGCCACTACCATATTAAATACTGAAGATAAAGCCAGCCAAGAACACTTAGTAAAACAAGCGCTCGACTTAGCTAAACTATCCCAAAACTTATTAAAAGGAGAAGCACTAACTGCTTTTGTAAAGAGAAGTTTCGAAATGATCAAGTAATATTAGCATCATACTACACTAAAAGCTGTCCAACATTGGGCAGCTTTTTTTTTGGAGCAGAATGACTGATTTCCAGCAGAACTTCCCTCCCGCTATTCGTTACAATCGTTGCTTTTGGCTTCCGCCACAGCAAAGGATTTTCACTGTTATCGGGGCTAGTTAGGAGGTTTTGTTTCCATATACCAGAAAATGCGTATTTTTAAAATATATTAACTCACTAAATGACAATAATCTGCGTTTATTTTAAATCCAGCAATGCTTAAAAAAAAGTACTAAAAATAAACTGCTTATAATAATGAAAATCATCCTTTCCTTTTTTTATCTGTTTTTTTGCTCCTACAGCTGCTTTTCACAAAGCAATTATCCAGAACCCACAAAAACAGCGACACGGTTGTTTTATATTCAGCACAGCAATAGCCACAATACATATGTGTATGACGCTAATATAAAAGGAGGGATTATTGATTCGTCTCAACCTATTAACGAGTATAAAATCGTTTATACTAAAAAAGGCGTCAAAAAACCCTTATCTCTATTACAAAAAAAATTAGCTTATGGGATGATTGTACAAGAATCGCAACCTAATTTATTCAAATTACACCTTGCTGCTTCAGAAAAAATAGATTTCTACCTTAACTATAATGAAAGTGAAGGAGCTAAAATCTATGTTACGGTAAATAAACACAAGATGTATTTAGACAAAATGTTTGTGCAGCTTAAAGTTGGGGTTTTACGTTTCAAAGCAAAAACTGAATACATACTGTTTTTTGGTAAAGACTATAACTCCGGTAAACCTATAACAGAAAAAATTGTAATTGAATAAGTTTCCGAATCCCTTCAAAACAAAAATCAGATGCGCTTTTATAAATAAACAAACGTATAGTATGCCCGCAAGTCAAAACAGATATGACTTATATCGTAAAAAAGCTCGAAGTTTACTCCGCAAGTCTTTGCGAAACAAAACCCATAAGCGCTGTACTTTCGAAAAAAACTACATTACCTTTAATCATCTCTTTAGAACAAAAAGGTGTTTACGATCACATTCTTAATAAATCCATATTATCTTTGTTTCACTTGATTACTAAAAACTAATCTAATGACTCCAGAACTTCCTAGCTATTATTTAAATAAAAAGAAGTGAACAAGATAGAAAACACATCTGATACTTGGACTTTTTGTCCGGAATGTAAGGGCCAAGGTAAAAAAAGCCGCCGAATCAGTAAAAAAGTAAGACTCCAGTATCAGATGGCAGTTGAGCAATTTGAAAAATCAAATGGCGAAGGGATAGCACCTGTTCGTCCTAAGGCACACCTAGATTCTTGCACAAACTGTTCCGGATCTGGCTTGGTTCCTGCTGCGATTCCTCCAACTGCAGATACAGAAAACTATCCACACATTGCTATTATTGGTGGCGGTATAGGCGGAGTTGCTCTGGCTGTAGCCTGTTTACACCGTGGAATCCCTTTCACCCTATATGAGCGAGATAGCGGCTTCGAGGCTCGATCTCAGGGCTATGGGCTCACTTTACAACAAGCGAGTAAAGCAATCGAAGGATTGGGTCTTTTCTCATTAGAAGAAGGAGTGATTTCCACCAGACATTTGGTTCATACTACAGATGGAAAAGTGATTGGGGAATGGGGAATGAGAAAGTGGATGCAGACCGAGGCAAAAAAGTCTCCAAAGCGCACCAATGTGCATATCGCACGGCAGTCTTTGCGCTTAGCGCTGCTGGAAAAACTCGGCGGACATGATGCGGTGCAGTGGGGACACCAATTGGTCGATTTTAAGGAAACAGAGGGTGAAGGTATTGAACTGAGCTTTGAAGTAAATAGTGAGGTCAAGAGTGCCAAGGCAGATCTAGTAGTTGGGGCCGATGGTATTCGCAGTTCAGTGCGGAAGATACTGATTGGTGACGACATTAGCCCTTTGCGTTACCTCGATTGTATTGTGATCTTGGGCATTTGCCCTTTGAACGCTCTCGAAGGTGTTGATAGTTCTTTGCTGGACTCGGCCACAGTATTTCAAACCGCTAATGGTCATGAGCGAATCTACATCATGCCTTATGATTCAGAATCGGTGATGTGGCAGCTTAGCTTCCCAATGCCCGAAGAAGAAGCTAAGGCATTAAGTGCTCAAGGCGCTAAAGCACTCAAAGAAGAAGCCTGTCGTAGAACGCAATGGCACGACCCCATTCCGCAAATTTTAGCGGCAACCCTAGAAGCTCAGGTTTCTGGATATCCTGTCTATGACCGAAAATTACTCGATTCAGAATTGTTGGCGAAAGGCGGACCAATAACTCTGATTGGTGATGCAGCTCACCCTATGAGCCCATTTAAAGGACAGGGAGCAAATCAAGCGCTACTTGATGCGCTGGCGCTGGCTAGAGGGATCACAAGAGAATGCAGACCGTTATCGCAATGGAGAGAATCCGGAGTGCGGAAAAGTGTGTTAACAGAATTTGAATCAGCAATGTTAGAACGCAGTGCTACGAAAGTAAAACATTCAGCAGAAGCTGCACAGTTCCTACATTCCGAAATTGTGCTCCATGAGGGTGACGAGCCTAGGGGGCGCTGCCTAACGAGAAAAGAGGAATAATAGTGGATATAATTACCCCGCAGACAAATACAGATTTTTAAATTTAACACTACGAATCAAGGTAATTATTATCCCTATAATAGATTTTTAACATAAAGAATAAAATATATATTTCCAGCAAGTCTTCTACTTCTACTAAGTTATTTTTTTACACAAAAAAGTCGTTATACGGAAAAGTTTATCGAAATTTGCTACTTGAATCCCACCAATAAATTAACAAAATGACTCTACACATAGAAACCCCTGCCTTACTATTCTCTGCTACTTCACTAATTTTATTGGCTTATACGAATCGGTTTTTGACTATCGCCTCCATAGTTAGGGGATTGAAAAAAACGTATGATGAAAAAGAAAATAAAACCATATTACTCGAAATCAAAAACCTCAACTTACGATTAACCCTTATCCGTTACATGCAACTTTTTGGTGTGTGTTGTTTGTTCCTTTCGGTTTTTGCGATGTTGCTGCTTTTTATTGATTTACAAGTAATTAGTCTCTATTTTTTTGGATTGAGTTTACTTAGTTTACTGACTTCTTTAGGATTATCTTTTTGGGAAATTAGCATTTCTGTAAATGCTTTACGACTTCACCTAAGTGGCTTAATGGAC
Source organism: Flavobacterium sp. ALD4 (assembly GCF_002836475.1). GTDB lineage: Bacteria > Bacteroidota > Bacteroidia > Flavobacteriales > Flavobacteriaceae > Flavobacterium. Next base: position 207,913 of record NZ_PJBJ01000028.1, on the reverse strand, counting down.
GATAATCTTTAAATTAAGAATCTTGTATTCTTCCTTTTTATTTATGAAATTATGGATCAAGTGTAAATAGTAAACAAATACGACTCTGTTACTATCTGATATCAAATAGGATAACTACAATAGCTTATTGGTTTAAAATTCCGTTGTCCTCTTTTTTCTCTTTATTCAATAAATTTGGGTTTTCTTTAGCCAACTTGTTTTTAGTTGGAATCTTATAATTCAGGCTAAAGCCAAATTTTCTCGTGTCCAATTTATTACTTATCAGCAATGGTGTTTGGTACGAATTAAAAGCATTTTCATTCGAATTCAACACATCATCAGCATAGATTGAAAGTGTTAATTGGTCTTTTAAGAACTTTTTTGAAAAACTTAAGTCCAATGCATTTCTAAAAGGCTTAACCGCTATGAAATAAAAATAATTCCCTTTTGGAATAATATAATTATAATTAGCTACAAATTTTATTTGTTTTGGAAGGACGATTTGTGACATAAAATTAAACATCCAGAAGCCATTAGTATCTACATTGGGAATTTGATGGTATTGATAGCCCGCATACACATATAAAAAGTTCATCGTGTCCGGATTCACATTCATTTTCACCGTTTCTTTCAGTCCTTTAGTAAACAACATATAGGGTATTGGCATACCAACACTAAAATTATGGATTTTAATTTCTGGAATATTCTCGTTAGTATTGATTACCAAATCATTCGTAAGCGTCACTCTATTGATTACTTGGTTCTTAGCCGAACTGATACTATAACTAACAAAAGCATAATCAAAAGCACTTAACTTCACCTCATAATTATCAAAAATAGTAGGTTGTAGGTTTGGATTACCAGAGTAATCAATGTTTGGATTTTGATAATTGGTGTTGTTTGGATTCAATGCTGATGTACTTGGCAGCGTTATCTTTTTATTATAATTGACATTAAAATTGATTGAATTAGTAAAATTATACTGCGCGCTTGCATTTGGAAAAAAGCGAAATTGCTTGAATGCAGTTAATTCAGCCGTATCTGTTTTACCCGTAATATTATAATCTTCGCCTCGACCACCAACAATAAGATTCACTTTATCAAACTTAGATTGCAGTTCTATATAAGATGCCGCTGTTCTACGCTTATAATCTAAATTTATAGTTCCTTTGCTTGCTGCTTCAAAAAGTAACTCTTCATACAAACTACCAAAACTTAATTTCCCTTCATCAGAAAATTTAATCGGTTGCGAATAATCAAACTTGAAATTATACAAATTTTGGTTTGATGAATTATCTAAAGTCGAAGACGCAATACCAATTGGACTTAATTTAAAATCATTGGTATTATTATTATAATTAAATTTAAACTCAAGTTTTTTAGCTGTGTTTTCAAACTTTTTCTGATAGGTAACTACGGCATCTTGTCGCAATCCCGTACTAACTGAGGCGTCATTAGTACTAAAACCGGGTCCATTACCCAAGGTATAGCTATCATTATTATTTTGAGTTAAATCATAATTCAATAACAAACGGTCTTTACCTATATCAATTGTCACTGCTGATTTTATGAAGTTATTTCTCCCTATACGATCCGCATCTGTGCTTGAAAGTAATGAAGTCATACCATTTTCTTCTTTCTCAAGAGAAGTCCAAATAGCACTTTCTCTATAATTCTGACCTAAATTCAATTGCCATCCAAAGTATTTATTTTTAGCACTCAATAAAAGACTGTTGTTCATTCTCCATCGTACGTCATCATAACTCGTAAAACTGGTACTATTAGTGTAGGTGGCGCTTAAGTAATTCTTGGCATTTTTGTTTGTAATTATATTCAAAATAGCACCACCGGAAGTAGCTGGAAATTCGGCACCAGGTTGTGTAATAATTTCGATTTTTTCGATAGCATTGGCAGGCATCCCTTCTAAAAAGGCATTCAATTCAGTAGTAGAAATATTCAATGGTCTGCCATCCATAAAAACGTCTAATTGTTTTCCTTGATACATCATTCCTGCAATGTCTGAGGCAATTAAACCCGGTAATTTTTTTATCCCTTCTAACACAGAACCCGTATTTAAACTAGGTTGGTCCGCAAAATTAAAAATGGTTCGGTCTCCTTTTTGCTCTACAGCTTTTTTGGTTTTGATGATAGCAACTTCATTTAACTCTGTTGTTTTTTCAGGTGCTTTTTCAGGAGTAATTTGAGCAGAAAGCGTACAAAAACTTCCTATAGTCATCAAAGCAATCAAATATATATTTTTCATGTTTTTTTGTGTCAGATAGTCATAAGTCAGCTTTATTGATTAGATGTTACAGCTTTATCAAAAAAAGTTTAACTAATAAAAACCAACCCTCTTTCGGTTTAAAATATTTAAATCAATAGTAAAACCCATTATTTATAAAACAAGTGAATCTCTTAAATGAATTAAATTAAAATTTCAAAAAACAAGATAAAACAGGGTCTTTTCAACTAAAAGCCTATATTTGCCGGCTTTTAAATTTTTAAAAAATGATTGAAAACAGCGTTCTGAAAGGAGTATTTTTAGTTGCATTTGGCGCTACCAGTTACGGTATGCTAGCCACTTTTGTAAAAATGGCCTATAATGAAGGATACACCACGGCAGAAGTCACCACTTCTCAATTTGTGTTGGGAATAATAGGAATATTGCTTATTAATTTGTTCCAAAAAACAAAAAACAAAAACACGGCGTTAAAGGCGTCAAAACAAAACATATTTCAACTGATGCTGGCTGGAACATCATTGGGAATGACCAGTGTTTTCTATTATTTAGCAGTAAAGTACATTCCCGTTTCTATTGGAATTGTATTATTAATGCAAACCGTTTGGATGGGCGTTCTACTCGAAATGATTTTAGAAAAGAAGCTTCCTTCTACTCAAAAAGTGGTTTCAGTGATTTTCGTACTTTTTGGAACCGTTTTAGCAACAAATTTAATTCAAAATGAAATTCAACTCGATTGGCACGGTATCATGTGGGGGATGCTGGCAGCAGCGTCTTTTACCAGCACTATGTTTACTGCAAATCGCGTAGCAACCAATATTTCTTCTGCACAGCGTAGTTTGTATATGCTTCTGGGTGGTGCAATAATCGTGTTTTCATTTTCGATAGCAACTCAAGTCACTCCATTTAACTTTGAAATTTTTCTGAAATGGGGAATCATTCTTGCTTTGTTTGGAACTATTATTCCACCAATGCTGATGAATGCAGGTTTCCCACTGACAGGAATTGGCCTAGGAAGTATTGTCTCTGCCCTAGAACTTCCCGTTTCTGTAATGATGGCTTTTGTATTATTAAACGAAGATGTAAAACCATTTCAGTGGTTTGGAATTGTTCTTATTATTATCGCAATAGTAATTATGAATGTTAATTTTAAACGTAAACTAGTATAACGGTAAGCTTTGATTATAAAAATACAGTACATTCGTAAACCTCACCTTTAACTTTCTCATTATGAATTTTCCTTGGCATTTATACTTAATGGCTTTTATTTATACAATAGCTGGAATAAATCATTTTAGAAGTCCTAGAATGTATCAAAAAATCATCCCCCCATATTTTCCTAATCCAAAATTATTGAATATCCTTAGCGGAATTGCTGAAATTATCTTCGGCATAGCATTAGTTATACCGGTATTATCCACATATGCTGCTTGGGGAATTATCGCACTTTTAATCGCCGTTTTCCCAACCCATATCTACATGTATCAAGATAAAAAGGCAAGAATGGGCCTTCCTAAATGGGTGTTATTATTACGCATGCCGTTACAACTGGCTTTAATTTATTGGGGGTATCAATACACATAAAACTTTGAGTCAAGCTGACTAACAATTAACTCATCGCTAGGGCATTGTATCTAAAAAATCAGTATTTTTGGAGTAAACAATTACGTCATGAATGAAATAATTAATTATTTTTCGACCATACCCTCCTCGCACAGGAGCTTAATTCTGGTAAGTGGAATCACTATTTTTTGGTTGATCGAAAATGCATACCCTCTTTTTAACTTTAATTACAAGAAATGGCGTCATGCCGGTATTAATATATTCCTCACATTAACCACTATTGTCATTAATTTCTTACTGGCTTTCGTTTTATTAAAAACTGCTGATTGGACGGTTGCGAATAATTTCGGAATTCTTCAATGGCTTCCTGAAATACCATTATGGCTGTATGTATTAGTCGGTTTGTTATTATTAGATTTAATTGGAGCATATCTTGTACACTTTGTCGAACACAAAACTAAATTCCTGTGGCGATTTCACTTAATACATCATACAGATACTTGGGTAGATACCACATCTGCAAACAGACATCATCCCGGCGAAAGCATTATTCGATTTACATTCACGACTTTGGGCGTTTTAATTGTCGGAAGTCCTATGTGGATGGTATTCCTCTACCAAACGCTATCCGTGATTGCAACCCAATTTAACCATGCCAACATTGCATTACCAAAAAAGTGGGACACTATCATGAGCTATTTAATCGTATCCCCAGACATGCATAAAGTCCACCACCACTATAAGTTACCCTATACCGACAGTAATTACGGAAATATATTTTCAGTTTGGGACCGTCTTTTCGGAACGTTCAGAACACTTTCCAAAAAAGAAATTGTATATGGAATTGACACCCATATGAAAAATGAAGAACACAATGAATTGAAGAATTTGTTGAAAATTCCTTTCCAAAAACAACGTTCCTCGGAAAAGAATTACACTCCATAAAAAAAAATTGATTTTATGGTCAGAAGTAATTATATTTGTCTTAATATTGTTCTATCTAATTTAGAATCAATTATTAATCATTAAAAACAAATTGAATTAATTTTCACGTGATGAAAAAGAGTAACCGCAAAGAATTAAACTGGGAACAAACAGAAAAACTTGTTACATTGGCCTTAGAGGAAAAAAATCCTTTTGAAATTATTAAAAAGGAATTTGGCCTGGTCGAAAAAGAAGTTTTGGAAATTATGAAAAAGAAGATGCCGGCAGAGAAATTTGAGATGTGGAAAAAGAAAGCTACTGCAAATAAACCAAAGCCAAAACCCATTAAAATTGATCATTTTGATGAAGACTTGGATGGTAAATATTATATCAAAAACAAATTGGATTAACCAATTAAAAAACACTCTTATTTAGGGTGTTTTTTTTTACGTGAATTTTTAACCCTATTTTAAAACTTATTCCCTGCTCGTACCTTGTAACGTTTTTACATTTTGGCAGTCTAATAAGAAAACAATAAAAAATGAAAAAAATAATTTTTGCATTTGCATTAACATCGATCCTTTGGAGTTGTAAAACTGTCAGTTCGGTGACAACTGCAACAAAAAAAGAACAGGTTCAAGTAACCATAAATCTAAACGAAATAACGAATGACCAAGTACTGGTAACGATAAAAGCTCCTTCCATCACAACAGATGAAATTACGTACCACATCCCTAAAACAGTACCAGGAACGTATTCCGAAGATAATTACGGTAGATACATCGAAGATTTGAAAGCTTATGATGCAAAAGGGACTTTATTGGCTGTAAAAAAACTTGATGTTAATTCTTGGTCTATTTCAAAAGCAAAAACCCTGAACAGAATCACTTATTTAGTAAATGACTCATTTGATACGGAGAAAGGCACAAAATTTGGCGATGAAGATATCTTTTCACCTGCAGGATCAAACATTGATGCCGGTAAAAACATAATGTTAAACACGCATTGTTTTGTGGGTTACTTCACCAACTTCATGTCGATACCTTATAACGTTACCATTACCCATCCTGCAACACTTTGGGGAAGCACTTCAATGACCGACCTAGACAAAAGCACTACGGCCGATACTTTTATAACCGCTCGTTATGCAGAATTGGTAGAAAACCCAATTATGTATTCAAAACCGGATTACACTACGTTTACAGTTGACGGGATGGAAATCCAAATTAGTGTTTATTCTCCTACTGGAAAAGTTACTGCTGAAAGCATAACACCGGAGATGAAAACTATGATGACAGCACAAAAAACCTTTTTAGGAAAAATAAATGCCACTAAAAAATACACAGTCTTGTTGTATTTATCGACCATGGAGCAAAACGATGCAAAAGGTTTTGGAGCACTGGAGCACCCTACTGCTACCACAGTTGTTTTACCCGAAGTGATGCCAAAAGAGGAATTGGTAAAATCGATGATGGATGTAGTTTCCCATGAATTTTTTCATATTGTAACTCCGCTTAGCATTCATTCTAAAGAAATCCAATATTTTGATTATAATAACCCAAAAATGTCAGAACATTTATGGATGTACGAAGGCGTTACCGAATATTTCGCTAATCTTTTCCAAATCAACCAAGGTTTAATAACTGAAGAAGATTTTTACAGCCGTCTATCAGACCAAATGGAGCGTGCGGGCGTGATGAACGACACCATGTCTTTTACCACAATGAGCGCCAATGTCTTGAAACAACCCTACAAAGACCAATACATCAACGTATATCAAAAAGGATCATTGATAGCAATGTGCTTGGATATCATTATAAGAGAAAAAAGCAACGGAGAAAGAGGCATTCTTGATTTGATGCAAAAACTTTCTAATGAATACGGTGTTTCAAAACCATTTAACGACAACGAACTTTTTGCTAAAATCACGGCTTTGACCTACCCAGAAGTGGGTGCTTTTTTAGCAACTTATGTAGCTGGGACCACCCCAATTCCTTATGCAACCTACTTTGCAAAAGTGGGTGTCACACAATCTACCGTAAAATCTCCCGGGAATGTATTCCTGCAAGGGCAAGTACCCTACATTACCGTAAATCCACAGACAAAAGAAATCGTTGTTATTCCGAATATTGAATTAAATGACTTTTATACTGCTTTAGACCTTAAAGGAGGTGATATTATAATGGCTATAAATAACAAACCCTATTCTCTGGACAACATCTATGATATGATTGGTGAAAGTCAGGCTTGGAAAGAAAACGACGGGATTACCGTTAAAATAAAGCGAGATGGAGCTGAACAGATACTCAAAGGAAAGGTCAAACTTCCTTATGAAGAAAAAGAAGCCCTTAAAGCAACCGATGCAACAAAAAAGACTTTCAGAGAAGCTTGGTTGAGAGGTTAAAACTAAAAATCAGACAAGAAATCCCAATTTAGAAATAGATTGGGATTTTTTTATGAAATTCACCTAATATAGCGACTCATCTTTCCAACAATTTTCTTTATTTTGCAGCAAAATATTTAAACAATGAAAAAATCACTTCTTGCATTCGTTTCTCTGTTGCTTTTGGCATCATGTGCTAAAAACGACTCAAAAACAAACTTGCACATTACCGGAAATATTAAAGGGCTAAAGAAAGGCACCTTATATATTCAAAGAGTAGTTGACAGTACTCTTGTTGCCATAGACACTATTACAATTGATGGCAGCTCTGCTTTTGAAAGTGATATCGACTTAAAATCACCTGAAATGCTTTATCTGTTCCTAGACAGAGGAGTAAGCAATTCATTAGACAATAATTTATTGTTTTTTGCTGAGCCCGGAAATATCAACATAGAAACAAACTTGGACGCTTACCTTTCAGCAGCTAAAATAACAGGATCTAAAAATCAAGAATTATATGAGGATTACAAAAAAGTCAGCTCCCGTTTTAGAGATGACAACTTAACCTTACTGGAACAAAAATTCAATGCTATAAAAAGCCAGAACACAAAAGCAATCGACAGCCTGAGTGTAAAACAAGATTCTAATACAAAAAGAAGGTATTTATATGCTACCAACTTTGCCATTAACAATAAGGATTACGAAGTAGCTCCATATATCACTTTATCCGATATATATGATATCAATCTTAAATACCTGGATACGATTCAAAAATCAATGACTCCAAAAGTAGCACAGTCTCTTTACGGAAAGAAACTGACCGAATATGTAGCCAAGGTTAAAACTCAAGAACAAAACGATTAGAGAGTCGTTTCTACATATTCTTAAAACGCCCAAAAAAACGCCCCAATTGTATTGAGGCGTTTTTTTTGGGTTTATAGGGAACATTTTTTATTTCCTATATTAAAACAAAAAACCATCTAACAAAAGTTAGATGGTTTTACAATGAGCCGGCGGAGGGACTCGAACCCACGACCTGCTGATTACAAATCAGCTGCTCTAGCCAACTGAGCTACGCTGGCAATATTATGGCTACAAATCAAGTTCTGAATTTTTATTACATAAAAAACCATTGATTATCTATGAATTTTATTCGATGATTTCAAACTATTCAGCTCTTTGTCTCTATTTTAGAAAAAAAACCACCTAACAAAAGTTAGATGGTTTTACAATGAGCCGGCGGAGGGACTCGAACCCACGACCTGCTGATTACAAATCAGCTGCTCTAGCCGACTGAGCTACGCTGGCGTCTCATTACGGGTGCAAATATACAGATGAATTCGTCTTTTACAAAATAAATCTGCACTTTTTTATCGCTTTTTTTGACTACAATTCGTTGATTTTAGCAATCAATTGATTTGCAGTTTGTTCCAATTCAACATTGATTTGTTTGAAGTGGGCTTTTTTATCTTCTACCTTCTTAGCGTTCACTTTTGTGATCAAAGTATCAAAAGCAGCGATAGCTTCATCAATTAAATTATTAGTTTCTGTTGTTGGTTTTCCAGTAGTTGAAATTTCATACAAGTAAACTGCTTCAATAATATCTCCTAAAACGTAGTTGATGTCTTTTTTTAAATTCTTAATATTTGCCATTTCTTTTTAATTTTAATTTGCGTTTGCAAAAGTACATATAATCTTTCTATTACCGACTATGAAATGTAAATTTCTAAAATAGAAGCTTTTCCGCTTATCACGTAATAATCCATTGCGGCAGGAATTAGCACCGTATCTCCTTTTTGATACTGATAGAGATTCATATTGTACTCAATTTCAAATGCTCCATCAATACACATATATACCGTAAAACTATTTCCCGTCTTCGAAATGGTTATCGTATCTGTTAACGGAATAAAATTAGTAGTGAAATAAGGACAGTTTACAATTGTATCTGACTGGTTTTCGTCCTCTAAATACTCTTTGCGAGTATCAAGCTCTTTATAATTTATAGCTTCCAGAGCTAAATCCACATGCAGTTCTCTAGTATTACCCTGTGCATCTACCCTATCAAAGTCATAAATACGATATGTAATGTCTGATGTTTGCTGAATTTCTGCAACCAGTAACCCGGCACCTATCGCATGCACCGTTCCTGTTTCAAGAAAGAATACATCTCCTTCTTTTACTTCTACACTATCCAGAATAGAAAGTAAAGTCTTGCTTTTTAGCTTTTCTAAAAATTCTTTTGAATTAGAATCTTTTTTGAAGCCAACAATTATTTCCGAACCTTCATCAGCTTGCATGATGTACCACATTTCTGTTTTTCCGAAAGAATTATGTCTTTTCTTTGCCAAAGCATCATTGGGGTGCACTTGAACCGATAAGTCTTCTCGAGCATCTAAATATTTGAAAAGTAATGGAAACTCCTTCCCAAAACGTTCATGCACTTCTGTTCCTAATATTTCATTTGGAGCTTCATCTATGACTTCTGTCAATAACTTCCCTTTCAAATCTCCATTAGCAATTATACTAACATCACCTTCAACAGTCGACAACTCCCAACTCTCTCCCGTTATTTTTGAAGTAATTGATTTATTAAGGACCGTTTTTAGTTTTTCGCCACCCCAAATTCGTTCCTTTAGTATAGGATCAAACTGTAAAGGGTATATATTTATACTCATTTCAATGTCTTTTCAGAAAACAAAATTATATGTTCTGTAATTAATGTCAACTATTGTTTGTTACTCTAAGATATCAATTTTTTTACCGCTTCCAGCGCTTTTGGAATATGCTTAGTAGCCATCATGCTATCAAAAATCATTATTATTTCCCCAGCTCTATCTGTCACATAAGTTACTCTTCCTGGAAGCATCCCAAACATTCCTGATGGAACTCCAAAAAGCCTCCTTATTTTTTTATCATGATCCGATAATAAAATAAAAGGTAATTTATATTGTTTCGTAAATTTCTGATGAGACTCTACTGTATCACTACTGATTCCGATAACTTCCGCACCCAAATCTTTGAAATCTTCGTATTGATCCCGGAAGCTGCATGCCTGCGCGGTACAGCCCGGAGTATTGTCTTTGGGGTAAAAATAAATAACCAATGGCTTCTGACCTACCAGCTTTTGACTGTCAAAATCATTCCCATTGCTGTCTTTCGCTTTAAAATTCGGGATGCTGTCCCCTTTTTTTAATTCCATTACTCTCCTCTGTAAGTTACAAAATTACGCGGAGTCTCATAAAGAATAACTTCTATATCAAAGTCTGCTTGAATCTTTTTTCGCAACTTATTCCAAATCACCACCACTATATTTTCGGCTGTAGGATTAAGATCTTGAAATTCAGGGACATCTAGATTTAGATTTTTATGATCAAAGCGATTTTCTACCTCTTCTTTAATGAGATCAGACAAAATCTTTACATCCATAACATAGCCTGTCTCTGGATCGATATGACCAGTAACACCTACAATCAATTCATAATTGTGACCGTGATAATTCGGGTTATTGCACTTTCCAAAAACAGCATCGTTTTTCTCGAATGTCCAGTCCTTGCGATACAATCGATGAGCTGAATTAAAATGTGCTTTTCTACTTATAGTTACTTTCATATTGTTTATAATTTTGACCATTGCTTCCGTTCAAAGTCACAAATGGATTTTAGATAAAAAATTAAGGTTTAGGATACTATTAAATTTTGTGATCTTCTAAAAAATGATAAAATTCATCGAAAATTATTTTAAACCATACGGTGTAAATTTCCGGATGCGCTTGCATGTCGTCTTTCACGTCATCAATAGCCATCCATTTCCAAGCTTCGACTTCTTCTGGATTTATAATGGGATTTTCATCATAATAACCAATCATTACATGATCTAGCTCATGCTCTGTCAAACCATTATCAAACGGGGCTTTGTATATAAAATGAAAAAGCTCTTTGAGCTCTGTTTTGAACCCCATTTCTTCAAACAATCTTCTACTACCAGCACCCGTATTACTCTCCCCTTCTCTTTGATGGCTGCAACAGGTATTAGTCCAAAGAAGCGGAGAATGGTATTTCTGATGAGCACGTTGCTGCAGCATGACTTCATTTTTGTTGTTCAAAACAAAAACAGAAAAGGCACGATGCAAAAGCGCTTTTTCATGTGCCTCTAACTTTGGCATCAATCCAATTTGCTGATCGTCCTTATCAACTAATATTACATTTTCTTCTATCATAATTAATTTTAGCATTGCAAAAATACAAAAAACCTAAAGAATAGCGGGTCCTTTAACTTTCTGTTTCGAATTGTTGAAGTTAAAAAAATACATCGGAATTACACTAACAATCTATAAAAATCATTAATTGATTCTTTCTTACTTTTGATATCCTAAATACTATTTGACAATGAGTAAAATAAATATCCGAAAAGCCAGACTGGAAGACTTGAATATCCTTCTCGAATTTGAACAAGGAATCATTACTGCCGAACGCCCTTATGACCCAACCTTAAAGGAAGAGAAAATCAATTATTACGATATTGAAAAAATGATTACTGCAGCGCATATTGAGGTTGTCGTTGCTGAAATCGGGGCTAAAATTGTAGGTTCCGGTTATGCTCGAATAGAAACTGCAAAGCCCTATTTGAATCACGACAACTATGCCTATCTGGGATTTATGTATACGGATCCTCAACACAGAGGAAAGGGAGTCAACGCAATAATTATCGAGGCCTTAAAAGAATGGTGTCTTTCCCAAAAAATAACGGAACTCCGTTTAGATGTTTATCACGATAATCCTTCCGCAATTAGAGCCTATGAAAAAGTGGGATTCAAAAAACACTTATTGAATATGAGAGTTGAACTTTGACAGTTAATCAGCCACAACATCAAAAGCCTCTTTTCTATGTAAATAACAATAGTTAAAACTTACATAAATAGCTGTTAATACAACAGGTACAAGGCATCATAAAGTCGAATAGCGGCTTATCTTTGTTATCAAGACGGCGGAAAGTCCTTTGGGCATTAAAACGGAATGCTACAGCCAGATAAAACCGGTATTCCTTCTAAAAAAAATGGTATTTACACATGCAAAAATAGCATTTATCATCATTTTGCTTATACCCCTTGTTCATGTATACCGCTAGTGGACAAACAGCAAAAGATCAAAACAAAAAAATCAACAATTATGGAAAATAAGATCAACAAACCGGAAAACCCATATTATTCCAATACAGACAGTACAAAACTACACCTGACAGATGCCGACTGGAAAAAGGTATTGCCAGAAGACGTATATGAGGTAACACGAAATGCCGACACCGAAAGACCTTTTACCGGAAAATACTGGAATACAGATGAAAAAGGAGCGTATTACTGTGCTGCCTGCGGCAACCAATTATTTCGTTCCGGCGCCAAGTTTTCTAGTAGCTGCGGCTGGCCGAGTTTTTTCGAACAAGACAATAAAAACAGTGTTATTTATAAAAAAGACAATTCGCTGGGCATGGAACGAATTGAAGCTCTTTGCGGAAGATGCGCCGGCCATTTAGGTCATTTATTTGATGATGGACCTGCCCCGACCGGCAAAAGATACTGTATGAATTCTATAGCCCTCGATTTTATACCGGACACAAAATAAGATGAACAAAATATTTTAATAACCTTTATGACTGCGTTAAGCATAGTGGGTAAAATAATGAAACCGAAAAGTGATTTTCGGTTTTTTTTATTTGATTTGCTTTTCAAACAAGATGTTTTTTCTTTTTAGAATAGCATTGCAGAGGTTTAATTTTTAATATATTTGCTTATAACGTAGTGTTTTTAAGACACTAACCAGAACCTTTGTCCTAAACAACTATGAAAAAAATAATCTTTTCTGCAGCTCTATTTTCATTTGTATGCCTTGCCTATGCTCAAAATGCTGCCCTAAAAATCAAGATTGACAGGAAGGCTGAGTCCTTAGAGTCAAAAGTTATCACATGGAGGAGAAATTTTCATCAAAATCCTGAGTTAGGAAACAGAGAATTCAAAACTGCCGAAAAAATTGCAGCACATCTGCGTTCTCTTGGAATTGAGGTACAGACAGGTGTCGCCAAAACAGGAGTTGTAGGTATTTTAAGAGGAGGAAAACCGGGACCGGTTGTTGCTCTTAGAGCAGATATTGATGCTTTACCGATTAAAGAGCGAGTAGACATTCCTTTCGTTTCAAAAGCAGAGGGAGAGTATAATGGCCGAGAAGTACCTGTCATGCATGCATGCGGACATGATACTCATATTGCTATGCTAATGGGGACTGCGGAAATTTTAGCTTCCATTAAAAGTGAGTTAAAAGGAACTGTAAAATTTATTTTCCAACCAGCGGAAGAAGGTGCTCCTGAAGGCGAAGAAGGAGGAGCAAAATTAATGGTAGAAGAAGGTGTTTTAAATAACCCAAAGGTGGATGTTATTTTCGGATTACATATTAATGCTCAGACAGAAGTTGGTAAGATAAAATATCGCCCAAAAGGAACCATGGCAGCCTCGGACTGGTTTACAATAAAAATAATGGGCAAACAAACACACGGAGCTTATCCATGGCTTGGAATCGACCCTATTGTTACCGCTTCACAGATAGTACTTGGACTTCAAACAATTGTAAGCCGAAATATAAACATTACAGAATCAGCAGCTGTTATTAGTGTAGGACAAATAAACGCGGGAGTAAGAAGTAACGTTATTCCAGAGGAACTTACAATGACCGGAACTATTCGCTCTCTCGACAGCAAAGTGCAGGACATGTTGCATGCCAGAATAAAACAAGTAGCGACTTCAATTGCTGAAAGTGCTGGAGCCACTGCCGAAATAAATATAACTAAGCAAACTCTTATCACCTACAACGACCCATCATTAACTGAAAAGTTGTTGCCAACATTAGAAGCAACGGCCGGTAAAGATAACGTCTCTATTACACCTGCCGTAATGGGCGCAGAGGACTTTTCATTTTATCAAGAAAAAATTCCGGGGCTATACTTCTTTTTAGGAGGTGCTCCTAAAGGCAAACCAATCTCTGAAACAGCTCCACATCATACTCCGGATTTTTATATTGATGAAAGTGGTTTTGTTTTAGGAATGAAAACCATGTCAAACCTTACAGTAGATTATATGGAAATGCAATCGAAAAAATAAAATGCTAAATAACAACAGCCAACCCACTTGGAATATGGCAACCAACACAAAATAGAAAGGTTTAAAAAAACAGTATAAACAATGGAACCGAAAAGTGATTTTCAGTTTTTTTTTACGTACTTCTAGCTTAGCTTTCAACCTATTCCCGGTAGCGCTATAATCTGTAAAAAGAATATACCACATCGCTATTTCACGTCCCATTGGCATTCACAAAAAAGGAAAAATCAGTTCAAAACATAATTAATGGCATCCAAACTTGGAAAATATAATTTAGTTTCAGACTTGCTATTTCAGCTAAAAAATTAAATATTATCAAATCGCTGTTTATGTACCTTATCTTCATTTTTTATTAAAAAAATGAGCTCTGAATCATTACGATTTAAAGGGTCGAAAATACCTCATTTTGATTCAACATTAGTCTAAATGGTAATGACTACATAAAGCTAATTAAGCAATCCCAAACAGTAAATATTAGGGCGATCAACGAGTCAGGAGACGCTTTAATAATTTTAATAAATAACATATTAGACATCGCAAAGGTAGATACTGCAAGATCACTTTTGAGAATATCCCTTTTTAAACTATCAAAGTCAATTTCTGCGAAGCTTCATCTTTTTGAACAAAAGATGCTGAAAAAAAAAAAGCATACAATTATCCTATATCTATGATCCCGCCATCCTTAAACTTTTAGTTGGAGATCCGATGCGTTTGCGGCCAGTTATTTTAAATTTAAGGAGTAACGCTCTTAAATTTACTTCAAAAGTCAAAATAAGTTTAAACATATTGATGGTCAGTGAAGACAGGAAATCTATCGCAATTGAATTCTTAATAACTGTCACGGGGATTGGCATTGCCCAAGATAACGTCGAGCAAATATTTAAGAATTTCGAATAGGCTACCAAGGGGACCTCCAAATCCTATGGCAGAACCGGCCTCGGTCTCGCCATTGTTAAACATTTGGTCGAACTGCAAGGAGGAACAATAATAGCACTTAGTGAAGAAAGAAAAGGATCCTCGTTTGGCTTTATTATGAATTTCAAAAAATCGAAATCACAAGAAATCACAAACGACGGTGAACCAGAAGTATCTTACCTTGACATTTCCAAAGAATCAACAACCAAAGTATTAGTTGTCGAAGACGTAGTCCTAAATCAACTTTTACTAAAAATAATATTATTGGATTTCGGATTTGAGATTGAGATAGCTGAAAATGGCAAGATTGCAATCAATTTACTTCAAAAAAACGAAAATGAATATGACATAATTTTGATGGACTGCCAAATGCCAGTAATGAATGGTTTTGAGACTACATCATACATCCGCAATGTTCTGAATTCTAAAATTCCAATTATTGCCCTTACTGCCGATGTCACGACTTCCGATGTGGAAAAATGCAACTAATTGGGAATGAATACATATCAAAACCAATTAATGAAAAATTATTGTTCGCCAAAATTACCAAACATCTTGTGAGAATTTAGGTTAACCACCATCTATTTATCAGTTTTTTATGATTGTATTAGAGTCGGCAGAAATTTAAATTCCCTTACTTTGCCTTGTAAAGAAATATAATTTTAAATATGAAAGCACTTACTTTTTCGGCATTTGGTACTTCAGACGTTCTTGAATATATAGACATACCAGCTCCAGTACTAAAAAAAGAGGAGATTCTAATCGAAATGCGTGCGATAGGCTTAAATTTTGCAGACGTGTACAGACGAAAAGGGAATTATCATTTACAAGGAGACCCCCCTTTTATTGCGGGTTACGAGGGTGCCGGCCTAGTAGTTGACTCGAATAATACCAAGTTCCAAGTCGGAGATCGAATTGCGTTTGCTGATGTCCCTTTCGCCAATGCAGAATTAGTAGCCGTTCCCCTTGCACATGTTATTCCTTTGCCCGACAGTATCACTTTCGAAACTGCCGCCACCATTCTTCTTCAAGGATTGACCGCTCATTATTTAGCGACTGACAGCCATAAAACAAAAAAAGGAGAAACAGTGCTTATTCATGCATCTGCTGGAGGAGTAGGTCAATTTTTAACTCAAATTAGCAAACTATTGGGTGCCACAGTTATTGGTCTAACCTCATCAGAGTCAAAAGCGGAAATAGCTTTGAAAAACGGAGCCGACAAAGTATTTTTATATTCTGAAGACTGGAAATCTAAGGTATTAGACTACTGTCCCAAAGGAGTAGATGTTGTTTACGACAGCGTGGGCAGTACCTTAAGCGACAGTTTTGAGGTAACTAAAACGTGCGGACAAGTGGTGTTTTTTGGGATGGCAGGCGGAGATCCTGATTTTATCAATCCAAGAATGTTAATGGATACATCTAAAACATTAACCGGCGGTGACTTATGGAGCTATTTAGCATCAAAAGAACAACGCATTAAAAGAGCTAACAAATTGTTTGACTGGATTAGCGGCAATCAAATTACCATTGCGGCGCCAACAGTTTTTAAACTTTCAGAAGGAAAAAAAGCGTATGATTATCTCGAAAGCAGAAAAAGTACTGGTAAAATAATTCTTATTCCTTAATTAGAAAGAACAACTAAAAATACCCACCTCGATTTATATAAAATTAAATCAAGGTTTTTTTATGTAGACTTTCCCCAATCATTAAAGCACATTTCTCTCCGTCAATGGCAGCTGAAATAATTCCGCCCGCATAGCCTGCCCCTTCTCCACATGGATACAGTCCTTTTATTTGGACGTGTTCATAGGTAAAGGGGTCTCTGGGAATTCGTACAGGCGAAGACGTTCTTGATTCCGGTGCGTGCAGTATAGCGTCATTAGTCAAATACCCGCGCATAGATTTCCCAAATTCAGTGAAACCTTCTCTTAAAATCTCGGTTAAAAAACGAGGGAAAACTTGCCCCATTTCTACTGAGGTGGTACCTGGAACATAGGATGTTTTAGGAATCTCCGACGATACTACGCTTTTTGTAAAATCGATCATGCGTTGAGCTGGTGCTTTTTGAGTTTCACCAGCGAGATGCCAAGCTTTTTGCTCAATACTCTTTTGGAATTCCATTCCGGCTAAAGCACCATATTTAGCATAAGGCTCGAAATCCTCCAGTTTTAGCTCGACTACAATACCAGAATTAGCCGTAGCCTGATCCCGTTTCGACGGAGACCAACCATTTGTCACTACTTCACCGGGACTGGTAGCACAAGGCGCAATCACCCCACCGGGACACATACAAAAGGAATACATTCCTCTGCCTCCCACTTGCTTTACAATACTATAAGGTGCCGGTGGCAATAGTTCGCCGCGATAATCACAACTGTACTGAATGCTGTCAATCAAGGATTGCGGATGCTCGGCTCTAACGCCCAAAGCAAAAGCCTTAGCCTCTATAAATATTTTTTTTCTGTCTAATAATTCAAAAATATCTCTCGCCGAATGTCCGGTAGCCAAAATCATTTTATTAGCTAAAATCGTATCTCCCTTTTGGGTTACGATTCCCTGAACTTCATTATTTTTTACTACAATATCTATCACTCGTGTTTCGAACAGTACCTGCCCGCCACATTCGATAATTTTCTCTCGAATATCCTGAATAATTTGGGGTAATTTATTGGTTCCGATGTGCGGATGTGCTTCCACTAATATATCCGGAGTAGCACCGTAAGCCACTAATAACTCCAGAATCCGTGTTACATCCCCTCTTTTTTTAGAGCGTGTGTATAATTTTCCATCAGAATACGTTCCTGCTCCGCCTTCTCCAAAACAATAATTAGAATCTTCATTAACAAGGTGATCTACATTGATTGCCTTCAAGTCACGACGTCGGCCACGCACCTCTTTCCCTCTTTCAATTACTATTGGCTTTAGGCCCAATTCAATTAACCGCAAGGCAGCAAAAAGTCCGGCAGGTCCAGCACCAACCACAATTACTTCTTGCGCGTTCGCAACATTTCCATACTCTGGAAGTCGTATTGTATCTTCTTTAAAAGGTTCTCCTTTAAAATAGACTGCCACTTTCAGATTAATTTTAATTGCTTTTTGACGTGCATCAATAGACCGCTTTAAAATGGAAACATGCTGAATTTCTTTTGGAGAAACCTTTAGTAGTTTTCCAAGGTGGTCTTTTAGCAACATTTCGTTTGCGGCAATTTCAGGAGATACTTGTAGTAGATGTTCTTGAGGCATTTCTTTAGTGATAATTCGTTTATTTGTTCCTTATAATTATTGAAAAACAAAGTGCAAAAATAGTATTTTGAAGTGGAATTAATTGGTTCTTTTGGCGGTAATTGTTTTTCGCCTTGAAAACTTTGTAACTTTGCCCCTTTAAACCTTACACTATTACACCATGTCGAGACAAATAAAACTAATATGGGATTTCCGTGGACCTGCTTCCGCAAAAACAGCTGAACATCATGAAATCCACCTAAAAGAATATATCGCAATGGAAAAATTGCCACTAAACATTACTGGTTTTGCTATCCAAGGTGAAATGCAAGCTATTGCTTTTATGGTAGTTACTGATGAAAACATGATTCAAGTACGTGATGCACTGAAACCACATCGTGGTGAAGTCTACGAAGGCTAACTCCCAATAAAAAATTCCAAATTCCAATGATGTTACGAATTGGAATTTGGAATTTCTTTTTATTAGAATTTCTTTTCTAATTCGCTACTTCGCTGATAAATTTTATTCGCATTAAGCGTAATTCATCAATGTCGTAATCACCTTCAAATTCCTTTAAAGCGCCTTCTATCTTATCTGATTCTGACTCCATAAAGTAATCATGAATCTCTTCTTGTTGTTCGTCATCAAGCATTTCATCTACCCAGTATTTGATATTCAATTTAGTACCTGAATAGACAATTTGTTCCATTTCCTTAAGTAAGGTTTCCATGCTCAACCCTTTTGCCTTAGCGATATCATCTAAAGACAATTTTCTATCGACGTTTTGAATAATATACAATTTAATGGCCGACTTGATTCCTGTCGATTTCACAACCAAATCGTCTGGACGTAAGATCTCATTATCTACCACATACCGATTTATTAATTCAACAAATTCAGTACCGTATTTCTTAGCTTTTCCTTCTCCCACTCCATGAATATGAATCAGTTCATTTAGAGAAACAGGATATTTCAAGGCCATGTCTTCCAATGAAGGGTCTTGAAAAACAACAAATGGCGGTAGTCCAAGTTTTTTGGATACTTTTTTACGTAAATCACGTAACATACCCATCAACACCTCATCTATTGCCCCCGAAGATTTAGACGCACTTACAATTGCTTGGTCTCCAGCCTCATTGTATTGATGATCTTCAGACATCATAAAAGAGCTTGGTTTTTTAATAAAATCCAAGCCTTTATCCGTAATTTTTACGATACCATAGGTTTCAATATCTTTGTATAAATAACCTCCCACGAGCACTTGTCTCAATAAGGCCATCCAATATTTTTCATCAAAGGCGACACCACACCCGAAAAAAGATTGAGAATCTGTTCTATGGGCTTTAATTATCGCATTGACTCTACCGATTAACGTAAAAACTATTTCTTTCGATTTATATAAATGCCTCGTGTCTCTAACCACCTCCAGCAATTTCACTACTTGGTCTTTGGCTTCCACCTTCACCTTTGGATTTCTTACATTGTCATCCATATCCGCACCTTCACCCGTTTCACTGTCAAATGCCTCACCAAAATAATGGAGTAAAAATTTTCTTCTTGACATTGAAGTTTCGGCATAGGCTACCACTTCCTGCAATAAAGCAAACCCAATTTCCTGCTCGGCAACTGGTTTACCGGACATGAATTTCTCCAGTTTTTCTACATCTTTATAAGAATAGTAAGCAAGACAATGTCCTTCTCCACCATCCCTACCAGCACGACCCGTTTCCTGATAATAACTTTCTAGTGATTTTGGAATGTCATGATGAATCACAAATCGCACATCTGGCTTGTCGATTCCCATTCCGAAAGCGATTGTAGCCACCACCACATCCACATCTTCCATAAGAAACATGTCCTGATGTCTAGCCCGTGTTTTCGCATCTAATCCTGCATGATAAGGCACCGCACTAATTCCGTTTACCTGCAGTACATGAGCAATTGCCTCCACCTTTTTGCGGCTTAGGCAATAAATAATTCCAGACTTCCCTTGGTGCTGTT
This sequence comes from Flavobacterium sp. ALD4, assembly GCF_002836475.1. Classification (GTDB taxonomy): domain Bacteria; phylum Bacteroidota; class Bacteroidia; order Flavobacteriales; family Flavobacteriaceae; genus Flavobacterium. Next base: position 187,545 of record NZ_PJBJ01000028.1, on the reverse strand, counting down.
TTATAAAACGAATGATATCTGATTCTACATTTTTTGTTTTTGTACGTACTTCATAATACAAATTAGGTCTGTTAAACGATGCTTTAAAAGTCGTAGCATCACACATATCTAAATTTTTCAGGATATCTTCCTGAACTTTTGGAGTTGCCGTAGCGGTAAGACCTATTATAGGTAAATCCCCCAGTTGTTTTATAATATGTTTCAGATTCCTGTATTCCGGCCTGAAATCATGACCCCACTCGGAGATGCAATGGGCTTCATCTATAGCCACAAAAGAAATGGTCACATTTTTAAGAAAATTAACATTTTCCTCTTTTGTCAAAGATTCTGGAGCGACATACAAAAGCTTCGTTAATCCGGAAGTGATATCCTTTCTAACTTGAGCAATCTCTGTTTTTGTGAGTGATGAATTTAAAACATGGGCAATACCTCTTTCTGAAGATAAACTTCTGATAGCGTCGACTTGGTTTTTCATTAAGGCAATTAATGGAGAAACAACAATGGCTGTGCCTTCTTGAACTAAAGCCGGGAGCTGGTAACACAATGATTTACCACCGCCCGTAGGCATAATTACAAATGTATTCTGTCTCTTCATTAGGCTTTCAATAACCTGTTCCTGCAAGCCTTTAAATTGACTAAAGCCAAAATATTTCTTTAATTCTTTATGTATGTCAATTTCGTTTGAATTCATTCTTTATTATGTGGTATTTTGTATAAATTTGCATCAGATAAAGATACAATTTTCTTTTACACTCACAAATTTTAAATATTCCGTTTTGATATCGAAAGAAAACATATTGGCGATAGCCAAAAAAACCATTTTATCTGAGAGCGAGTCAATTACAAAACTAACTGATTTCCTCGACGAAAATTTTTCAGATGCAACGCAAGCAATCTATAATTCGAACGGAAGATTAATCGTAACCGGAATCGGAAAAAGTGCAATCATTGCCCAAAAAATGGTCGCTACATTTAATTCCACAGGAACACCTTCAATGTTTCTTCACGCCTCTGAAGCAATTCATGGAGACTTGGGTATGGTACAAAAAGACGATATTATTATCTGCATTTCAAAAAGCGGAAACAGTCCTGAAATAAAAGCTGTTGTTCCCTTTTTAAAACGTTTTGGAAATACGCTGATTGCCATAACCGGGAACATGACTTCGTTTCTTGCAAAAGGGTCCGATTATGTATTGAACACCACTGTGGACGCCGAAGCTTGCCCTAATAATCTCGCTCCTACCAATAGCACTACCGCTCAATTAGTAATGGGTGACGCCATTGCCGTTTGCCTTATGGAAATGCAGAATTTCAAAGCAGAAGATTTTGCAAAATACCATCCGGGAGGTGCTTTAGGCAAAAAATTATTGCTCAGAGTTAAAGACATGCTGGAACATACTTTAAAACCTGTAGTTTCTCCGGATACGGCAATAAAAAAAGTGATTTTTGAAATCTCAGAAAAACGTCTTGGTGTTACTGCAGTTGTCGAAAACGATAAAGTCATCGGAATTATAACAGACGGTGACATTCGAAGAATGTTAAACGAAAGAGATTCTTTCGCAGATTTGACCGCGAAAGACATCATGACCAAGAATCCAAAATTAATTCAAACAACCGACATGGTAGCTGACGCATTAAATATTCTCGAAGATTTCTCCATCACTCAATTAGTTGTGGTAGATCATGGCGAGTATAAAGGCGTTTTACATTTACATGACATTTTAAAAGAAGGAATAGTATAATGGCGAAGAAAAATCAAAACGAAATGTCGTTTTTAGATCATCTTGAAGATTTAAGATGGTTATTGGTACGCAGCACACTGGCAATAGTGATTATGGCTTTTGCAACTTATTTTTTTAGTGATTACTTGTTTGACGCTATTATCTTTGGTCCGGTACGGCCAACATTTACCACATATCGATTATTTTGTGAACTGTCCCAATCCTTGGGTTTAACAGATAGTTTCTGCATTACTGAATTTCCCTTTATCATCCAGAATACCTCCATGGAGGGACAGGTAAATGTGTTCATTTGGGTCTGTCTACTTGCCGGATTTATTTTAAGTTTTCCCTATATTTTATGGGAAATATGGAAATTTATAAGTCCTGCACTTTACAAGAATGAAAAGAAAAACGCCAAGGCATTCATCTTTTTTTCTTCACTACTTTTCTTTATTGGAGTGCTATTTGGCTATTATATCGTGATTCCCATGTCAATTAACTTTGTAGCTACCTTTACAGTCAGTAATCTTGTCCTAAATCAGTTTACGTTAGATTCTTATATCGGGTTGGTTAAAACCTCCGTTCTCGCAAGTGGATTATTTTTTGAATTACCAATTATTATTTATTTCTTAACAAAACTAGGGTTAGTGACTCCTGCCTTTTTAAGAACCTACCGCAAATACGCAATTGTACTTGTCCTTATCGTGGCTGCCATCGTAACGCCACCGGATGTTGTAAGTCAAACTATTGTTGCAATACCAATGTTATTAATCTATGAAGCAAGTATCTTTATTTCAGTACTTGTAACTAAAAATAAAAAAGAGTAATTATGAGTGCTATTATTGAAGAATTTAATGACTACCGTTCTAAAATGAACGAAAAATTACTGGCGGACAACAACAAAATAGTAAAGCGAATTTTCAATCTTGACACCAATGCCTACGCTGCAGGTGCGCTTGATGTAAAAACAAAAGAACTATTAGGCTTAGTGGCTTCTGCTGTTTTACGTTGTGACGATTGTGTAAAATACCATTTGGAAACCAGTCATAAAATTGGGGTCACTAAAGAAGAAATGATGGAGGCAATGGGAATTGCAACCTTAGTGGGCGGAACTATCGTAGTGCCTCATTTGCGTAGAGCTTATGAATTTTGGGAAGCATTGGATGAAACCACAACAAAATAAGAGTCTTCTTCTTTGATAACAAAAGTGGCACCTGACCTTCATAGGGCAAGAATTCTACTTGAAAAAGAAACGAAATAATTGTTAATAGGGTTATTTGTTAATTTGGTTATTCGTTAATTTGATACGATTAAACGATTAACGTTTAAAACAAAGTATATGATTTTAAGAGCTGAGAATTTAGTAAAAACATACAAAGGAAGAAGTGTCGTGAAGGGCATTTCGGTCGAAGTAAACCAAGGTGAAATCGTTGGTCTACTGGGACCTAATGGCGCTGGAAAAACAACTTCTTTTTATATGATTGTAGGATTGGTTACACCAAATTCCGGCAACATCTATCTTGACGATTTGAATATTACCGATTATCCCATGTACAAAAGAGCACAGCAAGGAATTGGGTATTTGGCGCAAGAAGCTTCTGTATTTAGAAAACTAAGTATCGAAGACAATATCTTGAGTGTTTTACAGCTAACTAACCTTTCCAAAGAAGAGCAAGTTGCCAAAATGGAAAGCCTAATCGATGAATTCAGCTTAGAACACATCCGTACAAACCGCGGTGATTTACTTTCTGGAGGAGAACGTCGTCGTACTGAAATTGCGCGATGCCTAGCTACCGACCCCAAATTTATATTGCTTGACGAACCTTTTGCCGGTGTCGATCCAGTAGCCGTCGAAGATATTCAAAGAATTGTAGCCCAATTAAAAGATAAAAATATCGGAATTCTAATCACCGACCATAACGTACAGGAAACTTTAGCCATTACAGATAAAACCTATCTTATGTTTGAAGGAGGAATCTTAAAAGCAGGAGTACCGGAAGAATTAGTGGAAGATGAGATGGTGCGTCGCGTGTACCTTGGACAAAATTTTGAACTGAGAAAGAAGAAACTAGAGTTTTAAAGGAGTGCTAGGTTTAAGAGAGTGATCAGTACTCAGTGTACAGTTTAAAAAAAAGTGGTCAGTGGTCAGATTTAAATGAGTGATCAGTTTAAAAAAACGAGCCTTATTTTACTCCAAAATGAAAGGATATCAAATCCATAACTTAAACTAGTCTGCTTCATGAGCCAAAAAGAAAAACCCAGTAAAGCCACTTTAGAGAAATGGCACAAAGACCCTGATAATTGGAAGCTTGGTATCTTTTATTACAACAAAGAAGACAAACGCATATTACCTCCCAAAAGAATAGCCTGGGCTGGTTGGACGGTTAATTTTGCCAATTCTATTTCAATCGCCGTATTTGTGATCGTAACGATTCTAATAATTGGGCTGGTTTTTTTCTCCAAGTAAACAGTCAAGATAACGCATCACTGTTAGAAGTTATTCAATAGTAATAAACCGCAACTGCTGCACATCTCCATTGTAGATATTCACATCTACGCTGCCTTTTATTCCTGACACCGAAGCTTTTTCCGTGAATTGCCAAAACAACCAATCTTCCTGTATATTTTCCCGGTAAAAATTATAATTGGCGATCCAAAAAAGATAATCACTGAATTCTTCTTTTAAAAAATCATCATAATACCTTTCGCCAGTATAGATAATAGGCTTTACCTTGTAATGCTCCTCCACCGCTTTCAACCATCTTTTTAATCCGATTTTCAGTCGGTCCACGGACTGGTTTTCAGGAAGTCTTTCAATATCTAAAACCGGAGGCAAATCCCCTTTTTTCAAAGAAACCGTTTTAATAAAAAGAGCCGCCTGTTCTAGTGAATTTTCGTTAGGACGATAATAATGATAGGCTCCCCGAATGAGGTTGTTTTTTTTGGCGCCAAGCCAATTTTCATCAAATTGCTTGTCCAATCGGTCATTACCCACGGTGGCCCGAATGAAAACAAAGTGTACGGGATATTTATTTTCCAAGGTATCCACATCAACCCAACTGATTTTCCCCTGGTATTCAGAAACATCTAATCCAATTGCTTTTCCTGCATGTTTATCTAAAACTTGGTAATTTCGAACATCTGAAATACGCTTATCTTCTTCCTGCTGTAAAACCTTATTTGATTTAAAACTAAAATAATAGGCCAGGCCATTTCGGTAATAATAGCTTAGTCCAAAAACAAGTAGTATAAAAAAAGCAAGTATTGTAACCCGCAACACTTTCCCAGAAAAAAAAGAAGCTTTCTTTTTAGCCCTGCGTCTTACAGGTGGCATTCTTTTAACGCTTTTTTTTCCCATCTAATAAAAACTTATTGCTCACTATTGAGAGTAGTACATACCCAATGATTACAAATGGAATTCCTGCATATTGGAAAAAAACCAACAACAAAAAGGAAAGAAACAAAAAGCCAATTTGGAGTGCATTATCCTTAAAATTAAACTTTTTAATCTTCAAAGAAAATAATGGGATCTCCGCATTCAAAATGTAAGCACTAAAGAGTGTGATCACCAACAAAACCCATTGATTTGTCAGGATTTCGAGAACAATTAAGGAATCCGAATATTTTAATACTAGCGGTAAACTTAAAATAAACAGCGCATTAGCAGGCGTTGGCAAACCAATGAATGAATTCGTCTGACGGGTATCGATATTAAATACAGCCAAACGGTAACAAGAACCCATCGTGATGATAAATCCGAGAAAAGGCAGCATGAAGTGTGTTGAAATTTCATGTTGGCTGTTGGAAAGCATGAAAAACATCACATATCCAGGTACGACTCCACTGGTCACCATATCAGCTAAGGAATCCAACTCTAAACCCAGCGGGCCTGAAACTTTCAATAATCGGGCAAAAAAACCATCAAAAAAATCTAAAAAGATTCCAAGACATACAAAATAAAAAGCCATTTCGAAATCTGCGTTAGTCACAAAGACCATCGCAATACAGCCACACAGCAGATTAAGTAATGTTATTGAATTAGGAATGTGTTTTTTAATGTTCATCGCAAATTGAAATTTAAAGTCTTCGCTGACAAATTTAATATAATAAGTGAATTGAACCCCCGTTTTTTATAGAGATTATTAACAGTACAATTGCCAATCCTATTTATTTAGTGAAACAACGAACTAAGCTCAGCAAAATACTATATTTTTGATAAAAATTAAATCCCACTTTGGGTTAGTAAAAAACGATACGATTGAAAATAAATCAATTCTTTTTATTGCCTTTGGTTTGTACCGTAAATTACGGACAAGCCGTTAGAAAATATTCTAATGAGTTTATGAATATTGGAGTCGATGCGGCAGCCTTAGGGATGGCAAACGCAGTTACGGCTTCGACTGCCGATGTGAATTCGGGCTACTGGAACCCTGCAGGACTAATCCATTTAGAAGACCATCAATTGTCATTGATGCACGCCAATTATTTTGCAAATATAGCCCAATACGATTACATAGGGTATGCAAGTCCTATTGACGACCGCAGTGCCTGGGGTATTTCCCTAATCCGTTTTGGGGTCGATGAGATTTTGAACACCACAGAGTTGATAGACAGTCAGGGAAACATTGATTACAATCGCATCAGTCTTTTTTCTACGGCTGATTATGGTTTCACCTTTTCTTATGCTCGAAAACTACCCGTTCCCGGATTTCAATATGGAGTCAATGCAAAAATAATAAGAAGGATTATAGGTAAATTTGCCGATTCCTGGGGATTTGGATTTGATGTCGGACTTCAATTTGAAAAAAAGGATTGGAAATTCGGATTAATGGTTCGCGACATCACTACCACCTATAATGTATGGAATATCGATGAGAAGGAATACCAAAAAATTGCAGATGCAGTACCGGGACAAAATCAAGAACTCCCCGAAAGCACGGAGATCACAGCTCCAAAAGTACAACTGGGACTCTCTAAAAAGTTTATCATACGCTATGATTACAGTATTATGGCTGCAGCCAATGTCAATATGCGCTTCGCCAAAACCAATGATTTGATTTCGACTGATTTTTTCAGTGTTAATCCTGCTTTAGGATTCGAATTTGGATATACGGATCTTGTTTTTGTGCGTGCGGGAGTGGGCAATTTCCAAAACATTGAGCAACTGGACAACACAGAAAAAGTAGGCTTCCAACCCAATATCGGATTGGGTTTCAAATACAAAGGCATCCAGGTGGATTATGCCTTAACTGATTTAGGGAATCAAAGCGCCGCTTTGTATTCGAATATATTTACGTTAAAAGTGGATTTATCGCTTTTTAGGAATTAATCAACTTAATCAATAATTTTAAAAAATACTATTACACAAAGATTCACAAAGCAAATTAAGAGGCGCGCGTAGTACATTCATTTTGAACGCCATAGAGTAGAGAAAACAGAGCATTAAAAACAGCTGTTCGAGTATTACGCTTTTTAAGATGTATCATTGTAAAATCCGATTTAGTTAAAAAATAGTCACAACATTTATCATAACAGTATACCTAATGAATTCCTCATTATTAAAAAAAATAGTTTTCTCTTTGCTGCTCATTGCCACAATAAACTATGGCTTTGCACAAAGCCCGATATTGTCAGAAAACGCGCGTGTCAGTGTATTGACATGCGGAATCGGAAATGAATCCTATTCCCTTTTTGGACATACGGCAATCCGAATTAGCGACCCTAGTCAATTTATCGATCTGGTTTATAATTATGGTGCTTTTGACTTTAATACGCCTAACTTTGTCGCTAAATTCACCAAAGGAGACCTGCAGTATTTTGCCGTTGCACATCCGTACACTGATTTCATAAACGACTATACCTATGAAAGACGATCCGTTTACGAGCAAGAACTACATATTCCCGATAGTCTTAAACAAAAGCTATTTGATAACCTGAATACTTCTCTGGCTTCGGGAGAAAGTCATTACACCTATAAATTTATCGATAAAAACTGCACCTCCATGGTAGTGGATATTATCAATAAAACATTAGATACCACCGCTATCGTAAAAAATACTGATACTGACATCAGCTACAGAACCATCCTCTATCCTTATTTTGATGGTCACTTTTATGAAAAACTGGGAACCAGTATTATTTTCGGAAAAAAGGTCGATCAATTAGGCACAAAAATCTTTTTACCCTTCGAATTGAACAAAAGTTTAAAGACAGTAAAATTCGACAAGCAGTTGCTCGCCAAGGAAAACAAAACCCTTCTTGCTTTTAATGAACCCGCTCCTAGCTCTTGGTGGAATAATTTCTATGCGTATGGACTTCTTCTTGGATTCATTCTCTTTATGAATCGCAAAATAATAAACCAAATCTACCTTTTACTAATGGGAATATTAGGGTTGTTCTTTTTGTTTGTCGGGTTTTATTCAAGTCATCACGAATTGGCATACAATTACAACATCTTGTTATTCAACCCCGCCTTACTGGTGATGCTTTATTTTTGGTATACAGATAAAAAGAAATGGATCTACAACGGCTCTTTGTTCAACCTGCTTTGCTTAGTGGTGTACTTATTTATGATGATGAACAAAGCCCATTTACTGATTGTATCCCCTCTCATTATTACGACTGGCGTGGTATTGGTAAAATTAGCACTGAAAAACAAAAAGAAGCTTCCGATTATTATTTAAATAAAGTAACCCAAAAAGGGTAGTTCAATTTATCCAATAACTATTTCGGGGAATAGTATCTATGCTAAGCCTTCTCGATACATTTCAAAATAAAACTGTTGAAACACTCAAAGTGACGACTGTGGTTTTGAAAGGAAATGGGTGATCAAAAAACTACCCGAAATGCAGCAAGAGCTTTTGTCTTAGATTGAAGAGCCAATCCGTCAGTTCTAGTGATTTATAAAATTGCGTTTGCTATTTTAAAATTACATCAAGAACATTTCAAATGATTTTTAAAGAAAAATTCGGACCTATTTTTAAATTAAATCAACTGTTTTAAACCAATTGATTCTTGAAATTGCAATTGACATTGCTTTTTACCATTGCCATTGTCTTGTTACTGCCCTCTGTAAAACAATACCGTTGTAATGGTTTTTAGCGCAATATTCAAATCCAAATAAAAGCTTCTGTGTTTGATATAATACAGGTCGTATTGCAGTTTAATCAGGCTGTCATCAATCGATGCTCCATAGGAATAATTGACCTGTGCCCAACCGGTAAGTCCCGGTTTTATAATATGCCTGGTCTCATAAAACGGCATTACTTCTGAAATTTCTTTTACAAAAAAAGGACGCTCGGGACGCGGTCCCACCACCGCCATATCGCCCTTCAATACATTAAGGAATTGGGGAAACTCGTCGATGCGGGTTTTACGCATAAATTTTCCAAATGCGGTTACTCTGGTATCGCCGTTTGTGGAAAAAACAGCTCCATTACTTTCGGAATCATTCTTCATACTCCTGAATTTCCATATGGAGAACACCTCCCCATCCTTACCGACGCGCTCTTGCGTGTAGAATAATTTCCCTCTATTATCAATGGCATTTCCCACTACGATAAAGGGCATAAAAACCACACAAAAAACCAAACCAAGTAATGATAGCCCTATTTCAATAATCCGAACAATTGATAAATATAATTTATTATGATTGTTCCGGCTAAATGGAAAAAAACGATAAAAATCCCTTTCAATGTATTGTACTGGTATGCGATGGGTCTTACTTTCATAAACCTGCGTGTATTCCCGAATCAGCTTTCCGGATTCCAGCATCTGAATCAATTGCTGGTACAGTTCAGCGGTAATCCCGGCTGTCTCCTGAGAAGCAATCACAATTTCGGAAACGCCATTTTTTTTGACAAATGAAGCCAAATCATTTTTGTTTATGGGCTCCACATAATGATGGTGCTTCAAGTCAATGCTTTTCGTGGTATCAGCACTCACATAGCCAATTATTTTATAATGTGGGTCAATGCTTTCCAGTCCCAGAATCAATTCTTCCACTTGCTCCCGGTCGCAAATCAAAACGGCGTTCTGAAGAAAGCGATTGCTCGCCAGAAAGCGAACATAAAACAGCCTCCATAAAATTAGGGTTACAAATACAACAACATAAAACGCCAGAATCTGAAGCCGATTCTTAGGCAATTCTGGTGAAAAAACCGGAGTTAGCAAATATACCAAGACGGTGGTAGACACGGTAAGCAAAGTGCTTTTTAAAATTTGGAATTCATTGCTAGCTACTTGAAGGTCGTACATCTCGAAAATAGCTCCAAAAACATTGATATAGATGGCCAGAACTAGCACCACATAAAAATTGGAAACAGAGGCTTGCAAATAGTCCAAATCGAAGCCATTACCTATCGAGTACAAAGCTGCCAAAACAAACAAAACATCAAAGAAACGAAGAATCATTTTCCGTTCTGAGATTTCAAAATGCATTTTTTTATTGGACATTACTTTTATAGATTATCCTCGCAATTTAGTGCTTTTGAGCTCATGTCATTCTAAAAAATGTTAAATATTTTAAGAAGCTTCTTTTTTATTTAAATACCGAATCTCTGTAATAATGGAGAAACAACTATACTGTAGAGCAAAATATGGAGAATGTACGCTACATTCTAACTCCCTTTAGGGTCGTGTTAAAAACATTGATCTCTGAATACTGAACACTGATTGCTAAATACTCATCACTCTTCTTCTTTCAATTTCTCAGGGCTCCCTAACTGCAAGTTCAATAAAGACAACGAATACACAAAAGCGGGTACGGCCAGTCTCATAGCTGCATGGTTAATCGTCAAAAACCAAAAAACTACAAAACACAACAAAAACATATTGAACTTATTTTCTAAATACAAAACTAGTGGAGTAACTATAAGAATTAACAAGCCTAAAACACCGAAAGAACCATGCTCCGCAAGCATTCGTGTAATTTCATCGTGAGACAAAACATCATCTCCAGTTGAAATCGTTCTAAGCTCATATCCTCTGCCGACTCCTACCCCAAAAATAGGGTTTTGCAAAAACAAATCAATCTCATCCATGGCAATATCTTCTCGACCTGTAAATTTACTTTCTTTTTGTTCTCCATTAGCATTTTGATTGGCATATCGATTATTAATTAATCCACTTGTTTGCGAAACGGTGAAAATCCATCCAACAGATAGCGTAAATCCAATAAGGATCATAATATAACTCAATTTTACACGGCCTTTAAAATTTGATTTTTGATATAAAAACAATAACAATAAGCCAAGCATTAGAATTCCTGTAATCATTCCTCCTCTTGAAAACGTTACCAATCCTCTGTAACCGATACAAAGTGCCAAAATCGCATTAAGCACTACTTGAAAACTCGTTTTTGAGGATAAAATGATTCTGGAAAAAAAAACAAACATTCCCAGCCCAAATATCGTAGCTACCTGATTTGGACCAAACCCACCTGACGCTGCTGAACTCGAGCTGGTACCTGTTATTATTTCTCTAGTACTCGGAGCATGAATAAAAACATAAGTCATACAAGTAACTATCGGCAACCCCATCGCTAATAAAATATCATTTGTATTTTCTAATGAAATTTTACGCCTAAAAGTATATAAAGATGCAATTCCCAAACACACAGGACCAGAGATATTAAACATGATTGTGGTCCTCATGTTAGATTCAAAACTCAAAACAGATGTAGACAATACTAAGCCAGGGACCAACAACAACAAAAAAATCCAATATGGAATTACTCCTCTCGATATCCCTTTATAATACATCCCAATTAAAAGAAAAATAATTACCCCGTATTTTGTAATCTCGTATAAAGGATTCCCTCCTGTCATCCTTAAAAAAACCTCACTCCCTACAATATAAGCTGCTGCTATAAGTACTTCATTATTTCTATTTTGCTTCTTGATGATGTATATAATCCAAAAAAAATACATTCCATACCCTAAAAAAATAGAAATAAAGGGAATAAACTGCACCGTTGCACCAATCGCAACGTGCAAGAAAACCATATTCAAATAAGTAAAATCTTCTTTAATCATTTTTGATTATTTTCTTCTATAATGTAAAAATAAAGTAGTTATTATATTCTCTTCTAAATATCGCTCTTTCACAAGTTTTTGCAAATTTAAACCAAACTGCATCCGACTACTAACCGGTTCATCTATTATTTTACTTAGTTGACATTCTAACTCGTTCGGGTTAGTAGGATTGAATAATAATCCATTTACGCCCTCATTAATAACTTCAGAACAATAGCCAACATTAGTAGAAACCACCGCTAATTTAGCTAAGCCATATTCTAGCAAAGAAACAGGGAACCCTTCTGCTGTAGAGACTAAAACTCCAATTGTGGCTTGTGATAATATGTGAGAAATATCGTTTCTAACATCTATTAAAAAAATGCTATCTTCTAGTTCATTATTTGAAATGTACTCTTTAATATCATCCGAATAACGATCATTATAAATCTTCCCAACACAATGCAAACTCCAACCCAATCGTTGCAGTTGCAATTCTTGAAATGCACTTAAGATAGCCATATGATTTTTCGGTTTTTTTAAATTCGCCAAAAGCACAACACGTTTACCAACTTCTCCTTGCAAAAAAGTTGTCTTAATAACGTCTTCATTTATAGTTGCAAAATTCGGAATGAAAAACACGTTCTTAAAACATAATGTTTTTTTTACCCACTGCTCTAGTTGCAAGTTTACTACAAAAATGGATTCGAAAAATCGCGTACAAATAAACAGTATCCAATTTGACAAAAGTGATTGTTCTACCCGACCTCCATAATGTTCATGCCATATAATTCTAATTCGAGGATAAATTATTTTTAGTAAAAAAGCAATAAAAAAGGAAGTTCCGTGTGCATGTATAGTAGCAATTTTATTTTCCTTTACAAAAGCTTTCAATCTCAAAAGAGCCCTATAATCCAAAGTGTTTTTCCGATTCAAAAACAAATAAGAAATCTGATTGTTTAGTTGACTTTTCAACACCCCTTCTTCCCTAGTTGCAACCAATGCTGAAAGACCAATCCTTTCAGACAAACCATTAGCATAGTTCACAGCCATTCGCTCTGCACCACCTACTGCTAAAGAATCTATTAATTGCAAAACTCTCATCAATCCAGTATTTTTTTTATTTCACTCTCAAAAAACTCGACAGTATATTTTCTAGACCAGACCGTTCCATTCTCCCCCATCATTGCTAATCGTGAAGGTGAACTCAATAACATCTCTATTTGACTACAATCTTTTTCTAAATCCATTTCCAACAGAACTCCTCGGCTTCCATAATCTAACATAAACGGTACACACGAAACCGGAGTCGACAGAGGAATACAACCCCAAAACATACCTTCAGCCACCACTTTTGGCCAACCTTCACTATCTGACGGTAAAACGACAAAATGACTATCTTGGTATTTATTTTTTATTGTTTCTTTAGACTGATTCCCTTTCAACATCACAACACTCTCCAAATCATGCTGTACAATATACTGTTCTAAACTCTGTCTTAAAACCCCGTCTCCATACAATGTCAATTGAACATCATAGCCGCTCTTATAAAACTGCTCTACCAATTGAACAGCGTATAAAGGATTTTTTCCGATGACTAATGTACCTACAAAAACAAAACAAATTGTATTATTCCAATTTCTAGAAAGCGCAGAAACTATCTCAGCCTCTCTGTAGGTTGCGGTAAAAAAAGGGTTGATATTTTTACTGCTTCCTCCCCATTCACCATACACTAAAACTTGCATGTTTCGAGTTAGAAAAGAATTACTAACAATCCACTTTTGCAATTGATAAGTCCAAGGTTGTTTCGCTTTTGGATCCCAATTCCCAGCATACTTAGTCGATTTGGGAGTTTTAGGAAATAGTATTTGTACAATACAACCAAGTAGTCCTATATTACCTGGACAGCGTAAATGAATATGATCTGCTTTTCGCATCGCTTGATATAAAACAAAAAGATTACTCAGAGAATAAAAAAAAGCTTTTAAACCATTAAATAATGTATTTAAATTAAAATCACTTAATTGATAATGTTTTTCAATTTTAAATGGGATTTCAGTAACTAAAAGGCCACGATCATCACCCCATGTAGGGCAACAAAACACGATCTGATCAACATGTTTTTGCCAGATAATCAATTCGTCAATATAGGGACTATAACCAAAAACGCAATTTTGCTTATATATAAATGGGGCCGATGAAATAATTACTAACTTCATTAAATATATCCTTTAGATCCTTTTGTCGAAATAACTATCCCTGGAACACCGAGTACAACTGCGTCATCTTCGATAGAAGAATTTACCATCGAGCAAGCTCCAATAACAACATTATTGCCAATTAGTATTTTGCCCACAACAACCGCATTAACACCAATAAATACGTTATCCCCAATTTCAGGAACACCTCTTTTACTGTCTTCTCCTGATATCCCAATGGTTACACCTTGAGCTACATTACAATTATTTCCAATTATGGATTCTGAATTAATGATGACACCACCAAAATGACCAATATAAAATGAATGACCAATTACAGCCGAGGCTGGTATAGAAATACCAGTCGCTATTTCAATTATTTTCTGCCATAATAAACAACAAAAACGTAATAATTGACGCAAAACAGGAATTTGTACTTTTTTATAAACAAAATAAGCTATTCGATATTGAAAGGCAGCCCAAAACCCTTGAGTAAAAAAAACAATAGAACCAAAACTGCCTCCGTATTTTTTATGCTTTTTATAATCCGAATTTATCAATTGAAATACTGTCATGAGCTACTTCCCTAATAGAGATCTATAAAAATTTATATTCTTTTGTATGATTGTTTCTAGCCCATATTTTTTAATTACAAAATCTTTTGCGCTATTCCCAATCTCAAGTGATTGCAAATTATTTTCAAAAGTCCAAATTATTTTTTTAGCTATATCCTCGGGAACGTGTGGATCACAAAGCAAACCCGTTTCAAAATCTACAATAGTTTCTTTCCCTGGTCCTAACTTTGTAAAAACAACCGTTTTACCCATAGCCATTGCTTCAGGAGCAACAAGCCCTTGTGTTTCCATATGGGATGGAAAAACACAAACTTCAGCCTGAGCATATTTGAGCGGAATATTTTCGTACCCAACTGGTCCGAAAAAAGCAATAGAGTCCGCAATTGACCCCAATTTACAAAGTTCTTTTTCTTTTAGCATTTCAATAAAAGATTCTCCATTAGGAAAAAACCAATCTCTACCGTAAATAACCAAACTAGCCTTAGGAAATTGTTCTTTTACAATTGCAAATGCTCGAACAAGTTCCACTATACCTTTCTTTTTACAAACTGTACCTGCAAAAACGATTTGATGCTGTACAATATCAGTTGCCATTGGTTGAAACAAATTCGTATTGATAGGATATGAAATCAACGCTACCCTTTTGTTTCCATAACTTAAATATTTCTCAGTGTGAGTCTTTACATAGTTGGAAACAGCAATAAAAGCGTCTGTTTTTTTAAAAGATCTTTTTTCTTGCCAACCTTTCCAAACATCAACTTTACGATTTTCTGATTCCGAAAAAAAATGATGGCCGCCATGCAAGCGAATCACATACTTAATCTCTTTTCTTTTTTCTAAAAAAGCAAGTCCAAGCTCGGAAGTTTCAATAATTTGAATTGGTTGTAATTTGTGAATTTGATTAATTTTTTTATTGATTCTACTAAAATTATGCCACCAAGTTAAACCTTTCTTTTGTTCCCTCTTTAATCGATAAATTTTAACTCCTTCTTCTATAACTTCCTCGTCAACTTCCGTATAATTAATACCGATAACACTTACTTGATACCCAAACTCTACTAACGCACCAGCTATTGTTTTAACAAAACTACCTATACCTCCATGTGGATATCCTGCTTTAGGGTATTCATCCGTCAAATAACAAATATGCATATCTATTTTATTGAATAATTGAAAATGGTTTGTCTCCTAAAATGGCCGCATACCTCGAAAAGCTACTGTAATACATCAAATCTAAGCGTATCATAACAATACAATCGCATTCTGAAATGAAAAAAAAGTCTAAAAATGTTTTTAAATGAGATTGATTACTAATAACGTCATTATTGCTAAAATCTACATGTATTGGTTTTCCGGGTAAAACATTAAATTTTGTATACTCTTTTATGTAATCTAAAAAAAAACTACTATCCGAAACTACATAAACTAACTCGCTAGGGCAATCTCCTACCTTTTCATTTATTTGTAGCATAATCTCCCCTATCAAAAGGATTCTTTCTTCTAAATTAAGAATGTTTTGAGTCGTGTCTTTAAAATCTCCCATCAAACTTGTAAAACGTAGATGAAACACTAGTCTTTTAAGAGAAGGTAAAGTTATTAATTCATTTTCTAAAACTATACTTTTGACAAATAATTCAGTAAAATTAGTCCTCCACAATCTTTCATTCTCCTTTTGAGTGTTATTTTTATAAAGAGTAGGTAAATAATCTATATTAGCATACACTAGATAATTTTGAACTTTTGATTTTTTTATTTCATCCAAGGGATTAAAATTAAAATCATTCATCCCATAGATAACTTTAGAGTCAAAAACACTAAAATTCATTTCTCTCTTATCTATATTCCAAGAAACCTCATTTGGCAGTAAAAACTCATTGAGCTCAAAGGGATGGTTGAAATAAATAAAAAAGTCGTATTCCAAAATTTTAGCTGCTTCATAAAATGAAATGATCCCTTTAATCCGATCCAATAGCCCTCCATGTGAAAACAAACCATCACAAAAAAAAATAATTCTTGGCTTGGGAGTTACTATCGGTTTTTTAAAAACTGACAAATAGCGAAATCCTATTCGACTTTTATTAACTATTACTCGGCCTTTATTTTTTATTTTTTTTATCATCCCTATCAGTTAGACACTGTTCTTGTATTATTTTGGCATAGTGCACAAAATAACTTTCTTTTGTAAAATAATCTTGCCATAACAACCTATTTCTTTTCTGCAGTAGTTCGAAGTGGTCATCTGTCAATGCATTATGAAACTCCATTATTTTTTCTACAACAATACCTATTTCATGCTTTTCTATGATTAAACAATGTTCCTTCCAATTTATTTGGCTAGTAAAGGGTAATCTACAATCCGTATTAATTACTATAGGAATTCTCCCCATTGCTAAGGTTTCGTAAAAACGCACTGAGAAATTACCATTCCCACGCATGCAAAAAACATATTGGTTTTCATAAATATTATCATAAAAAGCAATAGAAGTTACTCTTTTATCCTGTTCTGTCACTACACCTGCTCGATACTTTTTTCTGAATATAAAATTAGCAACTATTTCTTTATTACTCTGAATCCTTTTCAAATAAAACTGCCGATAATAACTCGATGGATAAAAATGTTGATAATCAGTAGAATCATTCCCAATAACTCTTATCGCGTTTCCTCTAACAAATAACACAAACTCTTTTATAAATTTTAATGCCCCTCCATTGGCATGACCTACAAATCCAATACGAGGTGATACTGTTTTAGAAAGGACTTTAAATTCCTTATTTAAAAACAATAATGGATCTTCAAAAAAAGGAGACATAATTTCGGTTTGACCATCTAGCTTACTATCAAAACCTCCTAATCGTAATGTAAATAAGTTCTTCCTTTTAATTGTTGTTCCAAAATCACCAGTAGAAAAAAGCAAAACTGGTTTATTATTTTCTAAAGCTGATGAAATAAACGACTTAAGATAATTCTTCTGGTCTCTTGTTTGAAAATACTCAACTGCTAAGGGTAAAATCGCTATATCAGCATTTTCTAAACTATCTTTTAATTCATAAAGTGGAGTTAACTTTTTAAATCCCTGAAATAAAAACTGCAATAAAGGGTGAGTATAACTGGTGTCCTGTAAAGCATCGTAAACGTTGCCTGTATACAATTTTATCATCCTAGTTGATTTTTGCCGTTAACAACACTGCTGCTATTTGCTCACAACTCAATTCCAGTGGATGTTGCACTACAATTCGCAACCATTCTTTTCTATCCTTCGCCACCTCATTTGGTTCTTGAAGCGCAAGTTTTAACTGCTTTAGAATACAATCTTTAGAAGTAATCCATACAACTGCATCTAAATCCCCCATAGACTTAAAATGTTGAAACTTATAAATTGTCTCTACATTCCACTGATCTGAATTAAAATGATTGTATTTAAAATACAAACAAGGTTTATCAAAAACTGCAAAATCATGTGCCATAGTCGATCCTAAATTCAACACTACATCACAATGAAACGCTAAATTGACCAATAGGTCTACATCTCCCAATTGTGGAAAATTACTTCCCCAACCTGTACCGTAATTTTTCCAAATAGGGTCAATAGCTTTTATCAAAATAGGATTCGTGTTTAAAACTTCATCGTAACGATTTGAAAAATCAGCTGGACTTCTCCTAAAAATTACTTGCGCTACATTATTAAAGTCGCTTTGAGTGATGCTTTCAACTACATCTTTAAGATACAGCTGATCGTACGGGGATGTGATAGTATCGTCCCCACTGAAACAAATCCATTTTTTAGAAATATCCAAGTTATAACGCGCCGCAAAAGCTTCCCGACTAATAATCCTTTCTTTTTTAGTATAAAATTCAAATTGCGGTGATCCTGTAACTATGCATTTTTCTGGGGGTATTTCGGGATAAAATAGCCTCATTTCTTTTTTCATATACTCCGACCATACTAAATAGTAATCCGCATCCACAGCCAATCGTGCCTTAGGAAGATTGTCCCAAGAATAAATAGCCGTTACCACTTTAATATTTAAATTTTTAGCGGCGATACAAATTGGCATCAATGCAGTTACTCGTTGATGTGTTATAAAAACAACATCGGGCTGTAGTGCTTTCAATTGTACCCTATACCTGTGTAGAACACTTGAACTCAAAAAAGAAATACTTGTTTTTTCTAACCAGAGAATCCTATTGTACTTTTTTGAAGCCCAAAACCCTATAGTTTGTGAAACCTTTTTCTGAATTGCTTGTTTAAAGTTATTACTTTTAACATTCCAATTAGTTAAAATTGTAGGATTGTCTACTAATTTAGAATTTCGCAACAATCGTGCATAGGTTGCCGCTTCAGTAGTTATCTTAGTACCTACACTTTGCCTTTTTAAGGGGGAGAATTGATATTCAATAGTTATGTCATGTAACTTTTCGACTGATTCAAATGCTTCTTTAGGAAGAGATGACCATACACAAACAGCTGTTTTTTTCTTTAGATTTTTAATAATATCCGAATACAAAAAATTACGTACCCCAACGCCATCGGGCACTAAAAAAAGAATTTTATTTGGATTAATCCTCATTGCTACCCGTATTATTAACTTTTGATTTATCTCTATAGTTTTTATACGTAATTAGTCCTCTAGATGCTTGATTATAAAACAAAAATTCAAAATGTAGTCTAAAAGCGCGAGCAAATTTATACAAAGATTTATTCAATTTTAGTTTAACACTATTCAAATCCAATTCTCTACCCATAACAGATTGACTTCCTTCTACTTGTTTCACGAATTTATTAGCTAAAATCGCAATTTTTGCTTTAGAATTAAATATTCTAATTGCATATTCAGTTTCGCCATAATCTCCTGAAGTATTCTCAAGATAATATCCGAACGTATCATAAAATTTCTTAGTCGTTATAAATGGATGATCACTATACTGATTCGCATTTAATAAAAAGTTTCGAAAAGAAAACTTTGGAATTAAAAAAATATTTTCAGAAATCCCAATTAATTTCTTAAAACTATAACTAGCACTAAACCGAATCATATCTGCTTTTTGATTGTTCAACAGTGCAAAACATTCTGGCAAAATTGTGCATATATCAGAATTTAAAATAAAATCTTCCTGACAATAAATAATATATTTACCCTCACAGGCCTCAATACCCTTATTTATATTTGCAGCCAATCCTTGATTAGTCTTAGATAAAATCAACTTATTTATTTTATATCCTTGTAGTAACTTAATATTTTCAACTTCACTCCCATCGTCGCTTACAACAATTTCATAATCTGAAATTTGAATTTTTTCTATTCCTTCTAAACACTCCATTAAATCTAATGGCCTATTGTAATGTGTTATTAGAAAACTAATTAGTTTTTTATTCTTTTTCATTACTAATTTTTATCTAAGTGAATTATATCTTTTTCTGCGAAGCATTAAAAAAACCTAATTTATAAGCAAGAGATTCTATAAACATAGTAAGTTATTCATAACTGACCCTTTAACTTGATTCTTTTATAAATATTTTTATAAGGAATTAAAAAAAACTCGCTAAAATACTATATATGTAATCTGTTTTTTTACCTATTATCTTATAATTTAAAAAAGTTATTCAAAATTCTTGCTGCAAACGACCGGTCACCAGCATCATTCATATTTCCGCAAGAAGAAAAAAACTGATCCCCTTCTACTGCATTTTATAATTGTAAATTTCGGGATAAATTTGATGTGCTTTATCAAAATAATCGAACCTTTTTTGTGTTCGTCCACATGGGTGTCATAACAACCATCACTTTTATGTGATTTGCTTTGCAAAGATGCTTTATTTCGTAGTAGTATTTAATATGCAACGGTTTTAATTTGTTAAGTCCTTTTTCATATTCGCATTCGGGTTTTACCCAATGGATAATATCCTAAATGTTCCAATAGCTTTGTTGGCTTTTTTAGGACTAGATATGCAAATAACACGCGCAGTATAAGTTAAGCAACATTTTTAAAATTATTTTGATATTTGCATTTACAAAACGATTCTAATTAAATATCTCTAAACTGTTTTTGGTGATTGAATTGCCAAATATTACTATTCTTTAGTGTTTGTAAAAATAGTTGAGCACTTTTTCCATTGCCATAATTTTCTTTAAAAGACACTACTTCATATAAATCAATACTACTTAATACTTTTAAAATACTTTTTTTATCATAACCTACATTTAAAATAGTCTCACTTGTAGAACGATTTAGTTGTCTTGTTCCAATGTTAATAACAGGTATACCATAATGAGGTGCCTCTCGTATTCCTGCACTACTATTTCCTATAATAAATTGTGCTTTTTTAAGCAATGTTAAAAAATATTCAAATCGTAAGGAAGGAAAAACTCGAAATCTTTTGTTACTTTTCAATTTTTCATACGCTTTGATAATAGCAGTACTTCCCAAATCATTGTTAGGAAAAATCACAATATAATTATGATGATCCTCTAATAAAGAATCCACAAAATCAGCAACGTATTTCTCTATGTATTGAGCTTCGGTAGTCACAGGGTGAAACATTACTATTCCGTACTTTTCAAATTCAATTTCATAATATTTCTTAACTTTTTTAATGTCTGGCAAATCCGATGAAAACATAATATCGAAATCAGGTGAACCTATTGTAAAAATCGAATCTGCTAATTCTCCCATTTGAATTAATCTGTTTTTTGCCATCTCGTTAGAAACAAAATGCACATGGCTCATCTTACTTGTAGAATGACGTATTAGCTCATCAATTGTACCCGAAACCTCACCTCCCTCAATGTGTGCTACTAAAATATTATTTAAAGAACCAACTATAGCTCCAGCCAAGGCTTCCACACGATCTCCGTGTATGATAATCATATCTGGCTCACATTCTTTTACATAACTGGATAACCCTTCGATAGTTTTGGCTAAAGTCAAGTCCATAGTCGTCTCATGGGTATGATTTTCAAATGTATATACGTTTTTATAATTACATCTTTCAATTTCAATCACTGTATAGCCGTATTCTTGTTGTAAATGCATTCCAGTGACAAAAACATGAACGAAAAAAGCATCGTCCTCCTCAAGAGCTGTTATTAGTGATTTTATCTTACCAAAATCAGCCCGTGTACCAGTTAAAAAAAGAATGTTTTTAGGCTTATTCAAAATCTATAAAATCAAGTTGCTCATCATTTCCAATATTCCTTACAGCCACTTTACCAATTACGTAATTAAAATGTTCCGCCAGAATTTTACCTGTCCCCGGGCGTTTTACCCATATATTATCTTTAGTCAAAACTTCTCCTTTTCCAACTGCTTTTATGCTACAAACCGTTGCAAAAGCAAAATCAATCGTTACCTGCTCTTCTATCACTGGTTCTTTAATCCCGCCACGCATCTGCGCCAATTCAGCACTATTGACAATCAGTTCACGAGTTGCTTGTTCATCCATACTACAAATAATATCTGGTCCAGTTCGCTTCATATGATCGGTAAAATGACGTTCTAAAATAGAAGCTCCTAAGGCTACTGCCCCTAAACAAGCATTATTATTTAGTGTATGATCCGATAAACCGAAAACTTTATTCGGAAAAGCATTATGCATTTCCATCATAGCCCCTAATCGAACCAAATGTATTGGTGTAGGATATAAATTAGTTGTATGCAACAAGGCTACTGGAACATTGTACTTATTAAATATCGCTAATGCTTTGGTTATACTTGCAATAGTATTCATCCCAGTACTCAAAATAACTGGTTTCCCAAAACAAGCAATGTGTTCTAACAACGGATAATTATTACATTCGCCGGAACCAATTTTGTAAGCGGGGACGCCGAATTTATTAAGTCTATCTGCCGCAGCTCTTGAAAAAGGGGTTGATATAAAAATCATTTTTTTACTTTCTACATACTGCTTTAGAGCTAGTTCGTCTACTTCATTTAAAGAGCAACGTTCCATAATTTCATATATGGAAACATCCGAATTTCCTGGAATCACTTTTTTAGCCGCACCACTCATTTCATCTTCAACAATATGCGTTTGGTGTTTAATCATTTCTACTCCTGCTTGATGGGCTGCATCAACCATCTCCTTTGCTATTCGCAAAGACCCTTCGTGATTAATTCCTATTTCGGCAATGACTAAAGGAGGATAATCTAATCCTATTTTTCGTCCGGCAATTTCTATGTATGGATTCATCAATTGAGTTAAGAATTATGGTTTTTAAAAAGATACGCTGCGTAATCTAAATCCGCTTGGGTATCGATGTCAACAGTCGCAAAAATATGATTTACTTCGAAAGGAAACGCGTTTTCTGTTATAATTTTATGTTCTAAAATGGCTTTTGCTTTAGTGATATACAACAATCCATTTTCATAATACAATGGCTCCAAATCCTGACTGCGTTGCCCCAATTCATAATTATAAGGTATAAAAGTCTGGTGGTCTATTCTTCCTAATTTCTGGTGATTTCGGGTAACGGTAAACAAACTATCACAATTATTATTTTCATAATATTCATAGGCTTCTTTCAACAAATTATCTGGTCGTAAAGGATTTGTAGGTTGTAGCAAAATGACAGTTTCAACAGCAGTTTCAATAGATTCTAAAACATGTTTCAATGCTGAGATTGTAGGTTCGTGATCATCAGAAAGTGTTTCAGGTCTATCAATAACTTTTGCTCCATAACGTAATGCCACTTCTTTTATAGATGCATTGTCTGTCGAAACATAAATTTCGTCCACAATAGCGGGGTTCTTTTGCGCATATAAAATAGAATGTGCGAGTAAGGGAATTTCTCCAAACTGCATCACATTCTTATTTGGTAATCGCTTCGATCCGCCACGAGCGGGGATAATAACTATTGTTTTACTCATAAATACTACATCTATTTGTAAAATCTTTCAAAAATAAGGGCTTTATTTCTGCTAATTCTTTCTCTGATTTATCCCACCAATTTAAAGCTTCAATTTCGGTTATAATGGCATCTGAAAATCGCTTTCTGATAACTCTTGCAGGAACGCCCGCAACTATTGAATAAGGCAAAACGTCTTTTGAGACTACAGCTCCTGCCGCTAAAATAGCACCATTACCCACAGTCACGTTGCCTACAATAATTACACCATGACCAATCCAAACATCATTACCGATAACAATTTTATTATTCTCTTTTAATTGTTTTAATTCACCATTAAACAAATTAGAGTTAATATAAGTGCTCATAAATGAGATAGGATGATTGGTGGCATGCAAAGCTACATCCGCACCTAATTGGCAGTACTTACCTATTGTAATATCGCCTCCCAATAAATTATTATATCCTAAGGTAGTTGCATAACCTATTTTTATAATTCCCGAAAAATTGCAACGGTCAGGCACTGCATTTTTACCACCGAAAGTAACATTTTGAAGGCCTCTTGAGAAGCCCGAAAGTGTTACCCCATCTTTCTTATCAACGGTATTTAAAAAATAGAGCAGTATTTTTTTTATAAAATTTCTCATTTAATAGTCTTGAGCTTCTTCTTTGGTTAATCCTTTATATTGTAAAAACAATTTCCAAATGGGTTTATAAGTCAGTAATTTAAAAATATTTTTTTTCCAATCAACAAAATATACCGAAGCTTTTGTATTTGACAAAAAGGTTGGTTCTCCAAATGGAATTCTTGAATCTTTATTATTTTTCAACATACTTTCCATCCAAGGCTCCAAAACGTTGCCCATATGGCACGTATAATTTCCTTGTGTTGACAACCTCCAATATCCTAGATCATTGACAGGCTGATCTAAAAATAAAGATTCACTACTGCCTCCTAATGCAAACGAACTGTATTTGTTTTCTAATAAATCGAAAACTGTTCCCCTGTATGTAGCCACAAAATGTCCTGCTCCTATTACTGCTTTTGTTGTACCATTAGAAATTGTTAAGTATTTCTTTAAATGCGTAGCGTTATAAAATTTTATATTACCAATACTTTTGGCAAATAATGCCATAGCATTTGGATGAAGTACATTTGTAAAGCCTAGTTTAGATGAAAATAATTGAGCAACCAACACATTAGCTGTATCTTGTTTTAAAACTCTTGATGAAGGAGTTGTACTCACTACCCCAGTTTTAGGAAATGCTTCAAACACCTCATAGGTCGCCTTTTGCCAATCATTCAAAAACAATACATCGGCATCAGAAATTGTTATTAAAGGAAAGTGTTGCCCTGTAACACCTTTCAAAATAGCATTTAATTTACCTATATTGGTGGTGTGAATAAGTTCATCAATTTTATTTTCTTCATACAATTGGTTTAAATAGCCCACAACCTTATCACAACTTCCATTATTAACTATTGTAAAATAGGTTTTGGTATGGCTCGTTTTAAAAAGGGAATTTAAGCAATACTGCAAAATAATGAAACTGTCCTTAAAATACTCCTCTTGATTGGGGATATAAACAGGTACAATTACCTGGTGAAAAAACTCATTAGGCTCTTGGATCTTATCTTTATTGGGGTTGAATCCTACTCGCATTTTTTTAATGTCTTTGAGAATGAAAGGTATCTATTTTATCTAAAATCTCCTCATCAATGCTAATATCAAATTTCCTTGCAAACAATTTCGAACTAGGTTGAGAACTTAATTCTTCAAAATCTGCAGAAGTAAATGTAACTGGCAAAGCACAATTCTTTTTTTCCCAGTTAGCATACGAAAGAAATGGCATGATTTTAATATCATTTTTCTTCTCCACTAAATACATAATAATTGACTGAAAAAACATTTCATCTGGTAATAATGAATATACATGATAGTCGACATAATCAGGATTTTTCACAACAAAGTCGATAACTTTTTCAGTCGTTTGTGTTGTCAAAGCCCACCATTGGCTTCCTCCATAAGGTTTAATATATGTAGGAAATTCTCTTTTCTTTAAAATTTTTAAAATAAAATCAAATCGACCCGCTTTTATCAATCTATAAATTTTCTTAAAAGTCTTTTTTGCAAAAAAATCAGATTCCAGAATAGAACCAATTTGTACAAAATCTTCCTTTTTGCCAGAGAGATTAAATTTATATCTTGTAACTCTATCTATTGACCAATACTTTGTTGGCAGAGGAAAAATGTCTATAAAATCTTTCCCAATATTTGTTTTAAAATACAGATTAATATCATCATTAGATTTAATAGGATAATCCTGACCGCTTAACAGCACGCAATAACCACTCCTTTTATCTCTTAAAATTTGCTTTAAGGCATTTAAAGTCGCAACAACAATTCCTAAATCTCCCCAAATTCCCTCTTTACGCTCAGTAACAAAGCTTACATTTGGCAAATCAATTAATTCTTCAAAAAAAGTATCGATTAAAACATTTTTATCGATATGCACATAAAAAAAAACATCAGGGCTTGTCAGTTTCTGAATCAATTTTTTCACCTGATTCGGATATCTGTGTGTTAATATTATATAACAGATTTTCATAAAATTTCTTTATGTGTTTTTAATTTCATTCAATAATTTTAGTGATTCAAATAATATCAGGAATGAAAACACGTACTTATGCTGAGATAGTTTTTTAACACATTGATAAAAACAATTATTTTTTTAAGTGCTTTTCTCAAAAGTTTCACTTGCATAAAAAATACGCACCTTCTCCCTCTCAAATATTTTCAACAAACAATAAGTCTGTGGCAAAACTTTTTTCTGATCAAGAGATGTGATTATTTATGAAAAAGTTGTGTCAATGGATTTTATAGTAAATGATTGTTTTACTGACGAAGCTAACTTTCTCATATATTTTAGATTTAGTTTACCTAATAATAAATTATTGAATACAAGTCCTAACCCTTTTGAATATTCTCTAGTCCTTATATAATGAAACTCATTGTACGGAAACCATGAGCCAACCCATAAATGAACACTATGACTTTCTAAGCGGATATATTTTTTAAAATTAGCTATATCGTTTTTACAATTAAACGGAAAAGGATAAAAATAAATCGTTGGATAAATTACAACATTATTAATTTTAACGATATCAATATCAAAACCATTATTATACCCGTATTCAGACCTAAAAATATTAGTGATAATTATTGGTATTACAAGTTCGAACCAATTAATTTCTTTATTAATTTCGACTGAATCATATTTTAAAAGACATTTCTTAATAAGATTATTGTTTTTAATTGCTCCAATTATCGCACAATTTATGTAATTATTATCTTCTGCTCCAAAGAAACAATCATTTATTAAAAAAGAATCAAGTGGCTTCAAAACCAACATATCAGTATCTAAATACAATCCTCCATTTTCATACAAAACTGTAAGTCTAACATAATCGGCTACAAAAGCCCATTTTTTCATTTTATAGGCATGTTGAACGAATGGATGGGACAAGTCTGCATTCTTTTCATTCCACTCAATAATTTTATACTCCGGTAAATGTTTTTTCCAAGATTTAATACAATCTCTAACCAATTCTGGTTTTCTTTTTCCTCCAAACCAACAGTAATGAATAATTTTATTAATCATAGTAATCTAATTTTCTTCAAATCGACTGCAACAGTGTCATTATCTTCATTAAAAATATAATAATTTTGCTTTTTCAACAGATTACACACCGAATTAATATCCTCCACAGATAAACTAACACTTTCAAATTTTAAAATTTTAGGCTTAATTATTTTAAAGTCTATCATTTTTATAACCTCATAATCAAACCCTTCTGTATCTACCTGAAAATAATCTATTTCTTTATTTTTATCATTTTTATTAATTATATTCATTAAGTGATCACACGCCACTAAGACTTCACATATATCTGAAGTTTTAATATTCAATGCTTCATGATGGCTCGGATTAAAAGAGGCTATCCCTTTTGCCCAATCAGGATATTTATCATATGCTTCCTTTTTTACCTTATAGATGGAAAACTCCTTTTGTGTTGGATGAACAGCCTTATTTTCTTTAACAATATTTTCAAATTCTATATAATTAAGAACTAATACATCGAAATATTCTTTTATAGGTTCGATTACTAGACCACTCGATTTTCTATTAACAACTATTTCATATAAAAAATCAAAACTGACCCCATCATTAGCTCCAACTTGAATAAAATTAAAATTTGTGGATTTCGGAAAATTTCTTTCTAACATTCTTCTACTTGAAAATGCCTTTCTTGTAAGGTATTTTCCTCTGCCTAATTTGCGCATAACATTCAACAGAATGAAAATGCAAACATTTTTAAAAAAAATCATATGGTTTTAGTTTGCTTTTTGCGAATAATATAACTTTCCTAAATTAAAAACATTTTCTACAACAATGTTGATAGGCATCCTATTTATAATTATTTCTATATTAATTATTCTACAATGCGGCTTTTGATTTTTAATATAAAAAAAAACTCTGGTTTTATTAGTATGTATTACAAAATTATTGGGGATTTTTAATTACTTTTCACACTCTATATATCAAGTATAGTAAGACTATTTTAACATAAACTTCATAGTAAAATGCAATAATTACAAATTTACTTGTCAATCTAATTAGCTTAGTAAGTATCAAAAATACCGATTCAAAAAATAACGAGGTCGAAAATAAATATTTATTCTTGAGATTGTTTTTTTTTCAACAAAATATAAAGAATTATTCTTTTTGATTGCTTTTTCTAAAAGTTTAACTGCGATTAAATATAAAATAAACGGATTTTTTATTTTCATTCTTTTAAAATTAGCATACATCTTTTTTTCTATCCCAACATATTTCTCTCTTTGTACCGAAAGTCTTTCTTTATTATTATATTCTCTATAAAATGCTAAAGGTTCATTGATATAACACACTTTATGCCTGTAAAACATCCGCTGATAAAAATCTACATCTTCACCTACTTTAATGGTTTCATCAAAGAGTAAATCGGGCTGAAACACTTTCTTCCTGACTAAAGGAGTTGGTGACTTTACGACCCAAGTTCCAAGTGCATTCCAAAAGACATAACCAGAACGTTTATGTACTTTATTTTGTGTTGCACCTATAATATCACCTGTTGGACTCCCGTTTTTATCAACTACGGCTGCGGAAGAGTGGACACAGTCAATTGAAGGGTTTTCAAGCAACACTTTTACCTGCTTTTCAATTTTTGAACTTTCCCATAAATCATCATCATCCAAAAAACCTATATATTCACCCTTTGCCAAATTCACTCCATAATTTCTGGCGGATGATAACCCCCCATTTTCTTTATAAAAATAGTTGCAATTTGAAAATTGAGCACAAATTGATTCTGCATAATTATTGTAAGAACCATCATCAATTACTATTATTTCAATATGCTCATAGGATTGATCAACCACAGATTGAATAGCTTTTCCGAGATATTCTTTTCGATTATATGTGGGTATAATAGCTGAGACTAGTGGTGAAATCATTTTTTCAAGAGTTTAAAAACAAGAAACAAAATCAATCTATAAAAATATTGAACTTTTAAATTTTTGTCAGTTTGAATCTTTTGAATACTTGAAGTATTTAGAAACTCTTTTTTATGATTCCAAATATAGTGTTTTAGATAATGATCAATAAATTGGTCGTACTTTTCGGTTTGAGCAAAATAATTTAAATATTTCGCTTTTTCATAATAGATAGTTTCTAATTTATTCTTTTGCAAATAGGAAGACGTGGATCCCTCATGTCTCCTAAAAAAATTTAAATTTTTATTTAGAAATACAACTGAACTGCTTTGCAACAAGTAAGACCAGAGAAAAATGTCGGAACATAATCTATTTGTAAATAATTCTTTAGGGATTTCGAATTTAGGTTTTCTAAAAACCACACTGCTTCCATTTGTTATATAAGTATTGAAAGGCATTCGATTTAAAAAAACTTTATTATCAATAACTTTACACTCTCCTGTTTCAACATTTAAATCTTTTATTCTGTTAGTTGAATCATAAATAATTTCATCCTTTTCAACGTAATTATTTCCGCAGAACGCAAGAGCTATTTTATCGTTTTGATCTAAAATACACACTAATTCTTCGAGAAAAGTTGGTTCAGAATAATCATCGGTTTCTGCAATCCAAATGTATTTTGTTTCTGCTAGTTCAATTCCTTTATGCCAAGAATAGTATCCACTTCCCGAATTTTTATCGTTAACAATAAAGTGTTTTACTTTAAATTTTGGATTTTTATCTATAAATTTTGTTATAAATTCTACACTATTATCTATCGATTGATCATCTATAATAATCGCTTCCCAATCTTTGTAAGTTTGATTATAAATACTTTCTAAACGCTCCATGAGAAATTCAGCATGGTTGTAGCTTGGTATAATTACAGATAGTTTTGCCATTATTTTCCTTTAAATCGAAGTAGTCTTTTAAAGAACGATTTTGATAACTTTAGTAACATCATTTTTTTCAATATCTTTTTAACCATTAAACCAGCCTGATAACTATTAGATTTACGAGTCTGTTTTAATTTTGTTCTAAAATCCTCATTTGACTCATAAACTCTTGAAATCAAATTAAAAGAAAATTTATAATATTCATCATAATTAAGTATCTTCTTAAAGCTCCCTAATACTTTTAGTTTATTATCATCAATGCCAATAGTTGACATTCTACTATTGGGGTTAATCCTATAATAAGCTAAAGGTTTATCGATGTATCTCGCATTACATCCAGTTTTAAAAAAACTAACCCAAACTACCCAATCTTCCTGCGCTGAAAGATCCTCAGGAAAACGAATATTTTCAAATAATACAGCATCAAAAAAACCACATTGTATTTGAAGCGAAAAAGAAACATTCCACTGAAACAAGAACCCTTCGAGATTGAAAAAATCTTTATCTAAAACGCAAAATGGCGGTGATGAAACACTTGGACTATCTGCAATCATTCTGAAGTTAGAAATAACTATTTTTACATTATCATTTTTATGCGATTCCATTTGATGCAATGATAACTCTAATTTTTTGTCATCTAAGACATCGTCAGAATCCAAAAACTGAAGGTACTCCCCTTTGGCTTTTTCAATCCCTAAATTTCTGGCGCTACTTACACCTCCGTTTTCTTTATATAAATAAATAAAACGTGAATCCTTGTCTGCCCATTTTATAGCTACTTCCTCTGTTTTATCAGGACTTCCGTCATTAATAATCAAGCACTCCCACTTTTCATAAGTTTGATTCAAAACAGATTGCAATGCCTCGTCCAAGTATTGCACCTGTTTATAGCACGGAATGATGATTGAAACTAATGGATACATTTATTTAGTTATTTACTACTTTAAAAAAAACATCATATTCATGTGCTATCACATTAGCATTAAATTTTTTTTTCTTCTCAAAATAAATTTTTGAATTAAAATATTTCTTCTTTTTCAAATCTAATAACCTACTAAACAACTCATCATAATTCTTTTCTTCGATATCCAACACTGGAAAATTGAAATAATCTGCAACTTCTGTTAAATTTCCTATTTTAGGTATTATCATTGGTTTATCAAAAGTTAACCCCAAAAATAGATTTCCTGAGTTCAGGTTTTTTATTCGTGGTATTATCATCAATGACGATTTTTTCACTAAATCTACCATATAGCTATAATCTAAAAACTTATAGCCGAAAAAATACTGGCTCTTATGCAGAGGATAGCAAAATATTTTCTCTGCCACTTTATTATACGTTTTCCTAAAACGATAAGGAAAAAAAGTAGGCATGTTTACAAATTGAAACATATTGGGAATTATTAATAATTTATTTTTTACAGGAATTTTCTTGAAAATTTTAAAAATTAATTTTACTTCTTCAATAGATCTGATACAACCTATAACTGCAACAACATATTTATCCTGAAAATTTAATTGAAATCTACCTTGAAAATCCGCAGTTTTACAATCATAAATTAGGC
Source organism: Flavobacterium sp. ALD4 (assembly GCF_002836475.1). Taxonomy (GTDB): domain Bacteria; phylum Bacteroidota; class Bacteroidia; order Flavobacteriales; family Flavobacteriaceae; genus Flavobacterium. The sequence goes on along the minus strand of NZ_PJBJ01000028.1, from coordinate 156,157 downwards.
TTTCATACAATGGGTGATATATTACGGTATGTTTACAATGAGTAGAAAAAAGATGTTTATATTTTTCTAATGAATAGTTCCCTAAATGAATAACACCATCAACATATTCTTGTATCAACTTAAATAAGCCTATAAATTCATTCTTTTTATCATAATGGGATTCATAATCATTCAATGTCAAAACTACTTTTGAATGTTGCTTCCACAATACTAATACTTTCTCAAAGTCCTTTAATTGGTGCTCATTTGGTAAAATCCAATCAAAAATAGATTCTGGAAACTGTATATTTACAATATCATATTTCGTATTATATTCTTTTAAATTCCCAAAGATGAAATTACAATTAGAATTTGAAATAATTTCATCAAAATAAACATTTCTATCTTTTTTATGTGGCACAAATACCTTCATAAGTTTTTACTGTTTTTCTTTTAATTTTTTTAAAAATAAATTCAAATACAATTATTTTATTGAATTTAAACTTAAAAAATTCTCCATTTAAAATCCTTGCACTTTGAAAAAAAGGAATATTACACAAAAGATCATGTAATTTAGCATGAGTAAATTTTTTTAACTTATTTGAATCAATCCGAAAATGAACTTGCAAAAAATGAATAAACAAAAACAAACTTTTTACTTTTAATTTAATTTCACTCAAATTAGATGATTGAGAAGATATATTAATACCACTTAGCCTCCAATAAACGGTAGCCTGTTTAATATTACAAAAACCCTTTTTTTCGCTAAAAACTAACCACGTTGCATAATCCGAAAACCAAGCTAGTGGAAAATCGACAAAACCATTGTTCTGACTATAAATAGCTCTACTAAACACAAATTCACTCGCTGTAATAGTTTCTTTTAATAAAAACATTCTTTCTAATAAATCATTTGCAGATTCATTAATCCTATGCTCAAAATTATCACTTTGAAATTTCCCATCGCTATCTATAACCCTAAGATTAAACCGGATTAAATCGACATCCCTTTTATTGTCTTGTATAAAAGCATTAAACTCTTCAACTACATTTTCTCCCAGTACATCATCATCACCTAAAATCATAAGCCACTCTTCATCTTCAGACAAATCTATGCAACGCTCCCATTGTTGGGTTAAAGATATTCCACCAAAATTAACCTCAAAACGATGGTACGCACAATCAAATTTTTCTTTATATTTATCTAACACAAAAACAGGACTATCCGGACTAGCATCATCACCAATATAAACTTTAAAATGCTTATTAGTTTGCTTAGCTAAAGATGCTAAAGTTTCCTCAAAAAAAGTACTTTTATAGTAAGGAATAACTATTGCTAACATTTATTTAATGAATTTATTTAGTAATGCTTTATACATCTTCTTAGAATCAATATTGATAATGTTTTGTGAATGATTTAAACTATACTTAGCAATAAAATCATTAATGGAATCACTTGGTAAAAAAGACAATTCATTCCATTCTTCTGGGGTAATTGGGTGAATGTTTTTAACTGTAGAGTAATTAGACGCCGATAATGACTTCCAAAACTCAAAATAATTTTGAGTATCAAAATCATCTCTATGTCCCCAATTTGTAATTTTATCTTGAATTTGATCTTCAGATCTTGCCCATGATTGATGAATCACATTTATATTTGAAAAATGATTCCTAATTTCCTTATTACTTCTAGTATGTACATTATAGGATTGATTTGTAATAAAAGGGAAAAACTCTTTATTATCAATAAATAAATAACCATTTGACACTTCTTTGTATAGGGTAATCCATCTCCCTTGAATACAAATTGGTGTAATTTTAGGAAATAAATTTAAATACCAATATTTGTTTAAAAATTTAGCGACTACTTTAAAATCGTATATATATTCATCAACATCCAATTGGATTTTCCAACCATATCCTAGTTTTTTTAAAACCATATTTCTTTCCCTTGATTCACATTCCATGGGAGTTAAAGAGGGTATATAAAAATTATCAAAATAAAATTTAATAATATTTCTTCGATCAAAAGCCTTAATTTCATCAAAAAAAGAATCAGGAATTTCAAATTGATTTCCACTCCATGTATTTCGCTCTACATCAATCCCTACAACAATCATATCTACATAGTTATATAACTGTTTTACTGATGTCAAAAACATATTATAATCATATGACAATAAATAACCTACATTAATCATTTATTCATTCCTTTAATATTTAGTCTTTTTTTAACAATATAATAAACATATGCATTGAAACTATATAAAAATAAATTTCTAGGATAATTAATATGAAAATAAGATACGTATTTAGGAATAATTCTAAATAAATTATTATTTCTCATAAAACTATCAACTTTTTTCTCAAATAATTCACCTCCATACTCGGGGTATCTTTCAGAATCTTTATTAGTTTGATTATAAATTTTATCTTTGAATTGCTTTACCTTAATTAGATAACATTGATCTGAAAAGCCAAAACTAACAAAAAAATTATCGCTTTCAAAAAAAGACTCTGCTTCCACTTCTTCAATTTTTCCATTCCAGATAGGATTTGCAACAAGGTATTCTTCATTTAAACTTAGCATATTAACTGAATCAGATATCCAATCAAAATCTGAATTAAGCATAAACGAATCACTTGAAAAATGCAAAAGAAAATCAGTTTCGCATAAATATATGCCAACTAATTCTGAAATAGAATAATTATACCCCCCATTAAAAGAGTTTTCATCTAAATCAAAATGTTTTAATGCACTTTCTGCATAATCATCTACTATATAAAATTCATCAATTACGCCTTCATCGACTTTTATTTTTGCGTATTTAAGTACTTCTTTTAGATTATTAACATTATTAATATATACTACTTTCTTAAAAAAAAAATGATTGCAATTGGATATTATTTTTTCAAGAAAATCTCCCATCAAAATATACTTCCAATCATTTTCATAGACTTTAATTTCAAAAGTTACACGACAATTAGAATTAATATTTCCCATTTAAAAAATTTATTATATAAATGAATTTGATATAGACATATCTAAAATTCAACAAAACATTACCCTATGTATTTAACCTTTATAAGCGAAAACATTAATTGCCATATCAAATTTTTCATTTACAAGAACATTATCAATAAATGGTCTTTGTCGCGAAAACGATTCTTTGAGATGATATCTAAACCCTTGCCTTTTTAAAATAGATAAAAGATCATCAAGATGCTGTTCTTCATCAAAAAAACTATGGTATTCGACAAATATGTGGTTTACATTAAACAATAAATCTTCGCAATCCTTGAGTATGATATATTCAGGGCCCTCAATATCAATTTTCAACATTTCAATAGGTTTACATAGAAGGTTTCTTAATCTGACTGTTTCTACAATTTTGGGATTTTGGTTCTCAAATACTCTTTCAACTCTTCCCCCAAGGCCATTATCCGTATAAAACTTTAATTCTGTTTCTTCTATCCATACAGCTTTTTTATTCAATACTACATTCTTTAAATCTTGTGATAGGATATTTTTTTCTAGGAATGGCAATACGGATTCATCCGGTTCAAAAGCAATAATTTCAGCATTAGGGTATTTTTTTGAAAAATATAAAACACTCAAACCCATATTTGCACCACAATCAATAATAATAGGACTCGAGTTATTTATTTTAAAATTATAAATACATTTTTCAAAAATCTCTTTATATGTATTATAAAATGCCATCTCATGATGGTAAAAAAATTTATTTTCAAATAAAACAATTTCACCTTCCGGTTTATTTATTGAGTCAACGTGCTTTCTTTCAAAAGAAAGATACGACAAATGATTTTTGCAATATTTAAATAATCTTTTAATTATTCTTTTCATCTTTATAGGCTGTACTAATCTATTTTTTTAATTTTATCAAACCAATTAGGTCTTAAAACAGAATTATAATTTTGATTATTTTCAAGAAAAAATTTGTTGCCATAATCAGAATCAGCACTTATACTGAATCTAAGATTAGATTTTTCTGTGGTAAATTTTTTAACATGTGGAATTGATAAGTTAAATTGCATTTCATAATCACCAATCGCCAAACTACAAGCAGGGACAATAAAGTAAACTTCATAACTACCGGGTTCTATTTCACAGTAATCATTATAGTCATTATATAAAAGCCCTATAAGTGGATTCCCACTGGTAGAGCATATATTTACTCCTACAACAACATCATTAAATTTTTCACCTAGTTCAAATCTCATTACAATTTGAATCGATTCTGTATTATTAAAAATTTCAACGTCCTCTTCATTAGAAATTCTAACTTCCAATAATCTCATGCTTTTATCACCATCTTCTCCCTCCCAACTATTTCGATTAAGATTAGATTTTAAATAAAAGTTTAAAACTTTATCGATATTTCCTTCTATTACTACTTTGCCTTGTTCCAGCACAATCCCTCTTGCACACAAGCTGCGTACCGCGACCATATTATGACTCACAAACAAAACGGTTCTTCCTCCTGTTCTGGAAATATCCTGCATTTTACCAATAGCTTTCTTCTGGAACTCGGCATCACCTACGGCGAGAACCTCATCGATTATCAATATTTCTGGATCGAGAAAGGCAGCCACGGCAAAAGCCAGCCTCACCGTCATACCGCTACTATAGCGTTTTACCGGCGTATCAATATAGCGCTCACAACCCGAGAAATCGATGATTTCGTCAATCTTCGAGGTAATTTCTTTTTTGGTCATTCCCAGGATGGCACCGTTCAAATAAATATTTTCACGACCCGTCATTTCACCGTTAAATCCGGTCCCTACTTCGAGCAAAGAAGCCACACGACCACCAAACTTGATGCTTCCGGTAGTGGGTGCCGTTACCCGTGACAATATCTTGAGCAAAGTAGATTTCCCCGCGCCATTCTTCCCTATAATCCCTAAAACTTCACCACGTTCCACCTCGAAATTAATGTCTTGCAATGCCCAAACGTAATCGCTTTCGCCTTTTGTAGCGCGGTCATTGGTATCACCAATTCTTAAATATGGATTTTCCTTGCCACGCACTTGATGCCACCAGCGGTTCAGGTCGTGACTTAACGTACCTGTACCTACTTGACCTAAGCGGTATTGCTTGGAGATATTTTCGGCTTTTAGTATAATGTCTTTACTCATTTTATTTATTCGTTGTTCTACTTTCGCAAATCGTTACCCGTAAATAGCTTATTCACCCCACGTTTCACACTTTTGAAAAACTACCTTAGCACTCCTCGCAAAAACAGAATTATCTAAAACTTAGCTACCGCTTCGCGTTCTGAATCACAATAATTATTGAAATACAGAAACTGGATTTAACTGATTAGAGTTCTTTGCTATGAGTATCAGTTATTTCAAAGCCTTAGTCTTAAATCCATCTCAATCATAACGTACCTTCTAGCTATCACGAGTTGGGAGGGTTATACCGTGTCTATAAAACTCTTCTCCGTCTTATTAAAAATTAATACCCCTACTAAAAATACGACAACAGTCACCGCAACTGTATAGCCCAATCCCCAAATGGAAATATTTCCCACGTTCAATAACATATAACGCGCTGTTTCTATAACGTAAGCTAAGGGATTATATTGAACTAGCCACCCATAACTGGGGATTTTTTCCTTAATCAAAGCCATAGGATACATCACGGCAGACAAATACATCAGCAACTGCACCCCAAAGCTGATTAGATAACTAAAATCCCTGTATTTGGTTACCAAAGACGAAATAAACATTCCCATTCCCAACCCTAAAACACCCATCAAAACAATAAGTAAAGGAAAGAGCACCGCAGCGGCATTCAAACTTATAGCAGCTCCTTGAGCGTAATAATAAATGTAAAAAGCGATGAAGATGAGGAACTGGATTCCAAATTTAATCAAATTAGAAATCACAATAGAAATAGGTACAATCAACCTGGGAAAATACACTTTACCAAAAATTCCGGCATTGGCACCAAAAGTATTCGAGGTCCCCGTAAGACAGGCCGTAAAGTAATTCCAAACCGTGATTCCTGCCAAATTAAACAAAAACGGAGGCACATTTCCTGTACTTATTCCTGCCAAATTATTAAAAATAATCGTGAACGTGATGGAGGTAAATAAGGGTTGGATCAAATACCAAAGCGGCCCTAAAACCGTTTGTTTGTATACCGTCACAACGTCCCTCTTCACGAAAAGCATCAGCAAATCACGATACTGCCACACTTCCTTGAGATTCAGCGAAAAGAAATTGTTTTTGGGTGTTATCTCAAACAGCCAGTCCGTGGTATTATTTTCTTGGTTGTTCATGTATTACATCTACGCTTCTAATCTTTGTTTTCAACACTTTATGTACGTATTAGTAGAAGCATTAGTATACAAATATAACAATTTGCACAAAATATTGTATTTTATTTAAGAATACAAATCAGTAAATATTCCTTTTCTTTGCTATCTCAATTATAAATACAAAATAGTGTTTTTTTTCTCTACAAATAAGCCGGTTTTAAAGGATCTGATTCCAGATGGTCATATAGACATCCACTCGCATCTATTGCCGGGTATTGATGACGGTGCCCAAACATTTCAAGACAGCTTGCGACTTACGCGAGCGCTTCAAGACTTTGGCATGACAGAGATTATCACTACACCGCATATCATCCAACATGTCTGGGACAACACCCATGAACAAATCGTTTCCAATAAAAATACTACTGCGCTTGAGTTAAAAAAAAACAATGTCAACTTGCCTTTTCAGGCCGCCGCGGAGTACTTGATGAACGATCAGTTTGTACGGCTTTTTCAATCACACGATCTATTGACGCTCAAAGACAATTACGTCCTAGTTGAAATGTCTTACATCAATGCTCCCATACAACTGTATTTAATCCTCTTTGACTTGCAGGTGGCAGGATATATTCCGGTTTTGGCCCATCCGGAGCGCTATTTGTTTTATCACAAAAATTTCAATGAGTATGTGAAGCTAAAAAGAGCGGGCTGCCTGTTTCAGCTGAATCTTCTGGCAGTTGTTGGTTATTATGGTGATGGAATCACAAAAATAGCGGAGCAATTACTTGCGAAAGGAATGTACAGCTATGTGGGATCTGATGTACATCATGACAAACATATCGCCGCCTTTGAACAAAAAGTAAAAATGAAAGATTTAGTGCCTTTAAAAGAGACGATAGTCAACAATCAGTTTTTTAAGATCGAGTAGGTTATAATACCGTTGCAAAAAAAATTAGCACCTATACACCAAAGTATAAGAATTGCGAAAAAGAGCTCTATTTAGTAACTAAATAATCTTGAATTTCTCGTTCCCAAAACGTAATCTGAGTAGTATTTCGATCACATTTAAACAAAAAAAAAGTTTACACTGATTATCTCCTATGTAAACTTTTTTTTATTGAAATCAAATCTATTACCGCTACTTATCCAAGACTGCATAAGTGGAATTCATGCTTTTAAATTCGGGAACAATTTTCTTCATCTTTGCAACTATATCCTCATTTTCATAAAAATTGGCGATTCCTATCAGTTCCTCAATATCGGCATGGAGGGTTTCATATTCGTCCTGAATTTCCTCAGCAATCATAATTTTATCGTGATACGTAGGGATGGTTTTCGAAGTGTCATTAAGCAATTCTTCGTATAACTTTTCTCCAGGTCGCAGTCCCACAATCTTTATCATGATGTCCTTATCGGGCATAAATCCGGCCAATTTGATCATCTTTCTTGCCAAATCTATGATTTTAACCGGCTTGCCCATATCAAAAATGTAGATTTCACCTCCATTACCCATGGCACCGGCTTCGAGAACCAATTGGCAGGCCTCGGGAATGGTCATAAAATACCTGATGATGTCGGGATGCGTAATCGTTAGCGGACCTCCACTGGCTATTTGTTTACTGAACAAAGGCACTACAGAACCATTAGAACCCAAAACATTTCCGAAACGGGTCGTAATGAACTTAGTGGCTTGCAAGTTATTCTCTTTTTGACTTTTTAATTGCAAGGATTGCACATATTTTTCGGCTATCCGTTTACTGGCCCCCATCACGTTACTTGGGTTGACTGCCTTATCCGTGGAAACCATGACAAATTTCACTACATTATGTTCGCAAGCCAAATCGGCCAGATTTTTTGTTCCTTCAATATTGGTCAGAATGGCCTGCGCAGGGTTTTCTTCCATTAGAGGTACGTGCTTGTATGCGGCAGCGTGAAAGACCACGTCGGGCTTGTGCAGTTTAAAGACTCTATTCAGTGCCTCTCTATTTCTAATATCCGCTACTACGTTCCATATTTTAGCACTGGAAACGATACTTTCCGTCTCTAAACTAAGATGGTGTAAAGGAGTTTCAGCCTGATCTAATATAATGATGTTTTTCGGGTTAAAACCCAATACCTGCCTAACTATTTCACTTCCTATAGACCCTGCAGCACCGGTAATTAATACGGTTTTGCCTTTCAATTGCTTGGAAATAGATTTATTGTCCAACACTATAGCTTTTCTTTCCAGCAAGTCTTCAATTTGTAAGTTCTTTACTTTTCGAGAAATTTCCTTTTGATTCTCCCAATCCGTAATCACGGGAACGATATAAACTTTATAATCGAATTCCAGGCATTGGTCAACAATAATTAAGCGTTCCTCTTTTGATAAACTTTTATCCGCTATAATAACCCCTTCCGCTCCTACAGATCGTATAAGGGTAGGCAATTTTTTCTTTAGTACCATTATAGGTAAATCCAACATCCGTTTGGACTCGTTTTGGCTATTTCTATCTACAAACCCAACTATTTTAAAGCGGCTTGGTGTTTCCAATTTTAAGGCTTTGGCTACCGAAATAGCATTAGCATCCGTTCCATAAATTATGACTCTAATCAATTTAGCTTCACTTTTTTCCTTAAGATAATGTTCGAAAGTTTGTTTCACAATCACCCGGTATAAAAACAAACCGCAGAAAGACAGCACCATGTTGATAAAAAGCGCTGTATTTAAGAATGCCTTGGATCCAGAAAAGACTTGAAATAAAAAATTCAAAATTAGAAAAACGATCAGGACAGACATTTGCGAAAACAGCAGCTTGACAGCGTCAATATAGGAAGAGTGTCGGATAATACCGGAATAGGTTCGAAATAACCAAAAGAAAAATATATTCACGCTAAACAACAAACTAATGAAAATGATGCTGTGTGAAGTTGTAACATAATCTAATCCCGTTCCCCTGAACAATAGAAAAGTGAAGAAAAAAGTTAGTAGTAAAACCGCAAAATCTATCATAACAATTATCCACCGAGGCAAATAACTTAAATTATGAATATTAAACCTTAAATTTTCTCTGGAAAAAAAACTAGGTCTAAAATCTGTTTTAAAAGGTTTTGTGCTGTTACTCAAAATATATATTTACATTAATGTTACTATAATCACGATATCAAAAATAAGAAATAAAGGAACTATTTCAGCCCTTTCACGTTAAAAAATCAAATATTTTTTTGCACTCTAAATAAGTTTAAGAAAACAAATTTTATCCTAACTCTATCTTCATTCGAAAGATTGGAACCGGAAGGCAAGCAAAGCCCTTTATTAAAGAGTGTTTCGGCAATATTATTCCCATAATACGGGTAGTTACGATAAATAGGCTGTAAGTGCATCGGTTTCCATAGCGGGCGGGACTCTATGTTTTCTTCGAGGAGCTTTAATCTTATTGTTTCATTCGTTATTCCTGCGGTTTGTGCTGAATCTATCAAAATCGCAGTCAACCAATAATTTGCGTAATAATCCTCATTTGGTACCGTATAGACAGACACTCCATTAATCTCCTTGAATAAATCCACATAAAATTCATGCATCTTTCTTCTCGCACCCACACGTTCATCTACTACTTCCATTTGGCCCCGACCTATACCAGCCAAAACATTACTCATTCTATAATTATACCCTAGTTCACTATGTTGATAATGTGCTGCATTCTCCTTGGCTTGTGTGGCCAAAAAAACAGCTCTTTCTTTTAACGTTTTTGTGGCAGTAATAATTGCACCTCCGCCAGAAGTGGTAATAATTTTACTCCCGTTGAATGACAAAGTGCTTACTTCGCCAAAAGTGCCACAACGCTTTCCTTTATAACTGCTACCCAAGGCTTCTGCACTATCTTCAAGGATTGGGATCACGTACTTATCAGCAATTATTCTTATTTCTTCAATCTTATACGGAACTCCATAAAGTTCAATAGCTATTATTGCTTTAGGGGTTGCGCCTTTGGATATTCTGTCAACAATAGCATCTTCAAGTGCCCTTGGACACAAATTCCAGGTATCGAGTTCACTGTCAATAAAAATTGGGGTTGCACCTTGATACAAAATAGGATTTGCAGAAGCTGAAAAAGTCATGCTTTGGCACAATACCTCATCACCAGCCTTAACTCCTAACAGAATTAATCCCAGATGTATTGCGGCCGTGCCTGAATTTAATGCGGTAACATGACCATCGCCTAAGTAATTTTCCAAATCCAGCTCGAAAGCATCAATATTTGCACCAACGGGAGCGATATAATTAGTATCAAATGCTTCCTGTATGTATTCTTGTTCACTACCCCCCATATGAGGTGATGAGAGCCAAATTTTATCTTTGTTCATTTATTGAAAATAAAACTAACAGTTTTCATAATAATTTTTATATCTCCCCAGAAACTGTGATTGTAAAAATAATATAGATTCAGTTGCACTTTATCTGGAAAAATAACCTGCCCATTAAACCACAAAGGGTCTTGTTGCTGCGCCAGCAGTTTCTCTTCGTTATAATATTTTATAGCTGCAAGACTTGTTAACCCCGATTTTAATTCTAAAATTTTTCGATTTTCTCCTTCCAACACATCATAATAACTGGGCAAATCCGGCCCGCGGTTCCACAATGTTCATTTCTACTTTCATAACGTCGAACAGCTGTGGCAATTTGTCCAGCTTATATTTACGCAGGAATTGACCTGTTTTGGAAAAACGTCTTCTGATTCGAATTTTTGAATCGTCCGCAATTTGTATATTTTATTTTTTTTCCAAATTGACCAATTCTTTCTTGTATCTAAATACCATTTGTACGAGTGTCAACTATCGCGATCAACCACAAAATCAGTAGAAAACAAGAAAACAGAAGGATCGTAAATAGGGCAAAAACAGCATCAAAAGTCGCTTTGCCATATTTTTTTTAAATCAATTAAGATCAACAAGAGGAATTAAATTATATGTCTTACCGAATCATCTTACGCAAAACCAATCTTCTTGTCCATAAATAAATAAGGGTTAATGTCAGTAAAGTCAACATTGTAAAGAAATAGCTTAGTTCGCCTTTCATAACCATATAAACAACGAGCCCATTTATTAGTAATTGAATCCCTGCGTAAATAGATGAAACAAAAATATGGGAATACCCCATTTCATTTGCCATATATTGGTATAAATGCGACCGATGTGGCTGGAAAATGTTTTCTTTATTTTTTAATCGAACAACTATAGTGATGATGGCATCAATGCCGTAAACCGAAAAGAAAAGAATATATCCTAACTGTCCCGTTTCTATAATGGTCTTTGTCATAAAATAACCCAAAAAAACTGCCATACTTATGCTGCCCACATCTCCTGCGAAGGTCTTCGCTTTTTTTCTAACATTAAAAAGTCCAAAAACAAGGCAAGACAAGCCCATGGTGATCAACAGCGGCAAACTGGACTCATTAATTGACAGAAAAGAAAAACTCACAATGGCCGTTAACGCATACAAAACCGTTATTCCGTTTATACCATCCATAAAGTTAAAGGCATTCACCCAACCAATCAGCAATACGAATACGATCGGGAGTAACCATAATGACTCTGCAAACAGCTGTAAATCTTGAAAAACCAAACCCACGGCAATGATATGCGATGCAAATCGCGGCATTTGCGACAGCGGTTTAATATCATCTATAAAACTTACTGCTGCGACTAAAACTACGGCTAAAGTCAATGCCCAAGAAGCGTATCCCAAACCAAATGCAATTATTATCGCAATGGGAAAAATAATCCCACCGCCTCTTAGGGTAATCGAAGTATGTGACGACCTACTATTAGGTTTATCAATAATATTGTATTTGTCGGCAATTTTGAAATAAATAAGCTCAATCCCAACCAATAAAACAATTAATGCAATATAAATCATATTTTAAAATATATGTAACCGATAAACTAATTACTTAAAACCTAATACTGAACACTATTCTCTAAAACCCTTACCACTTATGCTTCAGCAATCCTAAAAGATACTCACCATAACCCGATTTCTTTAATGGTTCGGCTATTTCTCTTAATTGTTGTTCTGTTATGAAACCTTGTCTCCAAGCTATTTCTTCGATGCAACCCACTTTCAATCCCTGACGCTCTTCAATAACCTGAACGAACTGTCCCGCTTGCATCAGGCTGTTAAAAGTCCCCGTATCCAACCAAGCGGTTCCCCTGCTTAAAATACCAACCTTTAAATTCCCTTTTTCTAAGTATACTTTATTCACATCAGTGATTTCATATTCACCTCTTGCACTCGGTTTGATATTTTTGGCAATTTCCACTACAGAATTATCATAAAAATACAAACCCGGTACAGCATAATTTGATTTTGGTTCCAATGGCTTTTCTTCTATTGACAATGCGTTTAAATCCTTATCAAATTCCACCACCCCATATCGTTCCGGATCCGAAACATGATAAGCAAAAACAACTCCCCCCTCAGGGTTTTTATTGGATTGTAATAATTCATCCATATTGGAACCAAAGAAAATATTATCTCCCAGTACCAAAGCCACACTATCACCCCCTATAAATTCTTCCCCAATTACGAAAGCTTGTGCCAAACCATTAGGCAAAGCCTGTTCCTCATAACTGAACTGACAACCAATGGCAGAACCATCACCCAATAATTTTTTGAAGTTTGGCAAATCATGAGGTGTTGAAATAATCAATATTTCATTTATCCCCGCAGTCATCAAAGTCGATAATGGATAATAAATCATCGGTTTATCATAAACCGGCATCATTTGTTTACTCATCGCCAATGTAAGTGGATGCAAACGGGTGCCAGAACCTCCGGCTAATATAATTCCTTTCATATCTCTTTAATTATATTGTTTATCGTAGTAGGTTGCGTATTCCCCCGAAGTAATATTATTTAACCAAGTCTGGTTTTCCAAATACCAATTCACTGTTTTCTCTAGTCCTTGTTCAAAAGTAACCGAAGGCTTCCACCCTAATTCTTTATTGATTTTGTTAGCATCAATAGCATAACGTAAATCGTGACCTGGACGGTCTTTTACATAAGAAATTAACTGTTCTGATGTACCTGTTTCACGACCTAACTTTTCATCCATGATTTTACAAAGCAATTTGACCAAATCAATATTTTGCCATTCATTAAATCCACCAATATTATAGGTATCATGGTTTGCACCTTCATGAAAAACCAAATCAATAGCAACGGCATGATCTTCTACAAATAACCAATCCCGTGTATATTTTCCATCACCATAAACAGGTAAAGGTTTGTTTTGAATGATATTATTGATAAACAAAGGAATCAATTTTTCAGGAAAATGAAAAGGTCCGTAATTATTGGAACAGTTGGTCAAAACATAAGGCAAACCGTAGGTTTCACCATAAGCGCGAACAAAATGATCCGAACTGGCTTTTGAAGCGGAATAAGGTGAATTAGGATCATAAGCCGTGGTCTCTGTAAACAAGCCTTCGGCACCTAAACTTCCATACACCTCATCAGTGCTGATGTGGTAAAAACGTTTTCCATCATAGTTACCATTCCAAATCGTTTTGGCCGCATTCAATAGATTCATTGTCCCAATTACATTTGTTTTCACAAACGATAACGGATCCGTAATGGAACGATCCACATGCGATTCGGCAGCGAGATGCAAAACGCCATCAAACTGATGTTCTGCAAACAAAGCGTCAATAAATGGAGCGTCTACAATATCCCCTTTTATGAAAGTATAATTTGGTTCTTTTTCTATATCCACTATATTCTCCAAATTCCCTGCATAAGTCAATGCATCCAAATTGAATATTTGATATTGTGGATATTTTTTCACAAAAAGTCGTACTACGTGGGAACCGATAAACCCTGCGCCACCTGTGATTAATATTTTTTTCATTTCTATTTTATATTTTCAACTTATTTTAACATGTCCCCTAAATCGATATCGCATGGAATACAAGTTCTTGATTTTCGGCACGTTTTAGGGACGGGGGAAACCAAAAATTTTATGAACTCAATATTCTTCTATTTTTATAAATTCTTTAATTTTATTTAAAACAGCAGAAATATTAGAAATCACTTCTTCGTTAGTGAATCGTATCAACTTCAAACCTTGAAATTCAATATTTTCTGTTCGTTCATTATCTAATTTCTTTTGCTCTACAGTTTGATGGTATTCTCCATCTATTTCTATGACTAATTTTAATTGATGACAGTAAAAATCGGCTACATAATTTAATAATGGATGTTGTCTTCTAAACTTATAACCATCCAATTGGTTATTTCTCAATGACAACCACATTACTTCTTCAGCTTCCGTAGGATTTTCTCTTAATTTTTTAGCATTTGAAAAAATAATTCCCGAAGCATCTTTCCACATATTATCCGAAAGTAATGGATTCTTTTTCATACGAATTTGCTTTTTAGAATTTACAAAAAGATCTGAGAAGTTTCTTTTTTGTTTTTTCCCTAACCCTAAAGGGACGAAAAAGAAACACAAAATCCATTTTCAGCAACAGACTTTATCTAAAATTACATTCTAAGTTTTCAGCTCCATTTAGTGTCGAGACAAAATCATGTTCTTAATTTTCAGTACCATTTAGGGACGGGGCAAACCGAAAATTTTATATGCTCTTTCTATTATTTCTATAACAAAACTGGTGAAAAATAAGTTTTAGTAAGTTTCTTTTTTGTTTTTCCCCTAACCCTAAAGGGAGCAAAAAAGAAACACAAAATCCATTTCCAGCAACAGACTTTATATAAAATTTCGCTCTAAGTTTTCAGCTTCATTTATTGTCGAGACAAAATCATGTTCTTAATTTTCGGCACCCTTTAGGGACGGGGCAAACCGAAAATTTTACCCTTCTCGCTACTCATAACTCACTTTTCACTAACTCCAAACATTTTTCTAAACTATCCTTATAATCCGGCACATTAACCCCATAAATTCTTTTAATCTTAGCTTTATCCAATAAAGAAAAGGCGGGACGCTTTGCCGGAGTGGGATACGATGACGAAGGAACACCCTTCACTTCACAAGTATATCCGCCGATTTCCTGGATAGCTAGCACAAATTCATACCAACTGATTTCTCCTTCATTCGAATAATTATAAATTCCTGGAATCCATTTATCATTGTTTAATATGTCCATCATCGCTTGCGCTAAATCAGCCGCATAAGTAGGTGATCCAATCTGGTCATTAACTACACTTATCGTATCCCGTTCCTGCAGCAGGCGTTGCATCGTTTTTACAAAATTGTTTCCAAAGCTGCTGTAAACCCATGAAGTTCTGATGATAATGGTATCAGGATTTACCTCAAGACAAGCAAGCTCTCCTGCTCTTTTAGTGGCACCATACACATTAATGGGCTTTGTAATTGCCTCTTCTGTCAGGGCGACATCTGACGTTCCATCAAAAACATAATCAGTAGAGATATGGATTAATTTAACCTGATTATCTTTTGAATATTGGGCAATTCTCTTAACCGACTGATGATTGACAATGTCCACCAATTCCGATTCCGACTCTGCTTTATCCACTGCAGTATAAGCACCACAATTCAGTATAACATCAGGCTGAATACTTTCTAATTGTACTTTCAACACAGCTAAATTATCCAAAGACACTTGCGTTCTATCCGCAAAAACCCATTCGAATTGAGGATAATTCTTAGACAATACTTTCAATTCCGAACCCAATTGTCCGGTTGCACCAGTAACAAGTAGTTTTTCTAATTTATTCAAAACTCCAATCTATTTCGTTAAAACTTGGCAAAATAATATCTTTTTCTGAAACGATTACTTCATTTGCATCTACTTTCCAATCAATAGCCAAAGTAGGATCATCATAACGAATCCCTCTTTCACTTTCCTTATGATACAACTGATCCACCTTATACATCACAGAAGCCGTTTCACTTAGAACCGAAAAACCATGTGCAAAACCGTGGGGCACCATCAACTGCTTTTTATTCTCCGCACTTAATACCACACTGAAATGCTGTCCATAAGTGGCTGAATTTTTTCGTAAATCTACCGCTACATCCAGAATTTCCCCTTGCAAAACTCGTACTAATTTTGCTTGTGCAAAAGGATTAATTTGCAAGTGTAAACCCCTAATCACTCCTCTTTTTGAGAAAGACTGATTGTCTTGTACAAAAGGATACATAATTCCATTCTCGTTGAATTTAGCTTGATTATAGGCTTCAAAAAAGAATCCCCTAGAGTCCTCAAAAACTCTGGGAGTAATGATTACTAAATCTTGTATTGTTGTTTTTTCAATGGTCATCTTTGACTATTATTTATTTGATTTTATATTATTAATTGTTTTTTTGTTTATCATTCTTCGTTTTTTATCAAAAAACCATCCCCACTTATTATAATAGTAAAAAGCAGAAGTGAAATACATTTTTAAATTTGCCATAGTTAAAAATGATTTAAATAAATGATCGTGGTAAACAATTTGATTTGGATAAAACACAGTTTTAAAACCAGCATCATAACATCTTCTGGTGATATCCAAATCTTCCATGTGCATAAAAATGTTCTCGTCAAAGCCATTAATTTTTATTAATGCCTCCGTTCTGAAAACCATAAAGCAACCTGATAAATATGGGACTTCCATTATAGTATCATACCCACTGAATCGCAATTCAAATTTTTCAGAAATTTGTTTCTTTAGATTCGCAAATGGCAAAAACCTCCTCGCAAAAAACACAAAAGGACTTGGGATTAATTTTGCTAAATACTGGATTTGACCATTAGGATACAAAACTTTAGGCATTATTAAACCAATATCTACGTCATTCTCCATAAAAGAAATAATATCCTCAATAACTCCTTTAGAATAATAAATGTCTGGATTTAAAATAAGATGGTACTTTGTTTTATATGAATACTTTCTTATTGCTATATTATGTGTAACCCCATAACCTGGATTTGATGGATTATGAATGTATTCTGTTCTAGAGTCACTTACAATATCCTTTAATTCATCCGTAGGTGAATTATCTATTAAGACTAGCCTTACTTTTAATTCTGTATTAAGAAAACTTCCGATAGCATCCAAAAGTTGCTTTCTATCGTTTTTATAGATTACTAAACTACATACTATGTCGAACATATTATTTATTTTAAGCATTTAGTAAAATGACCAATTTTTCATTTCATTAAAGCCTCATTTACATGATAATTAATTATGATATTTAATCTTTATCTAATCAGATAACTTATTTAATAAATTAAAGCAATCCATTCTTGTTTTTTTAAATCGAATTGTTTAACTACTTTGGCCGGAGAACCTACTGCAATTGAATAATCGGGAATGTTTTTTGTAACCACAGATAAAGCACCTATAACACAACCTAACCCAATAGTTACTCCTGGCATAATACACACTCCTTCTCCAATCCAAACATTATCCTTAATTATAATTGGGTTTGTAGATAGCTTTCTACTATTTGGAGTCGAAAGTGGACTATCCTGATTAACTCCTTTATAGTTTCCGTGATTAAGGTCTGAGATAAAAACTTTACTGGCAATTAACACATTATTCCCTATGGTGATTTTTTCACCTGCTGCTATATGGACATAGTCATTAATTTCAATGTTCTTGCCAAAGATTAATAGCTTCTCATCGGTCTTTTTTTGTGGATGAACTTCAATTCTACAGCCGAAACCAGTAGTAAAACCATCACCTATTTGAATATTTTTTTTATTTCTAATATCAAAAGGCAATCTTATCAACCGCGCATTATTGTAAAATAATTTCGTAAAAACAAATGACACAATTAATTTTAAAAGACCTCTTAAACCATATCTATTTATCATCCTCAATTATACTTTTACAAATTTTTAAATATTCCATAGTCCTTTGTTTCGGTGTCAAAAAACTGTTTAATCTTTTTTCTCCATGAAGAACTAACTCATTAGCCAATTGTTTATTACTTACTAATTGAACTATTACATTTACTATCTCTTTTTGATCAAAAGGATTAAAATACAATGCTGCATCTTCACAAACTGAGGTTGCAAAAGTTAGATTAGAAGTGATAATGGGACGTCTCATTTTCATCGCCTCAGGATAATTCGCCGAAAAGCATTCAAGGGTGGTGGGCAAAAATAAAGCATCACATTCATAATACAACTGAGGACATTTAACAACATCAATTCTGCCAATATTAATAATTGAAGCTTTAGATTCTTCATTAAAATTATTTTCAAAAAGAACATCATCAATGGTAAGAACAAATTTAATTTTGTTATTTGGAATAATCGAATTTAGAAGTGGGATGACCTGATTTAAAATTATTAAATTTTTATGGATCGCAAAAGTACATAGACTTAAAAACCGAAACTCACCAGCTTCCTTTGAAGGCAAAATAAATTCGTCACTCGGGAAAAAATTACTAAAACAAGTATTATAGGTATTAGTCACTGTAAAAAAATTTTTATCATTTCCTAAAAGAGGCTTCAATCTATTAGTAACATCCAAAGTTTCGGAAACATAATACTTACCATTTGTCCGCAGGAAAAAAATATGTACCATCTTCATTAAAGAAACTTTCAGCCTTTGAGCTGTGTTTAATTTTTCAAATAATGGTGAATCTGGATAGACATAGTGTGGGTAGGCATATCCCATTAAATGTGGCTTTTTCGGGGTCCACCATGAGGGCCCAAAAATGCTAAAAACACAATCTGGCTGGATTAATCTTTCTATATTTTTCACAATATTTCTAACTTTAAAGCCTTGAATTCCATACAAAGGATGAGAACTTATGGGATAGAACACAAAATTATCGGGAAACGTACTTTTATCAATTTGGCTTTCTACAGCTTTCCCCAATAAGACGTGATATTCATTATCTTTGAATTCGATACATTCCCGTAAAAAAGAAACAGCCACCTGTGTTACCCCGCTGCCACTCAAAGTAGTTGTATTTACTAATAATTTCATACTCTAATCTAGTTCTTGACTTTTTTTAAAAAAAACATTCACGAATATTAAATAAAATGGAATTACATAGGCACATAATTTAAAAATAATTATCGGAGAATAAACAAACCACCTAGGAAAAGTAGCCAAAAGTAAGCCCGAAAAAATTATCATATAATTTTTTTTAGCATTTACATATAATTTGTTAAATCTAGACACCAGGTATCCTGAAAGAACTACACCTGGATACGATAGCCATACATAAAAAAAAACAGGTAACAAACCACCTCCGCCCGCAGAATATTCATCCTTTTTATACTGAGCTAAACTCCCTAATTCCGAAAA
Source organism: Flavobacterium sp. ALD4 (assembly GCF_002836475.1). Lineage (GTDB taxonomy): Bacteria > Bacteroidota > Bacteroidia > Flavobacteriales > Flavobacteriaceae > Flavobacterium. The sequence continues at coordinate 136,615 of NZ_PJBJ01000028.1, read as the reverse complement.
ACTTATTCCTGGCGTAAATATAGATACTAGAAAATAATAAAACGAAGATATACGATCTTCAAAAGGTAAAATTCCCTTATCCACAAAACCATATAATCTGGCAGATGACTGCGCAATATCACCTTGGTTAGAGGCCAATGTTTCATTAGTGTTGGGTTCTACTACACTATTAAAAATATCCGAAAACGAAATATTACCACTTAAAAATAAAAAAGGATGAGTCCTAATGAACTGAAATGAAATCAAAGCAAATATAGAAAGACCAAAAAGAATAAAAACATACTTTTTAGCTATCTTATCCTCAAAATACATACTATAAGTAAATAACAACAACATAATGCTTGTTATTCTCCCCCCATAAAGTAAGTCCTTTATCAAAATAAAAGAAACTAAAAATAATATCAAGCTCATTTTAATCTTACTCTGATCATAAAAACAAACAGCAAGTGCAAAAAAAACTAAGGAATATTCAAAAAGAGGAGATTTTTCTACATCAAGATCTCCATAAGAATTGCCACTTAACATACTTTGACCTCGTAAAGCAAACATGGCTAACAATAATACGATGAACAATAAAGAGTAAAAGGCTTTGCTCGAATTTATAAAATTCAATCTGTGACTCAAAAAAACATAATTAATACGAGATTCTGTAAAAACAAATACAGACAGTAAAAATAATCCAAAAATGACAACTACGTGCCCTAAATAATAAGAGGTATTAAATGATTCATGTAAAGTGACACTAACGCCTGAAAAAAAATGATCGTAAAATGGGGAAATATAACTAATACAAAAAATAAAAAAAATCAGGATAGGAATCACTTTTCTATAATGAAAAATTAATCTACCATTAATTAAAAACATAAAGACAACTAATAATTTTGATTGCAGGATTTGCGATGATGTAAAAAGCAGTATCAACAAAAAAAGAATTGTATAAATTACTTTTTCAAGTCTAAAAATCAAACTATACATGATTACTTAAATATATGAATAATTAATCTTAATTTGTTCTTTATAGAAGTTTTATTAGTCAAAAGAACTTCCAAAATCATTTTGATAGCTTGCTTTTTTTCAGAATTCAATAATAAAGCAATATTAACGTCTCTAAGAAATGGATTCGCTCGTATATTTTTATTTCCTTTTATTTCATTTAATAATTTTGTAGCATTCTCATCAAAAAAAGAATCCTTCGTTTTTAACGAAATATCCATTGTCTTTAATTGCTGAAGAATTAAACGTTCTCTAGTCTGATTTGCACAGAAATTTTGCCCTTCTAAATTAACACTTGTAATTTGTTTTTTACTTTTTCTATAATAAAGCAACTTTTCTGATAAATTATGTAATTTACCTAAAACAATTAAATTCCTTACCATATCATAATCTTGGGCAAATCTTAAAGTTTCATCATACATCAAACCATTGTCCCTCATTATACTGCTCCTAATCATCATTGTAGGGTGAATCATAGGATTTCCAATAATTAAATTTAACCTAATTTCATCATTATGAATAGGCTTCCTTAAAATTTTATTTTTTTTTCCCGATTCATCAATTGAAATTGCTCTCGTACCACAAGCTGAGTATTCCTCATTTTTGTTAAGAAACTCAACTTGTTTTTCAAATCTAGTTGGCATAGCAATATCATCGGCATCCATACGTGCAATATAATAACCATTAGCAAGCCTTAATCCTTTGTTTAAACTTTTGGTTAAACCAAAATTTTCACCATTATCAATTATGGTTATGCGAGTATCTAATGCAGAATACTTACTTAGCAAGTCTAAATTTTGTTTACGATCTGGTTTATCATTCACGATAATAAATTCAAAATCAGCATAAGTTTGTTTTAAAATTGAATCCACAGCTAACTCTATCCATTCTATGGGTTCGTTATAAATTGCCATTATAACCGAAACTTTATTAGCTACAAATCCCCTATACATACATTTCTTTTACCTTTATTAATAAAATCTATTTGATATTTTGTTTTAGAAGCTGAAATACTTGGATGCAAATCACATCTCTCATTCAAATTATAAAAAGCTGGATGTCTAACTTTTAACAAAACCGACGTCTGTCCACTTTCAATATTTACTAATGATAAAGTTTCACAAAGGACCCGATTAGGATAAGTATCTGTTATAATTATATCTTTACTAACAAATGTAGGATGACCATCATCCTTTATATTTAATTTAAGCGTAATTAATCTCGTTCTAACATTATACAAATAATAACCTGAAACATTATTTACTATTCCCCATAAAATAAATTCATCTTTACCCCTCCACGCGCAGTGGCTAATCAACTCATCTTCAATTAATAACTCTAACTTTTCATCAACGAAAGAAAATCCAAACAAATTATCTTTTCTCAATCCATTAGAATAAAATCTAAAAATAAAAATAAAGTAAGTACCATCAGGCGAGATTAAAAAGTGATTAAAATGTAGCTTTTCAGCATTATTATAAATTCCTTTTAAGAAATCAAAACAATCTTTAATTTTAAAAAGTGTTTCTGCCTTGTTTTCATTTTCCAAATCAACATAAATAAGACTATCTAAAGTTATAGAATCATCTTCTGATTTATATCCATACTCTGTTCCCATTTTAGTTAAATGGGAGTAATTTATAGATAAAAGGTATTTTTGATTGTAAAGTGATTGTAAAGGATAAGGAATCCTATTCTCCTTTCCATTTTCAATATTTTTTACTACAGAATAATATGCTTTGATTTCTCTATCATATTTATTGTAGATAACCTCATTGTCTCCAAACCACATTAAACGCGATCCTTGTTGGTAATTCCAAGCTGTAGTCGAATCTATTACTTCAAAAGTTTTATTCTTAATATTATAAATCAATATATCTAATTCCTCTTCGCTCTTTTGCCCATGTAAGGCCAAGAAATCTTCTGATTTATCAAAAGAGGAAACATCATAATAACCAAAAAATAAATTTGAGTACTTAAGATTATCAATAATTTCAAAATTATTTTTATTTTTAAAAAAAAAATAAAAAAAAGATAATACTCCTTTAAATAGAGCTTTTAAATTTTTCATATATCAAAAATTTATTTAAATTTACTCATACTAAAATCACCCCTCAATCCATTTGGTATTGCAGAAAGACACAATTTAGATTTATAAAACTCTCCTATTGCAAAATTATAAATACTATTAACAATTGCTTCGTACACTACTCGAAAAAGAGGTATATTCACTCCGAATAAAACTTTATTTTCTTTTATTTTTTCTAAATAAATGGCGTTTCTACAACGTATATACATGAATTTAGGATTTGCAATTTCATATATTGTAAACTTAAAAACAGTACTTCTGTATTTGTAAGTTTGTTTTGATAAAGGATGAAAATGCAATGCTTTAGTAATTGTTTGTACAGAAAAATTATTCTTTATAATTCTAAACATATATTCATTTTCATCACCCCAAATAAACATTTCTTTTTTTACAAAACCAATTTCTTTGATTATTTCACGAGGTATAAAGGTCCCATTAAATGCATTTAATACATTTTTCAGTATTTCCTCCTTTACCAGGTCTTTTACAAGAGCAAATTTATTAGATGTTTTTTTATCATATATAAAGCTTGCGGTTTCCTTATTCTCAATATCAATTACTAATGGGCCCGACACAATATTTAAGTCTCTAGATTCATATAAAAACTTCAAACATTGTTTTTCTGGTACTCCATCATCATCCATCATCCACAACCAATCATATCCTAATTCATAAGAATGAACCATACCTCTATAGAATCCACCTGCTCCCCCATCATTTTCGAACTTTCTTATATAATCAATTTCTATTTCAGCATATTTTTTTGAATAAATAATATCTTTATTCGCAGACACTTGTGGCAATACGTCAATCCATCCATTTTCTAATAAAACGATAGGCGTACCATCATCTGAATTATTATCTACAATAACTAATTTATCTGGTAATAAATCTTGAGAAAGAATACCATTTATGGCATTAACAAGTAATTCTTTTTTATTAAAAGTAACAACTATAGCTACAATTTTTTCCATATTCCTATACTTCATTAAATTCAACATTAACTCTTTTTAATGCAGAAGCTATAACTTGGTGCATATCATAATATCTATATTCTGCCAATCGTCCACCAAAAATCACATTTTCTTCATTCTCAGCTAAATGTTTATAATTCTTAAATATAGTATCGTTTTTTTCATCATTTACTGGATAATATGGCTCTTTATTTTCATCCCATTCCTGAGGATATTCTTTAGTAATAATAGTCTTTTTTTGAGTTCCAAATTCAAAATGTTTGTGCTCTATGATACGAGTGTATGGAACTTCCGATTCATTATAATTAACAACCGCATTTCCTTGATAATTTTCAACAGCAAGTGTAGTGTGTTCAAAATTTAAACTTCTATAGTTTAATTTTCCAAAAGTAAAGCCATAGTACTCATCTATCCTGCCAGTAAACACAACTTTTTCAGCTTTGTCATCCCAACTTTGCTTGTCTTTAAAATAATCTACATCAGTAATTGTCTCGATTCCCTCTAATAAACCATCAATCAATTTATTATACCCTCCTTCTGGAATACCCTGATATTTATCCTTAAAATAATTATTATCAAATGTGAAACGAACCGGTAGACGTTTGATAATAAATGCAGGAAGTTCAGTAGCTTTTCTACCCCATTGCTTTTCGGTATACCCCTTAATTAACTTATAATAAATATCAGTCCCAACCAATGATAGTGCTTGTTCCTCTAAATTCTTTGGCTCAACGATATTTAAGTCCTTTATTTGTTCTTGAATTTTAGCTTGTGCTTCTTCCGGCGTTTTAGTACCCCACAATTGATAAAATGTGTTCATATTAAAGGGTAAATTATACAATTTCCCTTTATAGTTTGCCATTGGACTGTTTGTGAAACGATTAAATTCTACAAAAGAATTTACATAATCCCAAATATTTTTATCATTAGTATGAAAAATATGAGCGCCATATTTATGTACATTTATACCTTCTTTTTCTTCACAGTAGATATTTCCTCCCAAATGACTTCTTTTGTCTATAACTAAACATCTTTTACCTTTCTTGGTCATTTCGTGTGCAAACACACTCCCGTAAAGACCTGATCCTACGATGAGGTAATCATATTTTTTTTCCATAACTCAAATTTTAAACAATAAAAATACATATAACATGTTACAAACAGTTCTGTTGTAACAGTAATAATTGATATCGACTCTATAGTAAACCCAAAACTATTCCATAAAATTAGTAATTGAATAAAATAGAATATCCCTGACGAAATAATCACTTTACTAAATTCTTTTATAAAACCAAATGGAACAAGCAATTGAATACCAAAAATATTACTAATGGCAACAATTGGAATTGAAGATCCCATTATAAACAATACTACCTTAGCTGGCATCATCTGCGTCCCTCCCAAAAACAAAATAAAAAAGTCAGCGAAAAACAACAGGACAATATAAATTAAAATGTTTACACCTACAGAAATGAAGAAAATTTTCCTAACAAAAATAACATCTTTATCCTTATTTATCTTCGGAAATAGTGCTTGCCCCAAAATAACTTGAGGGACTTTTAATACAGATACAATTTTTTCCGCTAAATCATAATATGCAACCTCACTCATTCCTAAAAAAGCACCTACTAGCACTTTGTTTGTACTAACATATAGTTTAATAGAAACATTGGATAAAAAAATTGGAATTGATTCTTTAACGTAAAATTTCAATACAGAAATATGTTGCAATTTGAATGAGATGTGATGGTTAACAAAAATGATATACAAAGAGACAACTCCTGCTAATATAGCCCCTATCCCATTAATTATAGGCAAATATAAATAATCATTTTCTGTGTGAATAAAAGCAAAAATTAATCCTAAGAAAATTAATCTACTTATTAGGGTTATATACGTAATATACTTCATTTTTTCAATTCCCTGAAAATACCAAATAGGAAAGAGTAATTCATATACACAAATCCACATTGAAAGATAAAATAGAAGTTTATAATCTTTAGCCTGGGGAATAAAATACATGCTAAAATAAAGAATTACTAATGTCATTAAAAATAAACAACATTTTATAATCATTATACTACTTACAATTTCAGATAGCTTCTCTTTATTATCTCTATGAATACTAACTTCTTTAGTTGCTGAAATATTAAATCCAAAACTAACAATTATCAATAAATAAGCAATAATAGCTTGAACAAATACAACTAAACCATAGGTTTCCTTTCCTAAAACTCTAATTAAATAAGGATAAGTAATTAATGGCAAAACCATATTAAAAACATTAAGAATTGCCAAATAAGAAAAATTTGCAATTAATGTTTTTTGTTGCTCTATTGCTTTCTTAATTTTATTTATCATCAAGATAATTTAGGAACCAATTAGAAAACTTGGTTACACCTTCTAATAAATCTACGCGAGGCTGATAGTTTATACTTTTTGATAGATTCGAAGTATCCGCATAAGTGATTTTCACATCGCCATCTTGCATTGGCAAATACTGCTTTATTGCTTTTTTACCCAAACAATCTTCCATAATTGAGATAAAATCCATTAATGGAACTGGTTTAGAATTACCTATGTTAAAAATAGCTGCTTTTGGTGTTTTTACGGACAATACAGTCAAGCTACGTACAATTCCTTCCACTATATCATCTATATATGTAAAGTCCCGTTGCATCTCTCCATTATTAAAAATCTTAATTGCTTCCCCTTTTAGTATTGCATCAGCAAAAAGCATGGGAGCCATATCCGGTCTTCCCCACGGACCATAAACGGTAAAAAAACGCAAGCCTGTAGTAGGCAAATCATATAAATGACTATAAGAATAGGCCATTAATTCATTACTTTTTTTAGTAGCAGCGTATAAACTAACTGGGTGATCAACTCTATCTTCTTCTGAAAAGGGAATTTTCGCATTAGCTCCATAAACAGAAGAACTAGAAGCATACAAAAAATGCTCTATTTTATTATGACGACAACATTCTAATAAATTAACAAAACCTACTATATTAGATAGAACATAAGCATGAGGGTTCAGCAACGAATAGCGAACACCAGCCTGAGCAGCTAAATTCACAACATGAGTAAATTTTTCTTTTTCAAACAACTTCACTAACCGTTCTAAATCAGTAATATCTATTTTTGCAAAACGATATTTAGGGTAAATATCACTCTGCACAAGCTCTTTATTTTCCGAAATTAGACCACGATTAATCCCAGACTCTTCTAAACGCGAATATTTTAAATTAACATCATAATAATCATTAATGTTGTCAATCCCTACTACATCATTCCCATTTCTTATTAAAGATTCAACTAAATGGAAGCCAATAAATCCCGCAGCGCCCGTAACTAATATTTTCATACTTTCTTTCTAATTAAATAATTAACAGTATTATATACCAAAAAAACTATATTATTAATTGATAATTAGAATATAGTTTTATTTTCTAAAGTTCTCGAAAAACAATAACATGAAAACAGAAAATATTATTTTTTTAATTCTTTTATCGCAACTTCTTTCCTCAAAGCGCTACTCGAAAACCGATGATCTCTTTTATTAAAATACAATTCAATTCCTTTTTCTTCACAGTACAATCTACCCGTAAAATTACTCTCTTTGTATTCGTCTCCTACAATACGAACATCTAGCTTAAAGGAACGCAAAATGTCTTCCAAATCCTGTTCTGTTGCATAAGGCACAATTTCATCGATATGAATACAGGCTTTTAGCTGAATATAGCGTTCTACCACTGATTGTGTAGGTTTATTCTTTTCTGGACGATCTAAAGTTGGGTCTGTTTGTAAACCCACAATCAAGTAATCACAGTGCCGTTTGGCTTCTTCTAACATTTTGATATGTCCTGCGTGCAATAAATCAAAAGCACTAAAAGTAATTCCTGTTTTTATATTATTATCCATACCTCTAATCCTATTAAATAATTTGTTTAAAAAACCGTCTAATCACCACAATTACCAACATCAAAAACCCCATTAAAAACCCACCTAACACAATCCCTTTTACCATTCCTAATTGGTCTTTCTTCAAAGGTAAAATAGGTCTATCGATAATCTGAATTAATGGCGTTTCCTTACGTAAAGTGACTTTGGCTAATTCCGTTTGCTTTACTAATTCAGTCAAAATCGCGGTATTCGCTTGCACATCAACTTGTCTTCTGGCTGAAGGCGTGCGACGTACATTGAGTGCGGGATTCAAACTAAACGTATTATCATTGGCTACTGCTACTCCAGTAATAGCTCCGTTTAATTCTTTTCTAATCGAATCTGTCTGACGCTTAAGGATATTCATGTTCTCCCGCGACTTCTTGCTTTTTGTTTCAACATAAAAATCAGACACTTCTTTAACCAAGGCTTCGGTAAAATATTTAGAAAACAGTTCGTTTGTAGACGCTACGTCAATACTAATAACAGCCACTTTCTTGTCTTTTTGACCAACTGCTAAACCATTTTTTGATAAGTCCGTATAGATCACGCCCAATATACTGTCATGAACTCTTGTAAAGCTTTTTCGATCCGCATTGGGCAAAAACTGAATGCTTTTGTATTTAGGAATATCATTCCAGCTTTCACGCCACTCTTTATTTAGAATATACATTTCGGCCAAAGAAACTGTTTTTCCATGCACAACAACGGGGCTTAATAAAGTTTGTTCCACCATCGAACGCGATTTAAACAGTTCCGTCAAATTGCTTCCGGTAAAGATACTTCCTCCACCACCACCGCCAAGGTCTATCCCAAACGAACTGGCGAGACCCAAAGCGCCACCTAATCCTCCAGATTTTTCGTCTTCCAATGCAAAAGACAAAGTAGCCGTATAAACCGGTTTTTTACTAAAAGAATAAGTCAATCCTAAAGCGGCTCCTATTATTCCTGCCAATAAAATGGCTTTCCATTGCGCTAGCAGGTATGAATACCATTCTTTTCCTTTTTCGACTAACTCTTTTAGAGATATTTCGTCATTTGGGCTCTGTTCATTCATATTCTTATATGTTCATTCTTCGTTCGGAAAACTAAATTCATTTTTCGACATCTACGAAAATAGGTTACCGGATTATAAAAACTCCTCACTATTCACTACTTTACCTCAGTATCGCGATAATAACACCTGCTAAACTTGCCAAAACTCCTGCAATACTAACAAATTCTCCCGTACTCATCTTTTTAACTTCAGGTTTTTCGGGAACAATAATTTGCGAACCTGCAGTAACTCTTGGATAATTCCTAAAAAATAAGAATGATTTAGTCACATCCGCCTTACCATTGGGGTAAATAATGTACGCTTTTTTCTTCCAGCCTTTGGCATCAATGCCTCCAACGGCATCCAAATAATATGTAAACCCTTTGCCTTTATCATAAGGAATCTCCGAAGTCAACAAAACATTCCCTGTTACTTTAACCCCTTCATTGAAAGTCGCCACTTCAATCTCATCACCAGGCAAAAGAGTTACGTTGGTATTACTATCATGGCCATTAACAATAGACTTCCAATCCACAGGTATAATCGCAAATTTCAACTTTTCTTTTAATTTTTTCTCCAATTTATTTTGAATACTATCATTTGTACCCAAATTCAAATCTATACTTTCAACATCTTCAATTTGTTTCAATTTTATCGGTCTTTTTATCTTAACACCTTCTAAATTTGCTACTGAAGTCAAACCTCCTGCTCTTTTCACAATGTCAAAAACTTTCGCTTTCTTGCTGGCCAAAACATATTTTCCGGCATAATTTACTGCACCACTAATTGTCACCATCTCTGGTTTTTCATACACCGCCATCTTTCGGATATTTATCACATCAAATGGAAACAATGAAAAATTCTTCGATTGTTCATTATTATCAGGAGTGATTTCAATATTGAACAATTCAGCCTTATTCGGATTGGCCTCGTCAATATCTTCAGACATGATCATCCTGGCCACTTCCACCCTTTTTGAGGCAGAACCGGTCAAACCACCTGCCTGAACGAACAAGTCATTCAAGGTCAAACCCTCATAATATACATATACTCCCGGATTTTTAATTTCACCATCTATCGTAATTTTATATTCCTCCACAAAATCCAAAATGGAATAAACCGTTACTACGTCTTCTTTATTCAATGGAATATCCGCTTCGAGATCTCCTCTTGAGACTTTCTCCAGATTGATGTTAACAATTTCTATTGTCAAATCAGATTTCAGCCGGATGATTCTCGCTCTTTTGCTATAGGCATCTTCTTTTAAACCTTCCGCTTTGGCAATCAAATCAGAAACACGCATGCCTTCATAAAAGGAGTAGGTATCCGGTCTAAAAACGGCCCCGTCAATTTTGATTCGGTTTTCAAATCGATTTAATATCTTGGCGACTCTAAACAAATCTCCTGATTGTGGTAAGTAGCTATTAAATTCATCTTGCTTGATATCTTTTACTTTAAATTCTTTAGCTGTTTTTTGTATCACATTAACTGCAGCTGTGTACGCGGATTCATTGAAGCCAGAAGCAAATAATAAAAGAGAACTAAAACTCTCTCCTGTTTTCATTTCAAAAATACCTGGCCGCTTCACTGCCCCTTCCACAGTTACCCGATTTGAATAAGCTGGGATACGAATCACATCATTGTCTTTCAAATTCACATTTGCTGATTGATCTCCTATTACTAAGAAATCATAGATGTCAACATATTTATATACTTTGTTATTTCGAATCAATTCTATAGCCCGGTAACTACCATTTTTGGCAGGACCACCTGCTAAATGCAAAGCATTGTATACTGTTGCCAAAGAAGAAACAGAATAATTACCCGGTTGTTTTGCTCCAATTATGGTGATTTGAATCGTCCGTATCTGGCTTAATGTTATACTCACTTTTGATTGCCCCGAAGACACAGTGCTATAAACTCCAGAAAGAGCTGCTTTTATTTTTTGTGATGCAGCCTCTATTGTCATTCCAGCAATTGAAAGTTGTCCTACGTAGTCAAGAGAAATGTTTCCTTCAACAGTTACAGGAATATTGGCATTGTATTGTTGTACTCCATAAACACTTATTTGCAATTGATCTCCTGCTCCTAGAACATAATTAACAGGAGTAGCCAGTTGTAAATTAGGTGCGAAATCAAGAGTAGGATTATCAAACAGTTCAGATCCAAAAACCAAGGCATTGAGACTGTCTTTCACTTTAACATTAACAACTTCCAGTTGCTTACGTCCAAAATCCTCTTTTGCAATCCCATCTTTTTTAGTATTACTTTCTAGTTTCGGCTGTGCCGTATTTGATGTGATTTTACTTTTTAATTTCGAAAAATCACTAGCACTCATCCCTTTAGCGAGTAACATGGGCTCAGCCTGCTCTATAGTAAGATTATTGCTTTTAAGTTGGGATTGGATTTTCGCTATATCAGCATCAGAAAGATAATCCACATTAACCGTGCTTAAATCTTGAGATTTTAATAAATCTTGAGCTACTGCATGATGTGACATCAAAAAAGCAGCAAAAAAAACGAAAGCAAAAATTATTCTTCTCATAATCATCTATTATTTTTTAAATCTAAACAGTCGCATCGATAAAATCATACGAACACTTTCGCAGCAGCAAACCCTATTTTTTAAGGTTTTTACTGACTATTTTTTGTTTTTTGTAATTCAAAGCACTATAATTTTCATCCTACCTATAAAGAATTTTGATAAATGTCATAATTCCGTGAGGAATTGTTACTAAACAACTTCTTAAATATTATTCTAACAACTCTGGATTTTCTCTTTCTAATTTACCGTACAAACTTTTGACATCCTGTGACAATTCTTTTTTCAAAATTAAATTGGCCGTATCCGTAGATACGAAAATAGTGTTTTTAACACCTATGAAAGCGGTATAATTGTTTGTACCAATCACCATATTTCCATTTTCATCGACCTTATGGCCAATGGTCACTAAGTAATCATAAACGGATTCGAAAGAACCCAAATCAGACCAGGCGAATTGTGCTGACACCACTTTTATTTTTTTGCTTCGTTCCATCACCGCATAATCAATGCTGATGGAAGGAATATCCATGGATAAATCCAAATCTAGATTTCCATTTGTATTACTTTCCCAAACCAATTTTGATTTATTGTAGACTTCAGGATGAAAAGCTTTCAATTCTTCTAATAAAACGCCAGCTTTAAAGCAAAACATACCGCTGTTCCAAAGAAAATTTCCTTTGGCGATGAAATCCCGGGCTGAAACCTGGTTGGGTTTTTCCCTAAAAGAAATTACGTCATCCCCATTGCGCTCTATGTACCCATATCCCGTTTCCGGCTTCGTTGGCACTATACCAAAAGTGACGACGTATCCCTGTGATGCTTTTTCTACCGCTTCTTCAATTGCCGCTTCATAAGCTTCCATATCATCAATAATATGATCAGATGGCGTGACAGTTAAAATATCGTCTGGATCAGCGGCAAAAGCGGCAAAAGCGATTGCTGCAGCTGTATTTCTCGGCGTCGACTCGATGATATCGATATATTCTGTATTTGTTTTTTCTAAAATATTTCTGCTCAAATGACAGTTGTCAATATTTCCCACAACCATCACTTTATCGGCTATATTGCGATTGCGATCTACTGTCATTTCAAATAATGATTTACCGTCAAAAATGTCAAGGTATTGTTTTGGTTGACTTTTGCGTGACAAAGGCCATAAGCGGCTTCCTACACCTCCTGTGAGGATAACGTGGGTGATTGAATTCTTATTTATCATAATCTATCTTTAAAGGCTTTAACCCCCCTATACTATTCTTTTCTGATTCTCTTTCGGCAACTCCTCTACGCAAACTGCTGCTTGAAAAACGATGGTCCCGTCCATTGAAATACAATTCAATTCCTTTTTCTTCGCAGTAACTGCGTCCTGTGAAGTTCTTTTCCCTGTACTCATCGCCTATAATACGTACATCTAATTTAAAAGCGCGTAAAATATCTTCTAAGTCCTGTTCTGTTGCATAAGGAACAATTTCGTCAACGTGCGAGCAGGCCTTCAATTGAATGTATCTTTCTACTACAGATTGTATAGGTCTGTTCTTCTCCGGTCGGTCTAAGGTTGGATCCGTTTGTAAGGCTACAATTAAATAATCACATTGCCTTTTTGCTTCTTCTAACATTTTAACATGTCCGGCATGAAGTAAATCGAATGCACTAAATGTTATTCCTATTTTCATAATTTAGGGTATTATTATTTAATAAAAAAAACTACAATCTTCCGTCTACATTATCACCTAAAACTCCCTTTACATCATACAACAGGCTTATTGTGTTTTGCAATTTCGACAAATCCATGTCTAAAAATTCAGCATGTGCCACAGCCAGAACCACTGCGTCAAATTTTCTATCTGGAACCGTTTTTAAGGTAACTAATTTATATTCTCTTTTGACTGCTTCAGGACTGGCCAAGGGGTCGTATATGACAACAGTGATACCGTAATCACTTAAGGCAGCGATCACATCCACAATTTTAGTGTTCCGAACATCGGGGCAATTCTCTTTGAAAGTGATTCCAAGCATCAACAGCGTGGCTCCATTGACTGAAATACCCTTCTTAATCATTAATTTAACGATCTGGGAAGCGACATATTCACCCATACTATCATTTAAGCGTCTTCCTGCCAAAATGATTTCGGGATGATACCCCATTTCTTGTGCTTTTTGCGCCAAATAATAGGGGTCGACACCTATGCAGTGTCCACCAACTAATCCCGGCTTAAAAGGCAGGAAATTCCATTTGGTCCCCGCGGCTTCTAAAACAGACTGGGTATCGATATCTAATAATTGAAATATTTTAGCCAATTCGTTTACAAAAGCAATGTTTATATCACGTTGCGAATTCTCAATTACCTTTGCCGCCTCGGCCACTTTGATGGATGGCGCTAGATATGTACCGGCCGTAATTACGGATTGGTAAAGTTTATTTACTTTTTGGCCTGTTTCAGCCGTTGAACCTGAAGTGACCTTTAAAATCTTATCTATCGTATGTTCCTTGTCTCCGGGGTTTATTCTCTCTGGTGAATATCCCACAAAAAAATCAACATTGAATTGTAGACCGGATACTCTTTGCAGCACAGGCACACATTCGTCCTCGGTCACCCCCGGATACACCGTGGATTCATAAATTACAATATCTCCCTTTTTCAATAGTTTCCCTACTGTTTCAGACGACTTATATAAAGGAGTCAGGTCCGGACGATTATTTTTATCAACTGGCGTGGGAACTGTAACCACATAATAATTACAATCAACTACCTCTTCTAAAACAGAAGTACAATACAATCCAACTGCGGAACTTGTTTTTTCTACCAATACTTTAGACAGGGAAACTGAATCGATTTCAAGTGTCGTATCATAGCATGATTTCAATTCTGCCACTCGGGATTCATTAATATCAAACCCAATTACGGAATGTTTTGTAGCAAAAAGTCGCGCCAACGGCAAACCAACGTAACCCAGACCCAAAACCGCTATTTTTATGTTTGAAATCATCTATCTTCAAGTAATTCTTTGCACATTTTTATGAGCATATTGTTAAATGTACGCCACCGCTACGCAGTTCCCACCCACAAGAATGTGATATAAAGTGGGAAAACATTGAACTTGCAAATATAGCGACATTAAATTATTCTTTTCACTAACTTTTTAACTTTATAAAACATCCGAAAATCACTGTCCAAACACAGGAAAGATAAGTCGTTCATTACCAGATAACAGCGGCCGATTTAATGGTTTTTTTTAGACAAAAATATCACCTAATTAGGTGAGGGCCTAAATTTCAGTTAGAGTGAATTATGTAAGAAAGATGTACTAATTATTGTTCTCTTTAGCAATTTAAATATGATCGCACTATGCTAAGGATTACTTTTGACAGAGGCAGAAATCAGTACAGAACCATTCATTATACTTCGCAATGGTTTTCTAGTTCAAATCATTACACAGTACGAACTGATGCAATCAAGCTGACACAATCGAACCGACCATCACAAAACATCGCAACAACTACCGTCACTTCGAGTGGTTATACCTATTTAAACGTTAGTTTTAATATCGTATAATTATATCGAGAAGTTTTAAGTACTCAACTGTTCTCGATACTTCGCAATGATTTTCTAGCGCAAATCATTGCTCAACTCGAACTGACGCAAATTGGGAGTTTGTGCCCAAATAGTTAATAACTGGCACTTCAAGAAAAGAACAGAGAAGATTATTTAAAATTCATTTTTAAGGTACAGCCCATTGATTCCACAACTAGAACATAATAGGTGTTTTTGATTTCTTGTACAGTAGCCTGCTGAGCAATGAAGGGCCCAGATTCCAGAATGATTTTGTCCCGATTTGAAAAGCCTCTAATGAAACATCGCAACAACTGCCGTCACTTCGAGTGGTTATACCGATTTAAACGTTAGTTTTAATATCGTATAACTGTATCGAGAAGTTTTAAGTACTCAAAGGTTCTCGATACTTCGCAATGATTTTCTAGCACAAATCATTGCTCAACTCGAACTGACACAAATCGAGAGTTTATGGGCAAATAGATTAACAAGCAGCTTTTCAAGAAAAGAACAGAGAAGATTATTTAAAATTCATTTTTAAGGTACAGCCCATTGATTCCAAAACCAGAACATAATGGGTGTTTTTGATTTCTTGTACGGTAGCATCCTGCGAAATGAAGGGCCCGGTTCCAAGTTGATTTTATCCCCGATTTGAAAAGCCTCTAATGAAACATCGCAACAACTGCCGTCACTTCGAGTGGTTATACCTATTTAAACGTTAGTTTTAATATCTTATAATTGTATCGAGAAGTTTTAAGTACTCAACTGTTCTCGATACTTCGCAATGATTTTCTAGCACAAATCATTGCTCAACTCGAACTGACGCAAATCGGGACTTTGTGGGTAAATAGATTAACAAGCAGCTTTTCAAGAAAAGAATAGAGAAGATTATTTAAAATTCATTTTTAAGGTACAGCCCATTGATTCCAAAACCAGAACATAATTGGTGTTTTTGATTTCTTGCACAGTAGCCTCCTGCGAAATGAAGGGCCCAGATTCCAAGGTGATTTTGTCCCCGATTTGAAAAGGCTCTAATAAAACATCGCAACAACTGCCGTCACTTCGAGTGGTTACACCTATTTAAACGTTAGTTTTAATATCGTATAATTGTATCGAGAAGTTTTAAGTACTCAACTGTTCTCGATACTTCGCAATGATTTTCTAGCGCAAATCATTGCTCAACTCGAACTGACGCAAATCGGGAGTTTGTGGGTAAATAGATTAACAAGCAGCTTTTCAAGAAAAGAACAGAGAAGATTATTTAAAATTCATTTTTAAGGTACAGCCCATTGATTCCAAAACTAGAACATAATGGGTGTTTTTGATTTCTTGCACAGTAGCCTCCTGCGCTATGAAGGGCCCAGATTCCAATATGATTTTATCCCCGATTTGAAAGGCAGCTAATGAAACATCGCATTGATCTGGCGTGCTAAGCCAGTCTTTAATAGTATTGATTTCTTCATCACGAACAATGGCAGGTTTCCCCAACCAAAATAAATAACGCACCGCTCCTGCCGATTGAAACACCAAGTTTCTATCCTTTTCTTCCAGCTGAACGAATACATAGGAATTAAAAAGAGGCACTTCCACTTTTTTCTTTCGGTCTGACCATTGACGCACTACTGTGATCAGCGGACAATAACATTCAACACCGAACTGAGTTAACTGCTCGGCTACTTTTTTTTCCCATTTCGGTTTTGTGTAAACTACATACCAGTTCATTTCGCAATTTTATTTTTTGGAATAATAAATCCCGTTACTATTGTTAGCCAGTTGGCTGTATTAATTTAATGCTTTGGGTCTAATTAGTTTTTGGTCAGTTCGGGTAATTCGCCGCGGCGAATTATCTTGAATACTTAAAAACTAAAATCAAAAATGGTTCTCAATACATTTTTTCTCCCGCGTCACTTCGAGTGATTATAGGTTATTCAAACGCTAGTTTTAATAACCTATAATTGTATAGAGAACCTCTTACGCACCCAACTGATCTCGATACTTCTCCATGATTTTCCAACGCAAATCATTATTCAACTAACATTGACTTTTTTATTAATGTACTGAAAAGCAGTGCTAAAAAAAAACACACCCCCTACCCCTTTCAAGAGGGAAGTTAGCATTAAATCTAAGAACCTATGGCCTGATATACAAACCCGATAGCTTCCATTTGAGAACGATCTAAAATATTTCTTCCGTCAAAAACAAAAGCTGGCTTCTGCATGGAATCATATATTTTTTGCCAATCGTACTGCACGAACTCATCCCATTCGGTCAGCACGGCTATGGCATGCGCATTTGCGCAGGCTTCATATGGATCGGCAAACGAAGTCAAGCAAGCCCTGTTTTTTTCTGTGGTTCGGGTTTCGAGATTATCTAGGTCGGCTAAAACTTTTTTGGCAGACACTTTGGGGTCATACACAGCAATTTGCGCCTGCTCATTGATCAAATCATCTGCAACATAAATCGCTGCTGATTCTCTGGTGTCGTTGGTGTCTTTTTTGAAAGCCCATCCCAAAAAAGCAATTTTTTTGTCAGCTACCGTATTATATAAGGTTTGCACTATTTTATTGGAAAAACGTCTTTTTTGGTGGTCGTTCATAATAATCACCTGTTCCCAATAATCAGCCACTTCTTGCAATCCATAGGATTTTGCAATATAAACCAAATTCAGAATATCTTTTTGAAAACAAGAGCCTCCAAAACCAACAGAAGCTTTAAGGAATTTAGCCCCTATCCTGCTGTCCATACCAATGGCTTTTGCCACTTCATTCACATCGGCGCCCGTTTTCTCACAAAGTTCTGACATTGCATTTACGGAAGAGATTCTTTGTGCCAAAAATGCATTGGCGGTCAATTTTGACAATTCTGATGACCAAACGTTTGTAGTTAATATTTTATCCAAAGGCACCCAATTGGCATACACGTCAACAAGTGCTTGTATTGCTTTTTGTCCTTCCTCAGTAGCATCCCCTCCAATTAATATTCGATCCGGGTTTAACAAATCTTGCACCGCAGTTCCTTCAGCCAAAAATTCTGGGTTAGAAAGAATCTGAAACTGCACCCCATTACCAGTATTATCTAAAATACTTTTGATGGCCTCTGCAGTTCGCACCGGTAGCGTTGATTTTTCAACTACAATTTTATCGTCTTTGGCAATCTTGGCAATTTGCCTGGCGCATAATTCGATGTACTTTAAATCGGCTGCCATACCTTTTCCTTTCCCATACGTTTTGGTGGGCGTATTAACTGAGATAAAAATAACTTGGGCCTCGTCAATTGCTTTTTCAACATCGGTAGAAAAGAATAAGTTTCTTCCCCTTGCTTCTCCAACAATTTTATCCAATCCCGGTTCGTAAATAGGAATATTATCCAAATCCTCATCGTTCCAAGCGGCAATTCGTTCTGCATTTAAGTCAACAACTGTAACTTCGATCTTTGGGCATTTTTGTGCTATAACGGCCATTGTAGGTCCACCTACATATCCTGCTCCAATGCAACAAATTTTTGTAATTTTCATTTCTTTTATTTTCTGTTTTCTGTTCTCTGCTGTCGGTTTTCTGTTGTCGGTTTTCTGTTGTCGGTTAGAGGTAAAAGTCAATCCTATAGCTTATCTATAAATAACTCATAACAATCAAAAGAAAACTCTCTATTCAAATTTATTCCAATTATTTTCAACATAACGTAAAAAAGAAAACAATTTTGCACCCAAGATATCGTACTCTTTTTGAAGAACAATCATTTCACTCAATAGGTCTGGGTAAAGCACTATTAATTTTTCTATATGGCAAATTGTTTCCAAATTACTCGCATGAGAATACGTTAAAAACTTGATAAAGTCCATCTTATATCGTTTTCTTCCGTATCCCTCTACAATATTAGTTACCACAGAATCAGAAGACCTCCTAATTTGGCTCCCTAATTCGTATAATTCATACTTTGGCAACCTTAATGAAACATGATGCGTTCTGAAAAATAAAGATAACGCTAACGTGTATATATCTAAATCTTTGTAACTTTTCATATTTTCAGTTTTCGGTTTTCGGTTTTCGGTTTTCGGTTTTCGGTTTTCGGTTTTCGGTTTTCGGTTTTCGGTTTTCGGTTTTCGGCACTTTGTGCCTTGTTATCTTTGCTCTAATGGAAATAATTCTCCATCCTTTAACTCAACATATACTAACGGATAACCCATAACTGACCAAACATAAATCATAACAGTTAACCAACAACGATCTACTTTAAATTACTCCAATACCAATCAATCGCTACTTTCAATCCTTGCTGTAAGGAAAATTGCGGATTATAGCCCAACAACTCTTTTGCTTTAGCAATACTGGCCAAAGAATGCGGAATATCTCCTGCTCTATTTGGACCATAGGACACTTCAGCATCCGCTATCGCAGGATCATATTTTGCTAAATCTTCTTTCAAATAATTCACCAAATCATTTAAGGTATTTCTATCTCCAAAAGCAGTATTATACACCGTATTTACCGCCGACGGGTTTTCTGTAGTCATTGCTAATTCGTTCATCTGAATGACATTTTCAATGTAAGTGAAATCGCGTGAATAATTTCCGTCTCCGTTGATGGTAATCGTTTTATGATTCATCAATTGCATCACAAATTTTGGAATAACCGCTGCATAGGCTCCATTAGGATCCTGTTTTCGACCAAAAACATTAAAATAACGCAACCCTATTGTTTCCAGGCCGTATGTTTTACTAAAAATATCAGCATACAGTTCGTTTACATATTTTGTTATCGCATAAGGAGAGAGCGGTTTCCCAATCACATCCTCCACTTTTGGCAATCCAGCTGAATCTCCATAGGTAGAAGAGCTAGCTGCATACACAAATCGCTTCACTTTGGCATCCGTAGACGCTACCAGCATATTCAAAAAACCGGATACATTTACGTCATTAGTCGTAACCGGATCATTAATAGAACGCGGCACGGAACCCAACGCCGCCTGATGCAAAACATAATCGACGTCTTTTACCGCATTTTGGCAATCAACAGAATTTCGTATATCTCCTTCAATAAGCCTAAAATGTGGATTATTAATAAAATCTTTTAAATTATGCCTGTGTCCCGTAGCAAAATTATCCAGGCATAGTACTTCATGTCCTTTAGATAAAAAATACTCACAAAGATTAGATCCAATAAATCCAGCTCCTCCTGTAATTAATATTCTACTTTTTACTCCCTCTTTCATTTATAGTAATTTAAAAAACCTGCTGTTATTTTTTCCTTTTAACACCCAATTTTCTACTGATTGCATCAAAGAAATTTCTTGGTTTATCCTCATCAGTATACCCGTTTGAATACGGGCCATAACCGTAACCATAGCCGTAACCATAGCCATATCCGGCACCATATTTAGCCTTATTTTCAAAACCATTGAAAATAATACTAGCATTGTCTAGCTCCCCTCGTCTTACCCTATTGTTCAGCAAAGTGATCATTTCCTTTTTAGAAAAATTTTGCCTTACAATGTATAAAGTAACATCCGAATATTGGGATAGTTCCAAAGCATCGGAAACCAATCCCACCGGAGGCGTATCCAAAATGATATAATCGTACGTTTTCTTTAATTCTTCAATCAATTCTCCCATTCCATCACTCATAATCATTTCTGACGGATTAGGAGGAACAGGGCCGGAAAGGATCACGTCAAGATAAGGGATCTGAGTATGATTGATAATTTCTTCCAAACTTTTTTGCTTGATTAAATAGTTGACAATCCCCACTTCATTAGACAAATTAAACTCGTCAAATAATTTGGGTTTCCTTAAATCACAACCTATAATAACTGTCTTTTTTTCGCTAAGCGCAAAAACAGTCGCGATATTTATGGAACAGAATGTCTTTCCTTCCCCACTGACAGATGATGTTATCATCAATGTTTTGGCACCGCCTACATTTTGCTTTTTATACAAATACTGAAGCGAAGAACGTATCGCCCTAAAGGACTCGGACAATGCTGATTTAGGCCTGTCATAAACAGCCAAGTCCGAAATTTCTTTATTTAAACCTACCACTCCGATTAAAGGAATTTTTGTCAGTTTTCCAATTTCGTCCGTGTTTTGAATGGAATTATTAATAAAAAAAATAAAAAACACAAACAACAACGGGAACAGAATTCCTAAAAATAGTGCCAAAACATAATTAGCGGATGTTCTTGGACCGATTTGCCCGCCACCCACATCTTTTGCCGGATCGATAAAATGAACATCAGACAAATTTGCTGCTTTTACAATATCGGCTTCACTTCTTTTTTGAAGAAAAGTGTTGTAGATATTGTCGCTTAAATCATACTTTCTCTTTATTTTTATTAATTCCTGCTGGTCATCCGGAAGTGTCTTGATCGTACTTTCCGTTTGACTAATTTTGTTGTTAATCAATGCCAGGTCATATTTTAAAGAAGATTTTGCTGAAGCAATATTTTCTAACAATACATTTTTAACGGCCGCCATTTGATTATCAAAATCCTTAAATATCTTATCGCTTTTTACGGCATAAGCCATTTCTGATCTTTGCCCTGAAAGCGAAATCAATTTGGAAACATTAGTCACCACATTAGGATCGTCAATACCCGCTACTGATGGCGCCGGAAGTTTCGAGTAATCAACGCTATTTTTCAGATACGACTTTAAAGAGTTGTAGTATGTTATTTTACGGGTTATTTCATCTCGCTTGACATCAAACTCGAGCATCTTATCAGAAAACTTAGCCCCTCCGTCTTCAATATCATAGATATTCTTGCCCTTCCTAAATGATTTTAGCTCATTTCCGGTTTCTTTCAACTGTGACTCCATCGCAATTAACGTACTGTCAATAAAAGCGATTGTATTTGTTGCAAATTGGTTCTTACTGTCTAATTGTCTTTTGATAAGCATTTCTACGGTCGAATTCAGGTATTTAACCATTCTTGCCTTATTGCCCCCCTGCATTCCAAGTGTGATTATGGAACCTCCCTTATCATCTGAACGGACATTTATCCCTTTATACCCCGCGACTGTCCCATTAAAATCACTAAACGAAACAAAATATTCATTGCCTTTATACAACCCGGGGTTGTCATTTATTTGTAATTTCCAATTCAAAAACGGTAAAGACACCCGCTCACCAACCTTATATCTCTTGACGAAATCCCCTATTGCAACAGCGGTATTGCTATATGAATTATCTGAATAGCTAATTAATGAAGCATTTTGACTTTCAAATGGAATTCTAATTTCATAAACACTTTCACTAACAAAAGTAATTCCAATCAGACTTCCTACCAGCTGCCCTTTTGACTTATCGATTTCAACATAGAACGGAACTGCCCCATAGGCATCTTCAAGGGCATATTTACCCTGAACTAAATAATTAATATAGTATTGCAGTTTGTCTACTACCATTTCGTTATGGGACCTCGACTGTATCGTGGTCGAAATGGTTTGCACCTGGTCAGAAGTACCGCCCCAATTAAAAACAAGACTAGTATTTGAGGTAAACAGCGGATTGCTTTCTTCCTTTACAGAAATTAGCGTCTCCATGCTATACACTTTGCTCTTGCGAATGTTCACCTGATAGGCGATGGTAAAGGTGATGATTAAGCTTAATAAAAACCACTTCCAGTAACTTCCGATTTTTATTAAAAACCCTTTAAAGTCAAAACTAACCTGGTCTTCAAAAATTGAAAAATCTTTTATATCTAACATTTTTTAATCTCTGTTTTAATTTTTAAATAGTAAAAAGAAGATTGTCGTTGCCACTGAAAATAATGTAGTAATAGTACCAAAAGACTCTATACCGGTTTTACCCGTACCCCACGTTTTTTGTTTGAGTGGTTTGATATAAATATAATCATTAGGTTGTAAATAAAAATAAGGCGAATTCATTACATTAATATCCGTAAGGTCAAGGTCATGCATTTGCACTCCCGTTGGCGAATTTCTGATAATGGTAACCGCTTTTCTATTTCCAGTTATAGTGATATCTCCGGCGTTTGCGATGGCCTCCATGATAGTCACATGTTCCTGAAATAAAGTTTTGGTTCCAGTACTTCCTATTTCGCCATTAATGGTATACTTGAAGCCTGCCAATTTTACAATAACAAAAATATTAGCTTCCTTTTTAAAATATTCAGCTGACAATTGCTTTTCAATTTTAACTCTTATTTCATCCAAAGTAAAACCAATTACATTCAGTTCTCCCAAAACAGGCATTCTGATATTCCCGTGATCATCAACCGTAAATCCATCAAAATACAATCCAGCAACTGATTTTCCGGCATCTCCCTCATTTGTGGTACTGAAAATAGCGACCAATTTTGGATCAATAGCCTTGATGCTAATACTCAAGACGTCGTTAGTTTGTAATCTATACGGTTTTGCCACGATAGCCGAAACGGCCATTTCTGTTTGAGAATTATCTTTTTTTTGCAAGTAAATTAAATCCTGGGTAGGAATACATGAAGTAAATAACACACTAATACTAAGTAATAAATAGAATATATGCTTGTTCATTTTTATATTTTATATAACAAATATAGCTTTTCATTTACTATATCAAAAGTTTAGTTATTTATTAAGACAATTAATTGTTTTTGAAAGATTTTTCAAAGGGTACGCGCTGCAATATGCTTCTTCCTAAAGTAACTTCGTCTGCATATTCTAATTCATCTCCTACGGCAATTCCGCGTGCAATAGTAGAAATCACAATATCAGCATCTGCTATCTGTTTATAGATGTAAAAATTAGTGGTATCGCCTTCCATTGTTGAGCTTAAAGCAAAAATAACTTCATTTACACTGCCAGCCTTTACCTTATCTACCAATGTTACAATTCTCAACTGACTTGGACCTACTCCGTCAATAGGAGATATCTTACCACCTAAAACGTGATAAACTCCTCTGAATTGCCCCGTGTTTTCGATTGCCATAACATCGCGAATATCTTCCACCACACAGACAATTTGATGATTCCTGTTTTTATTGGCACAGATTTCACAAACAGCACTGTCTGAAATGTTATGACAGTTCGTGCAATACTTAATATCTTCACGCATGTTTACCAATGCTTGAGCCAAAAAACCAGTTTGCTCTTTGGGTTGTTTCAATAAATGCAACACCAGGCGCAAGGCACTTCTCTTTCCTATTCCCGGTAATTGAGATATTTCGTTGACTGCTTTTTCTATTAATTTTGAAGAGAATTCCATAAGTGCAAATGTAGTAATTTGTTTATTTGTTTAAATGGTTATTTACCTAATCCCTACTATAAATTCATATCCGTTCAAATAAAAGAAGGATCAAATAAAGGATTCCCTAAAAATTTGTATTTTGGCCTTTCAAAATCCAAAAAATGACACCCTTCGCCATTCTATCCCTTATCGTTATCTACTTTGGAATATTATTTGCTATTTCTCATTTCACCAGTAAAAAAGACAGCGGAAATGATGCTTTCTTTAAAGCAAACAAAAACTCTAAATGGTATTTGGTCGCTTTCGGGATGATAGGAACAGCACTTTCTGGGGTGACTTTTATTTCGGTTCCAGGAGAAGTGGGAGCGCCTAGTGGAGAACAATTCAAGTATTTTCAGTTTGTTCTTGGAAATGCAATAGGTTTTATATTCATTGCTAAAGTACTATTGCCTTTATACTACCGGATGAACTTGACTTCTATTTATGGATATATAGAACGTCGTCTGGGAACCTATTCTTATAAAACTGCCGCTACAATTTTCTTAATAAGCCGCACCATTGGATCTGCATTTAGATTGTATCTTGTTGTGATTGTATTGCAACGTTTTGTATTTGATTTTTACGGAATCCCCTTTGCTACTACGGTATTGATTTCATTAGCTTTGATCTTTGCTTATACCTACCGCGGAGGATTAAAAACCATCATCATCACTGATACTTTACAGACGTTTTTCTTAATCACTTCTGTTTTTCTGACTATTTATTTTATTTGCCAAAGCTTAAACCTCAATATAATTGAATCTTTTGAAGCCGTTAAAAACAGTAACTATTCTAAGATATTTTTCTTCGAAGATTTTCTATCCAGTAAATTTCACTTTGTAAAACAGATTCTGGGCGGGATTTTCGTGACGATTGCCATGGTGGGATTAGATCAGGACTTAATGCAAAAGAATTTAAGCTGCGCAACCATTGGCGAAGCCCAAAAGAACATGTTTGCTTTCACCGGAATATTTGTACTGATTAATATCTTCTTTTTAAGTGTAGGTGCCTTACTTTATATTTATGCTGCAAAAAATGGAATTGAAGTCCCAACTGATTTGGTCACCGGAAAACCACGAACCGACTTGCTTTTTCCTGAAATCGCCTTTCATCACTTAACCCTCATTCCGTCAGTCATCTTCTTACTGGGATTGACGGCCGCTACTTTTGCTACAACGGACTCTGCCTTAACGGCACTAACCACTTCCTTTTGTGTCGATTTTCTAGGTATGGATAAAACCGAAAACAGGAACAAGCCCACTGCAGTAAGAGCAAGACATTTTACTCATCTTGGCTTTTGCTTTCTAATGTTTTTAGTGATAGTATTTTTCAATGCTGTCAATGACAGCTCTGTAGTAGGGATGATTTTCAGGATCGCTTCCTATACCTACGGACCATTATTAGGATTGTATGGTTTTGGTTTATTTATGAAAACAAAAACAGTTAAGGATCAATTTGTACCTCTCATCTGTTTATTGTCTCCTGCTCTAACTTTTCTACTTAGCGAAAATTCAAAACTATTGTTTTTCGGCTATGTATTCGATAACGAACTAATTATCATAAACGGGCTAATCACTTTTATAGGACTTTTGTTGATCAGCAAACCAACAAAGGAAGAAACTCGCTTTTAATTTTCACAAAGCCAAGCACCAACTATTTTGTAATTGCATCCCGTCCCGCAGTTTAAACGAGACGAAATGAATAAAATATTATCTATTTCTAAGGCTTTTCGAATACTTTAAACCTGATAAAATAAATTATGGTACTAATACCTATTTGTAGTTAATAGAACCAATGTACAAGCAACTTCTGATTTTATATTATTCAGCTCCAAAAGTTGATAAAATTCCGGGTTTTCAGTCCCAGGATTAAAAAGCACACGTTTTGGCTTCGTTTCCACTATGTAATTGTAATAATCTTTTTGACGAGCAGGATTTAAATATAAAGTAATTGTATCGATGTTTTTTAAAGGAATCGCTTTAGTCTGAATTTTTATTCCGGCCACTTCTCCTGCATTTTGACCAATCGCAAGAACAGAATGCCCTTTCTCCACAAGCATAGTAATCGCTTTGTATGCATGTTTCTCTGGTTTTGCTGACGCACCAAGGACTAAAGTTTTTTTATTTTTCATTATTTTATTAATTTTTTGTAAAAGTACAAAAATACTACAGTCCGTTTTAATTAAAATTAATATCTTTCGGTTTCTGATACTGTTAAATCAGGATTATACCCTCCTTACCATAACCTTTTCTTAATCTCAGAAACATTTTAATCGGTAATAAAACGAACTAATTTCGCGAAAAAAACATGGAACTTTTTATTTATTTATTCGCTGCCCTTTTTTCCGTCATAAATCCTATTGGCACAGTTCCCATTTTTGTGGGACTTACCCAGGATGATGACAAAAAAGAGCGCTCCCGTATTTCACTGTGGACAGCTATAAATGTTTTTGTGATTATGATTATCTCCTTTTTTTTAGGGGAATATGTTTTGTCTTTTTTCGGGATTAGCATGGAAGCCTTACGTATAGCCGGAGGAATTGTTATCGCTACTTCCGGATTCTCACTGCTTTCAGGCGAATTCAGTAAAAAAAGAGGTGTAAGCAAAAAGGTAGAAAGTGATGCACAAAAGAGAAACGATATTGCGTTAACGCCATTGGCAATTCCTATGCTTGCCGGACCGGGATCTATTTCGCTGCTGATTGCATTTTATAGTGAACATCAGGAAACATCTGAGATTATCATTTCCGTTTTGGCGATGATAGCAGTTGCTATTGCTATTTTTATCATTTTACGAAGCGCTCATTATTTGGCTAAAATACTTGGCGCATCCGGAATTGTGGCTATTTCAAGAATTGTGGGCTTTATTGTAATTGCCATCGGAGTTCAATACATAATCAGTTCCATACTAACAATAGTAAAAACAAATCTGATGTAGAAAACCAGAACGCCATAATTCAAAAAAAAAGACCTTCGATAGTGAAGGTCTTTTTTTTTATGCTTTCGGCAAGAAAACCTCTGCCATCATACACCTAGCGCTTCCACCGCCACAGGCTTCAATAGTATCTAAACTTGAACTAAGAATCACAACGTGTTTTTCTAACTGCTCTACTTGTTTTGGCTTTAAGCTCAGATGTGCCGCGGTACTCATCACTAAGTATCTTTTATCATCGGTACCACGCACTTCCAGCATGTTTCCCGCGAAATTATTAACCTGCTCTTCAGTGATCAAAATGATCTCTTTATTATCCTTTTTAAGATTGTCCAAAACCATTTTGCGTTCTTTTTTATCATCGATACTATCTGCACAAATCACCGCAAAGGTTTCACCCAAACACATCATAACGTTCGTATGATAAATCAACTTTCGTTCTCCGTTTACAGTGTGAAAAGCTTCAAATAATACCGGCGCATAGTCAAAATCTTCACAGAACTCAATAAATAATTCTTCATCAGCTCGAGGCGACAAAGCGCAATATGCTTTTTCATTTGCTCTATCAAGGAGTAAGCTTCCGGTTCCTTCCAAGAAAAAACCGTCTTCTTCTGCAGAAGTATAATCTACAATGTTTTCCATTTTGAATCCTTTATCTTCTAGCATATCCAAAATCTCCTCACGACGTTCCTGACGGCGATTCTCTGCAAACATTGGATATAATGCCACATCTCCATTTTCATGAAAGGAAACCCAGTTGTTTGGGAAAATACTGTCTGGAGTGTCTTGGTTCATTGTGTCATCCACTACGGTTACGTCAACACCGACAGCTCTCAGCTTTTCAACAAAAGCATCAAATTCTTGTTGCGCTTTTGCATTTACTGTTGCCGGTAAAAGACCATCCAATACTTTTTGATAATAATTATTAACTGCCGTTTGTTCGTTCATTCTAAACGCCATCGGACGAATCATCAATATAGAATTTGTTGTTTGTTTCATATTATTTTTTATTTATGTAGTGACATACTGCAATGTGTCACCACTTGAAATTAATCTCTTATTAAAGGCAATGTGGAACAACGCAATAATCCTTCCTGCTTGGAAATCTCAGCATAGGGAATCTCTTCCACCGTGAAACCGCCGGATCGCAACCAATTATTCAATCTAGTGAAGTTTTTTTCAGAAACCACAACATTGGAATCGATAGAAAACACATTGGAATTCATAGTATACATCTCCTCTCTTGTAATATGAAACAAATTATCTTTCCCAAAAAGATCAACCAGATACATATAGTCTGCTTCTTCACGAAATCCGCTCTTATAGATAATTCCCTTATCAGGACCTACCGGTTGGAAACAACAATCAAGGTGTAAAGCATTGTCCCTAGCTTCAATTTTGGATTTAACCAAATCGAATTCTTTAACGATTTTATCAGGAAACAAATCTTTTATGAATTGTACTCCCTCCTTATTTGTTCTCGCCGTAATATAATCTTTATAATCACTCCCTTTGTAAGTACCTATAAATATATGGTCATCCCAAAGCATAACATCCCCGCCTTCTATATGCACTTCTTCAGGAGGACGAACTACTTTTATAGCATCAACCTGATCAATTACATATTGAATAGCATCCAGTTCTCTTTCGCGTTCCGGTAAAATATTCGATTTAATAAAAATACCATCAATAACAAAACCGATATCTCTTGTAAATATCTGATTGTAATCAGCAATCAATTCGGGTCTGAAAATAGTGACATTATATTTTTGAAGCACTTTATCAAAAGCCTCCATCTCAGCCACCATATCCTTTTCAAGCGGATAGGTACCTGCCAGTATATGCTCTAATGATTTGGGATCATATGCTTCAGCGACTGAGGGTATCGCACCATTATTAATGGCTGTTCCCAAAACTACTGCCCGTAATCTTGAAGTCTCATTCTTTACATTTAATTTTAACATATAGTATTTAAATTTGGACAAAGATAAAAAAAAGCCTCACTAGTCAGTGAAGCTTTTTTTAAATTGAATTTATCGTTTATCTACTGCTTTAAAATCTCTCAACGGAGATCCAGTATATATTTGCCTTGGTCTTCCGATAGGCTCTTTGTTTTCACGCATTTCTTTCCACTGTGCAATCCAACCCGGTAAACGTCCAATAGCGAACATCACGGTAAACATATCAGTAGGAATTCCTAATGCTCTGTAAATAATTCCAGAATAGAAATCTACATTTGGATATAAGCTTCTTGATTTAAAATATTCATCCTCTAAAGCTAATGCTTCTAATTTCTTTGCAATAGCAAGAATTGGATCATCGATACCTAAAGTTTCCAACACTTCATCTGCAGCTTTTTTAATGATTTTAGCACGTGGATCAAAATTTTTATACACTCTATGGCCAAAACCCATTAATCTGAAAGGATCGTCTTTATCTTTGGCCTTAGCCATATATTTATCCGCATCCCCACCATTTTGATGGATTTCTTCTAACATTTCAAGAACTGCTTGATTGGCACCTCCATGAAGAGGTCCCCACAGCGCTGAAACTCCCGATGATATTGACGCGAATAAACCTGCATGAGAAGAACCGACCATTCTTACCGTAGAGGTAGAACAATTTTGTTCATGATCTGCATGAAGAATAAACAATTTATTTAATGCCTCAACAACTACTGGACTTGCTTTATAAGGCCCTGTAGGTATTTCAAACATTAATGTCATGAAATTTTCAACATATCCTTTTGTGTTATCATAATAATTCAAAGGATAACCCATACTTTTTCTGTATGTCCATGTTGCAATAACCAGGAATTTCCCCATAGTCTTACAAACGGCGTGATACATCTCTTTTTCATTCTCAACATTTACCGATTTAGGGTTAAATGCTGTTAATGCACTAGTCAACGCAGCTAATACACCCATTGGATGTGCTGTTCTTGGAAAACCATCAATAATGCTTTTCATCTCCTCATTAACTAACGTATGTTTTCTAATATCTTCTTCAAATTGTTTCAACTGACCTGCAGTTGGTAACTCTCCGAAGATTAAAAGATATGACACTTCTAAAAAATCGGCTTTATCGGCCAATTCTTCAATGGAGTATCCTCTATAACGTAGTATCCCTAATTCTCCATCTAGGAACGTAATTTTACTGGTACAAGAACCTGAATTTTTATACCCTGGGTCAAGAGTAATTACCCCAGTTAACTCTCGTAATTTTTTAATATCAATGGCTTCTTCGTTTTCGCTTCCTTCTACAACTGGAAACTCATACCTCTTACCATCAAATTCTATTATAGCTGTTTTTGACATAATATTTTGAAAATAAAACTTTATATTTAATAATCTACCAAATCTAAGGATAATAACATTAAATAAAAAGCGAAATTGACAATGTTATTGTTAAATTCAACAAAAAAGCCATCCGAATAACTCGAATGGCTTTTTGTAGATAATGATAACATATCTTATTTTATCTTAAACGCTTTTTTACCGGGAAAATAAGCCGTATCCCCAAGCTCTTCCTCTATTCTTAATAATTGGTTATATTTTGCCATACGATCAGAACGCGATGCTGAACCAGTCTTAATTTGACCACAATTCAACGCAACTGCTAAGTCAGCAATAGTATTATCTTCT
The DNA here is from genome assembly GCF_002836475.1 of Flavobacterium sp. ALD4. GTDB lineage: Bacteria > Bacteroidota > Bacteroidia > Flavobacteriales > Flavobacteriaceae > Flavobacterium. The sequence continues at coordinate 105,689 of NZ_PJBJ01000028.1, read as the reverse complement.
GTTTCTCCAGAACGATGTGACATTACCGAAGTATACCCAGCATTTTTAGCCATATTTACAGCCGCAATAGTCTCGGTCAATGTACCAATTTGGTTCACTTTTACTAAAATTGAGTTAGCGATACCTCTATCTATACCCGTTGACAAACGCTCTACATTAGTCACGAACAAGTCATCCCCAACCAACTGCACTTTATCTCCAATTTTATCAGTAAGCATTTTCCATCCATCCCAATCATTTTCATCCATTCCATCTTCAATTGAGATAATTGGATATTTAGAAGCTAATTCAGCTAAATAATCTACTTGTTCAGCAGAAGATCTAATTTTACCAGTTTCTCCTTCAAATTTAGAGTAATCGTATTTACCATTTACATAAAATTCAGCAGCAGCACAATCTAAAGCAACCATAATTTCATCACCAAACGTATATCCAGCATTTTCCACTGCTAATTTAATTGTATCTAAAGCATCTTCTGTTCCTCCTGCAAGAGTTGGTGCAAAACCACCCTCATCGCCTACAGCTGTAGACAGACCTCTGTCATGCAATACTTTTTTAAGACTATGAAAAATCTCCGTTCCCATTTGCATGGCATGCGTAAAAGAAGTTGCTTTTACCGGTATAATCATAAATTCCTGAAATGCAATCGGCGCATCAGAATGTGACCCTCCATTGATGATATTCATCATCGGAACAGGCAACGTATTTGCGGAAACTCCACCCACATATCTATATAGAGGTAAACCTAATTCATTAGCCGCTGCTTTTGCAACAGCAAGTGAAACACCCAAAATAGCATTTGCACCTAATTTTGATTTATTTGATGTACCATCTAAATCAATCATCATTTGGTCAATTACGTTTTGTTCGAAAACTGACGTTCCTAAAAGTTCTTCAGCAATAATGGTATTAACATTTTTAACTGCGTTCAAAACTCCCTTTCCTAAATAGGCCTTCCCTCCGTCACGTAATTCCACTGCTTCATGCTCTCCAGTTGAAGCTCCAGATGGAACTGCCGCTCTACCTAAAATACCATGTTCAGTAACTACATCTACTTCTATAGTAGGATTCCCTCTTGAATCGAAAATTTGTCTTGCGTGAATTTTGATAATAATACTCATACTACTTTATTTTAAATTTTAAACCACAAATATATTCTATCTTTTGTAATGATAATATGAAAATAATGAATCTTATTAACGAAAACGTTATAATTATCTATAAATGAAGATCTAGCACCCCATTTAATAGAGAAATTTGCAGATTTCTTTGCTTTCCTTAAAGTAAAACAGCAATAAACTTCAGTCTATAGTGCAAAATCATCGTTATTTACAACAACCTTCTCTTACGTTTAAAGCTACTACAAACTGTATTTTTTTTTATGCTGTTGTTACAAAAAAAAAGGTGCCTACTTTAATGAAAAAGTAAGCAACCCTATAAAATTTATCAAAAAAAAGCTCTACCCTTATCCTTTTATGTTTTCAATAAATTGATCGAATAAATAAGATGAATCATGAGGTCCCGGACTTGCTTCAGGATGATACTGCACTGAAAAACAATTCTTGTTCTTCATTCTCATACCAGCCACAGTTCCGTCATTTAAATGAACGTGCGTTATTTCCAAATCAGGATTATTTTCCAATTCTTCTTTGTTGACTGCAAAGCCATGATTCTGTGAAGTAATTTCACCTTTCCCCGAGATTAAATTCTTAACCGGATGATTTATTCCTCTGTGCCCGTTAAACATTTTATATGTTGAAACCCCATTGGCCAGCCCGATTACTTGGTGCCCCAAACAGATTCCAAATAATGGTTTATTATTCTCGAGAATTTCTTTTGCTACCTGGATAGCTCCTGCAAGTGGTTCTGGATCACCAGGACCATTCGACAAGAAAAAACCATCAGGACTAAAAGAGGCTAAATCATTGTAGCTTGAATCAAAAGGAAATACTTTAATGTAACAATCTCTTTTGGCAAGATTGCGAAGGATATTTGTCTTAATACCTAAATCCAAAGCTGAAATCTTATAAGTAGCATTTTCATCACCATAGTAATAAGGTGTCTTAGTGGATACTTTTGACGCTAGTTCCAGCCCCTTCATATCAGGAACATTTATTAAAGACGCCTTTAATTCTTCAACCGAAGTGCCATCAGTACAAATCACAGCATTCATAGCTCCATTGTCTCTGATGTAACTTACCAGCGCTCTCGTGTCAACATCTGAGATGCAAATAAGATTTTGCTTAATAAAGTACTCCTCTAAACTTTCTGAAGCATTTGTTCTGGAATAATTAAAGCTAAAATTTTTACAAACCAATCCCGATATCTTTATCCCATCTGATTCCACGTCATTTTCATTTACACCATAATTCCCAATATGAGCATTAGTAGCGACCATTAATTGCCCAAAGTAAGACGGATCGGTAAAGATTTCCTGATAGCCGGTCATTCCGGTGTTAAAGCATACTTCTCCAAAAGTCGTCCCACTGATCCCTATTGATTTTCCGTGAAAAATAGTGCCGTCACTTAGTAAAAGTATAGCACTTTGTCGTGTTGTATATTTCATGTGTAGTTAAATATTGTGCAAATTTAATTCATTAATCGAACGGAAGCAAACTTTTAAAATTTATTCTAAAACAAAAGGAGCCAAACTAACCCTTATATTTTCTTTTACTATCTTGATTATAGAGTAAACAACCCTCCCATCAATAGGTAAGAACTTAGAAAAACCGCCATTTCTTTGTTCCAAAAAAAGCAAAAAAAAAGGATAAACTATTAATAGTTTATCCTTACTTTTTATTGAATCGTTATCTTCATAACTATTCAGCAGCGTCTGTCGTTGTATCAGCTTCAGCAACTGGAGCATCAGTAGCTTCATCTGCTTTTTTAGCTTTTCCACCACGACGGCTTTTTGCTTTTTTAACTTCTTTTTTACCACCATTGTAAAGTTCATTGAAATCTACAAGTTCGATCATTGCCATATCAGCATTATCTCCCAAACGATTTCCAACTTTAATGATACGTGTGTATCCACCTGGACGGTCTCCTACTTTAGCAGCTACGTCTCTGAACAAGTCAGTTACCGCATATTTGCTACGTAAGTAAGCGAAACAAATACGACGATTGTGAGTCGTATCAGTCTTTGACTTTGTTATTAATGGCTCAACAAATTGTTTAAGCGCTTTTGCTTTAGCAACAGTAGTGTTAATACGTTTGTGCTCAATAAGAGAACAAGCCATATTAGCTAACATAGATTTTCTATGTGCAGTTTGTCTGCTAAGGTGATTGAATTTTTTTCCGTGTCTCATGACCAATTTATTTTAACTTCATCTTGCTACAATCCATTATGGAGAGCAAAATATGAAGTAAATTATTCTTTATCTAGTTTGTATTTTGCTAAATCCATTCCGAAGTTCAAATTTTTAATCGCAACTAGTTCATCTAGTTCAGTTAAAGATTTTTTACCGAAATTACGGAATTTCATTAGGTCATTTTTATTGAACGATACTAAATCTCCAAGTGTATCAACTTCAGCCGCTTTCAAACAATTTAACGCTCTTACAGATAAATCCATATCAACAAGCTTAGTTTTAAGCAATTGTCTCATATGTAATGATTCCTCATCATACGACTCTGTTTGTGCAATCTCATCAGCCTCGAGTGTAATTCTTTCGTCAGAAAACAACATGAAATGGTGAATTAAAACTTTAGCAGCTTCAGTAAGCGCATCTTTAGGATTGATAGATCCATCAGTTTTTATTTCAAAAACTAATTTTTCATAATCTGTCTTTTGCTCAACACGGAAGTTTTCAATTGCATATTTTACATTTTTTACCGGAGTAAAAATAGAATCAGTAAAAATAGTTCCAATTGCAGCGTTCTGTTTTTTGTTCTCCTCAGCAGGAACATATCCTCTACCTTTTTCGATAGTTAAATCGAAATTCAATTTGATTTTAGGATCTAGATTACAGATAACCAGTTCTGGGTTCAGTACTTGGAAACCTGAAATGAATTTTTGAAAATCACCAGCTGTTAATTGATCTTTACCTGAAACAGAAATAGTAACTGCTTCATTATCTATATCTTCAATTTGACGTTTGAAACGTACTTGTTTAAGATTAAGGATAATCTCGGTAACATCTTCAACAACACCTGAGATAGTAGAAAACTCATGATCTACACCTTCAATACGAACGGATGTAATTGCATAACCTTCTAATGCTGAAAGCAAAACTCTTCTAAGTGCATTACCGATGGTCAATCCGTATCCTGGTTCTAAAGGTCTAAATTCGAATTTACCTTCAAAATCGGTTGAATCGATCATGATAACTTTATCGGGCTTCTGAAAATTAAATATTGCCATAAATTTCGACTAAGTCAATTATTATTTGTTGTACAATTCTACGATTAATTGTTCTTTAATGTTTTCTGGGATTTGAAGTCTCGCCGGTACCGAAACGAAAGTACCTTCTTTAACGTCATTATTCCAAGTAATCCATTCATAAACATGACTTGAATTAGATAAAGAACGTTCGATAGCCTCTAATGATTTAGATTTTTCACGAACAGCAACTTTATCACCTGGTTTTAGGTGGTAAGAAGCAATATTTACAACGTCACCATTCACGGTAACGTGTCTGTGAGACACAAGTTGTCTAGCGCCTCTTCTAGAAGGAGCAATACCCATTCTAAATACTACGTTATCTAATCTTGCTTCACACAATTGTAAAAGAACTTCACCAGTAACACCTTTAGTAGCTGATGCTTTTTTGAATAAACCTCTGAATTGCTTTTCTAAAATTCCATAAGAATATTTAGCTTTTTGCTTTTCCATTAACTGGATTGCGTACTCAGATTTTTTTCCTCTTTTTTTAGCCATCCCGTGTTGTCCAGGTGGGTAACTTCTTCTTTCGAATGCTTTGTCATCTCCGAATATTGCCTCGCCAAATTTACGAGCAATTCTAGTTTTTGGACCAGTATATCTTGCCATTTCTAAAAAATTAAATTAAGGTAGAGATTATGAATTCAGGTCATATCCTTCGATAATCGTATATTCTACCTAGTTATACTTAAATATATTATTAAACTCTACGTCTTTTTGGAGGACGACATCCATTGTGAGGCATTGGGGTAACATCGATAATCTCCGTTACTTCAATTCCACCGTTATGTAAAGAACGGATTGCAGACTCACGTCCGTTTCCTGGCCCTTTTACATAAACCTTAACTTTTTTAAGCCCAGCTTCAATAGCTACTTTACTACAATCTTCTGCTGCCATTTGGGCTGCGTATGGAGTGTTCTTTTTAGAACCTCTAAAACCCATTTTACCAGCTGAAGACCACGAAATAACCTCACCTTTTTTGTTTGTCAAAGAAATAATGATGTTATTGAAGGTAGCAGAAATATGAGCTTCACCCGTTGATTCAACGATAACTTTACGTTTTTTTGCAGTTGCTTTAGCCATATTACTTATTATTTAGTTGCTTTTTTCTTGTTGGCAACAGTTTTTCTTTTACCTTTTCTTGTTCTAGAGTTGTTCTTAGTTCTTTGTCCTCTTAAAGGAAGACCAGTTCTATGACGGATACCTCTATAACAACCAATATCCATTAAACGCTTGATGTTTAAAGAAACTTCAGAACGCAATTCTCCTTCAATTTTGAATTCTGATACCGCTTCACGAATTGCTCCGATTTCGTCATCATTCCAATCTTGAACTTTTTTATCTTGGCTAACTTGAGCTTTTTCTAAAATCTCAATAGCTCTACTGCTTCCTAATCCGAAGATATAGGTAAGTGCTATAACACCTCTCTTGTTTTTCGGGATATCTACCCCTGCTATTCTTGCCATAATTATCCTTGTCTTTGTTTAAATCTAGGATTCTTTTTGTTTATAACGTACAATATCCCTTTTCTACGCACGATTTTGCACTCGGGACTTCTTTTTTTTACTGATGCTCTAACTTTCATTGTGAATATCCTTTAATATCTATAAGTAATTCTTGCTTTTGACAAATCGTATGGGCTCATTTCTAGTTTCACTTTATCACCAGGTAATAACTTGATATAATGCATTCGCATTTTTCCAGATATATGTGCAATTACGATATGTCCATTTTCTAACTCTACACGGAACATTGCATTTGATAATGCTTCAATTATGGATCCGTCCTGTTCTATTGCTGATTGTTTTGCCATAAGATTAAGCTACTGCTTTTCTATTTTTCCCACTCTTCATTAAACCATCATAATGCTTATTCAACAAGTATGAATTAATCTGTTGAATTGTATCTATGGCGACACCAACCATAATTATTAATGAGGTACCCCCAAAAAACATTGCCCAAGATTGTTGAACATCCATAAGACTTACAATAATCGCTGGGAACACAGCTATTAGAGCTAGAAATAAAGATCCTGGGAAAGTTATCAAAGACATCACCTTGTCAAGAAAATCTGAAGTTTCAACCCCCGGTCTAACACCTGGAATAAATCCTCCACTTCTTTTCAAATCATCTGACATCTTATTAGTAGGAACTGTAATTGCGGTATAAAAGAATGTAAATACAACGATTAGCGTTGCAAAAACAAGGTTATACCAAAAACCGAACATATTACTAAAAGCGCCAACAACTGATTGCGATGCATCTGATTTCGATAACCCAGCCACAGCAGCAGGAATGAACATGATCGCCTGAGCGAAGATAATCGGCATAACTCCAGAAGCGTTAAGCTTTAATGGAATCCATTGTCTATTACCACCCATCATATCCTGTTCAAAATCACCTGACGTAGTACGACGAGCGTACTGTACTGGTATCTTTCTAATTGCCATGGTTAATAAAACACATGCAACAATAACTAAAAGCCAAATAATAATTTCGATAACCAATAACATTGGACCACCGTTGTTATTCGTAACTCTAGTAGTAAATTCCTGTATAAATGCTTGAGGAAATCTCGCAAGTATACCTACCATAATTAAAAGTGAAATACCATTCCCGATTCCTTTATCAGTTATCTTTTCACCTAACCACATGGCAAATATTGTACCTGTAACTAAGATAATCACTGAAGAAAATAAGAATTCAAAAGAATTAAACCCTAATAAAAATGCACTACTAGGTAAAGTTCTGTATAGATTATAGATGTAAGTTGGTCCTTGAACTAAAGTAATAACAATAGTCAACCAACGTGTAATCTGATTAATCTTTTTTCTACCACTCTCACCATCATTTTGAAGTTTTTGCAAATAAGGAATCGCAATTCCCATAAGCTGAACTACAATAGAGGCTGAAATGTAAGGCATGATTCCTAAAGCAAAAACTGACGCTTTAGAGAATGCTCCACCAGTAAACATGTCTAATATAGATCCTATACCACTTTTGGTTTGACCTGCTAAACTATTTAATTGTGTCGCATCGATTCCCGGAAGCGTAACATGTGCTCCAAAACGATAAACTAAAAGCAGACCTAAAGTAATTAGGATTCTGTTTCTTAGTTCCTCGATTTTCCAAACGTTACTTATTGATTCAATAAATTTCTTCATATTAATCGAAAAATTACATTGTTACCGCTTCTCCTCCAGCAGCTTCAATAGCGGCTTTTGCAGTTGCAGTAAATTTGTGAGCAGTTACTTTTAATTTTGCTTTCAATTCTCCTCTTCCTAAAATCTTAACGATTTCATTCTTAGTAGCCAAACGGTTTGAAACATAAACTGTCATATCGACAGTATCTGTAATCACACCATTGTCAACTAATAGTTGAAGTGTATCAAGATTCACACCCTCGTATTCTTTACGATTGATGTTTGTAAAACCGAACTTAGGCACACGTCTTTGAAGTGGCATTTGCCCACCTTCAAAACCAATCTTTTTAGAATAACCAGAACGAGATTTCTGTCCGTTGTGTCCTCTTGACGAAGTACCACCTTTTCCAGAACCTTCTCCTCTACCTAATCTCTTATTTTGACTGTGTGTTGAACCCTCAGCTGGTTGTAAGTTACTTAAATTCATAACAGTATTTGTTATTTAGCTTCTTCTACAGAAACTAAGTGTTTAACTTTATTTATCATCCCAAGGATTGTAGGGTTTGAATCATGCTCTACAATTTGTCCCATTTTACGCAGACCTAAAGCTACCAATCCTCTTTTTTGATCAAGTGGACAGTTGATTTTACTTCTGACTTGTTTTACTAATAATTTAGCCATAATTTCCTTGAATTAACCTTTAAAAACTTTTTCTAAAGAAACTCCTCTTTGTTTTGCAACACTATGAGCGCTTCTCATTTGTAACAACGCATCAAAAGTCGCTTTAACTACGTTGTGAGGATTTGATGATCCTTGTGATTTAGATAACACATCGTGAATACCTACTGACTCTAGAACTGAACGAACAGCTCCACCAGCAATAACTCCCGTACCATGAGAGGCAGGAATTAAAAATACACGTGCACCACCAAATTTTCCTTTCTGCTCGTGTGGTACCGATAGTCCATTCAAAGGAATTTTCACTAAATTTTTCTTAGCATCTTCTACTGCTTTCGCAATTGCTTCAGAAACATCTTTAGATTTTCCTAATCCATGACCCACAACACCATTCTCATCACCTACAACTACAATAGCAGAAAAACCGAAAGCTCTACCACCTTTTGTAACTTTAGTAACACGATTAACACTAACCAAACGATCTTTTAATTCAAGACCACTTGGTTTTACCAACTCTACATTCTTGTATTTATTAGACATAATATATTAGAATTTAAGTCCAGCCGCTCTCGCGCCTTCTGCTAATGATTTAATACGACCGTGATACAAGTAACCTCCTCTATCGAATGTTACAACTTCTATCCCAGCTTTTAACGCTTTCTCTGCTACCAGTTTTCCAACTGCAATAGCAACTTCTACGTTAGTACCTTTTCCTATTTCTTTTTCTCTTGAAGAAGCAGCCAAAATAGTAACACCGTTTACGTCATCAATAAGTTGAGCATAAATTTCTTTGTTACTTCTAAATACAGATAGTCTTGGATTTGTAGCAGAACCACTAATCGATTTCCTAATTCTGAATCTAATTCTCTGTCTTCTTTCAGGTTTTGATAATGACATAATCTTATTTTTTAAGCTGATTTACCTGCTTTTCTTCTTAATACTTCACCCACAAATTTAACACCTTTTCCTTTGTACGGCTCAGGCTTACGAAAAGCTCTAATTTTTGCCGCAACTTGACCTAAAAGTTGTTTGTCAAACGATGTAAGTTTAACTATTGGGTTTTTACCTTTTTCAGATATAGTTTCTAAAGTTACTTCAGCAGCAACTAGCAAAACGATATTGTGAGAATATCCAAGAGCTAAATCTAATTTTTGTCCTTGATTAGAAGCTCTATAACCTACTCCTACCAATTCTAATGATTTTGTAAAACCTTCAGTTACACCGATAACCATGTTATTGATTAAAGATCTGTATAAACCGTGTTTTGCTCTTTGGTCTTTGTGATCAGACGATCTATCTACTTGAACTTGACCGTCTTCAACTGTTACAGTTACGTCCGAAAACTCCTGTGTAAGTTGACCATTTTTTCCTTTTACTGTAATAATACCGTCTTTAACTTCTACAGTTACTCCAGCAGGGATTACAATTGGATGTTTACCTATTCTTGACATCTTTTAGTCTATTTATTAGTATACGTAACAAATTACTTCACCACCAACATTCAATTGTTTTGCTTTCTTTCCAGTCATCAATCCTTTTGATGTAGAAACAATAGCAATACCTAATCCGTTAAGGATTCTTGGAATGGTCGAAGAACTTGAATATTTACGTAAACCTGGTTTACTAATTCTTTGGATATCTCTTATTACCGACTCTTTAGTATCTTTATCATACTTCAAAGCAATCTTGATTGAACCCTGAACAGCGTTGTCTTCAAATTTGTAACTTAAGATATAACCTTGATCAAATAAGATCTTAGTGATTTCTTTTTTTAGATTAGATGCAGGAATTTCGACAACTTTGTGGTTTGCAGCCACAGCGTTTCTAACTCTTGTTAAATAATCTGCAATAGGATCTGTATACATATGTATTAATTTGCGGTTATGGTTTTCTTCAGATTTTCTGTCGAACCTACAACCAATTAAAATTCTTTTTTACCAACTAGCTTTTTTAACACCTGGTATCAATCCGTTATTTGCTAATTCACGGAATGTAACACGTGAAACACCAAATTGACGCATATAACCTCTAGGTCTACCAGTTATTTTACATCTGTTGTGTAAACGAACAGGTGAAGCGTTTTTAGGTAATTTCTGCAAACCTACGAAATCTCCAGCCTCTAACAAAGCTTTTCTTTTCTCAGCATACTTAGCTACCGTTTTTTCTCTCTTCACCTCACGGGCTTTCATTGATTCTTTAGCCATATCTTAATTCTTTTTAAAAGGTAATCCTAATTCAGTCAATAATGACTTTGCTTCCTTATCTGTTTTTGCAGTAGTTACAAAAGAGATATCCATACCTGATATTTTGTTAACTTTATCGATATCAATTTCCGGGAAAATGATTTGTTCTAAAACCCCAAGGTTATAGTTTCCTCTTCCGTCAAAACCTGTAGCTTTAATACCACTGAAATCTCTAACACGTGGTAAAGAAGAAGTAATAAGTCTATCTAAAAACTCGTACATTCTTTCTCCACGTAACGTAACTTTAGCACCAATCGGCATTCCTTTTCTCAATTTGAAAGATGCAACATCTTTCTTTGAAATTGTAGATATCGCTTTTTGTCCAGTTATCTTTGTTAATTCATCAACTGCATAGTCAATCAATTTTTTATCAGAAACTGCTGCTCCAACTCCACGGCTCAAAACGATTTTTTCCAATTTTGGAACTTGCATTACGTTTATGTATCCGTACTCCTCTTTAAGAGCAGATATTACTCTGTTCTTATATTCTTCTTTTAGTCTAGGTATATACTCCATTACTATAGTACTTGATTAGATTTTTTTGAAAATCTTACTTTCTTATCTCCTTCAACTCTAATTCCAACTCTAGTTGTTTCCTTTGTTTTCGGATCAATTAGAGATATGTTAGATATTTGAATAGCAGCTTCTTTTTTCACAATACCACCTTGAGGGCTTTTTGCACTTGGTTTCGTATGTTTTGAAACCATGTTTACACCTTCAACAATCGCTTTGTTTTTCTCACGGTCAACACGCAATACTTTACCTTCTGAACCTTTATGGTCTCCAGCAATTACTCTTACAATGTCGCCTGTTTTTATTTTTAGCTTTATCATCTTAAAACGAATTAAAGCACTTCAGGTGCTAATGATACAATTTTCATGAATTGTTTTTCACGAAGTTCTCTTGCCACCGGACCAAAAACGCGAGTTCCTCTCATCTCACCAGCAGCATTTAATAACACACATGCGTTGTCATCAAATCTAATGTATGATCCGTCGGCTCTTCTCACTTCTTTTCTGGTACGTACAACAACTGCAGTTGAAACAGCTCCTTTTTTAACGCTTCCGTTCGGAGTTGTATCTTTGATAGAAACTACAATCTTGTCACCAACAGAGGCATACCTTCTTTTGGTACCTCCTAAAACACGGATAGTTAAAACTTCTTTAGCTCCCGTGTTATCTGCTACTTTTAGTCTTGATTCTTGCTGTACCATAATTATTTAGCTCTTTCTAGGATTTCAACTAATCTCCAACATTTAGACTTACTTAAAGGACGCGTTTCGCTAATTCTTACAGTATCTCCAATGTTACAGTCGTTTGTTTCGTCGTGTGCAACGTATTTCTTTGTTTTTAACACGAACTTACCGTATAGGGGGTGTTTTACTTTACGTACTTCAGCAACTACAATAGACTTGTCCATTTTGTCAGAAGTTACAACACCAACTCTCTCTTTTCTTAAATTTCTTTTTTCTTCCATCTTTCGGCAGATTACAATGATTGCAACTCTCTTTTAGTTAGCTCTGTAGCCAATCTCGCAATTGTTCTTCTTACACCTCTTATTTGAAGTGGGTTCTCAATTGGTGATAAAGCGTGAGCCATTTTTAGGTCAGCATATGTTTTCTTAGTCAAACTAAGCTTCTCTTGCAACTCCGCTGCAGAAAGATCTTTTATTTCTGATTGTTTCATAATATAATATAGATTATGCTTCGAAATCTCTAGCAACTACGAATTTAGTTTTAACTGGAAGCTTTTGAGCCGCAAGACGTAACGCCTCTTTTGCAACTGACAAAGGAACTCCTCCAACTTCAAACATAATTCTTCCGGGTTTAACAACGGCAGCCCAATACTCAACTGCACCTTTACCTTTACCCATACGTACCTCAAGAGGTTTCTTAGTAATTGGTTTGTCTGGAAATATTTTGATCCATAATTGTCCCTCTCTTTTCATGAAACGAGTTGCAGCGATACGTGCAGCTTCAATTTGACGAGAAGTTAGAAACATTCCATCTTCATGTACAGATTTAATACCAAACATTCCATTAGAAAGTTCATGTCCTCTTCCAGAGTTCCCCTTCATTTTACCCTTTTGTACCTTTCGGTATTTTGTTCTTTTAGGCTGTAACATTTTTCTTTAATTTAAAAATTACTTTCTTTTACGTGCGTCTGGTTTTCCACCTTTATTAAAGTTAGATTTCCCACGAGGAGAATCTCCACCTTTTCCGCCAGATTGTTTCTTGTCCATTCCAGCAAGCGGAGAAAGATCTCTCTTTCCGTAAACTTCACCTTTCATGATCCACACTTTGATACCCATTCTACCATAAGTAGTATGCGCTTCAGCTAATGCATAATCAATATCGGCTCTGAAAGTTGATAAAGGAACTCTTCCGTCTTTGAAACCTTCCGAACGTGCCATCTCAGCACCATTCAAACGACCAGAAATCAAAACTTTGATACCCTCAGCGTTCATACGCATAGAGGCAGCAATAGCCATTTTGATTGCACGTCTGTAAGAAATTCTACTTTCGATTTGACGACAGATGCTTGTAGCAACTAGATACGCGTCAAGTTCAGGTCTTTTAATTTCAAAGATGTTGATTTGAACCTCTTTGTCAGTAATTTTCTTAAGTTCTTCTTTTAACTTGTCTACCTCTTGTCCACCTTTTCCGATAATGATACCAGGTCTAGCTGTAGTGATAGTAACGGTTACAAGTTTCAAAGTTCTCTCGATGATTACTTTTGATACACTAGCTTTTGATAAACGAGCATGGATATACTTTCTGATTTTGTGATCCTCGGCAAGTTTATCACCGTAATCATTTCCACCATACCAGTTTGAGTCCCATCCTCTGATGATACCAAGTCTATTTCCAATTGGATTTGTCTTTTGTCCCATCTTTATTAAATTGCTTGTGTGTTATTAATAGATCCAAGCACGATTGTTACGTGATTAGAACGTTTTCTTATTCTGTGTGCACGACCCTGTGGAGCTGGACGAAGTCTTTTCAACATCATTCCACCATCTACTGTAATCGTTTTAACAAATAACCCAGCTTCTTCCATATTAGCGTCAGGGTTTTTTGCTTGCCAGTTGGCAATAACAGATAAAACCAATTTCTCTAATTTTCTTGAAGCTTCTTTAGAACTAAATCTTAAGATGTTAAGTGCTCTCTCTACCTTCTGACCTCTTACCAAGTCCGCTACTAAGCGCATTTTTCTAGGTGAAGTAGGGCAGTTATTCAATTTTGCGAAAGCTATAGACTTATTAGCCTCTTTTCTCACATCTGCTGTTTCTCTTTTACGAACTCCCATTGCTTCTTATTTTTTACCTTTGTTTTTTGCTCCAGCATGACCTCTAAAAGATCTAGTTGGTGAAAATTCTCCTAATTTGTGACCTACCATGTTTTCTGTTACGTAAACTGGTACAAATTGACGACCGTTATGAACTGCGATAGTTTGTCCAACAAAGTCTGGAGTAATCATAGAAGCTCTAGACCATGTCTTTACTACTCCTTTGTTTCCACCTGCGATGTTTTCTTGAACTTTCTTGTCTAACTTATAATGAACGAAAGGTCCTTTTTTTAATGAACGTGCCATATCTTAATTATTTCTTTCTACGTTCTACGATATACTTGTTACTCGGGTTTTTCTTAGAACGAGTTCTATAACCTTTTGCTGGTATTCCATTTCTTGAACGTGGATGTCCACCAGAAGAACGTCCTTCACCACCACCCATTGGGTGATCGACAGGGTTCATTGCAACAGGTCTTGTTCTAGGTCTTCTTCCTAACCATCTTGTTCTACCTGCTTTACCAGATACAACTAATTGGTGGTCTGAATTAGAAACAGCTCCAATAGTAGCAGCACAAGTTAACAAGATTAATCTCGTTTCACCTGAAGGCATTTTGATTGTTGCGTATTTCCCGTCTCTTGCCATTAATTGAGCAAATGTTCCAGCAGAACGAGCAATTACTGCTCCTTGACCTGGCCTTAACTCAATACAAGAAATTACAGTTCCTAATGGAATTCTGCTTAACGGCAATGTATTACCAATTTCCGGTTGAGATTCTGGCCCAGAAAGTAATTTCTGTCCTACCTTCAATCCGTTTTGAGCAATAACGTATGTTTTCTCACCATCAGCATAAGCTAACAATGCGATAAATGCAGTACGATTTGGATCATATTCTATTGACTTAACTGTCGCAGGAATTCCTTCCTTAGTTCTTTTAAAATCAATGATACGATATCTCTGCTTGTGACCACCACCCGTATAACGCATGGTCATCTTTCCTTGACTATTTCTACCACCAGAGTTTTTTATCGGCGCTATCAAAGAGCGTTCCGGCTTATCAGTTGTAATGGCGTCATAACCATTCACAACTCTAAATCGCTGACCTGGGGTAATAGGTTTTAATTTTCTTACTGACATTTTTCTATCTTAGATATTGTTGTAAAAATCAATTGTTTCTCCTTCTTGTACTTGAACAATTGCTTTTTTAATTGCATTAGTCTTTCCACTGATTAAACCACTTTTAGTGTATTTTGTAGTTCTATCCGGTCTTACGTTCATCGTGTTAACACTCAAAATAGTTACACCATAAGCAGCTTCAACAGCCTTCTTAATTTGAACTTTATTTGCTTTTCTGTCAACAACGAATCCGAAGCGGTTTAAAACTTCACTTTCTTTGGTTACTTTTTCCGTTACTATAGGTTTAATTATGATGCTCATATCCTATTATTTACTTAAATTTTCTTCAATTATCTCCAAAGAACTCTCTAAAAGAACTAGGTTATTAGCATTCAGAATAGCGTAAGTACTTAATTCTAAGCTACTTACCACGCTAGATGCCTTTAAATTACGTGAGGACAAATATACATTTTTATTCGTATTGCCCAATACAAACAGAGACTTTTTATTTTCTAACTCTAAAGCCTTCAAAACATTAATGAAGTTTTTAGTGTTTGGTGTTTCAAAATTAAAGTCTTCAAGAACAATTATATTTGCCTCTTTTGCCTTAATTGAGAAAGCAGATTTTCTTGCCAAACGTTTCAAGCTTTTATTCAATTTGAATGAATAACTTCTTGGTCTTGGTCCAAAAACCCTTCCACCACCTTTAAACAATGGATTCTTTGCACTACCCGCACGAGCAGTTCCAGTTCCTTTTTGTTTTTTAATCTTACGTGTACTTCCCGCTACTTCAGCTCTTTCTTTTGCTTTGTGCGTTCCTTGTCGTTGATTAGCTAAATACTGCTTAACATCAAGGTATACTGCGTGATTATTTGGTTCAATTGCGAATACTGAATCAGAAAGTTCAACCTTTCTTCCAGTATCTTTTCCGTTGAAATCTAATACTTTTACTTCCATTACTTGTGAATGATTACATAAGAGTTGTTACATCCAGGAACACATCCTTTTATAACAAGTAGGTTCTTTTCAGCCACTACTTTTAAAACTCTAAGGTTTTGAACGTTTACATTTTCTCCTCCCATTCTTCCAGCCATACGCATTCCTTTGAATACTCTAGATGGATAAGAAGAAGCTCCTACAGAACCTGGCGCTCTTAAACGGTTATGTTGACCGTGAGTTGCTTGACCAACACCACCAAAACCGTGACGTTTTACAACCCCTTGAAAACCTTTACCTTTAGATACACCTTGTACATCTACAAATTCTCCTTCTACAAACATAGTGACATCTATAAGATCTCCTAGTTTTTGTTCTGTTGCAAAATTCTGAAATTCAACGACTTTTTTCTTAGCTACAGTTCCCGCTTTTTTAAAGTGACCTAAAGCCGCTTTTGTGGAATGTTTCTCGTTTTTGTCATCGAAACCCAGTTGCAACGCTTCGTACCCGTCAACACCAATGGTTCTGACTTGGGTAACAACACAAGGACCAGCTTCAATTACTGTACAAGGAATGTTCTTCCCGTTTTCATCGAAAATACTAGTCATGCCGATTTTTCTACCAATTAACCCAGACATAAATATTAATTATTAATTATTAAATATAAAAATAGAACACATCATCTAAGTGGACCTTATTTTTAAAGTGGTGCAAAAGTATAACTTATTTACACACAATCCAAAAAAAACTTCCACTTAAACAAAGTGCTCTTTTTACTCTTAAGTAAATCCTTAAACTTTGATCTCTACTTCAACTCCACTAGGCAATTCTAATTTCATTAAAGCATCAATAGTTTTAGATGAAGATGAATAAATATCAATCAATCTCTTGTATGACATTACTTCAAATTGCTCTCTCGCTTTTTTGTTAACGTGCGGGGAACGTAGCACTGTAAAAAGTTTTTTGTGAGTTGGTAATGGAATTGGTCCTGTTACTACTGCACCGGTACTCTTAACCGTTTTTACAATCTTCTCAGCAGACTTGTCTACTAACATGTGATCGTAAGATTTTAGTTTTATTCTGATTTTTTGACTCATTTTCTTAAAGATTAAGCGTTTCCTTTTGCTTTTTTGATTACTGCTTCTGAAATATTAGAAGGAGTTTCCGCGTAATGTGAAAATTCCATAGTAGATGTTGCTCTACCAGATGAAAGCGTTCTTAATGTTGTAACATAACCGAACATCTCTGATAATGGCACATCTGCCTTAATAGTTTTAGCACCCGCTCTATCACCCATGTCATTAACCTGACCTCTACGACGGTTAATATCACCTACGATATCTCCCATGTTTTCTTCTGGTGTAATAACTTCCATTTTCATGATTGGCTCAAGAATAACAGCACCTGCAGCTTTAGCAACTTCTCTATACCCCATTCTTGCAGCTAACTCAAAAGAGAGCGCATCAGAATCGACAGGGTGAAAAGATCCGTCAGTTAAAGTCACTTTTAAACTATCCACTTGATAACCAGCCAAAGGACCAGTTTTCATAGCTTCTCTAAAACCTTTCTCTACAGATGGAATATATTCTTTAGGAACGTTACCACCTTTTACAGCGTTAACAAATTGTAATCCTTTTGGAACTTTCCCTTCAACTTCATCAGCTGGCTCAAGTTTAAATACGATATCACCGAATTTACCACGACCCCCTGATTGTTTTTTGTATGTTTCTCTATGAACCGCCGATTTTGTAAAAGCCTCCTTGTATTCAACTTGAGGCTCACCTTGGTTTACTTCAACTTTGAATTCACGACGCATTCTATCAACTAAGATATCCAAGTGAAGCTCACCCATACCTGAGATAATAGTTTGCCCTGATGACTCATCTGTTCTAACAGTAAACGTTGGATCTTCTTCAGCTAATTTAGCTAAAGCCATACCCATTTTATCTACGTCAGCTTTAGTTTTAGGCTCAATTGCAATACCAATTACTGGTGCAGGGAATTTCATACTTTCTAGGATAATTGGGTGTTTTTCATCACACAATGTATCTCCAGTTTTAATATCTTTAAATCCTACTGCCGCTCCAATATCTCCTGCTTCGATAAAATCGATTGGGTTTTGCTTGTTAGCGTGCATTTGGTATATTCTTGAGATTCTTTCTTTATTTCCTGAACGCGTGTTCAACACATAAGAACCTGCATCTAAACGTCCAGAATAGGCACGGAAAAAAGCTAAACGTCCTACGAACGGATCAGTAGCAATTTTAAATGCTAAAGCAGCGAATGGCTCTTTAACATCTGGCTTACGCATTATTTTAGTTTGATCTTCTTCTAATAGGTCAGCATCATCAGGATGGATTCCTTCAATGCTATCTTTATCCACTGGAGAAGGCAAATATTTACATACTGCATCTAACATGAATTGAACTCCTTTATTTTTAAAAGAAGAACCAGCGATCATAGGAATGATAGCCATATCCATAACAGCAGCTCTTAATGCATTGTTGATTTCTTCCTCTGTAATAGAGTTTTCGTCTTCCATGAATTTTTCCAACAAATTTTCATCATAATCAGCAACCGCTTCAATAAGAATAGATCTGTATTCTTTAACTTCATCAAGCATTTCCTCAGGAATAGCTACAACATCAAAAGTCGCCCCTTGTGTGTCATCGTGCCATACAATAGCTTCGTTTTTCACTAAATCTACGATACCTTTGAAATCATTTTCTTCACCAATTGGCAAAGTAATTGCAACAGCATTTGATTTAAGCATGTCTCTAACTTGCTGACAAACCATCAAAAAGTCAGAACCTTGACGATCCATTTTATTCACGAATCCAATACGTGGTACTTTATATTGATCTGCAAGTCTCCAGTTTGTTTCTGATTGTGGCTCAACACCATCAACAGCACTAAACAAGAAAACCAGCCCATCAAGTACACGTAAAGAACGATTTACCTCTACAGTAAAATCAACGTGTCCTGGGGTATCAATAATATTAAAGTGATATGGCAATGTCTCTGGCAATGCTTCACCTTGTCTCGTTGGAAAATTCCAAGAACAAGTTGTCGCTGCAGATGTAATTGTAATACCTCTTTCTTGCTCCTGAGCCATCCAGTCCATTGTTGCAGCACCATCGTGTACTTCACCAATTTTATGTGACTTACCAGTATAAAAAAGAATACGCTCTGTTGTTGTTGTTTTACCAGCATCAATGTGAGCAGCAATCCCAATATTTCTTGTATATTTTAAATCTCTAGCCATTTCTTATGAATTAAAATCTAAAGTGAGAGAATGCTTTGTTAGCTTCTGCCATCTTGTGAGTATCCATTCTTTTCTTAACAGCAGCTCCTTCTTCTTTAGCCGCAGCTAAACATTCTGAAGCTAACCTTTGAGCCATAGACTTTTCATTTCTTCTTCTTGAATAAAGTATTAACCACTTCATTGCCATAGAAATTTTTCTGTCTGGTCTAATTTGCATTGGAATTTGAAATGTAGCTCCACCAACTCTACGACTACGTACTTCTACGTGAGGCATAACGTTTGCTAAAGCATCTTTCCAAATGTCTAATGATGGTTTTTCTGCATCTTGCTTCTTAGCCTCTATAATGTCAATTGCATCATAAAAAACTTTAAAAGCTGTTGATTTCTTACCGTCCCACATTAAGTTGTTCACAAAACGCGTTACCAATTGGTCGTTAAACCTTGGATCTGGTAAAAGTGGTCTTTTCTTTGCCGCTCTTTTTCTCATGTCTTTTTTTTAATAAAACGATACACTCCTAACATCACGATCAATCGTGTTGTTAAAAGAATAACATTTTAAATTACTTTTTTGCTTCTTTTGGGCGTTTAGCACCATACTTAGATCTTCTCTGCGTTCTTCCTGCTACTCCTGACGTATCAAGTGCACCACGAACGATGTGATATCTAACTCCTGGTAAATCTTTTACCCTTCCACCCCTAACTAATACTATCGAGTGCTCTTGTAAATTGTGTCCTTCACCAGGGATGTATGCATTTACTTCATTACCATTTGTCAAACGTACACGCGCTACTTTACGCATTGCAGAGTTTGGTTTTTTTGGTGTAGTAGTGTAAACACGCGTACAAACCCCTCTTCTTTGAGGACAAGAATCTAAAGCAACCGATTTACTCTTCTTAGTTATCTGAGTTCTTCCTGTTCTTACTAATTGTTGAATTGTTGGCATAATTAATACTAAAAATTTATTATGTATATTTAATTCCCGCTTTTTACGGGGTTGCAAATGTATAAATTATTTTTCACTCTACAAACGTTAATTCATTAATTTTTAATTTGAGTAAACATTTGTTATTTAACGGAATAAAGAATCCACATTATCCACTAACCGGAACAAACTAGCTCTCCCTTTCAGGGCAATTTCAGCATGATTAATTAGCCGTTTGATTTTTATTACAAACATTAGATATTTGCAGTACATTTATAAAAACTTAATTCTAATTGCAATATTTCTTACTTCATATCCTACTACTCACGTTTAACTTACATTGCCATGCCCAAAATTTTGAATTGCAATTAACAGGCAGCTCCTTGACGGAAAACAAAGTAATCGACTCGCTAAACTACACATCGCAGCACAAAAACCTAAAATCACTACGTACTGAAATCGAGACAACCTCCCAAAAACTGTCAAAATTAGGCTATATTGAAAACAAAGTAACAGAACGACTTCAAGGAAACGACTCCACTTTTATCGCTCGATTCCATTTAGGCACCAGAATAAAATTCATACATATACATATATATATATATATATATATGTATATGTATGTGCTAATAAAACCGTTGCGAATTTACTGTCTCCCCACACAATACAGGATAGCATTTTTCTCCAATACACCGAAGTAGAAACTTTTTTAAAACAAAAAACAAGCGCCTTAGAAAGAATAGGATATTCATTAGCCAAACTAAAACTAACCAATATCAAAAAAAAAAAAGAAACACACTTTTTACCGAACTGCAATTCGAATCAGAAAATCAAAGACAACTTAACGCTATCATAATAAAACACAAGAATAACCAACAGAAGAACAATTTCCCAGAAGGACACCTAACCCAAATCAGACGCAAATACAAAAACAAAATTTTCAACCAAGACATTGTAAGCAAAATACATAATAAATTTGAAAGATTTGACTTTGTAAACCAAATAAAATATCCGGAAATTTTATTTACAAAAGACAGCACTAAAGTTTATGTGTATTTGGAAAAAAGAAAGTCCAATACTTTTGACGGCTTCATAGGGTTCAACAATAATGAAAATAAAAAGATAACCTTCAACGGCTATCTGGATGTAACTTTAGAAAACACCTTGCAAGTTGGGGAACAATTTTCACTTTATTAGAAAACTGACGGAAACCAACAAAGAACATTCAACACCTCTTTAGAGTTACCCTACCTCTTCAAAAGCCCAATTGGAGTAAAAGGAGAATTAAACATCTTCAAACAAGACAGCACGTTTCAAAATACCAAAACCGAAATCGACATCAGTTATTTTTTAAATTACGATACACGGTTCTATCTCGGATATCAATCAACAATTTCCAGTGACATCCAAAACACGAACGACTCCTTTATCAGTGATTATAAAAACTCATACCTGACTCCGAATTATCCTATTCGAAATCAGACGACCATAGTTCGCTTTTTTTGAATAAATCAAAGCTAAACATTAAAACGGGCATTGGTAAACGATAAAAATAACAATACAATCACAAATCCGCAATTTTACATTGACTTATCCGCAATGCATACTTTTTACCTGAACGGAAAAAACTCCATCAACATACGAAGTCAAAACCACTATCTGAAAAGCACCAATTACATAACAAATGAATTACTGCGTTTTGGAGGGATAAATTCTATACGTGGCTTTACAGAAAATAGCCTTCAGGCCAATTTCATGACTACAATCTTAACAGAATATCGGTATACCGCATCCCCTACTCTATACTTTCACACCATAATTGACTATAGCCGATTTAACGACCCAGCAAAACCCGAAACAATAAAAACAACTGACAATCTGTTTAGCGTTGGATTTGGCCTTGGCTTGCAAACAAAAAATGGTTTGTTAAAATTAGCTTTTGCAAACGGACTCAACAATACTGATACCTTAACCCTCTCGAATACCATTATTCACATAAGTTATAATGTTAAATTTTAAAAACCAGAAACTTTAGCGTATTATATGTCTTAAAACTAATCATACCCCAAAAACGCCCGACAAAAAAAGAAGTCACTATTACGGCAACTGCTTCCAATAAAGGACTCATGTTTTTACTGACAACGGTCCATAAACCTCCCTGCTTACATCGTTTCTCAGCCACTTTACCGACACACCAGTGAGCGTTTCCATTCATTTTGCATATTCCTGTGCTTTTTGACAGAGGTATTGCGCATGACTAAACAACCTTTTTTTTTACAAACTTCTTCGTCGGCACTTTTACGGCTTGATGTTCCAGTAGGATTTTAACAGTAAAGACTTTAAAAACTCTGTTTCAAGCGGTATATAAAACGCTTTCAAGTCTTAACCCTCTTTTAGCACTTAATTCTATTATTACCAATCTAATAATCTATTAATTCGCACAGTACAAACACAATTGAAACAAAACAACTTCCCAAAAAAACCCTCAAAACAAGACTAATCCTACGTCAACCAGAGCCCACGACCCACAAAACAAATTACTTTATTGCACATACCGTGAACACAAACTTAAATAGGACGAAATTTGCCATCAATTTAACATTTCAATTACTTTATACTAAAAACACACGTTAAACCCATGTATTCCTTAGTGTAATTAACGTATTATTAAGAATTTTGTAACACTAATTCAAAATAATTAAAAATGAAACTAAAGTTCAATGGAATCTTAGTACTACTTGTAGTGCTGATGGCGCAACTAACTTTTGCGCAAGAGAGAGTTGTGACAGGAGTTGTTTCCGACAATGCAGGAATGCCTATACCGGGTGTGAGTGTATTGGTTAAAGGAACAAAACTTGGCACAAACACTGATTTTGACGGGAAATATGCAATTAAAGCTTCTCCTAGTCAAATTTTAACATTTAGCTATATTGGGATGAAAACCCAATCAATGGCGGCTTCTTCATCAACTGTAAATATTACAATGACTGGA
Organism: Flavobacterium sp. ALD4; assembly: GCF_002836475.1. GTDB lineage: Bacteria > Bacteroidota > Bacteroidia > Flavobacteriales > Flavobacteriaceae > Flavobacterium. The sequence continues at coordinate 82,723 of NZ_PJBJ01000028.1, read as the reverse complement.
GATGCATTTGAACTTGAAGGAGTTGTAGTAACTGCTTTAGGTATTAAAAGAGAGAAAAAATCCTTAGGTTATGCAACTCAAGAAGTTTCAGGTGACGAAGTATCAAATGTAAAAAGTTCCAATTTTGTAAACTCACTTTCTGGAAAAGTTGCAGGTTTGGACATCAAGACATCTGGTAATTTAGGGGGATCTACTCAAGTTGTTATTAGAGGTAACAACTCTATATCAGGAAACAATCAAGCATTATTTGTTGTTGATGGTATACCTATAGATAATGGTAACTCAAACAGCCAAGATCAAAAAACAGGTAGAGGTGGTTTTGACTACGGAAATGCTGCGTCAGATATAAATCCTGATGACATTGCATCTATCAACGTTTTGAAAGGAGCTGCTGCAACAGCACTTTATGGTTCTCGTGCTTCTAATGGTGTCGTAATGATCGTTACTAAAAAAGGGGGGAAACAAAAAGGTATTGGTGTAACAATCAACTCTAGCATTACTTTAGGTACTGCAGATAAATCAACCTTACCTAAATACCAAAATAAATACGGAGCAGGATATGGTCCTTATTACGATGGTCCAGGCGGATACTTTGGCTTATATGACGTTAATGGCGACGGTGTGGATGACTTGACTACTGTGTTTACCGAAGATGCATCATACGGTGCTGCATTTGACCCAAGTTTAATGGTTTACCAATGGAACTCCATTTATCCGCAGCTACCAGACACTTACCAAAAAGCAACTCCTTGGATAGCTGGAAAAAATACACCGAACTCTGTTTGGGGTACTGGAAGTACTGCAGTAAACTCTGTTTCCTTAGATGGTGGTACTGATAAAAGTTCATTTAGATTGGGTTTCACTAACTTATTACAAGAAGGTAACCTACCTAATAGTAGCATCAAAAGAAATACTATATCTTTTTCTGGATCTCATGATTTGTCGGACAAACTGACTGTTTCTACTTATTTTAATTTTGTTAAAAATGACGGTAAAGGTAGAAACGGAACCGGTTATTCCTCTGGTAACATTATGCAACAGTTCAGACAATGGAACCAAATGAATGTTGATTTTAATGAACAAAAAGACGCTTATTTTCTTACTGGAGACAACATTACTTGGAATCCTAATAGTCCTGATAACTTAAGTCCAATTTACTCAGATAATCCATATTGGACATTCTATGAAAATTACGAAACAGATACAAGAACAAGATTATTTGGTAATGTAGCTATAGACAACAAGATCAACGACTGGTTATCTGCAAGTGTCAGATTCTCATTTGATACGTATAGCGAACTGCAAGAAGAAAGAAAAAATGTTGGAAGTGCTGATGTATCAGAATATTCAAGATACAACAACAATGTCGCTGAGTATAACTACGATGCAATGTTAAACTTCAATAAAGATTTAACGGATAAATTAAATCTAGAGGGTAATATCGGTGTCAACCTAAGAAACAATGTTAGAAACAGTATTTTTGCTGTAACCAACGGTGGTTTAAACATAAAAAGTCTTTACTCACTTTCAAACAGTGTTAGTCCAATTAACGCACCTAGTGAATACGATTCAAGTAGTATGGTTGATGGTGAATACATCAGAGCAAGTTTAGGCTATGATGGTTTTGCTTACCTTGAGGGTTCCTACAGAACTGACCGTTCATCTACTTTACCACAAGAAAACAATAGATTTGGCTACTACTCTGTTTCTGGAAGTTTAGTATTCTCTTCTTTAATTGACGCTCCATGGTTGTCATTTGGTAAAGTAAGAGCTAATTATGCAGAGGTAGGTAGTGCTACAGATCCATATAGAGTTTTCAATACATTATCTTTTGGAACTCCATTTAACGGAACAGCTGTTGCTTCAAACCCTACTACTCTAGCTAATTTGAATCTTTTACCGGAGAGACAAAACAGTTATGAAATTGGATTAGAAATGTCATTTTTAAAGAGACGCATTGGCTTTGATCTTTCATACTACAATAATCAAAACATCAACCAGATTACCAATATTCCATTATCAACTTCGACAGGATATGGATCAGCAGTATTAAACGCTGGTACTATTGAAAATAAAGGAGTGGAAGTACAATTGAATGCTACTCCATTTAAAACAGCTGATTTTCAATGGGATTTAAATCTAAACTGGTCTCAAAACAAAAGTTTAGTAGTTGAATTGCTTAATGGTATTGACAACTTACAATTGGCATCTCTACAAGGTGGTATTTCGATTAATGCAACGCCTGGACAGCCTTACGGAACAATCAGAGGTAGCGATTACATTTACGCTGACAATGGTCAACCAATTGTTAACCAAACAGGAAGTGCAAGCAGAATTGGTACTTACCCAAGGACTTCATCAAGCAACAATGTAATTGGAGATATTAATGCAGATTGGAAAGCGGGACTTAACAACAGTATCACATACAAAAACTTCAATTTATCTTTCTTGCTTGACATGCAAAAAGGTGGTGATGTTTTCTCTCTAGATACTTGGTATGGTTACGCAACAGGGATGTATGACTTCTCTGCAGCTGACAATGAACTAGGTAACCCAGTAAGAAATCCAATTACAGGAACACCAGGAAACTACGGAGCTGACAGCGGCGGCGTTATTATGCCTGGAGTAGCTCCTGATGGAACTCCTAACCAAGTTAGAGCTAACGCTGACATCTATGCAAATGCATGGGGATACGCTAGAGCTCCTAACAAAGCGCACGTTTATGACGCTGGTTACATCAAATTACGTCAAGCAAGTTTAACTTATAATTTTGACGACAAAGTTTTAAGCAGACTACCTTTCAACAATGTCTCGGTATCCTTAATTGGTAGAAACTTATGGATTATTGATAAAAGCGTACCTTATGCAGACCCAGAGGCAGGCTTAAGTTCTGGAAATGTTCAAGGATATCAATCTGGAGCTCAGCCATCAATAAGAGAAATCGGAGCAAGTCTTAAATTACAGTTTTAAAAAAAAAAATTATGAAAAAAATAATATTAACAGCGTTATCTATTATTGCTTTCGTATCATGTCAATCAGATGACTCTTACGAAAACCTAAATAGAGACCCAAAGAACCCTAGTGAGGTGAATTCAGAATTTTTATTCAATTCTGCATCTAAGAGTTTGGTGAATCAAATGACCAGCACTAATGTAAACACCAATATCTTCAGGATGTTAGGCCAACATTGGACGGAGACAACCTATGTTGACGAGGCAAATTATGACTTCAACACACGTAATATCACAAATGCTCACTGGTCTGAAATGTACAGAGATGTTTTGTTAGATCTTTCTATTGCGAAAGCAACTGTAGATGCTAACAACAGATTGACTGCTGCCTCAAAAGCATCTCGTAATGCACAAATCGAGATCTTAAGTGTTTACGCTTGGGCAAATTTAGTCGAAACTTTTGGAGATATTCCTTATACTCAGGCATTGAAAGGAACTGACAACCCAAATCCTGAATATGATGATGCGGCTACTATTTATGCAGACTTACTTACACGCTTAACCGCAGTAATTCCAAATTTAACTAATGATGGCTTCGGCGAATCAGATCCCTTTTACGGAGGTAACGTTAGTGCTTGGAAAAAGTTTGGTAATTCATTGAAGTTAAGAATGGGTATACGAATTGTTGATGCTCCTGGAATGTCTACTATGGCACAGGCGGCAATTACATCTGCCGTAAGCGGTGGCGTATTTACATCAAACGCGGATAATACTTCTCTCCCTTATTCTACTACACCTCCGAACACCAATCCAGTATGGGTTGATCTAGTGCAGACTGGACGATCTGATTTCGTTCCTGCCAATACATTAGTAGACTTTATGAATAATGTTAGTGACCCTAGAAGACCATTTTACTTTCAGGAGAACCTAGGAGCCGGTATTTATGATGGTGGACCTTACGGTGATAACAACAGTTATAGTTCATATACTCACATTGGTGAAATAATGGAAATGGCTGACAATCCAGCATGCCTAATGGATTTTGCAGAAGTTTCTTTTTACTTAGCAGATGCAGCGGAACGTGCTATCTCAGGCACGCCTGCTCAAGCGGCAGGATTCTATAACGCAGGTATTACAGCTTCCTTTAATTATTGGGGAGCTCCTGACGTAGCTACTTATTTACTAAATCCAGATGTAGCTTACGCAACTGCACCAGGCGATTGGAAGGTGAAAATTGGTAATCAACTTTGGTTAGCTATGTACAACAGAGGATTTGAAGCTTGGACAGCTTATAGAACCTACGACATCCCAGGTTTTAACGTAGCTGCTATATCTGAACTTCCAGTTCCTACAAGATATACGTACCCAATTAGCGAACAAAACCTTAATGTTACCAACTATGATGCGGCATCATCAGCAATAGGTGGCGATACGCAAACAACGCAACTATTCTGGGACGTAAACTAGAATAATTATTTTACATCATTATAAGTTATTAAGGCTGCCAATTTTTGGCAGCCTTTTTCATTACTTCCTTTCACTACATCAACATACTTGTAAATAGAATCCCATTAAAACCACCAGTGACTCATTCGTGATTTTTTTGCGTTACTTGTCCGGTCCCAAAATAGCTTTACACGAAAAGTAGTATTGTTGAATTAACCGAACTAAAGAACATAGCTGACAATATCTAATATTGAAATAAAAAAACATCCCTTTTACGGCCTTAGATTATTTGAATTTTACCGTCCTCAAATTGCGGTACACAAAAAATTAGTTATCGAACATAATTAGCTGCTTTTTAACTAAAATAAAACATCAACTGTCTACAAAACAAAAAAAACTATAAAGCAATCTAAATCTGACAATTAACCAAGTCATCTAAAAAAAGGCTTCCTGATATTTTTTTTTAACTGCAATAACATAAAAATATCTCCTACCACTCTACTCATCTTTTTTATTTGACAAAAAAGAATTTATTTTCAAAGACCTATTAATCAATACGTAACACAAGTACCACTAATGTAAATCAAATATTCCTATTTACTATTTCAAAATAAAAACCACTACTTTGCACACACTTAAATAACAACACAAAAAACTCAGAAACGCTCATTATTTTAACATTCGCCACAGCTTTTGTTAAAACAACTTAAAAAAACAGTAAAGTTTATTAGGAATATTAACATTTTATTGGCTATTTTTGTTTTAATAATTCAAAATAATTAAAGATGAAACTAAAGTTCAATGGAATCTTAGTACTACTTGTAGTACTGATGGCGCAACTAACCTTTGCTCAAGAAAGAGCTGTTACTGGTGTTGTTTCTGACAATGCAGGAATGCCCATACCAGGCGTAAGTGTATTGGTTAAAGGAACGAAATTCGGGACACAAACTGATTTTGACGGAAAATTTGCTATCAAAGCAGCCCCAAGTCAAATTTTAATTTTTAGCTACATCGGCATGTTAAGCCAAGAAGTTAAAGCCACATCAACATTGGTAAATGTTAAAATGAAAAGCAGCGCGGTAGAACTTGAAGGCGTAGTTGTTACAGCTTTTGGTATTAAAAGAAAACCAAAGCAATTAGGATATAGTGTAAGCAGCGTGAAAACTGAAGACATTACTGAATCTTCCGAACCGGATTTAGTACGTTCTCTTCAGGGAAAAGTTGCTGGTGTAAACGTCAACGTTTCTACTGGTGCTGCAGGTGCTGCAAATCAAATTACAATTAGAGGTATTTCTACATTTAGCGGAGACATACAACCTCTAATTATTGTAGACGGAATTGCATATAACAACACACAGGTAACAACATCAAATCAAGTTACCGGAGGTGGTGGATATGAATCTGCATTGTCTAGTCTAGATCCTAATGACATTGCAAGTGTCAACGTACTTAAGAGTGCTGCAGCTGCCGCATTATATGGTTCAAGAGCGGTAAATGGTGTTATCGTAATAACTACCAAATCTGGTTCTCTTAGCACAAAACAAAATAAAAAATTAAGTGTAAACTTTGGATCAGGAGTTTTTCTTGAGCAAATTGCGAACTTACCTGACTATCAAAACACATATGGTGCAGGTGTCAATTTCAATTATGCAAATGCAAATGGTTCATGGGGACCTAGATTCGACTCGAGAGAAACCATTCCTACATGGCCAACTTTACTCGCCGCATTTCCTACACAATTTGGACCAACAGTTCCTTACGTTGCTAAACCAAATAATGTAAAAGACTTGTTTAGAACTGGTTCAATAGCGGAAAATACGATTGGATTAAGTTATGCTAATCAAGATGGGAGTTTCAATGTAACAATCTCAGATTTAGGGCAAAACGGATACATACCTTCCAATACTTACGACAGAACGTCTTTCTCTGCAGGAGGAACGTTTAAATTGGCAAATAAGTTGACAGCTGGTGCCAACATGAGTTATGCTGACACAAAACAAGTAGGTGCCTTTTTTGGAGAAAATCAATTTGGTGGTTCATCGTCATCTTTTGCAAGAACTTTGTTTTTAGCACGAAACTGGGATCTTAATTTACCTTACGAAGACTTAACAGACGGAAGGTCAGTTACACCAAACGGAACTCAATTCGACCACCCTTTATGGTCTTGGAAACACGATCAAATCACTACAAATACAACCAGAACAGTGGTAGGTTTAAATTTGAGCTATGCGTTTAATGACAACATAAATGTATTCTACAGAGCTGGTGTCAACAAATACTCACTGGAAAGAGCGGAAATTCGTGATTTATATTCAAGAGCTAGTGGTGGTTTAGGATCGTTGGTAACGGACAACTTTAGCAACCAGGATATTGAGTCCACATTGTTAGTTAACTTTAAATATAAATTAACAGACGATATTGGACTAGCCGCAATCGTTGGGAATAATATTTTACAAAACAGTAATAAAAGAACGCAAAATGAAGGTACCGGCTTTAAGGTCGCGAATATCTTTAATTTAGGCAATGTCCTTACTGTAGTCAATAACGCTGATTCTGGAAGTGAGAAAAGAAGCGTTGGAGTTTTTGCTGATGTGACATTTGATTATAAAGAATTCTTATATATCAACGCGACCGGAAGAAATGACTGGAGTTCTTCTTTGCCTAAGGAAAGCAATTCCTATTTTTACCCTTCAGTAAGTGCTTCGTTTATAATAACAGAGGCTTTAAACATGAATAGTAACATCTTGAGTTTTGCAAAAATAAGAGGAGGTTACGGAAAAGTGGGTAGAGATGCATCTTCAGAGTTTATTAACCAAACTTTCAACCTCGGAGTAGCCTATAATAATACTGCAACAATTGGAAATTCAACTTCTTTGGCAGATCCAAATATTAAGCCAGAGTTTACTGAAGAGGTGGAAGTTGGAGCAGATTTAGAGTTTTTCAAGCGAAGAGTTATAGTAGATGTGAGTTTGTACAAAAAAACATCAACTGATCTGATCACTCCGATCACCGTTCCAACAACTAGTGGATTTGCACAATACAACACAAATTTAGGTTCTATAGAAAACAAAGGTGTTGAATTAGCATTAACACTTGTTCCGTTTAGAACAAAAGATTTTAAATGGTCTTTACAAACTAATTATACAAAGAACGAAAACAAAGTAACCAAGTTGATTGACGGTCTTGAAAGATTTCCGTTAAGAGCAAATGCAGTTGGATATGTTGAAGTAGGACAGGCTTATGGATTCTTTTATGGTACAAAATTTGCAAGGGACGCAAACGGAAACTTCCTTATTGACAAAGCGGGTGGAGTTATCCAAGACCCGACCCCTGGGTACATAGGTAATCCACAAGCGGATTTCAGAATGGCATTTATCAATACTTTCACGTATAAAGGATTCTCTTTAAAAGCACAATTCGACTGGAAAGAAGGAGGCGATATCTCTTCTACGACAATTAACACATTGTTAGGACGTGGTGTAACTAAAGATACAGAAAACAGAGAAAACACTTTTATTATCCCAGGTTTCTATGGTAACACAACAACAGGAACTGCGTTGCTGGATGCATCAGGAGCTCAAATCCCAAATACTACACAGTTATCAATGAATGAGCTTTATTTTTCTCCATCAAATTCAAACACATTTGGTATAAACAGTGTAGATGAGGCATCCGTTTATGACGCTACTGTTTATAGATTGAGTAATGTGAGTCTAACATATGATTTTCCGGCAAAATTTATTGACAAAACACCTTTTGGATCAGTGAGCTTAAGTGCAATTGGAAATAATCTTTGGTACTTCGCACCAAACGTACCTAAATATACTAACTTTGACCCGGACGTAACTAGCTTAGGATCAGGAACATCTCAAGGAATTGAGATTGCATCCGCACCTACTTCTAAAAGATTTGGAATCAAGCTTAATTTAACATTCTAAAAAAAAAAATATGGAACTTTTAATAAAAATAAAAAATAACAAAATCACCATCGCTTTGTTATTGCTTACAACACTTTTTATTAGTTGTAGCGATTACCTGGATGTTAATACAGACAAGGACAGCCCTACTGTTGCACCACTATCGCTTTTACTGACTAACACACAGGTTGGCGTGGGCAGCGTCACAGACTTCAACAATTTTTCAGGGAACATTCTTGCGGTTTATACGCATCAAATGACTACTAGAGAAGAGTATGACCAGTACGGAACCAAAGTTGGAAGTATACCTGTAAATAATGACTGGGACACTATCTATTTGACCTTAACTGACATCCAGACATTAATAGACCAAGCAACTGCATCTGGGGATTTAGTGTATGTTGGTATTGCTCAAATGCAAAAAGCCTATTTAATGGCGTTGGCAGTTGATTTATGGGGAGATGTTCCCTATACTGAAGCAACAAACTTAACAGCAGGTATAGTGAGTCCAAAGTTTGATGCTCAAAAAGCGATATATGCTGATGTCTTCAAATTAATAGCAACTGCTAAAGCAAATATAGCAACTAATGCAGGGACACAAAAACCAGCTGCAAATGATTTGTTTTACAAAGGAGATACAGCGAAATGGATTAAGTTTGCGAATACTTTTAAATTGAAATTATACAACCAAGTAAGATTAACCAATGATTTCGATACAGCCGGGTTTAAAGCATTGGTTGCCGAAAATAATTTTTTCACTTCAGCGGCAGATGATTTCCAGTTTAATCATACAGCAAGTGTTGCTCCTGAGGAAAGAAACAATTTATATTTAGATTCATATAATAGTACACAATTTGGTGCTTATCAAAGCCCTTGGTTTTATGAAATTCTAAAAGGGGTAAATCCAAATATACATGCCAACAACCCTGACCCTCGAATGAAGTACTTCTTCTTCAATCAGTTAAAAGCAGGCGTATTACCTCCTGATACAGGAAATGCAACCACAGGAAATCCTAATGCTGACTATTGGGACAAATCTACTGGTTTCTTCAGTATTAGATTTGGTACTGTTGGCCCTAACCAAGGACAAAGTGCGGAAAATTCATACACTTACCCCGGTATCTTTCAAACGGGTGGTAGATATGACGATGGCAAAGGTGGCATTATGGATGGAAACACAGGAACCGGTATTGCTCCTTTCAGAATGTTAACTTATGATGAATTCCTTTATATTCAGGCTGAATTAATTCACGTAGGACAACTAACCACTGCCGGAACAGCTTCAGCCAAATTAAACCAAGCTATGAAAGCGAGTTTTGCCAAGGTTGACCAGGTAGTTTCGTTAAATAAGTCGTCACAAATCATTCCTGTGTTAGCAGGTTCGACTACGGTGACAGCATTTATAACCAACGTTCTTGCAGAATTTAATGCTGCAGCTCCTGCCAAAAAACTAGAAATTATAATGACCCAAAAATGGGTAGGAACTTGTGGCGACCCTATGGATCAATATACTGATTACAGAAGAACTGGTTTCCCGATTTTAGCAAATCCTCTTGGAGCTTCTCCAGAGTATCAGCTTAACAACGGAGATGCATGGCCATTGATTGATTCGCAAACGATACAAAACAATACCTATCAAGTGTCCCTTTTCTGGCCGCAAAACGAATTAAACTCAAATCTAAACGCTCCAGCCCAAAAAGACGCTACTACCTACAAAATATTTTGGGACCTTTAAAATAAATATTACATTATGAAAAAAATAAAATTATTATTCGCAATATTCGCAGCAGCTTTGCTACTGCCTTCTTGTACTAACGACGGCGGCACATCAACAATTGATCTGAAAGTTGGGGCAGTACCTAATATAACTAAAACAGCTGGAACAGATAACTTCATCAACTTAATTAGCTTAGGTAAAGGGGGTAGTTTCAATCTAGGATTAACTGTTGCTGTAGCTCAAGGAGAAGTTTCCTCTATGGATATTGTAGGTTCTTACACAAAAGGAACGACCGTATCCAGAGCCATAATGAAAGCCAACGTTACGACATTCCCTGCAAATTTAAATTTCACTACAAATGATTTAATTGCTGCATTTACAGTGTTAAACTCAAAAAGTGATTTTGGACTTGGGGATAAATTTACAGTTTCTGCCATACTAACTTTGAAAGACGGTAGCATCCTTAAACTTTTAAATGATGATGGTACTGCAAACTACGGTGCAGATATTGCAAACTCAAACAAGTATACATTATTACAAAGCTATCCTGTATCTTGCCCGTCGGATTTAGGCGGAACTTATTCCGTTATATCCTCAGGGATGTCCACTGATAGTGGCCCAGCCCCTTCTAAAAACCCTATTACTAATTACCCTTATGAAGTAACTATAACTGATAATGGAGGAGGAAGCTACACATTATCTGATGGATATGCAGGACTATATCAATTATGGTATGACATCTACAGTATCACAAGAGATTATCCAGGTAAATTTACTGACGTATGCGGTACACTTTCCGGTTCATATATAGAACCATTTAGTGCAAATGTAAAACTTACCGGAACTGTTAACGCAGATGGAACATTGAGTATTCGTTGGGAAAACGATTACGGTGATTATGGTAATTCGGTTTTTACTAAAATCTAATATTTTTTATTATAACTATCTTAAAGAGGTTGATTAAACATCAACCTCTTTTTTTTTATATCTTTCCGTCATGGAAAAAAGAACATCAAATATTTGGGATTAGAGCGATCATTGAAGTAATACAAACGGGTGCAACAGTAAACAAAGTACTTATTCAAAAGGGAGCGAGCAGCGAACTGATGAAAGACTTAATGAAAGTGATGACGTGCGGTAATATCAACTTTCCCTACGTTCTTGTTAAACAACTAAACAGATTAACACCCAAAAATAATAAGTCGCGGTGGCGACCATTTCCCATATCTTCTTTATTGATTTAGCAACTATAATAGAGTCCGTAATGGAAAACGGAAAAAACCATTGTTTCTAGTTTTGGGAAAATATTTTAAGCGCCCGTAATTTTGGAGCAATTATTAGAACAACCGATCGTAACTGCGTAAACGGAATTATCCTTCAGAAGGCAGGTTCAGCCCCCGTAAGCGGATACCATTAAAACTTCAGCCGGAGCCGTATTCAACATTCAAATTTGTAAAGCGGAAACATTAAGCACGCCATTTTTTTTGCAAGCTAGCGGGATTAAAAACGTAACCACTACCGAAAAAACAGACCAAAAAATCTATGATATCGATTTAAACCAATGCGTAGCGATTATTATGGACACGAAAGACCGCGGACCAAACCCGTCAGTTAAAGAATTGGTCGATAAAAAAGCTAAACTTCTCATGTTTGGGTCAATAGGATCATTGAACGTATCGGTTGCCTGAGGCGCATTTTTATACGAAGCCGTGAGACAAAGGATCTAATTCCAACAAAATACAAAATATTCTTAAAGGACTGCCCCAGCTCTTCGTTGTTCAATCCTTTTTTTTGCTTATCAACCATTCCAATGTCAAATTATGGAACCTTTCAACAAATTGTGTTAAAATGGCTTACTTTAATGCGCTCTTTTTCTCAACAAACCATCTTTGTTATCTTAAAATAACATGTTTTTTCTGCATATTCACGCCTCTTTTTATTTAAAAAAAAGGAAAATCAATACAAAAGAAACTAATTATAATAACAAAATACCTTGACTAAACTTGATAAATACAGCACGTTATAAACGCATCGATTTGTTATTGCAAAAAAAAACAATCTGTACAAACTGACCGTTTAATATATATCTTTCCACTGTGGACAAAATCCATATAGCGTACCTCCAATCTTCCCACCCGCAAAGCGGCACAGATTAACCAAGCAATATTTCTTTTGCGCGCAAGCGACAAGAAAACAATTGCCTCTGCAAAAACAACGCCCCCACAAATTTATGATCTTGATCTAAAGCGAGGCATAGCCTTAATAGAGGGAAAAGAAGACCACGAACTTTAAAAATCGTTAATAACATAGCTGCTCTTCCCATGTTTGGTTAAGTACGATCATTGACAATAACTCCTGCCTGCAATGTGCTTTTTTACGAAGCAGTGCGGCAAAGGAAATAATTCTTTAAAACGACATAATAACTTACAAAATCGGAGCACTTGCGCTTTGTTTAGCTTTTTTTTACATTTTAACTATTATACTATTAAAAAATCAATTTATTTAACATACCACATCATAATTGTCAAGTCTAAAGCTGCGGTTTTTATAACAAATTAACTTAAATATGTTATAAAAATATAATTTTAACAAAAAATTAGCCATTTTCCTCTTCTTAAAAACAGCCTGCAAAAGAACAAAGGCTTAAAAAAGATAAAAAAGAACAAGCATAGCACTAATAAAATCAGCTATTTACGAATCCACGACAATGCTTTTTCAAAACAAACCTTCAGACAATAGGAATATAATTATTAACTAGCAACTCCTAGAACAATATTATCATAATCATTAAAGTAATATTTTTGCTACACTAATTAAAAATATTTAAAAATGAAACTAAAGTTCAATGGAATCTTAGTACTGCTAGTAGTACTTATGGCGCAATTAACCTTTGCGCAAGAGAGAGCTGTGACGGGTGTTGTTTCTGACAATACAGGAATGCCTATACCGGGCGTAAGCGTGTTGATTAAGGGAACTAACTCAGGAACACAAACTGATTTTGACGGGAAGTTTGCTATTAAAGCAACCCCAAGTCAAACTTTAATTTTTACCTACATTGGGATGAAAACCCAATCTCTAGCGGCTACTTCAGCAGTTATGAATGTTAAAATGATGGGTTCTGCGGTAGAGCTTGAAGGAGTTATAGTAACTGCTTTAGGTATTAAAAAATCTAAAAACTCAGTAACTTCTGCAACACAGGCCGTAAACAACGAAGAGCTTACCCAAGCAGCGAATCCAAACGTGGTACAATCTTTAGTTGGAAAAGTATCTGGTCTACAAATCAACAAATCTTCAAATGGAGTAAATGGAACTAGTAGAATCGTATTAAGAGGGTCAAGATCAATTACGGGTAACAACGAAGCATTGGTTGTTATCGACAACGCAATATCTTCATCAGCAGTACTACAACAATTACCACCTGAATTAATTGCAAGTGTGAATGTTATAAAAGGGATGCAAGGCGCAGCTCTTTATGGAGAACAAGGTGTAAACGGAGTAATTATCGTTACAACCGTTAAAGGTAAGGAGAAAGGAAAAATCACTGTAAATGTTAATTCTGCAGTAGACTTTGAAAGCGTATCCTTTATGCCTAAAACACAGCAAAAATATGGACAAGGTTGGGATGGTGTTCATTATCCTGAAGAAAATGGATCTTGGGGAATTCCTTATGACGGAGTACTACGCGCAACAGGTTTACCTCAAGCCGACGGACTTGAACTGCAACAACCTTACTCCTTCATAAAAGACAATGTCAAAGATTTTTACCAAACAGGAATTACATACCAAAATGGATTCTCTGTAAATGCTGGAACTTCTGACTCATACGTGTTACTTTCTGCAAATAAAGTAAAGACGGAATTTGTTGTGAATGGAGATCAACTTGAAAGAAACAGCTTCTTATTTAAAGCTGGAAAAAAATTCGGTAAATTAAGCATTGATGGTAACGTAAACTACAATTACCAAAAATCTAGCCAAACTTCAACTGATTTGCTTGACGACTTGATTCAAACTCCAGGAAACGTAGATTTAAATTTGTTTAAAAATTCAGGAAACGAAGGGAATTATAATATTTATTTCAAAAATCCATTCTGGACTATTGATAACGACCGTACTGACGCAAGAAGAACATTTATAAATACTATTGCTTCATTAAAATATGAACTAAATGACCATATAAATTTTACTTATACAGGAAATCTGCAATTCACTAATAGAGATCAACAGTCTCATATTAATCAATATTCAGAAACTCCAGCTCTAACAGGAGCTGGAGCAAATAGAAACCAAACTTCTGAATTCTTTGCAAATCAGTCGTCATTAAGAACATATTATGGCGATTTCTTAGTGAATTTTGACTATGATCTAACAGATGACTTAAATTTAAAAGCAAATGTTGGTAGTAACATGCAAGACCGAAGATTTAATATTACTTCACAAGGAGGTCAGAATCTGGACATCCCTGGATGGTATCACATCAACAATGTTTTAAGTCCCTCAAATCCGTCAAATTTAGACAATAGATTACAAAAATCTAACCGTGCGTCTGTATTAGCAAACGTAGATTTAGGATACAAAGACTATCTGTTTTTAAACCTTACAGGAAGAAATGATTGGACTTCTGTTTTATCGAAAGAAAATAATAACTTTTTCTACCCAAGTGCTGGAGTATCTTTTATACCAACTTTAGCCTTTGAAGGATTAAAAAGTAACACTTTAAATTATCTTAAACTTTCTGCAAACATAGTTAAAGTTGGTAACTCATCGTCTATTCAGCCTTATGCAACCTCCGAGATAGGTGTATTCCCAACAGGATTCCCATACGGTCAATTAGGGTCTTACATAATCAATCAAAGACCAACAGACAAAAACATCAGACCAGAATTTGTAACTACTAAAGAAGGAAATATAAGTATTGGACTTTTCAATAATAGAATTACTATAGATGGATCGGCATATATATCAAACACAAAAGATTTGATCACCGCAGCTACTGCTTCTTCTGCTTCAGGTTTAGCAACATCACAATCAAATATTGGTGATATGACTACAAAAGGTATAGAAATCGATTTAGGATTAGTGCCTGTTAAAACCGAATCATTCAAATGGGACTTGCGCACAAGTTATTCTTCCAATAAATCTGTTATCAACTCCCTTTCTGCTGGAGCAAATGAGATAAATCTTTTCTCAGACGCTACTACTGGAACTGGAATTTTTGCCCAAGTAGGACAAGAATTTCCTCTGATAAAAGGTACTAAATTTTTAAGAGATGATAATGGAAGTATAATTGTAAATCAATTCGGCCTTCCTACTAGGGCATCTTCAAACTCAATCTTAGGTAAAGCAACCCCGGATTACATTTTAGGTCTATCTAACTCTTTTGAATATAAAGGTTTGAGATTAACAGTAGTTATGGATTACAGAACGGGTCATCAAATTATTTCTGGTACTAAATACGATTTAACATGGCCAGGACGCTTGGAGGAATCAGCCGCTTTTGATAGAGAAGTTGGTTTCATTTTACCTAATTCAGTTGTAGAAACAGCTCCTAGTTCTGGAATTTACACTCCTAACACTTCGATCTACTCTGCTGCTGGTTACGATCCTAATGGAATTATTGACTACTACAGTACTTTAAGCAGAGCTGGCGAGCATAACGTTATAGATGCAACTGCTTTCAAAGTAAGAGAACTTGCTCTAAGTTATTCGGTACCTAATTCAACTATTGATAAAATCGGATTAACTTCACTTAGATTTGGTGTAAATGCAAGAAATCCATTCACTGTTTTAGCAAAGAGCAACAAAGGGTATACTGATCCAGAAGCATCTAGCAGCACAGCCAACAATGGTAACGGTATAGGTTATTCAGGAACGGGACAATATCCAAATACAAGAACTTTTGGTGGAAGCATCAATTTAACTTTCTAAATAAAAGAATATGAAAAAAATATTTTTAATACTAGCAGTCACAGCGGTTACACTTACATCCTGTAGTGACTATTTAGCAGACAACACTAATATAAATAGTCCTCTGGAATCATCTCTTCCTCCAAGACTTATTTTACCTGGTGCTCAAGCACAAGCATTCCGAACACAAGCTATTAACATGAATCGTTTGGGTAGTGTTATGACAAATGCATGGGGTGGAAATATCTACCAGTTTACAAATCCATTGCAGCTTGAATATTCTTATAATTTTGATAATAATACTTATGCAGCAGTATGGGACGGACTTTACAGAAGTGTAAACAACTTTCAAAAGATAATCGAAACACCTTTAGAAAATCAAGGTAACTACATAGCTGTAGCTAAAATAATGAAAGCTCATTATATGCAGTATATAGTTGATTTGTATGGTGATTCACCTTACTTTGAAGCTTTTAAGGGACAACAAAATCTGACACCAGTTTATACAGATGATGCCGTAATATATAAAGAGTTAATCAAAGAACTAGAAGAGGCTCGTGCTCTTATTCAAAATCCATCAGCAACGGCACAAGGTGTAGCGAACGATGTCGTGTTTAGTGGAGACATGAGTAAATGGCTTAAACTTGCTAACACAATCGAACTTCGAATTCTTTTGAGACAAAGCGAACTTAAAGATGCAGCAACAGTAACTTATTTAAATAGTAAATATGCACAGTTACAATCTTTAAATAATTTCGTAGATGCTGATGTATTAATTAATCCCGGATACTCGTCCAGCAATGATGCCAAACAAAATCCGTTTTTTGGTTCATTTGTACGAGATGTAGCAGGATCGACAACTAATACAAACTATACTTTTTTTACATCTTCAAAACACTTTGCTGATGTACTAAACGGGGAAGTTGGAGGACCAACAGCTGGAGTTGTTGACCCAAGAAGATCTAGAATATGGACCACCGTAGGCGGAAAAATAGTAGGTACGGATCAAGGGCAAAAACCAGTACCCGGTCAAAATAACTCCACAAATCCTACATCTAAATTTGGTGCAGGTATCACAGGCTACGTAGGAGCTAACAGAGCGGCCCAAGTTGCGGCTGGATCATCTAAGGCTGGCGCATTAATGTTGCTCTCTGAAAGTAAATTTCTTCAAGCAGAAGCGGTTCAAAGAGGTTTTTTAACCACTGGAGTTGCTCAAGCTCTATTTAACGAGGGTATTCAAGCTTCTTTTACTTACTTAGGGGCTACGATTGGAACTTACGCAGTACAGATCGAAGCTGTTCCAGGATTTGGATGGGCTGCATCGACCAATAAAATTCAAGCAATTCTAACACAAAAATGGATTGCATTAAGTGGTATTCATGGTGTTGAAAATTACATTAACTATACCAGAACTGGCTTCCCAGTTATACCTAAATCTATAAATGGCTTCAACTTACAAGCTTCAAGACCAAAAAGACTTATATACCCGCTATCAGAGTACAATGCTAACTCAGGTAATGTGCCTATTTTGACATCGGCTCAAGTTACAACACAAGGCCCATTCTGGTATGTTCCTTAATTTAAAATTATGTGTTAATAAAACACTGTCCGAAAACTTATTTTCGGGCAGTTTTTTTTTGTTTTAAACTCACTATCTATATTGTCCAATTTAATAGTGCTGGCGGTTAATTAGTTATCGACTCTCCTAGGAACCTTTACTTTTTTAATAACAGTGCCACTATGCAAATAGATTAGCAAGTACAAATAGTCGGAAAATCTGACATTTTGCTATTACACGTACGAAGTGAAACGATAAGTTATCATTAAAATATGCTAAAGCAAGTACTGTTAAGCCTATATTCAAACAATATCCAATCTTAACGAAACTATTAAAAGCATCTACAGAGAAATACATTCCGTATTGATGATATTAGGTCACATCACCGAATTAAATATTGCGCAAACTGACATTAAACGCGAAAACAAGATTATTAGTCGAGCGTTTAACGGGAAAACACAACCTATAAATTGAAAGACAAATATATTTTTTAAATAGGAAATAGATAAAATCCTAACGACTCAGAATAGAGAAGTTGCTAAAACTTAATAAAGACCAACAGCATCCAAATTATAAAAGGAGATGCTAACTGTTATTCTAAGAATGACACCGATGCTACTTTTGTGAGTATCACAAAAGAGGTTATGATCAACGGCCAACAACAACCGTCATGCAATATTCAAATTCCCATCGAAAATCACACGACTTCACAATCTTAGAAACTAATTTAGCTACACTTGAAACGTATTCAGAAAAAAACAGTAAAAAAGAGGTCCCGCAGATGCTGATTATCGAAATCATCAAAACTATCACTTATTATACAATTAGTAAGTTGAATTTTTTCGCTCTACCTGATAGCTATAGAATTAGAAAGACTGTCAAGAGTCTAACGACTCTCTATAATACTGAAAAAAATTACCACAGAGCTAGACTTTTAAGTTCCTTCAATGGAACAAAACATACTGGTATTTTATGCTCAAAAGCCTAATACAACAGCAGTTTATTTTCAGCATCAATATGCTTATCAACCTATTACCAGCAAGAAAAGTTGAATCCAATTACAACCCATAGAAGTATGGAGAAATAGTAAAGGAAACAAATAACGAAAGATATATCAAATCAGAGTCCATTTTAAAAATAGTAAGCAAAACAAAAGTCTTAAACGTTTTCCTTTATACCAGGTTAGGAAAGAAAACAGCAAATTTGACTTAGTTGTTAGTACCATAACTTGTATAAACCGACCAATAAAATCTATTCACAAAATTCTAAATATATTTTCAGCCTAAGAAACGCGGATAACGATATTTTAAAATAAATTACACAATTAATTTTCGAACAATCCCTTTAATAATTATTGAACAAAATTGTACTATAAAAAAAGAGACTGCCCTTTTTGAACAGCCTCTTTTTTTATATCTTTGCGCTATGGAAAAAGAACATCAAATTTTTGGAATTAGAGCTATCATTGAAGCTATCCAAGCAGGAACTACAGTAGACAAAGTTTATATTCAAAAAGAAGCGAGTAGCGAATTGATGAAAGACTTAATGAAAGTGATGAAGCGCGCCAATGTAAACTTCTCCTATGTTCCCGTAGAAAAACTAAATAGATTAACACCTAACAACCATCAAGGCGCCGTAGCAAGCATCTCTCCTATTTCCTTTTTTGATTTAGAGACCTTAATTGATACCGTAGTTGAAAATGGGAAAACACCATTGTTTTTAATCTTAGATCAAATTTCTGACGCACGAAATTTTGGCGCTATCATCAGAACCGCTGAGTGTACCGGAGTAAATGGTATTATAGTTCAAAAAGCAGGTTCAGCACCAGTGAACGGGGATACCGTAAAAACGTCAGCAGGAGCGGTATTTAATATTCCGATTTGTAAAGTAGAGCATATCAAAGACGCCATCTTCCTTTTGCAGGCAAGCGGGATTAAAACTATTGCTGCAACCGAAAAGACAGATACCACTATTTATGACATTTCTTTAAATGAGCCCGTAGCCATTATAATGGGATCAGAAGACCGCGGTGTAAACCCATCCGTTTTGAAGATTGTCGACGAAAAAGCCAAACTACCAATGTTTGGAACCATTGGTTCCCTAAATGTTTCCGTTGCTTGTGGTGCATTTTTATATGAAGCGTTAAGACAAAGAATCTAACATCTAATAGAATCAATCATAAAAAAGCGAATCAAGACTCGGGTCATGATTCGCTTTTTACGTTTACTTTAATTTCATACTCAACAGCCAAATTTGACGTGAAATACGATTGAACTTCTATAGGAATCCCAACCTCCTCTTCTTCAATTACTAAATTGACGAAATTTCCGTCCTCATCAAAACGTTGCATAAACTTATCCTCTGCCGAATTAAAATCAGGCTTTTCCCAATCGTATTTAATTGGCTTTTTATATTCTGGTGTTTTGTACACCAAAGAAAGTACAACTCCAGTAATCAATCCTGCCAAATGCCCTTCCCAGGAAATGGTATCATCCACTTTTGGAAACGCATACCAAAGGATTCCACCATACAGCATTATCACGGCAAGCGATAATGCAACCAAACGATAGTATCGCGTCAATATTCCTTTAATAAAGATAAAGGACACTAAAACATAAATCAGCCCACTGGCCCCTATATGATAGCTTGACCTACCAATCAACCAAGTCAAGATACCCGAAAACAAAATACCATACCCTATAACCGCATATGATTGTTTTGCGTAAAAAAACTGCAAAGCAGCTAACAAAACTAGCAAGGGCATCGAGTTATTATAAAGGTGCTTCAAATCAGAATGGATGAACGGACTTAAAAAAACACCCTGCAAACCGGAAAATGTTCTTGGACAAACCCCATATTTATCAAAATCAAAACCAAATCGAATTTCCATCCAATAGACAAACCAAAGGAACAGTACAAAAAAAAGTGGCATTCCCACGACAGAATTGGTAAATTTAAAATGATTATCCATTTTAGCTTTTTTTATTATTTTATATAAATCAAAAATATATCCAAAAGCAATTTAATGCTATTTTGTCATATAATAACGCTTCAAATCAATAAATGAAATCTGCCCGTTCCTAAAACAGGTAATTTCAAGACTTAGCAAAGTCCCAGTACTTCGCGAGTAACGGCATCCTTTTATTTCTATGCTAGGTAGGAAGCGACCGAAAAAAAGATATTGTGTAGTGCTCGAGTAGCTACAAATAAAAATAGTAATTTTACAAAATGGAAGCACCATTAGCAGAACGAATACGTCCACAAAAATTAGAAGACTACATAAGCCAATCCCACCTTGTGGGACCAAATGGCTCTTTGACACAACAAATAGCAAAAGGAATTATCCCTTCCCTAATCTTATGGGGACCGCCGGGAACGGGCAAAACTACCTTGGCACAAATAATCGCTCAGGAATCAAAACGTCCTTTTTACATTTTAAGCGCTATCAATTCAGGCGTGAAGGACATCAGGGAAGTCATCGAAAAAGCCAAACAAAGTGGAGGTCTATTCACCACCAAGAATCCAATCTTATTCATAGATGAAATTCATCGCTTCAGTAAATCACAGCAGGACTCCTTATTAGCAGCGGTTGAAAAAGGATGGATCACATTAATAGGTGCCACAACGGAAAACCCCAGTTTTGAAGTTATTCCTGCCTTATTATCCCGTTGTCAAGTTTATGTATTAAACGCTTTCACAAAAGACGATTTAGAGTCCTTATTACAACGCGCTTTGAAAACGGATGTTTTTTTAGCCTCCAAAAATATTGAATTAAGGGAAACGGAAGCGCTATTACGACTTTCGGGTGGTGACGGACGAAAGCTATTGAATATATTTGAACTAGTCGTAAACGCCTCTGCTGACAGCGAAATTATCATCACAAATAACCGCGTTTTTGAACTGGTACAGCAAAATACAGTTTTGTATGACAAAAGTGGCGAACAGCATTATGACATCGTTTCGGCATTTATAAAATCGATTCGTGGCAGCGATCCTAACGGAGCTGTTTATTGGCTGGCGAGAATGATTGAAGGCGGAGAAGATGTGAAATTTATAGCCAGACGTATGCTTATTCTATCGAGTGAAGATATTGGAAATGCAAACCCTACTGCTTTTATAATGGCCAACAACACGTTTCAGGCGGTTTCAACCATAGGTTATCCAGAAAGCAGAATTATATTAAGCCAATGTGCCATTTATCTCGCTACCTCTCCTAAAAGTAATGCTTCTTATTTAGCCATTGGCACAGCACAGCAATTAGTGAAGCAAACCGGTGATTTACCTGTTCCTATCCATTTGCGCAATGCGCCTACCAAATTAATGAAAGAATTAGGATATGGTGACGAATATAAATATTCACATGATTTCGCCAACAATTTTGCCGACCAGGAATTTTTGCCCGATGGAGTCAAAAACACCCCGTTCTATGTTCCCGGAAACAATTCCAGAGAAAACACTACCAGAGACTTTTTGAAAAACCGTTGGAAAGGGAAATATGGGTATTAGAGAACTGGTGTAAAATATAAATTAGGCAGAGATACTTAGTATAAACAAAAAAGCAAGCAAAAAATTGCTTGCTCTTTTGTTTAGGACTTAAAATTTAGAACTAAAACTTAACTTCTATTTTTTCAGAGATCAGTTTGTCATTTTGATAATACTCAAAAAACCACTGATTGTCTTTTGAAATTAAAACACCCTGAGTAGATTCTTTTACGGCAATAAGACAGGTAGGACTAGATGTTTTAAATACTTTCATCACTACTTTAGGCAAACTATTCACAAGTTGAAACCCGTTAACTATAGGTTGCGCATAAAGAACACTTGAATCATTCAGGTCTAAAGTCTCCGGTTTAGTTATCCTATTTTTAGTCACTGACACTACGTCTGACACCGCGCTTTTATCAACCGCTATAGAATCTACAGTACTTTTCACCTCTTTTTCCTTGTATTTATAATTCAAGGAATTAACAGAAGCAAAAGCCTCATTTAGCGCATCTGGATATGCCAACTCGTAAGCCTTTTCTTTACTGACCCCTGTTTCTGATTCAAAAATAACCTTGCCGTAACAATCTTTAAGAGTAATATGTACTTTAGTCGTTAGAAATGATTTTTCCTTCACAATGTCATAATACAAAAGGCTACATCTGTCCTTATACTCGTCGGTCACCGACTCATTGTCATAAAAGGCTTCGAAACCTGCATTATTTAAATTATACTTCGATATAGTAGCTAGGCGATACTGATTGTCTGTACTAGTAAATTCGTATTTTATAGGTATGATAACTGCTTTATAATCATCTACGGATTGAGAAAAACCAAAACTTGAAATGAATAATAGTACTGCTAATATTTGCTTTCTCATGGTTATAAATATTTTTTTAATTCTAATAAATGATTGACTTGTTTTATTTTTTGTTCCACTTGAACTTTATCCGTATTAAAAAAAATAGCATCTAATCCCATATCGAGTGCTCCTTGCACATCTGCATCCAAAGAATCCCCAATCATGATGCTGTTTTCCTTATTGGCTTTAGCCAGATCTAATGCGTATTCAAAAATAATAGGGTTTGGCTTTTTAACCCCAGCCATATCTGAATTTGTAATGGTATGAAAATAATCATGCAACTTAGCATTTTTGATTTTCCTTCCTTGTACTTCTGCAAAACCATTAGTAATGATGTGCAACTTATAATTTGCATTTAGATAATCCAAGATCTCAAAAGCACCCTCAAAAAGGAGGTTGTTATCTGGCAATAGTTGGATATACTCCTGAGCAATGATCTCAATTTGCGCATCAGAAACAGAATAATTGATCGCATCAAAAGAATGCTTCAACCTGTTGTAACGCAACTCCTCGTGTGAGATCTTATCGTATTGATACAACTTCCAGCACGCCTGATTTATCGGCACATATTTTTCGATGAATGTTTTGATTTCAATGGCGGGGTGATTTCTTTGAAAGATACCCTCAAAAGTAATCTCTGAATTTTTATCAAAATCCCAAAGCGTATGATCTAAGTCAAAAAAGACATCTTTTATATTTGTAATTTTCATTATAGTTATTTTTAAAATATTCCTTCGTCAACAAAACTAAAATAATTAAACTCAGTGACAATTAAATGATCCAAAACTTTTATTTCTAAGCTGTCTCCGGCAGTTCTTAATTTCTTGGTAATTTGTTTATCGGCATCACTTGGAACCAAAGTTCCTGAAGGATGGTTATGACATAATATCAATCCAGTTGCTCCCATTTCAAGTGCCATCTTGAATACTAACCTTACGTCTACCAATGTTCCTGTTATCCCACCTTTACTCAATTGCGATTTTGAAAGAATCTTATTTGAATTATTCAAATAAACAATCCAAAATTCCTCGTGCGGTAACTCCCCAATTATAGGTTGCATAATCTCAAAAATCATTCTACTGGAACTGATTTTGATCAATTCGACAGCCTCTTCTGACCTTCTTCGCCTCCCTAATTCTAAAGCGGCGATAATGGAAATCGCTTTGGCCTCCCCTATTCCTTTGAAATTCATTAATTGGGAAATAGACAACTTGCCTAAAGCATTTAGATTGTTGTCCACACTCTTCAAAATTCTTTTACTTAAATCTACCGCCGATTCATTTCGACTACCAGAACCAATTAAAATAGCGATTAATTCAGCATCACTCAACGCACCTTTACCCTTGAGCATTAGCTTTTCACGTGGTTTATCGTTTTCGGACCAATTAGTAATAGGAAAAAAAGCGTTTTCAGACATTGGCTTATTCTTTAAATTTGTTTCCGCATGCAAATACTATTTTTTAAACCCACGTAAGGTTCGTAATTATTGACTATTGCGTATCCACATTTCTGATACATCCCAATAGCTTCTATCTGCTTATATAAGGTTTCCAAAACTGAAAACAAAAACCCTGACTCCACTCCCCATTGTTCTAGTTCCTGCAAAATACTTTGGGCAAACCCCTTGCCTCTGGCTTCCGGCAAAACAAACATACGCTTTATTTCAATTGCATCTTTCCCCTTTTTCTTATAACATCCGCAGGCCACAGCCTTGTTATCAAGGTATAAAACCACAACATTAGGGTTGATTTCTAAAATATTATTCCCCCAATAATCAGAGGTCAATTCCGGATACCGCTCCCATAGACTTTGATCCAATGCCACTACCAAATTTATAAAATCCTCATTTTTGCTGGTAGTTTTACTGACTCTTATGTTATCCTCCATTTTTAATACATTGAACTATTACTGAATCAATCCTTTTACCTCATCAAAATTCAACCCGCCATAATTTCCTGAACTCATCAATAGCAATGCTGAGTTTTCAAGATTTAAATTAAACAGATAGTCTTTGAAGTCTTTCGGATTTGTATATATAATCAAGTCTTTTCTATTAAATGCCTGTGCAATCTGATCGTACGTAACTTCTTCTAATTGTTTGATTTTTACCGCATCTGGTGAATAGAAAACAACCGCAACATCAGCGTATGCTAATGCTCCTTCGTATTCTTTTAAAAACTCCGAATTTAGACTGCTGTAGGTATGCAATTCTAAACAAGCCATCAATGTTCTATCTGGATACTGTTCTTTAACTGCCTTTGTAGTTGCTGCCACTTTACTCGGTGAATGGGCAAAATCTTTATATGCTACTGTAGTTCTACTTTCAGCAATTTTTTCCAATCGTTTTGAAGCCCCCTTAAAACTACCAATCGCTTCATAAAAATCGGCTTCATCGACACCCATGTTCTGGCAAATCCATTTGGCCCCAGCCAAATTATTTAGATTATGAGCCCCAAAAACTTCAATAGGCATATCTCCCTCCGGCGTTTCTAATAACGTCGTTCCGTTCTCCACTTTATAATTCGGAGTAGTATAAGCTAATTTACGGGTTGGTTTTGTTGCTCCTTCTGACACACGTTTTACTTCTAAATCCTCTTCATTATAAACTAATATACCACCACGGCTGATTTGATCCACAAAAATTTCAAACTGTTCTACATAGTTCTCATAGGTAGGAAAAACATTAATATGATCCCATGCAATTCCTGATATCAAAGCAATATTAGGTTGGTACAAATGGAATTTTGGTCTTCTATCAATTGGCGAAGACAAATACTCATCTCCTTCTAAAACGATAAAATCATTTTCATCCGTAAGATGAACCATCGTGTCAAAACCTTCTAATTGCGCCCCCACCATATAATCCACCGCTATGTCATTGTAATGCATCACATGCAAAATCATTGAGGTTATTGTAGTTTTTCCATGAGATCCGCCTATAACTACACGTGTTTTATTTTTGGACTGCTCATATAAGAACTCTGGATAGGAATAAATTTTCAACCCTCTTTCCTGTGCTTTTAAAAGTTCCGGATTATCTGCTTTAGCATGCATTCCCAGTATTACTGCATCAATGTCATTTGTGATTTTTTCCGGAAACCAGCCCATTTCTGCAGGCAAAATTCCTTTAGTATCCAGACGTGATTTAGAAGGCTCAAAGATTGCATCGTCACTTCCCGTTACTTTATATCCTTTATTGTGTAATGCTAATGCTAAGTTGTGCATTGCACTCCCTCCTATAGCTATGAAATGTGTTGTCATTTACGTTTATTCAATTATGCGTTTATATATTAATTTAATCCCTGAATTATCACTTAATCGCTTTATTTTTCTTGTTGAATTCGTCCCAAGTTATTTTAGCTTTCTCAGGATCATTCATCTTATTTTTATATAAGTTTGCGAGCTTTTGACAGCTTACTTTAGAATAAGCCACTGAAAATGCTTTTTTATATTGCCTCTCTGCAGCTTCGTACCTTCGATAATATTCATCAATATGTCCTCTTGATAAATAACCGTCTACGCTCGAAATTTTCGATAATTCGTTAGCGTATTTGAGTGCCTTCGTTTCGCTTCCACCAATAATGACGGGAAGTGTGATATATAATTCTATCAAAGCCCATCTAGCATCAATATGCGCCGGATTGAGTTTTATTGCTTTTTCGAATGACTCTCTAATCTCGCCGATCATTCCTAAAGCCTTAAACTTATTAACTTCTAAGGCTTTCATTCCCAAAGCACCTCCATATTTGTAAAAATAATTTGCTTCAGATGGTTTTATTTGCTTCAACTTTTTATAGTAAAACATCGCAGCATCCCATTTCTTACTACTGCCTGCAATATCTCCTAAATATTCGATCGTTTTTAAATTCGACGGACTCGCTTTTAGAAGTGCTTCTAATATAGGCTGCGCCTGTTCATACTTTTTATCGTTGAATAATTTTTCTGCTTCGTCAAAATTGGATTGAGACCAAATCATCATTGGTAGGAATAAAAAGAGATATATAATTTGTTTCATTCTTCAAAAATAAGGAAATTTATAATTGGAATCTTGTATCATTGGGAAAGCTTTGACATTTTAAAACAAAAAATCGACCTCATTTAGTGTTCAGGAAGATTTAAATACTTTCTGAACATGTATTAATCAATCAATATCTTTCATAATTTGTCTTGCAATTGCTTTTTACCAAACAAAAAAATAGACTAGCTCTCATTACCATAAGTATTATTGTACTGATTTTTAGAAAAAACTTACAACAAATAGACTTAAATTCACTTAAAATCAATTCCTCTTATCCTCAAACTGTATAACAAATTATTCCTATTCTTACTTATGATGTCTGTCCCTGTAATAGCCTAACAATTTGACAAAAAACGGGATGCGATGATCACTTTAGAAAAAGAAAGTGAAATTAAATCCACAACTACTTTTGTAGATTAAATATACACCAAAGCCATTTCGAGTAATAATGAGACAGAGATTATAGAATGTTTTTTCTTTAATTCAAACCCTAGAACAAGACACACAAACCAATTTTTAAACAATCTGAAACGCGAAATAAAGACGTTTCTGAGCCATCAAAAGCAATTCTTAATTTTGTTTATGGTAAATGTTTGAATGATTACTATTACGAAAACAGATATAAAATCACCTATAGAGCTTCGACAGACTGCCCTGACGACCATTTCCTATTATGGCTAAAGGACGTAGGATAGCAATTAAATAGAAAACAAAAAACCGTTTCAATTTCTTGAAACGGTTTTTTGTTTATAAGTGTAAAATGCTTAATTAGTCATTCAACATTTTCCATAATTTATCTTTCAATTCTGTCAACCCTTGCTGGGCAACAGACGAGATAAACATATAAGGAATACCCTTGAAGGATACATCTAATTCTTCTTTCAGTTCTGCTTTTAGATCATCGTCCAGCATATCACATTTAGAAATAACAACCATGCGTTCCTTATCCAGCATTTCTGGATTGTATTTTGTTAGTTCGTTTACCAAAATATCATACTCTCCTTTAATATCTGGGGTGTCAACAGGAACAAGAAATAGCAAGGTTGAATTACGCTCAATGTGACGTAAAAAATAATGTCCTAATCCTTTTCCTTCTGCAGCACCTTCTATAATACCAGGAATATCTGCTATTACAAAAGATTGAAAATCTCTGTAGGCTACAATTCCAAGGTTTGGCTTTAAAGTCGTAAACGGGTAATCTGCGATTTTTGGTTTAGCTGATGTCAAAACAGATAAAAGAGTTGATTTTCCAGCATTTGGAAAACCTACTAAGCCTACATCTGCCAAAACTTTTAGCTCCAGAATTGCATCCATCTCCGATCCCGGTAACCCAGGCTGAGCATATCTTGGCGTTTGGTTTGTAGCACTTCTAAAGTGCCAGTTTCCTAAACCTCCTTTACCACCTCTCGAAAGAACTTGTTTTTCTCCGTCTTCCGTAATTTCAAACAAAACCTCTCCAGTTTCTTTGTCTCTTACAACAGTTCCTAATGGGACTTCAATGAACTTATCTTCTCCATCCGCCCCAGTACTTCTGTCACCACTACCATCACCGCCGCTTCCAGCTTTGATATGTCTAGCAAATTTAAGATGAAACAAAGTCCATAGTCCTTTGTTACCTACAAGAAAAACATGTCCACCACGACCTCCATCACCACCATCTGGGCCTCCCTTTTCAATAAATTTCTCTCTATGCAAATGCGTAGATCCTTTTCCTCCTTTTCCGGACGAAACAAATATTTTTACGTAATCTACAAAATTCCCTTCTGTCATAATTCTTTATTTAATTTTGACAGGATCTAAAGTGACCGACAGCCACTGGCTGTCCTCCTTTTAATTTCAAATCTTCTGTCATAACTTTTAGTATTCAGTGGGCAGTATTCTATTTTTTAATGAGCAGCTACTTACTGAATACTAAAAACGAAATACTGAACACTATTATTTTAAGGCTTTCACCATTATCTTATCAATCTTTACACCATCCATATCAATCACTTCCAACTGAAATTTCTTCCATATCAATTTTTCTCCTTGTTTTGGAATATGCGAAAGTTCCGTCATTACTAATCCCCCCACCGTTGTCACGTCGTAATCATTTATTAATTCATCCAAGTCAAAGTAAGTCAGAAAATCATGCAATGAATAATGCCCATCGACCAGCCATGTTCCATCCTCTCTTTTTACCAATTCAAACTCTTCTCTATAAAAATCCGAGACATTACCAACCAAGGCCTCTAGAATATCATTTAAAGTGATCACACCTTGAAATATTCCGTATTCATCTGCTACCATAGCATAATGAACGCCCGTTGTCTTAAACCGCTCCAAGGCTTTGTATGCCGTCGTCTGTTCCATCATATAGGGAGCCTCCGTCATTAAATCTGACAAGTTAAAATCATCATCATCAATATGCGCGAAAATATTTTTCAAATTCACAACCCCAACAATATCATCATAATTCTTACTGTAAACGGGATAAACTGAATGCAATTCATGACGCATAAACTCCTTAACCTCTTGCTTGCTTGAATTTAAAGGAAGGTAAACCACTGATTTTCTATGAGTCATCAACGAATTTATTTTCCTGTCACCTATATAAAAAACACGCTCTACTATGTCTTGTTCAATTTCCTGAACCTCTCCTGTTTCCGTACCCTCTTTTATGATGGCCTTAATTTCCTCTTCCGTAATTTTACCGTCAGAGGAAGGTCTAATCTTTAGAATATCTAATAAAAACTCTGTAGAATTAGTCAATAGCCAAATAAATGGCGCCGTTACAACGGAGACTATTTTCATCGGCATGGCAAAAGCTTTAGCTATCGCTTCCGGATGATTCAAACCAATTCTTTTAGGCAACAACTCTCCTAAAACCAACGAGAAAAAAGTCAATATAACAACAACAATACTCACTGCTATAGAATGTGCATATGGCATCAAGATTGTAAAGCCTACAATAAAGGTCTCCACATCTGTTGTTATCTTGTCCCCACTGTAAATACCGGTAAGTATACCAATAAGCGTAATTCCTATTTGAACCGTCGACAAGAATTTATTTGGTGAATTAGCCAAATTGAGCGCAATTTGAGCGCTTTTATTTCCTTTTTTTGCCGAAGACTCTAACCTGCTTTTTCTAGCCGAAATCAATGCGATTTCAGACATGGAGAAAACCCCATTTAACAAAATCAGAAAAAGTATTATTAATATTTCCATGTATCTTTTTAAAGCCTAAAGTTCAAAGAGCAGTGCTCGTATAGCCCACTTCAAACTTCAAAATCAAGCACTGTTTGTAACTACAAATTATCAATAACCGTACTTAAACGCTCCGTGATTTCTTGAATACTTCCAATTCCATTTACAGCATAAAACTTCCCTTGGTCATTATAATACTGCATTAAAGGAGCTGTTTTCTCATTATACTCCTGATAGCGATTTCTAATTTTACCCTCATCTTGATCATCAATTCTACCACTTGTTTTTCCTCTTTCGAGCAAACGTTGAACCAAAATTTCATCATCAGCCTCCAATGCTATCGTAGCGGTTACCTCAGAATCTATAGATTTCAGAAACTCATCTAAAGCAATGGCTTGTGAAATCGTTCTTGGATACCCATCAAATAAAATACCATTAGTATCTGGATGTTTGTTAACCTCATCAATAAGCATTTTGGTAGTCAATTCGTCAGGCACTAAATCACCCGCATCCATGTAAACTCTCGCTTGTTTTCCCAAATCGGTATCGTTTTTCAAATTAAAACGAAAAACATCACCTGTAGAAATGTGGGTTAATTTATATTTTTCTTTCAAAAATTCTGCTTGAGTACCTTTTCCTGCTCCTGGTTTTCCAAATAAAACAATGTTGATCATAATGTGCGTTATCTAATTACTCTTTTAGTTTATATACTTCTGGTAAATTTCTGCCTAATTCGTCGTAATCAAGACCATAACCAACTATGAACTTATTTGGAATTCTGATTCCGACATAATCTATTTTAATATCTTTTTTATAGGCTTCCGGTTTAAAGAAGAGGGTAGCTATTTTAAAATGTTTTACATTTTGCGCTTTGAATAATTCTTTTAATTCTACCAATGTATTCCCTGTATCAACGATATCTTCGATCACAATAACGGAACGCCCAGTCAAATCCTGATTTAAACCGATTAGCTGTTTTACTTCATTTGTCGAAGCAGTTCCTTCATAGGAAGACATTTTTAAAAAACTGACTTCACAGGGCTTTTTGTAAGCCTTCATAAAATCGGAAACAACCATAAAAGCACCATTTAAAACTCCTACAAAGACAGGAATTTCATCTCCAAAATCAGCTTCTACTTGTGCTGCCATTTTTGTTATTGCAAGCTCTATTTCTTTAGCAGAAATAAACGGAACAAATTGTTTATCGTGAAGTTGAATCATTATTATCCTATTTTAAATAATTTGCAAATATAGGAATTTCTGAGTTGGGAATTCAGATTTAGAACCATAAGAATAGTGTACATCTGAAATAAGATGTTTTTTACTCTAATATTAAAAGCGAACTTTATACAAATATAGCCAACGGCTCTGCCTACAGAATCGGTAGAGACGAAAACGCTCAACTTATTTTAGTTAATGCTAACTTATTTCCTGATTTACTCGAATTGGCTTTAAACTTAGACGACAAAAACCACTACAAAGCCTGCTAGATTCTGGAATTAGTTTTAGAAAAATAGATCCATTTTGTTACAGATCATCTTCCAGTGTTTAGTTTTAGCCTCTCAAAATTCACAAATGAAAGCGCCTTGCGTTCTATTTCCAAAATCTGTTTGTTCTTAATTCAACACCTTATTTTATTTAACCTACAAGAAGACCAAATTACAGAAAGCCGCTTTGAATGGCTTATTAACGGAGATCGAAAAGTAGCTAAAAAAGCCTACGCAATTCGTGCTTTGTTTGAATTAGGCAAAAAAAACGATTGGATTCATCCTGAATTACAACGTATTCTTAGTGACGATTACCACAAACATTCTGCTGCTTACAAAGCCGTTGCTAGAGAAATTTTGAAGAAAATAAAATAGCATTTCCCTATTCAATCATTATAAAGTATCTTTGCTTTCAACAAATAACAATACAATGAACTATTTTTCTTCTGATTTTAAATTGGGTATTCTAGGCGGTGGACAATTGGGCAAAATGATGCTTTTTGACACCCGGAAATTTGACATACAAACGTATGTTCTTGATCCAAGTGAGGAAGCGCCTTGCAAAATAGCCTGTGATAAATTCTTTAAAGGGGACTTAATGGATTTTGAAACCGTTTACAATTTCGGAAAGAAAGTTGATGTTTTAACTTTCGAAATTGAACTCGTTAATCTTGCGGCTTTGCTAAAATTAGAAGAAGAAGGATTGAAAGTTTATCCTTCGCCAAAAACACTAAAACTGATTCAAAACAAAGGGGTTCAGAAAGATTTTTATAGAAAGTACGATATTCCAACAGCAAATTACGGACGATTCAATAATCTGAAAAGTCTAATCGTTGACATCTTGGATTCTAAAACGAAGTTCCCATTCGTATGGAAATGCACTGAATTTGGCTACGACGGGAACGGAGTCAAAGTTATTAGACAAATCTCTGATTTGGACGAACTACCCAATGTAGAATGTATCGCTGAAGAAATTATTCCTTTCAAAAATGAGTTGGCCGTTATTGTTTGTCGAAATCCTTCAGGGGAAATCAAAACCTATCCTGTAGTAGAAATGGAATTTCACCCGGAAGCTAATCAAGTAGAATATGTTATTTGTCCCGCAAGAATTGATGACGCAGTGGCCGAAAAAGCAAGAGCTATCGCCTTATACGTTTCTGAGAAATTTAATCACGTAGGCTTATTAGCTGTTGAAATGTTTCAGACTGAAGACGATGAAATTTTAATAAACGAAGTGGCGCCAAGACCTCACAACTCAGGACACTATTCTATCGAAGCTAGTTTTACTTCGCAATTTGAAAACCACCTTAGAGCCATTCTCGATTTACCTTTGGGTAATACAGACAGTAAAGTAGCCGGAATAATGGTTAACTTAGTGGGGGCTGAAGGATATTCTGGTAACGTTATTTACGAAAACATCGAAAAAATATTAGGATGGAATGGAGTTACACCCCATATTTACGGTAAAAAAATAACGCGCCCTTTCAGAAAAATGGGGCATGTTACCATTGTTAATACAGACATTAAAGAAGCACGGAGAATTGCCGAAGACGTTAAAAACACAATTAGAGTGATCAGTTTGCAGTAATCAACTTACAGCTACAGTTATGCTGTCACCACGTCGATGATGAAAAAAACTAGAATTAAAAGGTTTTAAATTAAATAAATGTTGAATATTCAATCCTGAATTTTGAATTAAGAAAATAAGAAAATGAGCAAAGTAGCCGTAATAATGGGAAGTATCTCAGATATGCCCGTAATGCAAGAAGCCATCGAAGTATTAAAAGGCTTCGGAATCGAAATAGAAGTTGATATCGTTTCAGCACACAGAACTCCTGAAAAATTATTCGATTTCAGTAAAAATGCACATACACGTGGGATTTCGGTAATTATTGCCGGTGCCGGCGGCGCAGCACATTTACCTGGTATGGTAGCCTCTATGTCTCCTCTACCCGTAATTGGGGTTCCTGTAAAATCAAGCAATTCAATCGATGGCTGGGACAGTATTTTGTCAATTCTACAAATGCCGGGAGGAGTTCCAGTAGCCACTGTAGCGTTAAACGGCGCTAAAAACGCAGGGATATTGGCAGCTCAAATCATCGGAAGTCATGACAAAAGCGTATTAGATAAAGTGATACAATATAAATTGGGACTAAAAGAATCCGTAATTATTGCTTCTGAAAGTCTTCTTAAACAATAATTTAGTAAACTAAAAAAGCTTCTCAATACGAGAAGCTTTTTTAGTTTACATGTATTTCTTTATTGGAAAAAGCTGTTTTTAAACTACGCCTCTTCTGCAACTTCTTCTAAAACACCTTCAAACTCAGAGGCGATAAAGTCTTCACTTTTTAACCAATTTTCAGAAGTGTTCAGTTTATAATTGATGTCATCTGAAGTGGTTAAATCCCACAGAATATTTTCAGCTTCAGGAAAAGCGGCATTTTGATGCATTTGATCATCAAACAATCTTTTGATGATA
The DNA here is from genome assembly GCF_002836475.1 of Flavobacterium sp. ALD4. Lineage (GTDB taxonomy): Bacteria > Bacteroidota > Bacteroidia > Flavobacteriales > Flavobacteriaceae > Flavobacterium. The sequence goes on along the minus strand of NZ_PJBJ01000028.1, from coordinate 48,716 downwards.
TTTCGGTCAGATAGTCCTGTACTAAATAACTTCAAGACATTTTCTTTAGTCAATTTTTTCGTAGCTTCCTCCTTAGAAGGTGTCATTGAAAATTCTATAATAGTGGCTTTCGCATTTGGAAATTTCCCATTATACGCCTTAAAAAGCAGTTGATTGATATTAAATAAAGGGGCCTGCATCGCTATTTCAGGATATTCTTCACTGATCTTGTCAATAAGCATATCGTTTGAAATCTGCTGGATCTGCCCTTCATTCAAAGAATCAGACAACTTATAATTCAACACTATTGCAGCAGCCTCATTAGGCTCAAAATCGGTAATCGCCATAGATAGCAACTCACTTAAGTTTTCTTTTTTAGCACTAGACGCTTCTGGATAAGCAAACTTTCCCAATAATTGAACATAGTCATCGTTACTCCAATATTCTTTAATTTCCTCAACCGTATTGATGGTTTGTATTTTTACCTGATACTTCATATCGTATTTTTAATTTTTAATAATTAGCTTCCTTACTGCCTAAACCAGTTACCAATATACCCTTTTTCTCCCGCAAGAGTTGCGGCATTTCATTAAGTTTAACAATAATCAATCCCTAGAGCAATCTTTCTTTTTTTAATAAATCCCTATCTTTGCTATTGAAACTATGCTGTTTCAACGAATACTAATTAATGACTATCAAATGAAAATATTAACGACGAAATTTAACACAAAATACGATACAGCGCCTTTTTCGAAAATAAAAAACGAGGAATTCCTTCCTGCTTTTATCGAAGGAATAGCATTAGCAAAAGCAGAAATTGATTTTATTGTAGAAAACGAAGAGGCACCCACTTTCAAAAACACAATTGAAGCTTTGGACTTTAGCGGCTACACATTGGACCGTCTTTCTAGTATTTTCTTCAATTTGAATTCAGCAGAAACCAATGACGAAATACAAAAAATCGCTCAGGAGGTTTCTCCATTGTTATCTGATTTCGGCAATGATATCCGACTGAATGCAGAATTATTTGCTAAAGTGAAGGCTGTACATGAGCTAAAAGTAACTTTGAACCTCAACACAGAGCAAACCACTTTATTGGATGAAAAATACAAAAGCTTTTCTCGAAACGGTGCTAATCTAGCAGAGGATAAAAAAAACAAACTACGTGAAATTGACAAAGAATTATCAAAGGCAAGTTTGCAATTTGGCGAAAATGTATTAGCAGAAACCCAAGCTTTTGAATTGCATATTACCAATGAAGAAGACTTATCTGGACTACCCGAGGGAACTATAGAAGCCGCTCGCTCTTTGGCGAAAAGCCAAGAAAAAGAAGGTTGGATCTTCACTCTAGATTACCCTAGCTACGTTCCATTTGTAACCTACGCTGATAATAGGGAGCTACGCAAGAAGATGGCTATTGCTTTTGGCGCAAAAGGTTTCCATAACAATGAATTAGACAACCAGCAAAATGTCTTTAAAATTGCCAGATTGCGTTTTGATAGAGCCCAACTTTTAGGATACGCTACTCATGCCCACTTTGTCCTTGAGGAAAGAATGGCTGAGAGTCCTGAGAAAGTAAATACATTCTCTAAAGATTTATTAGAAAAAGCAAAACCAGCTGCCTTAAAAGAATTTGCCGATTTAACAGCTTTTGCCAAAAAACTCGATGGACTAGAGCAACTAGAAAAATGGGACGGAGCTTATTACTCCGAAAAATTGAAACAAGAACTCTTCAGTTTAGATGACGAAAAACTAAAACCTTATTTTCAATTAGAAAAAGTGTTGAATGGCGCTTTTATTATCGCAAGCAAACTATACGGCCTGACCTTTACCGAAATTTTTGATATTGACAAGTACCACGAAGAAGTGACTACTTATGAAGTAACAGATGAAAAAAATGAATTAGTTGCTATTTTTTACGCTGATTTTTTTCCCAGAAAAGGAAAACGTAATGGTGCTTGGATGACTTCATACAAATCACAATTTGTAAAAAACGGAACCAACGAAAGACCACACATCTCCAATGTATGTAATTTTACAAAACCTACAGAAACAAAACCTTCCTTATTGACTTTTAACGAGGTACTTACTTTGTTCCATGAATTTGGCCATGGCCTACACGGAATGTTAGCTAACACAACCTACCCGAGTTTATCTGGAACTTCAGTCTATTGGGATTTTGTGGAATTACCTAGTCAGGTAATGGAAAACTGGTGCTACGAACCAGAGGCTTTAGCTTTGTTTGCAACACATTATCAAACGGGCGAAATCATACCAATTGAATTAGTTCAAAAAATCAAGGAAAGTTCTAACTTTCAAGAGGGAATGGCCACTATGCGTCAGTTGAGCTTTGGCTTACTAGACATGGGATGGCATGGACAAGACCCATCAGCTATAACGGATATTAAAGCTTTTGAAACCGAACAATTTGCAGCTACTAAATTGTATCCTGAGGTAAATGAAAATGTGATGAGCACCTCTTTCTCTCATATTTTTCAAGGCGGATATTCTGCTGGATATTACAGCTACAAGTGGGCTGAAGTTCTCGATGCTGACGCTTTTGAATTCTTCCAAGAAAAAGGAATTTTCGACAAGGAGGTCGCTACTAAATTTAAAGACAATATTCTATCTAAAGGAGGAACAGAACATCCGATGTCTTTATACAAAAGCTTTAGAGGGCACGAACCAAGCCCAGAGGCACTATTAAAGAGAGCGGGACTAGTATAAATCACAATACGGATTTTGATTTCAAAACCGAGGCAGCAATGCTTCGGTTTTTTTTTATCAAAAGAAAACGACCATCAGCCACCAAAAAATAGGAATACTTTCGACCCAAAAGGAAGTATAATAGCTGGATCTTTTTTCATTGGCAAAAATAATAAAAAGCGTAAGAGCCAGAACTAAAACCAAGTTTACAATTAACTGCTCTTCTATAAAATTAGCTTTCAAAAATTCTAAAAAATAGAATGGAAGCAACAATAATAAACCAACCATCTTCGTTTTTCTCACTCCTATTTGCTGTGGAACTGTATGTAAGTGAGGATCGTCATTAGCCAAATCAAGAATTTCAAAAATTAGAATCAACACAAAAACCAATATAAAACGTTGAACACATTTGAGATAGAAATCAAGTCCTAACGAAATATGTGCATTAACGACAGGTAATACCAATGTTACCCCTACCCAACACAAAGCCACGATATAAATCTTGACCCCAGCCCAGTTACGCGCGTTTCTTCTATTAGGAAAAAAAGGCAGTGTATATAGAAGCGTCAATCCCAGAACACCCACGGAAACAATTTGGGTGATTAGCTGCAGTTGAAAAAAATAATATCCCACTCCTATTAATGAGAAAAGACTCAAGACGGCAATGATTTTTAACTCGTTTCGCATTTGTTTTTTTTGGGCTCTTGCCAAAGCATCGTACTTCACAAAATTATAACCTACTATTGTACCAAAAAAAGCAAAATTAGCCATGGCTTGATCAGCAGAAATGTGGAACACGAAATGTGTCATTCGCAATAGTGCATATACAGCCAAAGCCACGTGAATACTGCTCTTGATATAAAAATCAAATATTTTTTTAAAACCCATCATTAAACAAAATTAATCAATTACGAACAAATACAGCATTTAGTTGAAAATTTGATAAAAAATCAGTCTAAAAACCGAATTAGATTGTTTATAATACTTATTTTTGCACAACTAAAAAACACAACATTACTACACTTACATGAAAACAGACTCATTTGCTTTAAGACACTTAGGACCAAGAGATCACGATTTGCCTAAAATGTTAGAAACTATAGGTGTTGAATCTTTAGACCAACTAATTAACGAGACTATTCCAGCTGACATTCGGTTAAAAAACCCTTTGGAATTGGAGCATATTATGACTGAATACGAATTTGCAAATCACATCAGATTATTAGGTCGGACTAACAAGGTTTACAAATCGTATATCGGCTTGGGTTATCACCCAACAGTTGTTCCGGCGGCAATTCAAAGAAATATTTTTGAAAACCCGAGTTGGTACACAGCTTACACCCCGTACCAAGCAGAAATTGCACAGGGAAGATTAGAAGCCATTTTGAATTTCCAAACTATGGTTATTGAGTTAACCGGAATGGAAATTGCCAATGCATCCTTACTCGACGAAAGTACTGCCGCTGCGGAAGCAATGGCTTTATTGTTTGATGTTCGTTCCAGAGATCAAAAGAAAAGCAATGTAAATAAGTTCTTCGTTTCTGAAGAAATACTACCACAGACTTTATCCGTTTTACAAACTCGTTCTGCACCTATCGGAGTAGAGTTAGTTATTGGAAACCACCAAGAGTTTGATTTTTCAAAAGAATTTTTCGGAGCCATACTTCAATATCCAGGAAAACACGGTCAAGTTTATGACTATGCCGAATTTATTAAAAAAGCAGCTGATAATGAAATAAAAGTGGCTGTGGCTGCAGATATTTTATCACTAGTGAAATTAACTCCTCCCGGTGAAATAGGGGCTGCAGTAGTTGTGGGAACAACACAGCGTTTTGGAATCCCAATGGGTTACGGTGGGCCACACGCCGCTTATTTTGCTACAAAGGAAGAGTACAAGCGTTCCATGCCAGGAAGAATCATTGGTGTATCACAAGATGCTAATGGAAATCGTGCGTTGCGTATGGCGTTACAAACACGTGAACAACATATCAAACGTGAGAAAGCGACATCTAACATTTGTACTGCACAGGTTTTATTATCTGTGATGGCAGGAATGTTTGCTGTGTATCACGGACCAAAAGGATTGAAATATATTGCCGATAAAGTACACGGAATGGCTTCTACTCTAGCAGATGCTTTAAATAAATTAGGCGTTTATCAAACCAACACTGCCTTTTTCGATACTATTGTTGTAAAAACAGATGCTAAAAAGATTAGAGCAATTGCAGAAAAGAATGAAATTAATTTCTTTTATATCGATGATGCAACGATTTCTATCTCGTTAAACGAAACGACTTTACTTACAGACATTGACGGGGTAATTGCTGTTTTTGCAGAAGCCTTAGAGAAAGAAGCTTTTGTAGTAAATGAATATACAGCAGAAAATAACTATCCAACTCACTTATCCAGAACATCTGATTTTTTATTGCATGACGTGTTCAATAACCATCATTCTGAAACCAGCTTGATGCGTTACATCAAAAGATTAGAACGTAAAGATTTATCATTGACACACTCGATGATTGCCTTGGGTTCTTGTACAATGAAATTGAACGCAGCAGCAGAAATGTTGCCTTTAAGTATGCCTTACTGGAATTCTATTCACCCATTCGCTCCATTAGATCAGGTGAAAGGCTACACGACGATGCTTAAAAAGTTAGAACATCAATTAAATGTGATCACAGGTTTTGCAGGCACAACGCTACAACCAAACTCTGGTGCACAAGGAGAATATGCTGGTTTAATGACCATTAGAGCGTATCACCTATCGAGAGGCGATGATCAAAGAAAAATATGTTTGATTCCTGCTTCCGCTCACGGAACAAATCCAGCTTCGGCTGCGATGGCCGGAATGAAAATTATCGTTACTAAAACGATGGAAAACGGTAATATAGATGTAGAAGATGTAAGAGAAAAAGCGATACAGTATAAAGACCAACTGTCTTGTTTAATGATAACTTACCCCTCTACACATGGTGTTTTTGAAAGTGCCATTAGAGAAATTACTCAAATCATCCACGACAATGGAGGTTTAGTGTACATGGACGGTGCGAATATGAATGCACAAGTGGGATTAACTAATCCTGCAACTATTGGCGCTGATGTATGTCACTTGAACTTACACAAAACTTTCGCTATTCCTCATGGCGGTGGTGGTCCGGGTGTTGGGCCAATTTGTGTAAACGAGAAATTAGTCCCGTTTTTACCAAGTAATCCATTAGTACAAGTAGGAGGTGAAAAAGCAATTACCGCTATTTCTGGCGCTCCTTATGGCTCTGCCTTAGTTTGTTTAATTTCTTATGGATACATTTGTATGCTAGGTTCTGAAGGAATTACAGATGCAACTAAATACGCTATTCTAAATGCAAATTATATGAAAGCACGTTTAGAAGAACATTATCCTATTTTGTATACTGGCGAAACAGGAAGAGCAGCTCACGAAATGATTTTAGATTGTAGAAGTTTCAAAGAAAAAGGGATTGAAGTAGTAGATATTGCGAAACGCTTAATGGATTATGGTTTTCATGCTCCAACGGTTTCGTTTCCAGTTGCAGGAACTTTAATGATTGAACCAACTGAATCTGAAGACGTTGCTGAATTAGATCGTTTTTGTGATGCTATGATTTCAATTCGCAAAGAGATTGAAGCATCGTTAACTGACGAACCAAATAACATATTAAAAAACGCTCCCCATACCTTAGCTATGTTAACTGCTGATACTTGGGTATTACCTTATTCAAGAGAAAAAGCGGCTTACCCATTAGACTATGTTGCAGCTAATAAATTCTGGCCAAGTGTTCGTCGAGTAGACGAGACGTACGGAGATAGAAATTTAATTTGCAGCTGTGCTCCTATTGAAGCTTATATGTAGTATTTACTACTACAAATTACTATAAAATGCCTCGACACTATCGAGGCATTTTTTTTGCTTTATTTTCTGGCTCTAAACAATTAAAAAACTGTTTAAATCAAAAAAGACAGGATTCCATCACTAAGAACCAAAACTAAAAAACTAAAGTGTTTTCGAATAATTGTTCAAAAATCATCAGTAAATTGGCCAAATAATTAATATTTGATAATTATATGCATGCATAGTAAATAACATAGCTATAATCAAATTTTTATTATTAAATTAGCATAAATTTTTTGGAAAACATACCGATGAAAATAAAAATAACTGGAATAGGAAGTTACATTCCTGAGAAAAAAGTAAGTAATATAGACTTTAGCAATCACGTTTTTTTAAATGAAGATGGTACAACTTTTGGTTACCCGAATGATGTGGTCATCAAAAAATTTAAAAGCATAACCGGAATTGAGCATAGGCGCTATGCTGATGACAATTTAAACTCTTCGGACTTAGCGTTTTTGGCATCCAAAAAAGCTATAGAAAATGCAGCTATTGACCCCGAAACTATTGATTATATTATTTTTGCGCACAATTTTGGGGACGTAAACCATGGTACTACGCAATCAGATACACTTCCAAGCTTGGCTACCCGTGTCAAACATAAATTACAAATAAAGAATCCAAAGTGTGTTGCCTATGATATCCTTTTTGGATGCCCAGGATGGATCGAAGGCGTGCTTCAAGCAAATGCTTACATCAAATCAGGGATGGCCAAACGTTGTTTGGTTATTGGTTCTGAAACCTTATCAAGAGTGGTAGATGACCATGATAGAGATTCAATGATCTATTCAGATGGTGCCGGCGCTTCCATTATAGAAGCTTCCGATGACGATGAAACTGGATTACTTTCCTATGAAAGTGGCACTTATGCCATGGATGAAGCTAACTATTTATTTTTTGGAAAATCATACAACCCAGAATTAGACCCCGATACTCGCTATATCAAAATGCATGGTCGTAAAATTTATGAATTTGCATTAACTACGGTTCCTGCCGCGATGAAAAGCTGTTTAGACAAAAGTGGTATTGCCATAGATGATGTCAAAAAAATTCTTATCCATCAAGCTAACGAGAAAATGGATGAAGCAATCATCCAACGATTCTATAAATTGTATGACAGACCAGTTCCTCAAGACATTATGCCCATGAGCATTCATGAATTAGGAAATAGCAGCGTCGCCACAGTACCTACCCTCTTTGATTTATTAATTAGAGATCAAATAAAAGACCAAAAAATCAACAAAGGGGATGTTCTACTATTTGCTTCTGTTGGAGGAGGAATGAATGTCAATGCATTTGTTTACAGATATTAAGTTTTATAGAATCTAATCTAGCTTTACAATACAAGACCATACTTTTGAAGTATGGTTTTTTCGATTCTATCTACACCACGAATCTGTGAAATAAGAGCCATATGTTTGTATCTTTGAACTTTTATAAACCATAATGAACGAAAGATTGCTTCGTTCCTCGCAATGACTATGTACGAAAAAACGTTTCCCAATAAAAGATTCAAACATACTTTAGAATTTTTAAATAAACACATCTCACCTTCTGAAACCATTTTAGACTTAGGTGTCGAAAACCCCTTTTCAAAAATAATGAAAGAAGAAGGTTTTTCGGTTACAAACACATCGGGCGAAGATTTAGATAACAATCAATCCGTATTTTCATCAGAAAAACAAGATGTTGTTACCGCTTTTGAAATCTTCGAACATTTATTGAATCCCTACACCATTTTAAGCGAAATAAAATCAGATAAACTTTTCATTTCTATTCCGATGTGCTTGTGGTTCTCCCCTGCCTATCGAAGTAAAACGGACATGTGGGACAGGCATTATCATGAATTTGAAGATTGGCAATTAGACTGGCTGTTGGAAAAAACAGGTTGGAAAATCATTGATCGCCAAAAATGGACTAATCCCGTTAAGAAAATTGGCATCCGTCCTTTATTGCGTTACTTTACTAATAGATATTATATTGTTTATGCGGAAAGAGCCTAAACGCAAATTCCAAAATAAATACCTAATTCAAACTTACTCCAATTTAGAATTTCAAAAATTGGAATTTTATTCAAAAAAACATGAATTACTATATAGTTATACCGGCACATAATGAAGAAGCATTTATTTCTTTAACCTTACAATCTTTGATTTCTCAAACCCATTTACCTTCAAAAGTAGTTGTAGTTAATGATAATTCAACTGATAAAACTGCAGAAATTGTTCTGGCTTTCGCCAAAGACAATCCGTTTATCTCATTAGTAGAAAAAACATCAAGTGCCGTTCATTTACCTGGAAGCAAAGTCATTCAGGCTTTTCAAAAAGGATTTGAAACCTTGGACGACAATTACGACATCATTGTAAAACTAGATGCCGACCTTATTTTACCGGACAATTATTTTGAAACGATTGTTCAACATTTCGAAGAAAACCCAACGACAGGAATGGCCGGTGGATTTGCTTACATAGAGAAAAACGGAGATTGGATTTTGGAGAACTTGACAGACAAAGACCATATTCGTGGCGCTTTTAAAGCGTATCGCAAAGCCTGTTTTAAACAAATTGGCGGATTAAAAGCCGCAATGGGATGGGATACTGTGGACGAATTACTATCTAAATTCTATGGATGGAAAGTAGTTACCGATGCTTCTCTAATAGTAAAACATCTAAAACCAACTGGAGCCAATTACAACAAAACAGCACGTTACAAACAAGGTGAAGCATTTTACACTTTAGGCTACGGATTTATAATTGCGGCAATAGCTTCGGCTAAATTGTCTTTTCTGAAAAAGAAACCATTGTTGTTTTTTGACTATATACAAGGCTTTCTGAAGGCTAAAACAGCCAAAACCCCTTTATTAGTAACCCAAGCGCAAGCCAAATTCATAAGAGAGTATCGCATTGAGAAAATGAAAGAAAAACTTTTTAACTAATTTGAATTTTCGTTATTTTTAAAAAACTACAAACTCCAACCTGTAAACCGGCTACTAATCCTTAATTTAGCCCATATTTGTAAACATATGATGCTCATTAGATACATAACGCAAATAGGCAGATACTGTCTGATGCTTAGAGAAATTTTTATCAAACAAACCAAATGGTCTGTTATGAAAAAATTAATCTTTAAAGAAATTGACGACTTAATTATCGATTCCCTAGGGATCGTAGCCTTCATTTCTTTCTTTGTTGGAGGCGTGGTAGCGATTCAAACAGCACTAAACCTTACCAATCCCTTAATCCCCAAGTACCTTATTGGTTTTGCCACACGACAATCAGTAATACTGGAGTTTGCTCCTACATTTATCTCTGTGATTATGGCAGGAAAAATGGGTTCCTTCATCACTTCGAGTATCGGTACCATGCGTGTTACAGAGCAAATCGACGCACTGGAAGTTATGGGTGTTAACGCATTGAATTACTTGGTTTTTCCAAAAATTATCGCCTTGCTGCTATATCCGTTTGTAATTGGTATTAGTATGTTTTTAGGGATCTTAGGAGGCTGGATGGCAGGTGTCTATGGAGGATTTACTTCTAGTGCTGAATTTATCAATGGTGCCCAAATGGATTTCATTCCCTTTCATATTTTTTATGCTTTTTTAAAGACCTTAATTTTCGCAATGTTACTAGCAACCATACCCTCTTTTCATGGTTACTACATGAAAGGTGGAGCACTGGAAGTAGGAAAAGCAAGTACAGTTGCCTTTGTTTGGACGTCGGTCTCCATAATACTATTCAATTATATATTAACACAATTGTTACTGGGATCATGATAGAAATAAAAGACATACAAAAATCATTTGGAGACAGCATGATTCTCAAAGGCATCTCAACTGTTTTTGAAACTGGTAAAACGAATCTAATTATTGGACAAAGTGGATCAGGTAAAACAGTCTTACTAAAAAGTCTTTTAGGAATACATACCCCCGAATCCGGTAAAATTTGTTTTGACGGGAGGGTCTATTCAGAAATTGAACCTGATAAAAAAAGAGAACTAAGAACTGAAATCGGTATGGTTTTTCAAGGAAGCGCTTTATTTGATTCTATGACAGTAGCCGAAAATGTAGCTTTTCCATTAAGAATGTTTACGACCGACAACAAAGCTAAAATAAAAGAACGCGTTGACTTTGTACTAGAAAGAGTTGCATTAACAGACGCACATGACAAACTACCTTCTCAAATTTCTGGAGGAATGCAAAAACGTGTTGCAATTGCTCGTGCGATTGTTAACAAGCCAAAATACTTGTTTTGCGACGAACCAAATTCTGGGTTAGACCCAAATACCGCTATATTAATCGATAATTTAATCAAAGAAATCACCGAAGAATACGATATCACTACCGTAATTAACACCCACGATATGAACTCCGTAATGGAAATTGGGGAACGCATCTTGTTTCTTAAAGACGGATTAAAAGCTTGGGAAGGAACGAAAGAAGAAATTTTCAAGACAGACAATCAAGCAGTTGTAGACTTCGTTTATTCTTCTAATTTATTCAAGAAAGTAAGAGAAGCGTATTTGAAAGAGTAAATTTACGAGCAGAAATAGCTGTTTTCACAATTACTATTCCTCTCGCTATCCGCTTCAATCTTTTATCCTGAAATAAATTCAGGATAAAAGGATTTTCACTGCTACCGGGCTATAAACGACTTTTCATTTTCGTAATAAAACAAAAAAAGCACATCCTCTTTATGACTGTGCTTTTTTTGATTTGTAACTAATTTGGCAGCAGTTCCACCTCAGCATTTGGATTAAAAAGATACATTTTTCCGGAGCTCACTTCGAGACATTCAAAACGTTTGACCCGCACAGCTATTTTCTTGAAAATTTTTCCGTTTTCAATTCTGAAAACACTGCCGTATGGAATCTCAAACATATAATTTTTATCATTTTGTGCATCAAACTGCTTTAGTGCAAGCGATAAAGTCGTATCCGTATCACTGCTAGCAGTTGGGTTTTTGAAATGACGCGCCAATAAAGGCAACAATTGACTTGGGAAAATTTCTGGGCGTATGAAAGGAATCATTAACCGTTGAAAAGAATATTTCCACTCATTACCATGAGGCTTGATTTTTCTTCCAAATTTCTCAAAAGCAACCAAATGAGAAATCTCATGAATCAAGGTAATCAAAAACTTATATTTATTGAGATTTGAATTAACCGTTATTTCATGTTTTCCGTTGAGTCCTTTTCGATAATCTCCATGACGCGTTTGCCTCTCATTGACAATCTTAAGATGGACTTGATTGACAACGATGAGTTCAAAAACTGGTTTCACAGCGTGTTCCGGGATATATCTTGCTAAGGTTTCGCTCAATTCGCTCTTTGGTTTTTGGAATCTGGAATTTGGAATTTGGAATTTGATTTTTAAATTAAGGGTTCGTAGACGACACTTGCAATACTTTGCCATTAAAATATTTATTCCCAGTCAACGTAAAGTCAAAGATGTAATCTGCCATTTCGTTCGCTTTAATTGGCGCTTGGTACCCTGGAAAAGCCTCTTCTAACATTTCTGTCTGAACTGCTCCCAAAGCCAACACATTAAATGCAATGCCCCTTTCTTTATATTCTTCGGCCAACAACTCTGACAACGTGATTACAGCTCCTTTACTCGAGCTATAAGCTGCAAGTCCAGCAAATTTCAAACTGCCTTGAATGCCTCCCATCGAACTTATGGTAACCACATGACTTCCTTTTTGCAAATAAGGCAAACAGATACGAGTCAAATTAGCGACAGCAAACACATTCACTTTATAGACATTTTCATAATCTTCTTGAGTGGTTTCGGCAAAAGGTTTTGACAAAAAACTTCCTGCATTATGTATAATCGCATCTACCATTTTCCATGAAGTGGACAGCAGCTTTTCAACTTTTACTAAATCTGATTCGCTAGACAAATCAACTGAAAGACAGCTGATATTTTTATGTTCTATAAGAATCCTTGGTGTTTTTCTAGAAATAGCTAACACTTGATGTCCCGCATTAGCGAATTTCAAAGCTAGTTCATATCCTATCCCCCTACTTGTTCCTGTTATAATAATGTTTTTCATATAGCAAAAATAAACAAAAGCTTTAAAATATTGAACATTTAGCCCCAATCATTCTTTGAAATAGAAAACTTGAAGTTTTATCGATTTTGTTTAAATTTGAACGCAACCAACCTAGTCAAAAATAAGATGATTGAAAACATCAAATTAGAAGTCGCCCAATTAATCGATATCGATGGAATATTGGCACTACAAGAGTTATACCTTATTTCTAATTTATCAGATAAAGAAAAAGAAGCTGGATTTGTGACCACTCCATTCACTACGCCACAACTAGTTGAAATTATGGCACACGAAGGATTGTTTATAGCTAAAGACAACAGTAAAATCATCGCGTACATCTTTGCCGGAAGTTGGAGTTTCTTTAGTCAATGGCCTATTTTTAATCACATAACGGCACAATTTCACGAACTTAAATTCTTAGATTTCGACATCACGACAACACACACTTTTCAATATGGACCTATTTGCATCGATAAAGAATATCGCGGTAAAGGACTAATTAATTTCTTTTTTGAATTTATGAGAATCCATATGGTAAAAAAATATCCTTTGAGTTTGACTTTTATCAACAAGATCAACATCCCCTCTACTAAAGCGCATACTGAAAAATTAAAATGGACCATTATTGCTGATTTTCAATTTAACAATAACAATTATTATATTTTAGCTTATGGTATGAATCAGCCTGTGCCTCGAGCAGCTAATTCATGTAAATTTCCTGAGTAGGAGAATTTGACATTTTAGTCACGGCAGGTAACATTTCCTGAATGAAATGAGTCATGTGACCAATATCCATCGCTTTAAACTCATCGGACACATGATGGTAATAGTCAAAATTCTCAAAGTCGAAAGTACTCACAGACTGGCACGGAACCTTAAAAACATCATAAAACGAATAGTTATCTGATCTGTAAAACAACTTATACTCTTCGGCTTTAGGCAAAAAACCAACGCTATTTTTGTCGGTGTATTCATTAATTTTTTCGGCCATATTGGATTTTTCAAAACCAGTTATATACGCCAAATAATCTCGTTTCATTGGCACCCCTATCATCTCAATATTGAATTGTGCATAGAGATTAAAATTTTGCTGTTTTAGCTTTTTCGCTAAATGCTTTGATCCCAATAATCCTTTTTCTTCCCCTACAAAGAAGACAAAAAGAACACTTCTTTTATTTGATTTGGAAACACTGAAGTATTTTGCCATTTCGGCTACTGCAGTGGATCCTGAAGCATCATCATTAGCGCCATTATTTATGAAATCTCCATTAACACCCTCTTTTGCCAAACCGATATGATCATAATGACCGCTAATCAGTAAAAACTCTTTTTTAAGCACAGGATCAGTTCCTTCTATATAACCCACAACATTATAAGCTGTTCCCTTAAAATCAGATAACGTATCGCGATAAGAAGAAAAATAGGACTTTACATTATTTTTTATAAAAAATTGCTCTAAGTAATCTGCGGCTTTCTCCATTCCTTTTGTACCACTCTCTCTTCCTTCTAATTCATCAGAAGAAAGATATTTCAAAGTTGCGGCGACTTCGTTTTCTTTGACTTTATATAGAATTTCAGCGGGCTTATTTACTGTTACGGCAATTGGTTTTGAAACCAGACTAGCATTGGGTTTACATCCTAGTAGAATAAAAGGAAGCAGCATCACTATTTTTTTCATATTTTAAGTATATGGTTATCTAATATATTTCTTAAAAACTTTATATCCCTAAAGACAAGCCAAAACTATGAAAAATAATGGAATTATTACAGCGAATAGGTATTTTGAAAAATGCTCCCCGTTGTGGGAGATCGTATTAAAAAAAAAAAAACAAATCCCATCATTCCTGCAAAAGTCCCGGCTAATGTTCCGGCAACGTAATAAAATTTAACTGTGTTTTTGCTTGCAATGTCGTTCCCATTGATCAAATACAAATTGCATCCCGTCTCGTCCAAAATAGAAGTTGGAGAAAATTAATACTGCTCAACATCAGCCCAATTAAGAAAGGTGGGGGAAATTATATACTTTTCCAAATAACTAGAATCCGTTTCCGTTTGATTCACATAGGAATAAAAGGTATACGCCAAAAACATCAATTATCCGCATTAATTTGATGTTACTAACTAGTTTTTTTGCAAAAATAAGGGTAAAATAAATCACAAAATCTTCAAGAAAAGCAACCCCAAATAAATATAACATCAAGTCTTCAATGCCAAATTCCGTATTAATTTGAAATCCAATAATATTCAAATACCCTCACGGAATCGAGCCTATAAAGCCCACCAGAAAACCGACCAAAATATTCTTTATTGCCTTCATCTAATTAGAAGTTAACAATTTTATTGGTTTGCTCGAGATGCAATCGGTATTCTTTCATACCTGCTTTATGTTCTAAATAGGGTACTCCACTTTTATTATTAGCTACACTGATCTTATACATATAGGTAATATGTCGCGCTAATTCCTTCCAGGCATAAAGCAAGGAATGCTTGGGGTCATAAATATGTGTAGGTTCGCTTGCTGCACCATTTAGCTCTACAATGGAGAAGTTTTTTCCGTTTTCTAATTCTGCAAAAGAATTGTACATCACATCCATTCTCCCAAAAAAGAAACCCGGAATTTGCAAACACATTTCATTGACACTATCTTCCAGCTTTGGAGTGACCCAGTGGCTTCCATCAATAAATTTCGCTCCTCTAGCATGATTGCCATAAGGTACAAGGTTTAGTTTTTCTCCTTTCGGTAAGACCTCTAAAAGCGTATTACCATACTCCTGCTTCAATACTTTTAACTGCAACTCGTAACGTGGATTTACTTTTATCAATTCCTCCACCGTAGCAACTCCGTTTCCCGTAACAATTAGAAATTCCTTAGAAACGATACCCGTTATCTTTCCTTTTTTTTCATGTGGATAACGAATATAAAATATACCTACTTCATTTTGAAAGGGGATTAAATCTTGCACAACAAAGTCAAAATTTGCCCTTACCACATATTGTTCTAAATCTTGTACCGTATTAATTTTTTTTACTCCGGAGCCTCGCAAACCAATGTCCGGTTTTGCAATGCAAGGATACTGAATAGAAGCCTCTTCTATTGTTGTCTTAATCTCTTCTAATGACGTCCCTTCTTTTATAAGCTCCGTTATCGGATAATATTGTTGCGGAATCAAATTATAAATTTCTTTTTTAGAAGCCATGATAAAGCCCCCGTTTTTCATCGACGGATTCGATGCATTAAAGAAAAAAATGGATTTTGCTTTCACAGAATAAAAAGCCCAAAGAAAATAAATAGGAATGTAGACCAGCTGAAAAGGCCAATATTCCCAGTGCGTCATCTTATGAAGTAGTAATTTCACTAAAGTATATTAAATGGTGATAAATGAGGTGCTGGAATCTTCTTGAGCAATCAAGTCATGATGGAATATAGTCACTTTATTTCTTTCGATTACAGCCTGGGTAATACTGAAGGTTTTCAACTCTTCGTTTCTATTAATTACTAAGCCATTTTCTTGATTTTCTTCTTCAGCATACCGATGAAAATCATACATTTCGACTTCTGACACCATCGTGTTTCTTCCTAAAAATGCTTCAAATAAACTGGAACGTTCTTCTCTGATTTCCATGGGGTACAATGAGGAAGAAGACCAAATATGCTTTTTTTCTATGTCTAATTTTATTGCTTCTTTTTTAGCTCCATTCCACCGAAGCTGAAAAAGCTCCTGCTCTTGAAATAACACTATGGTAAAAGGCTCGATCTTATCCAAATCAATTGTATTCCAAAAATCCCTCGGAGACACATTACCGATAATATCCAAAACAATCAATCCGCGGCTCTTCCTATAACTCAATTCCATGGTGTGCTTTTCATGAGCTCCATTCAGCAGAACGAGTATCGTGCCCTTTTCATCAACTACATACCAAGTCCCCCCCGCTTTTGGGTCTTTTGGGTAAATAACATTCTTGCCATTTACAATATAGTTTTGGGGAGCTATCGCACTGGGTCTGGTCACCATTTCGTCCCGATTTGACGTAATAATAATTTTAGTATCGGTTTTTACAAAGCTTACTGTGCACATTGCTTTCTATATTCAATTGTGGAACGTGCAACACCAAAATTTTCATCTACAAAAATAGTATCACTTTCTAAAACGGCCACTTTTATTAGTGCCTGATGATGAATACAATGCTCAAGGTTATGAAGTAATTCCCTAAAGTAATTGCTGTCAATTCTAATCTCTTCTTCATCAATAATTTGTTCCAACTCAATTTTTTTGTTTTCCTTTTCCAACAAACGCTGAATATTTAAAATTTGAGTAATTGCAAAATTAGCATCCGTTTGAATTAGTTTATTTCTTGGCCTTTTATAATAGTTAACAATTCCCGATTCATAATTATTTTCGAGGCATTGAAACATTTCTACAATGTGCCGGGTGTGTTCCCCAATGGTAGAATTACTTAACGAGGGATACCGTTTAGAATACTCTGCATTTGACATCTGCGTGAGTAAATCAATCAGTTCTTTTAAACTATTATTTATGGCAGTAATAAGCATCTTATCATTTTAATTTTAACAAATTTGGTGTTTTATTCTTATCTTGATCTAGTAAAACAGAACAACAAAGAAAGGTAATTATCGCCAACACAAAAAGTATCCCTCCGTGGTTTTGCGCTTCAATTCCCAAAACAAAAAGGTGCTACGGAATAGCCCCAATCATTACTCCAAGACCAAGTAATACCTATAATAGAGTAGTTCTTGGAATTAAAATAGATGCAATCAACGCAACGATACCGGAACCAATACGCTCATAAGGCTCCATTTCTAATGTCTTACAGATATAGCTACTTTCTTCTGCTCCCGAAAATTTAAAATAAAATAGCGGCAATAAAATAGCGGCAACAACGATACGCAATAACCAGCTAAATAATGATGATTCATGATGTTAGATCATTGAATTATCTTTTCCCAATTTGAATTGGCCTTAGCTTTTAAATACACTTGATTTAAATTCCATCTTTTCAAAGTGTTTCTAAAATAGGAATTAAAAAACAGGTACAATTTATCTTCAACGATCTTGAAAATATTGGGGTAAATCTCTACTTTATCTCCTGAATCTCCCATTAAAAAAACACACCAACACCCATATTGAGTCTCATTTACCGATGAGTTTCTTAGAAATATTTCTTTATTTACTTCCGAAGAAAAAAGATATACAACACCTTCATAAAAGGATTATAATTCCTTTTTCCCTTTCACTGCTTTCCCTTGCTTCAAGTACGCGACCAACTACTATCCTTGTATAGCGCCTTTTCCTTTTAAATTAAATTGCGCTACTCTTTTGCTTTCACTCTGTGAAAAACCAACAAGCGTGAATACTATACAAATGACGAATAAAAACCTTTTCATCACTCTCTATTTTAAAGACTTCGCAATTGCAACTAATAAATCATCGGAAATCATGCATAACATACTAAAAATATACTTCTCCACATAAATTTACAATAAAATCATCAGAAAAGTGCTATTCAGTCCATCTGATTCTTTTACCACTATAATCTTACTATTTTAAATCAACTAATATGTAGGTCTGATTAATTTTAAAATTTTCCGATATTCGTGATACTAATTTCTGTTCTACCGTAAAGCAACATCAATTTTATTTCCATTTCGTTGAGCAATTTTATTATCGTTTGTCTTAAAGTACAAATGATTTTAGACCTCGTAAACACCAATATTTAAAATATTTGGTACATAAAAGATTTCTTTACAGTAACGGTATTACTACTTTATAATTAAAAAACCATTAAGAAATTAAGTATCATTAAGTCATACTATGCCCTAATTTCTTAATCCCTTAATGGTTTAATCTATTTTTTATTCTAACTACTAGGAAACTAAAGTTCTCGAAATTACAATTCGTTGTATTTCTGAAGTTCCCTCGTATATTTGGGTAATTTTAGCATCACGCATCATACGCTCTACATGATATTCTGCTACGTACCCATTACCACCATGAATTTGAACTGCTTCGATTGTTGTATCCATAGCCGTTTGAGAAGCAAATAATTTAGCCATCGCACCAGATTGGGAAATATCCATCCCCTGATCTTTTTCAGAAGCTGCTTTGAGACATAGCATTTTGGCTGCCATAATTTGAGTGGCCATATCCGCTAATTTAAATGCGATAGCCTGGTGTTTGAAAATTTCTTTTCCGAAAGCTTTACGCTCTTGCGAATATTTTAATGCTAATTCATAAGATCCAGTTGCTATCCCTAATGCCTGAGAAGCAATACCAATTCTACCACCGTTCAATACGGCCATAGCAAAATTGAATCCAAAACCATCAGCTCCAATTCTATTTTCCTTTGGTACTTTCACATCACTAAACATTAAAGAATGAGTATCTGATCCACGAATCCCCATTTTCTTTTCTTTTATTCCAATATCAAAGCCAGCCCATCCTTTTTCAACTATGAAAGCATTAATTCCTTTATGTCCTTTTTCGATATCCGTTTGTGCAATTACGATATAAGTCGAAGCTGAAGAACCGTTAGTAATCCAGTTTTTAGTACCGTTTAATAAATAATGATCTCCTTTATCAATCGCAGTTGTTTTTTGCGAGGTGGCATCAGACCCCGCCTCTGGTTCTGACAAGCAAAAAGCACCAATAACTTCTCCTTTAGCTAGGGGTACTAAATATTTCATTTTTTGCTCTTCATTAGCATACTTTTCTAATCCTGCACAAACTAAAGAATTGTTTACTGACATAATTACGGCAGTAGAAGCATCAATTTTTGAAATCTCTGTAATTGCTAAAACATATGAAACACTGTCTAATCCAGAACCTCCGTATTTCGGATCAACCATCATTCCCATAAAACCAAGCTCAGCCATTTTTTTGACTTGCTCTGTTGGGAATTTAGAAAACTCATCTCTTTCAATTACCCCAGGCAACAATTCACTTTGAGCAAAATCTCTAGCGGCTTGTTGAATCATTAACTGCTCTTCTGTTAGATTAAAATCCATAACTGTATTTCTTTTTATTAATTTATATAATTCTAAGACCAAAATAAAATATTCAAAACATCGAATTTAAAATTAAAAATCGGCACCGTTTTAATATTCCATTAAGGATTAGAATTGATGATTATTGTATATTGTGTAATTCACTCTGCTTTTTGTTTAAAACAAGTAGTCAAAGATACTTTTTTCTTGTGAAATTATCAATTTTGATTTGTAATTTTGGATAATGAAAGAAGAACACTATAACGTTATCGGAGTGATGTCAGGAACTTCTCTTGATGGAGTTGATTTAGCACATATTCAATTTCGTGTTAAAGACATGAAATGGACCTTCAACATTACTGAAAGTGAGACCATTCCGTACAACTCAAACTGGGTAAACACACTAAAAGCAGCGGTAGATTTCTCTAAACCCAATCTGAAAAAATTAAATCACGAATACACCTCTCTGCTTGCTTCCATTATTTCTGATTTCATAGCCAGCCATAAAATCAAAAATCTTGACGCCGTTTGCTCCCATGGTCATACCATTCTGCATCAACCTCAAAAAGGTATTACCCTTCAAATTGGGAATTTACCTGAAATTTCAGATCTAGTGCAGCAAACAGTAATATGCGATTTTAGAGTGCAAGATGTACAATTAGGCGGACAAGGCGCCCCTTTAGTTCCTATTGGAGACCGCCTCTTATTCCATGAATATGAATACTGTATGAATTTAGGTGGTTTTTCGAATGTATCATTTGAAGAAAAAGGCAGCAGAATTGCCTTTGATATTTCACCAGTAAATACGGTTTTGAATTATTATGCAAATCAGTTGGGATTCGATTATGATGATAAAGGAAAAATGTCTGCAACCGGTCTAATCAACGACTCTTTGTTGAGCGAGTTGAATAACCTGGCTTTTTACCAACAAACATATCCTAAATCTCTCGGTTTTGAATTTGTAAAAGAAACTATTATACCCTCTATAGAGCGCTTCGAAATAGACATTACTGACAAAATGAGAACCTTTACTGAACATATTGCTGTGCAAATTGCAATCGCCTTACCCCATAAAAAAGGAACCCTTTTTGTCACCGGCGGCGGAGCTTACAACGATTTTCTTATTGAACGCATACAGTTTCATCTACCTTCGATAAAAATCATAATTCCTGACAATGAAATTCTGGAATTTAAAGAAGCCGTGATTTTCGCTTTACTGGGTATACTAAGATTACGTGGACAAACTAATGTATTGTCTAGTGTAACAGGAGCCAAAACAGATCATAGCAGCGGAAATATCTATACACCAAAATAATAGTCTGAATACACAATTCGCATTATACAATTTTTTATATTTGTCAAAATTAAATATATCGCAATAAATGAAAGATTTATTAAAGAAATTCGAAAATAAAGAACCTGTTATAGTTTTTAATTGGAAAGATGCCGAAACAGAAGCCGAAGGGTGGACTGTTATCAACTCTCTTCGTGGTGGTGCTGCCGGTGGTGGAACAAGAATGAGAAAAGGATTAGACATCAATGAAGTTTTGTCATTGGCAAAAACAATGGAAGTAAAATTCACGGTTTCCGGCCCGGCTATTGGCGGTGCAAAATCCGGAATTAATTTCGACCCAAATGATCCTAGAAAAAAAGGCGTTTTACAACGATGGTACAAAGCGGTATCTCCATTATTGAAAAGTTATTATGGAACGGGCGGTGATTTAAACGTGGATGAAATCCATGAAGTGATACCCATGACAGAAGAATGTGGTGTATGGCATCCGCAAGAAGGAGTCTTTAATGGTCATTTCAAACCGACTGAAGCAGACAAAATCAACAGAATTGGTCAATTGCGTCAAGGTGTGGTTAAAGTAATCGAAAACCCAAAGTTCTCTCCGGATGTTTCCAGAAAATATACCATTGCAGATATGATTACCGGTTACGGTGTTGCTGAAGCAGTACGTCATTATTACGATACTTATGGCGGTGACGTGAAAGGCAAGAAAGCCATCGTGCAAGGTTTTGGAAATGTAGGTTCAGCAGCCGCTTTCTACTTGGCTGAAATGGGTGCAAAAGTTGTTGGTATAATTGACAGAGACGGAGGTTTAATAAATGAAAATGGTTTCACTTTCGAAGAAATAAGAGCATTATTCCTTGCCAAGGACGGAAACAAATTAGTTGCCGAAAACATGATTCCTTTTGAAGAAATCAATCAAAAAATATGGACAATAGGTGCCGAAATTTTCACCCCTTGTGCAGCATCAAGATTAGTTGCTCAATCCCAAATTGACAGCTTAATTGCTAATGGACTTGAAGTAATTTCTTGTGGTGCCAATGTTCCTTTTGCTGACAAAGAAATCTTTTTTGGTCCAATAATGGAAGATGTAGATCACAAAGTGAGCTTGATTCCAGACTTTATATCGAATTGTGGCATGGCTCGTGTATTTGCTTATTTCATGGAGAAAAAAGTGCAGATGACAGATAAGGCAATTTTCCATGATACCTCAGAAATAATTAAAAAAGCAATCGAAAAAGCACACGCTTTAAACAGCGATAAAACTAACATTAGTGCTACTGCTTTTGAAATCGCTTTGAAACAGTTAGTGTAATCACGCTATAAATTAACTCCCTTTCATTTCTACCCAGCTTGAAAGCATACTATTTAGTCAGTTCGATGGAGCCGCCCGGAAAGCGAATTCGTCGAACTGATTTTTTTTACCTTATACCAAACACTTCTTTTTTATTGTCGCATTTCTCTCCTCCTTATTTAATATTTGTTTAGGATATTAATCTAAAAAAGTAACAATTTTTATAATATATTAGCGTTTCATAATAAAGAAAAATTTGTATGAGTATATTGCTACAAACAGACACCCTATCTGTTGCACAAGAAAGTTTAGCCGAAGCGGTTCCTGTTGAAAAGACCCTATCCATTTTAGAGCTACTAACAAGCGGAGGATTAGCAGGCAACATCATCATGACCTCGCTATTTCTAATGTTTTTTGTCGCACTTTATTTATACTTTGAGCGCTTAATGGCAATTAATGCTGCATCAACAATCGACGTTAACTTCATGGGACAAATCAGAGAGAATATTAGAAATGGTCGCATTGATAATGCAAAAATAGCGTGTGCCCATTCAAAATCTCCTGTTGCCAGATTAATAGAGAAAGGTATTTCCAGAATTGGCAAGCCTCTTGAGGACATCAATACGGCAATTGAAAATGCAGGAAAATTGGAGATATACAAACTTGAAAAAAATGTAAGCATGCTAGCTACCATTTCAGGAGCAGGTCCTATGACTGGTTTCTTAGGAACCGTGGTGGGGATGATTCAAGCTTTTCATAAGATGGCGAGTGCTGGCGGGCAAATAGAAGTTGGCGCTCTATCGGAAGGCATTTACACCGCAATGACGACAACAGTGGTTGGTTTAGTGGTTGGAATTATCGCCTACGTTGGATACAATCATTTAGTTGTAAAGACCGATAAAATTGTTCACCAGATGGAAGCCAATGCAGTTGACTTTTTAGACTTATTAAACGACCCCGCATAATTATGAATTTAAGAGGAAGAAATAAAGTTAGCGCAGAATTCAATATGTCATCTATGACAGATATTGTTTTCCTATTACTGATATTCTTTATGCTAACATCAACCATGGTAACTACAAATGCTTTAGACTTGGTGCTGCCAAAAGCAAAAGGAAAAACAGACAGTAATAAAAATATAGCGGTTAGTATTAATAAAGAACTACAATTTTTTATTGATAAAGAACCTGTTTCAGAAACCGAATTGGAGACAAAATTATTAGCCCTTTTTTCGAATGATAAGACAAAAGCAATTATTTTAAGAGCTGAAGAAGGGGTGCCAATTGAAAAAGCGGTCAATGTTTTAGATATTGCAAACCGCAACCAAATCAAAGTAGTTTTAGCGGTAAGGCCAAAATAACACTACCTGTCCTTGAAAAAAAGATTTATTCTACATGAAATATTTAGAAACAGAAGACGAAAAAAAATCATTTGCAATCACATCAATCATTTTTGTGATTTTATTTGTTTTGTTCTTTTATTTAGGATTAACTTCTTTAGAACCACCACCTGAAAACGGAATTGCCATAAATTTTGGAACAACTGAGTTTGGATCCGGAAACATTCAACCGACAGAACCAATCCAATCTGCACCAATAGCAACCGCAGCAAAGCAAGCGGCATCAAGTAACGAAGATATTCTTTCACAGGATATTGAGGAAGCTGTTGTCATGAAGCAAACCAAAAAAATACAGCCTTCAAAAGAAACAGCAAAAGAAGAGGTTAAACCAAAACCGAAAGAAAACCCACAACCTTCAAAAAGTACTTCTGATGCTTTATCAAGCATCTTAAACGGACCAAAATCAGATGGTAAAGCAAAAGGCGGAGAAGGAAATGACAATATTGCGGGAGACAAAGGAAGTTTAAATGGTGATCCATACGCCAACAGTTATTACGGATCCGGAAGCGGTACCGGAAATAGAAGCGGATGGGGCTTAAACGGACGAAGCATCGCCTCAAGAGGAAAAGAAGTACAGAAATGTAATGAATTTGGCACTGTCGTTGTACAGATAACAGTAAACAGAAGCGGAAATGTTATTGCTGCTAAATACACTAAAGGAACAACAAACACAAATCCTTGCCTCATAGAACCGGCATTGGCAACAGCCAGAAAATACAGATGGCAACCCGATTCAAATGCACCTGAAACTCAAATTGGCTTTATTACCGTTAATTTCAAATTAGGGGAATAACTTTTTTTGATAATTTGCCATACTCTTAACTATCAAAAAATCAATACTCAATAAAAAAAATGAACTATAAAGAAACTACGGATTGGATGTTTAACCAACTCCCGATGTATCAACTTCACGGCGCATCTGCTTATAAAAAGGATTTAACAAATACGCACTTGTTGATTAATCACCTTGGCAATCCACATAAAAAAGTAAAGTGCGTTCACGTCGCCGGTACAAATGGAAAAGGGTCCACTTCCCATATGCTGGCATCCGTATTTCAAGAGGCGGGCTATAAAGTAGGACTGTATACCTCTCCACACCTCAAAGACTTCAGGGAACGCATCAAAATAAACGGTATCGATATCACAGAAAATTTTGTCTGTGATTTTATAAATGAAAACAAATCTTTTTTTGAATCGAATGACATCAGCTTCTTCGAAATGAGCGTCGGGATGGCCTTTGGTTACTTTGCAAAAGAAAAAGTGGATATCGCGGTTATAGAAGTTGGAATGGGCGGCCGATTAGACGCTACAAACATCATCACTCCCTTAATATCAGTAATTACAAACATTGGCTTAGATCACACACAGTTTCTCGGAAACACCATTGAAGCTATAGCTGGCGAGAAAGCCGGTATTACAAAACCAAATACACCTGTAGTTATTGGAGAATACACAACCAAAACCAAACCTGTTTTTTTGGCTAAAGCTCAAGAAACTAACTCAGCAATCTATTTTGCTTCCGACTTGATTTCAGAAAATTATCCTTCTGACTTAAGAGGCGACTACCAAGTTTATAACAAAAAAACCGCCTTACAGACTATTGAAATACTTAACTCACAGCAAGAATTTAAAATCAGCAAAGATGATATTAAAATTGGTCTTTTGAACGTAGTAAAAAATACTGGACTTCAAGGAAGATGGCAACAAATGGGGGATTCCCCAAAAATAATTTGTGATACCGCACACAATAAACACGGACTAGAGATTGTGCTTAATCAAATTCAAAAAGAAAAATTTGAACAGCTACACATTATTTTAGGTGTTGTCAATGATAAAGATTTAGACGAAATCCTACCCCTATTTCCAAAAAATGCTGTTTATTATTTTTCAAAACCAAATAATCCAAGGGGGTTAGACGCGACAATCTTAGCGCACAAAGCACGAGAACACGGCCTAACAGGAGCAGTATTCAATTCAATTACACCAGCTTACCAAAATGCTCTACAAGCAGCCAAGGACACGGACTTAATATACATTGGCGGAAGCACCTTTGTAGTCGCAGAAATTTTATAATTATTTTTATTTTCTGCTTGCATATTCAAAAAAGAGGCCTATATTTGCACTCGCAATAAGGGAATGAAAATTACCAAAACTGCAAAGAGGGCAATTAGCTCAGCTGGTTCAGAGCACCTCGTTTACACCGAGGGGGTCGGGGGTTCGAACCCCTCATTGCCCACAAAAAACTCCATTAGAAATAATGGAGTTTTTTTATACACTATTTTCTGAATTTATAAACAACTCTGAATTCACTTTTATCGAAAATGAACCAAGACAAAAAAAACACCATCTAATATGATTAGATCGTGTTTTTTTTTACTACCTAAAAACCTACTATTATGATAAATAGTCCAGTACCCTCTCTAACGCCATACCACGTGACCCCTTTATAAGAATCGTACTGTTTTCGATAGTTCTGTTCTTTAAATCCGTTGAAAAAGAATCAAATGATTCATAGAAATGAAATTGAGGATTACTAACCTTACTTAAATAAAAACCCGCACCAATAAAGAAACATTGTACTGCTTTCTCATTCAAAAGCGAATCAACAACTTCCTGATGTTCTTTTGTACTTTCTGCCCCTAATTCAAACATATCTCCTAAGATCATTATTTTATTAGCACTATCTAATTGCAGGAAGTTTTCAATTGCCACAGCCATGCTACTTGGATTTGCGTTATATGCATCCAAAATAATCTGATTTGTTCCCTTCGTTAACAATTGCGACCTGTTGTTTTCAGGAACATAACCCTCTAAAGCCTCTTTAATAGACAAATTATCCACTTTGAAGTACTTACCTATAGTAATTGCTGCATTTAAATTATTGGCATTATAAAGCCCTATTAAATGAGATGAAATTAAAATATCCGCATAACCAATTTCCACAAATGGATTCGCTTTAACAGATTTAATACACACATCTGCATAATCCTTATTCACACCAAACGAAAATGACTTTAGATTTTTTGTTTTTTCAACTTGAATAGGATCTCCAAGGTTTACAAAAGCGAATTTATCATTTTGAGATAAGTACTTGTACATTTCACTTTTGCCCTCAATAACGCCTGCAATGCCGCCAAATCCTTCTAAATGCGCTTTGCCAAAATTCGTTATGTAGCCATAATCGGGTGTTGCAATTTCACAAAGAAATTCAATTTCCTTTTTATGATTGGCTCCCATCTCTACAATACCTATTTCTGTTTCTGCATTGAAAGACAACAACGTTAACGGAACACCAATATGATTATTAAGATTACCGACTGTTGCTTTTGTTCTGTGTTTTCTGGAAAGAACAGCATGGATCAACTCCTTTGTGGTTGTCTTCCCGTTACTTCCCGTAAGCGCAATGATTGGCAGATTTAGATGCCTTCTATGGAATTTTGCTAATTGCTGCAAAGTGGACAGACTATCTTCAACCAAGATTGTTCTTTGATCTATATAGTAGGATTCATTGTCAATTATCACAAAAGAAGCTCCCTTTTCTAAAGCTTCCACTGCAAATGTATTGGCATCAAACCGATCCCCTTTTATGGCAAAAAATAGTGAATTCAACTCTATTTTACGCGTGTCAATTGAAACTGATTTACAGTTCAAAAATAAACTATGAATTTTAGCTATATCCATTTAAAAACGATTAAAAAAAAAGCCCTAATGAAAGGGCTTTAATTATTATTTTATAAAAAAATTAATTTCTCGGTGTTTTTCTTTTATCAGCTTTCGGACCAACTCTTGACATTGCACATCTAAAGCCAATATAATCAGTAGCCATGTCTTGAGGAAAATATCTTCTTTGAGCAGGGTCTAACCAATATGCCCTATCTCGCCAAGACCCACCTTTATAAACTCGTACATCATCATTTATCAAAGTTGTTCTCTTGCTTGACCTATCGTATTTTCTAACCATCAAACCTAAACTATCTGTTGTCACGTTATGCCTCGGTGAATTATACATTGCTTCATCCGCTTTTTGCTTGCCTGTATTAGACTCAGCAGATCCAAAATCATAATATTTAGAAGACTGTTTATCACCGTCTCTATAATTAATATTATTACTCTTATCAAAATTTTGTCTTAAGTACGTTTCGTTTTCATCAACAGGAACCTGTGCGATTTGACCTGGAAAACTTCTTACTATAATCTTTCCGTTACTTAGAGTATCTTTTTTCATTGTCTCTAAAGTGACAATTTCCACTCTACCGTCTGCACCAATTTTATTTTTAGTGTAACGGTTTCCTCTAAAATAATTGAAATCATTTGACTCGTTATCGATAATAGGTCGGTAAACATCAGCAACCCATTCGGCTACATTTCCAGCCATATCATAAAGACCAAAATCATTTGCAGGATATTTTTTAACGGCATTAGTTATATCAGCTCCATCATCAGACCAACCAGCAATTCCACCGTAATCTCCATTACCTTGCTTAAAGTTCGCTAATTGATCTCCCTTACTTTGTCTTTTCCCAGAACGAGTATAATCTCCAGACCAAGGATATTTTTTCTGACCTTTGTAAATATTATATTCTCTCTGCCCCACATCGGCTGCAGCTGCATATTCCCATTCTGCCTCAGTAGGAAGTCTGTATTCCGGTAAAATAAGACCTGACGAACGTTGTGCATATACATTTTTTTGTTCAACAACTTTACCGTCTTTTCCAGCTTTAGGACTTTTTCTGGCTCCTTCTTTTAAAACGATTTCTTCATTTCCCCCATAAGTCATTGTTGGCGCTTTCAAATAAGTCTCCGTGCTAAAAGAACTTTCTGCAGAAACATCATTTGTTTTAGCTCCCTTTTTTAAGTATCCATTTTTTTCAAGAATAGCTTCATTTACACGATCTGTTCTCCACTGACTGAACTCTACAGCTTGAATCCAATTAACACCAACGACAGGATAATCTGCATAAGCGGGATGTCTTAGGTAGTTATTGGTCATAGTTTCATTATAACCCAATCTATTTCTCCACACTAAAGTATCAGGTGAAGCCCCTTCATAAATATATCTGTAACTTTCTTCACTAGGTGGAAACACATTTTTCAACCAATCTAAATATTCCAAGTACATAAAATTCGTAACCTCAGTTTCATCCATATAAAAGGATTGTACGTGTTGTTGAGTTGCAGTATTATTCCAATCATGCATCACATCATCTTGCACTTTACCCATAGTAAAGGTTCCTCCCTCGACAAAAATCAATCCAGGCCCAGCCACTTGTTTTTTACTATTAGAGGCTTTTTTACTGTCAACATTCCAACCGGTAGCCCTAGAGGAACTTTTTGAACTTGATTTTTTACTGCAACTGGCAAAACCAATAATCATTGTTACTGATAGCATCAATCGCAAGGCTATAATTTTATTTACTTTCATATTATTTTAAAGGTAATAATTTACGTGATGCAATGTAATAATTAAACAATTAACCGGCAACACCGTTTTGAATAAATTTATTCTGATGATTCATATAAAATATAATATACAATTCAAACGCAAATTTATACTATTTATTATTTGTTTTTATACTAAAAGATATATTCTTACTCAAGATATCAATTAACTATTCATACAATTTTAGCAAATAATGCAAAAACTAATCCTATAAAGTATATTACTCTTTTCTTATATATCATATGGACAGACTACAGGCGATGTACGTATTGAGTGGATGGAAAAAACAGCAGTTTCATTTGGATCTTATAAAATCAACATCCCTCAATTCAAAGGGAGCAGCTACCAGTATCACCCATCTCAAAAGAAACTAATCTACACCTTAAAACTAAAAACACCTGTCCTTTACCCGGAAAACAGCACCCAAATCACCAATGTAGTTTACGAATCTATTAGTACGGCTCAACTTGGGGATTTAGAACCTGAAAATATCCCAAAAAAAATAGCGGCTTCTATAAGAAATACGCAATCAAGAGGTGTCACGCAATCATTTCTCAGTTTGTCGCCGATCGTGAAAGATGAATATGGTATTAAAAAAAAATAAAATCTTTTTCCTACAACATCAATAATACAACCTCAAAGACCTCACAATCATATAAAGAAGCAAATTCAATTTCCAACTCTGTTTTGGCCACCGGAGATTGGTATCGTTTTTATATTGAAAATCCGGTGTTTATAAAATCTCCAAAAGTTTCATGCAAGAAATAGGCGTTAACTTGAATGCCGTTAATACTAAAAAAATAAAAATTTTTGGAGACGGAGGAAAAATGCTGCCCTTGTCAAATAACATTTATTACCCTTCAGATTTAACGGAGAACGCAATCCAACTTATTGGAGAAAACGACGGGAGCTTTGATAACGAAGATTATATTTTATTCTATGCCGAAGGTCTTGATACATATAATGTAGAAAGTCAAACCTATAATAATCGATATGATACCAAATCATATTACTACATCACTACTTCAGGCGATGATGGGAAAAGGATTAAGGAAACAAACCAACCCTCCGGTAACAGCACTGCAAGCGTAATTACTTTTGATGACCATCAGTTCCATGAATTCGATTTAATCAATATTGCAAAACTGGGCAGGCGATGGTTTGGTGAATCTTTTGACATCAAGCAAGACCAAGAATTTGAATTTAATTTTCCAAACATAGACGTCACAACACATGTTAAAATTAAAACGACCACAGCTTCTGCAGCCTACACCCCCACTTCTTTTCAGGTTACTTCCAGTGGCCAACCCATTGGCGCCATATCCTTTCCTGCGATAAATACCAATTCAGAAACTGAATTTAATGTTGGTTCATTACCGGGCAACGCCTCCTTTACTGGATCCGAAAACGTACAAATAAAACTAACCTATAACAATAATGGTGTTCCCGGCTCAAAGGGCTTTCTGGACAATATTCAATTAATTGCCAAAAGAAAACTTCAAGGATATGGAAAACAATTTAACTTTCAATACGATGCTTCAATTGCTAGCTCAGGAGTCGTGAGTTACACCCTATCTAACGCAGCAGCAATTACCCAGGTTTGGGACATTACTGACCTATATAATGGAAGTAAATTTGAAAACACTCTTCAACAGTCCTTTTCCTTCAAAGCAACCTTAGGAGAACTCCGGAAATATGTCGCTCTTGACCCTTCTGATTACTATATTCCTTTAAAAGAGAATAATCCTAAAGTCTCTAACCAAAACATAAAAGGCTCAATTTTCAAAAACAATAAAGGTCAATTTGAAGATATTGACTACGTGATTATCACTCCAAAATCTTTAATTACACAGGCTGAAAAATTAGCTAATTTCCACAGATCCTATTCTAAATTGAATGTCAAAGTCATTACAACAGAATCAATATACCCAGAATTTTCATCTGGAAAGCAAGATATCGCAGCAATTAGAAATTGCATCAAATATATTTATGAAAACGCATCTACTTCGGCGAAGAGAATAAAGTACGTGAACCTCTTTGGAGACGCTTCCTACGACTATAAAAACCGAACTTTCAACAATACGAACATCGTTCCTATATATCATGCCCTTACCAGCAGTACCAACGGAGAAGCTTCGTTTGCATCTGATGATTTTTATGGACTGCTGGATAGCAATGAGGGGAATATTGTTTCTTATTTTGGCGGCATTGATATCGCTGTCGGAACAATGATTGTAAATGAACCACAACAGGCGGAAGAAATGGTAAACAAAGTAATTGACTACCATGACATAAAATCATACGGAATTTGGAGAAACAATTTCGTAATGATTAGCGATGATTCAGACATAACCTTCGACGCCAATTTGCAAAGTAGACAAAACAAATTAGCCGATATAATCACTACTCAAAAACCTTTTTTTTAATATCAATAAAATCATTTTGGACTCCTATACTCAAGAAGCATCCGCAGGAGGTTTTCGATATCCAAAAGCAAGAACCGATTTGTTCAATGCATTCGAAAAAGGAGCTTTGGTCTTCAATTATTTAGGACATGGAGGTGAGGACGGATTATCTGCAGAACGAATTTGGGAAAAATCTGATGGACAAAATTTAAGCAACCAATATAGATACCCCCTATTCATAACAATTACCTGTGAATTCTCCCGTTTTGATAATCCTTCGAGACCCACAGCTGGTGAATACACCTAGTGGAATCCAAAAGGCGGAGCCATTGCCATGATTACCACCATTCGTTCTATCGGGTAATTTAGTGCCGAAAATTTCAATGATGTATTAACTGAAAAACTATTCTCTTTTGGCTCAAGCCAATATACGTCAATTGCAGAAGCATTACGAGTTTCAAAAAACAGCAACCCAAACAGCGCTACGAATGTAGTTTTCTATTTAGGTGACCCCGCCTTAATCCTGGCAATACCCAAGCCAAAAATAAAGCTTACAAAAGTAAATGACATTCCGGTGTCGCAAGCAACAGATGATTTCAAATCATTGGCCCGCATGAAAGTGAGTGGAGAGATAAATGATGAAAATAACATGCTGTTAACAAATTACAACGGTGAAGTTTCCACTACAATATTTGATAAAACCATCCAAAGAGTTACATTAAATAATGATGGTAATAGTCCGCCCATAAATTTTAACACCTTAGGCGAAACCATTTTTAGAGGAAATGCTTCTATTACAAATGGTCTGTTCGAGTTTAGTTTCGTAGTTCCTAGAGACATTCGGATTTCATTAGCTAACGGAAAAATCAGTTTTTATGCTAAAAAAGACCAAACATTAGAAAACGAAACTGGCTTTAACACTAGTATTCAGAGAGGCGGAATTAATGAAAATGCAACTGAGGACAATATTAGTCCAAAAGTTAAGTTATATATGAATGACGAAACTTTTGTTTCTGGTGGTATAACAAATGCATCCCCATTTTTATTGGCTTTTCTCGAAGATGAAAACGGGATCAACACCGCTAGAGGCATAGGACATGATATTGTGGCAATTTTAGACGGAGACGTAAGTAATCCCTACCTACTAAATGATTACTATCAAACAAATCTAGATGATTACACTAAGGGAAGTCTCCGATTTCCTCTTCGTAATTTAACCGTTGGCTTACATACTATTACATTTAAGGCTTGAGATGTTTACAATAACCCCATCTCTACTGAAATTCAGTTTGTAATAGTTGGCGATGAATCTATAACGCTGACACATGTATTAAATTACCCTAATCATTTGTTAACTATACTGAGTTTTGGTTTACACATAACAGGCCTTTTGAACCACTAATGGTACAAATACAAGTTATGACGATAACAGGTAAAGTAGTATGGACAAAAAATCAAATCATTTCAAAAGAAGGATTTTTATCAAAAGAGATTACATGGGACGGCAAAGATGATTTTGGCAATAAAATAGGAAAAGGAATATATGTCTAAAAACTAACCGTCAAATCCACCCTAACCAATAAAAGAGCAGAAAAGTTTGAAAAACTTGTGATACTTTAATAATATACTATATTTGTTTAATGAATTTTTATACCAAAATGAGAAAATTAATACTTTTTACAAGCTGCTTACTCGGCATTTCTTTTGCAAATGCTCAAGATAGAGTAATTACCACTGCTGTTCCATTTTTACTAGTCTCGGCTGACGCTAGAGCCGCAGGTATGGCAGACATAGGAGTCGCCACTTCAGCAGATGCTTTTTCGCAACAATGGAACCCCGCTAAATATGCCTTTGCAACGGATAAACAAGGTGTTTCCATAAGCTATACTCCCTACCTAACGGATTTAGCAAATGATATTTCTTTAGGACAATTAACGTATTACAATAAAATAAGTGAACGAAGTGCTTTTGCAGGTAGTATTCGTTATTTTGGTTTTGGTGAAATCGAATTAAGAGAAACCGGAGACCCTACAGAAGTACCAAGAACAGTTTCTCCAAATGAATTTGCAATTGATGGTTCTTATTCATTAAAACTAAGCGAAACATTCTCTATGGCAGTGGCCGGAAGATATATCCGCTCCAATTTAAAAGTAGTTACCGATACTGGAGATGCATCTGCGGCTAATACATTTGCTATCGATGTTGCAGGGTTTTACCAATCAGAAGAAATAGCATACAATGAGTTTAACGGAAGATGGAGAGCTGGATTTAACATTCAAAATTTAGGGCCAAAAATCAGTTATGACAATAACGAAATAAGCACCAACTTTTTACCGGCTAATTTAAAAGTGGGAACGGGATTTGATTTTATTTTGGACGATTATAATAAAGTCGCATTAAATCTAGAATTCAACAAATTGTTAGTACCAACACCTCAAAATCCAGATTTAAATGGGGACGGAACAGTTACTCCTGAAGAAAGACGCCAAAATTTAGATAATTACCGATCTATTGGCTGGGCTTCCGGCGTATTTAAATCATTTGGAGATGCTCCAGATGGTTTTAGCGAAGAAACTAAAGAAATAACTTATGCTGTAGGGGCAGAATATTCATACCAAGACTCTTTTGCTATGCGTTTGGGTTATTTTCATGAAAGTCCATTAAAAGGAGCGAGACAATTCTTCTCTTTAGGAGCAGGCTTTAAATACAATGTCGTCAAAGTAGACGTCTCTTATTTATTTTCAGCTTCAAAAGTTAAAAATCCGTTAGAGAATACACTACGTTTCTCTCTTACTTTTAATTTCGGAGATAAATATGATGTATATTAGCACTATCTAAAATCAAATTAACAATCCAAATTTCAATCCCGAAGCTTCGGAATGAAATTTGGATTTTTTTTCCCCCATTAACAATGAAAAAAATTACTATTACCAGCCAATTTTTGGCTTATAGCTCACTTCAAGAATTACCTAATGACATCCAGAAACTAATGGAACAAGCTGTAGCTGTTAGAAAAAAAGCCTACGCGCCGTACTCAAAATTCCGAGTGGGTGCCGCGCTTTTATTAGACAATGAACAAATTGTTTTAGGCTCAAACCAAGAGAATGCAGCATATCCCTCTGGTCTATGTGCTGAACGCGTCGCTATTTTTCAGGCAGGAGCTATTTATCCTGAAGCAAAAATTTTAAAAATGGCAATCACCGCAGCTTCCGACTCTAATAAGACAATAGCCCCCATCCCTCCATGCGGTGCTTGCAGGCAGTCAATAGCTGAATATGAAACTCGACAAGAGTCTCCAATAGAAATTTATTTCATGGGAGAAACAGGTGATATATACAAATCAGACTCGCTCAAAAACTTACTACCCTTTATGTTCGACAAAAACTTCTTGTAAAAAAAGCAAAAAGAAGCCTTTTAATTTTACTTCTCAGATGGAATGTCTTATTTTTGCAATTCGCAAATTTGTGTGAGGAGACTCTTTTGCGTCATAGGTACTAGTTGATAACACAATAAAAACTTTAGCAAAAGAACAATTGAGATGAAAGAAGTTACACAAGAGGTATATTTAAAGTGGTACGAAGACATGCTGCTTTGGAGAAAGTTTGAAGACAAGCTTGCAGCATTATACATACAACAAAAAGTCAGAGGTTTTTTACATTTATATAATGGCCAAGAAGCCGTACTTGCAGGCGCTCTGCACGCGATGGACTTGACAAAAGATAAAATGATTACTGCATACAGGAATCACGTTCAACCAATCGGAATGGGCGTAGACCCAAGACGTGTAATGGCTGAACTTTTAGGAAAAGTTACCGGAACGTCTAAAGGAATGGGTGGCTCTATGCATATTTTCTCCAAAGAACATCGTTTTTATGGTGGTCATGGAATTGTAGGAGGACAAATTCCTGTAGGTGCAGGATTAGCTTTTGCAGACAAATATTTTGAAACAGGCGGAGTGACATTGACCTATTTTGGTGATGGCGCAGCTCGTCAAGGTTCCTTACACGAAGCTTTCAACATGGCTATGTTATGGAAGTTACCAGTTGTTTTTATCGTTGAAAATAACGGTTATGCAATGGGAACTTCTGTAGAAAGAACTGCGAACCACACGGATATATGGAAACTAGGATTAGGCTACGAGATGCCTTGCGGTCCTGTTGACGGAATGAATCCTGTGAAAGTAGCGGAAGCGATGACAGAGGCTATCGAAAGAGCTAGACGTGGAGACGGACCAACATTCCTGGAAATGAAAACGTATCGTTACAGAGGACATTCAATGTCTGATGCTCAATTATATCGTTCTAAAGACGAAGTGGAAGAATATAAAAAAATTGATCCTATTACTCAAGTTTTAGACTTAATAAAGGATAAAAATTATGCTACCGAAGAAGAAATTACAGCAATTGAAAAAAGAGTAAAAGCTTTAGTTCAAGAGTGCGTTGATTTTGCTGAAGAATCTGATTACCCTCCAGTACAACAACTGTATGACGTGGTATACGAACAAGAAAACTATCCATTCATACCTCACAAACTATAAAAATATTATGGCGATAAAAGTAACAATGCCTCGTTTAAGCGATACTATGACGGAAGGAACGGTAGCGACTTGGCTTAAAAAAGTAGGAGACAAAATTAGTGAAGGAGATATCTTGGCTGAAATTGAAACCGACAAAGCAACAATGGAGTTTGAATCTTTCAACGAAGGAACTCTATTATACATTGGAATTCCAGCAGGGGAAACTGCACCCGTAGATTCTTTACTTGCTATCATCGGTGAGGAAGGTGAGGACGTCACTGCTTTAATTGCAGCAAAATCAGCACCTGAAAAGGAAGCTGCTAAACCTGAAAGTGACAATACTCCTGTTGCATCTGAAACTAAAAAAGAAGAAAAAGTAACACCAGCCTCTCTACCAGAAGGAGTTGTTATTGTCACGATGCCTCGATTAAGTGATACCATGACAGAAGGAACGGTCGCAACTTGGTTAAACAAAGTGGGAGATAAAATTAAAGAAGGCGATATCTTAGCTGAAATCGAAACAGATAAAGCAACAATGGAATTTGAGTCTTTCAATGAAGGTACTTTATTATATATAGGAATTCAAGAAGGAAACGCAGCACCAGTTGACAGTTTACTGGCTATCATAGGCCCTGAAGGAACAGACATAACTGGTATTGCTGAAAACTACAGCACTGACGGTCCAACTGAATCTACAGAGCCAGCTGAAGAAGCTACATCAGCACCAGCCGAAGAAGTAGCATCAGTTACTCAAGAAGCCTCAACTGAAGGGACGCGAATTTTAGCTTCTCCATTGGCAAAGAAAATTGCAAGTGATAAAGGAATTCAGTTAACACAAGTAAAAGGTTCAGGCGAAAATGGACGTATTGTAAAAAGTGATGTTGAAAACTTCACTCCAGCTGCACAAACTATCACAGCACCGGCTGAAGCTGCTACTACAAAAGCACCAACTGCGGCTGCACCTGTCGCAAAAGTATTTGTTCCTGCGGGAGAAGTACTAACGGAAGAAATCAAAAATTCGCAAATGCGAAAAATTATAGCCAAACGATTAGCGGAGTCTCTATTCACTGCGCCTCATTACAACTTAACCATTGAAGTTACGATGGACGATGCAATGAAATCTAGAGCTATAATCAATAGTATTCCTGATACAAAAGTTTCTTTTAATGATATGGTCATCAAAGCATGTGCTATGGCATTAAAAAAACATCCACAAGTAAACTCTCAATGGAAAGAAGAAGCAATTACAATCAACCATCATGTTAATATTGGTGTTGCTGTAGCTGTAGAAGATGGGTTAGTTGTCCCAGTGTTGAAATTTACAGATGCAATGAGCTTATCTCAAATTGGCGGAAGCGTTAGAGATCTTGCAGGAAGAGCCAAAAACAAAAAATTATTGCCAACCGAAATGGAAGGAAGCACATTTACTGTTTCCAACTTAGGAATGTTTGGTATCGTAGAATTTAATTCTATAATCAATCAACCTAATTCTGCTATCCTATCAGTAGGAGCTATTGTGGAGAAACCAGTTGTTAAAAATGGGCAAATCGTTGTAGGAAATACTATGATGTTATCTTTGGCTTGCGACCACCGTACTATTGACGGGGCCACTGGAGCTATGTTTTTGCAAACATTGAAACAATACATTGAAAACCCAGTAACTATGCTTGCATAACAGCTGATTTTTTTTTATAATTTAACCCGTCTGGAGCAATCTTGACGGGTTTTTATTTTTCTGCAAAATCTACGCTACTTATAGATACGACTACTCAATAGAATAGACCAATTGTTATTGAATCGAAATTCGATTAGTCTTACAAATAAAATTAGGAATGCATTATTAATTACGTAAATTTGAGTTTTAACGGAAGTATTAAGAAAAAACGTAAAAAATACTTGTTCTATCAATATATTAACTGAATCATCCCGCTTACTATATGCGTATACTCAATACTATATAACAGTGGAATAACCTCAAATTAAGGCCCACTATGATTTACCATCTGTTTTTACAGTTGGCTGACGAAATAATACCTAATTAATTTTATACCTTTTAATGCATAATACAAATGCCTAAGTAAACAAATTATGAAAAAATTCTTTGACAAATTTCTGTCTGAAAAATTTAGGGAACAAACAGAGCGTATCATTGTAGGTATAGCAATTTTGAGTTATTTAGTGCATCTACTGCTTATTTTTTTAGTAAGCCAAGACATCATTGATCTTACCTCAAAACTGACAAAAAATCCAATTTCGGCTGTATACACCCCCTTTTCATTCATTCTAATTTATGAAGTGTTCTTGTTAGTGTTTTACCTTCCCAGTTCCACATCAAAATACATCGGTAAACAATATGAGATCATAACATTGATTGTAATAAGAAGGCTATTCAAAGATATTGGTCACATCGAACTATCTTCGGGTTGGTTTAAGCTGGAAAATGATTTGCAATTCATCTACGACGTAATAACCACCCTGATTTTGTTTTTTCTGATTCAACTATTCTATAAAAAAATTAAAAAACAAGACAATGCCGAAATCAGTAGAACTCCTAAGGAAAAAATTAAAATAGGAAAATTCATAAAATTAAAAAAAATAATAGCAACTACTTTAATACCTGTTTTAATTATTCTTGCATTATACTCGTTTATTAACTGGTTTATCGGTTCCATTCAACATAATGAAAGCCATATCAATAGCTTCAAAAATATTAATAATATTTTCTTTGAAGATTTTTTTATGCTCCTAATTATTATTGATGTACTGCTATTACTGTTCTCCTTCTTTCATTCTGACAAATTCCACCAAATCATCAGAAACTCAGGGTTTGTCATTTCGACTATGTTAATAAAGTTATCATTTTCGATGGAAGGATTAGTAAATAACGTTTTAATTGTTGGCGCCGTGCTTTTTGGATTACTGATACTTGTGATACATAATTCATATAAAAACAGCACTCTTCCAGACCATTGATGATTTTATCTAGTTGTTGTAAAGAAATACGACTACCGCTTTAACCCTAAAAATAGATAGTGTACAAAAATTTATTTTATCATCAATCAAACTAATTTCGCTGTAATAGTAATAAGATCTATTAAATAGAGAACAATTATTAGAAACAAGCACATCGTTGTTCAACACTATAATACTATCTCTTGCTTATTTAAACCAAATCATAACTAAAGTAGGTTACAGTATGTTTTACTAACGATACAAAAAAAATGCTCCCGATATAATTACTCATTCTTTATAGAAACAAACCCGTCTTAAGCAATATAGACGGGTTTTTATTTGGTCATGTCCCCACTTCCACTCACGATACTATCCGGATGTTACAGCGGGATCACGCTATACACTATATCTTTTACTCCATTGCAATCCATAAGACGACGCCACTTCCATCCCACATGCGAAAACAACAGTAGTAAAATTTACTTGTATACCTAATATAGAAATAGGCATAAATACATAAACTATTTATAACTCTTGATAACTAGTTTACAGCATGGTTTTTGCTAATTCACTAAACACACCATAAAACCCCAATAGTAAAAAAAGAACGCCACTTAAAAAAACTTTAAACTTAGTCGCAAAAAGCATATCATCAGCTTCATATTTATAAAATCTATTTCTTCTCATTATTACAACTCCAATAATTACAAAGAAAAAACTAGCTAAGAAAAGTTTATAATCCATAAAAAACAATTAAATCAAGCCAAAACACTAATTATATCACTACTTTTTATTCTTCTCCTCGATCCACATCGACATATACTTAGTACTTTTCAAAGTGTGATGTTGCAGCAATGACCCCATAAAATTGTTTAGCCGATGTTGTTGTAAATTAGCTTGTAGCAATTTTATTTTTTCTTTAAAATCATCCTTAAATAAATCTCTTAAATAACGATGATTAATTATATCAATTCCGTTTTTTTGAGCTTGAAGCCAAAGCTCTTCATCTTCATATAACAGTACCGCTTCATTTACAAAATTTTCTGGATCATCCGTTATAAAACCATTCCATCGCAAGTCACCATGCATCGATTCGGCTCCAACAGATGTGGTAACGCTTGGCGTTCCACATTGCATAGCTTCTAATAATTTCCCTTTAATTCCTGCTCCAAAACGCAAAGGTGCCAAAACCAAACGGGCATGTTCAACCACTTCATTTGCATTAGCGGCACGACCTTTTATCATAAAACCCTCCTTGAAATTATTTAATTGCAATACCTTTTGCGAAGGATAAGCCCCATAAACATTCAAAACCGCTTCTGGAAGCCTTCCTTTTATCAATGGCCAAATAGTTTCTTTCAAATATTGAACCGCATTCCAATTGGGTTCGTGAAGAAAATTACCAATGAAAACAAAATTCTTTCTT
This sequence comes from Flavobacterium sp. ALD4, assembly GCF_002836475.1. Taxonomy (GTDB): domain Bacteria; phylum Bacteroidota; class Bacteroidia; order Flavobacteriales; family Flavobacteriaceae; genus Flavobacterium. Next base: position 8,342 of record NZ_PJBJ01000028.1, on the reverse strand, counting down.
TCTTCAAATGATGCCAGTTTACCCAAATCCGTACTGCTTAATGGTTCCAATAAAAAAGGCAAGTAAAGTAACAGCAACCTATCAATTTTAAATATTTCCGTAAGCAAATACATTTCATATTCAGAAATCATCAAAGACAAATCACAACGCAAAATACTGGCTATTTCTCTTTTGGCTACTTCTTCCAAAAACAAATTAGCTTCGATAAAAGGTCTACTCTCTTTGAATGCTTTCTGGCGAGCTACCCTCAAACAATGCAAATCTTCGGTATCCAATAATCGCAGAGCATTAGGACAGTTTTCGCTTACGCGCCAACCAAACTGCTCTTCCATCATAAACCGGTCAAACAACACCAAAGATGGATTAAGTTCTTTTACGAACGTATCAAAACTGGAGCAATTTAAAGTAATCGATTTTTTAACAGCTCCTACTAATTCAAGGTCTACCATGAAATCGCTATCCATCGCAGGACTCGCAAATGTTACAACAAATCCTTCCTCTTTGAAAAGAGAAATTAATTGCAGCATCCGGGTCCCGGCTGCAGAAGAGTTGGGTTCAGGCCAAACGCTACCGATTATTAAAAGTTTTTTAAACTGATTCATCTTTGTATTTAATTTCAACTACAAAATAATACTATTTAGATCTCTAAATCATCATTTAACTAAGAAATCAGAAAGAAAACACTAATTTTGCATTAATTAAATAATATGACATGTTAGGATTAAAATTAGCAACAGACCCAAGGTGGGTAAATATAGTCGAATCAAATATTGAAGAAATTTTGACAGACCATGCTTGGTGCGAACAAAAAGCCGCATCAAATGCAATAAGTCTCGTTACTTATAACTCAGAACTGGAAGAATTAGTAACTGAGCTATTAGTTATTGCCCGTGAAGAGCTGGAACATCTCCAGATGGTACATGACTTAATAAAGAGCAAAGGTTTAACTTTAGGAAGAGAGCGTAAAGACCATTATGTAAACGAGCTGTTTAAGTTTATGAAAAAAGACGGAAGCAGAAAAGATGCCCTATGCGATCGTTTGCTGTTTTCAGCTATGATTGAAGCTCGCAGCTGTGAGCGATTCAAGGTACTGTCAGAAAACATAAAAGATCCTGAATTGGCAAAATTTTATAGAGATTTGATGATATCAGAAGCTGGGCACTATACCACATTTCTTGGCTTTGCTAGAAAATATGCTGACAATGTTGATGTTGACAAGCGTTGGCAAGAATGGATTAATTTTGAAACATCCATCATTGTAAACTACGGAAAAAACGAATCCGTTCACGGATAGCCAATAAAGAAATAAGTATATAAAAAAAGGGATGTCTTTCGACAATCCCTTTTTTTATGCAACAAAATTATTACTATTTTACTATCATGAATTCCGAACGCCTGTTTGTAGCGTGATCGTCTTCGCTACATTTAGGATCACACTCTATTTTTAATTCAGATTCTCCAAAACCTTTTCCTGATATCTTTTCAGGATTAATCCCTTTAGAAACGATATAATCGATAGTAGATTTCGCTCTTCTATCGGAAAGACCCATATTATAATCGTCTTTACCTCTTGAGTCTGTATGTGATTTTACATAAACTGCCAATTCAGGGTTTTCAGCCATTATGTAAACTAACTTATCCAAAACTTCAGCAGCCTGAGTTGTTATACCACTTCTGTTATTTTCAAAATAAATCGTATTTAAAATAATTTCAATTTCAGTAACAACGACCTCTTCTATAGGAACCAAAGAGATATCTACTCTTGAACTTCCGCTCGCAGTTTTCAAAGCAACGCTTTTTTGAGAAATAAAACCATCCTTATTTATTCCTACAACATACTCTTTGTTACAATCTACACCAAATGTTACTTCGCCATTCTCATTAGACAATAATTTATCTACAACTATATCATTTTTATCCAAAAGAGCTACTCTAGAGTTAGATAATGGATTACCTGTCTTGGAATTTTTAACAACTGTTATTATTTGTGATTTACAGATTGGAATAGCACTGTATATATTGTCAACACCAGAACGGTTACTTGATATAAAACCTATATTGTTCTCTTTGTTTAAAGTAAAAGCAAAATCATCCTTTTCTGAATTAATAGGTTTGCCAATATTATTAGGCTGACTACCATTTTTCAAATCCACTGCAAAGATATCATACCCTCCAAAACCTGTTAACCCTTTCGAGGAAAAATACAACAAATTATCGTCCGAAATGAAAGGAAAACTCTCGTCTCCGAGAGTGTTTATCTTATTTCCTAAATTTTCAGGTGTCCCAAAACTCCCATCGGAATTCACTTCAACCTTCCATATATCGATACCACCTATTGATCCAGGCATATTTGAAGAAAAATAAAGCGTCTTTCCGTCCTGAGCTATTGATGGGTTATTGGTTGAATAACTTTTACTGTTAAAAGACAGCGGAGTTATTACAGTCCACTTACCATTTTCTTTTGTCGCTTTGTATAAGTTAACCTGGCTAATCTTTAATTTATTTACATTGTCTTTTTGATACAAATCATCATTGAAACTTTCACTGGAAAAATAAATAGTATTACCATCTTTAGACAACGACACTGGCCCTTCATGAAATCTCGTGTTAAGTTCTGAAACAGAGCTTGGTTCTGAATAGGTCCCATCTGTATTATACATAGATTGATAAATATCTAAAAATGGCTCGTCGTTCACACCGTATGTTTTCCCACCTACATTTCTTGCACTCGCAAAATACAAAGTGTTACCGTACATCACTGCTCCAAAATCAGATTTTTCAGAGTTTATTTCTAATTTATTAACCATGAATAAGTTCTCCTTTTTCAAAAGTTTGGAGAGATAATCCTTATCAGCTATAAAATCAATAGCCCTTTGATCATTTGGCTTCATACTTGCAAATTGCTTCATCTGAACATTAGACTCTTCATACTTACCATTCGATTTTAGTACCTGTGCATAGTTATAATATAGTTCGGCATCTTGTTTAGCAAATATTGCCTTTTCATACCATTTTTCAGCCTCTACAGTATTAGCCATGTTAAAATTAGAATCGCCAAGCTGTTTATACACATAAGTGTCTGTATTCCCTTTTTCAACTAACGATAGATATTCCTTAGCTGCTTGAACATATTCATACTGCTCAAACAATTTATCCGCGTTCTTGGTATCTTTATTTTGTGCTATTAGTGACATACCCGTAAGCACTAAAAACAATAGTATGGTAAATTTTTTCATTAATCGTAAAGTTTAATATTAGAAAAATCTTGGTGAACGTGAAACTTTTTTCGGAACAAATAGATCATACAACAGAATAAATTCATGTGAAGACGGACTGGTTACCTTCAAATCAGAAACGATATGATCGTAAGCATATCCAATTCTTAACTCAGGCGTAATAGCAAAATTAACCATAGCTCCAAAACTATCTTCGAGTCTGTAACTTGCACCAACTTCAATTTTCTCCATATACAAAAAATTCGCATTGACGTCCAAAGAAGGTGATACATTAAATGCTGATTTTAACATCAAAGAAGGTTTAAACTTCAAATCATAATTAACATCAAAGACGTATCCGGCAGTTAAGAAATAATGGGAAACATCAGAGCCATATTCTCGCCCATTATAATCTAAATGAGCAGCATTCATCATATTAGGGATTGAAAAAGCAACATAATAGTTATCCGTGTAATAAAAAGCACCTGCTCCAAAATTTAATGAAGTATCATTAATATCCTCACCAAAAACGCCTTCGGAAGGATCTGGCAAAGAAGATTGAATTTCTCTAAGCCCAACTTTATGAAATGAGACACCTGCTTTAAGACCTAATGCAAGCCTATGTGTGTCATTTAGTTTTAACGTGTAAGAAAAATCCCCAAACACATTTTGTTCTGTGACAGGGCCTATTTTATCGGAAATAACCGATAATCCCAAACCCACATTATTACCTGTTGGAGCATGTCCCGAAAAAGTAAATGAGGTAGGTGCATCCTCAATATTTACCCACTGCTTTCTATATAACGCCCCAAAGGAAATACTTTCTTTTGAACCAGCATATGCGGGATTAATCACATTCATATTATACATATATTGAGTATAATGTGGGTTTTGTTGCCCTATTACATCTACCCAGGTAACAAGAACTAAAAGAGTAGCAAAAAATATTTTGTTCATATCAATTTGTTTTTCATTTTGTCGACATTAAATACCAACATAATTTAATTAAATAACTATTTTTCTCTGATTAGATAGATCCAACCTGTTTTAGGCACACTGTTATTAAATTCCATGACATAATAATAGGTTGCGCTTGGAAGTTCATTACCATTATCTGATTGACCTTTCCATTGGTTAGTATAATTCATCTGGCTATAAACTTTAATACCATATCTATCAAATATTTGAAGCTTCTTAACATCCAGTAATCTCAAATCAAAATAATCATTTGAGCCGTTTCCGTCTGGAGAGATTCCTTTTTGAATATTACAAAATACAGATTCAATAAATATATTATTAGTAGTTTCACAACCAGTAGCAGTTGAAGTAATTGTTAAAGTATAGTTTAACGGAAAAGTAACTTCTGCACTACTAGATGCAATAATATCTGACCCGTTCAAAGTATTCGAATTTGTCCCAATAGGATTCCCCAAATTATCTCTCCATTGATATTCTACATTGTTTGGAACATACGAACTTGCCAATGGTGACGCGGTAATTATATATTCCTTACTAATACAGTCTCCCATACTCTCAAATTGAATTTCTGCAGGAATTGGATTTATAATTTGATCAGCTCCTTTAATCTCGCATAAAGTGTTGTTTTTAAAACGTACGCTAACTGTATAGATACCTGACTGTAGATTTGCGAAAACTGGATTGTCTTGAAACGCTTCCCCAATACTATATTCAACACCCGCTTGCGATACGATTGTTATTTCCCCCGTTGAATCGGCACAAGTAGGTTGACTACTAACTGTCGCTGTAGGTATTGCAGGAGTTGCTGTTATACTTACCGTTACTTCTGTCCTAGCATCGCTTAAGCAATTTCCAATTGATGATTCAGCGTAATACGTGGCTGTACCTACACCAACTTGTATAGGGTTAGAAACCAAAGTGCCTCCAATCAAGTCTGTATACCAAGTAATGCTATCACCAACTGCTATTGCAGTTATAGTTTGATCAGTCGTTCCATCTGAACAAATAGTTTGATCGTTTGCTGTTGGATTTGTTACTATACCTACGATTGTCAAAGTGACACCAGTACGAGTAAGACTCTGGCAAACTCCGTCTGACGCTTCTGCATAATAAGTAGTGCTTCCCACTCCCACCTGCGTTGGCTCTGAAACGGCACTTCCACCAGTATCAGTTGTATACCAAGATATTGAATTACCCTCTGCAGTTGCAGTTAAAGTTTGTGTCGTTGTTCCATCGGTACATTCCGTTAAATCCCCTCCACTTACAGGTACTTCTGGTCTCGGATTAATAGTCAAACTAATTGCTAAACGTGATGTGCTAGCACAAGATGTCGCATCATTTACAGACTCCGCATAATATGTTATACTTCCCAATGAGTTTAACGAAGGCTCTGCTATAATATTTCCATCAGTATTTGCATCATACCACACTACTGATTCTCCAACTTCTACTGTCGCTGTAGCCGTCAAGGTTTGAATCGGTGACAAAGCACATTCCGCCTGATCTCCACCACTTACAGGAACGATAGGATTTGGGTTAATAGTTAAGGTAACTGCAGTACGTGCGCTACTAACACAGGGGGTAGTGTTGTTTACTGATTCCGCATAATAAGTAATTATTCCCAATTCGCTTAAAAAAGGATCTGGCACTACATTACCTTCGGTAGCTGCATCGTACCAAACTACTGATTCTCCTGCTTGCGCTGTAGCGATAGCAGTTAAAGTCTGAATTGGTGACAAAGCACATTCCGTTTTGTCACCGTCGCTTACGGGAACAATTGGTTTAGTATTTAAAGTTAAAGTTACTGCTGTACGTGATGCACTTACGCAAGATGTTACGTCATCTTCAGATTCTGCGTAATAAGTAATGCTTCCTAATGTACTTAATGAAGGCTCTGTCACTACATTTCCACCAGTAGCTGCATCGTACCATACTACTGATTCACCACCTTCTGCTGCAGCTGCAGCTGTCAAAGTTTGAACTGGAGATAAAGCACATGCAGTTTGGTCCCCCCCACTTACAGGAACGATTGGGTTTGGATTAATCGTTAAAGTAACTGCCGTTCGTGAGTTACTAACACAAGGCGTACTGTCTTTTGCTGACTCAGCGTAATAAGTAATTGTTCCTAAAGCGCTTAAAGAAGGATCCGCTACTACATTCCCTCCAGTAGCTGCGTCATACCATACTATTGTCTCTCCTGTTTGGGAAGTAGCTATAGCGGTTAGAGTTTGGATTGGTAACGAAGCACATTCAGTAAGATCACTTGCTGTCGGAGTCAGCGGCGGAATATTAAATTCTACAATTATATCCGCAGTCGACGTTGGACAAACACCATTCGAGATCGACCATGTGAAAGCATAAATCCCTTCTAAATCAACAGTAGCAGTGGATGTCCCGCTGTTTGCGTCGCTGAAGCTTGCCGTACCCGGTCCTGATTTCAAAGTCCAAACACCAGTACCAATCGCAGGAGAATTCCCCCCAAGAGAACTACTGTTTAATATACAATTAAACTGATCTGGCCCAACGGTAGCAGCCGTAGGTGGCTCTACTAAGCTAATCAATATACTTGCCTCTTTATAACAAGGAATCAACGCATCTGCGGAAACAACAACTGGATTCGGGTCTTTTGTATTAAAATCTATAGCTACGCTTCCGTAATCCGAAGAACTGCTAAGCTCTGGACTTAAAAAGGAATTAGTGACAATATCATTTTGCATTGTAAATGCAAAAAATTTAATGTCTCCTTGACTATAGCCAATTAGTGATTTCAAAACGGATACTTCGAAACCATGATCATAAACATTAATACCTAAATTACCTTCTTTAACACTTATAATAGGTTGTGGAGAACCAATAATAGAATTACCCGTTTTAAGTTCTATAACATCTGCGAGATAACTTGTTCCTAAATCATCTTTTGCAATGACTAGACAATAGTCTGCTTCGAAATAAGAATCAAACGTACTTGGATTATCGTTAAAAAAATTAAAGCCTCTTACCGTCGACGAAATACTTGAAACATCCCCGAAGTTCACTAAATTGAAACCAGAAGGTTTTGTATCTAAAAACAATAAAATACTACCACCATTTTGTAAGTTTCCTGGCAATCCAAATACTAATTCTTTTTCACTTGGACTGATTTTAATCCCATTAATATAGCTATTTACAGCGCCTGGCGACAAAGATGCAGATTGAACATTATCTTCAGCTAATCCTTTACCCCAAGCTGTCTCTGTTAATATTCCGTCTAAGGTTATTCCATACCTTGTTCTAACACTAACTGTTTGACCTTTTTTTAACGTACTTGTCGTGTATGTTTTAGTTACGGACATTGCTTGTGTAACAATGCCGTTAACCGAAAATTCAAACAAATCAGCGCCCCCATTTGCAGTAAAAGTAACAGAAGTTCCTTCACAAATAGGACTCTCAGTAGGAGAAACAGTTAATGTCACTGTTGCTGGAGCTACAAATACTGACGCCACTACAGGAACTCTTATACTATAATCTGCTCCAGAATGACTCCATACATAATAAGTAGTTGTCTTACCAATACTTGGACTGTATATAGATCCTGAATGCAAGATAGTCGAAGACGTTTGATCAGCGAACCATTCTATAATATCTCCACTTCCACCCGAAGCAGCCATTACAACTGTAATATTATTAGCAGACTCTTCCTTACAACCACTTCCTGCCGTTGCCAATGGAGGAGGTATTATCGCTTTTATTTTACCTATCTTAAGCGTGTTTGGAAGTCCCGAATTTAGAATAGAACTTGATTTAATTTTTCCCGCTTTTTGAGCAATAACGACAGTTCCGAAAGACGAAAAAAACAATAAAAGTAAAAGTAATTTATGTTTCATATAATATTTTTTATTAGATTAAAATCAGAGGTCAATAATATAATAGACCAAACATTAAATTAAAAAAATAAAAGTAGCGGTTTATTTTGATTAACACAATGAAAAATTAATAAATAATTAACATTTAGGTTGACAATTATAACCTGACAAATTAATTACAAACCTTGACTATACTTCGAATAGAAAAACCTCCTCAAACAAATCAACAACAATTACTTGGAATCTGATTCGTTATGGAATCAGATTAAAACTAAAAAACCCTATTCAAATAGATGAATAGGGTTTG
>NZ_PJBJ01000021.1 GCF_002836475.1 Flavobacterium sp. ALD4 | reverse complement strand
ACGGAGCAACAGCAGTTAACAATACTTTAGGAGTAACTGGAGCAACTTCTCTTTCAACTATTGGTGCAACAGGCGCGGTTGATTTTGATGCAACATTAAATGTTGATGGCACAGCAACAATCAATAATTTAGATGTAACTACTAATATTGATTCTGCTACTCTTGCAACAAGTGGTTTAGCTACATTGAATAGCGCATCTGTTACTACAACT
>NZ_PJBJ01000023.1 GCF_002836475.1 Flavobacterium sp. ALD4 | reverse complement strand
TTGCCACTTCGAGATGGCTGGAAGTTCGTAACCGCTCAGTTTTCAGACTTAAAGAAAACTTGATGCGAAACGGTAATTCCACTAAATTCCAGCTAGCTCAAAATGGCTGTTACTGACTGGTTATTTTATCGTAATTATAATGAAACTGCAAATTTTCACGTTTCTGTTGACAAAATCTAACTTTTACATTTTTGATTTTCAGTTCGTTATTTTCAACGTGTTATTTTCGATTTATAATTTCAGCCCAGAATTTTTCAAGTTACCGCTTTGAAATTTTAGGCAAAAAAAAATGCTTGTTTTATGATATTTTTATCTGTGTTCGGCATAACTACCCACTAAAGGTTTTTGTATATGATTAGTTACGTTGTTTACGCACCTAATTTGTTAAATACAAATGGCTTGTGCATTGGCTTTTGTTTAGTGTTAATTACAAAATTCTTATTTTAAAATATTGGTCGATAAATATTAATCCAGTAACAGCAATTAGTAATATCACGCTTGTTAAAATATGAAATTTCCATTTGAGATTGTATTTCCTCGATATTTTATAAACCATATAAAACAAAATTCCGCTCACAATTATTGGCAAAGTGAAAATTCCCAATTTCAAGTATACACTTATTCTACCTTCATCATTAAGCATTATGAAATTCATTAAGCTCGCTAAAAATCGCATAAAAAAAGCCGTGAATAAAAACGCATAGATGCATTTATTCCAGTTCCGAAATTTTAATAAAACATAGGCAACTAACCCTTGGATTATTGTTATAATTGGTCCTGCGGAGGATGAAATAATATTATGCAGATCTGTTGGATTTTTACCTTTTATTGTTGATGTTCCGTTTAATCGCATTATAGTTTCATATCCCAAAGATTCATTAGTCAGCCAATGTGCAAACTCGTGGATAATCCAAGTAATAAAGACAACGATTATTAATGTTAAAACATATTTTAATGTTATTTTTTGGTCAGTCATTTTCGGTTCGTATCTTTTACTTTTTATATTTTATTTTCGGCTTATAATTCTAAACAAAATTTTTCACGTTTCTGTTGGCAAAATCCAACTTTTACGTTTCGGACTTAAAACTTCAATTTTCAAGCCTCTGATTTGAATTTTCGGCGTAAACAAATTCTTGTTTGTTACTAGTTTCCATCTACGTAATTTTGGCATAACTAGACAGTAACGCAGAAACGCTAACCGATGTTCAGGAAAAGTAAGGACTGAACTTTCGGATGATGACTAGACTTACAAACACAAAACAGTAATTAAATTTAACCTAAAGCCTGAATAGCGGTTAACGTATGTTAGCATCTGGCTTTATTAACACAAACAAAATTATGAAAGCATTTGAAGAAATTAAAAAATTAAGAGAAAATGTATCTCAGATTAGAACATTATTTAATGTAAAAATACCAAAATGGGAAGAAAGTCGTAAAACATACGATAAAACAGGATATTCTTTTAACAGCGACGATAGGTTTTCTGCTTTTGGAAAAATAGAAATATGGTTTTCTTCTTGGATGGGTACTTATGGAGATAGCGGTTGTAGCGACCAATTAAGATTAGATAAAGATATATTTAAAAAACATTTCGTTTCTTACTTAAACCTTAATAGAAAAGAAATAATGTTTGCCATTGCTGATTCTATAGAAAAAGAAGCGAAGTCGCTAAAAGAAAAAGCAGAGGAGGAAGTTAAATCGCAACTTTCTGAACTTGCGGAACTAGACGATGTGGGTTAAGCTTAATGCTAACTTGTATATAGGCGAAATAAAACTTCGCCAATCTACCCTTTTTTGGCTGTATATACGAAGTTTTGTTTCGTTTTGTCCAATCAAATATATTACTTTATTTCTTACAAATCATCAAACGGACTTTTTATTTGTTGCAGGCTTTTCGTACTAACGTGAGTGTATATTTCAGTAGTTTTACTGCTGTTATGTCCTAATAATTCTTGAATATAGCGCAAATCAGTGCCGCTTTCTAGTAGATGAGTTGCATAACTATGCCGCAACCAATGTAAAGTGACAGGCTTTGTAATTCCTGTTTTTTGTAATGCTTGTTTTATTATTAGCTGTAAACTTCGAGCATCATATTGCAGGCCGGTTGTTCGACCTTCAAATAAGTAAACCGTGGGTTTGTATACTTTATAATAATCACGCAGCATTTCTAATATCTTTGGACTTAAGGGCACAATCCTATCCTTTTTTCCTTTGGAGTTTTTGAGTAATACTATGTTCCTTTTTGAGTCGATATGAACAGGCTCAAGTGCCAGCAATTCGCCACAACGCAACCCACAGGAATAAATCAACGAAAGCATCATTTTGTGTTTGATGTTGCTGTGAGCATCCAAGATCAACTTTATTTCTTCTTTGCTCAAAACGTTTGGTAAAACTTTGGCTCGTTTGGGACGGTGAATCTTGTCAATATTGATTTTTGTTGCTCTGACTGTCATAAAAAACAGCTTTATAGCATTGACAACTTGATTCTGAAACGAAGCCGAAAGCTTGTTCTTCAATATATAGTCGTTATTGTATATAATCACATCTTCATTTGTGATTTCGGCAACTGGTTTTTCACGATAGAAAACAAGAAAAGATTTCAAGGCATCGCTATAAGTTGCAATAGTGCTTTCGCTATAGCGTCTGGATCGCATCCATTGCTTGAATTTCTCTATTTGCGCTATTCCTTCATCTGAGGGCAAGGAGTGGGAGAGTGGCATTATGTTGAAACGTTCTCTGTTTTCTATAGTGTCAGGAATATGCCACAGTACTTTTTGTTGGCTCCATCTTGCTCCGTCTATTTGTTTGATACGTGCAATTAGGTCGGCATTTTTTTCAAAATAGACGGCTATGCGTTTTTCCGTTTTGTGTACGATGGGTTTGGCGGTCCAGTTCATATTGTGCTGATTTCTTGGTACTAAAGATAAGAAAAAGAGAGTATGAAAAGTGAGTGGTGAAAATATAAGTGATTTGCGGTGCTCGCGTGAAGGATAGCAGTGGAAATCCTTTTATGTAACGTAGTGAAATAAAAGATTGCAACGTACAGCCTGACGCTGCTGCAACGGAGTGGAAGCTGGGGCACGCCCATAAAAAAATCCGACTTGCTTTCACAAATCGGATTGATGTAATTACTGTAAAGATGTACTTCAGAGCGTCTTTACATGTTGATTGTTTTACAAGTGTATCACTTCGCCATAAGCATCAGCAACCGCTTCCATCACAGCTTCACTCATGGTAGGGTGGGGGTGAATCGATTTTAGGATTTCGTGTCCTGTAGTTTCCAGTTTACGGGCTACAATTGCCTCAGCAATCATATCTGTAACTCCGGCACCTATCATGTGACATCCTAACCATTCACCATATTTAGCATCAAAAATTACTTTTACAAAACCATCTGGTGTTCCAGAAGTCTTTGCTTTTCCTGATGCAGAGAACGGAAATTTACCAATTTTTAATTCGTATCCTTTTTCTCTCGCTTGTTTTTCAGTTAAACCAACAGACGCAATTTCTGGAGTAGCATACGTACAACCTGGTACATTTCCATAATCGATAGGCTCTACATGTATTCCCGCAATTTTCTCAACGCAGTTGATTCCTTCAGCAGAAGCGACGTGAGCTAATGACTGTCCTGGCGTAACATCACCGATTGCGTAGTAGCCTGGTATGTTTGTTTTGTAATACTCATTTACAAGAATCTTATCTTTATCTGTAGCAATTCCTACTTCTTCTAGACCAATATTTTCAATATTAGTTTTGATTCCAACAGCAGAAAGCAGCATGTCCGCTTCTAGGATTACTTCTCCTTTGGCTGTTTTTACAAATGCTTTTACTCCTTTTCCTGAAGTATCAATTTTCTCAACAGAAGAGTTGGTCATAATTTTTACTCCCGCTTTTTTCATGGAACGCTCCATTTGTTTCGAAATATCTTCGTCTTCAATAGGAACAATGTTTGGCATATATTCAACAACTGTGACTTCTGTTCCCATTGCATTATAAAAATGTGCAAACTCAACACCTATGGCTCCAGAACCTACAATAATCATTGATTTTGGTTGACTTGGTAGGGTCATCGCTTTACGGTAACCAATTACTTTTTCACCATCTTGTGGTAGGTTAGGTAATTCACGGGAGCGAGCTCCAGTAGCAATTATAATATGGTCTGCGCTGTATTCTGTAACTTTATTGTTTTCGTCAGTAACATCTAGTTTTTTTCCAGGTTTTAATTTTCCAACACCAATAATTACGTCGATTTTATTTTTTTTCATCAAGAACTGAACTCCTTTGCTCATGTCTGCAGCGATTGTTCTACTGCGTTGTACTACTGCAGGGAAATCTTTGTCAAATGAGGAAACAGTCAACCCATAATCAGAAGCGTGTTTTAGATAATCAAAAACCTGAGCTGATTTTAGTAATGCTTTGGTTGGGATACAGCCCCAGTTCAAGCAAACACCACCTAAGCTTTCTTTTTCAATCACAGCTACTTTAAAGCCTAATTGCGATGCTCTAATAGCACTAACATATCCGCCTGGTCCACTTCCTAAAACAATGATATCGTATTTCATTTTTACAAGTTTTTCTAAATTAATTGATTGTGCGAATTTAAGGATTTATTCTGTTTTGGGAAACATTAGGAGTAACAAAGTTTTAAAGTTTGAAAAAGTTATGCTTAGGTGGTGTTTGAGAAAAGGATAGTGGGGTAAAACAAGGGGGTGAAGCTAGGTAAAAGTGAGAATGGAAAAGTGAGAAGGGAAAGGTGAGTAGTGAATCGTGAGTAGTGAGAAGTGAATTATGAAAAGTCAATGAACCAGTACTAATCCTCAATCAGTTTTAAATATTTATATAAAAAAGGGTTCAACTTTAAGTAAAAAGCTAAACCCTTCTGTTCTTTAATTTATAATCTTTTACGATGATTTTAAATATAAGTTAATTACTTCTCATAATTCAAAACCCATCACTCAACACCCTAAACTAATTAGCGACTGAAAATTGAGAATCATACAGATTCTTATAATAGCCGTTTTCTTTATTGATTAGTTCTTGATGTGTTCCTTGTTCCACAATTAATCCCTTGTTCATGACTACAATTTTATCAGCATTGATAATGGTTGCCAGTCTGTGGGCAATCACAATCGAGGTTCTTCCTTGGGTTATGGTTTCGGTGGCACGTTGAATCAATTCTTCAGAATACGAGTCAATCGAAGATGTCGCTTCATCCAGAATAAGAATACTCGGGTTGCTGACATAGGCTCTCAAGAAAGCAATCAATTGACGTTGTCCGGAAGACAGCATAACGCCACGTTCCTTTACATCAAAGTCATAGTTATCCGGCAAATTCATGATAAAGTCATGCACCCCAATTTCCTTGGCGGCAGCCAAAACATCTTCTCTTGTGATCTTAGGGTTGTTTAATGTAATGTTGTTGAAAATGGTATCCGCAAATAGGAATACATCTTGTAGTACTACCGCGATTTGCTGACGCAGTGAACCCAAGGTGTAGTTTTCAATATTTTCGTTGTCGATGCAAATGGTACCGCTATCAATCTCGTAAAAACGGTTCAACAAATTGATAATAGTAGATTTTCCAGCACCTGTAGATCCCACAATCGCGATAGTGTCTCCCGCATTTACATTTAAATCGATTCCTTTTATCACCTCTTCATCAGGGATGTAGCTGAAATGTACGTCTTTGAAATGAAGATCTCCACGGAAAAGGGGTGCTTCAACTTTTCCTGTATCCTGAATCTGGTCTTCGGTATCGATAATGGCAAAAACACGGTTGGCGGCAATCATTCCTAACTGCATCTCATTGAATTTATCAGCGATCTGGCGTAATGGATTAAATAACATCGCTATAAACATGGTATAGGAAAATAAATCTCCAAAAGTGGTAAAATTATCACCATTCAGAATCTTGATTCCGCCATAAAAGATAATAAAACCAAGGGTCAGCGAGGAGATGATATCGGCAATGGGAAAGAAAATGGAGTTGTAAAGGATTGTTTTGATCCACGCTTTTTTATGCTTATCGTTGATTTCTTTGAATTTTTCGGCTTCAGTTTCTTCTCTGTTAAACAACTGTAAAATCTTTATTCCAGTCACGCGTTCTTGCACAAAGGAATTCATGTTTGAAATTTGGTTTCTAACATCCTCAAAAGCCACTTGCATCTTGCGTTGAAATATTCGGGTGATAAATACTAAAACAGGCATTGCAACAATCACAATCCAAGTCAGTTGCCAGTTCATGTAGAACATGAAGCACAGTACGACTACCATTTTCATTAAGTCACTGATGATCATAAACAGTCCCTGGCTGAAAATACGCGCAATAGACTCAATATCTGATACGGACCGGGTTACCAGTTGACCTACTGGTACCAGGTCAAAATATTTCATCCTAAAACTTAGTATATGTTTGAATAATTTGATTCGAATGTCTTTCACGATGTCTTGTCCCAACCAGTTTGCCCAAAAAACAAAGTAAAACTGGGAGAATACTTCACACAATAGCACAACACCCATCAAGGTGATATAGAATAATAAGCCTTTGGCATCCTGCGTTTGGATGTATCCGTCTACGGTTTGCTTCAGTAAATACGGGCGCAATGCTGCAAATACAGATAAGGATATGGCAAACACAATTACGCCGTTAAAACGCCATTGATACGGTTTAGTATATTGTAATATTCGTTTGAATAATCGGGTGTCGAATGCTTTTGCTTTCATTTTTTTTAAGCTGAATTTAGTTCAGTTTTTTTAGGAGCTTAATCCTGCTGTTCATTACAATCTTGACCGCCGAACCCCGGCGCTCAAGGATTTCCATTGCCATCAGGGCTATGGATGTATTTATTTTAAAGTCCTAGGTGCTAAGTATTAATCTCTATGTACTAAGGATTTTCTATTATGAGCTAATATAATCGTATTCTATTTCAGTCAGATACAAACCATGTGCTGGTACTGAAAACCCAGCTTTATCTCTATTTTTATTTACTATAATGGTATTAAAATCATCAAGTGTAATCTTATTAAGTCCTACGTTCACAAGCGTTCCCACAATAGAACGGACCATGTTTCTCAAAAAACGATTAGCCGAAATCGTAAAAACGAGCTGGTTGCTATTTTGTTTCCAACTGGCTTCAAAAATCGTGCAATCAAAAGTGTTTACATCCGTGTTTACCTTGGAGAAACATTGAAAATCAATATGGTTAAACAGCAGTTTCGCTGCTTCATTCATCAATACAACATCTAATTTTTGATGAAAGTACCAACTTTGCTCTTGCAAAAATGGATCCTTAAAAATATTGATGTGGTATTCATAAGTTCTCTTTAAAGCATCAAAACGGGCATGGGCTTCATCTGGAACTGCGATAATATCATAAACCGCAATGTCTTTCGGTAAAAAAGAATTGAGTTTATGAACCAAAGTTGGAGTATCAAAAGGGGTTTCAAAATCAAAATGGGCATACATTTCCTTAGCATGAACACCAGTATCTGTGCGTCCGGCTCCCATAATGCTGATTTCTGAGTTGAGCAACGTAGAAACAGCCTTGTTCATCGTTTCTTGAACTGACGAGGCATTCGGTTGGTATTGCCAGCCGTGATAAAGGGTTCCGTTATATGCTAATTTTATAAAATACCTCATTTGAACTTTCAGATTTCCCTCTCTTATATGTCAGAATCAAATTGAACTGAAGGAAATCGCGTTTACACATTTAAAATAGCAAAGATACTTATTTAATTTTTTTCAAGTAGAGGCAAAGGCATATTGTTTTTGGGCTGAAACTTATTTTTTATTTGGAATCGGAATGTCTAATTTTGCCAAAAGTCCTAGCCTAGATAACAATGAATAGCCTTTATGTTTTTTTTTAAATATAAAGAATGAAATGAATAGTTTGATAGCGCTCCTTAAAAAATAATATCTAAGGTTGTTTCCTCCGGTCGTAGGCTCGGTTCACTAACACCTAAAAAAACATATAATTTTGAGTAAAAAAATCCTATTGCTTTCTGATACACACAGTCATATTGACGATACCATATTAAAGTACGTCGCTTTGGCTGACGAGGTTTGGCATGCCGGTGATATTGGAGATTTAGCCGTAACCGATACTTTAAAAAAAGTAAAGCCGTTGCGTGCGGTTTATGGGAACATAGATGACGCCACAGCGCGTTTAGAGTTTCCGTTGCACAATCGTTTTATGTGTGAAGGGGTCGATGTCTGGATTACGCATATTGGTGGTTATCCGGGGAAGTATAGTTCTGCTATTAAAGCAGAGATGGCTGCAAATCCACCCAAATTATTTATTTGTGGGCATTCACATATTTTGAAGGTGATATTCGATAAGAAACACGATTTACTTCATATGAACCCCGGCGCTTGCGGTAAAAGCGGATTTCATCAGGTTCGCACTATGCTGCGTTTTGTGATTGAGGGCGACAAAATAAAAGATTTAGAAATTATCGAAATTGAAAAACGCGTATAACTACGCCGTATGCGAAATAGGTACTTTTATATGTATTGATGTCCCAGAATTTAGCTTGGACTGTACAACTAGTTGTCCTTTCATATTGTTTATTCGGGCATATATTTGATTCAGTCCGAAGCCTTCAATAGTATTATATTCACTGGTGTCGAAGCCCGCTCCATTATCCCATACGTGAATCAGTAATTGATCTTCTACTTCCTGTAAACTAAGCGTTGTGTTTTCGGCGCCACTATGTTTAATGACGTTATTGAGCAGTTCCATTACTATAAAGTACATTTTCATTTCGAATTCACTATTGTAACGTGTTTTTTCATCTATGTTGCTTGAGTATTCAAAGTGAATATGGGAATTTGAGTTTTTCTCGCACAAATCATTAAGAGCATAAAACAGTCCGAAACGAGATAATAGTGATGGTAAAAGTTCATGGGACAAATCTCGCACCTTGTCATGCGCTTCTTTTAAAATGGCTTTTGTTTTTCCTATTTCTTCTGACTCTATCTGATTTTTCGAGCTAAAGACGCTCAAATGTAAACCAGCAGATGAAAGTAAAGCGCTTATGTTATCATGCAAGAAATTCGCAATTTTTTTTCGTTCCATTTCCTGACCATCGACAGAGGCATTGATAATATTTTCCTGAATTTTGCTCTGTATGTCTTTGAGTTTGTTTTTTTGTTTCAGTTTCGTGTTTTGAAAGAAAAAGTAGAAAAGGATAATGATTAAGAGTAATAATGAGATAATAATAACGCTTATTTGTTTGTTTTTGGACTGCGTTTCTAAAAGCACCTGTTGTTTCGTTTTGTATTTTGTTTCGATAACATCGACCTCTCTTTTATATTCATCTAATTCTAGATTAATTCCGGCAACGTTAATTTTTTTTAATTTTTCTTCAGAATTAAGTTCTGTAGTGATAGCATTATAGGCTGCTAAATGTTGATATGCTTTTTTATAATCGCCATTTTTTAATAAAAACTTGGAGTATTCTTGATGTGTAAATGATAAGTCTGATTTTTCATCTCCTTTATTTCCTTGTTTGATGGCGGTTTCAAAGAATAAAGTAGCTTTTTTAGGTTCATTTTTGTAGCAGTGATACATCCCATTAAGCATGTTTAAGGCAACGATAGTCGATTCATCGCCAAATTGTGGGTGGTATTTATTAATAAAGTTGAGATAGGGTAACCCTTTATTAAACTTAGCAATATCAAAGTAAGCCCAAGCTATGTTTAGTTTTGTTAAAACAATTTGGGTAGTATCATGTGTTTTCGTGCTGTATTCTAATGATTTTTTATAATATTGAATCCCTCTTTCGTACTCCTTTTTATCAAAACAATAGATGTTTCCTAAGTTGTTATAGAGCCAGTTTTTTAGTTTGTCGTTGGTGGTTCTGTTTGCATACACAAGTCCTTTTTGATAGTAGAAGAAAGCTTTGTCAGTTTCACTTAGTTCATCAAAGGTTGCTGCAATTGTATTATAACAAGTAGCGATGCTATTGCCGTCTTTGATTGCAATTGCAAATTTTAAAGCAATTCTTGATTTTATTAAAGATTTTTCAAATTTACCCGCCTTCATGAGATTGGTAGCTTCCTTTATCATTTCTGAAATTTCTTTTTTGGAAGGTATTTGGTTTTGAGAAAATATAGGGTTGCAAAAAAGAGTTAACGAGAACAACAATAACAAGAATCGGATTTTAAACATAGAAGAGGGTAGCTGTTAGTGTCTTTTTTAATTTTTAAAGCGAATGATCAGGAACGATTTTCCATTGAGCCGGATAAGGATATTTTTAGGCTTATGATTTAATCAATTTATTTTTTATAGCAAATTTAACCAAACTGATGGTGTTCTTTGCTTTTAGCTTTTTCATGATATTTTTACGGTGCGTTTCTACGGTGTTAGTGCTGATAAACAATTTTTCACTGATCTCTTTCCCGCTATGTTCTAATGCAATTAAAATGATGATTTCAACTTCTCTGCCGGTTAAGATGGAATTTATGATAGAGTTTTGCTTATTTAATTTTGAATTGTCTTTTGTAGCGGTAGTAAATATTTTTTCTCTGACCGTATTGCAGAAATATTCTTCTCCGTTAGTTACAGCCAGAATCGCTTCCACAATATTTTCTCCGGCACATTGTTTTGTTAAATAACCACTCACTCCTAATTTCATGACTTCCTGGATAATCTTTAAGTCATCATAACTAGAAAGGATAATGACCCTGCAGGGGTATCCTTTTTTGGCGAACTCTTTAATTACCGCTATTCCGTCTTTTTTTGGCATACTAATGTCAAGAATAAGAATGTTTGCCTTATTGTTTGTCACATCATCATAAAGAGTGTTGCCGTCTAAGGAAAACCCGACCACCTCAAAATTGGAGACCGTATTTAACAACGTGCGCATACCGTCTATCAGTACTTGATGGTCATCTGCAAGGTGTATTCGTATTTTGTCTTTCATGGTGTGGTGTGTTAGATCAAAATTATAAAAAAAAAGGACAATAATAGTTTTAAACCGTTTTATTGTCTTGTCCTCACTGATAAACATAAAAAAACCCGAATTTTCATTCGGGTTCCCTTCGCACTAATAAACTAATGTTATGGGTTTATCTCAATCTGTCCACAGATTTGACAAGATCTTCATCCTTTTTGATGGCCTTATTAGCTAAAACTAATAATACGATAGCAACAATAGGTAGAAACATCCCAATACCTTTCTCAGAAACAAGAACTGTTTCTCCAGATACGTTTAGTGAACGATAAACAAACAATCCCAATAAAATTAAATTTAAAATTATGTTCAATCTGCCGATGACAAATTGATTCTGTCTTTTTTTATAGGAAACAACACTCACTACGGTAAGCGTCGTACTCAAACCCAAAAGAATAACATAAACCTGATTTTGCATAAAAAAATAATCATGTCCGTCGTTCATTGTCCATAGCGGAAATAAAAAAGGCAGGATTCCTGTCACTACAAAAGCAAGAAATAAATATATCGTCTGAATTCTGTGTATCATTTTATCAAATTTGTGTCACAAAAATATATTTTCTTTTTTAAAAATACTATTGTATCATTAAATTTTATTCGTATTATTGCATAAGAGTACCGTAAGCACTTCATACTGCGGTCAATTCATTATAAATAATTACTACCTATCTTTTTAGTATTATCCAAATTAATTAAACCAATAGAACATTCATGTTTGATATTTCTGCATTAAAAGAAATGAAGCTTTCTGAGCTTCAAGCTATAGCTAAAGCAGCTAAAACCATAAAGTTTAACGGTGTAAAAAAGGAGACCTTAATTGGTCAGATTTTAGAGCATCAAACGACTAAAGTTGAGCCAACTTTAGATTTAAAAACGGAATCCTTTGTTGAGGATGATAAGCCTAAAAGGGCTCGTATCGTTCCCGTTAAAAAGGCAGCCATTCAAAAAGCTAAAATCAGTCCTATTTACAATAATGAAGACTCTTACATGGATACAGATCTGCAAGCGAAGGTAGAGGTTCCTGCTGAAGTAAGTTCTCAAGTCGAAGCGGTGAATGAAGTGGAATCAGAAAATGAATCATCAGTAGCAGAGAAAAAAGTAGGTAAGATTATTAAGTTTAATAAATCAGCTTACGAAAAGAAAGTTGCTTTAAAAAAGGATAAGGAAGTCGCAAAAGAATCAGTCAAAGAAAATGAAGAGGCTGTCGCGAGTGATTCTACTGCAACCCAAGAAGTAGTAGTTGCTGTAAAAAAAGTAAATCCAAATCAGTTAAATAAGCAAAATCAAAACCCAAATTTTAAAAGTAAGAAAAGTAATTTTAGGGATTCTGATTTTGAATTTGACGGAATAATAGAAAGTGAAGGTGTTCTTGAAATGATGGCCGATGGTTATGGTTTCCTGCGCTCTTCTGATTATAATTACCTTGCGTCACCGGATGATATTTATTTATCAACATCCCAAGTCAGATTATTTGGACTTAAAACCGGAGACACTGTTAAAGGTGTGGTGCGTCCTCCTAAAGAAGGAGAGAAGTTTTTCCCATTAGTAAAAGTGTTAAAAATAAACGGACATGATCCTCAGGTTGTTCGTGATAGAGTTTCATTCGAGCATTTAACGCCTGTTTTTCCATCAGAAAAATTTAATTTGGCAGCAAGACAAAGTACTATTTCAACGCGAATTATTGATTTGTTTTCTCCAATAGGAAAAGGACAACGTGGTATGATTGTCGCTCAGCCAAAAACGGGTAAAACCATGTTGCTGAAAGAAATTGCTAATGCAATTGCCGCTAATCATCCTGAAGTTTATCTTATTGTTTTATTGATAGACGAGCGTCCGGAAGAAGTTACAGATATGCAACGTAGCGTGCGTGGAGAAGTGATTGCTTCTACTTTTGACAGAGAACCTCAGGAACATGTTAAAATTGCTAATATCGTTCTTGAAAAAGCAAAAAGATTAGTGGAATGTGGTCATGATGTAGTGATTCTTTTAGATTCAATTACGCGATTGGCTAGAGCATATAATACGGTACAACCGGCATCAGGTAAAGTATTGAGTGGTGGTGTAGATGCTAATGCGCTACAAAAACCTAAACGATTCTTTGGAGCTGCCCGTAATGTTGAAAATGGTGGGTCTTTGAGTATTATTGCAACTGCATTGACGGAAACTGGTTCGAAAATGGATGAAGTGATTTTTGAAGAATTCAAAGGTACTGGTAATATGGAACTACAATTGGATAGAAAAATTGCTAATAAACGTATCTTCCCTGCGATTGATTTGACATCATCGAGTACAAGACGTGATGATTTATTATTGGATCAACAAACCTTACAGAGAATGTGGATTATGAGAAAATACTTGGCAGATATGAATCCTGTTGAAGCCATGAGTTTTATAAACGACCGTTTCAGAAAAACTAAAAATAATGAAGAGTTTTTAATCTCTATGAATGATTAAAAAATCAAATTTTAAAAAAATTATATTCCAAAATCCAACTGAAAAAGTTCAATTTTGTAAATCATAAAAAAACTCCAATTTCAAATTTGAAATTGGAGTTTTTTATTTAATCACATTGTTATAAGTGGAATTTGGATTTTTTTTAACTCTATGGGAGTTTTAAATCTGTTTTCTATGTTCTTATTTTACTTCTTCTACTTCTTTAATTTCTTTTACTTTTATTTCTTCTTCTTTTCTTTCTAACAATGCCATATAGAAACCGTCAAAACCTGATTCTGAAGCTAGAATCTTTTGGTCTTTAACAAAATTGAATTCTTTTCCAATGTCGGTAGTCAGGAAATGAGCAATTTGCTCTTGATTTTCAGAAGGTAATATAGAGCAAGTAGCGTAAACCAATTTTCCTCCTGGTTTTACAATTTTAGAATAACTTTCTAAGACTTCTGCCTGTATCTTACGCATGTTATCGATAAACTCAGGTTTCAATTTCCACTTTGCGTCAGGATTTCTTTTTAGAACCCCTAAACCACTACATGGAGCATCGATTAGAACACGATCTGCTTTCTGATGCAGTTTCTTAATTACTTTTGTAGAATCGATAATGCGGTATTCGATATTAAATGCCCCATCTCTTTTAGCTCTTATTTTTAATTGCTTTAATTTACTTTCATATAAATCCATAGCAATCAATAGCCCTTTGTTTTCCATCAAAGCTGCCATATGCAATGTTTTACCACCTGCACCTGCACAAGTATCAACTACACGCATTCCTGGCTTAACATCAAGAAAAGCGGCAACCAGTTGTGAATTGGCATCTTGAACTTCAAAAAAACCTTGTTTGAAAGCATCTGTCATAAAGACATTGGCTCTTTCCTTTAAAACTAAAGCATCAGGTTGACTTTTTAAATAATCTGTTTCGATATTTAAATCCATTAGGATTGCTCTCAAAACCTCTTTGGTAGTTTTAAGTGTGTTTACTCTAAGGACTACTTTTGCAGGTTGGTTTTGAGCCGTTATTTCTGCAGCCCATACCTTTTCTCCTAATTCTTTTACTCCCAATTCGTCCATCCAATCCGGAATAGATTCTTTTAAGGCTCTTACTTTTGATAATTCATCAAAGCGTCCTTTTATTTTTCTTTCAGGAGTTCCCTCCATTTGGCGCCAATCCGGAATAGGATAGCCTCTTAAAACGGCCCATACAGCAAACATTCTCCAAAGATTGTCTCTGTCGAAAGGTTCCTTTACTTCTGCAATTTCAGCATATAATCTTTTCCATCGTACTACTTCATAGATGGTTTCGGCAACAAATTTTCTATCAGAGCTTCCCCAACGTTTGTCTTTTTTTAAGGCTCTTGCAACCACTTTATCTGCATATTCCCCTTCGTTAAATATTGCATTTAGGGAATCAATGGTGGTATAAACTAAATTTCTGTGTAATCTCATTTTAAATAATTGAGGTGCAAAGGTAGTATTAATTGATCAAAAGTTAAATTTTAAATAATGAATGTTGGTTTTATATTTTTTTTATAAAAAAAAACACCGCTATTAAAGCGGTGTTTTTGAAATTTTCAGTAGAGAATGATTATTTAACTCGCGTTAAACCTATGTTTTGAGGAGCATGTAGCACCATAGGGAATTTCTCTATTTTCACAGAACTGCTGTCAAGTCCAAATGCTCGTTCTTCAGATAAACTTAGTTTCTTGATAAAGAAGTAGGAGTTCATGATTATTTTTTCATGCCACCTTAAATCACTGTCATTTGAAAGAAACTTTTCAGACAGCACAAATTTGAAATCACCTATTATATTGTTTTTGCTTAAAGATTCATACCTGCTGGTAATATCTACCTCTCCTTTTTTTACCATATCCCTGATTACTTCCCTAAACATCAGGTTTATTTTAGTAGGTTCTCTAAATCCTAAATTAAAGTCTACACGATATAAATCATCTTTAATGATTTCAGTTACTTTATATTCGGTTTTGTAAGGTTCGGATAATATGTTGACATGAACAAACCAATATATATCCGCTCTTTTTGGTCGTTTTTGTAAAATGGAATACATCACTTTTTCTTCAATTTCGTCCACACGATTTGCATTAGTCATATAAACTAGGTGGGTGGCGTATTTTGGAATTGAAAGGTCAGCGCCTAATTCTGTCAATACTTTTTTATAATCTTCAATTTTTACAATTTTCGTGTAACTTTTATTGATTTTCTTAGCTAAATACCAGATGGTCATAATCGAGATTAAAGCGAGGGCAATGATCAATGTTACGTAACCGCCTTCAGAAAATTTCGTGATATTTGCTACTAAAAAACTGAATTCAATCAATAGGTAAGTGGATATTATAGGTATGATAATATATAACTTCACTCTTTTCATGATTAAGTAGAAATTGAGTAAAATAGTGGTCATTATCATGCATAAAATTATGGCTAGGCCATAGGCATGTTCCATATTTCCCGATTCCTCAAAATGCAATACTATGCCAACACATCCAACAAATAACAACCAGTTGATGGAAGGAATGTATAATTGCCCTTTCAGTTCGGTGGGGTATTCTATTTTTACTTTTGGCCAAAAATTTAATCGCATCGCTTCATTTATCAATGTAAAGGAGCCACTAATAAGTGCCTGAGAGGCTATAACCGCAGCAAGTGTAGCAATTACAATTCCCACAGGCTGAAACCAGTCTGCCATGATCAAATAAAACGGATTGCCATTTGGTCCTCCCAAGGTTGTCAAGGATTCCCCTTCATGATGGATTAAATAGGCTGCTTGTCCAAAATAATTTAATACCAAAGTGGTTTTTACAAAAATCCAACTGATTCGAATGTTTTTTCGTCCACAGTGCCCCATGTCCGAATACAATGCTTCGGCTCCAGTCGTACATAAAAATACAAAACCCAACACGAAAAAACCATCCGGATGTATCGATAATAGATGATAGGCATAGTACGGGTTAAATGCTTTGAAAACTTCAGGATGTTTTGCGACTTGTATTAAGCCAAGGATGCCAAGCATACTAAACCAAATAAGCATCATAGGTGCAAAAAACTTCCCAACTAATTTTGTCCCGAACTGCTGGATGCTAAACAGCACGAATAGTATGCCGATGACAATAGGGATTGTGTTTATTTGAGGGTAATAGGTTCTAATTCCTTCTACTGCTGACGAAACAGAAATAGGAGGAGTTATGATTCCGTCTGCAAGCAATGCGCTACCCCCAATAATGGCGGGTACTATTAACCATTTAATTTTCGTTTTTTTGACTAAGGCATATAAAGCAAAGATTCCGCCCTCACCATGATTGTCTGCGCTTAAAGTAATGATGACGTATTTGATGGTAGTCTGTAGGGTAAGAGTCCAAAAGACAGCTGAAATTCCCCCTAAAACGATATCTGCATTAATTATACTTTCACCAAGAATGGCTTTCATAACATATAAAGGGGATGTTCCAATATCGCCATATATTATTCCCAATGTAATCAGTAATCCGCCTAATGATAATTTTGAATGTAGGTTTTTATGCGATGTGCTCATGTAGTACTTTTAAAAAACTTGTCAAATTTACTCTTTTTAAATAAAGTAAGCTTGTTTATTTTGAAAAAGGGCATAAAAAAAACACGGTCAATTGACCGTGTTTAAAACCATTTTATTTAATTGTTTTTAAGATCTTCTATTGTTTCCTCTGGAAGAATTGTCTCTACCTGATTCGGTTCGCTGTGCATCACTCTTTTGAGAATTTCCTCTTTTATTTTGAGTTCTTTGTGGAGCACTTTCTCTAGAAGAGTTAACTCTGTCTTGAGAGTTGCTTCTTTGCGTTTGAGTTCTTTGTGGTGCACTTCCTCTAGAAGAGCTAGCTCTGTCTTGAGAGTTGTTTCTTTGCGTTTGAGTTCTTTGTGGAGCAGATTCTCTAGGAGAATTATCTCTGTTCTGAGAATTGTCTCTTTGCGTTTCAGTTCTTTGTTGGGCATTTTCTCTTGAAGGGTTTGATATGTTTTGTGCATAGTCTCTTTGTGGTCTGTTACTTCCCGGAGCTGTCTCTCGTGAAGGATTACTTCTGTTTTGAGCATTGGCTCTTTGATTTCCTTCTCGTTGAGAAGTATTTTCTCTGGAAGGAGTACTTCTGTTTTGAGCATAGCCTCTTTGGTTACTTTCTCTTGATGATTGGTTTCTATTTTGAGAAATATCTCTTTGATTTCCTCCTCTTTGCGCTTTATCTACTCTAGATGATCGGTTTCTGTTTTGATAATAACCAATTTCATTTCGATTCCCTCTTCTTTGCTCTAATTCATAACGATTTGAAACATTAGTGTTTCTTCTCGAAAAATTATTGTTGGGATATTGTCTTTCATAGCCATTTGAACGTCTTGAATTGTAAAGTATAACTGCTTGATTGCTTCTTCTATAATTGACATAATTATAGTTGTTGTTTATATTCAAGCTAATTTGGATATTATTCCTGTACCTATATACGGGGAATGGATTCCAAGCATAATAGTATGATGGGTAATAATCCCAATACCAGTTTGAAACATACGGTCTGTAATTATAAGACCAAAAAGAAGCGTAAATTATTGGTGTATTATAATATACGGGTTCGTAAATGTAATTTTGACCATACATATATTCATTACCCACAACTTGTACATGAACCTTATTGTATCTGTCCTTTTCTATTTCGATTGTTGCAACATCTTGGTAAACATCGCGATCAAGTACAGATTGTATTATCACGACATGGGTTCTGTTATCTACAGTCTCTATAACCCGTAAGTAATCTACTTCGTTATCGTTGTTTAAATCTAAATTTGATATTTGTAGTTCAGGATCATTTAGTTGTCTTTCAAATTCCTGAAGATTTCTTGAATCTCCAAAAATATCAGCAACGGCTCTCAAGTCTAAATTATCGCTAATTTCATTGTTCATGGCGCTAACCCTGTTTCTATCTTGCGCTTGCACTATAAAAACTGAGGTCATCAGGCTTAATAATAATAGTTTAGTTTTCATAGTATGTGTATTTACGTTTAACAATAATTCAATATCCAATTACTGTGCCAAGTAATTTTAAGAGCGTTTGGTATTACTATATTAAATTGTAAATTAGCTTCTAATAAAAGAGTTA
Source organism: Flavobacterium sp. ALD4 (assembly GCF_002836475.1). Taxonomy (GTDB): domain Bacteria; phylum Bacteroidota; class Bacteroidia; order Flavobacteriales; family Flavobacteriaceae; genus Flavobacterium. The sequence continues at coordinate 457,000 of NZ_PJBJ01000023.1, read as the reverse complement.
AAATGAGAAATATTTTTTTAATTGCACTGGGAGTTGTTTTTTTTAATAGTTGTAAAACAGCTTCTTATACTAATTCAAGTAGTGATAAAACTATTTTCAAAACAGTGAGTATAGACACGCTATTTAAAGATAATATTAGTATCAGAGCCATTACCGTTGATGGAAATAAAATTTGGTATGCAGGGAATAATTCAAGATTTGGTTTTTATGATTTGAAAAAAAACAAAAAATTTGAAAGCAAAATCATTAAGGATACCCTACAGTTGGAATTTAGAAGTATTGCACAAACAACAACAAATGTTTTTCTATTGAGCGTGGCTAATCCGGCTTTGCTTTATAAGGTTTCCAAGGAGGATTTAAAAATAACCTTAGAGTATGAGGAAAATAATGAAAAGGTTTTTTACGACAGCATGAAATTTTGGAATAAAAACGAAGGAATAGCGATGGGTGACCCCATAACAGATTGCCTTTCGATTATCATAACTAGGGACGGAGGGAATTCATGGAACAAAATCCCGTCGGGTAAACTGCCGGAAATTATGGATGGTGAAGCTGCTTTTGCTGCAAGCAATACTAATATAGTGATAAAGGGAAATAAAACCTGGATTGTTTCAGGAGGTAAGAAAGCTAGAGTCTTCTATTCGGCGGATAAGGGGAATACTTGGGAAGTATATGATACTCCCATTGTACAAGGAAAAGCAATGGCCGGTATCTTCACCGCCGATTTTTATGATGCTAAAAATGGATTTATCGCAGGGGGTGATTATGAAGCGCTGAATCAAAATTTCGGAAACAAAGCTAGAACTGAAGATGGAGGTAAAACTTGGGAACTCATGGCGGAAAATCAAGGTTTTGGATATGCTTCTTGTGTGCAATATGTTCCGAACAGTAACGGAAAATCATTAGTTAGCGTTGGTGCATCCGGACTTTATTACTCCTATGACAGTGGGAATTCTTGGAAACAACTGGCTACTGATTCGAGCCTGTTTACAATTCGGTTTATAGACAATCATACTGCAATTGCTGCAGGTAAAAATAAAATGATTCGGATTAACTTCCTAAAATAAAACCCTATTCCATACTCTGAGGAGTGGAATAAGGTAGTAGTTTCATTGCGGTACCGTATTATTTTCTTGAATCTCTATATTGATGCAATAACTTTCTATTAAAACCTTCTTCAGATTTTCTAAGTTTTATAATCTTTACGGCGGGTAGTACTTCTTTCAGATTTTTAGTAAATTTCTTTCGTAATAAAAACAGCTCTTCATCTGCGACTTCCATTCGTGTAAGTAATACATTTGCTTCTTTTTCACTCATGTCATCTAAGGCACTATTATTCATGCGATTTTTAAATGCTCTCATTTTTTGCTGTCTTATCTCAAATTGCTTATTATCAAAAGTATTATAGATTGGCCAAAATTTCTCGGCTTGGCGTGTCGTCAAGTCTAATTCAGTAGTCAAAAAAGCCACTTTTAGGGCTTTAATTTGCTCTCTTTTATCTTTGATTCCACGCTCTTGTGCGTAAAAACTAAAGGAAGTCAATAATAAAAGTAATGGGATGATTTTTTTGATGTTCATTTTTTCTAATTTTTTTTCATACTTTTTTAGAAGAATTATTCAACGATAAGGTTCTCTAAATTAGCATTACCCGCTAATAGATCTTCAATAGTTATGTCTTGCAAAGCAACCGTTGTCTTGATATTATCAATTTCATCAGGTCCTAAATCATAAATCAGATCAAATTGATTTATATTGGATTGGTAACTCAAATAATTTTCCAAAGTTGTTGTATCTATTTCATTACTATTTGCAGTAGCGGTACTAGTATAAAATACAGGAATAAGCAATGCTAAAATCAAAACTGCAGCAACTAACATGAAAACCTTTTTATTTTTTTGAAAAAGAGAAATTACCTTTGGTTGTTTTTCAGGTAACTGATGCATCAGCTTTTCTGAAAAATTTTCAAAGTAATACTCTGGAGTTTTAAATCCAGATTCAATTTTAGGCTCGTTTTCTAATTTAAATGCTTTCATAACAAGTATAGGACTTAATTTTTGGTAAAAGGTTTAATTTGTGGTCACAAATGCTTCTATTTTTTTTACGGCATGATGGTAGGATGCTTTCAATGCACCTACTGATGTACCTAATATTTCTGATATTTGTTCGTATTTCAGCTCTTCAAAATATTTCATTTTAAAAACTAATTGTTGTTTTTCCGGAAGGGTAACAATCGCTTTTTGTAATTTTATTTGGATTTCATTTCCATCAAAATAGCTATCCGATTTAAGATTATCAATAGTTTTATTTTGTAATGTTTCAGAGGAGATTCCTCCTTTTTTAGCTTTTTGGTTTAAAAAGGTAAGAGCTTCATTTGTAGCAATACGATACATCCAAGAAAACAGTTTGCTTTCTCCTTTGAAATTTTTTAAATTTTGAAAGACTTTAATAAATGTATTTTGCAAGACATCATCTGTGTCATCATGATTCAAAATGATATTCCGAATGTGATTGTACAAAGGTTTTTGATAGGCCAACAAGAGTTTTTGGAACGCCTCATTTTGCGTTTTGGGGTTCAGTAACTGTTGTATAAGTTCCTCTTCTTCCTGCAAAGCAATATTTTATAGAGTTAAATTGGAATTTATTAAATAGGTTTAATCGCAAACTAAAAAAAAATCTAGAACTCTGATGGTTCTTCTTCCGCAGTTTTATGTGTTGGTAATTTTTTTGTTTCAGTGACTTTTACGACTGGTTTCTTAATTTTTGCCGGCTCAATTGCACTTGTAGCTGTAGCATCCGTTGTGGTAACAGGTATTTTGGCAGGTGCCGGAATAGCGGCTTTCACAGGTAGGATTTTAGATAGTACCGGAATGTAAATTTCAGTAACCCATTTAGATGGGTTCTTTATTTCAGTTTTGTCGGTCGAATAAATCTCGATATGTGAAGTTAGTGGATCTGGGGTTAATTGGTTTTTGTTAAGGAATTCTAGCGTCTTTTCGTATCCCTTTTTGATATGAGAATAGTCTCCCGTTACAGTTGTTTTTACCCCTTCCGATGCTTCCAGTTTTCCAGATACGATATCACTTCCTGGGCTGATAAATATTTCTTTTTTTATGGGAACACTAATTGAAATTTTTGCTAAACCTTTTACTAAATCATAGGTATGATAAATTACAAATGGTTTTCCACTTATAGAAATATCATTTTTCTCGCAAAAAGCCACGATAGTTGGAATAACTATTTTAGTGTTTTTGTTAACTTTTGATAATTCGCTTGTAAAGGTTTGGGCTAAATAAAAAATTTGTGGTTTTTTCACCAGTCCGTTTACTTTTGCCGAAAAGGTGTTAATTTCATAGTCAAGTGCCTTATCTAAATTCGCCAAGCTTTTTTCATATATTTTACCAATAACTTCGTTAACTCCACCATTTAAGGCAGTGTAGACTTTAAAAAGAAAACTCATCTTTCCTTCTGACTGCCATGTGACTTTAGTCCCGCCTATGGTATCTTTAAAACTCCAGGAAACGGAGGAAGATGTTCCGTTGTAATTCATTTTTTGAGCAATACTGTCATTTTCTTTAACAAAAAGGGTACGTACTTCACCCGTACCCTCTTTTCCTTCCCAGGAATAGTACGCGCCTTTACCAACAGTTACTTCCGGATACAGTACTTTGATTTCTGGATCTTCAGTAGTCCACGAACCAAAGTCGGCCCAGTTTCTGTAATCGTTTACGTAGCTAAACACGGCTGATTTTGGTGAATTGATAATTTTGCTTCTTTCGATAGTGAAATTGCCTTTTTGAGTGGCAATAAAAATGGACAAAGCAACTATGCTTAGCAATAGTAAAAGAAAAATATATTTTAAAATGCGCATGATCAATTGATTTTTTTCAGTGGTAAAGTTAATTTTTTTATTAATATAGAAGACGAAGCATAAAAGAATTTTGGAAAAACTGCTTTATTCGCTAAGCATAATTTATCTGAAATTACTTCTTAATTCTAATACTACTATCATCTCTGAATGAATCTAAATGTAATCCTACGGCTAATAAATGGACTAACGAAAATAGTTGCTAAAATAAGCTTGGTTCTCGTTTCGTGTTCGAAGCATTTTAAGTATTGTTTTTTATGATTTATTCAGAGAATATGTATATTTGACGAACTATAATTTATTAAACTTCTAAAAATTAATAATAATGAAATTATTTAAAATGGCCGGGATTTTTATGACTCTGGTAGTTTCTGTTTTCTGTAATGCACAAGCAGTAGAGTCAACAGTAGTAAAAACGGCACAGAATGAGCCTTTCGATTATCTTGTGGAACAATTTGCCGACATTAAAGTGTTGCGATATCAAATTCCGGGATGGGGGGACCTTACAATAAAGGAGCAGAAATTAGTTTATTACCTTACGCAGGCTGGAACTTCAGGTCGTGACATCATGTGGGATCAAAATTATAAGTACAACCTGAAGATCAGAGCTGCATTAGAGCATATTTATCAAAATTATAATGGCGATAAAACGACTGCAGATTGGAAAAATTTTGAAATATATCTAAAAAGAGTTTGGTTTTCAAATGGAATTCATCACCATTACTCAAGTGATAAAATCAAACCGGATTTTGCAAAGGATTATTTTGATATTTTGATGAAAGCGACCAAAACTGAATTAGCGCCTGCTATTGTTGCCGTTATTTTTAATGATGCAGATTCCAAAAAAGTTAACCTAGACGAATCGAAAGGGCTACTGGAAGGCTCGGCCATTAATTTTTATGATAAAGAAATCTCATTAAAAGAAGCAGAAGATTTTTATACTAAAAAAGTGAATCCAGACCCTACTAAGCCTTACTCTTATGGATTAAATTCAAAATTAGTCCGTAACTCAAAAGGACAGTTGGAAGAAAAAGTTTGGAAGTCTAATGGGATGTACGGTGATGCAATTGAAAAAATTATTTTTTGGTTAAAAAAAGCAAAAAGTGTAGCCGAAAATAAAAAACAAGGGAAAGCTTTAGGACTGTTGATCAAATACTACAAAACGGGAAGTTTAAAAACTTGGGACGATTATAATATTGCTTGGTTATCTGCTACCGAGGGAAACATTGATTATATCAATGGATTCATTGAAGTGTATAATGATCCTTTAGGATATAGGGGTTCTTATGAAGGGATTGTACAAATCAAGGATTTCGATATGTCCAAAAAAATGGAAAAGGTTTCTAAAAACGCGCAATGGTTTGAAGACAATTCTCCGTTAATGGAACAACATAAAAAGAAAAATGTGGTTGGTGTTTCCTATAAAACAGTAATCGTTGCAGGAGAATCCGGAGATGCATCACCAAGTACGCCCATTGGAGTGAATCTTCCTAATGCGGACTGGATTCGTGCGGAACATGGTTCTAAATCAGTTTCTTTAGGAAATATCATCGATGCGTATTCTAAAGCTGGCGGAAAAGGAAAGTTAGGGGAATTTGCAAATGACAAAGAGGAAATTGCTTTGGCTGAAAAATATGGAGAAATTGGAGATAAATTGCATACCGCCTTACACGAAGTAGTAGGGCATGCTTCAGGACAAATCAACTCCGGTGTAGGAACTCCTAGAGAAACATTGAAAAGTTATGCTTCAACTTTGGAAGAGGGAAGAGCTGACTTAGTTGGATTGTTTTATTTGTACGATTCTAAAATTCAAGAGTTAGGTTTAGTTGACGATTGGAAAAAAACTGGAAGAGAGTCTTATGACAGTTACATTAGAAATGGCTTAATGACTCAATTAGTTCGTTTAGAATTAGGGGCAGATATTGAAGAGTCTCATATGAGAAACCGTCAATGGGTTAGTGCTTGGGCATTTGAAAAAGGAAAGAAAGATAATGTAATCGAAAAAATCAGCCGCGATGGAAAAACGTATTTTAATATTACCAATTACGAGAAGTTGCATGCTTTGTTCGGACAGTTGTTACGTGAAGTACAACGTATAAAATCTGAAGGCGATTATAATGCAGGTAAGTCCTTGGTTGAAAATTACGGTGTTAAAGTGGATCAAAAGCTTCATGCGGAAGTATTGGAACGGAATAAAAAGTTTCCTTCTGCCCCTTATAGCGGTTTTGTAAACCCGATGTTGGTTCCTAATATAGATTCAAAAGGAAAGATTATATCAATCAATGTAGAACAACCAAAAACTTTTGCCGAACAAATGTTGGAATATTCAAAAAACTTTAGCTTTTTACCGCTAGAAAATTAGAATTGAATAAATAAAAAATGCCTGCTGTGAAGCGGGCATTTTTTGTTTTAAAAAGTAAAATTAACGTTTAAAAAACACTTTTATTACAAATAGAATCACAATAAAAAGTAGAAAACCCAGTAATATCTTGTAATTACCTTTGTAAAATTCTTTGTGAATTTTGATGTCTTTCCGGTAGGAAATAATAATTGCAATAACAAAAGCAACAAAAAAACAGCCTGCAAATATTAATTGTCTTTGACTAAACATAGTTTTAATTATTTTGAGCAAATTTAATCAATTGTTTAGGATTAGTTGCTAATTTGCGGTCTCATTTAATCAAATAAAATTATGCAAAAGCAAATCGATTCAGTTAAAGAATTTCATACCGCATTTAAAATTGGGCATAGTGAAAGTCCTATTGCCAATTTAGGAGACAGCAAGAACACACTACGGTATCATTTGATGAAAGAAGAAAATGAAGAATACCTGGAGGCTGTTCAAAATAATGATTTAATTGAAATAGCCGATGCCTTAGGCGATATGATGTATATCCTTTGCGGGACTATTATTGAACACGGATTGCAACATAAAATAGAAGCGGTTTTTGATGAAATTCAACGCAGCAATATGAGTAAATTAGACGAGTCAGGCAATCCTATATATCGTGAAGACGGAAAAGTAATGAAGGGACCTAATTATTTTAAACCCGATTTTTCTAAAATATTGGGCGAATAACAAAGTTCAGTTTTGCATTTTAATAGCAGTTGATTTTGCGTTTTAGATAAATATTGTTTTGATACGCCGAAAAAAGAGAATATAAAAAAAGCGATTCCCAATTTGGGAATCGCTTTTTTATTTAAAGTTGCACCCGCTAACGAAGCGGAACTAAAAGCTATACTTTTACGGTCCAGCCAAATGTATCTTCAGCCAGTTTGTGTTGTATGTTCGTTAATTTATCTTTTAGTTGATCAGCATATGAATTTTCAATTTTCGGTAATTCATAATAAATCTCTTGATAAGAGAAACCAATAATCGGATTAACTACGGCTGCAGTACCTGCACCGAATATTTCTTTTAGCGAACCATTTTTAGATGCTTCAACAAGTTCTGAAACTAGAACAGGACGCACTTCAACACTAATACCTTCTTTTTTAGCCATATCAATAAGACTCTTTCTAGTAATACCATCCAGGATTCTCTCACTTACAGGAGCTGTGAATAAAGTGTCATTTATTCTGAAAAAAACATTCATTGTACCTGCTTCTTCCAGTTTTGTGTGTGTTGCATCATCAGTCCATATTACCTGTTGAAAACCTGCTTCATTTGCTAAGCTGGTCGGGTAAAATTGCGCAGCATAATTACCTGCAGCTTTTGCAGCTCCAATTCCGCCATTTGCCGCTCTACTAAAATGCTCTGCGATCAAGACTTTTACTTCTCCAGAATAATATGATTTTGCAGGAGACAAAATAATCATAAATTTGTAATCGTCAGATGGGTTTGCAATAACTCCTTTACCGGTCGCGATCATAAATGGTCTGATGTACAATGTATTCCCTTTTCCTTTTTTTATCCAAGCTTCATCTAACTTTAATAATTCGTTTAGACCATCCATAAAAACAGCTTCAGGAACTTCTGGCATTGCCATTCTTACCGCTGATTTATTGAATCGTTCGTAGTTTTCATCAGGTCTAAAAAGCCAAACATCATCACTTTCATCTTTATAAGCTTTCATTCCTTCAAAAATAGCTTGTCCATAATGAAAAACTCTAGCCGAAGGGTCCAGTAAAAATGGTGCATAGGGTTTGATGACCGGCTTTTGCCATTCTCCATCTTTAAAATCACATTCAAGTAAATAATCGGTGAATACCGAACCAAAGCTTAAGTTTTCAAAATCTACTTCATTAATTTTAGAAGTCTCTGCTTTTATGATTTCAATTTTGTTACTGTGAGTTGTACTCATAATATTCTGTTGTTTTTTTTAAAGTTGGAAATACTGTTCGCAATTGCATAAAAAATTGTTGTTATGCATATAAAATTTTAATCCATGTAAAATTAAATAAAAATCACCGAAACTCTTGTCAAAATGACATTAATTATAGCTTTTAATTGTGATTAATTTGCAGGTGTTAAAATCAATAAAAACTTTGCTTTTTCTATGAAATGAATAATACTTAGGGGTATGTGGAGTAACTATAGTAGTTTTTATTAAATTTGGCGAAGCACAAAAAGTATGAATTTAATAATACCCTCAAAAATATTATTTTGAAAAGAGAAATTATACAGACACTTGACGGTTCGACTACCATACAAATTAAGGAATGGGATGAGTGCTATCATTCTAAACATGGCGCGATACAAGAAGCGCAACATGTTTTTATAAAAAACGGATTGTCTTTATTTCAAAACAAACAAATTTCAATCTTGGAAATTGGTTTCGGTACCGGGCTGAATGCCTTTATTACTTTTTTGGAAGGAAAAAAAATGAATCAATTAATCGATTATGTAGGGGTGGAAGCCTATCCTATATCTTCGGAAGAATTGGTTTCCATGAATTATGTTGAAGAATTGAACGCTATCGATTACAAAGATGTTTTCGAAAAAATGCACCAATGCAATTGGGGTGAAAAGGAGGTTTTTGAGAATGATTTTTCATTAACCAAAAGGAAACAGCTGTTTGAGAAAATTGATGATTTGGATAGGTTCGATCTTATTTATTTTGATGCTTTCGGCTACCGTGTACAGCCAGAGTTATGGAGTACCGCCATATTCAAAAAAATGTTTGATGCACTTAAAAACAATGGGGTGCTAGTAACTTATGCTGCACGTGGTGTAGTGAAAAGGAGTATGATTGAAGTAGGTTTTAAAGTCGAGAAACTGGAAGGACCACCGGGAAAAAGAGAGATGTTTCGTGCAAGAAAAACCTTGTAAATTAGCATTGATTTTTATTTTTATTTGTAAAAATAGTTAGTCGAAATAAAGTAATAATGAAAATTACACGTTAAATTTACAATTAATAATTATAAAAAATGTATTTTTACTATATGTTAAAAACAATAATTTAACCATAAATTCTTAATTTATTATGTCTAAAATCATGTTTGATTACACAAAATCAATACTAGAAAGAGTGAGTTTCGACCCGGTACTTTTTTGCAAAGAGTTGGAAAAAGCCATTAAAACATTGCTACCGTATGAAATGGAACAATTGCGAGAATGGCTATTTAATTTTATAATCGAAAAACCAGAATTACAACAGTGTTTACTAATAGTAGAGCCATAGATATAAAAAAGGAACCCGTAAAGGTTCCTTTTTTTTTACTTTAGAACTTATGAGTTTTACTATAATTACTATTGTTTTGATAATTAGTGCTGTAGGATTTTTAATGAATTATGTAGAAAAAGATGTATTTAAGCGATGTTTACTGCATTTAATCTGGTTTTAATGTAAAATCAATGTCATTAATCAATATATTAGCGATATGTTTTATTAAGATGAATTTAAATCCTATTGTTATGTCCAGAATGATTTATGATTACACAAAAGAGGTACTTGAAAGAGTGAGTTTTAACACCGAGCTTTTTATCAAAGAGCTTAAAAAAGCAATTAGAAATTTATTACCATACGAAATTGACCATTTAAGGAAATGGCTTTTATCCTTTACGAATGAAAAACCAGAATTAAAAGGGTGTTTAGCTGTCATTGCGTAAAGAATAAAAAAAGTAGATTATATAATTTCCCTTTTTTTTATTTGCTTTTGAGCGGGCTCACAATCTGTACATTTTGAAAAACAATAGCCCCTTTTATCACTCCGGCGATAGTGGTGCGTAATGCATCAATTATATGCATTTTCAATTCGCTTTTAGGAAAAATTAAGCTTACTTCTCGCGCTGGTTTAGGTTCTGCAAAATGACGTAGTTTTGTTTTGTCGGCTTCTTTTAAATCCAAGGTGTGCAAAAAAGGAAGGAGGGTTGTACCTAATCCTTCATCGGCCAGTTTTATTAAAGTTTCAAAACTTCCGCTTTCTATTTGAAAATGGCTGAATCCACTTTTTGGATTATTTTTACATAAATTTAATACTCCATCTCTAAAGCAATGCCCATCTTGCAGTAAAAGGATTTCGTCCAGATTTAAATCTGAGATTGTGATTTCTTCTTTTTTAAATTGCTGATGGCTTTCAGGAATGTAGGCTACAAAAGGTTCAAAGTACAAAACTACTTCCTTGATTTTTTCTTCCATCAAGGGAGTAGCTGCAATTGCGGCATCCAGATGGCCGTTATTGAGTTTTGTGATAATCTCCTCTGTATTTAACTCTTCAATTATTAGTTTAACTTTTGGATATTTTTTTATGAAATTATTTAAAAACATGGGAAGTAGTGTAGGCATGACGGTCGGAATTATACCTAACCTGAATTCACCGCCTACAAAGCCTTTTTGTTGTTCGACGATGTCTTGGATTCGCCCCGCTTCGTTGACAATGTTTTTGGCTTGATTCACAATCTTTTGCCCAATGTCAGTCAATTGAATCGGTTTTTTAGATCGGTCAAAAATTAAGATGCTTAATTCCTCTTCAATTTTTTGAATTTGCATACTTAACGTCGGTTGCGTTACAAAACATTTTTCTGCGGCCAGTGTGAAATTTTTATGTTCAGCAACAGCTAGGACGTATCTTAATTGAGTAATTGTCATTAAATAGTATTTTACGATACAAATATAAAAACAATCAATTTAATTTATAGTGTATTTCGTTCTTTTCTTGCTACGTTTGTTAAAATTAAAAACATGAAAACAAATATTTTAGGTCTACCAGTAAAAGGAACAGAAGAAATAGTAAATGAACTAAATTCATTATTATCTAATTATCAAGTTTATTATCAGAACTTAAGAGGGATTCATTGGAATATCCGAGGAAAACGTTTTTTTGATTTGCATGTAAAATTTGAAGAACTTTACAACGATTCACAACTTAAGGTTGATATGATAGCTGAACGTGTTTTAACGTTGGGCGGTACCCCGTTGCATACGTTTGAGGATTATATCAAGCACAATAATATTGTAGTTGGTAAAAATATTTCAAATGATGAAAAAGCGGTTCATTTGATTGTACATTCATTATCTCATCTGCTAGTGCTAGAAAGAGAAATTTTAAATAAATCGGCAGCGATTAATGACGAAGGGTCGAATGCCATGATGAGTGACTTCATTTCAGAGCAAGAGAAAACGATCTGGATGATGCAGGCTTGGTTAGAAGAATAACGGGACTCCACTTTCTTTTAGAATATCAAAAAAACCAAAATAGTAATCAATTACTATTTTGGTTTTTTTTGTTAATGTTAAATTTTTACAAAATTCTTTTTCAACACTAGCTAATTAGTTAGTTAAATTATACTTTTACATTAATTAAATTTATAGGTAGCATTAATGAAATTTATAGCTCGCATATTTTTATTCTTATTTATAGCCTTTCTATCAACGCCAGCCATAGTGACGATGATAGAGAAGACATGCGATACTTCCGTTTTCTTTAGTTTATCTGAAGAGGAACAGATTCAAAAAGAGGTTAAAAATTTTGCGTACCATACTGATATAGAATTTGGTTTCTTATTAGGAAAGTACAATAAGTCAAGTCTTATCCTTTCTGAAAATCTATCTAAACACGATAAGATTTCGACCTCTATATTTTCCCCTCCGCCGAATTTGGCTTAATACCTCCGATTATCTTTTAAAAAAAAATTACTGTCGCGTTTATAGATGTTGGTGACGGTTTATGCATGAATTATTTTAGTATTATGACAAAAAAAATTAATCTTTTTGCCAACCTTAAATCAGATTTTGCGTCTGGTTTAGTGGTTTTTTTGGTGGCTCTCCCGTTATGTTTAGGAATTGCATTGGCGTCTGGTGCACCATTGATGTCAGGAATTATTTCAGGAGTTATTGGAGGAATCGTAGTTGGTTTCTTGAGTAAGTCTCATGTTAGTGTTTCAGGACCGGCAGCTGGCTTAACCGCTATTATTTTAACTGCTATTACCGATTTGGGTGCTTTTGACATCTTTTTAACAGCCGTTTTTATCTCAGGACTTATTCAACTAGCTTTAGGTTTTATTAAAGCAGGTAGTATTTCAAATTATTTCCCAACAAATGTAATTGAAGGAATGCTTGCCGGTATCGGTATTATTATTATTCTAAAACAAATCCCTCATGCTTTTGGTTATGATGCTGATTTTGAAGGGGATCAGTCTTTTATTCAAAGTAATGGAAGCAATTCGTTTTCTTCATTATTCGAAATTTTTAACCATATTCAATTAGGGGCACTAGTGATCACAGTAGTGTCACTAGTCATACTGATTGCTTGGGACAAAGTTCCTTTTTTAAAGAAATTAAAATTAATTCCTGGTGCATTGATAGCGGTGATTTCGGGAATTGTGCTAAACGAAGTTTTTATCATGTCTGGTAGCTCATTGGCAATTTCTAACGCACATTTGGTTACGTTACCGGTACCCACTTCTTTTGATGAGTTAAAAGCGATTGTTATTACTCCTAATTTCTCAGGGTTTTTGAATCCTAAAGTTTGGATTGTAGGACTAACGATTGCGATAGTGGCTTCAATTGAGACACTATTGTGTATTGAAGCTTCCGATAGAATGGATGTACATAAGAGGTATACTGATACCAATGTTGAGCTTAAAGCACAAGGATTTGGTAATCTTTTAAGTTCGCTAATTGGTGGTTTGCCAATGACATCCGTGGTGGTAAGGTCTTCGGCAAATAATAATGCTGGTGCCAAATCAAAGATGTCAGCGATTATTCATGGGGTACTTTTATTAATCAGTGTGCTGGCAGTACCTGTTATTTTAAACAAGATTCCATTAGCAACATTAGCGACAATATTAATTTTAGTGGGATATAAATTAGCTAAACCAGCTACTTTTGTTCATTTCTGGGAAAAAGGAAAATACCAGTTTATTCCTTTTATTGCCACCTTAGTAGCGGTCGTAACAACCGATTTGCTTAAAGGAGTACTTTTAGGTATTTTAATTAGTATTATTTTTATACTTAAAGGGAATTTAAAAAGAGCTTATAGTTTTAAGAAGGAAGAGTATGTTGACGGTGATATCATCCATATTGATTTAGCACAAGAGGTATCTTTTTTGAATAAGGCGGCAATAAAAAGCACCTTAAACGATGTTCCAGAGAATTCTAAAGTAGTAATAAATGCTGAAGACACCGTTTATATAGCTCATGACATCTTAGATTTGATTCGAGAGTTTAAAGAAACTAGAGCAGTTGATGAAAATATTAATGTAAAGCTTAAAGGGTTTAAAAAGGCCTATTATATAGATAATAGTCCAGATACTGCCAATCATGTTTCTTTTGAACACTATTATGATGTTGCCAAAAGGGTAATGGTTAAAAAAGAAGTTTTTAAAGATTAATTAAAAATAGAGTAGGACAGTGTAATTCAAACCGTAAAAATTGTTTTCTTTATAGTAATTTTAAGGTTTGAGACTGATCTGATAATTTATAAAACATAAGAAAATGAGTGATTTTTATAAAAAAATATTAGAAAACAATAAACTGTGGGTTGAGAAAGCATTAGCTATCGATCCAAATTATTTCGCAGATTTAGCCAAAGGGCAGACACCACCATTATTATGGATTGGTTGCTCAGACAGTCGCGTTCCAGCAAATGAAATCATTGGTGCGAAGCCAGGTGAGGTGTTTGTTCACAGAAACATTGCCAATATGGTAGTCCATTCAGATATGAACATGCTAAGTGTATTAGACTATGCAGTTAATGTATTAAAAGTAAAACATGTCATTGTTTGTGGACATTATGGTTGTGGTGGAGTTAAAGCTGCTATGGGTAACCAATCCATAGGTATAATAGATAACTGGATTCGTCATATCAAAGATGTTTACCGTCTGCATAACGCCTATCTAGATTCTATTGAGGATGAAACGGAGCGATTCAATGCTTTTGTAGAAATTAATGCTAAAGAGCAGGTTTATGATTTATCTAAAACATCGATCGTGCAGGCAGCATGGAAAAACGGACAAGATTTAAGTATTCACGGATGGGTTTACGGATTAAACTCAGGTTTTGTTACCGATTTAAAAGTCAATATCAGCTCAAATAAAGAATTGGACCAAGTTTACCAATTAAATCTATAGAAAAAATCGCCTTAGGGCGATTTTTTTTTTAATCTATATCTAAATTTTCGTTGAAAGCTGATGGCAGCAATGTTGGGATAAATTTGATCAAAATCGGTAATAGCAAACTACCGCCAGGAAGTAAGAAGATAGTCAGTGACGGAACGGTTTTACAAATGTCAAGCAACTGTTTCTTTACTTTTTTCTTTTCTTTTTCATCTAAATCTCTCCTTGTTGAGATTGCCAAAAGTATCATTAAGTCTCTACTTTGAACAATTTCTTTGACTAATCTGTTTTTATTTCTTGTTATTAAGGTAATTACACTTTGAGTTGTTTGGTCATAAAAATGTTTAACAGGATTCGAATAATTGAAATAAGGAATTTTACTTTTATGCTTTGTGATAAATGTATCAGTACTTTTAATGCTTTCTGTTACAAACTCATCAGGAACTGCAATCAGTTCTGCTAATTTGTGTAAAAAATAAGCCTCTTCATTTTCAATCTTTCCATCACTCCATAGTGCCATTCCTGCCATATCAATTAGATAATATTTTTCTAATTCAGACTCAAAATAGTCCAGATTAAGTTCTTCTAGGTTTTGAACACTTACTTTTGAGAACTTACTATAACGAACTGAGGCTTCAAATAACTTAATTAATAAATCGTCGTATGTGGATTTATTCGATTTGGTTTTCAAAGCAAGTGAAACAACGCTAATGACCGCTTCCTCAATTTTTTTTAAATATTTCTCTGGAATCGTACCGTAAGTTAAATATTGTCGAAAAGCTAAAACATCAATAAAAAGTAATGCGTTCGTTACGATATGAGAAAAGTTTTTACTGAAGATGTCAATGTTGGTTTGAACTCTATCATCAATTATTTTTTCTAAATTTAAAGAAGGCGGACTATCAGGAAGTATTTTTTTTAACAAATTATATCCTTGAGGAGTCATTTCATTGTAAAAGGCTAAAGCTTTCGACAGGAAATTATCAGGATTGTTGTCACTAGTAGTTAATCCATAAATGGCGTAAAGTGTATTTAGGAGGGCTACCTTTGGTATTTCGTTTTGAACCCAACCTTTCGTTATTATGGGAACGGTTGTTTCAAAAGAGACAATGTGACCATATATGAATCCTGTTTCTCTAATATTAGTGTAAAATAAATCAAGACCGTCGTAAACAATTTGTTCCTTGAGTTTTTGTTTTGTAAAATACTTATGTATCCAACCGGATGCTGAAGGGTTAATCATTGTTTATTTTTAATAGTACAAAGCTATGTTATTTATGGTCTTGTTATTAAGTTAAGATATACATGCAGTTATTTTAAAAACTACATGTATCTCTATATTGTGAATTTACTTGATAATTGCTGAACAGGCTACTCTCGCTCCCGCATTACCGGAAGGTTGGGAAATAAAATCATCAGTTCCTTCATGTACAATCAATCCTTTTCCCAGAATATCTTTTGTTGGATCTCCTGAGCCTATATTCCATTCATCTGTAGTCAAAGTAATGGTTCCGTTACCGTTAGCATCAGCAGTAAAGTTTCCTATGTCTCCTTTGTGGTGTTCACCAAGACCCCATTTTCCATGTTTCTTAAAAGTAGGGTTCCAATGTCCTCCAGCGGAACTTCCATCTGCAGCTGAACAATCTGATTTTTCATGGATGTGAATGGCATGAACTCCCGGTTTTAACCCTGCTAATTTTGCTACGAAAGTTACTTTGCCATTTTTTTCAATAAAAGTTGCTGTACCAGAAACAGTACTGTTGCTTTTTGCTTCAAAAGCAATGGCTAATTTCTTAGAGTCACCGGAGCTGCTACTTGTTTTACAACCAATAACTACAGCAATTAGTAAGGCTGTCGATAATATTATTTTTTTCATGATATTGTATGTTTTATAGATTTCATCTAAAATTACGTAATTTAAGTAGAGTTTAAGTTTTTATTGGGATTAACTTACAAAATAAATAAAGGTATAAAAGGTTGCTTTTGTTCAATAGTAAGTATAGGTTCCATGACTAATTTGGACTCTTATTTATAAGTTAGATCACAAGCAGTTCTCTATTTACGGGACTAATAAGAGGGCTTTTTATAGTTGTGATACTACTTACTAGCTCAAATAGTGTCACAACTCAATTTTAGGGGAATATTGCTAACAGTTTATAATGAGTTTTTTAGTAAAATAAATGAAGATTATTTGTTATTTTATTTTTATATTTGTGTTATTCTCTGTTATTGTTTCTATTCCTTATTTGTGTGTGATGACCTCTCTTTTTTTCACTAAGTTTGCACTCCAATATATTGCTTTTTTAAGACTGTTTTAGTGAACAGGTTGATATTGACTAAAGTTCTTTGCTCATTTACTTATTTTAGTTTTTTAATATTCTTGCTCTGGTATTTAGCCATTGTATTTACTGTGATTTGCTTTTATGCAGAAAACTGCCCCCAGATTTACTGATTTTTAAATGAATGTACTCGAAGATTTAGTCGTTTTCAGAAGTACATATGTATTTATTATCCTATGGATACAATCATTTTTAGTTCAGTGGAAATTTTATAATTAATTTTTTGAAAGGCAATTTTGAAGCTAAATCATAAGTAAGTTTTGATATTAATATTGGATATTGTTTTAGGTTTTATTTATAAATGGAGAGTTATAAACTCTCAGAGAAATTAAATTACATCAAAAAAAAGATGAATTATGGCTAAGAAGATTATAAGAAGCGATGAAAAGAAATCCATTTTTGGATTAGATGTGAATGGACCGGTGTTTTTCACCTCTGCTATCACGATCATCATCATAATAGCGCTGACCCTTATGTTTAAAGAAGGGGCAGAAGAGGTGTTTACCGCAACTCAGAATTTTGTGGCAAATAAAGCGGGTTGGTTTTTTATATTAAGT
Source organism: Flavobacterium sp. ALD4 (assembly GCF_002836475.1). Taxonomy (GTDB): domain Bacteria; phylum Bacteroidota; class Bacteroidia; order Flavobacteriales; family Flavobacteriaceae; genus Flavobacterium. The sequence goes on along the minus strand of NZ_PJBJ01000023.1, from coordinate 439,740 downwards.
GTAAATATTTTTCTAATATTTATGATTTATTTGGCCTTCAGTAAGTTTGGTCAGTTAAGAATAGGAGGGCAAAGCGCTAAGCCTGAATTTAAAACTCTTTCTTGGTTCGCAATGTTATTCAGCGCGGGAATGGGAATTGGATTGTTATTTTGGAGTATTTCAGAGCCTATTTACCATTTTCTTAGTCCGCCAATGGCGGAAGGAGGGACCGCTGAAGCAGCTAAGGAAGCTATGAAATTTACTTTCTTACATTGGGGTTTTCATGCTTGGGCAGTGTATGCATTAGTAGGTTTATCTTTGGCATACTTCACGTATTCTCGCGGACTTCCACTTACTATTAGATCTATTTTTTATCCTTTTTTAGGGGATAAAATTTACGGTAGAATTGGAGATGCGATAGATATTTTTGCTGTTCTTGCTACCGTATTTGGTTTAGCTACTTCCTTGGGATTGGGAGTGCAACAAATTGCAGCAGGATTAGAGCACTTATTTGATGTAGATAGTGGTGTGCAAACTCAAGTTATTTTAATTGTTGGAGTTACCGCCATTGCTACTGTTTCAGTTGTTTTAGGAGTAGATAAGGGAGTGAGAGTTTTGAGTGAATGGAACATGAGGGTAGCCGCGCTATTTCTTTTGGTTGTAGTCATATTAGGGCCAACAATATTTATTTTTCAATCCTTCGTACAAAACACTGGAAATTACCTTTCTGGCTTCTTACAAGTTGCAACTTGGACAGAAAGTTATACCGGATCTAATTGGCAAAATGCCTGGACCGTCTTCTATTGGGGATGGTGGATTGCTTGGTCTCCTTTTGTAGGTATGTTTATTGCTCGTATTTCAAAAGGGCGTACTGTCCGCGAGTTTATTTTAGGAGTTTTAATAGTACCTTCTATTGTGACTTTTTTCTGGATTTCAGCTTTTGGAAGTTCAGCGGTACATCAAGTGCTACTTGGTGATGATACTATTGCAAATGCTGTTAATGATAACGTTGCTACAGCTTTGTTTGTTTTCTTAGAAGACTATCCTTTCGCATTTATTCTTAATATAATTGCAATAATATTAATTGCAGGTTTCTTTGTTACTTCTTCAGATTCGGGATCTTTGGTAGTTGATAATTTAACTTCTGGAGGCAAAATAGATGCGCCAGTAGGACAAAGAATATTCTGGGCTCTCGCCGAAGGTGCTGTAGCTGCAGTTCTTTTAATAGGAGGTGGTTTACAGGCGCTTCAGACAGCCACAATAGTAACAGGATTGCCATTTGCCGTTATTTTAATAGTTATGTGCTTTTCGCTTTATAAAGGATTAGATGAAGATTTTAAGAAACTTAAAAAGCGGGAATCCCAAAAAGAACTTGAAAATTATGAGGAAATAGTTTCTGACTTAGTTAAAAAACAAAATAGTAATCAGCAAAACAAAATTAAATAATCATGACTGAAATAAAAAACATCTTGGTCGCTTTAGACCTTTCAGATATTGATAATACCTTAATTGAGTATGCATCATTTATTGCAGATACTCTTAAGGTTAAAAAAGTGTACTTTGTACATAATATCAAAAAATATGAGATCTCGGAATTATTTGAAGAGCAGTTAAAGGATGTTAACCTTGACGAAATAATTGGGGATGAGTTAAATGAAAAGGTAGCAGAGAAATTCAAATCTTCGGTTGAATGGGAGGTTCTTATATCAGAAGATCCTTATTCGGAAGCCTTGATCAATTATATTGTCAATAAATATGAGGTACAACTTGCTTTAATCGGAAATAAAAACAAGATAAAAGGTACTGGAGTTGTTAGCGGTAAATTGCTACGTTTACTTAAATGCAACATCCTGTCTATACCTAAAAGTGCGAAACCAGTTATCAGCAATATTTGGGCTGGCACAGATTTTTCAAGTGCTTCACACAAGGTTTTTGACGTTGCTGAAAATGTGCAAAAAGCCACTGATGCGACGGTAAAAGCAGTACACGTTTACAATGTTCCGATTCAATTCTCTCCATACATTCCAAAAGAGCACCTTGATAAAAAAGTAGAAATTCATTTAAAGGAAAAGTATGAAAAATTTATAAAGAAGATTGGTTATAAGGGTGTGCTGACTACAGAGATTATTGCAGGAAGAGAAAATGGGGTTGCAGAAAAAATGCGTAGTAAAGCTCAAGCTGCTAAAGTAGATCTTATTATTGTAGGAGATAAAGGTAGAAATACGTTCTCTTCTTTACTTGTAGGAAGTGTTACTGAAGAGCTTTTTAATCATGACTTGGAAATACCTTTGTGGATTGTAAAATAGAAATTTAATTTGAAAGTACTCTGTTAGATTTTGAAAAAAAGCAAAGTTAAGTTGGTTTTGGTTATTTATAACAAACAAGTTAATTCGATCAGTACATTCCTTGTTTTATGTTCTAATTTATTTTAAACCGACCTGTAAAGAAATCACTGACATAGGATAGCAAATATAAGCCGCAATCATTTTTAATGGTTGCGGCTTTTTTATTGATTAAATGGGGTTAATAGTAAGAGGTTCATAGCCATCCTTTGAGAGTAGCTTCGTTATGACACGTTCTCTAAGTAGGATATTTTGTATTAAGATAATTGCGAATCATCGCATATTCATTAAAGGAATAGTATCGTCTCGTGTTCTTAGTTCGCGATGGATTAGATGATTTTTTTATATAGCCCAATAACTGATTGAAACGGAAAGTGTGTACATAGCAAAAGCCACAATCATCTTTGATGATTGTGGCTTTTTTTATAAACAAATTTAACAAAAAATGATCTGAATGCTTAGAAGCAGTATTCATTTTCTGACACTAATTTCTTAGTGATGGTTTCTCTTAATCCAACAATATTTGGCATATTGGTATATTTAGTGAAACGTCTTAAACCCATCAGCATCATACGTTGTTCGTCACCTTCTACAAAAGAAATAACACTTTCTTTTCCTTTTAGAGTAACGATATCTACCGCTTGATATAAGTATAATTTTGCCATTGCAATTTGCTCCTGAACTTTGTCTTCTCCTTGGTTTTTTGCTAGTTTCTCCGTTCTAAGAATAGTACTTTCAGCCATGTATATCTCAATTAACATATCTGAAGCAGCCATCAATAATTGTTGGTGTGAATCTAAGTCTGCACCAAATTTTTGAACAGCGCTACCTGCAACCATTAGAAAGGCTTTTTTCAATTTGCCAAGCATTTCTTTTTCTTCTGCAAATAATTCAGAATAATCAGGAGTTTCAAAAGAGGGAATACCTATTAACTCTTCACCCACTTTTGTTGCTGGTCCTAACAAGTCAACATGTCCCTTCATTGCTTTTTTGATCAACATCCCTACAGATAGCATTCTGTTGATTTCGTTTGTACCTTCATAAATACGAGCAATTCTGGCATCTCTCCAAGCACTTTCCATTGGGGTATCTTCTGAGAATCCCATTCCTCCATAGATTTGGATTCCTTCATCAGCACAGTTCTGAACATCTTCAGAAACAGCCACTTTTAAAATTGAACATTCAATAGCATATTCTTCAACACCTTTTAATTCAGCTTCCTGGTGCGTACATCCTTCTGCTTCACGAGCAGTTATTCTGTCTTCAATATCTTTTGCAGCTCTGTAAGAGGCACTTTCATCTGCATAACAATTCATAGCCATTTCTGCTAACTTAGAGCGGATAGCTCCAAATTCTGCAATAGGCGTTTTAAATTGGACTCTTTCGTTTGCATATTTCACTGAATTGGAAATTACTCTCCTTTGTGCATCCAGACAAGCTGCTGCCAGTTTAATACGTCCCACATTCAAAGCGTTCATAGCTATTTTGAAACCATTTCCTCTTTCAGAAAGCATGTTTTCAACAGAAACTTTCGTTTCATTAAAGAATACTTGACGAGTAGAAGAAGCACGAATACCTAATTTATGTTCTTCTTCACCCATTGAAATTCCGTTTTCAGCATCATTTTCTATGATAAAACCAGTAATGTTTTTATCATCTCCAATGCGAGCAAATACGATAAACAAAGAACAGAAACCTGCATTAGAGATCCACATTTTTTGTCCGGTAATCGAATAATACTTTCCGTCTTCTGATAAAACTGCTTTTGTTTTTCCTGAATTGGCATCTGATCCAGCACCAGGTTCAGTAAGACAGTAGGCTCCAAACCACTCACCAGAAGCTAATTTAGGCACATATTTTTGTTTTTGCTCTTCTGTACCATATAAAGTAATTGGCATAGTACCGATACCTGTATGTGCTCCAAAAGCAGTTGAGAAAGATCCCGTTGCACCAGAAATGTAATCGCAAACCAACATTGTTGATACAAATCCCATTCCTAATCCACCGTAAGCTTCAGGAACAGCAACACCCAAAAGACCTAAATCTCCGGCTTTTTTCATGCACTCTTCTGTATAAGCATAATCTTTTTTCTCAAAACGATCTTTGTGTGCCCATAATTCTTTGTCTACGAACTCTTTTACAGAGTCACGCATCATTAATTGTTCTTCTGAAAAATCTTCAGGAGTGAAGATGTCTTCGCACTTAGTTTCTTTTACGATGAATTGTCCACCTCTTGTTACGTTGCTCATTTTTTTGTTATTTTAAATGATAGTTTTTTAATAATATTTTTTATAATCTAAATTCCTCATTAGTGTTATTCCGACCAAGGAGGAATCTCTAAAGCTAATTTTGAAATACTTAATGTAATTACTCCTTGTCGAAAAGACAAAAGGTTGGAAATTAGAGTCTACATCAATTCGTAAACACCAGCAGTACCTTGACCTGTTCCCACACACATGGTAACAATTCCGTATTTGTCACCACGACGTTTCATTTCGTCGAATAATTGAACTGACAATTTAGCTCCGGTACATCCCAGCGGGTGTCCCATTGCGATTGCACCACCATTTACGTTCACGATGTCCGGATTTAATCCTAATTCACGGATAACCGCTAGTGACTGCGAGGCAAAAGCTTCGTTTAATTCAATTAAACCGATATCATTTAGAGATAACCCAGCTTGTTTCAATACTTTTGGTACTGCTTTTACAGGCCCAATTCCCATTATTCTAGGTTCAACTCCTGCAGAAGCAAAATTTACCAATCTTGCAATAGGTTCAAGATTAAGTTCTTTTACCATTTCTTCACTCATCACAAGTACAAAAGCAGCACCGTCACTCATTTGTGACGAGTTACCAGCTGTAACACTTCCGCCAGCTTCAAAAACAGGTCTTAAACCAGCCAAAACTTCTTTTGAAGTTCCCGCTCTAGGTCCTTCATCTTTGTTTACTACGTAAGATTTAGTTTCTTTTTTCCCGTTTTCATTAATAAACGTTTGGTCTACATTGATAGGAACAATTTGTTTGTCAAACTTACCCTCTGCTTGTGCTTTTAAGGCTTTCATATGAGAGAGATAAGCAAACTCATCTTGATCTTCTCTAGAAACCTTAAACTGCTGCGCAACTGCTTCGGCTGTTAAACCCATTCCCCAGTAGTAATCTTCGTTTCCTGCTTTTGCAACAGCATAGTCCGGAGTAGGCTTGTAACCTCCCATCGGAATAAAACTCATACTTTCAGCACCACCTGCAATAATACAATGTGCCATTCCTGACTGGATTTTGGCTGTAGCCATTCCGATTGTTTCTAATCCAGAAGCACAGTATCTGTTTACAGTTACTCCAGGGACATCTTCAATTTTTAACCCCATCAAAGAGATTAAACGTCCCACATTAAGCCCTTGTTCTGCTTCAGGCATGGCATTTCCTACCATAACATCATCAATACGAGTCTTGTCAAAATCAGGCAGCTCATTCATCATGTACTGTATGGTTTCTGCTGCTAATTCATCAGGTCTTTTAAATCTGAACACCCCTTTTGGAGCTTTTCCTACTGCTGTTCTGTATGCTTTTACTATATAGGCTGTTTTCATCTTTTTATTTTTTTAAGAGAATAGAAATAGATAGTAGAAAATAGACTGTGATTGTTCAATAAATCTATATTCTTTTCTCTTTGTTCTATTTTCTAGTTACGAAGCGGTTTTCCTTTGGTTAACATATGTTGGATTCTTTCCAACGTTTTTCTTTCTGTACATAAAGACAAGAAAGCTTCTCTCTCCAAGTCTAATAAATACTGTTCAGAGACCAAAGTGGCTTCAGATAAATCACCACCAGCCATTACATAAGCCAGTTTATTTGCGATTTTTTTGTCATGTTCTGAGATGTATTTCCCTGCTTCCATTTGATCTGTTCCTACTAAGAACATACCTAATGCCTGTTTTCCAAGTACTTTTACATCCTTTCTGTGGATCGGTTGTGTATATCCGGCTTCAGCCATTAATAAAGCATGCTTCTTAGCTTCGGCAATTTGACGATCTTTGTTTACAACAATGATATCTTTTCCTTTTTGTAAAAGTCCGCTGTCAAAGGCTTCATATCCAGAAGTAGATACTTTTGCCATAGCAATGGTTAAGAAATACTCTTGTAATACATTTAGTTCCACGTCATTTTTATGAAATAAATCAGAGGCTCTTAACGCCATTTCTTTAGATCCACCACCACCTGGTATGACTCCTACACCAAATTCCACTAATCCCATGTAGGTTTCTGCTGCCGCAACAACTTTGTCTGCATGCAAACTCATTTCGCAACCACCACCAAAAGTCATTCCGTGAGGGGCAACTACCACTGGAATTCCAGAGTAACGCACACGCATCATCGTATCTTGGAATGTTTTGATTGCCATGTTCAATTCGTCGTATTCTTGCTCAACGGCCATCATAAAGATCATTCCGATATTAGCACCTACAGAAAAATTCGCTGCTTGGTTTCCAATAACAAGACCTTGATATTCTTTTTCAGATAGATCGATTGCTTTGTTGATGGCTTGTAAAACATCACCACCAATAGTATTCATTTTTGATTGGAACTCTAAGTTCAAGATACCATCTCCTAAGTCTGTGATAGTACCGCCGCTATTACTCCAAACTTTTTTGCTTTCGCGAATGTTGTTCAGAATAATGAATGAATCTTGTCCTGGAATTTTTGTCTGTGCTTTAGATGGGATATTGTAGAAATAAGTAGCCCCTTCTTTTATAGTGTAAAAACTTTTGCTCCCTGAAGCCAACATATTATTTACCCAATCAGCAGGAGCAAGGCCCTCCGCTTTCATAATGGCAATTCCTTTTTCAACACCGATGGCATCCCAAATTTCGAAAGGACCATTCTCCCATCCGAAACCGGCTTTCATTGCATCATCGATTTTGTAAAGTTCATCCGATATTTCTGGAATTCGGTTAGAAACGTAAGCGAACATTCCGGCAAAACTTTTTCTGTAAAATTCACCTGCTTTGTCTTTTCCTTTTACCAAAACTTTAAAACGATCGATAGGCTTATCGATTGATTTAGTCATTTCTAAAGTAGCAAACGAAGCTTTTTTAGCCGGACGGTATTCTAAAGTGTCTAAATCTAATGTTAGAATGTCTCTTCCTTCCTTTTTATAAAAACCTTGACCTGTTTTACTTCCCAACCATTTGTTTTCCATCATTTTATTGACGAAACTCGGTAATTTGAACAATTCATGTTGTTCGTCGTTTGGACAGTTTTCGTAGATACCGTTTGCAACGTGTACTAAAGTATCTAAACCAACGACATCCACTGTTCTAAAAGTAGCTGATTTTGGTCGTCCGATAACCGGTCCGGTCAATTTATCTACTTCTTCAATCGTTAAGCCCATTTCTTTAACCAAATGGAACAAACTTTGAATCCCATAAATTCCAACACGGTTTCCAATAAAAGCAGGAGTGTCTTTAGCAACAACCGAGGTTTTTCCTAAAAATTTCTCTCCATATATTGTAAGGAAGTCCAATACTTCTGGAGAAGTTGCAGGACCAGGGATAATTTCAAATAATTTTAAATAACGTGCAGGGTTAAAAAAGTGAGTTCCGCAGAAGTGTTTCTGGAAATCTTCAGATCTTCCCTCACTCATAAAGTGAATAGGGATTCCCGATGTATTTGAAGTAATCAAAGTACCCGGTTTGCGGTATTTCTCTACTTGTTCAAAAACTAATTTTTTGATATCTAATCTTTCTACAACAACCTCAATAATCCAATCGACATCGGCAATTTTTGCCATATCGTCGGTTGTGTTTCCAGTTGTAATTCGGTTAGCGAATTGTTGGGTGTAAATAGGAGAGGGCTTTGACTTTAAAGCATTATTTAAATGCTCATTTACCAATCGGTTGCGAACAATTTTACTCTCTAATGTCAATCCTTTTTTTGTTTCTACCTCAGTAAGTTCTCTAGGAACGATATCGAGAAGTAAAACTTCGACACCAATATTGGCAAAATGGCAAGCAATTCCCGAACCCATAATTCCGGATCCGATTACTGCAACTTTTTTAATTGTGCGTTTCATTGTCTATTTTTTCAGGTTGATTAAATATATTCTTATTTTGAATTAATTCGTTGATCGTTTCTGAGACTTCAATAAAATGTTGTAATTTTTCTTCAGTGATGTGATTTTTCACAGTGTCATTGAAGTTTAAAACAGTGTTTTTTGATAAATCTCTTTTTTCTTTACCTAACTCAGTCAAGTAAATTAATACGCCACGACCATCGTCTGGATTTTTCTTGCGGATGATTAAGCCTTTCTCTTCCATTGACTTTAAGGTTCTGGTAAGGCTAGTAGCCTCCATTCCCATTTTTGGTCCCAATGATGTAGAAGGGGTGCCTATTTTTTTATCCATACTCAATAAAGCAAAACCTGTTGCCATTGTAGCACCGTACTTAGAGGCTTCTTCATTGTACATTCTTGAAACAGCTTGCCAAGTAGCTCTTAATATGTAATCTATCGTTTTATCTTTCATCTATAAACTATATCGATTTCAAATATAACAAAAAATACTATGCACGCATAATAAAATTAATTTATTTTTTTGTTAAAAATTCAGGATTGTAAAATAAACTCCTCACAAAAGGAGAACTTTATGTAGAAAAGGTATAGTTGTCAAAGTTTTATTTAAGCTTTCCGTTGACAAAAGCAATCGACGTTCCCACACAAGCACCCGTTGCTATCGCAATAAGAATATCAATAGCCATTGTTTCATAATTCACGGGAATATTGGAATAATTAAAAAAGTTCATAGACAAACTGTAAAAAAACCCAATTGTGGCTCCTATTTGTATACCGATGATTGGATTCTTAATTATCGAAAACCGATTCATTATATAGGAAGCAAAGAAACCGTAAGTCATGCTTCCTAAAACGACAAACAGTAAGTTCATGTTTTCATCTTGCGGGAAAATGTCTTTAAAAATGAATCCATACAGTAGCCAGCCTAAGAGAAAGGAGACAACACCAGCTACAATTCCTGAAACTACAAAGTTTTTTGCTTTCATTATTTTTAAGTCATTAATTACTAGAGTATTAAAAGTATTAAAAAACAATCAATTAAGCGGTGTAATCTATTAAAAATCGCTAAATATGCAATGAAAGTCCGTTTGTAATTCGAGAAATAGGGAGTTTATATAGTGTCAAAAAAAGGCTCCTGTATGTAGGAGGCTTTAAAATGGGACTACACTATTTATGTTATCCTTTTTTAAAAGTGCCGTTGTCTACATCTTTTAAAAATTTTATCAGGCCGGTAAAATATGTTTTTTGATCATCATATTGTGAAAGATGACTGCCATTTGGGCAAAATAGAAACCGTCCGTTTTGAACTTCGTTGGCAATCCATTTCATGTGCTCCGGATCCATGGTATCATATTTAGCACCGATTGTCAATGTAGGTACTGTTATTGTTTTGAGTCTGTTTTTTACATCCCAGTTTTTTAGTGAAGCATTTCCAGTGATGCCAAATTCACTATGTCCCTGCATAAACACATAGACATTAGGGTTGATATGCTTGAAACAGCGATTAATGGATTCCGGCCATTCTTCCAATGGTTTTCTCAGAATGTGTTCTGTATAATAATATTTGAAAAGCAGTTCGCTGTATTTTGGATTATCAAAATCATTGTTTTTCTCCATTTCTTGCAGCTCTTTCAGGATTTTAGGATCCATTTGTGGAGCAAGAACCTCTTGTGCGTAGGCATTGTATTCAGGAATACTGGCCATCATATTGGATATAATCAACCCTTTTAGATTTTTTTGGTATTTTAAGGCATATTCCATGGCTAGGATTCCACCCCAGGATTGACCTAAAACATAAAAATTTGAACTGTCTGCGCCCAATGCGATTCGGACTTGTTCCACTTCCTCAACGAAACGTTCGTTAGTCCACAAACTGTCATCATTAGGCTGATCACTGTAGTAGGATCCCAATTGATCGTAATAAATGTACTCGATGCTTTCGTTCGGAAAATAACCGTCAAAACATTCGTATAATTCATGCGTTAATCCAGGTCCGCCGTGAAGTAATAATACTTTAATTTTGGGGTTATTCCCCACGGTTTTTGTCCAGACTTTAAAGGTGCCTTTTGGTGTGGTTATCGGAATCATTTTGATGCCTCCCGTAAACTGATCATCTCGTTTAGAAAAATCTAAATAATGTGCTTTAATTGGATTTTCTTCTTCTTTCTTTTGCTCGCAATTGGAAAATAATAAAATACTTAATAGAGAATAAAACAGGATTTTTAGTTTCATGATTACTATAGTTATTAGTTATAATTATAAAGCAAGAGGTTAGATTAATTGTAGATTTTATGAAATAAATTAATGTATTTTTCCATAACTAATTTTCTTTTAAGCTTTAGTGTCGGGGTCAGTTGACCACCTTCAATAGACCAAATATCTGGGGTCAGCTCAAAACGCTTGATTTTCTCCCAATTACCGAATTTTGCATTTAATAGGTCAATTTCTTCCTGAATTCTTGCAATTACTTTTTCGTTTGAGACAATCGACTCATTACTGTCACCGATGTCTATTCCATGAATAATGGCCCATTCTTTAATGAAGTCAAAATCCAGTTGGATGAAGGCTGCTGGCATTTTTTGTCCGTCACCTATTACCATAATTTCAGCTATGAAACGGGATTGTTTCATCGTGTTTTCAATAAGTTGCGGTGCAATATATTTTCCTCCTGAAGTTTTGAACATTTCTTTCTTACGATCCGTAATTTTTAAGAACCCGTCCTTATCAAAGATTCCTATATCACCGGTATGGAAATAACCGTCAACGATGACTTCATTGGTTAATTTTTCATCCTTATAATACCCCATCATTACATTAGGTCCTTTACAAAGAATTTCACCGTCTTCGGCAATCTTAACGTCTACGTTATCAATTACTTTTCCAACAGTTCCAACTCTGAAACCACCATTTCTCATGTCATTTACTGATATAACTGGTGAAGTTTCGGTTAAACCATATCCTTCCATTACCGGAATTTCGGCAGCGGCAAAAATTCGCGCTAATCTAGGCTGTAGTGCAGCACTTCCTGAAACCATTAAATCTAAGTTACCACCTAGCCCTTCTTTCCATTTGCTGAAAATTAATTTCCGGGCAATTTTTAGTTGCATTTCATACCATAAACCATTGGCACCATAAGGTTCATAGACTAATCCCAATTCAATTGCCCAAAAAAACAATTTCTTTTTAATCCCGGTTAGTTCTGCTCCTTTGGCGTAGATTTTATCATATACTTTTTCAATAAGTCTTGGAACGACTGTTATTACCGTGGGCTTTACTTCTTTTATATTATCACTGATTTTATCAATAGACTCTCCAAAATAAATCGAAACACCATAGTATTGGTGTAAATACAAAATCATTCTTTCAAAAATATGACAAACAGGAAGAAAGCTTAATGCAGTACTTTTTCCGGCCTCAAATGGAATCCTTTTTGAGCTGTTTAGTACGTCTGATACGATGTTATTGTGGGACAGCATAACTCCTTTTGGACGCCCTGTTGTCCCCGATGTATAAATGATAGTGGCTAAATCTTCAGGTTTAACTAAATTTTTGCTGTATTCAACATCATTTTGATTGTCTTGGTTTTCACCAAGAACGAGTAGTTCCTTCCAGTTTTTACAACCTTCAATAGGGTCAAAAGAAAAGACTTCTTTCAGACTGGGAACTTTATCTTTTATTAAATTTACTTTTTGAAGTATTTCCGCATCAGATACAAAACAATACATTGCCTCTGAGTGGTTCAAGATATATTCATAATCATCTTCTGTAATTGTTGGATAAATGGGGATGTTTTGTGCTCCGGTTTGTAGGATCCCAATATCCATAATATTCCATTCCGTTCTGTTACTTGAAGAAATAATTGCTATTTTATCGTTTTTTTTAATTCCCATTCGTAATAGCGCTCTCGAAACAGCATTGGCTTGAGCAATATATTCTTGTGTAGACGTTTTGACCCAAACACCATTCTGTTTGGTATTTAAAGCATCTGGAATTGAAGTATATTTATCTTGTTGATAATAAGGAAAATCAAAGAGTCTGGTTATTGGAGTCATTATTCGAAGGTTGAATTTTACCGCAAATTAAATAAAAAATGACAATAATTTTTGATTTTAAAAATTAAAGTTGAAAATATATAACTCATACATTAGCATTTAACGAAAACGATTTCTTTAAACGGAGTTTAAAAGCTTGATTATAAGTAAAAAGAGAGGCAGAACTAATTTTAGCCTTTTTTTTAAAAAGTGGTTTCTTTAAAGGTAAAACGTTTCAACGATTGGTATCGTTCTACTTTTTAGGCTGATTTAAAGCATAATAAAACTAAATGTGATCCAGTATTTATTTTTACCCGGCTATTGTTTAACCTAATAAGTGCTGTTATTCATAAATTGAACACCTATACACTAGCTGTATATTTTGTGGTACTGGTCTTTGTAAAGCTCTTTAATAATTTTTCTTTTCAGTTTCAGTGTTGGAGTCAATTGTCCTCCGTCGATAGACCAAACATCTGGCGTCAATTCGAATCGTTTGATTTTTTCCCAACTTCCGAATTTGTCATTCAAACTGTCAATATCTTGCTGTATGCGTTCCAATACTTTTTCATGAAGAACATGCTCATCATTGCTTTTTCCAATATCTATTTTATGGATAACTGCCCATTCTTTAAGGAATTCAAAATTAGGTTGGATAAAAGCTGCCGGCATTTTTTGGCCTTCTCCTATGACCATAATCTGTTCAATAAAACGGGATTGTTTCATTGTGTTTTCTATTAATTGCGGTGCTATATACTTTCCTCCAGAGGTTTTGAACATTTCCTTCTTGCGATCCGTGATCTTTAAGAAGCCGTCTTTGTCAAGGGTTCCAATGTCGCCAGTATGGAAATAACCGTCAATCAGGACTTCATTGGTTAGCGTTTCCTCTTTAAAATAACCCATCATCACGTTAGGTCCTTTACAAAGTATTTCACCGTCTTCGGCAATTTTAACTTCTACATACTCAATTAACTTTCCTACCGTTCCTATCCTGAAACCTTTATTTTTTAAATTATTTGCTGAAATTACAGGGGAAGTTTCTGTTAGGCCATAGCCTTCTAACACTGGAATTGCTGCTGCCGCAAAAATACGCGCTAATCTGGGTTGTAATGCAGCGCTACCGGTAACTATCACTTCGAGATTCCCACCTAATCCTTCTTTCCATTTACTGAAAATTAATTTTCGGGTAATTTTCAGTTGTATTTTATACCATAAACCGTTGGTTCCGTATGGCTCAAATTGCAAGCCTAAATTGATGGCCCAAAAGAAAAGCTTCTTTTTAATTCCAGTCAACTCCGTTCCTTTTGAATATATTTTATCATATACTTTTTCCAAGAGTCTTGGAACTGCAGTAATTACATTTGGTTTTACTTCTTTAAGGTTCGCACTTATTTTTTCTATAGATTCTCCAAAATAAACGGAAACACCATAATATTGATAGACATATAAAGTGACTCGTTCAAAAATATGACAGACAGGAAGGAAGCTCAGCGCTTTTCCTTTTCCGGCTGGGAAGGGAATTAAATGAATAATACCGCGGACATTGGAAACAAGATTCTGGTGAGAAAGCATAACCCCTTTCGGCGTTCCGGTCGTTCCAGAGGTATAGATAATGGTTGCCAAGTCTTCCGGCAGCACTTTTTCTTTTCTTTCTTCAAGTTCATTTTGATTGCTTCGGTCTTCTCCAAGAAGAAGCAATTCTGACCAGTTTTTACAGCCTGCAATTTCATCAAAGGAGTACACTTGTTGTAAAGCCGGAACTTTAGCTCGTATTGAATTTACTTTTTGAAGTATTTCTCCGTCCGATATAAAACAGTAAGTTGCGCCAGAATGATTCAGTATATAGGCGTAATCATCTGCTGTGATTGTGGGGTATATCGGAACATTTTGCGCGCCCGTTTGTAGAATCCCAATATCAACAATGCTCCATTCCGTTCTGTTGTTAGTGGAAATCATCGCGATTTTATCGTCTTTCTGTATACCCATTTTCAAGAGTGCCCTGGAAACAGCATTGACTTTGGAAATAAATTCTACCGTTGAAGTTTTTTTCCAAACACCATTTTTCTTTGTTACGAAAGCATCTGGTATAGAGGAATATTTTTCTAATTGATAATATGGAAAATCAAAAATTCGGGTTACGGATGTCATCATAGAATATTAAATGTTACTGCAAAATAGTTAAAAAATAACGATAATTACTTTTTTTTACAGATTAAATAGCGGTATTGACAGAATTTAATAATGTTTGGGAGTGTTATGTATCTGCCTAAAGTTATTTTTTTTTGTAGAGAGGGATCTTCCATTTTCTATTAATGGTAGTTTTTCGTTTTTCAAAGGTGTGATGGTGTCCAATTGAATTTAAACTTTTTAAAAAAACAGAAGTTTTTCAGTAATCGACTCCTTTAGAATCATGTTTCTAAAACTTAGATTTTAGCTCGAAAAGGATTTTCGGGTATTATTATGCTTTTTAAATCATTTTTTGGTTAAAACTTAAATTTTATATATTATTGTATATCAGGTAATTAGTTAATTATATGTATATTTAATGTATTATTAATCAATACTATCAATAAAATGAAAAAAGTATTACTAATTGTGATGATGGGAGCAACTTTCATTACATACGCGCAAAAGAAAGCTAATGGTACTATTTATGTTGATCATCCTGCCATTACGGTAGTGGAAGGCATGATTAAAGCTTTTGTTAATGGAGATGAGAATAAGGTTGCAGGTTATTTAGCAGATGATTTTAAATCCTTTGATGGTAGCAATAAGGACGATAAGGGGAGCGATAAAGCTTCTTTTTTAAGAAGTGTTAAAAACTGGAAAGATAACATTGATTATCTGAGTATCAAACGTTCGGCAGGGGCTTATCCTGATGCATTAGAATATACCGATGACAGTCAAAAAGACGTTGTTTGGGTACAGACTTGGGAAGATGTGAAAGGAGTGCACAAAACGACTGGCGTAAAGATAGACATGCCTATGCATCGATTATTCGTAGTAAATAAAGACAACAAAATAAAATCAATAATGACGTATTCTGACGCAGGTATTGGAAATGAAGTAAGAGATAGTTATAGTGTCAGAAAAAACGGAACCATATACAATCATCATGACTATATCAACAAAGTAAGAGTGATGGTTCACGCATTTGAAAACAAAGATTACGATAAAGCCTATAGTTTTTATGATAAAAAGGCAAGTTTTAGAAATAGTAATATGGCTCCAGATGAAAAAAGTTTAACATTGGACCAAATGAAAGAAATGGATAAAAAAATGATGCAACAATTTGACGTTACAAGTATGGACGTAAGAGGGTATCCTGATTATTTAAATTATGAACTTGGAGATGCTAAAGTCGTACAGTCCTGGTGGAATTGTAACATGACGAGAAAATCAGACAATAAAAAAATAGTCATGCCAATTCTTTTTATTGACACTTTCAATGATGAGGGAATGATTACCAACGAAATAGCGTATTATAGTGACAAAATTTTGGAAAAAGAAATAGAGTATTGAAAAATTTTATTTTCAATGAAAATTAATAGAGGCTGTCTTTTGAGACGGTCTCTCTATTTTTTAAAAGAACCCGATTATAGTTCCATGTAAAATATATTGAAGTCAAATTACGTTTGCGTGCGGTCAGGTTTGAGATAGTACTTTGTTAAATAATATATATTCACTCCTAAAATAAAGGCGTTCGTTATGATGATTGGCCAGGAGATGGCCAACATAATTCCGTAAATGATAAATAGCAATGCTCCGATTGAATTTATTATACGGAATGTATTGAAGTTTTTCATTAAAAATGAAATCATCAATGTTAGTGATGCTAAATAACCGACCCAGTCTGTTAAAGAAATATCAGCCATTTTTTTTACTAAAGTAAAAAAAAGATTCCATGCTTTCTATAATTTCTAAATATAAATAGTCATTAAATGTAGCTCATAAAACGAGACAAACCTTTGCATCGCTTATTGGAATTAGGTAAAGGAAATATAAATAAAATGAATACTCAAGTTACTATCAACTTTACCGATTTTGATTTTCAAACAATTATTACAAGAATAATAGGATTCGTTTTTCTACAGATAAATTATAAATATATAATAAACTATAGGTTAGCTACTCGCATTGCGGTCATGTAAAAACAGGCGATGAAGCAGCTTTTTTTACAATGTATAGATTCTGTTTGATGGTATCAGAAGAAGTAGTTTGATAGGATAGAATAATGACATAGTCGTTTTATAGCGTTGACTAAGGAAATTGTACACGAGCTTGATACCTATTAATTCGTTTTAGGGGTTTTATTAAACAGTTTTTATTTTCTAAATTTAGTTTCTGTTTCGTATTTAAAATATCACTAAAAGTGGGTATTGCCGTAAAGAGTTATTTCATTTACTTTTAGCTCGAAAAGAATGAAGATTTAAGCGCCCCTTAAGTTGAAGCCTCTTAATAGGTTAGGCACTAACATTGAGGGAACTTCAGACATGTAATTAGACCTATAGTTAGCAATTAAATAATAAACAAGATGACGAATTCAGAAAAAATCAGAAAAGTGAATGAAATGCTTATTGAAGTAATTAAAGACGAAGAACATCAAATAGAAAGCTCTTTGACTGGTTTAAAGGATGTCGTTTTAAGTATCGTTGCCGATTATTGGTTAACTATAAGGGAACCTGAAATTTTTATGGAAAATGTTGAAATTAACATAGATTAATTAATGTAGGCAGATTCATTGTCACAGTTATAGATAAAATAATAAACAAAATAGCTGTAGTAGTATCTTAACGTGACATAGACTTTAGAGATTAACAATAGTGCCATCGTGACTATACATTTATACATTAAAGGTATTAGTTTGTGAGACTAATTATTATTGAGCACTGAAAAAAGAGCAGAAAGTGATAAAAACGCTTTCTGCTCTTTTTTTATTGGTGCTTAAAAAAGGCTCGATTTTTTTAGCTGTTTATTTTGAAACTGAAAAAAAAATGAGATCAGTGTGGTGGATGGGGTTGCCGTATCGGGAGTCGATGGTGATTATTGGCATCAGGGAACCTAAGCATTTCAGTTTTGCCTAATTTAATTTCGTTCGTGGTCTATTAACTTTGACATTTTATCCGTCTGCAGTCAATACAGCTGCCGACAGATTACCCATTTTTCCATTAAAACCGCTTATTTTTTCTTTGAGTCTCGACTTTTCTTTTACTTTGTATATAGTAGGCGTGCATAGTATATTTTATTATATTTGTTTCAATTAAAACTTAAAGTAATGACAAAGCCTACGTTAACTTCCCTTTTGAATATCAATCAACCGCTGATAATGGCACCTATGTTTCTGGTTTCAAATAATAAAATGGTA
This sequence comes from Flavobacterium sp. ALD4, assembly GCF_002836475.1. Taxonomy (GTDB): domain Bacteria; phylum Bacteroidota; class Bacteroidia; order Flavobacteriales; family Flavobacteriaceae; genus Flavobacterium. The sequence goes on along the minus strand of NZ_PJBJ01000023.1, from coordinate 421,957 downwards.
ATTGAAGGAATGAAAGCGGGTGTGGCGGGTTGCATACCAGCCTTAAATTATCGCACATTAGAGGAATTGCGCGCTTCCATTATTGAACTTAAGGCAGCTAAAGTGCCAGGAGGTAGTTTTGGTTATAATTTGATTGTCAATAAATCAAATATCAAATATAAAGATCAATTAGCTGTTTTGTGTGAAGAAAAAGTAGATTTTATTATCACTTCTTTGGGTTCACCTGAAGAAACTATTAAGGCGGCCCATAAAGTTGGGATTAAAGTTTTTTGTGATGTTACCGACTTGGCTTTCGCCAAAAAAGTGGAAAGTCTTGGTGCTGATGCCTTAATAGCGGTTAACAATCTGGCTGGAGGACATAGGGGACCCCAAGCTCCGGAGCAATTGATTAAAGACCTAAATTTAAATACCGGATTACCTGTTATTTCTGCCGGGGGGGTGAGTACTAAATCAGATTTAGATAAAATGTTAAGTTATGGTGCTATCGGCGTATCAGTAGGCAGCCCTTTTATAGCCTCATTGGAGTCTGGCGTTTCAGAGGAATACAAACAAGCCTGTGTTGATTATGGTGCCAAAGATATAGTTTTGACTGAGAAAATATCGGGGACGCCTTGTACGGTGATTAATACGCCCTATATTCAAAAAGTAGGTACAAAGCAAACCTGGTTAGAAAGCACTTTAAATAAAAATAAAGCGTTGAAAAAGTGGGTAAAAATGATCCGATACATGATGGGATCTAATGCCGTTACTAAAGCAGCTACTGAAGTTACGTATAAAACAGTTTGGGTTGCAGGACCAACTATCGAAAACACGACTGCAATACGCCCAGTTACTGCGATCGTTACTATATTAACGGTATAATTTTTAATCCAAATTTATCAAATTTTTTTGTTCATAAAGCAATGAAATGGGTACGAATTGGATAATTCTACTAGTTGAATAGCTCTTGTGTAAACCACGTGAAGGATAGCAGCGGAAATCGGCTCTCGTCACATTCTTAAAACGAGACGAGAGAGATTGCAGCGAATAGCCTGACCTTTGTGGTCACTCCCAAAATACTATAATTAAATCCAATAAAAAAAGCGCTCTCTTTCGAGAACGCTTTTTATTATATAAATTACGAAAATTTATTTTTTGTCAATCCATTTTTTGGCATTCACAAAGGCTTCATGCCAAGGCGAAACTGCGTCGTTTTTATCCTTTGGATAATACGCCCAGTTCCATTGAAATGTAGAACGCTCAATGTGCGGCATCATTACTAAGTGACGACCTGAAGTGTCGCATAGCATGGCGGTGTTGAAATCAGAACCATTCGGATTTGCCGGATAGCCTTCATAACCGTATTTGGCCACGATGTTATACTTGTCTTCACTCATTGGTAGGTTGAATTTTCCTTCTCCGTGTGAAACCCAAACTCCCAAAGTGCTTCCTGCCAATGTTGACAACATCACTGATTTATTTTCTTGTACCGTTACCGAAGTAAAGATACTCTCGTGTTTGTGACTTTCGTTGTGTAGCATTTTTCCGTGTACATCGTGCTCCGGATTGATTACTTCCAGTTCCATAAACAACTGACAACCGTTACAAATTCCAACAGATAAAGTATCTTCTCGTTTAAAGAAATTATCTAAAGCGGTTTTTGCTTTTTCGTTGTATAAAAATGCTCCTGCCCAACCTTTGGCTGAACCTAATACATCTGAGTTAGAGAATCCACCTACAGCTCCGATGAACTGAATGTCTTCTAATGTCTCCCGACCTGAAATCAAATCGGTCATGTGCACGTCTTTTACATCAAAACCGGCAAGATACATGGCATTTGCCATTTCGCGTTCTGAGTTACTTCCTTTTTCACGGATAATAGCCGCTTTTGGACGTGGTTTTGAAGCATCGATAACTGGTTTTTTTCCTGTGAAATGTGTTGGAAAAGTATAGTTTAACGCTTGGTTTTTATAATTGTCAAAACGCGCTTGCGCCATTCCGTTTTTAGATTGTTTTTGATCTAATAAAAATGAAGTTTTAAACCAAATGTCTCTGTACTTAGCAATGTCTAATTTGATAGGGCCAAGGTCTAAAGTCGCTTCGGCAGTTACAGTTCCCATTTTGTAGAAAGCGACATTGTTTGCGTTTAGCTTGCTTTCCAATGCAGCATCGTCTTTTGCCTGAAATACAATTCCGATATTCTCTGCAAATAAATATTTGATGATGTCTTTCTCTTCAAAAACAGAGAAGTCTATTTTAGCTCCTAAATTGTTATCGGCAAAACACATTTCTAAAAGGGTAGTAATCAAACCACCACTTCCTATGTCATGTCCAGCAAGAATATTGTCTTCTAAGATTAATTCCTGAATGGTATTGAACGCTCGTTTGAAGAAGGCGGCATCTTTAATTGTTGGTGCGTCTTTCCCGATAGTGTTCAACGTTTGTGCAAACGAAGAGCCACCCAGTTTGTATTCATCTTGCGATAAATTGATATAATAAATAGCCCCACCGTCTTTTTGAAGGACAGGCTCTACCACTTTTCTGATATCGGTACAGTTTCCACCTGCCGAAATAATAACTGTTCCTGGCGCAATTACTTCGTCATTCGGGTATTTCTGTTTCATGGAAAGGGAGTCTTTTCCTGTTGGAATATTGATCCCCAATTCGATTGCAAAATTCGAACAGCTTTCTACGGCAGCGTACAAACGAGCATCCTCTCCTTCGTTTTTACAAGCCCACATCCAGTTTGCAGATAATGAAATTCCGTCCAAGCCGTCTTTGATAGGTGCCCAAACAATATTTGATAAAGCCTCAGCAATAGCGGTTCTACTTCCTGCAACAGGATCAAGTAAAGCGGCTACAGGCGAATGCCCTATAGAAGTGGCAACTCCCTCTTTTCCGTTGTAATCCAAAGCCATTACACCGCAGTTATTCAACGGCAATTGTAATGGTCCTGTATTTTGTTGTTTGGCTACTTTACCACCCACACAACGGTCTACTTTATTTGTCAACCAGTCTTTACAAGCTACTGCTTCTAATTGAAGCACTTGCTCTAAATAAGTTAAGATCTTATCTTTTGAATAATTTAAATCGGTATATTTTCTGTCGATAGTTGTATCGGTCATGATCACTTTTGGAGAACTTCCAAAAAAGTCTTCCAAAGCAAAATCCATTGGTTTAGCACCCGTAGTTTTTGATTCGAAAGTAAAACGATGGTCTCCGGTTACGTCACCTACTTGGTACATAGGAGCGCGCTCTCTGTCGGCAATTTTTTGTAAGGTGTCAATGTCTTTCTGACCAATAACCAATCCCATTCTTTCTTGAGACTCGTTACCAATGATTTCTTTTGCAGAAAGGGTAGGGTCACCCACAGGCAATTTGTCTAAATCAATTAATCCACCTGTATCTTCCACCAGTTCCGAAAGACAGTTTAGATGTCCTCCAGCACCGTGATCGTGAATGGATACGATTGGGTTTTCATTGCTTTCTACCAATCCACGAATGGCATTGGCAACTCTTTTTTGCATTTCTGGATTCGAACGTTGGATTGCGTTTAACTCGATACCAGAGCTAAAAGCACCCGTATCCGCAGAAGAAACCGCAGCTCCACCCATTCCGATTCTATAATTTTCTCCACCTAGGATAACGATTTTATCTCCTGTTTGTGGTGTTTTTTTAATGGCTTGCTCTAATTTTCCGTAACCAATTCCACCCGCTTGCATAATCACTTTATCGAAACCTAATTTACGGGCATCTTCTTCGTGTTCGAAAGTAAGGATAGAACCTGTAATAAGTGGTTGTCCGAATTTGTTTCCAAAATCAGACGCTCCGTTAGAGGCTTTGATTAAAATATCCATTGGAGTCTGGTACAACCATTTTCGTTCGGCCATTCCGTTTTCCCAAGGTCTATTTTCTTCTAATCGAGAATACGAAGTCATGTAAACTGCTGTTCCTGCCATCGGCAACGAACCTTGTCCACCTGCTAAACGATCGCGAATTTCTCCACCTGAACCGGTTGCGGCTCCGTTGAAAGGCTCTACAGTTGTTGGGAAATTATGTGTTTCTGCTTTTAAGGAAATAACCGAGTCAAATTCTGTTACTTGATAAAAATCAGGTTTATCCGCGCTTTTTGGAGCAAATTGCTCTACACGAGGTCCTTTTACAAAAGCCACATTATCTTTATATGCCGAAACAATATCGTTAGGATTTTCTAACGATGTTTTCTTAATCATTTTAAATAAAGAAGATTCTTTTTCTACACCATCAATAACAAATTTTCCGTTGAAAATCTTGTGACGACAGTGCTCTGAATTGGCTTGCGAGAAGCCAAAGATTTCAGAATCGGTCAGTTTTCTACCTATTTTAACAGCTAAGTTATCCAAGTATTCCACTTCATCAGGACTTAAAGACAACCCTTCTTTTTTGTTGTATGCTGCAATATCATCAATATCTAAAATGGTTTCCGGTGCGATGTCGATGGTGAAAATAGTTTGATTTAACTCGGAATATTTTTGCGAAAGCATGGGATCAAAATCCACAGTATCGGCCGAAGCATAATGAAACTCCTCAATTCTGATGATTCCTGAAATTGCCATATTTTGGGTGATTTCAACGGCATTGGTACTCCAAGGAGTTACCATTGCGGCGCGGGGACCAACAAAAAAATCCGTCAGTGCGGATTTTTCGATTTTATTTGAGTCGGCAAAAAGCCAGTTTAATTTTGAAATGTCTTGAGCTGAAATTTCGCCTTGCGTTTGTACTGCAAAAATTGCGTTGCTTTGGTTTTCAAAGAAATGGATCATTGTTGTGTAGTTTGTTGTATTTCGGTGCAAATTTAGTCAATTAAGATTAAAATTTCTAATTAAAAAAGCGGCATAATTGCCGCTTTTAAAATAGTTGAATATTTAAATCTAATTAGTTGATTATGATTTTTTTAATAATAGATTTTGTGTCATCCGTTATTTTTACCAAATACACTCCTTTGTTAACCGTAGTCAATGATAATGTAGAATCAGCGGTGTTCTTTCTTTCAAAAACCTTTTGACCGATTATGTTATACACTTCAATCGAATAGACCTTATTTGAATTAGCGATAGTGAAGTTACCATTAGACGGGTTTGGATAAATATTGAAATCATCGGAGTCTACAGTTAGTTCCTTTTTGGCACCTTTTACTGCTATACGGCTTCCTAAATTGTTACAAGTATCTGCTGAATAAGAATCCCATTCCCCAGAAATATTGAAAGTTGTATTTGGACCTGTTACGATTGCTTTTCTTCTTAAGGTTACATCTGCAGCAAAATTAGCCGTCCCCCCATTGAAGGTTCCAATGATATCGATAAGTACTCCGTTTTGAAATAAACCAACGGCATCATTACCATTAAAAGTCATTTCGGTAGCAGTGGTAGAAATGTTTGCTGAAGTTGTAGAATAACAGGCAGAAGAAATCGAACTGTTAACCAACGTGTATTTACTTCCATTGTTCAATGTTCCGCTTAAAGTTATTCCAGAACTCCACGCACCTGCACCGTTTGTTTGTTTTTTAACGGTATACACAGAGAGATTTACTGCACTTCCTGTAGCATTCGAAATTTCTAATGCTTTGTTATTGGAAGAACCTTCAATGTATTCAGAGAAAAATAAGTCGGAAGCTCCTGCATCAGCAGAAGCGGTAGTTGTTACGTTTGCAGTGTTACTGGAAGCAGAAACATTTCCTGCATCATCTTTCGCTTTTACGGTGAAAGAATAGGCTGTTGAAGCTGTTAATCCACTAACAGAATATGAAGTACCAGTTACAGAAGTTTTTAAAATAGCGCCTTGATACACATCGTATGCTGTTACCCCTACATTGTCAGTGGATGCGGTCCAGGATAAATTTGTGGTCGTTTGTGTTGTTCCAGAAGGAGTTAAAGATGTTGGAGCTGTTGGAGCATCAGTGTCAGCAGCAGTCGTGCTAATTGTTACCGTATAATCTTCCACTTGCCCGTAAGGGAATGCTTCGCAAGCAGTCGGGATTCCATTGTATTTCATGGAAACGCGCATTCTTGTCGCACCTAAAGTTGCTGTGGCAGGAATCATGAAAGAACCTGAAACAGGATTTATGGTTGAAGCTGCTTTAGACCAAACTTGTTCTCCGGCATCCGTAAAGACACCGTTTTGATTGTAATCAATCCAAACTGCATAGCCCTCGCTATAAATAGTGCTTGTCCAAGTAGGAGTAATAGTAATTGTATATCCTGTTCCGCGAGTAGCAGTAGTTGATAGGGAAGTATAATTTTCATATCCTGCCGTTCCGGAAGAGCTGTTGTTTATTGATCCAAAAACAACTTTAGCTATTTTTTCGTCTACGGTACTATTTCCTTGTGATGCACAATAGACAATCGCAGGAGTTGAAGTAGTAGTTACATTTACAGTTGTACTGGAAGCTGATGAATTCCCGGCAGCATCTTTTGCTTTTATTGAAAATGTATAACCAGTAGCCGCTGTTAAACCAATAACGGTATAAGTAGTTCCAGATGCCGTCCCTTTTAAAGACGCTCCTTGGTATACATCATATTCTGTCACTCCCACATTGTCTGTGGATGCCGTCCAAGATAAGTTAGTTGTAGAGTCGGTGGTTCCTGAAGCTATTAAATTGGTTGGTACTGATGGTGCTTGCGAATCAGCTGACGGGTTCCAGATTTGTTGAACATATTCGGGATGGTCAATATAAGGGTTTCTATTATTTTGAGTATCATAAATAGCGTTGTTACGCGCAATTTCTCTTGCATTAACTGGGTCTTGACTATTCCAGGCTAAAAGCATATTCAAAAAAGCAGTTGTGAATACCTGATTGCTTGTTCCGTTGAACATAGGATAAGAGTAACCAGAAACAGTGGTTTCATAGCGGGTTGCAAAGTAGAAATACATACGAGCAATATCACCTTTAAATTCGTCTATAGGTTCAAAGACAGTTCCTGAATAACCAGCCACGGAACTAGAACCTAATTTGCTTCCGTTTAGTGAAGTCCAAGTAGTGGTTCCAACTGTTCCATGTGGGTAACTTGATCTTTGTCCGTTCACTTTACCGTCTGTTGGGGTGATGAAATGAGCATCGGAAACCATGGGAGCCGCAGACCCAAAAGTGGATTGTGGAATGATATGTTCTCTGTTGTAGCAATCCCCTTCCGCAGAATAGTTACCGCATCGTTGTGTAGATCCTGTTGAATAATTATAAGGATCGGTTCCGTTTGGTTTTTCAGAATACATGTCTAAAACGGTTCCGTCATTCTCATAAAAATTATCAACATCAGACGTTTGATAGATAGTATATAGTCCTCCGTATCCATTATCAGTATGGCCTTTAATAATAGTGTACAATTGAGTTTTCAATGTGTACGATGTTCCTGTGGCAGTCGTATAATACCCCGAAGGTATCTGGGCGATAGCCGCTGTGAAGAACAGTAAAAACAGTAAAGAGTAGGTTTTTTTCATAAAATTTAATTTATATCGATTTGTTAAGCAGGGCATCCAAAAAGAAGCTTCAAAAAGACGGAATTTTTTGAGTTTGACTTTTTAGATGTTGGCAAATCTAAATGTTTTATGAGTATGTTATGTTATGAAATGTTTAATATTTTTCATTAATTTTCTTACAGTAATTACTGTTTTCCATGTGTTTACAGGGAAAGCTGTTGAAAAATATAGAAAAGAGATGTGCCCTCTTATAGGAGAAGTGAGATTTATTTAGGAAAGGGCTTATTCTGATAGGCACCTAAATCAGGGGGCGTAGTTCGTGTGTTTCCTAAAATATCCAGCGGAATCAAATAGGCCGAGTTCCCTTTTGCGAAAGCGCCGGAAGTTTCGTCGATAGTGAGTTTGTTTTGAGAAGCTTTATAGAACTTTGGACTTTGATTCAAAATAATTCCTGAATAATGAACATTGTCATTCGTAAACTGGTAATCGGGATTTGTCGTTGCAGCATCATATTTTATCAGGCAGTTATTGAATAGATAGTTAAATGCAGCTGTTGTTTTTTTCCTTAAGCTCAATTCATTCGAAAAGGAACCATAAATAATGCAATTATTAAAAGTGGCTTCCGTCAGGTTTCTTACTTCGGGAATGGCACCCACAATAAAATTATCTATGGAGACGGCCACTTGAGAAGAGCTGTTCCATTCGTTATTGAAGGTAGAATGGGTGAACTTATAATTTCCGCCATAGGAACAGGCCAAAGTCGCCAGACCGGCAGTATTAATCACAATATTTTCACCGTTGATTTTCGCTGTTTGGGCCAAAATCCCATAATTTGACGAATCGTAGATTTGGGTATTCTTAATGGAAACCGTAGTTCTGTTATTGTTTTGAATTAATAAACCAATGGTGGCATTTTTAATAGTCAAGTGGTTAATGACATTATTAGTGCTGCCATTTGTAAGCCAAATGGTTCCCCATTGTCCGGGAACATCTGCATATTGAGGCTCCAATCGGTCGCCTTCAAAAACGACTTCATTTTCAAATAGAGCTGAATTTGATTTGGAACCATTGATGTTTAATGAGGCATTATTGCCCACGATAAGTCCGGAGTTAGCGTGGAAGTAGACATGGGACCCTGCATTAAAAACAGCTTTTTTTCCTGCGGGGACCGCAGCGTAACCATAAATAACATACGGTTTCTGTTTTGTAAATACGAGTTCGTTTCCATTTATGGGGTCATTTTCATCCAAATAAAAGCCATAAATTTTTTCATCACCCAGCGGCAACGTTTCGGTGGTGCCATCTGCAAAACGTTTCGGATACAAGAAAACGGCATCTTGGATAAGCGTCACCAGCTCTACCTTTTGTAGATTTGTTCCGGCATCAAACTCGATTTGGTCAATATATAGGAAATCAGTTGCGTTTGCATCGGTACTATTAGCTGTCGTTTCTATAAATATATACAGGCTGTCTTTTGCAAGTAGGTCAATGTTATTAAATGATTTTCCCTCGTTTCCTTGCATTCCGTCCACAGTCATGCGGTATTTAGAATTCAGTCCTTTTGCCAGTTTTATTGTGGGAATAGTAATGTCATTTTTACTGTTATTGTACACTTTAAGTCGGTATGTGCTGGAACCGATATTGGTAAAAACGGTGTCCAGATATATTGTATCTTTTGAGAACGTTAAATCTCCGGTACTGGCCACTGTTTCAAAATCAGAACGACATGAACAAACTGACAACAATATTCCGATAAAAAACAATAGAGAGAAAGGACGCATTTCGTTTTATTTTCTGTAAAAATAAGAAAAAACTCATTTGAATGGTGATGATTTTTAGATTAGAATTCACAATACGGCTTTCTTTATTGTCATAAACGCAAAACGAACCGCCGATCAACCTAATTTTTATTAATCAGTCTAATTGTTATTTGTGATACGAAAAGGAGAAAATAAAAGGTTTATCTTATTTGGACTAAATTGTTCTTAAGTTCTTAATGGTTAAATTGAAAATTCCTATTTCTAAATCCAACAATAATCTGTTGATTTAAATTAGGAACAAAAGCTAATTCTATGCTAAAGATTGTTTTTACTGTTTTGTTTCTCCTGTTTTGCATAAATTTACATTCTATAAAATATAATCCATGACATTAGATAAAGATAAAATGCTCGAATATTGCAATACGTTTTCCAAAAACACATTAATGGAGACCCTGAATATTGAGTTTATAGATGCGGGTGAAGGTTTCCTAGTAGCCAAAATGCCAGTTAATGCATCGGTTCACCAACCCATGGGATTGTTGCATGGCGGCGCTTCAGTGGCATTGGCAGAAAGTGTGGGAAGTGCAGCTTCTCATTTTTTTATTAATGACAAGGAACAGGAAGTACGTGGAATCGAAATCTCTGCGAATCATTTGAGAAGCATTCGCGAAGGAGTTGTTATTGGTACAGCCCGAATTATTCACAAAGGAAGAACGTTGCATCTGTGGGAAATAAAAGTTACCGATGAAGAAGGGAATTTGATTTCGCTTTGCAAGTTGACTAATATGGTATTGGCAAAATCCAATAAATAAGAATGAAGGGGGCTTTGTATTAATTAAACTTAGGTTTATAATAAAGTAAATATGAATGATTTTTTTATCAAAGTAAAACAACAAGAATCGCAAAGCCTCCCTTTTGTGCTTTACAAGAAGCCGGGTGACGTAAAAGTAGTGGGGTATTTTCAGAAAAATGATCATTTGTATTTTGCTGAAAGCTTCGAGGAGGCCGGTTTTATTTTTGCTCCTTTTGAAGGTAGCCAAAAGATACTGATTCCTTATGAGCAGTCGGTAAAATGGAGCACATTGGTAGCTTCTGGTGAAGAAACCCGTGATTCTGATTTTGCGCAGACGGAAAATAACGAAAATCAAGAACATTTTGAATCTCTCGTCCAAAAAGGAATTGACGCTATCGGTGCCGACGTTTTCAAAAAAGTTGTGGTATCAAGGAAAGAAATCATTGACTTGACTAATTTTGATTTAGTTTCAGTTTTTGAAAGACTGATTCGAAGCTATCCGAATGCTTTTTGTTATTGTTGGTTTCACCCAAAAATAGGTTTATGGATGGGTGCTACGCCGGAACGATTGCTTAAATCCGATAACAAAAAGTTTTCTACTATGGCATTGGCGGGAACGCAAAAAAATCAGTATTCAGCAGAAGTGACCTGGGAGAAAAAGGAAATGGAAGAACAGCAGCTCGTTACGGACTTCATTTTAAATAATCTAGAAGACCTGACCTCAGAAGTTTCTATATCAAGTCCTTATGCCTTGAAGGCAGGTGCTTTATTGCATATTAAAACAGATATTGAAGGAATATTAAACGATAATTCCAATTTGAAACAAGTGATTTCTGTGTTGCATCCCACGCCTGCTGTCTGTGGGTTACCTAAGCAGGAAGCAAAGTCGTTCATCTTCGAAAACGAAGGTTATGACAGGGAATATTATACTGGTTTTTTGGGGGAATTAAACAAAGAAGGATTTAATAAAAACAGTTTAAAATCTGATTTGTATGTCAATTTAAGGTGCATGAAAATTATGGACAATCAGGCACATTTGTTTATGGGTTGCGGCATTACAAAAGATAGTAATCCAAGATTGGAATGGGAGGAGAGCGTTAACAAATCCATGACGATGAAAAGGGTATTGCAGGAAGAGGATAGGAAAGGTAAGACAAAAGAGGTTAGAGAACAGAGGTAAGAATTAATTAAAAGAAGCAAAATAAAATAAAAATGAAATTAGACATTTTAGCTTTCGGAGCCCATCCAGACGACGTGGAATTAGGGTGTTCGGGAACCATATTAAAAGAAATATCCTTAGGGAAAACAGTTGGGATTGTTGATTTGACAAGAGGGGAGTTAGGGACTCGAGGTTCAGCTGAAATTAGAGATCAGGAAGCAAATGCTGCAGCAAAAATCCTTGGTGTTTCTGTTAGGGAAAATTTGGAGATGCGCGACGGGTTTTTTGTCAACGACGAAAAGCACCAACGTGAAATTATAAAAATGATTCGGAAGTACCGACCAGAAATCGTATTGTGTAATGCAATCGACGACCGTCATATTGATCACGGAAAAGGGAGCAAATTAGTTTCTGACGCTTGTTTTCTATCCGGCTTGATGAAGGTGGAAACAGAACTGGACGGAGAGCAACAGCAGGCATGGAGACCCAAATTAGTGTACCATTATATTCAATGGAAAAACATTGAACCAGATTTTGTTGTTGATATTACAGGATTTACAGATAAAAAAATAGAGTCAATCTTGGCCTACGGTTCCCAGTTTTACGACAAGGATTCTAAGGAGCCAGAGTCGCCTATTACCTCTAAAAACTTCTTCGAAAGCCTGAATTACCGTTCGCAGGACCTAGGTAGGCTGGTAGGAGTCGATTATGCAGAAGGTTTTACGATGGAAAGATGTTTGGCAGTCAATAGTTTAGGGGATTTGATCTAAATTTGATGTGATTTTCCGAAAAAATCATTTGCAAAAGTAAACTTATATTGTATCTTTGCCACCGCTAAGCATTATGGTGGTTGTAGCTCAGTTGGTTAGAGCATCGGTTTGTGGTACCGAGGGTCGCGGGTTCGAGCCCCGTCTTCCACCCAAAAGGCAAAAGCCTCGAAGAAATTCGAGGCTTTTTTTGTGGAATAAAGCGGAGTATAAAAAAAGAGCTTTGAAATTACTTCAAAGCTCTTTTCTATTTTATATCAGGAAGTCCATTGTCGCTAGAATGATAGCAAAAGCGAGCAGCGGCTCGTGTTTTATTTTTTATCTACTACCGGTCTGTTTTCTCTATTGGCTAAGTCCCATGCGATAGTAAAAGCCAGTTGGGCTCTCTTTGTTAAGGCGTCGTATTCGATTTTGTCTGGTGTATCTGTTTTTTGATGGTAATCTGCGTGAACACCATTAAATATAAAAACGGAAGGAACCCCATGCTTTGCGAAGTTATAATGATCTGAGCGTTCGTAAAAATGATTAGGGTCAGCTGGATCATTGTATTTGTAGTCCAGATCCATTTGAACATACTTTTTATTAGCAGTGGTAGTGATATTGTCTAAATCACTTGATAGGCGGTCTGCGCCAATCACGTACACATAGTTATTTGTATTGGCATGCGCCTCATCTCGACGGCCTATCATATCGATATTGATATCTGTAATGGTGTTTTCCATAGGAAACAAAGGGTTTTCCGAGTAATAACTGGAGCCCAATAAACCATGCTCTTCGCCTGTGACATGTAAAAACAGAATAGAACGTTTAGGACCGTGCCCCGCTTTTTTTGCCTTTTGAAATGCTTCAGCAATTTCCAGTAGTGCAACCGTTCCTGAACCGTCGTCATCAGCGCCGTGATAGACATCTCCATTTTTGACGCCCACATGATCATAATGAGCAGATATTACCAATATTTCATTTGGCTTTTCTGATCCCTCTATGTAGGCCCATATGTTCTCAGAGTCAGGTAGATTTTGATCTCGCTTGGCATTCAAAAAGGAAGCAGGAACTTTTTGGTAAAAGCTTGTGGTACCTTTAGGAAAAGAAATATTGTTTTTTACATATTGACTGATAAGGTAAACTCCGGCTCTTTTTTGCCCGGCAGAACCGGTTTCTCGACCTTCCATTCCGTCTGCCGCCACAACGTAAAGATGTGTTTTTAACTCATTTGCAGTAATGGTATTCATAAATGGAGTAGGATCAGAATTATCGGCTGACTCGCTGACTTTTGCACTACTACATGATAGCGCCGCTGCCAGCACAAATAAGGAAAGGATTTTTTTCATTTAGGGGTTATTTTAGATTGATAAAGGTATAAAATGCAAATGTGGTCAAAAGTATAATAACTATAATAAAGTTGATTAAAAATAGAAAACTACTTTTGAGGAAGGAAACTAATCGTGTTTCGCGATAAAAGCGGTGGTGTGCCGGATAAAAATAATATACCATCCAGCCAAATCCCACAAAATTAATGGCTCCCGACAAAAAACTAAGAATACTTGATTCTTGAAAGAGAGACAGTACTTTATCAGTCAGAAAGAGTAGTAAGAAAAGCAATAATAGGAATGAAAAATAGTGAAGTGTAAAAATACCATGGTCAAAGTAATACCAGCGTTTCTTGTTGTGGAAAACCCACAGATTAAAGGCGAAAAATGGCATGAATATAAATAAAACTTTAGGCAGATTATGCAAAAAGGATTCTAAGAATTTTTCAAGAAGCTCTTCTTTTGTATTGTTTTCTGTGACTGTTAATACCTTCTCGACGACCCAGTAATTAAAATCGGACATTTTTTCAGATTGTGGAGCCTGTTTTTGAATTGAGTCTAACTCTTTCAACGAATTAAACTCAACTCCAAAAACATTTACTTTGCGTTTTTCTATTACTTCCTCCTTAGCTGACTTCACCATTACCTTCTTATCATTACTGTTTGAGGATGTTGAATCACGGTTGGGAAATACGGTGATTAAAAAAAAGGTAATAAAACTGATGAAAATATAGAGGCGCACTGGCGCCAAATAAGACAATCGTTTACCGGAAAGATAGGCTCTAGTTAAAGTTGCCGGTTTGAACAAAAGGTTTTTTATGGTTTTCCAAAAAGCATTTTCATAGTGCGTTAAATCTGCAAAAAAATGAATGAACAAATGATGAAAAGTTTTTCGCGTATCTGTATTTTCCTGACCGCAATTTGAGCAGAATCGATTCTCTACAACGTATCTGCAATTTAAACAGGTTTTGTCTTTTCTTAAAGGATCCTTACTCATAATAGCGATTTTGAATAACAGGGGTTACTAAATTATTTTTTTAATACCTCATTCAGGAAAAGTTTTAAATGTTCGAATGAACGTCTCGCCGCTGTGGCATTATAAGCAGCGCCTTTTGAATTGTCATTTCCATATTCTGGGTTGGTAAAGCCGTGTACTGCGTTTGCATAATATATCATTTGCCAATCCGCTTTTGTGTCACGCATTTCCTGTTGAAATGCTGTGATTTCTGCTGCAGATTCATAAGGATCATCAGCTCCGTGACAAACCAAGACTTTAGCGGTAATCGCCTCAGTAGGCCTTGTAGCATCTCTGCCTAAGCCACCATGAAAGGAAACCACTCCTTTTACATTGATATGCCCACGAGCAGCTTCAAGTACACCTGTTCCTCCAAAGCAATATCCAATAACTACAATATTATCTGGATTAGCACCAGCCTTAACCAATTGTTCCAAGGCTAATGAAATTCTTGTTTGATATTCCTTGTAGTTGGTTTTATAATAACTAGATTTTTGGCCTGCTTCAGCATTATCTTTCGGGTAATTCCCTTCTCCATAAATATCCGCTATGAAGGAGTAATACCCTAACTCAGCCAAATCTCCTGCAATATCTTTGGATGCTTTGTCAATTCCATGCCATGCAGGAAGAATCAAAATCCCCGGATTTTTGGCGCTTTTCTTTTTTGGCGTAATTTCAAAACCATTTAAAACCTGACTTCCGTCTTTATAAACAATGGCTTTTAATTGTCCAAAAGATGCGTTTGAGTATATAAGAACTCCCAAAATAAAATATTTTAAATTTTTCATTGTGTGTTATTGTTTCAGACAAATATCAGAAATAAAAATAAATATTTAACTTTATCCGATAGAATAAACCAATATATGTATCTCTTTATTTGAAAAAAGCGACAAATTTCTACAGTTTTCTGAAAGAAAAGTTACAATGAAATATTTCTTTTAAAGGCACAGCCCAATTCAATCATGGAATCCGTTTTGGCAATTCCTTGAATAGTGTCAATTTTTTCATATAGTAATTTTCTCATGTGTTCATGGTCGCGGGCAATCATTTTTATATACAAGGTATAAGAGCCTGTAATGTAATAACACTCCGTCACTTCAGGGATTTTTTTAAGTTCTTCTATAATTCTGCTTGAATCTTCATCCTTATTTAAAGTAATCCCAGTAAAAGCGCCCCAATCATATCCTATTTTCTTTTCGTTTATGATGGGTTTGATTCCCGTAATGATTCCTTGCTCCATTAAGCGATTGATCCGCTGGTGCACCATAGTGTTTGATATTTTTAATGCCGTAGCAATTGCAGAGTACGCCATACGACCATCTTTTTCTAATTCCTGTATGATCTTTATATCGAATTCATCTAATACATCCATGAAACTTAGTTTAAATTAAAATGCGTAATTTTATAGATATAAAAGTAAATGTTTTTTTTCTTTTATCATACCAAACGTTGATTTTTTTTGTTTGAATTGACTTTTTTAATGATAAAATTTAATAAAATTAACTTTATATAATTATAAATAAGTCAAAACCACCTATTTTTATTGTAAACCTAAAAAATATTTGTATTTTTGTCTTCTAAGCATAAAAAAATAATATACCATGGAACACACACATCAAGGACTTTCTTCTAAAGCAGAAGCGTTAATAGAAAAAGAAAATAAATATGGAGCTCATAATTATCATCCATTACCGGTAGTTCTTGACAAAGGAGAAGGGGTTTTCGTTTGGGATGTTGATGGTAAAAAATATTATGATTTCTTGTCGGCATATTCCGCAGTAAATCAAGGACATTGTCACCCGAAAATTGTTGGAGCAATGGTAAAGCAAGCACAAACCTTGACTTTAACATCTAGAGCATTTCACAATGACCAGTTGGGAGTTTTTGAAGAGTATGTGACTAAGTACTTTGGTTTTGACAAAGTATTACCAATGAACACAGGTGCCGAAGCTGTTGAAACGGCTTTGAAGATATGTAGAAAATGGGGGTATGAAGTAAAAGGGATTCCAGAAAATCAAGCACAAATTATTGTTTGTGAAAATAACTTCCATGGAAGAACGACAACCATTATTTCGTTCTCAAATGACGAGAATGCGCGTAAGAATTTTGGCCCGTTTACAGAAGGCTTTATCAAAATTCCTTATGATGACACTGATGCATTAGAAGCAGCTTTAAAATCAAGTACTACTATTGCAGGTTTCTTGGTGGAGCCAATTCAAGGAGAAGCGGGAGTTTATGTTCCTACAGAAGGTTATTTGGCGAAAGCCAAAGCGCTTTGTGCAGCTCATAATGTTTTGTTCATTGCAGATGAAGTACAAACAGGAATTGCACGTACCGGAAGGTTATTAGCTACTTGTGGCAATTGCTCTTGTACAAACGGATGTGAAAATAAACCAGAAGTTAAAGCAGATATCCTTATATTAGGTAAAGCAATTTCAGGTGGAGTTTATCCAGTTTCTGCGGTATTGGCAAATAATGCAATCATGAATGTAATCAAGCCAGGACAACATGGTTCGACTTTTGGTGGAAATCCAGTTGCAGCTGCTGTTGCTGTTGCTGCTCTTGAGGTAGTTCGTGAAGAAAATTTATCTGTAAATGCAGAACGTCTAGGAATTATATTAAGAAAAGGGCTAAATGATATCGCTTCAAGAAATTCATTAATCAGTTTAGTTAGAGGAAAAGGGTTGTTGAACGCAATCGTGATCGATTGTGATGAAGAATCTGATTTAGCTTGGCAGATTTGTTTAAAATTTAGAGACTATGGATTGTTGGCTAAACCAACTCACGGTAATAAAATAAGATTTGCTCCACCATTGGTCATTACTGAAGCTCAAATTCAGGAATGTCTTTCAATTATAGAAAAAGCGCTCAACGATTTCAAATAAAAAAAATTGTTATGGAACGATTTATAAAATTAATAAAAAACCGGTCAGATATTGGCGCAGGAACGAGAGGGTCTGACTTAGGGATTGATGCTATTGAAATTGCAGCCATCAATCGCAACAGTGATTATTTTAGTCAATTTGAGTTTGAAGACGTGAAAACTCACAACGAAAGCATCTATGATAAAAATAGAAACAATTTTGCCAAAAGGATTGAACATGTTTTAGAACAATGTACGCGAGTTTCTTATGCCGTAAAGCATAATTTAAAAGCGAATTATTTTCCGATAGTATTGTCAGGGGATCACTCCTCAGCGTTGGGAACAATAAGCGGTATTAAAGCAGTTTATCCAACAAAGAGATTGGGGGTTGTTTGGATTGATGCGCATGCCGATTTGCATTCGCCTTATACGTCACCATCGGGAAATATTCATGGGATGCCTTTGTCAGCAGCTCTGGGAGAAGATAATTTTGATTGTCAAGTCAACGAGATCACTCCGGATACAGCACAACACTGGGAAGACCTTAAAAACATTGGTACTCCTGGTAACAAAATACGTCCAGAAAATTTAATTTATTTTGGGGTTCGTGACACTGAAGAGGCAGAAGATAGCCAAATTAAAAAATTGGACATTAGAAACTACAAAGTCGCTGAAGTACGTTATAGAGGACTTCAAACCTGTGTTGCTGAAGCTTTGACTAAGTTATCAAATTGTGATTTAATTTATATTTCGTTTGACGTAGATTCAATGGATTGTGATATGATTTCGTATGGCACAGGAACTCCAGTCCCTAAAGGATTTGACCAGCATGAAGTGATTGCCATGATCAACCAAATTATTAAGTCTAAAAAAGTTATTTGTTTTGAAGTTGTGGAGGTAAACCCACTTTTGGATACAAAAGGAAATAAGATGGCAGAAACCGCTTTTGAGGTTTTAGAACAAATTACTTCTACTGTAATTTTACCTATCGAATAGCTTTTTATAAACGGATTAGTTCAAGTATAAAATCCCAAAATCTAACTCTTAGATTTTGGGATTTTTTTATGGATGTGCCGCAAATTATAGTGCGGACTCGTTTTTCAACCGTTTTTTTACTCGTCTATTAAACTTATACAGCAGAGTTAAAAATTAAAATCACACCATTTTTGTAGGTAGGGATTCCCTTCTGTCGCGAGGTTTGTTTTGGCTTTTGTTTATGATTTTTTGCGTCCAACAAAACGGATTACCATCCCCAGACCGTTGTGGAATAGTCCTTCGTTAAGTTGAATTTCTTTTTCTTCTAATTCAATAATTTCAAAGTTCTCAAAGTCTGATTTTATTTCTTCAATTGAAAATAACGTTTCAAGGTCTTTTGGTCCGCCTACTTTCTCGTTTATGCGGTTGTAATCCAAATGCCTTTTACTGAAAGCTTCAAAAATGACTATTCCGCCAGGTCGCAGATAGGTTGTTAATATTTTGTGATAGTTTGATTTTTTATCAGCCGGAAAATGGGCATAGATTAAAGCAAGGGCATCAAATTGATTTTCTGTGTAAGTCAATGACTGAAACTCTCCAGCCATATAGTTAATGGAAACATGGTGCTTTTCAGCCAATTTTAGCGCTTTCTTTTCACCCTCTATACTTTGGTCAAAGGCATCAACAGTCCAGTCGAGTGTGGCCGCATAAACTGCGTTTCGTCCTTCGCCTTCTGCGGGAAATAATATTGTACCTACAGGAATTTTAATAAGCTGTTCTTTAAGGAAGTTGCTTGGCTGTTCGCCATAGGCGAATTCCGTTTTACCGTATCTGTCGTCCCACATATTTTTCATTGTCGATATTTGTTTCGTTACTATCAGATTAGGATAACCGGACTTTTTTTTGCCGGTTGTAAAGTGTTGGAGGTAGTTAGTTATTTAACTTTTAATATCCAGGAGAACATTTTATCAAAAGCGGTTTCTCTAACCGCTTTCGTAGATAGAAAGATATCGTGCAACGCATGATCAATTTGCAATAAAGTTACGTTATCGCCCAGCGTTACTCCAACTCTTTTTATGTCTTCAATGTCTAATACTGTATCTCTAGACATAGGTTCTTCGGAAAAAGTGTTGATCTTTTTGGAAGCTGAAGAATGCATAACGAGAATGGGCACTTTAATGTTAGAGTCTGCCAGTTTTTGCTGAGCGATACTTATCGCAACAACCCATCTAAAGAAGGTTGGGAATCCTTTTAAGGGTTTCCAATCCAAGTTATAATCCCACTCACCATAAAAGTTTTTATTTACACTTTGTGCATAGACTGGAGGTAGTGCTCCATTAATTTTGGCATACGGAGCTATAGTGGAAATGATTTTTGAACCCCAATAACTGAAGAACTTCTCAAATAGAGACTGATAAAAGTCTAAAAACGGCGAATTTAAAATAAGAGCGTTTATTCGGTTTCTTTCCGCCCCGTAATTCATATAACTGCTTGCTATTAATCCTCCGGTTGAGTGACCAAACAGGTAAAGATGGACTTTAGTTAGTTTGTCAATCTCACGGATAGCAATTGATATTTCCTCAAAATATTCTTGAATGTCTTTACAATAATTAGGGTGCTGATGTTTCAGAAGGGATCTACCGTATTTCCGAAGATCGAGAGCATAAAAATCAAAGTTATTTTCATTAAATTTTTCAGCCATATGGGCGTGAAAAAAATAGTCATTATAGCCATGTAAGTACAATACGCTCTTTCTGTTCCCTACATTGCGTTTTGAAGAAATGAGTGTTGCGGTCACTTCTCCTTCGTAATCAAGAGTTAGTTTAATGGTTTGAAAAGTAAAGTCTTTATCTATATTCATGTCTGTTGTATTAATGGGGTTGTAAACGCCGTTAATTTTAGTGAAATAGGGCATTCAAAGGAAGGAAATCAACTGTTTTTTACTAGATCTATCTAATCTATTTTCTCATTTTAAAATAAATTAATGCTATTATAAAACTGATTATCATTAGTCCAATTGCTGACGGATATCCAAATTTCCAGTCTAATTCAGGCATATTTTTAAAATTCATTCCATATATTCCTGCGATTAGCGTTGGTAAAGAGATGCATACTGTAATAATGGTTAATGTTCTAAATATTTTATTTTGTTCCAAATCAATTTTACTGTTTATATTCTCCTCCAAATCATCAAGTCTGTCAAAATTAAATTGAATATGGTCTGAAATCACGGCGATATCGTCCAGTTCTAAGTTGATTTTAGTTGTTATCGTTATTAATTCAAATTTGTTTTGTATCAGTAAATGTAGGATTCTTTGGAAATTACTTATCGATTCTTTTATCAATAGATTATTGAAGTTGAGTATCATTATTAAATCTAAATCTGTTGCGTCATATTCTTTTGAATTTAAAATGTTCTCATAAAAACGCTTTATTCTTTTGGATATTATTTCGGTCAAATCGGCATAGTAATCTGAAATTATGCCTATTTGAAAAACAAAATGTTCTAAATGAGAACCAAAATGTATACTCGTAAAATCATATCTTGTTTTTGTCAGGTTTACAAAATCCTTATCGATGTTTGATGATAAAAAATAAAAGACTACTTCTTTTTTGATGATTATAAATATTTCCTCCTCTTTAAAAAGGGTCTCCGAATTATAATTGGGTATTGAAAAATTAAAAGATAATTGGTCATGCGATTTCAGGTAATGTGAGCTAATTTCAATATCCTTCCTTTGATTAAAAATTGATAGATCGAGTCCGAATTTTTCAGAAACCTCCTTTAGTACGCTATCTGTAAAATCAATAATCCGAATATTAAACAGATCTTTAGCGTCAGTTTTAATTTCACTTATTAAATCGAGTTTCTTTATTTCATTCGTCTTTAAATATAATTCTATCATAATTTTTTACAATTAGTACGTGAACTCAGACAGGGTCATTTATTGTTAGCAATGTTGTGTGGCCTGAAGCAGTAGTGAGATTTAAGCTTATATAATTCCGCCTTTACGAATATATGAATTTATACGATAAAACCACTAATATAGCTGATCTGGAGAAAGGAGTAGTATAGTTAGTTTTTATGTAATGGTACTATTTTTTATGTGGATTTCCCTATTGGTAGGATTTTGAACTAATCTAATTCCGTTGTTCTTCGCGTAACTGAAATGGTTTTTGGATATATAGAGGGGAAAGGCAAGTCGGGATAGGATCTCTGCAGGAATATAGATGGTCAGCGATAGAAGTAAAATTCTGTTTGACTGACGCTACGGTACAATCAAATTTATTCTATTTACCAATAGAAATTGATGTGGCTTATCCATAATAGGTAATGCAATGGCAGTTGTGGAATAAATAGTATACCTTTATTACTTAATAAAATGATGTTAGTAATATGAAAAGTAGAATAGATAAAACGCGAATACTGGAAGCCTGTATACAAAAACAGGATGAATTGATTGATAATTTTACACAGCGGGAAGCTGAAATGAACAAAGATACCTTCAGCCAGAATGAGTCTGCCAGTCAGAGTGAAGACCGTAGGGCCGGTAAATACGAATTACTCAAAGTAATTGGTGATGAGCTCGCTTTTGCCCAAGAAGAATTAGCATACCTGAATAGATTGGATATCACAAAAGAAAACACTGTTGTGGCACCCGGAGCAGTTGTTGTTACCGAACAATTTGTTTTCTTTATTGGTGTATCAAGTGAAAAAGTTGAAGTGGATGGAGATACAGTCTTTGGTATTTCAACCAAAGCTCCCATTTATGCTAACATGAGGGGATTAGAAAAAGGAAGTAAGTTTCAATTTAATGAAACGCACTATATAATTGAAGACGTTTATTAACATTTGAGAGCATAACTGCATTTTAGTAAAAATCAGAATGAGTCACCTTCTATTTCTTTACTGAAAAGATAAACTACTAGTAGGTAAATGAGAATATAAAAAAAAACAGCTTTTAATCTGATTAAGATTAAAAGCTGTTTTTTTATTTTTAAATATTTTTATCTTTTATAAATTCCCTATAATTCATACAAGATAAAAGTAATTTTCTTTATTTTTCAATATGAAAAAGGGTCTAAAAGTAATACCCAATATTCATATTGAAACGCACTTCCCATTTCGCGTCTGCTGCACCGGCACCTAATCCATTGGTCCAGTTTGGACCTAGCCAAGGCTGATCTTTACCTGCTGCAATATCAAAGTAAGTGTATACACTACCTGCAGTAACTAAGACACCAGTAACGTTCATAGACGTATCGTTAAAATCAGAGTTTAATTTTTCTAAGTATCCATAATCATTATAAAACTGTAAACTCGAAACTGGACCCCATTTCACCGGTACAGTATACGATACCCCTAAAGTATAGGTGTTTCCTTCTGCTGCAACTAAATAAGAACCACCATAAGCTGCCATGGCAATAAGATCGTTGCTTTGTCCGTTAGGGTTTTTTGAGCTTTTCTTGTATTTTGAAGCTTGCGCTTTTACACCAAATCGTTTGTACTTTAACTCATAATGCAATGATGCTGCGTAGTGCGAGCCCATTTTTTGGGTGTCTAAGTTGTAGAGCCCTCCAAACTGTCCAGATGTACCTATTTTATGATTAATACTGTCGTTTCCTATTGTATAGCTTAGTTTTCCATTAGCTTGATTTACCTCCTTATTACGTAAATCCAAAACTCCATCACCATCTAAATCAATAGAAGCTACATCGTAGGAATATCTGCTATTTGAAACATCAGAATTGTTACCAAATCTCAACTCTTCGGCATTTTTGAAAAATGCCAAACTATAATTCCAGTTTTTGTCAGTGTGCGTGAATTTTACTCCCATATCATGATCGTCTTCTAAACCTATATAATAGTTAAGACTGAAAAACCAGTTGTTAGAATTGTAGGTAGTAATACCGAAAGGAACTTGGGTGAGTCCTACTTGAATTTCGTTTTTAGAATCGAAATCATAAGCTAACCAACCTTGTTTTAGCATTCCGCCGCCAAAACCTTCGGAGTATAAGCGATATTCTGCATTCAGCTTGATTCCTTTGTACTTGGCTTTCGCATTGATACGAAAGACATCATATCCAAAATCACCTCCGCGTTTTTTTTGTCCTTCTTTCCAAGAGGATAAATTATAATTGAATCGTACTGCACCACCTATTTCTACTTCTGGTTTGTCTTGAGCTTGTAAAGCTCCTGTTGATAACAGCATAAAGCCGATTATCAAAGTGATTTTTGAAAACATAGTCTGTTTTTTCTAATTAAAATAAAATATTACGAGTAAAAAGCGAGTTGTAATTTGGGATTCGATTTTTATTCAATAGCGCAAATAGTATAGTCATATTTTGACAACTCACTTTTTAGGTATTGTAAGATAATTTGTATTTGCATCGTACAAAGGTAGTAAATAATACGTACTAGCCAATGTTTTGCGCGTATTCTGCATTTTAACCTCGTCAAAAGGGCTTTTACATGAACTTATAAAAAGTAGTAATCCAACTCGAAAAACCCGTTGTTTGGCGAGGTTGGACATGTATTATTTATTAACCGTTTCGATAATATTAAATAAAGTTCTATTTTGTTATCGCTTTTAAAAGCAGTCTGTTGCTTTCTGTTCGTTTAGATATATTGAGCTAGCGCAAAACTTTTTGTTCGGTAAAAGCATCATTAATTAAAGATAGTTAAAACTTTCTAGATTAATTCTTTTTAATACACACTATTTATTTGTAGCTTAGCTACCGGCAATAGCCAAATTTATTAACGAATAGCAACTACTATGAAAAATTTAGGTCTTTTCTGTTTGCTTTTAACTTGCATCGGAGTTATCAGCTGTAAAAATAATAAAAGTGAAAAAATCATTGAAGCCAAGGAAGCCGCAGAACTAATAAGCGTCCAGTGTTATAAAGCGCTTTATGAGGAGGATACGCTTGATTTGAAAATTAACACTTTCAAAAATGGAGGAATAACTGGTGATATGGTGATGGCAATTTCTAATATGCCTAAAAAGGTTGGTGAAATCGTTGGAGAATTTCGTGGCGATACCTTATTTGCCAGCTACACGTTTGTCCAAGGTGGATATAAAGAGAAAACATATAAAAATCCAATGGCATTTTTAAAGCGCGGTGATGAACTAATTTTAGGTAATGGACAAATACAAATCACGTTGGGAGCCTCTCATTTTGTTAAAGGTGAGCCGATAGATTTTGAAAAAGTGAAATATAAATTCACGGCAGTCGACTGCGTTGATAAATAAGTAACAAATAGGTGGAGCGTGCTCCCCTGTTTTATTTAATGTTAAGGTTTATAGGCTAATTAAATAAACCCTTAGTTAAGCCTATCACAGTTATTAAATGGATTTAATTCAATGACTATTTATAATATAGATTTCAGTCTAAAGTATTGTATAATAGGACTATAAAATGGTTCAATTATTAAAGATGCTTCAAAACACCGCCGTTATTTTCTACACTCCGTTTTTGTGAAGAAAAAATAAAATAATCAGATAGATCAAATTATTTTTATTTAAAGTCAACAAAATAAAAATCGGCAGTTAATGTAATGTTTTTCATATCTTTAAACGTAAATTAAACTATTATGAAAAACCTATTACTTTTGTTTCTTGTGTTTTGTACCACTATTTCATTTGCCCAAGACAGCTATATCCAATGTGGTAAAATTATAGATACCAAAACGGGAAAAGTGCTTATTAATAAAACTATTATAGTTTCCAACAAAACGATCCAAGCGATCCAAGATGGTTTTACAAATCCCACAAATCCAGAAGATAAAATCATTGACTTAAAAACTAAAACAGTGATGCCTGGTTGGATAGACATGCATGTTCACCTTGAAGAAGAAACCAGCCCAACAAAATATATAGATGAATTTACCCTAAACGATGCCGATATAGCATTCAACTCAATTGGGTTTGCCAAAAGTACTCTTATGGCAGGATTCACCACTGTTCGCGACCTTGGTGGCTCAGGTATAAACGTTTCGCTTAGAAACGCCATTAACCAAGGAAAAGTAGTAGGACCAAGAATATTAACTGCCGAAAAAGCATTAGCTTCTACAGGAGGGCATGCTGACCCAACAAATGGATATCGTAAAGACTTAATGGGAAATCCAGGACCAAAAGAAGGAGTAGTCAACAGCTTAGACGATGCTCGAGAAGCCGTGCGACAACGTTATAAAAACGGAGCCGACTGGATTAAAATAACCGCTACAGGAGGTGTATTGTCAGTAGCCAAAAGTGGGAGCAATCCACAGTTCACCCAAGAGGAAGTAGAAGCCATCGTGAGCACTGCTAAAGACTATGGAATGCAAGTAGCAGCTCATGCCCATGGAGATGAAGGTATGCAACGCGCCATCAGAGGTGGCGTAAAAACCATAGAGCACGGAACAGAGATGAGCGACGCCACTATGGACTTAATGATAAAGTACAATGCCTACTATATCCCGACACTTTCAGCAGGAAGTTATGTGGCAGAGAAAGCACTTATTACCAATTATTATCCTGCCATAGTAGTACCTAAAGCATTAGCCATAGGGCCGAAAATCAAAGCGACTTTTGCTAAAGCCTACAAAAAAGGTGTGCCTATTGGTTTTGGAACAGATGCTGCGGTATTTCCTCATGGTGATAATGCCAAGGAATTTATCTATATGAAAGAAGCAGGCATGCCAGTGATGAAAGCCATCCAAGCAGCCACAATAGTCAACGCCAAAATATTAGAAATGGATACGCAAATAGGTGCTTTAGAACCGGGCTATTTAGCAGATATTGTTGCAACTAATGGTGACCCAACCGAGGATATCAACACCGTAACCAATGTAATATTTGTTATGAAAGAAGGTGTTGTTTACAAGCAATAATTATAGGTTCTTTTTCAATCAGCAATTGGTGTTTTCTTCTATTCGATTTGATAAATATGCTGTTAGAAGAATTATTCTGCGGGTTACTAATGGTAATGGGGTTGTCTACATGAAAATTTTTGGATAAAATATGTTTTGCTATAACAGCGATAGTACAAAGTTTTTTTTAAATAGTTTTCCAATTCTAATTAGAGCTATATAAAGTCTGATTTTATGGACTCTTGTTGGCCATAATGGGATGTTGATCTTAGAAACCACTAAAAAAGTTTCTAAGATTGATATATTAAAATTATATTTAAAAGATTCTCGATCTTTACGTAAGTCGATAGTTATATCATTAATTGTAAAATGCATTATTTAGCAGAACAATAGTGCTGCTTTTAATCTAGATTTATAATTCCTTTTACTATAATATGATTGTGAATGCAATCTAATTTTTTTTTAATAGTGTTGACTTCTATAACTTGAGTGCCTTATTATTTTACTACTAATACTTATTACTGATACTCTTTTTCTCTCTTGCTTTTAATCAGTCATTTTGAAACCTCATCTAGATTTTGAAGAATTAGATAACTTAGGACTGTGAAATTAAATATACATACGGTAAATAATACGATAGCCATAGAACTCTATTCTGTACAACATTGTCAATTCGATTATCAACTGAATATGGGCATATTTCTCATTTATATCAACCTAGATTATGGAAGCAAAACTTATAAATTAAGCTAGTTTACAGGAGGTTTAAATTATATACACCTTGTTTAATGAGTAAGAATGGATAAAATAATAGCTCACTTCCTCTTGTTGATCTTCTAGAGATTCTTAACTAGGTAATCAAGGACATTTTATATAGCTGCATTAGGTTGGTTTTTGTCTTTTTAATATTTTTACTTTCTCCAATATGTTGTACAAATGATCTAGTATTGCTTTTTCAGTTTATAACAATTAGTAATCATATTCATTAATTTTGTTTAATTAAAAATGCTTAAAGTTAGACAAAACGAAATATTTAGTGTATATTCGTTTTTTAATCATATAAAAATAAAACTTATGAAAAAATTACTTCTTATTTTAACAATCACGCTGTCTGTAGCCTTTTCTCAAAATACTATTGCGCAAGGCACAATAGTAGATGTTGCCGTTGGAAATGAAGATTTCTCCACTTTAGTAACAGCATTAAAAGCTGCCGGTTTAGTTGGTGCTTTACAAGCAGAAGGACCATTTACTGTTTTCGCTCCAACGAATGCTGCTTTTGCTAAAATAGATTCTAAAACATTAAACTCTCTACTAGAAGAAAAAAATCAGAAAGCATTATCCAATATTCTAACTTACCACGTAGTATCTGGAAAGTTAACTGCAACTGACGTTGTAGCTGCTTTAAAAAAGGGTAATGGTATTGTAGAACTTAAGGCATTAAATGGTCAAGTTTTAACTGTTATGCAGAAAGATGATAAAATTTGGTTGAAAGACTCAAATGATAATTATAGTGAAATTACTGCGACAGATGTTATGGGTAGTAATGGTGTAATCCACGTTATAAACACTGTAGTTATGCCTAAGTAATTTGTGTTTTGCAATAAAAAAATAAAGCCTCATTAATTTGGGGCTTTTTATTGTGTAAGTATTTTTTATTCTATTTTTTTAGGATTCAATTTTTATAAATAGATAAGATCTTTTTGATAAAGAATATACATTGTTATCTTTTATCATCTAGAAATTTCGCTGAATCAACTTCACGAATTAAATGGCTGATAAGTTACAAAGCCTATTTAGAGATATAAATAAGCATGTTAGTAGGGAAAAACTTTTTTCTCAAAATTGAATTCCCATTATGTTGATCAGGACAGATACAATTTACAAGTTTTCTAGACATTGCGCCAGAAACGGTACATAAGTATTTTAAATTTGTATGGAGCACAAACTTTTGATTCTATTATTCCAATAGTCTTATTTCTCTAACTTGGATTTACTCTTGAACCGCTAGTTATGCAACGTAACGCAAGTTTATTTTCGATTATTCTATTGCCACTACGCTAAAACCCTTGAATGATTTACTAGCGCCATTACTTTTTAGGTAACTACGTACTGGGACTAGGAATAGCAATTATTTGAAAAGAGCTAAATCTATTTTTCTTCTTTGAATAAAAGTACCCGAAGTAAAATTGTAATCAATTTAAATGTTGAATTAATATTTTGAATTAAATTTGACATTTTATTAATTAATTTCTTCTCGATTAATAGAGCACGAAAACTACTATAGATCTATATGGATGTCTTTGATTCTTGTTCCCATCTGTCAGCGTTACTTTTTAATATTTATACTTTTGTTTTCTTTAATTATTGGCTACGGATAATTTTACTTCAATGCTTCCACGTATAGCGTTGGAGTAGGAACATACTTGATGTGCTTGTTCTGTTAAGTCTTGGGCAAGTTCTGACGTAACGTCGGGAATATTAACCACAATTCTGCCCCTAAACCAAAACGACCGCTTTCGATCTGTCCTATGCTAATTTTTGCATTTACACTTGTCTCTCCTGTGTTAACTTTACTTTTTTTAATGACTAAGTTTAAGGCATTATCGAAACAAGCTGCACATCCTGATGCAAAAAGCATTTCTGGATTAGTATAATCATCATTTGCACCTCCCAAGGTTTTAGGGGATCTTACTTCTAGATTTAATACGTCGTTGCCACTTTTTACGTGGCCATTTCAACCATCTGTTGCTTTTGCTTCTGCTGTGTACATTGCTTTAATTATTGAAATATTTAAAGTGTTATTTGTTTCTATTTAATAGTTTGATAGATTCTGGTTTGATGGATAGCTTTTTCGTTATAATTCTGATAACGTAATCGTACTTTTCATTGTCTTATCCCTTTTCTTGAAAGTTGCATTAATTAATTTAATCTAGTAATCTAATATTTTTACTGTTATCGTTATATCAGATAGTAATGCAGTTCCAATAGTGCTATAGTCAAAGCCATTGGTTCTTAAATAATCCTCAAGTAGCTAGTTCGAAATATAAAAAGTTATACTAGACTTATAATTACTTTTCCTTTAGCTCTACCTTTAGCGAGATATATGTAGGCATCGATTGCATCTTCGATCGAATAAATCAGATCTATTATAGGCTTAATATCCCCATCTTCAACCATTTTGCTAATTTTATTTAATTGCTCAGCATCAGGTTGCATCCAGGTTAATTTATAGCTAGCCGCTTTATTTTCAATCAGTTTTAATAATTTTTCAGACAATTTATAATCGTTCATGCCCATGTGTTTCGCTGTCTCTTCGTCAGGAGGCCCTGCTATGGTAGTTACTTTTCCACCTTTTTTAATCGCTTCAAAAGCATCAAAGGTGTAGTCGCCTCCCAAAGTGTCAAAAACAATATCTAAATTTTGGGCAATCTCTTTATAATCTTCAGTCGTATAGTCGATTACTCGGTCAGCACCTAAAGCTTTGACCCAATCTACATTTTTGTTGCTAGTAGTCGTATATACAATAGCCCCTTTTACTTTGGCATATTGAATTGCAAAGCTACCTACACCACCAGACCCTGCATGAATAAGAACTCTATCATTTTCTTTAATGCCTACACTCTCCAACGCTTGTATTGCAGTGAGCCCTACTAACGGTAATGCAGCTGCTTCTTGAAATGAGATGTTTTTAGGCTTTTTAGCAACTAGTTCACTATTGACCGCTACAAATTCTACTACTGTTCCCATTTGTTCTTGAGGCACTCTGCAATATATTTCATCTCCTATTGCGAAATTAGTTACATCTGCACTTTTCTCTATCACCACACCACTTACGTCAAAACCTATTGTAATCGGTAAATCTAAAGATATCATGTCTTTCAATTTACCTTCCACCAATTTATAATCAATTGGATTTAACGAAGCTGCTTTAACTTCAACTAAAATATCTTTCGGTTTTAACGTAGGTTTTTCGATCTCATTGATAGATAGACTTTCTTTGATTTCGCCATATTTCATTATTTGTAGTGCTTTCATATCAATTATATTTTATTGTTATTTATATATCAGTTAGCCGTCTTTTTTGTTTCTGGAGGAAATACCGATTAGCTGACTTAAGTTCTTCACTTAGCTAGGCATTGAGAAGATTTTCCATAATAGGAATAGTACTGTTTTTTAGTCTTTAGCTTTTTCAGTTGCATCGAGCAGGAGCCTTCTTTTATTTTTCTTTATTTTTTGGAATTTATCCATGATTTATAAGAGCCAGATATCATAATTATCTCGATTTTTCAAGACCTGTAGTACTACTTCCAGCAGCAGAAATGCTCTAGTTGGCTAATCTTAAAAGACCCGCATGTTTTTGCTCACGTCCAACTTCCTTCAATAATTAATTTTTTTTCATTGGTCTCTTATTTTATTATAATGTTAGTTAAGAGTGTTTTTTTATTAAAACATGCCAAGTAATTAAAGATAAGTGATTAACTTTTTATCGATGGAGCCTCTAAACGTGTTTATTCCATCATTTTAGATTTAAATCCTGATCCTATACTATTAATCCAAGTAGTGTATGTTATTCCAACTAGTTTATTAGTTTCTCGAGAACGATATTTATTCCGGTGTGATCATAATCAAAATGTAATATAGAAGAGATTTTTTTTTTCTAAATTAAACGCAACAAAGAATATCATCCCTATTTTGGATGTTTTAGTCTTATATTAATTGTATAAGCGATATAGTCCACTCGAATGGCACTATTATCGTATTACGACTAGATTATAGAGCAACGCTTTGCTGTATAACATAAATTCGTTTGGTATTGAAGTGGCTTAATAAACTGTTTTTGACCACGCTTTTATGTAGGCATAGCAATGTGTGGCTTGTTGAATAAACGTCCGGTTTAATGACTTTATCTAGGGTAGTAAATAGTTTTTAATCGTAGCGTTGCGATGTATTATTTTAATTCTATTTTATCGATCAAGAGTTTAAATTTCTCCTTTTTTTTGTTTCCTATCAAAAAGGTAATTTCTTCAATAGAATCTTTTGAAAAATTAGGTTGGTTAAGTTTTCTTCCTCTGAACGAGGGATACATTTCTTTTAGTGGAATTTCTATTTCTTGCCATTCTCCTGAGGTAGAAAACGGGGCTATGTAGGAATAATAATCTCCTGAATTGGATTTAATCCTAAATTGATATTCTTTACCATCCCCTTGAAGTTTGATAATAATAGACGTGTATTCCTTTACCTGTATTTTTTGGAATCGATAACGCACAGAAGAAAATCCTCCATTATTCTCCAGTGATATACTGCCTTCGAAAACACCAAAACCATCATCATTTAATATAAAAGTGCTTGATGATTCGCCCCCCATCACAGCATCATCTACAACGATCCAGTCTTGAACGTCTGAATTTTTGTTAAAGTCGAAAATTATTTTTGGGTTCATTGAAGAAAATAGAAGTATCATATAAATTAAGTATTTCATAACAACTTAGTTTTAATTAATTACAACGTTTAGTCGTTTGATTTGAGTTATGCAAGTCGTAATTAAACTTGTAAATCTAAGTTAATCATTTTCATAGAACAAAGATAGCTGTTGCTAGAATGTTTAACATATTTTTATTTTTAGCTTGACAAAGTGATAAGATTATTTAAAAATTCCCGCAGTATTTGATAAAATAATGTATAAAAGTTTTAATGGCTGTGCTAATTAGTGCGACGCATCTTGAAATAGTTTATAGATTTATATTTACACCAAACGAATTAATATTTTAGTGCAAAGCGCTCTGGGATAATACCATTAACCTGTGCCGATTTTCCGGCATAATATAAAAATAATACAATGCTATTGGACTTTATCAAATAGATGATTGGTATTCAATTCATCATTTATTTATAACGGTTATTTTCAGTAAGAATTTAAGTGTTTTTAAAAGGAATTTGATCCATAGCTCGCTCCGCACTGGCAGTTATTGATAATGATGGATTAACTTTTGGATTTTCTGAAATCATAGAGCGATTGATAATATAAGGATTCTCGTAGCCAATAGCACAGGGTAAATGTATCAGCTTCCATGCATTGGAGCCCTCAAAATACCTACGTATTTCTAGGTGACTATTCTCATCGGTATCTAAAATACTTCCGATAGCTACTCTTTTCGAAAAGTTTTTGTCTTTTTCAAGACTAGAAACACTTTCTAGAGTTTCATTATTGGTTCTTATGTCTTGCCCTAATCTATCTGAAATACTAGGTAAGGAGCTGTTTTTTTAACGGGAGCAGCAATTTAATAGTTCCTAATACACCACCAGAAAAAATCACGCCTTTGCTTCTAATGTTACTTTTTCAGTAAATAATTTTTAGTAGTTTTTATTGAAACTTCATAACCATTAAAACCATTTTCTGTGTTTATTGGTCTGACATCATAAACCTCATGTTCGGATAGTATTACTGCTCCATATTTTTGTGCCAAGTGTAAATATTTTTTGTCCAACGTGTTTTTAGAATTATTTCTACATTTAGTCATACATGCACCGCAAAAGTTGCAACCTGTTCTTTCCGGCCCTATACCTTCAAAATACGGATTCTCTTTTGTAACATTCTCTTCTCCAAAATAGATAGCGACGTTGGTGGAATCAAATTTATCCTTCATACCCAATTTATGAGCTACTTTTTTAAGCCCAATATCTCCGTCAAACAATTTGGGGTTCTTAGCTGCACCAAAAATTCTTAGTGCTTCATGATAATAAGGAGCTAGTTCATTTTTCCAGTCGATGAGTTTACTCCAACCACTGGTATTGAAAAATGTGGGTTTGGGAATCAGCAATGTATTGGCATATACCAAAGAGCCGCCACCTACAGCAGTTCTAGAAAGAACTGCGACATGCTTTAAGATGGTTAATTTCATGATCCCAAAGAAACGGAAACTTTGCATCTAAAGCCATTTGCTGAAATTCCAGTTGGTCTCCGGGAAATCTTGAGCTTTGAACCATTTTCCTTTTTCAATCACCAAAACTTTGTAGCCTTTTTTCGATAATCATAAGTCACTAACCGAACCACCAAAACCACTTCCTATGATAATATAATCGTACTCCATTTTTTGTATTCAATTATTATTCACGGTTACATGTTGTCGATGATGAAAACTAATCTTTTTCCGGTAAGAAAAAACCTTAGGTATGAAAATTAATGCTCGTATTGACTACAAAATTCGGAAACAGTTTTTATAATACATTTTTTATTTCAGCTCTCCTTTTTCATTAAGAAAGGAGAAGATTTTTTTATCAACTTCAGAGATAATAGCAAGGTCCTTGTAATTCAACCATTTTATTTCCTCAATTTCACTATTAGCTTTTAAATTCCCAGAATATTTTGCTTTGTAACATGTCATAATCACATTTATTCCTTCTTTTTCTCCGTCAGATTGCGCTGAAAATGTTCCAATATATTCAGCCGTATTTGGGATTATAGTAACGCTTAATTCTTCTGCTATTTCTCTTATTAGCGTTTGTTCATCACTCTCTCCGCTTTCACGTTTTCCGCCAGGAATGTAATATTTAGTTTTTCCTTTAGACTTGGTACTTAATATTTTCCCTTTTTGGATTTCAATAAAAGCTATTTTGTCGATTTCTTTCATGGTATTCATAGTGCTTGGTAAAATATATTAAGGCTTGGGTATTGACGATTTAGAATACAACTATTAGCTTATAACAACTGTTGCTTAGATGCGCAAAGCTCTAAAACAGCACTTGACTCGCATATTTGCCAAAGTTTAATTATGTACTACCTTTCTGGCTGCCTAAACCTTTGTCATATGTTCAGACTTCTACTAATTCAATGATTTTAGTATATAAAACTCTCTCGTCAAGTGGTTTTGAAATATAGTCATTCATTCCTATTGCTTTGCATTTTTCTACATCAACGGTTGTTACATCTGCTGTTAAAGCGATGATTGGAATTTTTAAATTCATCGTGTTGCGAATATATTCTGTGGCTTCAAACCCGTTCATTTCTGGCATCTGCAAGTCCATCAAAATAATATCGTAAGATTCTGTTTGTAGTTTCTCAACGGCAATTTTTCCATTGTCAGCAATGTCATATTCGAAGTTGAAATCTTCCAAAATTATTTTCATCAATAATTGATTGAGTTTAATATCTTCAACCAATAATACTTTTATGACCTTGATTTCCTCATCTAATTCTAACTCTATAGTCTCGTGTTTAATTTCTGCATTGGTTTTTTTAAAGCTTAAAGTGAAACTAAACGTTGCCCCTTCATCAACTTTACTTTTTACCGAAATAGTTCCTCCTTGTTGTTCCACCAATTGTTTACTGATGCCAAGTCCTAATCCTGTTCCTCCAAATATTCTTGAAGACGAACTTGTTGCCTGTTGAAAGTTTTCAAAAATGTATTCTAATTTATCTTCTGATATTCCTATTCCTGTGTCGGAGATTGCAAACTCAATGCGTACTTCATCTTTATCTTCAGTCAACAAACGAACAGCTACGGTAATTTTTCCTTTTGTTGTAAACTTTACAGCATTACCCAAAAGGTTTAAAAGGATTTGGTGCAAACGTACTTTATCGCCTAGTAACACTTCTGGAATTTTGTGATCATATTCTTTAACTAGCTCTAAATTCTTTTCCTTAATTTTTACATTAAACACCTGAATCATACTTGATATCGACGATTCCATTTTGAAAGGTATTTCTTCAAATGTCATTTTCCCTGCATCTACTTTTGCTAAATCTAGTATATCATTAATGAGTATGATTAATCCATCGCTACTGGTTTTTATAGCATCCAAATATTCTTTTTGCTTTGGTGCTAAATCTGTTTTCAATAGAATCTTAGTAAATCCAAGAATTGCGTTCATTGGTGTGCGAATTTCATGGCTCATGTTGGCTAAAAATTGTTGTTTGGAAGACAATGCAACGGTTAATACTTCTTCCGATTTTAGAAGGTGTTTTTTCAGTTTTAAAGATTTGTTATTAATAATCATTAAGAAGGTTGCAATTAATATGGAGATAATACCTCCTAAAACAACATAAAGTTGAGCAAGGAAATAACTGTCAACGGCAATTTTATTTTTATCACGTAATGATTTTTCTTCTAATTTATCCATGTTATAGGAGAGTTTTCGAATCTCGTCCATTATTCGTTTGCCTTTCTGCGTAGAAATGATTTCAATTGCTGCATTTAAACCAACCTGCTCCCTCACAGTAATAATTTCGAGACTTGATGCAATTTTCAAGTTAATAAGATGTTTAAGCGAATCCAATTTTATTTCTTGAATCGGGTTATCTTTAATCAAGTTCTGTAAATGCAAAATGTTTTTCTTAATTTTTGGCTTTGCCAGAGCATTAGGTTCTATGTAAGCTTTATTCCCTGTCAAGGCAAAACCCCTTGCACCAGTTTCAATATCTTTTAACAATGAAAGATTGTTAGCCAAATCCATCTGCACCTCGTAGGTATGAATAACCTTATTAGAATTATTATTTAAATCATAAATATTCTTTAGCGAGAATACCACGATCAAAATTAAAATAGTAAATATGAGAAAGGAAATAAAGAAACTGTCTTTTGTAATTTTCATTTTGTGTTAGTGTTTGTCATCTTGATTCAATGTTACAAAGCTTTATGTTAGTCATGTCAAGTAGGTATAGATATAACGGCATTTTTTATGAACGTATGGTGCAACAAGATACTGTTTTTTCGTATTGACACAAAGCTGAATTTTTATATTTTTAACGTATGAGTTTTAAAAGGCAAATTAGAAATTTATAGTACATAGTACACAAGAAAAAAACTTTGAAGCTTAAGCTTAGTAGTTCTATTTTATGCATATTATTATGCCCTTTTTATTTTCTCTTTTATGTGATTTAGTTATTGAATGACTACTTTCTATTAATTGATTGTAAGTATTACTTGGAACAATTTTAGCAGTAATCGATTTATCTATACTAGTTATCAATTCTGCATTTTTAGAGAAGTAAAATAAATTTCGGATTTAAATGAAGCTGAAAAACTCAAACTCAAAACTAAATTTAAACTTGATAAGCTCGTTTTTAATTATTTTTATTTAAATAATTAGCTAAAAATACACCAGTACTTGCGCAAGCTTGCAATAGATAACCACCAGTTGGAGTGTCCCAATCTAACATTTCGCCAATACAAAATTGATTGGACATTGTTGTAAGTTCAAAATTTTTAGAAACCGCATTTAAATCAATTCCTCCAACGGTAGAAATTGCTTCATCAATAGATACCTTATTTATTATTTCTAAAGGAAAATTTTTGATTTGTCTCGTTACTAATTCTGTATTCAAATAAGACTCTTTAGACAGGTATATTTTTAATAGATCGATTTGAGATGTACTTAGTTTGATTTCTTTTTTTAAGATATCAGTAGTATTTCTATATTTAGATAATTTTATTTTAGAATGCACATCTTCTAATGTTAGTGAAGGTTTAAAATCAATACTAACGATTGCTTTTAAATTTGTATCCAACTGCTCTCTAATCTGTGGGCTCAGTCCGTAAATAGAATTTCCTTCTAATCCAAACTTAGTAATAATTGCTTCTCCTTTTTGAGTAACGTTATTGCAAGAAATAGCAATGTTTTTTAAAGGAGTTCCTTCGTGCTTTTGAATAAAATCAGTTTTCCAGTCAATTTGATAACCGCAGTTTGATGCTTGAAATGCTTTTGTTTTGATTCCTTTTTTAGAAAAAGTATCAAGCCAGTTTCCATCAGATCCAGTAACTTTCCAACTGCCTCCGCCTAAAGAAAAGACGGTATAATCTGTTTGTATTGTTTTGTTATTGATAATCGGGTTATTAGTATTGCCCCAATCAGAAAAAGTATGTTCATATTTAAAAATAATTCCTTTTTCTTTGAGAGATTTGAGAATGGCATGCAGTACCTCAATAGGTTTAATCCCTTCTTTTGGATATACTCTATTACTGCTTCCTATGTATGTTGGAACCCCAATTTGGTCGAGCCAATTTCTAAAATCAGTATTGGTGAAGGTCAGTAGCGCTTTGTCTAAAAAATCATCTGGTGTGTACCGTTTAATAAGCTGTTCAATCGGTTCTGAATGAGTTAAGTTGAAACCACCCTTACCGGCAACTAAAAATTTACGACCAGCTGTTTTGTTTTTTTCATAGATGGTAATAGTAAATTTTTCGGGATCTAAAAAAGCAGCCAATAAAAAAGCTGATGGTCCGCCACCTATAATAGCAATTTGTTTTCTCATGAAACAAAGGTAGTTGTTGTTAGCATGTTTACTACATTTTTATTACTAGCTTGATACAGCTCAAAGGTTATTGTTTGTGCCTGTTGTATGTCTTGAAGGAAAATTGTCAATTCCAGTTTATCCCGAAGGGTAGAACAATAATTTTAAGGTAAGCGCATGGTTTTTTAAAGTAATAAGAGACGATAATAACTTGCTTGTAATTAGTGAGTAGGAGCGGACTCTCGTAATACTAATCAAGATTATTATATAATTTTTATGGTCGTGTTGGTTTATGATTACTAAACGAAAGGGTTCGCGCGGGACCAGGGAGTAAGAAGCCCATTAATAGAACTATACCTATTACTATCTTGAATTTATTTTTGTTGCTTTTTGTAAAAAAAGGTTGTTGAGAATCATGTTTTTTTCATCGGTTTCTATCTTCATAATTACTACTCATTACTTAAAAAAAAAAACAGGGTTATTAAGTAAATATAGAAAATTAGTGTTTACGAGAACTACACGAAAGGATTCATCCGGGAGCATTAGAAGAGATCTCTTGGAAGTAGAATAGATAGTAAGAAAACGGTAAATTAGATAGCCAATAGAACTAAGTTAGGATTAGATTTAAGTAATTTTACAAAAAGGGTAAAACAATAAGCCTTGTCAAATCAATTTTATGCAAAATCAGGATTCAAATATACAAATCAGGCAAGAACTTGTAAACAGCATCGTACATGGTTTTGGAATTATTTTCGGTATTGTAAGTATTCCTATTCTAATTACATTTGCCATTAAAAGTGATAACACTCCTAGTATTATTGGTGCCGCTATATATGGTTTTTGTTTTTTACAACTTTTTACTTTTTCTACACTCTACCACGGAATTCAGCATGCTCAGGCAAAACGCACACTTGAAATTCTTGATCACATCAGTATTTATTTTTTGATAGCGGGTACTTACACTCCGTTTTTACTCATGTATATGCCTGGTTCTTTTGGTATAACGTTGCTATCGGTTTTGTGGGGTCTTACGGCATTGGGAATCATTTATAAGATTTTTTTTATAGGAAAATGGCAGATTTTTTCTACGATAATTTACATAGCAATGGGTTTGATTATGGTTGCTGGCGGACGTACTTTCTTCGAAAGTATTCCTTCCAATATCCTCACAATGATTCTAATTGGAGCCGCACTTTACCTAATGGGTGTTGTTTTTTACTTTTGGAAGAAATACCGTTACAGCCATGCTGTCTGGCATTTTTTTGTGCTCGCAGCTGCTATATGTCATTACGTAGCCATTTTATTGGCGGTTGCTTCGCATTGATTCTAAAATGAATTGGGTTTGTCAGAAAACAAAAGAGGCAAATTTAATGAAGGTAATGAAGAGGTTAATTGTCAAGAAAGAACAATTGATATTCGATTAAAAGAAAGTTCCAATTCCGGAATAGGATAAACCAAATATTAGTAAGCGGCAATTATAAGACGTAACTAATTCGTAATTTATGAGTTATTTTTTTTGCGTCTTCGGCAATTCAAGTTTCAAATAGGATTAGGACTGAATATATACTAAACTAGATAAAAGATGATATTGATAAGTGCTAAATTCATTTCGTAAGGAAGTGCTATAGTAGTGCTGAAAATAATGTTGGGAGTTATTTACTAAAACCCAATAAAATTACTGCTGGTCCTCTACAATAGCCGAACGATAACGTTCCGTTGCCTTTTGTAGGTTTTCTGAAAGGGATTTTAACCAGGTCATGTGATTGGCAATCAAATAAGCTTCCTGAAGACCATGAAGCGTTTCTATATCTAATTCGGTGTGTCCCAATCTGATATTTTCATCTCGCAAATTTGATAATTGCTGGTATTTACCCAACAACTTTTCCTCTGCAGCTTCAGCAACTTCTTCAGCAACTTTT
Source organism: Flavobacterium sp. ALD4 (assembly GCF_002836475.1). GTDB lineage: Bacteria > Bacteroidota > Bacteroidia > Flavobacteriales > Flavobacteriaceae > Flavobacterium. The sequence continues at coordinate 382,889 of NZ_PJBJ01000023.1, read as the reverse complement.
TTCTTTATTTGCGTATCGTCAAAACTATCGAATGACATTTGTAAGGTATTAGAGATTTTTTTGATGAGTACATTAAATTCTATGGAAGCAGGAGTAGTTTGATGATTACTGATAAAATTACCGATGGATGCGATGGCAGAAACCATTGTCTGGTTAAGCGTCACAATTTCATAAATGAGTTGAAATTCTTTCTGTTTCGATTTTGGATCTTGGGTCAATCGCTGGAAGGCAGCATTTAAATTACTGATAGCAAGAAATGCTTCTTTCCTTGCCAAACTATAGGAGAGTTTGTGTTCAGAAGGATGTTGATACAACTCTTGTGTTGCTAAAAGATATACTTTGTTCATTTTTAAAGCGTTCAGAAGTACCTGTTTTAGATTATTGGCTTCCCAACTTGGCAAAAGTATATAATTGGCAACGACAGCGATAGTGGCTCCAATGATAGTGTCGATGACGCGGTATTGAATCACTTCAAAGGCATTAGGATTGATTAAGGAATACACAAAGATGATACTAATGGTGATCAATGCGGCGGCAAACTTATAGTTCTGCTGAATTAATGCAAATGCGAATACCAATGAAACAAATGCCAATACTGCATAAACCACTACATTTTGAGTAAGCAGCACAATACCAACAGCAATAGCAGCACCAATGAGTGTACCGATGATACGATCTTTCGATCGCTCTTTGGTTAGACCATAGCTAGGTCGCATAATAACAATGACGGTCAGCAAAATCCAATAGGTGTTTTGGATGTCAAAAAGAAAGCCTAACAGATAGGCAAATACTATCGCAATGGTAAGGCGCAATGAATGTCTAAACATGGTGGAATCCAAACTGAAATTTTGAACAAGGACATTCAGTCTGTATTCCTGGAGCGTTAAAAACTGACTCGAATCTTGTCTTTTTAAGGATACTTTGGAAGCCTCTTTGACATTGGCCATTACACGTCTAATAACTCTTATTTCTTGTAGCAGTTGCTCTTGGTAATCGTATAGGTTTTTCAATACTAAAGCACCTTCACGCGCTTCAGGTAATTTGACTGTATCGAGGTAATTTTTGATAGATTCGTTGGCTTCTGCTAATGCACTTAATAGACTATCTTTATTTGGTATTTTATCATTTTGAATCAATAATTCAGACAAACGGATGAGGTGGTTGCCCATGATTTTGCTCAGATTTTTGGAAGCTTTTAGAAATTCTTTATGCTCGCCAAAAATGGCATCAATCATTTTATAATCCAAATGTTTTGCTTCTATCAATTCGAAGATATTAATAGAAGAGAGTAAGATTAATAGTTGTTTTTCTTCATAATGCGAACGTCCGGAACGTTTACGTGCGGTAAGCAGTGTTTCTCGGAGTGTTTCTTGCTTTTCGTTGATTTGATGTTGAAGGACGAAGCTTTGTTTAAGATGTTCGTCACGTTTGGTTTTCTTTGTTAATAATTTAGCTCGTATTTTTAGGTATTCACCAATAAGGAGAAGCGTATCTGACAATAGCTGATTCTGATCTTTTACAGGCGCAATTTTTTGAAAAATAAAGGATACGACTAAATACCAAAGACCTCCAACTCCCATTAAGGCAACTTGAACTAAAATATCATACGCTGTTTCTTTTTGAATGGCAATTGCTATTACCATTGCCAACAAGCCAGAAAAGGACACTAAAGATGCTCTAAAGCCATAAACCGAAAGCAGCGACACAGCAAATGTAATCATTGCAAGTGCCACCAATAAAAGGGGTAGGAAAGGTTTTGAAAATAGGATTATAGCTGTAATAACCATTGTTAATCCAATACTGACTAAAATAGCATTGACTTTACGTTTAGTGCTGCCCGGGATGTCGCCTGGCGCATTTAAAAAAGCACCGATAATAACAGCTGGAGCATATTCAGAATACCCTAAAAGATACAGCACTGCAAGGGGAACAGCAATCCCAAATCCAATTCGAATTCCTCGGTCAAAGCTGGAGCTCTTTAAAAATAATTCTAATTGTTTGAGTTTTTCTTTCAAGCGGGTTTATAATTTGATCCTAAAGGTAGAATAATTGAGGTGAAGTATTGTCTCGTTAGGTTATTTTAGTTGCTAGATTTAAAAGAATCGCGTAATGTGAAATAGTTGTATAAAGCCTTTTGGAAGTAGACTGATTTTCCATATTATTGCCAATATCCGGCTCGGCTTGGTCGTTTTTTTTTCAAGGAGTTCACCTTTCTCCTTCTACTTATCTTTTAGTACTTTAACTAAACCTACCACCAAACAATAAAAAAAGCTAAATAGGAATCCTTATATTTTTGCCAACATAGTGGGGCTTGTTTCTCTTTAATACTGGTGTTAACCTGTTTTTCTATACCATTAAAGTCGGTCCATATTTCATTTTCAGATGGAGCGATGCCCCATTCCTTTTTTGAAGGTATATAATAGGTTTTTGCGGGATTATTAAGACTAGTAAATGTTTCCATGTTTAAATAGTAGCCTTTTATTGCTTTTTCATAAATAGGGCTAAAGCTTCCTTTATATTCATAAGGAATAAACAAGGAAACTAATAAACATAGCGCTTGAGAAACTTCGTCAATTGCTATAGTATTAAACATTGATTTAGTAAGATTATGGTAGAGTAAAGGAAATTGCGTTGTTTTTAACTTTTCTAATTTCTCTATCAAAGAATCATTTCTATTCGGGCCAATCCAGTTATTTATTGGTTCCGAAGAAATGTGTGGGTCAAAGAGATAAAACTTATAGGCTAACTCCATATGAATTAACTGGTTTGTCTTTTCATCTTCAATAATAAAATCAATTTCACCTATGGTTTTTTTATCTTCAATTACCTGAATGTTTTCATAGAGCACTTTGTAGTTGGTAGATGCTTTAATTAATTCAGAAACAATTTTTTCTACTAAATGGCCCAATCTTACATTGGTTGGTAGTTGGAATTCCAGATTAGTTGCAAGGTTGAGTTCAGATAAATCAAAAGTTTGCATACCCGTACTAGAAAAATCTAGACTATTCGCTTTTAGTATTGATGCTATTCTTGACTTAGTTTTCATTTTAATATTTTAGTATCTTTCTTACTTGTAATCCTTTTTTTGACAATATTCTATACTCTCAATAAACAAATTTTTATACTCATTAGAGGTAAATACATCTAACTATCCCGCTGCAGCAAAGCTAATAAAGTATAGCCCCTTCTGGATTAAGAAACTTATAATTTCTACTCGTTGCTAAAAAAAAAGTACTATTTAAATATAGAAAATTAGTGCTGGTTATAGCTGCATAAAAGTATTCGTGCGGCAGCGTAGGTAGGAACATGCTCTTGGCAGCTTAGTTGTTTTTTAGGCTTCTAAAAAGTCAATACATATGCCCATTTAAAAACAAACAGTAGTAGAATTGTGATATCTCCACTGATTAATAATGCACCTTGCCAATAAAAAGTTCTCGTTCCCCATAGTTTCTAGATCTTTTTACCATAGTCTTTTTTGAAATGAGCATTAGTAAGCCTCCAAAAAACAAAAGTGATTATTAAAAAAAGCTATATTGCTATTATCCATCTTTTTTCCATTTGTTGAATTTTCAGTTTAAATTTTTTTAATTGTTGCTAACGTTTGGTATATGGTTTTTTAAGGACCTAATTTAGTAAATTCAGACTGAATAGTCGACATAGCTCCTGGGACCGAATTGCTTTCAGTCAGTTCGCTTGTATCGTACAGTATGTAGGCTACAACTTGCAAATAAATTATGTTGGGGGTTGTGGTTGCGTTATTTCCTTTTTTTTAGTTCTGTTTTTATCAGCGATATCATTACTTATAGTTCCTTATCAAGGCTACTCTCTATCTTCTGGTAAAGGTGAAATCATAATGTGTGCTCTATGTGTTCCAGGTTCCATAATCCAAGGATGATTTGAAGCCATCGGGATTTCTGGTAAACCAGTAGATTTTGATGTGGCCCAAGGCATATATACTACATAACGAAGTTGCGCACCTTCAACTTTTGAGGTTGCAGAGTCATACACTGTCTTTGCCCCGTAGTAGATTTGTAAAGTCAACCCAGGAGTTATTTTAAGTTGACCTGATTTCATCTCTGCTTCACGGATAGCAAAGACTTCTTGTTTTGTCTTTCCTTGAGCCCTTAAGGCTCTTCCTCTCGCCATAAAAGGTTCGAGGTCTTTATGATAACATGCGGCACTAAATCCATCCTGATTGGGATTATCTGCAAGAATAACAAATTCATTATCTCCTTCTTTAAGCGTCACAAATTCACCTGCCATATTATATCCAATAACTTTACATTTGGATCTGCTTTCTTTTGGAGCAGCCATTAATGCTGTTGCAATAAAAGCTTCATCAGTATCAATATCCTTTAATTGTTTGTTGATATAATCTGATGTACTTTTTGTTTGAGATTCCATTACAGAGGATTCCTGTATTTCTTTTTTTGTTTTGTCTGATGAATTACAAGAAATCAAAATCCCTGCAAAAAAAAATGCCATAATAATATGTTTCATGATTTATCAATTTTTGAGTGTTTTTATAATGAAGTACAACGTTAGGTCTATTTTTTGTTACGCATTTAAATACCTAATTTAGTAAATAAATCACTGATAGGAAATTCCAGCGTCCAGACGCTATAAGATTTGCAAGTAGTTGAGGACTAGCAATAAATTATTTACTGTGTTAGTTTTAGTTTAATAGGTATTTATTTGTCATAATTTATGGTTTTTATTACTTTTTCAGATAAATTGAGAAAAGGCTATTTAGATTTTCTAAATAGCCTTTTACTTCTTTTTTATTTATTCCTTTTCCATTGTGGATAGGAAGTTATTCGTTATTTCGGTCATCTCCTGGTCTTGGGGATTTAAATACGTCCATTCCTTCTTTTCTATGCTCCACCACTTGTTCCTTGATAAATTGACGGAATTCACTGTTGCTCTGACCATCCTGTTTGGAGAATTCAGCTACTGTTTTAGTTAATCCTCTTGACTTGGTATTCAAATATGTTGTACTCATATGTAAGTGTTTTAATTATTAATGTGCAGTTTACAATTTAAATACGGGGACTTTATTAATACTGTCTTAAAGTCAAGAGATTAACTTTAACATTTGTATACCTTTTTAAGGTTTTTCTTAAAAAAACCACTACTTTAAAAGGATTAAAGATGACAAAATAGATACATATAAGATTACTATTGTTGTTATAAATACCTCTCCTCGGTAAATTCTTTTTTTATTAAGGTTTTGGCTGAGTTTATGGTTGTCTTTGCATGCTATGGTTATAGGAATCACAAAGTTTATAAAAGACCGCGTTTTCGGGTTTTAAAATTTCAAATTTAGAGGTATCTGTAATCCTATTATTAAAACGAGTTGAGCGTTTTCGTATTCGCCTGGCAAAACTTTCTGTACAAATGGCACTACTAAAATTGAAGCCACTACTTAAGCCTAAAGTTCTTTCGGTATTTATCAGTACTAGACTCGGTTGAAACTTTTAACTTTAATGGGTTGCTGTAACGTTTAATTACTTTGTCGTTTTGATATATAACTGTTTAGAATTTATACAGGATTGGGGAATATTACAGCTAACAGCAGTTCACCCGAAAACCGCCAAACTGCCTTTTTTGTGTTAATTATAAAATAAATAGAAGCGATTTAGATTACAATAATATTCTTTTTGTGAAAAAGAGATTGCATATAATAATTATAGATATTAAATATGTCCAAAATGAAAATCTTGACCTCATGATTTTTTTGTTATGGTCGGGGTTAAATTGTCGCCAACGGTACCGGCTATTACTAGTTGCTTGGGTTGCCACTCAACTTTGCAAGTACACACCAAGCCGAAAAGCCGAGAGGATTTTCAGAAGTAGACTAGAACAAGCAATTACTTATTACGATTGTTGGTGGTAGTTTTATTACCATTCCTAAAAGCTTGAATTCTAAATATTTTGAATAGCTTACATCCAACCAAGTTCTCGTATTGCCCATGAGGAATTCCAAATTTTAGTCATACTTTCTACCTTTCCATCATCATCCATTTTTATAGCATAAACATAATCTGTGTTTGTAATTTTGTTGCTTGGAGGGATAGGTCCACCATCTCCAGAATGTGTACCTGTAAAAGTGGCAAAAAAGATAGCCGTGTTATTTTTTTCGTCATAAGCAGAGACATGTATTTTATAGGAGCAACCGGGCATGGTAATGCTAACTAAACTGGCCATCCAATTAACATAATCCTCAACCTTTGTTATATCGGTTAAAAGCTCACTTTGAGCATTAAATGGAGCGTTTTCCGTTACATAATCTTTACAGGCATCCCACCCTTTTGCAGATTCACAATTGTGGAAAAATGTTGTTGCGTTTTCAAAAGCTTTCATAGTTTTATAATTTAAATGAATAATTAATACTCTAATTTTAAACAATTATTTTATTCTGAATTATTTGAATCGTTGTTTCCAAATCACCGGCAACAGTTCCATATATGAGTCGTTTGAATGGAGTATATGCATTGTTATACTTAGTTTTTTATTCTCTCAAACGTATATTGTTGTTCTCCTTGAATAAGAGTTAAACTTTCAACTTTCCCATCATTTGTTCGATTAAACACAAATTTCCTTTCGGTATCTTGTACTTGAAAAACATTAATTAAAATTGGGATAATGAATATTTCAGATTGCCCTGTCATTTGAGTTTTTAATTGTTTTCCAGTTTTAGAAATAGTAATAACTAAATCAGGTGATACTTCATATTCACCCACGTAACTTTTGAGTATTTTATCATCAACCACCACAGGTTTTATCGGGTTATCTTCTTTTAATCTTTTTATATTCAATTCACCAAAGTCAACATCAAGTAAATTAGGCTGATTTATATCAAACCCATTGATCTCTCTGTCTGAATTAAAATTGAATGTGAGGTATCCATTTGGGACTCTAATATCATACCAAGCAATTTGATAGGTATCATAATGCCAATGCTTAAGTATTCCTTTAAAAACGGAAGAATGAGTAAATGAAATCTCTAACTCATTTTTTTTAAGTTGTTTAATATTAATTTTTCCATACATTTTGTCACTATATACTCCAGTATATAATGCCGCATCTAATGATGGTTGTGTACCATCAATTTTCTTCTTTTGACTAGTTGCATTTTTATAACCATCCAAACGTTTAGTTCGTATAGCTTTTACTCTTTCATATAGATCAAAGGAGGCATCCTCAAATATCATCTCCATTAATTTTGCTTTTAATAAAAATGCAGCAGGTTCTTTTGATGAGTTAGAAAGTATAACTACTCCAATATTTAAATCTTTTACCATAAAAAGATTAGCAGACATACCGTCAACACCACCGCTATGCTCAATTACCTTATGACCATCTATCGGGCTAAGCCACCAACCAAAACCATAAGAAGAGAATTCATTTCCGAATGGAGGGTTACTGATAGGATATATAATTTGTGGTGTAAAAATGTCATCAATAATCTCTTTACTTACTATTGTATCTCGTTCAAAAACACCATTATTAAGTAAAAACCTCATATAATTATTCATTTCATTCGCTGAGGAATATATTGAACCTGCTGCTGCCAAATTATCCATTTTCTCTTGCTCGATAGACTGTTTGTCATAACTTTCGTTCCAAATATGAGGTTGAGCCAAGTTTTTATTAGATTCTCTTACAGATGAAATAGAAGTACTATTACTCATTACAAGTTTGTTGAATACTCTTTCTTTAAGGAACTTGTCCCATTCCGTTCCAGTAACTTCTCTTACAATCTCTCCAGCTGCCATATACATTATGTTTTGATAAGCAGGTTTTTCTCGAAAGCCCGATACAGGCTCTAGATATTTAAAATTCTTTATTATTTCAACTCTCGATAAATCGGAATGATACCAAAGAGTTCCACCACTTATATCTTTGAGGCCGCTTCTATGGGTTAGTAAATCTCTAATAGTGAAGTTTGCCGTTACATACGGGTCATACAACTCAAAGTAGGGCAAATAAGTGACGACTTTGTCATCCCATTTAATTTTACCTTCATCTACAAGTATTCCTAATGTCAATGCTGTAAAAGATTTTGAAATTGATCCTATAGCAAAAAGAGTGTTTTCATTAACAGTATTACTGGTGTTAACTTCTTTTGTCCCAAATCCTTTTGAATAAATAATTGAATCGTTTCGCACGATTCCGATGGAAAGACCAGGCACATCAAAGTCTTCTATAAGTTGATTGATAAATAAATCAAGTGAGTCAAGCTTTATACTTTGAGCATTTGAATAATTAAAAGAAATAATACAACTTATTAATAAGAACAAGATTTTATTTTTCATAAGATGTGTTTTAATTAAGTAGTACGTTATGCAATTATCACGCAGTTGCGGATGAGTCAAGACAAATAATAACAAGTAAAAACTAATCATTAAATTCAAAAAATTATTATTAAAGATAAATTAAATATCCCGAAATTAAGCTAAGATGTTGGTATAATAGGTTTTGTGATTCTAGACTTTTGCAGCGCTTGCTTTAAAACGCTTTGCAAACTAAAGCCAGAATACATTGCTTTGCTCACCTGAAGGATTATTTTAATAAGTTTAAAATTCTTATTAAAGTGGAGTGAACTTCTTTTGCTGCTATCAGGACTATTTTGTATTTTTTCTAAAATTGATTTTGCAATGAATTTTTGAAATCTCGAATTAAACTGGATAATTCTCTGCGGTCAGATGGAACTATTAAGTGGATACGATTACTCAAAATTACATAGTATATAAAACCGCTCCTTTGTATTTAATAACTAAAACTAAACACTCTATTGCAGAATCTTGATATAATTGTCTAGCGAATACAGCGATCCAATAGACAACTGTTGCAGTTATAAAATGGGGTAATGTTACGTAATATTCTTTCGCAATAGCGTATTAAAAAGGTGCAAAGTCAGGAGACTTCGCAGAGCGGACTTACTCTAAAACACCTCCTAGGTTTTATGATTTTTACTTGTTATCCATGAATATTATTAATAATAGCATGCAGAAAATGGATTTTTCTTACCTATTGATTCAGAGAATTCCTCGATAGCTCCCCCTCGACATAGTTTATTAGGAATAATGTTTTGAAACTAGCATTAATAATCGTATATTTATTAGGGCTTTTGAGCCTGAGGTTTAACGCTTTAGTAGATATTAATTAAAAATCTGTATTATGAATTCACCATTGTTTATAGGTATTCTTATTTTTTTATTTTTTTTAGCAGGGATACGAATTATTTTTGAATACAAGAGAGCTTTAAAATTTAGATTTGGTAAGTATGTTAGTATCATGCGTCCAGGTTTTAGATGGATAATTCCATTTGTTGAAACCATTCAAGTTGTAGATATAAGAGTTATAACAATTAATATAGTGTCGCAAGAAGTGATGACCGAAGATAATGTGCCTTGTAGTATTGATGGGGTTGTATTTTTTAAGGTAAACGACCCAGAAAAAGCAATCCTAGAAGTTGAAAAATTTAATTTTGCAATAACACAGCTTTCACAAGCCGCTTTAAGGGATGTCTGTGGAAAAGTAGAGTTAGACACTATACTTTCTAAAAGAGAGGAAATGGGAAAAAACATTAAGGCCATTGTTGAGAAAGAAACAGAAGTTTGGGGTATAGAAATTATTGATGTTAAAATAAAAGACATACAACTACCAGAGAATATGAGACGAATGATGGCCAATCAGGCAGAGGCCGAACGTTCAAGAAGAGCTAGAATTATTTTAGCATTAGCTGAAGAACAAGCGGCTGGAAAACTATTGGAAGCAGGTAAATTAATTGATCAATCACCATCGGCTATTAAATTACGTTTGTATCAAACATTAGCAAATATTGCTACAGAAAAAAACTCTACCATACTTTTCCCATTCCCAGAAGAGGCTTTGCCTAGAAAAAGGAAAACAAAGAAAAAGAAAAATAAAAACAAAAATAAAAAAGATAATACAGGAACCATAATCCCATAGATTTTCAAATTAGTGTTTTCAGTAGTCTACATTAAATATACAACGGTAGCGGAGCAGCAGCTTCAATTTGCGGAGCTGGTTAATCGCCGCTTCCGCATTCACTAATCTGTTGCTCATATGTGACGCGTACCTACTTATTTTGCACGAACAAAATAAAGCGTATGTAACGCGTATTATATAACTAGATTAACATAGAAGTTCGATAGTAATATTACAAAAAATAGAATTTTGCCAACTTTTGTTTCGTGGCGTTCCTTCAATAACGTGATCCCAACCACAAAGTATCAAAAATTTCGAATTTTGATTTTCTTTAATTAATTTAGCTATGTTTTCTGCTTGACCAATTTCTCTTTCTTTACCATTAGAGCCATCACTTATTTCGTGTTTAAATAATGTAAATCCTATTTTGCTAGCTTCTTTTAATAAATTAGCCATTTGTGGTTCTCTAGTATAATAACCGCTTTCTAATATTAGAAATTTTATTTTATTTATTAAAGTGTCGGAAAGTGTTTCTAATCTAATGAAACGATAACCACTATCATATAAACTATATAAAAGAGAAGTAGTAATAATTCTGTGTCTTATGTTATGATGGGCTTCATTTATTATTATAATCTTTTCATTTTTCGAACGATTTATTATGTATTCTTTTGCCTCTTGTTTCTTGAATGAATTAAAATTACTGAATTTCCGATGAAGCACTTAGCCAAAACTTTTTATTTTGTTTTATCTTTTTTGTTCTAAAGCCAAATCAAAAGATTTGGCGGAGATGATAAAAACACACCAACTTTTGGATAAAACACCAAAACCCGTATTAATTACAGCTTTTGTTGGCGGTAGTTTTTATCCATGCAATTAGGTATTGTATTTTCAGTAAAACAGTGTAATACTACAATTAGTTATTTGGTCAAAACGGGACTTATCAACCATAGAGGAATACACTTATTAGCACCTTCAAAAATAACTTTATTTGTTCTATTATCACATTCAATAGAGACTCTTGTTTGAGCGCTTTGTTAATTGTAACTAAAGTATTAATTAAAATTCATTGTCTTTATTTAGATAATTTTATACATTCGTTTTTAAGTAAAGAATTTTTGTTTTAAGTAATGTATGATTAAGTTATGAGGTATTTATTTGGCGTTACTATTATCTGGGCTTTTTCGTTTAGCTTAATTGGTGTATATCTTTCTGGGTATGTTGATGCATGGTTTTCAGTATTGATGCGTATAGGTATTGCTACAATGATATTTTTGCCTTTTTTAAGGCTTAAGAAAATTAAAGCAGAAACAATTTTCAGACTTACCGCAATTGGTGCGGTTCAATTAGGTTTGATGTATTGTTTTTACTTTCAATCGTTTCGGTTTCTTACTGTGCCAGAAGTGTTACTTTTTAGTGTATTCACACCAATTTACATTACGTTATTAAATGACATTTTAAGTAAGCAATTTCATAAAGGACATCTACTTACTGCTTCAATAGCTGTTTTAGGAGCTGCTTATATTCAATACTCAAGTATTAGTGAAAATGTATTTTTAGGTTTTTTAATCACGCAAGGTGCAAACCTTTGCTTCGCTGTTGGTCAAGTTGCCTACAAGTATTTATTAAAATCTACACCTGAATTAGAAAGTACACCTAAACATACTATTTTCGGATTGTTTTTTATTGGTGCGTTTTTAGTAGCACTAATTGCTTTTTTCATTTTTGGCTCAATAGAAAAAATGCCAACTACATCAGTTCAGTGGGGAATATTAATATACTTGGGTTCTGTGGCTTCAGGTGCAGGTTATTTTTTTTGGAACAAAGGTGTTGTTAAGGTAAACACAGGCTCGTTAGCGATTATGAACAATGCGTTAATTCCAGTAGGATTAATTGTCAACCTTGTTATATGGAATAAAGAGGCAGATATTAAGAAGATTTTAATTGGTGGTAGTCTTATTTTCGCTTCTCTTGCTCTTAATGAATACGTAAATAAAAGAAATACATATAAGAATAGCTAAGTTCTTGTTAATTAAAAATAGAAAGTCTGCTTAAGACTAGCTATCCTATTCTTATTTTAAATTACAGTCTTGACGAAATTCTAGCACCTATCTAAATATTAGTTGCTACTTTTTTTATACTTATACAGTACGTCTAAAGGAATGTGGCAATAAGAGTAGTCGTTGGGGTGTAAGGTTAATCTATCTTGATGTTCTGCGTCACTTGGGATGAAATTTGTTAAAGGAAGCACTTCAATAGCTATCTTTTTTATTGTTTTATTTTTATGATTTAGTGTCTGTTCTACTTTCTTAATGCAATTTTTTGCCTTTAGCAAGTGATTTTGATTATCGCAGTAGACACCTGTGCGATATTTTTCTCCTATATCGTTTCCTTGTTGGTTGATACTATAAGGGTCAATGATTTCTAAAAGGTGATGAATTAAATCTTCAATTGAAACAAGCTTAGAGTCAAAGGTTGTTTTTACACATTCGGCATAACCATCATAGGCTGTTTTAGTGGATTTAGTAAAGCCATTAGCTCTGCCGGCTTGGGTCTCAAGTACGCCAGGTAGGTGTTTTAAGAACTCTTGTACGCCCCAAAGGCATCCTCCTGCAATATATATCGTTTCCATTGCTAATATTTAATCAATTAATTGTTCTTTTTTTGTCATTTTTAGTTCTGAGTAACGTTTTTTTTAATATTCTGAAAATCAGTTTTTTTATGTTTTTATTTATTGGTTTTCAAATTATTCAATTTTTTCCGTAAAAACCTGACCTTAAAGCAATTGTTTTTTTTGGAGAAGAGGGGAATTACCGCTCACAGCTCAGATATGTGTAGTGCGGAAGAAATATCTCCATCCTATCTCTTTTACCAAACCCAAAATTAAGCTTTTAATCTTTCCTTTTCACCTCTATACCAGCATTACTCATATCTATTGTTGTACCTAGTTGTTGTTGTTGTTGTTGTTGTTGTTGTTGTTGTTGTTGTTGTTGTTGTTGTTGTGAATAAATAGTGTCAGCTTACTGTTCCACACCTGTCACGACTATGTCTTATCGATGTCAAACTCATTGAAAGGTTAATACTTACCTTTGCACAATAATCTATACTCAAACTTCAAGAATAATGAATATAAAAACAATTAATTTAAGAGATATTAAAAAAATGAGATTGGAAAGACATTGGTCACAAGATCAATTATCAGAAATGAGTGGATTAAGTATAAGAACGATTCAGCGAATTGAAAATGGAGAGAATGCAGGTTTAGAATCATTGAAATCTTTAGCAGCGGTTTTTGAAATCAATATTACTGATTCAGATAAGACGCAGGAAATGGAACAGATTAGAAAAGAAGAAGAGTATGTTCAAAATGTTAAGGGGTTTTATAAGCTTCTTGCAATTGCAACTTTAAGCTTGGTAGCTCCATTTATTATTGCAGTTAATGATTCATCCAATTGGATTATTTTTTTATGGATACTGCTTTCTTGGGGAGTAATATTGGGAATCTATTCTCTTAATGTTTTTGACTTCTTTGGAGAAGAATGGAAAAAAAAAATGATTAATAAGAGATTCAAAAAGAAGTAAGGGTTTTTAATTAGGTACAACGGTCTTGGTTAATGCAAGTAGCGGGTGTAGGGAAACGCTCTTGTCGGCTTTGTTGTTTTGTTACTTGGTGTCTAAAATAGCACTTTTCACTCGAATGCCTTCTATTTGCGGGTAACCGATGTTGTGGTTAGTTTTTTTCTCTGATAATAAATAGAAATTATTGCTATTGTTATAATCATTGCAATGATAGAAAAAATAGATCCTTCAAATCCGAAATTCCCTCCGTTCAATAGCGTTTTTTCTTTCATACTAAATTCGACAACTGAATAAATATTTTTACCACTAACGTTAAATCCTAAAACTGTTTGAAAGAAATTCCAACTAAAGTGAAGAGCAATTGGGAACCAAAGATTTTTGGTATGTATATAAGTAATTCCTAAGAATATTGCGGCTATAAAAATACTCACTAAGCCAAATAGATCAAGATTTGGATTAAATCCATGCATTAACGAAAATAAACTTGATGATAATATAAGAGCAAAATATTTATTATAAGAGAGCATTAGATTTCTCAATATATATCCTCTAAATAGAACTTCCTCTGTGATTGATACAGCAAGAAATAAAAGTATAGAATATATTAATTCTTTAAAGTTAAATAGTGTTTTTTGAAACTTAATTTCATCTAGAAATTGTAATAATACAAAACCACTAATAATTATTATTGCTCCAATAAGGAAGCCAAGATAAAATTCGTTCAATCTATTTTTTGTATGAAAGCCTAACCCAATAAAATTTTCTTTATCTATATATTTCATAAACATCCAAACAACAAGAGTAGTTCCTATTAATGAGAAAAAAGATATTATTAAGGTTTGTTCTGAAGATTTCTGAAAATTTAAATTGTTAAATTCAACACCTGAAATCATACCTCCAATGAGCTGGAATATCCCAACAATTAATAAATATGGAATTATGATGTATAATATTCTTTGCCATCCTGCAATCGTATTTTCTTTTCTCATTTTTAAAAATTATCCACAACGTTGTTGAATCTGGTTTGTTGCGTGTTTTAAGCACCTAATTTAGCAAATACAAACCAACTAAGAAAATCGGCGAGGATTTTCTTAAGTAGGCGAGAACAAGCAATTACTTATATACATTGTTGTGCGTTCGTTTTTAATTTTCCAAAAGATTTTTTAGTTCTTTTTGGTATATAGGATTATTAGTAATTGTACTATGGTTTTCACCCTCAAGAATTATTAGTCTATCTTCTGGTTTAAAATCCTCTTTGAGTTTTATTGAACTTCCATAATGTACCTCATCATCAGAATCGCCATGGAATATTAAAACAGGCATCTTGCAATTTCCAATAAATTCATTTGTTTTAAACGTATATCTTATTAAAAGGTTTAGAGGTAAAAGTTTAGCTATTTTTATTTCTAAGGGTACATCACTTGATTTTTTAGGTCGCGTATCATAATCATCACCACCACAATAAGGGGCTTGCAATATCAGATACTTTGGATTGTTAGTAGAAGCTAATTTTGCAGCCATAGAACCTCCCAAAGAATACCCAACTATAATTATATTATCTTCTGAATAGGTCTTTTTTAATTCATCGTATAACATCTGATTATCTTGATACAATTGACTTTCACTTTTAATGGAACCCTCGCTTTTACCATAACCCCTATAATCTGTCATAAAAATATTATACCCAAGATTTGTATAAAAATCAGCGAGTTTTCCGAATCTGTCAAGAGAACCTCCATTACCATGTAAATAAAGAATAATCCCTTTAGTGCTATCTGCTTTGAATAATAAATTATTTAAATTAACTCCATCTATGGTTTTAAGGTTGATTTCCTCAAAATCTCTTTTAAAGTCAAATTTATAATCAGTAGTCAACTTGGTAGGAATGAAAATTAACTTTTCTTGATAGAAGTATAAAAGACTAGAGAATCCCACATAGAGTAATACTAGAATTATTCCTATTATTTTGGTGATTTTGATTATTTTCATTTTCAATTGGCATTGGTTTTAATGGCGCACAACGTTTTGCGGTTTTAAGAAGTTGGCTATTTTGGAGACGAAAACTGTCGGCTAGCACTGCACTTGATGCGAAGACGAAAGCTTCAATTAAGCACAAAGCCGCCAATTTCTTAAACCCGTTGTTAGCGGTAGTTTTATTTGTATGCTATAGCTGCACTTGTAGGTCCAGTCAATGGGAGTAAAGCGGTTGATTTAAATCCAACTGCACTAGTCCATTTATTAAAGTCGGAAAACGTATAGTCAAAGCCAGATCCTGTTTCAATGAGCATATTCAAACTCATCATCAAGCCAACCGCATTTTTATTTCTATCGGCATCAATTATATTTTCAATAGCAATTAGAACTCCGCCCTCAGGTAATGCATTATATGCTTTTTTAATTAGCATCAACTTTGTTTCCTCATCCCAGTCGTGCAAAATGTTTCCCATCGTAATGATGTCTGCGTTTGGAAATTCGTCTTTAAAGAAATCTCCACTATCTGTTTTTACACGGTCGTGCATTTGAAATTGTTGAATTACTTCATTTGCAATTGGTGCAACCGGAGGTAAATCCCAGCTGGTACAATTCATATGTTCCTGATGTTTGGCTACCATTATAGAAAGCATTCCTGCAGATCCTCCAATATCAATCAGGGTTTTGTGTTTTGAAAAATCAAATGATTGCGCTAAGGCCATAAAGTTGCCCATCTGAAATCCACTCATAGCGTGGATAAATTCTTTTAGCCTGTCTGCATCAGAATACAAGGCTTCAAAAAGATTCCCTCCGCTTTTTGCTTCATTTTGAGCAAGGCCAGTCAATAATCCTTCTTCAAGATTTCCCCAAAAACCGTAGAGACGATTATTCAACATCTCCAGCATTCCTCCGATATAAGAGGGTTTATTTTTGTCAAGAAAAAAATCGGTGTCCATACTGTTTGAATACTTGGCAGTTTCGAGCAAACCTTCACGGTTTAGGAAACCAAATGTTGTAAGCGCATCCAAATAATCATACACATTACGGTCGGTGGATTTGAAACCTAAATATGATTTAAGTTCAATTGCTGACATTGTTTTCTTTTCCGCAAGCGTTGTGAAAATTTGAAACTTTACTGCTGATAAAAGAATTTTAGAAGCCCAAAAACCCGTACCAATTTTCATTATATTTTCGGGAGTTGGATGATTTTGTTGTTGTTCCATTTTGTTTTTATTTTTTTGTTTGCCTACTCTGCTCGGTTTTCAGCTTACCCGTTGTTTGTTTTTTACCTGATTGATTGAGTTGTAAAGTGTCGTCCAAAATTACATCTAACGTCCCGCGGCTTTGCTCGGTTTTGGGACTAAGTTAAGTTTTTTCTTTCGGTTAATCACTTCTAATTCAAGTACAAAGCCAACAACGAGTTAAGCCGAAAGCCCAAATCCGGCAAAACCGTTGTTGTGAGCTACTGTATCTATTTACAAATATTCAATTTATATTCAATTCCATTGTAATTTATATTTTTCGGTATAGAATTGCAATTAGCTTTCAAATTCGAGAAATAAATAAATTCAATAGAATCATATTTTTCCAGTTTTATTTTTTCATATTTTCTGAGACTAGAATTTAAATTGTTATTGATTTTTAAAATTCTTGAATTAGGATTTCCCGCAATTCTAGTTTCATAATATTGAAAAATGATTAGGTCTTTTTTGAAAACTCCAAAATATCCCATAAATAAAGCGAAAAAAAACCACAAAAAAATATAACTATTCGAGGTATAAAAATCAATATAAAACCTTCAGTTCGTTTTTTATGTATGAGATTAAAAAAACCTTTAAGAACTAATAAAATCAATAAAAACAAGAGCGAAATAATTATAATATAACTATCGAAAATGATTTGGTAAAATCTGTTTCGGATTTCAATATTTTCAGGAAAAATAAATGCTATAATTATTGATACAATAAATATTACTACAAGTGTAATGAGTAGTTTGTCTAATATTTTCATTTTCTCGTTTGTCTCTCTACTGTAAAACATTTGCTCACAGGGATAGGACGCTTGGAGATGGTGTGTGGTTCGTAACCTTTCATTTTTCGGCTTGCAGAAAATATGATGCGAAACGGTAATTCCACTAAATCACACACTAGCTCAAAACGGCTGTTACCAGCTGGCTTTTTTCTGTACGTGATAAATTCGACAACGTTAAAAGTCCGCCAGCTATTAAAATTGCTCCGCTAACAAAAGGAAATCCTGCGCCAACTAAATCAGCCATATTCGATGAAAACAAAAATGGCAAACACAATAACATTCCAAAAATTCCTGCTGTAATTGAAGCAAAAGCTTGTTTTGCCTTTCTAACGAACTATTTTAGGCTTTATAAAGACATTATTAAAAGGAACTACAATTTGCTGCCTAAAAAAGAGCTTGAAGTAGAACGACTATATTGTCGTTTATGAGTTTGTATTATTTATGAAATTATCAGAAAAGGAGGTTTTTTCACAGCCTGACGGTAGGACGCTTGGAGAAGGACACCCTCCCAAATTATAGTGGGTAGTGCAAAGGAAGTAGTGAGTAGTAAAAATCAAACAACAAAAACCGTCCAGCGCAAGACTGATTACGATTATTGATTAACGAACATCCTATAACGAATATCGGTCAACGATTAACAATCAGACATGTTCACCGCTACGGCGAGTCCGCCCTCTGAAGTTTCTTTGTATTTGTTATTCATATCTTTAGCGGTTTCCCACATCGTTACGACTACTTTATCTAAGGGTACTTTGGCATGTTTAGGGTCGGATTCGAGCGCCAGTTCAGCAGCATGTATGGCTTTTATGGCGCCCATCGTATTGCGTTCGATACAAGGAATTTGTACTAATCCGCCAATAGGGTCACAGGTCAATCCTAGATGGTGTTCCATGGCAATTTCAGCAGCCATTAAAACTTGTTCAGGGGTTCCGCCTAGTACCTCGCACAATGCCGCGGCAGCCATGGAGGAGGAAACGCCTATTTCAGCTTGGCAACCGCCCATAGCGGCTGATATGGTTGATCCTTTCTTAAAAATACTGCCTATTTCGCCAGCGACTAAAAGGAATTGTTTAATTTCTTTTTCGCCTGCGTTATGGTTTTCAATCACCAGATAATACATCAAGACGGACGGAATTACTCCCGCGCTACCATTAGTGGGTGCGGTTACAATTCTTCCCAAAGCGGCATTGACTTCATTGACCGATAAGGCAAAACAGCTTACCCACTTTAGGATTTGGCGAAATTTAACCTCGGTCAATCTGATTTGTTCCATCCACGTTTGCGGGTCGCTGTAATTAGATAACCCTATTAAATTTTGATGCATATCAAAAGCCCTACGATGCACATTCAAGCCGCCCGGGAGAATTCCTTCTGTATGGCAACCTATGTACATGCAATCTAACATGGTGTTCCAGATGCGCATCAACTCGTGGTCAATCACTTCTGGGGTACGCATGGATTTCTCGTTTTCATAAACGATTTCAGAGATTTTCTTGTTTTGGGCAGTACAGTAGGCTAAAACGTCGACCGCTTTATCTGTAGGGAATGGGAAAGCATGTTTTATTTCTATTTTCTTCTTGGCATTCACTCGTTCTTCTTTGACCACAAATCCACCGCCGATGGAGTAGAAGGTGGCTACATATTCTTTTCCATTAGCCAGAGTAGCCGTAAATTTCATTCCATTAGAATGAAAAGCAAGAAACTCTTTATTGAAAACAATGTCCTGTGAAAAGGAAAATGGAATCAAGAACTCATTGCCTAGATTGATTTGGTTTTTCTCTTTAATGGACTTTATGATTCCATCAATATTTTCTACAGGAATGTATTCCGGATCTTGGCCGCTTAAGCCTAACATAACGGCTAAATCAGTAGCATGTCCTATTCCTGTTAAGGATAAGGAGCCATATAAATCAGTTTTCACTCTGGTAACAGACTGAATTAGATTTTTTTTTCTCAACTCTTCAAGAAAGCGTTCTCCTGCACGCCAAGGTCCAAGGGTATGAGAACTAGATGGGCCAACACCAATTTTTAGCATATCAAAGACAGAGATACATTCTTCCATAAATAGAGTAGTTTATAGCGCAAATATAATCGAAATTAGCAAAGATTTTGTCTGTAATTGAACAAATGTTAATTATATGATAATACACAGGGTAAAAATATAATTATTCTGCAATTAAAAGTGAAAGTCTACGTGTTGCAAAAACTATAATTTCATCAGCCATACTATTTCTCTGATAGAAAGTAAAATTATTAATCATTGTTTGTAGCATATAGAAGCTAGCATGTCGATAAAACGGATTTTATTAGTCTACAAGTAGTTGAGCTAAAAAAGTCTGTTTTTTAGATAATAAATTGATTTTATCTATTTATACTAAACAAAGTTACACAGTAATCTAAACTGATCGAGGCTACTGACGATAGCTTGTACTGGTTTTGCGGTCTACTATGAAAATAGTCCAATACATTTGATCTATATCGAATGAAAGATGGTAGTTATTTCCTTACAAAATGGTACTAGTATACGAATAAAGCTACAAATATAGCACGACACTATTAAAACGGATAGCCGATGGCGAGGTTAAAAACCAAGTTTTCTTTTCGCCATGAACTGTTTCCAAAGCTTACTTGATCCAGCACCCAACGGTCGCCTTCCGGCAAATACGGTTTGCGGATAGGGAAAGCAAGATCTGTTCTCAGGACCAAAAAAGAAAAGTCAAAACGCAATCCGGCACCCACGCCCACAGCAAGTTCCTTAAAGAAATCTTTAGAAAACTGCGCTCCGGGTTTATCAGGGTTGTCTTTCAGCAACCAGATGTTTCCGGCATCGACAAACAAGGCCCCTTTTACGATATCATAAATCTTCGCTCGGTATTCTGTACTGAATTCCAGTTTTAAATCTCCGGACTGATCAGCAAGAAAGGTATTGGTAGTAGTAGATCCATCAAAACTTCCAGGTCCTATAGATCTGGCGCGAAATGCCCTGATACTATTAGTTCCACCGTTAAAAAACTGTTTTATAAATGGCATCTCATTCGAGTTTCCATAAGCAAATCCAGCTCCGGCAATAATTCTGCTGGCTAATTGTCTTTCGCCACCCAATTGTAAATAATGTCTGAACTCATTTTCCACTTTTACAAATTGACTGAACGGCACACTGAATACTTTTATGGTATCTCCCTTTTTCAAATTAGCTCCGGTGGTCAAGCCGGCGATATTTCCTGCCAGATCAACACTTGCCTTATAATAGAAGCTGTTCTTCCTTCTTTTCTCCATAGTGTTCGTGTAGGTATAGGAATACGTAGGACCAAAGATCAATTGCTTTTCAATTACTTTTCCAAGGGAGGCATTAGCATCAATTTGCTCTTGGTACAAAGGCGTCACGTTTTGCGGACTGGCATAAGTGATTTCGGTGATGTTGAACTGATGTTCTTTACGTTCATTTTCCTTCCATAGATAGCCAAAAGAACCCTTGAACGTTTGTAGTGAATACAGCTTGGTTCTATTTTGGAATTCATATCCTAAAGTCGCTTTAGTCTTAGGGACAAAACCGCCGGAGGACACAAAATGGAATGGCGATATGATTCTGGGCCAAACTAAGTTAGCCTCTGTACCAAAACGATAGACATTGAAACCGTTATTTAAACCCGAAACCTGTACTTCCAGTCCTCCAAATGCTGATATGGTAAGCAATTCAGCTCCTTTGAACACGTTTCTGTTGCTCCAGTTCACATTGAGTTCTGTTCCCGTATAATTCGCCGAATTCGTTTTGGCCAATACTTCCACACGAATTGATTTTTTTGGTAAAGGGGTGAGGTAATAATAAGCATCGAGATAATTTCCGATGGTGTCAGCGACTTTAAATTGATTTTTTACAAACTTAAACATTCCTAAATTGACCAAGCGGTTTAAGGACAAATTGTGATTGGTACGGTTGTAGAAATCGTCTTTTTTGAAATATAAAGTATGATCAAAAATACGGGGTTTAAATATGTTTTCAGGATCGATAATCGTAATGTTGTTGTGTTTTACAACTGAATCTGTTGTGGCAACAAGGCTGTCCGCATTAATGGAATAATTGGGATATACGATGATGTCGTTGATGCGGTACTGGGTTTGCGCTAATTCTGGGGTTTCCTTTTTTACCTTGACTATTAAATCAACCTGATGATCCGCAACTGTACTGTCCACCTGAACTTTAAGATAATCGGGTGCAAAATAGTAGAATCCTTTTTCCTTAAGTCGTGCATCGATGCGCAAGCGTTCTTCTTTAATGGTGGTAAGATTGTAGCCCTGATCTTTTTTCAGCAAGGTCCTATCTTCAGTCTCGCGAACGGCACTGGAAAGGATAGTTGAATCCTGGGGAAATTTAATTTCTCTAATGTGGTATTGTCTTTTGGGCAGTACGGTGTACTCAGCGGACACTTTTTTGCCGCGACGTGTGGAATCAGCCGTGGATCTAGAATTGAAATAGCCATTGTTTTCGACATTATTCTGTAAAACCAGTTTGTTGTATTCCAGATCTACTTTACTGTAATACACAGGCGCTTCTCCAACTTTATTTTTTAACCAATAGCGAAATCCTTTTTGCTTTTTTGGGGTACCCGCCAGCTTATAAATAAATAATTTGGGTCTAAAGCCCAAAAAGGATCCATTGGGTTTTGGTCTGACAATAGCTTCCAACTCTGCTTTTAATGCCTTGCGTTCCTTTTTTGGCGTTTCGTCGCCTTCCACTTTTATCTTGGCACCCGCATACAAAAGCTCGCCTTCCGGTAAGTTTCTTGTACCACTGCAGCTCGCCACAAACAATAGTATAAAAAGAAGATATAGTATGGAATTCTTATTCATCAGACTGCTGTTTGGAATGTTCTTTATTTTAGTTTGTTTTTGTTTTTTTCTGCTTTTGCTTTGTCAAATAACTCTTTAAATTCATTGTAATCCAAAGTAATCACAAAAGCAACCCCAGTTTCAACCACCTGGCCTTGCAGCGCCACTTGGTATTTATTTTTACGATAGGCCTTTAATTTATATCTTCCGTCCTTAGAGAGCTGGTATTCTATTGTAACATCACCGGCAATAGTACTGGCTTCCTGGTTTTGCTGTTGCGGTCCTTCCAGGCCAAAGCTGCTTCCTATGGTTACCTTCAATCGATCATTCAGCAATTTTTTAGAAATCCCAACATTTAAATCGGTTTTGTTTTCCAGTTGCCCGGTGGTGTAATCTTGGGAGGAAACTAAATCAAAATTCAGCTCGACACCGCTTATTAAATCGCCTGCCAAGTTGTTTAATTGTTGCGACAGGATTTTACTGGCACTTTCTCTAGCAAGAGACGAAACGGTAGTCCCTCCGGATTCACTGGCAAATGGATTTTCACCTATAAAACGGTTCAGCAGCAGCAAAGCAAATACTTGTTTGTTGAGCTCATCCGGTTGCTGACGCAATTGGGTCAGTTTAGCTTGTGTAGCGTTGATGATCTCGGTAGAAACGCTATTGTTTCCTTCCGGCAGGATGATGTCAAAGGAAATGCTTGGCTTCATCAGTTCGCCTTTCATTTTCAATGCGGTTTCAAAAGGAATTTTTTGTTTGTAGGTGTTTCTCACGGAAGCTGTTACATTGGCTAACTGGTCTCCCACAAGATCGATGGGTGCGGCCTCGTTTTTATAGACTGCCGAGATATTGATATCTGCCGCCGTTGGTTCCCCAGTCCACAGAATATAACTGCCGCTTTTGATGTCAAATTTGCGTTTGATAAAATTGAAGTTCATTTCATAAGACCCTTCCTTTAAGTCGTATCGTCCTGTTAAACTCGTTTTTCCAGAGGAATCAACACCACCTGTTAACTGGGCTTCCCCTTTTAATTTTAAAAAATCACCATTGGCTTTGTCGATGACAATGGACAATTCAGCGTCTTTATCCACTTCGATGTTTACAGATGCGTTGATTCCTGTGATTTCAAGATTACTCAGGGCTTCATCTGCTCGGAGCGTCGTCTGGATCATTGGTGGGTTGTCCTGGTCTATAAATTCAACAATACCCTCGCGATCTGCAATCGACGGATCAGACTGTGGCATTACAATCGTGAACTTAGTGTCTTTGTTTACTTTGATATTTCCGTCCACGACAGGGTTGTTGTAGGTGCCGCCTATTCTCAGATGATTGTCCAGATACATTTCACCGTAATACAACTCATTGTCTTTCTCATCTGAATTGATGGCTTTAAAATTTACTGCATCCAGCGTTAAATCATAGCCGATGTTACTGAAATTTTGACTATCGATTTTTCCGTTGATGACTAAATCATTGTCTCTTTCGTCTTTTATGGCAAATTGATTTAAAATGATGGTATTGCCGGTAAATGCAATTTTATCATTTAGCGACTTAAAGGTAGAGTTAAGTTGGGTGACCTTAAATCCAATGTCATTAAAAAGCAAATCGCCAACTACTTTTGGCTGATCTGTATTTCCTGTAATTTTAAAATTCCCGGTAAAAAAACCAGTACTTTCTCTTAGGTTATCCAATGTGAAACCCTGAATGCTTTTCAGGTTTAATCTTGAAATATCTAAGTTCATGTCTAAATTCCCGTCACCTGTTTTATAGGTTCCGTTTAAATCGACCAAGTTATCCTGTCCCGTTATGGAAACTCTGGTATTGAAGGTGTTAGTTGCTTTATTGTCAATATGTAGAGTAACGGTACCAACGGTGTCTTTCTTGAAAGCAAATTGGTCCACAATCAAATCAGTTGTAAAAACAGGAGATTGACTCAAGTTTGTAACGACTGCATTACCATTCATGTTTCCGCTTATTTCTAAGTCGTCTTTTACGGCGATATTACTGATGGTCTCGATCTTAAAATCGTTGAAGTCAATTGCCAAAGGAGCATTTGCTTGTTCAGACTTTGACTGTATTTTGATCCTGCTTTGCTCTTTACTTAGTTCGAAATTATTGGCATAGATTCCTTTTCTTCCAAAACGAACTAGGTTATCCGCATCCACTTTCCAGGATTCATAATTAAGTAGTAGTTTCGTTGGGTCGAGATGAAGCTCATTGTTTCCCGCTGCTGCTTTTAGCGTTCCAGAGAGCAAGTATCTTTCTATATCCTTCAAATCTTTTAACTGCAAGGTATAGTAGGCAGTATTGTCTTGCACTTTTCCGGTAATGGAAGTATGAGGCAATTGGAATTGGCTGTTTTGAATGTCATCCACCACAAGATTGTATACTAAAGCATTGTCCTTTGTATCTACTTTAAGTACTGCGTTAGTAATTGTATTGTCACCATAGACTAATTTAGGGATCGCCGCATTCAAGATTATGGAATCATTGACCGTATTGTAGCTACCCGAGATTGAAATAGGTTCAAGGCCCCTTAATTCAGGAATAAATTTTACTAAAATTGGGCTGTCTGAAATTGCAATTTTGAATCGCAGCTGTTGCTCTCCGGTGGCAGCTTGTTTGAGGGAAGGGGTAGGGTTGTAATAAGTGGAGAATGAGTTAGTGATCGCGTCAGCTATTGTCGTTAACTGGTATTTCCCTTCTATTTCGGCATTTAAAAATGGAGACTTAAAGAACAGCGTGTTTTTGTCTGCATCTGAAGTAGCAATCATGGTAATGGAATCCATAATAAATTGCTCTTTTTCATCGGCAATGGTAAGATGGGTAATATTGAATTTTCCATTAAGATAATCGAGATCGACAGATTGAATATCCGCATCTAAGACCCCTCTAATCTTCATTGGACCGGCATGTAAATTCAGTTTCTCTAAGTCGGCAACATCAATATTTAACTTTATTTTTCCGGTAGGGTATTTGTCTTTAAAACTACCGCTGCTGACCAAGTCAAAGGTTAAATTGGTATCATTACTGTTAGCATTGGCTTGAAAGAGGCCGTTGCCAATGGTTCCGCTAAGATCGAGATTTTTATAGTTGTATTTATTGTAAGAGATTTTTCCGATGGTCCCTTTTACTTTGGCATCAGCTATTTTTGGGTCTAATCCGGATCCTTTGATAGTGGCATTTCCAGTTATTTTTCCAAACGAATTGTTTTGTATTAGTTTTCCCAGATCAAAATTGTTGAGCTCTGTTTTGACCTCGTATTTTTCTTTATTTTTTAGTCGTTGATCAAATGAGGCCTTCATTTTTGCAGGACCAAAACTACTTTTCAAAATCAGATCAGTGGCGAAGTTATTTATTGTTCCTTTGAAAGTTCCTGTGGCATTAAACGATGCAGGCAAGTTGATGGAATTCGGGATAGTTTTTTTGGGCAGAAAGTCATTGATATCCTTTGCCGTGGACACAAGTTCTTTTATGTCAATATCAAAATAGGCTTTGTCAGTATCCGGTAACCCGATAATGGATCCACTGCCCACAAATGTTGTATTGCCGATGCCGCTGATTGCAACACTTGGTATCTGGATTTCAGCCAATTTGCCAAATAGCCTGCCGTTTACCTGAAGTATGGCATTTTGGTTGTTCTTAAAAGGCACCGTATTGGCTAAATCAGGGGCAAAAAGTAAAAGGTCTTTAAATCCTAAGCTACTTTCTTTTAAAGTGGTATTAACACTTAATTCTTCTAAATGATCACTAAGGGCAGCAATCGACGGGTAGCCTATCAGGAGTTCGTCTTTTATTACGGTTTGGGGAGTTGTTAGGTATAAATTTTTAAAAAAAGAATTTGTTTTCCCATAGAAAAAATCAGCTTTGAATGATTGAATCTCGAGTCCGCTTTGTTCTTTTGCTTTAAAAGCATTTATTTTTCCGGAGGTACTTACGGAATTGTAATGGATTTCCTGGGTAGCAATGCTTAGCGACTTTATTTTTATATGGTTGTAATCAAAGCCTTTTGGTATCGCAGCAGTATTGTGATTATCATAATTAAAATCAACGCGTTTGATATTGGATTCTCTGACTTTAAAATCCCAGTCTCTACTTGTACTTGCAGCTGATTCTTTTTTAGTCGTGTTTTTTTCTGATTTACCAAAGGCTATTTTCCCATTTGCATCAGATATATTGAGGACATCGATCAGGAAAAAATGGTTATAAAAATCAGTATTGTTAAATTTAGTAAGTCCCTTTTTTAAATAAAAAGTGGAGCTTAATTGACTGGCTTCATCTTGATAATCTACTGCAATTTCAGATAAATCAATTGCGCCTAACTGAAGTTTATATCTGGTTTGAGAAGTGCTGCTATCCTCATTGTTATTTGCTGTAATACCTTGTTTGTATTTAAGGTTTAACCCTTTAATATTGATCTTGGGTACTTCGAAATCCATCTTCTCTAAATCAAAAGTTTTGATGCGGGTTTCTAGGTGATTCAGTTTGATGGAAAGGCCATTTTTTGAAAAGGCATCGCTATATCTCAAGTGTATCGTATCCAGATTGATGTTTTCTAGTGAGAATGTCATCGGGGTTGTGTTTGGATCTTGCTTGTCAGGAGAAGAGAATGCTTTTATGATATAATCAAAATTAAATACGGAGACTGAATCCCTATTTATAGTTGCCGTAACTCCCTCTAAATCGACAGAGTTAATTTCAATTTTATTATTGAACAATTGAAACATGCTGATATCAATGGCAAGTTTATTGGCAGATAACAACGTGTCCTTTTTAAGACCTTCAAAGTATACCCCTTCCAGTATTATTGTTTTGGGAATACCAATATCAATTTTAGCTATAACAACCTTAGTTTTGATTTTATCCTGAATATAAAGTACCGCTTTATCCTTTGCGAAATTTTGCACGTAGGGGATTTGGATAAGCAGCAACAGCAGCAGGAATAATACGATGATTGTTCCTACTGTCCATTGGAAAATTTTCAAACCTTTTTTAAAATATTCTTTCAAATGGTGCTGTTTTTTAAATCAAAAAACTCAAGATCTACTAAAATTCAAAATTGAGTTAACCACAAAGATGGATAATTATATTGGGACTCTTTTATAAAACAGAAAGTTTAAATTGTAAAATTATTGGATTAGAATCATAGCAAATGGAATTTTTCTTTTATAATTTTTTTTGTTATTGTTGAAAATAATCTAGATACTGTCCCAATCTTTTAATGTTCTATCGTTTATGCAGTGGCACTTCATGGAATTCCTGGATCTCTTCTTCTTTTAATAAAAAATCTTTTACTGTCATTAGCATCGCCTTGTTAGAAGTAAAAAGTTCTCTGTTAAAAT
The DNA here is from genome assembly GCF_002836475.1 of Flavobacterium sp. ALD4. Lineage (GTDB taxonomy): Bacteria > Bacteroidota > Bacteroidia > Flavobacteriales > Flavobacteriaceae > Flavobacterium. The sequence continues at coordinate 355,182 of NZ_PJBJ01000023.1, read as the reverse complement.
TAATAATCGTGGTAATATCAATTTTTTCTAACGGGGCATCTTGCGCCTCTGAATAGAAGGTATTCAGTGCGGAACTATAATTATCTTCTATTGTATTGAAAACATGTTGTAGATTTTCAAAATCAGCAGGTTTTTCTTCAGTCATGAGTGCATTAAACTGCTGGTATAGTGCTTCCGTTTCTTGTTTGTTATGGATAAAAAATTTATACTTGATGTCTTTTGACGAATTTCTGAGATTAGCAATATTAGTGCCTATATCTTTTACACTTTTTACAGAGTGCATGGAACTGCGGACGGCAGAAATTAACTGGTTGAGATTAGAGTACTGTTCTGATTGTAGTTTTGGCCGTAATTCTAAATAAAATACCTGTAGCTCTCCTTGCAACTGTTTCAGAAAATTATATTTTTCTTCTTTTGTTTTTATAAAAAATTTCTTCTTCACATTGATGCTTTTATAATCAGAATTTTCACTAATGTACCGAGTGTTAATATTAAAAAGCTCTAAATTGAATAGCATGGAATTGTGTATAAAATAGTTTGTTTCTCTTTTAAATAAATCTAAAGCTGTCAAGCGCTCAGCTATACTGGCATGCCCAATAAAAGCAGTCACAGCTCGATCAGACTCTTTGAAAAAGCGCTCTAAGAAATGAATGAATTTGTCTAATAGGGGGATGAAGATGATAATAGAACCCAAATTTATTATTGTGGAGAAAAGGACAAGAGCAATTAGAGGATCATTGACATAAAAAAGATCAGTAATCAGAAATAGTATGGGGCTTAAAAGGAGGTAAGCAAAGATGGTAATGAAAACATTGAAAAGGAAATTCCCCAATACGATTCGCTTTTTTGAAGCATTACCGCCTACAGCACCTAGCATTATTTTAATAGTAGTTCCGGTTTGTGAGCCCAATATAATGGCGGCGGCTATTGGTAAACTTATAGCTCCAACATGAAGCGCACTGAGTGTAAGTGCCATTGTTACAGAACTGGATTGAACAAGTACGGTAATTATAAAACCGATAAGTAAAAAAACGGCCAAAGACATTGTCGCATAGTGTGAAAAATCAAAAACTTTTACCTGCGCTTCCATAGCTGTTTTCATAAAGGATAACCCAATAAACAATAAACCAAATCCAAAAAGAAAGTAGGAAATGTATCTATAGGTTTTCCGACTTCCAAAGAGGATAAGAATAAGGCCTCCTACACAAACGGCGGGATAGGAAACTACTTCTATATCCATATTAAACCCTAGCGTCGCTACTACCCAACTATCAAGTGTTGTTCCCAGATTTGCCCCTAGTATGATAGCCATCGCATTTCTCATGGTAAACACACCAGCGCCCACAAAAGCGAGCACCATAAAGGACACCATGGAACTACTCTGAAGAATACCGGTTACTATCGCACCGCCTGTAACGGCCCCAATCGCGTTCTTTGTAATGCGTTGTAAAAAAAGTTTAAAACTCCTTCCAGAAAGGTTTTTTAAAGATTCCTCCAGTAAATACATAGCAAAAAGGAAAAGGCCTATACCCGCGCTGAGTTTAAGAATATGATTAAATATTTCCATAGTAGAATATATACTTAAAGATAAGAGAAAATTATTCGATATAAAAACAAGTGAATAATTTGCAATTATAACTAACAAGTGAGTATGATAATTTTACGATGCCGTACCCTGCGGTAAAACGGACTTTACCAAAAAATGCTTTTTAAGGCAAATCATGAAATAGGGACTGTTAGTGCTGTAGAGAAACTACCATGCTTTTAAGGACGAATGCCAAGAATGTACTTTTTCAATTCTTCATCGATGTGATTGTTTTCCAAAACTTTTAATATATCATCAATGCCATGTGTAAATTCTCCCCGATTTATATTCATTCCTGTATGAGCAGTGACTATATGTCTTCCAGAGTAGGTTTCCGGACCACCGCTACCTGCACTAAAAAATTCAATAGTGTGTTACGTGATGGAATCTAAATGTTCAGGTTGTTTTTTAAGAAGGAGAAACCGTGCATTTATAGCCGGATTATTTATGTGTGCCTGCACAGCATCATTTACAATTTGAGTGATTCCTGTTGAGCTGCCTAATCGATCATAAAGTAATTTAGTCATAACATTTGATTTATAAGGTTAAACGAATAATAAAGCAGCACTATAAAAAAATAATACTACTACAGGCGTAGGATGAAGAAAAACAGCTTGGAGATACTTGTTTATAGGTTACTAAATTACCACTATTTTTTGAATAGATTCCAAAGGAAGGACTTTTTTATAGCCCGAAAAAGGTGTTTACGGGTCTGTTATGTACTGTTTTAGGGTCGAATGATTAGGTAATTGACAAGAATACTTTTATGCTATGTGAAAAATCAATGCCTTTTTCAAGTAACTTTAACCACTGTTTCATGTTTTAAATTATTTAAATATGTCAGGAGAAAGTCTTTTAGTGTGGTTACTTTTAGGAGTAGTTGCAGGGTGGTCAGCCGGTCTAGTTATTAACGGTGGCAGTTTCGGTATTATCGGCAACATAATTATTGGTATTATCGGTAGTTTTTTAGGGGGCTGGCTTGGCTCAAAACTAGGAATTTCCGGTGCTGTTGTGGGAGGTTTTAGTGTAGCAATAGTAGTTACCGCTGTTTTAGGAGCTGTGGTCCTGCTATTTGTTCTCAGTTTAATAAGAAGGGTCTAAAAAGTAATAGAACTAATTAAAAAATCAAAAAGTCAATAGTTTTCTATTGACTTTTTCTATGGTGCATTACCGTTCTATTTTAATTGTTTCATGGCTTCCCCAATGTCAGTGGTAGGGCGTTGACATGACTTATTCTGACAGATATAAATGAAAGTTTCTCCTTTGTTTAACTTCCCTTCGAGTAATGCCAATGTCCCTTCGGTTTTTCCGCCTAGAAAAATCGCATTTGGAAGATACTTTTTATCGAAAGCTTTCCTGGCGTTTTCAAAATCGGGGCCCACAATCGCAATCTCGAACGGTTGTTTTATGAAAAGCATTTCTAAACGTCCCCAATTGGAATAATACTGAATATCATTATGGATATCCTTTTGCACGTTGGTTAGCATTTGTTTGGATTTTTGAGAATAATCGGCATTGTCAAAGTACAACCCTAAAAAGAATAGGTTTCTCGCCATTTCAGAATTGGATGAAGGGATTACATTATCTGCCACTTCCATTTTTCGGGCAATCAAATTCGAATGATTATTGTGTGTGTAAAAAAACATACCCGATTTGGCATCATAAAAATGGGTGACCGCATAATCATTCAGCTCTTTTGCTTTATACAACCACTTTTCATTAAAAGTAGCCTGATACAAATCGATAAATGCTGAAATCGTAAACGCATAATCGTCCAGGAGCCCGTGTATTGTAACTTTATTATTTTTATAATTGCGCATTACTTCATTAGACTCGGTGATAGCTTCCGTACTTAAAAAAGTAGCGTTTTTTATTGCTTTATTTAAAAAAGTAGGTTCGTCAAAGGCGCGATAGGCATCAACATATCCTTTAGCCATTAAGCCATTCCATGCTGTCAGGATTTTATCGTCCAGTCTTGGTTTTACGCGTTTAGCACGGACCTTTAGCAATTTATTTTTACTTTCATGAATTTTGCTTTGCAGGGTTTCTATTGAAATCTGATATTTTGCGGCTATTGCTGCATCCGAATCTTTTCTGAATAAAATATTTTTCTGGTGTTCCCAATTTCCCTGCTTAGTAGAATTGTAAAAATCAGAAAATAGGGGAGCTTCTTTCCCTAAAATAGTATTGATTTCTTCGGCAGTCCATACATAATACTTTCCCTCTTCCCCTTCACTGTCGGCATCCAAGGAAGAATAAAACCCTCCTTCCGGAGCAGTCAGCTCATTTTCAATAAAGTCCAGAGTTTCATAAACAATCGTTTTATATAAGGGGTTTTTGGTCAATTGGTAGGCATGGCTATACAAGCTAACCAGTTGGGCATTGTCATAAAGTATTTTTTCAAAATGAGGAACCAGCCAGTCTTCATCGGTAGAGTAGCGGGAGAATCCGCCGCCCAGTTGATCATAAATTCCGCCAAAAGCCATATTGTCTAAGGTGGCAGTGACCGCCTTCAAGGCTTCGGGGTTATCAGTCAAATGGTGGTATTGCAATAAATATTCCCAGTTGGCTGGCATTGGAAATTTTGGCGCTCTTTGTCCACCGCCTTTTTTAAAATCAATTCGGGGTTCCCATTTCTTAAAAATAGAATTCAAATTGGCAATGGAGGTAATCGACGTTTCTTTTACAAAAGATACATTTTCAGCACTTTGAACACCTTCCGTAACTTTTTGGGCTTGGTCAATCAGCGATTGTGGATTTGTATTTTGCTTATCCACAAAATAACGTAGCATTTCGAGCCAGTTTTCTTTAGGAAAATAGGTTCCTGCATAAAATGGTTTTCCGTCCGCTAACGCTAACGCATTCAATGGCCATCCGCCACTGCCTGTAAGTAATTGAGCCGCGGTCATGTATACCTGATCGACGTCAGGACGCTCTTCGCGATCCACTTTGACGCAAACAAAATGGGCGTTCATATATTCGGCGACAGCCACATCTTCAAAGCTTTCTTTTTCCATTACATGGCACCAGTGACAGGCGGCATAACCTATGCTTATGATCACTAGTTTATTCTCTTGTTTGGCTTTTTCAAATGCTTTTTCACCCCAAGGATACCAATTTACCGGATTATGGGCATGTTGCAACAGGTAGGGACTCGTTTCATGTATTAATTCATTAGTAAACTGGTGCTTTTGTTCCATTTTTTCTGCTTCTTTATTTTGTCCTTTACAAGCGCTAAAGACTGATATAATACAAGTTAATACTAAATAGTGAATAGTTTTCATTTTCATTTTTTTTAAAGGCCCGACAGTGCGAAAAGAAGACATCAGTTAAGGCTTAGGTTTTCGCGCTACTGTTTTGTTGATTCCAATACGTGACGATGATAAATAAGATTATCGCAAAAATTCCAATTAAGGAAGTGATAAAAAATTTTCGGCCAGATTTTCAAGTCGGATTTCTCTATCCAGATTTTGTGTTCGGATCGAAAAAAAAATAAAAGAGACGAAATAGTTAATAATAAGGCGACGACGGAGGTGAATTCATTTGTCAAACTGTTTTTTGTGGCATCGGTCATGTGTAGATACGTGATTATAAAGAGACAAAAACCGAGTAGGTTCGCCGATGTGCTTAGTATATGTTGGGAGGTTTTGTTTGCCAAAATTTATTTGTTTAAAGAAGTGATTAGTATGATTTCAGTGTAATGGGTTGAATCGTAAATTTCACAAAGAAATGGTGATTTTTTTTGCCCTTTAGATCCGTCTCTTGGATTAGGGAAACATGGGGGGTATGAAATGCTTTTAATAGGTTTTCGCTGCAATCGATTATAAAAGTATAAAAAAAGCTACAACCTTTTCCGGTTATAGCTTCTTATTTTAAACTTGTTGGATCATAAAGCAACATCTAAAACAAGTTATCGGCTTTATGAATTTATTTTAGTGCTCTTGCATCTCATCTTTGCGTTTTTTTAACTGTACGTCGAGATCTCGAATGGTTTCTTTAGCTGCGGCTTCAAAACTTTCCTCATCGGAAGAGGCAAATACTTGGGGACCTGGACAACTTAATGTGATTTCACATATTTTCCCTTTTCCTTTGGAATCTTTTACGTCCCTAAAAAAAACTTTCGCTCGAATAAGCCAAGAGTAGTGCTCTCCTAATTGTTCCAGTTTATCGAAGACTATATCATGAGCTACGTCATTAGTTGGGGTTTGCACAAATTGAATAGTAAATTCCATGGTTGTTTTTGTTAAATGGTTAGTTGATAGTACTGTTTTATGCAAGACCATTCCTAACATTAAAAACACGATTAGGACAATAAAAAAACAGCATATTTTTTTATTTCGTAAAAAATGATGGGTTTTACATAGCGTTGCTACTCAAATTTACGAATTAAATTCATAACAGTCTGTTTTTGAGTGTTAAACAAACTAAAAAAAATAGCAATGATCTGTTTTAAAATATTTGATCTTTAGATTTATTAAGGTGGTAAATCTCGAGAGGAGAATTTTAGAATACACTACAACTCAAGGTCGAGTTCTTTTATCTGTTTTTCGAAAGTACGTGCATATTGGTATCCATAATCAAAAATTTCATCCGCTCTCTTCAGGTTAAAAATGCTAAACTGACTCATATTTGGCGGTTCAATGTATAAAGAGCAACTGTCTATTTTACTTTGAACAGAACCTTTCATGGCCAAATGAAAACAACGGTCCATGATATTATTCATATGAACTTGATCCACCTCTTTCTTGATTGAATTGACATAACTGCCTATAATGATGTCACATTGCCCCTTTAAAGGTTCTGTGGGGAAATTATTGAGCACTCCGCCGTCCACAAACAATGTGTTCTTATAATGTACAGGTTGGAACAACATAGGTATACAGGAAGAAGCCATTAGCGATTGGGATAGATTTCCCGATGAAAAGTAAACCGATTCTCCTTTTAAAATATCAGTAGCAGCTACATATAATGGTATGTTGAGGTCCTCAAAAGAATCAGTAGGAAAGTATTCTTTATAAATATCATGAAATCCTTTCATGGCAAATAAGCCCTGTCTCTTTATCAGAATATTGGAAAAATTAAAGATCTGTCCTTTTTTTAAGATGCTTACAATCTCAGGGATAGAATAGCCTGCTGCATAAAATGCACCTGTAATGGCACCTGCGCTGGTTCCTGAAATATGAGTAGGCACAATTCCAAATTCTTCCAACGCTTTTAAAATCCCTAAATGTGCAACACCTCTGGCGCCACCTCCTGATAATACAATGCCAATCTTACTTTTCATTTGCCTGTCTTATTATAGATGCCCAGAGTCCTGTCTGCCATACGTTTATAGCTGCTATTTACGTGATTACGTATTGAAATGAAATTATCCTCTGATGAAATGAGTTTCATTGCTCAAAGCAGTTGTAAGGATAGTGGCCTAAGCTCTTTTTTATTCTGTTGAACCAATATAAAGAAAAAAGACTGATTATCATTGATTATCAGTCTTTTTGTTGTTATTCCCAACGGGTCAATTCTGTTTTCAATTAAGAATACCGCTTGCAATTTTTGGAATCCCAATAATTTAAAGTTCGATAAAATCAGCCGTCTTTGGAATACTGCTCATGGCTTCCATCGCTATGGCAGGAGTTGGGTTAGCTATTTTTCGAAGCGTTGTGTCCATCCAGGCACCATCAACGGTTATAGTGGAGCACAATTTTCCCTCTTCATTCTTGAATTCGTGTACAATAGACCAACGCGAAGCATCAGGTCTCATTTTAGAAATTTTGGTATGGATAAATATGGTGTCGGAAAGCCCGATTTCTTTTCTGAAAATACATTCCTCCCTGAAGAGTATCGGACCAAAATGGTTGGTCTGTAAGACTTTCATGGTCAAGCCAAGACTTTCCAGAATCTCAATACGATGCTGCGCACCAAAATCGTAATAGGCGCTGTGACGAACATGAAAGTTAGGATCTAAATCTGACCAACGTAAGGATAATTGTTTACTGAAAGATGTCATTATAATTTTATATTAAAAGTTTAAATTCGTTTTTTATTTTGTCAAAAGAGTTTAGAAGGTCAGCTAAACGAGCAGTTGAGGCAACAGCTGAAAAAGTTGCTCCATTGTCAAATATTCTTGATTTGCCTTGGAGAATTTTCGTTGTCTAAATCAAGGTTAAAAGGAGGTCATTTGTCTATGTCGTCAAAGATTGAAATTTTAAAAATTGCATTAGCTAATGCGGGCTGGTTTTCAAAAAGATTGAGATTGGAAGAAACTGTTCTTATATTGCCTATGATGGCTATCATTTTTTATTTGTTCTCGTTAAAGAATGTTACGGTAGCTAGAATTGCTTTGTCGCGACCGCAAATATAGAAAAAAAGAGGAGCTTTGAAAAACAATGTACTGTTGTATTTGGAGATTATTCTTTACCTAATAAATAGGACTCCAATGTCATTGTGTTGGAGCAATACTTTCATGAAACGAGTCCGTTTACGTAGTGTTTTTGACGAGTTTGGACTATCAGAAAAAAAGCGAGTAGGGGAACCATTTTAAAACTATATTTGCGCCCTTGGTGTTTTTGCCAAGACTGATCCCCGTTTTTTATGATGACGAAAGATGAAATAGTGCCTAAGATCGCAATAACTTCAGATGAAATTGATAGATGCATCGCCATATTGGCACAATTAAATTCGAATACTGACGAGATATTTGATATTGAGAAAGACCAAAGGACAGCCTTGATCAAGGTAGCAGGAATGTTTTCGAGACCAGATCGCGACGAACTTTCCCGACGTAAAAAAGACGGAAGATTAGTGGCTAAGCGCAAAAAGGAAAAGCAAGATAAAACCGCTCGTAAAGAAACCGGAATACGACACGCTCGGGAAGCGAGTATATTTATGGCGCCAAAACTATTGGCTTTTAATGATCTTGCTAACAAAACACAATTAGAACTGGAAACGCCTAGAAATTGTTACGTCTGTAAAGCCCCATTTACTAAAATGCACCACTTCTATGATACCATGTGTACTGATTGTGGAGATTTTAATTATGCCAAACGTTTCCAAACAGCGGATGTAAAGGGACAAATAGCGATTATAACAGGATCCAGATTAAAAATAGGATATCACATTACCTTAATGCTTTTGCGTGGAGGAGCAACCGTTATTGCGACGACCCGTTTTCCGGTGGATTCAGCTTTGCGTTTTTCTAAGGAAGAAGATTTTATGGAGTGGGGACACCGTTTAAAAATACATGGATTGGATTTACGACACATTCCGAGTGTAGAGATTTTCTGTAATTTTATAGAACAAAAATACGAGCGCCTCGATATTCTTATCAATAATGCGGCACAGACGGTGAGACGACCGGCGGGATTCTATACCCATTTAATGGCAAACGAAGAGTCTCCGATAAGTTCGTTACCAAAACAGGCACAGGAATTATTGCTGGACCACGCGGATTGTTTACAGGAATTAAAAGTATTGACGACGGGCGCTTCTTCTAATCAAAATATGCCGGTTACCTGGCATGGACCTGAACCTGGAATTGGTTTACGGGCTTCCGCTAAATTATCTCAGATTCCGTATAGCTTTGACAATACAATAGTGGCGAATGAAGTATTTCCGGAAGGAGAGTTGGATGCCGATTTACAACAAGTGGATTTAAGAAAGACGAACAGCTGGCGTTTAAGATTAGGTCAAATAGAAACGACTGAAATGATTGAAGTACAGCTCGTCAACTCAGTGGCACCATTTGTCTTGTGTAACCGCCTTTCAGAAATAATGAAGAAAGACAATACCGGAAAAAAACACATTATAAATGTTTCGGCCATGGAAGGAAAGTTTCATCGCTTTTTTAAAGAAGACCGCCACCCGCATACCAATATGGCCAAAGCGGCTTTGAATATGCTGACGCATACTTCGTCCGGGACTTTAGCAAAAGACGGAATATTTATGAATGCAGTCGATACGGGTTGGGTGACCGACGAAGATCCTGCTGAATTAGCCAAAAAGAAACAGGAGTTAGAAGATTTTCAACCACCTTTAGATATTGTTGACGGCGCAGCACGGGTAATGGATCCTTTGTTTGACGGTATTAATACAGGAAAACATTGGTGCGGAAAGTTCTTAAAAGATTACAACCCTATACCGTGGTAACTTACAATGGTTGCTCATTATTAACAGAGTATTCTACGTTTGATTAACGGTGAAGGATTTTTATAATAATGGATATTAACCATGATAATTCTTCATTTGGATTAATTTAAATTGTACTACTTCTCTAAAGCTTAAAATTTTTTTTTAAGCTTTTTTTTTTAAAATAATTCTCACTTGTGATGGGAAACAATCGTGACTGAGGCTAGATAGTATCTTAGTTACATTTTTATTTACAGTAAATTAAGACTCTTTTTAATTAAAAATCCTTTGGGGTTCGATAGGTTCATGATTATCTCTCTCATGGTTATTGCTATTATTGGCATAAATGAAGTATTGCTGGGAGTCCCGAACTTTGAAACCATCGATGTTAAAATAGGATTAAAGACTTGGATTACGAATGAAAAAGAAAGAAGGAGCATCGAGTAAAGGAAGTTGAGCGGAATGTGATTTAGTAATTGGATATAGCGATGATTTTTGACTATTCATACTTTAAAAAAAAAAGCAACATTGCTAAGGATTTTACACAATAAATACCAAAATGGGATATTTTTATTTTTTTAAATAAAAACGTTCAAAAATTAAGGTTTCTTTAACAGAAAAGGATAGCTTTGTCACCTAAATTATACAAAAAAAACTATTTATGAGATTTAATCATTTTTTTTTAGGCGTACTATTTATGATAGTAGGACCCACAGTTATGAATGCCCAAACAATCAAAGGGGTGGTGACGGATGAGAATGGGCAAGCGTTGCCTTATTCAAATGTTGTTGATAAAGAAACGTCTAATGGTGTTACCACGGACGGAAATGGTAATTTTGAAATTAAGGTAAAAGGATTGCCTGTTACGTTAATCGCTAAATATGTAGGATTTCAAAATAAAAGTATTGAGGTCACTAGTGCCGCTGCTGCGATTGTTTTTAAGCTAGATCCTAATAACAGTTTAGATGAGGTTGTCGTTACGGGAAACAGATCAAAAGTGCGAAGTGTATTAAATTCTGCTGTGCCTATTGATAAGTTGTATGCAGAAGACCTTAAGTCTAGTGGACAGGTAACTTTTGATAAAATGTTAGCCTATAAAATTCCGTCATTTAATTCTAGTTCTCAAGCTATTTCTGATGCAACAGCTCATTTTGACCCGGCAGATTTACGTGGTTTAGGACCCAGTCGTACCTTAGTTTTAGTAAATGGAAAAAGGAAAAATCAAAGTGCATTAGTTTACATAAACGATACTCCAGGTAAGGGAGAGGTAGGGACAGATATGAAAAGTATTCCTTTTTCTGCAATCGAAAGAGTAGAAGTACTGCGTGATGGAGCTTCTGCTCAATACGGTTCAGACGCCATCGCAGGGGTAGTGAATATTATCCTTAAAAAACAAACTAACTTTACTGAAGTAAGCCTTACTTCAGGAGTAACATCACAAGGAGATGGTTTCAATTATGGTGCTGATCTTAACTCTGGGTTTAAAATCGCTGACAAAGGTTTTGTGAATTTTAATATTTCTTACTTAGAACAAAATAAGACGAACAGAGCTGGGAAACCAGGAAAGGATGATTTGTTTGGAGTAGCTGCAGATGATGCGACATGGGGAGACTGGTTAAGTAGGAATCCTGATTTAGGGATGACGATAGGACTACCTGATTCTAAAATGGGAGCTTTTGTAGTTAATGCTGAATACCCACTTTCTGAGACAACAACAGTGTATGCTTTTGGGGATGTGAATATGAGAAAAGGAACTAGTTACGCTTTATATAGAGCGCCTTACTGGGTTTCAGATCCAAACAATTTGTTACACGAAGCCGGGACAACTTATAATGGATTCCAACCTACATTTGAGACGGATATATTCGATAATTTGGGATCTATCGGGCTAAGATCTAATGTATTTGGTTTTAATGCAGATTTCAGTTTAACGGCCGGTTCTAATAAGGTAGACTATACGGTAGGGAACTCATTAAATGTATCTTTAGGTGCTAACAGTCCTACTGAATTTGCAACTGGTGGATATACTTTTAGTCAATTAGTGGGGAATGCAGATTTTTCAAGAACTTTCGATAAGGTCACTTTTGGTTTTGGAACAGAAATAAGAAGGGAACAATTTGAAGCTAGAGCGGGTCAAGAAGAGTCCTATGTGGGAGGTGGTGTACAATCATTTCCTGGATTACAACCAGCAAATGCATTAAAAGAAAGTCGCAACAACGTGGGGATTTACACGACTTTAGATTACGATATGACAGAGGCTTTCTTAATAGGAGGGTCTGTACGATATGAAAACTATTCAGATTTTGGGGATAATATCTCTTGGAAAGTAAACTCTCGTTACAAACTTACTAACGATGTTGCCATACGAGCTTCTTTTAGTACTGGATTTAGAGCTCCGGCATTGCATCAAATTTACCTAAGTAATATTCAAACATTGGTATCTGGAGGTACGATTTCTAATCAAGGAACTTTTAATAATGTAGATCCAGCTGTTATTGGACTAGGGGTTCCACGATTAGATGCTGAGGAATCACAAAACATAGCAACAGGAATTACTTTTAGATCAGGTGCTAATTTTTCTGCTTCGGTTGATTTCTACCATATAAAGGTAAAAGACCGTGTATTGTTTTCTGGAGAGGTTGGATTTGACGGAGATGACACAACCACAAACCCGGTTGAACAAGTATTACTTGCAAATGATATTACAAGTATGAAGTTTTTTATAAACGCAGTTAATACAATAACTAAAGGTGTTGATGTAGTTTTGAATTATAAAAACCTAGAAATAGGAACTGGTAAACTGGGACTTAGCTTTGCGTCTAATATCGCTAATACTAAAATTGATGGAAAAATTGCCACACCGGCTATTTTGAGTGCTAACGGATATGATATTTTCAACCGTAAAGAGCAAGGTAGAATCCTAAGTGCAAGACCTAATACAAAAGTATTGTTAGGAGTGAATTATGATTTGAAGAAAACGACTTTTATTTTTAACAACACGTATTTTGGTGAAGTTACTTGGCAACATGCTACGGATGTCGCAAAAGATCAAACTTTTACAGGAAAGGTGATTACAGACTTAGGTATTGCTTATAAATTCACCAATACATTATCTGCGAATGTAATGGTAAACAACTTGCTTAATGTTTATCCAGATTTATTAGATAGAAAAGGGGATGTTGTGACTGATTTAGGAGGTCGTTTTAAATATGCATGGGAAGTGAACCAATTTGGCTTTAGCGGAACAACATTTACAGCGGGGTTAAACTTTAAGTTCTAAAGATCACTAACAATGACAATAAAAAAACGGGATTTATTCCCGTTTTTTTATGCCTCTATTTTTTCTTTTAATGTATCATAAGACAGCAATGAACCGAGGTCTTATTATTGAAAGTTCGGTTGTGTTAAAAGTAGAGAATTAACTTGGTATTTTTTCGATTACAATTGCGTCACCCACTGCATCAAAATAAGTGCAGGTCATTTCGATGATGTCAATGCGCGATTTAGCGATCCCGGATTGGGCTGCCTGTTGGCAAAAAGTAAAATAATCGGTTTGTCCGTCTTGATTCATAACCAGAAACTCTATAAAGCGTTCTTTGTTTGCAGTTGAAGCGATTTTAATTTCATCGTATTTTTTATCAGTGCTGACGGAATCGTCATTGCTGTCATAATAAGCAACGCGCCCGTAGTTAATAAGAGTGTCATATCCTTTTACACCTAAATTGATTAGGTCTTGAATATAATTTGGAAAATCAGCACCCGTTTGTACTTTATCATGTGCTTGTTTGATTTGTTCTAGGGTAAACATGTTATTTAGTTTTATTTTTTGAGTGTTCAAATATAGTTTAAAATACTATAATGAATGATTTTTAGATTTAGTTTCGAAATTTTTTGTGCTGCAAGTTCTCAAATTAATAAAGGTTTAATTAGGGAATTTTTTAGAGATTACTCGATAGCGAGGAGCCTTTGAAAAGTGCGGTTTTATTATATGTATCTTTTATATGAATGCTGAGGTACTTGCAGACCTTAGCCTCGTTTAAATTATAGTTTCTCCATTTAGGTCGGTGGTAAGGACAAAACTCAAGTAGTCAAAAAACGGTCGTACAGATTTAAATATTTCGTTTACCTTGTAAACAAACTGGGGATCAGTTACTTCTTGATTTGTAAAATTATGTCTCAGGATAAATTGTTTATGCCGAATTAAATCGATGGCTTCATGGTCTTTAGCAAATCCTCTTGGAGACGTTGGAATTACATTACCTGTCAACTCTACGAAATTATCCGTTATTGATTTTGAGTTTAAAATTTTGCGCCACGCTGCAGGATTTAGCTCAATATCTTTTCTTATTCTTTTCAGATCATCCGGATTAGGAGAGAAAAAACCGCATGCTAGAAAATTATTACCAGGTTGTATATGCAAATAATAGCCCCCTCTTTTTAAGTTAGTAGCTCTTTGTAAACCTAATGCAAATCGAGACTTGTAAGGAGATTTGTCTTTACTGAAACGAACATCATTATAAATACGATACAGACTTTTCTTTCCAGACACAGTTTCTATCGCATCATTAGTGCTCATTAGCGTAATGAGTTGGTCTGCAAACGCAATAATGTTACTTTGTGCTGTCGTATATTGTGTTTTATTTTCGATAAACCAGTCTCTATTGTTGTTCTTTTCTAGATTTTTCAAAAAAGTAATGCTGCTTGATGCTATAGTATGGTTTTCCATTTTTTAAATTTATGGGGGTTTTGTAGTTTGCTTTAACTACAATGTGGAAGCTCCAAATTTAGGTAACTTTTTTATCTAGTAGAAATGAAAGGGGTTAAAGTTTTCTTGTTATTTTTGGAATGAATGGTTTAGTTCTGATTTTTTGAGAAGTGTTTGATTGTCAAATTAAAAATTATGTAAACAAAATTATTTGTATTTGTATTATGAAAACGATTGACAGTATAAAAGGAATTCATCTTGGCAAAATGCTAGAGTAGGAATTGAAGAAAAGGAACAACAATAAAAGATAGTTTGCGCTTGCTACTGATGAACACCTTCAAACGCTTGGTGCGATTAGAAAAGGCAGTAGTAGAATGAACGTTGATTTGTCGAGTAAAATAGAGGAGAAGCTAGAATTTGAGGAAGGCTTCTTGATGACCCACCAAGTTTTTACAACATAAATTAAGCCAAGAAAGACAGTAGTTATAGACCGGATATTTTTAAACTAAGGAAGGTGACTTTTTGGGATACTACTTTTGATTTAATTGACTGGAAAACAGATAAGAGAGCGGTTATTAAAGGTGTTTTTTCCAGAGTTACTAAAATAGTGTAGGAAGAAATTATTCGTTTTTATTGAAAAGAAGTAGTTGACCGTATTAAATTATCAAAACACCAATTATAATATAAATTGAAAAACCTTCATTGTGATGCCGTTTCGCCTTTACTCAAAGATATTCTTGTTGATTTGATGCATGAGCTTTTTTTTTCTCCTTTCAGTTTGCTAGGAGGAACAGCTTTGAGTTTAGAAATCGGTCACAGAATATCCATGTATTTTGATTTGTTTACCGCTGCAGACTATGGTTCAACTGATTTTAAGGAAATCAGGAGTTTTCTTAAAATAAATATACTATTTGTATTTCGAGAAATCTTGATAACGTAGCGTTTGGGACTTATTTTGAGATCGGGTATTCTACAGATGCGTTAATTAAAGTAGGTATGGATTATATAGGTGAATTTATTTTTGAGAGCGTTCATAAAAAGGGTGTTCAAATGGCTTTTGAAAACGAAATTATTGCTATTAAACTAGATATTGTTTTGAGAGGAGGTAGATTTTTTTTTGGGATTTACATTATTACCTTGATAAAGCCACTATTTATGAAATGATTTTCTTCTGTGAACAACGCTATCCTTTTACTGATTGCTCTACTATTAAATCTCAATTTGTGAATTTTTAATCGGAAGATGCTTATTGTGTTCCGATATGTTTATTAGATAAATCTTGGGAACTTATCAAATTGGATTTTTTTGATATAACGAATAAAAATCCTTACGACTGCTAAAGCAAATTGAAACCACAAATTCCTTAGCCCCTATAGCAGCGGCATCGCCCGGTTTAGAAAAACAAGGCTTTTTTCAAGCCGTAGTTTTTATTTGCCGGGAATACAGCGTAGAGCAAGCAGTCCTAGTAGCTGTCGGGATAGCTTCTGATTTGTATTGTTGAAACTGCCAGCTGCATTTTATTGTTTTATCAATGACAGTCAGCCTGAAATGTCATCTTGGCAGAGTATTTTCCGCCATTTTAACAAAAACTGCCATTTTACAGAACGCTATTGCATTGGCACAGTGATTGACTTAAGCACTACGAGTTACTAAAATAAGTATACATTATAATTAAATATAAATAAAAATGGGTAAAATAATCGGAATTGATTTAGGTACGACAAACTCTTGTGTCTCTGTAATGGAAGGTAATGAAGCAGTTGTTATCCCTAATGCAGAAGGAAGAAGAACAACACCATCTATCATCGCTTTTGTTGAAGGTGGAGAGATTAAAGTGGGAGATCCTGCAAAAAGACAAGCGGTAACAAATCCTACTAAAACAATTGCTTCTATTAAACGTTTTATGGGTCATTCTTTTAGTGAAGTTTCGGCTGAGACAAAAAGAGTTTCTTACAAAGTAGTTAAAGGGGACAACAATACACCACGTGTTGATATTGATGGTCGTTTATATACTGCACAAGAATTGTCAGCAATGACTCTTCAAAAAATGAAAAAAACTGCTGAAGACTATTTAGGTCAAACAGTAACTGAAGCGGTTATTACTGTTCCTGCTTACTTTAATGATGCACAACGTCAAGCGACTAAAGAAGCTGGTGAAATTGCAGGTCTTAAAGTAATGCGTATTATCAATGAGCCTACAGCTGCAGCTTTAGCTTACGGTTTGGATAAAAAAGGAAAAGATCAAAAAATTGCTGTTTATGATTTAGGTGGAGGTACATTTGATATCTCTGTTCTTGAATTAGGAGACGGAGTTTTTGAAGTATTGTCTACAAACGGTGATACTCACCTTGGTGGAGATGATTTTGACCATGAAATTATTGACTGGTTAGCTGACGAATTTAAAACTGAAGAAGGTATTGATTTACGTTTAGATCCAATGTCTTTGCAACGTTTGAAAGAAGCTGCTGAAAAAGCAAAAATTGAATTGTCTTCTTCTACTGAAACTGAAATCAACTTACCTTACGTAACGGCTACAGCTTCAGGACCAAAACACTTAGTGAAAAAATTATCTAGATCTAAATTTGAGCAATTAACTGACTCATTAGTAAAACGTTCTATGGCACCAGTTGCTAAAGCGTTGAAAGATGCAGGTTTATCTGTTTCTGATATTGACGAAGTTATTCTTGTAGGAGGTTCTACTCGTATGCCAAAAATCGCTGACGAAGTAGAAAAATTCTTCGGTAAAAAAGCGTCTAAAGGAGTTAACCCTGATGAAGTTGTTGCAATTGGAGCAGCTATTCAAGGTGGAGTTCTTTCTGGAGATGTAAAAGATGTATTGTTACTTGACGTTACACCTTTATCTTTAGGTATCGAAACTATGGGTGGTGTTATGACAGTTCTTATCGAATCTAATACTACTATTCCAACAAAAAAGTCACAAGTATTCTCTACTGCTGCAGATTCTCAACCAACAGTTGAAATTCACGTATTGCAAGGAGCTAGAGCGATGGCTGCTGATAATAAAACAATTGGTCGTTTCCATTTAGATGGTTTACCACCAGCACCAAGAGGTGTTCCACAAATTGAAGTAACTTTTGATATTGATGCTAATGGTATCATCAAAGTTTCTGCAACTGATAAAGGAACTGGTAAATCTCATGACATTCGTATCGAAGCTTCTTCTGGATTAACAGCTGAAGAAATCGAAAAAATGAAAAAAGATGCAGAAGCTAATGCTGATGCTGATAAAATAGCAAGAGAAAGAGCTGAGAAATTGAACGAAGCAGATGGAATGATCTTCCAAACTGAAACTCAATTGAAAGAATTAGGTGAGAAATTATCTGACGAAAACAAAGTAGCTGTAGAATATGCATTAACTGAATTGAGAATGGCTCACCAATCTCAAGACATTCCTGCAATCCAAACTGCATTAGATAATATTAATGCTGCATGGAAAACTGCTACTGAAGCAATGTATGCTCAAGGAGAACAAGGTCAAGGTGAAGCTAAGCCAGAAGGTGATGCTCAAGGAGATGATGTTCAAGATGTAGATTACGAAGAAGTAAAGTAAGCAGATAACCAATTTTTGTAAAAAAATTGTGTAAATCGCTTATCCCGTTTTTATCGGGATACTAAATACAAGAAACCGAGCTAGAAATAGCTCGGTTTTTTTTTATGCAATTTTTGAATCTTTTTGATGCATCATTTTCAGTATTACTAATACATGCGGAAATGTGATTGCTGCGAGAAAAGAGAAAAATATAGCATTAAATATTTCCTTATCTCTAAACAGGAAGTAAAGAAGTCCTATACCTATTAATGAAGCCAACCAATACGCAAAGGCGTTCTTGCAATAGGATATAAAATAGCTAAAAGAAAAAGAACCGTAAATAAATTTTATTTGGTCTAAAATAGAAGGAATGCTATGCCATATAATAAAGTAGATCGCAAATCCCCATATTAAACTGGAAGTTTTGAATATGATTGCAAAAACAATTAGAAAAAACAATTCGACACGTATTTTTTCTCTAATCGATTCAAATTTCCAATAAAAATAACTACTCATACTTATAAATAAGAATGCGCTAGTTATAAAGATTTCGTTGATATAGTAATAAGGTAGTTCAAATCGTATAATTTCTCTTATTATCTCTTCAACTTCGGTCGCATGAAAGAAAAATAATAAGAACAGGATAACGATTCCGTAAATAAAAGGATAGAAAATTAATAGGTATTTTGATACTTTAAAATCGAAATACAAACCTTGTTGATCGCCAAAGTGAAAAGCACTAACTAAAATAAAAAGGAGCAAGGCAACTATTGGTATCAAATAGAATAATAGTAATCCGGAAAGAACGACAAGAATGTAATATAGTAGAATTTTTTTAAAGGAAAGAGTATTTTCAGAGTCGCGCGTATTAGTAATTAAAAGTAAATCATTAGCACCGTGTAAAATTCCAAAGGTAAAAATGAATGAAAAACCAATGAGTATTTGGATATCTTTAGGGAAGAAAGAGTTGAGCCACAAGCAGAAAAAGCTTGCTATGATTGCAATATTTGTATATTTAAGCATAATGAATTAATTTTGTTGAAAATTAAGCAAAAATAGTTGAACAAAAAACATTTTGTTTGTCTAACAATTCTTATATTTACATGAACAAAAAAAAATTTAACCTTAATTTTTAACTATGACAAATTTTATGTTTATTTCAGGAATGGTCGCAAAGTTATCTCCTACTGATTATGTAGGGTTCACTTTCTTCGTAGGTTGTATGGCTATGATGGCTGCATCTGCATTTTTCTTTTTATCGCTGAGCCAGTTTGACAAAAAATGGCGTACTTCAGTGTTGGTTTCAGGTTTGATTACTTTTATTGCCGCAGTACATTATTTCTACATGAGAGATTATTGGGCAAGTTTCGGTGAATCACCTACTTTCTTCCGTTATGTTGACTGGGTATTGACGGTGCCATTAATGTGTCTTGAGTTTTACTTAATATTGAAAGTTGCAGGGGCTAAGCAGTCTTTGTTATGGAAAATGATTATCTATTCTCTTGTGATGCTAGTTACAGGTTATTGGGGTGAGGTCGTTGATCCTGGTAATGCAGCAGCTTGGGGATTCGCTTCAGGTGTTGCTTATTTCTTAATTGTTTATGAAATATGGATTGGTGAGGCTGCTAAATTGGCAAAAGCTGCCGGTGGAAACACACTTGCTGCACACAAAATACTATGTTGGTTCGTACTTGTAGGATGGGCAATCTACCCGTTAGGTTACATGTTAGGAACTGATGGATGGTATACAGGTCTTGTAGGTAAAGGAAGCGTTGATGCAGTTTACAACATCGCTGATGCTATCAACAAAATTGGGTTTGGATTAGTAATCTATACTCTTGCTGTGAAATCGCAAACGAACTAATAAAAAACAATTTTTATTTGTTCACTGAAGCCGAGCTAGAAATAGTTCGGTTTTTTTGTGGAATTTAAATAAAGAAGAGGCTGCCTATTGAAGGGCAGCCTCTCTTGTTTAGTATAATCTTATTCTTTAAGTATTTTGTAGGTTTAGCAGCGAAAAGTACTTTAAACGGTTACTGCACTTCTCTTAAATCTAAAAAGAGATTCGGAATTATGCCAAAGGGATTTTGTCGTCCCGGTCGAAAAGGTATAGCGACTAACAATTAATCCGCATTTTATATTTACATTGCTAATGTCGTATGAAGTATAACGTTTAAAGTCCCTGTTTTACACTATATCTCCAAAATAGGACTCTAGTTAGATCTATCATTTACTATAAATTTCTTGCCTATATTGTTCTTTACTTTAATTTTTAGTCTTTTAGGTTTATTATTATGGTGGGTATGCTTTGTTGGTTTGCCATAGTCTATGCACTTGAGATTCTTTGGAATGAAAAGCCTGATAAACTGATTGATCTATAAAAGCTATCGTCTTTTATATTTTTTAGAATAAATTTTAGATGATTATGCGTCAGGTTAGGCAAATGTTAACCCACTTTCATGGACTGGTATAGTAGATGAATGTATGTTTTAGTTTAAACTACTTTGCTATAATGCTCAAGTAGGACGAAAATAGTGTGGTGTAATTAAACTAAATTAAATATACAATCTGGAGCGCCATAGTGTGCATTATAGATTATTCTGTTATTGAAGCTATTTATCTTGGGGATTGATAACTTTGAAATCAAATCAATTAACTACAGCGGAAAGTGTTCTTGTTATTAAATCGAATGTGACTTGAAATTGGCCGCATAATCGCTGTTTTATGTTTCACAAAAATTCAAATAATTAATTTTGTAATTAAAAAGGCTGTTCGAAAATTACTTTTCGAACAGCCTTTTGCTTTTAATAATAGTGTACTGTTTAGCACATTTGCACTAAGTAGGTATGTCTATTTTGGGTCTAAACCTTCACTAATTCTATTTATCAAATCAAGTAGATGATATTTACTTATTTTATCTTGTATTCTTGAAGTGGATATTTTTAAATCGCTCTTTAAACTTAGAAGTTGACCTCTGGCGATAGATGGTAAATCTGTTTGAGCTAGATTTACTTTCCTTGTCGTAAAACCAGATGTAGCACCCACTGGAGCAGATCTAACCACGGTCGTGCCCGGTTTAAGTAATTCAATCAACTTATCAACATATAGCTTCTGTACATTTCTTCTGTACATATCTATTGGACTGTTTCCGTTTAACTCAGAAAAAATCCCCTTTTTCAAATCAGTCATTAACTCGTCAACAGAATAATTATTTTTACTTTCAATAGAAGTTTCTAAAAGACGGACCATTCGGTCTCCAGCTAACAAACTGTTCAATGTCGCATCCTGCATCCCTTTGATAGCCTCAACACCATTATCGGGGTTGATTTTTGAAAGAACATCTTGATTCAACAACCAAATTGGAGTAGTAAACAATTGTGTGTTCAGGAATGCAACGGCATCTTTTTGAATACTTTTTGGAACCACTACAAACTGATTTCCAGTCATGTCATACGTTTTAGGTGAATCATAAATTCCTCCAACATTTTTAGTAACGTGTCCCATATATCTTCTAAACTGTCCTGTAAGTGCGCCATAAAGCTCATCTAATTCAGCATAACTTTCGCCATCTTCTTTCGACCATTCCAATAAATTAGGTAGAATTCGTTTTAAGTTTTTAATACCATACTCAGAAGCTCTCATCGCATTATCTCCTAGGTCTTCTGTTTGGTATCTTGGGTCATAAGGGCTTGATTCAGATCCAAACCACAAACGATTGTTCTTATAAGCTTCCTTAGTCATTTCGTTCAATACTACTTTTTCCTGCGCTTCGTCTTTAGTGTCTTCAAAATAGGAATATCCCCATTTAATAGCCCATTTGTCATAGTCTCCAATTCTAGGAAATAAAGCAGTTACCCCATCTTCTGGTTGCGCAACATAATTGAAACGTGCATAATCCATGATCGAAGAAGTATGTCCGTTTTTTTCTTGATACTCCTTGTCTCTCAATTTTTCAACAGGAGTTGCAGAACTAGCTCCCATATTGTGACGTAATCCTAAAGTATGGCCTACTTCGTGAGAAGAGACAAAACGAATTAATTCTCCCATTAATTTATCATCAAATTTTTTGGATCTTGCGGCTGGGTCTACAGCAGCAGTTTGAATCAAGTACCAGTTTCTTAAAAGACTCATTATGTTATGATACCATCCAATGTGACTCTCTAATATTTCCCCAGTTCTTGGATCATGAACATTTGGCCCATATGCATTTTGAATATCAGCAGCAAAATATCTTAAAACAGAAAAACGAGCATCCTCCAAACTCATTGTTGGATCATTTTCTGGCCAATATTCACCACGAATCGCATTTTTCCATCCCGCATTTTCGAAGGCAATCTGCCAATCGTCAATTCCTTGTTTGATGTATTTTCTCCATTTTTCGGGAGTAGCTGGATCAATGTAATAAACAATAGGTTTTAGAGGTTCAATCAATTCTCCCCTTTCTTGTTTTTGGGCATCTTCAACAGATTTTGGCTCTAAACGCCATCGTACTGCAAAGATTTTGGTTTCTGATTTTTGAGACTCCTCTTCAAAAACATCGTATTTATTAGAAAAATATCCCACACGAGCATCAAACTCTCTTTTGCGCATTGGTATTTTAGGTAATAAAATCATAGAAGTATTGATTTCTACGGTAATGACACCAGCATCTAAGGCCGAAGGTAAGTTAACTCCAATTTTAGGTGTTGGAGTAGTGTTGATTTTTGGCGCCGTGGTCGTAAAGGTTTTTACGCTTCTAACTTCAGTATTTATAGGGTAACTACTTACTTTTGAGATGAATGATTTATCTTTTTGAAACGTTTGAATGTTTAATAATTGTTTCTTTATGGGATCTAATGAGAAGGTTTGAACGTCAGCGTCAAAAGTCGTCGATAAATCTACTACGTAACCGGTAATTTTTCCAGACTGATCTTTCTTGTATGCTAAAACATCATAATTACCAATAATTGGGTCTGAAGTGGAGTTTTTAACAGCTTGGGCCATTGGTTTGTCTTCATCCGGTGACATGATAACATAGGTGATCGATCTGAGAAGAATGTTGTTATTGAGCCCTTTTTCCCAACGAACGACTTGTCTGTTGACTTCTTCGCCACCAAAGATTCCTCCTCCGGCAGGAGTTTTAGAATAACGAGTGATAGTCATCATCTCACTACCTAAAATAGAATCGGGAATTTCAAAGAGATATTTGTTGTCAATTTTATGAACATCAATCAGTCCTCTTTGTGTTACTGCGGTGGAATCAATAACTTTTTTGTAAGGCTTTGGTTCTTTTTTGGTGTCAGCGCCTTTGCTTTCCACTTTGGCGGAACTTTCTTTATCTGCTTTTCTTTTTTTCTTACTTTGAGCAAATGTTTCTTGAGCTGAAAAAAGCAAGAGAGAAACAATAATTAGGGTTAGTTTTTTTTTAATCATTTAGTTGTTGGTATTCTGGTTATTATTAAGTTTTTAGAAGCTGAATAAAATAATATTATATTAAGCTATTATTAATTCCAAATTTATCGCTAAATTCTGAATAAAATATCATTTCTTACTGTAATTTGAGAAAATTAACGCTAATTCCTCTTTAAAGCGGATACCTTTATTTTTATCATAAAATAGAATGTTATTTATTCTTATTTTTGTTTTAAAATAAGAAATCAAAGGTGTTTCAAGGTTTATAAAAAGCAAATGGGGTAAAGAGCGGCCCTCTTGAAAACCTTTTTTTGTACTAATACGGTATATACTATTTTTTATGAGGAAAATTAAATTTAAGAAAAGTAGAAAAACAGCAATGAATCAGCTGGAGTATACTGGTAGCCATAAAAAGTTCGAGTCAGAGATGCAGCTGTTCGTCTATGATGCCTTAGATTATACAGAATATGATGATTTTGAGATTTCGGATTTTAAGACTGGAATTAATGTCAAAAAAATAAATTGGCTCAATCTCCACGGCTTAAACGAAATGGAAATTATCGAAGCGATAGGAGCCTTTTTCAAAATAGATAATTTTCTGCTGTCGGACATATTAAATACGACCAGAAGAACAAAGTTGGAAGAATCTTCAGATACTTTGTTTTTTAATATAAAGTCCATGCTACCTACTGAGAATTCTGATAATATTAGTGTGGAGCAGATCAGTTTTTTGATAAAAAATAATGTTTTAATTTCTTTTCAAGAAAAGCGAAGTGATTTTTTTATACATATTAGGGAAAGGATTAGAAACCAATCGGGTAGCGTTCGCACTAAAAAGGCTGATTTTTTACTCTATTTGTTGCTAGATGCTGTTATGGAGAATTTTTACGTTACTATCGAAAATGAAGAAGATAAAATCGAAGAATTGATTGTGTTGTCCAAGAGTAGTGCTGATCCTAAAATTTTGGAACGAATTGAGAAACACAGAGATAATTTCAACTTTTTAAAACGCTCCATTATTCCGCTTAGGGATTCCTTATATGCGATTAAAAGTCTTAAAGAAGATGAAGATTTTAAAGTGATAGAAGGAGAAACATTCAGTTATTTTTCTAGATTGCATCAAAAAAGCTTGGAACTTTTAGAACAGATAGACTCTGATATGGGGATGCTAGAAAGTGCTTCTAATTTCTTTTTTTCTTCTCAGTCGCACAAGATGAATGAGATTATGAAAACCCTGACTATTGTATCGGCGATATTCATACCCTTAACATTTATTGCAGGTGTTTACGGAATGAATTTTCAGCATATGCCGGAACTTCAATATAAAGATGGATATTATACTGTTATAGGGGTCATGATTCTAATAGGTATTATTATGGTGTTTTATTTTAGAAAGAGAAGGTGGTTTTAGAAAGAGTAGTCACTATTGGGTGAATAGTATGCCGTGAAATTATGCCGTCCGTAAAAAATAGAATACCTTCAACGTATTATAAAAACGACAAATCCAAGTCTATGAGAATGCGTCAGTAATGCCGCTTCTTAAAGTTTTAAAGTACAGAAAATAAGTAACAAATAAAAATGTAAATAAATACATAAAGATGAACAAAGCCATATATATAGCTACCTCTGAGCACAATAGCGGGAAATCCATTATTACTTTAGGTTTAATGAGTATGTTGATTGGTAAAACAGCTAAAGTCGGTTACTTTCGACCAATAATAGAGGATTTTGAAGATGGTAAGTTGGATAATCATATCGAAACTGTAATCTCTCATTTTGGATTAGATATTGCATTTGAAGATGCATTTGCAATTACAAAAAGTAAGCTGATCAAAAAGAAAAATAAAGGTAAAATAGGCGAGGTTTTAGATTTGATTATTGATAAATACAAACGACTGGAAGAGCAATTTGATTTTGTTTTAGTCGAGGGAACCAGCTTTAGTGGGGAAGGGACGGTAATCGAACTCGATATGAATGTTCTTATAGCCAAAAACCTTGGGATTCCAACGATTATTGTTGGTTCCGGTGTCGGGAAAACATTAGAGGAATTAGTAGATAGTCTTTACTTGGCTTACGATTCTTTTAAAGTTAAAGATGTCGAAGTGCTGGCAATTATTGCCAATAAAGTGCAACAGGAAAACATTAAATTAGTAGAGGATGGATTACGTTCTAGCTTACCGATAGAAATCCTAGTGAACGCTATACCTTTAGTCTCTAGTCTAAATAATCCTACGATTAAAGAAATTGTAGATGAACTCGATGCTAAAGTGCTATTTGGCGCAGAATTCTTGAATAATGAAATCGGCAATTATAGTGTTGGAGCCATGCAACTTCGCAACTACTTATTACACCTTAAGGAAAAAGCCCTTGTGATCACTCCCGGTGATCGTGCAGATATTATTTTGGGTGCCTTGCAAGCTAATGAATCTGCAAATTATCCTGCGATTTCAGGCATAGTGTTGACAGGTAATATAGTACCAGATGACAGTATCCTAATGTTAATTGAAGGGTTGACTAGTATTGTTCCTATTATTTCAGTTGAAGGCGGGACCTATAATATTACTAATAAAATTGGGGATATAAAGGCTAAAATCTATGCTGATAATAAGCAGAAAATAGAGACTTCAATAAATACTTTCGAGAAGTATGTAGACTTAGATAATTTAACCAAAAAATTAAGTTCTTTTGAAGCGGAAGGGATGACTCCCAAAATGTTTCAGTACAACCTAGTGAAAAGGGCTAAAAAACACAGAAAGCATATTGTTCTTCCAGAAGGGAATGATGACAGAATCATTATTGCTACGTCGCGATTATTATCGATGGATGTCGTCGATATTACTATTCTTGGAAGTAAAAAACAAATCGAAAATAAGGTGGCTGAATTAGGCATTGCTTTTGACTTTTCGAAAGTGAAAATTACTAGTCCGATTAAATCCGAGCATTATGAAGATTATGTAAATACCTATTATGAGTTGCGTAAGAAAAAAAATGTAACATTGGAAATGGCCAAAGATTTAATGGAAGATGGGGCCTATTTTGGAACAATGATGGTATATAAAGGACATGCAGACGGAATGGTTTCTGGAGCAGCCCACACGACGCAACATACGATTTTACCGGCATTACAATTTATTAAAACAAAACCTAATTCATCTGTAGTCTCTTCGATCTTTTTTATGTGCTTAGAAGACCGAGTTTCTGTTTTCGGAGATTGTGCAATAAATCCAAATCCTACTGCAGAACAACTGGCGGAAATAGCCATTTCCTCTGCGGACTCTAGTCTGGCTTTTGGCATAGAACCAAAAATAGCTATGCTATCCTATTCCTCTGGAGCGTCAGGAAAAGGAGATGAAGTGGATAAGGTAAGAGCTGCTACTGAAATTGTGAGAAAAAAGCGGCCTGATTTAAAAATTGAAGGACCTATACAATACGATGCCGCGGTAGATATGGAAGTAGGACAAAGTAAAATGCCAAATTCAGAAGTGGCAGGACAGGCAAGTGTCCTTATTTTTCCTGATTTAAATACCGGAAACAATACTTACAAAGCGGTTCAAAGAGAAACCGGAGCTTTAGCTATTGGCCCCATGTTACAAGGGTTGAACAAACCCGTAAACGATTTAAGCCGCGGTTGTACGGTCGATGACATTATTAATACAGTGGTCATTACTGCAATACAAGCGCAAGGGTTGTAAAAGAAGTTCAGGTATCAAATTTCAAGTAAAATAGTAAATACAAACAAAATCAACCTAGTTTCCCTTTCCTTCGGAAAGGGTCAGGGTAAGGAAAACATAGAAAATGAAAATAGTTATAATAAATTCCGGAAGTTCATCTATAAAATTTCAATTAATAGAAATGCCGGCAAGAGCTGTTATTTGTGGTGGTATGATTGATAGGATTGGACTGGACACCTCAAATATTACATACAAAACAAATACAGATGCTATAGAAGAAAGCATGCCTATTCCAAACCATAGAGTAGGGTTAGAAAAGATTGCGGAATTATTGATGGATAAAAATATTGGTGTAATCAAAAGTACTCAAGAGATAGAGGTCGTGGGACATCGTGTCGTTCATGGTGGAGCCAGTTTCTCTAATCCAGTGCATATTGATGCAGAGGTAAAAGAAAAAATAATGGAGCTATTTCAATTGGCACCGCTTCACAATCCAGCGAACTTAGAAGGAATTCACGTTGCTTCAGCTATTTTTACATCGGCAAAACAAATGGCTGTTTTTGATACTGCTTTTCATCAAACAATTCCTGTAATTGCCCATAAATATGCCATTCCTAATAAATTTTTAACAGAAAACAACATTAGGGTATATGGTTTTCATGGAACAAGTCATAAATACGTTTCAGAAAGAGCTACCG
Source organism: Flavobacterium sp. ALD4 (assembly GCF_002836475.1). Lineage (GTDB taxonomy): Bacteria > Bacteroidota > Bacteroidia > Flavobacteriales > Flavobacteriaceae > Flavobacterium. Next base: position 327,461 of record NZ_PJBJ01000023.1, on the reverse strand, counting down.
AATACTTAAATAAAAGTGATAAAATCATAACAATTCACTTAGGTAACGGTTGTAGTATGACGGCGATTAAAGACGGTATAAGTATCGATCATAGTTTGGGTTTCGCACCTTCTAACGGACTCATCATGGGGACAAGAAGCGGCGATATAGACCATTCTATTGTGTTTTATATGGTAAATACGTTGGGATATTCTTTGGATGCGGTAAATAATCTATTGCTGAAAGAAAGCGGAATGCTGGGACTTACTGGTTTTAGTGATTTAAGAGAAATAGAATCACAAGCAGAAGAGGGAAATGTAGCATGTCAATTAGCATTGGACATGAATGCATACCGAATTAAAAAATTAATAGGTTCGTATACGGCGGTGATGAATGGTTTGGACGCGATTATTTTTACGGCCGGAATAGGGGAGAACTCGTCTTATATCAGAAAACTGGTATGTACTGACATGGAGTATTTTGGACTAGAATTAGATGATGTCAAGAATGAAATAAGATCTAAAGAAATACGAGAAATAAACACAGCAAATTCTAAAACTAAAATCATGGTGATTCCAACCAATGAAGAAATAGAGATTGCCAATCAAGTTTATGCACTTCTTGTGAATTAAAAAAAAAACCTATCTTGAAAAAACACTTCTCTGTTGAGAGGGATTTTTTATGGCCTATATCGAATAAATGTGATTATTGTTCACCACGCTATAATTGAATCACATCCCTGTATTTAGCAATCGATCAAGACACTATTGTACCTATGATTGAAAACTATCGTACCGGTTTATTATGGAAATTATTTAAGAACGCTCCAGAAGTGAAACCAAGTTTAGTAAAACTAGGATTCCACTCGGGGAAATACAATTTTTAAGAAATGACTAAATATTTATCTTTAATTATTACGCTTTTAGCCACATTTTTTTCCTTCGCTCAAACTGATGTCATTGGAAAAATAAAAACGAAGAGTATAGCAAAACACGAATTGAGTTATGCTTTACACCGTCCTGAAAATACAAGAGCGAAAAAACCTTTAATCATTTTTCTTCATGGTTCTGGGGAAAGAGGGACTGATATAGAGAAAGTAAAAGTACATGGTCCTTTTAAATTTTTAAAAATTAATGAACTGGACTCCTATGTTTTGGCGCCCCAATGTCCAGAAAATGAGTATTGGGACTCCGAAGTATTGTACCAATTGATTTTAAAAATCCAAAAAGAAAATAATATTGATTCCAACAGAATTTACTTAACCGGATTGAGTATTGGCGGCTGGGGTGCCTGGAATTTAGCTTTTGCCCATCCTGAAATGTTTGCCGCTTTAGTGCCTATCGCAGGATTTGTAGATCGCGTTCCAATGATAGAAAACTGTAAAATTGCCGCTATTCCTATTAGAATTTTTCATGGTTTAGTGGATGATGTTGTAGATGTCAACTACTCCATTACTATTTACAAAAAGCTTAAAACTTGCAATAGTAATATTGAACTGACCATTTTTGATGATGCCGGCCATGATAGTTGGACGCGAGTATATGACAACAAAGAAATTTATGAATGGATGTTCCAACAAATAAAAAAATAGGACAATTAAATTACCCACGGCTGGAGATATAACTACAGGAGGGGCCAATAGCTCAGATGTGGCAAAAAACATTTAAGAAGGTAAAGTTGGGAGTTTATTAAATATCAAGTCGGCTCAAAAAAGTAAAGAAGTACAGGAGTTCGCTTTTAAAAAAAGTCGTTTGAAAATTCCGTTGCTTTTTGGGATGATTGTGATTCATAGCTACGAAACTACTTTTCCTACTAGTGTTGGACAGATACCTATTTATTACAGTCATAACAATACAGGAAGGCCACTTGGTAATACAGAAGGAAAATTCGAATCTAATTATATCGATGAAAGAAACGAACCTTTATTTCCTTTTGGTTTTGGATTGAGTTACACCACATTCGAATATTGAAATCTAAAGTTGTCATCCGACATGATGAATTGCTATGGAAAAATAAGTGCAAGTGTTGATATAACGAATACGGAGAATTATTACGATAAAGAAATCGTTTAATTATATAGAAGGGATTTAGTTGGATCTGTCACCAGACCTTCAAAAGAGTCAAAAGATTTATATAAGATAAGACTACTAAAAGTAGAGAAAAAAAACGGTCACTTTTGAAATTTTTGTTGAAGATTTGAAGTTTTATAATTCGGATCTGGAATCTGTAGCTGAACCTGGACAGTTTGAAGTTTATATCGGGGTAAGATCTGATGCAGAGAAGAAAGTTAGTTTTGAGTTGAATAAATAGGTTAGTTTTTATTTTAACTTGGTTTGCCCTTTGGTGTTTTATTAAAGGGGTTTTTATAATACAGAGTTTTGCGGGATGCTTAAAGGATAGTATATTGAACAAACTTATGTTTAAAGTGCTTTGGTATAATGCTGATAGCTCATAAGAATTTTTCGGTACAAGATAAAAGTAGTATCGTCTTCCCAATAATTATCGGGAGGACTATCTTAAATATACAATCGGTATTACAGATGATTTTAGTATTTTAGCGCCACTAAAAAAAACGATAAATTGATGAAGCATTTTATTTGACAGTTGCGAGAAAAGCTAAAGGCGAGGAATCGTGGTTCTTAAGAGCAATTACATACGAGAACGCCAAAAAATCAGAAATCAAATTGGATTTCTTACTTAAGGGCAAAAATACAAAGCAACAATCAATCTACGAAGATGCAAAAGATGCCGATTGGAAAAACAATCCTATTGCTTATAAAATCAAAGCGAAAGTGGTAACAAGCAAATCAAAATTAATTTGAACTTGGCACCAGGGGAGGAGCAGTAATTAGTTTCGAATTAATGTAGTAGTCCGTAAAGTATTAAAAATTAAATATTTATATAAACAATCATAAAATGAAAAAAACCACTGTTTTAGCGCTTATCCTTTTTAATGGATTTGCGGTTTTAGCCCAAACTAAAGAAGAACAAACGATTAAGGAAATCTATAAATCATCATTAACAAACTCGAAATGTTATGCTTGGTTGGACGACCTATCTAATAAGATCGGTTCTCGTTTATCGGGATCTGCCGGTGCCGAAAAAGCAGTTCTATATACAAAAGCACAATTAGAGACCCTTGGCTTAGATCGTGTATATCTTCAGGAAGTGATGGTGCCCAAATGGGTGAGAGGCGAAAAAGAAATGGCCTACATACAAGATAATAAAACTAAAATCACGGTGCCTATTTGTGCTTTGGGAGGTTCCATAGCAACTGCTAAAACTGGACTTACGGCCGAAGTGATTGAAGTACACAGCATAAAAGAGTTATCTGAGTTGGGTATTGATAAAATAAAAGGAAAAATCGTTTTCTTTGACCGTCCGATGAACAATGAAGAAATAGAGTCTTTTCATGCGTATTCAGGGGCCGGTGATCAGAGAAACATCGGTGCTGGTGAAGCAGCAAAGTTTGGAGCTGTTGGGACTATTGTACGTTCCCTTAATTTAAGATTGGATGACTTTCCTCATACAGGAGCACAGAGTTATGGCGCGATCCCGAAATCACAATACATTCCTACGGCAGCCATAAGTACTAACGGTGCTGAATTGTTGTCTAAGACGTTGAAAAAAAATCCAAATTTAAAATTTTATTTTAAGCAGTCTTGCGAGACGATGGAAGATGTGTTATCGTATAATGTTGTTGGAGAAATAAAAGGAAGCGAGCATCCGGAAAATATCATGGTCGTGGGCGGACATCTTGATTCTTGGGATTTAGCTGACGGTTCTCATGATGACGGAGCAGGAGTGGTGCAAAGTATGGAAGTACTGAATATATTTAAAAACTTAGGGTATAAGCCTAAAAACACGATTCGTGTGGTTCTTTTTATGAATGAAGAAAATGGACTTAGAGGCGGTAAAAAATACGAGGAGTTATCCTTGTTAAATAAGGAGAATCATATTTTTGCTTTAGAGAGTGATTCAGGAGGATTTAGTCCAAGGGGATTCTCTCTGGAATGTGATGATGCCAACTTTAATAAGATCAGCAGTTACAAAAGCGCATTTGAACCGTATTTAATCCACAGTTTTGTAAAAGGTCACAGTGGATCGGATATTGGTCCGTTAACGTCTAAATTGATTGTCAAAGCAGGATTGAAACCGGATTCGCAACGTTATTTTGATTATCATCATGCGGCAAATGATAAATTCGACGCCATTAACAAAAGAGAATTACAACTAGGGGCGGCCACCATGGCTTCTTTGATGTATTTAATGGATCAAAACGGTATTGTGAAATAGTAGTTCTAAGAACTGCTTAAAGCCTTATTAAAAAACCACAAGTGTTATGCTTGTGGTTTTTTTCATTTTGAGGCAAAGAATCAAATTTTGTGGAATTGTTTTAAAAAATAAAGTACCCGGATCAAATATAAAGAAACGTGGACGAAATTAGGATTGCGTTTTATTCCGCTCTTCCTCTTCCTCTTCCTCTCCTTCTCCCAACAGGATTGATAATATTTTTAAACGAGGCGAACGATCGGCAATTAGTTTCGCGATACTTGCGAAAGGAATGAATAGAATCATTCCCGCGGCGCCCCATAAAATTCCTCCCGCGGTGATCATTATGATTATAACCAATGTGTTAATTTTTAAGCGGTGGCCTACTGCTAATGGAAATATTACATATGCTTCCAGCGCCTGCACAATTGAAAAAACCAAAACAACAGCTAATGGATACCAAATGGAATTATATGTTATCCAAGAAACGGCAATGGGTAAAAGAGAGGATATCATAATTCCTATGTAGGGGATAAAAGTGAGTATGGAAGCGATGAAACCAAACATAAAAGGATGTGGTACCCCAATAATCAGAAGACCAATACTATTTAGAAGGCCAACGATAAGATAAACTAAGAACATTCCTTTGATAAAATTATAATAGGCACGTATCGTTTCAATCAGGATTTCATGAACCGTTTCTTTTCTGTCTGCGGGAAAAATTTGATACAATGCTTTTGCTAATATATTACGATAATAAAGAATAAGAGCTGAAACAACAGGGATAATTAAAAGAAAAAATAGGTACTCTGAGAGTGAATAGAGTGAGCTCCGAAGTAATGAAAATACTTGTGTACCGGAATTATTAATGGAATTTTTTAAAAAGGCAACTTGTTCGTCTGTAGTTATTTCAAATCGCTCTACAATAAAAATACTGATTTGATTCAAAGCTTCCGAAAGCTTTTCGCGGAACAGTCCCCATTCATTGGAGAACTCATTGATTTGCATAAAGAGTAAATAAACGATAATGCCAATAAATGAGAGAACGATGAGAAGGGAGATAATAATAGCCCGCATTTTGTTGATTCCTTTGCTTTCCATCCATTTACATACTGGAAAGAGAATAAAACTGATCAGTAACGAAAAACTAAGAGGTATGAAAAGTGTTTTTCCAAAATAAAGTATGAAACAAATCAATACGATATACTGAAGTATTTCAAGTCCTGAAAATGTGCCGGTTGAGGAGCGTAGTTTTGGTATTTTCGGAATTTCTATCATAAGAGTTTTACACTTAAATATTTCTTTTATTGCAGTACTATTCCAATTTCAAAATTTAAGCGCAACTTAATCCCTAATTTTCATTTCAGTTCTTAAATGTGATGATAAATTTAGCGCCTTCATTTTTTTTACTTTCTACTGCTATTTGGCCTCCAAGACTTGTAATATGATTATAAACTAAATAAAGACCAATACCATGACTGTCAATATTATTATTATTATTATTATTAAATTTTTGATGTAGGCCAAAGATTTTATTTTTTACTTTATCCATATCAAATCCAATTCCATTATCAGAAATAATTAATTGTTTATTTCCATTGACAATTTTTGAATAAATGGAAACAATTGGGACAGAATCAGGCTTAGAATATTTTATCGCATTTGTCAGCAAATTCAGAAAGATACTTTTCAAATAGCCTTTGTTGAAATTAATAGTGTCAAGTTCTGAAAAATCTACATTAATTATCGCATTTGAATTATTAATAATTGAATTTATGGAACGTAACACTTCATCTAAGGAAGCCTTTAAATCCAATTCTTTGATATGGGAATTGATTGCATTTTTTTTATTTAAAACTGCTATGTATTCATTTAGCATTTGCTTTAAACCTTCTGTCGAAGATTTTAGAATCGAAATAAATTCAAGGGTTTCTGAATCTGTAATTTTAGAAAGATCTAAAAGTTCAAAAACAGTAAGCATATTATTAACAGGAGACTTGATATCGTGAGCAGTGGAGTAGGTGAGCTGCTTGAATTCGTGATTGATTTTTGTCAGTTCGGCTATATGTATATTTCGTTCCTCTTCAAGTTCTTTCTTGTAAGTAATGTTTTTGGCAATAGCATACACAACTTGATCACTATCAATAGGTAAAGAAGTCCATAAAAGCCATACAATAGCACCACTTTTAGTAACATAACGGTTCTCAAAGTTAAATAAAGACACCTTTTTTCTAAGCTCCTTTCTGGCGGCGGAAGTACTTTTTTGATCAGTATGATAAACGAATTCATCGATAGGTTTAGATAGTAACTCTTCATTTGTATAGCCCAATAATTTTGATACTGCCGGGTTTACTCTTTTCAAATAGCCATCATATCCAGCTACACAGAGTAAATCGGGTGCCAAATCAAAAAATTTTTCGAAGTTATCGAAACTGTCATAATTAATAGAAGTATCATTTATAACATTTTCTTCTGTTCGTTTCATTTTCCCCATTCCTTTAATAATAATACCTTTCTATGTCAAAGGCTAGTTTAGAATTGAACTACTAAAGTAACTATAAAATGTCAAATACTTTACAGACAGAGCTAAAACTAATGTAAAAAAGGGATTTATACTTGCTTTTAAAAAAAAAATGGGATAGTCTTTTTGACCATCCCATTAAGTAATTTAAGTGTATAATTAGATTTTAAAAATGCCTCCAAAAGCGATTATCCTTTGGAAAAAGAAGAAATCTTGTGAAGCTCTATCTTCAGTACTTTTGGTAGTACGAATATCCTGCATATTGATGTATCCGCCTTTTAACTCTCCTTGTATATAAAAGTGTTTGAAAAAGGTTACATTCAGGCCAGCTTTTAAAGAAGTTCCATATCCCGAAACATGAAAATCATCGTGGCGTTCCTTACCTAAAAGAGTTGTATTAGTCTTTGGATATAGCAAACCTAGACCTACGCCCTCGGTTAAGTTAATTTGAATTTTATCAGTATTTCTAATTTTGAATACAGACGAAATATCATCATGTCTAGAAAACTCCGTGTTCATATAATTCAAACCATCCGTATGTTCATACATTAAAAAATTTTCGGTCATTACTGTTGGTGTATTGTTGTAGACCCCATCAAATGGAGTGCTAGCGTTTATACTCCCGGTTACATTTGCCGTTTGATTCTGAGTCATCACATACTTCATGTGATCAACTCCTAATGCAATACTATAATGGTCATTTATAAAATAACCCATTCTAAAATTAGTTTGAGGAATGGTCATTCTTACCGGATTTATATAATCAACATGCCATCCTTTAGGTTTGTCATGAGCAACCATATTTTCTACAGTAAAATTGTAATCCTTTCCTCTAAAGTTTACGTCAGATTTTGTGTAACTTTCTCTGTTTCCACCCCACGATAAAAAGAACTTTCCCTTGTTATGTGCAGTATATTTATCTTGTATTTTGATTTCTTCTTGAGCGCTTATTGTGTTAGAATAAAAGAACGTTATAAATGCTGTGAATAAAAATATATTTTTCAATGTAAAAGTTGTAAAAATTAAAACGTATTAACCGTTTTTCTGATAGCGACTAGTTTAGTCATTAAGGCCTCAAAATAATCCAAATGCAACATGTTTGCTCCGTCACTTTTGGCATTAGCCGGATCGAAATGAGTTTCTATGAAAATCCCATCAACACCTACTGCAATTCCTGCTTTGGCAATTGTTTCAATCATATCCGGTCTTCCTCCCGTTACACCAGCTGTTTGATTCGGTTGCTGTAATGAATGCGTTACATCCAATACCGTCGTTGCATACTGCTGCATAGTAGGAATCCCCCTAAAATCAACAATCATGTCCTGGTAGCCAAACATAGTTCCACGATCGGTTACCATTACGTTTCCATTGTTACAATCCAATACCTTCTGTACGGCATGTTTCATACTTTCAGGACTCATAAATTGTCCTTTTTTCAGGTTTACCACTCTTCCCGTATTGGCTGCAGCCACAACTAAATCAGTTTGACGAACCAGAAAAGCGGGGATTTGAAGGACATCTACATATTGAGCAGCCATCTCCGCATCTTCATTCGTATGAATATCAGTTACGGTAGGAACCCCAAAAGTTTCAGACACTTTTCTAAGGATTTTTAACGCTTTCTCGTCGCCAATTCCAGAGAAACTGTCAATTCTTGAACGATTGGCTTTTTTAAACGATCCCTTGAAAACGTAAGGAATTTGTAATTTGTCAGTGATACCAATTAATTTTTCAGCAATTCGCATTGCCATTTCTTCGCTTTCTATCGCGCAAGGTCCAGCCAGTAAAAAAAAGTTACCGCTATCCGTATGTTTAATTTGAGGAATATCTTGTATGTTCATAATAGTTTTTTTGAAAGTGCAAAGATAGTTATGATTTGCAATTTAATTTTAGAATTTGTTTCTTTTTTAAGAAGCTATCTCGATAGCTATTGGGACTGCTCCCGACGCCTCGGGACGTCAATAGGCTTAGGGTGTCGCTTCTATCAGTGCTGGGTTAAAAGTTAGCGGGATTTAAAACTTCTTTAAACTAAGTCCCACGGGTACCATTAAGACTCCTTTTTCATAAATGTTTACATAGAGAATAATTGGTTTCTTTTGACCCTGCCATGTTATTTCATAGATATCAAGAAATCCAGCGCCCATTTCGCTTCTTTGAGTAGGAAACGGACAGCAGCTTTCCAGTTTTTTAAAAGTGATTTCTTCCCCTTTGGGTCCGGCTAATGCATGGAGAAAGCGTCCTTGATTTATAGAATCGTCCTTTGTGCTTCTATAAAAAACATTAATAGGATAGTCTTTATTGTAACCATATTTTGCGTCTTTACTGTATTCTGTAATCACAAAAGTATTGTTCCTCGAGAGTTGGGGAATAGGAGCGTTGTCATCCACGTTTTGCAAAGTAGATTTTGTGCTTATGCAAGAAACAGAGGTGATGAGTAAAAAAATAAAAAATACTGCTTTTTTCATGTTTTATAATTTTGGAGATTCCATTCAGTTGTAAATATAACAGAGTAACGATTTTACCGGCAATATCTTATAAAACACAAATATAGAGGAAACTTAAAAAGGAAACCATCCTCTAAAAACAATTGTGTCATAAAATGTGATCACTATAAAAGTTAGAATCCTTACTTTTGTAAAAATTAAAATAAAAAGATGAATATTATTTTTCAAACATGGCCGTGGTACGTCTCCGGTTTTTTAATCGGCATGATAATGCTTTCCTTGACTTATTTTGGAAAAGCATTTGGGATGTCTTCTAATCTGCGATCTTTGTGTTCTATGGCAGGGTTGGGGAAACGCGTAGCCTTTTTTGACTTCGACTGGAAAGCGCAACGTTGGAATTTAGTTGTGGTAGTTGGTGCGATGATGGGCGGTTTTATAGCTGTTCAGTTTATGAGTGATCCTTCAAATGTTGCTATAAATCCCAAAACTATTGCCCAGTTGGCACAATTAGGAATTGATGCTCCAAATGGAAAACTGATGCCGGATGCACTTTTTGGCCCCGACATTTTCACCTCTCTAAAAGGTGTATTATTATTGTTAATAGGAGGCATTTTAATCGGTTTTGGAACCCGTTATGCAGGTGGTTGTACTTCTGGCCACGCCATTTCTGGTTTAAGCAACTTGCAAATCCCATCTTTAAAGGCGGTTATCGGTTTTTTTATCGGAGGATTGATTATGTCTTATTTTTTATTCCCCTTAATTTTTTAGAATATGAAAGTAATAAAATATTTATTGGTCGGTTTCGTTTTTGGAATTGTACTGACAAAATCGGAGGCAGTATCCTGGTACCGAATCTATGAAATGTTTCAGTTTGATTCGTTTCATATGTACGGTATTATAATGGTTGCCATCTTAACTGGAATCATTGGAATTCAGTTAATTAAGAGAAGGAATATAAAAGACATAAAAGGGTTAGCAATTGAAATAAAGGATAAAGATCAAGGTTCAGCGCGTTATCTAATTGGCGGAGTATTTTTTGGATTGGGTTGGGCTCTTGTAGGTGCTTGTCCAGGTCCAATTTTCATACTACTTGGTGCCGGTTTTTGGAGCGTTTTGATTGTTCTTTTCGGAGCCCTATTAGGTACTTATTTATATGGAGTTTTAAAAGATAAATTGCCCCATTAATAGCGTTAATTTTATAAAAAAAAAAGCAAATGGCATTTTCTACCAATAGAGAATACTATTTTTTTTGATTTAATTTCAAAATACCCACGACAATCAAATATTGCGCGACAAGATAAGTTAGCATGATAATAAATGAGTTCAATACCAAGGACTTATAAAACTTGTCGAAGATCAGAATACTGTCTGAGCTTACAAAAATAACAGCTCCTATCAAAATATACCAATTTGCCGGTGTCTTCCACATCAGGAAACCTTTAAAAGCAAACAATAGCATTATTGAGATTACCAGTGCATAAACAAAAACAAGAATAGTTAAATCGCCAATGCTTGGCAGCAGCAAGGCAATCATAACAATCAGGTACATAATAATTGCAGTGACCCCCATCCAGAAAACAGCTTTGTTTTTTGTGTTTTTCGGTTTTATTTGTTTGTTAAATAATAGAATATAGGCGATGTGAGAGAGTAAGAAGGCGATAAAACCGATGATGAAATACATCTCGTCTCTATCAGAAAATAGAAGTATAATATCGCCAAACCAAGAAAAGGTTAAAGCAGTTAATAGTACCTTTTTTGAAGGGAAATCACTGTGGAAATAAACCCCCAACAATAAAAATGGAATCAAAAAAGGTTTTATATACCAGGCAATATCGTCGTGACCCAAAAGAATAATCAAGAGATAAATAACGCTTAAAGCGATGTAGCTTTTTAATAGTAAAGTGTTTTTCATGGTCTATGTTTAGGTATTGAGAAGTGTAACGTTTTTTGTTTTAAATTCAAAAGCCACAAAATAAATTGCCATTGCTAATGAAAGTAGGAAGTAACAGATAATTAAATAATTTCCCTTTAGAAATAGAGAATTGGGTCCAAACTAATGTCCTAAATAATAATGAATACTTAAACCAAATTGCAAATCTATCCTTTCTGTTATCGTCATGCTAGGTATCAGAAATCAATAGGCCTAGATGTTGAAAGTTGATTCGTATCGGATTATAGGTTTTAACTGGTCTTGTAATGCCATAAACAGGAGGGGGATCTTCCAATTCTTCTTGGAAAGCATGGAATAATTTGTCCCAAATAATAAAAATCTGTGAATAGTTCTCGTCTATATATTTCGGTTTAATTGCATGATGCGCAGTATAGTGCGAAGGAGTAACAAGAATATGCTCTAAAAAGCCCACTTTTTTAATATGTTTCGTATGATACCAAAATTGCAAAAACAATTGAATGAGAAGTGTCATCACAATAATAGCAATGGGAACTTCTATTATGGCAGCAGGAATAAGTAAAAAAGGGAATAGATTTATAAAACTGGATACGGTTTGCTTCAAATTACAAACGAGATTAAACTCCTCACTGCTATGGTGGATGGCGTGTTTGTTCAAAGAAAAATTGACCTGATGGGCAATAAAATAAGTCCAATACCCGTAAAAGTCAATGATGATAAAAGCTACGAGATAGGTAAAAATGTTGGTCTCCAAATAAAAGACAGCCATTTTAGAAACCATCAAGCCAAAGGAAATAAAAATAATACTAAGCCTTAAAACATCTGTTCCGGCATTTGCAATGCTGGAACTGACGCTCGATACACTGTCCATTATGGGAACGCTGTCTTCTCTTTTGTAGGCACCATACGTTTTTCCCAGGATTATTAATACCAGGAAAAGTAGCATTACGATTAGTAATATTTCACCATATTCTTCCATTAAAACATTCTATTTTAATCAAATATATGATAAAATAGAATGTTTTTAAATAATTTGTTGTAAAAAAATAAATAGAAATTATTTCTTTGCTGAAGGCAATTTAGATTATTTCTGCACTTAATCCTGCATCCAATAAGCCGGTGCATTGCGGCTTCAACTTGTCAAGGGGGCCCGTTTTTACTGTGCATTTTCCGTTATAATGCACGATTAAGGAACACTGTTCCGCTTGTTCAGGTGTATGCTCACAAACGCGCATTAAGGTGTCGATTACGTGGTCGAAAGTGTTGACGTCATCATTGTAAACGATGATTTCATTATTTTTAGAGGTCACTTCCTTTACACTGACTTTCTCTCTTGTTTTTTCTTTTGTACTCATTTTTAAATAATTTAGTGGTTAGATAAAAATATAGTTGACTTAGCGTTTCTTAAAAACACACAATATAAAATTTCGCATAGTTTCAAAGGGCGTTTTATGATTTTCATTAATACATTTTAGTTTTTCAAAAGCGACACGAAATTAATACTTCAGCGTCGTTTCTGTATATTGTTTGATTTCAAGACCACTACACTTTAAGGGGCCTTTATCTGAAAAAATTCCGATTAAAAAAAAAGTACGAATCCATTTTTGAGCAGTTTTAAAATAATTGTTTATTTGATCATCAGTGGTTAAAAAATGAAATGTAGCCCATCATGCCAAATTTCATTAGGGCTAGCAGGTCTGAATTCATTAATATCCGAAACAATCCAATGTACTTTAATCGCTTTTTCTTCTAACCGTACCTTTGCTCTTTCTAATGCTTTTGCAGAAATATCTATAAGAGTGATATTTTCATATCCTTCTTATAGTAAATAATCGACCAGTTTACTGTCACTACCACTTATGTCAATTATCTTGTCAGATTTCCCTAATTGGGTCGCTCGTATGAAATCCAAAGATATTTTGGGGTTTTCCTGAGTCAAACTCACATAATTGGACATTTTAGTCTCGCAAATGGTCTCCCCATGATTTGTTCGGTTGGTTTCTATTAGTCTTAATTTACGACTAATTTACGTATTTAAGTGAAACCCAATTGTTTCTTTCAAATTTTTTAACATAAGTCAATCCTTTTTCTGTGCATGAAACGTCAATAAACGGGATGTCTTGTTCATAGAAACCGCTTAAAAGAAGCGTTCCTTTTGGGTTTAAGCAATCTACGTAGCTTTGCATGTCATTCAACAAAATATTTCTGTTGATATTGGCAATAATCAAGTCATATTTCTTACCTTTTAATAAAGAAGCGTCCCCCTCATAGACCGTAATGTGTTTACAATTATTACGTTCCGCATTTTCGATGGAGTTCAAATAACACCAGTTGTCAATATCAATGGCATCAATTGGTTGAGCACCTTTCATTTCGGCAAGAATAGCTAAAATTGCAGTTCCGCAACCCATATCCAATGTTTTCATACCTCCAACTTCTGTTTCTAACAAGTGTTGAATCATCATATGTGTTGTCTCGTGATGGCCAGTTCCAAAACTCATTTTAGGCTCAATCACGATGTCAAATTCAGCATCGGTTTTTGGGTGAAAAGGAGCACGTACGTGACAGTTTCCGTCTACATCAATCGCTTCAAAGTTCTTCTCCCATTCTTCATTCCAGTTTACCTGATCGATTTCCTCGAAACTATATTCGATTTTAAACTCCTCTGATTGTAATATACGGATGTTCTCCAGGATCGTATCGTCCCATAGGTCTTTCTGTACAAACGCAGAAATTCCTGTCTCCGTTTCAGTAAAGCTTTCAAATGCAGTTTCTCCTAATTCAGCGATTAATATTTCTGAACCCAACTCTTTTGGTTCAACCGTAAAATGGTAACCGATATATATGTTTGACATGTTTATTTTTTTGCAAAGGTACTCTTTCCTTTTTATCGAATATTATAAAAATAAAAAAAGCGGTAAATTCAATTACCGCTTCTTCCTGTATTTGATATAATTTTTTAAAGTGCGTTCACAATGGCTACGAAATCGTCTGATTTTAAAGCTGCACCACCAATAAGACCTCCGTCTACATCCGCTTTAGAGAAAATTTCTTTTGCATTTTCTGGTTTTACACTTCCTCCATAAAGGATTGAAACATCTTCTGCGATATCGCTTCCGTATGCTTTACGTACTGTCTCTCTAATGAATTCATGCATTTCCTGCGCTTGTTCTGGAGATGCGGTTTCACCGGTTCCGATAGCCCATACGGGCTCGTATGCCAATACAATATTACCCCAATCTGAAGCTTTAATGTTGAATAATCCATCTTTCAATTGATTTTCTACTACATTAAAATGATTTTTGGATTGACGGTCTTTCAATTCTTCGCCAAAACAAAAAATTACTGTCATGTCATGCTCCAAAGCTGTATTTACTTTGCTTGCAATCAATGCATCCGTTTCGTTAAAAAGGGCTCTGCGTTCTGAATGTCCAAGAATTACAATATTTACACCAACGTTTTGCAACATATCAGCAGATATTTCTCCTGTGAAGGCACCACTTTCTGCCTGATGCATATTTTGGGCCGCAACATCAATACCGACGAATTCTAAATGATCAACCGCGGTAGCTAGATTAATGAAAGTGGGAGCAACAATTATTTGCACTTCAGTCTCAAAAGGTATTTTATCGATTAATTCATTCAATAAATCTTCAGTTTGCTCTGCATTTTTATGCATTTTCCAGTTTCCTGCAACTATCTTTTTTCTCATCTTAATTAGTGTTATATTTAGTTCTTTTTTTTAGTTCTTTTTTGAAATAGTATTATTTTAATGAAGCTAACGTTTCGTTGATTTTATCAAAATCAGTTTCTATCGCACGATATAAAACAATTTTCCCGGTCTTATCCACGATGATGTATCTTGGAATCCAATCCAATTCGATTGCATTTCCAAAAACACCTTGTTGCTGGTCATTTGCCATAAAATGATCCCCTTTAAGCTCGTGTTTATCGATTCCTGTTAGCCATTTATCTGCCGTTTTATCCATTGAGATAAATACGTAGTCTACGTCTGGATTGTTTGCTTGTAGTTCTTTTATCTTTGGCATTGCTTTTACACAGTCGCCACACCAGGAGGCCCACATTTCTATGACCACCGTTTTTCCTTCATGTTTCTTTAAAATGTCCTGAAAAGCAACTTGACTTCCATCAGGCGTTAATAATGTTTCTGATAAAGCTTCTGTAGGAAATGCGGTTTTATCCGTATTTGAATTGGAACAAGAAAGGGTTAGGAAACTGACTACTAAAGCGACTATTTTTTTCATTTTTTTATTTTTAACAAAGTTAAACAAACAATCTAATTAGGGTATGCAGATTAAGAAAAATTGAAGAACCCTCTTCAAAATAACAAAACCGCCTGGTTTAGTTATGAAATCAAGAATGAAATCGTGATAGTTGGGCTTAAAATATATTATGGCAGGAGATAGACGCTGTTTTTATTCGTAAAATAAATCTAAATCCTAAATTTAAGCACTACGATAGTCTGATTTTAGGATCAAGATAGGCGTAAATAATATCTACCAGGATATTGATAACTACAAACGTGGTTGATATCACCAGTACAGAACCCATGATTACAGGCAAGTCCAGATTGTTCAATGCTTCCACTATTTCTTTTCCCAATCCATTCCATCCAAAAATGAATTCAACAAAAACGGCACCCGCAAGCATTGACGCAAACCATCCTGAAATCGCCGTAACGACAGGGTTTAATGAGTTTTTTAACGCGTGTTTTCTAATGATTTGAAATTCAGATAGTCCTTTGGCTCTCGCAGTACGGATATAATCCTGACCAAATGTTTCGAGTAAGGAGTTACGCATTAGTTGGATTACCACCGCCAGAGGACGTATTCCTAAAACCACTGCGGGTAAAATGATGTTTTTCCATTGAATATAACTTCCTTCGCCAAAATCATCTACTTCGTACAAACTCCCCGTCATGTTCAGATTTGTATATTTTTGCAAAACAAAACCAAATAACCAGGCAAACAAAATGGCACTAAAAAACGAGGGGATACTCATTCCCAGTGTGCTTACCAGCGCAATTAAACGATCGATCCAGGTGTCTTTGTGCAACGCTGAAATGATTCCAAACAGAATACCGAAAACAATAGCAATCACAATGGCAAAAAAGGCCAATATCGCTGTGCTGGGTAAGGTGTTGCCGATTATCTCAGATACCTTTTTTCCGCTTTTCTGGAAACTTTCTCGCAGATAAGGAGCCTTGATTACGAGGTTTAAATTGTAGAAACTGAATATTTGTGTAGCATTGTATTTTCCTTCGCTCAAATACGTGTAATCGGATTCGTTTTTGCTATGCAGTGAAAGAGGCGAGAGATCATTGAGGTAATATAGATACTGGGTAGCAATGGGTTTGTCAAAGCCATACTTTTTCTTAATCAATGCCAGTTGCTCTGAATTTTCATTTTGATCCAGCATCATTCTTGCGGGATCTCCTGGCAAAACATTAAATAAAAAGAAAATGACCGTAATCACTCCATAAAGGGTTAGCAGTGCATAGCCGAATTTATTTAAAAAGTATTTCAGCATGGTTATTTTGTCTAAAGTTATATGCCTTAAGTGATAGAGGTGAAGCATGCTTTTTCCTTTAGAACTTTAGACATCTGGATTATTTATAATTTTAGGTCTTCGATGTCGTTGTAATGAACTTTTTGTTTGATGGTTCCTTTTTCAAGAACTACAATACTTGGGTTGGCTCTTTCAATCGTTTTTAATGCTATTGCATCACAGGTATAGAAGTCAAAAGTAAGACCGTATTTATTCTGGGCTTTTTCGATTTCTTCTACAGGAGAGTTCGTCATTCCAATTACTATATATCCTTTGGCTTTTGCTTCCTGGTTTAATTTCTCCAGTTTTTCCATACCGCCTTCCTCGGAAATGGTTAAGTCATAAGTGACAAACATCAGTAATTTGGGTTCTACTAACAGCTCTTCTTTATAGTCTGAACCGTCTTTTATCATCGTGAAATCATGAATAGGGGGAACATACCCTTCGGTTATTACTTTGTCTTTTCGATCCACAAAAGTAGCTCCTTCAGGAAGATTCATTAAATCATCTGTCGAAAATTCGGTATCGACTCCATTTACGTTATAAATAAAAGTCATTTCGACAACAGACTTTGGCGCACCTTCCGGAATTTCCATTCCTTTTTGGATATTAGCTCCCACTTTAAAAGGACGAAAGTCAATTAAAGGCAAATGATTGAGCACCCATACCCCCATAAACATGCATAGGATGATACTGGCATAGGTTATTATATTTTGGACGCTATTAGGAAAAAGAGGTCTCACTAATTTTTGATTAATGAATAAAATAAAGATAAAAAACAATAAAACGATGTCCTTCGTGAAAGATTCCCAAGGTGTTAAATGCAAGGCGTCACCAAAACAACCGCAATCTTTTACGACATCGTAATACGCTGAATAGAACGTTAAGAACGTAAAAAACACAATCATGAGCAACAGACTGCCAATCGTGAATTTAGATTTATACCCAATGAGCAACATCACACCAAGAACCACTTCGACAATGACTAAAAACAAAGCCAGGCCTAATGCAAACGGAACTAAAAAAGGCATATTAAAAACAGGTTCACTAAAATATTCGGCCAGTTTATAGGAGAAACCTACCGGGTCGTTTAGTTTTATTAATCCTGAAATAATGAAAAGTAAGCCAACGAATATTCTCGAGAATTGAGTAATTATGTTTTTCATTTTTTATCTGCTGTTTATTTAGCGAAATCCATTAATATTAGAGCGAAAATGGAATAATTGATCATGTCCTGATAATTGGCATCAATACCTTCTGACACGATTGTTTTTCCTTTATTGTCTTCGATTTGTTTTACGCGAAGTAATTTTTGCAAAATCAGATCCGTTAGGGAGCTCACGCGCATCTCGCGCCATGCTTCGCCATAATCATGATTTTTATTTTCCATTAGTTCTTTGGTCAGTTTGATTTTAGCATCATATAATTCAGTTGCTTTTTCAACTTCTAAATCAGGTTGATCTGCCACTCCCAGTTCCAATTGGATTAAAGCCATTATCGAATAATTAATGATCCCAATGAATTCGCCGGTTTCATCTTCGTTTACTTTTCGAACCTGATTTTCCTGTAAACTTCGTATTCTTTGTGCTTTTATGAAGATTTGATCCGTTAATGATGGCAATCGTAGGATGCGCCACGCACTCCCGTAATCGGTCATTTTATTGATAAATAGCGAACGACAATTCGCAATTACGTTATCGTATTCTTGAGAAGTATTCTTCATTATTGATGTATATTTGTCTAAAATTTCCTCAAAAATAGCATAATTTTTTTTGAATCAGGAATGAAGGGCGAAGATTATCAGGGTAGACGCGTTAAAAATAAATTAAAAATTTAAACACATAGAAACATAGAATTCACCTGCTTGAAGAAAAAGACATTTCATTTCATATAGAAAACATAGCCATATGAAAGAATAATTCTTATTTAACAGGCTATTTTTGATGTTTATATGTCCCGAAGCGTCGGGACAAAGTGGTATAAAATAGAATGTGTTTGCACTGCAACGATTATTGAATACGCAATTTTTTAAACTGAAAATGGATAACCAAGACTGTAAACTAAAATAAATAGAATGACAATTAACTGTAAAGGCCAACTTATCGACTTATCAATTCCTAAAGTAATGGGGATTTTGAACGTGACTCCCAATTCGTTTTTTGATGGCGGAAAGTACAATGACGAAAGCGAACTATTGACTCAAGTTGACAAAATGATAAGTGATGGTGCTACTTTTATTGATATTGGCGCTTATTCCAGTAAACCCAGTGCGGAGTTCGTTTCAGAAGAAGAAGAATTGGGTAGAATCATTCCTGCGGTTCAATTAATATTGAAACATTTTCCGGAAGCATTACTTTCCATTGATACTTTTAGAAGTGAAGTCACCAAAGCTTGCATTGAAAATGGCGCTGCCATCATCAATGACATTTCAGCGGGAGGTTTAGACAACAAGATGTTTGAGGTTATTGCCAAACATAAAGTTCCCTATATTATGATGCACATGCGTGGTACACCACAAACGATGCAGAGCATGACCCACTATGAAGATATCGTCAAAGAAATGCTTTTCTATTTTTCAGAAAAAATAAATAAAGCGCGGAGTTTAGGCATCAACGATTTAATCATTGATCCTGGTTTTGGCTTTGCCAAAACGATAGGCCAGAACTATGAAGTACTGCGGAAAACGGAATTATTTCAACTATTAGAATTGCCGTTATTGGTTGGGATATCCAGAAAATCAATGATATATAAAACGTTGAAATCTAGTGCTAAAGAAGCGTTGAACGGAACCACAGTTTTAAATACTATCGCCTTGACTAAAGGGGCGAATATTCTCCGGGTTCACGATGTGAAAGAAGCGGTGGAGTGTGTGCAACTTTGGAGTGAAATCAATCTGTAAATCGGAGATTACCATTATACCAATTCTTTTTTTAATATTGTTTTGTGGAAATAAAGAAGATATCTAGTACCATAATCTAATGTGAAGTTTGTAAGTGATATTAAAGATCATTCGCCCATTTATTTTTTTTCAGAGGAAGCTTTAAATATACTTTAGCGGAAGTCAACTTAAAAAATAACATCATTACCACCAATTGGATTTTGATATGCGCTTGCTATTAAAATTAGTTATTCCTGAGGTAATGAAATTACAAGACAAGATACGCAAAGAGAAAGCTCATAAAATCGAAAAAGCTGAGAATTATTATGCCTATGCCGACAGTATTGGGAAGAATATGGCTTTTATTTCTTTTACGAAACTGTACTATACGATTTGAAAACCTACAGAGGGAATATTATTATTATTATTATTCACTTTAAAAAAGAGAATAATTTAGTTTTGTTAAATGGTTTCGAAATAAAAAAAAGAACTTTTAAATCATGTTTACATCATAGATTAAGCTATACAGCCTAAAATAGCGTTGCTGTTTAATAAAAACATGAGTTGTAACTAATACCTTCAGAATAAGGTTTTAATCAGAGAACTGGATTATTTTAATGACGAAGTACCTCTGGAGTTTATCTTTTAACGCTGAACACTAAAAACCGATTATTCAATACTTCTTTTGCTATTATTGATGTTCCGGTTCGTTCTTCAAAATCGTGAAGTAACACTTAATTTTTTTCCGTTTACATCCCATGAAAATTATTGGTCTGTGAGTGTAATTTTGCCAAAACCCACCTTTTTAGTGCGTTTATTAAAATAAAAAAATACAAGTCAGAATAGGGTATCAGCAATTTTTTGATCCAACAGAGGTTGCTTTATTTTTTGTACATTGGTTAAAATTTTAGCGAATGATTCAGTCTTATAAACAAAATCCAAATTTACAAGAAACATACGATACCATTGTTATAGGTTCAGGAATGGGAGGGTTATCAACCGCTGCTATTTTATCAAAACAAGGTCAAAAAGTGTTGGTGCTAGAAAAGCATTATACTCCTGGTGGCTTTACACATGTTTTTAAGCGTAAAGATTACGAATGGGACGTTGGAATTCATTATATCGGGGAAATGCAACGTGAAAGCAGTATATTAAAAAAGCTGTTTGATTATGTTACAGATGGTAATTTAAAATGGGCTGATATTGGAGAAGTCTATGACCGAATCGTGATAGGTGATCAACAGTACGACTTTGTAAAAGGAGTTAGCAATTTCAAGAAACAACTTGTTTCCTATTTTCCTGATGAAGAAAAGGCTATAAACAGCTATGTTGATTTGGTTTTTGAAGCCGTTAAAACAAGTAAGAATTATTACATCAGTAAAGCACTTCCTCCCTTTTTAGAGAAAATAATTGGAGGCTTCATGAAAAAGCCATTTTACAAATTAGCTGACAAAACTACCTATGAAGTGTTGCGTTCTTTAACGAAAAATGAGTCGTTGATTAAAGTGCTGACAGGACAATATGGAGATTACGGACTACCGCCAAAAGAAAGTAGTTTTTACATGCACGCATCGGTTGTGAGGCATTATTTTGATGGGGGAAGTTTCCCGATTGGGGGTTCGTCCCAAATTGTTAAAACTATTGATCCGGTCATTGAAGCTTCGGGAGGAACTATTCTGACCAACGCGGCAGTAGTATCTGTGATAGTTGAAAAGAATAAAGCTATCGGAGTTCTGATGAAAGATGGAAAATCAATATTTGCTAAAAATATTGTTAGTAATGCGGGGGTAATGACGACTTATAATAAGTTATTGCCAGGAGATATCGTTGATAGATTCAAATTAAAAAATCAGTTACAGCAAGTAAAACAATCTGTGGCTCATATCAGTTTGTATATCGGTTTGGAAGGTTCTCCACAAGAGCTGCAACTTCCAAAAACAAATTACTGGATTTATCCTGCAGATGGGGATCATGACACTTGTGTAAAAAGATATTTGGATGATTTGTCACAACCATTCCCTGTTGTTTATCTTTCCTTTCCATCGGCAAAAGACCCCGATTGGAATAATCGATATCCAGGAAAAAGTACCATTGATATTATTACATTGATTCCGTATGAAACCTTTGAAAAATGGAAAGGCAGCCCTTGGAAAAAAAGAGGGGAAGAGTATGAGGCAATTAAAGAAGAAATTGCACATCGTTTATTAAAAGAATTATACAAACAACTTCCACAAGTAGAAGGAAAGATCAATTGTTATGAGCTCTCCACGCCACTTACAACAGAGCATTTTGTAAACTACGAAAAAGGGGAGATTTATGGTTTGGATCACAGTCCTGCCCGTTTTAGACAATCCTTTTTAAAACCGAGAACAAAAATTAAAAACTTTTACTTAACCGGTCAGGATATCGTCACTGCAGGAGTGGGTGGAGCCTTGTTTTCCGGTGTTTTAACAGCAATGGCAATTACGGGTAAAAACATATTAAAAAAGGTGCAGCGAATTTGTTTTCTAATGCGGAACACTAAAAATACTTTAGACTGAACACTGAATACTTTTCTCTACTGGTGATGATAAGGTTCATTCTTCAAAATCGTGAATCCGCGATACAATTGCTCGATAAAAAATAAACGTACCATTTGGTGAGAAAAGGTCATTAACGAAAGTGATATTTTCCCCTGTGCCTTGGCGTAGACCGTATCCGAGAAACCATAAGGACCTCCAATGACAAATACCAAAGTTTTTACGCCAGAGTTCATCTTCTTTTGTAATTGTTCGGAGAACCCTACACTCGAAAAGGTTTTCCCGTTTTCATCCAATAAAATCAATTGGTCGGTAGGGGATATTTTTGCCAAAATCAATTCACCTTCCTTCTCTTTTTGCTGACTTTCAGATAAGTTTTTTACGTTCTTGATATCAGGAATTACCTCTAGGTCAAACCTAATGTAAAATGACAACCGCTTGGTGTAATCATCAATCAAGGATTGTAATGCTTTATTATCGGTTTTACCAATGGCGATGAGTTTGATATTCATTTTTAACTTTATTTGGGATGCGCTGGGGCGCAATATGGTATTAGATCAAGCTTTTCAATTAGGCTAATTTTATCTTTCCTAAAACAATTTCGTAATGCTCTGTAACAGGAAACGAATCGTAATAATGATGGAGTAATTTTTTCCGTTCTAAATACTGTTCTGATGTTACAAAGCCGAGGATATGGTCTTCCAACTTTTCCCAATCCACAAGAAGTTAGTACTTATTTTCGTACTCGACGCATTTTCTTAAACTGTGCCCAAGATAACCGTCAATTAAACAGATGTATTGTCTCCCAATTTTAAAATCGTGTTCAAATTGCTGCTCTTCTCCTTTCTTCACATAACGAATAGCGGTTTCTAGAATCATAATTGATTTAATTTAAATGAGAAGAGAATCTTAGTACAACTGTCTATTTTAAAGGGAAATTAGCCTCGAAAGCAGTAAAACGACTGTCTAGGTCCTTTATTAATTCTTTCTTCACGTTTATGTCCTTTATAAAGCTATAATTAATACTGTTGTATACATATTGCTTGATATCTGCATAGGATACGTCCTTGTATCTATTGGCCAATAAGACATATTGCTCGGTCATATTAGTTCTTAATATTCCGGCATCATCTGTACTGATAACGATGGGAACTCCAAATGCTCTGTATAGCGATATAGGATGGCGGTTTTCTTTGACTTTCAAAATGAATTCGTTACTGGCTAGATTAATTTCGACAGCCACCTTATTTTTTGCCATATAGCGCAATAATTCGTATGATTTATCTTCATAAGCCATGTCAACTCCGTGACCAATGCGATTGGCTTGAGCCGTATAAACAGCATCATTAATATGCGAGGTCAGATCTTCAGGTTGAACCAGTCCCAAGGTAAGTTCGCCCGCATGCATGGAGTATTTTACATCAGGAAATTTAGTATGGCAATAGTTGAACATTACCATGTGCAACCAGTAATCTTTCATGGAGGTTTCACCGTCTTCCGGGGAAACAATATTTACGCCAGCCATAAGTGGACTGCTGTCTGCAGAGATAAAAGCTACTACTAAATTTTTGAATAAATCCACCGGTTCCATAAAACGCAACACAAAATTTTGATAGCGCATGGTGAAACGGGTGTCATCAATTTTTAAATCATTATGCAGTTTCGCCACAAAGTTCGTGTTGAAATCCTTGGCGTCTGCTGCCGCATTTCTTTTTAACATCACACTGTACAGCGTATCAAGAAGCGATTTAATTCCTTTTTCGTTTCTGTTGTATGCTAGTTGTCTTAATTGGCTATTAAAACCAAATAGGTCAGCGGTATTGATTTTTAAAGGGATAGTCGAGAATTCGGTTTCGATATAACTTACGTTTTCCTTGATAGCCCTGTTTTTTAGTTCCAATAAACCTTCGCCAAAATGTCCCACGATGGCTGGACTGAATTTTCCAAAAGACTCAAAAAACAATTTGTCCGAAGGATAACTCACCTCATTATAATCTTTGATTGACCATTTTTCCATTATTCGTTGTTTGTAAGCACCCAGTTCACCTCGGGTATCGAGCGCAGAGAATTTCTCCCAGTTTCCAGCGGCAGGCTTTTCCTTTAGTACTTCCATTGTGGTGGTATTGAGGTAAAAATCCTCAGCGATAGCATCTTCTAATATAGGTTCGGCATAGATGGAACCACTAAAATGATGGTGTAAATCGCCTCCTTTTGGCATTTGGGAAAAGAAAGCCGTCAGTTCGGCCTCATTATTCCTGATTTTCTCTAAATAAAGGCTAGGGGGTTGGGAATAGCTTAGGTTCAGCAGTGCCGAAAAAAGAAGCGTATAAATTAATTTCATAGTGTATGTTTTTGTGGTTCCGATAAATACCGGTAAAATTCCAGTACAGGAATTCGTTTTGGGCGCCTGAGTCGACCTTTATGAACCATTAGATAGATCCTAAGTATTCCATTCAGAATAAATTGGAGGCAAATATAAGCGATTAAACGTATAAAAAAAATAGCCGTAATAAATTACTCTTTATTGAATTTTACACTAAACGGAGGCGCTTGATACTGTTTATCCAAATAATTTTCGGGAATCGTGGTCCTGTTTCCGTCTCTAGCAGCACGATAATGTGGCGACATAATTTCAATCCCTCTTTCGTTACACACATCCTGGATATTTTGATGCAGATCAGAGTAGATTACCGCCTGTTTGTTAGGCTCTTTGACATACGCATTAATCTGATAAGAGACATAGAAATCATCAAGGCTGGTTTGTAACACAAAAGGTGTAGGTTCTGGTAAAACCAATGCCGTTTTGGAGGCGGCATCAATCAATGCCTGATGCATGTCCTTCCAGGGCACATCGTAACCAATGGTTATTGTGGAGTGGATAATTAACCCTTTTTCAGGAGCATCACTGCTATAATTGATGGTATGGCTACTCATTACGGTCGAGTTAGGAATAGATATAATTTCGTTTTTAATGGTCCGTATTCGCGTGACCAATAATGATTTTTCGATGACATCTCCTACTACTTCCCCGATTTTTACTCGATCACCAATTTTAAACAAACGCATGTACGTGAGTATCAAACCGGCAATAATATTAGAAAGTGATCCTGCTGAACCAAAGGTAAAAAGGAACCCCAAGAAAACAGAAACGCCTCTAAATATGGGTGAATCACTTCCTGGAAGATAGGGGAAAATCACGATTAACATGAAAGCAAAAACAATGACACGAACAATCTGGTAGGTAGGGTTTGCCCAATCTGGATAAAAGCCGGGCAATTCTAAATTTCCTTTTTCAATTTCGTTTTTAAGGTAGTGAATCCCTTTTAATACATAGCGGAACACCAAAATAATAACCAATACCGTAATCAAATCAGGCAGGTAATTCCAAAAACCGAGTCCCATCTTTTTAAGGGGATTTAGGATATATCCAAAAAGGGTAGAAGCAAAGCCTTTGGTCCATGGAAAAATTCCGAAGAGAATGGGTAAGGCTATGTAAACCAATAATGCGATTAACAGCCACTTTAAAACTGTATTAACGTTCAGTAATGCATTTACCTGCTGCTTGGCATCAAATAAAATGAAGTTCCTAATTTTGATCCCGTGGATTCGCTTGTCTTCCTGCAGTTTGAGTTTAGATGCTGTCCAATTAAAAAACTTTTTTAAATACGAAATTAATACAAACATGATAATTAGGACGAGCAAGGCTAGTCCAATTTCTTTTGCCAATATGGACACGCTGATTTCGTTTTCATATTTGATAATAGCGGCACTAATCAGTACTTTGTATTTCTGGGCTAATTCCTGTTTTGTAGTATTGTTCCAAAGCGCGTCATTTTCTGAAATGCTCATGATAATGCTTTCGCCATTCACTAAATCAAAAGTCGTTTCTGCTTCTGCGATTTTGATGGAGTCTAAATTGAATTCCAATTGATCCGCAATATTTTTTATTCGAACACTGATAGCATCGGCTCTGTCCTTAGCCGAGAAGCTCCCTAATTTAGTGTAAACAGTGAACAACGTATCATTAAAGAATCCAGTCACCGGATAGCCTTTGGCGGTAAGACGCAACGAATCGATTTGTGCTTTTTTTTGAGCAAGGCGAAGGGATTCTTTTTCGTGCAATGCTAACAACTGTTTTTCTAGGTCTTCTTTTTTGAGATTATCGGTTGTTTTTAAAGACAGCAGTTGCGTTTCCAGTTCCGCCTTTGTGATGGAATCTTTGATGCGCTGCCCTTCTATAACGGATAGTTTTTTATTGAACTCCTGAATTAGCGAAGTGTTTATGGAATCATTTTTTTTAGCGCTGCTTTCATTTTGAGAGAAGGCTACGGTTGAAACAAAGAGGAAAAAAATAGCTGTCAGAAGGGTTTTTATTTTCTGAACAGTACAACCCAATACGTTTTGATTCCAAAACGCAGGAAAAGTATTTTTGTGATGTGTAGTATATTGGTGTTGCATAAATTGGTTCCGTTAAAGGTAATAAAAACAGTGTTTTTTTATAATTGTTTGGTAAATAAACTCTCTCTTTTCAATTGATTAAGATCTCCTCTAAGCTTCATCGCTATTTCAGACCTTTCAAAAGATTCATATGAATGATGCATCGCGGCTATTTTCATGGAGGAATTATCGATGGCATATACGCTGTTAAGGGCTTTTTGAAGTCTGATCATCACTTCAATGTTTCCCGCCCCGTCTCGGGCTATGGGTCTAAACGCATCTTCAAATAGATCTCCAATTGCAAGCTCCGGAACGGCAATACGGTCATACACTTTTTTTTCTTCTTTTTTCGGTTCAACCGGTTCAGCCCATAAAGAAAATAAACGCACATGACTGGTGATTATCTGGATTGCCGTACCAGGGTCATTGACTGCAGGAGACAAAGCACGACTCGCGATTTCGCTTAAAGTGATAAACCCAAAACGTGGATCCTCATCAAAATACCGCATATTGCCGATAACAAATGCTTTCCTCATATCATTGTAATCAGCCTCAGTGGTCGTGTTTTTTTGTGCCAAGATATAAAACAAGGGCTTGTCGATGGCAGAAAAAGTTCCGGGAATTGCGTTTATTGTAATCAGGGCATCTAGTTTCTCTGCAATTCCCTGTAAGTTAGACATGTATACTTGCTGGACATAACCCGTAATATTACCATAAACGGCGGTGCCTTTTTCTTGATTTGGATTAATAGTGATTCCGTTTAGCGTAGGGAACTTTAGTCGGGTTTTTATCGCATTTTCGGTGGCCTCTTCAACTAATTTAATGGTATGTTCCATGCGTCCCAATCGCGAGATACGCTCTACCCATCGTAAAAAAGTAAGTATAACCAGTGCAAAGAACAAAAGTGTAAATATAAATAAAGTAAAGTTCCCTGCTACTCCGTAGTAGCCATTTTTTAAAGCCACCGTAGCCACAATACTATAGATAAAGGAACCAATAAAGACAGAAAGAGCATTTTGCGAAACATCATCGGCAATGATTAATTTAAAAGAGCGAGGAGTGGCCGTATTACTGGCAGCCGAAAATGCTGAAACCATGGAGCCCACTGCAAAAATGGAAATTACTAACATACTTGCTGAGATAGTACCGAGTAATGTTGCCAAGGATTCCGCATTTATTTTGGGAACTAATTCATGAAGACGCGTACTATCAGCTACTTGCGCAATTAGCGCTCCCAAGATGGAGAGCACACAAAAAATCAATGGTCTGAACCATAATTTTTCTGTGATGCGATTCATTGTGAAAAGTACTTTTTCGTTCATAACGGGAAGGTTGGGTACTAAATTAATATATATATATCGAAATAACTAAAATCCTTTACCGCTATGCTTTTCTTACAATTGTCACGGAATGCTTTTTAGTACTTATTTCACAATAATAAATGCTACATGATAAATAATTAATCCGTTTCAGCTAAAGTAGGTTTCAGTTAATTTGTAGTTCGTTCTTTGTGAGGTTGCTGCTTTTTCATTCGCAACATTTTTGCTGTTGCAAGCCCCTTAATCTCGCGAACTCTGCATCAATAGGGAATACAAATTTTCAATGTAATAAAAATAGCCTACTTTAGCAGTATATAAATTTCCTTTAAAAATGATTAGCGAAGCACAATTTAAAAACGAGTTACAGATACTGATTGCAAATGCCATCCGAGAAGACGTGGGCGATGGCGACCATAGTTCACTGGCTTGTATTCCGTCTTCAGCACAAGGAAAAGCAAAGTTGTTGGTCAAAGACAACGGGATTATTGCCGGTGTTGAATTTTCCAAAATGATATTTCATTACATAGACCCTAATTTAACGATAGAGACTTTTATAGTCGATGGCATGCCCGTAAAATACGGCGATGTGGTGTTTCATGTTTCAGGTAGTTCTCAATCGATCCTCAAAGCGGAAAGAATGGTGCTGAACTCGATGCAACGGATGTCGGCCATTGCAACTAAAACCAACAGTTTTGTCAAATTACTGGAAGGAACGAATACCAAAATCTTAGACACCCGTAAAACGACACCCAGTTTTCGAGTAGCCGAGAAATGGGCTGTGAAACTAGGTGGAGGCGAGAACCATCGTTTTGCCTTGTATGATATGATTATGCTCAAAGACAACCATATTGACTTTGCAGGCGGAATCGCTTCGGCTATCGCTAAAACCAAAACCTATCTCAAGGAGAAAGAACTGGATTTGAAAATCATAGTGGAAGCCAGAGACTTAAGTGAGGTTAAAGAAATAGTTGCCTGTGGCGGGGTTTACAGGATATTATTGGATAACTTTGATTATGAAATGACCAGAAAAGCAGTACTTTTTATCGGGGATCAAAGCTTAACGGAATCCTCCGGAAATATTAATGAAGAAACCATAAGAGCATATGCGGAATGTGGCGTGAATTACATATCTTCGGGTGCCTTAACACATTCTGTATATAATATGGATTTGAGTTTAAAAGCGATATAAATTAGCGGTTTTCGCAACCTGATCCCGATAGTTATCGGGGCTATAATCTGAATCGAATGAGTCAAGAAATTGAAGAAAGAATAAATAGAATCCCGCTGCTGCGTAATTTTGCCCATTATTTAAAAGGCGTTAAATTAAAGTGGTTGGGAGGCTTGCCTCTTTATGATTTACTTGAATTATATATCATCGGTATTGCCGAAGGGGCTTTGTCTAATAGGGCCGGTTCGATTGCGTTCAGTTTTTTTATGGCTTTATTCCCATTTGCGCTGTTTATTTTTAACCTTATCCCATACATTCCTATTGAAG
Organism: Flavobacterium sp. ALD4; assembly: GCF_002836475.1. GTDB lineage: Bacteria > Bacteroidota > Bacteroidia > Flavobacteriales > Flavobacteriaceae > Flavobacterium. Next base: position 298,120 of record NZ_PJBJ01000023.1, on the reverse strand, counting down.
GGTTTCAACAGGATTTCTTGAAATTTGTATCTGAAGGTGTTCCCCCAAATACGTTTTATGCGATTGAAAACATAGTGAATGATATCCTTCATAACAGTAACTCCGGTTTGTTGTCCACGGGTTTCATATTGTCTATTTTCCTGATGGCTAATGGATTAAACGCTATTTTGGGAGGATTTGAAAATTCAAGGCATGTATTGGTAAAGCGAGGCTTTTTTCGGCAATATTTTATTGCGGTAGGCATGTCAGTGTTTTTATCAATGTTGCTCTTGGTTACTGTGGGGGTTATTGTTGTTTTTGAAGTGTTTATTCATAAATTAACGGCTAATCAAGTATTAAATGAACAAATTCCATTGATTATTATCGGACGGTATGGTTTTTTAATTATGATGATTTTAATTACGACCTCAGTACTTTTCAAGTTTGGAACAAAGCATGACAAAACAAGGGCCTTCATATCAATTGGTTCTGTCTTTACTACAATTTGGACCATCATTATTTCTTATTTTTTTGGAATCTGGGTAATCCAATTTTCTCAGTACAATCAACTTTATGGCTCTATAGGGACTTTATTAATTGTTATGTTCTATATCTGGATTAACTGCATGATTTTACTTCTCGGTTTTGAGTTAAATGCTGCAATAACTAACTTGAAAAGAAATAATATTATTAAATTAATCTAAATGATTTTTACTAATTTTATAGTATGTTTGATAAAAATTAGCTTCTGTAGCAACAGCGAAATCTACTGGTTGTGAACAACAAGCTTCAAATTATAAATTAGGAATAGGTTTTTTCTGCATTTGACTTACAAAAAAAAATTATGAAAAAAAGTATCACATTCGTATTGCTGTTTGTATCGACATTGTTTTACGCTCAAGGTCAAGGAGTTGTTGGGAAATGGAAAACTATAGATGATCAATCCGGTGAGGAAAAATCAGTCGTAGAAATTTATGAGAAATCTGGAAAAATTTATGGAAAAGTACTTGAAATCTTTGACGCAAGTCATAGAAAAGACCGTTGTATTGACTGTGAAGGAGAAGATACGAATAAGCCTGTTATAGGGTTAACAGTTATAAAGGGGCTTAAAAAAGATGGGAACGAATATAACTCAGGAAAAATTTTAGATCCTAAAAACGGAAAAGTATACAAATGTTTCATTACGTTAGAATCAAAAGATAAACTTAAAGTACGTGGTTATATCGGCTTTGCTTTATTGGGAAGAACCCAATATTGGTATAGAGTCAAATAAGTTCTTTTGTGTCCTAACTACATTAATTAACGCCCAATATCCAAATAATGCTTTTTTTTGCCGAAGTAATTTTACCGCTTTCCCTTGCCAAAACGTTCACATACAGTATATCGGAAGCCGAGTACCATTATATCAAGAAAGGAATGCGTCTCGCAGTTCCTTTTGGGAAAAGCAGAATCTACACTGCGCTTGTAGTAGAAACGCATCAAAACCAACCCACATTATACGATGCCAAAGAAATTCATCAAATTCTTGATGAACGTCCTATTGTTACTGAGGTCCAGATTGCGCATTGGCAATGGATTGCATCCTATTATATGTGTGCCATTGGCGATGTGTACCGCGGTGCGATGCCAAGTGCTTTATTACTGGAAAGCGAAACGGTTATTTCTCAAAAAACAGATGTTTTTGTTGATGAAAGCACACTGTCTGACGATGAGTTTTTGATATTCCAGGCCTTACAACAGCAGTCATCGCTTAAGGTTCAGGACATCATCGCAATTTTAAACAAGAAAAATATTTTTCCGGTCATTCAAAAACTGATTGACAAAAACATCCTAGTGTTGGACGAAGAAATGCGGGAAAGTTATAAGCCCAAATTAGTGCGATACATTCGTTTGAATTCTAAATATGATTCCAATGAGGGATTAGGGAAGTTGCTAGAAACACTAAAAAGTGCCAACAAACAAAAGGAAATCGTTTTAACGTATTTTCAACTAAACGCTTCCGATAAAAAACCTCTCACTGTAAAAAAACTAGTAGAGGCTGCTAATTCTACCTCGGCAATCGTAAAAGCATTAATTGAGAAAGAGGTATTTGAGGATTATCATATACAAGAGGATCGCGTTAATTTTAGTGGAAAGATTAGGGAAAAGGAATTACAGCTGAGTGAAGCACAACAAAATGCTTTTGCTGAGATAAAAGACAGTTTTACCCAAAAAGAAGTTTGTCTTTTACATGGTGTAACTTCCAGTGGGAAAACTGAGATTTACATTAAATTGATAGAGGAGTACCTCTTGACAGGAAAGCAAGTCTTGTATTTGTTGCCTGAAATAGCACTTACCACTCAATTAGTAGGGAGATTAAGAGCTTATTTTGGAAATAAAGTGGCTGTTTTTCATTCGAAATACAATAACAATGAGCGTGTAGAAGTGTGGAATCAAGTTTTGCAAAATTCTGAAAAAGCACAAATAGTAATAGGAGCGAGATCGGCATTATTTTTGCCGTTTGCTGATTTAGGATTTGTAATCGTGGATGAAGAACACGAGCAAACCTTCAAACAAATTGATCCTTCGCCTAGGTATCACGCCCGTGATGCAGCGGTGGTATTGGCAAATTTTTATAAAGCCAAAGTTTTATTAGGTTCGGCAACACCCAGTATTGAAACCTATTTTAATGCTAAGTCGGAGAAATATGGTTTGGTAGAAATCAAGGAGCGGTACGGGAAGGTAATGATGCCGGATATCAAACTTGTTGATTTAAAAGATAAATATTTCCGAAAAAAGATGAAAGGCCATTTTAGTGACACCTTAATCGAGGAAATCACAAACGCCATTGCATTGGGAGAACAGGTGATTTTGTTTCAAAACAGAAGAGGGTATTCTCCTTTAGTGGAATGCATGACTTGCGGGCACGTGCCGCATTGCCAGCAATGTGATGTGAGTTTGACGTATCATAAGCATAAAAATCAACTGCGTTGTCATTATTGCGGGTATTCCATTGCGAAACCGACTCATTGTCACAGCTGTTCTAGTGTTGACTTAACCACCAAGGGTTTTGGAACGGAGCAAATACAGCAAGAGTTATTAAGCCTTTTTCCTCTTAATAAAATAGGAAGAATGGATCAGGACACGACTCGCGGCAAATTTGGGTTTGAAAAAATCATTGATAGTTTTAAAAACAGGGAAGTCGATATCCTGGTGGGAACACAAATGTTAGCGAAAGGACTTGATTTTGATAACGTAAGTTTAGTGGGAATCATGAATGCGGATAACATGTTGTATCATCCCGACTTTAGGGCTTTTGAAAGAAGCTTTCAAATGATGACGCAAGTGTCAGGACGCTCGGGACGCTCAGAAAAACAAGGAAAAGTAATTATTCAAACATATAATCCAGATCATAATACAATACAGCAGGTGACTAATAATGATTATGTAGGGATGTATAAGGAACAATTATATGACCGACAAATTTATAAATACCCACCCTATTTCAAGATTATAAAAATCACGTTAAAGCATCGTGATTTTGACAAACTTAAGGAAGGTGCTAGATGGTTGTATCAAGTGATAAGCCAAAATCTAAATATACCAGTATTAGGACCTGAGGAACCTGCCATCAATAGGATAAGAAACGAATACATTAGGATAATAATCATTAAGATTCCGACAAATATTTCAATAGTAAGTACTAAAAAAATTATCCAGAAGATGTTGAACAGTTTTGATGCAGTTGCTCAATACAGAGCGATTAAAGTTGCGGTAAACGTCGATTTTTATTAAAGTAGTTTTTTATGCATAGGAAAGTGCTTTTACTAAATCTTCTTTTTTGTTTCTACTTAATGGTATTTTAGTGATACCGATTTCTGCAAATTTACTATTGAATCGTTCTACTTTATCAATGTTAATGATGTACGATTTATGAACCCTAACGAATTTCTTTTTCGATAAATCATTTTCAAAAGCCTTCATGGTAGAAAGAACCAAGTTGGTATCATCCTCAGTAACGACTCTTACATAATCACCAAAAGCCTCGATCCATTTTATTTTTGAAGTGAAAATCTTCAATTTTTTTAAGTTACTTTTTATGAAAATGTGTTCTCCGTCTTCTTCCTTAGTATCTTGTTTGAGTAAATGTAAATCCATCGCTCTGGTCACAGACGCATTAAATCGATCTAATGCAATCGGTTTTTGGAGATAATCCGTTGCGTCATAATCAAATGCCTTCAGGGCATATTCCGCTTTAGAAGTGATGAAAATAATTTGAGGTTTGATTTTTAATCCGTCCAGAAAATCAAATCCGCTAATTACAGGCATTTCAATATCAAGGAATATTACGTCTACATTGTGGATGGACATACAACTTCGTGCTTCAATTGCATTTGAGAAATCACCTATCAAATGTAAGCTAGTATGATTATTTACTAACTTAGATATGATCATTCGCTGGATCGAACTATCATCTACAACAACACAGTTTAGTTTCATAATGTTAATGTTTAAGATTCATAAGAGTAAATGTATCTCTTTTTTTTAATGTAATTATAGTTTACACCACTTATTTTTGTCATACGTCGATTAAATTAATTTTACTGTTGGTTATTGGAAAATAAAAGCTATTTTTGCAGCCAAATTAACAAATAAATAAATATTTATGAATCATTATGAAACTGTTTTCATTTTAAATCCCGTTTTATCTGATGTTCAGGTAAAGGAAACAGTAAGCAAATTTGAAGATTTTCTTACTACTAGAGGAGCCGAAATGGTGTCGAAAGAAGACTGGGGCCTTAAAAAAATGGCTTACGAAATTCAAAACAAAAAAAGTGGCTTTTATCACTTATTCGAATTCAAAGTACCAGGAGAAGTTCTAATTGCTTTTGAAACAGAATTTAGACGTGACGAAAGAGTTATGCGTTTCTTAACTGTAAGTTTAGATAAACACGCTATTTCTTGGGCTGAAAGAAGAAGAACAAAATTAAAATCTACAAAAGCTTAAATCATGGCAACACTACAACAATCTGCTTCAGGAAAAAAAGACGGAGATATCAGATATCTTACGCCTTTAAATATAGAAACTAACAAACAAAAAAAGTATTGTCGTTTCAAAAAATCAGGTATCAAATATATCGATTATAAAGACGGTGATTTCTTATTGAAATTCGTAAATGAGCAAGGAAAAATTCTTCCACGTCGTTTAACTGGAACTTCATTAAAATTTCAAAGGAAAGTTTCTGTAGCTGTTAAGAGAGCGCGTCACTTAGCTTTAATGCCATACGTGGCCGATTTATTAAAATAATATTTTAACTCAGTTGTTGGTTTTCTGAAATATGAAACCTAACTTCTCCTATAAAGGACAACAACATGGAACTTATACTTAAAAAAGACGTACAAAATGTAGGATTTAAAGATGACATCGTAACTGTTAAAAACGGATACGGTCGTAATTTTTTAATTCCACAAGGACATGCGCATTTGGCAACTTCTTCTGCAAAGAAAGTGTTAGCCGAAAATCTAAAGCAAAGAGCACATAAAGAAGCTAAAGTAATAAGCGATGCGGAAGCAATAGCTGACGCTTTAAAAGCTATCGAAATCAAAATCATTGCGAAAGCAGGTGGAGAAAAATTATTCGGTTCAATCACGAATATTGATATCGCTGCCGTTTTAGCAAAAGGTGGTCAAGTAATTGACAGAAAATTCATCACTAGTGGTATCGTTAAACGTACTGGTAAATATTCCGCTAGCGTTCGTTTACATAGAGATGTAATCATCGAATTACCCTACGAAATTATTGCAGAAGAATAACATTCTGTTAACATTTTTTTAAGAATATATTAAAATCACTCCTCGGAGTGATTTTTTTTTGTCTACTTTTGCCGCAAACAAACACATATTTACAGAAATGAAAAAATTTATTACTTTATTATTCTTTGTTTTTGGACTACATACCATGGTAGCCCAAAGTACAACGTCCAGTATTAAGGGAACAGTAAAAAGTTCAGACACGGAGTTACTTCCAGGTGCATCTATTTTAGCAATTCATACCCCAACAGGATCTAAGTATTCTGCATTGTCAAATGCGGAAGGTAGGTTTAGTATGCTAAACATGAGAGTTGGAGGACCGTACAAAGTTGTGGTAACCTTTATTGGATTTCGAACAGAGGAAATCAACGATGTTTACCTTGAATTAGGTAAGCCATTTAGTTTAGACATTTTGTTGCAAGACGAAAGTCAACAACTTAGCGAAATTGTAATCACAGGTTCAAAAAACAAAGTTTTTGGAGCAGGGAGAACTGGAGCAGAAACGACTATAGGCAGAAAAGAGTTAACAGCTTTGCCGACTATTTCAAGATCTGCCGAAGATTTTACACGTTTGGAGCCTTCCGCCAGTGGTGGTTCTTTTGGTGGTAGAAATGATCAGTATAATAATTACTCTTTGAATGGTGCCGTTTTTAATAATCCTTTCGGATTAGATGCTGCGACTCCAGGAGGACAAACTGGTTCACAACCAATTTCTCTTGATGCAATTGAGCAAATTCAAGTTGCGACTGCACCTTATGACGTAACGTTGTCTGGATTTACAGGAGCTTCCGTAAACGCGGTTACAAAATCAGGGACAAATGAATTTCACGGTACTACTTATACTTTTTTCAGAAATCAAGATTTAACCGGTAGTAAGGTAAAAGGAGAGAATATATTTGTTCCTTCATTAGAACAAACTCAAGCAGGTGTAAGTATTGGAGGTCCAATTGTCAAAAACAAATTGTTCTTTTTCGCCAATTTTGAAATTGACAAAAGAAGTGACTCAGGTTCAAACTTTGTAGCTAACGACGGTAATGGTGTAACAGGGGTAAATGAATCTAGAGTTTTAGCTACTGATTTAATGCGTGTTTCTACTGAGTTAGGTAATCTAGGTTATAATACAGGAGCATACCAAGGGTTTACTCATAATTCGAATTCTAATAAAGGAATTGTTAAATTTGATTGGAATATTAATGACAATCATAAATTGGCTGTTATTTATAATTTCCTTGATGCTTCAAAAGATAAGCCTGCGCACCCTACGGCACTTATTCGTAGAGGCCCAGATGCTAATACTTTGCAATTCGCAAACTCAGGATACCAAATCAATAATAAGATCAGTTCATTCTTAGTTGAGTTAAACTCAAAATTTAGTGAAGTGGTGACTAATAAATTACAAGCTGGTTATACTCATTTTGATGATTATAGAAGACCATTTTCTTCACCAGCTCCAGTAATAAATATCACAAAAGCAGGTTCTCCTTATATTATTGCAGGACATGAGCCTTTCTCCATAAATAATAAGCTGGATCAAAAAGTAATTCAGATTACTGATAATTTGAATATTGTAAAAGGGAACCATACTTATACTGCAGGTTTTTCATTCGAAAAATTCATGTTTAAAAACTCGTTTAACCTTAAAGGTTATGGTTTTGACGTGTTCGGTAGTACTGATTTAGCTGGATTTGACGCTAATATTGCAAGTGGGTATTATGCTCAAGCAATTGCAGATGCGCAAAGCACTTTTAATACTAAAAATGCTTTAGCTGATGGTGTAGATGGTGGTTGGAACCTGGCTGAATTAAATGTTGGTCAAGTTGCATTGTACGTTCAGGATGAATGGAATATCAATGACAACTTTAAATTGATATACGGTTTAAGAGCTGATAAGCCATTGTATTTTAATACTTCAGACTTAGCTCAAAAATTTATTGATACTGAAAATTCAGAAGGATATTTACCAAATATTGATTATTACAATCCTAAAGATGGTAGTGTAGTTAATTTCGATTCTACAAAAATGCCAAACAACAGCATACTTTGGTCACCGAGAGCTGGTTTTAACTGGGATATCACAGGAGATAAAACAAAACAACTTCGTGGAGGAACAGGTATTTTTACTGGAAGACTTCCTTTTGTTTGGATTGGAAATCAAGTAGGTGGTTCAGATCCTTTTTTCTACCAAGTTGTTAATCCGGACTTTAAATTTCCACAGGTATGGAGAACGAGTTTAGGATACGATCATAAATTCGATAACAACTATATTGTGACGGTAGATGCATCATTTAATAAAGATTTAAATGGAGTTCAAGTTCAAAATTGGGGTTTAAAACAACCAACGAGCCAATTAGTTGGTGCTGATGACAGAGCTGTTTATGGTGCTAATGACCAAGGTACTTGGACTGATTATGGTTTTCCGGCAGCTACAAATGGTTATGTACTGACTAACACAAATAAAGGAAGTGCATTTAATACTTCTATTAAAATACAAAAGAATTTTAATAATGGTTTGTTCGCTAGTTTAGGGTATAACTATTTAAAATCTTTAGATGTAAATTCTATTGAAGCTGAAATCGCTGGTGATGCATTTGCTTTTAATCCTGCTTTAGGAAATGTAAATGATGCAACGCTATCTAATTCTAAATATGGTGATAAAAACCGTTTCATTGGGGTAGCTTCTAAAAAATGGAGATATGGTAATGACAAGTGGGCAACCACTGTTTCTACTTTCTTCGAATATGCACAAGGAGGTCGTTTCAACTATACGTATGGTGGAGACATCAATAATGATGGAGCCTCAGGAAATGATTTAATTTTCATACCGACAACAGCTCAAATTAGCACAATGATATTTTCAGGTGCTGGACAAGCCGCTGCATTTGATAAATTCATAAGTCAAGATAATTACATGAGTGGAAGAAGAGGTCAATATGCAGAACGTTATGGTGCTTTATCTCCTTGGAGAGGAAAATGGGATTTTAAATTTATGCAAGATTATAACTTCAAAGTTTCAGGTAATAAAACCAATACAATCCAATTTAGTATAGATGTATTGAATATAGGAAATTTTCTTAATTCTGACTGGGGAGTAGTTCAAATTCCTACAAGTGTACAGCCTATTGGAGTTTCTGTTGATCAAGCAACAAAGATACCAACATATACTTTTAGCGGGGAGCAAACGAAAACGTTTACCTATGATGCTAGTTTATTGTCAAGATGGCAAGCGCAATTTGGACTTAGATATATATTCTAATCTATTGTAAATATTTTATAAAAAAGCCTTCTTGAAAAAGAAGGCTTTTTTTATTTATAAATTCTAAATTTGCAAACTCCATATTAAATGGAGGTATAAATTAAAATTAGATTTTTGAAATTATCATTTCAAAGCGTAAATTATTAAATTTCATTATGAAGTATACAAGATTAACAAAAGAACAGTTTGAGGAGTTAACGCAAGAATTTAGTACTTTTTTAGCGACTCAAACAATTGATAAAGCGGAATGGGATACCATCAAAGCAGAGAAACCGGAAGTTGCCGAACAGGAATTAGACGTTTTTTCTGATTTAGTCTGGGAAGGAGTTTTGACAAGAGCTGAATATTTAGAGCATTTTTCAAAAAACCATATTTTTCTTTTTCAGAGTTTCGATACGCATGTACAGTCTATTGTCCTAAAATCATTGGTTCCTGACGTAGATTTTTTAACGAAAGAAGGGTTGCAATGGCTTAGTGATAATATGTTTACGGATACAATCGAGATGAAAGTGGGTAAAAAGGAGTTTACGGAAGAGCGTAACACTTCTCTTTTTGCTTTGATACAACAGGGTGCTTTTTTAAGTGACGGGCAATTATACAAGCAAATAAATTCAATTATTGAAGGGTAATTATTCTTGATATTTCTTTTAAATTGGTTATTTTAGTACGCGATTATCAAATACTAAAATAGCCAATTTTTTTTCTATGGATGTTCAAAATACGATTAAAGAATTAAGGGATGAATTAGACCAACACAATTATAGTTATTATGTTTTGGACAAGCCCACTATATCGGATTATGAATTTGATATAAAACTAAAACAGCTTCAAGATTTAGAAAATAAGCACCCTGAATATTTTGATGAAAGTTCCCCTACGCAACGTGTTGGTGGTACTATTACTAAAAATTTTAAAACAGTACCCCACGAGTACAGAATGTATTCCTTAGATAATTCTTATTCTAAGGAGGATTTAATCGATTGGGAAAAACGAATACAGAAAGTATTGGGTGACGTTCCACTAGAATATACCTGCGAATTAAAATACGACGGGGCATCCATCAGCATTACTTATGAGAATGGAAAACTAAAGAGAGCCGTTACCAGAGGCGATGGGTTTCAGGGGGACGATGTTACCAATAATATCAAAACAATAAAGTCGGTTCCGCTACAATTAAAAGGTGATTTTCCCGCTAAATTTGATGTGCGGGGTGAAATTGTTTTGCCTTTTTCCGGATTCGAAAAAATGAATCAGGATTTAATTGAAATTGGGGAAACACCCTATTCCAATCCAAGGAATACTGCCTCAGGAAGTTTAAAATTACAAGACAGCGCCGGAGTTGCCAAAAGGCCATTGGATTGTCTTTTGTACTTTTTAATTGGAAATAACCTGCCTTTCACCACACAGTATGATGGCTTAGAAAGTGCTAGGAAATGGGGTTTTAAAGTGCCTAAAGAAGCAAATTTAGCTGATAGTTTAGAGCAAGTGTTTCAGTACATTGATTATTGGGATGTTCACAGACATGATTTGCCATATGAAACGGATGGGGTAGTGGTAAAAGTAAATCATTTTCAATATCAAGATGAATTGGGCTACACCGCTAAATCACCGCGATGGGCAATGGCATACAAGTTTAAATCTGAGCAAGTTTCAACCAAGTTAAATTCTATTTCTTATCAGGTGGGAAGAACTGGTGCAATTACGCCAGTCGCAAATTTAGAGCCGGTACAATTAGCTGGAACTATAGTGAAAAGGGCTTCTCTATACAATGCAGACCAAATCGAAAAATTAGATGTACGTGTTGGTGATACGGTATTTGTAGAAAAAGGAGGTGAGATTATCCCTAAAATTATAGCTGTAGATTTAAGCAAGCGCCCTGAAAATTCAGAACAAACAAAATACATTACGCATTGTCCGGAATGCCATACGGAATTAGTTAGAAATGAAGGGGAGGTCAATCACTATTGTCCCAATTTTTATGGATGTCCTCCTCAAATTATTGGAAGGATCCAACATTATATTTCGAGAAAAGCGATGGACATTGAAGGACTCGGTGGAGAAACGGTGGCCTTATTATTCAATAATGACCTAGTGCACAACTATGCCGATTTATATGAATTGACGGTAGAACAAATTCTTCCATTGGAACGTATGGCACAAAAATCTGCCGATAACTTGGTTAAAGGTGTGGAGGATTCAAAAAAAATCCCATTCGAACGTGTTCTGTATGCCCTGGGGATAAGATATGTAGGAGAGACTGTAGCCAAGAAGTTAGCAAAACATTATAAAAATATTGATGTATTGAGGCAGGCAACGTTGATGGATTTGATCCTGGTTGATGAAATTGGCGAAAAAATAGCTAAAAGTGTCCTTGAATTCTTTGATAATGAAGAAAATAAAATAATCATTGACAGATTGAAAAATTACGGAATACAATTTGAAATTGTAGAAAATATAAATCCCAATGCTACTGACAAACTAGCAGGAAAAATATTTGTGGTGTCCGGCGTTTTTCAACAGTTTTCCAGAGACGAATTGAAGAAAGTAATTGAAGATAATGGAGGGAAAATAGGCAGTTCGATTTCTGCCAAAACAAATTATGTAGTGGCGGGAGACAATATGGGGCCTGCTAAATTAGAGAAGGCAGGTAAGTTAAATATTCCAATCTTAACTGAAACGGATTTTATAAAACTGATAAATGAAGATTAACACATTTCAGACCGATATTTTAAGGGATGAAAATGATAAAGGTAAAATTGTGACTCTTTTATATTTTATTATAGCTAGTGTTGTAATTATGGGTGAGATCTTTGATAGTGCAACCATTCTTTATATTTTCACGCCGTTAATAGCGCTTGCAATGATGTTTCTTTATTGGAACACGTCTAGAGTAAGAAATCCTTTTTTCTTTGGTGTTTTTTTATTTTCGTTAGTGACGAACTTATTTTTTATTCCAAATACAAAAGAAATGTTGTTTTTTGGGATGATAACGCTGTTGGCTTATCGAGGACTAATGATTTTCCACGTTATTAAATTAATTAAGCCAAAGGACTTCATCCCTATAGGTATCGGAATGGTTCCTTTTGTCTTTGTTTTCTTTTATTTGTTCTCTATTTCAACAGAAATGCCTCAAAACAGCTGCGCCATTATAATAACTCAGAATATTTTGGTATCGGTTCTGGGAGGGATTGCTTTATCAGATTATGTAATGAATGGGTATAATAATTCCTGGCTAGTAATCTGCAGTATATTGTCAGTTTCAAACTACTTTATTGTGTTTATTGAAAAATATTATATGCTTTTTTCATCTCAAACCCTATTTAGGCCCTTGGCTATGATGTTGAATACTGTAATTTATTATTCTTTTTATAGGTGGGTCATTTACGCTGAAACCGCAATTGAAAGGACTTAAGTTTAAACAATGATTGCTATTCCTTCCGATGCTTTTCTTTTATTGGAATCAAAATAAAAATCAATACGGCCAAGATTAATACCATAACAGCCAACTTGGTTTATTAAAACTTCGTTTCCAATACTGTTTTTTGTAACGGTAGGTTTGTCAAGGAAAGTATGAGTGTGTCCTCCGATTATCAGATCGATATCTTTTGTTGCCGCGGCTAGTTGTAAGTCGCATATTCTTGTTGGCTCATTTTTATAATTATAGCCCAGATGTGATAAACAAATAATTAAGTCGCATTTGTTCTCTTCTTTTAATATTCTGGTCATTTCCTGTGCTGTTTCAACAGGATTGTTATATACAGTTTCTTGGTACATTTTTTTATCAACTAAACCATCAAGTTCAATTCCAATACCGAAAACACCAACTTTAATTCCGTTTTTATTGAAAATTTTATAAGGTTTGACTAAGCCGTCCATGATAGTGTTTTTAAAATCGTAATTAGCAGATAGAAATTCGAATTTTGCATGTGGCATTTGAGCGTATAAACCGGAGATTCCATTGTCAAAATCATGATTTCCTATGGTCGAGGCATCATATTGCATCATGCTCATTAATTTAAATTCTAGTTCGCCTCCATAATAATTAAAATAAGGAGTTCCTTGAAAAATATCACCTGCATCCAACAACAATACGTTTTCATCTTCTTTTCTGATTTTTTGGATTAATGCCGCCCTTCTGGCAACACCGCCCATATTTGGATTTCTGTGATCATCGGCGGGAAAAGGATCGATATGACTATGGACATCATTGGTGTGGAGTATGGTTATTTTTTTGACATTCAGACATTCAAAACTACTCAATGATAGCCCTAAACCTAATACTGCCGTAGTTGCGGCTGTTTTCTCTATGAAATCTCTTCTTTTCATTTTTTCTTTTTTTGAAGCTTAATCCCGCTTTCCGCTTCAATCTTTTTATCCGCCAAAAAGGTGGACAAAAAGGATTTTCACTACAATCGGTACTAGGGCCATAGTTGTTTTAAGAATATTTGGATTTTATTCGACGGTGATTCGAATACCGTTGATTACAGGAATGGTGTCTATTTCTTTAAAGTAATCAATCAAAATATTCCTTAATTTGTAATCCAGATCATATGTTTGAATTCCCTTTCTAAAAAAAGACATATTGTCTCCTCCATTGGATAGGTAGTCGTTAGTGCCTACATAGTATATTTTATCTTTTTCCAGAGGATTGCCTTGTACCAGTATATTTTTAGCATGATTATTTTTGTCAATCGTAAATGTCATACCGGACAGAGGATGTGGTTGTTTTTCTGTAATCAAATAATCTACGATTTCATTAATTTGCTCCCCTTTTAAAGCCACAACAACGAGGCTGTTTTCAAAAGGCATAATTTTAAAAGCAGTTCTGCTCGTTACATTTCCATTTGGTAGGGTTGATCTTATTCCTCCTTGATTGAGTAAACAAATATCAATTTTCTTATTCTCTCTTTTAGTAAAGACAGTATTTCCCCGATTTAGTGTAACATCAGCCATTAAGTTTCCTATGGTTGTTTGCCATTTTCCGATACTTTTGTCTAAAGTTTCAGGGCTGTAGGCCAGAATACTGTCTAAATCTTTAATAATATGTTCTCTATATGGTTTTATAAAGTTTTCAATTTCAATGACTTGGGGTGCCTTTTCGGTAATGGGTAATTGTTTGCCTTCAATTCGCGTTAGCCTCAGTGTTGTAGTTCGACAGGATAGGAGGGAAAAAAATGTTAAGAATATAACAAAAAGTTTAAAAACATCGTTATACTTTTTTAGATTTACCATTTGTTATGGGACTTAATTAATTAATTTTGTAAAACAGTAAAAATAGAATGTTTTTAAATTATATAAAAGAATTTTCTGCAAAAAAAATATTAAAAAACAGTTTGCAAAATGCAAAAGGCAATTCAAGTTCTGGAATTATAAAGACAGTAGGTTTAGTTATAGATCAACGTTATTTTTTAGAGACAGATGCTTTAATAAAGGAGTTCATTGCTAATGGTATTTTAGAAGAAAATATAGAGGTTATTGTTTATGGAGATATGTTTAAAAATAACATAAACTCGGGACGAGTTACTTTCGGTTCAAAACATTTACAGTGGAATGCAGAAATAGACAATCCTGGCGTTAACAATTTTATCGACAAAGAATTTGATTTATTGATTAGTTATTATAATATTGAAAAAGCAATACTGTTAGTTGTTACTCACAATTCAAAAGCACATTTTAAAGTTGGTTTTTCAGCTATTGATAAAAGGTTTAATAGTTTAATTATTAATACCAATGCTGACAATCAGAAGGTTTTTACTCAGGAATTATTTAGATATTTAAAAATATTAAACAAAATATAACAAAACATGCAAGCATTAATAGGAACGGGTGTTGCTCTTGTGACCCCATTTAACCAAGATTTTTCAATTGATACGGACGCATTAAGAAGAATTGTAAATTTTTCTGTAGAAGGTGGAATTGAATATCTTGTAATTCTTGGGACTACAGCAGAGAATGCCACATTATCTCAAGACGAAAAAGAGGTAGTTATTAAAACGGTAGTTGATTGTAACAAGGGACGATTGCCATTAGTATTGGGAGTGGGAGGAAACGATACGAGAAGAATTGTTGAAGAGTTAAAAAACAGGGATTTATCGGATTTTATAGCTATACTTTCAGTGTCTCCATTTTATAACAAACCTACCCAAGAAGGAATATATCAACATTTTAAAGCGATTTCTGAAGCTTCACCAATTCCTGTGATTATTTATAATGTTCCAGGAAGAACGTCAAGTAATATGTTGCCGAAAACAGTATTGCGTTTGGCAAATGATTTTCAAAATATTATTGCCGTTAAAGAAGCGGCCGGTGATATGGTTCAAGCTATGCAAATATTGAAGGATAAGCCAAAAGATTTTCTTGTAATCTCAGGAGATGATATGATCGCTTTGCCAATGGTTCTTGCCGGAGGTTCAGGAGTTATATCCGTAATAGGACAAGGTTTCCCGAAAGAATTTTCTGAAATGATACGATTGGGCTTAAATCGCAAAGTGGATGAAGCGTATAAAATACAATACCTTTTGTCGGACTGTATTGATATGATTTTCGAACAAGGAAATCCTGCTGGAATCAAACAAGTGTTTGATTCACTGGGAATAGCTGATAGTTTTGTACGTTTGCCGTTAGTTCAGGTTGATGAGTCTTTATGTCAAAGAATAGATCAATTTGTTAAAAATACAGCTATATAAGCTCGCGAAGCACCGCTTATTTTTAAGCAAAGAAATATTTTGTAGTAGCTAAATTAATAACTAAATTTGCCCGAGAAACTTCGGTATGATTTTTTGTGAGTTGTGACGACCCGCTAGATCAAATAAAAAAAATAAAATGAAAAAAATTATATCTCTATTGCTTCTCACTGTCCTTTTTGTTTCTTGTAGTGAATATCAAAAAGCATTGAAAAATGATGATGTAGCCGTAAAATTTGAAATGGGTACTAAATTATATGAAGCTGGGAAATATACAAAAGCAATAAGACTTTTTGAACAAATAGCACCCGCTTACAGAGGCAAGCCACAAGCTGAAAAGTTGTTTTACATGTTTGCACAGTCTTATTACAAAACGGGACAGTATTATTTAGCCGGATATCAGTTTGAAAGTTTTGCTTCAGGATATCCTAAAAGTGAAAAAGTGCAAGAAGCTGCTTATTTAGGTCCGAAAAGTTATTCGATGTTATCACCGGTTTACAGCTTAGATCAAACTGACACTTATAAAGCAATTGATAAATTACAATCCTTTATAGATACTTATCCCAACTCTGAATATTTGCCGGAGGCAAATGAAGCAGTAAGGGTTTTAAGCGAAAAAATAGAGAAAAAAGTATTTGAAAATGCTAAAGGATATAATACGATATCAGATTATAAATCGGCTTTGGTCGCTTTAGATAATTTTATAGCTGATTATCCCGGAACTCCTTTCAAAGAAGATGCTTTGTATTATAAGTTTGAATCTGCATATCAATTAGGAATAAATAGTGTTGAGTCTAAGAAGGAAGAACGTTTGAATGTTGCAAAAACAGCCTATACAAGCTTGATTAGATTTAATGCGGGAACAAAATATAAAGGGAAAGCGAACGAAATGTTAGCTCTTATTGAACAAGATTTACAAAAATTTACTAAATAAATAAAGTCATGGATTTAAAAAAGACGAATGCGCCGGTAAATACAATAACGTATAATAAAACTGTTATTGAAGAACCTACTGGGAACGTGTATGAAGCGATAACCATTATGGCTAAAAGAGCAAATCAAATCAATTCTGAAATTAAAAAAGAATTGACTGAAAAACTGGAAGAGTTTGCTACTTATAATGATAGTCTTGAAGAAGTTTTTGAAAACAAAGAACAAATTGAGGTTTCAAAATTTTATGAAAAATTGCCAAAGCCACATGCTTTAGCTGTTCAAGAATGGTTAGATGGTAAAATTTACTACAGAGATTCAACTAAATAAGAGTACAATGTCAGTTTTAAGCGGAAAGAAAGTTTTACTAGGAATTTCTGGTGGAATTGCCGCCTATAAAACAGCATCTTTAGTACGACTTTTCATAAAAGCAGGTGCGCATGTCCAAGTGATAATGACACCTGCTTCTAAGGATTTTATAACTCCTCTTACATTATCCACCTTATCTAAAAACCCGGTGTATTCCACTTTCTTCAATCAAGATGAAGAAAATGAAACATGGAATAATCACGTCGAGTTAGGGTTGTGGGCAGATATAATGGTTATTGCCCCAGCGACAGCAAATACTTTGTCAAAGATGGCAAACGGTACTTGCGATAACCTTCTAATTGCTATTTATCTATCTGCAAAGTGTCCTGTGTTTTTTGCACCCGCTATGGATTTAGATATGTACAAACACCCTTCTACAATAGCTAGTTTTAAAGCATTACAAGAATTTGGAAATACTATAATTCCTGCTGAAAGTGGTGAACTGGCGAGTGGTCTTTCTGGTGAGGGAAGAATGGCAGAACCTTCAACTATTCTTAGTTTTTTGGAAGCTGATTTAGAAAGTAAGTTGCCCTTAAAAGGAAAAAAAATATTGATTACGGCAGGCCCCACATACGAAGCAGTAGATCCTGTACGTTTTATAGGAAATCATTCTTCCGGTAAAATGGGATTTGATATCGCTATTAGAGCCGCAAACTTAGGTGCCTCGGTTATTGTAGTAGCTGGGCCCACACATTTCACGTTAAATCATTCTTTAATTCAAGTTGTGTCTGTTGTTTCTGCGCAAGAAATGTACGAAGCGTGTCATCAGTATTTTGAAGAAGTGGACGTTGCGATAGCTGCTGCTGCAGTATCTGATTATAAGCCCAAAAATGTGGCTACCCAAAAAATAAAGAAGGGCACGGATAATTTTGTGATTGAATTCGAAAAGACAAAAGATATTTTAGCTTCTTTGGGAAAAATAAAGAAAAATCAGTTTTTAATAGGCTTTGCTTTAGAAACAGAAAATGAAATTGAAAATGCGAAGGGCAAAATCCAGAAAAAAAACTTAGATTTGATTGTTTTAAACTCTTTACAGGATGAAGGGGCAGGTTTTGGCAAAGCAACTAACAAAGTTACCTTTATCGATAAGGATTTTAATATTGAACCGATGGAACTGAAATCTAAAGAAGCAGTTGCCAACGATATATTAAATAAAGTAATAGCAAATTTTTATGAATAAGATATTTACCATTCTCTTACTACTATCAGTTGGTTTTACTCAGGCACAACAGCTAAATTGTATTGTAAAGGTAAATTCAGAGACTTTAGCAAATGCTAATCTTCAGGTTTTTAAAACCTTGGAAACGTCACTGAATGAATTTATAAATAAAACAGATTGGAATGGTCAAATAATGAAGCAGAGTGAAAAAATTAATTGCTCCATGTATATTACTATTCTGGCAAATAATTCCGATCAGTTTACAGCAACGCTGCAAGTACAATCTTCAAGACCCATTTATAATTCGAGCTATTCATCACCAGTCCTAAACTACAACGATAAAGATTTTAGTTTTAGATATACCGAATTTGAGAATTTACTTTTCAATCCGACCGTATTCGAATCTAATTTAGTTTCGGTAATTTCTTTTTATAGCTATGTGATATTAGGAATGGATCAGGATACTTTTTTACTTGAATCAGGGAATACTAATTTTGAAATTGCACAAAACATTACAAATGTAGCGCAACAAAGTAGTTACAAGGGCTGGAGTCAAATTGATGGAAATCAAAATCGTTATTTCCTTATTAATGATATGTTGTCGGGATCATTTTCAACAGTACGCAAAACCGCATTAGATTATCATTCTGGATTAGACCTGATGGCAAAAGATTTAAAAGGAGCGAAAGAAAAAATTAAAGCATCTTTATTAGAATTGGGTAAACTAAATTCGTCTAAACCCAATGCGTTTTTGACGCGAATATTTTTCGATGCAAAATCAGACGAAATTCTTTCCATTTTTTCAGGTGGGCCAAGTATTACAGTATCGGATTTAATCGATAGTTTAAATAAAACTTCTCCTTTGAATGCGAGTAATTGGGAAATGATTAAATACTAAATTTATCAAGTACTTTTTACAATAAATTTAAATCTTCATAATAAAACACACCATAAATGATAACCACTCTATCAATAAAAAACTATGCTTTAATAGAAAAATTAAGCATAGATTTCTCAAAAGGATTTTCAATTATTACAGGAGAAACTGGGGCTGGTAAATCAATTATATTAGGCGCTTTAGGGCTAGTTTTGGGAAAAAGAGCTGACTTAACTTCTTTGAAAAACAAGGAAGAGAAATGTATTATTGAAGCTCATTTTGAAATATCAAAATACAATTTATCCCCGTTTTTCGAAAGTAATGAATTAGATTATGAAGAGGAGACCATTGTAAGGCGTGAAATTCTTCCTTCTGGAAAATCGAGGGCTTTTATTAATGACAGTCCTGTAAATTTACAAGTATTACAAGAGTTAAGTATGTTTTTGATAGACATTCATTCGCAACAGCAAACAAGAGAATTGTCTGATGAGAATGTTCAGTTTGATATCATTGACGCTATAGCTGACAATGTAGAGAATATTCAACAGTATCAAGCGCTACTTAAAAATTATAAAGCAGATAAAACGAAGTTAAACTCGCTTATTAAAAAGCAAGGAGAAGCATTAAAAGAGCAAGAGTACCATAGTTTTCTATTAAATGAATTGGTTGAAGCAAATTTAAAATCAGGAGAACAAGAGATTCTTGAAGATGATTTTGAAAAGTTAAACAATGTAGAGATTATAAAAGAGTCCCTTGATAAATCTTTGGCTATTGCCAATGAAGAACAAATTGGAGTTTTAGATAATCTAAAAGAGATTAAAGTTTCTTTGCAAAAAATAGCCGGTTTTTCGGCAGATTATAATTCTATTTTAGAGAGAATTACAAGTGTTACAATAGAATTTGATGATATTTCAGATGAACTGAGTCGCTGTTCAGATAAACTAATCAACGACCCGGTGCAGTTGGATCGTATTGGTCAGCAATTGCAACTTATTTATAATTTGCAAAAGAAACATCAAGTTTCTACTGTTGATGAATTACTGGAAATCCAAGGACAATTAGAAGATTCAGTTTTTGAACTTGGAAATTTAGAAGGAGAAATAGAAAATCTTACTCTTGCGATTCAAGAAAAAATGATATTGTTAGACAAACAGGCAACTACCATTCATGATAGGAGACTGGAAGCAATTCCAATTTTATCTCAAAAAATGATTGTTATTTTGGATACCTTAGGAATGCCAAATGTCCGTTTTGATATTCAAGTGAAACAATCGACAACGTATTATACTAACGGTAAAGATGAAATTCAATTTTTATTTTCGGCCAATAAAGGAACTAATTTTGGGATACTGAAAAAAGTAGCTTCCGGTGGGGAAATGTCGCGTATTATGCTAGCTGTAAAAGCAATATTAGCGCAATATTCGAAATTACCTACATTGATTTTTGACGAAATTGATACTGGTGTTTCGGGAGAAATCGCAATTAAAATGGGCGAGATTATGAAAGAAATGAGTCAAACTATGCAAATTTTTGCCATTACCCATTTACCGCAAATTGCAGCAAAAGGGAATGCACATTTCAAAGTCTCTAAATCTACGGTAGGAGAGGACACACAATCGGAGTTAAAACTATTGAAAGACGAGGAGCGTGTAATAGAAATTGCCCAAATGTTGTCTGGAGCAGTAGTGTCAGATTCAGCCCTAAATCACGCTAAAGCCTTGCTGAACTAGTTTTTTGGGTTATATTTGTTCTGTTTGGTAAGAAGAAGAAAAACTTTACAAATAAATTGAAATAGTAAATCAACGATTAAACGATATAAAAATGATTATAGAACCAAGAATGAGGGGATTTATTTGTTTGACAGCTCACCCTGATGGATGCGAACAAAATATAAAAAATCAAATTGAATACATTAAATCAAAAGGAGCAATAAATGGAGCTAAAAAAGTACTTGTGATTGGTGCTTCGACAGGTTTCGGATTAGCTTCAAGAATTTCTAGTGCTTTTGGATCAGATGCTGCTACCATAGGAGTATTTTTTGAAAAGCCACCTACAGCGGGAAGAACAGCTTCTCCAGGGTGGTACAACTCTGCTGCTTTTGAAAAAGAAGCTCATAAAGCAGGTTTGTATGCCAAAAGCGTCAACGGAGATGCTTTTTCTGATGAAATAAAAAAACAAACGCTAGACCTTATAAAAGCCGATTTAGGACAAGTAGATTTAGTAGTCTATAGCTTAGCTTCACCAGTTCGGAAACATCCGGTTACCGGTGTTTTGCATCGCTCTGTATTGAAGCCAATAGGAACTACGTTTATAAATAAAACGGTAGACTTTCACTCGGGTAAAGTATCAGAAATCTCTATTGAGCCATCTAACGGTGATGATATTGAGAATACCGTTGCAGTAATGGGGGGTGAAGACTGGAAAATGTGGATGGATGCGTTAAAAGCAGAAAATCTATTGGCTCCAGGTGCAACAACTGTTGCTTATTCTTATATAGGACCTTCATTGACTGAAGCTGTTTATAGAAAAGGAACAATTGGTTGTGCTAAAGATGATCTAGAAGCTACTGCTTTCACTATCACTGACAGCCTAGTTGACATTAAAGGGAAAGCTTATGTTTCTGTAAACAAAGCCTTAGTAACGCAAGCGAGTTCAGCCATACCTGTGATTCCTTTGTATATTTCTTTATTGTATAAAATAATGAAAGAACAAGGTATTCATGAAGGATGTATCGAGCAAATTCAACGTTTGTACGCTGATAGATTGTTTTCTGGAAAAGAAATTCCTACAGACGAAAAAGGAAGAATTCGTGTTGACGATTGGGAAATGCGTCCTGATGTTCAAGAAAAAATAGCAAAGCTATGGCAAGAAGCTACCACTGAAAACCTAGCTGAATTAGGGGATTTAGAAGGATATAGAAGTGATTTTCATAATCTTTTTGGATTTGGATTTGAGGGTGTAGACTATAAAGCAGATGCAAACGAAATGGTAGGTGTTGAGAGTATTGAATAATACGAATTAACCGCATTCAATTTTTATAAAGCACTTTAATTTCATATTGGTTTATCCCTTTAGGAATTAAGGTGTTTTTATTTTAAATACAACACTTTAAATAGCGATTACTATGTATAATTTATTAAAAGGAAAAAGAGGAATTATTTTTGGCGCTTTGGACGAAAATTCAATAGCCTGGAAAACGGCAGAAAGAGTGCATGAGGAAGGTGGTGTTTTTGTTTTGTCAAATGCTCCGGCTTCCATACGCATGGGTTCTATTGCAGAATTGGGTCAGAAAACCGGCTCGCAAATCATTCCTGCTGACGCGACATCGGTTGCTGATTTAGAGAACTTAGTGGACCAAGCCGTGGCAATTCTAGGGGGTAAGATAGATTTTGTTCTGCATTCTATTGGAATGTCTGTAAATGTTCGCAAAGGGAATCATTATACTAATCAGAATTATGAGTATACCGAAAAGGGATGGAACGTGTCAGCCGTTTCTTTTCACAAAGTAATGCAGGTATTGTATAAAAAAGACGCCATGAACGAGTGGGGGAGTATTGTTGCCTTGTCTTATATGGCAGCGCAGCGTGTTTTTCCGGATTATAATGATATGGCAGACAATAAAGCTTACCTAGAGTCGATTGCCCGCAGTTTTGGCTATTTTTTCGGAAGGGATAAAAAAGTAAGAGTAAATACCATTTCCCAATCGCCAACGGCTACTAAGGCGGGTCAAGCCGTAAAAGGATTTAATGGTTTTATTGCATTTGCCGATAAAATGTCGCCGTTAGGAAATGCAACTGCTTTAGATTGTGCTAATTACACGGTTTCCATGTTTTCAGATCTAACAAAAATGGTTACGCTTCAAAACCTTCTACACGATGGCGGATTCTCTAATATGGGAGTGAGTCAGGAAGTAGTGGAAATGTTTGAATAGCGAGAAAGGCCTAATTAAATTTTATACAAAACCATCAATTAGTAGTTGATGGTTTTTTTATTAAGATAGCATATCTTTGTTAAAAATTGACCTTAATCGTATAATTAATATCCCCTCCAAGAATATGTTTTTTTCTTTAATTATCCCCGTTTACAATAGACCAGAAGAAGTTGATGAACTATTAGAAAGTTTATCAAAGTCAGATTTTAATGAAGATTTTGAAGTTGTAATCATAGAGGACGGTTCTTCAGTGAATTGTGAGACCGTAGTTCACAAATATAAAAGTAAATTAACTATTTCCTATTATTATAAAGACAATTCCGGACCTGGTGAATCCAGGAATTATGGAATGAAAAAAGCCAAAGGGGACTACTTTATTATTTTTGATTC
Source organism: Flavobacterium sp. ALD4 (assembly GCF_002836475.1). Taxonomy (GTDB): domain Bacteria; phylum Bacteroidota; class Bacteroidia; order Flavobacteriales; family Flavobacteriaceae; genus Flavobacterium. The sequence goes on along the minus strand of NZ_PJBJ01000023.1, from coordinate 274,759 downwards.
TGATTGCATTATTCCAACGGAATATTTAACCGAAGTGGATAAAGCTTTAAAAGCAAATTACGTGGATTGTTTTGGAGGTCCTGATCGAGCCCTTGATAGCTTTTCTGACATACAAAAGGCAATCAACTTTGCCATGACTTCTTTTCTGACTACCGGAGGAATACGAGGCGGTTCTGAAAAAATAGATAAATTCCAACCAAGAAGCTTTAATATGGGACTGTCCAAAAAAGCGTTTGAAGCCTCTAAGGGCTTTGGAAACATTCATCCTGGTGAAGATCCAGATTTATCAATCCGATTATGGAATTTGGGTTTTGAAACTAAACTCTTTCTAAATGCGTATGTATATCATAAGAGAAGGATTGATTGGGATAAATTTTCAGTACAAGTAAATAAATTTGGTAAAGCAAGGCCGATTCTTAACAGTTGGTATCCCAAATACAATAAGCTCACGTTCTTTTTTCCGTCAGTTTTTATTATTGGATTTGCGGTAGCGTTCGTATTGTTGATTTTCAATTTTGACTTATTGCTTAAATTATATTTCATTTATTTTTTGGTACTGTTTTTGGTTTCAACGTATCAAAACAGAAGCATTAAAATTGGCTATTTATCGGTAGTAGCCGTTTGGAAGCAATTTTATGGTTACGGAGTAGGTTTTATAGAATCATTTGTGAAAATTATTATTCTGAAAAAGAAGCCTCAAAATGCTTTTCCTGAATTATTTTTTAAAGTGTAATTATGACTAAAATTATAGGTTTAACGGGCGGTATCGGTAGTGGAAAAACAACGATTGCGAATCATTTTCGATCTTTGGGTATTTCTGTTTACATAGCGGATGATGAAGCAAGGAAAATTATGCAGACCCCTGAAGTTATAGATGCTATTAAAGAAACATTTGGAGAGACTCTTTTTGAAGGTGCTGTTTTAAAAAGGGACAAGCTGGCTGAAATAGTATTTAACGACTCTGAAAAACTGCAGCAGCTCAATGCTATTGTCCATCCTGCCGTTAAACGGCATTTTAAACAATGGCTTTTGGAACATAAAGAGTTTCCTATTATAATATATGAAGCGGCTATTTTATTTGAAAGTGGGAATTATAAAGATTTCGACTCAATAATTTCGGTCACAGCACCATTAGAATCAAGGATTCAAAGAGTAATTGAACGAGATAAAACAACGCGAGATCAGGTTTTGGGAAGAATAAATTCGCAATGGACTGATGAACAGCGTATTTCAAAAAGCGATTATGTTATTGAAAACATTGATTGTGAAATTGCCAAAAAGAAAACCGAAGAAATTCTTAAAATTTTGAGGATAAAACAAAAGGATTCTTAAATGTTAATGTTTGGTTAATAGATTATCATTCATACTGTTAAAACGTTAATTTTGGAGCGATGAATAAACTTTTTTTTAGATTACTGGTTGTATTGATGAGCTTGTCCTTGATAGGAATAATTTTAGTTCAGGTATATTGGTTTAATACGTCATTTAAAAACAATGATGAACAGTTTAAGTTTCACGTAACGCAAGTTATGGGTAATGTTGCCGCTAAACTTCAAAAGCAAGAAGCATATAGTTTTTATGATAAATACAATCATTATAAAGACAGCACTGGTAAAATTCCTCAAAAAGATGATTTATTAGAATTTTATTATGTTCAAAAGAACCCAAGAACAAATGAAACAATCGTTTATTCAAACAGTATTATATCAGAAGATTACAAAATATCTTCAACGTTCTTTGATAAAAAATTTAATAACGAAAAATTTAAAAATTTTAGCTCTAAACGTGTAACAGAGGTTTATAACAAGAATACGATTGATAAATCTAATATACGTCAAAGCCTGATACCCGATGTTAAAATTGAAAAATCAGGAAATTTAGATGTTTTAGACAATGCTCAATTTGAAATTTTCTTTAAAGATATTGCGTCAGCAATGCCTCTTCAAGAACGGGTTTCAGCAGAGACTTTATATAAACTGATAAAAAAGGAATTAGAGGTGTCTGGTGTAAAGACAAAATTTGAATTTGGAATATATAATAATGGTTTGGTCACTAAAATTAAATCAGATGATTTTAAATTTGATAAGGAAGCAACCTATTCAATTCCAATTTTCACGGATAACGAAGGGAATGAAAAATATAAATTATTAGTTACGTTTCCGCACAAGAAAAAATTCCTGTGGTCTGAATTAGTCAGTATAACCATATTGTCAATCATTTTTACGTTAATCATTATTGTGGCTTATTCAAGTGCATTAAATCAATTAATCCGCCAACGTCAAATTTCTGAAATCAAAACTGATTTCATTAACAATATGACACACGAGTTTAAAACACCGATAGCCACCATTAATTTAGCTTTGGATGCCATTAAAAATCCAAAAATAATTGACGATAAGGAAAAAGTTTTCAAATACCTGCAGATGATTCGTGATGAAAATAAACGAATGCATGCCCAGGTCGAAAACGTTTTAAGAATTTCAAAGCTCGAGAAAAAAGAGCTGGATATAGATAAAGAGTCGAGTAATGTTGAAGAAGTCGTTATTGACGCTATCGAACACGTTAATTTAATTTTGGAAGATAGAGAAGGACAGGTTACAACCCATTTTGACGCTGCCAGAACAACGGTTTTGATGAATGATGTACACTTTACAAATGTGATTGTTAATGTTTTAGAAAATGCGATCAAATACTCTCCCGACGTACCTGATATTGATGTGTATACAGAAAATATCAAAGATATGATTCTGATTAAAGTGCAGGATAAAGGTTTAGGGATGAGTAAAATAGCTCAAAAAAGAGTTTTTGAAAAATTCTATAGAGAGCATACAGGCAATATACACAATGTAAAAGGCCACGGTTTAGGTTTAGCCTACGTTAAGAGAATCGTAGAAGATCATAACGGTCAGGTATATGTAGAAAGCGAGAAAGGTAAAGGGAGTACCTTCATTATAAAATTACCATTGATAAATTAAAATACCACTAATAAAAATATACTATGGAAAATATAAATAAAAGAATACTTTTAGTAGAAGACGACCTTAATTTTGGTGCAGTACTTAAAGATTATTTAATGCTAAATGATTTTGATGTCACTCTAGCCAAGAATGGTATGGAAGGATTTGAAAAATTCAAAAAAGACACCTATGATTTATGTATTCTGGATGTGATGATGCCTTATAAAGACGGGTATACGTTAGCGAAGGAAATAAGAGAAAAAAATAGCGAGGTGCCTATTATATTTCTTACCGCAAAATCGATGAAAGAAGATGTTTTAAAAGGATATAAGGCGGGAGCTGATGATTATTTGAACAAACCTTTTGATTCGGAAGTACTATTGATGAAGATAAAAGCGATAATTCAAAGAAAATCTTCTGACGCTAAAACGGAACAAGTTCAACATGAATTCAATATCGGAAAATTTCACCTTAATTCAAAATTAAGGTTCTTGACTTTTAACGGCGAAGAACCTATTAAATTATCTCCAAAAGAGAATGAGTTATTGAAAATGTTGATTCTTCATGAAAATGATTTAATGCCGAGAGAATTAGCCTTGACAAAAATATGGAGAGATGATAACTATTTCACGTCCAGAAGTATGGATGTTTACATCGCCAAATTAAGAAAATATCTTAAACTAGATGAAAATGTCGAAATTCTGAACATTCACGGTGAAGGGTTTAGGTTAGTTGTCAAAAACAAAGTAGAAAAATAAAATGAAAAAGGCTTCGAGAAATTTGAGCCTTTTTTTTTTGGAGTAATTTCCAGTCCCAACTCTTCCGGGCTACTTCGGTTAGTGCTTTGCAGCAATAACAGCTTTTATTTCCAATTCAATTGTAAAGCATAACAGGTTTTATCTTCTTTTGTGATGCTAAATATTGTGGATTCTTCAGAGAAGTTTTCATGAATTACAACGGTATCTTTTAAGGAAAGCTCTTTCATGAAATTCATTTCAAAACTATTCAGCTTTTCATTTAGAATCGATTTTTCGTCAACGTGGTCTAAGCACCACTCCAGGTACTTTACATTGTTAACATGATTGACAATGTCCAAATCGGATAAGTATACCACTTTTTCAAAAACGACTTCTTTCTCCGGGTTGATTATTATTTTGGAAAAACTTTCTTGCGTTGGTTTTCTTTGCGGATACAGTTCGATATGTTCATAAGGTAAGGCTAATGCTTCTGGACGCCGTCTTTCAGTATTGAAAACGGCCCAAAAGGTAGTAGAACCTATGATTTTAGTTCCGTTTACATACATTTCTAATGCACGTACAGAACGGGATTTTTCAAGGGTATTAACCCATGTTGTTACCGTTACGATATCTCTCCATTTGGGCAATTCAGTAATTTCAACACGCATTTTACTTAGTACCCAAGCTTGATTGAATTCCTGCATGTCTGAAAAACTGATGCCACCCATATCAGAATGCGCTGCAGCCGTCAATTGCAACATATTACATAAGTCAGTATATTTTAAATAGCCATTAGGCATGCATTGTGTGAAATTGATTTCCCAGTCTTTGCTAAAAACAGAAGTGAAATTTAGGGCTATTGGCATAGTTGCTTTAAGATTTTAGAGTAACGATTTTGAATAGAGCCTGATACTACTATGTATAAATCATTCTTTTATTTTATGGAATTGATATAACTGATAATTGTGTCATAAGGAGTTTCAAAATTAAACCACTTTGTATTTTCATCTCTTTTGAACCAGGTGAGCTGCCGCTTGGCAAAACGTCTTGTGTTTTTTTTGATTTCTTCGACGGCAAATTCTAAGCTGAAATCCCCATCAAGACTTCTGAACAATTCTCTGTAACCTACAGTTTGTAGGGCATTCAATTCTTTATTTGCAAATAAGGCCTTGGCTTCCGCTAATAGACCTTCTTGCATCATCATATCTACTCGTTGGTTGATTCGGTTATAGAGCATGCTTCTTTCTGCTTCAAGGCCTATGATGATAGGAGTGAAGCTACGTTCATTCTTTTTCTGATTTAAAAATGAGGAATAGGGTTGTCCTGAACCGATAGCTACTTCTACAAAACGCATCATGCGTTGCGGGTTTTGTAAGGTTTGCGGATTGTCTTTTGTTATTTTTTCAAAATATACAAAATCGAGCTTTTTTAATTGCTCTTGTAAATAGACAATCCCCAGTTTTTCATACTGTGCATTTACAGCTTCCCGTACTGAAGAATCTATTTCAGGGAAATCGTCAAAGCCCTTTAATACAGCATTAACATATAAACCAGAACCGCCTACCAGTATTACATAGTCAGTAGTCAAAAATAACTCCTTTATTTTTGTGATAGCCTCTTTTTCAAAATCACCAACAGTATAATTCTCAAAGATGGATTTATTTTGAATAAAATGATGTGGAGCAGCAGCCAATTCGGTCGAGGTAGGAACGGCTGTTCCAATAGTCATTTCTTTGAAAAATTGACGGCTGTCGCAGGAAATAATTTCACATTTCAATTGATTGGCCAAAATCAGGCTTAATGAGGTTTTCCCGATAGCTGTGGGTCCGACAATGGTAATTAGGTGTTTCATATTTATTTTTAGCCCGGATAGCAACGTAAACCCAAGATGACTGCAAGTTACTATTTCTCGACGTAAAAGAGCGCCTTTAGGAGCTCCTTTTATATCTTAGGAATACAAGTCGTGGGAGGATGATTTGCAGCGAATAGCCGGAATTAGCTTCGTGACTTATTTAGTGTCAAAGGAATGTCCACAATTAGGGCAAAAATTAGCATTTTCTGGATAATCTTCGGTACCGCAGCCAGTACATGGTTGTTTGTTAATTAACATTTTACCATGTGTTCTTTTAGCGATTTCAGCAGTGACGATACCGGTAGGTACTGCTATGATTCCATATCCCAATATCATGACAAAAGAGGCGATAAACTGTCCTAATGGTGTTTGAGGAGAGATGTCTCCGTAGCCAACAGTAGTCAGTGTTACTATTGTCCAATAGATACTGGCGGGGATGCTGGTAAAACCACTTTCTTTGCCTTCTACCACATACATTATAGAACCAATAATTATGGTGCTGATCAGGACAAAGTATATAAAAACTATAATTTTCCCTTTACTTGCCGTGATAGCTTGGTTTAACTGCGCGGACTGACTTGTAAATTTTGGGTGATTTAATATTTTGAACAACCGCAACAATCGTAAAGAACGTACAACGGTCATAATACTAGTTCCCAGAAAGAAAATTGACAAATACATAGGCAAAATAGCTAACAAATCAATAATACCGTAGAAACTGGTGACGTATTTCCAAGGCCTATTAATTGAAATGATTCTAAAAATATATTCGATGGTAAATAATACGGTGATGATCCATTCTAGAAGTACAAGGTAGTAATGGTATTTTAGATCAAATTCAGAAACTGTTTCCATCATTACTAAAAGAACACTCAATAAAATAAGACCAAGGAGAATTAAATCGAATAAGCGACCCGCTTTCGTTTTTGTTCCATGGATTATTTCATTTGCTTTTTGTCTAAAGCGCTCATATTTTAATTCAGCCATAAGCATTGGATATATTAGATAGTTTTTTAGAGATTTATAATTTTGAACCCTTTATTTTTTCTTATATGTCCTTGAATGATATTGCGGGTATCACGGTTGTTTTGCATCGGAATGAGTATGTTTTTCAGAATTTCGATATTTGTTATCTGATAATTTAAATCATAAAAAGTATAGCCTTTGTACACGCCGTTTTCAACTAGCACAGCGCTGCGTTCATTGAAAGTCCTTCCTTTTTCAACAATAACCATATTTTGGTTTTCAAAACTATTATTAGTAATGAATGCTGATACTCTTAAATTGTATTCTTCTGTAGATATCATGCCTATGCAGGCGCCATCGCACTCTTTTATTTTATATTGAAAACAAGCTGCTTTTGTTTGATATAGTCCTGTGTATTTTTGACATAAATTATACTTATCAGTAATTCTGAATAAACTATTCTTTCCCTCTTGTAAGCTGGTGAATGAAGTGATTTCTTTTTTACGTCCGTCCGCTTTTAATAATTTTAAGTTCAAATAGCCTTGCTCATCCATTTCTGGATATAGTGCCCATTGAAAAATACTTTTTCGCTGCGCTCTATTGTATTTAGGCTTGTTTTTCTTGATTTCTTCACTTTCTTTTAAAAGAGCCACCAATTCACTTCCTGTTTCTTCGTAAGATACGGCAAATACTTCAATTTGAATTTTTTTAGCACTATTAGTAATACCTGTAAAATGCTGGTTAAGTCTTTTTCTGATGTTTATACTTTTCCCAATATAAATAAGAGTACCACTTTCATTATAAATATAGTAAACACCAGTTACTGCAGGCAAACCATTTAAAATATCAATTAATTTTGGAGCTAAACCTTTTTCGATTTTAAATTTTATGAAGTCTTTAATGATTTCTTTTTCTAAATCTTTGTCCAAAAGCATTTTGAATAACTTCACTGTTGCCATTGCATCTCCACTGGCTCTGTGCCGGTCCGCCATAGGGATTCCTAAAGCTCGAACTAACTTTCCTAAACTGTGCGAAAGTTGTTCAGGCATTAATTTTTTAGATAATTCTACAGTGCAAAGTGTTTTGGTATTAAAATCATACCCTAAACGGCGAAACTCTGTTTTTAGAATTCGATAGTCAAAGTCGGCATTGTGGGCTACAACAACGCAATCATTTGTAATTTCTATAATCCGTTTCGCGACTTCAAAAAACTTGGGAGCGGACGTCAACATGGCGTTATTAATACCGGTGAGTTTTACTACAAAAGGTTGTATTGGAATTTCAGGATTGACTAAACTGATAAATTGGTCCACGATTTCATGACCGTCAAATTTATAGATGGCGATTTCGGTGATTCCTTCTTCGTTGAATTGTCCTCCTGTGGTTTCTATGTCGAGTATTGCGTACAATTTTGTATTCAGTTTATAGTTTTTAGTAATCAGTTTTTAAATATGAATCAACAATCGTTGAGTAGTATCCAAAAAGCATTATCGTGTGCCAAAGATACTACTTCCTATTCGAATCATCGTGCTTCCAAACTCAATGGCCAGTTTGTAATCACCTGACATTCCCATGGACAAGGTATTCAGTTGGCAGTTTTCGATTTTCTGTGATTGTAGTTTATCATAAATTGATTTCAGGTGCGAAAATTCTTTTTTGACTTGATCTTGATTATCGGTAAATGTTGCCATCCCCATTAATCCCGTAATCCGTATGTTTTTCATGTCCTTAAATTCTTTAGAAGCCAGAATGGAATTTAGTTCATCATCATCAAGACCAAATTTTGTTTCCTCTTCAGCAATATGCATTTGTAATAAGCAATCAATAAACCTATCGTTTTTTAAAGCTTGTTTGTTGACTTCTTTCAGTAATTTAAAACTGTCTACGCCATGAATCAAGCTTACGAACGGGGCCATAAATTTGACCTTATTTGTTTGAACATGACCAATCATATGCCATTGAATATCTTTGGGCATTTCCTCCCATTTACCTTCCATTTCCTGAATTTTGTTTTCGCCAAAAATGCGTTGACCCGCATTATAGGCTTCCATCAAATCCGCAATAGGTTTAGTTTTGGAAACAGCAACAAGTGCTACGTGTTCCGGTAAGTTATTTTTAATAGAAAGTAAATTTTCAGCTATTGACATCGTGTTATTTTTTATTTTATATTTTTTTTTAATCGAATTTAAAGTTCATAGATGACTATTCCACTTCTAAATTTCGGTTCGATATAAGTGCTTTTTGGAGGCATTATTAAATCAGCATCTGCCAAAGCTTTAATCTCATTGATGTTGGATGGGAAAAGAATAAATCCAACTTCAAATTCACCTTCATCAATTATTTGTTTTAATTCCAGAATAGACTGTTTTCCAGAAACGTATTCGATGCGTTCATCATCGCGTAAATCTTTGATTGCCAAAAGAGGCGAAAGCACCGTTTCGTATAATATCTGAGTATCCAGACTTTCTAAAGCTGATTTGAAAACAAGTTTTTCTTTTCTTAATAATAAACTATAAAATTCATTGTCAAGATACATTCCGAATTGGTGTTTCTCTGCAGGTTGAAACGGTTGCTGCTTCAGATTCTCTAAAATGAAATTTTTACTGAGTTCCTTGATAAAAGTTTCTTTTTCAAATCCATTTAAATCTTTCACTAATCGGTTGAACTCGTAAACCCTAACATTGTTTTCTGAAATTAAATAGCTAAGCAAATAATCTTTAGCGGTATTCTCTGGATTCTCATTTTCTTCCGACAATAATGCTGCAGCCGCCGAGCGGTGGTGACCATCAGCTATATGTAGCGTGTTTATTTTTTCAAAAACATTCTGAATCCAATTGATTTCTAAGGCATCATCAATTTTCCATAAATAATTGATTTCTTTTTTAGTGGTCGAAAATTCAAAATCAGCTAAATTTCGAGTTCTGTTAAAGATCCAATTTTCTATCATTTTATTGTCGGGATAGGTCATTAAAACGGGCTCCGTATTAAACGCTGAATATTTCATGTAATCTTTCAGCAGATTCACTCTAAAAGCAATAGTTTCCTCGTGCTTTTTTATGTTATTATTATGGTAATCATCTATGCTGGTCCCTACAATAATTCCTGTAAATGAATGCTTTTTGGTGATTATCTTATGGATGTAAATCGCTGGTATTGTGTCTTTGACTAAAATTTTTTCTGCCTTGAAATCCTGGTATTTTTGATTTACTTGTCGGTATCTTTTTTCAAAAGATACCGACTCCTGATTTGTATAAGCCGGTTTTAAAATATGCAGAAAAGATAGAGGATTGAAATCTAATTGTGCAGCTAATTCAGCGGTAACGTATTCTTCATAAGAACGACAGCTTACGAAGCTTACTTTATCACGGGTAGGGCGTACCGCTTTAAAAGGAATTATTCTGGCCATTATTTATAGTGTTAAGCGGTAGTCGCAATTTTTAGTTGAAATGGCGACTGCCAACTCTGACTTTATAAGAATTGTTTAGATATTTTCTCTGCTTTTTTGCTCTCTGAGTAATCGTAGAATCCTTCTCCGGATTTCACTCCTAGTTTTCCGGCGCGAACCATATTAACTAATAGTGGGCAAGGTGCGTATTTTGGATTTTTAAAACCGTCATACATAACGTTTAGGATTGCCAGACATACATCAAGTCCAATAAAATCAGCTAATTGTAAAGGTCCCATAGGGTGACCCATTCCAAGTTTCATAACGGTATCGATCTCATATACACCGGCTACTTTGTTGTACAACGTTTCAATAGCTTCATTAATCATTGGCATCAGAATTCTATTGGCAACAAAACCAGGGTAATCATTTACTTCAACGGGTGTTTTTCCTAGTTTTTCTGATAAAGTCATGATAGTTTTAGTCACTTCATCACTGGTGTTGTACCCACGAATGATTTCAACTAATTTCATGATAGGTACCGGATTCATAAAGTGCATCCCGATAACTCGTTCCGGATGTGAAACCACCGCTCCAATTTGAGTAATAGAAATGGAAGAGGTATTAGTCGCTAATATTGTATCAGGGGAACAAGCCTCGTTTAACTCCTTGAAAATAGTAAGTTTCAAATCTATATTTTCGGTTGCTGCTTCTACAACTAAATCAACACCTACAACTCCGTCTTTTATATCAGTGTAGGTAATTATATTTGTGATCGTTTTTACTTTGTCTTCTGCGGTAATGACTCCTTTTGCGATCATTCGTTCTAAGTTGGCAGCAATTGTCGCCATTCCTTTATCTAAAGATTTTTCAGAAACATCAATTAATTTTACTGTAAAACCACTTTGGGCAAAGGTATGGGCGATTCCATTACCCATTGTTCCTGCGCCAATTACTGCTATTATTTTCATTGTTGAATATTATTTATATTGAAATTAAAATATTTATCTAAATCTTCTTTTATTACTTCAAATTCATTTTCATTGATGATTTTACTATTATACAACCAGATATATCTTTCATACTGTAGATTGTATGGTAAAACGGGATCAATCAAAAAAAACTTTTTTTTGTAAAATTCATTTTGCTTTTTGTAAACTAATTTTATAAAAGCATCAACTTCTGAAGCATTAGTTTTGGTATAAATGAAGTAAAAAAGTTTTGATGAACCAATGTGCTTCTCTTCGTAGACTTTTTTATTTGTATTAACAATTAAAACAAATGGAAGGAATGATAATAAGAACAAAATATATAGAGCATTCGTTGGGGCATTATTTAGCAATGCTATGCAGCAAATAATTAAAAATATATTGAATGATACAGAAGCAAATAGTCTCATCGTTTTTAAATCAACAATACCGTTTTCTATGTGCCAACTGTTTTTAATATCATCTAATGTAATGTTATATTTTAATTTATGTTTTACAGTATTCAATTCTACTCTAATTTCTTCTTCTAAAATCTCAAAAGATTGCTTTTGATTTTTAAACTTTATTTCTATATTGTTTTCCATTAATGAAATTATTTTTTGAAGCAATCGATAATTTGGTATGCAACTCGTAGTGCTTCTGTCGCTTGTTCTAAAGTCACAACAGGAGTCGAATTGGTATTTATCGCATCTGCAAATGTCTCCAGTTCCTCAAGAATGGCATTGTTTTGTTCCACCTCAGGGTTTGAGAAATAAATTTGCTTTTTTACGCCTTCTGCATTTTGCAAAATCATATCAAAGTCACCAGGAGTTTCCGGTGCATCTTTCATTTTTACGACTTCACATTTTTTCTCTAGAAAATCAACAGAGATGTAGGCGTCTTTTTGAAAGAAACGGGTTTTTCGCATGTTTTTCATCGAAATTCTACTGGCGGTCAAATTAGCAACACATCCATTTTCAAATTCGATACGGGCATTTGCAATATCTGGGGTATCACTAATTACAGAGACACCACTGGCGCTAATGTTTTTAACTTTAGATTTTACTACACTTAAAATCACATCGATGTCATGTATCATCAGGTCCAAAACTACTGGAACATCTGTTCCGCGAGGATTGAATTCAGCCAAACGGTGAGTTTCTATAAACATGGGGTTTTCGATCATGTTTTTAGTTGCGATAAATGCAGGATTGAATCGTTCTACATGTCCCACTTGTCCCTTAACATTGTGTTCATTAGCCAAAGCAATAATTTCCTCCGCTTCTTCAACCGTGTTTGAAATGGGTTTTTCAATAAAAACGTGTTTACCGGATTTGATGGCAACTTTAGCACATTTGTAATGGGAAAGGGTTGGGGTTACAATGTCTATTACATCCACTGCATGAATAAGAGTGGCAATTGTACTAAAATGTTTGTATCCAAATTCTTTAGAAATTTTATCAGCATTCTCTTGATTTGGGTCGTAAAACCCAACTAATTCGTATTTTTCCGATTGTTGTAATAAACGTAAATGTATTTTTCCTAGATGACCAGCACCTAATACTCCAATTTTCAGCATAATGATGTTCTTTCTACAAAAATAGGAATTAAATGATTAATCCCTTAAGGATAAGGGACAATTATTTGAGGATTTAAAAATTATAGTTTGATAATTAGAATTAGAATTTGTTTTCTATTTTTACCAAAATAAAATAATAAACTTTGAAAGACACAGCCAAACATCAAGGACTTCGGAATCAGTTAGTAAGCGTTTTAAAGGAAAAAGGGATTACCGATGTAAATGTTTTGGATGCGATAAAAAAGATACCCCGACACTTGTTTTTAAATTCCAGTTTTGAAGATTATGCCTATCAAGATAAGGCTTTTCCCATTGCTGCTGGTCAAACCATCTCGCAACCCTATACAGTAGCTTTTCAGTCTCAATTATTAGAAATTAAAAAAGAGCATAAAGTTTTGGAAATCGGTACTGGCTCAGGATATCAAACAGCTGTTTTGTGCCTAATGGGCGCTAAAGTATACAGTGTGGAGCGACAAAATGAATTATTTAAACAAACCTCAACTTTATTGCCGAAATTAGGGATTCGTCCAAAACATCTTTCTTTTGGAGATGGTTATAAAGGGTTACCAAGTTATGCTCCTTTTGACAGTATTATCGTTACTGCAGGGGCACCATTTATTCCACAACCTTTGATGGCCCAATTAAAAATAGGAGGAAGGCTTGTAATTCCGTTAGGTGATGAAGTGCAAATTATGACTTTGTTGATTCGGGTAAATGCAACACAATTTGAGAAACATGAACTGGGAGAATTTAAATTCGTTCCTTTGTTGGTTGATAAAAATTAAATGAAAAAGCCTCTTTAAAAGAGGCTTTTTCATTTACTGAAAGTTCCTATGTACTGTTTTAAACTTTCTTTCTCAATCTGGGCTACAAACCGTATGAAATCGTCTTTGCTTTCCTTCGTTATCGACCCTTTTAGAGTTTTATAATAAAGATTTCGTTTGTCATCTTCAGCCTTAATATTTGCTATCAGGTAACCATGTTGTAGGAGAACAAGATTCATGATCAGTCGCGATACTTTCCCGTTTCCGTTTATAAAAGGATGTATCGTCAAGAGACGCTCTTTTATAGTGGCGGCTAATATAATGGGATGTACGCTATTTTTATTCAGTTCATACCAATTGAAAAGTGTTTCTATTTCTTTTGAAATAGTTACTGGTTCACAAGGATTGAAGCTTTTATCTTTTATTGTAATAGCCACTGTTCTATAGTGACCAGCTTCTTTCGGTACTATTCCCCTTAAAATAATTGTATGCAAGGAAATAAGTGTTTTCTCATCAAGAACGGAATTCTTTTGAATCCTGTTTTGGATAAATACAATCGCTTCCTGATGGTTAATGGCTTCTAAATGTTCGCGCATAGTTTTGCCGGAAATGGTTTGGCCTTCATTAATAACCAAAGCAGTTTCCGCGAGTGAAAGTGTATTTCCTTCCATCCAGTTGCTTCCATAAGTATATTCTAGTTCTATAGCCTGGTTGACTGCACTGTTTTCAATTTGTGGAAAAGTATTCAGTTTTGCTTTAAGAATATCGATTTCGTCTAAAAGCTGTTGAAGTAGTGTCGATACTTTTTTAATGGACGAGCTGATATTCAATTTAATTTGTTCTTCGGCCGCCCGTAGTGCTTTTAAAGCAAATTCATCCTGTCCTATTTCATGAATGATTTTCTCTTTCAGCCAAGAAACCATTATTGTTTCGAAATCAATTTCAAGAAGTGTAGCCAACTTTATGACTTGCTCTTTGGTTGGTTTTCTGGTTCCGCTTTCAAATTTACTTATTAGCGCCTGATCAATTGCTAAAAGTTGGGCTACTTCCCTCGTTTTTAAGTTTTTTAGCTCACGAGCGTCTTTGAGTAGTGTCTTCATATTTAATCAAAGATTTAATTAGTCTTGACAAATTTAGTCATCATTTTGGATAACAAAAAAGCGAAATTCATTTAACCCTGTTTTTTTTTAAAACTCTTTCTTGATTCTTGCTAAATCGCGTTTGGTATCTTGTTCTTTCAATGATTCACGCTTGTCATAGGTTTTTTTACCTCGGCAAAGTCCTATTTCCAATTTGGCCATTCCTTTTTCGTTAGTGAATAACTTTAATGGTATTATGGTAAGTCCTTTGGCTTGAACACTACGTGCTAAACTTTTTAATTCTTTTTTGTTTAGCAACAGTTTTCGCTCGCTACGTGCTTTGTGATTGAATTGATTTCCAAAAGTATATTCTTCGATATAGGTGTTGATGGCAAAAAGTTCAGTACCACTGAATTCACAAAAACTTTCAGTAATATTGGCCTTTCCTAAACGGATTGACTTGATTTCAGTTCCTGCTAAAACAATTCCTGCAGTGAATTTCTCGATTATCTCGTAATCATACCGCGCTCTTTTATTGAGTATTTTGACTGATTTTACCATAGAAGTACAAATGTAGGAACAAATCAATGAATCGGCACTATTTTTTATAAAATTGATTTAAATTTGCCATATGGAAAAGCAACAGTCAAAAGATCCACTTCACGGAATAACACTAAAATCAATATTAGAAAAACTCGTGGATCATTACGGATTTGACACCTTGGGTGAATTAATAAAAATTAAATGTTTCAATGACAATCCAAGTATAAAATCAAGCCTAACTTTTTTAAGAAAGACCGATTGGGCAAGAAAGCAAGTAGAAGAATTGTATGTTCAATCCCTGTCTAAATTAGAAAACTAGACCGTGATTTAATCGATTCGGTACGATACCATAACTCCTCCTCGGTAGGGTAGCCATTCCCCGCTTTTATTCCAATTCTTAACAGTTTCATAACGTTCGCCAGTGCTAAGTAGGTAGCCTTTGTAAAATCCTTGTTGGTTTCCTCCGCCTAAAAAGACATCTAGCATGAATTTGTCGTTTATCTTTGTTTGATAACCTATTGTAACTCCCATAACGTAACCAAAGCCTTTTTCATACTTATCAGTATTTAAATAGTTCCATTTTTGGAAATTAAACACAGTACCTCCAATATGGACCCCAGCATAAAAGCCATTGTACTTTTCATTAAAATGATAACGATATTCTGGAATTACAACGTAGAATTGTTGCGGCTTACCATCTATTGATTTCCAAGGAGAACCCAAAATATCTAATTGAAAAGTAGATTTTTTGCCAATACTGGTTTCGATACCTACATTGGGAATGGTCAACAAAGTGGTTAGCGCGTTAACTTTAACATACGTCTGACTTTGTGATTGAATGGAAAGTAAAAGAACAAGTAACAAAAAAAGCTTTTTCATAATGTAAAATGTAGTGATCAACGTGTAATTTTAACCGTTGTCAGTTTGGATACAAATATAAAATAATAGCGTAAATATTTGTAATCTAATTGTGATAAAATAGTAAAAAAGTACAAGGTTATTATTTGTTTAATCTGGAATAGATTACAGTGTCCAAAAAGCGTCCTTCATAAAATTCATTCTCTTTTAAGTGAGCTTCTATTATGAATCCGTTTTTTTGTAAAACCTTCGCTGAACCCAGGTTATTCGGGTCAATAATTCCCTCAACAGTGTGCAAGTGTATTTCGTTGAAACCATAGTTCATTACTTCATTTATAGCTTCTAATGATTCCGTTACCGTTAAAGGCAGGCAATATCATATAACCAATTTCAGCACGAAAATGCTCCGGCTTTATCATATAAAAACCTATAATATCTATTAATTTAGAATCATTTTTGAATATAATTGCCCAATTTATGCCTTCGCTATTTTCGATTTTAGCATCAATCATTGCAATGTGTTCCAGTGCATCTTCAGTAGATTTCAGCAATGGTCGTGGGATGTATTTCATCGTTTCGACGTTTGATCGTAATTCGAGTATGGGACTGGCATCATTTTTATCGACACGTCTTAAAGACAGCCGTTCGGTTTCCAGATTTGGAAAGGGAGCGAAGTTTATGGACAACATTTTTTTGTTTTATTTACTGTGTTAGATGATTTCAATACTGAATTTCGCCTCAAAAGTCTGTTCTGGGTCTATTATTTGGATACCCGCTTTCTCCATAAGATTTCCGGTACTTTCAACAGAATCAGAATAGCCAAACCAAGGTTCGATACAAAGAAACGGAGCGTTCATTTTTGTCCAAATTCCCAAATGCGGAAAGCCTGAATAATTGACTCTAAGTAATGGCGTTTTATTTTTTAAAATTGTTAAATATATGGATTGCAATGATTTAAAAATCAAGGCATCGTTTTCGAATAATTCATACTTTAAAGGAACCAAATTGTTTGGTGCGGCAAGTACGTTAGTCTTATTGGCAATTAAGTCATTTTGCAACAGGTTGTACTCTAAAAGCTCCTCTTTCTCAAATTGTAAATTATAGTCCTCAAAATTACCGGCTAAGGCGAAAGCAGGATGCGCCCCTATAGAAAAAGGCATTTGTGATACGCTTTTGTTTACCACTTTATACTTAATGGACAAGCTGTTATCTTCCAGTGTATAGTTGATTTGGAGTGCGAAATCAAAAGGGTATTGATTTCTTGTGTCATCCGATGAATGAATCGCAAAAGTGGCGCTATTTTCTTTTTTATCGATTAGGTCAAATACCATATCTCTGGCAAAACCATGTCGTGATAGATGATACGTTGTATCATTATATTGATAGATATTATTTTTTAAAGTTCCCACTATTGGAAATAGGATAGGGGAGTGCTTGCCCCAAAAATCAGCGTTGCCTTCCCAAATATATTCTATTTTCTGGTTATTTTTAAGAGAACATAATTCTGCACCAAAGTGGTTTATCTGTGCAGTTAAATTGGCGTTCGTTATTGTTGCTATCAAAAGAAGAGTCTTGTTTCGGATTAAATTACTTAGTGATGTAAATATATTTCTTAATTTTTATTTAAAATAACGAAAAACGATTTATTGTGTTTTTATTGAAACTTTCTTAATATTTGATTAAACATTGAGTTTAATATACGGGTATGATTATTTTTTATTAATTTGCTACGCAAACAGTAAAAAACATGAAAAACATTCGGTTTATGGCCATGCTTCAATTGGCTCTATTATTGGGAATCTCTTCCCTTCGGGCGCAAGAAGTTCCTGCAACAACTACCCCAAAATCTAATTACAACTATCATGATGCTTTTGCACCATTTTTTTATTCAAAAAATGGTACATCAACGCGTTCCGCTAGCGGTCAACCGGGTGCAGAATATTGGCAAAATAGAGCAGATTATGTTCTTACAGCTAAATTAAACGCACAGAATAATGAAATTGTTGGCACCGATATAATAACCTATACCAATAACAGTCCTGATGCGATGTCATTTATATGGATGAATTTAGATCAAAATTTGTTCAAATCAGGTTCACGCGGTAATGCTGTTGTGCCTTTGACAGGTAGTCGCAATGGTGCGCAAGGAGAAGATTTTGACGGAGGTCATAAAATCAAATCCGTTAAAATTGTTAGTACTTCTAAAGGAAAATCTACTGAAGTCGATGCTAAGTATATAATTACAGATACAAGAATGCAAGTTTTTCTTCCTGAAGGGTTAAAAGCGAAAGGGGGAGCAGTAAAAGTCAAAATTGATTTCTCTTATATTTCTCCTAAGGAAGGTTCAGACAGAACTGGAGTTTTGGACACTAAAAACGGGAAAATATTCACTATAGCTCAGTGGTATCCGCGCATGTGTGTTTATGATGACGTAAGAGGTTGGAATACGAACCCCTATTTAGGAGCTTCAGAATTTTATTTGGAATACGGAGATTTTGATATCAATATTACTGCTCCAGCCAATCATATTGTTGTTTCTTCAGGGGAGTTAGTAAACCCTACAGCAGTTTATAGTGCTGTGGAGCAAAATAGATTAGCAAAAGCAAAATTAAGCGATAAAACTGTTTTTATTCGTACAGAGGAAGAAGTGGCTGTGTTAGCCAATAGTATGTCTACTGCCACCAAAACATGGCATTATAAACTTAAAAACGCTAGGGATTTATCATGGGCATCTTCAGCGGCATTTATTTTAGATGGAGCTAAAATTAATCTTCCAAGCGGTAAAAAATCATTAGCCTTGTCAGCTTATCCAGTTGAAAGCGCCGGCAATGAGGCTTGGGGACGTTCAACAGAATTTACCAAGGCGTCCATTGAAAATTATTCTAAAAGATGGTTTGAGTATTCTTATCCGGTTGCTACAAATGTGGCAGGTAATGAAGGCGGAATGGAATATCCAGGGATTGTATTTTGTGGATGGGAATCTAAAGGAGAAGATTTATGGGGTGTAACGGATCATGAGTTTGGTCACAACTGGTTTCCTATGATTGTGGGTTCAAATGAACGTTTATTCGCTTGGATGGATGAAGGATTCAATACTTTCATTAATTCATTATCATCAGTAGACTTTAATAATGGGGAATACAAGGCAGAACCGAATGATTTGCACCAAAGAGCTGAAATTCTAACGGGTTCTGATTTAGAAACTATTATGAGTTCCCCTGATAATATGAAAGAAGCTAATATTGGTGTTTTAGCTTATTACAAACCAAGTTTAGGCTTAGTTATTTTACGTGAACAGGTACTAGGACCAGAACGTTTTGATTTGGCTTTTAGAACTTATGTAGAGCGTTGGGCTTTTAAACATCCTACACCAGATGATTTCTTCAGAACCATGGAGAATGTTGCAGGTGAAGATTTAAGTTGGTTCTGGCGAGGTTGGTTTCAATACAATTGGCGTTTTGACCAAGGTATTAATTCAATTAAATACGTAAAAAATGATGCGAAACAAGGAGTTGTAATTACCGTAGAGAATTTCGAAAAAATGCCTATGCCTATAATCCTTGATGTGAAAACAAAAAGCGGTAAAGTAGAAAGAGTAAAATTACCGGTTGAAATTTGGCAAAAAAACACAGAGTGGTCATTTAAGCATAATTCTACGGAGGAAATTGAAAGCATCACTTTAGATCCAGATCATGTTTTTCCAGATAGCAATGAAGCCAATAATGTTTGGACCACTGCTAAAGGAGTTATTGAAAAGGATTTGATTTTAGATGGGTATTTAGGAACTTATTCAGATACGCAATCACCAATGAAAATAACTTTTTCAGAGGAAAACAGTGTTCTTAGTGCTGCGATTCCTAACTATCCTATATTCTCTGTGGAACCAATAGAGAAAGACCTTTTTGAGTCTAAAAGAGCAGGATTGAAATTCCAATTTAATGATAGTCAAACTGGTTTTGATATGATTATTGGGAATACTCAAAAAATACCATTTACAAAAGATAAATAATCTTTTTCACAAAGGACAGCAAACAAAAACACCAGCAATATTGCTGGTGTTTTTTAGTATAGTACCTTGTCTTTTATGCCGGTATTTGCTGGCTTAAACAATGTAAGGTTCCAAAACCCCAAATCAGATCGATGGCGCTAATTCCTATGATTTCCCTGTCGGGGAAACATTCGGCAAGAATGTTTAGGGCTTTTCGATCGCTGGGATCGTTAAAAGTGGGAACCAAGACACATTTATTCAAAATAAGGAAATTGGCGTAACTCGCCGGTAATCTTAGATCTTCAAAGTCCAGGCGTTTTGGCATTGGCAAAGCTACAATTACAGGTGATTTACCATTTTCTAACTTGGCATTCTGCAAACGTTTCAAGTTATCTTGTAATGGAAGATAGTTGTTGTCTTCAGTATTAGTCTCGATTATGGTCACGATAGTGTCTTCGTTAATGAAACGACATAAATCGTCGATGTGTCCGTGCGTATCATCGCCTTCAACTCCATTTCCTAACCAAATCACATTAGTGATTCCCAAGTACTCCTTGAAAACAGCTTCGTAATCCGCTTTGGTAAAGTTTGGATTTCGTACCTGAATGTCAGGATGCATCAAGCATTCTTCCGAAGTCAATAAAGTACCTCTTCCATTGCTGTCAATTGCGCCGCCTTCCACAATCACAGGCTTTCCTTTGTACATCACTTGCGTAAGTGGAATATCAAGAAAATTTGCCACTGTCGCAGGAATATGTTTGTCTAATTGGAAGTTTTTATATTTTGCCCAACCGTTAAAGTTGAAATTCAAAGCTTCCCGTTGCTCCCCGTTTTTAATTACGATAGGACCTGAATCACGCATCCAGCTTCTGTTCGTTTTTTGAATGATAAAGGAGATATTGTCTAAATTCACATGTGCCATTTCTAGCATTCTGGCAACTTTTTCTTTTAGTTTGTCGTCAATAACTACTAAAATCACTGTTTCATAAGTAGCCACTTTTTTGATGAATTCAATAAACGCCCATTGAATCGCTTCGTATTTTCCCGGCCAATCTTTTCCGTTATGAGGAAAACACAGTAGGATGCCTTGTTGGTTTTCCCATTCTGCAGGGAACCTTCGGTTGTTTGTAGTCATAATTAGTCGATTGCTCTTTTAGTAATATCTCCAAAAGCGTCAATTCTTCGGTCTCGGAAGAATGGCCAGTTCTGACGTACGTTTTCTTGCGTATCTAAATCGACTTCAGCAATTAAAATCTCTTCTTTATCATGTGAGGCTTGCGCCAAAATTTCGCCTTGTGGTCCAGCTATAAAGGAAGAACCCCAAAATTGAATTCCATCTGTATCAGGTAAATATTGCTCTAAACCTATTCTGTTTGCTGCAGCAACATAAACTCCATTAGCAACCGCATGTCCTTTCATCACACTCATCCAGGCACCGTGTTGGTTTACTCCATATTCATCCTTTTCTCCCGGATGCCATCCAATCGCTGTTGGGTAAAATAAAACCTCAGCACCTTGTAAAGCGGTCAATCGAGCCGCTTCAGGGTACCATTGATCCCAGCAAATTAACGTTCCAATTTTACCCTTTTGTGTAGGGATGGTTTTGAAACCTAAATCTCCGGGGGTGAAATAGAATTTCTCGTAAAAATGAGGATCATCCGGAATATGCATTTTGCGGTATAAGCCCGCTTCTGAACCGTCAGTATCAATAATATAGGCACTATTATGGTAAATACCTGCCATTCTTTTTTCGAAAAAAGGAACAATGATGACCACGCCCAATTCTTTGGCTAAAGCACTGAAAGCGATAAACGAAGTGCTGTAAAGCGGTTCTGCCAAAGCAAAATTGTCAACGTCTTCACTCTGACAGAAATAATGACTGCTGTATAATTCCGGTAAAGAGATTACCTCCGCGCCTTGATTTGCGGCATCACGTACCCAACTCAAGCACTTTTTAAGGTTGTTTTCGGCAACGTCATTAAGGTTTAATTGTATAACCGCTATTTTATATTTTTTATTTGGCATAGTATCATTTTTAGATTGCAAAAATAGTGAATTTTATAAAGAGTAGAAAATCGTAAAATTAAAAAAAGGGCAAGAGGAAATAGTCTTATTTTACAACATAATTTCTAATTATATTGAAGCTAAAAAGAACGTTAATTTGTACTAAACTAAAGTTAAACGCTTCATCAGATCAGGGTTAGTAGATTTGTTTGCGTACTTTTGAGTATGGAAAATATATTAGTAGCAGGTGCTAATGGCACCACAGGAAAAAAAGTAGTAACTCTTTTGAATGAATCACCTTATTTTAACCCAATAGCCATGGTTAGAAAAGTAGAGCAACAAGCCTATTTTAAGGCTAAAAATATTGAAACTGTTTTAGGTGACTTGGAAGGTGATGTTTCTCCTTTTTTTACTGATTCTATTGACAAAGTAATATTTGCTGCAGGTTCTGGTGGTACAAATGTTATAGGAGTTGATCAAGAAGGAGCAAAAAAACTAATAGATGCCTCCAAAAAAGCAAATATCAAAAAGTTTGTTATGTTGAGTTCCATGGGAGCTGACAAACCGGAAGAAGCAACGCAGTTGCAAGAGTATTTAAAAGCAAAATACAATGCTGATGAATATTTAAAAGTCAGTGGTTTAAATTATAGTATTGTCAGACCAGGTTCTTTAACTAATGAATCACCATTGACTACTATTGAACTAGAAAGAAAATTAAATAGAGCGGGCGAAATAAGTAGGGAAGACGTGGCACAAACATTAGTGCAAACTTTGCATGATAACGTAGCCAATAAGGCGACTTTTGAAATTATCAACGGAGATACTTTGATAGGCAAAGCACTGGAGAAAGTAAGTTAGATAGAAGTAAAATGATTAAAATAAATGAATAGATAAAGCTAAGAATGGCTGCTCAATTTGAGCAGCCATTCTTTTTTTGGAAATCGAATTAGAGGCATTCTTATTTTATCTTAAAGTCTTTGATGATTATTTTAATTCCTTCTGGGTAGGTCGTTACGACAAAATCTGGAAATCTGGTTTTGAATTTTGAAGAATCAAAGATATTATCTATCGCATAACGAGGCAGTAATTCCTGCGTTTCTTTGAGGTAATGGTTGAAGAATGAACCTATTTTTAGTATGACCCAATGCAATACTTTGTATTTTATTTCTCGTTCCAATTGCTGTCCGATTTCGGCAATAAATTGCTTGTAGGTCAATCTATTATCGTTACAGGGCAAGTGCCAAGTTTGGCCATATGTATCAGTTGTATTGCCTATTAGTGCCATGGCTTTGCTGGCATCAGGGGTAAAGATCAATGTCCGTAATACAGTGTCTTTTAAGAATACTTTAGGTTCTTTGCCGTTTTTAAGGTTTTCAAAAATCAGACTATTGGTGAGTCCTTTGGTTTTACCTGGACCGTAGAACTCGGGTGCCCTGCAAATCACGGCTTCAATTTCTTTATTGGCAATGGCTTTTAATAAAAGTTCAGCTGCCAATTTTTTTCCTCTTCCTTTTTTCCCTTCAGAGGCGAAAGGTGTTTCTTCAGTTTGTATTTTGCTGTCTTGGGCATAGGCGTAGGTATTGTCAAAATAAACGAGTTTGCAGTTGTTCTTCTTACAGGCGCTGATTACATTTTGCATTACAATCACCCAATTACGGAGCCATATTTCAGAATCGTACGGAAGTCCCACTGTCAGGTAGGCAATCTCAGTATTTTCAAGTGCCTTAATAACACTTTCCGGATCGAGTAGGTCTGCTTTAAAGAGAAGATCGTTTGGATGCCCTTTCTGGGGGTTACGTCCCACTAATTGTATCTTATCGGTATAGTTTTTTCGTAATTCAAGGGCTAATTCTTCTCCTATTATTCCGTTTGCTCCTAATATTGTTTGCATGTTATATTTTTTTCTTGTAGCATATTTGTAGTTAGGCTAAGATAACAATAATACGTTGCTAATGGTAGTCGTAACTGCGTTGATCGGTAAGAATGTGTTCGTGTATTAGAGTGAGTTTTTTGCTTCCTTTTTATGATAGTTTTAAAAAAGGTACAGCCTAAACAAAAGATACGGTATATATGCTTACGTTAGAAGGATTGCATTCGGAGAATTCAGAAATTGAAAGTGAAGATATTGCTGAAGAAATAAAAATTCCTTTACAAGCGCTAAAACTTTTAGCGAAAATATTGAAAGTAATAAGTCAAGGTCAATCAGTTTCTGTAGTTCCGATTAGTACTGAAATGACAACTCCAGCAGTAGCTGAATTATTAGGCTGTTCAAGACCTCATTTTGTTAAATTACTTGAGGAAGGAAATATTCCATTTAGTTTGGTCGGAAGACATCCTAGAGTTAAACATGAAGACATAATGGATTTTCAAAAAGTAATGAAACTGCAAAGGGAGTAAACTACTAATAGCTGTTATGAATTCTGTTGAAGAACTAGGCTTATATGATTCATAGCATTCATTTTACATGTGTCCTTGACACTACTGTAAATTATTTACTTGAAGTTAGAGATTTACTTTTTTGGCTTGCTCATTATAAATTATTTACTCAAAAATGAAATAGTAATATTTTTTATGGGTAGGAAGATGTTATGGGAAGAAAAGGAATAAGTAAAGAACAAATAAAAAAAAGGTTAATTGTTACAAATCTGACATTCCCAGATGCAATAGTCCTAAATTATGAATCATTGATTTCTTGATTAACCTTGCCAGACGTTAAAGACCGTCATTTGCTTCTAGCGGCAATAAAAACGAATGCAAATGTAATAATAACAAATATTTTAAAAGATTTCTCGGGGGATTATTCAGCCAATATTGGGCTGGTTGCAAAATCTGCAGATGACTTTATTGCAGATATAATTGATTTAAATCATGTAAAGGCATTGGAGGCTTTTAGAAAGTTTGTTTTAAACTGAAGAAACCAAGATTTAGATGAATATGAACCCTTAGATTACTTAAGGAAGAATGGATTAATTAACTCGGCTAATTATCTACATTCACTTATTTTGGACGAGATAGCCGTCTATTTATAGACAGAGAGCTACAATAGGAAATAATAATGAAGATATAAATTTATATAATGAGATATGAATGCATCAGAGGTGAAAAACAAACTATTTTTGTTTCTTAGAATCAATCAAATAAATGATTATGAAAAATATTTTTAGAGCAGCTATAATTTTTATTACACTAATTTTCAGTAGCAATTCTGTATTAGCTCAGTCAAATGACAAAAAAGCCAATGCGATTGTAGAAGAAATGGTTACGGTGATGGGGGGAATGAAAAATTATGATGCAGCCCATTTTATTCAATGGGATTTTGTGAACAGAAAACTGTTGTGGAATAAATGGACGGGAGATGTTCGCATAGAGAATCCATCAGCGAATCAAGTAATCTTAGTAAATATCAATACCCTAAAAGGTAAAGTATACGAGAATGGTGCTTTAGTTCAAGACGAGACTAAAGCTAATAATTTACTTGAAAAAGGGAAGGCATTGTGGATTAATGATTCATATTGGTTAGTAATGCCATGGAAATTACAAGACCCTGGAGTGAATCTTACTTATGTCAAAACAGACCAATTATCAAATGGTATAACGGTAGATATATTACAGCTCACTTTTAATGCTGTGGGTGTAACTCCTGAAAATAAATACTGGCTGTATGTCGATAAAGAAGATCACTTAATAAAGCAGTGGGCGTACTATCAAAATTTTAAAGATTCCGAGCCAAAGTTTCTAAAACCTTGGAATAATTATCAAAAAGTGGGTAGTATTTTACTTTCTTTTGATAGACCTAATGAAGATGTAGGTCCAAAAAATGTACTAGTTAGCATGAATATTGATCCATCTCTATTTACCGCTCTATAACAATTAACTTTTTCATTCTTTTTTCTACTGGGTTACTACCTTTAAAAAAAAGTGTAATGAATATGGAAATATGATTTTTTCCAATGATATAGAAGAAACCAGCCTATACGGCTGGTTTCTTTATTTTTATAGATTAAAAGCTGTAGCTATTTCAGAACATAACACCTGATGAATATCGATTTTTATAAGTAAAAAAAATTATAAACGACTACAAACCATAATTTTACTGCAGAACCGACTATCGTTTTTATAGTCATGTGTTTTGTTTTCTATTTTTTAATTGACAATCAATTCATTCTTTATTAAAATACTTGCGTATTAATGCAAGTAATTCTGTTTTGTTAATAGGTTTTGAAATATAATCGTTGCAACCTGCTACTATTGCCTTCTCTCTGTCGTCAGATAGTCCAAAAGCGGACTGTGCTATTATAATAACGTCTTTGTTAAATTGTCGGATTTGCTGGGTTGCTTCATATCCATTTAACCCAGGCATTTGCATATCCATCAGGACTAAATCAAGGTCAGGATTATTTCGGCAAATAGCTACAGCTTCAATACCTGTTCTTGCTTCTAGTAATGCTTTAGTATTCCCTTTTACTATGGCTGAGATCAACATTCTCGATATTTTATCGTCCTCTGCAGCTAATATTTTTAGGTCCATGACGTTAAGGTTAACCTCACTACTTAATTTTATAGGCCAATTATCTTTATCAGTAACAATTTTTTCTTCTGGTTCAGTCTGATAGGGAATGGTAAAATAAAAGGTTGAACCTTTCCGTTCTTCACTTTCTACCCATATTTTTCCTCCAAGCATTTCCACATATGCTTTAGAAATTGACAGACCTAAACCTGTTCCCTGACTTGCCATTTTATCTGATACATCAGCTTGAATAAAACGCTCAAATATTGCTTCCTGTCTGTCTTTTGGTATTCCAATGCCCATATCTTTCACGTAAAACTCCAGCTCAGCATACTCATTTTCTGTTTTTAAAGTATAGCCCAATTCTATTGTTCCTTGCTCAGTAAACTTCATAGCATTTTTAACCAGATTGGTAAGTATACCATAGATTTTTTCACTGTCGGATTTTATAAATGCATCTTTTTCAGATAAAGTATTTTTAATTAAAAGATGCAATCCTTTTTCTTCAACTTGAGGTTTAAAGAAAGTGTAAATGAATTCGATTTGTTTGTTAATATTTGATTCCTGTATATTAACTTCCATTAGTCCAGCTTCTATTTTTGAAATATCAACTATATCATTAATAATATTGAGCATGCGAACACCACTTTTCTCTATGATTAAGATGTATTCTTGCTGCATTTCTCCCGTTAGTCCGGGCTCTTTCAATAAATCGGCAAACCCTAGAATACCATTCATTGGAGTACGTATCTCGTGGCTCATATTGGCTAGAAAAGCTGATTTTAATCGGTCTGATTCTTCGGCTTTTTCTTTTGCCTTTAATAATTCGATTTCTGTTTCTTTGATGTTTTGTATATCTGTACATGTCCCAAACCACTTAATGATATTTCCTTTTTTATCCAAAATGGGGATACCGCGAACTAACCACCAAAAATAGTCACCGTCTTTATTACGCAGACGACATTCAAGGGAATACTCAGCATTGTTTGTAATAGCATTTTGCCAAGCATTCCAAGCACGTTTCTGGTCGTCAGGATGGAAAGGTTTAATCCACCCAGTGCCATAACTGTCTTTCAATGTTAGACCTGTGAAATCTACCCATTGTTGGTTAAAATAAATATTCATTCCATCAGAAAGTGTAATCCATACAATTTGTGGCATTGATTCTGCTAATAAGTGAAACTCATCTTTGATTTTAATCAACACTTCTTCCGTATGCTTTCGGTCGGTGATATCAATTCCTGAACACAATAATTCTTTAATTTGACCTTCTTCGTTTTTGATTAGAGAATTATTCCAGTAAATTATTCTTCGCTTGCCAGATTTTGTAACAACTTCATTTTCGTAATACTCCTCTCTCTCCATCTTACCTTTCATGACATTAGAGTACGATTGTTTTACCTGCTTATTAATTTCAGAAGGAAGACAAGTATCAAACCAGTTTTTACCTTTTAATTCTTTACTGGTATCATACTCCAGTAGGTCCAAACATTTCTGGTTTACTAAGAGAATATTGCCATTTTTATCCAGAGACACAAAAGCACTACCTGCCATGTCCAGATAAAGTTCCGCTTTTTCTTTGGCAACAATTAATTCTGCTGCACGCTTTACCTTTTCTTCATTTTGAAAAGCAAGTTCTACATTAGCAACCACTAATTCAGCTGCACGTTTTTCTTTTTCTTTATTTTGAAAGAGAAGTTCTTTGTTAGCAACGACTAATGCAGTTGCACGTTTCTTTTTCTCCTCGTTTTCAAAAATAAGCGCCGTGTTCGTTGTCCTTAATTCTTCTTCGGCTTTCTTGCGTTCGGTAATGTCTATCGAAACCACAACAACACAAGGCCTATTATCTATTTCTATATTCAGCATCGAAGCCGAAATACATAACTTCTCCCCATTTCTGGCTTGTATATCGACTTCAAAATCTTTTGAAAACGTATTATTAAGGGCAATTGCGTCCACTGTATCACTGTCATTTTCAGCTACTAATCCTAGTTCAACTGCACTTTTTCCAATGACTTCCTCTTTTGTAGAAAACCCGTACAATTTCAAAAAGGCTTCATTTACATTGAGATATCTACGACCTTCCTTACTATTTATGGATATTCCGCAAGGATTATTATCAAATAATTTAAAAAAGGTATCGTTAGATTTAACCAATGATGCTTCGGACTCTCTTAGCGACGTATTGGAAATCGTCAACGCCTCGTTTCCTTTTTTCAATTCTTCCTTCGCTTCTCTAAGCGTCTTGTTGATTACGGCCAATTCTGCCACTCGATTTTCTTTTTCTTTATTTTGAAAAGCGAGTTCTGTATTGGCAACAACTAGTTCTGCCGCGCGGTTTTCTTTTTCTTCATTTTGAAAAGCAAGTTCCCTGTTGGCGACAACTAACTCTGCCGCACGATTTTCCTTCTCTTCATTTTGAAAAGCAAGTTCTTTGTTAGCAATGATCAATTCAGCTGCACGTTTTTCTTTTTCTTCATTTTGAAAAGCAAGTTCTTTGTTAGCAATGATCAATTCAGCGGCACGTTTTTCTTTTTCCTTATTTTGAAAAGCAAGTTCGGTATTGGCAATAACTAATTCTGTCGCGCGACTTTCTTTTTCTTCATTTTGAAAGAGAAGTTCTTTATTGGCAACAACTAATTCTGCCGCACGTTTTTCTTTTTCTTCATTTTGAAAGAGAAGTTCCTTGTTAGCAATTATTAATTCAGCTGCACGATTTTCTTTTTCTTCATTTTGAAATAGCAGTTCTTTGTTGGCAATGATTAATTCAGCTGCACGATTTTCTTTTTCTTCATTTTGGAATAGCAGCTCTTTGTTGGCAATGATTAATTCATCTGCACGTTTTTCTTTTTCTTCATTTTGAAACAGAAGTTCATTGTTAGCGATGACTAATTCAGCTGCACGTTTTCTTTTCTCTTTATTTTGGACAGAAAGTTTTTTATTTGCAATTAGCAAATCTGCCGCAAGTTTTTCTTTTTGAACTCTTAAATAATTTTTATCTTTAAGTAATTCATTTAACTTAATTAGGAGTTGTTCTTTGGTTTTATCCTGAATGTCCATAATAATGTTAGTATAAAGGGTGAATTCTTATATTTCGATTTTCTTTTAGCATTGTCGATAATTTCTGCCACTTGGTGAAGTTTGCAAATTTAAAGCAGCGTTTTTTCTGTCCCACTAAAATATACTAAAATACAATAAAAAACGATAAGTCAAGGATAATCAATATTTTACGAAAGCACTCTTATGTGAAGCTCCTTTTTTTAATTTTACTCCAACAGTTCAATTTCAACGATTATAGTGACTAAAATCGAAATTGTTTTTTGACAATTAATTGATTCATTTTGGATTATTGGGTTTGCAAGGTCTGGAAGCCTTAGAATAACGATCACTAAAGCGGTAACATCTTACTTTCTTTTGATAGGACAAATGAAGAGGTAGAACCAAAAACTGTAGTAGTCATAAATGCTTTTAATACTTCTATTTTTATAGAGTTATAGACGTAAGTAAATTAATTTGCCTTTTCGATTAAAAAAAAAACCAGTCTTTAAGGCTGGTTTTTTTATTGTTATAGATTGTAGTATTTGACTATTTTAGAATAAATGAGACTACTAGATTCGTTAATCGAGGAATATTTTAATTGATTCTATAAATATATATAAATTTAGACCACAATAAAATAAGGCAGGTGATGAAGCTAACAAGCCGTCTTTAATTTTTAGTCGGACTCCGACGCCTAAAAACATCAATAAAGCTAGACCGCCTGAGGATATCAATAAAATAGAGTTATGAAATAAGCCAACTAGTAATCCAATAGCTCCCACTATTTCTAAAATCGCAGTAAGGTTTCCAAATTTACCCAATCCAAAGCGAATAAATTCACTTTTCATATGTGTAGTTGTAAAGTAAGCTATACCGTAACCTAAGAAAGAGAGACTGGAAAAAATAATTAAAACTTCTAGTAGGGGCATTAGGCAATTAAATTAAGGGTTATAGCAGCAATAAAAAGACTTAATAGCATAAAAATTAATGAGGGAAGACGCTTTAGCCAAGGGTTATTCACTTTGAAGTGAAAATACTGTGCACTCAACATTAAGAACGCCATCACAAGTGCCGGAATTAGCACTAATGAAGGATACCAAACACCTACAATAAGCAATGTTGCTGATGCTATTTTAGTTGCTCCAACAATCATACGTGTCACATCACTGAGTTCATATTGCTTGAATTCTTTAACGATATTTTCAAAACGAAATACCCATACAAAAAGAACAGAAACAGCAACAATTAGTTGCGCAATAACTGATAATACTTCCATCGCATTTTTTTTAAATTTTCCCTACTAATTTGGCTTTTCAGGTTCTTCCCCGTTATTTTTAAGTGATTTCTAGTCTTCACTTTCTAATTCACTTTTCTAATTACTTAAGATTTTAACTTCTTCGTTACTTCGAGGAATTTATCCATTCTATTTAGAAGAGTACTAAGTTGACTGTATGTTGTTAATTGTATAGCAACTCCGAACGCTAAGATAACATTTTCAAGCTAAGAATGATTGTCAATTTTTAAAATTCGCATAATCTCACAACATCGCTCGGTGAGTTCTACCTGTAATGGGATTAAAAGTCAAGATGTATTAAGGTCTTATCCTTTTTATTTTTCACAAGTAATAATTTAAAAACAAAATTAATGGATTTAAATAGGCCATACTTTTTGTTTTTTTAAAACACCAATTCTAATTCAGAATTTCAGTGCTTCTGAAACAACGTTCCGTACCAAGATAAAGCGGATTACCGTGTTTTTCAGACCAAAAGCCATCTAATAAGTCTTCAGATAGGCAACGATAAACAACAACACCTTTAAAAATTTCATCATCATCTCCTTTGTAATTAAAATTAATTACGAGAATAGCATCTCTAAAAAAACCAGTACCTATTTGTTCTTGTTCGTTATTAATGAACCATTTTGCTATGATTCTATTGTTGGTATCAACAGCTAAAGTAAGTGTTCCTTTATAGTTGTTTTCTTCGGCATCTTGATTGCTTCCTACAATAGTAAAGGTTCCAATTAAGTCTTTTACATTCATTTCAATTCGAAATTTATTTTTATAACTGCCACAAGAGTACTACTTTCTTGATAAATAACAAACTGGAATTTATTACCATTGCAATCAGATAGTCAATTTTCACTCAATATTTTACGGTAAAGTTATTGGGATAATAGTAGAAATGTACTTTCTACCCGCTACGCAATGTTCAATCAAGACTATATTGCCCCGTTCGTTCACTAACCGTGGTTTGTTTGCTTTTCAATTTCGAAAAACTCATAGTTATTAATCTTCTTCGATAAATGAAAAAAGATTGATAACAACAGAAGCTAACAGGAATGTGCAAAGTACACTGCTCATAAGACTGAATAAAAGTTTATACTCAAATGTTATATTTGAAATTAACATAATAATTCCTCCAATAAATGTTCACATTCCTATACTGGCACCTCCGAGAAACCTTTTTTTATAGCATGTCTAAAAATAAGATTACAATTAGAGCATTTGATCGCTTTATATCCTTTTCAAAAGGGTTTAAAAACCTTCTAAAAGTTAAATTTATCTTTACAATTTTTACAAGTTTCCATTGCGTTTTTTTTACTAAGTAGGTCCACTTCCGTATAGAAAAGTTTTTTTTCTTTAACTTGGTTAGCACTTTTCAGAGTATCAATTAGTCAATTATTTAAATTATGTCTACAGTCCGTTCGTATAGAAACTTACAAAAGTTTTTGTTTGATTTTAATCTACACTAAAAGAAGATAATTTATCGTACAAAAGTAGAGTAGCATCTCAAATAGACAAGAATTTATTGCAGATTTTATAGATTTCTAAAATATTTTTGAGTTCGTTGAGTTACCGCACTTACTGAAAATTGTAAAACGGGATATAATATCGGAATGCGTGGCATTCTAATTCTATTTATTTCTTACAAGTACTATTTCGGAGCCCCAATGGGATAAATAGCTTATAAATTTACTTGGCTCAAAATTATAGAGGCAGTCTTATTTATAAGTAATTACTATAAACCACGTCATTGCTGCGTTCTCATAGCTGTCGGAATGAAGTAACGATACTAAAAGACTTTTTTATTAAGTGCCGGAAAATGACATTATGAAATATAATGGCTATGATTTTTAAGGGTAAAGTATCCCTAATATTATTATTTTATTTTAAAGAAAGGAGGTATTTGTTGTAAATGTGCATTAAAATTAAACTGTGATTTAAAGGTGTGTTAAATTAATAATAACAAAAGATAGCAAGAAGCAAAATGTATTTATATTTGACATACTATCTTCAATTTAATGTTGATACCGAAGCAGTGGAGCAATTTAATAACCCAAATTAAGTAATTATGACTATAGATTTTGAAATCATCGAGAAAGAAAAAATAGGAACTTTAAAATTCCCACATAGTGAAGTATTAGAAGACGTTAGTGCAATTAAAGAAAGAAAAAACGAATTACAACGAGCACTTGCCTTGGGGAATTTAGAACATTCAAAAATTCAAATTTACTTTGAAGATGATAAGTCAAAAAAAATGGTAGAAACTACAGTCTGGGCAGTAACGGATCAAAGTGTCGTTTTAAAAAAAGGAGTTGGAATACCAATTAATAGAATTTTAATGATAGCCTAAAGATAGCTCTCTGATAAATAAGCTTCGAAGTAGCATTACGATGAAATAAAAATCTTTGTATCATATTTAGTTTGTTTTTGTTTTCGTGAAGAAATACTGAAGCAACATAAAGATTCACTTATAATAACAAATGATTTCGGTCAACTATGCCATCGTGAAGAATGATGCGATTTAATTATTTGTGTATGACTAAAACGGATTTAACTGTATTATCAAATAAGCATAAAGTCAGTAGTAATTTACGTAGTAGGTAGCGCAGAGATTCGCTTAGTATAACAAATAATTTTAATCAACCGTGGCATTGATAGCAACGATGCAATTACACTAGTTTCGTTTAACCAAAAGAGTCTAAACTATATTATTAAATTTGGAAAAAATGGTGAAGCCAAGGTTAATTTACACAGCAGTTAGATTGATTATTGATGATAGCATACATTCTCCATATTACACGAAAAGGTTCATATAGTATGGAGAATCATGCTGTAGGGGCTGGAAGTTTATCAGTATTACATACCCGCTATGGAGTATTTATTTAAAATTTGGGACCTAGTCTGTATTGATTGTGTTTCTTCTATCAAACCAAATAATGAATTAACTATTAGCGGTAGTTTCTCTTTTGCGTTTGGATCTATTAATTTCGCCACCAAGAACCAAAGCTGCAGAAATAATTATTAAATTTTTAATTATGTATTGCCCTTCTAATGTAGGAAGTAAAATATTATTCGATTGAAAAGTTACTTCTGGAAGAAAAACTAATGGCATAAAAGTCCCTATCATCTGCGTAAGCAGAAGTATAATTGCTAACCTTGTTGTTTTTTCAAAGAGAAAGCAAATACCAATAATAACTTCCCACCATCCAATAATTATTAACCAATTATCAGCCGAACCGAATGGTAGCCATACAACAGTCGCTTTTAGCAAACCCTCTGCTGGCGATAGGTGTAATGGTTTTAGTATTCCAAACCAAATAAAAATTATACCAAATGATAGACGAATTGCAATTCTGCTCGTCTTTCTCATAATTGTGATTGTTCTCTGATCTAATTTGTCAATAATTTTTTTGTCAAATTTTTTAATAATTTCTTTCATGATCGATTTTAAAATTCAGTAGTTATTTGTCTTAGTTATTGTCTAATTTATGCAAATGGATGGCAGTTTCATGATGTTCAAGAATTTGAAACTTTCTTGTTTTCGGTTTGATACAACACCTTTTTAAACAGTGACTTAAACAATAGTTTTTTGATTGTTGTAATTGCTATTGTACTTAATTTTCGCTAGTGTATTGTGTGAAAAAACTACTCCATAAAAGTAGTTAAAAATCATTTATGATGACATAATAAAGAAGGTAATTGAATAAAATATCTTATAATTTTCAATCAAACGATTGCGTAATTTTATGCTATTAACGAAGCATTATAAAGACTCCATTACATAGGAAATATTACTTATTTAGTTCGTTGTTGCTAGTGTATTTCGTTGTTCCGAGGTATGGTTTGCGTAATTATGAAAACTACACCTTCTCTTTAGCCCTGATCGAGGCGTCATCCTCGTAGTGTAACGGAGAGATATAGCCGAGAGCAGGAGGGATGTTCTTTTAGAAACAACTCTCCATACTCCTCAAAATCAGCATAAAAAAAACACCCGCCTTTCGACTGGTGTTTTCTTACTACAAAAAAAAATAAACTAATAATATATTATTTAACTAATTCAGATTGATTTCTAAAAACTAGCTCTCCGCTAAAAGCATCAAGCAATATGATACTGTCAGTGGCTATAGTACCGGCTAAAATTTCTTTAGACAGTTTGTTCAATACGTCTCTTTGAATCACTCGTTTTACCGGTCTGGCACCAAATTGCGGGTCATATCCTTTTTCAGCTAGATAAGCAATGGCTTGACTTGTCGCATCCATGGTAATCCCTTGCAATGCAAGCATCTTGGTAACGTTATTAAGTTGTAAACCAACAATTTTAGTAATATTGGTACTGCTAAGCGGCGTAAACATTACGATTTCATCAATTCGGTTGATGAATTCTGGACGAACGGTTTGTTTTAATAAAGCTAACACTTCTTCTTTAGCGGCCTCTGTGGCTTCTTCCATGCTTCCTTTTAGATTTTCAAATTTTTCCTGAATGATCTGGCTTCCCATGTTTGAAGTCATGATTATAATGGTATTTTTGAAATCAGCCAGACGGCCTTTATTGTCCGTTAATCGGCCTTCATCTAGAACCTGTAACAAGATATTAAACGTATCGGGATGCGCTTTTTCTATCTCATCCAATAAGATTACGGAATAGGGTTTTCTGCGCACTGCTTCCGTTAACTGGCCACCTTCTTCATAGCCCACGTATCCCGGAGGCGCACCCACTAATCTGCTCACGCTATGACGCTCCTGGTATTCGCTCATGTCAATACGGGTCATGGCATTTTCATCATCAAATAGGTATTCTGCCAATGCTTTTGCCAACTCTGTTTTACCAACACCGGTTGTTCCTAGGAATAGAAAGGTACCCACCGGTTTTCTCATGTCTTGTAATCCCGCACGACTGCGTCGCACTGCATCGCTGACTGCCTCAATACCTTCTTCCTGACCTACTACGCGTCTGTGTAGTTCTTCTTCCAGATGCAACAGTTTTTCTCGTTCTCCTTGTAGCATTTTCATAACTGGTATTCCGGTCCATTTAGCTACTACTTCGGCAATATCTTCACGAGTAACTTCTTCCTTAATTAATGAAGTGCCTTCAGCCTGGTTTATGATTAGTTCTTTATTCAAAATGTCCTGACGCTCTTGGGCTTCTTTTATTTTTCCATAACGAATTTCGGCAACCTTGCCATAATCGCCTTCACGTTCGGCACGTTCGGCTTCATATTTAAAGTCTTCAATTTCCGTTTTTATTGCTTGTATATTATCGACAACATCTTTCTCCGACTTCCATTTAGCATAGATTTCGTTTCGCTCTTCTTTAAGATTGGCTAAATCCATTCCTAAAATTTTGAGTTTGCTTTCGTCTTTTTCTCTTTTTATGGCTTCAATTTCGATTTCGAGTTGCATTACTTTTCTGTCCAAAACATCCAATTCTTCGGGTTTTGAATTGATTTCCATGCGTATTTTTGAAGCGGCTTCGTCCATTAAATCAATAGCTTTGTCAGGAAGAAAACGATTGGTAATATAGCGTTGCGACAATTCGACTGCCGCGATAATCGCCTCATCTTTTATCTGTACTTTGTGGTGTGTTTCATATTTTTCCTTGATACCACGCAAAATTGAAATTGCACTTTCGGTATCCGGTTCTTCGATAATTATTTTCTGGAAACGTCTTTCGAGTGCTTTGTCTTTTTCGAAATATTTTTGATATTCATCCAATGTAGTTGCACCGATAGCGCGCAGTTCTCCACGAGCCAGCGCCGGTTTCAAAATATTTGCCGCATCCATAGCGCCCTCGCCGCCACCAGCGCCTACGAGTGTATGAATCTCATCAATAAACAAGACAATATCTCCTTCGGCAGCGGTCACTTCCTTCACCACTGATTTAAGGCGTTCTTCAAATTCACCTTTGTATTTGGCGCCCGCAATTAAGGCGCCCATATCCAATGAAAATACAATTTTGTCTTTTAGATTATCCGGAACATCACCGTCCACAATTCTATGTGCCAAACCTTCTGCAATCGCTGTTTTTCCTACTCCAGGTTCTCCCACAAGCATAGGGTTGTTTTTAGTCCTACGGGTTAATATTTGCAGTACTCTTCTAATCTCTTCATCACGACCAATAACAGGATCTAATTTTCCTGCTTTTGCCATTTCGTTAAGATTCTTTGCATACTTATTTAAAGAATTATACGTCTCTTCGGCAGAAGCAGAAGTCACTCTTTCTCCTTTTCGCAATTCATCAATCGCGGCTTTCAATCCTTTTTCGGTTACCCCTTGATCTTTTAATATTTGGCCCGCTTTACTTTTAGAATTAAAAATAGAAAGAACTAAATGTTCAATGGAAACGAATTCATCGTTCATTTTTTTGGCAATGTTTTCTGCTTCGTTCAAGGTGGTATTTGCCGTTCTGGACAGCATTATTTCGCCTCCCGTAACCTTAGGGAAGCTCTGAATCGTGCTGTTTAAAATTTGAATAAATAAAGGGACATTTACATTTAGTTTTTTCAAAATAAAAGGAGTAACATTTTCGTCTACTTCAAGCATCGCTTTGAACAAATGTTCGTTCTCAATTTGCTGTTGTCCCAAATCCTGAGCTAACCGCTGTGATAGCTGAATGGCTTCCTGTGATTTGATAGTAAATTTATTTATATTCATGATTTAATAATTTTCGGAGTTATTTAGGTAACTTTACAACTTGATATTTAATTTATATTCCATTACAATAATACAGAAAAAATGGCGCAAAAAATATGATTTATATCATGTAACTAAGTCAAAAAGACTAAATTAAAAACAATATATGAGTTTTTTAAAAAATATCTTTGGTAGCTCTTCGGAGGGCCAAAATGAATCTACACCTAAAATGAACTGGACTGCTTTAACAGATTTGGAGGAGTTAAATGAAATCATTTCTCTTTCTAATGAAAAACCGGTAGTTATTTTCAAACACAGTACTCGCTGCAGTATTAGTAGGATGGCTTTGAAACAATTTGAAAATGAATTCGACTTCTCAGATAAAGTTACACCTTATTTCTTAGATTTAATAGCACATCGTGAAATTTCTAATGGAATTGCAAGTCGTTTTGGTGTTATGCATCAATCGCCTCAATTGCTGTTGATTAAGGCAGGAAAATCGGTTTATGATGTTTCCCACAGCGATATTGATGCTGAAGCCTTGAAAGCGAAAGTATAGCTGTAATAAAGTATAAAAAGTAAGCTACGAATCCACGAATTAAATTATAATTTGTGAATTTGTGGCTTTTTAATTTAAAAAAATCCTTCCAGAACCTTCGCCAAATTTTATATTTGATTCGGTAGTAGTTTCTGGTTTTAAGCCCAGTTGTGATGAAAGTAGTATTTCGGCATTCAAAAAGTATTTTTTTTTGTAAAACGGTCAGGCTTGTATGTGACTCCAGTTTCTTTGTTTTTACGTCTTCTTATCGCAAAATAAGTAAATGCAAAGAGTAGTATTACGCCAATGGTTAATATAATTTCAATAGACAAAATAGTTTAGTGAAATAGAATGGCATAGATAGAGAAACATAATATTAATACCTTAAGCTATAGTATCTTTTTCTCTTTTTTAAGTAGCGAATACACTAAAAAGAATAGGTTACTACAAAAGTTTAACCAGAAAAGAAGAATGGAAATGGGATATCATTATACGGAGTAATCTCCGCACCAAGTAGCAGGACTGAAAGTTCTAGTACTACAAGATAATTTCCAGAAAAATAAAAGAGAATAAGACTATAACTATTCGCTAAAAAGATTCCTTTGTGATAAAAAGTGCGTGTTACTTTAGGTACTATTGTTTTGCGTAAAAAATAGATTGCTACAGTAAATGTTTAAAGTACCTACTGTCAGGTTTTAATTTTGTTGCATCAAAAATTTTAAAGAAAACCTCGTTTAATTTAGTGTAAACGAGGTTTTTTATTTGAGTAATCTGGATTAAAAGCTACACTAAAAAGAAGATTTCATCTTTCCCTTTATCTCTGCTAAGCACAAATTATTGATACTTCCTTCATGAGTATGTTTGGTTTCTTTAGGAGATTGAAATGTACCGTTTTCCAGTTGTTCGGCAACGGCTTTGTAAGCATCTCTAAAAGGAATTCCCGCTACTACCATTTCATTCAATGAATCTACGGTAAACAAATAATCGTATTTTTTATCAGTCAGGATATTGTCCTTTACTTTGATGTCTTTGATGGAGAAAATAGCGATGTCCAGGCAGGCTTTCAGGTTTTGAATTGCCGGAAACAATCCTTCTTTCAGCAATTGTAAGTCCCTGTGGTAGCCACTAGGAAGATTATTGGTGATTAAAGTGATTTCGTATGGCAAAGCTTGAATCTTGTTGCATTTTCCACGAATCAATTCGAAAACATCAGGGTTTTTCTTGTGAGGCATAATGCTGGAACCTGTGGTAAGATGCGCTGGTAAAGTGATGAAATCAAAATTCTGACTCATATACAAACAGACATCCATAGAAAATTTAGATAGGGTAGCGGCTACGCTACTCATAGCGAAAGCCACTATTTTCTCTGATTTCCCACGGCTCATCTGGGCTGCAACCGCATTGTATTTTAAGGTTTCAAAACCCAATTCTTTTGTGGTGAACGTTCTGTTGATTGGGAAAGAACTACCGTAACCCGCGGCAGAACCCAATGGGTTTTGATCCACAATTTTCAGCGCTGCGTTTAACATGGTGACGTCGTCAATAAGGCTTTCTGCATAAGCGGAAAACCACATTCCGAAAGAGGAAGGCATAGCAATTTGCAAATGGGTATACCCTGGCAACAATACGTTTTGATGTTTCTCTGCTGATTCCATCATCAAATCAAACAAGGTTTTTACTTGCTCTTTTAAATCTTTGATAACATCTTTCAAATACAAATGCACATCAACGAGCACTTGGTCGTTACGGGAACGGGCGGTGTGGATTTTTTTACCGGCATCACCCAGTTTCGCCGTCAGTAAATATTCGATTTTGGAATGTACGTCTTCAAAGCTGTCTTCAATGACGAAATTTCCTTTTTCGACGTCAATAATAATTTCTCCCAAAGTAGTAACTAATGATTCGGTTTCCACATTTGTAAGTAAACCAATTTGGCCTAACATTTTTGCATGGGCAATTGAGCCCAAAGCATCATATTTAGCCAGTACTAAATCAAGTTCTCTGTCGTTTCCAACAGTGAATTGTTCGATTTGTTTATCAGTAGGTATTCCTTTTTCCCAAAGTTTCATAGTATTGTTTTTTTGTTTCGTAGGCACAGCTCGTGAGCTTTCCGTACTTATTTTTTTTTAGCCCCGATAGCAGTGAAAATCCTTTTATTTTTTCATTAAAAAATAAAAGATTGTAACGGATAGCGGGAAATTGCTCCAAATCATTCTATTGTTTTAAAAAATCACCTAGTATTTTGATATACAATTGGATTCCTTCTTCGATTTCGTCTACATATATAAATTCATCTGCAGAGTGCGACCGCAGCGTATCTCCGGGGCCTAATTTCAAAGATTTACAGCTCAAAACGGACTGATCCGACAGGGTAGGAGAACCATAGGTTGTTCTACCTAACGCAATTCCGGCTTGCACTAATTCATGCGCTGCAGGGATGGAAGATGCATTTAAGTGCATGGAACGCGGAGTGACTTCAGCGTCTACATGTTCCTTTACCACTTCTAAAATTTCAGGATTTGAATAGCAATCATTTACACGGATATCAACGACCAAATCACATTCAGATGGCACTACATTGTGTTGTTTTCCGGCATTGATTTGGGTAACAGTCATTTTTACGGGACCTAATTGTTCTGATATTTTAGTGAAGTTATAGTTTTTAAACCATTCCATGACCGTAATCGTTTTGTATATCGCATTATCCTCGTTTTGATGGGCAGCGTGACTCGGTGTTCCTTTTACTTTCACGTCAAGCACTAACAATCCTTTTTCGGCAATGGCCAATTGCATTAAAGTGGGTTCCCCTACAATCGCACAATCTAATTCTGGTAAATGTTTCAGTACACTATTTAATCCATTTTTACCGCTGTTTTCTTCCTCGGCAGAGGCAACGATTACGATATTATAAGGTAAAGTTTCATTGGCATAAAAATGAACAAAAGTAGCTAACAAGGAAACCAAACAACCTCCCGCATCATTACTCCCCAAACCGAACAACTTCCCGTCTCTCACAATTGCCTTAAACGGATCGTTAGTATAGGCTTGGTTGGGCCTTACGGTATCGTGGTGGGAATTTAAAAGTAGGGTAGGCTTGTCTTTGTCAAAATACATATTGAATGCCCAAACGTTATTATTTTCTCTCTTAAATGGAATTTCGTTTTGATTAAACCAATTCTCGAGTAAAAGGGCTGTTTTGTCTTCTTCGGTTGAAAAGGAAGGAGTCTCGATTAGTGCTTCTAAAAGTGAAATGGCTTCTTGTGTAAGGATTTTGATGTTTTTCATTTATTCTTATTTTTTAACACGTATTACACAAATTAGCACAGATTAGTTTTTGTAAATCGGTGAAATTTGTGTTTTACATTTTATAATTCTATTGTCGTGCAAATAGCATCATCATTTTGCAACATACTGTGATGACCTATTCGGATTTTTTGAACTCCTTTGGACAAGCTGTTGAAACAGTTGTCTAGTTTTGGAATCATTCCGGAATGGATCGCTTTTTCGCTTTTTAATTTCGAATATAAGTTGGCATTCATAGTTGCAATTACAGACGTATCATCTTCTGAATCGTATAAAACACCTGGTTTTTCGAAACAATAATTTAAAGTTACGTCAAAAACAGCTGATAAAGCAATGGCTAGTTCACTGGCAATGGTGTCCGCATTGGTGTTCAATAGTTGGCCGTTTTTATCATGTGTGATGGCGCAAAAAACAGGAGTAATTCCGTTAGAAAGCAAAGTTTGTAACAGCGGGGCATTCACTGATTTTACATCGCCCACAAATCCGTAATCGATTGTCGGATGGTTTCTTTTTTCGGATTGAATTAAATTCCCATCGGCACCGGAAAATCCCATCGCATTAGTATTATGGGCTTGTAATTGAGCCACAATATTTTTATTTATTTGCCCAGCATAAATCATTACCGCCACATCAAGCATGGGCGCATCGGTTATACGACGTCCGTCAATCATTTCAGGAACTAAACCAATACTTTGAGCCATTTTTGTCGCGGACTTTCCACCGCCATGAACGAGTACTTTATAGCCTTCAATTTTTGAAAAATCAGTTAAAAACTGTTTTAGCTCATTCGAATCATCAATTATGTTGCCCCCAATTTTTATTATCCTCACCTCAGTCATCTCTGAAGGAGAGGGAGCCGAGATTGATATATTCGAGTTTTCTGATGGTATAGTCATCATTTATTTTTTTTAGACTTTTTTGTTTTAATTTTCCCTTTGGGGGCTAGGGGGATTAATATTTTTTGCAAGACTAATTGCGCTGCATAGGTTCTGTTATTTGCTTGTTGAATGACCAATGAGTTTTCACTGTCAATTACTTCATCTGAGACAATCACATTACGTCTAACGGGCAAACAATGCATGAACTTGGCATTGTTAGTCAATTTCATTTTATCGGCTGTAACGGTCCAGTTTGGGTCGTTATTAGTGATTTTACCGTAATCTTTGTAACTGCTCCAGTTTTTGGTATAGATAAAATCCGCATTTTCAAATGCTTTATTTTGATCGTATTCAATCTTAGATCCTTTAATGATTTCAGGATTGAGTTCGTACCCTTCAGGGTGTGTTATTACAAAATCGGCATCTTGTAACTGCATCATTTCCACGAAGGAATTGGCTACAGCCTGAGGCAACGCTTTCGGGTGTGGTGCCCAGGATAAAACCACTTTTGGTCTGTATTCTGTTTTGAACTCTTCCATGGTAATCGCATCGGCAAGGGATTGTAATGGGTGACCGGTAGCACCTTCCATATTCACAACAGGAACGGTAGCATATTTTAAAAATCCTGCCATTACGGTTTCGGCATTGTCTTTATCCTTGTCCACTAATCCCGCAAAAGCTCTGATAGCGATAATATCACAGTATTGAGACACTACTTCGGCAGCTTCCTTAATATGTTCAGAAGCACCCTGGTTCATGATGGCGCCATCTTCGAATTCCAGTGTCCAACCTTCATTGGTAAAATTCATGACCATGACATTCATCCCTAAATTTAAAGCTGCCTTTTGCGTACTCAAACGGGTTCTTAAACTCGGATTGAAGAATAACATCCCTAAGGTTTTATTTTTCCCCAGTTTTTTATTTTTAAGTGGGTTGCCTTTAATTTTAATTGCCGATTTCACCCATTTAGAGAGCGAATCGATATCTTGTATTGAAGTGTAATTCATCTTTATGTAATTTTAGTAAAAGGAATTTCGTTTTTTAATGCGTTCAAAATAAAATTATCATTTAAACCATTCACAACCCAAGTCTCGATATTGGCTGCTTTAGCAATTGCCGCCGCTTCAATTTTAGATTGCATTCCACCAGTCCCTTGTGAGGATTTAAAGTCACCTATTTCTTTTTCAAGCATTTCCAGGTCTTTAACTACTGTAATGGTTTCAGGGGTTTTATCGTGCATAGACGATTTAGTGTAAATTCCATTTGTGTTGGTTGCGATTATTAATATATCGACTTTTAATAAAACAGCCGCTAATGCCGCTAACTTATCATTATCACCAAAGCGAATCTCATCAGTGGCTACGGTGTCATTTTCATTGATAATGGGAATATAATTATTTTCGACTAAGACATTAATTGTATTTACGATATTGACTTTTGATTGCTCTTTCTCAAAATCAGAATAGGACAATAAACACTGCGAAGTTAACAACCCCAAATCACTAAAGTTTTCATGAAAAATACGCATTAAATGGGGTTGACCAATAGAGGCCAATGCCTGCTTAACTACTATCTCTTTCCCTTTACTTTCCAGTTTTACAAACTGTTTCGCTGCTGCTATAGCGCCAGAACTGACAATGATAAACTCGTATTCGTCATTCAAAGCTGCTATTTGCATACCAATATCCTCAATTTTTCCCCGCGAAATATGATTGGTTTCTTTGGTTAACGTGTTTGTACCAATTTTTAGTAATATTCTTTTTTTAGCCATTGTATTTAACCGCAAAGGGTTTTTTATGTGTTTACTTTTAACCACAAAGGGCACAAAGGATCATTCCTTTGTTATCTATAAAAACGTAAAGTTCGCAAAGCTGTATGTTAGTTATTCGTACGTAAATTGTTAGTTCTATTTTCTCAAACTGATTACTAAATACTAAGGAATAACTAATGTAAACTATCTAATCTGTCCTTCTCCGTAAATATACCACTTATTGGTAACTAGGTGCTGTAAGCCTATAGGTCCTCTTTGATGCAATTTGTCTGTGCTGATAGCGAGTTCACCACCAAGTCCAAACTGTCCTCCATCGGTAAACCGTGTCGATGCATTATGATAAACTGCTGCTGTATCGACATTTTCCATAAATTCCTGCGCTACAGCATCATTTTTAGTTATAATGGAAGCCGAATGACCGCCACAATATTTGTTTATTTTTTCGATTGCTTTTTGATCAGAATTGGTTGTTCCAATGACAATTTTATAATCTAAGAACTCTTCGTACCAAATTAAATCGGATTCAATTTGAGGAACATTAGTTGCTTTTGAGATGCTTTCGTCTCCCAAAACTAAAACGTTTTTTTCTTTTAACTCAGTCACTACTATTTGGGCGAAAGCCTCCCAGTTCTCAAGATTAGTATCAATTAGAACTTTATCCAAGGCATTGCAAACCGAAATATTTGACGTTTTACCATTAATGATGATAGCTAAAGCTTTATCTAAATCAGCTTCCTTGTTTACGTAGACAAAATTATTTCCTCTACCACTGACAATTACTGGGCAAGTCGCGTGTTTCTTAACAAAATTAATCAGGTTTTCACCACCACGGGGAACGATTAAATCTACTTTTTGCGTTGGTTTTTCTAAAAAAGCCTGGGTTTCAGTTCGGTCATAATTCAGATACTCTACCCAAGAAGTAGCTACTTCATTGTTAGTCAAGGCTTGGTGCCAAAGGTTTACAATTTTAAGATTGGAAAGTAAGGATTCCTTACCGCCTTTCAGTAAAATTTTGTTTCCTGATTTGAAAGCAATTCCGCCCGCCTCAACAGTTACGTCCGGTCTGGATTCATAAATGATCAAAATA
This sequence comes from Flavobacterium sp. ALD4, assembly GCF_002836475.1. Classification (GTDB taxonomy): domain Bacteria; phylum Bacteroidota; class Bacteroidia; order Flavobacteriales; family Flavobacteriaceae; genus Flavobacterium. Next base: position 230,041 of record NZ_PJBJ01000023.1, on the reverse strand, counting down.
GTGCCAAAAGCAGCTGTTTTGTTACTGATTTTTAATCCGTTATCATGTGTAAAATTTAAACGAACTTGCCCTACAGGATCTTCCTGAATGGCTAGCTGTTGTAAGGAAAGAATCATTCCGTCAATTTTAGCGTCATCAATGAGCAAGCGTTTTTCCATAGCCAAAACACCACCAGAATAGTTGGCAAGATCTTGCTGGTTTGTAGTTTTTATAGCTGTTCTTTCTAGTTCTAGAAGCGCAGCCATTCTACTTAAAACTGCATTTCTTTTTTCTATGGATAATACTGTTTTCATATTTCTAAAATTATAATCATAGTCAAAGTTTAAAAATTTTACAATGGTTTATTCGTTTTTATGATTTTAATTCTGCTAATGACTCTTGCAAAGCAACAATGAAAGTATCAATCGCTTCCGTCGTAATCGTTAATGGTGGAAGAATTCGCAATAGATTTTTATTACTGGATCCACCTGTGAAAATATGTTTCTCGATAATCATTTTCTTTCTTAAAGCACTTACGTCAAAGTCAAACTCAACGCCTAGCATCAATCCTCGACCTTTTACCTTAATGATTTCAGGAATCACTTTTATTGCTTCCATGAAATACGCTTCAACATTGCTAGCGTTTTCCATCAAATTCTGACTTTCGATGATATCTAAAACGGCGATACTTGCTGCGCAAGCCAAATGACTTCCACCAAAAGTAGTTCCTAATAAACCATAACTTGCTTCAAAATGAGGAGCAATTAAGATACCACCAATGGGAAAACCATTACCCATTCCTTTTGCCATACAAATTATATCAGGTTTTATGTCATGATATTGATGCGCAAAAAACTTCCCGCTTCTTCCAAAACCAGATTGTACTTCATCCAAGATTAGAACGACGTCATTAGCCTTACACACTTTTTCTAAGGCTTGAAAAAACTCGGTCGTTCCTTGGTCAAGACCACCAACACCTTGAATAGGTTCGATGATAACACAAGCAACATCGCCTTTCTTTAATTCGGCTTCAACCAAATCAATCTCGTTCAATGGCAAGAAAGTGACAATTTGTTGCGCGTTAATTGGTGCAATAATTTTTTTATTATCTGTAGTTGCCACAGCTGCAGACGTACGTCCATGAAAAGCATTATGAAAAGAGATAACTCTTGACTTATTCGTATGAAAAGACGCCATTTTTAGAGCATTTTCATTGGCCTCCGCTCCAGAGCTGCATAAAAATAAGCCGTAATCTGTATAACCCGAAAGTTTTCCGAGTTTATCCGCTAGTTCTATCTGCAAAGGGTTCTGAATCGCATTGGAGTAAAAACTTAAATTATCCAATTGTGCTTTGATTTTAGCTACATAATCAGGTTGAGTATGACCAATAGATATCACTCCGTGGCCAGAGTATAAATCTAAATATTCGATTCCTTTATCATCTGTAATGATGCAATCTAATGCTTTTACAGGGGTAATAGGGTATAATGGGTAAACGTCAAATAAGTTCATTTTTTTTAAATGTTTAATCAGTTATTTTTTGATTTGTTTAACCGATTAACCGATTAACCAAATAAATAATTTTTTTTAAAACCCACTTGGCTTCAAGTGCAATCCTGTAGACTCCTCTAATCCAAACATTAAATTCATGTTTTGGACGGCTTGACCTGATGCGCCTTTTACTAAATTATCAATTATTGAAGTAATTAGTACCCGGTTGCCTTTTTTCATTAAACTAATGATGCATTTATTCGTTTGTACCACCTGTTTCATATTAATGTTGGCAGCGGTAATGGTTACGAAAGGTTGGTCTTTATAAAAAGCTTCATATTTAGCAACCAAATCTTCTAATCTTTCTTCTACAGTAGTGTATAGAGTTGCAAAAATTCCTCTTGCAAAATCCCCTCTGTTCGGTACAAAAATCAGTTCGTTAGTATAATCGGCTTGTAATTGATTCACACTTTGGTTAATTTCTCCTAAATGCTGGTGGTCGAATGCTTTGTAATGCGACATGTTATTTGATCTCCAGCTGAAATGTGTAGTTTCTGATGGGCTGACTCCTGCGCCAGTACTTCCCGTTGTAGCATTGATATGTACATCGTTATTTAATAATCCGTCAGCTGCAAGAGGTAGTAAAGCCAACTGGATTGCAGTGGCAAAACAGCCTGGATTTGCAATGTATTGTGCGTTTTTAATATTGGCTTTATTCAGTTCAGGCAAACCATAAACAAACGATTTTCCGTTAAACTCCTTGTCTTTTGTTAATCTGAAATCATTTCCTAAATCGATGATTTTAGTATGACTTGCAAATTGATTGTGTTCTAAAAACTGAATCGATTTACCATGACCCAAACATAAGAAAACTACATTTACATTGTGATTTACGGTATCGGTAAAATTCATTTCAATATCGCCCATTAAATCATGATGTGCCACTGATAGCTGCTTACCCGCATTGGTAGTGCTGTAAACAAAATCAAGTTTTGCGCTAGGGTGAAACATTAATATTCTGATTAATTCCCCAGCCGTATACCCTGAACCTCCTATTATTCCAACATTAATCATATTTTTTTATTTTTGAAATGTTTTTGGCTTAACAAAAACAATCTATTTTAAAATAATTTTATTTTAAACCATTAAGAATATAAGTGTCATTAAGTTTTAACATTTAGTTGTTTCTTAATTTCTTAATAGTTTTATGAAAAGTAAGTAGCAGTTAATTACTCGTGCGTTTCATTATTTACTGACGAAAATATGTTTTGCGCATTTCCTAGTATCTTGATAAATCCTTTCGCATCATCAGATGTCCAAGCATTGTTCATTTCGCCATATTGACCAAATTCATTATTCATCAAATCATTATCCGATTCAATTCCGTCAAGTGTAAAGTGATACGGTTTCAATGATACCGTTACCGTTCCGTTAACTGTTTTTTGAGTGTCTTCCAAGAAAGTCTCGATGTTTCTCATCACAGGATCTAAAAATTGTCCTTCATGAAATAACATTCCGTACCAGTTTCCTAGTTGCTCTTTCCAGTATTGTTGCCATTTACCAAGCGTGTGTTTCTCTAATAAATGGTGTGCTTTGATGATGATTAGGGGAGCAGCGGCTTCAAAACCAACTCTTCCTTTAATACCGATTATAGTGTCACCAACATGTGTGTCTCTACCTATAGCAAAGGCGTTTGCTAATTTCTCAAGAATTACAATATTATCAATCGGTGATTTTTTTATATTGTTAATTTTTACCAATTCTCCTTTTTCAAAGGTTAATGTCACTTTTTCTTCTCCCTCTTTTTGTAATTGAGAAGGGAAAGCTTCACTAGGAAGTGGTTGATTTGACGTTAATGTTTCTTTTCCTCCAACACTTGTTCCCCAAAGTCCTTTGTTGATAGAATATTGTGCTTTTTCCCAAGAATAGTGTACTCCATTTTTTGATAAGTAGTCCACCTCCTCCTGTCTTGATAATTTCAAATCTCTGATGGGAGTAATGATTTCAATTTCAGGAGCGATAGCTTGAAAAATTAAATCAAAACGGATTTGGTCATTTCCTGCACCTGTACTTCCGTGAGCAATAGCTGTTGCTCCAACTGATTTGGCATATTTTATAGCCTCAATAGCTTGAAAAACACGTTCGGCACTTACGGATAAAGGGTAGGTGTTATTTTTTAAAACATTACCAAAAATTAAGTACTTAATGGCTTTGTCATAGTATCTGTCTACTATGGTTAGGTTAGCGTGTTTTGCACTCCCTAATTCATAGGCTCTTTCTTCAATTGCTTTTAATTCTGCATCATCAAAACCTCCTGTATTGATTAATACGGTGTGAACTTCATATCCTTTTTCGTTTTTTAAATACTTAAGGCAATATGAGGTATCTAAACCTCCACTATATGCTAATACAACTTTTTTCATTTTTTTGAGCTATTATAGGCCATTGGCTTTAAGCCGTTAGCAGATTATATTTATTCTTTTAGTTATTTATCTCCTTTTTTTATGCTCATTCCCTTTTGGGAAGGTTGTGAAGGGGGTTAGTCTTCTAAGAAAAGGGCTTGTTTAATTTTTTTTAAGCGGTTCCAAATCCGGACATTAAAAGGATGTTTTGGAGGGACTTTAGCTTTTTCTTTCGGGTCATAAAGCATTCCAGTGCACAAACACATTTTGTTCTCTTTACTCTTTAGAATTTCATAATTGGTACAGGTTTGACATCCTTTCCAAAAACTGGGGTCCGTCGTCAGTTCAGAAAAAGGAACTGGTTTGTATCCCAGTTCAGAATTGATTTTCATTACGGCCAGACCGGTTGTGATACCAAATACTTTAGCATTTGGATATTTTTTTAAAGAGTAGTCAAAAACCTTAGATTTAATTTTTTTGGCTAATCCTAAATTTCTGTAATCGGGATGCACAATCAATCCTGAATGTGCGACATAATTGCTGTCTTGCCAACTTTCGATATAACAAAAACCAGCAAAACCACCATTGTCCAAAGCGATAACGGCATCCTTATTTTCTATTTTTTTTAGGATGTATTCTGGAGTTCTTTTTGCAATTCCAGTTCCTCTCAATAATGCAGATGACTCTATGGTATCGCAAATAATTTGTGCGTACTTAAAATGTTCTTCCTGGGCTATAACAATGGAGATATTCATTACAAGAGTTGCTTTTTTGAGTTAAAAAATGATTTGTAAGTTGGCTCTAAAACACTTTTTTTATTTCCTTGAATAAAAGAACTAAAATACGAATTTATAGTGCAATAAATTGAATAACAATAAAGTACTGTAAACGGTATGATGATTTTGGAAAATACTATTCCAATGGAAAATAAATGTGATTTCAAAACGGTAAAATAATAAATGAATAAAAATATTTACAAAACAATATTGGAAACTATACTAATAGCATCCGTACTTCGGGTGAAGTAGTAGGTTTGATTATCCGTGAGATTGGATTTATATTTAGGAGTGTATTATTCATTGGGGTAAAAGTAGACTAATTTTTATAACAGAATACTTATTTTTCATTTTCTAACAAAATTTCAATACTTTGTTGTATTTCAAAAAAAAACTCCTTGAGGAATTTGATGCTCAAGGAGTTTTATAAATAGATTAATTTTTAAATGGATTTCTAATGATTATATCTTTTATTTTAGATTTTAAATCTTCAGCGGTATCATAAACCATTTGCTCATTTGTTGGAAAAAGCAACCTACTGTTATCAAAATAAGAATAGTAATTATCGTCTGAGGCGCGCCTGTCTCCCTTGTATGTAGAGTAAATATTTTCAAAGACAGTTTCAGTGGTCAAAGGAAATGATTGTAGAAGTTGGTTGCTTTGGTAATGTACATAATCTACAATAGCGGTAATTTGGCAAGATTTGAACTGTTTGAATTCATAAATGCGCACGGTCACATTTCTAAAATTATCTACCATGATTACTTTGCCGTCCTCAGCTAAGACTTCTTTTCCCTCGTCGTCTAACAGTTTTCTTGTGCCATCTTTAATTTTGCGTTCTTTTACGAACTCTGTCTGATTTATTTGTTCTGGCGAAATAGATATTTGATTGAAACGAATAACCATTCCGTAATCATACTTAACACTTTTTTGCTTAGATGTATGATATACCGTCCATTTGTCGTTTAATCCATAGGTGCTGAAGTCCAACAGATCATTTTGTAAACGGGCAGGGATAATCATATTTGTTTGGTTTTTTGTTTCCACCATGACATAATCAGACCCCTTGAGCAGCGCATTGTCCATAAGACTCAAAACATCTTTATAATTAGGGTTTATTTTATTTAAATATTCTAAATCATCATATGCTTTACGGAAATTCATTTTATTCTCTGTTAACAACAGCTTTTTTGAATTAGCATATAAATAGGAGGAAAGGGCATTTTTGCTGTCAATGATTTGGTCGTTATACCTATCAAAAGGAAATATGGCATTGCGCCCTTCTCTAATCAATCGCAAAGGGAGCAAAGGTTTTATTTTTTCTTGTCGCCCGTTGAGTTGCAGATAAGTATTGTACATTTTTTCCAATTGGGCGGGATTTGCATCTTTGGCTAATAAATTGATGGCATCTAAATCGCGCTCCTTCGCTTTTGCAAATGCTTCTTCGAGTAAGTAGATGTAATCTTGTTTTCCTTTTTTGTCTTTATTGGTGCGTAAGTTAGAGACTGCTTTATTTATAGCCGCGTCATAGTTACCGGAACTTAATAAGCTTTGCGTGCTCTTCACACCACAGCAAGCAAGAACGATTATAAGAGAAAGTAGGAGTAAAGTTTTTTTCATATTTAATAATTTTAAACAAATATATTTTATATACGTTATGATTCCAAAATTGATGCCACAAAAAAACCGTCAAATCTACTTTGACGGTTTTTTTTAGTTTGAATAAAAATCTTTTATAATAAAATAATTTGTCAATAAAAATAAGGTTAGTGTCCTCCTCCCTCGGTTTCAATGCGACCGATACCTTGTCTTTTTAAGATTTTAGGACAGTAATAACCATAAAAGCCTAAATAAGCAAAACCAAGGAGCGGTACCACATAAGAGAAGTGTGTCCATGAAATACCAAATATTCCAGCTGGACTAGTAAGATCTATATCGCAAATTCCTCCTTGGATCAATGGAATAACTCCTCCACCAAGGATCATCATGATTAAGAAAGAGGATGCTTTTCCAGTATTTTTACCTAGTCCAGCAATAGCTAAATCAAAGATTGATGGCCACATGATCGATAAGAATAAGCCTCCTGAGATAAAGAAAAATTTAGCAATTTCAGTATCCGTGCAAACTAATCCCGATAGCATCATTAATAACCCTGATATTCCAAAAAGCATTAATGTTTTTCCTGCATTTTTACCACCTACAAAACTTACTCCAATAAATAATAAAATCCAGATTGGGTAAATATAAAATGCAGAAACGTCATGTTCAGCAAAAATATTAGCGCCGATAATTACTCCAAATGCAACTGCAGGTACGATGAATTTAAGTGCAGTATTTACAAGGGTCGAGGTGTTAAAAACATTTACACCACCATTCCAACGGCCAATCATCAAACTTCCCCAATACAACGCTATAAAGGGTGATACAGAATCTTCTAAGATTCGACCAAACTCCACGGTATGCAATAAAGCAGGTAAGTTACTAATTATGGTTACCTCTGTTCCAACGTAAATAAAAATAGCTAACATTCCTAAATATAGCTGCGGGTAGTCTAAAATCCTAAACGTATCACTATTGTCTGTAATAACTTTTTTTTCTGTTTTTGCTGGATTTTCAATCTTAGAAAAATTCATAAAAATAGCAACTACAATAAAAGCAATCCCTAAAATTATAAAAGGTAGTTTTATATCTTCTAAAGAAAGGTCTGTTTTTTTATCATTTCCCATTCCAAATAATGCGATTCCTAGTAAAATAGCACCGATAGTAGTTCCAAAAGAGTTGATTCCCCCTGCTAACGTCAAGCGGTGTGCGCCAGTATCGGGGCTTCCCATCTTAATAGCTAGTGGATTAGCAACAATTTGCTGAATTGAAAAGCCTAGTCCTACTGTAAATAAAGCGGTAAGGAAGAAAGGGAAACTCTCCATTGTGGCTGCAGGAACAAACATAAAAGAACCAAATGCAGAAAGTAATAAACCAGCAGATAATGTCTTTTTGTATCCAAATTTTTGTAAAACATCAACTTTTAATGATACTAAGAAGAAAATAATTGATCCTACAAAGTACGCTACATAAAACGCCCAAGCTACGAGTTGAGATTGAACTTGTGACAGCATAAAAACCTTTTTGAAAACAGGTATTAATATGTCATTGGCAGAGCCAACAAAACCCCAAAAGAAGAACACTATTATCAAGGAAATAAATTGTCCCCATTTGGTTTGTAAATTTTCTGAACTCATAATTTTCGGATAGTTTTTTAAGATTAGCTTTTATAGAACGGCGGTAAATATATTTGTTACTCAAATTAAAAAAAAACAATTTTGAATAAATCTTATTAAAATTATAGAATAATCACTTTTTTTTATAAAAGCATGATTTTTTTTCATTTTTTTCTCTTTTTAACATCCTATCGGATAGAATTAATTTCTAATAAAGGCTTCAATTTAAACTTTTAATAACTTAAAAGAAGACGGAATTGGTAAAATAACGGTATTTATATCGAGTAAAAATTTTCATACCTTTATAAATATGTATTAAACAAAATAATATGAAAAGTGATTTAGACCACAAGCCAGATATAAGCTATGAAAGCCCCGGTAAATTTGAAGATACTCGGTTTGAGAAGATCCATAACGTAATTTTTAAAAATGCGGCAGAAGCCTCTATTATTGTTGCTAAAGAAATTGCTGACTTGATTAAATCCAAACAACAGAAAAAAGAAAACTGCGTGCTTGGGTTGGCAACTGGTTCTTCACCTATAATGGTATATTACGAATTAGTGCGGATGCATAAAAAAGAAGGACTTAGTTTTAGGAATGTGATTACTTTTAATCTGGATGAATATTATCCCATGCGGGTGGATAACAACAAAAGCTATCACTATTTCATGCACCAACACCTTTTCGATCATATTGACATAAAGGAAGAAAACATCAACATACCTAACGGAACTGTCTCCATTGAAGACATAAAACAGTATTGTATCGATTATGAAATCAAAATAAAAAATTCAGGAGGAATTGATTTTCAGTTGCTGGGAATAGGACGTACTGGACACGTTGGATTCAATGAGCCAGGATCGCATATCAATTCCGGAACGAGAATTATTACTTTGGATCACATTACAAGAGTTGATGCATCGTCAGATTTTAATGGTACTGACAATGTTCCAAAAAGAGCAATTACCATGGGAATTTCCACCATTTTGCAATCTAAGAGAATTGTTTTGATAGCTTGGGGTCAAAATAAAGCCGATATAATCAAAAGAACAATTCAGGAAAACATCAGCGCTGAAGTTCCCGCTACGTTTTTGCAGAATCACACGAATACCACTTTTGTTTTAGACCAATCGGCAGCATCAGAGTTAACCCGATTTAAAACCCCGTGGTTAGTCGGTGATTGTATTTGGACTCAAGAACTAAAAAGTAAAGCTATTGTTTGGCTGTGCCAAAAGACAGATCAAGCAATTTTAAAGTTGACCGACAGAGATTACAATAATAACGGAATGTCTGATCTCTTGGCGCAAGAAGGATCTGCGTATGATTTAAATATTAATATGTTTAATGTATTGCAACGCACTATAACGGGATGGCCGGGTGGAAAACCTAATACAGATGACACCTATCGGCCGGAACGAGCGAGTCCAAGTAAAAAAAGAGTGATTCTTTTTAGTCCTCATCCCGATGACGATGTGATTTCAATGGGAGGTACTTTTTCGAAATTGATAAAGCAAGGGCATGATGTCCATGTCGTATATCAAACCTCGGGAAATATTGCGGTTACAGACGATGAAGCATTAAAATTTGCAGAAGTAGCTAATGATTTTGTTGGTGTGGATGCTGCTGAAATTAACTTCTCTTCAGTAATCGAGTTTTTAAATAATAAAACGGAAAATCAAGTTGATTCGATAGAAGTTAGAAAGCTAAAGGCATTGATAAGGCGTCGTGAATCTTTCGGCGCAACAAGATGTATTGGATTGCAAGATAAAAACATTCATTTCTTAGACATGCCTTTTTACGAAACAGGGGACATAAAGAAAAAGCCGATAAGCGATGAAGATATAGCTATTGTTGCCGCTATTATCGCAAAAATAAAACCACACCAGGTTTTTGCTGCAGGAGATTTGGCAGACCCCCATGGTACACATGAAGTTTGTTTGAATGCTATATTTGCGGCAATGAAACAATTAAAATCCCAATCATACATGGATAATTGCTGGTTGTGGTTGTATCGCGGTGCTTGGCATGAGTGGGAACTTCACGAAATCGATATGGCAGTGCCTTTAAGTCCAGACGAAGTGTTATTAAAAAGGAATGCTATTTTGCACCATCAGTCCCAAAAGGACAGGGTAATGTATCAAGGGAATGATTCAAGAGAATTTTGGGTAAGAGCCGAAGACCGCAATAAACATACCGCTATACTTTATGATGCCTTAGGGCTGCCGGAATATGAAGCTATTGAGGCTTTTAAGCGATTTGATTATTAAAAAAACTAAATTTTAAACGGATAAAAAAATCTATGAAATACATTGTAATGCTATTGTTGGTCGCTTTTGTGTCGAATGCTCAAATTACAAAAGAGCAATTAGACCTTATGCCTTGGCCACAAAACATAAATTTGACTTCAGGTACTTTTTCGTTAACCAAACAATTCAAAGTCAATATTATAGGTAACCCGGATCCCAGACTATTTAAAGGGGTAACTAACTTTATAAGAAGGTTAGATGGCAGAACTGGATTGTTTTTAGAACAAGCGTTTGTCACTAAAGTTAACGAATTCCCTGCAGCAGAATTACAGATATATTGCGAGCGAAAGGGAAAGGTGGGATTAAACGAAGACGAAAGCTATCAGCTTTCGATAGTATCCGACAAGATTATAATTAATGCGACAACTGATTTAGGTGCTTTGCATGGATTGGAGACCTTGTTGCAATTAATGCAAAATAATGGAACCTCATTTTATTTTCCGGCAGTAGAAGTTACGGATTCGCCACGATTTACCTGGAGAGGACTGATGATAGATGCAGCAAGGCATTTTCAACCGGTTGATGTTATCAAGAGAAACCTTAATGCGCTGGCTTCCATGAAAATGAATGTCTTCCATTGGCATTTAGCTGATGATCAAGGTTGGAGAATTGAAATAAAAAAACATCCAAAGTTGACTGAATTCGCTTCAGACGGGGATTATTATACGCAAGAAGAAATTAAAAATATTGTCAAATATGCCGATGAACTCGGGATTATGGTAGTAGCTGAAATAGATATTCCCGGTCATGCTTCGGCTTTACTTTCTGTTTACCCTGAAATAGGGAGTAAACAAAGTGGCAGCACGTCGTATTCTGTTGGACGAAGATCCGGAATTTATGATTCGGCACTTGACCCTACGAATCCTAAATTATATCAATTACTTGGTGAAATTTTTGATGAAGTGTGTCCGTTGTTTACCAGTAACTACTTTCATATCGGCGGAGACGAAAATAACGGTAAAGAGTGGAATGCAAATCCTACCATCCGAGACTTTAAAAAAAAGAATGAAATAACAAGTAATCACGGCTTGCAAACCTATTTTAACATGAAGTTGATACCAATGTTAAAGAAGCATAATAAACGACTGATGGGCTGGGAGGAGATTATGACAAAAGACATGTCCAAAGATGCCATTATCCATGCGTGGAGAGGAGGTAATGAAGGGGTTAGTGCAGGTGGAGCGCTCATTACAGCCGCAAAGAATGGCTACAATACAGTTTTGTCTAATGGGTATTATATTGATTTGATGCTCACCGTGGATAGTCATTACCTGAACGATCCATTACCCAAAAACATTGTTCTTTCTCCGGAAGAGAAGGCGCGAATACTGGGAGGGGAGGCTGCTATGTGGAGCGAACTTGCGGCGCCTTTGAACATAGATTCAAAAATATGGCCTAGAACAGCCGCAATTGCCGAAAGATTATGGTCAAATGATACTGTTACCGATTTAAGTAGCATGCACAAAAGGTTAAAAGTAATTTCTTCCAGACTGGAAGAAGTAGGAATAACACACATTAGAAATAAAGAAGTGATTTTAAGGAATATCACTAATTATCAAGATACGAAAGCGGTGAATGATTTTACTAACATTTGCGAACCTTATAAAATGTATAAACGCAACGGTGGTGGGAAAAAGTATTTTATGTATTCTCCACTAACGCTGTTTGCAGATGCTTGTTCAGCCGATGCTTCAGATGCCTATGAATTTAATAAAGCGGTCAACAAGTATTTAGAAAACAGAAGTTTAGAGAATCAGAAAATAGTCACTGATTTTTTAAAACAATGGATAGCTATGAATACGGATTTAATTCGCCTTAGTGCAAATGCGCCTTTAATTCAACCTGTTTTGCCGATGTCTAATAATTTAAGTGCGATTTCAAAGCAACTTTTATTAGCAATTGAAGAAAAACAAAATGTCGATAAAAAGGCATTGAATGCGTTATTAGAAGAATTCACTATTCGAAATTCAGCCGATGTGGAATTAGCCGTTTATGATAGTTTAAAAAAGCTACTATAACTATCCAATTCAGTAGTGAAAAAGAGACATTAAAATATTTTTTTTGCTTTATTTTTTTTGTTTGTTGATAGGGTTTTTTTTGTTTTTTATTTAATTAACTGTCTTATAATAAGAAAGATGCTTTTTTAATCCTGACTAAAAGTGGTCAGGATTTCTTTTTTTAGGCTGTGGTCAGTTGATTTTATAAATATGTATTTTACAGATTTAAAAAATCGTTATTTTTTTTGTACTTTTGCAAAAAATTATATAAAAGAAAATACATGCTAACAGTTAATAATTTATCGGTTCAGTTTGGTAAGCGAATTTTGTTTGACGAAGTAAATACCACCTTTACACATGGTAATATTTATGGAGTTATCGGAGCCAATGGAGCTGGGAAATCTACATTCCTTAAAATAATTTCCGGTGAAATGGATCCTACATCAGGACATGTCCATTTAGAACCAGGGAAACGTATGTCGGTTTTAAGTCAAAACCACAATATGTTTGATGAACATACCGTATTGGAAACCGTAATTATGGGGAACAAGACTTTATATTCGATCAAAAAGGAAATGGACGAACTCTATTTAGATTATAATGATAAAAATGCAGATAGAATAGGGGAATTGCAGGTCCAGTTTGAAGAAATGAGTGGTTGGAATGCTGATTCTGATGCCGCTGCAATGCTATCAAATCTAGGTATTGGCGAAGAGCATCATTTTACATTGATGGCAGACTTGGAGGGGAAAATTAAAGTTCGTGTCCTTTTGGCACAAGCTCTTTTTGGAAATCCAGATTTACTGATAATGGATGAACCTACCAATGATTTGGATTTTGAGACTATTGAATGGTTAGAAAATTTCTTGGCAAACTATGAAAACACCGTTATCGTCGTGTCGCATGACCGTCACTTTTTAGATTCAGTTTGTACTCATATCTCGGATATTGATTATAGTAAAATAAACCATTATTCGGGAAATTATACTTTTTGGTATGAATCAAGCCAATTAGCCGCGAAACAACGTGCACAACAAAATAAAAAAGCGGAGGAAAAGAAACAAGAGTTAGAAGAATTTATTCGTCGTTTCAGTGCGAATGTAGCCAAGTCTAAACAAGCTACTTCCCGTAAAAAAATGATCAGTAAATTAAATATATCTGAGATAAAACCTTCGAGCCGTCGTTACCCTGCAATCATTTTTGACCAGGAGCGTGAAGCAGGAGATCAAATTTTGAATATCCAGAATCTTAGTGCCTCTATTGATGGAGAGGTATTGTTTAAAAATGTTGATTTGAATATGGCCAAAGGAGATAAAATTGTATTATTCTCTAAAGATTCTCGTGCAACGACCGCTTTTTACGAAATATTAAATGGAAACCAAAAGGCTGATTCGGGTAATTTCGATTGGGGTGTAACCACTAATCAAGCCTATTTGCCGGTAGATAACCATTCTTATTTTGAAAATGATTTATCACTTGTGGATTGGTTGCGTCAATGGGTAAAAACAGAAGAAGAACGTGATGAGGTTAATATTCGTAGCTTCCTTGGTAAAATGATTTTCTCAGGAGAAGAAGCATTGAAAACATGCAGAGTGTTATCAGGAGGAGAAAAAGTACGTTGTATGATGTCCAGAATGATGATGGAAAGAGCCAATATATTGATGATAGACGAGCCAACAAATCACTTAGATTTAGAGTCAATTCAGGCATTTAATAATTCATTGAAAAACTATAAAGGGTCTGTAATCTTTACTACCCATGATCATGAGTTTGCTCAAACTGTCGGTAACAGAGTGGTGGAATTAACACCAAATGGGGCTATTGATAGTTACATGACTTTTGATGATTATTTAGATGATGAAAAAGTCCAGGAATTAAGAACTAAGATGTATGCCAAATAAGGGATATTAAACTATTTTTAAAAAAAAAACTCTTGTAGCCTAGCTGTAGGAGTTTTTTTGTATCAGAGCATTTCGTTATTTCCAAATAATTCACTCACAGTAAAGAGGGTTATCGCTAGCATTGCGATTACTATAAAAACACCCACACCCATTACAGCTTTAAATATTCCATTAACAACGGAACGTCCTGTCAGCGATAATACCACTGTTAACAGCAGTAATACTCTAATTAACTAGTTTGGCATAACTTTTCTATTTAAACCTCAGTTTTAATTATTAGGTTGGATAAAATTAAGTGGATATGTCACAACAGGATTTATATAATTATTTATATTTGTTCTTTTGCCTAAATGAATTTTTAATCTCGGATTATAATTATTAAATCATAAATTGGAATTCGTATATTTGTGAAACCAAACACAACACTTTACCATGACTCAAAAAGTATTGCTCAATTCTAAAGAAGTCAATATCATTCTGCACCGTTTGGCTTGTCAGCTAATTGAAAAACACCTCGACTTTAAAGATACTATCTTGATAGGGATTCAACCTAGAGGAACTTTTTTGGCAGAACGACTTAAAAAAATTTTGGAAAATGAATATAATACGCCTGAAATAAAATTAGGACTCTTGGATATTACTTTCTTTAGAGATGATTTTCGAAGAACTGATAAGCCTTTAGAAGCAAATGAAACTAAAATTAATTTTATTGTTGAGAACAAGAAAGTAATTTTTATTGATGATGTTTTGTTTACGGGCCGTAGTATTCGATCTGCCTTGACTGCTATTCAATCTTTTGGAAGGCCTGCAGAAATTGAATTACTTGTTTTGATTGACAGACGCTTTAGTCGTAATTTACCTATACAGCCTGATTACAGGGGCAGACAGGTCGATGCCATCAACAATGAAAAGGTAAAGGTAGAATGGAGCGAAAATAACGGTGAAGACGTCGTGTATTTAGTTACCAATTAGAAGCCTTACTTTAGATAGTAAAGAATCTGATTTTATAAAAATAAAATAATCGTAAAAGAATGAAAGAATTAAGCGTAGATCATTTATTAGGTATAAAATATATTAACAAGAGTGATATTGACCTTATTTTTGAAACAGCCGATCATTTTAAAGAAGTCATTAGTCGTCCCATTAAAAAAGTACCTTCGTTACGAGACATTACCATTGCCAATATTTTTTTTGAAAATAGTACACGAACAAAACTTTCGTTTGAACTGGCACAAAAAAGATTGTCTGCAGATGTCATTAGTTTTTCAGCTGCTCAATCTTCTGTAAAAAAGGGAGAAACACTAATTGATACTGTTAACAATATTCTTTCGATGAAAGTGGATATGGTGGTGATGCGCCATTCTAACCCTGGAGCAGCTTACTTTTTGTCCAAAAATGTAAAAGCAAGTATCATAAATGCAGGTGACGGCGCACATGAACATCCTACCCAAGGGTTACTGGACAGTTATTCAATTAGAGAAAAACTGGGTGAAGTAGGAGGGAAGAAAGTAGTTATAGTAGGCGATGTATTGCATTCGAGAGTAGCATTGTCAAATATATACGCTTTGCAAATGCAAGGAGCTGAAGTCAAAGTTTGCGGACCCAAAACGCTAATTCCAAAACATATTGAATCACTGGGAGTGACAGTGGAACCTAATTTGCGTAAAGCGCTAGAGTGGTGCGATGTCGCTAATATGTTGCGTGTACAAAATGAACGAATGGATGTGAATTATTTTCCGTCAACCAGAGAGTATGCACAACAATATGGGGTCGATAAAACATTATTAGATTCTTTAAACAAGGAAATCGTAATTATGCATCCCGGACCTATAAACAGGGGAGTAGAGATTACTTCTGAAGTGGCAGATTCTCATCAATCTGTTATATTGAATCAAGTTGAAAATGGTGTAGCAATAAGGATGGCGGTAATCTATCTTTTGGCTTCAAAAATTCAGTAATATAAAAAAAGGTAGTACCTTAGTTAGACAGTAATCCTGAAAAATTAATGCAATGAAAGTAGAACAAAAAGGCCACACAATTACAATCAAAGACACTCAAGGGGATTTTACTTCTTTTTTGATGAAAGTTACGCATCAATATAAAACCTTCGAAAAACATAATATTATAATTAATCTTTTGCATCATAAAGACTTGACTTTAGATGACGTTAAATTATTTTTGCCGTTGTCTAAACAACATAAAAAAGCAAAAAAATCTTTTGTAATTGTAATTTCAGATTTAGATTACAATGCCGTTCCTGATGAATTAGCTGTCGTTCCGTCTATATTGGAAGCACATGATACTATTGAAATGGAAGAGATTGAAAGAGACTTGGGTTTTTAAACAAAAATAAGAAGTATCTACTTTTATAACGACCCAAAGAAACTATACGTTTTAAAAATAGTGTTATTAGTATGTTTTTTAATTTTATTGGGTGTAAATTTATGCAATATTTTCACAAATAAATCAACTAGTTATTTAGACTTAATTGCGAATGGGCTACTGGTAATTGCAATGATTTTGCAGATTAGAAACTATAAAAAAGAAAGTAAAAATGGATAGTGGATAGCGTTACTTTATCTCAATTTTCTACACCAAGTAATTAAGGGTCTGTTTTTTTTTAATTATAAGCCAACTTTAAACTTTAAAATATAACTTGAAACTAACAATCCTAGGCTGTTATGCAGCAACTCCCCGGACATTTACTAATCCTACTTCCCAAATTCTAGAAATTAAGAACAGACTGTTTTTAATTGATTGTGGAGAAGGTACACAAGTACAGCTGCGTAAAAACAAAATCAGATTTTCTAAAATCAACCATATTTTTATTTCGCATTTGCATGGAGACCACTTCTTTGGATTGATAGGTTTAGTATCGACGTTTACATTACTAAATCGGAATACTGATTTACATATCTATGGACCAAAGGGGATCAAAGAAATTATAAAGTTGCAATTGCGATTAGCCAATTCATGGACTAATTATGGTTTACATTTCCATGAATTAGAATCAAATGTAAGTGAAATTGTTTTTGAAGATGATAAAGTGGTCGTAAAAACAATACCGTTGAAACATCGCATTTATACCAATGGTTTTTTATTCGAAGAAAAAATAGACAAAAGAAAACTGAATACGGATGCAGTTCAGAATTATGAAATTGACAAATGCTATTTCCAAAACATCAAAAACGGAAAAGATATCACGCTAGAGGATGGAAGGGTAATTGAAAATGCGCAATTGACATTCGATCCAAAACCGCCAATGAGTTATGCTTTTTGTTCCGACACCGCATATAATGAGGCAATTATTCCACTGATAAACGGAGTAGATGTTTTGTATCATGAAGCAACCTTTTTACAATCAGAAGAAGGGCTAGCAGGAAAGACCATGCATTCAACAGCAAAAGAAGCGGCCACAATAGCCTTGAAAGCAAAGGTAAAAAAATTGATAATAGGACATTATTCTACCCGTTATGAGAATATCGGTCTCTTTAAGGAGGAAGCAGAAATCATTTTTCCAGAGGTGCTATTAGCTGACGATGGTCGAAGTTTTGATTTTTAAACAAAGCCAGCGTCTTTTTAAAAAGACTGACCAATAGTTTTAGATTTAAAAAAAAGATAATTTAATAATCGTAATATATAAATAAATGCAAGATTTAAGTAATTATAGAAAGTCCTATGATAAGAGCGAGTTATTAGAATCTGCCATTCCGGAGGATCCAATAAACCTTTTTAACGGATGGTTTCATGAAATAAAGGATCAAGGTGGAACTGAAGAAGTTAATGCAATGACAGTTGCTACAATTGGTTTAGACGGATTTCCAAAATCCAGAGTAGTGTTGTTGAAAAAATTCACAGAAGAAGGATTTATCTTTTATACCAATTATAATTCGGAGAAAGGCAAGGCTATTGAAGCGAACCCTAAAATATGTCTTTCTTTTTTTTGGCATAGTATGGAGCGTCAGGTGATAATAAAGGGTATTGCCCAAAGGACTTCAGAAATCATTTCTGATAATTATTTTAATTCAAGACCTGAAGGAAGCAAGTTAGGTGCCATAGTTTCTAATCAAAGCGAGGTTGTCCCTTCTCGTACGTATCTTGAGGAAAATTTAAAACAATTAAAAGTAGATTTTGAAAGTATAGTAATTCCGAGACCAAAGCATTGGGGTGGTTTTTTAGTTGTTCCGGAGGAAGTTGAATTTTGGCAAGGTAGGCCCAATCGCCTGCATGACAGGATACGATATACCAGTCAAGAAGATTTCTCTTGGAAAATAGAGCGTCTCTCTCCCTAATGTAAGAAAAAGAGATGGTTAATTGTTAATTTAGTGTCGGTTGTCGGTTTTTTTAGGGTTTTGTCGGCAAAAAAGGTAGTTTTAGAAACTATTAAAACACAATAAATTAATAAATATATAATTCAGTTATTCTTGTGACTGATTTGTAATTAACCTACTGCAAAAATTAATGAAATTAAAATCCCTGTTCGTATTATTACTTGCATCAGTACTATTTGCCATGAATTCTTGCTCTGCTGATCCTTATGAAACTCTCACAACATCAGATGAATCCACAGCATTAGCAAAAAAAGGACTTAAAGAATCCCCATCTGATTTATTTAACTATTCTTATACTACTTCTGAAATCCAACTTATGGACTTAATAAATGCATATAGAGTAAGTATTGGTTTGAATTCTTTAACAAAAAACAATTTTAGTTCCTTAAAGGCAGAAGAACACAATAACTATATGATTATTACTAATACACTTAGTCATGATGGTTTTAATGTGCGATTTCAAGATATAATGAATACTTTAGGTGCCATATCAGTGGCTGAAAATGTAGCTGATGTTTATAGTACACCTCAAGGAGTCCTAAATGCTTGGTTGAATAGTCCAGCTCACAAAAAATATATAATTGGTGATTTTAGTCATTTTGGAATTTCAATAAGAGAAAATACTGGAACTGGTAAAAAATATTATACCAACATATTTGCAAAAATATAATTTTTTTATTTTTTTAAATGAGAGGCTGCATTTCCTAAATTGCTGCCTCTTTTTTTATTTTTGGGAAGTATATAGCTGTTTTATCATAATTCACATTTTATTTCAGCAAGTGTTATTCTCTCAGCGCTAAGCGCTAAGGTGAAAAGTAATTTCCTCTAGATTATATCCAATATTTCATAAATAAAATTGCCTAATAAGCAATATGATAAAAGCTCTCACATTGTGTTTAATTTGAGTACTAATAATTTGCCTCTTATTTTAAGAGTAAATGAAAGAATAGTATACTCTGATAGTTTAAAACTAAATATTTTTAACTTTTAATTGTTGTAAAAGTAAGTTAAATACTATTTATTAAATAAAAACATGTAGTTCGTCGATGATATTTGTAGTTTTAACGGAATTGTATGTATGTTTGACAAGAATTAGAACACATACTAATAACAACATTAAAGAAGTTTGCCCCACAATCTACTTTAAACTTAAACTACTAAATTATGAAAACAAATTTACTCCGTGCCGTAATGCTAGCAGCAGTTATATTCACTTTAAATTCCTGTTCTTCTGATGCTTCTGAAGCATCTGTAGTAGAAGCAAAAGCACAAGTTGTTGTGAACTACAGTTACAGCAGTAGTGAATTGGAAACTATGAAACTGATAAACAACTATAGAGTAAGTATTGGTCTTAGTTCATTAGAAAAAATTAATTACATCTCTGGTGAATCAGAAGGTCATAATAATTACATGATCACTAATAATGTAGTTAATCATGATGGTTTTGTAAACCGTTCTGAAAATATTATAAAAACCCTTGGAGCTAAAACAGTAGGCGAGAATATAGCTTATAATTATAGTAGTCCTCAAGCAGCAGTAAATGCTTGGTTGAATAGTCCAGGTCACAAAGAAAATATGGTTGGCAATTTTACTCATTTTGGAATTTCAATAAGAGAAAATGCTGTCACTGGTAAAAAATATTATACCAACATATTTGCAAAAATATAATTCATTTATTTTTTTTAGTTAGAGGCTGTCTTTTCCCAAATCGCAGCCTCTTTTTTTATTTTAGGAAACTAAAGTGTTGTGTTTTTTTCTCTTTAAAGACCCAGTTAAGCTATTATTATCTTTCATGTATCCTCGTTATATCTTTTTAACGAAGTACTTTCAATACCTTATCTACTATATTTATAATAGCGTTACTCTAAAATGAATTAAAAAATATAATTGCAGAGTAGCTCAATATATTATGAAGTTCCAATCTCTTTCTTGAACTTTTAAAAAAAAGTATTATCTCTTTTTGTATTCTAGATTGAAAGTGGAAATATGGTTTTAGACCGTACATAATTACTTGATGTCTCAAAACTAAATCACGTTACTACACTTCTTTACTTTGATTTAATCGTTTGCAGGACTTTCCTCATTATTTATAAAATAAGAAATTGTGTAAATTGGGATAAACACAATACCTTTGGAACATTCAAAATAAATATAAAATGACAACCCATCTCGCACTGCTTCGTGGCATTAATGTTTCTGGTCACAACATGATAAAAATGGACGCACTAAAAACAACATTGGAAAACATTGGTTTTACAAAAGTGGAAACTTATATCCAATCAGGGAATGTTTTTGTAACCACAGAAGAAGAAAATGCCGCCAAAGTGGGTTTTATCATCAAGCAGGAAATTTTTAAAGTCTTTGGTGGTGACGTGCCAGTAATCATTCTCAATGCGGCAGATCTTAAAGCTTGTTTCTCCAATAATCCTTTTTTGAAAGAAAAAGAAGTAGATACGAAGAAATTATACGTTGCTTTTGTGTCTAAAGAGCTTCGTTCTGAAAATATCAATGATTTGAAAATTAGCCAATTTAAACCTGATGAAGCGCATCTAGACGGCAATCGGATTTTTATTAAATATGCTGTCGGGGCTGGGAAAACAAGATTAGATCAGAAATACATTGAGAAAAAACTAAACCTAACGGCAACAATTAGAAACTGGAACACAGTGACACAATTGTTGAAGATGTATGAAGAAATGACTTAGATTAAGAGATGCCTTTTGAAAATAGACTAACTGCTGATTCGCAAAATACTATCCTTGTATGCTGCGAATTAGCATTTTTTTTTAAACTGAATTTAAAATAGTTTGTTTACATCTACTCATGAATTAGTAAATCGTATGGTTTAGATGCAAAAACGATTTATATTTACTACTCCGTAATTAATTCTATTGATTATCAGAAACCTTAATTTATAAGAGATGAATTTCAAACTTTCCATTATCATCAGTATTTTTTTTGTTTGTTTTGCCTTCGGGCAAACGGGTACTCCCAATGATTACTTAACTTCCCAGTTCCACAAAGAAAGAAGAGCTGCCCTACGCAGTAAAATGCCTAATAATAGTGTAGCTGTATTTTTTGGCAATGCGGTTCGTAATAGAGCCAATGATGTAGATTATGTGTATCACCAAGATCCTGATTTTTTCTATTTAACAGGATACAAAGAACCCAATTCGGTTTTAGTTATTTTCTCGAATGAACAAACAAATAAATCTAGGAAAACCTATGATGAAGTTCTTTATGTTCAAGAAAAAAATACTCGAGTAGAGCAATGGACCGGAATTCGTTTAGGCACTGAAGGGGCCAAGAATAATTTAGGTTTTGACGTCGCTTATAACGGCAAAGAGTTTTTGAATTCAGGCATCAATTATGCCGACTTCAGTTCGGTTCTTTTTAAGGAATTTAAAGATGATTACCGGGATTCGAAACGTGATGAAGCTGATTTGTATAAATTGGCAGAAGCATTTAAGAATCAAGTGGGATACAACGTAAAAGCAGAGCAAAAAATAGATCGCAATCTCCAGAATGAGTTTCGAAATAAAAAAAGCATAACTCAAAAAAAAGTAACTATCGATACCCAGTCGATACAAACGTATATGGCGAGTTTACGTGAGATTAAATCCAAAGAAGAATTAGTATTACTGACTAAGGCAGTTCGGATTTCAGCCATGGGACAGCGTGAAATAATGAAAGCGATGCACCCCGGAATGTCCGAGACAGAGATACAAGGAATTCATGAATTTGTTTATAAAAAGTATGGTTGTGAGTTTGAAGGCTACCCTTCAATTGTAGGTGCAGGAAATAATGGCTGTGTTTTACATTACATAGAGAATAGTAAAATGAAGGTCGAAAATGATTTAGTCTTAATGGATTTAGGTGCGGAGTACCACGGCTACACCGCCGATGTAACCAGAACAATCCCTGCTAATGGGAAATTCTCGACAGAGCAGAAACTAATTTATGATTTAGTTTATCAAGCACAAGAAGCTGGAATCGCCACTGTAAAACCGGGAAATAGCTTTAATTCGCCTGATATTGCAGCACGGAAAGTGATCACAGCAGGTTTAATGAAACTGGGGATTATAGCGAAAGAAGAGGAGTCAAGAGTCTATTTTCCGCATGGAACCTCACATCATATAGGTTTAGATGTTCATGATCCGGGACTATACGACACATTTGATATTGGTATGGTTCTTACGGTAGAACCAGGGATTTATATTCCTAAGGGAAGTGATTGTGATAAAAAATGGTGGGGAATTGCCGTGCGAATCGAAGACGATATATTAGTTACAGCAAATGAGCCAGTAAACTTATCTGGGGAAGCTCCGAGAAAGTCGGAGGAAATTGAAGCGCTGATGAAAGAAAATAGTGTGCTCGACGGTTTTACTTTGCCTAGTTTAGACTAATATATTTAGATACATAAACAGTGATTTTATGATTCACTTGTACAATTAAAACTCCGATATCAGTTGATTTCGGAGTTTTTTTGTGCTAATTACTCTTAAAATAAATACATTCTAGTTCTGTTTCGTATGATAATATTCGGAATAGTTTCGGAGATTTTGTTTTAAATTTATACTTAAGTTAGTAAATTCTTTTACAGTAAAGTGTTTAAAAAAAAAGCGTTATGGAATAAAATACGAAAATAATTATTACGGTGGAAGCTATAATTGATGCGCCAATAGAAACGGTTTGGAAAAATTGGACTTCGCCTCAAAATATTGTTACGTGGAATGTAGTTTCCGAGGATTGGCATGCTACTTGGGTAGAGAATGATTTACGAATCTAGGGGAAACTCCACTATAAGATGGAATCCAAGGACGGCAGTGCCAGTTTTGATTTTAGTGGAATATATGACGAAGTTCAAATACATGAACAGATTACGTATACTGCAGACGACGGAAGAAAAGTAAAAATTAATTTCATAAAGGAGCGCGATAAAACCAAGGTGGTAGAATTATTTGAAGCAGAAACTGAAAATCGGATTGAATTGCAAAGAGAAGGATGGCAGGCTATTTTGGCCAATTTTAAAAAATATGTCGAAACGCGTCTGCAACAAATAAGTTTTTCAAAATGGAAAGTCTAAAAACAACACTATTTTTACTTTTTCTTTTTCAAGGAATCAAAGATTGGCTGTATCAGCCTTGCTGTGGTTAAGTAATCTTTGCAAAAAAAAAAACAGTAACTCCGAAGTCTTCTGACCTTGGGAGTTTTTTTATTAGAACCGTTATTTTTCCACCAGATCACAATACCAAAATCCGTAATCAAACGCATCTGTTGCATCAGAGTCGCAGGCGGTGTTTGAGGAATCCTCTTTTGGTTTTTCGTATTTACGATACACGATTTCGCCAATTTTAAAATCAATCGGTTTTGAGAAAATAGGACCATCAAAAGTGAAGGTGTGAAACTCACCGTTTTCCCCACAAACATCTACATTTTCAGGTAAATCGTTGATAAAATCCTGATCAATTATCCTTCCTACAAAGCTTTTGTCGAGGAAACGCTCGTTGACACAAACTACAATGGTTTTAAAGCCCAATCCAATGAACTCCTGTATCAAATCATAGGTGGGCACTTTCCAAAGTGGAAAAACGCCTTCGAATCCCATAGTGGCTAATTTGTCTTCCCTGTATTTACGCAGATCTTCTAAGAATATATCACCAAAAATTGAGTGGGTTACACCTTGATTTTTCAATTTTCCCAATGTTGTCTGCATCACGCTTTCATACACTTCCATCGTCGGCATTTCTGGGATTTGCATGATCTCCAGTGGCAATCCGATGCTTTTGGCCTGTTGTTCCAATAATTCTACACGGACACCATGCATGGAAACCCGCTGAAATTCTTGGTTTACGCTGGTCAGTAAACAATTGATTTCAAATTCAGGATCTTGCAAGACTTTATAAAGGGCTAGAGCAGAGTCTTTACCGCTGCTCCAGTTAAATAGGGCTTTGTTTTTCAAGATTTTTATATTGTAAATTTCTATTGGTGAACTTACAAAATTACTTCTGTTTGTTCCTGATTCCTTTGTAACTTTGGCTTTTACTTAATTAAATTTTCTTGAATGAAATACCTGTTTATTTTAATCTCTTCGCTAGCTTGCGCCCAACAGACAAGATTTGTTGATTTTAAATCGGTTTCTGGTCAATTAACTTTAGATGCAAAAGAGAAATCTGTTGCGGGTTCGTTACATTATTGGTTGGAGGTATTAAAACCTATTGATACCATAAAAATTGATGCACAAAATATGAATTTTACAGCCGTAAAACTTAATAATTTAGCGGTGCCTTTTGTAAATACAGCGAAAGAATTACAAATTATCTATCCGTTAAAAAAAGGTAGAAATGAAATTAGTTTTGAATATACAGCAACACCTAAGCAGGCTTTGTATTTCGTAGGTTCTGAAACTGCAGATGATTTGCAAATCTGGACTCAGGGTCAAGGGAAGTATACCAGTAATTGGTTTCCGAGTTTTGATGATGTGAATGAAAAAGTGATTTTTAATATAGAGCTTGCTTTTAATCAGGATTATCAGGCGATTTCTAATGGAATATTGACTAAGAAAACGACGAACAACAACATGACCCTGTGGCAATATCGGATGCAAAAACCCATGAGTTCTTATCTGCTGATGCTGGCGATTGGTAAATTTGATAAGTACACGGAAAAAACGAAATGCGGAACTGGATTAGAGTTATTCTTGGAACACAAAGATGCGGCGAGGTACGAACCTGCTTACCGTTATTCTGTTCGAATGTTTGATTTTCTGGAAAAGGAAATAGGGGTGAAGTACCCTTGGAAAGTGTATAAGCAAATTCCCGTCCGTGATTTCCTTTATGCCGGAATGGAAAACACTTCGGCAACCTTATTCTCTAGCAGGTATGTGGTCGATTCCACCGGTTTTGAAGACCGTAATTATACCAATGTCAACGCACACGAACTGGCACATCAATGGTTTGGAGATTTAATCACTGCCGAAAGCGGAAAACACCATTGGTTACAGGAAGGATTTGCTACTTACTATGCTTTATTGGTAGAACGAGAAATCTATGGAGACGATTATTTTTATTCTAAATTATACGAAACAGCACAGCAAATTAAATATGCTTCCCGAACGGATACAATTCCGGTTCTTAATGAAAAAGCCAGTTCCTTAAGCTTTTATCAAAAAGGGGCGTGGGCATTGTTCGCTTTGCATGAAGCAATAGGCGATAAAGCATTTAAAAAAGCGGTACGCAATTACTTGGAAAAATATTCTTTTCAAAGTGTAAAAACGCAGAATTTCTTTCAAGAAGTGAATAAAGTGTCTGATTTTGACACGGATAAATTTAGTAAAGTATGGCTTGAGTCTACGGTGTTTAATTATAATATCATCAATGAGTTATTGAATAAAAATAAAACTTCAAAATTATTATTTGAACTCGATAAGCTGAAGAAAAAACCACTGTCAGAGAAAGTAGAATTTATGACAGCGATACTTCAGTCTGAGGCTTATTATACGGTAAAAGAAGCGGTTGTTGATCAGCTAAAAAACGAAAAGTTTGAGGCTAAAAAGCAGCTGTTGGAGTTGGCTCTAGCGAGTAACAATGTACAAGTTCGTCAAACTGTTGCTAATTCGACGACAAAAATTCCAGAGGATTTCAGAGTGCAATATGAAAGTTTATTAAACGATAAATCGTATCAGACACAGGAGATTGCTTTATTTTTTTTATGGAATAATTTCCCAGAGCAGCGAGCAGCCTATTTGGAAAAAACCAAAGATTGGATCGGTTTCAGCGATCATAATCTAAAAACGTTATGGCTTTCACTAGCGCTATCTACTCCAGAATATGAAGCGGACAAAACAGCTCTGATGACAGAGCTGATCAATTATTCCTCTACCAATTACGAGGCCATTACACGTCAAAAAGCTTTGGAAAAACTGATTGGTTTTCATCTGATTAATGATGTTGTTTTAAAAAACTTGGTAAGTTCGACAACGCATCATATGTGGCAATTTTCTAAATTTGGAAGAGATAACATCCGAAAGTTATTGAAAGATAAAGAAATGGTACTTTCGTTTGAAAGAATTCTACCTCAGTTAGACGAAAAAGAACGATTTCAGTTGATTCGGTTACTAAATTAATAGTACTTTTAGTTAATTAATTGTGTGTGAGGACTATAAAAAAGACTTATATCACATTTTTATTATACATCAAAAAAAAATCTATGAGGGCATTAGTGATTTCTGGAGGAGGTAGTAAAGGGGCATTTGCTGGAGGTGTCGCACAATATCTTTTAGAAAAGAAAAAAAATAAATACGATATTTTTATTGGTACTTCAACTGGAAGTTTACTAATTCCACACTTGGCTCTAAATAAAACTGAAAAAATAAAAGAGATATTTACTTCTGTAAATCAAAGAAGTATCTTTAATAGGCTTCCTTTTGTTGTAAAGTATGCAAACGGAGGGTTTGATGTTTCGATTAGTCATGTCAATGTTTTTTTGAATCTCATCCGAGGAAGTAAAACATTTGGTGAAAGTTATAATTTGAAAAAATTAATTACAAAATCCATAACCGTTGAAGAGTTTGAAGAATTAAAAGCCGGAAACAAGGATATTATTATTACGGTATCCAATTTGAGTAAAAATGCAGTAGAATATAAGTCGTTGAAAGACTTCGATTATGCTGAGTTTTGCGATTGGATTTGGATTTCATGTAACTATCTTCCTTTCATGAGTTTAGTAAAAAAAAACGACTGCGACTATGGCGACGGAGGCTTTACCAATTTGGTTCCAATTAGAGAAGCGATAATTCGAGGTGCAACAGTAATTGATGTCATTATCTTGAACACAGAAGTAAACGTTCAAAAAAAAATCATCAGTAGTAACCCCTTTTCATTATTGATCAATTTATTCGGGACTGTTTTAGAACAGGTCAAAAAAAAGGACATCGCCCTAGGAATTTTAGCTTCAAAACATAAACATGTAACTTTAAATTTATTTTACACACCAACCCATCTTACTGATAACGCGCTGTATTTTAATAGTATAGAGATGCATAAATGGTGGCAGGAAGGTTATGATTATGCACTGAATAAAAGTGAAATCATAAGTGATTAAAAATAATTTCACCATAATTCTCCCACTTCATTTTTAATAAAGGCTAATGCGGCACTGCTTGGAGATGGTTTTTCCAGTAAATCACTGATAACTGCTTCTCGCAAACCATCGGCATCTTTTACCTTTTCGTTTTTTGCAGCCAAACGAATCATCTGGATTGTCGCATTTTTAGCCGTAACTATAATAGACCAGCATTTCTCTGAAATATAAATTTGCTGAGCTAAATTATGTTCAAATTCTTGCTCAATCTGCGCGATTACAAAATTCCTATAGTCATCTTTGTCTTCTGAAAGAGGGGCAATTCGCACCATCAATTGAGAAGGATTAATGCGTTCCATGAATAAAGTCATGCGCTCGTAAGCTTGTAAACGCAGAGGTAATGTGGCTGCTTGATGGTCTTTTTGCAACAACCAGCGTCTAGTATTTTGTTGGTCTTTGAAATGGGAATCAAATAAAAAGTAGGCAACAGCTCCAGTAATTAATGATGGAATAGTGTATGCTAATATTTCAACGATATTTGTAGAGTCCATACTGATTTAAATTTTGTAAGACAAAAATATACTTTTTGATTTAATAACTCATTAATTATAGTATAATTTAGAAAGGCTAACGCTATTTTTACTGAAAAAAATAAGCGTCCCTTGCAGACCTGTTGAATTATAGATATAGATGGAAACATACATTATTGTTTTACTTTGCGTGGCTGCTTTTGCTGCAGGATTTATAGATGCTATTGTTGGAGGGGGTGGACTCATTCAAACTCCTGCAGGATTGATTTTATTGCCTAATTTACCCGTTGCAACCGTTATTGGAACCTTAAAAATACCTGCTTTCAGTGGAACTTCATTTGCAGCCTACCAATACTTAAAAAAAGTAACGATGGACTGGAAATTATTACTGATAATGATGGCGGTCGCTTTGCCTTCGGCTTTCATGGGTTCTACTTTATTGACTTATATGAGCAATGATTTTATGAAACCATTGTTGCTCTTTATTCTTTCGCTATTGGCTATTTATACCTATGCAAAGAAAAATTTTGGCCAACATATAGCGAAAGATCTTTCTACAAGTACTCAGATTTGGAATGCGATTCTTATTAGTGTCATTGTTGGTTTTTACGATGGTTTTATCGGTCCGGGAACCGGAAGTTTTCTAGTGGTGGCCTTCATCGCTTTGATGGGGTTTGATTTTCTTCACGCTTCTGCGAACGCTAAAATGGTCAATCTGGCGACTAACTTCGGTTCTATTTGTTTATTTATGTTAAAAGGGAAAATAATTTGGGCGATCGCCTTGCCAATGGCTGCAAGTAACGCTTTTGGCGGATGGCTGGGGGCAAAACTCGCTATCACGAAAGGAAACGGTTTTATCCGCATATTCTTTTTGGTAGTTGTTGTTGGAACCTTAGTGCGGTTTGCGTACGATGTGTTTTTCAAATAAGATGATTTAGTAGGGATGATTCAGTTTGAAAAATGGCCTTATTCACGATTGCCTATTTCTTGTTTCAAACTTTTAAAACTAGGGTTACAAGGGCTGTTCAGAATTTTGATTTTGAAGTTCAATGAAAAGAAATCAAATCTGTTTTTTAATTCTTAAATTCTTATTTTTGTAAAAATAGATAATTTCCATGCAAAAATACATTGCCCAACTTAACGAAGCACAACGCGAACCCGTATTGCAAAAAGACGGTCCCATGATTATAATTGCCGGTGCCGGTTCGGGTAAAACGCGTGTTTTGACGATACGCATTGCCTATTTGATGAATCAGGGGGTGGATGCATTTAATATTTTGTCGCTAACCTTTACCAATAAGGCAGCACGTGAAATGAAAAAGCGTATTTCTGACATTGTGGGATCCAGTGAAGCCAAGAATCTTTGGATGGGTACGTTTCACTCTGTGTTTGCCAGAATTCTACGATCGGAAGCACACTTGTTAGGATATCCTTCTAATTTTACGATATATGATTCCCAGGATTCGCTGCGCGCTATTTCCGGAATTATTAAAGAAATGCAATTGGACAGGGATGTTTACAAACCCAAACAGGTTTTAAGTAGGATTTCCAACTTTAAAAACAGTTTGATTACCGTAAAGGCCTATTTTAATGATCGTGACCTGCAAGAAGCGGATGCGATGTCCAAAAAACCTCGTATGGGGGAATTATACCAAAATTATGTAGATAAATGTTTCAAGTCCGGAGCAATGGATTTCGATGATTTATTGTTGAAGACCAATGAGCTTTTGACTCGTTTTCCCGAAGTTTTGGGGAAATACCAAAACCGTTTCCGTTATATTTTAGTGGATGAGTATCAAGATACGAATCATTCCCAATATTTAATTGTGCGAGCATTATCGGATAAATTCCAAAATATATGCGTGGTGGGAGATGATGCACAAAGTATTTATGCGTTTCGTGGAGCCAATATCAATAATATACTGAATTTCCAGAAGGATTATGAAGGTGTAAAGACCTTTCGTTTGGAACAAAACTACCGTTCGACAAAAAACATTGTGGAAGCGGCAAATACGGTCATCGATAAGAATAAAACCAAATTGGATAAAATCGTTTGGACAGCCAATGATTTAGGTCCGAAAATAAAAGTGCACCGCAGCATGACGGATGCTGAAGAAGGCCGTTTTGTTGCCGGAACGATTTTCGAACAAAAGATGCAAAACCAAATGAATAATGGTGACTTTGCTATTTTATATCGTACCAATGCGCAATCGCGTGCGATGGAAGACGCATTGAGAAAACGAGACATTCCCTATCGAATTTATGGTGGGTTGTCTTTTTACCAAAGGAAAGAAATAAAAGATGTGCTGTGTTATTTGCGATTGGTTATCAATTCAAAGGATGAAGAAGCGTTGATGCGGGTGATCAATTATCCGGCACGGGGTATTGGAAATACCACAGTTGAAAAATTGCTGGTAGCCGCCAATCATTACAAAAGATCCATTTTTGAGGTGATGCAAAATATCGATAAAATTGACTTAAAACTGAACTCGGGAACCAAACAAAAACTGTTGGATTTTGTTACCATGATTCAAAGTTTTCAGGTGATAAATGAAAATCAAGATGCTTTCTTTTTAACAGATCATGTTTCTAAAAAAACAGGATTGGTTCAGGAATTAAAAAAAGATGCCACACCAGAAGGAATGGCTAAAATACAGAATATAGAAGAACTGTTAAACGGAATCAAGGACTTTACTGAAGGGCAAAAAGAAATTGACGGCGCTCGTGGTGCCTTATCCGAATTCATGGAAGATGTGGCTCTGGCGACAGATTTAGACAAAGATACTAGCGACGAAGACCGTGTGGCATTAATGACGATACATTTAGCCAAAGGACTGGAGTTTCCACATGTTTTTGTTGTGGGAATGGAAGAAGATCTTTTTCCAAGTGCGATGAGTATGAGCACCAGAAGTGAACTGGAGGAAGAACGACGTTTGTTCTATGTGGCGCTGACACGTGCAGAGCATCAGGCCTATTTAACCTATGCGCAGTCGCGTTACCGTTGGGGTAAACTTACAGATAGTGAGCCCTCTCGTTTTATTGAAGAAATAGACGGACAATACTTAGAGTACCTGACCCCTGCTGAGAATAATTACCGGTATAAACCGATGATTGACAGTGACATTTTTGGGGATGTGGATAAATCCAAATTGCGTACGGCTAAACCGGCCAACGGAACACCTCCGCAACAAATCAAAGGAAATGCTGCTAGTCCTGAAATAAATATTCGTAAATTGAAACCTGTTGACGGAAAATCCGTATCAGCAGGTGCTAATCTATTTGACAATAAATTGGTTGCCGGAAATATCGTGATGCACGAACGTTTTGGAAAGGGAGAAGTGTTGAACTTAGATGGAGTGGGAGCCGATAAAAAAGCAGAGATCAAATTTGATGTCGGTGGTATAAAAAAATTATTATTGCGTTTTGCGAAATTAGATATAATTGGATAACTCATTTTGTTAGGAGTTTCATATTATTTTGTGCGCCTGTTCGAGTGTTTTTTATTTAGCATAGCGGAACATAAAAAATATCGAGAATCTTGTGATGTATTGCACTTCTCGATACCATTTTAAATAGTAAAGCTCCTCCGGTACTAGTTGAAGCCAATCGAAGATTCGATTATGTTTTTAATAACGGATATTAAATAATAGAATAGCTTATCCGTTCGAGTGATTTTTACAGTTTTACAAATGTTGATGGATAATAAAATGTATTGCTGTAAATACAGTACTAATAATGAGTAAATTATCGTCTTATTGATACAAAATTACGTGGTAAAGCTGTCGCATTACTATTGAAAATCACAAGAAGAGATGAGGGAATAATAAAAAAAAATAAAAAAATGGCTCAATTTATAAAAATATACCCAGACAAACCCAGCGAAGCGGCTATTGCTAAAGTAGTTAAGGTTTTAAGAGATGGTGGTTTAGTAATTTATCCAACTGATACGGTTTATGGTTTGGGATGTGATATTACAAATACAAAAGCTTTGGAGCGCATCGCTAAGATAAAAGGAGTTAAATTGGAGAAAGCTAATTTTTCATTCATTTGTAGTGATTTGAGCAACATCTCTGATTATGTAAGGCAAATAGACACGGCGACTTTTAAACTATTAAAAAGAGCTTTGCCGGGGCCTTATACGTTTATTTTACCAGGTAATACTAATTTGCCCAAGGAATTCAAGAAGAAAACAACTGTTGGGATACGCGTTCCAGATAATTCCATTGCTTTGGAAATTGTTCGTCAATTAGGGCATCCAATTGTTTCCACATCCATTCGCGATGAAGATGATGTTATTGAATATACTACGGATCCTGAACTTATTTTTGAGAAATGGCAAAACTTGGTTGATCTAGTTATTGATGGCGGTTATGGCGATAATGTAGGCTCTACGATAATTGACCTATCTGGTCATGAACCTACGGTCCTGCGTGAAGGGAAAGGAAGTTTGGATATTTTATAAAAAGAGGGTAGCCGGCGAATAAATATTTAAATGTAGGATTCTTTAGTTTATACAGTGTTGTAAAAAAGAATAGAGTTATAAAAAAGAATGGTATTTTATTCTTAATCAATATTTAATTGGTTATTAAAAAGTATCAAGGATACATGGAAGCAAACCAAACGGTTTGCTTTTTCTTTTAAAAAAAAGCATAAAAAAAACGTTCCGAAATACGGAACGTTTTTCTATTTCTGTAATTTGATTGCGCAAATTACATTATGAAATTTAAAACTATTGTTTTGGGTTTTTCATTTCTTGTTCGATCATTTCGTAGAATTGATCAATTTTAGGCAATACAACGATACGAGTTCTTCTGTTACTAGCTCTGTTAGCAGCAGAATCATTTGCTACTAAAGGAATGTAAGAACTTCTACCTGCAGCGATTAATTGTGCTGGGTTAACACCTAGTTCATTCGTTAATACACGAATAATTGATGTAGAACGTTTCACACTTAAATCCCAGTTGTCAAGTAATATGCTGTTACCGATGTAAGGTACGCTGTCAGTATGACCTTCAACCATGCATTCGAAATCAGGTTTGTCATTTACTACTTTAGCTACTTTGGCTAAAACTCCTTTTGCTTTATCAGTCACGATATAACTACCGCTTTTGAATAATAATTTATCAGCAATAGAAATAAATACAACCCCTTTTTCAACATTAATTTCAATATCTGGGTCATTGAATCCTACTGATCTTTTTAGACTTGTAACCAAAGCAAGTGTAACACTGTCTTTTTTAGTTAACGCATCTTGCATTCTGGTAATTTTTAAATCTTTTTCTTTAATAGACTCTAGTGCTTTTTCAACGTTTTGTGCACCTTTAGTAGTCAATACAGTCATATCTTTAGAAGTACTGATCAACGTTTGGTTGTAATCTTTTAAACCGGCAACTGTAGCTGTAAGACCCGCCTTCTCCTCTAAGCAAGAATTTAATTTTACGGTACAACTGTTTAATAAATCTTGAGTTTCCTTG
Organism: Flavobacterium sp. ALD4; assembly: GCF_002836475.1. Taxonomy (GTDB): domain Bacteria; phylum Bacteroidota; class Bacteroidia; order Flavobacteriales; family Flavobacteriaceae; genus Flavobacterium. The sequence continues at coordinate 196,558 of NZ_PJBJ01000023.1, read as the reverse complement.
TTTCTCGCCTCTAAATCTGTGTATTTCTTTTTAGAAACACAAGAGGTTAAAAGGGCTAATACGGATAAGGCAATTACAATTTTTTTCATGAATTTAATGTTTAGTGAATTACAAAAATAGTTTTAAAAAAGTTAATAAAATATAAAATTTAATGTTAAAATCAGCGTGCAAAGACCTTGCCACGATTTACATAGTATTGGTAAACGATGCTTTTGATATTATAGTATTTTTTTGTCTGAAAACTTCCTCTTTTTTTGTAAGTAATTGAAAATAAAGTATAAAAAGAATAGTGGGCTTTCAGGATCGCTACAAAATGCGAAAATTTCCCTTGCGAAATAAATTGTATTGCCGCTATTCCGTCTAAAATCATTCGGCTAAATAAAATACGATGCAAACTGTCGTAGGGTGTGTTTTTGGTTAACATTAGTAATGAATTTCTGAAGTTCAAAAATGTTTTTTTTGGATTACCCTGTTTTAGGGTAGCTCCGCCCAGATGATACACCGTTGATTTATAATTATACTTTATTGCATATCCCTTATTTATAGCACGCCAGCACAGGTCGATTTCCTCCTGATGGGCAAAAAAATCATCGTCGAATCCGTGGAGTTCCTTGTAAACATAACTTCTGATGAAAAAACAAGCTCCTGAAGCCCAAAATATCTCTCTTTCATCATCGTATTGTCCTTTGTCTTTCTCGATGGTATCAAAGAGTCGTCCTCGGCAATAAGGGTATCCATATTTATCGATGAAGCCACCTGCGGCCCCGGCATATTCAAAGTATTCTTTATTTTTAAAGTCTAATATTTTAGCCTGTACAATAGCGGTTTGAGGTTCGTTTCTGAAGGTATCTATAATAGGTGATAACCAGTTTGCCGTTACTTCTACGTCAGAATTAACCAAAGCATATATCTCGGCATCAATGTGTTTCAGTGCTTCATTGTACCCCTTGGCAAAACCATAATTATCAGTATTTTTTACAATTTTAACGGCAGGGTAGTGCTGTTCGACAAAAGAGATGGACTCATCTGTAGAAGCATTGTCAGCAATGTAGATAGTGGCTTCTGGGGAATATGCAATTACCGAAGGTAAAAATTGCTCTAATAATTGTACACCATTCCAATTAAGGATAACGACTGCTATATTCATCTTGATTATTTAAATATGTATTCAGGGAGTTCGGGCAGAAATTGGTATTTTTCATTTTCGAAATCCATTTGGCAAAAGTAATGATTCATTCCGTTGGTTACCATCAAATACTCCGCTTTCATGGTCATGTTGTAGCGGGCAATTTGGTCAAATGTGTCCTGGGCTATTTTTATTTGGGGAGCTTTACATTCGATTAAGACACATATTGAGCCGTCTGTGTTGTAGACCACTACGTCATACCTTTTTTTTAATCCGTTGACCTTAAGTACTTTTTCTACATTAATCAACGATTTAGGATATTTTTTTTCCTCCAATAAAAATCGTACCACATGCTGACGAACCCATTCCTCCGGTGTAAGAATGATAAATTTTTTCCTGATTTCGTCAAAAATAGACACTTTATTTTCGCTATTTTTGAAGCGGAAAGGATAAGAAGAAAATTCTAATTGCTGCATCAAGCAAAAATAATTAAAATGTTTAAAGTTTACCGTTTAAAGTGATGGTTATTTATAACATTATGACTGAACACTGTGACTAAACACTGAATACTGAAAAAATGGACGAGGTTATAAAAATTCTGAATGATATAAAAGCCGGGAACATCAAACCGATCTACTTTTTAATGGGGGACGAACCGTACTATATTGATATCGTATCAGACTACATTGAAAAAAATGTCTTGTCTGAAGAAGAAAAAGGATTCAATCAGACCGTTGTGTATGGTAGGGATGTTTCTGTGGAAGATATTATTTCTACAGCCAAACGCTATCCGATGATGGCGGAACGTCAGGTGGTGATTGTGAAAGAAGCACAAGATTTGAGTCGTACTATTGACAAGTTTGAAAGCTATGCAGAAAACCCGATGCCTTCTACCGTTTTAGTCATTTGTTATAAATATAAAACATTAGATAAGCGGAAAAAGACAACCAAAGTACTAGCGAAAAACGGCTTAGTGTACGAAAGCAAAAAACTATATGAGAACCAAGTTGGAGATTGGATAAAACGGATATTAGCCAGTAAAAAGTATACCATTGAACCCAAAGCCAACGCCATGCTTGTTGAATTTTTGGGAACAGACTTGGGAAAAATAAACAATGAACTACAGAAGTTACAAATTATATTACCCAAAGGAAGTGCGATCACTCCTAAAGATATTGAAGAAAACATTGGATTCAGCAAAGATTTTAATGTGTTTGAGCTTCGGAAAGCGATAGGCGAAAGGAACCAACTAAAAGCCTACACCATTGCAGAAAATTTCGCGAACAATCCGAAAGAGAATCCCATGGTGGTGACTACTAGTCTAGTTTTTGGTTTTTTTATCCAATTGCTCAAATACCACGGACTTAAAGATAGAAACCCGAAAAATGTCGCAGCTGTTATTGGAGTTAATCCTTATTTTCTAAAAGAATATGATGTGGCACTAAAAAATTATCCTATGAAAAAGGTAAGTCAGATAGTGGCTTCTTTGCGAGATATCGATGTAAAAAGCAAAGGTGTAGGAGCAAATTCCATGTCAAATTCCGACTTGTTACGAGAAATGCTCTACAATATATTTAACTAGTGGTTAAATTCACGATATTTGCACTTTATTAAAAAAGGATTTAATTATGGGAATGAATAAGAATACTATCTTAGGATGGGCTACTTTTATAATGATATTAATGGGGTTTCTGTTAATAGGTCTTGGCGCTTTTAAATACAGTGACGTTTCCGGTTGGGGTTTTGCAGCTGTTGGTGTCGGTTTCTTGGCAAATGCTTGGGTTTTTAGCTCACTAAAAGGAAGGTTATAAAATAGATTCTATAAAAAAATAAAAAAAAACACTAGCTAAATAGTGTTTTTTTGTTGTAATATGTTTCTAAAATAAAATTAGAAGTATTTATGTTGGAAAAAGTATCAATTAAATCTCAGTTAATATTAATCCTATTAATTCCGTGTTCAGGATTAATCTACATCACTATTTCAAACTAAGATTTTCTAGATATTTCATACTTTAGGGTAGAGTTTTAATGGAGAAAGTAGTACAGGTATTAGATTAAATTTGTTTAAAAAACTTGTGGATAGAAATGATGTTTCAATAGAGGTTAATAATAATTCAGATGCGGGCTGTAACTTTGTGATATCAAATCTTGAAATGATAAGTTATAACGCATTACCAGCGCTGAATTTAGTTAAAAAAATATTTTAATAAGACGATTTATTCATTCTAGTTTAAGGAGGCTTTCTTGCCAAAAAAATAATACCTTTGCACTTTAAAAAATTTATTAATTTTGTATGTTATAATGGTGGTTGAAAAGTATTTTAATTACAATCTAAAAACTCCAAATCATTAAAAACAATTAAAAAATAGTTTATGTCAGACGATAAAAAAGTAATATTCTCAATGTCAAAATTGAGTAAAACCTATCAAGGAGCAGATAAACCCGTTCTTAAAAATATCTATCTGAGTTTCTTTTATGGAGCTAAAATTGGTATTCTAGGACTAAATGGTTCAGGTAAATCATCCTTATTAAAAATTATCGCTGGTACGGATAAAAACTATCAGGGAGATGTTGTTTTTGCACCAGGCTATACCGTGGGGTACTTAGAGCAAGAGCCAATCCTTGATGACAGTAAAACTGTTATCGAAATTGTTCGTGAAGGTGTTGCTGAAACGATGGCAGTGCTAGAGGAATTTAACCAAATTAATGATAGCTTTGGTCTTCCGGAAGTGTATGAAGATGCAGATAAGATGGACAAACTAATGGACCGTCAAGCTTTGTTACAAGACAAAATTGATGCATTAGGAGCTTGGGAAATTGATACCAAATTAGAAATTGCAATGGATGCTTTACGTACTCCTGATGCAGATACTCCTATAAAGAACCTTTCTGGAGGGGAACGTCGTCGTGTTGCTTTATGCCGTCTATTACTGCAGCAACCTGATGTTTTATTACTGGATGAGCCAACGAATCACTTGGATGCAGAAAGTGTACTATGGTTAGAGCAGCATCTAGCCCAATATGCAGGAACGGTAATAGCTGTAACACACGATAGATACTTCTTGGATAATGTTGCAGGTTGGATTTTAGAGTTGGACAGAGGGGAAGGTATTCCATGGAAAGGGAACTATTCATCTTGGTTGGACCAAAAATCAAGCAGAATGGCACTTGAAGAAAAAGTGGCTTCAAAACGTAGAAAAAACTTAGAACGTGAGTTGGACTGGGTTCGTCAAGGTGCTAAAGGGCGTCAAACGAAACAGAAAGCACGTTTACAGAACTACGATAAAATGCTTAATGAAGATCAAAAAGAACTAGACGAAAAATTAGAAATTTATATTCCTAATGGTCCACGTTTAGGTACTAATGTAATTGAAGCCAAGGGCGTTGCTAAATCCTATGGTGATAAATTATTATATGATAATTTAAATTTCACATTACCACAAGCTGGAATCGTTGGAATCATCGGACCTAACGGTGCTGGTAAATCGACTATTTTCAGAATGATTATGGGAGAAGAAAAACCGGATGCAGGTGAATTTGTTATTGGCGATACAGTTAAGATTGCATATGTCGATCAAGCGCATTCCAATATAAATCCTGATAAATCTATTTGGGAAAATTTCTGTGATGGTCAAGAATTAATTATGATGGGAGGACGTCAAGTTAATTCTCGCGCGTATTTAAGCCGATTTAACTTTGGAGGAAGTGATCAAAATAAAAAAGTTTCGACACTTTCTGGTGGAGAACGTAACCGTTTACATCTTGCCATGACTTTGAAAGAAGAAGGTAACGTTTTGTTACTGGATGAGCCTACCAATGATTTGGATATTAATACACTACGTGCCTTAGAAGAAGGACTTGATAATTTTGCAGGTTGTGCGGTGGTAATTTCGCATGACAGGTGGTTCTTAGATAGAATTTGTACGCATATTCTTGCGTTTGAAGGGAATTCTGATGTATATTATTTTGAAGGTGGTTTCTCTGAATACGAAGAAAATAAGAAAAAACGTTTAGGTGGGGATTTAACTCCAAAGCGTTTGAAATACAGAAAACTAATTAGAAGTTAATTTTAGTTTTTTGATACAATAAGAAAAAGGATGTCCATTACGGCATCCTTTTTTTGTTGGTTTTGAATTATAATTAAAGTAACACGACGTTCTAGGATCGCTCAATTTAGTGTTGTAAAAATAGGGAATAAATCGCTGTATGTAGTTTCGACATACAGGAACGCTACAATAGAGTATGTAAAACAGATAGGTATTTAAATAACCGCTGCATAGGTGTTATAAAGTGATCCTAAAGTCTGCTGTTTTATTTATTTTCTTATCGCTGTTCATCAACAGAAAGACAGTAGCTACCCAAAGCCAAGTATACAAAACCAACGACGAAAACAATGATTCGTACCGCTATCCACAGTGATAAGTACTCTGTTTTTTATGTGTATTTTTTTATCAATCAAAAATATAAATTTTGACAGTAGAATAAAATGATAAAAATCAGGAAATAGTGTTTATCCTAAGAATTTTGATTTCAATTCGGGTGTGGGAATCATGCAGTTGTCTTTTTTTCCAAACCATCTGTATCTATTTCTAGCAATCCAATCGTATATAAAGTTACTGAATGCAGTTGGTAAAATTTTAAACACCACTAACATACTATAGAAAGAATCTAATTTAGATGCTATTTTTAAGGCAGCTTCTGATTTATAGTAATAAGCAGTTCCTGGCTCATATAGAATAATACTGTCCAATTTTTGGGAGTCTATCCCAATGTGGTTAATGATTTTTTCTCCTAGGTCAGACTGTAACGCCACAAATCGGAATAGGTCTTTACTATCCTGTTTAATTATAAATAGTACTGCTGAATTGCACAGATTGCAGACTCCGTCAAATAGTATAATTTTTTTGTCTTTGGGTAAGTTTTCCATTTTTTATCTTTGCTATGTTAAAATGCTGTTTAAAATCTGTTAACTAAGAACTGAAATTTGACTACTGCAATCTGAACACTTTCTTCTACTTTTTCATCGCTTCCACCAGTTCTAATTCATCTAAACTGACTTTGGAAACAAACACGCCATAATTTACGGTTGCTTTATTCTTTTCTATATTGTCTAGAGTTCCCACTGCTTTTCCGTTAATCATACGCACCCGGTCTCCCAATCTTAAAGTAACTTTCACTTTTTCAACTACAGGTTTCAGTTTCTTTTCCTTTTTTTCTTTCCTGATCTCATCTACATGTACGTTAATTTCCGCAACTACTTCTTTCTTCTTTTCTACAATTGCTTTAGCCTCTTTTGGAGTAGCTTTCTTGCGTTTTGAATTTTCAATTTCAATGATTTTCAAAAAATCAGCAATAAGATCTTTTTTGCTTTTGTTGTTGAAATATCTATTGGCTATATCTTCTATCTTTTGACCAACGTAAATAGTTTTTTGGTTACTATCATACAGCTCTTGATAGCTTTCTAGTTTTTGCTTAATCTTGATATTAATCGTTTCCATCTTCCTTCCTTCTTCGCGTGCTTTAGTTTCTTCTTCCTTTAGCATCTGCGAAGTTTTTTCCATCTTTGATCGTTCCTTTTGTAAGTTTGCAATGGTTTTGTCAAAGCGTACTTTTCCAACCTCAATTTTCTTCTTAGCACGATTGATCAGACTGAATGGGATTCCGTTTTTCAGCGCTACTTCAAAAGTAAAGGAACTTCCTGCTTGGCCCAAAGCTAATTTATACAATGGTTCCAATGACTTTTCGTCAAACATCATATTAGCATTTGTTGCAAAAGGCAATTCATTTGCTAGAAGCTTCAGATTAGAATAGTGTGTCGTTATAATTCCAAACGCTTCCCGATGATAGAATTCTTCGAGAAAAATCTCCGCTAAGGCACCTCCTAACTCAGGATCTGACCCAGTACCAAATTCGTCAATCAAGAACATGGTTTTATCATTGCATTTCTTTAAAAAGTAGTTCATGTTCTTTAAGCGGTAACTATACGTACTTAGATGATTTTCAATAGATTGATTGTCCCCTATATCTGTTAGTATCCTGTCGAATAAAAAAGTTTCTGAACGTTCATGAACTGGAATTAGCATTCCCGATTGTAACATCAATTGGAGTAATCCAACTGTTTTTAAAGAGATTGTTTTACCACCGGCATTAGGTCCAGATATTACAATAATCCTGTTTTCTTGTTGCAACTCGATAGTTTGCGGATGCGTAATTTCTTGTTTCTGTTTGTTATTCAAATACAAAATAGGGTGGTAGGCATCCCTAAAGTAAAGTCTGCGATTATTTGTAATTGCAGGCATGATACCATTAATTCGGTTGGCATATTTTGCTTTCGCGGCGATAACGTCGATGTCACTAAGGAAATCTTGATATTGAATTAACAACGGTAAAAACGGACGGATATCATTCGATAATTGTTTTAAAATTCGGTTGATTTCTTCGGTCTCTTCATATTCTAAATTACTTAATTCCCGGGAATACTTCAAGGTAGTCTCTGGTTCGATATAAGCAATGCTTCCTGTTTTCGAGCTTCCCAATATAGATCCTTTTACCTTACGTCGGTACATGGCTAAAACGGCTAGAACTCGGCGGTTTTGAACAAAACTTTCTTTGATGTCATCGAGGTAACCTAAGCTATTGTATTGGGTCATCGATACGCCAAAACTCTGGTTAACTTTACCTCGAACGGAGTTGATGTCCCTGCGGGTATTCAATAAATCAGGGGAGGCATTATCTTTTATTTCTCCGTATTTATCTACGATCGCATCAACGGAGCTAATAATGTCTTTGGTTAACTCCACTTGGGAGGCTCTGCTATTTAAATGCGGATAATAATCATCGAATTTTTTAAAATAAGTCAATAGAAAATTAACGGTTGAGGACAAGGTTGCAATTTTTCTAAAACTGCCTACTTCTAGAAAACTATCCTCGATTGCCAGAAATTTAATTTCGTGACTTATGGCATCAAAACCATGATTTGGAATCGCATTGTTATTTTGAAAGGAAGAGACATATTCAGAAGTCTGCAGCAAAGCCTGCATTAACGTGTCTTTATCTTTGAAAGGCGTTATTTCTAGCGCTTTTTGTTTCCCAATATCTGTATTACATATGGTCGAAATGGTTTCGAGTACGGTTGGAAATTGTAAATCTTGTAAGGTTTTTTCAGTAATGGATATCATTCTTTTTTCTAAGTTTCAGTGAAACAAAGTTACGAAGATTCCCTGTTAAAAAGAGTTTTCACAGAGGGTACTTTGCGATAGATTGATAGTTAAATTCTATGGTACCATCCTTGATAAAGAGAAAGTATCAAGATTAAGAAATAATCAGTGACTTCTTTATGCTAATTATGGAAATGACTTCCTAATGTTACTGTATATTTGCCACATAACATTACACTATGAAACTCAATCTTGATTCAGAATGGCAGGCAATTTTAGCAGATGAAATTGAAAAGCCGTACTTTCATAATTTAATGGAAAATGCGGATGAAGAATATAAACTTCATGCCTGTTATCCGCCCAAGGACCTTGTTTTTTCCACTTTTAATTACTGCAGTTTTCATAAGCTAAAAGTAGTAATCATTGGTCAGGATCCCTATCATGGAAAAGGGGAGGCTAACGGACTGGCTTTTTCTGTAAATGATGGAATACGGATACCACCTTCGTTGCGAAACATTTTCAAGGAGATAAGTGATGACTTAGGAACTATTTTTTTACCGGGATCCGGTAATTTAGAGCCTTGGGCAAAGCAGGGTGTTTTACTTTTAAACGCTTCTTTAACAGTAAGAGAGAATACTCCCAATAGTCACAAACATTTAAAATGGAACCTTTTTACAGATGCGGTAATTCAAAAGATTTCAGATGGTAAGGAACAGGTAGTGTTTTTGCTTTGGGGTAATTTTGCGAATAAAAAAGGACTTAAAATAGACCGCAACAAACATGTAGTAATAGAGTCGGGACATCCGTCGCCAATGAGTGCAAATCAGGGAAAATGGTTTGGAAACAAACATTTCAGTAAAACAAATTCCTATTTGAAGGCAAGTGGTAAAACCGAAATTGATTGGATTTTCAATAATGGGAGTCTTTTTTAATAACGTGAGTTTTTTTAACACATAGAAACATCCGTTTTTGTTTGTGCATAAAAAAGAAAGCTCCGCTTTTATATAGAAATTAGTGGGATTGTCGAAGTAGATAAACCGTTTCAAGTTTGATAAAAGAAAAATTCAATGACTTATATGGTGAAAAAAGAAAAAAATTTGGTACTAAGTAAACATAAAAAAGGCATGGAAGTCAGTATAATAAAAACTTCAATGCCTTAAATAGTTAGCAAAAAACAAACGATTATTATTTAAATAAAGCCGTTATTTTTTTATGATTTCTTCCAGAATAGCCTTGTCCTCGCGGTTGCTGATTTTCAATATGATTGCTTGGTTTTTAGTGGTCTTACCTTCAATCACGAATAGTTTGGCTTTACGGAATTCAGTGTTACTTTTGTCAAAATCCACATCTCCAAACTCTAATGTGTTCTTGATATCGATAGTGTCAATCCATTTTTCTGCTAATACCTTGGATGCTTTTGCAGAATAGTCAAACGGTTTGTTTCTAATATCATTTAAAACTCTAGCATTTGGAAAATAATTACAGCGGGTATCTTTTCCGCTAAATATAAGAGAAACAAAAAATATACCTATAACTAATCCCACTAAATAGTAGGCGAAACGATGGAAAAATTTCATGAATTATTTTTTTTGCAAAGGTAAAGGAAAGTTAACTTAAAACACAATTAAATTGATGTCGTTATTAGGTAAATCAAACCAATCGCCAATGACTTTGTTTGTCAGGATACCATGGTAAAAATAGACTCCGTTTTTTAACCCCATATCACAGCGAATAGCACTCTCAAGGCCACCGTCTTCTGCAATTTGCATTAAAAAAGGAGAAATAATATTACTGATACCCAGTGAAGCTGTTTTTGAATAGCGGGAAGCAATATTGGGAACACAATAGTGCACTACATTGCTTTTAATAAAGGTTGGCTTTTCATGGGACGTGACTTCTGAGGTCTCAAAGCAGCCTCCTGTATCGATGCTGACATCGACGATTACTGCTCCACCTTTCATGTGTTCAACCATGGTTTCAGTAACAACAACTGGGCAGCGTTCCACACCAGACATCGCTCCAATGGCAACATCACAGCGCCTTAATGCTTTCAGTAACGATTTGGATTGTATAGTGGAGGTAAAAATGCGTTGGTTTAAATTGTTTTGTAGGCGACGTAGTTTTGTGATCGAGTTATCAAAAACCTTTACACTGGCTCCTAGTCCAATAGCTGTTTTAGCAGCAAACTCACCTACTGTTCCAGCACCTAAAATAACCACATCTGTAGGGGGGACTCCAGTTATGTTTCCAAACAGTAGACCTTTTCCAAATTCATTGGTAATCATCAGCTCAGCCGCAATTAATATGGAGGCGGTTCCTGCAATTTCACTGGACGATCGTACAGCGGGATAGCTACCGTCCTCATCTTTTATATATTCAAAAGCTAAAGCAGTTATCTTCTTTTTACTCAAGGCTTCAAAGTAACTTTTCTTCATCGTTTTTAACTGAATCGATGAAATAAGTATTGTCTGGTTGTTCATCATGGCGATCTCCGCAAGGGTAGGAGGACCTACCTTTAAGATCATGGGACAGCCAAATACTTTGGTTGTGTCTTTGGTTACCTCTGCGCCAGCATCACTATATTCCTTGTCAGAGTAGCTTGAACTTTCACCGGCTCCTGATTCTATCATCACGCGATGTCCGTTAAAAGACAGCGAGTTAACCGCATCCGGAGTCAGGCAAATACGACGTTCTTGATAACTGGTTTCTTTTGGAATACCGATAAAAAGATCGCTTTTTTTTCTGGCCACCTCGAGTTTTTCTTCCTGGGGTAATAACTGTTGTTTAGTAAAAGGAGTTATTGCTATTGACATTGATAAAGTGATTATAAGAGGTAAAATTACGCAAAAAGATTAAAAAAAAATGCTTTCAGCTGGTATAAATATTCGAAAAAGAACGATTTAAAGCCCTAAAATAATTTTTCCATTTTAATATCGGCTCTTTCGTAGATACCCTCGTCCACGGGAATTTCCTCAAAACCAAATTTTCTATACAAAGAAATGGCTGGAACCAGTCTTCGGTTGGAGTAGATAATAATCTTTTCGATATGGTTTTCTTCGGCAGCTTTGATGCAGTGTTCCATCAGCTTCTTTCCTATTCCAAGGCCTTGCACACTATCGGTTACGGCCATTTTGCTTAATTCGAATATGGTATCGTTCATCTTTAACAAGGACACAGTTCCTACGATGGCATCCTTGTATTTGGCATAAAATATCATTCCTCCTTTATCGATGATCTCCTCCTGTGGATTGGACAGGACCCGTTCGTCTTTGGGTTCGATTTTAAAATATTTGTTGAGCCATTCTATGTTCAACGTTTTTATCGGTTCCTTTAAATCGGAAGAAAAAGGGATAATTATAACCTGGTGTTCTGGATTCATTATACTTGACTATTTAACTTAATTCTAATAAACGTTTGCCGCCCGCTAGTTCCTTTATGGTAATGACGGAATGGGAATCGGGAATCAGATTTGGTATGTTTTCCGCCCACTCGATAAAGCACCAGTGTCCAGAATATAGATATTCATCTACTCCCATGTCTAATGCTTCATTTTCATTTTTTATCCTATAGAAATCAAAATGGTAAACTATTTGATTATCATTAGTTTGGTATTCATTAACTAAAGAAAAGGTTGGGCTACTTGTCCCTTCCGTGACACCCAATTCTTTAGCTAATTGTTTGATAAAAGTGGTTTTTCCGGCACCCATATCCCCGTGAAAAAGGATCACTTTTTTGGGGTTTTCAGCGACAATTCTGCGTGCTGTATTTTCGATTTCATCTAATGAAAAGGTAATTTCCATAAGCATAGGTCTTCTTGTTTAAGTCCAAAGTTCTAAGTCTTTAAATCTAGAGACTTAGAACTAACGGCTGCGTTCTTATTTTGGATTAAAAATTAAAAACGGAATAATCATTTCTTCCAGCGAAATCCCACCGTGCTGATAGGTATTTCTGTAATAACTCACATAATGATTGAAGTTATTTACATAGGCCAGAAACAAATCGTTTTTGGCAAAAATATAAGAACTACTCATATTAATGGCCGGTAACCCTATTTTTTTTGGTTCTTTGACGGCATAGACATCTTTGTACTCATATGTCAGGCTCCGCCCCGTTTTGTAGCGCAAATTAAGGCTGGTATTTTTATCGCCCACAACTTTCGACGGATTTTTTACATTTATGGTTCCGTGATCCGTGGTTAATATCAGTTTGAATCCCATTTTTTGTGCCTGTTGGATGATTTCCAGCAGCGGAGAGTTCTTGAACCAACTTAAGGTCAACGAACGATACGCCTTATCGTCGGAAGCGAGTTCTTTGACCACGTCCATCTCCGTTTTGGCGTGAGATAGCATGTCGACAAAATTATACACTACGGTAACCAGGTCGTTATTTCTTAATCCTTTAAAATTCTCTACCAGCTTTTTACCAGCTGCCAAGTTGGTGATTTTGAAATAATCTTCTTTGATGTTCAGTCCCAAACGTTTTAGTTGCGCTGATAAAAATTCCGCTTCATATAGGTTTTTACCACCTTCTTCGGGATCATTTTTCCAATATTGCGGAAACTGCTTTTCCATTTCCAGCGGTGTCAAACCAGAGAAAATAGCGTTTCTGGCATACTGGGTTGCCGTTGGAAGAATAGAGAAATAAGGTACTTCTTTTTCCAGTTTATAGTAGTTGGAGACTTCACTCTCAAATGTTTTCCATTGGTCATAACGCAAATTATCTATGACTACAAATAGTATGGGTTTGTCTTTTTTTACGATTTCGGGAACGACTAACTCTCTGAATAAAGTATGAGATTGCACGGGTTTGTCCGCTTTTGGTAAAAACCAGTCTTCATAATTGCGTTCAATAAATTTTCCAAACTGCGAATTGGCTTCCGCTTTTTGGGATTCCAAAATCTCAATCATCCCGTGATCGTTGATATTCTCCAGGTTAAGCTCCCAAAAAATCAATTTCTTGTAAAGTTCCACCCAGTCTTCATAGGAATTCACCATCGCCATTTCCATGGAGATTTTTCGGAATTCTTTTTGGTAATCCAATGTGGTTTTTTGCGAAATTAAGCGTGAGTGATCCAAGTTCTTTTTCAGACTCAATAAAATCTGATTCGGATTTACCGGTTTGATCAAGTAATCGGCAATTTTAGAACCTATTGCTTCCTCCATGATGTATTCTTCCTCACTTTTGGTAATCATGATCATGGGAACGGAAGATTTTTTCTCCTTCATTTCAGAGAGGGTTTCCAGTCCGCTCATGCCGGGCATGTTTTCATCTAAGAAAACGATGTCAAAATTCTCGTTTTCAAATATATCAATTGCGTCGCGACCATTGTTGCAGGTTGCGACACTGTAATTTTTCTTTTCCAGGAACAATATGTGGGGTTTCAAATAATCGATTTCATCGTCTACCCAAAGTATTTTTATCTTATCCATATATTTTATAAAAAGTGTTCAAAAGTTCTAATTATGATGCCAATTTAAAGCTTTTTTTGGCGCTTATTTCCTAATATTATGATAAAATTTCTTTATAAAATTAGGGCCTCTTGCAGGGAATAATAAAGAATAGATAGCAAATAATATAAAGTAAAGACGAATCGTAAAATTCGAAACCTCTACGTTCTAAACGCTAACTTCTATTCTCTAACCTCCGCACTCTATTTTTTAACTTCCACATCATAAATTTAACACATTATTAATTAGAAAGTTAAACGTAATTAAAACTGTTTTATTGGCAATTCTATATAATTTTAGCTATCAAAGCGCTTTTTTAAGGTATAATCCGCTTGCAACAAAAGGGATGGATGCAGTTAGTGCAATAGCAGCCTGTTGTAGGCTAACAACAGAATAACTTCTCTTTATGAAGAACGTGTATTTAATTGGAATTGTTGCCTCGGCGGTCGCAAGTAAACAAGAGTAAATGAGCCGATAAAAAGAGATTGTAGCAAAGGATGCTAACATTAAAACAGAGATATTCAAAAAAGCAGGTATTATCTTCAGTTCAGGGTTCATTGGCAATCGCAACAGAATAAAAATCACGGATATCGTAATTGGCACGTTATCCATACCCTAAATTCATTGCAATTTGAAAACTGATATCTGAAGCTTAAATACTAATTTTAATAGCGTCGCTTGACTTTCAGTCCCGTTACTGGCAGGTTGTGTTTCCCGATAGCTGTAGGGTTATTGCAGTCTTTATTATTTCGTAGAAAAATAATAAAGGGTTTCCACTTTTATCCCCAACGCAAATTCAATTCATAAGACGAGAAATAAGCATAGATAGCAACATACCTCAGTTAATTATTAAAAAAACCACTAAGTACTTATTTTGAAGTCTTATATTTCATCTGAAAAAAAGAGGGGGTGAATCTTCCTGTTTGGACACAAAAAACAATGTAATTGAATTATTTCAAGGCGTTGTTTAACGTAAGGTATTGAGCTTATGATAAAAAATTACAATGATCTTATAGTATTTCACTTATTTTTTTATTAAATTTATAGTTAATGTAAAACCATCTACTATGACTGTAAATCAAATATTAAACGAAAAAGGAAATGAAGTCCACTCCATATCTTCTACCATTACAGTTTATGAAGCTTTAAGAATAATGGGAGAAAGAAATGTTGGAGCTGTTCTGGTAATTGAAGATAATGTTTTGAAAGGAATATTATCTGAGAGAGATTACGCAAGAAAAATTGTTTTGAAGAATAAAGCTTCAAAAGATACCTTTGTTCATGAAATCATGGATAAAGAAATTATTAGTGTAAAGCCAACTGATGATTTAGAATATTGCATGGATTTAATTACTAACAAAAGAGTTAGGCATTTACCTGTTTTGTTAGATGAACAAGTGGTTGGAATTGTTTCTATTGGTGATGTGGTAAAATCCATTATTGAGCTACAAAAAAATACGATTGATCATTTAGATTCCTATATCCACGGCACCAAAGCTTAATTAGAACTAAATTCATTCTGATACCGATTGTGTTTTTAATAGAGTCCAATAATGCCGAAAGCTATTGGAGGGTTATTTATTAACTATGCCGAAAAATCGGCACAAGTTATCGCCACAATAGCGAAATATTATTAATTTAAATAATAATTGTTATGACTTTAAGAAATGCTTTATGGCAACTATTTTTCTTTCTATTCTACTTTTAGCACTGGGAATGGCAGGTATTGCCATTAAAATCCTAGTGAAAAAAAACGGACATTTTTCAGGTACTTGCAGCAGTAATAATCCACTGATACAGGGAGAAGGAGAGTCATGTAGTATTTGTGGCGCTAAGCCACAGGAAAAATGTAAATCTTAATCCAATTCTTTTATCCGTTGCTTTAAACTTTTGGACGTGTAGGTCTTCCATTGTCCGTTTTCGTCGTAAATAAAATAAACCTCCAAATTTAAACTTTTGTTTTTTTCTATAAAGGCAATCGATCTTTTTAAACCCATAACCATGAAAGCTGTAGCATAAGCGTCAGCCGTAATTCCATCGTCAGCAAGTACTGTAGTGCTTAGTAAATTATGTTTAGCTGGATAACCTGTTTTAGGATCAATGATGTGAGACAGTTTTTGATTCCCCTCAATATAAAATTTGCGGTAATTGCCAGAGGTTGCCAGTGCCCGATTGTTTAAATTTATAATGGCTTCTAATTTTCTTTCTTCCCCTTTTTTTTCACTAGGTTGATCAATACCTACTTTCCATTCTGCATTTCCTTTTTTTCCTTTGGCTTTTATTTCGCCTCCTAATTCTACTAAGTAATTGTTGATCCCTCTGCTTTGAAGAAAATCAGCGATTACGTCTACTGAATAGCCTTGTGCAATGGCATTAAAGTCAATTTTAATGGCTGGTTTTTCTTTTATGATTTTATTATCCTTTAAGCTCACCATTTTATAATTCACCAATTGCAGTAAACTATCCACTTTGGTTTTGTCTAAACTACTTTTTATTGTGGGTCCAAAGCCCCAGGAATTTACTAATGGACCCACTGTGATATCAAAATTTCCTTCTGTTTTTTCAGATACTTCCACGGATTTCTTAAACACTGTCCTGAAATAGTCATCTATAATAACATTATCTTCATTGTTGTTTATTCTGGAAATTATCGAATTTGGAATCCATGTTGACATCGATGCGTCAATATCGGTTAACAGAGAATCAATTTCTTTTTTGTAAAGAATAGCATGATCAGATAGATAAGTGATGTGATAGGTTGTTCCTTGTGAATTTCCTTCGAGTTTTACTATTTCGTTCTTATCGGAAGAACAACTCGTTAGCATAATTAGCGTGCTGAAAATAGGGAATAGTATTTTTTTCATAAAATTATTTTTAGCCTCCAAAGTCATCAAATGCAATATTCTCTGGTGGAACTCCTAGTTCGTCGAGCATTTTAAATACTGCCGCATTCATCATTGGCGGACCACAAATATAATATTCAACATCTTCTGGAGCTTCATGGTGTTTCAAGTAATTTTCAAACAATACGTTATGAATAAATCCGGTATACCCCGTCCAATTATCCTCAGGTAATGGCTCAGACAGCGCTATATTATAATCAAAATTCGGAAATTCTTTTTCTATCTCTTTAAATTCATCGGTATAAAAAACTTCTTTAGAAGATCTTCCTCCATACCAAAAACTCACTTTTCTATTTTTTTCTTTTAAGGTATGAAAAAGATGGAATAAATGAGAACGTAATGGCGCCATTCCTGCACCTCCGCCTATATAAATCATTTCTCTTTTCGTCTGTTTAATATGGAAATCCCCGAAAGGACCGGCAATATTGACTTTGTCACCCGGTTTTAGCGAAAAGACATAAGAGGAGGTGACTCCCGGATTAACCTTCATAAAGCCACCTGCTTTTCGGTCAAATGGAGGGGTGGCTAGCCGAATGTTGAGCATAATGATATTGCCTTCCGCCGGATGATTTGCCATAGAGTAGGCTCTAAAAATGGACTCTGGATTTTTCATTTTTAAATCCCAAATACCAAATTTGTCATAGTCTTCTTTGAAACGGTCATCAATTTTGTAAATATCTTTTTTAAAGTCGACTTCGCATTCAGGAACATCTATTTGAATATAAGAACCCGACTCAAAGTCTAAAAAATCACCTTCGGGCAACTTAACCACTAATTCTTTGATATAGGTGGCAACATTATCATTTGAAACTACTTCACATTCCCATTTCTTGATACCCATTACGGATGCAGGAATAACTATTTCCATATCCTGTTTGACTTTTACTTGGCATCCTAATCTCCAGTTTGCTTGCTGTTCTTTTCTTGAAAAATAAGGTGTCTCTGTGGGCAGTATTTCGCCACCACCTGATAATACTTGGCATTTGCACATTCCGCAGGTACCACCGCCACCACAGGCTGAGGGTAAAAATATTTTTTTATTGGACAGCGTGGAAAGCAGTGTTGAACCTGCTTCCGTTTCAAGCTGATCGTCTTCGTTTATGGTTATCCTGACTAATCCTGAAGGCGTAAGCTTTGACTTGGCATACAGAATTAAAGATACAAGTAGCGAAATGAAGAGCAAAAATACAATTACGCTACTGATTATTGTTGTGCTATTAATACCTAATATTATCATTTTCAATTTGATTATAGATTTATAACGAAATCCCCATAAAGCTCATAAATGCAATAGCCATTAATCCGGTTAAAATAAACGTAATCCCTAAACCTCTTAAAGGACCTGGAACATTAGAATATCGTAATTTTTCTCGAATTGCAGATAAAGCAACTATGGCTAGAAACCATCCCACACCAGAACCAAAGGCAAACACAGTAGCTTCACCTAAGCTCGCATATTCTCTTTCTTGCATAAATAATGCACCTCCGAGGATCGAGCAGTTTACCGCAATTAGCGGCAAGAATATACCCAGGGAACTGTATAATGCCGATGCATATTTTTCAACAATCATCTCTACTAATTGTACTATAGAGGCAATCGTCGCGATAAACATAATAAAGCTTAAAAAACTAAGATCAACGTTTTCATAGTCGGGTGATAACCATTGTAAGGCACCAGCTTTTAAGACATATTTTTCTAACAAATAACAAACCGGAACCGAGATAGATAATACAAAAGTCACCGCAAGCCCAAGTCCCAAAGCACTTTTAACGGTTTTAGAAATAGCTAAATAGGAACACATGCCTAGGAAATAGGCAAATATCATGTTTTCAATAAAAATGGCTTTTATAAATATATTGATGTGTTCCATGATAAAATGTTTAAATCGCGTTTGTTGAAAATTATACCAGTTATGTTTTTAATATAGTCTTAAATAAAAAACTCTTTTCAATTTATACAGGTATTGTAATAGATAATTATTGGTCTAATTATAATTCCTAAATGGTATTATTTCGATTCAATTAATTTTTGATTTCTGCTTCTTTGAATCCAGATAAGGATACCGACAATTATTAACGCCATCGGAGGCATGATGACAAGGCTATTGTTGAAATAACCTAACTTATAAATAGACTCCGGAATGATGCGATACCCCATCAGTTCTCCAGAACCAAATAGCTCCCGAATCATAGAAACGATTACTAATATCAACCCATACCCAAAACCGTTACCTATTCCATCCAAAAATGACGCCCAAGGTTTATTCGACATGGCAAAGGCTTCCAAGCGTCCCATGATGATGCAATTGGTAATGATTAACCCGACAAAAACGGATAACTGCTTACTTACATCAAACACAAAAGCTTTTAAAAATTGATCCACTAAAATCACCATAGCAGCAACAACAGTTAATTGAACAATAATTCGAATGCGGTTTGGAATGATATTGCGAATAAATGAAATAATAACATTTGAAAAGGCACAAACTACTATTACCGCGAGAGCCATTACAATGGAAGGTTTCATTTTCACCGTAACAGCCAATGCGGAACAGATACCCAATACCTGAACGGTAATGGGATTGTTATCATTTAATGGATCGTATAAAAGTCTTTTATTTTTTGGAGAAAATAAAGGCTCTTTTGTCTTTTTAGGTTTTGCAGGAACTGCGATTGTATCTTTGCTCATATCCTGTTATTTTAGTTTATAAATACTATTGCTTCCTTTTTTTTAAAATAGGGAATGTAATTGCGTAATGTTCTTTCAAACATTTCGGTCACTCCTTTGCTCGTGATTGTTGCTCCCGAAATAGCATCAACACCATGCATATCATTTGGTTTTGCACCTCCTTTAATTACGGTAACGGAAACAAATTGGCCTGATTCATCAAATATTTCCTTCCCAACGAACTGCTGCTGAAATTTTTGCGTTTCAATCTCAGCACCAAGACCTGGTGTTTCACTTTTGTGACCAAAACTGACTCCGTATACAGTATTCATATCGCTTTCTAGAGAAATGAAGCCCCATATCGGTCCCCACAGTCCTTTTCCTCTTATTGGGATAATGAAAAATGATTTTCCCTCTTTATTGCAAATGAAGAGCGGAAACAACTGCTCAGCCTCTTTTCCTGTTTTAACTTTATCTAATTCTTTTTTAAGGTCAATGTCAAAAGCCGTAACATTCCCTATTACTTGTTCACCTTTATTATTCAATACAATTTGCTGAGTAATGTATTGTTTAAATGCCCCTTCGGTCGTGGCAGTTTCAGTTGGTATTGAAACACTGGTTAGAATGTTTTTCATTTTTTCAATCCTAATGTTCTTCTCCTGATAGGGCGCAAGACTTATCGCTGTTAATGACAGCAGTACGGCAATGACTACCACCATAACGGAGGAAAAAATAAACGTGGCTTTATTACTGTCTTTATCCATTTTGATTTTGTATCGGCTTAAGTCTTTTTAGTCTTCTTTTGATATTACCTTCCACTACATAATGGTCTATTAAAGGTACCATTACATTCATAAATAAAATAGCTAACATCATTCCTTCAGGATAAGCGGGGTTAAAAACTCTAAAGAGAATCGCCAACAGTCCTATTAAAAAACCATATATGTATTTTCCGGTATTCGTTTGTGCTGCACTCACAGGATCAGTGGCCATAAAAATAGCTCCAAAGGCAAAACCGCCTAATGCTAGATGATGTAATGGGGTGATTTGCATCAAGGTGTTCAATCCAAACAAATTAAAGATCACAGCCATCAAAAGTCCACCTATAAAAACTGAGGCCATAATGCGCCAACTGCCAATTCCCGTAAATAATAAAATACCGGCTCCAATCAAGCAGGCAATCGTAGATGTTTCCCCTACAGAACCGGGAATAATCCCTATAAATGATTCCATAATGCTCGGAACTTTATCAGCAAAACCTGCTGCAGCATCGCCCAATGGTGTCGCACCACTATATGCATCAACAACGGCTTGTCCTTTGTCGGTACTGGTGTTTATCCAAACTTGGTTCCCTGACATTTTGCTTGGATAGGCAAAGAACAGAAACACTCTGGCGGTAAGCGCAGGGTTTAAAATATTCATTCCTGTACCACCAAAAACTTCTTTTCCAATAATAACTGCAAAAATGGTCGCAACAGCTAACATCCACAAGGGGACATCAATTGGCATTATTAGCGGAATCAACATACCAGTAACTAAAAAACCTTCATTAATGGTATGTTTTCTAATAATGGCAAAAATGAACTCCGTCGTCAATCCTGCTCCGTACGAAACTATAATTAAGGGTAGTACTTTGATGGCTCCAAAAATAAAATTATCCATGAGAGAAATATTCATAATCCCTAAAGCGTGGTGGTGTTGGTAGCCAATATTCCACATTCCGAATAGTAAACAGGGAACTAAAGAGAGCACCACTAATATCATCGTACGTTTCAAATCGATAGCATCACGTATGTGTGTGCCTTTGCTTTTTGTGGTATGATTGGGTACAAACAGGAAAGTTTCAAACGCATCAAATGCTGGAAATAATTTCTCCAGTTTCCCCCCTTTTTCAAAATTAGGTTTAACATTGTTCAGTAATTTTCTAAGTGGCTTCAAATTCAGTTTGTTTAAAGATTAAATTTGGTAACTATTAGATTGTATGTGTTTTATGTGTTCTTAGTTAATTATTTACATGTAATTGTAAAATCCTTATATATAGTCTTCAATTAAGCCTTATCCTAAACTATTTACAGATTGAAAAAACTTATTATATGTTATATGGTTAAAAAAAAGTCATTAACTAAACAACAAATCTATTATCTAATTAAATTGACTTATCTGGTTTTCAATTAAGGTTTGCCTGTAAACTTGTGACAGATAAAAAAAACTTATAGGTCTTCTATGGTTTAAATAAATATCAACTAAACTCCTTTCTTACCATATCCAGACCATGACGTATGATTTCTTGCGATTTTATCTTTGATGTACAGACTAATTCGCAGAGCGCAAAATCTTCTTCTACTACTTCATATATTCCCAATTTCTCCATCATATCGATGTCTTCAATTAAGATTGATTTTAAAAGTTGTACGGGATAAATATCCATGGGAAAAACTTTTTCATATTGTCCGGTCATTACAAAGGGACGTTCTTCACCATGTAAATTGGTATTTAAATTGTGTTTTTTATTTGGGGTCAACCAAGAAAAAAAGGTACGGGAGACACTAAATTTATCCAAGCCTGGCGCCAGCCAACCCATAAATTCATATTCATTTCCTTCACGGATAGCGGTAATTTGTGAATCATAAAAACCTAAATAACCGTCAGCTGGAATTTGGCTGCCAGATAAAATAGAACCACTGATGATTCTGTTGTCGCCTTTTTTCAGACCTGCTTCAGTAAGAATATTTTTTATAGAAGAACCTACGATCGTTTTATAGTATTTGGGATTGTTAACCTGAGAACCAGTTACTGCAACGATTCGGCTAGCATCAAATATTCCTTGATCAAATAATTTTCCTATGATGACTACATCTTGTGGATTGATGTACCATACTATTTCCCCTTTGTTGATAGGGTCAATATGGTGAATTTGCACGCCAACATTTCCCGCTGGGTGAGGACCTGATATCGTATTGATTTGTACATTTTGAGCTTGACTAAAGACAGGAGCAGTATTCGCTTGAACATTTAAATGTATTTTTCCAGTTGTTAATTGCCGTAAGGCGTCTAATCCCGTTTGAAAATGAGATTCTTTCCCAGACATGATAAAATCAGTATCAGGAGCCAATGGATTCGTGTCAAAGGCAGAAATGAAGATCGCTTTTGGGTTTTCGCTCGGATTCGCTATAATGCCATAAGGACGTTGGCGAATAAATGGCCAAACACCGCTATTCAATAGTTGTTCAATGATTTCTTTTCGGGAAAGTTGGTTGGGATTCGATTTGGTAAAGAGGAGGTATTTTATTTCCCTGTCGGCAAGGATTTTTATATCTAAAATGACTCTTTTGTCTCCACGAAGAATTTCAATTACTTCACCACTAACCGGAGAGCAGAACTTGATTTTTTCATTCTTTTTATCGTAAAACAGGGGAGTCCCTGCTTCTACGTTAGCTCCTACTTTCACTAATAGTTTAGGTGTTAGCCCCACAAAATCTTTTGGCTTCAAAGCAAATATTTCGGCCAGAGGCAGGTGCAATACTGACTTAGCAGCTTCACCGATCAATTTGAGATTCAATCCCCGTTTAATTTTAATATATTCACTCATACATTAATTTATTTTTAGTGGGTAGTACTTATGATTTTCTGTTATTGGAACGTAATTGTATATGCTATACTATTATGTATGCTATTTTTTTTGTTAAAAAACGGAAGAATGAGACACTAATTTAATGAATTTGTGTCGATATAGCAACAATAAAGATACTTTAATTAAAGAATTGCATTCAACTAAAAGGAAATTTCGTTTTTATAAATAAATGATTTTTAATGGAATAGCATTCAAATAATATTTAGGAGCAGAGCGATTGTGGCTTCAAGTGTGATAGGTCCTGCTGTGCGCTATATCTCTTCATCCCGAAAAGCCAGGATAAAGAGGATGCCGCTTCCATCAGGGCTAGAAATCACGAATCCGTTTTATAAGAATTAAAAAATCAATGTTGATTAAAAGTGATTTTTTCAGTAGTAGAAAAGTTAAAAAGAAATTTAATGACTAACCTATATGAGGAAAACCGTAACAATAGAAACTTAGTTCTCAATATATTTGACAGTGAAAAATTTAAAAAATTGATTTAACAAAATAAATCCTATATTTGAACACCACGAAAAACAAAATTAATCCACAACAAGAAGATGCAGCGCATTTGTTTTTGTTGTGGATTTTTGTTTCGTGTAAAGAGAGAGAATTTAATTAAAAGAGGTATTAACTATATGTTATATACTAGTTAGCCAACATTTAATATCAGGAACATAAATATCAACTACTTAATGAAGTACAGTAGAAAACAAATTTCAAAAGCTGGAGAAAAATTAGTTACATCTAAATCAGAAAATGATGTAGAAGAAGCGTTAAATTTAATTAATAACTGGAGAACAAATCATTTACATCCTTTAGTAGTTTTAAAAAACAGCTTATTAAGGCTGTTGACAAAAAATAGAATCGAGCCAAATTTGGTTTCACAGAGATTAAAACGGTTAACTTCCATAGAATATAAATTAGACTTGAATCCAAGTATGGGATTAGGAGGAATGCAAGATATTGGAGGATATCGAGCTGTACTAAAAGACGTTAAAGATTTAAGAAAATTAAATGATGCTTTAAGTTCCCAAAAGATGGCTCATAAACTTGAAAAAGTTATGGATTACGTTAAAAATCCTAAAAATACTGGATATCGCAGTATACATTTTATTTATACCTATTCTTCTACAAAAGATATATACGACGGCTTAAAACTTGAATTACAAATAAGGACAAAATTACAGCACAATTGGGCAACAGCAGTTGAAACAGCGGGTATAATTACAAAGACTTCTTTAAAGTCTAATCAAGGTCCTGATGAATGGCTTGATTTTTTCAAAATTGTTAGTTCACTATTTGCACTTAAAGAAAAACTTCCCTTAATGGATGATCATTCCGAATTTACAATGGAAGAGCTAATGATAAAGTGCTATAATTATTGTGAGGAACTTAATATTTTAACTAAACTGAAGGCTATTCGTGTTTCAACTAATAAGATTGAATCTGATAATTTTCCTGGTGACTACTATTTATTGAACATAAACATAATTGAAATGTTTGTAAATATTCAAATCTTCAATAAAAATCAGTTTGAGTATGCTACTAATGAATATTTAAAACTTGAAAAAACTATTAACGAGAATGAAAATGCTGTCGTTTTAGTTTCTGCAACTTCTATTAAAACATTAAAAAAAGCTTATCCTAGTTATTTTTTGGATACTTCAGAGTTTATACAAGCAATTGAAAAAATGAATTTTAACTGTAAAGAACGTAAATACGTATAAAAACGTTGGCTAACAGCCAATTTGAGCTAGCTGGAGCTTAGTTAAATTAACGTTTCGCATCAAGTTTTCGTTAAGCCTAAAAATCAGTGCTTACGAAGCACAAATCATCTAAAAACTGCGAGACGTTAGAAAAAAAGATATCTCTATGAAACAGAATTATATAATCAAAAATGGTGAAATCACTTTTAATGAAAAAAAAATAGTCATTGCTACCGTTTCAAAAGAACAAATTTGGAACCACCAAAGCTAGCTTATATTTGCAATCTCTCCCCGCAAAGAATGTCCTCGCTTGAGTCCGTAAGGAGTGCTACTATTTCAAAAATAACGATAAGCAAAATAAAAAGTTTAATAAAATATTTAAAAACAAAGCAATCACAAATGAAAAACATAATCTACCTACTTAGCCTTATTGTATTGGCAACAGCAATCTTCTTAATTATCGAATATCCGGAATCTGGAAGAATACAAGTAATCGCTGGGGCTGTACTTATTATTGGATTTACATTAAATGTTTTTGGTTTTTTATTTAAAGTAAGCGCAAACAAAAACTTGAAACTAACAAGAACAAATAATTTTTTATGAGAATGCACAAAAACGTTTATTTAGCATTGGCTATTTTATTTTTAATTTCGTTCATCTACTCCTTATTTGATATCGGAGCGACACACAAACTATTCTTTTGGGAGGTTAATATTTGGGTGTATCGTTTGTTTAGATTGGCAATCGCCGCGCTATTTATGAAGTCCTACTTAGAAATTAGAAATAGGGAAAAGAGTACCGGGAAATAAAGGTTTTAAGCCTTGCTAGGCAATTGCGAAGTACGCGGAGGAATTTGCTTTGTCGAAAAGAAAAGATGATGTATCAATCGTATTTTATGTCTATTGTGCCAGTCTCTCTGAAGCGGAAATGTAATTGCCTTCAAAAAAAAGTAATGTATCCATTAAGAGCAGCAACAAAAAGAAGTTTTACCTATTTTTACTTAATCAATACGCAAACTATTAAAAACAAACACAATATGAAAAAAATCCTTGCCTTTTTAGTAGTACTTGTTTCATTACCCATATTTGCTCAAAACTTCAATAAAGTAAAAATTGATAGCCTGTTTCAAGTTCTGGAAACAAATGACAAGTATATGGGAAGTGTTGCTGTATTGGAAAACGGGAAAATTATTTATACCAATGCAATAGGGAAGGAAGATATCGTAAGCAATAAAAAAGCAACGGCTCGCACGAAATATAGAATTGGTTCTATATCTAAAATGTTTACTTCGGTCTTAATTTTTAAAGCCATCGAAGAAAAGAAATTAAGTCTGAATCAAACTATGGAAGGCTATTTCCCTTCGGTTGAAAATGCGACTAACATTACCATTGGCAATTTACTAAATCACCGCAGTGGAATATATAATTTTACCAGCGCTCCTGATTATGAAGGCTACAGCGCTCAGCCGAAAACTAGGAAAGAAATGATTGCTATTATTGCGAAAGGCAAAAGTGTTTTTGAACCCAATAGCAAAGGAGACTACAGCAATTCTAATTATGTGTTGTTGAGTTATATTCTGGAAGAAGTTTACAAACACCCCTATTCCACATTGGTACAAACAAAAATTGCGAAGCCTTTAGGTTTGAAAAACACCTACTTTGGAGGAAAAATAAGCATCGCTAATAACGAATGTTATTCGTACAGTTATACGGACAAATGGAATAAAGAAACCGAAACGGACATGTCAATCCCAATGGGAGCTGGAGCCATGGTTTCTACTCCATCTGATTTAACACAGTTTATAGAGGCATTATTTAGTGGAAAATTGATTTCTGCGGCTTCATTGGAACAAATGAAAACAATCCAAGATAAATACGGGATGGGGTTTTTTCAAGTACCGTTTTATGATAAGATAGGTACGGACATACCGGAGGAATCGATGGGTTTCGTTCGGCATTGTCCTATTTTCCAGAAAGTAAACTGAGTGTTGCCATTACTTCAAACGGAATGAATTATGGAAATAATGATATTGTGATTGCCATTTTATCGAGCTACTACAATAGAAAATTTGAAATCCCTACGTTTACTACTTTAGACCTAAAAACAGAAGAGTTAGACCGCTATTTAGGAGAATATGCAAGTTCCAGTTTTCCTTTGGTAATAACAGTTACAAAAGATAATACGAAATTGATAGCACAAGCGACTGGGCAGGGTGCTTTTCCGCTGGAAGCTATTAAAAAAGATACATTCGAATTTAGAGCCGCTGGAATTACGTTAGAATTTGATCCAACAGTAAATCAAATGACAATCATTCAGGGCGGAACGAAAAATGTTTTGACAAAAAAATAACCGTTACTCGACTCTGTATATTAAAGATGATGGGAAACTCATTCGAATAAAATGAAAGCCACGGGGCTGCTTAAAAATCATAAGAACTTCGCCACTAATTTTATAAATAGAAATAATAATGAAAGTTTATTTGATGTTTTTATATGCTTTAAAAACCGGACGGTCATAAATAAAAGAATAACGGAATCTTGTCCTCTTTAAACTTTGATCAAAATGTAAGGTTAGTTGCTTTGAATGATGAAGAGAGTTACGTAGAAGTTGGCGTGGGGAAAAAAGCTAAGTTAACCATTGATGCTAAGCGTATGTTGAATAGTGGTCGTTCTAGCTTATACTTAGGAATTAATGATGTGGGAAACATCATGGCGCAGCAGATGGAGTTAATAGGACCTATCAAATTATGACTGTAGAAAAATATAAGAAAAATACGCTAAAATTTTTTAATAATTATGTTTTTGACGAAGGTTTTGACTGTGAAAAAAATATTATTCCCCGCTTTATGATTTTGACATAAATACCCATTCAAATGGGCTAGAAATAGCTTGGAAACAGGATTTGATTACTAGTGAAATTGGAGAGGTAGATATTAAAATAAAACAGAATAAAGGAATCGGCGGCTATCTATTCTCTACGAAGGATTTTCGGGAGAAAAAGCATTGATTGCAACAGTTTAAGAAGAAACAATTTACTAATAATATAAAGGGCCGTAAAATAGGATTGAACTATGCTTCTTTTTGTAGTATAAATCAACTATATTTACTACGTTTAATTTCGGAAAGCGATTCGGAATTTTTAGGTAAAAATACATAATGCCAATTTTAAAATTTAATAGGACTTGAAAACATTTGAAACAGAGCGATTATTTCTGACACCCACCACCACGAAAGATGCCGAACTTATTTTAGAGCTTTTCAACAGCCCAAAATGGATTGAGTTTATTGGGGATAGGAATCTAAAAAGCAGTGAAGATGCTGCCGCCTACATTACGAATAAGATGATACCTCAAATCGAAAGACTTGGTTTTGGCAACTATACAATCACCAGAAAATTTGACGGGGCAAAAATAGGGTGCTGCGGGCTTTACGATAGAGAGGGCTTGGAAGGCATTGATATCGGGTTTGCTTTCCTTCCGCAATATGAAAAGAAAGGCTACGGTTTTGAAAGTGTAGATGCCTTAAAAGGGCTCGCTTTCAGTGAGTTCAATTTAACCGAAATTAATGGAATTACTTCAGAAAAAAATATTGGTTCTCAGAAATTATTGATAAAACTGGGCCTTCAGTTTCAAAAAAACATCAAACTAACAGATGATACCGAAGAGGTATTACTATATAAATTAGCGTTTTAGAATAGAAAGTATCAATTTAGCAGTACCTACAAGAAAAAGGATATGCACTGATTCAAAAGCATTAGCAAAGGAATTATTGTGTAACATGAAGTACGACAAGTCTAGCTAAAAAATAATATTTTAAAACAAAAAGACATGAAAAAAGTGATGGGTTTAGGTTTGGTATTATTGACTGGATTGACATGTCTAGCCCAAGTGAAAGTCGAGAAAGCAAGTCAAACTTATAAGAACATTCATAGCAAAGCGATTCTTGTAGATACACACAATGATTTCTTGTCACAAGCAATGGACTACGGCGTCGCTTTAGATCAGGACTTGCGCGGGAAAACACATAGCGACTTAAAACGATGGAAAGAAGGGGGAATGGATGTGCAATTTTTTTCTGTTTTTAGTGACGGAGAGCAACCTGATCCCTATGATTTTGCAATGCGTCAAATGGATAGCTTAGATGCTGCTGTCAAACGCAATCCAGATAAAATTATAAAAGTAGCCAACACTGCTGAACTATATAAAGCAGTGAAGCAACACAAAATTGCTGCATTGATAGGCGTTGAAGGTGGCCATCAAATCGAAGATGACCTGAATAAACTCGATACGTTCTATAAAAGAGGCGTGCGCTATCTGACTCTTACCTGGAACAATTCTACTTCTTGGGCAACAAGTGCTGCTGACGAAACACACAACAAAGATTTAAAACACAAAGGCCTGACTGATTTTGGAAAGAAGCTGGTACAACATATGAATGCATTGGGAATGATGGTTGATATTTCTCATGTAGGCGAACAGACTTTTTGGGATGTTATCGCTACTACCACCAAACCTATAATCGCTTCTCACAGTTCAGTTTACGCACTTTGTCCCCACCAGCGCAATCTCAAAGACGACCAGATCAAGGCAATTGCTAGGAACGGCGGAGTCATCCAAGTAAACTTTAATTCTGGATTTCTTGATCCTACTATAGAAAAGAGAGAAGATGCGTTTATTAAAAAGCACATGGCCGAGGAAGATTCTATCATGCTAGCAGTTCAAAACCGCCACGTTGCTTCTTCGACAATTTACAAAAAATACAATATAGAGGCACAAGACCTTCGAGCCTCTTTTGATCTTGTAATCAAGCACATTGAATATATCATTAACTTAGTTGGCGTTGATTATGTAGGAATTGGTTCTGATTTTGATGGTATTGAATTGCCACCACAACAATTAGATGACGTCACAACGTATCCACTAATTACAAAAGCACTGCTAGAAAAAGGGTATAGTGAAAAGGACATCAACAAAATATTAGGTGGAAACTTATTGCGTGTTTTGAGTGCCAATGAAAAGAACTAATCGCTAGCTTTTTTTCGAAACAAATCCTCCATTAATAGTAGGAGTGTCTGCAGGGTAAAACTAAACACCGATTTAATCTCATTAATCCTTTTATTTGTTGCAAAAGGTTTTTTGAAGCTAAAGCAAAATATACTAAAGTACATTCGTAGAACTAATTTAAAATTACCCGTTAATGATTCCAAGACTAACAATATTTCCCGAAACCAAAATTACAGGCATGCGAATGACGATGTCCTATAGTGACTATAAATCGAGGGAACTATGGAAGTGTTTTATGCCGAGAAGAAAAGAAGTTTTAAATTCCATTGGCACGGATTATTACTCGATGCAATTATTCAGTCCTAACTTTTATGATAATTTTAATCCCGCTGCATCGTTTGAGTATTGGACAGCCATGGCGGTTACTGACTTTGAAATAATTCCTGACGGAATGGATTCTTTTACAATCAACAGTGGCCTTTATGCTGTTTTTAATTATACAGGCGATGCGAGCGGAGCTCCTGCAGCGTTTGAATATATTTTTGCTACTTGGTTACCGAGTTCCGAGTATGTTTTAGATCATCGGCCTCATTTTGAAATCTTGGGCGATAAATACAAAAATGACCATCCTGATTCTGAAGAGGAAATTTGGATTCCCGTCAAAGAGAAAAAATAGTAACTTGGCCGTCAGAAATAAAATAACAATCGAGCGATCGTAATGAATGAAAAGCAAAAATTAAAGGAAGTGGCCGCACTTTTTTTAAAGTTAGGATTTATAGGTTTCGGAGGTCCTGCCGCGCACATCTCCATGATGCGAGAGGAAGTGGTGGTTAAAAAAAAGTGGCTTGAGGAGCAACATTTTTTAGACTTAATAGGAGCCACTAATTTGATTCCAGGTCCTAACAGTACCGAAATGGCCATCCATATTGGTCATGAAAGGGCAGGATGGAAGGGACTTATTGTTGCTGGAATCTGTTTTATTGTTCCAGCCGTTATGCTAACGGGAATCTTTGCCTGGCTTTATAAAGACTATGGGCAGCTACCTGAAATTCAACCTTTTTTATACGGTATAAAACCCGCCATCATTGCCATTATTTTGGGCGCTATTTTCCCGCTCGCAAAAAAATCCCTAAAAACAGTTCAATTAGGGATTATAGGATGTATTGTATTACTGCTTTCGCTGTTGCAGTTCAATGAAATTATGCTTCTTTTTGGCGCTGGATTCCTGGCTTTGTTTTGGAATTCATTCACGAACAAAATCTCGGATAAAAAAGGGAACAACTGGATTCCGCTGATGCTTTTTCCAGTTTCTAAAACGGCTTTACTGGCACCCACAAACTTCAATTTATTTCTGATTTTCTTAAAGATAGGGGCAATCCTTTATGGAAGTGGCTATGTGCTTTTTGCTTTTTTGGATGCCGAGTTGGTCGCCAAAGGTTTACTCACACGAACCGAACTAATTGATGCCATTGCGGTAGGACAATTCACACCGGGACCTGTTTTTTCCTCCGTTACCTTTGTGGGCTATCAAATCAATGGAATATCCGGGGCACTCATTTCAACGCTGGCGATATTTGTACCCTCGTTTGTATTTGTGGCATTATTGAATCCTTTGGTAAAAAAGATGAGAAATTCGAAGCCTTTTGCCGTATTTCTAGATGCTGTAAATGTGGCTTCGATTGCAATAATCGTATCCATCTGTTATGAATTGGGTAGAGATACCATAACGGACCGGCGAACGATTTTAATAGCAGTATTGAGTATTGTAATTGTATTTAAGTACAAGAAAATAAACAGTGCCTTTATAGTTTTGGGTGGTGCATTAGTAGGCTATTTACTGATGTTAGTCTAAAGGAAGCTTGTTCTTTTTAAGAATGTTTATGAAAGTGTAGTTGTTGTTAAAATATAAAAAAGCCACTAAGTACTATACTCAGTGGCTTTTTTGAATTAAAAATCTCTTCTATTTTTAGTCGTAATACTTTATTGCCATCCACCACCAAGTGCTTTGTACAATTGAATTACGGCTTTGTATTGTTGAAATTTATTGTCTACTAAACTTAGTTCAGCATTTAAAGCATCATTTTTAGAAATTAATACTTCCAGATAATTAGCCATACCATAAGTCAATAATTCATCAGAATAATTAGCTGCCTTTTTAAGTGCATCTACCTGCTTCTCGCGAATGGTAATTTTATAGGTTTCATTATTGTACTGGGCCAGGGCATCCGAAACTTCCTTACCGGCAGTTAGTAGCGATTGTTCAAACTGTAAATACGCTTTTTCCTGATTGGCTTTGGCAATTTCAAACTTCGTTCTTACTTGTCTTTGATTAAAAATGGGTTGTGTTAAACCAGTGATTATATTGGCAAAAATAGAATTAGCACTAAACCATTCTTTTAAATCAATACTTTGAAGCCCTCCAGTTGCGGTAACTCTTAAAGAGGGGTAAAAGCCACTTTTGGCCACATTTGTCATTTCAAAAGTAGTAATCAAATTGTATTCGGCTGCAATGACATCAGGCCTGTTTCTCAATAAACTGGCGGGAACCCCTAAAGTTATTGCCGGTTGCATCGTCTGAGATTCAAAGGTGCTACGTTCAATTTTAGCTGAAGGTGCTGCTAAAAGAGTACTCATGGTATTCTCCAGGATAATAATCGTATTCTTTAAATCGGCGATGATGATTTCAGTAGCATATTTTTGAGCTTCTGTTTGTTTGACGCCCACTTCAGTAACAGTACCTGCTTTTTTTAAAGCCTGAATAGTTTCAACACTCTGTTCGCGATTAATCAAAGTTTCCTCCGCTACTTTTATTTGTGCATCTATAGAAAGCAACTGATAGTAAACAGTAGCGATATTTGCAATTAATTGTGTTTTTATCGCTTGATTTGCGGCTGTAGTTTGCAGGTAAGCAGCATTGGTGGCGCGCTTGTTACTTCTTATTTTCCCCCATATATCAGCTTCCCAAGAAAGGTTTCCTGACAATTGATATTGATCTGTACTGCGATCTTGCAGGAAAGCTCCAAACTGACTGTTTTTAGATAACATCTGATGCGTCCAGTCCGTTCCCACAGATAGGCTAGGGAAGTAGCCCGCTTTTCCCTGTTTCATGGTAGCCTGTGCAGCCACAATATTTTGCATGGCAATGCGGATGTCTAAATTGTTCTGTAATCCCTTTGAAATATAGCCTTGCAAAAGAGGATCGGTAAATATTTTGTCCCAAGCGACATTGGCTAATGAAGTAGTGTCCGTTGACACTACTTCATTTCGATACAAATCTGCTGTTTTTAACTCCGGACGTTTATAGTCTTTGGCAACAAAACACGATTGCATTACCGTTACTGTTAGCCCTAATAGTGCGACTCTGTATATTTTATTTTTCATTTTCTTCTTCTAAAAGTGCAACATCATTTTCTTTAGTATTTACTGGTATTCCAGAAATACGTTCTTGTAATCCTTGAAAGATGATAAACAAAATCGGAATAACAAATACTCCAAAAATAGTTCCTACAAGCATCCCTCCAACGGCACCCATTCCGATAGAACGGTTTCCTACAGCACCAACTCCAGAGGCTAGTGCCAATGGCATCAATCCGAAGATGAAAGCTAAGGAGGTCATTAATATCGGACGCAAACGTGCTTTTGCACCTTCAATAGCAGATTTTGTCAGATCCATTCCGTTTCGTCTCCTTTGTATAGCAAACTCCACAATCAAAATTGCATTTTTGGCGAGTAATCCTATCAACATGATTAAGGCCACTTGGAAATAGATATTATTTTCTAATCCGGCGAGGTTTACAAAACCAATCGCTCCTGCAATACCTACAGGAAGTGAAAGCAATACAGATAGTGGTACTAAATAACTCTCGTACTGCGCACTTAATAGGAAGTAAACAAAGATTAAACTCAATAAGAATACTCCAATGGCTTGATTACCTGCAAGAATCTCTTCCCGAGTCATTCCTGAGAATTCATAGGTATATGATTTTGGTAAATGTTGTGCAGCTACTTCTTGAACGGCTTTAATGGCATCTCCAGAACTGTACCCTGGATTAGCTTTACCGTTTATATTAACTGCTTTAAGCATGTTAAAACGAGCCACGGACTCAGGACCATATATTCTTTTAAAATCTACAAACTGACTGATCGCTACTTGTTGACCCGCAGCATTCTTAACATAAATATTGTTTATAGACTCAAGGTTGGCGCGATCTTCAGGTTTTGCTTGAATCATTACACGGTATTGTTTTCCAAACTTGTTGAAATCAGTCGTATATAATCCACCATAATAGCCTTGCATGCTATTAAATATATCAGTAATAGCTATTCCCGCGTCTTTGGCTCTTTCAATATTGACATCCATTTGATATTGTGGGAAGTTAGGATTGAAATTAGTGATGGCATACTGAACTTCAGGACGTTTCATCAACTCCCCTAAGAATTCGTTAGTCACTTTACTAACCGTTTGCCAGTCATCATCTCCTTTGTCTTGTACCTTCAATTCAAAACCATCGGCACTACCAAAACCTTGTACACTTGGAGGTGTAAAGAATAAGGCACGGCCTTCTTTTAACACGGCAGTTTTAGCAAACAATTGCCCAACGACCGCATCTACAGATTGATTGTCTTCAGTACGTTCACTCCAGGGTTTCAATTTAAGTACCGAAAATGCATACGAACCTCCATTTACCCCGTTTAGCAAACTGTAACCTACAATATTCATTCGGGCTTCAACAATATCCATCGAAGCAATGATGGAATCTAGTTCTCTTACTGTCTTTGTTGTTTTTTCCAAAGTAGTACCAGGAGGAAGTGTTAAATCGGCCATAATGATACCTCTATCCTCATTTGGAATAAATCCAGAAGGAGTAATTTGGAATAATAGCACCGTAATTCCGGAAAACACTAATAAGGCAACAACAGTAATCCATTTTTTTGCAGCTAGGAAACGAAGTGATCGCACATATTTGGCATTCATTCGATCAAAATTAGTATTGAAAGCAATGAAAAAACGGTCTTTAAAATTAGCATCATGATGCTTAGAGTCTGGATGTGGTTTTAATAGTAATGCGCATAATGCAGGACTTAAAGTCAAGGCATTTACCGCAGAAATTAAAATAGCAATCGCTAAAGTAACAGCAAATTGTTGGTAAAATACGCCCGATGGACCACCTAAGAACGATACCGGAATAAATACTGCTGCCATCACTATGGTAATAGAAACAATGGCTCCAGTAATTTCGTTCATCGCAGAAAGCGTAGCTTCTTTAGCGGACGTAGCGCCCTCATCCAGTTTGGCGTGTACCGCCTCGACGACTACGATAGCATCATCGACGACAATACCAATGGCCAGAATCATTGCAAATAGCGTTAACATATTGATGGAGAACCCAAATATTTGCAGAAAGAAAAAGGTACCTACAATAGCAACCGGTACCGCAATAGCAGGAATTAATGTTGACCTAAAGTCTTGTAAGAATAGATAAACAACGAGGAAAACCAGTAAAAAAGCTTCAATTAAAGTAGAAATCACCTTGTTTATAGAAGCATCTAAAAATGTTTTAGTATTAAAAGGAATAATATAATCAACTCCAGGAGGGAAATCGACCTTTGACTCCTCTAGGATAGACATAATCTCTGTGGTAATGTCTTGGGCATTGGAGCCGGAAGTTTGAAAAACGCCCATTACAACTCCCTCTTCACCCATAGCAATATTCTTAGTTCCATAGTTAAAACCGCCTAACTCAACAGTGGCTACATCTTTAATTCTTAAGAAGTTTCCGTTTCCGGTAGATTTAATTATAATATTCTCATAATCTTTTATTTCTGAAAGTCTTCCTTTGTATTTAATAACATATTCAAAAACACCATCTGCATTCTCTCCAAATTTTCCTGGAGCTGCTTCAACGTTTTGTTCTTGTAAAGCGTCCTGAATATCCTTAGGAGCCATTCCATAAGCAGCCATTTTTTCAGGATCAATCCAAATTCGCATGGAGTAATCTTTAGCCCCAAATACATTTACCTGACCTACGCCGCTAACACGCTGCAGTTTAGGTACCAGGTTGATTTTAGCATAATTCTGAATATAAACTTCGTCATAGGCTTTGTTGCTGGAATATAAGGCAAAAAACATCAAAGCACTATTTTGACTCTTTATTGTGGTAACGCCAGTTTGTACTACTGCAGTCGGCAATTTACTAGTGGCACGTGCCACTCTGTTTTGCACGTTTACCGCAGCAATATCCGGGTCAGTTCCTAATGCAAAATAAACAGAAATTTTAGCCGAACCATCATTAGCTGCCGAAGACGTCATATACGTCATTCCTTCTACACCATTTATTTCTTCTTCCAGTGGAATAACTACACTGTTTAGCACCGTTACAGCATTTGCTCCCGTATAATTAGCGGTAACTTGCACTGTCGGCGGTGCTATTTCGGGATATTGTTCTACGGGTAAGGACATCAACCCCAGTACACCTAATATGGTGATTAGAATCGATATTACTGTCGAGAGTACAGGTCTCTCTATAAAAGTTTTTAACATCTTTGCAATTATTTTTTAGTTGTAGTTTGTTTAGCATCATTTGCTTGTACCTCATTCTTAATAGGCTCTGGAACAATTTCCATATCATCTTTTAGTTTTGAAGCACCTTCAATAACTACAACATCCCCTTCTGCAAGTCCGGCAGTTACAATGTAATTCAAGTCAGAAGTTCCATTGGTTTCTATAATTCTTGATTTGACTTTGTTTCCTTTTTCAACAGCATAGATAATTTGTTTTCCTTGTACTTCAAAAACAGCCTTTTGGGGTATCAGAACAACATTGCTTTGTACAATTGGTAAACGAATGATTCCGCTGCTTCCACTTCTTAAAATACCTTCAGGGTTTTTAAATTCCGCTCTAAACTCTGTTGTACCCGTAGTTGGATTTACTAATCCGTTCATGGTAGTTATTTTTCCCATTTGGTTGTATTCTGAATCGTCAACTAATATTAGGCTGACAGCAGGAGCTGACTTTAATTTTTCGGCAGTAGTGGATCCTTTAAATATCCTATTAAAGTACAATACTTGTTTTTCATTCATAGAAAAGTAGGCACGCACAATTTTCGTGTCTGATACTGTTGTCATAGGCATTTGCTCAGTCGAGTTTACTAAACTACCTTCTTTAAAGGGTAAACTTCCGATTACTCCGTTTACGGGAGAATAGATGGTTCCGTAACCAATATTTGCAACAACACTTCCGTAGGCACTTTTCGCTTGCGCTAATTTAGCTTTGGCTGTTGCCAATTGTACGTTACTGATGATATTTCTGTCTACAAGTGGTTTTAAACGATCTACTTCAACTTGCGCCGCTGCAACCATTGCTTTTGCAGCCGAAGCATCTTGATTTAGCATTTGCGTTTCTAATTTGAATAAAAGCTGCCCTTTTCTAACCACTTGACCTTCGTCAATATATATCTTTTGAATAAATCCGCTTACTTTAGGCCTGATTTCTACATTTTGTTGTCCTTGAATATTAGCAGTAAAGTCTTGGTATACGGTGGCATCTTGCATTACTATTTCTTGTACGGGGAAATGTGCCGGTCCTTGCACTGCAGCTTGCTCTTCTTTCTTTCCACATGAGGAAAGTAGCAGCGAAAAAGCTATTATAGATAATGAAATTTTTTTCATTTTTATTTAATTTATTATTGATTATTATTAATTGATTCTATTATTTTAAATTTGGCGATGGTTTTCATAAGCAACTCTTCCACTTCGCTAATATGAATTTTATACGCTTTTACATTCTCTAGATTGCATTTTTCTTCAGGACAGGAAATTGTTTTTTCACGATATTGAAGCATTTTATCAATTACAAATTTTTCTGATTCGAGCATTTTTTTATAATTCAATAGTCGCTCACTCAAAGGTGCTACTCTAAAATATTTCTTTCGATCACCCGCTATGGTGAAATAGTATATTTTCTCCATTTTTAGGAGTAAATTTAAATTGGTAGATATCGAGCTTTTGCTGGCAGATAATTTTTCGACTATAGACTCAAAGGTTAAGCCCGATTTACATCCATCAATAATAAGTACGCCTAAAATTCTTGCAGCTAAAGGCGATATATTAAATAAAGACTCAAAATGAATACCGGATAGCTCAATGATTTCCTCTCTCTCTCTCTTTAAACTGTCCATACTTTTTTTTGCAAATGTACGATTAGTTCGTAAAACACCGAACTAAAAGAACTTAATTTAATCGAAATTAATTTATACGTCCAAAGCGCCGGGAAAAACTATCTTTTCACCAGTAATTAGGGACTCTAAAAACACATTATTGGATAAAATCTATTTTACCTATATTTGTTGACCTAAAAACAAACTTATAGTGAGTCAAATCAATAAGCTAAAAATATTCAATGATCCCATCTATGGGTTTATTACCATTCCCAATGCTTTAATTTACGATTTAATACAGCACCCTTATTTTCAACGTCTAAGACGTATTTCCCAAATGGGATTATCATATCTGGTATATCCGGGTGCGAATCACACGCGATTTCATCATGCTTTGGGCTGTATGCACCTGATGCAAAAGGCAGTTGAAGTATTGCGTTTTAAGGACATTGCCATCTCTAAAGAAGAAGAAAACGCGCTATATATTGCTATTTTATTGCATGATATCGGGCATGGACCCTTTTCACACGCGATGGAAAAAAGTATTGTTGAAGATGTACATCACGAGGAAATCTCCTTGTTGTTTATGCATCAGTTAAACGCTGAATTTGATGGACAGTTGGATTTGGCCATAGAGGTCTTTAAAGGGGAGTATCATCGCATGTTTATGTTACAACTGATTTCTAGTCAACTGGATATGGATCGTATGGATTATTTGAAACGCGATAGTTTTTATTCGGGTGTGGCCGAAGGGAATGTCAACTCAGAGCGATTGATTCAAATGATGAATGTTGTGGATGATGTTTTGGTAATAGAAGAAAAAGGAATCTACTCTGTTGAGAAATTTTTGATGTCGAGACGATTAATGTACTGGCAAGCCTACTTGCATAAAACCAGTTTAGTGGCCGAATTAATTTTGACCCGAATCCTGAAACGTGCGAAAGAATTAACCGGGAAAGGAGTGGTTTTGCCGTGTAGCGAACCTTTGCAGTATTTCTTGCAGCATAAAGTCACAATGGATACATTTGATGCGGGAACTTTAGACTTATTTGCTCAATTGGATGATTTTGACATCATTAGTGCGCTAAAAGGATGGCAACGTCAGAGCGATTTTATTTTGTCTTCATTGAGTAAAATGATTATCAATAGAGATTTATTGAAAATAAAATTAACCAGTGAAAAAGTGGCTACTGAAGATTTACACCCTTTAAAAGAACGTTTTGCATTGGAAAACAATATCAGCTTGCTGGAAGCTAACTATTTTATTTTCAAAGGAAAAATAAAAAATCAGGCATACAGTAAGGAAGCGGAACCGATACGAATATTGAAAAAAGACAAGACAGTCGAGGATGTTATTGAATCTTCAGACCAGTTGAATTTAAAATCATTATCTAAATCTGTGACCAAATATTACATCTGTTTCCCAAAACAACTTGTGGAAATGAACATTTAAAATCTATTTTTTTATATTTTTGTGGCAATGAAATTTACAGCAGAACAAATAGCAGGCATATTAGACGGTGAAGTTGTTGGGAATCCCAATGCTGAAGTATATGTGTTGTCTAAGATTGAAGAAGGTAAGGAAGGTTCACTGACTTTTTTATCAAACCCGAAATACAACAACTATATTTATAGCACTGAGGCTACGATCACGATTGTAAATAAAAGCTTTATTCCCGAATCTGAATTAAGAACAACCTTGATAAAAGTAGATGATGCTTATATAGCTTTTTCTAAATTATTGGAGTTTTATGATCAGGCGAAAGGTAATAAAAGCGGAATAGAGCAGCCCTCTGTAATAGCAGAGAATGCTAAATATGGCAACAACTTATATTTAGGTAGTTTCAGTTACGTAGGATCAAATGTGGTTTTAGGAGATAATGTCCAAATTTATCCCAATTGTTTTATAGGGGATAATGTCGTCATTGGAGATAATGTCACTATTTTTGCTGGCACTAAGATTTATGAGCAAACGGTAATAGGAAATAATTGTGCTATACACTCCGGCTCAGTTATAGGGGCTGATGGTTTTGGCTTTGCGCCTAATCCTGATGGAACCTTTAAAAAGATTCCGCAAATAGGAAATGTCATTATAGAAGATGACGTAGATATTGGCGCTTGTACGACAATAGATAGAGCTACAATGGGGTCTACGATTATAAGAAAAGGAGTAAAATTGGACAATCAAATTCAGATCGCCCATAACGTAGAAATAGGGGAGAACACCGTAATTGCCGCTCAAACTGGCGTTGCAGGTTCGACTAAAATTGGTAAAAATGGAATGATTGGCGGCCAGGTCGGAATTGCGGGACATTTGACCATAGGGAATAATGTTCGGATTCAGGCACAATCGGGTGTAGGAAGAAACATTAAGGATGATGAAATCTTACAAGGAAGTCCAACATTTGGATACAATGATTACAGTAAGTCCTATGTACACTTTAAAAACTTACCAAAAATCGTCGCAGAATTAGAAGAATTAAAAAAACAAATATTAAACCAAAAAAACGGGAATAATGGTTAAACAGAAGACTATAAAAACAGAAATCTCGCTAACAGGAGTTGGATTACACACTGGTAAAGAGGTTATAATGACTTTCAAACCTGCTCCATCAAATAATGGTTTTACTTTTGTCAGAGTAGATTTAGAAGGACACCCTGTTGTTGAGGCAGATGCAAACTATGTAGTTAATACACAACGTGGCACCAATTTAGAAAAACTTGGAGTTAAAATACAAACCCCGGAACATGTGCTAGCCGCCTTAGTGGGTTGCGATTTGGACAATGTCATCATCGAACTAAATACTTCAGAGCTTCCTATAATGGATGGTTCGTCTAAATATTTTGTTGAAGCGCTTGAAAAAGCAGGAATTGAAGAACAAAATACAAAACGAAATATTTATGTGGTAAAAGAAATTATTTCATTTACTGATGAGGAAAGTGGAAGCGAAATTTTAATAATGCCAAGTGATCAATATAGCGTTACTACTATGGTAGATTTTGGGACAAAAATTCTAGGGACTCAAAATGCTACTATGAAAGACATTTCTGAATTTAAAAAAGAAATCTCCGAATCTAGAACATTTAGTTTTCTTCATGAATTGGAATCATTATTGGAAAACGGTTTGATTAAAGGAGGCGATTTGAATAACGCTATTGTATACGTAGATAAAGAAATATCCGCGGGTACAATGGAGAATTTGAAAGTTGCTTTTGGGAAAGACACGATTAATGTGAAGCCAAACGGGATATTAGACAATCTTACGCTGCATTATCCTAACGAAGCTGCAAGACATAAACTACTTGACGTAGTAGGTGACTTAGCCTTAATTGGAACAAAAATACAAGGTAAAGTTATTGCGAATAAGCCAGGTCATTTCGTCAATACACAATTTGCCAAAAAGATGGCTAAAATCATAAAAATTGAACAGAGAAATTATGTACCTGTTTTTGATTTAAACCAGGAGCCGCTGATGGATATTCATAAAATCATGGCTGTTCTTCCGCACCGACCTCCATTTTTATTGATTGACAGAATTATAGAAATGTCGGAAAGTCATGTGGTAGGAATGAAAAATGTTACAATGAATGAAAATTTCTTTGTTGGACATTTTCCTGAAGCGCCAGTAATGCCTGGAGTGTTAATTGTGGAAGCAATGGCACAAACAGGAGGGATATTAGTTCTAAGTACGGTTCCGGATCCTGAAAATTATTTGACTTATTTTATGAAAATTGATAACGTTAAGTTCAAACAAAAAGTCTTACCTGGTGATACCTTGATTTTTAAATGTGATTTGATTACACCGATACGAAGAGGGATTTGTCATATGCAAGCGAACGCTTATGCTAATGGTAAATTAGTCGCAGAAGCTGAGTTAATGGCCCAGATTGCCAAAAAACCATAAATTAGAAATATCATAAAACCCTGAAGTATATCATTTCACGGTTTTTGTTTTATATATATATAAACAATAAAAAAAAGTAGATGAATCAACCCTTAGCATATGTTCATCCTGGCGCGAAAATCGCCAAAAATGTAGTCATTGAGCCCTTTACAACAATTCACAATAATGTAGTTATTGGGGATGGTACCTGGATAGGATCTAATGTGACCATTATGGAAGGCGCAAGAATTGGAAAGAATTGCAGTATATTTCCTGGTGCAGTTATCTCTGCTGTTCCACAAGATTTAAAATTTGGTGGAGAAGAGTCGTTGGCTATAATTGGTGACAATTGTACTATAAGAGAATGTGTTACTATCAATAGAGGTACAATTGCATCCGGTCAAACTACTCTTGGAAACAACTGTTTGATTATGGCTACAGCTCACATTGCGCACGATTGTCATATTGGAGATAATGCAATAATTGTGAATGGTGTTGCATTGGCGGGTCATGTCACTGTTGGTAAATTTGCCGTAATAGGCGGTTTGGCAGCAATCCATCAATTCATCCATATTGGTGATCA
Source organism: Flavobacterium sp. ALD4 (assembly GCF_002836475.1). GTDB lineage: Bacteria > Bacteroidota > Bacteroidia > Flavobacteriales > Flavobacteriaceae > Flavobacterium. The sequence goes on along the minus strand of NZ_PJBJ01000023.1, from coordinate 154,310 downwards.
CGCTATGATATCAGGCGGTTCATTAGTGCGTAAAGATGTTCCTCCTTTTACAAAAGCGGCCAAAGAGCCTTTGTCCTATGTGGGGATAAATTCGGTTGGACTAAGAAGAAGAGGGTTCACAACGGAGAAAATCAAAGAAATTCAAGATATTTACAGAATTTTATATCAAAAAAACTATAACACAACACAAGCTATAGGAATTATCGAAGCAGAGATGGAAGCAACTCCGGAACGTGACGAAATACTGGATTTTATCAGAAACTCATCTCGTGGGGTGATGAAAGGATATACAGGAAATTACTAATACCCAAAGTATTCCTCTCGAGAGGTCGGGTATTTGAAATCATACAAAACAAAAAAATAGTATAAATAACAAGTAACTAATTCTCAGCTTCGGCTCTCTTCCTTTGGGAGGGGACATTAATAAAAAAACATACAAATGGCATCAACATCAGACATCAAGAACGGATTATGCATTAAGTACAATAATGACATATACAAGATTATCGAATTTCTTCACGTTAAACCGGGAAAAGGACCTGCTTTTGTAAGAACTAAACTGAGAAGTTTAACTAATGGAAAAGTATTAGACAATACATTTTCTGCCGGACATAAAATAGAAGAAGTAAGAGTGGAAAACCACAAATTTCAATACTTATATCCAGAAGGAGATGATTTCCATTTTATGAATACAGAAACTTTTGAGCAAATATCTTTGAACAAAAACATATTGGATTCACCTGATTTATTAAAAGAAGGAGAAAATGTTATGGTAAGTATCAATACAGAAACGGAATTGCCTCTTTCTGTAGATATGCCGCCGTCTGTAATTCTTGAAGTTACTTATGCTGAACCGGGAATCAGAGGGAATACAGCTACGAATGCTACCAAATCAGCAACAGTTGAAACTGGAGCTACTATAAATGTGCCTTTGTTTATAAATGAAGGGGACAAAATTAAAATTGATACCGCATCAGGTTCTTACATGGAGCGTGTAAAAGAATAAATAATTTTATAATTAGAAAATGTGTCAATTAGGTAATTATCACATTTTCTAATTAATACATTTTCTAATTAAATTTATGAAATTTCCAAAAATTTATGCCCTGCAAGAAATTGCCAATATTATCAACTGTGAATATGTTGGAGATGCAGATTTTACGGTATCTGGAATGAATGAAATTCATGTTGTGGAAAAGGGTGATATTGTTTTTGTGGATCACCCTAAATATTATACAAAAGCTTTAAATTCAGCAGCAACTGTTATTTTGATTAACAAGAAAGTAGACTGCCCAGAGGGAAAAGCATTATTGATATCAGAAGATCCGTTTAATGATTTTAATAGATTAACAAAGCATTTTAAGCCTTTTGAGTCTTCAGGCGCTTCCATTTCTACTTCAGCAGTTATAGGGGAGGGGACTGTAATCCAGCCCAATGCTTTTATTGGTAACTATGTTGTGATAGGTAAAAATTGTTTGATTCATGCTAATGTTGCAATTTACGATAATACTATAATTGGAAATAATGTAATCATTCATGCAGGAACGGTTCTTGGTGCGGATGCATTTTATTATAAAAAGCGGGACGACGGATTCGATCAATTGCTTTCAGGCGGAAGAGTAGTGATAAAAGATAATGTGGGTATAGGAGCACTTTGTACAATTGACAAAGGGGTTACAGGTGATACAATTATTGGCGAAGGAACAAAAATTGACAATCAGGTTCATGTGGGACATGACACTGTAATTGGAAAAAAGTGTTTAATTGCTTCTCAAACCGGAATTGCAGGTTGCGTTATCATCGAAGACGAAGTTACTATTTGGGGACAAGTAGGAACTACTAGCGGAATCACAATCGGTGCGAAAGCAGTGATTCTAGGTCAAACAGGAGTGACAAAGTCGGTTGAAGGCGGGAAATCCTATTTTGGAACACCAATACAAGAATCTAGAGAAAAATTAAAACAACTGGCTAATATTAAAAAAATTCCAGAGATTTTAAATAAATTAAAATAATAATATGACAGCAAAGGAACTCGTTCAAGATTTTTACAAATCAGATGCACTTATTGACAGTACTATTATGAAAGAATATTTGCACTCGGATGCCGTATTAGATTGGAATAGTAGTAAGGGCTTTGTTCAGTTAGACTATGATGGATTAATAAATATATCCGAAGAATTGGGTAGAGCGTATGTTCGCTCCAAGGTTAGGGTTAGTCACATTATTACAGAAAATGATATGATTACCGTACGCTATTCTCATTTTGTAAAAACAATCGAAAACCCTAGAGAAGAGATGTTACTGGCACATTTTATATCCATTTGGCAAGTAAAAGACAATAAATTATACAGAGGCTATCAAATGAGTCAATTATCATAATATATTTTGATAAGAAAAGGCCTGAAAATAATTTCAAAACCTTACTTTTGCAAGACAAATTTTAAAAATCACATAAAATATATATCATGAGTGTTTTAGTTAATAAGGATTCCAAAATAATTGTTCAAGGATTTACAGGAAGTGAAGGAACGTTTCATGCTTCTCAAATGATTGAGTACGGAACAAACGTTGTAGGTGGTGTAACTCCCGGAAAAGGGGGGACAACTCATTTAGACCGTCCTGTTTTTAATACTGTAAAAGATGCTGTAGAACAAGCAGGAGCTGACACTACTATCATTTTTGTACCACCCGCTTTTGCTGCGGATGCAATAATGGAAGCTGCTGATGCAGGAATAAAAGTGATTATCGCTATTACAGAAGGAATTCCTGTAGCTGATATGATCAAAGCAAATGGTTATGTTAAGGAAAGAAACGCCAGATTAATAGGGCCTAACTGTCCAGGGATTATTACTCCGGGTGAAGCTAAAGTTGGTATTATGCCAGGTTTTGTTTTCAAAAAAGGAACTGTAGGTATTGTTTCTAAATCAGGAACATTAACATATGAAGCAGCTGACCAAGTAGTAAAGCAAGGCTTGGGTATTACTACTGCAATTGGTATTGGAGGAGATCCAATCATTGGAACTACTACAAAAGAAGCAGTAGAGTTGTTGATGAATGATCCAGAAACAGAATGTATCGTAATGATAGGTGAAATAGGTGGACAACTAGAAGCAGATGCTGCTCACTGGATTAAAGCCGATGGTAACCGTAAACCAGTAGTAGGATTCATTGCAGGAGTTACCGCTCCAGCAGGTCGTACAATGGGTCATGCAGGTGCTATTGTAGGTGGAACTGATGACACAGCAGAAGCTAAAAAACAAATCATGAGAGAATGTGGAATACACGTAGTAGATTCTCCAGCTGAAATTGGTAAAAAAGTAAAAGAAGTTTTAGGATAGTCCGCTATTTTAAACTAAAATAAAAAAAGCCTCACATTTGTGGGGCTTTTTTATTATAAAATAGAATTAAAGAAATACCTTTGCACTTTATTAAAAATAGCTACTTTACCGCTTCAACTTTAATAATAATAAATAGGAACGAATGGTTTAGATGATCCTCACGATTTTGTGGGGAATTTTTTTGAGGAAGCCAATTCAAATAAAAATAAAACGATATGTATAAAGATTTAGAAAAATTTAAAGTTAATGACAAATTTTCATTTGCTACAGATGATAGCTTAGAACAAGTTTGTAATGCTTCAGAAGGAAGCGGCGTGTTTTTAGTATATGCAGTAGCAGAAGAAAAAGAGTTAATCATGGTAGGGTCTACAGGAACTGTACAAAATGACGGAACTTTAAAAATAAAAAATGGTGGCTTAAAGGATAAGATTGTTGAAGGACACCAGTTTGCAAAAACAGGAAGAAAATATTCTTGGCCAACGCAAATGAAAAAAGAAGACATTAGTTTACTGGAAGTGGTTTGGTACGAAACATTCAATGACGAAACTAAAGGAATTCCAACTGCCGTAGAAGGACAAGTTTTACAAAACTTCTTAGATGAAAACGGTAGATTACCAAGATGGAATGTTGCTTTCTAGAACATTTCAGTCTATATATTTATAAATGAGCTTTACTTCGGTAGGGCTTTTTTTATGCTAAAAAAGTAAGTTATTTATCGTTTTTCACTACAGAATGTATTACTTTTGCAGCCGTTATCACGAATCTCATTATGAGATAGCAACCTGCAACAACGAGCAAGGTGCTAAAACGATAAGCCAAATCCTTTGGAAAAAATGTTGTTTGCATTCCCATTTTTTAGCTTTTGTTTTTCGTCATATTTAATTCATTTTTAAATTAACTTTATGACCATTTTTTCGAAAAAAACAGGAAATCCTTACGCTTTGATTCCGTTATTTGTTTTTATTTTTACCTTTTTGGGCGCCGGCATTGTATTGCATGATTTTTATGCGTTTCCATCTCCTGTTGCTGTTATGGTGGGTATTATAGCCGCCTTTTTACTGTTCAAGTCTTCCACAGATGAAAAAGTGGCGACCTTAATTGCAGGTTGTGGAGAAAGTAAAATCATGACCATGTGCTTGATTTATTTGTTGGCTGGTGCATTTGCTGTTGTTAGTAAAGCGATGGGCGGGGTTGATGCCGTTGTTAATTTAGGAATCAGTACTATTGATGTGGCTTATTTCCCATTAGGAATATTTTTGATTGCAGGATTTTTATCAACTGCTACTGGAACTTCTGTAGGGGCGATAGTTGCCTTAGGACCCATAGCGGTGACCTTGGCAGATAAAAGTGGAGCTTCATTGCCACTTATTTCTGGCGCTTTATTAGGTGGTTCCATGTTTGGGGACAACCTTTCCATGATCTCTGACACTACCATTGCGGCAACACAATCCTTGGGTTGTGAATTAAAAGACAAATTTAAAATCAATTTGTTTATTGCATTTCCTGCCGCGTTACTCACCGTAATTCTATTCTTTTACCTCGGTTTAAACTCGGATATTGTTGCTGTTGATCTCCCAAGAGTTAGTTTTGAATGGATTCCTATCATACCTTATATATTGGTAATTGCTTTGGCTTTATTTGGAATTAATGTGTTTTCTACTTTAATTATAGGTACACTGTTAGCAGGTATCATAGGATACATTGGAGGATCTTTTACGTTCATGGAGTTTATCCAAAAGACATATGAGGGTTTTACCGGTATGACTGATATCTTTTTATTGTCAATGCTTACGGGCGGTTTGGCTGCCATGGTGGAAAAAGCAGGCGGAATTAATTATTTATTGTACCAAATTAAAAGACGGATCAAAAGTAAAAAATCAGCGCAGGCAGGAATCGGCGCTTTGGTTGGTTTTGCTAATTTGGCTATAGCCAATAATACTGTCTCGATTGTAATTACGGGACCGATTGCAAAGGAGATTAATGATGAGTATGATTTGAATCCAAAAAAGACAGCAGCTATTTTAGATATCTTTTCTTGTATTGTTCAGGGAATTTTACCTTACGGAGCACAAGTTTTGTTGATTTTGAGTTTTGCCAATGGCAAATTGGACTTTTTTGATTTAATCAGTAATGCGTGGTACCATTTGTTTTTATTAAGCTTTACTTTATTGGCAATTTATAGTTCGTATTGGGATAAAATGGTAAATAAATTTTTGAAAGTATAAAATTTGGTATTGCTCCAAGTTTATTGAATTTGAAATTTTTTTTAAAAAACTAATTATTCTATATTTGACGAGTATTACTAGTCCTGATTACTTCACTTTTATTTTAATAGGGGTTCAGTGAATGAAGATATAGTGAAAATCCTTTTGTATTTTTTGAAAGACAGAAGATTGTAACGCGTAGCAGAAATAGCTCCAAATAAATATTAAACTATTTTTAGAATATGAAATTACTAGAAGGAAAAGTTGCCATCATTACTGGTGCAAGTCGCGGAATTGGCAGAGGAATTGCAGAAGTATTTGCAAAACACGGAGCAAATGTTGCTTTTACTTACAGTTCTTCTGTTGAGTCAGCATTAGCGTTAGAAAATGAATTGAATGCGCTTGGAGTTAAAGCCAAAGGGTACCAATCCAATGCGGCCGATTTTAATGAAGCGCAAACTATGGTTGATGCTGTTTTAGCTGAATTTGGAACCGTTGATATTTTGATTAATAATGCCGGAATCACTAAGGACAACCTTTTAATGCGTATGTCTGAAGAAGATTTTGATAAAGTTGTTAATGTCAATTTGAAATCCGTATTCAATATGACCAAAGCGATTCAAAGAACATTTTTAAAAAAACGTGCCGGATCAATCATTAATATGAGTAGTGTAGTGGGAGTGAAGGGGAATGCAGGTCAAACCAACTATGCTGCTTCAAAAGCAGGTGTTATTGGGTTTACTAAATCGGTGGCACTTGAATTAGGTTCGCGTAATATTCGTTGTAATGCTATTGCACCAGGGTTTATTGAAACGGAGATGACCGCTAAATTGAATGATGACGTAGTTCAGAGTTGGAGAGACGGTATTCCTTTGAAAAGAGGAGGGACTACTGAAGATGTTGCCAATGCATGTCTTTTTCTTGCTTCAGATATGAGCGGATATATCACGGGTCAAGTATTGAATGTGGACGGTGGTATGTTAACATAGTATACAGTTTGCAGTCTCAGTTAGTAGTATTCTACTGAGAGTTGAGACTGAAAACTGCGACTAAATTGTATAACAAAACATGAATAAATCAACAATTCTACTTCTTTTACTTTCTTTGCTAATAGCAGGTGGTTTGTCCTTTTATCAATATTTTTATAAAGCCAAAAACAATTCAAAACTGAATTTGTTTTTGGCTTTATTGCGTTTTCTATCGTTGTTTGGGATTCTATTATTGTTGATTAACCCCATAATTACGAGAAATACGCTGGAAACCATTAAGCCCCCTTTAGCGATTGTCGTAGATAATTCAGGTTCTATTGAGGTCTTAGATGCTAGTAAAAAAGCATTAGACTTATATGCCGCAATAATGGCTAACGGGCCCTTAAAAGAGAAGTTTGACATTCAGTCGTATCGTTTTGACTCTGAGTTTTTGTCCTCGAAGGAATTTGATTTCAAGGGAACCCAGACTAATCTGGACGGTATTTCAAAAGGATTAAAAAACAGGAACAGAAACAGCACTTTTCCAATAATACTCTTAACTGACGGAAACCAGACTACGGGTAATGATTATGTCTATAGTTTTGATCCTACCAATAAAGTTTTCCCTGTCATTTTAGGGGATACCACTAAGGTAGTCGACTTAAAAATAACTCGGCTCAATGTCAATAAATATGCTTTTTACAAGAATAAATTTCCTGTAGAAGTTTTCCTCAGCTATTCTGGAAATCAAAAACTGTCAGCTGATTTTACTATATCACAAGGGAATTCAGTTTTGACGAAGCAAAGTGTTTCCTTTTCTTCCTCTAAAAGAACCGCAGTTCTAAATGTCCTTTTACCGGCAAATAAAATAGGTTCTCAAACATTCAAAGCAACTGTCACTGGTGATGAGAAAGAGAAAAACACCTATAATAATACGAAGAATTTTGCCGTAGAGGTGATCGATCAAAAAACAAATATCGCTCTGGTAACAGCAATAAACCATCCCGATGTTGGTGCTTTAAAACGCTCTATTGAATCTAATGCACAACGTAAAGTTACTGTGTTTAAACCAAATACTTTCAGTTCATTAAAAGAATATGATATCTTTATTTTGTATCAACCTACTCGAGCCTTTAAGCCCATTTTTGAAGAGAATAAATCGGCAGGAACTAGTACTTTTATTATTAGCGGAACCAGTACTGATTTTTCGTTTTTAAATCAGGAACAAAGTACTTTAATATTCAAAATGAGTAATCAAAAAGAGAATTATTTGGCGGGTTTTAACGCCCAATTTAATTTGTTCGCAATAGATAATATTGGTTTTGAAACTTTTCCTCCATTGGAAAATGCCTTTGGGAAAATTGAAGTGAAGGAAGATGCCTCCATTTTACTATCCTCTAAAATCAGAACCATGGATACCAATTCCCCATTGTTAGTATACGCTGAAAATAAAGGAAAGCGCAGTGCATTTCTTTTGGGTGAAAATATTTGGAAATGGCGATTACAAAGTCATCTTAATACACAGTCCTTTGCTGAATTTGACGTCTTTATGGATAAAACAATCCAGTACCTGGCGTCCAGTAGTTCTAAAAAAGCATTGGTTGTTAATCATGAAAGTTTTTATAATTCAGGCGATGCTATTGAAATATCAGCTCAATACTTCAATAAAAATTATGAATTTGACGAGAAAGCCCGTTTGACAATTATCGTAACGAATACGGGAACGAAGCAAACTAAAAACTATGACTTATTAAAAGGGAATAATTTCTACAAAGTGAATTTGGACGGACTTGATGCAGGAACTTATAATTTTTTTGTAAAAGAACTGAATTCAAATACCAGTTATTCCAGTCATTTTGAAATTTTGGATTTCGACAGAGAAAAACAATTTGTCAATCCCGACTCGGAAAAATTAAATCAGTTGGCAATGCAAACAGAAGGGACCGTGTATTTTCCCGACCAAGTGTATGTACTGATTAAGTCTCTTTTAGAAGATGATAATTATAAGACAATAGAGAAAAATAAAGTAACCCGATCGCCATTGATTGATTGGACTTTGTTGTTGATTTTGATTGTCTCATTACTTGCAACCGAATGGTTTGTTAGGAAATACAACGGATTGTTGTAAACTCCATTTGGTTTAACCAAAACAATACAATTATGGATTTTAGATTAAAAGTATTTTTTACGGTCGCTACCAGATTGAGTTTCACTAAAGCAGCAATAGAGTTATTTATTACCCAACCTGCTGTATCTAAGCACATACAAGAACTGGAAGAAGCGTATAAAGTAAAACTTTTTGACCGAACTGGCTCTAAAATTTCTCTGACTCAGGCTGGGGAACAATTAGTAAAACAGGCTAAAAATATTTTTGAGATTTATCGTGAAATCGATTATGAAATGAGTGCTCTTATAAAAGAACAGAACGGCATGCTGCGTCTGGGAGCCAGTACCACCATTTCGCAATATATAATTCCGCCGTTATTAGCCCGATTTCATGGGGAAATGCAAGGAATCAAAGTTATTTTGCGCAATGGGAATACGGAACAGATTGAAAGTGCCTTATTGAATAAAGAAATAGAAACGGGTATTGTTGAAGGACAGTCGAAAAATAAAGCGATTAAATATACGCCGTTCTTAAAAGACGAATTGGTACTGGTCTGTAACAGTACTAATCCATTGGTAAACAAAAGAGAAATCACAAAGCAAGATCTCTTGCAATTGCGATTTCTAATGCGGGAGCAAGGGTCGGGAACATTAGAAGTAATTGAACATGCTTTGAAACCTTTAAAAATTAAGATGTCCGAATTGATTGTCGAGATGCAATTGGGAAGTACAGAAAGCATCAAGTCCTATTTAATGAACTCTAATTGCGTTGCTTTTATTTCAATTCATGCTATTGAAAAGGAACTGAAAAGCAATGAATTAGTAATACTTGATGTCGATAATCTAATCATTGAGCGTTATTTTTACATCATTAGTTTACACGGAAAAGCGAACGCTCTGTCAGACTTATTTATTAAAAATATTTCAAGGTATTATAATTTAAAGTTATAGCGGATTGTTTATTATGATTGGCAAATACCGATTTATCCCTGCATCTTTGTTAGGTACTAATTAAACAATTTCACCTTGAAAAATCAGCCTGAAATCATCCCTAAAAACACTTTTCCTTTTTTTAATATCAATATTAAAGTACAGCAATTAATTTTTGCCATATTGATATTGGTTTGCATTTCCGGTTTAATTTCGCCTCCTTTAGCTTTATTGCTTGGATTAGTTGCGGCAAACATTTTAGGAAATCCATTTTTAAGATTCAATGCAAAAGCCATCAATGTATTGCTTCAACTTTCTGTCATAGGTTTAGGTTTTGGAATGAACGTAAACAGTGCTTTATCTGCTGGGAAAATGGGTTTTTTATTCACTGTTGCGTCTATCTTTAGTACGTTACTCTTAGGTTTTTTTTTAGGTAGATGGTTGAAAATTGATAGCAAAATATCTCATTTAGTTTCATGTGGTACCGCGATTTGCGGAGGTAGCGCAATTGCTGCGATTGCACCAGTAATTCAATCAGATGAAAAACAGACTTCGGTTGCCTTAGGCGTCATTTTTATCCTGAACTCAATCGCTCTGTTTTTGTTTCCGGCAATTGGGCATTGGCTACATTTAACCCAGCAGGAATTTGGTCTTTGGTGTGCTATTGCGATTCACGATACCAGTTCAGTAGTAGGGGCTGCTAATAAATATGGCCCTGAGGCGCTGCAGATTGCCACAACCGTAAAGTTGGCACGGGCTTTATGGATCATTCCCGTTGCTTTGATTACCACAACGGTTTTTAAAAACAAATCGAGTAAAATCAAAATTCCTTATTTTATTGCATTTTTTATTTTGGCTATGATACTAAATACATATGTGCCACAAACGGCTATGGTAGCACCGTATTTGGTAGCTATGGCAAAAATAGGACTTACTATTACCTTGTTTTTAATTGGAGCGGGATTAAGTCATACCGTGTTAAAGTCTGTAGGTACGAAGCCCCTGGTGCAAGGGGTTTTGCTTTGGGTATTTATCGCAATAGCAGCCTTACTTTCAATTCTGTATTTTATTTAGGAACTCGAGTGAATTTTTTTCTTTTTATTATAAAGACTTGCAGTTGGAGGTAATCATAGAGAAGCATTATTAAAAGGGAAAAAGCAGCGATAGAAAGAGTCTTTATCTCGTGAAAAGTAAAGAGGAAACCTCAAGATATACTTCCGATAAAAAAGAAGACAATTATCGACAACCTTAAATAAATACTGGCATTCAATCTTTTTCTCTCGTTTTTTTGTGCAAAAATGATTGCCCCAGTATAATTTTATTTAATAACTTCATCAGCAAAGAACGCAAAAGGTCCCGTAACATTAGTCGCCAGAGTTATTAAAGCCAAGACAGCAGTAATATTTACAATTCGACTACAAATAACGGTAAAATCGCTAAACGTAAATTATGAATAAAAGTTCTGTTTTTTCCTTGGTGTCAAAACATAATAATAGATAAGTTATTTCTTAATTTACGTAATCTTAAAGTAGATGTTTTTAAATTGTCTGAAAAACAGATATATTTGTCCTTCAAAAAACTAAATGTAATGATAAACATCAAATTTAAGCCTACAATACTGTTGCTAACTGCAATATTTATTGGATTTCTAACATTATCATGGGGAATTGTTGGGCACGAGAGAATTAATAAAGCAGCTGTCATGGCTTTACCAAAACCGCTACAGATTTTCTTTTACAATCATATTGATTTTATAACACAAGAATCTACCGTTCCCGATTTAAGGAAGTATATTTTGCAAGATAAAGCTGAGAATCCAAGGCATTATTTTGACATGGAGAATTTTGGGAGTACCGATAGTTTTCCAAAGACTATGGCAGAAGCAAAAAAGAAATATGATGACAAATTTTTGTCAAAAAACGGAACCTTGCCATGGCATATCCAAGATATGATGGCAAAATTGACACAAGCATTTAAAGACAAACGAAAATCAGAAATCTTATTTATTGCAGCTGAATTGGGACATTATATAGCTGATGCCCATATGCCTTTGCATACTTCAGACAATCACGACGGACAATTGACGGACCAAAAAGGAATTCATTCCTTATGGGAAAGCAGACTTCCAGAATTATTTGTTAAAGATTATAAATTTACTGTAGCTCCTGCTCACTATTATGAGGACGTCGATAAAGCGACATGGGACATGATCATGGATACCCATATTCTGGTAGCTCCGCTTTTGGCGGCAGATAAAGGATTGAGAACAGCATTACCTTTAAATCAAATATTTGTAACTGATGCAGATGGAAATGTGATAAAAAACAAATATAATGGTACGAAATATTCGAACGAATACGCTGCTAAATTTCATACTGCATTAAACGGGATGGTCGAAAGCCAAATGAAGAAAGCAATTACTGCAACGGCAAGCTTCTGGTATACAGCATGGGTAAATGCTGGAAAACCGGATGTAAGCAATTTAGATCCTGAAGTACTTACGAAACGCAACCGCAAGGCCTTAAAGCAGGATATCAAACTATTTGAAAAAGGAGATCTTTTTGGGATGGAAAGCGATAAAGATGTGGAATAAAAGCAATCTTCTTGGATAAAAAAAGCCTGTGATCTATTATTTCACAGGCTTTTTTATTTACATTACTATTTTTGGTATTTCTTTTTCTTCAACATATCTGAAGCAGTTTGATAAAAAGAGATGGTTTCATTTAATAAATCGGTTCTTTCTTTTTCCAAAGGCTTTTGATCGTAATAAATTTGGAAATCATCTTCAACTCCAGCCTTCGGCAACAAAGTCATTTTAAATTGTTTGACTTTTTGTTTTGGCGAGATAATAGTCAAAACATTGTCTTTTATCATTCCTAAATCTTGATAAGTTGCAATAAAAGCTCTTGGCTTATAATCAGCTTGCATTACATCCTGGCCATAGAATTTGCTTTGGTAACTAAAATGCAATAACCCAAAAAGAGTTGGCATAATATCGATTTGCGACATGAGCTTGGTATAGCGCTGTGGTTGAATAAATCCTGGACTGTAAATCATTGCCGGAATCCTGTATTTATCTACCGGAAGTTCGGTTTTACCTGCGCTCGAGGCACAGTGATCCGCTACTATAACAAAGACCGTATTCGAGAACCACGGTTGCTTTTCTGCCATTTCGAAAAATTTCTTCATAGCAAAATCAGTATATTTCACACCACCCTCGCGTGATTTAGCATCACCGCGGATGTCTATTTTATCATTGGGAAACGTAAATGGTCTGTGATTGCTTACGGTCATGATATGATTAAAGAAAGGTTTGTTCTCTGTGGCTTCCTTATTCATTACTCCAATAGCTTTATTGTACATATCTTCATCGCAAACGCCCCAGATGTTATCAAAAGTAATTTCGTTGGGTTGGAATGTTTTTTTATCAACGATATCATATCCGTTTCCTGAAAAGAAATTTTCCATATTATCGAAAAAAGCATCGCCACCATATAAATACTTTACATTGTATCCTTTTGCTTTAAAAACACTTCCCGTTGAAAACTTGTTTTTATTGTCTTCTCTTTTTACAACACTTTCACCAGCTGTAGGGGGAAAGCATAACGTTACGGCTTCTAAACCGCGAACTGTTCTGTTCCCTGAAGCATAAAAATTAGTAAAAAGTAAACTTTGTGAAGCTAGACTATCTAAGAATGGCGTGATATTTTGCTCATTACCATAGGCCTTCATGAATTCTGCACTATAACTTTCTATAGTAATTAAAACGACATTTTTATGATTTTCGGCAGCAGCACTTTTAATTTCTCTTAAAGTAGATTCTCCGGACAGACCTGAAATTTGTTGATCTAACAAGGTGTAAACTTCTTTTTCGGGTAGTGTTTTATAAAATTTAAAATAGTCCAATTCGCTATTCATAAAAGCCAAATAAAATTTATATACCCCATTGGACTGTAATTCATTTGAAAAAATATTTTGTGAATTCTCTTTAGTAGCCAAAAAAGGAATAGCTGCTAACGAAAGTCCAAACAGAACGAAATACAATCCCGATATTTTAATTTTTTCAACAAATGTAGGGATGCTGTCAATATAACTTCGGGATCCTTTTAATATAAAATAAGTTACGATACCGGCAATTATAAAAAGTCCTGAAAATAAAGGAACTACTGGATAGGACTCCATGATATTTCCAATAATTTCATTGGTGTAAACGAGATAGTTGACTGCTATAAAATTATATTTCACTCCAAATTCATTCCAAAAGAAGTATTCGCTGATGCCATTTTGTAATATTAAAACTACAAATAAGAACATCACGAAGGCGAAAAGCCAGTATCTAATCTTATCTCTTTGTTTTGGTAGAAAGAGAAGAAGTCCAAATAAAAAAGTTTTTATGCCTACAAAAGTCAAACCAATCTTAGGCAATGCTCCACCATATTCATTTAGTATCGATTTTCCTGAAGCGATGTAGAGAAATAATGCTACAAATAATCCAAAAATAATATAGCCGTAAGGTTTAAGGTATTTCCCGTTTGATATGAAAATTAAATACAGCCACAAGATACCGGTGGCGAGTATAAAGACAAAAATGTCTGAAACTAAACCAAGTATAAAAATCTTGATTTCATCTGTCCACATAAATGTGGTATCTGTGATGGGATGGAAGAGCAGTGTTATTCTTAAAATGAAACTAACTGCCACATAGAACACAATAAGATTATAAAAAGGAGATAATTTTTTATAGAACGCCATAGGAACTTATTTTGAAGCAAATCTAATGTTTTTGGAGTAATAAATAACCTATGTTTAGCTGCTAATCATTCTTAATTTTTACTTAAGAATAGAGGGACCTATCCGTATTCATTTTTGTTTTGATTTACCTTTGTTGAATGTAAAATCGTTTCATATATCGACGACTTACAAAATTGATTTTGATGGAAGTAATAACAATCGATTTTAAATTAAATGGTAATGAAAAAAGTAATGGTGTTGGTGTTTTTCTTTGTTATTAGTCTAGGCTATTCCCAAGATTGGAAAACCAATTTTGAACTCGTAAAAAAAGAGGCTGCTAGCCAAAGCAAGCCAGTAGTTTTAGTGTTTTCAGGATCAGATTGGTGTGCGCCCTGTATCAAATTAGATAAGAGTATCTGGCAGTCCGCAGAATTTAAGGAATATGCCGCATCTAATTTAATATTAGAGCGGGCCGATTTTCCTAAGAAAAAACAAAATCAATTAGATTCGAATCTCCAAAAACAAAATGATGGACTTGCCGAACGATATAATAAAGAGGGAGTTTTTCCCTTAGTTGTAGTTTTGGATTCTAAGGGCACAGTACTGGGAAAGACTAGCTATAAAAACGTTTCTCCAAACGAATATATTGCCCTACTTAATTCCTTTATCAAATAAAAGGATGAAACGTATAAGTTTATATTTTTTTTTATTGTCCGGAATCTTGGCATCAGCGCAGGTTACCCATAAAAGGTCGTTGTCTATGTTGGGTAGTCCGTTTGAAATGATCGTTGAAGCAAAAGATATTCCTGAAGCCGATACTTATATTGACATGGCTATAGCCGAAGTCTCACGGCTTGAAAACTTAATTTCAGATTGGATACCAACAACGCCGATATCTGAAGTCAACAGAAATGCTGGTATAAAGCCAATTAAAGTACCTCAAGAAGTATTTGATTTAGTACAACGTTCCATAAAAATATCAGAATTAACTTCTGGCGCTTTTGACATCAGTTATGCCTCAATGGATAAAATTTGGAAATTTGACGGAAGTATGACCGCTATGCCAACGCCGGAAGAAATTAAAAAATCGGTTGCTAAAGTGGGATATAAAAATATAATTCTTGACACGAAAAACAATACTATTTTTCTCAAGGAGGAAGGGATGAAGTTAGGATTGGGAGGTATTGGTCAAGGATTTATTGCTGATAAAATAAAGGCATTACTTATTTCTAAAGGTGTGGTTGCCGGAATTGTAAACGTGTCTGGGGATATCAATACATGGGGAAAACAACTTAATGGAGAGAAATGGAAAGTCGCAATTAAAAATCCATTGAACAAGGATAAAATTTTCGCCACTTTTCCATTAGAAGATAGTGCTGTAGAGACTTCAGGAAGCTATGAAAAGTACGTGACGTTTAACGGAATACGGTATTCACACATTATAGATACCAGAACGGGATACCCTGCAACAGGAGTAATTAGTGTTTCCCTTTTTGCTAAATCAACAGAATTTGCTGATGCATTAGCAACCGGTGTTTTTGTTATGGGTGTCGATGTAGGACTGGATTTAGTGAATCAACTACCAGGAATTGGATGTATATATGTAGATGATAAGGGAAAAATATTTGCTTCAAAAAATATCGATTTAAAAAAATTTAACAATGAATAAATTAGTTCTTTTTGTAATTGTTTTGGCAACTATGCAATCTTGTGTAGTGGTAAAAGAATATGACAAATTATACATAAATGATCCCGACATGAAGTTAGCAGCGAAAGCAGCTGAAAAGTACGAAACTACTTTTCAGGTGTATCGTGAGGCCGCAGCAGGGGCAAATGGAGGAAAAACAGGTGGTGGATGTGGTTGTAATTAATATAATAAAATGAAAAAAATAGTATTTATGATGGCACTGTTAATAAACATTGCTGCTATTGCCCAAGTTAAAGATTCGACGGCCACGTTTAAAAAGAGAGTGTTAGAAAATACTGAAGTTGACGTACTGTTGAGTTATTACAATCAAGATGGTGTACATTCAGCCGTTAACGGAGGAATAGGTTCAGAAAAACTATCTGACATCGCATCAAATATTGTAGTCGCAGTTCCGCTAAATGATGACGATGTCTTGACTTTTGATGTCGGGATTTCGGCTTACACTTCTGCTTCTTCAAGCAATATTAATCCATATGATGATTCAGGAGCCTCTGGGGCATCTAGTCCTACTCCATGGCAAGCATCATCTGGAGCTTCAAGGAGTGATCAATTAGCCTCTGCTAGTGTGAATTATAGTCATAATTCGGACGATAGAAATGACATTTGGAATGCTGATGTTTCTTTTTCAAATGAGTATGACTATACATCAATTGGTTTCGGAGGTGGGTTTACCAAGTTATTCAATGAAAAAAATACCGAAGTAAGCGTTAAAGCCAATGCCTACTTAGATCAGTGGAGACCTATTTATCCTATTGAATTACGAGAATACGCACAATACGGAGCTAGTTTTCAGAACACTGGATATTTTTCTGGCGTTCCTGTATTCGAGCAAAATGGTGCTAGATCGCAAGCCTATCTACCAGCTGCCTTTGAACCCTACGAAAAGACAAATAGAAATTCCTATTCCGCTTCTATTTCAGTTTCTCAGATACTAACAAAAAAGATTCAACTATCTGTTTTTATGGATGTTTTGCAACAGGAAGGCCTATTGGGAACTCCATATCAAAGAGTCTATTTTACTGATAAAGCAAATTATTATGTCGGTCAAGCTCAATATATCCCAGTATACAACACTTCAGAAAATAAGGGTGTATATCAATTAGCTGATGACAAAGAGCGACTGCCAAGTACCCATTTTAAAATTCCGATAGGAGCACGATTAAATTTTTATATCAATGAATATGTGGTTGCCAGAACGTACTATAGATATTATCAGGATAACTGGGGAATTCAGGCCCATACGGCATCTATAGAGCTGCCCATTAAAATCAGCTCCAGCTTCACTGCGTATCCTATGTTCCGTTACTATACCCAAACGGCTTCAGATTATTTTGCGCCTTATGAAAAGCATATATCAACGGAGAAATATTATACCTCTGATTATGATTTGTCAAAATTTACCAGCAATCAATATGGCTTAGGATTTACCTACACCGATATTTTTACTCGTGCTAAAATCTTTGTTTTAGGATTAAAATCAATAGATTTACGGTTGAATCATTATACTAGAAGTGACGGTTTGTCTGCAAATATTGGTTCTTTAGGTTTCAAATTTTTACTGGAATAAATAAAAGGGATATGCATATTTTAATAGTGGAAGATGAAGTAGGAATCGTACAGTTTTTACAACAGGGTTTAGAAGAGGAAGGATATCAAATTACCAGCGCTTTTGATGGGTTACAAGGATTCGAACTTATACAGAAGCATCATTTTGATTTAATTCTTTTAGATTGGATGTTGCCAAAAATGACTGGATTAGATTTGTGTAAAGCTATTCGAAAAATAGATGTAGACACACCAATACTATTTTTGACGGCTAGAGACACGGTTCGAGAAACAATTGAGGGTATTAAAGCGGGTGCAAATGATTATATTAAAAAACCGTTTAGTTTTGAAGAATTGATTGAACGTATTAAAATTCATTTTAGAAATCAGAATGAATTGACTATTTTGACACTTGGAGCGATACAAATTGATATTGCAAAGCACAGTGTTTTGTCTAATAAAACTTTAGTACAGTTGACAAACAGAGAGTTTGATCTTTTGTGCTACTTAGTTAAAAACAAAGGAAAAGTGTGTACCAGAAATCAAATTATAGAAGATGTTTGGGATATTCATTTTGATTATGACACTGGCGTTATTGATGTCTTTATAAATGCTATCCGTAAAAAGTTAAATTTAAAAATAGAAGAAGACTATATAAAAACAGTTCGCGGTGTGGGTTACATCGCAAATGACTAACTGCTAATGCAACAATTTTCATTTAAAAATAGAATTGCCTTCAATTACATAATCACCACTGCTTTGTTGATTTTTGTGGTGTTTTTTACTATTTATTCTATTGTGAAACTAAGTGTTTACAACCGTCTTAATAATGATATTGGTAAGGAAGTAAAGAATCACTTGAACGAAATTGAAATAAAAAACAATGCTATTTTCCTTATTCATTTAGAAGAATGGAAAAAAAGGGAACACAACACTGTTGATGTAAACCCCGTTTTTATTCAGTTTTTAGATAGTAAAGGGAATTTAATCGAAAAATCTCCCAATCTAAAAAAGCAAAACTTACAGTTTCATAAGGATATTGCCGATGATGAATTGTTTGACACAAAATTATTACATAACAAAATTCGGCAAATACAGACTCCAATATACAATAGAACGCAAAAAATAGGTTACTTAGTAATTGCGATGTCTCTGGAAGACGCCTCTATGGTTCTTCAAAATTTATTTGAAGTATTGATTATTGCTTATCCCTTGATTCTAGTTGTCCTTTTTCTGATTGCACGTTTTATTGCTGGAAGAAGTATAAAACCGATTAGTTCTATTATAGAGACTTCTAACATTATTACCAAAGATAATCTGACCTCTAGAATTCCATTACCTCAGAACCTTGATGAGCTCTATGTTCTATCTAAAACAATAAATAATTTATTAGACAGAATCGAAAACACGATTGAAAGAGAAAAAGAATTTACGTCTGATGCTTCGCATGAATTAAGGACTCCGTTGACTGTGATAAAAGGGACTCTGGAGGTTTTGATAAGAAAGCCTAGAAACGCTGCAGAGTACGAAGAAAAAATTAATTTTTGTATTTATGAAGTAGATCGGCTAAACAATCTAGTAGATCAGTTGCTATTGCTCGCGAGATTTGAAAATCAAAAGCAAAGCTTAAAGAAGGAAAAAATTTATTTAAATACAGTAATATTAGATTCAATTTCAAGATATTCTACCACAATTCAAACTAAAAATATACAAGTTGTAACTGAGTTTAAAAAGGACTACTATATCAAAACTGATGTTTATTTATTCTCGATAGTAATTAATAATTTGATATCTAACGCACTAAAATATTCAGATAAAAATACTAAATTAGCTATTATTACAACAGATGATGATGATAAAATTGAGTGCAGTATAATCGATTCCGGCATAGGGATTTCCTCAAAGGATATATCGAAAGTTTTTAATCAATTTTTCAGATCTAATGCAACAAATCATCCTCAAATTAAAGGAACAGGGTTGGGTTTGTCAATAGTGAAAAAACTATGTTTATTACTTAGTATTGATGTTCAAATTTCGAGTCAAGAAAGTGTTGGGACAGCAGTAACTTTAAGCTATGACAAAGAAGATTTTAAGTAGTTCTTTAGACTGTGAGTGTCCCTATCTATTTGCTGTGTTTTTGAAATATAAAATAAAGTAACAAAAAATGCTTGAAAAAATTATTGCTTTTAGTCTTAAAAACAAACTTATAGTTTTGTTATTCACTTTAGGAATTTTTGGCTTTGGAGTCTATTCTATATTTCAAATTTCTATAGGTGCAGTCCCTGATGTTACTAACAATCAGGTACAAGTTATTACTACATCACAAAACCTTTCGACTCAGGATATTGAACAGTACATTACGTATCCAGTAGAAATTGAAATGGCAAACTTGCCGGATGTTAAAGAAATTCGCTCTATTTCAAAATTCGGCCTCTCCGTGGTAACCATTGTTTTTGAGGATGATTTAGGAACTTATTTACCCAGGCAATTAATTGCTGAAAAAATAAAATCGGCTTCTGAAAAAATTCCAGCCGGTTTTGGAACTCCACAAATGGGTCCTATTACTACAGGACTTGGAGAAATTTATCAATACACATTAGAAGTAAAACCCGAATTTAAAGACCAATACACAGTAACTGATTTAAGAACCATTCAGGACTGGGTAGTAAAGCGCCAATTATCAGGAGTAAAAGGGGTGGTTGAAATCAATACTTGGGGGGGCTACTTAAAGGAATATGAAATTGCAATAACTCCTTCTAAATTAAAAGCCATGAACATCAGTACTACAGATGTTTTTACGGCGCTTGAGAACAATAATAGTATTGCTGGTGGTGCTTATATCGAAAAAGTAAATCAGAGTTACTTTATTCGTGCCGAAGGAAAAGTAAAATCACTAGAAGATATTGAAAACATAGTGGTAAAGAATACAAACGGAATACCTATTTATGTGAAAAATGTGGCTGATGTTCGCTTTGGCCATGCGAATCGTTTCGGTGCCATCACTGGTAACGGAGAAGGCGAGAAGGTACTCGGTCAAGTGATGATGCTAAAAGGAGCTAACTCTAAACAAGTAATCAATGATGTAAAGGTTAGAATTACTGAAATCCAAAAATCATTACCAGACGGAGTTTATATAAATGGATTTCTAGAACGTAGTGAATTAGTTGGTAAGACCACTTTTACAGTTGCGGAGAATCTTATTGTAGGTTGTCTAATCGTTATTTTTGTAGTGGTTTTGTTGCTAGGGAACTGGCGATCTGGATTAGTAGTAGCCTCTGTTATTCCATTGTGTCTATTATTTGCGATTTCATTGATGAATATTTTCGGAATTGATGCTAACCTGATGAGTCTTGGTGCTATCGATTTCGGTATTATTATTGATGGAGCCGTTATTATCGTTGAGTTTATTGCGTTTCAAATAGCCAGTAAAGCAGTCCAATTAGGCCCCCTTTCTAAAGAAGATAGGCAAATACAAATTGACCAAATCACATACAATAGTACTTCTAAAATGATGAATTCGGCCATTTTTGGACAGTTAATCATCTTAATTGTATTTATCCCAATTCTTTCTCTTTCAGGTATCGAAGGTAAAATGTTTAAACCCATGGCAATGACTTTTAGCTTTGCTTTAGTAGGAGCCATGATATTTTGTTTCACCTATGTTCCCGTTGTTTCTTCTTTGTTTTTGAAACCTAAAGAAGAAAATCCTAATTCGTTTTCTAATAGATTAATTAGGAAATTAAATTCGTGGTATCTTCCCATTATAACTTGGGGATTGCGCAATACAAAAAAAGTACTGTACGGCGCTTTGGGGTTATTAGTTTTGGGAGGAGGGTTATTTACTACTATGGGAGGGGAGTTTATACCCACCTTAGATGAAGGCGATTTTGTAATTCAACCGGTTTTAAAAACGGGTACTTCCTTGACAAAAACTATTGCGACTACTACTAAAATCGAAAAAATAATTCTTAAAAACTTTCCTGAGGTAGATCAAGTAGTAAGTAGAATAGGCGCCGCTGAAGTTCCTACTGACCCAATGAGTATGGAGGAAAGCGATGTTATTGTAAAGTTAAAGCCAAAATCAGAGTGGGTGTCTGCAGATAGTAAAGATGAATTAGCAGATAAAATTAAAGCCGCTATTGAAAAGCAGATTCCAAATATGGAAATTGAATTTACACAACCCATTGAAATGCGTTTCAACGAATTAATTTCCGGTACCCGATCTGATATAGCAGTAAAAGTATTTGGTGAAGATCTAGATGTATTGTCACGAAAAGCACGTGAAATCAAAAAAGCTATCGCTAAGGTAGAAGGAGCCTCCGACATTATTATTGAAAAAACGGAAGGCTTGCCACAAATGACTGTGCGCTATGACCGTTCAAAAATTGCTAGATATGGTTTGAATATAGCAGAGTTGAATGATATGATTGCTCTTGGATTTGCAGGAAAAACAGTGGGTAATGTATTTGAAGGTGAAAAACGATTTGATATGGTAATGCGTTTGGATAAAACCAATAGACATGATATTGATGATTTAAAAAATTTATATATTTCAACTCCTAATGGAGAACAGATTCCGTTACAAGAATTAGCTGTTATCGAGTATACGGAAGGGCCAGCCAAAATTTCCAGAGACAATACAAACAGAAGAATTGTGGTGGGAATTAATGTGCGAAACAGGGATTTACAAAGTGTCGTGACTGATATTCAAGATATCGTGAATACAAAAATCAAACTACCTCCTGGCTATTATGTTCAATATGGAGGACAGTTCGAAAACTTTCAAAGTGCTAAAGACCGATTAATGGTTGCGGTTCCTCTAGCATTATTCTTGATCTTAATCTTATTGTATTTTGCCTTTGGGTCGATAAAAGAAGCATTAATGGTATATTCAGCGATACCGCTTTCTGCAGTGGGAGGAGTATTATTTTTATGGATGAGAGGTTTGCCTTTTAGTATATCAGCTGGTGTTGGGTTTATTGCGCTATTTGGTATTGCGGTGCTCAACGGAATCGTATTGATTGAACATTTTAAAGAATTAAAACATCAAGGAATGAAGAACATTGATGAACTGATATTGAAAGGTACTACAGACAGATTACGTCCTGTTTTACTGACGGCTGCCGCCGCTGCTTTAGGATTTTTACCAATGGCACTATCTTCTTCTGCAGGAGCAGAGGTACAAAGACCCTTAGCAACGGTAGTTATTGGAGGGCTTTTTACAGCTACAATATTAACTATGGTTGTATTACCCGTTTTATTTAAAGTTTTTGATGGCAAAGAGCTTAAAAAAGCAAAATTTAAAAAACACCATAGTGATAGCTATCTAATTCTATTGTTGTTGAGTACTTCATTTGCCTTTTCACAAAAATCAAATACCGAATTAGATAGTTTGATTGTTAAAGGGATTGCTAATAATAAAAATTTAAAAGCCTATCAATTGCAGGTAGATAAATACCAGGCCAATATAAAAAGTGCTTACACCTTTGAAAAAACCAATATCTATTTCAATTACGATGAAAATAATTTAGCATCTAATAATAAACAGTTGAATGTTTTTGGGGCGCAACAGCGCTTTTCTTTTCCAACGGTTTATGGAGCACAGAAAAAAGTTTATGAAAAGGAATATGAAAAGGAGAAAGCTAGTTTTGAAATTCAAAAAAACAAACTTTCGTTAGAAATTTCTAAAGTATATTATCACATTGTGTATTTACAAAATCAAGAAACAATGTATTTCTATTTGGATAATCTGTACCAAAATTTTTCAAAAGCAAGCGACAGACGTTTTGAATTAGGCGAAACTAATTATTTGGAAAAAATAACGGCACAAGCCAAGTTTAGACAAATAAAAACTACCCTTTTTCAAATTGAAAATGATAAAAAAGCACATTATGATTTATTGTATTCATTGATTCAAACGGATAAAAAGATAGCGATAAAAAACAATTCAATCACTCCTCTGTTTAATTTAACTGAAGAATTAAGTAAAACTATTCAATCGATATATTTAGAAAGCGTTACGGGTGTTTACGAAAGCCAAATTAAACTTCAAAAACAACATTGGTTGCCTGATCTAAATTTAGAATATTTTAGGGGATCAAATAAAGGCTTGACGCAATCATTGAATGGTTTTCAGCTGGGAATTGCTGTTCCTATTTTATTCTCTGGGAATATTTCAAAATCTAAAGTGACTCAACTTGAATTACAAAGCTGGGAACAACACAAGCAAAATGAAGAACAAAAAATGGAGCAATTTGTTCGACAAAAAAAGAACGAATTAGCAAAATATCAAGAAGCGATTACGTACTATAACCAATATGGGAAAAAGCTGTCGGATGAAATTATTAAGGTGGCGAATTTGAGTTATAAACACGGTGAAATCGATTTCTTTCAATACATTCAAAGTTTAGAGAATGCCACTACCATTCAAGTTGAGTATTTGGATAATGTACTTCAGTTCAACAAAACCCAACTTGATTCACAATACCTTAATTTCTAAAAAATGAAAAATACATTATATATATTCGCCTTATCAATCGTTCTGTTTTCGTGTAAGGAATCTAAAACGGAAGAAGCACTTGTCAAGGATGATAAGTCGATTATGGTTACCGTACAGCAATTTAAATCTTCGGCAATGGAAATAGCAAGCCCTACTGAACAAGATTTTGAAGTAACTATTAAAGCAGCAGGAAAAATTGATGTTCCGCCACAAAACAGAGCAAAAGTAACTACTTTCGTTGGTGGTAATGTAAAATCAACCACCCTTTTAGTGGGTGATAAAGTAACAAAAGGAGAAGCTTTACTAACTTTAGAAAATACAGAGTTTTTAGATATTCAAAAAGACTATCTGGAGGTCGCTGAGAAAATTAAATATCTAAAATCCGAATACGAGCGTCAAAAAACCTTATTTGATGAAAAGATCACATCTCAAAAAAACTATTTGAAAGCTGAAAGTGATTATCGCGTGGCAAAAGGAATGTACCAAAGTTTAAGAGCTAAACTATCGCTATTAAATATTAGCCCCTCCAATGTTGAAAAAGGGATATTGACTTCGATAATTACTATTTATTCCCCTATGTCGGGCGATATAGTGGTGATGAATTCTAATGTAGGTATGCATGTCGCTCCTTCTGATACCATGCTTGAAATCATTGAAACAGATCATTTGCATTTAGAACTAAATGTATTTGAAAAAGATATTTTAAAAGTAAAAGTGGAGCAGGATATCAATTTTACAGTGCCAGAAGCTACAAAAGAGGTGTTTAACGCCAAAGTACATTTGGTAGGGAAATCTATTGAAGGAAATGACAGAACAATTAATGTCCATGGACATTTAGATGATAAAATGAAGCAACGATTAATTACTGGAATGTTTGTGGAAGCTGCTATTGTGGTAGATTCTAAAAAAGGGATGGCAATCCCAACAGAAGCTTTAATTACAGAGAACAACAAAAATTTTGTGCTTTTATTGAACGAAGAAAAAAACAACAGTTATTTCTTTAAAAAAGTGGCGGTTAAAATAGGGGAGAAGTCAGAAAAATATGTTGAAATTATTTCAAGTGACCAAATTGACTCTAGCTCGAAAATCCTAATAAAAGGTGTTTTTGATATGGCTAACTAAAAATAAAGTGTGGTTTCAAACAATTGGAAAAGCCAATTGTATTCTGAAGTTGACGTTATTTCTCTCCGAATTGCCAATAGGAGCTATTAGATATGGTGTTAGTTGTCCAATAGAAGTTTCATTGGCGGAATAATTATTATAATGACGATAGAAATTAACAAAAATTAATAAAATAAATACTAATTATTTAAATTGAATACTATGAACGATGCTCATTTACACCTGGTGGTAAACCATTTTCCTATAATAGGAACTATTCTTGGACTTGGAACCTTAGTGACCGGAATAGCTTTAAAGAATAATTCCGTAAAAAATACCGCCTACTGCTTATTTGTAGTATCTGCTATTTTTGCTGCATTGAGCATGGCTACGGGAGAGGGAGCAGAAGAAATGGTGGAAGATATGCCTAACATTGGGCACCAAATTATTCACGAGCATGAAGAACTCGCTGAAAAGTTAGCAATTGTTTTATATTTATTGGGTACTGTTTCCATTGGAGGAATTTTTCTAAATATAAAAAAGCATGCGAAAGCCACATTGGTTTCATATATAGTCTTGGCGATAGGTATTGGGGCGGTTTATCTTGGAACACAAGTTGGAAATTCAGGCGGGAACATTCGTCATACTGAAATAAGAGAAGATAGTGCGACTTCCAGTAGTGATGATGATAATGTAGGGCCAGCCGATGTTATCACAGAAAAGGAGGAAAAGTAGCTTTTAATTATTTAGTAAAATTAAGTTATATAAAAAACAGCTTTATAAACATATTTTTGAGTATCTTCGCATCAGAAATAAAAACAATTATGTTCACAATACAATTACATCATCATCATTTCCATTATTGCTCTCAAGCGATGTGTTAATCATATGTAGGTAAATCATCATATTTTAAAACCCGTTTGAGTACATCAAACGGGTTTTTTATTTAATACCCTTTTGTACTCAAGCATAATATTACAAACAAACAAAAAAAACATTACAATGAGTACACTAAAAATTGCAATTCAAAAATCAGGACGTTTAAACGAGGATAGTATTCAGATCTTGAAAGATTGCGGGATTTCAATAAACAATGGAATCGATCAACTAAAAGCGGAAGCTTCAAACTTCCCATTAGAAGTATTATATTTAAGAAATTCAGATATTCCTCAATATTTAATTGATGGAGTAGTAGATATCGCTATTGTTGGAGATAATTTACTAGTAGAAAAAGGAAAAGAGATTCAGGTAATCCAAAAACTTGGGTTTTCAAAATGCAAAGTTTCGGTTGCTGTTCCAAAAACATTTGAATACAATTCAATCAAAGACCTAGATGGATTGCGTATTGCGACTTCTTATCCTAATACGGTTAATGAGTATTTCAATTCATTTGGCGTGACGGTTGATATTCACCAAATTTCCGGATCCGTAGAAATTGCTCCTAATATCGGTCTTGCAGATGCCATTGTCGATATTGTATCTAGTGGAAGTACTTTATTTAAAAATAACTTAAAAGAAGTTGAAATTATTTATAAAAGTGAAGCAGTATTAGCTGTTTCTCCTAAAGTAACTCCTGAAGCTCAAAAACTAATTGACATCTTGCAATTTAGAATTGAATCTGTTTTGAGAGCCAGAAAATCAAAATACATTTTGATGAATGTACCTAACGATAAAATTGATGCAATTGGAAAAATCCTACCCGTTTTACGTAGTTTAACCGTATTGCCATTAGCGCAAGAAGGATGGAGTAGTGTGCACTCAGTAATAGATAAAGATAGCTTTTGGGATGTCATGGATCAGTTGAAACAGGCTGGTGCAGAAGGGATATTGATTTGTCCAATTGAAAAAATGGTACTGTAAAAAAATAAAAATGCAATATTGAAAACACAAATTCCAAAACTTGTAAGCGTTGAAATTTGGAATTTAAATTATATAAAAATGAACAAAATATACAACCCATTGCCAGAAACCTGGTCCACTATACTCGAAAGACCCACTAAAACGATAGATGATATTGAGCTTACGGTAAAAGAAATTTTCAAAGAAGTGCAGAAGAAAGGAGATGAAGCAATCTCAAAATACACTTCGTTATTTGATGGCGTGACGATCGTTAATCAAGAGGTAACAGAAACTGAAATAAATGCCGCTATCGAAGCTGTTTCCACTGAATTAAAAGAGGCTATTATTCTTGCTAAGGGAAATATTACCAAATTTCACACGGCACAAAAAACCAGTCGAGTTGAAGTAGAAACTATAGAAGGAGTTAATTGCTGGCAGGAAAAAAGACCGATTCAAAAAGTAGGCTTATACATTCCAGGAGGAACGGCGCCCTTATTTTCTACCGTGTTGATGCTTGCTGTTCCAGCAAATATCGCCGGTTGTAACGAAATTGTATTGTGTACCCCGCCAGATAAAAAAGGGAATATAAATCCAGCCATATTGTATGCCGCTAATTTATGCGGAGTCACTAAAATTCTAAAAGTAGGGGGTATTCAGGCGATTGCCGGGATGACTTTTGGTACGGAATCGATTCCAAAAGTATATAAGATTTTTGGTCCCGGGAATCAATTTGTAACGGTAGCTAAGCAATTAGCAACCCAGTTTGGTGTAGCAATTGACATGCCTGCAGGTCCATCGGAACTATTGATTGTAGCGGATGATAGCGCTATTGCTGCTTTTGTCGCTTCTGATTTGTTGTCTCAAGCAGAACACGGTGCCGACAGTCAGGTAATCTTAGTGTCTACGTCAAAGGAGTTAATTGATGAAGTTGAAAATGAAATTGAAATTCAATTAGATGCTTTACCAAGAAAAGAGCTTGCCGCAAAGGCTATTGCCAATTCAAAATTGATTTTCGTAGAGAATGATACCATAGCTTTAGAATTAATAAATAAATACGGGCCGGAACATTTTATTATTTGTGCGGAATCAGAAGAATATTATAGTGATGGGGTTGACAATGCAGGATCTGTTTTTATAGGTAATTTTACTCCGGAAAGCGCGGGAGACTATGCCTCTGGAACTAATCATACTCTACCTACGAACGGTTATGCGAAGAATTATAGCGGTGTAAATCTAGATAGTTTTACTAAATCGATGACTTTTCAAAAAATATCAAAAAAGGGAATTCAAAATATTGGAAAAGCGATAGAAATCATGGCTGAGGCAGAGGGCTTACAAGCGCACAGAAATGCAGTTTCTTTACGATTAAAAGCGATTGAAGATGAAAAATAGTTTTGATGTAAATACATTAGTTCGTGAAAACGTACTAAAAATGAAGCCATATTCATCTGCTCGTGATGAGTTTAAAGATTTTGATGTAGCCCAAATGATATTTTTGGATGCTAATGAAAATCCTTTTGAGACTGGTGTGAACCGCTATCCAGATCCGCAGCAAGTCAGTGTAAAAGCAGTTTTGGCAAAGCAACGAAAAATTCTACCAAATCAGATCTTACTAGGAAATGGGAGTGATGAAGTATTAGATTTACTTTTCAGAGCTTTTTGCGAACCGAATACAGACAACGTAATAACATTGCCACCTACCTATGGAATGTACGGTGTTTTGGCAAGTATTAACGCTGTCGAGAATAAAGAGGTATTGCTTTCTAACGATTTTGAACCCCAAGTAGATGCTATTTTAGAGGCAGTAAATGAAAACACGAAAATACTCTTTTTATGTTCTCCAAACAATCCAACCGGGAATTCCTTTTCAGATAAAAATATAGTAACCTTGCTACAGAATTTTAATGGTTTAGTGGTTATTGATGAGGCTTATATCGACTTTTCAAAGAAACAAAGTTGGGTTAATGAATTGGACGAATATCCAAATTTAGTTATTACTCAAACCTTGTCTAAAGCATATGGTTTAGCCGGTATACGTTTAGGGATTTGTTATGCTTCAAGCCAGGTTATTGCAGTTTTGAATAAAATAAAGCCTCCTTATAATGTAAACGAACTTACTCAAAAAAGAGCTTTAACACGTTTGGCAGATAAAGAAAAAATAGAAATAGAAATTGATTCTATTATAACACAAAGAGATCATTTACTTAAAGTATTACTTGAGGTTAAATTTGTCTCGGAAATATATCCAACAGAAGCTAATTTTATTTTAATAAAAGTAGATGATGCTAATAAAAGATACAATGAATTGATTGCTAAAGGAATTGTGATTCGCAACCGAACAACACAACCCTTGTGTGAAAATTGTTTGCGATTAACGATTGGAACAGCAGAAGAAAACAAAAAATTAATTGAGGCTCTGATAACAATTTAAACACAAACTTCAGTAATCACCACTAATTTTTAGAAGTGTTATTTTGAAAGTGTAGTTATTAAAAATAAAATAGTTTTAGAAAAATAGTAAGAAAATAGAACTCAAAATAAACAGAACTTAAGCGATTGCTAATCTGTGAAATTTGTGTCTCTTTTAAATCATAACAAATGAAAAAAGTACTTTTTATAGATCGTGACGGAACTATGGTTTTAGAACCGGAAGGTTATCAATTAGACAGTTTGTCTAAATTAGAATTTTACCCAAAAGCATTTCAGTATTTGGCTAAAATAGCGAAAGAATTAGAATATGAATTGGTGATGGTGACTAATCAAGACGGATTGGGGACAGACAGTTTTCCTGAAGACACTTTTTGGCCTACTCAAAATTTCATTTTGAGAGCTTTTGAAAATGAAGGCGTTCTTTTTGATGATATTTTTGTAGACCGTTCTTTTCCGGAGGATAATGCACCAACGCGCAAGCCAAGAACGGGAATGCTGATGAAGTACATTGATAACCCTCTGTATGATTTAGCGAATTCTTTCGTACTGGGAGACCGTTTGACAGATGTGGAATTAGCCAAAAATCTTGGTGCAAAGGCAATCTTTCTTAATACTACGGAAGGTGCGGGGCATACTGAAATAGCTTCTAAAAGAGAAGAGTTAGATTCAGTTATTACACTGCAATCAACTGATTGGAAAGAAATTTATGAATTCCTGAAGTTAGAATCACGTTCAGCTACGATTGAAAGAAAAACTAATGAAACAGATATTTACATCAATTTAAATCTGGATGGAACCGGAAAAAGTAAAATTGAAACCGGTATCGCTTTTTTTGATCATATGCTGGACCAAATTGCACGTCATGGACAAATGGACTTGGAAATTCTTGTAAAGGGAGATTTGGAAGTGGATGAGCACCATACCATCGAAGATACTGCGATTGCTTTAGGTGAAGTTTTTGCCAAAGCACTGGGTAACAAATTAGGTATTGAGCGTTACGGATTTTGTTTGCCAATGGATGATTGTTTAGCACAGGTAGCTATTGATTTTGGAGGTAGAAACTGGTTGGTTTGGGAAACCGAATTCAAACGCGAAATGGTTGGGAAAATGCCAACAGAGATGTTTTTGCATTTCTTTAAATCCTTCTCTGACGGTGCCAAAGCAAATATCAACATCAAAGCCGAGGGACAAAACGAACATCACAAGATTGAAGCTATTTTTAAGGCTTTCGCCAAAGCGATAAAAGTTGCCGTAAAACGCGATACAGAGAAGATGATTTTACCTAGCACGAAAGGAATGCTTTAAAAAAGTCCTTTAAAGTTTCAGCTTAGTAGAATAATTTGAAACTTTAAACTTGAAACAAAAATAAATGAAAATAGTAATCATAAATTATGGAGCAGGGAATATTCAAAGCATAATGTTTGCTATTGAAAGATTGGGATTCAAAGCTATTTTGAGTAACAAACCTGACGAAATCAAAGCAGCTGATAAAGTGATTTTCCCAGGAGTGGGAGAAGCCAGTTCAGCGATGAAAATGCTTTTGGAAAGTGGTTTAGACAGTTTAATTCCAACATTAAAACAACCTGTTTTAGGAATTTGTTTAGGGATGCAGTTGATGTGCAATGCTTCGGAAGAAGGGGATACAAAAGGTCTGGGTATTTTTAATGTGGATGTGATTAAATTTACTCCAAAAGTTAAAGTACCACAGATGGGTTGGAATCAAATATATAATTTGAAGTCTCCTTTGTTCGATGGAATCGCTGAAAACGAATATATGTATTTAGTGCATAGTTTTTATGCACCGGATTGTGCGGAATCGATTGCCACCACAAATTATGAAGTGGAATATGCATCAGCTTTGCAAAAAGATAATTTTTACGGAACCCAGTTTCACCCCGAGAAAAGTGGTGATGTGGGGGAAAAAATTCTAGAAAATTTTCTTAAGTTATAAATATTTTAATGGCAATCGCAAAAATCAATTTCAATTACAATCTGAAATCAAAAATCGTTAATCTACAATCAAAAATCTAATGAGAATAATACCTGCCATAGATATCATCGACGGAAAATGTGTTCGCTTGTCAAAAGGGGATTACAACACCAAGATCATTTATAATGAAAACCCGCTTGAGGTTGCCAAAGAATTTGAAGCACACGGCATCGAATATTTGCATTTAGTGGATTTAGACGGAGCAAAGTCAAGCCAAATTGTAAATTATAAAATATTGGAGCAAATCGCTTCTAAAACAAAATTGAAAATTGATTTTGGTGGTGGTTTAAAATCGGATGCCGATTTGAAAATTGCCTTCGATAGTGGCGCCAATCAAATTACAGGCGGCAGCATTGCTATCAAAAACAGAGCTTTATTCGAAAAATGGATTCAAGAATACGGTTCTGATAAAATTATACTTGGTGCGGACGCCAACAATGAAAAAGTGGCCATATCAGGGTGGTTGGAAGAATCCGATGAAGACTTAATCCCTTTTATACAAGGATATCAAGCTAAAGGCATTCAACATGTCATTTGTACTGATATAGCAAAAGACGGTATGCTCGAAGGTCCAAGTTTTGACTTATATGCTAAAATTTTGGCAGAAGCCAAAGGAATAAAATTAATTGCCTCGGGTGGAATTTCTACCTTTGATGAATTGCCAAAATTAGCGGAGTTAGGATGTGAAGGAACTATAATTGGGAAAGCGATTTATGAAGGAAGGATTTCATTGAAACAATTAGAACAATACATTATTGGGTAACTCCTGCGTAAAGACGTATTGAAGTGCGTCTATCCAAAAAAAACAATAAAAGACATGCTGACGAAAAGAATCATTCCTTGCTTAGATATAAAAAACGGTAGAACCGTAAAAGGCGTAAATTTCGTAGATTTACGTGATGCTGGTGATCCGGTGGAATTAGCTAAAATCTATTCAGCTGAAGGAGCTGATGAATTAGTGTTTTTAGATATTTCTGCGACAGAAGAAAGAAGAAAGACCTTGGTTGACTTAGTTCGAAAAGTGGCTTCTACGATTAATATTCCATTTACGGTAGGTGGCGGAATTTCATCCGTGGAGGACGTGGAGATCTTGCTTCAGAATGGAGCGGATAAGGTTTCTATCAATTCTTCGGCAGTAAAAAACCCACAACTGATCAATGATTTGGCACAGAAATTTGGCAGTCAATGTGTGGTAGTCGCTATTGATGCCAAGCAGATTGACGGTCGATGGATTGTTCATTTGGTAGGAGGCAAAGTGCCAACAGAATTAAATTTATTTGATTGGGTAAAAGAAGTGGAACAAAGAGGGGCAGGGGAAATTCTGTTTACTTCCATGGATAATGACGGAACGAAGAACGGATTTGCAAATGAAGCATTGGCAAAACTTTCGAGTGTGGTCAATATTCCTATAATCGCTTCTGGCGGTGCTGGTAACATACAACATTTTGTTGATAGCTTTACAGTAGGAAAAGCAGATGCAGCATTGGCGGCAAGTGTATTTCACTTTAAAGAAATCGAAATTAGAACACTAAAAAAAGAACTTAAAAATAATAATATAGAAGTTAGAATTTAGATGGAAGAACACAGAAAATAGACTTAGAAAAGAACCGTGATTTTTATCTTTTTCGTCTATCGTC
Source organism: Flavobacterium sp. ALD4 (assembly GCF_002836475.1). Lineage (GTDB taxonomy): Bacteria > Bacteroidota > Bacteroidia > Flavobacteriales > Flavobacteriaceae > Flavobacterium. The sequence continues at coordinate 121,284 of NZ_PJBJ01000023.1, read as the reverse complement.
TATTCTCCATGTTCTTTTTTTCTTTCCAAAAAAAACAAATACAATGAATATAGATTTTTCAAAAAATACCGATGGATTAATTCCTGCCATAATTCAAGACAGCGAAACTAATGCTGTTTTAATGTTGGGTTATATGAATGCAGAAGCATATCAAAAAACAGTAGAGACTAAAAAGGTAACTTTTTACAGCAGATCAAAACAAAGGCTTTGGACAAAGGGTGAGGAAAGCGGCAATTTCTTGAACCTGATTGATATCAAAAATGATTGCGACAATGATACCTTGTTGATTCAGGTAAAGCCGGAAGGTCCTACTTGTCACAAAGGAACTGATACTTGTTGGGCAACAGAAAACAAGACGAATTACGGTTTTATTTCTTCTCTAGAAAATACTATTCAAGTACGAAGAGAAAATGCAGATTCTGAAAAGAGTTATGTGGCTTCTTTATTTAAATTGGGAATCAATAAAATCGCACAGAAAGTTGGTGAAGAAGCTGTTGAAGTGGTTATTGAAGCAAAAGATGATAACGATGATTTGTTTTTAAGTGAAAGTGCCGATCTACTTTTTCATTACCTAATTCTGCTTCAGGCGAAAGGATTCAAAATCAATGATGTAGTTGACGTATTAAAAAGTCGCCAGAAATAGAGATCTTTTTCTTGTTTATTAAACTATATAAAACCCAATGGTAATTTCATTTACTGTTGGGTTTTCTTTTTTCTTTTATTTCAGCCTGCAATCCACTATATTTACTATTTATTTTACGAAATACCACAACACAAGCTATGAATTATGACAATACAAGCAGCACTTTAGAACCTAACGATACAATCATAAAAACAGGACTCCACATAATACTAACTACCGATGAAGATGATTTACGTCCGGTCTATCTTTCGGGTAATTTTAACGAGTGGCGTACGCAGGATAAGGAATTCGTGATGGAGAAAATTGGAAGTGGATTATATCATTTCAAATTCACCCATGATTTTGACTATCCGGAAACATTATTGTATAAATTTACAAAAGGGGACTGGAGTGAAGTGGAAATTGACGGCAGCGGTAACCGTACTGAAAACAGGTCAACAACGAAACATACAGGAATACAAAATGAACATGTGGGAAGGTGGAGAAAGAACTGGCTGCCATTCAAACAAAGCTATTTGCCGCAAGTCCTACTTATTTCTGATGAATTTGAAATTCCCCAGCTTAACAGAACTAGAAAAATTTGGGCATTACTTCCTCACGATTATGATACTTCAGAGGAACGCTATCCGGTAATGTATTTACAGGATGCCCAGAACTTGTTCAATGAGGATGCCGAATATGGCAATTGGGAAATTGACAAAAAACTGGCTGTAATGTCGGAGTATAAAATTGGCAAAATTATTATAATCGCCATTGAACATGCTGAAGAAGACAGAATAAAAGAATACAATGTTGGAAGAACAATATTAGGAAAAGGACAGGGAAAAAAATACATTCGTTTTGTCACTAAAACGTTGAAACCGTTTGTGGATAATAATTTCCGTACCAAAAAAGATCGCGCTAATACCGGAATCGGCGGCAGTTCGATGGGCGGATTGATCAGCATATTTAGCGGGTTGAGATACCCTAAAGTGTTTGGTAAATTGATGATTTTTTCTCCTTCACTTTGGGTTAAACCCGATATGAAAATAAAAGTTGACGAAGAAGGTACAGAGGACACTAAAATATATTTATATGCCGGCGGCGATGAAAGTGACACGATGATAGAACATGTGAAAAACTTCAAGGAGCGCGCTATTGCCAGTGAGTTTGTAAAAGATAAAATGAAAATTAATCTGAGCATTAATAAGGAAGGAAAACACAACGAAACGTATTGGAGTGATGAATTCCCTAAAGCTATTGAATGGCTTTTTTTTAACACAAAAGACAATTAGATGAAAACTAAAGAAATAAATAAATTAGAAAATTTTTCAGGAACAGTTTTAATACCCGTTTTTGAAACTACTGCTAAAAGTATTGTTCCAATTAAGTTTGAAGGTTTAGAAATTTCTTCAAAAGTTTTCTACGGCAAGAAAGACACTTATTATTTAGCCGAAAAAAATGACAATACATACGTTTTTATCGGGTTGGGTAAAACGACAGATTATAAGGCATTAAAAACAATAGCCAGAAGAATTTCTTTCAAAGAAAAAGAAGCTTTTGGAAAAAGTGTTGCCTTATTTGTACCGGAAGAGTTCAGTAGCGAAGAAGTAGAAGCGACAGTTTCCGGGTTATTGTTAGGTACTTATAATTTAGGTCATTTTAAAAAAGGAGAAGAGCATCCCTTTTTAAATCCTGATTTTGAACTGGAAATTTTATCTTCAAAAGATTATTCTGCAACAATCGATAAAGCGATAAAAATTGCTCGCGCCCAACTTCAAACTTTAGCGCTGGTTGACTTACCGCCAAACAAGGTGACTCCGAAGTATCTGGCAAATTGGGCTTTGGACAAAGGGGAAAAATACGGATTTGAGGTAAATATTCTTGGTCTGGAAGCTTGTCAAATAGAAGGACTGGGTGCCTTTTTAGCTGTCGCAAAAGGGAGCCAAAATGAGCCGCAATTTGTAGTGATGAGTTATACTCCAAAAGAAACGGTTCCGCACTTAAAGCATGTTGGCCTGGTGGGAAAAGGAATCACTTTTGACACTGGAGGTTTAAACATAAAAACTGCGGGAATGGTTCATATGAAGTGTGATATGGCTGGTGGTGCTGCCGTGTTTGGTGCCATGCAATTGATCGCTGATTTGCAATTACCCGTAAAAGTCACCGCTATCGTTCCTTGTGCAGAAAATGCTGTCGACGCAAAGGCATTTTTGCCAAGTGATGTGATTCACAGTTACAGCGGTACTTCAATTGAAATTATTGATACTGATGCTGAAGGCCGTTTGGTCTTGGCTGATGGTATTTCTTATCTGATAAAAAATTATAAACCGGAATATATTGTGGATATCGCTACACTGACCGGAAGCAGTGTAGGGACATTCGGTTACGAATGTGGCGCTTTGTTTACCAATAATGAATCCCTTTCAAAAAAACTGCAGGAAGCAGGAGATTCAGTAGGGGAACGTCTATGGCAATTACCGCTTTGGGATGTCTATAAACAAGATATAGAAAGTGATATTGCAGATGTGAAAAACTATAGCGGGAAACCAGTTGCTGGTGCCATTAGCGCGGCTAAATTTTTAGAATATTTTACAAAAGAGCATACTGCTTGGGCACATTTAGATGTTGCCGGAGTTACATTTGGCGACGGTGAATTTGCAAAAAGCAAACATGCCACGGCCTACGGAGTACATTTACTAACCAAGTTCATAGAAAATTTATAAGCTCATGCAAAATCCTAAAACCTTCATTTGTATTTCGAATTATTTCAAAGGAGCCGATTTTTTAATTCATTTAAAAAGTCTTGGCAACAAAGTCTACCTGATAACCAGCGAGAAACTGAGAGATAAACCATGGCCACATGATCATATAGACGAAACCTTTTACATGCAAGGTCAGGATATCGATTGGAATTTAGAGCATTTATTACTCGGTGTTGGTAATTTGATGAAGTCGAATCAAGTCGATGCCATTGTAGCATTGGATGATTATGATGTAGAAAAAGCAACCTATCTTAGAGAGAATCTGCGAATTGATGGTATGGGACAAACTACGGGACGCTACTTCAGGGATAAACTGGCGATGCGCATGAGAGCGAAGAGTTGTGGTATTGCCATTCCTGCTTTTTGTTCTTTATTTAATGATCATGACATCAATACTTTCGCTGATACTGTTTCTCCTCCGTGGGTTTTAAAACCACGATCTGAAGCCTCAGCATCCGGTATTATAAAGGTATACGATAAGGAAACGCTATGGATTCATATTACCGAAATGGGGAATAACCGTTTCAAATACTTATTGGAAAAGTTCAAACCAGGAGCTGTTTACCATTGTGACAGTTTGATTTCAAATCGTAAAGTGATTTTTAGTTTGGCTTCAAAATATTTAGCCACTCCTATGGAAATATCACAGGCAGGCGGCGTTTTTCGCAGCTCCAATATTCCTTATAATTCGGAAGACGACAAGGCTATAAAAAAGATGAATGAGCAGGTCATTAAAGATTTTGGATTGAAACATGGTGCCGCGCATACGGAATTTATAAAAAGCGATGAAGATGGAGAAATATATTTTCTGGAAACATCATCACGAGTAGGTGGAGCGCATCTAGCTGAAATGGTAGAAGCTGCTTCAAACATTAATCTTTGGAAAGAATGGGCTGCCATTGAAGATGCATTGGTAAGAGATCAAAAATATAAATTACCAAAAGTAAAAAAAGGATATGCAGGAATTGTATTGACTTTGTCTAAATATCAAAATCCTGATTTATCTTCTTTTTCAGATCCCGAAGTTTGCTTTAGAGTCCCTTTAGATTACCATGCCGGATTAGTGATCCAGTCTGATAAAAGTGAACGGGTTTTAGAATTATTGAATGATTATGTGGATCGCTTAGTTGCTGATTATACTGTTGTAGTGCCACAGGATAAAATTTCAAAACTGCATTAATAGTAATAGTTCCAATTTAAAAATAGAGTTGCATTAAAAGTTTCCGCATTCATGAAAAAAAATTTTGTTATTATTTGTGCTGCAGTATTCATTTCAAATAGTAGTGCTGCCCAAGGACTTTTAAATAAGTCGGAAGTGGTGTTTACCAAACAGGACAGTTTGAGGGGAAGTATTACTAAAGAAAGAGAGTGGTGGGACGTGAAGCACTATCATTTGGATATTAAAGTGAACCCAAAGGACAGCACCATAACAGGTTCCAATACCATTAAATATCAAGTAGTACAAGAATACGACCGAATGCAAATCGATCTGCAAAATCCTTTAGAAATTTATAAAGTAATCCAGGATGGCGTCGAACTAGAATATAATAGAGAAGGGAATGTCTTTTTTATTGAGTTGGTTGCGCTTCAAAAATTAGGTGCTGTAAAGGAACTTACCGTTTTCTATGGTGGTAAACCAAAAGTGGCTGTCAACCCGCCATGGGACGGAGGTATTACTTGGAAAAAAGACAGCAATGGTAACCCATTTATAGCATCTTCTTGTCAGGGGTTGGGCGCCAGTGTATGGTGGCCTAACAAGGATCATATGTACGACGAGGTAGAAAGTATGCTTATCAGTGTAAACGTTCCCGGAAATCTGACTAATGTATCTAACGGTCGTTTGCTTAGTGTTAAAAAATTAAGGGACGGAACAAAAACGTTTAACTGGTATGTGTCAAATCCCATCAATAATTATGGCGTAAATATAAATATTGGGGATTACGTTTCCTTCTCGGAAAAATACAAAGGGGAAAAAGGAGATTTAGATTGTAATTACTATGTTTTGAGAGACAATTTGGCGAAAGCTAAAGAACAATTTAAAGATATTCCTCGCATGCTGAAAGCTTTTGAGCACTGGTTTGGACCTTATCCGTTTTATGAAGACAGTTACAAACTGGTAGAAGCTACTTATTTAGGGATGGAACATCAAAGTTCAGTCACCTATGGGAACGGCTTTAAGAATGGATACAGAGGCAGGGATTTGAGCGGAACAGGCTGGGGTCTTAAATTTGATTTTATCATTATACATGAATCTGGGCATGAATGGTTTGCCAATAACATCACCTATAAAGATATCGCAGATATGTGGATTCATGAGAGTTTCACCAACTACTCTGAAAGTCTTTTTGTCGAATATTATTATGGGAAAGAGGCCGGTTTTGAATACGTAAGAGGAATAAGGAAAAATATTCAAAACGATAAACCAATTATAGGTCACTATGATGTAAACAATGAAGGCTCGAGTGATATGTACTACAAAGGTGCCAATATGCTGCATAATTTACGCCAAATTCTAAATAACGATGAAAAATGGAGAACTATATTAAGAGGTTTAAACAGCACTTTTTATCATCAGACGGTTAACACAAAACAGATTGAAGATTATTTGAGTGTCGCTGTCGGAATGGATTTAGAGCCTTTCTTTAATCAATATTTAAGGGACACCAGAATACCAACATTAGAGTACTTCTTCAAAGACAGTACCCTGGGGTTTCGCTGGACTAACTGTGTTAACGGCTTCAATATGCCGGTTAAAATTTTCCTGAACGGCGAAGAAAAATGGCTTAAACCAAATACAGATTGGGCAAGTGATACCATTACCGCGGAAAAGCCACAACTTAAAATTGATCCTAATTTTTATGTAGCGGAATTTGATATAACAGAATAAAATTAGTTAATTTTACACAGGTGTATAAAAAACCAAATTGTCAAATTCCTTTTGTTTTATGAGAAATTCCATTTCACTATTATCTTTATTTTTACTCTTCAGTATTACTGTTTTTGGTCAAAACAATTCGCAAAATCAGGGAGAGTCATTGGATAATATTGAAAACTTTGATATTGTGGCTCCGATTAATCTTGATTCCATATCGCTTTCAAAATCGAGTGAAATGTTAGACGAGGAAGTCTATTGGGCACTAATTGACAGTTCGCTGCATGAAACCACAAATCAAGAGGATCAAGAACTTTATTTAGTTTCAGCAATTGAGAAGTTGACTCCCCAAGAAATGATAGGCTTCCGTTTAAGAACAGACAAACTTCTTTTTGACAGCTATAATCCAGAATTATGGTGTGCGGCTTATATTGTAAGCGGCGGTTGCTCTGATGGCGGATTTGAGTATTTTAGATGTTGGTTGATTTCCCAGGGTAAAGAAGTTTTTTACCACGTAAAATCGAATCCTGACACTTTAATCGATGAAGTTATTGAAGGCAAGGAATCCTATGAGTTTGAAGGGTTTTGGTATGTGGCGATGAATGCATTTAAAAACAAAACGGGCGAAGATTTATATTCCTATATCGACTATGATACTTTCGTGACAAATGACGAAAACTATCCTTTGTTAAAATTCAATTGGAACCCAGATGAGCCTACAACTATGGGGAAAGTTTGCCCAGTTCTATTTGAAAAACTTTGGAAATAGGACAGTTATCTTTCGAATAAACCTATAGTTCCACCAACCCAGTCTTTGTCTTTATTGAATTTCACTCCAATCATTTCGCCTCGGCTCAAACGCACGAGGTTGCACAATAGAGTAGGAGCAGCATCTTCTTTTTTCCAAACACATAGTATGCGGACTTCCGCTTTTACCTTACCGTCAGGGGATTGTACTATAGGAATGTAGTTGACCTTTTTTTGAAGAATATAAAGTTCTTTTTCCACGACAGCTTCGATATCTTCTTTCGTTACATGAAAAATAACCCCCGTTCCAGAAAAAGAAAATAAAGGTTTTAAAACGTAATTTTCTAAATCTTCAGGAATTTCAGTTAAGTCACTCAACAATGTCGTTTCGATGAAATATTTCCCTTTTAAGAAAGGTAGTATGAATTTACTGATTCTGAAAAACCAATTGGGATGCCCTGCCCATTCGACGTCCAGATCATCGGAGAAACTGAATTCTAATTTCAAATCTGTCCGCAAATCCAATTCATCAAAAATTACCCTATTGTAAATTCGTTTTACAAGTACATCCTCGCCATTTTCATTTTTATAAAACAGCTGTCTGCCTTTTTTAATTAGTTCCGTTACACAAACAACCGGTATTCCGATATCTCTTTTACAGTAGTAAAAATCAATTTTCGTGTTTTGCTTTTCCGGCTCTATTTCGAGTAAAATGACATTTTCCTTGGGATGATGGTTGCAGATTACCTCTTCTATAATCTTCAGATATTCCTTTGGGTCGATACCATTAAAGAACGGAGTTAACTCGTTGAGGAAAGGATACTGATTTACGAATTTATCGTATAAATTAGATTGGTAATTATACAAGGAAGGAAATCCTTGCACTTCTATCAACTTTGGAATTACAGCGCCATCCTCCTCGCAGATTCCAAAGTCAATGGCCAGAAAAGTAGTGTGGTCATCTTCATTGGGCACTTTATTGTTTAACTCCAGTGCTTTATCTGTCAAAGACTTAAATTCCTCTTTTTGAATCAAAGATATAACATTATTACAGCCCTCGATTAATTGTTCTTTCAGCTCGTCAGATATAAAAAAAGGAGTTTCCCCTATTCGAAAAGTGGGCTCATAATCAAAATCGGAGGCGATATCAGCTTTTAATTGCTGATACTTTTTTTCCGTGAATTGCGCATTGAATAGTTTTCGATATTTTGAAATCATGACGGGTTGGTGGGGTTAATTGGATAACATCTTTTTTGTTTTCATCAGATCATTTATGGCTGTACGAAGAAAATTAGGAATCAAAGTTTCATTTGTTCTGTAGATCTTGTCATCATCCATTAAATCTTCAAGCATAATTTTGAATTTCTTTTCGCCTTTCATGCTTTTTATTTTTTCTTTGGCCTCCTTGTTTCTAAGATGGGAAACGAAACTTATGGGATCTGCTTCAGGATGGAATTGTGTTCCCACAAAGTAATCCGTGAATCGCACGGCCATAATTGCGCGTTCGTATTGCACATGGTCTCTTATCTTTTCCAAGCAAATAATTTTGGCGCCCTTTTTCTTAAAAACACTTAGCTTAGGCTGTACCACTTGGTAATCCCTGGAATCAATAGCATAAAAAGGATCATTTAATCCTTCAAAAAGAGGATCAGTTTGACCTTCTATCGTCTTATGCATCTTCATCACTCCGAAGGAAGTATCATTTCTTTTCGTGATTTCCGCAAGACCAAAATGCTGGCAAGCCATCTGAAAGGAATGACAAATGAACAACACGTGCTTTTTTACTGGATTTTCAAGATTCCATTTGCTTAAGGCATCAATAAATTCGTAATATTTTATATCCCAGGTCCCGTCACCAACTAATGGATTTCCTGGGCCTCCCGTGGAAATATAGATGTCGTATTGACCGATTTCGGGTATTTCACATTTTCTCCTTACATCATATATTTGGAAACTTACTAAAGGAGTAAATCGGTTTATTATGTCAATTAGACAGCGCATTCCCTGATTGGGTATTCCGTCGTACATATCTAAAAGGGCTATTGTTATTTTTTTCTTATTCATGGGGGCTCTCTTTAATCAAAGTAGGTAACAAAGGTAATCTAATAATTTACAAGCCCTTAGTGAATTCATCCGTTATAAAATCGACCACTTTTGTTATGTCATTCGTTTTCTCAAATACAGCCAATTGTTTAGCTGCTCCAGTTCCGTTTTTTAATATCTGATGCACATAACTAATTTGATCACGGCTTCCTAATTCATCTACGACATCATCGACAAAATCTAATAATTCGAGAATCAGCACTCTTGTTTCCACTTCTTTTTGAAGTCCGAAATCAATCATGTGCCCTTCGATTCCATAACGTGAAGCCCGGAATTTATTTTCTTTTATCAGTGCTAGTCTGTAAATATTAAAACTTAAGTTTTGCTGGTTCAGCTTATATAACTTAGCTACAACGGCCTGTATGACAGCGACTATACACATGGTCTCTTCAACCGTTAAACTCATGTCGCAAATGCGGAATTCAATCGTATCGTAAAAGGGATGCAAGCGCAAATCCCACCAAATCTTCTTTGGGTTATCAATGCAGTTGGTCTTCACCAAGGTGTCTAGGAAATTATCGTAGGAGGCTACTGATTCGAAATATTCCGGTAATCCAGTTCTTGGGAACTTATCAAATACTTTTGTTCGAAAGGATTTGTAGCCGGTATGTCGGCCTTCCCAAAAAGGAGAATTAGTCGAAAGCGCAAATATATGAGGCAAAAAATAACAAGCTTGATTCATTAATTTTAATCCTATTTCGCGATTTTCAATTCCCACATGACAATGCATTCCAAATATTAAATTTGAGCGTGCCGCATCCTGCAACTCGTTCACAATGTTATGGTATCGCGGGTCGTCAGTGATAGGCTGGTCTTGCCATTTTGAAAAGGGATGTGTTCCGGCGCCACCCACAATCAATCCTTGTTTATCTGCTAATTCAACAATTTTCGTTCGTAGAAATTTAATTTCTTTTTCGGCTTCGTGTACATTCCTACATATATTTGTCCCGACTTCCACGACAGACTGGTGCATTTCTGCTTTTACTTGTTCGTTTAATATGATCTTGGCTCCATCAACAATTTTCGACAAATGCGAACGCAAGTCTCTCGTTTCAGGGTCGATAATTTGATATTCTTCTTCAACACCAAGTGTGAATGCAGGTAATTTTTTCATTTTTTAAATTTTTTTAAAAGCAATTCCTTCCTGAAGTCATGCAGTTTTCGTGCCTGAAGATACAGGAGGATACAATACACCTGCTTTTTTAAACGACATACAAGTTTCTCCCGATCCTTTAAGACTATCTGTGAGATGCACTCGGATTCCTGAGAAATTTATTTCGCTGTTACCGCATCTTTCATAAAAGTTCCCCAAGTCAGATTCATTTTTCCTGGCTTTTGTTTTTTTGCAGCAGCAATGGCCATTTTAGCAGATTCTTCCACTACCCATTCAAAGTTTTCTTCGCCTACAGAGGTTAATTCAGCATCAGGTGCAGGATTACCGAAATCAATGGCATAGGGGATGCCGTCACGGACTGCAAACTCCACTGTGTTGAAATCATAACCTAATCCTTTGCAAAGTCTCAAGGTGTAGTCTTTTACGGTGGCGAGTAATTTTTTATCCACTGGTGGGCCATCAATCACATAACGCAGGTGAGGTGCATTTCTTGGTTCGTATTGCATGATTCTAACCGCTTTACAGCCGAGGCAATACACTCTAAAATATTCAGTAAAAACAATCTCTTCCTGAAGCATCATAACCAGTTGGCCTGTCTCCTGATGTTTCTGCCAGAATTCTTCTTTGTTTTCTAAACGATATACGTTTTTCCATCCACCACCAGCATACGGCTTCATGTATGCAGGAAACTTCACGTAATCAAAAATACCTTCCCAATCCATCGGAAATTTTAAGTTCCTGAATGATTTACCGGTAGTATCTGTTGGATGTTCTGCAGAGGGTAACAAAACAGTATTGGGCAACGGCACTCCAAGAGTATCGGCCAATCCATTATTGAAAAACTTATCATCAGCACTCCACCAGAAAGGGTTATTTATCACATTTGTCCCCGTTAATGCGGCATTTTTCAGATATGCACGATAAAAGGGAACGTCTTGAGAGATACGGTCAATGATTACTGCATATTCTCCGTCTTTATTTTGAACAACCTTTTCAATAGAAACTGCCTCAGCAATAATTCCTTTTTCGTTTTTCGAATTAATACGGTCTATAAACGCCTGAGGGTAGGTTTCTTCCATCCCAAATAAAATTCCAATTTTTTTCATTTTTTATTTTTTGACTTATGAATTAATGCTATTGTGTTTTTTGTGCTCAATCCCTGACTTTATAAAAATTTGATTCGGGATAAGTAATGTGGAAACATTTCCTTCCATAACGGCCAGTCATGTTTTCTGTCCTGACGGATATCAAGCCAATGATGTATATTTCTTTCGCTCAAAACCTTGCTTAATTTAAGATTGGAGTCAAAACAAATATCCCAATTGGAAGTACCTAGAACGATATCCATTTTCCATAATTCGGGATCTTCTAATCCATATAAATAATCCTTAGGACTGTTAAAGAACACATCATCGTTATGGAAACCTTCCAGAAAGCTTTTGATATTAAAAGCACCACTCATAGAAAACATATGACTGACGTAACCGGGGTGTCTAAAAGCAAAGTTGGAGGCATGATATCCCCCAAAACTGCAACCGGCAACGGCAACCTTACCTGACGGGGTATTGTTTTTTATTTTTTCCACAATTTCGTGGCATATCATTTTATCGTATTTGACATGGTTTTCGATGCGATGGACGGGGTGAATGTGCTTGTTGTAAAAGCTGTCCTTATCAATGCTATCTGGACAAAATATTTGTATTAATCCTTGCTCTACATACCATTTAACAGACTCTATAAGGCCCATGTCCTTATTTTCATGGTAACTTCCCATTGAAGTGGGAAATAGGATTATTGGATATCCGGAATGTCCAAAAACTAACATTTCAATCTCTCTACTTAGGTTGGGAGAATACCACTTGAAATATTCCTCTTTCATATACTTTGCTTTTAACAATAATAATGAAAATATTCGTTCAGATTATATAAATTACTTATATAATTCCTTTTTTTATATTAAAAATAGTAGGGATACCTAAATTTTTTATTATTCATATAATTTTGCCACTAAAGCTTGATTTTATTGAGAATATTAAAATAAAAGCGATAGTGGTAGGCTGTGGTTTTGGATTAAAATGGAGTTAATTTATATAAAATCAATGTTTTACGGAAACAGAAAATTTAATAAAACGCTATTCAAACAGTTTTACTTGACTTTTTAACCTTTCAATTAGCATGGTCATCATTCTTTTGTTAAGATTTGATGAGTTCTTGAGATAAAACAAATATTCCTCTATCGTGAATAATCCTATTACGATTCCTTTTAATGCATTTCGGTATTTAATGTCCTTTTGAATTGCATTTTCAATGGTTGCCAACTTTTTCTCGGTGGTTTGAGAATGAAAATCGCGGTTGTACTTGGCTGAATAATTTTTAAAAGAAGCAATAAATAAATCATTTTGCAGCTTTAAGATTGGTCGCAGGACCTGATTCTGAAACATTTCCTCTGATGAGGATTGGGTACCGACACTTCCTATTGTACCTCCACGGAATTCTTTTAAAAAAACATCTCTTTGATCCATCTTTTTTTTTCTATAAAATTATAAAAAAATGAGCGGAGATAGGTTACTTTCGCATTATAAAAAATAAAAAAGATGAGATTTCACACAAGAAAATGGATAAAACCGGAAGACCTAAATCCAAATGGAACTTTATTTGGGGGTCAATTACTAGCTTGGATAGATGAAGAATTGGCTTTATACTCCATTATTCAACTAGAAAATCAAAGAGTGGTGACCAAACACATGTCGGAAATTAATTTTAGAAGCTCCGCAAAGCAGGGAGATATTATCGAAATTGGTATTGATGTGGTAAAGTTTGGAAACAGTTCCCTTACGCTAAAATGCGAGGTTCGAAATATGATGACCCGCGAAACGATTATTTCAATAGCCAGCACTACGATGGTCAACTTGGGAGAGGACGGCAAGCCAAAAGCACATGGTAAAACAGAGATTGAGTTTGTGAAAAATCGCCTGTAGCTAATTCGAAAACTGATTCAAAATAGCTCGGGGAGAGCCCAGGGCTATGTCTGAAGTATTAATCAGATTCACCTATTTTCAAAAATCATATTTGTAATCTGTGAGGCTGTGGCGGTCAAAGGTTATCTTTTGTTTGCAGATTTGTGTTTCTGTCATCTGTTTTTAGAATGGCATACTCGAAATTATCAGACCAACCCCATTTCAATGGTAGTAGTTGTCTTCCCCGTCCTTCTCTTAGCATTCCTGCCTTTTCAAGTACTTTAATGGAACCAATATTGTCTACCGCGCAACCCGCTTGCATACGATGCAAATTCAAATCATCAAAACCAAAATCGAGAACCCTATTAAGCGCTTCTGTTCCAAATCCTTTTCCCCAATGATCTAAATGTAATTTGTACCACACTTCACCTTTTCGGTACTTTTTCGTCCCTAATTTAAGTCCAAATAAACCAATGAATTGATTCGTGTTTCTTTCTTCGATAGCGAAGGTATAAGTTTGAATTTCTGCTTCTTTATTTGCTAATATCCACGGCTCGATTATGCTGTTGGTTTCGCCAAGATTTTTAGGAATTCCCAACGCATTAAATTCATCGGTTTCTGCTAAAGAATGCAAAATATGGATCGCATTTAAATCGGCGTTGTCAATCAACCTTAGTTTTAATCGTGAGCTAAAGAGTTCTATTTTTTTTATTAGAAGCATTAAAATTTATGTTTGTTTTAGAAATTCACTGTTAGAAGGCAATTCGTATAACTCAAGACCAAAATAAGGTACTGACGCTATAACATGATCAAAGATATCAGACATGATATACTCATAATTTTGCCACTGTTTGTCGCTTGTAAAAGCATAGACCTCTAACGGAACGCCCTGTGCTGTCGATTGCAATTGACGACAGAGTAAAAGCAGGTCTTTGTTTATGGCCGGATGATTACTAAGGTATTGAGTAATATATTTTCTGAACAATCCTAAATTAGTAATGTTACGACCATTGATCGCAAGCGATTTATCAATAATATTATCCACATTGTATTTATCGACTTCAGCCATTCGGGTATCAATATAATCACTTATGAGGGTAATTTTCTGCATGTCTTTTAACTCCTCGTTATTCAAAAAGCGGATACTGCTGGCTTTAATCAGAATATGTCTTTTTATACGTCGCCCATCAGAATGAAGCATACCACGCCAGTTTTGAAAAGAATCAGAACTCAAACTATAGGTTGGAATGGTCGTAGTGGTATTGTCAAAATTTCGAACTTTCACCGTAGTCAGGTTGATTTCAATCACATCCCCGTCAGCACCAAATTTACCCATGGTTATCCAGTCGCCTATTCGAATCATATCATTTATAGACACTTGCACACTGGCTACAAAACCTAAAATAATATCTCTGAAAATTAATATAATCAAAGCAGATACAGCTCCAAAAGTAGTTAAAAGCTCTGTATGACCAATTTCAAACAATCGCGATAAAATAATCGTAATTCCAACAATCCACAATACAATCATAATAACCTGAATGAAACTATCGATGGGTTTATCGCTGTATCGAGGTTTTAGTTTTAGATAATCCCGTAAAGCATTAAAAATCGTACGAATAATCCAAAGTACTAAGATGACGATATAGATTCCCACTAATTTTCCAAAAAGCCCTTCCCAGTATTCATAGCGCTCCAGAATGACAGGAACCGCTTTATAGATGAACAATAATGGAATTAAATGGGCTATGTATTTAGCTGTTTTATTGGTTACCAGTAAATCATCAAATTTCGTTCTGGTCTTGCGCGCTATGAATATCATTATAGTTACTAAAACCAGACGGAACACCACATACATGGTGTATGCCAAAACGCAGAGCAGAACTATATTTAGAAACAGACTTAAATAGGACGCAAAACTATATCCCATGCCCCATTTACGGAGTATCGGATAAAAAAAAGTGAATGTTTTTTCTATGAATTTAAACATTTCCGCAGTATTTTTTCTCTATATAAAAAGTACCAAATGGAATAAGAGAGGCTAATTGAATAATCGCAAAAGTCTTAAAATTCCAATTTTGAGATTTTTTTAATAAAGTCGCCAGTATAACATACCCGATAAATAGGACGCCGTGACTCATTCCTATAGGATATAGCAAACTATGATATAGATCGCTATTAGTTGGTTTGATAAAAAGCATATTCGAAAACAACGCCAAATAAGATATTCCTTCCAGAATGGCTACGACCTTAAAAAATTTGAGCATTTACTTTATTTTTATTAATTATGGGCAAAATTAAGTAATTAGGATTGATTTTATGGGTATTCAATCTTAAAGTCTTTTACTTTTGTAGTCTGAAACTTCTAAAATGAGCAAACGCGATTTAAAAAAATATTTAAACGAACTTACGAAAGAGCAACTCGAAGAGCAGATTCTCGAATTGTATGAGAAATTCAGCCCTGTAAAAGTGTATTATAACTTTGTGTTTAACCCAAAGGAAGAAACACTGTTGCAAGAATGCAAGCTTAAAATTTCGAATGAATATTTTCCGATTCAAACGACTGCCAAGAAGCGCAAAAAGCCTAAAATGCGCCGTTCCGTTGCCCAGAGGTACATCAAACACTTTATTACTTTGGGCGTAGACCCATTTATAATAACGGATGTAATGCTTTACAATGTCGAAATTGCACAGGCATTCTCCTCAGAAAACGCGATAAAACAAGAGCTGTTTTATAAAAGTATGCTGAACTCATTTGAGCAGGCAGTGATTTATATGATTGCAAACGGCATCCTCAATGAATTTAAAACCAGGATTAATGGTATTCATAAGGAAACGATGACACAAAATTGGAAAAACGAGTCGGAATTTAACGCAATCATCGAGAGATTCGAGTATTAGCAACTCCCTCATAACAGAAATTTCTTCAATCCATCCCTATATTTTAAATTATATATAACAGAATAACTGTTTTTTAGGTGTATTTTTGCAAAAACCCAACAAAATACAATGCTTGAAAATACTATAGAAGTAGAAAAAGAAGACCGAAAAGAGCTCTATGGATACCAAAAAGGAGATATTGATTCCATCTTTGAAAGGATAGACAATGCACCAAAACAACATCACCTGTTATATCAACTGCCTACCGGTGGTGGTAAAACGGTTGTTTTCTCTGAAATCGTTCGTCGCTATTTATCTAAAAGTGACAAAAAAGTAGTTGTTTTGACACACAGAATTGAGCTGTGTAAACAAACCTCTAAGATGTTAAAAGGTTTTGATGTAAAAAACAAAATTATAAACAGTAAGGTAAAAGACCTCCCGGACCAAAACGAATATTCTTGTTTTGTGGCCATGGTAGAGACTTTGAAAAACCGTATCAATGATGAGAAACTGCATTTAGATAATGTAGGACTGGTTATCATCGATGAAGCCCACTACAACTCGTTCCGTAAGTTATTGAGTTCCTTTACCAATGCCTTTATTCTTGGAGTTACGGCAACTCCTTTGAGTTCAAATATAAAGTTGCCTATGCATGAAAGCTACGATGAATTAATCGTAGGGGACACTATCAATTCATTGATTGAAAATGGTTTCTTGGCAAAAGCGATCACATACAGTTATGATGTAGGTCTGACCTCTTTGAAGGTAGGGATTAACGGGGATTACACCGTTAAATCATCCGATGATTTATATACTAACATGGCGATGCAGGAGAAATTATTGCATGCCTATACAGAAAAATCATTAGGTAAAAAGACTTTGATTTTCAATAACGGAATCAATACTTCGTTATACGTTTATGAAACATTCAGAGAAGCGGGTTATCCTATTCGTCATCTTGACAATACTAGCAGCACAGAGGAACGTAAAGATATTTTACAGTGGTTTAAGAAAACACCGGATGCGATTTTGACTTCGGTTGGGATCCTAACCACCGGTTTTGATGAGCCTACCGTAGATACCATTATTCTGAACAGAGCTACAAAATCGTTGACTTTATACTATCAAATGATTGGCCGTGGTTCCAGAAAACTGCCTAACAAAGATATGTTTACCGTAATCGATTTAGGAAATAACGCAGCCCGATTCGGTTTGTGGAGTGAGCCTGTAAACTGGCAACACATCTTCAAATCACCTGAGTTTTATCTAGAAAATTTACGTGATGACACCGAGATAGAATTGTATTTCAAGTATTCCATGCCACCAGAATTACGAGCGAAGTTTAGTAAAACTGCCGAAGTAGGATTTGATGTCGATGAAGAACACAAACTCATCATTGCACAAAACCTGCGTTCAAAAGTAGTTTTAGACAAATCGTTAGAACAACATTCTTCGATGTGTGTGGACAACACGGAAACATTGCAGCAAGCCAAATCATTGTCACGAGAACTGGATGACGATATTGACTGCCGTATTAAGCGTTATTCTAAATGTCTAAGCCAGTGCAGTAAAAACTACCGAGAATGGCTGGTTGATGATTACAAATTAAAAATGACATTAATGATCGGGAAGAAGTATCGTGAGAGAATTATGAACGAACCTGATGATGAATAATATATAGAGCAATTCCCGCTGTACGCTGTATCTGTTGTGGTGAACACCACCACAACAGGATGCCGTTTCCATTAGGACTAGGAATCCAGCACACAAAACAACTATTTTTTATAAAATAATAAATCCAATAAAATGCCAAAACAATTCTCTGATTTAGGGATTTCAGCACCAATTCTAAAAGCAATTTCAGAGTTGAAAATTGTTGAACCCACAGAAATTCAGCAAAAAGCAATTCCGCTACTTTTAGCAGATACCACTGATTTAGTTGGACTTGCTAAAACCGGTACCGGAAAAACAGCAGCTTTTGGATTACCTCTTTTACAATTAATAAACACCAGTTCACCTGCGGTGCAGGCGCTTATTCTGGTTCCCACGAGAGAGTTAGGGCATCAGATTTTTAGAAACCTGGAAGATTTTGCAAAATACCTTCCTGAAGTTTCTATTGCAGCAACCTGCGGTGGCATCCCAATAAAACCGCAAATCGAGCGCTTGGCTGCACCCACACATATTGTTGTGGCAACGCCAGGTCGTTTAATTGACTTAATACAGCGCAAAGCAATCAATCTGAAGGAAACCAAATTTCTTGTTTTAGATGAAGCCGATGAGATGGTGACGATTCTGAAAGAAAGCCTGGATGAAATTATTTCCGAATTACCAAAAGAACACAAAACATTATTGTTTTCGGCTACTATGCCGGGAACCATAAAACAGTTGATTCAGAACTACTTGAATAAAAACGTAGTTCAAGTGAGCGCTAATATGGAAACGGTAGGAAATCAACAAATCGATCACGAGTATATTGTTGTGGATCCTATTGAGAAACTAGACGTTTTAATGCATTTCCTGAATTCAAAAGAAGGAGAACGCGGTATCATCTTTTGCAAGACTAAAGCGGCGGTAAATAAACTAGCTAAAAACTTAGCTATCAATCGTTTTTCTTCGGGAGCCTTGCACGGTAGTTTGTCACAAGGAATTAGGGACCGCATCATGGATCAATTTCGTGAAGGACACATCAATATCTTAGTAGCGACAGATTTGGCTGCCAGAGGAATCGACGTAAAGGAAATTTCGTATGTCGTCAATTACCATTTGCCGGATGCGTATGAATCATATGTACATCGTAGCGGAAGAACGGCCAGAGCAGGAGCAAAGGGACTATCCTTAACGGTACTGCAAGAAGAAGAGGTACAAGATATTGCCGACTTTGAAAAAGAACTGGGAATCAAATTTACTGAATTTAAAAAACCAAGTTCGTTAAGCATCGAAGAGAACAATACTCTTTTATGGGCTAAACAAATATTCAAAACCAAACCCAACCATGACGTTGATACGGAATTAAAAACTAAAATAAAAACCGTTTTTCATCATTTGACTAAGGACGAATTAATCGAAAAATTATTGGCTAATTATTTGTTGCAAAACAAAAACGAGCCGGTAGAAAAACCGGTGAAAAGACAAAAAATGAAATAGTACTTTTTCTATTTTATAAATGACAAACCATTGCAATGCTTGAATAAGCGGGGCAATGGTTTTTTTTGTTCTTTATATAGTTAAAACATTAGAAAAGTTATACCTCTTTGATGATTTTATTACTTGCTAGTAATCTTGAAATAAGTGTGAAAACTGTAACAATAAACAAGTTAATTCGTCATAATAGAAACTTATAAAGAAATGAAATCATATTCTACACTATTATTGATTGCTTGTTTATTTTTAGTTTATCCTTCTTATTCCCAGATTAAAGGGAAATGTATCGACGAATACGGCAAAGGAATCCCCTACGTAAATATATCGGTTAAAGGAAAAGCTATCGGAACGGTAAGTAATCTGGAAGGAAACTTTTCTATTGAAAATACATCTGTAACAGAAAATGATTATTTAATTTTTTCACATATGAATTTTGACAAAAAGACAATCAGCATTTCTTTAAAAAAAGATCAAATTCTACTCAACGCTAAAGTTGAGAATTTAAAAGAAGTTATTGTTTCGAATAAAAAGAGAAAAGTAAAAGAAAAAATTGTAGGAACTAAAACAGAAACGGAAAGCATTTTAATAAACTTTACTTCAAATAGTTTAGGCACTGAAATTGGTAAAATAATTACAGTAAAAAAGAATAAAGTTTATGACTTAAAAAATGTTCAATTTAACCTCCCGGAATTAGGATATAAATCTGCAACTTTCAGAATCAATTTTTATACTATTGTGGAGGGTACTATTGATTTAGTAAAGATCAATAGAACAGAGAATGTTGTTACAGTTACAAAAAGTGGCATGGCTAAATTAGACTTATCAAATCAGGATCTATCATTTGAAAGTGAATTTTTAGTAGCTGTAGAATGGATCGATTTTGAAAACAAAGAAAATATCACAAATCAAGAAAATGCCATTAAATTTTCATCAGCTGTTTTCAGCGGTCCCTATGTTTCAAGAGACAATATTAATCTTAAATGGGAAAATGAAAAATTAATGTTAAATATAGGACCTGGAATACATTTAAAAGTGAAAGAATATTCTAAATAAAAAAGACTGACTAAATTATTCTAGTACTATAATCCCAACGTGACGCTGCACAACAAAGTAGGCTGAGCAAAGGCACCAGTTCGTTATTTTTGTTGCGATTTTAGTTTGCAGGCATAAAGTCAGGAGTCTTTGCAGCGGGGTGAAAATTCATTTCAACATTCTTTATCTGATAAAAACGCCAAACAACTTTAATTAAATGTGCGAAAATTCTGCAATAATAGTAATAACTAGTGGTAGACTTAGTTATGAATTCAGAGCATTCTAACTCATCAAACAAATGACAATTGCGGCAATTATCCTATTACTTATTACAACAAAAATTTTTAGCCAACCCACAAATAAATTAATTGATTCAGCCACTGTCAAATATCAGTTTGACATTCTTATTAATAAATCAAATAATTTTTAAGGTTATAAAGTGATTAGAGCAACTTCGTTACTTAAATTACAGTCAAATGTCATCGATTCTCTTTCTGTTTTAAAAAACAAACTTTTAGCAAACGTAGACTTTCTAAATTTTTAAAAACGACTTATCGACAATTTACAAACCAAAGCAACTTCCTCAGAAACTGTTGTTTCCAACCTAAGATCTGAAATAGAAAGGATATCACTTTTAGGCATTCCATTTGAAAAAACGTATGCCGCTACTATTATATATACAAATCGCTCTGATGTAGCAACACGACGATAGCATAGATCAATTAGGGCGTGACGGTCTTAAAAAAAAATCAAATACTAATTTTCCTGTTTTAAAAATATAAAACCATTGCAATGCTAGAAAGATTAGGGCAATGGTTTTTTAGTTTCTTATTTAATTTAGAAATAAGAAAAGGGGCATGTATTTGATCGTTTATAATAAAATTTCACTATGTTAGATGGAGCAAAAACAGGTTATTTATGGTTTATAGCCATCTCAATCCGTTTGGATTGGCGGCATTTTAGGACTGCTACTTAGAAGTTATAATTAATTTATTGCTGCCTTTTATGGAGTTTATGCTCTGTAATAAAAAAATAAATTCCCACTTCATGAAAAAAATCACGATTCTCTTTTTATTTTTAGCTACGCTACTTTCTTGTTCAAGTAACGATATAAGTACATCTAAGGATTACCAGGAAAAATGGCAACTTACTCAAATGACTGGAAGGATGGCAAATTCTGAAACGACTGGTTCCAATATGGAATGGCAAGAATTTTATTTATTAAATGCCAACGGAACATTTACAAAATCCAGAGAAAAAAATAAAGTCGTAACTCAAATTTCCGGAACCTATCGTCTTGTTAACTCTTCAAACGGCAACATATTGCAGTTTACCTATAGCAGTGAAAGCGAAATCATTGGAAGTTGTTCCTCCCTATTGAAAGAAGAAATGTATTTTCAATCAGAAAATATATTTTTCAGCAATTGGCAACAATGCGACGGACCAGGTTTAAAATATGAAAAAGAGTATTAAAAATGAGGTACAACATGGTAGAATCTGCAATTTTTTAATAGTGCTTAATCAGAAATTACGTAATCAAGTTAGCCTCGTTTAGAATACGCAATCGTTTGCATAACATAACTCCAAATTAATCTAAATTATCGCACGTCCAAGCCATGCAGCGTTTACAATATTAAAATGATCATATCGTCGTTTTTATCATTTTGTCTCTTGACAGCCTGCTATAAATGACTTACCTTTATGGCAAAATTTTTATCAAAACTATTAAAAAACATCATATGAATATTGTAATAATAGGCGGAGGATTTGCGGGTATTAATCTTGCCACGGAACTTTTAAATCAAAAAGGTGTCCAGGTTACTCTTGTTGATAAAAACAACTATAACTTTTTTCCGCCGCTTATTTATCAGGTTGCTACTGCCTTTCTAGAACCTTCTAGTATTAGTTATCCTTACCGTAAATTTTTTGCAGGTAAAAAAAACCTTCAGTTTCGTCTTGGAAAGTTATTGAAAGTTGTGCCTTCAGAAAATAAAATTATACTTCATAATGGAGAAATGAGTTACGACCACCTTGTTTTTGCAACGGGTGCTGAAACGAGTTATTTCGGAATGGAAAATGTAAAGAAAAATGCCATTCCAATGAAGACATTGAATGATGCCATTGAAATGCGCAATACTATATTAAAAAATTTAGAAAAAGCAGCGATTTGTAAGGACACCAGAGAACGTCGTAAATTATTGACTATTGTAGTTGCTGGTGGAGGACCAACCGGAGTAGAAGTTTCTGGTATGTATGCCGAAATGAGAAAGAGTATTTTCCAAAAAGAGTACCCTGAATTAGGTACTTCTGCAAGTAATATTTATTTAGTTGATGGGGGAGATGCTTTGTTGGCACCTATGAGTAAAGCGTCACAGGATGATACACTGAAAGCACTGACTAATTTAGGGGTTGTAGTACAATTAAATACCCAAGTTGTTGATTATGTCGATGACACAGTATTCTTATCGACTGGAGAGACGATCCAGACCAAAAATTTAATTTGGGCTGCCGGTGTTTCAGCTATAGTATTTGACGGTATTCCCGCAGAAAGTTATGGTCGTGGAAGACGAATGGCTACCGATGCGTTCAACAAGGTAAACGGGACTGAAAATATTTATGCTATCGGTGATACTTGTATCCAAGTTACTGATAGCGGTTTTCCTAATGGACATCCCCAAGTAGCGCAGGTCGCTATTCAGCAAGGGCTGAATTTGGCAAAAAATTTCAAATTAACACAAAAAGAGAAATCCTTAATCCCATTTAAATATAACGACAAAGGGTCGATGGCGATTATAGGTAAAAATAAGGCTGTGGTCGATATTCCAAGCCCAAAATTACACTTCAATGGATTCTTCGCTTGGCTTATATGGTTATTTATCCATCTTATTTCACTAATAACATACCGTAACAGAGTACAAACCTTCTTCAACTGGATGATCTCTTACTTTTCTCAAGATCAATCGCTTAGAATGATTATAAGACCAGATAAGACGAGGAAAAAAGCTAGCAGTGCAACGAACTAGTTGATTTTATAGACGTATAAAGAATTGAACGTCTTATTTATTGAACTATAAATTTTAAAAACATAATCCAGACAAGTTTACTTGTTTGGATTATGTTTTTTTATGATGATTTAAGTCATCTAAGTTGTCTTGAATACTTTAAAAATATAACCATAGTAATAGAGACTTTACTTATTTTAAGGAATAAATATTTTTTTCAAACCATATAATTACAAGTCATCTAAGTCTATTAGTCTGATTAATAACGATGATTCACTTTCATTTTTTAAACCATACAGGTACTATAATTTAAAATGGACAATCAATTATAGCAACCACTCTGTTCTCAATCTAAAAGCGGGAATTTTTTGTAAAGAAGCGAAAGTATAAGTCTTTATTTGCTTCAATAATTGAGATTTATATTTGCTTGTACCCTAATCCTCAAGTTTTATTTTTTACTTATATATTTAAAAAGTAATAGCCCTGCCTTAATGTTTAACAATAATATTCCTCTTACCAATACTTAAGAAAATCAATGCAGCTATGGTGCTGATTGTCATAATCACTACCATAGGTACCATAGAATCTTTAACAAAAAGACCCACAGCAAAAGAAGCAAAAGCACCTAATCCCAGCTGAATCGCACCCATTAATGCTGAGGCACTGCCTGCATTTTTTGTAAATGGAGCTAGAGTTAGCGCAGCGGTATTGGGGTTAGAAATACCCAAACAAGCCAAGAAAATGAACAGCATACCAATTGTTTGATATAATCCTAAAAGGTGATTTATAGATGCAATCAAGAAAGTGACACTAATAACAGATTGCACAATTAAAGCTCCAAAAATCATTTGCTCACTGCTAAATTTTCTAAGCAACAAGGAGTTCAACTGACTGGCACTGATAAAACTCAATGACATAAAGGCAAAAATCCAACCATAGGTTTTGGCATCTACTTTAAAAACATCCATAAATAGAATAGGAGAGGCGGCAACATACGTAAACAAGCCAGAGAAAGCAATCGCTCCCGTAAAAGCATACGTATAAAACTGGGGTTCTCTCATTACGCTCCAAAAATTAAGAATAATTGGTTTTGGTTTCAACGAAATAGAAGTATCCGGTTCGTGCGTATGTGGCAACCCAAAATGAGCAGCCAAAAGAACCACGATTCCAATACCCATTAAAATTAAAAATACAACATGCCATCCGTGGGCAGCTGTTACATACCCACCAATAGTAGGTGCTAACATTGGCGAAAGCCCTACGACCAACATCAATAACGAAAGTACTTTTGGAATTTCTTTTACGGGAAACAAATCTCGAACCATTGCTATAGCAGCTACCGTAGCGGCACAGCTGCCTACTGCTTGTATAAAACGCAAACCAATAAAAGTATCTATATCGCCAACAAACGCGCAACCCAAAGAGGCTAAAATATAGACCAACAATCCAATAAATAATGGTTTTTTTCTTCCAAAACGATCAAGTAATGGGCCATACAGCAATTGTCCTGCAGAAATCCCAATAAAATAACTGGATAGGGTCATGGATACTTTAGCAACTGTAGTATTTAGATCTTCTGCAATTCCCGAAAACCCGGGTAAATACATATCAATTGAAAATGGTCCCAGTGCGGTTAGAGAACCTAAAATTAGGATTAACTGAAAATATTTTAATTTGGATCTAGGTGTATTTGTACTCAAAATTACTTCTTAAATTTTTTGCAAAGGTAAATATTTAAAATGCTAAAACAGCTGTAGTATTGCTATATAAAATTGCCATTTGTTACTATTTTTTGTGGGAGCTATTCTCCAATTCGTTCCACTCTTCCCGGTCAAAAAGTGGAAAACAGTTCTTCGCTTGTAAAGGCCTTTCATTACTAGTGAGGCTATTTGATAGCCCATATATGCAAGGGACAAGAGATTTTGCTTCGGACTATCGTTTCTCAAAAGCCTATTTGGAAGTCGTTCCCTATGCAGCGAACTACTCAGCCAATAAGGACTAAGTCTTGCGAGCTAAGACGCAGGATTATCCAAGAATGTTGTTATCGATAAAAATAATGTGCAACGGGGAGGTAAATTCAGTGATGCAACGGCTATTTATAATATCGAAAAAAGGAAAAATTCAAAAGGTCTATTTTGTTAGATAAAAAACAGTAGTTAAAACAAAAAATTCTATCCTTACTATTTGTAATTACTCCAGTACAACTTTTCGCGTAAGCGACTACTTCCTTTGAAGTAGATGTTTTAGTAGAAAAAGATATGAAGTAATTTAAACAGACATAAAATGAATATTAATAGCCCCGAAAGTTTAGCTCAAATCTCTAGCAATAAGTGTATTATTATTAATGTAGTAACCAAATGTTGGCTTGGGTGTACCTATTATAGAAACGATTAAATATTTACATTTTTCAGCTGAAAAAACAACAAAATCAGAGCTGCTTTTTCTAATTAATTAATTTTTAATTGATTTACTTTGGAAGAAATTTTGTTTTCGAGTACCTTGGCAGTAACAGAAAAGTATGGGTATACAGAGTCAAATTCTAGCTAATATTGATTAAGAAATGATCTTGCTATAAAATCATTAATTTGAAGAAATGACATAGAATATAAATTTGAATTTTCACAGCTTCAAATTAGCTCTTTATTATTTACTGATCTAAATGAGAAGAATTAATAATAAGTAATAAATTATTATTTGATAAATCATTTGAAATTGCAAAATGATCACGAGTGAAAAATTATACACTTTGTTATACTTGGGCATTTAACAGCTAAAAAATCAGAAGTAAAACTTGTTGCCGTTCCAAGTTTTCGTGCTCTTACTAAGTTAAAAACGGCAGCTAATTTAATCGAGATATACGATGCATCGTATGTCGAAATACCCATTGTTATTCAAAGAGGAGGCAAGCAAGTTACCTTAAATGACGCTTTGGCCGATGTTCTCAAAATTGCTAAAAAATTAAAATTAAAAATAAAATTGTATTAGAAAATTAGTAAGCAACATATAATTAAGTACAAAAAACAATAAAAATAATAACCTCAAATTAGCATGACAAAAAATAATTTACTACAAAAAGAAACTAGTAAAGTACACCAAGAAGTACTCGATGCAAATGAAAATTATGCTGTCAATTTTGGAGAAAAAAAAGATTTAGGATTGCCTCCCGCACGAAAATTCGCAATTCTTACTTGCATGGATGCGCGTCTTGATCCAGCAAAATATGCAGGTTTGTCAGAAGGTGATGCCCATGTGATCAGAAATGCTGGTGGACGGGCGAGCGATGACGCCATTCGCTCCTTAGTAATTTCGCACAAACTTTTAGGAACTGCTGAGTGGTTTGTTATTCATCATACGGATTGTGGCATGACCCTTTTTACCGATGAAATCATCCGTGATTTACTCTCTAAAAGTCTCTCTACCGCATCAGTAGACCAAAACGGTTGGAAAAATGTAAGTGAAGAAGGCGGCTCTAAAGAAGCAAATAATATTTCTTTTTTAACCATTGCCGACCAAACAGAAAGTATTATTGAAGATGTTCGCCGAATTAAGGACCATCCATTGGTACCTTCTTATATTCCAGTTTACGGATATATTTTTGATGTAAAATCAGGAAAATTAATTGAAATTCCTGAAGCAACAAAATTTGGTGAAGCAACTTAAAATAAAACACCCGTATATTTTCTAAAGTTTTAATTCAATATGAATTTTACAAAGAAGCGGTACATGTAATTTTAACACTAATACTTTTTATTTAGTATTTTAATTACTGGTTGTATAAAAAAAACCTAAAACCTTGAAGTTTCAGGTTTTTTTTATTTACAAGATTCAAGGTAAAAATCCAGCCTTTTACGTAAACATATAATTTGGTGTTTCAGAATTAAATCTTTTCTCGGACGATGATTTAATTTTTCTTATATTTCTATAATTTTTCCGTTGGGTATCTCTTCAAGAGAGATTCATTACGATTTCTAGTGCTTTTACAACGCCTTTTCTATTATCAGATCTCGCAGTAAACAAATGAGACTTCCAATTCTGTAATAATTCAATGATCGCTTGCTTAAGCAACTCACTTTCCTTAGACTTTATTTTTTTATCTTCAGTTTTCTAGTGGCTCTATCATTTATAGTTACAACAGCTCCTTTGTGATTCTTTCCTATTACAGTACCTATTTCTAAATCTCCAAATCGTTGCTGTAAATCAACAATTAGTAGCCTTTTGGTTAAGACAGTTTTGAAATCTTTCGCACTTCCTCTTTTCTATATCTTTTTCCCAGTTATTAGTACATTTAGATACAGAAACTCTTCTCTTTTTTACTTTCCAAATAAGCTGATAAATAGACGCTGTTGAAACACAAGATAATCCGTTTTTTAAACAAATCCGCACGATTTGTTCCGGACTTAACTCAAGTATTTTCTAATTTGTCCTCTAATTGCGAAAGTCTAATCATTTAATTTAGGTTTTCCTTGTTATCGTTTTTCATATTTTTACTGTGCTAAATTACAATCATATTTACCACTGTGTACAATATAATTGCGTTTTAGCTTTCGAGTCAATACCGACTTATCGTTTTTAATGAACAATGCGATTTCGCTTTTACTTAAACTCGACACTAATAGTATATCTTTGTTCACGGGTTAAATAACTCATTGTTTACAACTTTGGTTAGGAGCAAATAAGGGTAATGTGTCCTATTCTTGAGAGAGGACTTTTATGCCCCTTCTTTTAAAAAATTATCATATCGCTTTTCCTGAGAGCTGCATTAATTAATTGAATCTAGTAACATAAAATAATGGGAATATACACTAAGTACATACTGCCAAGTCTAATAAATATCGCTTGCGGTTTGAGTTCTTTTGCAAAACAACGTAAGAAAATAATTCCTATTGCTACAGGAAACGTCTTAGAGATAGGTATTGGGACTGGCTTAAATTTGCCTTTTTATGAAAACAAAAAAGTGATTTGTCTTACTGCAATTGACCCTTTTGAAGAGACTTGGAAGAAATGTACTATTGATACAAAAAAGCTAGGGTTTAATTTTAAATTTATGATTGCTTCTGCAGAAGAACTGCCGTTTGATGATGGTCGTTTTGACACCGTAGTAGTTACTTATTCCCTTTGCACTATTCCTGATGCAAAAAAGGCATTAGAAGAAATGAGAAGAGTATTGAAACCAACAGGACTTCTTTTGTTTTGTGAACACGGAATTGCTCCAGAAAAAGGAGTTCAAAAGGTACAAGACTTTATAAATCCCATTTGGAAAGAAGTTGCTGGGGGATGCAATTTAAATAGAAATATACCTCAAATTATAAAAGATAGCGGTTTTAAAAATATCAAATTAGAAACCATTTATATACCAGGATGGAAACCTCTTAGTTATAATTATTGGGGAACTGCGAGTACATAAACCCAAGTAAATTTTACAGTACAAGTCGTTATTCGAAAGAAAAACTTTATTGAAAAAAGTATAACAGTATCATCAATCAGCTTAGTAGGTAAGTGCAAGTCACAAATCCATTTTTTAAGCGATATATTTTTTATTGGTGCTTGAAATCAAGTAGATTATTCGTTTATCAACAGCAGAGCACCCGAAATAAATAACAATCCTAAAATGATCTTCTTTATAAGGACATCATCTAATTTTAAATACACTTTTTTACCTAAAAATAAGGCGAGTATAAAAAAAGGCAACACATATAAAGAATTGTAAAGTTGGTTCCATGACAAAAACCCCCCAAATACTAAAATAGGAATTCGCATGACCGTCACTAATCCTAACGAAGCAAACATGGTCGCTCTAAAGGTCTTTACATCGTTAGTCTCATTTTTAATAAGAATGACATATATAGGACCGCCGGTAGCAAATAGTCCCGAGAAAAAGCCACCCATAAAACCAAATAGATGTTTCATTTTAGTTATTGAGGGAAGTACTTTATTGATTCTTAGACTATTAAAGACAAATAGAATTATAAATATACCTAAGGCTTTCTTGAGAATTATCGGTTTGCCGTACGTCAAGACAATAATACCAACAATAACACCAATGAAAGAGGATAGCGCTAATTTTTTGACTAACTCTTTATCAATATGCTTCCATTCCTTATAAACATAAATAGGAGTTGAGATAAAATAAAAAATGGAGATATAACACACCGCCTCAGATAGCGGCATTACAAAAAGTAAAAAAGGCAGTGCTATTAAAGCCCCTGCAAAACCAATTATTGTCTGTATAAAAAAACCTGTAAAAATCCCAATTGTAAGCAACAATAGCATTGTATCCATGGTACAAAAGTACGGCTCGAAGTACGGTTGTTAAAATCTTTTCAACGGGCAAATCAGGATTATTCAATATTATAAATGTAATTTTACCCCAATTAAAACTTTATTTATGGTCGACGCATTAGATTTAAAAATAATTGAAAAACTCAAAATAAACTCAAGAGTTTCTTATGTAGATATCGGAAAACAAATTGGACTCTCCCCGTCATCAGTACGAGAGCGCATCCAGAAATTAGAAGATAGCGAAGTCATTAAGGGGTACCAACTTAAACTGAACAATCAGAAATTGGGTTTTGGTTTAGAAGTTTTTATTCTGTTTAAGTTGTTTAGCGGAAAGCTCAAAACTTTTTGTAGTCAATTAGATGATTTTCAAGAAATCAGTGAAATTCATAGAATTACGGGGACGCATAATATTTTTATGAAAGTCGTTTTGGTCGATCAATTGCATCTACAACGGTTTATAGACCGCCTATTATTGTTTGGGGAACCCACAACACATCTAATCTTATCTGATTTAGCTGATACTAAGTAATGTTAATTATATTTAAAACTTAATATCATAATGTTGCGTCATAATAAAGCCATTCTATTACAACGATGCCATAAAAAACGGGACGGTAATTATTGAACTAAATTCAACAAATACCGTCCCGTTTATAGATAAACTTATTGCTTTTTATGATTGAATATCAACTACTTCAAGATCAAAGGTTAGCTCTTTACCTGCTAAAGGGTGGTTACCATCAATTACGATAGTTGACTCTTTAACTTCAACGATTAACAAATTCATTTCGTTTCCGTCAGCAGATTTAGATACAAGTCCCATTCCAACTTCTGGTGTAATATCTTCAGGAAGTTGACTTTTATCTACTTCTTGAATTAAGTCTTCACGAGATTCGCCATAAGCTTCCTCTTTTGAAATAGTAATCGTCTTTTTCTCGTTTAATTTCATATCGATTAACCCTTTTTCAAATCCGGCAATCAATTTTCCTTGTCCTAAAGTAAACTCTAAAGGCTCTTTTCCTTCTGACGTATCAAATACTTGTCCATCAGATAATTTCCCTACGTAATGTACCTTTACAGTGTTATTCTCTTTAACTTGAATCATAAAATTGTTTTTTTAATTTTAAAAATACGATTTGCGTAATTTTTACCCATTGCGTATTTAAATTTAAACTTACATTTCCCATATGTGCCAAAACCACGCCAAAGAACCAATAAAGAGATTTAATTTAAAATAAAGAACGATTTAGCAACTAATCCGTATAAAAACAACGAATTATGCAGCTATTGATGATTACTGTTGAAAATTTTAAGATTTTGATCCTCTTTATTTAATGCTATGGAAAGCATGACACTGCTGTCAGTACCTAGATTTGGAAGCAAAGAGGCAGCAAAATAGTTGAAAGCTCCCAATTATAGGATAAAAGTGTGTACTCGTGACAAAATTAAGGAATTATCCTCACGCAATTAATTATTTGCCTGCCTTTTTAGTACTTTTATATTTTAGGATACAAAAATAACATTACATACTTAAAAACACAAACAATGGCAAGTAGAATAGGTATAAATCCGGCAACGGGAGAGAAAATAAGTGAATACAATCGAATAACAAGTAGAGAAGCATTAGATAAAATAGCAGCATCAAAAAAGGAATATCATCATTGGAAACAAAAAACATTTGAAGAACGAGCTACGTTAATGTATGCATTAGCCGATGTTTTTGACAAGAACAAGGAGGAATACGCCCAACTGGCGACTAGGGAAATGGGTAAAGTGATTGGGCAATCCCGCAAAGAGATTGAAAAATGTGCTTTGGTATGCCGATATTACGCAGAACATGCAAGCACATTATTAGCTGATGAAACCGTTAAAACGGAAGCAACAAAAAGTTATGTTACCTTTCAACCTGTAGGAGTAATCTTAGCTGTGATGCCTTGGAACTTTCCATTTTATCAAGTCATTCGCTTTGCTATCCCAGCATTAATGGGAGGGAACACAGGCGTTTTAAAACATGCTTCCAATGTTCAAGGATGTGCCTTTGCTATCGAAGACGCTTTCCTTAAAGCAGGATTCCCTAAAGGAGTATTCATGAATTTGAATGTGGAGGCCAAAGACGTAAAAATACTTATTGAAAATAAAAATATTGTCGCCATTACGCTTACCGGAAGTGACGCTACCGGACGTTCTGTCGCCTCAATTGCGGGACAAAACCTAAAGAAAACGGTTATGGAACTTGGAGGTAGTGATGCGTATATTATCCTGGATGATGTCGATTTAGAAGAAGCAACTGATTTGGCTACTTTTGGACGATTACAAAACAACGGGCAAACGTGTATTGCAGCTAAAAGATTTATAGTTCATGATGCCATCTATGATGCGTTTTTGGCTTTATTTACTAAAAAAATGAAAGCTGCAAAAATGGGCGATCCAACTAACGAAGACGTATACTACGGCCCGATGGCAAGGCATGATTTAAGAGATGAATTGCACGGGCAGGTATTAAAAACAATAGAACAAGGGGGACGCTTGGTTCTAGGAGGAGTCATTCCCGAAGGAAAAGGTGCCTACTATCCGGCAACAATATTAGTTGATCTGGAACCAGGAATGGAAGCATTTGATAATGAATTATTTGGTCCTGCAGCCTCGGTAATGCGCGCAAAAGATGATGTTCATGCCGTTGAACTGGCAAACAATTCGCAATTTGGTTTGGGTTCTGGAGTATTCACTGGAAACAGAGAACGCGGAGAAAAATTAGCTTTACAACTGGAAGCAGGAAGCAGTTTTGTCAATAAGTTAGTAGTTTCTGATCCAAGATTACCTTTTGGCGGAATTAAAAACAGTGGTTACGGAAGAGAACTGGCTGCCTATGGAATTCGTGAATTTGTGAATACAAAAACGATTTGGATTGCTTAAAAGATAAATAAACGACGTTGTGGGCATAGTCCACAAGGTTTTAGTAAAATAATAGCCACAGATTAAAAAATTATTTTTAAAAAATCAGTTAATCTGTGGAAAATAAATTAAAACTTCGAGGAATTAAACCTTCAGAAATAAACTTCCTTTCTACAGAACACTTTTTATACTACGATTTAGGAGGGAGGGAGAATGTATGTGATATACTCTTATTATCCTATAATCCGATTATACGCAACTTTAAAATAATAATCTAAGTAAGTCGCTTTACCTTCTGGATTTCGACGAAAATAAATAAATATTTTATATGTCCTTACCTTAATGGGGCTATTTAAAAAACCTAAGAGTAAATCCAGAAAAGATAGGTACTTATGAAAATGATAAATCTTTCTTACTTGATCTAGGTCAAGGAGGTTTCTGCTAAAGTATTATAGATTTGCACTCAGTAAAATTTTATAAAATAGAATATGAGCACACCTAATATAGCAAAAGAAGACATTATCAACGCATTTCAATTTAGACATGCGACTAAAGAGTTTGACGCTACTAAAATTATTTCAGATGAAAACATTGAATTTATTTTAGAAACCGCACATTTATCGCCAAGTTCTTTTGGTTTCGAACCTTGGCATTTTATTGTTGTACAAAACAAAGAGTTGCGTGAATTGATAAAACCAGTAGCTTGGGGAGCACCGGCAAAATTAGATACTGCAAGCCATTTTGTATTGGGTTTGTCTATGAAAGCACCAATGGTGAAACACGATTCCGATTATATCATGTCGATGATGAAAGACGTCAAACAATGGCCAGCAGATACCATAGAAATGTATTCTAAATTCTACAGAGAGTTTCAAGAGAATGACTTTGATTTAGATACGGATAAAAAATTATTCGATTGGTCATCAAAACAAACCTACATTGCTTTGGGAAATATGATGACATCAGCTGCTTTAGTAGGTATTGATAGTTGTCCTATTGAAGGTTTTCATCAAGAAAAAGCAGAGACTTTATTGAGAGAAAAGTTTGGTGTGGATACAGATAAATACGGTTTGTCCTTTATGGTTGCTTTTGGTTACAGAAAAGAAGATCCAGCAAACCATAAATCAAGAAGAAATACAGAAGATATTATTACTTGGATGTAATTTCTATATGTTTCAATTTAGTCAAAAAAATAATTATTGGTTCCAAAGTGTCAAAACTTTGGAGCCATTTTTATTATAAGTAACAAAAAAGGAAAGCGATAGAGGCTATTAAATCATAACTTTGTTACCCGCTGACGATAATTATTTAAAACACTGGAATAGAAGTTTTTAATAAAATTTTCTTCTTGATGGAACAATTTTTTATCGAAAATTACTTGAAATGACTAAAATTATCAGAAAAAAAATAATTACACCCGACGGGTAATTTCGTTTTATCAATTTTGCCGCAGCAAGCTTAAATTAAACCTGCAATAAATGAATAAAGAAAATACAGCTGTTGATTCAATTCTGGTTCAGGATTTTAACGGCAACCAAATCGATCTTATAAATGAGTACCGAGGGAAACCTATTTTGGCTGTAATCTATAACAACCAATGTTTAGGGTGTACTGGACGCGCGATTCCTTTGGCATACCAATTACAGAAAGAAAATGTAGGGGTACAAGTAGTAGGTATACACAGCAACTTCACTAATACAAAAGTTACCGAAAATGATATTAAGAGCATTTTTAGAATACATGAACTTCCTTTTCCTATTTTTCTGGATGAAGGACATTTGGTTTATGATCAATTTGATTCAGAAGGAACTCCGCAATGGCTTTTAATTACAAAGGACGCAATATTGTCTCGCTCCATATTTGGCTCTCAAGAAGGGGC
Organism: Flavobacterium sp. ALD4; assembly: GCF_002836475.1. Classification (GTDB taxonomy): domain Bacteria; phylum Bacteroidota; class Bacteroidia; order Flavobacteriales; family Flavobacteriaceae; genus Flavobacterium. Next base: position 86,999 of record NZ_PJBJ01000023.1, on the reverse strand, counting down.
CCAAAATCGATTGTTCTATGCCCTTGAGCAACTGGATTAGAAACACTTTCATAAATAGCGTCCTTTGTCCTGGAGGGACCTGATCATTTTAAGCATGACTCGGTACAAACTATTTAAGAATCACTCCAAAAAACTTAAGTAGAGTTAGGGAAATAGTTAAATCTATTTTAATTGATGTAGGTCAATGATATTGATGTTCCGGTAATGTATTTTTGTAATTATAATAATTTAGAAAAAATAACATGAGCAAACAACATTTATTAACACCATATAATAAAAATATTAACCTCAATAACAGAGTTGTCATGGCGCCTATGACACGTGGTAGAGCAAATAATGAAGGCAACGTTCCAACGGATGAGCTACATGGCTTGTATTACGAGCAACGTGCATCAGCAGGTTTAATTATTACAGAAGGCGCGCAAGTGTCTCGTGATGCTGTCGGTTATATCAATACAGCTGGTATCTACACAGATGAGCAAGTAGAAGGTTGGAAAAAAGTAACCAAACGTGTGCATGATAAAGGAGGAAAGATTTTTATTCAACTGTGGCATGTAGGACGTATGTCGCATCCCGATTTTCATAATGGTGCATTACCATTATCCGCTTCAGCTATAAATCCTAACGATAAATCATTTACTCCAGAAGGTTTTAAAGATACTGTTACGCCCAAGGAAATGACCATTGAAGATATTAAAACTACGGTACAAGATTTTAAAAATTCAGCTGCAAATGCGGTAAAAGCTGGTTTTGATGGAGTAGAAATACATTCCTCTAATGGATATTTGTTTCAGCAGTTTTTTAACGGGACGTCTAACCACAGAACGGATGAGTATGGTGGAAGTATTGAAAACAAAGCCCGTATATTTTTTGAAGTTCTAGACGCGATCAAAGAAGTCATTCCGCAGGAAAAAATTGGAGCCCGTTTTAATCCATCATTACACGGTCCCTTCGGAACGACTATGGATGAAGAAACAATCCCAACGTTTGAATACATCATTAAAAAATTGAATGATTATAATTTAGCATTCGTGCATCTTTCTGAACCTTTTACAGATGTTTCAGAATTACCATATGCTGTTACTGAGATAGCTAAACATTTCCGTCCTTTATATAACGGTACATTAATGATTAACTCGGCATTTGATCAAGAAAAAGGAAATAAAGTGATTGAAGAAGGGTATGCAGATTTAGTAGCTTATGGTAAGCCATACGTATCTAATCCAGATTTAGTAGAACGTTTTGAAAATAACTTAGATTTAGCAGAGTGGGATCAAAGTACGTTCTACGCGGGAGGAGCAGAAGGGTACACAGATTATCCAGTAGCTTCTAAATAAGTAGTACTACAGAACTCGAATTAATAGTAACTTTAAAAATAACATAATAATGGCGACTACAACAGTAAAAGCATATGGTGCAACAGCATCAACAGAAGATTTAAAACCTTTAGATATCGAAAGAAGAGCTGTAGGAACAGACGATGTGAAAATTGATATCACTTATAGTGGTGTTTGTCATAGCGACATACATACAGCAAGAAACGAATGGCATGGATCAACCTATCCTGTAGTACCAGGACATGAGATCATTGGTCGTGTAGTAGAGGTAGGAAAAGCTGTTAGTAGCCATAAAGTAGGTGATTTAGTAGGAGTAGGTTGTATGGTAGACTCTTGCCAGACATGTTCTTCTTGTAAGAAAGATTTAGAACAATTTTGCGAAGATGGAGCAACATTTACTTACAATAGTCCAGATAAGCATCTTGAAGGAAAACAAACTTACGGAGGCTATTCAACGTCAGTAGTTGTTGATGAAAAGTTTGTACTACGCATTCCAGAAAATTTAGACGAAGCTGCAACTGCACCGCTATTATGTGCAGGAGTTACTACATGGTCACCTTTACGTCATTGGAACGTAAAAAAAGGAGATAAAGTAGGAGTAGTAGGTTTAGGAGGATTAGGTCATATGGGTGTTAAGTTTGCCAATGCATTAGGTGCACATGTGGTTATGATTACAACATCCCCAGAAAAAGGAAAAGATGCTCAACGTTTAGGTGCTCATGAAGTTTTAATTTCCAAAGATGAAGACGACATGAAAGAACACCAAAATAGTTTCGATTTTATTTTAAATACCATTCCTGTAGGTCATGAAATGGATCCATATTTAGGGTTACTTAAAATTGATTCAACAATGGTTTTAGTTGGTGCAGTAGAACCGTTAAAGCCATTTCATGGTGGAAACATCATTATGGGACGTAAGCGTATTGCTGGTTCTTTAATTGGAGGTATTAAGGAAACACAAGAAATGTTAGATTTCTGTGGCGAACATAATATTACTAGTGATATTGAGCTTATCAATATGCAAGATATTAACACAGCTTATGATCGTATTACAAGTAATGATGTTAAATACAGATTTGTAATTGATATGAAATCGCTTAAATAAAAACAATTTATTTACAGCTTATAAAAAAAACGGCATCTAAAGTAATTTTAGATGCTGTTTTTATTTGCAGTAAACTACAGAGTTAAATTAAGTTGCATTTCTGTTCCCAAAAACAGATAAGATATATAGCCTATAGATTTAGGTTGTGACAGTTTTTACAACGCTACTTTTAGATGCTTCTGCCATTTCGCTCCTTATTTGCTTTATGGTAAGGGTACTTCCATCATGGCTCCAACCAGGAGGGCCAAAAACATACATGAATTTGTCATACCAATTGTTTGATTTTTTCATGTCTTGCCAAATGTTTTTGTATTCGTGGGTTAAAATAACAAACAGGTTATAAGAGTCTGGAGGTACAGAAACTCCGTATTTTATAACGATAGAATCATCTAGTTCTTTCCAAGTTCCAAAAATCCTATCAAAAATATTGAGGAAGCCCCCATGGTTTTTGTCCATATATTCAATATTCTGAGCGTGGTGTACTTGATGCATGGTGTGGGTATTAACAAATTTATCTATAAACCCCAATTTTTTTATATACTGTGTGTGCAGTTGGAACTGCCATATAGCTTCAATACCCATGCAAACAACAAGCATTTCTGGTGGGAAACCAATGATTACAATCCAAACATAAAAAAAAGGTTTATAAAAAATAGTGAACCAACCGTTGCGGACAGCCGTTCCCAAATTAAAATTATCTGAAGAATGATGTACAATATGTGCTGCCCATAAAAAGCGGATCATATGATTTTGTCTATGAAACCAGTAATAGGAAAAATCATCTAAAAGCATACAAGCCAACCAAATGTACCAAGCATAGCCAAAAGACTCCCAACCCATAATATTGGTACGAACTCCATCCACCATTGGATTGAAGAGGTCATAAGCAAAATTAAAAACTAATATTACAGCAACTGTTTTTACGAGGGCAGCGACTATTGCAGATCCTATACCAAGTGATAAACTTGATAATAAATCTTTCCATTTATATAATTGTTTGTCATCAAAAGCTTTGCTGTAGGTAAGCTCTATCGCGATAAAGCCTAAAAAACAAGGAACTCCATAAACTAAGGGGTTTGTAAAATCCATTTAGTAGTAGTGTTAAAGAAGATTTGTTGTAACAGTAATTACGTTAATTACGTTTAAATTTTTAATTAGGGCAATATACTTCATTTATCCTAATTCGGGCAGCGTCGTAAAATCTTTCATCTTTGTAATATGTTAAACTTTTTAATAAAGATACTTCCCAAAACTGATTATTTAGAGCTGTTTTATTGTAGCTCGGAATACAGTGTTCCGTGATTTGTTCAGACCTGTAGCTTCTCTGCTCACTAAAAATTACATACTGCAAGCTATTTAATATTAGATTTATCAATGAAAGGCAAAATGGTATTTTGATTGTATTGTCTTACTAACGGAGTACCTTAAGCAATGTCCGACAGATACTGTAGAATTATATTTTAAATTCAAAAGAGAATATTAATACTAAAAATAGTTAGTTAATCAATCGTAATAACAAACACCTCATAGTATGGATAGCATTATAACAGCTACCACTTTAAGTGCTATCCATAGGTGTTTTATTAGAGGACTTTATCAATATAATGGAGAGACTGTTGTTAAGTTTTCTACGATTATAATATAAAAGCTAAACAATGAATGTTAAAATAATACTTATGTCGTAGCTATTAATTAGACCGGTTTAGTTAGTAACAGAATAGGGAAGAAGCAGACAAAAATAAAGTCTTACACTAGTTATACATTTGAACCTCTAATAGTAATCTACAGGCATAGTATAAATTTTTTCTAATAAGAATAAATTTATAGTTAAGTATCTATATATGATGTGATAAATACTAAATTTGATAAAATAATTATTAGTTTTTTCACCAATTAAAATAATTTTTCACTCAATAATCATAGGTTTTATATGGTTAATTGTGCGATTTAAATGGTTAACAATAAAAATTATGTTTGGAAGAGTAGCAAACATAATATATAAGATAAATAGACATTTAGAGAGTGTGAAGAATTATGCTTGTTTTATAGACGTAAACTTTAATTAATCATTGGAATTACCTCTTTATGAAATACAGCAATGTAAGCGCTTGTGATTATCTACTTAAAAGTTAAATCTATCTCAATTGATTTAGATCAAGGACATTGCTGCTACAGTATTGTAAATTTGTCATTATTAAAAATTTATAATTAAGACAACATGAGCAAACAACATTTATTAACACCATATAATAAAAATATTAACCTTAAAAATAGAGTTATAGTAGCACCTATGACGCGTGGTAGAGCAGATAATGAAGGCAATGTGCCAACTGATGATCTACATGGTTTGTATTATGAGCAACGTGCATCAGCAGGTTTAATTATTACAGAAGGCGCGCAAGTGTCTCTTGATGCTATAGGATATATCAATACTGCCGGTATCCACACAGATGAGCAAGTCGAAGGTTGGAAAAAAGTAACCAAACGTGTGCATGATAAAGGTGGGAAAATCTTTATTCAATTGTGGCATGTAGGACGTATGTCTCATCCTGATTTTCATAACGGGGCATTACCTTTATCTGCGTCAGCGATCAATCCTAACGATAAGGCATTTACTCCAGAAGGATTTAAAGTTACTGTTACGCCAAGGGAAATGAACGTTGAAGATATTAAAACTACGGTAAAAGATTTTCAAAACGCAGCTATAAATGCCGTAAAAGCCGGATTTGATGGAGTAGAAATACATTCCTCTAATGGTTATTTGTTTCAGCAGTTCTTTAACGGAACGGCTAATCATAGATTAGATGAATACGGTGGAAGTATTGAAAACAAAGCCCGTATATTTTTTGAAGTGCTAGACGCTGTAAAACAAGTTATTCCAGAAGAAAAAATTGGAGCCCGTTTTAATCCATCATTAAATGGTCCATTTGGAACGACTATGGATGAAGACACAATCCCAACGTTTGAATACATCATTAAAAAATTAAATGACTATAACTTAGCATATATTCATCTTTCCGAGCCATTTACAGATGTTTCAGCAATACCATACGCTGTTACTGAGATAGCGAAGCATTTCCGTCCTTTATATAATGGAACATTAATGATTAACTCCGGCTTTGATCAAGAAAAAGGGAATAAAGTAATTGAAGAAGGATATGCAGATTTAGTAGCATACGGTAAGCCGTACATCGCTAATCCAGACTTAGTAGAACGTTTTGAAAATAACTTGGCTCTTGCAGAAGGTGATCAAGATACGTTCTACACAGGAGGAGCAAAAGGATATACTGATTATCCAAACGCTTCTAAATAATTTGAGTTAAATTGATTGTTTGTATTACTAAGGTATAGTTTGTAACATATACCATAGTGCTTAAAGAAGAACAGTCATTTTAAATCGCATTAAAAAATCGGCATCTAATATAATATTAGATGCCGATTTTTTATTTAAATCAAGTACCGAGTTAATGGATAGAAACAACCTTTTATAGTCTCTATTTATGTTGTGGATATGCAAAGAAAACTCTCAGTATTAGTAAAGCAACATTTTTAAAATTATTTTTCTTTATCAATAAGTCTTCAATTGTTTTGTAATCTAAAGCGGAATGCCTTCTTTTTCTGTGATACCAAATTTCAATAAATTCGAATATATATAGCTTTATCTTAACTATAGCTTAGTAAAAAAACTCTAGCAACTATTACATTTCTTTAATCTTTTTATTCCTCAAAACAGCTTTAAAAAAATATAATGGTTTACTCTTTATTCAAAGCGACTGTAGCTTCGATGTGGGTTGCTACTAAAATTAAAGATTTCAAAATAATGTCTATTTTAAAAAAAATGAATTTTTGCTGCGTTAAATTTAAAGATTACTTTTACTGTGGGTGATCATAATGCTCTTAAAAACGGCAGTGTTTCTGATAAATAATATAGTAGAAATCGGATTTTTTTTCGATTATTAAAATAATAAAATGGAAATTAATAATTCAAGAGTACTAATTACGGGAGGGAGTTCCGGAATCGGAAAAGAGACAGCTAAACAATTTATTGCTAAAGGGGCTAAAGTTGTAATTACAGGAAGAGATGAAAACAAACTAAAAAAAGTAGCTGACGAAATAGGTGCGATTCCATTATCATTTGACATTAGTGATTTAAAATCAATACCACAAAAGGCCAAAGAGGCACTAGCTTTATTAGACGGGAAAATTGACACTTTGGTAAATAATGCTGGTATTGGAGCATTTCCAGCTCTCGGCGAAATTACAGAAAACGATTTATTAAGCGTGTACAATACTAATGTATTTGGAATGGCCTTGTTAACTCAAGAATTCTTGTCCCAATTTAAGGAGCAAAGCTCAGGCAATATTATAAATATTGGAGGAACCGCTAGCCAAAAAGGTTTTGCACAAGGTTCAGTTTTCGCCGCATCAAAATTTGCAGTTAGAGGTATGACTCAATCTTGGCAGGCTGAATTGCGAAAATATAATATTCGAGTAACTTTAGTAAATCCAAGTGAAGTCACAACTGCATTTACTTACAGATCGCGAGAGAATCGCGACGAGCGCAAAGAACAATCTAACAAACTAGGTTCAGAAGATATTGCACATACTATTATTTCGATTGTAGAAATGCGTAACAAAGGATTTATCCCTGAAGTAACTATTTGGGCAACGAACCCTTTTGAATAAAAATTGAGCCATTTATTTAAAAGTAAATGAGTTCTATAGAGCCCATAATTTCTAATTGTTGATAATAGCATGTGTATCCATTACTGGATTATTAATTAGGAACTATAGCAACACCATGTTATTATCTTATAGCTTAAGAAGATAATATTTCACTTAAAGCTTTGCTAAGTCATTGATTTTTTTTAAACAATTGTCTAAATGACACCAGAAATTACATTTTGTGGTGGCTAGAGCTACCCTAAATAGTATTTAGAGGACTTACATTTAACTTACACTTATTTTGAAGTCGAATTAAATATAGGTAGCTTAGAAGAGCTGCGGAGTCTAGATAAAAATATTTTTTTTTATCTATTATTAATTGGATAAAAAACATTGCGTGTTCTCCCTCAGATAAAGACTTAAACAAATAAATTACAAAGTAATATGACAAAAAAAGAAAGTAAAATAGCCTTAGGTGGCGGCTGTCATTGGTGCACCGAAGCTGTATTTCAGTCGTTACTGGGTGTTATAAAAGTAGAACAAGGGTATGTGGCATCGATAGGAGATAACAGTTCGTTTTCTGAAGCTGTTATCGTATATTTTAATTCGGATGAAATTTCTGTTAAAACACTAATTGAAATTCACTTACATACGCATAAGAGCACCTCAAACCATTCTATGCGCCATAAATATAGATCGGCAGTTTACACATTTTCTGAAGTCCAAAAACTGGAAGTAGAGCAAATCATTGCAACATTTCAAAAGCTTTCAGAAAATAAATTAATAACACAAGTGTTTCCTTTTCAAAATTTTAAAGCTTCAAGAGCAGAAATAACCAATTACTATTATAATAACCCAAAGAAACCTTTCTGCGAAAGCTTTATAAACCCTAAACTGAAGCTGTTATTAGATCAATTTTCAAGTGCAGTAAATCCAGAAAAATTAAAACATCTAAAATAAATTATAACCATAGTAATTGTATGTCAAAGACAAAAATAGGATTAGGGTTGGCGGCTTTAGGGAGACCTGAATATATCAATATTAGGGATTACAGTAATCATGATAAATCCCAAGAGGCTTTTATGGAGAATGCTTTTAGTGTTCTTAATTTTGCCTATCAAAGTGGTATTCGTTATTTTGATACAGCTCCTTCTTATGGAAAGGGCGAGGAGTTCTTAACAAACTGGAATTCTAAATACCAACACGAGGGTGTTAGCCTAAGTACAAAATGGGGATACACCTATGTGGCAAATTGGCAATTAGGTTTTAGCGCAGCTCACGAAGTCAAAGAGCATTCTTTGGACAAACTTTTGGAGCAGTGGCAAATTTCAAAAGAGCTACAACCCGAATTGAGCATATACCAGGTACATTCTGCGACTTTTGAAAGTGGCATCTTGGATAACAAAGACGTTTTAAAACGGCTTTACGAAAAAAAAAAACAAACAGGTTTACAAATTGGTATCACTACAAGTGGAACAAATCAAAGTGAAATTATTGAAGCAGCATTAATAATTAAAGTTGAAAATGAGGACTTGTTTGATAGTTATCAGGTGACTTATAATATTTTTGAACAATCGACACACGCCATTTTAAAGCATTTGCTTCAGCTTGGAAAAACAGTAATCATTAAAGAGGCTTTGGCAAACGGCCGTATATTTAAAAACGAAAAATTTAGCCATTATCAAAAGCTATATCAGATTGTAGACTCTATGGCTAAAAAATATCAGGTAGGCACAGATGCTATTGCACTCAGATATGTCATGGATAATTTAGAACCAACATACCTACTTAGTGGCGCATCAACCATAGAACAACTTGAACAAAACATAAAAGCCTATAATTTCAAACTTGAAAACGAGGAATTAAAAGTACTAAACTCCTTTAAAACTGATTCTCAAAAATACTGGGAAGAAAGAAATGAGCTGTCTTGGAATTGATAAGTTTTTTTAGCCTATATCATATAACGCCGACAGTAAAAATGAGATTTTATTTGAGCCATCAGCATCTAAAATATTAGGTTTAGAAAAGGCATTTGCATGTAAAGCCTCTGATAATCTTTATTTTGAGGTTGAACACGACACCTTGAAAAAACCGATTATTGGTTTAGTATCTGATGCCGATGCTTTAATAAATAATATTTTTTACACAACAAGTATTAACCGAGTTGAAAAACAACTGTAGCATTATTAGTAAGCGTTTTATAAAGCGCTACAAAATAAAAAAAGCTTTACCAGATTTAGAACACTTTGATTATCGGGGTAGTCAGCCAGTTTAAATTTTCCGACACTATTTACTTAGCGGGAGATATGAAATTTAATGAATCTTTAAATGTCTCTATGACAAGTGGCGAATCAGTTGCTAGATTGATTGCTTAACGTCTTAAATAGAATACTGTTGTAATAATTCTAATGATACATATTCTAATGCCAATTGATGTGTTGCATTCAAATCTATTTTTGGAGCCACATTAGCTTTTTCAGCTTCTTTCCAGCGGGAAACACATAAACACCATTTATCACCAGCTTTTAATCCAGGAAAATTCCAGTTTGGCTTTGGCGTGATTAGATCATTTCCTTTTTTTAATGAATATTCTAAAAACTCATTTGTCACAATTGCACAAACAACATGAGTTCCAGAGTCAGATGAAATAGTATTGCAGAAACCATCGCGGAAATAACCTGTCATTGGATCGCAGGAGCAGTTTTCTAAAGGTTGTCCGAAAACGTTTAATGTTGTAATCATGATTATAAGAATTTTAGTTTTTACAAAGATAGTTTGATTATAAAAGTATTGTGGTCTAAAGAATATAATAATGGATAAATCTTGATACTTGATAATAAAAAGGATTAATATAATTGAATTATAATTTATATTATGTAAAATAGAAATTATAATGAAACAAATACTTCATTTAAATTATCGTAAGTAAAATGATTTTATACAGCCTCTATCTCTACTAAAAACTGAGAATAACTACTATTTAATAAAACCAAGAATTAAGATTCGATATGCAAGCATATAAATATTTATTTTATTATTTTTACCGCTGGACATTATTACAGAACTATGAACACGATTGTAGAACACTTTGCTGACTTTTTAAAGGAATACGCGCCATTTGATCAATTAACTTTTCAAGAGTTATCTGATATTGCTGCGAGTATCCGCGTAGTAAACTTGGAAAAAAACAAAACACTGTTCCAGTTTAATGATGTACTACACGACAGCTTTTATGTTGTTGCCTCAGGAGTGATACACTTATCTGTTATAGCTGATGCTGAAGAAACGATTTTAAATAAATGTCACGAAGGTGCTATTTTTGGTTTGCGTCCTTTTTTCGCAAAAAATAATTATCGAATGACGGCAAAGGCACGCGAAGAAAGTATAGTTTACGCTATTCCTATTGCTGTTTTCCGACCGTTTGTAGCGAATAATACCGCCGTTTTAAATTATTTACTGGAGAATTTTGCGACAAATAAACCCAGTTCTAAAGACAATGAAAGTTCACGTGGAAGTCTGATTTCAGATACCGTATTTTACACGGACCAACAATCTGAGATGCAATATTTTCAAACTTTATCGTACAATAATACCCCACTGACAACAACTGCCAACAGCATTGTCAGCGAAGTGGCTCAGCTTATGGCTGAAATGCGAGTTAATAGCGCTGTTGTTTGTGCGGCTAGCACTCCTATCGGAATTGTTACTTATACGGATATGTCTTCTAAAATTGCTACGGGCCGATTTCCAATCACTGTTTCAGTGGATAAAATCATGTCGTCTCCTGTGGTAACGGTACCGGAGAATGTTTCGCTAGCAGAAGCACAATTACTAATGTTAAAAAACAATGTCACCCATTTATGCGTAACAGTGGACGGGACTGATAAATCGCATGTAAAAGGAGTTATTTCAGAACACGATTTGATTGTGGCACAAGCCAGTAATCCCGGTGTTTTGATTAAAGAAATTAAGCGTGCTCAAACTTCGAAAGAACTAAAGCAAATTCGGGTACGACTCACAGATCTTATCCAAACTTCCATTTATAAAAATATTCCCCTTTCCCACATTTCCAATATAACGGCTGAGATCAATTTTGCACTTTTAAAGCGGGCAATCGAACTTAGCATTTTAGATTTGGGCTCCCCTCCTGCTCGCTTTGCTTGGTTAAGTATTGGCAGCCAGGGAAGGAAAGAGCAATTGCTGCTTACAGATCAAGATAGCTTTTTGGTTTTTGAAGATGTAGCCACAGAAAAGTACAGAAAGGTAAAGGATTATTTTATTGAATTAGGTAAAAAAACTACCTTGACACTTGAAAAAATAGGCTATGAATTATGCCCTAACGGACATATGGCAAGCAATATGTTGTGGTGCAAATCATTGACAGACTGGATAAAACAGTATGACAGCTGGATGAACACTCCCGGTGAAAACAGTAATAATTTGAGCAGTATATTCTTTGATTATGAACTTGTTTTTGGCGAATCAAAAATTGAAGACGCGATTAGCAATGTCGTTTTCAAAAATGCGAATAACAATACCTTATTCTTTGACTTTTTAGGAAACGACGCTTTGAGAAAAAATTCGCCTTTAAGTTTTTTCAAAAAGTTTATTGTTGAAGAAACGGGTCCCAATAAAGATAAATTCAACATAAAGACCCGTGCTTTGATGCCGCTTATAGATGGCGCCCGTTTATTTACGCTAAGTCATGGTATTAAGGGGATTAACAACACTTATACCCGCTTTAAGCAATTGGCTATTAACGATCCAAAATATTCGGAAATATACCTAAATTGTGCTGAAGCTTTCTTAACTTTATCAAAGTTAAAAACAGTGGAGGGTTTGAAAAACGAAGACTCCGGTCAGTTTGTAAATTTAGAGGAGTTGTCAAAAATTGATAAAGAAAAGCTGAAAAATGCGCTAACTCCAATGAGGGAATTAGAAGAATTAATTAAAAATAAGTTTCAACTGACTCAATTTTCCTAGTTATGCTAGAATGGATTAAAAATATAAATAAAGAACTTCCTGAATTCTGGAAAACATATCTTTCGAAATTCGATAAAAAATCGAATCGGTATGTCGTGATCTCTACCGAAACTACAGGACTGAATCCGCATAAAGACGTGATCTTGTCTATTGGCGCTTTCGCCGTAGTAGATGACAGTATATTTATTGGTGACAGTTTTGAAACCATTTTACTGCAATACAAATACCTGCATGACAATAAGCTTTCAAATGAATTTATCATTGAAAGCAAGATGAATAAATTAGGGGAAACAGATGCTATAAAATCCCTAATTGAATTTATAGGAAATTCCGTTTTAGTGGGACACCACGTCGACTTTGATGTTGAAATGATCAATGTAGTCTTAGAAAAATTAGAGTGTGGTCGATTGAAAAATGAAGCCTTGGATATTGATATGATGCATCTGAAATTAAACGATATTACTGATAAGCAATTCTCGTTGAATCAATTATCCGAAATTTATAAAATCCCACATAGCGATAGAAATTCGTCAACAGAAGACGCTTATAAAACAGCTTTGTTGTTTCTAAAATTAAAGTCAAGATTAGGTATTAAGTAAGCCATTATGTTTTTAAGTCCATACTTTAAGTTTATACCATTGCTATACTACCCATCCAAAAACTTGGCACAGATTACACAATTCTTCACAGATTAATTATTTTAATCGGAGCCAAATAAGTATTTAGAAGTTTGATCTACCAAAGTATTATGGGTTACTTGTTTTTGTGATCCATGAGTATACTTCATTTATTTAGTCCTACAGAAGCGCTATAACGCCCATGATGGCTTAATGAAACTGGTTTTATAACATCAGTGGTGTCTTCAATCATAAATGGAATTCCCTTCTTTTTTATTATTTTTATTTCAGGTCCCAGCTCCAATACTGTTTTAAAATCCATTTTGTCAGTAACTGCGACAGTGTGTATTTTATCCTTTACTATTTCAGTTTTCGTATAGAAGGTATATCCGTTGCATCGCACGGAGCCCTTACGGGTGTTTTCGTAAATACATTCTAACTTCAGGGGAAAGAATCCCCGTATTCCCGTTACTCTATTGTAAATTTTGTAGGCTGCTTCCTTCCTACTCCAAAGATTCCATACCATGATATCTGGATTTTCAGCTCTTGAAATCAGCACTTGTTCCTTTGGCGTAAATATCTTATTCAAATAACGAGGTCGATTCCAATTGCTCTCTGTTCGGGCTAAAGCCAAATCTACAATGTCGTTTCCAATCACCTTTCAGCCAATTTGGTTTCTATTATTTCCAATGTCGATTTCACATCAACCATTTTTTCCATGGATTCATTGTCGATATGGATTTTAAAATGATCTTCAACATCTAAAATTATATCTACCAGATTAGCCGAATTGATATTCAAATCGGCTATAAAATCTGTGTTTTCTGTGAAATTTTCAAAACCTTCCTCGTTATTGATGTAGGGCTTTATGATATTTCTTAATTGTACTAAAGTCTCTTCTTTGTTCATGTTTAATTTTTTAAACGGTATATTTCTTTAAAATTACGCAGCCGTTAACATCCCCAAAACCAAAACTGGCTTTAGCTATAATTTTTAATTCAGTTTCAATCAATTTTTTGGGGATTCTCGATACATCGATTATACTTGTGATTTCAGGATTAATGTCTTCACAATTAATATTAGGAAAAATAAATCCTTGGTGCAATTGCAATACAGCTGCAACACTTTCTATACTCCCGGCTGCTGACAAACAATGACCCACCATTGATTTCAAAGAGTTGATATACGGGAAGTCGATGCCTATTCTGCCTAAAGCTTCACTCCAATTCGCTATTTCTAAACTGTCTTTTGATGTGGCAGTCAGATGTCCGTTAATGGTGTCAATTTCATCTGCTTGGATACCCGCGCTGGCAATCGCATCTTTTATGCACTTTTGAACCGCTATAGGATTTGGAGCTGTCATTGTTCCCAGGCCACGTTGTCCGCCCGAATTTATATTTCCACCTAACACTTCAGCATAGATACGTACCCCTCGTGAAAGTGCCGTTTCCAGATCTTCTAGCACGAAGGCACCCGCTCCGCTTCCGGGTACAAATCCCGAGGCGCTGGCGCTCATTGGCCTTGAACCCTGCTCTGGAGTTTCATTGTGCTTAAAAGTGCAAACACGCAAGGCATCAAAACCACCCCAAATATAAGGTCCGCTATCACTTGTACTTCCGGCGAGCATGCGATTAGCTAGTCCTGACTTGATGCGTTCGTAGGCCATTAAAATACTTTCGGCCCCTGTTGTACAGGCAGAAGAATTAGTGGTCACCTGGTTTCCCAAACCTAATTTCCCACCCAAATAGGCACTAACGCCACTATTCATTGTCTGGGCTACTGCCGTACTTCCTAATCTACGGGTTTGCAGATCATCGATTTTATAAATGCTTTCGCGAAATTTATCTATACCTGAGGTTCCTGTTCCAAAAATAGTTCCACTGTCCCAGTCCGGCTTCTCGCTATGCACTATTGGTAAATCAGCATCCTTCCAAGCATCCATTCCTGCAATTACACCATATAAGATACCTGAGGAGTTAAAATTTCGCAGTTCTAATTCCGTGAAATAATGTAACGACAGTTCTGTGGAAATTTCGGGTTTCCCTGAGATCTGACACGAGAATTGCAGGCGCTCCAAATCTGGATCTTTCCTAATACCAGAAATCCCGTTTTTAATTGAATGGGTAAAGGCGTCAAGACCTACTCCATTTGGGGCAACTACACCAAGTCCCGTTATTACCACTCTCCTATTCATTGAACTATTCTTTTATATCATTAAAATTGTATCAAAGCTTCTCGATACATTTTAGCTTAACTCTTATATTTTTAATACCAAATTATACAAAGCAAAAAACACTCGAAGAGACGACTGAAGAATAAAAGAAATATTAGACAATCATTCCTGCAATTTCTCCGGTACAAACAACAAGACCAACCTCATTTTTCATACTCACTTTACACTTTAGTTTACCGAACCTGAAGTATATTTTTTCTGACACAACCGTCACTTTCTCTTTGGGAAATACAGGTTTAATAAATTCCATATCAGTTGATGTTAAAGCTATTGAAGTGTCTTTGTTAAAACTATGATCCAATATAAATATGCCAAGACAAACTAATCCTATCTGAGCCATTGTCTCGGTCAAAATCACGCCAGGTGTTACCGGATTATTTTCAAAATGACCCTTATAAAAATCTAAGTTTTCGTCGAAAGTAAAGCTGCCTTCCACTCCGTTTTCATTGATTTGGATGATTTCATCAACAAACAGGAATGGCTTCGAATAGGGTAGTTTTGATATAATTTCTTGACTTTTCATTCTTTTTCTATCTTCATTAACTAAAACTGCAACAATACTCTTTGTGCTGAAAATCCGGGACCAAAACTCAACATTAATCCTTTTTCTCCTTTTGGAGGCCTATTGTCCATGAATCGTTCCAAAACATACAAGACGGTCGCACTCGACATGTTACCATACAAACGTAAAACTTCCTTTGTGTCATCAATGTTTTTACCTAAATCTGAAAATAGGGCTTCAACTGTTTGAACTATTTTTTTTCCGCCTGGATGAAATATCAGATGGTCCATATCATCAATTTTTAGATTATTTTTTTCCAAAAAAGGATGAATAATTGCTGGGAAATGGGATGCGATGGTATTGGGTACTTCAATATCTAAAATCATCTGCAAACCGGTATTCGTCAACTTAAAACCCATCATATGCTCATTTTCATAAAAATGATACATCTCTTCCGCTAGAATTTCGGGACCGTCATCGTCTTCGTGAGACGAAAGTAAGACACAAGCTGCTCCATCGCCAAAAATGGCGGCACTTACAATATTGGACATCGAAAAATCATTGAGCTGAAATGTTGCGGTCGGGCTTTCCACTGCGATTACCGCAGCGCGTTTGCCTGGATTGGACTTCAGGAAGTTCTTGGCATAAATAATCCCTGAAACCCCAGCTGCACATCCCATTTCAGTTACTGGAAGTCGAACGATATCCTGACGTAACTTCAATTTATTAATTAAATAGGCGTCTAATGAAGGAATCATAATACCGGTACAACTCACCGTGATGATGTAATCTAAATCTTCTGGTTTCCAACCCGATTTCAACAATGCTTTTTCAAGTACCTTTTCTCCCAAATCAATTACTTCACGAACATAAATATCGTTTCTTTCTTCGAATGATGTTTTTGTAAAAACTTCGATAGGATCCATAATGGAATAGCGCTTGTCTACTGCCGCCCCCTCAAATATTTTTTTCACTTTTCTAATAAAACGCTCGTCTTGCCCCGTGAGCCAGGCATCCAGAAACGGAATAATTTCTTCGGTGGTTCTGCAATATTTCGGCAGCTGTTTTGTCACTGTATTTATTTTTACACTCATATCTTTGAAATTATCCATTGGTATCGGAAAGCCCATTTCCATTGGACTTTATATTTTTTAAAATTTAATTTTTTCGAAAAACGTAGCAAATCTTCTTTTTTAAACCCTCGTAATATCGAAACCAAACCATCCTCTCTGGACATATCATTCAATTGAAAAACAAAACACAATGATTGAAATAAACGGTAAGCGACGGCGCTTCGATGTAAATCATTGATTACAACCCCAATGCTGGCATTTGCATAAAACGAAGTCATGATATTAATGATTTCTTCGTCCTTAAAATGATGCAACGTTAAGGTGCACAATACAATATCATACTTTAATTCTTCAAAAGGTTTGTCAAATATATCTTCACAACGGTATGTAATATTTGGATATTTTTTTGATAAATCAATCGCATGATTGACCGTAAAGTTGTTCGCATCAACCCCTATCAAATTGAATGTCAAATTATGCTGTAAACCATAATCGGCCAGTGTTCTCAACATATCCCCGTTACCACAACCCACATCAACAATCGTGATTTCAGTTCTTTTGGGATTGTTGGCAATCAGCTCTTTCACACCTAGTAAAGTTAACTTGTTTCCGCCCAATAGTTGATTTATTTTAGCGATTTTATCTAAGGCATCTCTTAATTCATACCCTTCGAGCTGAAAGTCATCCATTATTTCAGATTCATTAGTTCTATGGGTTGTATTTATAGCCATTTATATTGGTTTACCATGCGTTTTTGTTATTATTAGGGGTAATATAAAAGGAAAGGTAATTAAAAGTTTCAATACAGCTTGTGCTGTTTTTTCATGTTGCAATAGTTTTCCTAAAAGACGACCTGCTTGCAATCTTTTTTTAAAATTTTTATTCCAATCGTTAAAATAATTTTTTTCTAAGGCAGCTCTATTTATTCTGTTTTCTAGAAAATGTATTGTATTCTCCGCCGCCAGTTTTGCACTGTGAATAGCCATTGCCATGCCGTTTCCGCATAAAGG
Source organism: Flavobacterium sp. ALD4 (assembly GCF_002836475.1). GTDB lineage: Bacteria > Bacteroidota > Bacteroidia > Flavobacteriales > Flavobacteriaceae > Flavobacterium. The sequence continues at coordinate 69,474 of NZ_PJBJ01000023.1, read as the reverse complement.
ATGAATTAATCCGGCAGTATCACCAATCATAATTATATGATTTTCAATACATTTTTTTTCTTCGAAAGAAACTTGACTAATCGTTAAAGGCTTTTCGAATTGAATTACAGCATTTTTAAAAATTTCTTTTAAATTTGGATTTTGACAAACTACATTCATTTGATAATCTTCAATAGACTTATGCTGTTTAAAGGTTTCATAATTTGCTAGATAGCATATATTTACTAAATTATTTTCTATTTTAGAAACGCCACAATATCCTCCTTTAAAATGATGTAACCCAACATAATCTTCTGGAAAATCTAGTTTGTAATGCGCCTTGACACCGAGCCAATGCGATTGTTTCTGAATAAAGTTGCGTTTTAATTTAATATCTAAATTTGACCTTTTCCCAAAAGCTCCAAGGACAATTGAAGCATAATAGGTATTCAAATTTGTGGTGATTGAAAACTTACCATCCAAAAATTCAACATTCGAAACTGTCTCTTGAACAATTGTACAGCCCCTATTTTTTGCTTCATTATATAAATACTTATCTAATTCGTATCTACTTATTCCAAATCCGCCCAAAGGCAAAGTTGTATTTATAGATTTTCCAGAAACTAATGAAAAGGAAAGTTTATCAATGTGTTTAGGATGCAACGATTTAATGTCTAATCCAAGTGATTTTAAATAAGGTAAAACTTCGTTGGAAATATATTCGCCACAAACTTTGTGTTTAGGAAATTCGTTTTTTTCTATTACTAAAACATTATAATTATTGTTTTTCAGATGGATAGCAGCTATAAGTCCTGCCAATCCGCCACCAACAATAACTATAGAATTTTGTATCATATGTTGTAAATTTAATAATTTAGTTCAACAAATTCTTTCAAAACTCTATAAAATTTTACAGAATTTTTGTAATAAAAATATTAAAGTGCTAGATTTGTTTTATCTATGGATACAATCAATATAAAGAAATCACTTTTATTTATACCTATCACTCTATTAGTAGTCTATTTTTGTGCTGGTATTTTTTATAATCCTGCTCTTGTTATTTATATTAAGCCTTTTATTATTCCAAGTTTTATAATTTATGTGGCAAATACTAATTTTAAGAAACTTACTCTAAATTATTTTTTATATGTTATTTTCTTTTATTTAAATGAGCTTTTAATTTTGTTTTGGGATGATTCAGTACATTTATCTAGAACTGCATTAATAGCATCCTTCTTTTGTTATTTAGCATTAGTAAATTTAGGATTTAATTCAATTAAAACTAAAAAGCTTTACACGGTACCACAAGGATTCTCACTTTTTATATTAGCCATGAATTGCGTGTTCTTAATTGCAATCTTATATATTTTAATGACTGTTATTAGTGATAGTTATCTTAATATTATTTTAATTTTTAATGCAGTAGTTGCTGTATTTCTTGGTATTACAGCCGTTTTATATTTCGGGAAATTTGGTGATAAAAAAGCATACTATTACTTTTTTGGTGCTTTTGCTTTAATTTTCAACGATGTTTTTGCCGCTATTGGAACTTATTTTATTCAAGATGTAGTTTTAAACACCTTTGATAGAATATTGCATTTTACTTCGTTTTATCTAATTTATCTGTTCATTATAAATGATAGAAAAAAGGTTGAAAATCTTTCGACAGATTCTCAACCTTAACTTTATTAAACTTTATTATCTTTTATTTCGTCCACAATTTCCGGATTCAATAAAGTAGAAGTGTCTCCGAAATTAGAAAAATCACCTTCAGCAATTTTTCTAAGGATTCTACGCATAATTTTACCGGAACGTGTTTTGGGTAACCCCGAAACAAACTGAATTTTATCCAGTTTGGCTATAGGCCCAACGTGATCTGAAATGTATTGATTAATTTCTTTAAAAAGATTTTCTTTATTCCTGATTTCGCCACTTTCTTTTAAAATCACATAACCATAGAGCGCGTTCCCTTTTATATCATGAGGAAAACCAACAATAGCACTTTCGGCAACTGCAGGGTGTTCATTAATGGCATCTTCAATTGGAGCGGTACCCAGATTATGTCCTGAGACGATAACTACATCGTCAACACGCCCCGTTATTCTGTAATAGCCCACTTCATCACGTAAAGCACCGTCGCCAGTGAAATAAGTTCCTGGAAAGGCAGAAAAATAAGTGTCCTTATATCGTTGATGGTCACCCCAAATTGTTCTTGCAATCCCCGGCCATGGGAATTTAATACACAAACTTCCTACGACTTGATTTCCTTCTATTTCATTGCGGTTTTCATCCATTAATACTGGCTGGATTCCCGGTAACGGTAAGGTTGCATAAGTGGGTTTGGTCGGCGTTACAAATGCAATTGGAGAGATCATGATTCCTCCTGTTTCGGTTTGCCACCAGGTATCAACTACTGGGCATTTTTTTTGCCCCACATGGTCATTATACCAGTGCCATGCCTCTTCATTAATTGGTTCTCCTACGGAACCAACTACTTTTAAAGTTTTTAAATGATGTTTTTGAACATATTGCACATTCTCTTTTGCCAAAGCGCGAATGGCTGTTGGCGCAGTGTAAAATTGCGTAACTTTATGTTTTTCGATAATTTCCCAAAAACGACTAAAATCCGGATAAGATGGAACTCCTTCAAAAATTACTGTTGTCGCTCCATTCAATAAGGGACCATAAAGAATATAAGAATGCCCTGTTATCCAACCAATATCTGCCGTACACCAAAAGATGTCGTTTTCTTCATAATTGAATACGTTTTTAAAAGTGTAAGCTGTATAAACCATATAGCCGGCGGTGGTATGTACCATTCCTTTCGGTTTTCCTGTTGACCCAGAGGTGTATAAAATAAATAAAGGATCTTCGGAGTCCATTATTTCTGCAACACTGTTGTCTGAAGCTTCATCTAATAGCGGTTGCAACCAAATATCTCTGTCCTCTTTCATCGTTACCGGAGTGTTGGTTCGTTTAACAACCAATACCGTTTCTACAGATGTACATTTTTCTAACGCTTCGTCAATTATTTCTTTTAATGCGATTGTTTTATTGCCACGATAGCCACCATCTGATGTGATTACCATTTTACAATCACTGTCCATTATTCGGCTCGCTACTGCAGAAGCCGAAAACCCTGCAAAAACAACAGAATGTATGGCTCCAATTCTGGCACAAGCTAAAATTGAAACAGCTAATTCAGGGATCATCGGTAAATAAATACAAACCCTATCTCCCTTGGTAATGCCTTTCTCTCGCAAAACATTTGCCATTTTACAAACCCTTTGATGCAATTCATTGTAGGAAATATGCAAAGCTTCCTCAGACGGTTCGTTCGGTTCAAAAATGATTGCGGTTTTATCTCCTCTTTTATTAAGGTGCCTATCAATACAGTTTTTCACTATGTTTACTTTTGCCTCGGTAAACCATTTAATTTCAGCTTCAGCCATATCAAATTCTACAACCTTATCCCATTGTTGATACCACGTAAAATTCTCTTCTGCTATTTTACCCCAAAATTTTCGGGGTTCACGGACAGATTTGTTATAATGTTTGAAGTATTGTTCGAAGTTTTGAATCTTATAGTAGCTCATCCTTTTTTATTTTTTATAAAAGTATTAAAATTCATTCGATTCCAAAAACAAATAAATTTATTAATTGCCTTTAAAAATTAAATACTCGATAATAATGCAGCAGCATAAATAAGTATTCGGTAATAACAAAGTGTTTTTCGACAATATATGAAACATAAAAAAGACGAAGTAGATTTTCTACCCCGCCTTCTTTCATTAACAATAATCATAGCAATTAATTTACTATTGAACAAACACCATTGAGTAACCAAAACTCATGATGTAAAAATATTCAATACTACTATTCTAGAAGACAGTCGTTCTACATTAAATTATTATTATTTTAACGATTTCAGAAACGAAACTATATTTAAAGGAATTACTTCACTTAACTTTTAGTTCGGTAGAAGTTAAGTGAATGTAACAAGCTTCTATATCCATTATCAATGTCTTAATATACTGATTACTGACCCAAAATACCAGAAAAACAAATGATATAGAGCAAACTCCAGCACACCCGCGTGTGTGGCAATTCCCGTTTTTTTAATTATCCGATTTTTTTCATAGCAGTCATTGACTCTCTCAACCACTCTCCCGTTTCTTCAATTGGATGTGTACGTATACTTTTGTTAACGGCGATAAGCACTGCATTTTCTGCGCTATTTGAACTAGAGAACGGTTTTCCGATAACATTGGTTTCAATAGTTTTCATAAAATCAGTCAATAACGGCTTACATGCGTGATCAAATAAATAACAACCATATTCCGCTGTATCAGAAATGATTCTGTTCATTTCATATAATTTTTTTCTGGCTACTGTATTCGCAATCAAAGGCAATTCATGAAGAGACTCATAATAAGCTGATTCTTCAATAATACCTGTTTGTGTCATAGTTTCAAAAGCTAATTCCACTCCTGCTTTCACCATGGCAATCATTAACACGCCATTATCAAAGTATTCCTGCTCAGAAATAGTGGCTGTAGTAGCAGCCGTTTTCTCGAAGTTAGTTTCAGCAGTTGCCGCTCTCCAAGTCAATAAATTAACATCATCATTAGCCCAGTCAATCATCATATTTTTTGAAAATTCACCTGAAATAATATCATCCATATGTTTTTGAAATAACGGACGCATGATTTCTTTTAATTCATCTGCTAAACGATAGGCTTCAATTTTAGAAGGATTATTCAAACGATCCATCATATTTGTAATTCCTCCATGCTTAAGCGCTTCAGTTACTGTTTCCCAACCGTATTGAATCAACTTTGAAGCATACGCGGGTTCAATTCCTTTTTCGACCATTTTATCGAAACATAAGATAGAGCCCGTTTGCAACATTCCGCATAGAATAGTTTGTTCTCCCATCAAATCTGATTTTACCTCTGCAACAAAAGAAGAGTTCAATACTCCTGCTTTATGACCCCCAGTGGCAACGGCATAGGCTTTAGCCTGTTCAAAACCGTCTCCGTTTGGATCATTCTCCGGATGTACGGCAATTAAAGTAGGTACTCCAAAACCTCTTTTATACTCCTCACGTACTTCAGATCCTGGACATTTTGGCGCACACATAATAACGGTAATGTCTTTACGAATTTGCATTCCTTCTTCCACAATATTAAAACCATGTGAATAAGATAATGTAGATCCTTTCTTCATCAAAGGCATGATAGCAGTAACTACTGCGGTATGCTGTTTATCTGGCGTTAGGTTACAAACCAAATCAGCCGTTGGAATTAATTCTTCATAAGTGCCCACTGTAAAACCATTATCAGCAGCATTTGTAAAAGAAGCTCTTTTTTGGGAGATTGCTTCGGCTCTCAGCGCGTAAGAAATATCTAATCCAGAATCTCTCATGTTCAATCCTTGATTCAAACCTTGGGCTCCACAACCAACAATGACTACTTTTTTTCCTTTTAAAGCTTTTATACCATCAGCAAATTCTGATTGGTCCATGAATTCGCAAACGCCTAATTGTTCTAATTGTAATCTAAGTGGTAATGAATTGAAATAATTTGCCATTGTCTAATTTTTATTTGTTTTTTAGTTCTTCTAATAATAGTGATATTTGCATCTTCTCCTTTGAAACTGAAATTCTTCCTGAACGCACAAACTGCATGATTCCGAAAGGTTTTAACTTGTTATATAAGTCATTAATATCTGAACGTTTTCCCGACTTTGAAATCACAAAAAAGTCTCTAGATACGGTAACTATTTCCGAGTTACTTTCTTTTATTATATTTTGAATTTGCTTTTCATCAAATAATAGAGCCGAATCTATTTTAAATATTGCGTTTTCTAAAAAGATCGTTTCTTCATCAGTATGATAAAAAGTCTTAATGACTTCAATCTGTTTTTCGATTTGACCTACAATATTTCGCACCCATTTTTCTGTAGTGTGAACCACAATAATGAACTTAGAAACATTTTCAATCTCTGATTCTGAGACATTTAAACTGATTATGTTAATGTGTCTTTTTAAGAATACACCTGATATTCTGTTCAATAGACCAAGGTTGTTTTCTGAATAAACAGAAATAGTGAATGTTTTATTTTCCATAATATTAACTTAATCTGATTTCAGAAACAGAAGCTCCTGTTGGAATCATTGGGAATACATTATTCTCCTTCTCTACCATAACTTCGAGTAAATAAGAATCTTTTGAAGCCATCATTTCAGCGACAGCAGCATCTAAATCTTCTCTTTTGATTACCTTTTTTGCTTTAATATAGTAGCCCTCTGCAATAGCGACAAAATTCGGGTTGGTCATCTCAGTAGAAGCATATCGCTTATCAAAAAACAACTGTTGCCATTGACGCACCATACCTAAAAATTCATTATTGAGTATAACAATTTTAACTGGTACTTTCGTCTGAAAAATAGTTCCTAATTCCTGTATCGTCATTTGGAATCCACCATCACCGATAACTGCAACCACTTCCCTGTCTGGCATACCCATTTTAGCACCAATAGCTGCCGGTAATGCAAATCCCATCGTTCCTAATCCTCCAGAGGTAACATTACTTTTAGAAGAATTGAATTTGGCATACCTGCAGGTAAACATTTGGTGTTGTCCCACATCAGAAACCATGATCGCATCACCTTTAGAGTGCTTGTTGATCATTTCAATAGTTTCCCCCATTGAAATTCCTTCCTTCTTAGGTTTCAATTCCTCGTTAATTACCGTTTCTAATTCAATTTCATATAATTCTTTGAATTTATTATGCCAAGATTCATGTGTTTTTCCTTCGATAAAAGAAAGTAAAGCGGTCAATGATTCCTTAACATCAGCTAAAACAGACACTTCCGTCTTTACATTTTTGTCCACTTCAGACGGATCAATTTCAAAATGAATTACTTTAGCCTGTTTTGCATATCCATCCAAATTTCCTGTAACGCGATCATCAAAACGCATTCCAATTGCAATTAAAACATCACATTCATTGGTCAATACGTTGGGTCCGTAGTTTCCATGCATTCCTAACATGCCTACGTTTAAAGGATGCTCCGTTGGTAATGCAGAAAGACCTAAAATAGTCCATGCAGCTGGAATACCCGATTTTTCAACAAATGCTTTGAATTCTTCTTCGGCTTGTCCTAAAATAACTCCTTGACCAAAAAGAATAAAGGGTTTTTTAGCATTATTGATTAATTCCGCAGCTTCCTTTACTTTTTCAATGTTTAAAGTTGGTTTTGGATTATAACTTCTAATCTTTGTACATTTTTTATAACTGAACTCAAACTCATCAAATTGCGCATTTTTAGTGATATCCACTAAAACGGGTCCTGGACGTCCTGATCGTGCAATGTAAAAAGCCTTTGCCATTATTTCAGGTATCTCAGAAGCTTCGGTAATCTGATAATTCCATTTGGTTACAGGAGTTGAAATTCCAATAATATCCGTTTCCTGAAAGGCATCAGATCCTAACAAATGCTTACCAACTTGTCCTGTAATACAGACCATCGGTGTAGAATCAATTTGTGCATCCGCGATTCCCGTTACTAGATTTGTGGCTCCAGGACCTGAAGTTGCGATTGCTACCCCCACTTTTCCGGTGGCTCTTGCGTATCCTTGTGCAGCGTGTGTCGCCCCTTGTTCGTGGCGTACTAAAACATGGTGTAATTGATCTTTAAATTTATATAATTCGTCATAAACTGGCATGATAGCCCCACCAGGGTAGCCATAAACCAAATCCACTCCTTCCTCCAATAAGCATCTAATTACAGCTTCTGCACCAGATATTTTATTTGTTCCCATTGCTTATATCTATTGTTTTTAAGAATCTAAAAAGAACTTTCACATCCCTTTTATACAATTCAATTCCTTTTATAAATTATTTATCCGTTACGCATCCTGTGGACGCACTTGAAACTGATCTTATATATTTCAGTAATACCCCTTTTTTTACTTTTAAATCAGGTTGTACCCAATTTGCCTTTCTCGATGCAAACTCTTCCTCTGAAATTTTCAGATTAATTGTGTTTTTTACTGCATCAATCGTGATAATATCTCCATTCTTTACTAATGCGATTCCACCTCCATCAAAAGCTTCTGGCGTGACATGCCCCACAACAAAGCCATGTGAACCTCCAGAAAAACGACCATCGGTAATTAAGGCTACACTTTTTCCAAGTCCAGCACCCATAATGGCCGAAGTAGGTTTAAGCATTTCAGGCATTCCAGGGCCACCTTTAGGTCCACAGTACCTTATGACAACAACATTTCCAGGTTTAACTTCACCACTTCGGACTCCGGTGATGACATCATGTTCGTTTTCATAAACAATCGCGTCTCCTTCAAAATATTCTCCTTCATTTCCACTAATTTTTGCAACACAACCTTCTTCTGCTAGGTTTCCGAATAAAATCTGAATATTACCTGTTGCTTTTAAGGCATTTTGAATTTCGTGTATCACTTCCTGACCGTCATTCAAATATGGAACAGAAGCTAAATTTTCAGCCAATGTTTTTCCGGTTACGGTTAAGCAATCTCCATGTAGCAATCCTTGTTTTAATAAATATTTCATCACTGCAGGAACGCCTCCAGCTTCATGCAGATCTTCCATTAGGTATTTACCACTTGGTTTCAAATCAGCAAGTAATGGTGTTTTATCACTGATAACTTGGAAATCTTTGAGTGTAATTTCAATATCAACAGAATGAGCCATAGCGATTAAATGCATTACCGCATTGGTAGAACCACCTAAAACAGATACCATTGTAATCGCATTTTCAAAGGCTTCACGGGTCATGATATCTCTTGGTTTAATATCTTTTTCTAACAAGATTTTGATTGCTTTTCCAGCATCAAGACATTCTTGTTTTTTTTCTTCGCTTAATGCTGGATTAGACGAACTGTAAGGTAAACTCATTCCCAAAGCTTCGATAGCTGAAGACATGGTATTTGCAGTATACATTCCTCCGCAAGCTCCTGCTCCAGGACACGCGTTTTGAATTACTCCCTTGAAGTCCTCAGGAGTAATCGTGTTGTTAAATTTTTTTCCTAATGCTTCAAATGCAGAAACAATATTTAAAGACTCTCCTTTCCATTTACCGGAATGAATGGAACCTCCATACACCATAATCGATGGGCGGTTCAATCTCCCCATAGCCATTACAGATCCTGGCATATTTTTATCACAACCTGGAATAGCGATTAAACCGTCATACCACTGCGCTCCCACAACTGTCTCTATGGAGTCTGCAATGACATCTCTGGAAACTAAAGAAAAACGCATCCCGTCAGTACCATTTGACATACCATCACTTACACCGATCGTATTAAATATTAGACCTACTAAATTTTCTTTCCAGACACCTGATTTAATATCTTTAGCTAAATCATTTAAGTGCATGTTACAAGGATTGCCTTCGTAACCCATACTAACTATTCCTACTTGTGCTTTCTTTAAATCTTCTTCAGTTAAACCAATTCCGTACAACATCGCTTGTGCTGCAGGTTGAGTTTCGTCTTGAGTTATGGTCTTACTATATTTATTTAATTCCATTTATATTGCTGTATCTCTATTTTTTTATTTAATTAAAAAGTATAATCTATTTCTGTTTTTTTTTTTAAAAAATGGTTGATTGCCCAATAGTAACATTACTACTATTAAAGTACATCAGGTCATCTTTACTTAAAATAAAATTAGAGATAAACTCCCCAATTTCATTTGTTCCATATTTAGAATCCGGATTCAAATCGGTAGTTACTACTCCGTATCCTATCGCAATCTCAACTCCGTCATATATTTTTTTAGCCTCTTCATAAAGTCCAAAATGTTCTAATAACATGGCAGCAGACAATATAGAAGCGACCGGATTTGCAATGTTTTTGCCCTTGGCTTGCGGATAAGATCCATGTATTGGTTCAAACAATGCATTGCTAGTTCCTAAAGATGCTGAGGCCAATAATCCGATAGATCCTGTTATTACACTGGCTTCATCGGACAAAATATCACCGAAAAGGTTCTCCGTCAAAATAACATCGAATTGTCTTGGATTCAATATGATTTGCATGGCTGCATTATCTACAAACAAGAAGTCTAAAGCGACATCAGGGTAATTTTCACTTACAGTTTTAACCACTCTTCTCCATAAACGTGAAGTTTCAAGTACGTTGGCTTTATCAACCATTGTCACCTTTTTTCTTCTGTTTTGTGCCGATTTAAAGGCTAAATGTGTAATTCTTTTAATTTCCTCCTCTGAGTATTCACATAAATCAGAAGCTATAGTTCCGGATTCATTTAGTTTTTTCTCTCCAAAATAAGAACCACCGGTCAATTCTCTAAAAATGATAAAATCAGCACCTTCAATTATTTCTTTTTTTAAAGGAGAGGCATCTAATAATGTAGGATATGGTTTTATAGGTCGGATATTTGCAAAAAGACCTAATTCTTTTCTCAATCTTAACAATCCCTGCTCCGGTCGTACTTTTGCTTCTGGATCGTTATCATACTTCGGGTCACCGATAGCTCCAAACAAGACTGCATCCGTATTGATACAAAGATTTAATGTTTGTTCAGGAAGCGGGCTTCCGGTTTTATCAATAGCAACAGCGCCAATCAGTGCGTCTTCAAAAACAAATTCATGGTTGTATACAACCCCGATAGCATATAATGCTTTTTTTGCCTGTAAGATAACTTCAGGCCCTATTCCATCTCCTGATAATACTGCTATTTTTAAATTCATGGCTAACTGTTATTAATTTCTTATTAAATCACTTTCTATTTTACAAGCCTCGATGATCTGGTGTATATCATCATCAATTACTTCTTTTTTTATATCTGCAAATCTCAAAAACTCGATGTATACTCTATCTAGCTGTATTTTTGTAAGTTCGTATCCTACTTTTTTTGCTCTGTACGCCAATGCCGCTCTACCACTTCTGGCAGTAAGAACGATTAAAGACTCATTAACTCCTACTTCTAAAGGGTCCATGATCTCATAAGTGGCTCTGTTTTTAATGACCCCGTCCTGATGAATACCTGAACTGTGTGCAAAGGCATTTGCCCCTACTATGGCTTTATTTGGCTGTACTATCATTCCCATACTATCAGAAACCAAACGACTCATTTCATTCAATTGCTTAGTATCGATATCAGTATATAAATTTAGATAAGGATGCTGTTTGAAAATCATTACTACTTCTTCAAGTGCAGTATTTCCTGCTCTTTCTCCTATCCCATTAATCGTGCATTCAATTTGTCTGGCTCCGTTTACTGCACCTGCAATAGAATTAGCTGTTGCCATTCCTAAATCATTATGGCAATGGCAGGAAAGAATAACATTTTCAATACCTTTTACATTTTCACGTAAATATTTAATTTTTGCGCCATATTCTTCTGGCAAGCAATAGCCTGTCGTATCTGGTATATTTAATACTGTTGCTCCTGATTTTATTGCTTCTTCACAGACTCGTGCTAAAAAATCATTATCGGTTCTTCCGGCATCTTCAGCATAAAACTCTACATCTTCCACATAGGATTTAGCATGAGCGACTGCAAATTTTGCTCTAACTATAATATCCTCTCTTGTTGTATTTAATTTATGGACAATATGTGATTCTGAAGTACCTATTCCCGTATGAATACGTGGTCTTTTAGCATATTTTAAAGCAGCTGCGGCAACATCAATATCATTTTTTACCGCTCGGGTTAATCCACAAACGGTAGCGTTTTTTACAATTTTACTAATTTCAGAAACGGACAAAAAATCTCCCGGACTCGAAACAGGAAATCCGGCTTCAATTATATCTACACCCATTTCATCCAATCGATTTGCTATAACGAGTTTTTGTTTGGTATCTAATTTGCATCCAGGAACCTGTTCTCCATCTCTTAAAGTTGTATCAAATATTTGGACTTTCTCTCTATTCATTTTCATTTATTTAATGTAATTTCACCTCTCAATAACAAAGTTAGATTTCATTACAGTAATCTAAAACTCACTTTGACGAAATATACTGTTTATAAAGACCTAAAATACTTTGTAAAACACTGCTATACATACATTTAAGCTTATACATTATACAATGGCTAACCATCAAAAAGATTTTTTATTTGTACTGATAAAATCCTTGTCTAAATCTGAAAAAAGACAATTTAAGATTTTTGCAAGCCGACTTGAGGCAAGTTCGAATACAAAATTTATCGAATTATTTAATATTTTAGACAAATCTGAAGTCTACGATGAAAAACTTATTTTAAAAAGTGGAATCATCAAAAAAGTACAATTATCGAATCTTAAATCGTATTTATACAAACAAGTATTAGTGAGTATTCGGTTGAATATTCCGAGCCAAAACATTCGATATCAACTAAGAGAACAAATTGATTTTGCCGCAATTTTATACAACAAAGGCTTGTACAAGCAGAGTTTGAAAATTTTAGATAAGACAAAGAGTATCGCGTTAGAAAACGACGAAAAGCATATGGCTTTTGAAATTGTGGAGTTTGAAAAGTTGATAGAGTCACAATACATTACCCGAAGTATAAAAGGGCGAGCGGATGAATTAGTAATTCAGGCCAAGGAATTAAACTATCAAAATACCATTTCTAGTAAGTTATCAAATTTGTCTCTGCAGCTTTATGGCACCATGCTGAAGACTGGTTATGTAAAAAGTGATGAAGAGCATCAGTATATCGACGATTATTTCAACAAGCATATTGCTAAATTAGATGAAAACAAATTTGGATTCCGTGAAAAATATTGGTTCTACAATGCTAATCTTTGGCGTAGTTTTTTGTCTCAGGACTTTCTAGCAAGCTACAAATACGCCTACAAATGGGTTACGCTGTTTTATGACAATCCCACTATGATTTATTTAAATCCGGTATTTTTCATAAAAGGAAATCATTATTTGCTGGAGTCCTTATTCATGCTAAAATATAAATCTAAATTTAAAAAATACCTACTCAAATTAGAAGAGACCATACAAGATTCTCGTTTTCCAGTTAATGATAATATTGCTTCACTGTCTTTCCTTTATCTGTACAACAACAAATTAAATTACCACATACTAGAAGGTACTTTTGAAGAAAGCGAATATCTGATTCCTGAAGTCTTGGAAAAGATTAAACTACATAGTGAGCATTTAGATGAACATCACGAAATGATGTTTTACTATAAAATTGCCTGTATTTATTTTGGTACTGAAAAATATGCCGAATCCATATTCTATCTTGAGAAGATAATAAACAACAAGAATCTTACGATGCGCGAGGATCTGATGTGTTTTGCACGACTACTTTATCTAATAGAACATTATGAAATGGGTAAAGATTCTAATTTGGAATCTCAATTAAAAAGCACCTACAAGTTCTTATTAAAAATGAATGACATGCAGGAAGTGCAGAAAGAGATCATTCGATTCATGAAAAACTTAAATTCGTTTTACCCAAGTGATATCAAGAAGGAGTTTATAAAAATGAGAGAACGATTTATTGAGTTAGAAAAAAAAACGTATGAAAAAAGGGCTTTCCTATATTTAGATATCATCTCCTGGCTAGAAAGTAAAATTGAAAACAGAAAGATTGCCGATATAATAAGAGAGAAAGCGAAAGTGAATAATCGCTAGCGAATTAAGTAAACTACGATCAATTTGCAGTACATAAAGAGTCCGTCTAAAATTTGATTTGAGACGGACTTTTATTTTTCGTATACTATTTGAATTCGATTCTGCCCCTATAAATATCTTCAAAAGAACTGCACTTTACAAACTCTTGCTCTCCATCAATTGTGAAGGGTAAAAAGATAAAGTCAACTTCTGATAAATCTTCTTTTAAATAAAACGCCATGTCATCCAATTTATAAAACCATTCTGTATCAAATTGCACTTTATGTATTGTGGCGTCTTTCAGTATTAATTTTTCATTTAACGGCTTCATCTTTACAATCAAATTTAAGATTCTATTTTTTTTTTCCAAAACTACACTATCAAAGTATAGTTTCCAAAATATAGTGTCTCAAGGTTTCATAATTTCTTTAATTATAATGAAAACATTGTTCTATAATCATTTGTACTAGCCCGCTTTTGTTCAAAATTGACTGTTCTTCTTTTTAGCATTCATTAAATCATTATTTTTATCAAAATATAAAGATAGATTAACGGATTTTTTAAAACAATGATAGCCGTTTACTGCGTAAAAAAAAAGATGGCGGATGCATAGGAACAATCATCCTTTTTATAATCATCTATTACATATTGGGTTATTTTAAAATTCTAAAAATAACGGAATGCTGAATTTGATTTATTTTTTTATCTCTTTCAGCATTAGTTCCTTAATGTATTTTACTGGAGCACTACCATAGCTCAAGAATTTCTCGTGGAATTGTTTTAGGTTAAATTTGGCATCCTCCTCCTTTTTAAGCATTTCCCTAAAATCATAAATTTCAGTGTAGCCTGTAAAATAAGAACACAGTTGGACCTGAGATAAACTAACGCGATTCCATTTCCCTTCCGCTTCCGCTTGCTGCTGAAAAGCTTCGGTAACCAATAAATTCATAGCTTCTTCCTTACTCATGTTTTTTGTATGGACGCTATAATCTAAAATCGCGTTGCAAGTCGTTCTCAGATTCCACTTATAATACATCAACCACATTTCGTCTGAGTTTTTGTATCCGCTTTCCAGCATCATTCTTTCTGCATAGACTGCCCAGCCTTCTACCATAGCTCCATTTCCAAAAATCGCTTTAATAAGACTAGGTGATTGGTTGCTATACACTAATTGGGTATAATGTCCCGGTATTGCCTCATGTATATTTAGGATTTGCAAAATATAATCGTTGTATTCCCTTAAGTAGCTTTCTGATTTTTCTGCACTCCAACCCGACATGCTACCTACATTATAATAGGTATTAGCATTTTTATCGTACGGACCAGGTGCCGAAACAGATGCTCCTGCAACCCCCGCCATGTACGCCGGTTCTTTGCGTACAACCAAAGGCTTTGAAGGGTCAATATAAAGTAAATCTTTGGCTTTTACATATGCCACCAGTTCAGGTATTTGTTTCTCTATCTCTGATTGAAATTTAGCAGGTGTAGTATGTTGAAGCGAAATCTTGTCTATTACCATTTTAATCAGTTGTAACTTATCAGCTGGCTTTGGTGTCGCATTCATATATTTTGGCCACAATGCATATGCTAATGCAAACATTTTTTCGTGCAGTTCCTTTTTATGACTTACTGCCTTTACAAAAATAGTATCGGCACTATAGCTAGACTGAATATCTAAATTAAATTTTTCAGTGTACAATTTCTCGCCTAACCTAAAAGAGCGAGGCATTTTATTGTCCAAATCCTTTAACCAATTGGTGTAAGCCACAATAGCATGTACTGCTGTTTTTGCTTTTTCTTTAATCACTTTCTTTTCGGTATTGGATAATTTACTTTTAGCCACAGCGGAAATCAAGTCTTCTTCAAAAACAGATATACCTCCTAAATTCTGAGAAATAGCAAGAGTAGTATGCTCTAGCGTTGGGTTTTTTATATTTACTTTCGCTGCTTCATAATAAGCAGGAACCGCATCCATTTTCATATTAAAACTATGTAGACGGACTTCTAAAGAGTCATATTTTCCATTTAATATTTCAGCGAAAGCCCCACTCACATTATATTCTGCCGGGTTCCATTGGTAAGATTTTAATTTATCAATTGAAAAAATCGAACTTTTTAATTGATTTTGTATCATGTAAAAATCAATAATATTATTGTCCGTAAGGTTTTCCAAAGCGTAGTTTTGCAGCGAATCCAGTTGAGCATGAGCAAAATCTAGTTGTCTTTTTATATAACTAGAGTCTGAAACTACCAAAACACTGTCCAGCTTGTGATATCCTTGACTAGCTGCCCAATCCGGATACAATTCCCAAAGAGTAGTGACAAAGCCTTCTTTGTATTTTTCGAAGTTCTTATTTGAATCTCTTGGAACTGTCATTTTCTCTTTTTTCTGACATGAACACAGTAAAACTAGGAACAGAATGGAGAGGATATTTTTTTTCATAATTGCAATTTAACAAAAATAAAGGTAAAAAAAAATGCTGTTCCCTGAACAGCATTTTAAAATCTATAATTAATAAGCTAAAAGAGCCAGTAAATCTTTTTCGAATCGGCCTTTTGGCAGATATTGATCTTCTAGTGCTTTTGCAAATGGAATGGGGGTATCTAAGCTAGCCACTCTTTTTACTGGGGCATCTAAATATTTAAAGCACTCCTCCATAATCATCGCAGAAATATCGCTGGCAATACCTCCAAACAGGCTGTCTTCTTGGTAAATAATCACTTTTCCAGTTTTCTTAACGGAAGCAAAAATAGCTTCAGTATCCAAAGGTTGCAACGTTCGTAAATCCAACAAATCTGCTGAAATTTCAGTACTATTTCCTAATGTATCCAAAGCCCAATGCACCGCTGCTCCAAAAGCAATTATCGTGACCTCATTTCCTTCTTTCAATAAAGCGGCCTTGCCTAACGGTAAGGTATAATAGTCTTTTGGTACCTCTTGATACACGCTACGATATAATTGTTTGTGTTCAAAGAATAGCACCGGATTCGGATCGTTAATAGAAGCATTTAATAATCCTTTTGCATCATATGGAAAGGCAGGATACACGACTTTTAAACCGGGTGTTTTGGTAAACCAAGCTTCATTTGTCTGTGAATGAAAGGGTCCTGCTTGAGCTCCCCCGCCACAAGGCATGCGAACCACAACATCTGCGTTTTCCAACCAACGGTAATGTGACTTAGCCAATAAGTTTACAATTGGATTGAATCCCGTCGAAACAAAATCGGCAAACTGCATTTCGACAATCGCCTTGTATCCGTTAATAGATAATCCCATTCCCACAGAAACTACGGCACTCTCACATATAGGCGTATTGATCACCCGTTCTTTTCCAAATTGTGCTACAAATCCATCGGTAATTTTAAAAGCACCACCGTATTCAGCAACGTCTTGTCCCATAATTACCAAGTTGTTATGACGTTCCATAGACTGCCTTAATCCGTTAGAAACGGCATCAATAAATCTTATTTTTTCTATATCCTTAGAAGGGATAATAACCTTAGGGGTAAAGCTTTTAAACACATCATTTAATTCTTCACTTAATGTCGATTCAATTTCCGGTTCTGCATTCGAAAGAGTCAGACTTTCATCGATTTCTTTTTTGATTTCGCTTTTTAGCGTATTGTCAAACGCATCAGAAAGGATTCCGTTTTCTTTTAAAAAACTGCGGTAATTTTCTACCGGATCTTTTGCGCTCCATAAATCCATTAATTCTTGAGGAACATATTTAGTGCCACTCGACTCTTCATGTCCGCGCATTCTGAAGGTTTTAAACTCCAATAAGACTGGACGTGGTTTTTCAATCATGGAGCTTTTCAATTCTGACAATAGGTTGTATACTTCCAGAATGTTATTTCCGTCAACAATATGACTTTCCATTCCGTATCCTTTTCCTTTATCGGCCAAGTTTTCACAACGGTACTGCTCGTTTGTAGGTGTCGAAAGACCATATCCGTTATTCTCTATTACAAACATAACAGGCAACTCCCAAACTGAGGCAATATTCAAAGCCTCATGAAAATCCCCTTCACTAGTAGCGCCTTCTCCTGTAAAAACTGCCGTAATTTTTCCGTTTTTCTTTAGCTTATTGGCTAACGCGATTCCGTCAGCAACGCCTAATTGCGGCCCAAGATGCGAAATCATACCAATCACCTTATAGTCTTGGGTACCAAAATGAAAACTTCTGTCTCTTCCTTTGGTAAAACCATTGGCTTTTCCCTGCCACTGCGAGAATAAACGGTACAGTGGAATATCACGACCGGTAAATACCCCTAAATTTCGATGCATTGGCAGGATGTATTCATCCCTATCCAAAACAGCTGTCACTCCCACCGAAATGGCTTCTTGTCCGATTCCTGAAAACCATTTGGATACCTTTCCCTGACGAATCAGGATCAGCATCTTTTCTTCGATTAGCCGTGGCTTAAGGATTCGTTTATATAGATCTAATAAAGTGTCGTCAGTAAGATTTTTTCTGTCAAAGTTCATTTTATTGGCTTTATTTCGTAATTCAAAGATAAATAAATATAACAGTTTTGGTTAAATTTGTTATATTTTTTTGTTTTGTTTATCTCATTTAAAATGCTGTTCAAAAATTATTTAATATATTTGTGATTGAAATGTTTTTGACGCCTTCTAAGTTATTAAAAAATAAGTATTGTATGCAAAATATTCCTAGTGTTGACTTGCGTGATTTCCTTTCGGACGACCCGAAACGTAAACAAAAATTTGTAAATGAAATCGGAAGTGCATTTGAAGATATTGGCTTCGTAGCACTAAAAGGTCACTTTTTAAATGATCAATTGGTAGAAGAATTATACGGTGAAATAAGAAATTTTTTCGCTTTACCATTGGAAACCAAACACAGCTACGAAATCCCAGGAATTGGAGGGCAAAGGGGCTATGTTTCTTTTGGAACCGAGCATGCCAAAGGTAGAAAAGAGGGGGATTTGAAAGAGTTTTGGCATTTTGGTCAATATGTGAGTGAAAATTCAAAATACGCTTCAGAATACCCCGAAAATGTGGAAGTTAAAGAATTACCTCGTTTCAATGCTGTAGGTAAAGAAGCGTACCAAATGCTGGAAAAAACCGGTGTTTATGTATTGAGAGCTTTGGCTTTACGTTTAGGTTTAGATGAATTTCATTTCGACAATTTTGCCAAAGACGGAAATTCGATTTTAAGACCTATTCATTACCCACCTATTACTTCAGAGCCAGCAAATGCTATTCGCGCTGCTGCTCATGGTGATATCAACTTGATAACCCTTTTAATGGGTGCACAAGGAAAAGGGCTACAGGTTCAAAACCACAATGGAGATTGGATTGATGCCATTGCTGAACCAGATGAATTAGTTATTAATGTAGGCGATATGTTGTCTCGGTATACGAATAACAAATTGAAATCTACGATTCATCAAGTGGTTAATCCACCGAGAGAATTATGGGGAACTTCACGTTATTCAGTACCGTTTTTTATGCACCCTGTTAGTGATATGCCGTTAAATTGTTTAGAAAACTGTATTGATTCAGAACATCCAAAACAATTTGAAGACATTACTGCCGGTGACTATTTGTATGAACGTTTAGTAGATTTAGGATTAATTAAGAAATAATATTTAAATTTATCCTATCTGTAAAAAGACATTAGGTGTATGCTTAATGTCTTTTTACTTTTTAACCATTAGCAAATTAAGTTTTATGGTTTTCTAGAAAGAATGTATCATAATGCGTTGTATTGCGAACTTAAAGAAAGCGGTTTCACAGTCGAAGCGCAGAAAAAGATTAAGGTTTTTTACAAGGAAGTTAAAGTATGAGAATACTTTGCCACATAATTGTAAATGATTTAGTTATTTTAGAATTAAAAGCGCGGGATTACATGGTGGAAGAAAATGAATTTTAATTAATCAATTATTTAAAAGCCACTCATTGCGAAGTAGGACTACTTTTAAATTTCGGTAAAAAGCCTGAATAGATGAGAAAGGTATATAAAAAAAATCCGTGACCATCTGTTTTCAATCCGCATCATCCGCATTCAAAAATAAAACATAAAATGCTAATTTAAAAGACTCACATCAATCAGCATTCAATAAAAAAAATATTACATGGACTTACAAGACCAATTAAAAAATCTGTTTCCAGATCACGAACCGGCTCCCGAAGAAGCAAAGGAAGAGGCACCTCATGAATTATACGTTCAAAAAGAGCCTATGATTTGCAAATTCGAAAAAAGAAAAGGAAAAGTCACTACCATTATTGAAGGTTACGAAGGCTCAGACGCCGATTTTAAAATTCTTGCCAAAGAAATTAAAACCAAGTTAAGCGTTGGCGGGACTTTTAAAGATGATTCCATTATCATTCAAGGAGATTACCGCGATAAGATTATGGAAATATTAAAGCTTAAAGGCTTCAAAGTAAAACGCGTGGGCGGATAATCTCCTCCTAGCTTCCCCGGAGGCAAGAACCCAAAACAATATAAATAAAATTGCAATCTAAATCCGATACTGACTCTCTCTCATTGGAGAGCGTTGGGGTGAGGAAAAAACATAAAAACATATGATACAATCGTCAGAATTAATATTAAACCCAGATGGAAGTGTTTATCACTTAAATCTAAAACCGGAACATATTGCTCACGACATTATCTTTGTGGGCGATCAAAACCGTGTGGAAAAAATCACACAATTTTTTGACAGCATCGAATTTTCGACTCAGAAAAGAGAATTCAAAACCCAAACGGGAATTTTCAAAGGCAAAAGAATTACAGTAATGTCAACAGGAATAGGTCCTGACAATATTGATATCGTAATCAATGAATTGGATGCCTTGGTAAATATTGATTTAGAAACTCGCAAACGAAAAGAAAAGCTGACTTCGTTAAATATCATCCGAATTGGAACCTCTGGCTCTTTACAGGCTGATATTCCCGTCGATAGTTTTGTGATGGCTAAATTCGGCTTAGGCTTGGATAACATGCTTCGCTCCTATCTTATTGATGAAGTGTCAAACTTAGCGATGGAAGATGCTTTTGTGAAACATACCAATTGGGATGTGCGCAAAGGAAAGCCTTACGTAATTGCCTGTTCAGAAAAACTGGAAACAGTAATAGAAAGTAACAAGATGCATAAAGGAATTACGGCAACTGCCGGTGGTTTTTACGGACCTCAAGGTCGTGTATTGCGTTTGAATATCCAAGATGAGAATTTGAATTCTAAAATGGATAATTTTAAATTTGAAGATAACATAATTACCAATCTAGAAATGGAAACTGCTGCAATATATGGTCTTTCGGCCCTCTTAGGCCATAATGCCTTATCGCTAAATGCCATTATCGCCAATCGTGCCTCTGGAACTTTTAGCGCTGATCCTTATAAAGCAGTGGATGAATTGATTGCCTACACCTTAGATAAATTAGCTAAAAATTAATACCTTCAAATTATCCTATTTGTAGTTTTAAAAAGTTCTTCATTAAATTTTTTAAAACTACATTTGTTTTTAGAACAAAACGATAATGAAAATAATACTTACAGGTGCTACAGGAGTTTTAGGGTCTCATATTATGTATGAAATTTTGGAGCTTTTCATCAATACTAAAATAGAAGGAAAACTTTTCCTAATTGCCCGAAATAAAGGGAAAATAGCGGCGGTAGATAGAATAAACGAATTATTATCAAGTAACTACACCCCTAAAATTCTGCGAGACAAAGGAATAACAAAACTACACGAATATTTAGAGGTCATTGATACGGATTTGGCTTCCATCCATGTGGATTTTTCAGATAATATTAAAGGAGCGTATTTCATCCATTCTGCGGGTTACGTTAATTTATCTACCGATGAAGTTCATCAGGATAAAATTTTCGATGAGAACACTACGGTTACAAAAAATATTTTTAATCTATTCCATCCCTTCATAAAAAAATTTATTTATATAGGTACTGCTTTCTCTTCAGGCGAAAGAAAAGGGCTTATTGACAATGATTTTCATAATCTAGATTTTATTCCGGAGCATCGAAATGCCTATGAAAATGCCAAATTTCATTCAGAAAACTTTATCGCAGATCAATGTAAAGCGATAGGGTTACCATATCAAATTTTACGTCCAAGTGTCATCGGCGGAAAAATGCTTAGCGAAGAGAACAACTATTTCATTTCTAAATATATGGTCTTTTATCTTTTGGCGAAATTTTTTCATTTTACCGCACAAAGACGAAATGAACAGGAAAATGTACGTTTTATAATTAATGAAGATACAGGATTGAATATTATTCCCGTAGATTACGTTGCCAAAGTTATCGTCAAAACTTTTCAAAGAAATGACATTCTTCAACTCAACATTGTGAATGACAAAAGCTTTAAATTTTCCAAAGGATTACAATTAATCATGAAAGAAGTAGGATATACGAACTTCACTTTAATCAAAAACATGGTGGATTTTGAATATAAAAATACCATCGAAAAATTGTATTATGAAAGTATTGGCAAACATCTAAAACCCTATTTCATAACTGCTCCCAATGAATATGATACGACTTTATTAAATTCTATTCTGGAAATACCAAAAATTGATAATGAGGCGTTTACCAATATGATTCGGTACGCCAAACTAAATAATTTTAAAGATATTAATGTGTAATTTTAAGAACCTATTTTAAGTCTTTTATTAACTACGTGATTCCAGTTTAATGCTCTGGTACTTAATATAACTAAATTCTCCTGAAGCGGAGAGTTATCGTGGTAAAAATAATAATTCATTGTAATATGAAAATAATGATTGAAACCGAACGTTTAATTCTAAGAGCGATAGTCACTTCGGATGCCGAAAGAATGTTTCTTTTGGATTCAAATCCTAATGTACATCGCTATTTGGGAAACAATCCTGTTGAATCTATTGAACAATCAATGAATTATATAGAAAGTCTCCAGATTCAATATATTCAAAATGCAATTGGTCGTTATGCTATAATACTTAAGGAAACAAATGAATTTATTGGTTGGGCGGGATTAAAGTTCATCAAGGAACCGGAAAATAATCACCTCAATTTCTATGAAATTGGATACCGATTAAGAGAAGAATTTTGGGGTAAAGGATATGGTTATGAAGCTGCAAAAGCTTGGCTGCATTATGGTTTTATTAAAATGAATCTTGCAATTATTTATGCATCCGCACATATTGAAAACGTTGGCTCCAGAAGAATTTTGGAAAAAATAGGATTACGATTGGTTTCTGAATACAATCATGATAGCATTCCGTGCGTTTGGTATGAATTAGACAAAATAGACTATCTAAAATGAAAACAATAAAAATTGCCGGAGTACCGGAACATTTCAATTTACCTTGGCACTTATCCATCGAAGAAGGCGATTTTAACGCAAATAACATTGATTTACAATGGACCGATGTTCCTGAGGGGACTGGAAAAATGTGCCAGATGCTACGTGATGGAGAGACTGACATTGCGGTAATACTTACGGAAGGTATCGTCAAAGATATCGTTGCCGGAAACCCGAGTAAAATTGTTCAGGTTTATGTACAATCCCCCTTAATTTGGGGCATTCATGTAGCAGCCAAGTCTAAATATAAAACTCTTTCCGATTTAGAAAACACTAAAGTGGCTATTTCCCGTTTGGGTTCCGGTTCTCAATTAATGGCTTACGTAAATGCAAATAATCAAGGTTGGAAAACAGACAACCTTCAGTTTGAAATTGTAAACACCATAGACGGGGCTGTTGAAGCCTTGAGCAATGGCAGTGTCGATTATTTCATGTGGGAACGTTTTATGACTAAACCACTGGTAGATAAAGGAATATTTAGAAGAATTGGCGATTGCCCTACTCCTTGGGCCTGTTTTGTGATTGCTGTACGTGACGAAATCTTAGAAAAATACCCTGAGACGATTAAAAACATATTGAGCAGTATAAATAAAACGACCAAAAACTTCAAAGACATTCCAAATATTGACAAAATACTGGCCGGTAATTACAACCAAAAAACTGAAGATATTCAAGAATGGTTAGCATTAACGGAATGGTCAGAAAAACCATTAACAATTGAAATGTTAAACAATGTTCAAAATCAACTGTTTCAACTTAAAATCATTGATAAAAAAGGTACTTTTGATAAAATTGTAAAACTAATCTAGTTTTTGATTTTTTGGGGGAACTATGGTAAACATTAAAAATATTTCTTTTAATAAAAGTATACAGAAACTTAAGGTGAAAAAACCTTGGGATGATGTTATTATTTTTGTCATGAATATTTTAATTGCGATTCCTCTTTTCATAATAGCCCATCAGAATTTAATAGAATTGAACTGGTTTTTCAATATTGACAGAATATTCCTTTTCTTACTTATAATCGTGGCAATACAGTTGGTGTTAAGGCTTTTAAGAACTATTATTATTGCATGCATCTTCTTATATATTTTAGTTTTATTTTATGGTACAGCGTCAGGAAATTATGGATTCAACAGTGTTTATGAGGATTATGATTCGATGTTATATACCATGTCAGATAACCCAAACCCGGAAGATATAATCATTGCTAAACTGTTGCCGTTTCCTAATAAATCTAAAATTATCAATGCCATTGAATATCAAAATCCCAGAGTCAGGAATTTTGCTGTTATGGCGACTTCAGAACACTTCAAAAACATAAAAGGCTACTCTGATTATAGAACCATAATTCAATGTTTTGCCGTTTTTAAAGAAATAAACAGTCGTTGGAACTATGTAAGTGACCCAAAAGACGGGGACTATATAGCAACTGCCAGTGAGTCATTGAACTATTTTTCGGGAGATTGTGATGACCATTCCATTTTGATGGCTGCTGCTGTGCGAGCCATTGGAGGAACTCCCCGACTTATTCATACTAAAGGACACGTATACCCTGAAATTCTAATAGGTACCTTAAATGATCTGGAAACAGTCAATTATTTGATTAAAAATGTACTTTTTGAAAAGGAAAGCTACAAAAAGCAATTACATTATCATATCGATGAACGTGGTCAAGTTTGGCTTAACCTTGATTATACCGCTAAATACCCAGGAGGTCCTTTCATGTCAGAAGAAATTCTGGGTGCCTTAACGCTTTATTAAGTGTTACTAGATTTTTAATTGTCCCAAGATTTCATAGGAATGACGTCTGGCTTCATGCTCATAAATAGCAGTGGCCACCATCAATTCATCGACTTTAGTTTTTTCAAGAAAATAATCTAGTTCTCTTTTTACTTTTTCAGGTCCTCCTATGAAGGTGTAGGCAATCATTTGTTGCAATGCTGCTTCTTCCATTGGATCCATAAAACCTTCCCCTGGATCAACCGCTTCTTTAAGCTGCTGTCTGTTTCCGGTTATAATTCCGAGGAACAATCTCTTAAAAGAAGTCGCTAATCGCTCCGCCTCTTGATCAGAATCGGCTGCAATTACATTGACGCAAGCAATAACATAAGGTTCCTTTAATTGCTCTGAAGGTTGAAAATTATTTCGATATATCGCTATTGCGGTCATTAATTGGGCTGGGGCAAAGTGACTTGCAAATGCGTAGGGCAATCCTTTAGCGGCTGCTAAATAAGCACTGTCGGTACTGGAGCCTAAAATCCAGATTGGGATATCTACTCCTTCGCCAGGAATAGCGCGAACACGTCCTTTTTTATTCCCTTCTGAAAAATACAATTGTAATTCTTCCACGTTAGCCGGAAATTCCATGGCCGCATGTTGATCTCTTTTCAAGGCTGCTGCCGTAAATTGATCTGTTCCGGGAGCACGACCCAATCCTAAATCAATTCGGTCAGGAAAAAGTGTGGCTAGTGTTCCAAATTGTTCTGCTACGATTAGCGGCGCGTGATTAGGCAGCATAATACCTCCTGAACCTACTCTTAAAGTAGTTGTTCCTGAAGCAATATGTCCAATTAATATAGAAGTAGCGCTACTGGCAATTCCTGGCATATTATGATGTTCTGCTAACCAAAATCGGTTATACCCCCATTTTTCAACATTTTGGGCAATATCTAGACTGTTTTTAAAAGTATCAGAAGTCGTACCTCCTTCCCTTACTATTGCGAGGTCTAAAACTGATATTTTTGTTTGGGAGAGGTTATTTTTATTCATGGATTTATTTTATTCTTCTATCCACAAAAGTAAGGATTGTATTATTTGTATTGACACAATGAAATACTAATAGGAAGTTAAAAAGGATATGTTGAACTCAAGTTTTTTGAAAGTCATCTATTTTCTTTTTAGTTTTCATTTTCAATCGTTAAATTTCGCTATCTTGAATAAGTTTAAAAACGTAATTCAAATTCATTATGGAAAATTCTAAACTCAAAGCCTTTATCCCTCTTTTTTATCTTGTATGGTCTGATGATCTCTTGAGCCAAAAAGAATTCTTGACATTACAAAAGTTTATCGTTTCCCAGAACTGGCTTTCGAAAGAGGAACAGGAATTTCTTCTTTCAAAAATTGCTGTCTCATCACCTCCATCTAGAGAAGTCGTGGCTGATTGGAAATCTGAAATTGAAATTATTCTTCAGAAAAACCATTTAATCAGATCCCTTTTTGATATTTCAATTTTACTTTCTGAAAATGATAAAACTATCAACGATCTTGGACCTGCTTTTTTACAACTCGAAAATGATTTAGGTCTTTCAGGTGAAGAAGCAATGGGCGATTTCAAAAAAAATGAAACTACCTTTACTTCAAATTATCAGACTAGCAATAGATTTGAAATAGAAAAACTGACTAAAATTCTGGACGGAAAACAAGCCGAAATTATTAAAAAAGTAAAATCTGTTATCAGCCGTCCTGAGTTTGCTTATGAAATTTCAACGGACACTGCCGTTTATCGTGAAAAAGTCTATGATTGGTGTAAAATCCTCGCAGATGAAAATCTAGGTAATATGGGCTATCCAAAACAATATGGCGGTGGCGGAAACATTCAAGATTATTTTGCAATCATGGAAACCTTGAGTTACCATGATCTAAGCTTAGTAATCAAGTTTGGCGTACAATTTGGACTCTGGGGAATGAGCGTTCAATCCCTTGGCACTGAAAAACATTACAGTAAGTACTTAAAAGATATTGGCTCACTAAAACTCCCTGGCTGTTTTGCAATGACAGAAACGAATCACGGTTCGAATGTCAAAGGAATGGAAACAACGGCGACCTATAATCATAGAGACCAAACATTTACTGTTCATACACCGCATGAAAAGGCACAAAAAGAATACATTGGTAACGCTGCTGTACACGGACAAATGGCAACGGTTTTTGCTAAATTAATTATTGGTGAAACTGATTATGGTGTTAATGCATTTATCGTTCCGCTACGTGATATCAATAGTAAAATTCTAACTGGCATTACTATTGGCGACTGCGGACTTAAGATGGGTCTTAATGGAGTTGATAATGGTACAATTCGTTTTGAAAATGTAGTGATCCCAAAAGAAAATATGCTAGATCGCTTTGCCTCGATAAATGAAAAGGGAGAATTCGAAAGCCCAATACCAAGTGATAACAGACGTTTTTTTACCATGCTAGGAACTTTAGTTGGTGGCAGAATTGGGATTCCTAGATCTGCTTTGGCTGCAGCCAAATCCGGATTAACTATTGCGATTAAATATAGCGACGGGCGCAGACAATTTGGGCCAGAAGGCGGATTAGAAGTTCCAATATTAAATTACCGTATCCATCAACGCAGACTCCTTCCGTTACTGGCAAAAACATATGCAATCCATTTTGCTTTACAATACGTTACGAATCGATTCATTGATAAAAACGAATCTGAAATGCAGGAAATTGAAGCTCTTGCTGCGGGTATGAAGGCCTACTCTACTTGGAGTACAACTGCTGTTTTACAGGAATGTCGCGAGGCTATTGGTGGAAAGGGTTATTTATCCGAAAATCGTATTGATGCTTTAAAAAATGATACCGAAATCTATACTACTTTTGAAGGTGACAATACTGTATTAATGCAATTGGTTGCTAAAAATCGTTTATCAGAATTCCGAAAATCATTTGGAAAAATGGATGCAATGGGAATGATTAATTATGTTTATGAGAATGCCAAAACTGCTATTTCTGAAAAGAATCCAATAGTAACCAGAAAAACGGATGATTCGCATTTAATTGATGAGGAGTTTCATTTACATGCTTTTCAATATAGAGAAAAAACGACTTTGGCGTCTGCAGCAAAGCGAATAAAAAAACTGATTGATAGCGGACTTGATCCTTATGATGCGTTTAATATTGTGCAGCATCAAATGATTGACGTCGCTCAGGCTTATCTCGAACGAGTTGTATTAGAGCAGTTTCAAGAATCCATACAAGCCATTGAAGACAAAAATAGCAAGGAAGTTATGTTGAAATTATATCAATTGTATGCACTTTCACAGATTGAAAAAAATAAAGGATGGTATCTGGAAGATGGTTATATGGAAGCGGTAAAAACAAAAGCCATACGCAAGATGGTCAATCAGCTATGCTGGGAAATTAGACCGGACGCTGTTTCTTTGGTAAAAGCATTTAATATTCCTGACAGTTGTCTTGCCGCGCCAATTGCATTCTAAGTGATATAGTACCCGTTAGCGCTTTTACTAGGTTCAATATGTTTATTATCAATTTCCAATAGCGTACTTTCAATCATAGCAGACATAGCGTCTAAGGCTAAATCATTAGGTTCAACACCAAAGGGATCCTCTAGTTCATCTGCAATTGCTTCTAAAGCAACAAAAGTATAAGCGATAAAAACAATTACAAAAGGTGTTATCCAAACTGTTGATTCAACAAAACCAAAAGGAAGTAAAAAGCAATAAATATAGACTGTACGGTGCAATAAGATGTTGTACGTATAAGGAATTGGCGTACTGGTGATTCTTTCGCAGCCACCTATGATATCTGACAGTTTATTCAAATTTACATCAAAATTGGCTTGGGTGATCGAATCTATCCTCCCGGAAAGTTTCGCTTTGTTAACCCAAACACCCAGTTCTTTCAAAATCATGATTGGTTTAAAAACAGCAGTTTTAAATTTATTACCATCTGAATCAGGTAGTAGTCTTTTTAAATCACCATCAGCGTCAGTTTGTCTCAGCTGGTGTTTTAACGCATGGACTAAAGCAGTTAACAGATTAATAAAATGAGTTCGTTCCTTATTATAGTCATTTCCTTCAACGAGCGTGTGCGCCTGCCTGGCTAAAGAGCGCGTATCATTTAATAATGCACCCCATAATTTCCTTCCTTCCCAAAACCGATCATAACTTACGGTGTTCCTGAACCCTAAAAATATCGCGAGGGCAATTCCGAAAAGAGTGAAAATTGCAGGATTGATATAGATATTATGATTAAGTAAATCATCTCTAAAATAGACGATTAACATAGAATAGCCAAAGAGGATAAATAAACGCGGCAAAAGTTGAGGAAGCACGGATCCATTCCACTCAAAGAGCATCCTGAACCAGTTTGTTTTTTTCTTAGTGATCATAACGCAAACTTAATGCTTTTTGGGAGTTTAAGAATGAAGTTTTCTTAGAAAGCAAAGTATAGTCTTTATGATCTTTTTAAGCTGTGTTCTACTTGAAAATCATTTTATGTAAGATTAAAAGAAAATTGTAACATCATAAGTTAATCGTAAATATTATCTTTAATTTTGCAACGTGAAAATATGGGTAACAATTTTATCGTTTATTGTGCTGTTTCTTTCAACAGTGCCTTGCTCTGCATATGCTAAACAATCAGAATGTGGTGTAGAGAAAAATTGTGAAAATGATTCTGATGATTGCGGTAATGACTGCAACGGAAAGTGTTCTCCCTTTTATTCTTGTGGCAGCTGCATTGGTTTCGCAATAAGCTTCAGTTTCACAGCTATCAGTGAAAAATTAGATTTTTCTACGGATGAAATAGTACAACCATTATCGTATGATAAATTTGTATATTCTTCTTTCATTTGTAATGTTTGGCAACCGCCTAAAAGCACTTAGTGTAAAACAGTTTTTTACTTGCTTGATTTTGAGATTAGGCAAATTCGTTATGTTTATTAATATTAAGAAAATTTAAATGTTTAAATATATTTTATTGATTGTGGCTATAGCAACTATTAGCACTGCACAAGCACAGAATACAATCAAAGTCCATATTAAAGATGCTGAAACTAATCAGCCTGTAAATGCTGTCACAGCTAAAATTGAGAAAACGAATTTAGTATCTACATCTGATGCAAATGGAGTTGTTATTTTTAAAAACCTTCCAGAAGGTATTTATACAGTATCTTTCTCTATTGAAGACTATAGCAAACACATTGCATCGTTTACAATACCTTTTGTTGGCGAATTTTTAGAAGTTTTGTTACAAAGTGAAGCTGAAGAAATGGATGAAATTGTTATCACTTCAACCAGAGGAACCAGAAGTATTAGTAACATTCCTAGTAGAGTGGAATTTATAGCTGGAGAAGAATTAGAAGAAAAAGCAAACATGAAGCCAGGCGATATCCGAATGATGCTAAATGAAAGTACCGGTATACAAACGCAGCAAACATCTGCCACTTCAGGAAATTCATCTATTAGAATTCAAGGATTAGACGGAAGATACACTCAAATATTAAAAGATGGTTTTCCTGTTTTTTCTGGAGCTTCAAGCGGGCTGGGATTACTACAAACACCACCTTTAGATTTGAAACAAGTGGAAATAATTAAAGGATCCGCTTCTACTTTATATGGTGGTGGAGCAATTGCCGGTTTAGTTAATCTTATTTCTAAAACCCCATCAGAAGAAAGAGAATTACGCTTTCTACTTAATGGAACTTCTGCTCTTGGATTGGATATTAATGGGTTTTATTCGCAAAGATTCAATAAAATTGGATTGACCGTTTTTGCATCACATGATCGAAACGCTCCTTATGATCCTGCGGATATTAAGCTTACTGCTATCCCCAAGTTTGAACGTTTTAATTTTAATCCAAAATTATTTGTCTACTTTAATGAGAATACAAATCTTGACTTTGGTATCAATACGGTATTTGAAAATCGAATTGGTGGAAACATAGATTATATCAAAGATGAAAGTAGCTATCCAAACAGTTATTTTGAAAAGAATAAAACACAAAGAATAAGCACGCAGTTCACTATTACACATAAATTCAATGAAAATGCATCAGTAATATTCAAAAATAGCTTTAACAATTTTAACCGTGTCGTTACTATTCCAGATTATATTTTTGACGGGTTGCAGAACAGTACGTTTTCAGAACTTGCCTATTCTTATAAGAGCGTAATCTCTGAATGGGTTGCGGGAGCTAACTTATATACTGATAATTTTAAAGAAGACGGTAACACTACTTTTCCTTTGCGAGATTACAATCAAATAACGTACGGCGCTTTTGTCCAAAACACTATAAAAGCGAACCATTGGCTGGATATAGAAACAGGGCTTAGAGGTGATTATGTTGTTGATTATGGCTTTTCTCTTTTACCACGAGTTTCAGGTTTATTTAAAATCAATAATCAACTTACTTCTAGAATTGGTGGAGGATTGGGTTATAAAACACCAACCATATTTACTGAAGAAAGCGAACGAATTCAATACCAAAATGTACGCCCTATAGATAGCGATTTTAATACCCTAGAAAAGAGTTATGGCGTGAATTTCGATATTAATTATAAGACTTATATAACTAATGATATATCATTATCTGTCAATCAGTTATTCTTTTTTACTAATGTTGACAATCCACTTGTATTAACCCCTTTTTCGGATGACAGCTATCAGTTCGTCAACATTGACGGTTATTTAAATACAAAAGGAACAGAAACAAATGTAAAATTGGGATATAAGGATTTTAAATTATTTCTTGGTTACACCTACACCAATGCATCGATAGATGATTCTGGTATAAAATCTGAAAATCCATTAACGTCTAAACACCGTTTAAATAATGTTTTGATGTATGAAGTAGAAGATCAATGGAAAGTAGGATTAGAAGGATATTATTATAGCCCACAAAAATTAAACAATGGCACTACAGCAAGAGAGTATTGGATTTTCGGTTTAATGATCGAAAAGTTATGGGAGAATTTTTCAGTTTATTGCAATTTTGAAAACTATACAGATACAAGACAAACCAAATTTGGTAGTATATACACCGGAACAATTTCAAATCCTGTTTTCAAAGACATCTATGCTCCATTAGACGGATTTGTAGTAAATGCGGGAATTAAAATAAAAATTTAAAATTCATAAATCATTAACCTCGATATTTTTGGGATTGATCCTTAAAAAAATCATACGGTGTTAGTATAAAATAGAAAAACTCCATTATAAATAATGGAGTTTTCTTTGGGTACTGAGGGGTTCGCCCCCCGACCTCTTTCGATGTCATCGGAATGCTCCGAAGAAGCAGAGATAATCTTATTTTGAAATTAATTCCAGTATTTTAATTTTACTTTTCCAAGATTTAATTTGTGCTTCCCTGTGACTAGCTTGTTGTTTTGTATCGTGCTTTTCAATATATAACACCTTACAGTCATTTACATTAGCTGTAAAATCTTTGCTCTTGTGATTATATCGAATTATTCGTTCTTCTAAATTAGCTGTGAAACCAGTATAATATCGATTTTTTGTTTCGCTAAAAAGAATGTAAACTATAAATTCCATAAAATACGTTACAAAAAAAAACTTCTCAATTTCTTGAGAAGTTTTGTGGGCAATGAGGGGTTCGAACCCCCGACCCCCTCGGTGTAAACGAGGTGCTCTGAACCAGCTGAGCTAATTGCCCTAATTTGCAATTCGAATAATCTCTCATCCGTTTTCGCTGGTGCAAATATACATTTAGAATTTGTATTTACAAGCAAAAAATAAAAATAAATTAATAATAATTTTGCCCTAATCCCTTTCGTACTGCAAGACAGCGAGTTAATAGAAATACTCATAGTCACTATTTTTTTGTAATGAATCACTATAGTATTACATTTGCATCATAAACAGCAAATAATGGCAAGGTTCAAAGAAAATGATTTACCTAAATCAAAAATTACTGCAAGTTCTCTCAATAAAGCAACTCTTATATTCAAATATGCAGAAAATCATCGTTGGAAGTTTTATGTAGGATTAGTTTTTTTATTATTTACTGGAGCCACGGCTTTGGCTTTTCCTAAATTGATGGGAATGTTAATTGACAGTGTAAAGAATAAAAGTTACACTGATGCCAATAATATTGCTTTAATGCTGATTGGTATTCTTTTTATGCAATCCATTTTTTCGTTTTTTAGATTATCAATGTTTATTAATTTTACGGAACATACATTGGCCAATCTTAGACTATCCTTATACAGCAACCTAGTGAAGCTGCCCATGTCTTTCTTTTCGCAAAAGCGTGTTGGTGAACTAAACAGTAGAATCAGTTCAGACATTACACAGATTCAGGATACTTTAACTTCTACCATTGCTGAATTCTTAAGACAACTAATTTTAATTGTAGGTGGAGTGGCACTATTGGCAACCGAAAGCATCAAGTTAACTTTATTAATGTTATCAGTCGTTCCATTAGTAGCTGTGGCAGCGGTTGTTTTTGGTCGGTTTATTCGAAAATTTTCAAAAAGTGTTCAGGATCAGGTAGCAGAAAGTCAAGTTATCGTTGAGGAAACGATGCAGGGAATTAGTATCGTGAAGGCTTTCGCAAATGAATGGTATGAAATTGCCCGTTATGACGGAAAAATAAAAGAAGTGGTGAAGTTAGCCATCAAAGGCGGGAAATACAGAGGGTACTTTGCTTCCTTTATCATCTTTTGTCTTTTTGGAGCCATCGTAGCCGTAGTTTGGTTTGGTGTTCGATTGAGCATTAGTGGAGAAATGAGTGTGGGACAATTGATCTCATTTGTACTGTATTCTACGTTTGTAGGAGCTTCTTTTGGAGGAATTGCCGAATTGTATGCCCAAATCCAAAAAGCTATTGGAGCTACGGAGCGTGTTTTTGAATTATTGGAGGAAACTCCGGAAAAAATCAACTCAAAGCAAAATGCTTCTTCGCTTGAAAAAATAAGAGGAAATGTTACATTTAAAAATGTAGCCTTCAGTTATCCGTCAAGAAAGGAAATAAAAGTATTGAAGGACGTAAATTTTACGGCAAATTTTGGTCAAAAAATCGCCATTGTTGGACCTAGCGGAACCGGGAAATCAACTATTGCCTCGTTATTATTGCGTTTTTATGATATTGATTCAGGTGAAATATTAATAGACGGAAAAAACATCTATGATTTCGAATTAGAAAACCTTCGTGGTAATATGAGTATTGTTCCCCAGGACGTGATTTTATTTGGAGGAACCATTAAAGAAAATATCGCTTACGGAAAACCTGATGCCACAGAAGAGGAAATTCTTTTGGCAGCAAAACAAGCGAATGCCTTTAATTTTATTGAAGGATTTCCTGAAAAATTTGAAACCATTGTGGGAGAAAGAGGAATTAAACTCTCCGGAGGTCAAAGGCAACGTATTGCGATTGCCAGAGCACTACTTAAAAATCCAAGCATATTGATACTTGATGAAGCTACATCTTCACTAGACAGTGAAAGTGAAAGATTAGTACAGGAAGCTTTGGAGATTTTGATGCAAGGAAGAACAAGTATCATTATCGCCCACCGTCTCTCGACCATACGTAGTGCCGATAAAATATTAGTACTTGACAATGGTGAAATAACAGAACAAGGTACGCATCAAGAACTAATGACTTTAGAAAATGGAAAATATAAAAACTTGAGTAATTTACAATTCAGTAATTCTTAAATAAACACAACTAATGAACCAAAAATTAACTAAAACAGCTGCCCTACTCTTTTTGCTGTTTTTAAAACCTGTTGTCTTCCAAGCGCAAGAAACAAAAAGTCCTTTCAAAGTAAACTTATCTGAAGATGGGAAAAGATATATTAAATTTGGTGCGAACTTTCAATTGTGGGGACGGTACACAGAATTAAATCCAAATAGTAAAATAGGAGATAATGTTGTCTCACAATCTACTGATATTGTCGTTAGACGATTGCGTATTCAAGCTATGGGAATGCTTACTGATAAAGTGTTTTTTCATATTCAAACAGGGCAAAATAATATTAATTTCACTCAAAATTCGGGTCCATCAAACGCGCCGTTATCTATTTTAGATGCTATAGGGGAATACCATTTTAATAATCAATTTCACCTTGGCGGAGGATTAACAGCTTGGGGTGCTGGTACTACCCGATATTCAGCTAATAGTTCTTCTTCTCAACTTACACTCGATGCTCCTATTTATCAACAAAACATGAATATTTCTAGTACTTTCGGCAATAGAAATTTAAGTATTTATGCTAAAGGATTGTTGTTTAATAAATTAAGTTATCGGGCTGCTATCACAAATCCGTATCGCAACGCAACTAGCTCTTTAAATTTAAATTCAACAATAAGCACTCATACACCTAGGGCACAATATGCTGGAATGTTAACTTATGCTTTTGCAGATGTAGAATCCAATACTGAGGCTTATAATAAAGGAACATATTTAGGTACAAAAAAAATATTTAATATAGCCATAGGGTATTTAAAGCAGGCAAAAGCAATGTGGAGAGTAAATCCTAATGATGCTACAGCGATTTTATACGACGATATGAATATTTTAGGTTTAGATGTTTTTTATGACAAACCAATTAGTGCTAAAGGTGACGCCCTAACGCTATACGCGGCGTACAATAATAGTAATTTCGGAAAAAACTATACTAGAAGTATTTCTACTCCAGACCCAGCTATTGTAGATGGATCTCTTGTAAACGGTTCTGGTAATGGATTCATTGGCGTTGGTACTGGAAATATATATTACGGACAAGTAGGATATTTGTTTGTAAAGCCTACAAATCCAGCTACAAAAGGAAGACTACAAGTTTATGCAGCGGGACAAATTGCCGACCTTGATGCATTAAATAATCCAATGAGTCTGTATGAATTAGGAGCAAATTATTACCTAACTGGCACTTTAGGTCCTAAATTAAGTTTAGGCTACCAAAATAGAGCCATTTTCGAAAAAACAGGTATTCAATACCCTCAAAGTGATCGTAAAAGTATGTTAGTCCTACAGTTTCAGATTTCTTTCTAAGGTGAAACTATTGTAAAATAAAAAAAGGTTTCGTTGTACTGTACTGACGAAACCTTTTTTATTCCTTGCAGAAACTGCTTATTCTTTTTTCCTTCTTTTTTGCTCTGCCTTTATTAATCCTAACTCACGATTAGTTTGTCCGGCCACTGAGGTGTTTTCCTCAGCACGACGAATCAAGTACGGCATCACGTCTTTTACCGGACCAAAAGGTAAATATTTTGCAATATTATAATTATGATCGGCTAGATTATAACTAATATTGTCACTCATACCGTAAAGTTGGCCAAGCCATATTCTTTCATCTTTAGTGTCTATTCCTTTTGACTTCATATGATCTATCAAATTATAAGTACTTTCTTCATTATGAGTACCTAAAAAGATAGACATTCCGTCTAAATGATCAACCATATAATCTACTGCAGCATCATAGTTAGCATCTGTAGCCTCCTTTGATGCACAAATTGGTGTTGGATACCCTTTTTCTTTAGCCCTAGCATGTTCTTTTTCCATGTAAGCGCCACGAACTAACTTCATTCCAATAATAAACCCTTCCTTCTTTGCCACTTCATGCAACTTTTTCAAATAATCCAAACGATCCCAACGATACAATTGCAATGTATTGAAAACAATTGGCTTCTCTTTATTGTACTTACGCATCATATTAGTAACCAATTCGTCAGCTGCATCTTGCATCCAACTCTCTTCTCCGTCAATAAGTAACGATACATTATTTTTATAAGCTTCACTGCAAACCAAATCAAAACGAGCAACAACTTTATCCCACTCCTCTTGTTCTTCCGCAGTTAACTTCTGTTTTTCTCCTAATTTTTCATACAATTCAAAACGTCCAAACCCTGTTGGCTTAAAAACTGCAAACGGTATTGATTGACGCTCTTTGGCAAAATCTATGGTTTTTAAAGTCATTTTCATTGCAGCATCAAACTGATGCTCATCCTCTTTTCCTTCCACTGAATAATCCAATACAGAAGAAACTCCTTTTGTTTGCATTTTATCCACAACAGATAGGCAATCTTTTACATTAATACCTCCGCAGAAATGATCAAAAACAGTGGCACGTATTAATCCTTCCACCGGAAGATTAAGATTTAATGCGAAATTAGTAACCGCCGATCCTATTTTGACCAATGGCTCGATGGAAATCATTTTAAAAAGAAAGTAAGCTCTATCAAGTTCTGTATCGCTTTTTAATGCAAAGGCCACTTCTGTATTATCGAATATTTTTTCCATGTTGCTAATTTCGTAATTATTATAACTTCTATGTAGCAAAAATAAAAAAAACCTGTGGATTAAAACCCATATTTTAGTATTAAATATAAATTTAATATTTCATTGTAAATACCACTATTGACATGTGGCACAAGTGTGTATGACTTGCAATTAGATATTGTTAATTGGTGGCTTGCTGATTAATGTTTCCTAACGATAGCCTTCTGATCGGAAGGAAATAATTGTTTCACCAAAATATTGTTGAGATTCAAGTAATACAATTTGGAAATGCTTTAAAATACGACAGCATTGCTATCCTATAAGAAAGCATTAAAAACAGAACTTGGTAATCTGATTTATGTGCAAAATATAGGAATCTGTTATTACAACCTAAAAGAATATAATAATGCCATTACCTATTTAAAAAAAGCTTTAGATGGCCCCAATCTTAATGATGGAAAGTCTGAGTATCTATTAAGGTTAAGCTACTTTCCGATAAAAAATAATGAAGAGGGCCGTAATTATCTAAACTTGGCTAAAAATAAAAATTATAGTAATGCTGCTGATATTGTTATGCAAAATTGTAATTAAACGAGCTATTTTAATCTCAGCTAACTAATCTACAATTAAATATATTTTATATTTTTTGTTATATTTATTTCGAAATATGGGCTGTCTATTGAATAGAATTAAGCAAAAAATACCTTATTTTGCACTTTCAATTAATCCAAAAAGATGCAAACGATTCAAGCAAGTAATTATCCAATTTATTTTAATGAAAAAGGATATGAAGCGCTAAACCTTCATTTAAAAGAAAACAAGTATTCTAACTTGTTCATAATAGTAGACAGCAATACTAATGAACTGTGTTTACCAATATTCCTACCTTATTTAGAAACGGAACTAACTATCGAAATTATCGAATTTGAAGCAGGTGAAGAAAATAAAAACATTGAGACTTGCGTCCAAATATGGAATGTTTTAACCGAGCTTGGTGCTGACAGGAAAAGTCTTGTCATAAATCTTGGTGGCGGTGTTGTTACTGATTTAGGTGGTTTTGTAGCCTCAACCTTCAAACGAGGAATCGATTTTATTAATATCCCATCTACCCTGCTTTCAATGGTTGATGCTTCCGTAGGTGGAAAAAACGGAGTTGATCTAGGTAATTTAAAAAATCAAATTGGTGTTTTCAACCTACCGACAATGGTAATAATAGATACCGATTATTTAGAGACGCTTCCGCAAAATGAAATGCGTTCTGGTCTTGCCGAAATGCTAAAACATGGTTTAATCTTTGACAAAGCATATTGGGAACAATTTCTAGACTTAAAAGCGATTGACTTTGCTGACTTTGACGAACTCATTTACCGTTCCGTTGTAATTAAGAACGAAATAGTAACATTAGACCCCACTGAAAAAAATATTAGGAAATCACTAAACTTCGGACATACACTCGGTCATGCCATTGAAAGTTATTTTCTTGAGAATGAAAATAAAACTACCTTATTACATGGTGAAGCCATTGCTGTAGGGATGATTTTAGAAAGCTATATCTCTTTCGACAAGGAATTAATAAGTGCAAGCGAGTATATTCAAATTAAAACGACAATAAAATCAATCTTTGATGATATCGTGTTTCTTGAAAATGACATAGAACCCATACTAGAATTGCTCATTCATGACAAGAAAAATGAATATGGCACCATACAATTTGCCCTAATAGAAGGTATTGGTAAAATAAAAATAAATCAATCTGTTGAAAATGAATTAATTCTTAAAGCATTTAACGATTATAAATCTTAAATATTTTTTAGCCAAAAGGATTGGATTACGTATATATTATTTTTTACATTTGCCACAATGAAAAACAATCAAAAACAAGGAAATTATAGTTCAAATGAGAACCGAAACAATAAATCTTTTTTAAGGATATTGAGACGTTTTTATTCGATTAAAAAATATTTTTGTTTTGATCAGTCGAACCATTTAAAAGTAGATCACGAAAAACTTCAGATTATTTATGCAAATATTAGAGTTTGAAAATTAGTTTAATTCTAATATACCAATTTGATTAATCTGCAATACTAAAAGCTACATGAATACAAAATATTCCGATCTAATAAATCAAACATATTACTTTCCACAAGAAGAATTTACATTAAACAAAGACAATCTAAAGTTTCACAATATTGATTTGATGAAACTCGTTGAAGAATATGGTACTCCATTAAAATTCACATATTTACCTCAAATTTCAAATAACATTAACAAAGCCAAAAACTGGTTTCGTAAATCGATGGAGAAAAATAAATACGAGGCAAAATACTATTACTGCTATTGTACAAAAAGCTCCCATTTTGAATTCATTATGAATGAAGCTTTTAAAAACAATATTCACGTTGAAACTTCTTCAGCTTTCGACATTAATATTGTTGAAAATTTAATGGCAAATGGTAAAATAAACAAAAGCACTTATGTTATTTGCAACGGTTTTAAAAGAGACCAGTACATTGAAAATATTGCAAGATTAATTAATAACGGGCATAAAAACACTATTCCAATTATTGATAATTATGAAGAGCTAGATCTACTTCAGGCAGAAATTAACGGGAAATTCAAAATTGGAATCCGTATTGCTGCTGAAGAAGAGCCAAAGTTTGAGTTTTACACTTCCCGTCTTGGAATTGGTTATAAAAACATTGTTAGTTTTTATAAAAAACAAATTCAGGATAATGATAGATTGGAACTTAAAATGTTGCATTTTTTCATCAATACAGGGATTAACGATACGGCTTACTACTGGAATGAGTTGGTAAAATGTATCAAAGTATACATCGCATTAAAAAAAGAATGCCCTACATTGGATGGTTTGAATATTGGTGGTGGATTTCCTATAAAAAATTCATTGGCTTTTGAATACGATTATCAATACATGATTGATGAAATTATCAATCAGATTAAAATTGCCTGCGATGAGGCTGAAGTTGACGTTCCAAACATCTTTACTGAATTTGGTTCTTTTACCGTAGGAGAAAGCGGAGGCGCTATTTATCAAATTTTGTATCAAAAGCAACAAAATGATAGAGAAAAATGGAACATGATTGACTCTTCTTTTATCACTACTTTACCTGATACTTGGGCAATCAACAAACGTTTTATTATGCTGGCAATTAACCGTTGGAATGAAACTTACGAACGAGTTTTATTGGGTGGTTTAACTTGTGATAGTGATGATTATTACAATTCTGAGCAAAATATGAATGCCATCTATTTACCAAAATACAATAAAGAAAAACCATTATATATTGGATTTTTTAATACCGGTGCTTATCAAGAAACTATTGGTGGATATGGTGGATTACATCACTGCTTGATTCCACAACCAAAACACATCTTAATCAACAGAGATGAAAATGGAATTATAGCAACCGAAGTATTCTCAGAACAACAAACAGCCGACGATGTATTAAAAATTTTAGGCTACGACAAAAAATAAATAATTAAATACACAATTAGTCAATTTAAAAATTATTATATTTGAATCTAACCATTCAAAGTATTGATTCTTAAATATTTAAACCAAATAAAATGAGTAAAGGACCTATAAGTCAGTTTATAGAAAAGCATTATTTGCATTTCAACTCTGCGGCTTTAGTAGATGCAGCAAAAGGCTACGAAGAGCAGCTTGCAAATGGAGCTAAAATGATGGTAACTCTTGCAGGAGCAATGAGTACTGCCGAAATCGGAAAGATTTTTGCAGAAATGATTCGTCAAGACAAAGTTCAAATTATATCTTGTACTGGTGCAAATTTAGAAGAAGATATCATGAACTTGGTAGCTCATTCACATTACGAAAGAGTGCCAAACTACCGTGATTTGACTCCAGAGCAAGAATGGGATTTACTTGAAAGAGGGTTAAATCGAGTAACAGATACTTGTATTCCTGAACATGAAGCATTCCGTCGTTTGCAAAAACATATTTACAAAATTTGGAAAGACGCAGATGATAAGGGAGAACGTTATTTACCGCATGAATTTATGTACAAAATGCTTTTATCAGGCGTTTTAGAAGAGTATTACGAAATCGATTTGAAAGATAGCTGGATGTATGCTGCAGCAGAAAAAAACTTACCGATTATCTGTCCAGGATGGGAAGATAGTACTATGGGAAATATTTTTGCTTCCTATGTCATTAAAGGAGATTTAAAAGTCTCTACGGTGAAATCTGGAATAGAATACATGACATTTTTAGCAGATTGGTATCCTAAAAATTCTGCTAATGGAGTTGGGTTTTTCCAGATCGGTGGTGGTATCGCCGGAGATTTCCCGATTTGCGTGGTTCCAATGCTGTACCAAGATATGGAAATGCCAGAAACACCTTTTTGGAGCTATTTCTGCCAAATTTCAGATTCTACTACCAGTTACGGTTCGTATTCTGGAGCTGTTCCGAATGAAAAAATTACTTGGGGTAAATTAGATATAAAAACGCCTAAGTTTATTATTGAATCTGATGCTACAATTGTGGCACCTCTTATTTTTGCTTATTTATTAGATCTATAGAATATCCTTATGAAAAGAGTAATTGTTGATTACGCAAAGCTTACTAACGAAATTTTAAACCTTTTAGTGGAAAAGTTTCCTGACGGTTATGATGATTCAAATATCGTTCGTTTTAGAAATGGTAAAAACGAATTGATTGAAGCAGTTGAAGTACGCACAGAAGACACTTTCTATTTAGTGAAAGTAAGTACTAAGTTAGCTGATCGAATTGAAAACTATGACGAAGACGAAGAAATCGATGATGTTATCGAACCGGTTATGCCAATGAAAGGAATGGGGATGAATGATGACATGGACGATGATGACGATGATGATGATGATGACGACCTTCACAATCGTGACAAACCAGACACTGATGACGATGATGAAGATTCAGATAAGTCTGATTATTCTGATGACGATGATGACGACGACGATGAAGATTAATTTCATCTAAAAAATACAAAAGGAACTCTTAATCGAGTTCCTTTTTTTTATCAGATCAAAAAATTATTTTTTTTTTATAATTTACATTGCATTAATACTAAAAGGCACTACTCCCTAAATGATTACATCCCAAATATTACATGACTCTTTAAAGGAAAATTTTGGTTTTGAAAAATTCAGAACGAATCAGGAGGAAATTATAAATACTATTTTGTCCGGTCATGATACCTTGGCCATTATGCCTACCGGTGGCGGAAAATCAATTTGTTTTCAATTGCCCGCACTTTTATTTCCCGGAATTACAATAGTAATATCACCGCTAATCGCTTTGATGAAAGACCAAGTGGACAGTTTAAAAGCAAATGGAATTCAAGCCTGTTTTATAAACAGCAGTCAAACGAGTGCTGAACAGCAATTACACATTGAAAACCTAAAGAACAATAAGGTAAAAATGGTTTATGTAGCTCCTGAGAGCTTATCCTATTTAGAAAATGCATTTAGCCAAATCACCGTAAGTCTTATCGCAATTGATGAAGCACATTGTATTTCTTCTTGGGGACATGACTTCAGACCTGCTTATATCAACCTAGGATATTTAAAAAAACGCTTCCCTTCTACTCCAATCTTAGCTTTAACTGCAACTGCCGATAAAGCTACACGTAAGGATATTAGCCAGCAATTAAACTTAATAAACCCAAAGTCGTTTATCTCTTCTTTTGATCGAAAAAACCTAAGTTTAGAAGTTCGTCCAGCACTCGACAGAGTCAAACAAATAATTGATTTTATAAGTGCTAAACCAATCGAATCTGGAATTATTTATTGCCTAAGTAGAAAGACAACGGAAGAACTTGCAGGAAAACTTAAAAAAGCGGGTATAAACGCAAAAGCATATCATGCCGGTTTTGACAGCGCTGTTCGATCGCAAACCCAAGACGACTTCATCAATGACGATTGCCAGGTAGTTTGCGCCACAATCGCTTTTGGTATGGGGATAGACAAATCAAATGTTCGATGGGTTATTCATTATAATCTACCCAAAAATATTGAAGGTTATTACCAGGAAATTGGACGAGCCGGTCGTGATGGTTTGCCCTCTGAAACTATTTTATTCGAAAGTTATGGAGATGTAATCCAACTGCAAAAATTTGCTTCTCAAGGCTTAAACGCAGAAGTGCAACTGGCGAAACTTGAAAGAATGAAACAGTATGCCGATGCCTTAAGTTGTCGCAGAAAAATATTACTGTCTTATTTTGGCGAACTGGTAACTGAAAATTGCGGTAATTGTGATATTTGTAAAAACCCACCTGAATTTTTTGACGGAACTGTAATCGCACAGAAAGCATTATCTGCCATTATTCGTTTGAAAGAATCGGAGCCGTTGCCGGTTATCATTGACTTCTTAAGGGGGTCCAAAAATGCTTATATATTCGAAAATGAATATCAAAATCTAAAAACCTATGCTATCGGTAGTGATATATCCTGGTACGACTGGAATCAGTATATCATTCAATTAATCAATCAAGGGCTTTGCGAAATTGCTTTTCACCGACAAAACAAAATTCGCCTGACCACATTAGCCCGTGAAGTTTTATTTGAAGGAGACAAAGTACAACTGACCACAGTTCAAAAAGTCAACACCGAAAAAACCGAACTTAAAGAAACCAAAAGCAAATCGGCAGCCAACTCTCTTTTTGAAACACTTCGCAAATTGCGTTATGAAATTTCTAAAGAGGAAAGTGTTCCTGCATATGTCATTTTCAGTGATGCTGCTTTACGCCAAATGGAAACAATACGACCAATGAGTGATGACGAATTCATTACTATTGACGGAGTAGGAAAAGCAAAACTCGAAAAATATGGGGACGCATTCATAAAAGCAATAATCGAATTTCAAAAAAAAAAAGTAGTAAAACCTAAAAAAGAGGCCGGTACATATAAAGAAACGTTACTACTATTTCAAAGTGGATTAACTACTCAGGAAATTGCGTTGAAACGCAAATTAGGTATTGGCACGATTATGTCTCATTTGGCGAAATTATATTTGGACGGAGAAACGATTGACTTATAC
Source organism: Flavobacterium sp. ALD4 (assembly GCF_002836475.1). Lineage (GTDB taxonomy): Bacteria > Bacteroidota > Bacteroidia > Flavobacteriales > Flavobacteriaceae > Flavobacterium. Next base: position 25,489 of record NZ_PJBJ01000023.1, on the reverse strand, counting down.
CAATTTGTTTCTGAAGACGAAGTAAGTTTGATCGCTAACGCCAAATTACAATTAGAAAGTCCGACAACCTTAAAACCATATTATGACTACCTTGAAGAAAAAATACTGTACGACAAAATAAGATTGGCTTTGGCTATTATCGAAAAAGAAAGACGTAACAAATAACCTATTCATATGATTACTTCATTTCCACATTTTGTAAATCATCAGACAGAAATCCTAATCCTAGGAACAATGCCGGGTGTTGCATCTCTCGAAAAACAAGAGTACTATGCACACAAGAGAAATCATTTTTGGAAAATTATGTATACACTTTTCGATAATTTACCTATTTCAGAAATTTTCGCAGAAAAAATAAAACTCTTACAAATAAATAAATTGGGATTGTGGGATGTTTTAGAAAATTGTGAACGCAAAGGAAGTTTAGACGTCAATATAAAAAATCAAAAAGAAAATGATTTTGAAGCTTTGTTTAAGAAATACATCGGTATACACAAGATCATTTTTAACGGAAAGGAAAGTCACCGTTATTTCGTGAAAAAATTTGGACAAATAGAAGGCATCACGTATTATGTGATGCCTTCAACCAGTCCTGCGAATACAATGTCTATTGAAAACAAATTAAAAATCTGGTCTACTTGCTTCCAGTAATTTATAAATACCTTTCCTGAAATATTTTTTGATGATGCATTTGGTGGGCAATAGTCGTAAAACCAATAGCACGAACTGAAACGGGACTATTTGACGCCACCCCCATTCTAGTTAGCTGTTCCTCTGAAAAACTTTTAAAAAGAGCTATAGTAGATTGTCTCACTAACGCCATTTCTGTCAACAAACTCTGCAAGTTTCTTTCATTGGCATTGGTATTGTCAACATAATCATTTTCTTCAAAACTCGGCAAAGGCGTTTTGTCATTTCTAGAGATACGCATGGCGCGATAACTAAAAATACGTTCGGTATCTATCAGATGTTGAATAATCTCCTTGATGGTCCATTTTCCTTCCGCGTAACGGTAATCGAATTTGTCCATAGGAATATTCTGCACGAATTTGATAAAATCATGAAGACTTATTTCTAATTCTTCCATTAGAGTAACGTCTTTTAAAAGTTGAATATAGATCGCATATGATGGAGCGTATTCAGTAATTGGTAATTGGCTTGATTTCATTTTTCGTATGTTTATGCTGAGTTTCTACTTGCATTTGTGTTTCCAAAAAGGGAACGCATTACTATTTTTTCGTATACTTTTATTAAATTTTCATCGGGTACACTTTCTTTATTAAGTTCGTTTATTCTTAATAAAGCATATTGCTGTATTGTCAACAACGGCAGAACAATACGCTCTCTTATTTGAATAGATGCTTTACCGTCAGCATAGTTCTCCATAAGCTCCTTATGACCTGCTATTTTTAGTAATAATCGTTTAGATTCTAAAAATTCATCATAAATGATTTGCCAAAATTCGCCAAATTCAGGATCTTTTTTCATGTACGCTGTTAAAGGAAAAAAGGACTTGGCAATTGACATCATGCTATTCTCTAACAGTGTTTTGAAAAATAGAGAGTTATCATACAAATCCTGGACCTTGTCCCATTGTTCCGTATCTTCAAAATGTTTCAGTGCAGTACCTACCCCAAAAAATCCGGGAACATTTTGTTTCAACTGGCTCCAAGAACCCACAAAAGGAATTGCCCGTAAATCTTTGAAATCCAACTGTTCTGACTTACCTCTTTTTGAAGGTCGGCTTCCTATATTTGTTCTAGCATAATATTTCAATGTACTCATCTGCTCCAGATATGGAATAAACTTCGGGTGATTCTTAAAACTCAAATATTTTTTATATCCTAAATTGGCTAATTGCCCCATCACATTCTTTTCATCGACTGATAATTCATTCTTGTTTTTACTAAACACCTGATTTGTAACCCCGGCGCTCAATAAATTCTCCAAGTTGTAACGGCAGGAATCTAAAGTTCCAAAATTAGAACTAATCGTTTGTCCTTGAACAGTAATTTGAATTTCCTTATTTTCGATATTTGGGCCTAAAGAAGCATAAAACTTATGCGTTTTACCGCCACCACGTGCCGGCGGTCCGCCACGTCCATCAAAGAAGATCACTTTTATTCCATATTTTCTTGAAATCGCCGTAAGCGCTTCTTTGGCTTGATAAATACTCCAATTGGCCATTAAGTAACCGCCATCTTTTGTACCATCTGAGAAACCAAGCATAATCGTTTGCTTCATCTCTCTATTTTTCAAATGATTGGCATACATCGGATTTGTATACAGCTGCTCCATAATATTGTGAGCGTTCAGTAAATCCTCAACAGACTCAAATAACGGAACGACATCAACTGTTGGCTTTTCCCAATCACTTAAACGAATCATCGCAAAAGTTTCCAATACATTTAGCGCACTTTCGTTATTACTTATAATATAACGGTTAGCACCAAATTCTCCATTCTTTTCCTGAATAACCTTTATCGCTTGAATCGACTCGATAGTCGACTTTGTTATTTCGTTTTCAAAATCATGCGGATTAATATCCCCCTTAACATTAGACAAGACCTCAAATTTTTCTTTTTCTGTTAAATCATAATAGTTTTCGGGAAAATTGTTTGAGTTTGAATTTACATAATATTCATGAACGTCTTTAAAAACGCCATCATGTATTCTACTGTTTTGACGGATATCCAAAGTGGCAAAATGAAAACCAAATAGATTGACTTTAATAAGAAGCGCTTCCAGTTGATCTAAATATAAAGACTGATGCTGTTCTATAACAATTCTCTTTATCTTATTTAACTGTGCTTTAAACTCCTCTAAGGTGATATAAATCTCCCCTTTGGAATAAAAAACAGAACGGTAAAGTTTACGTTCAAGTTCGGACACCAAGACATCAACACCTGAGAAAGTTAGCTTTCTTTTTAAATTTCTAATTTCAATATAATAACACTTCAAGATTGAAGTTCTTAAACGCTCTGCCACATTTAAAGTAATATCAGTTGTTACAAACGGATTCCCATCACGATCTCCACCAGGCCAAAACCCTAGTTTTATCAATGCGTTTTGAATCGATTCACCATGGAAGACATTTTTTTGCAGGTAATGAACCATATCCCCTGACGTACTGTAAAACACATTCTCAAGATACCAAATTAAACTAACCGCTTCATCAAATGGATTTGGTTTCTCGTTTTTTATAAAAGGTGTTTTACCCAATTGAGCCAAAAGCTCTTTTATATTAAGTAAGTTATTTTCGCGTATCGCTTCTGTTAAATCATTAATAATACCCAAGACTGAACCAGGGTAAAACTGAGTGGGGTGAGCTGTTAAAACAGTTCTGACGTTAAAGTTTTCAAGAAAATCAATCAATTCTTCTCTCTTTCCTTTTGCATCTGCTTTTTCTTTGATATCTCGTAACGACCCCCTGCCCTCCATATTATTTACAATAGGAAAAGCGGCATCTTCTACTGCATCAAACAAAACGATTTGACGCTCGATATATTGGATAAAACGAAACATGATATCAATTTTCTCCCCTTCATCAATACTATGCGAATATTTATTCATGAAATAATCCACAATTTCTTTCGGAGTCTGCAGTTTTTTGAAACCACTCTCACAAACATCTGTAAACAAAGGAAGTAATGCCCCTGTATTGTCTATAGAGTCAAATGGCAAAGTAATAAATACGCTATTATAAATATTGTATTTAGAGAGGACGTTTTGATTAAAACGTTCGATTTTTGGTAGCGTGTACATAGTTGTGTTATAGTTGGTTTGGTTTAGCGGAAAATAGTTGTAAAAAAAATAACCTCAAGAACTAACTTGAGGTTATATTAAAATATAGCATTCAAGTATATTACATGTTTTTAAATATGGTATGCATCAAGCGCTTCTTATCATTAATGCTTTCTTCCAATGAAATCATAGTTTCTGTTCTATAGACACCATCGATATCATCAATCATAAAAATAACATCCTTAGCATGTTTTGTGTCTTTGGCTCTGATCTTACAGAAAATATTGAATTTTCCTGTAGTTACAGAAGCTACAGTCACATAAGGAATCTCGTTAATACGTTGTAAAACGAATTTAGTTTGAGAAGTATTATTAAGAAACACACCGACATAAGCAATAAAAGAATACCCTAATTTATCATAATCAAGTACTAATGATGAACCCATTATAATTCCTGCATCTTCCATTTTTTTAACCCTAACATGCACGGTTCCAGCAGAAATTAATAATTTTTTGGCAATGTCAGTGAACGGAACTCTTGTGTTGTCAATCAACATATCTAATATCTGGTGATCTACTTCATCTAAACGGAACTTACTCATATTTCTTTAATTAATATTTATAATTGACTAATCCAAAGTTTAAAAATATACATAAAAACAACAAATTGACGCAAAATATTATTTTTTCATCAATCCGTTAACAAATTTAATGCTATTTTGTAAATAAAAATCAGCTTTTTGATTTAATTTCGGAAAACCACCTTCGCTATCTTTATACTCTGCTTCTTTTGCATCATACTCGAAATGACCGTAATACCCTTCCAAATCTCCAATCCCTACAAAATAAGCATTAAAAAACAGTTCGTCTTCTATTAACTCCTCTTTGTATTGTGCAGCAAAATTCGTAATTTTTTCAACACCATCATAATTTAATTTGACATTTTTATATAAAAAATCATAAAACACCACTTTATTTTGAGGAATATTCAAGTATTTGCCAATTCCATTACTAACTATATCGTTTTCGCTCAGTGTAATAAAACTTGAAATTAACGCCATAAAAATATACTTCCTTGTTTTTTCTCTTTGATAATCATCTTGAAAATGTCCTGCCTCAAACAATACAGTTGGCGCTCCAAGTGCCTGAAAGGTATCTCCAATACAATTAAGGTTAAAAGAATCATCAAACCGTCCTACTTGACCCGGTATATACTTCTGTAACACGGTATTAATCTCTGCAATAAGATTAATAGCCTTCAATCGAGATTCGTTTATTTCTCGTTCCTCATTATAAGAGGGAGCCAAAAAAGAGACTGTCGCAGGTTTACCAGTACTTTCTACTCCAAAAATCGTACGCTGATCATGCAGGTTAAAACAATAATGGGGCTGAAATAAATCAAACACCTCCCGCAACACCCTACTTTCCGGCTGTGTTAAGTTTTGCGAATCCCTATTTAAATCAACCTCATTTGCATTTACACGAGTATACACCTCTGCTCCATCAGGATTTAACATTGGAATACAGCAAAAAGTAAACGCATGTAACATTTCCGCAGCAAGCGACGAACCGTTATGCAGCACATTTAAGAAGTCAAACAACGCTTTTGTAGTTGTACTTTCATTTCCATGCATTTGGGACCAAAGCAATATTTTGATTTTTCCTTCGCCAATTTGATATTTGTAAATCGGCTTTTTTAACACTGATTCACCAACAACCGAAAGTTGATTATCCGTGTTTAATTGTTGCAATAGTGGTTCGATTGATCGTAAAGTAAGGTACCTACCTTCAATTGATTGCTCTTTATTATTATTGAATAATTGTTCTAAATCCATAGTGTATTATTTAATTTACAAAAGTAAACATCTTTATTTTTACAAATGTAAACAAGTTTGAAGTGGTTAATTTTAGAAATGTAAACAGCTTTGGACGGTTAGTACTGTTACTCTCTACGTTATTAATTGACAAATGTTACTGTAGTTTAATATTGTTCTTATAACATTCTTTATCAGTATTTTATAAATTACTACTTAATCCATTTATTACAATGAATTATCAGTTTATATACAATTTACACTTGTAATTTTGCTATTGTCATGTGTTTATGTTACATTTGTAAATAGACTAATCGCAACCGCTATTTACAATGGTAAACACTGAGGATTTTATTAAACGACTCGAAATTATATTGGATTATTATGGTTTAAATGCTTCCGCATTTGCAGATAAAATTGGCGTACAGCGCTCTAGTTTATCCCACCTTCTATCCGGCAGAAACAAACCCAGCTTGGATTTTATTCTTAAAATTCTTGATGTTTTTCCTGATGTAGATTTGTATTGGATTCTAAATGGAAAAGGCAGTTTTCCAAAAAATAACGAACCGAGTCGAAAACAAGAAACCAAATTGGAAGAATTGATCATACCAAATACCCCCACTCCAATTCCAGAATCTATTGCTCCCGAAAATTTATTTTCTGAAGAAAAAAATAATGCCGATAAAAATAGGGTCGTCACAAAAAATGAAGATATTCAAAACGCAGTAGACGAATCCATTTCAAGTGAAGTAGAAAAAATTGTGTTCTTTTATAAAGATGGCACTTTCAAAGTTTTTACGCCAAACTAAAAAAGCCAACCCTATGTTTCATAAAAGGATTGGCTTTTTTAACTGCAACTAGTTTTAAGTTGGAATTATTCTTTAAATCCCTTTTCGGGAATTTTACCTTCTACTCCTTTAAAATGCTTTTTTAAAATAGTCAGGTCTTCTTCAATATTTCCTGTCGGCATTAGCGGAGACCCAAGATTAACTTCTTTTTTTCCAAAATTAAATGCAACGGGAACTATAGGCACATTTGCTTTTAAAGCGATATAGTAAAATCCTGTTTTAAGTTGGTCTACTTTATTGCGTGTTCCTTCTGGAGCTACGGCAAGACGAAAAGTTTCTCTTCTGCTAAAAATGGCTGCAATTGAATCTACTTTATTCTTTCCTCCAGATCGATCAAGTGGCTCTCCTCCCATATATTTGAAATACCAGCCTAAAGGAAAAGTAAATAATTCCTTTTTTCCCACAAAATTCATTTCTAATCCTGTGATACCTCTAGTAAAAATACCTAGATAAAAATCATGTGCGCTGGTATGTGGCATAATCATCATTACGCATTTTTTAATGTCTGCATCAATCGTGCCTACGATCTTCCACCCCATAAGCCGGAAAAAGATCCATTTATAAATTTGTTTCTTCATTACTCAGTAATTTGTCGCAAAATATATAATTTAAAACTTATTTTTGATAAAAACCGTCATTGATGCTAAAAAAAATAATTAGTTACTTTGTTCCAATTAAAATTCATACCGTAAAATCGGCTTTAAGTAAATCTATAGAGGTTACTTGGACAAATGGTGAATTAGTTTTGGATTCAGAAAACACTAATTATTCCTATGGCAGTTTACAACGTATTCTAAGGTTGGGGTTAAAGACCATTGGATTTGATAAAATAATTAAAATGGAGCACGTTCTAATACTTGGTGTCGCCGGTGGGAGTGTTGTAAAGACATTAGTTGATGAAATTAAATTTGGTGGTAGAATTACTGGGGTCGAAATTGATCCTGAAATTATAAAACTGGCTAATCACTATTTTAAACTGGATGAAATTGAACAACTTGAAATAGTAATCGACGATGCTTTTGAATTTGTTTTGAAAACTAAAGAGAAATATGATTTGATTATCATTGATGTATTCCAAGATACCACGATGCCTAGTTTTTTATATGAAAGTTATTTTGTCAATAATATTTGCTCCTTGCTAAAAAGTAAAGGTTATGTCCTTTTTAATACGATGCTTTTGAATGAGCAACAGAACCTCAGGAATAAAAAATACATTTCAGATTTCTGCACTACTAATTATAAAATAAAATCAATACCCAGAATTGAAGTTCATAATGAGTTAATTGTTATCGAAAAAATAGTGTAATCAAAATTAATACATCCCATTTGTCCCTGTTTATAATTAAAGGATATATTTCGTAATTTCGATTAGAATAGTAAAACCAAATTTGATGAAAAAAGTCATTCGCAAACTGCTCTTAGGAAATGTTACCAAAATGGCAAAGCCAGAGTTCAATACTATTCAAAAGAGAATCCAGAATATAAAAGCAATTTGGCATAACGATCATCAGGATGATAACGGAATAGAAAAAATTGTTCGTTTATTCCTTTCGTCTTCTCAGTTGTTTTTCCCGGGAATTTATATTAAATATTTGGTTTCCAAAAAAGGGGCTGAGTACGAAGACCTTGCAGTAGATTTCTATGTTTTACTAAAAGTGAGTTTGCCATTACTGATTCTAATGAATCATTGGCAAAACAATTCTTTCATTCTTGCAGTAATGGTATATGTAATGTTAGAAACAATTTTATACATTCCCACATTGATTTTTGCCTCTGATCTATTTTCAAAACCGCGTTCCTACAAAAGATCGATGTTATTACTTTTCTTTAATTATTTAGAAATGGTATTCGGTTTTGCAGTTTTGTATTCCTTCACTAATAATTTCAACAAACCTTTTACGCATTGGTTTGACGCTATTTATTTTAGTACGGTAACTTCATCTACCATTGGGTATGGTGATTTTTATCCCGTTGACCCTTTTGGAAAATTTTTAGTGAGTGTGCAATCTATGATCGTGTTGATGTTTGTGGTTTTATTCCTGAATTTTTTCTCTACCAAAATAAAATCAAAAGGGTATTTTGATCAAGACAGTAACTAATAGCTTAGATCATCAGTCTTGCTTTCTCTAAATCTTCAGGAGTATCGATTCCAATACCTACATGCGTTGTTTCGACCATTTTGATTCGTTTACCAAATTCCAGGTAACGCAGTTGCTCCAGTTTTTCGGATGCTTCCAATGATTTCATGGGTAAGCTATAAAAATCCAACAGGGCTTGTTTCCTAAAGGCATAAATCCCGATGTGCTGCATGTAACGAACACCTACATTCTTTTCTCTGGGAAACGGAATTACCGAACGTGAAAAATACAAAGCAAAGTCATTTTGATCCGTGACTACCTTTACGTTATTAGGATTATTGATGACTTCTTCATCCTTAATTTCACGCATTAGGGAAGCCAAATCGACCTCGCCGGCAGCATCTTTTCTAAAGATCTCAATCAATTTCATCAAAGGCTCTGTATCGATAAAGGGTTCATCCCCCTGTACGTTAACCACAATTTCCACATCCAGATTTCCAACTGCTTCCGCAATTCGATCACTCCCCGACTCGTGTTCTTTGATGCTCCTAATGGCTTTCCCGCCGTTAGAAACAATTTCGTCAAAAATCAAATCAGAATCCGTCACTACAAAAACATCATCAAATAATTTCGTGTTTACTGCAGCTTCATAGGTTCTTAAAATCACGGTTTTACCGCCAAGATCCTGCATCAATTTAGCAGGAAATCTAGTGGAAGCGTAACGGGCAGGAATAACGGCTATTATTTTCATGATATTCTGTTTATTAATTTATTATATATTTCTATAAAAACCCTAATACTTCGTTTTCTTAATCAAAACTCTTTTTAAATATTTATTTACTGGATTTTCAAACCAGATTAAACTGATATAACTTATTATGAGCGAAACGACTAAAATAATCAAAATAATTAAAAATTCATTTGTAATATGAAGAAGCGATTTATTTACCATTGTAAAATATTTCAAAACTAGTTGATGAAACATATAAAAACCAAAACTTACTTCGCCTAGTAAAATCAAGGTATTGTTAGATAATAATCTTGAAAGCTCTCCTTTTTGGAATGCAAAAACTAGTATTAAAAAACTCATTGGTAACCAGTAATAAATGGAATATCGAACCACTAATGGAAGCTGGCTATGAAAAATAAAAAAAACAACTAATAATATTATGGAACCAAACTCCAAGGCATTATAATTAATGAGCTTCTCTGTATTTTTTATTTTTAAATATAATTCGAAAAGAAGTATCCCAACGATGAAATCAAAAACTCTAAAAAATGGATTAACATAGAATAGGTTTTTATAATAGATTGGAGGGATTACTAGCATCAATATTGGCAGTAAAAGTAAAAACGGAATCAATAAGCCTTTACTGTATTTAAGAACTTTAAGTTTCGAAATCAAAAGTATTAAAAAGGGGAAAAGTAAATAGAAAAAAAGTTCATTAGAAATACTCCATGACGGAGAATTAAAAGAAAAGTATATTTTCTTTATTGGCACGAAACTTTGGGTCAATGTCGAATTAAAAAACAACTGTTTGAACCAAAGTGAGATTTCAAAATTAACATTTTGAAACGTCAATGGCACAGCAATCAGTAAAGTCAATAAATGAAGCGGGTAGATTCTGGCAATTCTGGCGATATAAAAATTAGATTTTGATATCTTCTGATTTAACATCGAATCACGGTAATTATAAGCAAGAATAAAACCACTTAAAATAAAAAAGAAACTAACTCCGATATATCCTTCCTTTAATATTGACTCATGAATCCATCTCAAAGTCGATGACTTACTTTTTGCCAAAAAAGTCATATGATGCACAAATATCATAAATGCAAAAAAGAAGCGCAATGAAGTAAGCGGTTTAATCATTTATTTTAAAAAATTATATTCGGTTATGATAGCCAAAAAATGAAATCATTCCACAAAATTTTCATCTTTAAAACCGATCAAATATAATTTATTTTTTGCTCTCGTCATAGCGGTATACAACCATCGAATATAATCTTTGTCAATTCCGTTAGGCAAATAGGGTTGTTCTATGAAAACGGTATTCCACTGCCCTCCTTGTGATTTATGACAGGTAATGGCATAGGAGAATTTTACTTGTAACCCATTAAAATATTCGTTTGCTTTAACTTTTTGAAATTGCTTTAACTTGGTTTCGCCTTCATAGTCTTTTAGCACTTCCTGATACAACCTGTTGGATTCTTCATAAGTCAAGGACGGTGATTCGCTTTTTATGGTATCCAATAATAGCACCGTTTCAAAAGGCTTTTGATCTGGATAATCGATCATTCTGATTTTCACATTGGCAAATTTAAATCCATACAATTCCTTGATATTGAAAATCTCCAGTACTTCAATAATATCACCATTAGCAATAAAACCGGCATGATCAGAATCTTTCAACCAAAAATAATTATTCTTGACTACCATAAGAAAATCGCCTGATGACAATTCGCTTTCTTTGTCTAGAATTTTAGTTCTGATTTGCTCATTATATTGATTTGCTCTTTTATTCGAACGAACAATAAAAGCAGTGTCTTCTATACTATAATTACTATATGCTGAATTGATGGCGTCTTGAATATCATAGCCATCGGTCAAACGGATGATGTCTTTAAACTTCCTAACGTTAAACTGAAACTCGGTGATGAAGGAATCTTTCAATAACTCACGAAGTTCCGTCGCATTGTACAAGATTCCAGAATCTTCTTCTTGACGCATGACTTCATCAAGTTCGATATATTCGACTTCCTTATCATAATTCAAACTTAAAGTCTGGGTGTCCAAAGCTGGACTAATATCTAAATTTACCGGAGGCAATTGGGCTGTGTCTCCCAGCAGAATCATCTTACAATTCGTTCCTGAATACACATATGAGATCAAATCATCGAGCAAAGAACCGTTTTCGTATAATTTGGAATCAGAGTTGGTATCCGAAATCATCGAGGCTTCATCAACGATAAAAATGGTGTTTTTGTGTTTGTTTTGTTGCAACGTAAAAGAAACCCCTCCGCCAGAAGACTTCTTTGGGAAATATATTTTTTTGTGAATCGTAAAAGCAGGTTTATTAGAATAATTGGCAATCACTTTTGCGGCACGACCTGTAGGCGCTAGTAAAACATATTTTTTATTTATGTCCAAAAGGTTATTTACAATGGTAGAAATCACGGTCGTTTTACCGGTTCCTGCATATCCTTTCAGGACAAAAATCGTGTCGTTATCAGTTTCAGTTAAAAAAATAGCAATTTTTTGAAAAAAAATATCCTGCTTGTATGTGGGAACAAAAGGGAATTTATTTTTTAAAAGGCTATAAAACAAGGAGGAGTTCATCTGACATATTTTAACTGCAAAGTAAGGGTTTCAATATCAAAAACCAATGGCCATTTCAATTTCAATTCAGATATTATTTTCATTTATGACTTTTTTTTATTTCTATTGCTTTTTCCTATTGTCATTACTTTTTGTGATTGCCATTGTTATTTTAATTTGTAAGTTTGCTATCGCATTTAATCCTTTCTGTTTTCTATGGACAGAATGGATTATAAATCAGATTATGTCTACACAAAACACAAATATTACCGAAAAGAAATATAAAAAACTCTCCATTCAAGTTTCCTTGGCCGGATTGTCTTTTTGTTGTTTTGACACACTCAATAATACAATTACTTCCTTTAACGAAGTTCATTTTGATTCTTTTGATAAAGGAATTAAAATTGAGGATTTATTTTCGAATGCCTTTAGGGATTATCCTGAATTGAACGAAATCTATGATGATGTATTGATTATTCACAATAACAATCTGTCCACATTTGTTCCGGCACCGCTTTTTGACGAAAATTTCCTAGGGAGTTATCTGCAATACAACACTAAGGTTTTTGACACTGATTTTTTTGCATACGATGAAATCAGTAATTACCAAATCAATTCGGTTTATATTCCTTATGTAAATATGAACAACTTTTTCATTGATCAATTTGGCACTTTCGATTATAAGCATGCTAATAGTATTTTGGTAACCACCCTTTTGGATGCATCCAAAAATATTGACGATAAGAAAATGACGGTTCATTTCAGTGAAGGGCATTTTGAGATTATTGTTATTCAAAATCAGAAGTTATTATTATTCAACTCTTTTGATTATCAAACCCCCGAAGATTTCATTTATTATGTTTTGTTTACCGCAGAGCAATTGAATCTTAATCCTGAAAATTTCTCGTTGGAATTGATAGGAAATATAGATTCCGAAAGTGATTTTTTTAAAATAGCATACAAATACATCCGTAACGTTTCACTTATTGATGTTGACGATTTACGGTGGAATAATTATTTTTCTGAGGCCGAAAACAGAAATCATTTTATACTTTTCAACTCATGAGAATCATTTCAGGAAAATACAAGGGAAGACGAATCTCTCCCCCAAAAGGCTTACCCGTTCGCCCCACTACCGATATGTCTAAAGAAGCATTGTTCAATGTAATCAACAACCATTTTAGTTTTGAAGGCTTGAAAATTTTGGACCTGTTCGCAGGAACCGGAAACATCAGTTATGAATTTGCCTCCAGAGGTAGCACACCGATTACATCTGTGGACGCAGATTTTGGTTGCGTGAAATTCATTAAACAAGTGGCAGCCGAATATGATTTTAATATTGCGGCAACAAAAAGTGATGTTTTTAAATTTCTAGAGAGAAACAATGCTAGTTTCGATATTATTTTTGCCGACCCTCCGTACGCTTTGGATCAAAAGACTTTTGAAAAAATTGTATTGATGGTTTTTGAAAAGAACACTCTTAATGATGACGGGATGATGATAATCGAGCATTCTAAATACACCAAATTGGATCATCTTATTAACTTTTCTTTCAAGAAAACATATGGCGGTTCTATTTTTACTTTCTTCGAATTGAGTTCTGGTGAAGACGAGTCAGATGATAATCTTTTTGAAGGCGGCGAAGAAGAGTAGCCTATATCTTTATTAAATTGCTAAAGCCCCTATGAAAACAAGGGGCTTTTTTTCGGAATAAACTCTTTGTGATGCAGTTTTCTAAATCAAAGAGTAAATAGGATTAATTAGTTATTGGAAACCTTTGCTAATTTATCCAATACCATTTTATAAGTAGGCATTTCAATTTCATATTTAAGTCCTTCATTCACTACAAATTCGGTCAAAGAAGCTAGTTCAAAATTCCTGCCGGCCAATACGTCCCGATGCATCGATGAAGTTGCATTTTTTGGTGTTTTTTCTAATTTATGAATAGTTTGCATAACAATATCATTGGGCAAATTCAACCCTTTTACTGCGGCTAACATGGTGATCTCATTTAAGAGTTCAACATATACTGCTCTACTGGAACTACTATTTATGATTTCGCCTATATTTTGATCTAAATACGAAGTGGCTGAAGCCAAAGCAGAAATGAAAATAAATTTCTCCCAAACGGTTTCCACTATTTGATCAACGAAGTAACTTTCTATTGAGGCACTTTTAAAAATGGTCTGTAATGCTTTTAACCTGCCAATTGGAGCTGTATCTGACCCGAAATACAATTTCTCATAAGGACCCATTTTTCTGATGACTCCTGGAGATTCGATCATCGAAACAATATAAACACAACCTTGTAAAACTTCATTATCAGGATAAAGAGTACTTATTCTTTCTGGTGCATCGACACCATTATATAAAGGAAGAATAATTGTGTTTTTAGTAATGCATTTTTCTAATGAAAGAAGACTTTCTTCTATATCATACGTTTTTGTCGCACAAATAAGATAATCGAGTTTCCCGATTGTTACAGGATCATTAGTAACAATACTTGGAAAGGCAATGATTTCATTTTCGTCAGTGATGATCTTTAATCCTGAAGCTGTAATTGCTTTTTGGGTTTCACCGCGAGCAATAAATACGATTTCGAATTGATCTGATTCGGCATAGGCTTTTGCCAAAAGTCCGCCAAAATAACCACCTACTCCGCCTATCCCTAAAATTCCAATTCTTGTTAGCATAACTACAGTTTACAATAAAAGTTAAACCATTAAGAAATTGAGAAAATTAAGCCTATCGACTTAATGAAACTTAATTTCTTAATGGTTTCTTTTTAGATTTCACAATCCCTTTTTATTAATTGTTAGAAAAAAAAAAACAGACCTATAAGCCGGATTCTGTATCCCGATAAATCAGGACCCTTATCATTTATCTAGACTCGTTGTTACCAACAAGCTCAAGCTATCTACCCTTCAACAACGGACGAGAAGCCCTTAAATGCTGATATACTTGATATTTCACCGCATAGAGTTTACCTGGTTTCACTACAGCATTACCTGTACATACTTTCTGTTGCACTTGTCCTAATCTTGTCTTTACAGACAAAACCGACGGGTGTTACCCGCTATACTTCTCTAAGGTGTCCGGACTTTCCTCCCTCTCGTCCAAAAAGACGAGACGACGATAAGGCGGTCTGTGCGGCGAAATTACAACAATTTTACCTCGAAGTCAAATATTAAATTTTACTTTACCAGCTATTTTACAAACTCTTAATTTTAAAATAGTTATCTTTAATTGTAATTTAAAATCACTAGCTATGAAACCTATTTATCACTATTCAACAGTCACTGAAGCCCTTGACGAATTAAATGAATTAGGCTTTACCTATGATTATAATATTCATCAAGAGGACATTATACAAAAACCAGCTGAACATCAAGTAAAACATGTTTACAGATACGAGGGAAATTCTGATCCAGGCGATTCAGCTATAGTATATGGTATTACATCTTCTTCTGGTAAAAAAGGAGTTTTTGTGGCCGGGTTTTCGGCAAAGACAAATAATGAAGCTGTAATTGTATTGGCTAAGTTATGTATTGAAAATAATGACAATCAATGCAGAACTTAATTTGAGTCCTTTCCCTTTAATCAAAGAAAAATAATTTCGAAATTAAAGATACTAATCTTACATAAAAATAAAAATCATGACTCAAATGTATCATTATGCCACAGTTTCAAAAGCCTTAGACGAGTTAAATGAAAATGGGTTCTCCTATGACTTTAACCTTCATGAAGAGGATATTGCAAAAAATCCACAAAAGTATGAAATTAAACACATTTACCGTTACGAAGGAAATACTGATCCCGGGGATGAAGCCGTAGTTTATGGTATCCAATCAAATTCAGGAAAAAAAGGAGTCTTTGTCACTGGATTTGCTGCAAATTCTATTAGTGATGCAGCGCAAGCACTTATTAATATAGGCATAAAAAACAGGACAAAATAAAAATCAGAATACGCTGTTTTTTTTTACAACGAAGCTACTGTAGTACTTTTCTACTCGTAAATTTAAAAATGAACTAAAAAACATCATGAAAAATATTTATCATTATGCCACTGTATCAAAAGCCTTAGAAGAATTAAGGGAAAAAGGATTTACTTATGATTTTAATCTTCATGAAGAGGATATTGTAAAAAATCCCAACCATTATCAAATTGTGCACATCTACCGTTACGAAGGAAATACAAACCCAGATGACGAAGCTGTAGTCTATGGAATAAGTACAAAATCTGGCCAAAACGGTGTTTTTGTTACTGGTTTTGCCGCAAATTCAGTTAGTGATGCAGCACAAGCACTAATTAAACTTAGCATTGAAGGAAGAAAGTAATGACACTCCTCATTTTGACCTACCAAATTTTTAAACAACAGTCCCTTAAATCGTTGATATGTGAAGCAAAAAATAAAATTAGCCAAATTAGTATTTAATGGTACTTGCTGAAATAATACGAGAACGAATTGCAGCCGAGGGGCCAATATCATTTCATGATTTTATGGAAATGGCATTGTATCATCCGCAGCTTGGCTATTATAATTCCGTACAAAATAAAATTGGGGCAGATGGTGATTTTTATACCAGCGCTAATCTATCCGCTTCTTTTGGAGCAATGATAGGACGCCAAATCGAGGAAATGTGGGAAATATTAGGTAGAAAACCGTTCACAATTGTTGAGTATGGTGCTGGCACAGGTCTTCTCTGTCATGACATTATGCTTTATCTAAAGGACAACAGCGATTTATATGATTGTTTGCGCTATTGCATTATAGAGAAAAGCACCCAAATGCAAGAAATTGAAAAGAAACACTTGCACGAAAAAGTCAGTTGGTATGATTCGATAAAAGACATTCCTATAATTAACGGTTGTGTCCTATCGAATGAATTGGTAGATAATTTTGCAATACACCAAGTGGTGATGCAAGACATTCTTAAAGAAGTATATGTAGATTATCGCGATGGTTTTAAGGAAGTATTAGTTCCCGCAAAAAAGGAACTTGTAGATTATTTTAAAACCTTGCTTATACAATTACCAGACGGTTTTCGAACAGAAGTAAATTTAGAGCTAAAAGAATGGACAATTGAAGTGTCCCAACATTTAAAGAACGGCTACGTAATCACGATTGATTATGGAGGATGTTCTTCTGATTTATATGCAATTCATAGAAGCTCTGGCACACTCTTATGCTACAATAAACATCAAAAAAATGACAATCCATTTCAATTAATCGGAAGTCAAGATATCACTTCACATGTTAATTTTACAGCGTTAACAAATTGGGGAAATGAAAATGGTTTAGAAACCTGCGGAATAACCAATCAAACTCATTTTTTAACTGCAATGGGGATTAAAGAATACCATAACGAAATTATAAATAATCATGAAAATAACTCTCAGGCTAAAATTCATGAATCCTATATTAACTACAGTCTCTTAATGAGTATGGGGTTAAAATTCAAAGTTTTAATTCAACGAAAGGGAGCTGTACAAAAACTCCTCAAAGGCCTAAATCTCTAACTTAATTAGGTCTATTTATTTTTCAACCGTACAAGGTTCATTTTCTTATTCAAATAATTTTAGAATTAAACAAAGTATCATTTTCATAATATAATGGCAATGACTATATTTGCTTTCGAAGGAAAAAATCTATGGAACAATTTATAGTATCGGCTCGTAAATATCGCCCCCAAACATTTAATGATGTGGTGGGACAAAAAGCCATTACCAATACTTTGTTGAATGCCATAGATAGTAATCATCTTGCTTCTGCCCTATTATTTACGGGACCTAGAGGAGTTGGAAAAACGACTTGTGCTCGTATTTTGGCCAGAAAAATCAATCAGCCAGGGTATGATGACCCAACTGAAGATTTTGCTTTTAATGTGTTTGAATTAGATGCTGCATCTAATAATTCTGTTGACGATATCAGGAGCTTGATTGATCAGGTCCGTATCCCACCACAAACCGGAAAATATAAAGTTTATATTATTGACGAGGTGCATATGTTATCTTCAGCGGCTTTTAATGCTTTTCTTAAAACATTGGAAGAACCGCCGAAACACGCCATTTTTATATTGGCAACGACCGAAAAGCATAAAATCATTCCAACAATATTATCGCGTTGTCAGATTTTTGATTTCAAAAGAATCACCGTAAAAGACGCCAAAGAACATCTTGCTGAAGTGGCAACTAATCAAGGAATCGTTTTTGAAGATGATGCCCTACACATTATTGCGCAAAAAGCAGATGGTGCCATGCGCGACGCTTTGTCTATTTTTGATAGAGTAGTTTCTTATTGCGGAACGAACTTGACACGTCAGGCCGTTACTGAAAACCTTAATGTACTCGATTATGAGACTTATATCACGGTTACAGATTTGATTCTTGAAAATAAAATTCCTGAGTTACTGATGGCTTTTAACGACATTCTTTCTAAAGGATTTGATGCACATCATTTTGTATCTGGATTAGCGTCCCATTTTAGAGACTTATTAGTCAGTAAAACCCCCTCAACTTTATCTTTATTAGAAGTTGGTGAACAAGCTCAAAAAATGTACGGATTGCAAGCTCAGAAATGCAGCCAAGATTTTCTATTAAAAGGAATCGCTATTGCAAATGATTGTGATTTAAAATACAAACTGAGTCAAAATCAGCGACTGCTGGTTGAACTATGCTTGATGCAACTTGCCTCTATCACTTTTGATGGAGAAAAAAAAAAGTTGAGTCCTTTATAATCCCCCCTACCTATTTTAGAAAAAGAGATTACTCAATAGCTGATCAAACAAAAGCTACAGAGGCGCAACCTGTTCCATTGCAAATCGCTGTGGAAGCACAACAAATTGTTTTAGAAAAGACGACTGAAATCACTGCTCCTAGTCCTCCTTCAAACACGGAAACAATATCAAATGAGCCTAAAGTTTCGGCCCTATCATTATCCAGTATTCGTGCTAAAAGAGCATTGGAAGAAAGCAATAAAGCGTTTGTAAAAGAAGTAGTTGATTTGCCTACAGAGCCTTTTTCAGAAACGGAGATGTTAGTGCAATGGACTAAGTATGCAAAACGTTTAGGTGACAAAGGATTTAAAATTATGGAGTCGTTATTACTTATCAATGATCCCGTTTTGAATGGATTTGACATTACACTCGAGCTACCGAATGAAGGTTCAAAATTGGATTTTGAAAAAGAAATAAATGGTCTGTTGGGACATTTGAAAGGTCATTTACACAATCATGATATTACAATTGACGTTATTGTAAATGAAAGTTTCGAAAACAAAAAGAACTTTAATGACCAAGACAGGTACAACAGGTTACATGAAATAAACCCTAGCATTGAATTGTTAAGGACGACATTTGGATTAGACCTAAACGGCTAAAAAATCATCTCTTAAAATCAAAAAAAAATTCGATTTTTGTCTGAATTGATTTTTTTATACCGAACCAGCCAAATCATTAAACTCAATCTCAAACTAACCATTTCATAAGGATAATCATCATTATGGATACTTAATCTATGAATGGTTACAATAGATTTCTGCGATTGAGCATTTTTATGAAAAAACAATTTCAATCAAGATAGTAATCACTTGTATAACATATGTTTTCAATTTTTTAACGATTTTAAAAAAGAACTTTGTTTATATGTTACCGAAATACATAGCCTTTACAATTCCATCGGATAATCCAATTTTAGGAACATAGATTTGTCTTGCTCCACTCCATTTCATTGCATTGAGGTAAATTCTAGTAGCAGGAATAATAACATCAGCACGATCCGGATTTAATCCCAACTCCGCAATTCTTTGCTCGTAAGTCAATGAATTTAAGAAAGAATATTGTGCAGTCATATAAATATAGGACAAAGGCTTTTCTTGTACTGCACCTGACATTTTAAATAATTTATTAATATTACCTCCAGAACCTATCAGGGTAACTTCTTCATAATCTACCGTATTTGTTTTTATCCATTTTTCAATTTCATCCCAAACTACATCGCAGACCATTCCATTTAACAAGCGAACAGTACCTGCTTTAAACGATCTGGAAGTTACTATTTTGCTATTTGAAAAAAGGGTGAATTCTGTACTACCTCCACCAACATCCACAAAAAGATAGGTCTGATCTGTTTTTAACAGGTGATGTAAATCTGTTGAAGCGATTATTGCTGCTTCCCTTTTTCCATCAATTATTTCTATGTTAATATTTGCTTTCTCCTTGATAAGGTCTACAACCTCCTTTCCGTTGTATGCTTCCCTCATAGCGGAAGTGGCAAATGCCTTATAGTCCTGAACTTTATGTACTTTCATCAAGAGATGGAATGCCTTCATAGCATCGCACATTCTATCGATATTTTCTTCGGATATTTCACCTACAGTAAAGGCGTCCTGTCCTAATCGGATAGGCACACGAACTAAGGAACTTTTATTAAATTGAGGCTCTTTACCCTGTTGTTCAACAATATTTACTATTAGTAAACGCATTGCATTTGATCCAATATCGATTGCCGCGTATTTCTTTATGTTAATCATTCTTTATTATGATTTTGAATTTACTTTTCTACTTATGAATAAGTTAAAAATAAAATTGCTATTTCTAAAAAGTTTCGTCTAATAATTCGACTTTCCTTTGATAATATTTATAGGTTTCTATTTGAGCCCTAAATACAGGATCACCACCTCTTTCGCGGTATTTATTATCCAGTTTATCCGAATGAATACGTGCTTTTACATTTCCTTTCCAACCTAGATCAAAGTTGTCAATGAGTTCTTTTTTGATCTCTTGATCGTAAATAGGACAGGTCACTTCTACCCTTCCATCCAGATTTCGGTTCATAAAATCTGCTGAAGAAATAAAAACCTCTGTTTGCCCTGCATTTCCAAAAATATAAATTCTGGAATGTTCTAAATAATTATCAACAATACTGATGGCTTCAATATTAGCACTCATTCCCTTAACACCAGGAATCAATGAACAAATCCCTCTTACTTCTAATTGTATTTTTACTCCCGCATTGCTGGCTTCATATAATTTATCGATCATTCCAAAATCAGATAAACTATTCATTTTTAGCTTTATATACGTTTTTCTCCCCGCTAATGCATGCAGAATTTCCCTCTCAATTAGTTTATAAAATCGAATTCGAGAATAATGTGGCGAAACAATAAGATGCTTATAACGGTATGTCCTATAATTAATATTAAAAAAATCAAATATTTTATTAATGTCTTTTAGAATCGACTGATGACTGGTAAATAGTGTGACATCCGTATATACCTTTGCAGTAGACTCATTAAAGTTTCCTGTTGATATAAAGCCGTATCTTTTTACTTTACCGCTTTCAATTCTTTCAATAACACATATTTTACTGTGAACCTTTAGTCCCTTTACGCCAAAAATAAGCTCAATACCCTCTGTTTGCATTTGTTCCGCATAGGAAATATTTGACGCTTCGTCAAATCGAGCCTGCAATTCAATCTGAACGATTACTTTTTTACCGTTTTTTGCTGCATTGATTAGGGAGCTTATGATTTGCGAATTCTTAGCTAATCGGTACAAAGTTATTTTAATTGTTGTGACCTTAGGGTCCAGGGCCGCTTCGCGTAGAAATTTAGTGAGATAAGAATAGGATTGATATGGGGCATTCAATAAATAATCTTTTTCACTAATCTTTTGCAAGATACTTCCTTCCAGACTTAATTCTGGAATGGGTAATGGATCATTTTTCGTGTATAACAAGTCTAATCTCCCCAGACTTGGAAAATCCATGTAATCTCTTCTATTATGATATCTACCACCTGGTATTATACTGTCTGTAGAATCAATCTTCATTTTATCCAGAAAGAATTCCAAAGTATCTTTTTCAATCATCTGGTCGTATATAAAACGAACAGGTTCCCCTATTATTCTGTCTTTTACACTTATCGAAATTTTTTCAAGCATACTCTTGCTCAAATCACTGTCAATATCCAATTGAGCGTCTCGACTGATCTTGATCATATGTGCAGAAACACTTTTATAATCAAAAATATTAAAAATACTTTTTAAATTATGTCTGATTACATCATCAATTAGAATTATATATTGTTTTTCATCCTCTGAAGGCAAAACAACAAATCGATTCATCGTTTTTGGAATTTCGATAATGGCATATCGAACTTCTGAGTTTTTTTTCATTACTAATTTAATGGCCAAATACCCCATATTATCTCTCAATAAGGGAAATTCAGATAAATCATTTAATATAATGGTTACTAATTCAGGACTCAATTTTTGTATAAAGAAATCTTTTAAATATATTTCCTGCTCAACTGAAATTTCGTTTTCATTAATGATGAAAATATTTTCGCTTTCAAGCTCGGTTTCTATTTTTTTTAGAATTACAAGGCTTTCTGTTTGATCGTCAATTACAATCTCAGTAATATCTTTTACTAATTGTTGAGCCGAAATACCTCCAAGAATTTTCGCTCCGGATTTCCCCGACAGACTTAATCTCCTTATTGCGGCAAAACGAACTCTAAAAAACTCATCTAAATTATTTGAAAAAATTCCTAAGAATCGCAATCTATCTAAAAGTGGTACTGATTCATCTGCTGCTTCTTGAAGTACTCTGGCATTGAATGCTAACCAACTTTTTTCTCTATCTATATATTTCTTTTCTAGCACTATATTTATTTTAAATCTTTTGGAACTATTATTTTTTTAGTCTTCCCCTTATTTATTTCTTCCCAATCTTCTGTATCAAATTCTAAAGCTACAAACCCACTGGTAGGAACATTATCAATAGAAACGTCTCCAAATTTATTCACAAAGTTTGTAATTGCCGCATTATGTCCAAAAACAATAATACTGTCAAAAACATTCTCACATGATTTTATGATTTCTTCCAGCTGTTTTTCATCAAAAGTATAAAGTCCTTCCTTATAATCAATACATTCAATAGGATATAATATATTTTGGGCAAAAATAAGAGCCGTATCGGAAGCTCTTTTTGCAATGCTACTCCATATTACATAGGTCTTTGGAATAAAATCTAAAATGCTTGATGAAACCAAATGAGCGTCTTTCATTCCTCTTTGATCTAATGGTCTATCAATATCTTGCAGCGGTGCATCCCAATTTGATTTTGCATGTCTTACTAATATTAGATTTTTCATATTTAGGAATTTTCTTATGATATTTAATAAGTACTAATTGATTTAGAAAGATACAATTTATATCATTATGTAGTCTTTTTTTTCTAGTTAATTCAAGTAAAAACCCTGTAGATTTCATCTAAAATACAGACCTTCAATATGATTATCCAACGCAATTTTATAAAGATACCCTTATTAATTAGAGGAATAAATTAGTAATTTGTAATTAACACTATTTATAGGTCTTAATTAGTCAAAAATAATTGACTAAAGTCGCAATAAAGCTTTCCCTTCTTATGATTTAAAATTTAATATATAAGCACCTGATCATAAGCACTAATAACTTAAGGAATAAATAAAATAACAAGTTTAAATTACACATCCTGAAAAATATGGAATAGATTGCTTCAGCCGCTGTTTTGTAATGAAAAAGAAAACATTAACCAATAGGTAAATCGATCAAATGATAAGTATGAAATTTAATTAGTAGTTCAAAATAAAAAAAATTTCCTGTTAAATATTCTAAAAAAAAGACTTAAACGAGTATTTAGGCACTTGAAAGAAAAAAATAAAAAGTCCCATTATTTAGTAGTAGGTTTAATTATGGGTATGAAAGCTCAGATCTCACCTTTTAAAAAAAATCAATATGAAAACAATATGCTATATATTCTTAAAGATCATAAGCCTTTTTGCTGCCATAGTAATTGGTTTATGTGCCTTAGTAGCCACAGCAGTACTATTTCCTTTTGTGCTTTTAAGTAAAAACAACGACTAAAACGAACTTCTCCCTTCTTTATATTATTTATCCGTCTCAATTATCCTAAAATTGTGTGTCGAAATTCTTGCTTGACGTCATTCAAAAACAAAGCGACAACATATAATCTCTTTTATTGTTACCCTGTTTTATCTATCTGAAAATTTTAAATTTCATTGACCAATAAAAAATTGTTTTCTTAATCTTTTGAAATATAAATTAACACCCCCTTTTGTTAAGAACTAACATATTAATTATACTACAGTTGTGTTAAAACTTAACATAAAATTTATATTTCGACCTCAGTTATTTCCCAAAAAAAAGTTTTTTGATGTCCAATAGTACTTAAAAAAGGTACTTAAACGAGTATTTAGGTTATTCAAAGAGAATAAAATAAAGTACTATTATTTATATTTAAGTTTGGCAGACAATAGTACATAAAAGATGTTTTATTAAATTACAATGCTTTCTGCCCGAAATCTACCGTTCATTTTAAAAACTTAAGATCCTACTCTTATGACACAAAAAATTACTTTACTTATATCAGCTCTTTTTAAAGCAGTTGTTATTAAATATTCAGAAATCCAAAACCCAAAGTCTTGGATCATTCTGCTTTCTCAAAAAGCGAAAGTAACAGCGTCATATTTTGATTCCCATAAAACAAATTTTACCACAATAGATTTGATTCCTATAGAGTCAAAACAAATTAATACGCCCTTTTATCAATCAGTGCGCAAAAATTACTAAAAAAAAAGGAATTACTCCTACTAACAACCCCATTTCTAACGATTTAAAACAAATCAATATGAAACCAAACTCTACTTACAAAAAATCTAAAATTACCTTCCTTTTACTGGCTTTCTTTATGTTTGCTGCAACAATTGGTTATTCGCAGACTGAGATAATGGCTACTCCAAATGAAATTTCATCAGGAGCTACGGCATCTTGTACGTCAAATGCTATTGAAATTGGTACAGTTTTCCTTGGAACTAGTACTGGAGTTCCAATTTCGAATTGCGATGCTTCTGGATTTAATGTTAATGATGTCTATTTATGGATAGATATAGATAAAGCATCTTCTAAATATGGACTCTATGTTGAATTTAAATTATTAATTGACGGAGTTCAATCTAATTTGAGCGGAGGTGTAACGTCAAATTTAATAGCAGTTAAGCAAGCAAATGTTTCACCTACTGAAAGTAAAATAATTGATAGAAATATTAATTATCGAGTGGCTAAGTTGCCATACACTTGCGGAGCTTCATTTGAACTAAAAGATATTTATATAGCTTGGGGCGAAAATAATAAAGTCCTTCCGGGACAAAATAATGGTCCTCATTGTGATGGATCTGTTAAAAATATTACTGTAGACGGACCACTAGTGGCTAATTTTAAGTATCCCTTAACTTGTAATGATATAACTGTAACTACAAGCGTTACAGGGGGAAAAATTTATAACGGTACAATCGCGAATCCAGTTATAGCGCCTTATACATTTGTTCTTAATTATGGTGATAGCTCGCCACTAATAACTGTTAAACCAATTTTATATAGTGACCCTAATTCTTCAATACCAGGAGATGAGGAGTTTTTAGATTATACCTTTGGAACTCATTCTTATCCAATTAATAATACTTTAAATGCTATCCCATATAGGATAACATTAACAGCTACTGATACTGCCAACCCTCCTGCTACTTCTACTAAAACTCATGATGTTACAATTTACCCTAAAGTCTCTGCTAATGCTGGTACTGCTTTTACTAAAACTTGTACTGCTAATACAACAGGAGGTTCT
>NZ_PJBJ01000020.1 GCF_002836475.1 Flavobacterium sp. ALD4 | reverse complement strand
TTATCTGCTATTGCTCTTCTAAGTGGTGGTGATGCCAATATTAACAATATTTTAGAGGTCACTGAAACTTGGACTTATACTGCAACGTACACAGTAACTCAAGCTGATATCGATGCGGGAAAAATAACCAACCAAGCTTCGGTTGATGGCTTTGCTCCTGACGAAACAAAAGTATCTGACTTATCTGGTGATGGAGCAAATACTAATGAAGAAAATG
>NZ_PJBJ01000019.1 GCF_002836475.1 Flavobacterium sp. ALD4 | reverse complement strand
CAGGTGTTGCTGGTTGCGCATCAATAGCGACACTAGTAGAAAGAGAGATACAACCTTCGGCTGATTTAGCGGTAACAGAGTATGTTGCAGCAGCCACATTAGTAAATATTCCAGTAGTGTTAGTATAAGTTGAACCGTCAATGCTATACGTGATTCCAGTTCCCGTAGGAGCAGTCACCGTTATAGTTCCAGTAGCTACAGCACAAGTTGGTTGCAAAGTTGCAGAGGCAGTTGGTGCAG
>NZ_PJBJ01000018.1 GCF_002836475.1 Flavobacterium sp. ALD4 | reverse complement strand
ATTTTTTTTATCTGTATTATTTTCTAACATTTCATCGAATATAGCCATCATTTCATCACCTTTTTCTTTTTCACCAGTGAATCTAAGCGATTGAGCATAACGATAATAATAGACCCGTTCTAAATCTGTTGTCATGGCAAATAATTCTCCATACCACCTAGAAGATTCCTTTAGTTCCCCATTAAAGTAATAGGCATTTCCCAGTTTTTGGAACATATCAGCAGATTTATAACCTTTTTCTGCG
>NZ_PJBJ01000017.1 GCF_002836475.1 Flavobacterium sp. ALD4 | reverse complement strand
GTAATATCCGCAGTTGTTGTTGCAACTCCTGTAAGGTTATAGTTTGCAGCAGCTGAACCGCTCAATACCATACCTGAAGAGGCAACTATTTTTTCATTGGCTACAAAGGCATCACTGAACGTGGCTGTACCGCCAGTCAAACTTACATTGGCTGCATCTGCTGCCAATACTCCAACTAGTCCACGACCTGTAACAGTAGCTGTATTGTTGCCGTCATAGGTTTTGTTACTTGCTGTAAATGTTCCACTGATATC
>NZ_PJBJ01000016.1 GCF_002836475.1 Flavobacterium sp. ALD4 | reverse complement strand
TTCGTTTTTCGCAAAAAGCTCTCCTCTACTATCGTTTCCAGACATTTTATCAAATTTTTCCATAATTTGATCCGCTTTGTCATTTTCGTCAACAGAACGAAGAGATTGGGCATAGCGATAGTAATAAGCCGGCTCCACTTCGGATGTAATGGCAAATAATTCTCCATACCACTGTGCTGCTTTTTCGAGTTCCCCATTGAAATAGTAGGCATTTCCCAGTTTTTGGAACATATCAGCCGATTTATAACCTTTCTCAGCT
>NZ_PJBJ01000015.1 GCF_002836475.1 Flavobacterium sp. ALD4 | reverse complement strand
GTCGTTTTTCGCAAAAAGCTCTCCTCTACTATCGTTTCCAGACATTTTATCAAATTTTTCCATAATTTGATCCGCTTTGTCATTTTCGTCAACAGAACGAAGAGTTTGGGCATAGCGATAGTAATAAGCCGGCTCCACTTCGGATGTCATGGCAAATAACTCTCCATACCATTGTGCTGCTTTTTCGAGTTCCCCATTGAAATAGTAGGCATTTCCCAGTTTTTGGAACATATCAGCGGATTTATAACCTTTCTCAGCTACTCTC
>NZ_PJBJ01000014.1 GCF_002836475.1 Flavobacterium sp. ALD4 | reverse complement strand
TTACTTTCAAACGTTTGACAACGTAATGACTTGACTAAGTTAGTGATAAAAAAGGATAAAGTCAAGACTCACTAACTTTTAAATCTGAAAAACAGAGCTCGAAAACCCAATTATTAACTACGTTTAGCAGGCTTGCTAAATCGAAATAAATAATTGTTTCATTGAAAGGTATTGTGATAAAAAAATAATAGGAGTAGCTAAACCAACTCCGTTACAAAAAAAGAATAGTAGGAATAAATAGAGTAACTACGCTCAACTGGCCGTTTGGAGAAAGACTCCCAAAGGGG
>NZ_PJBJ01000013.1 GCF_002836475.1 Flavobacterium sp. ALD4 | reverse complement strand
GGTTCCCATAGGGTTAAACTTGTTATCAAACAGACTGATTTTTGCCCCTGGCAGAATCTCAGAAGTGGCTAAATCTGTCACTTTTCCGTATAGTTGCTGTTCACAAAGAAGTTTTTTAGTTTCTAGAAATTTATAAATATCATCATAACCTTGTCCACCATCTCTGTTTGACGATAAAAAACCTCTTCTGGATTTAGTGTCAATCCAATACCCGAAATCATCCTTAGGGGAATTGGCATCCATACCCACATTTTGAACCTTTCCAAAAGTTCCGTCTGCATTAATTTTGGATACAAAAATATCTAATCCACCGAGACCTGGATGGCCATCAGAGGCAAAATAG
>NZ_PJBJ01000012.1 GCF_002836475.1 Flavobacterium sp. ALD4 | reverse complement strand
TTATTTTGCCTCTGACGGCCATCCGGGTCTGGGCGGATTAGATATTTTTGTATCCAAAATTAATGCAGATGGAACTTTTGGAAAGGTTCAAAATGTGGGTATGGATGCCAATTCCCCTAAGGATGATTTCGGGTATTGGATTGATACCAAGTCCAGAAGAGGGTTTTTCTCATCAAATAGAGATGGTGGACAAGGTTATGATGATATTTATAAGTTCCTAGAAACTAAAAAACTTCTTTGTGAACAACAACTATATGGAAAAGTGACAGATTTAGCCACTTCTGAGATTCTGCCAGGGGCAAAAATCAGTCTGTTTGACAACAAGTTTAACCCTATGGGAACT
>NZ_PJBJ01000011.1 GCF_002836475.1 Flavobacterium sp. ALD4 | reverse complement strand
GTTAATTCAGATGATGAAGGAAACTATACTTTTTCTGTTGAATGCGGAAAAATATATAATGTAAGAGCCGAAAAAGAAGCCTATACTACCAAGGAAGAAAGTGTGACTATTGCCGACGAAGACGGAAAAACAAAACTGGATATAGCCTTAGAAAAAGAGCAATGTAAGGTTACCATCGGAGATGATTTAGGCAAATGCTTTGGCATTAAAAATATATACTTCGATTTCGATAAATCTAATATCCGTGTTGAAGCAGCCATAGATTTAGAAAAAATATTGGATGTTATGAATCAATATCCAAAAATGAAACTTGATATTCGATCCCATACTGACAGCCGTGGATCATTCAAATACAATGA
>NZ_PJBJ01000022.1 GCF_002836475.1 Flavobacterium sp. ALD4 | reverse complement strand
GAATCTGAAATTCCTGCTGTAGTGGTCGCTCCAGTTACGTCTAATGTTCCACCTATAGTTACATTTCCAGTAGTCACAATATTTTGGTTACCAAAATCTGGTGAAATTTTTGTTCCTGCAATAGCAGCTGTACCACTAACATCAACGTTTATGATAGTTAAATCTTCAATTTTCACACTAGTTACTGAATTAGCTAAAAATTTATTAGAGGTAACTGCACCGTCTTTAATATTATCTGCTTCAACGGCATTATCAGCCAATTGCGCATTTGTTACAGCATCTAAAGCTAATTTTCCTGTGGTAACATTGAAATCGGCAATCTTACTTGTAATTACATTAGCATCTAAAATCTTAGCTGTTGTTACAGCATTATTTGCAATATCTGCATCTACAATGGTTCCATCATTAATCATTGAACTAACTACTTGACTGGCACCAATTGTAGTGACTCCAATATTGTTAATAGTGACATTGCCACTTAAAGCTACTTCAGTCGCTACATTGCTCCCATTTCCAAGATATATTTTTCCGTTTTCTAAGGTATTAATTGCTAATTCAGCAGCTCTAGCAGTTGTAGCTTCTGTTGCCAAATTATCTCTTAAAACTAATTCTGCAGCTCTAGCCGTTGTAACTTCTGTTGCTAAATTATCTCTTAAAACTAATTCTGCTCCTCTAGCCGTTGTAACTTCTATTGCTAAATTATCTCTTAAAACTAATTCCGCAGACCTGGCCGTTGTAGCTTCTGTTGCTAAATTATCTCTTAAAACTAATTCCGCAGACCTAGCCGTCGTAACTTCTGATACTAAATCATTTCTTAAAACTAATTCTGCAGCTCTAGCCGCTTTAACTTCTGTACTAATCGCACTAGCGTTTGCTAATTCAGCGGCTCTGGCTGTTGTAGCTTCAGTTGCCAAGTCAGTTGTTAAAACTAATTCCGCAGCTCTTGCCGTTATAGCTTCAGTAGCTAAATTAGTTGTTACAACTAATTCTGCTGCTCTAGCTGTTGTAGCTTCTGTTGCAATTGCTGTTGTATTAACAATTTCAGCCGCTGTCGCTCGTACAACTTCTTTTGACAAGTCATTTGTTAAAACTAATTCCGCTGACCTTGCCGTTTTAGCTTCTGTAGCTAAATTATCTGTTAAGACTAATTCTGCTGCTCTAGCGGTCATAAGTTCATTTGCTAATGCAGTTGCATTACTAGCTTCAGCTTTTGTTGCTCTTGAAACTTCAATAGCCAAATTAGTTGTTAAAACTAATTCTGCCGCCCTAGCCGTTATAGCATCCAAATCCATTTTTTCTTCCATCGCTTTTTCAGCTGACACTGCTCTGAAAGCTTCGGTAGTAATGGTATTGTAATTTTTATTCCAACCTTCCTGCGCAGCGATACTCATGGGTTTATCGAGATCGCTTGTATTATTAACCTTTTCCAGCCCTAAGTTTGTTTTTGCACCAACCACCGTAACGGCATTCGTTCCCCCATTTTGAATATCTACAACACCAGTTACATTTTCAGCAGAATTTGCTGTAAACGAATAAGGAACAGAGGTAAATTCTTGATTGCTTATTTGCGTAAAAGACGAACAACTACCATTAGTACTAATAGACACTACTAAATTTTTCTTATACGGTCCCCAATATATATCCAAGAACGAGGAAGCATATCCTGCATTCTGCTTACCAGATCCTATGATCAAATTAACCATCCCGTAATCATCGGTCCTAGTTTGGATAATCTCTTGGTACTCTACCTTTGAAAACTCATCTACAAAACCAAACAGCATACATACATCTGTATTCACTAAAGGAATACTAGTATTATTTTTACCCGGTAACATTTCTCCATCTGGATTAAGTATTACAGCTTGATACGTTATTCCATTCGCTTGAGTTTGAGAAAAACTTACGGTAGAAATAAGCAGTACAATAAATAGTATAATTCTTTTCATAATTAATTAATGTTAAAGTGAAGTCCAAATTGAACTTGATTGGTATTGAATGATAATTTTTCTTCCGTCTTATTAGAGAAATTAAAACTTTGGAAAAAATTGTAACCTACACTTGTTGCAACACGCGGCGATACATTATATTTAATTTTCATCCCTAAATTTGATCCAATTAAAACTCCTGAAAATTCTTTATCTTTTAATAGGTCATAATATACCCCATCAATTTGCTGCTTACCATAAACAATTGTAGCCACTTTGGCTCCTGCAATTAATAAAACATCAAAACGTCTTAAGGAAAACGCCTTATAGCCACCACCATCTGCTTGAATTTTGATTAGCTTATCTTTTCCATTTTGGTCTTTGGCCGTCTTCGCTTCATTATCTCTCCCTTTAGCCAAGGCCTTAACTGGTTTTAATTTATGAGGAAACAACGAAAATAAAACTCCTGAGTCTACACCTATAAACTTCGTATCCCAACTATAACTACTAGTGTTAGTTGAGCCAATCGCATTATAGTCGTCAACGGAAACTCCAACGGAGTAAAAAACTCTATTTCCAATAAATGGATTTATTAAACCTGCCTCATAAAAACTACCAGAACCACTTTGTAAGCTCGAATTCATTTTGCGATCACCCACTTTGTATTTGTAAGCAGTGATATTACTTCCAGAGTACATATAGAATTCTTGTGCAAAAATCTGCGACGAGGCCACTAAGGCAATAAACAATAAATACTTTTTCATAAGTTTTTTAAGATTTGAGTATAATAAATGAATTTTTTGGATTTTAAACTGACTAAGTAATTGGATCTTGGCAAAAATGCTAAATCTACTGTTAATAAAGGACCATTGATCTGACTGTCCTTATGAAATACAACACGCCCATTTATGTCAAAAATATAAATGGAGACAACATCAACTATCGTTTCAGGGAATTTAAAATTCACTACATCTACAAAGGGATTTGGATATGTTAGAATATTACTTAATCCTTCTGCCTTATTCGCTGCCATATACTTCTGCCAAATGCTCTGTTGAAAACCTTGACCTACTGTTATCTGATCACTGTCATAATTTCCAGATCTACTCAACTGCCCTATCGTCTGTCTAACCAACGTACCGTTTGAGGTTTTAGTAGTTGTGCCTTGAGAAGAAATCATTTGATGATGCAAAACCTGGCCGTAAAACGAAATACTGAAAAACATAAATAAATACTTCATACTATTTTTTTTAAAAAAATCAATAAGAACTTTGTACTGCTCTAAGTGAACAAAAGTAGTATTTAGTACATTAAATTATCCGTACAGTTTTTACATTTATAGGTTTTTTCTTCGATTTTCCATTTTTCAGTAACTAATTTTAAGTTTACAATAACAAATTACGCCGATAAAATGAAGATAACTACAAAAAACGACCATGTTGAACATGCTGAATCTAACAAAAAACTATCATATTAAAGAATATAATGAGCTTAGATGGTCTTCAACTAACAGTATTATTTTCTTAATAC
The DNA here is from genome assembly GCF_002836475.1 of Flavobacterium sp. ALD4. Lineage (GTDB taxonomy): Bacteria > Bacteroidota > Bacteroidia > Flavobacteriales > Flavobacteriaceae > Flavobacterium. Next base: position 538,207 of record NZ_PJBJ01000022.1, on the reverse strand, counting down.
TTCATGTCTTTTTCTGAAACCTTGATAAACAAATAATTGTGAAATGAACAATTAGATTGATTAATCAACAACTACTATCTTAAAACATGCATTGCATTGTCCAATATTCACTGAAACTTAATAATCAAATAACACACTACTATTTTCTTTTCTATTTGTTTTACTAAATATTCTTTATATGTTTCTCTCCCTACTTCAATTAAATTCTGGTTTGTTAGGTTTCTTGACGCTATTTCTCTTTCAAATAAAATCCAAATCAAATGTATTGGTGAATATATATTCACTAATTACCATACTTCTAATTTCCATCCGTTTTACCGCCTTGGGACTTATTCAATTACTCCACCTTGACCCTTTACAAACAAGAAATTTGAACTATAATGGCATTTTTGTGCTTATAATACCTTGTTTATATCTCTATTTGAATACTTTACTATTAAACAGGAAGATTTTTATGAAAAAGGATTTAATTCATTTTATCCTACCTATTATTTTCATAATATATAAGATACTACTATATCCTTTTAAAAACACCCTTGCAATACCAAGCAAATTAACTTTATTTATTTTGTTCCTTATATATGCCGTTACTTATTGGTTTTTAAACTTTAATTTAATCGGTAAAAATATTTGGTTCAACAAAAATAAAGTTAGGATTATAAATAAGCATACTAAGCTAATTAATAAGGCTGCTTTATTTTTATTTTTTATCTCAACAATAAACATTTTAAGGGCTTTAATATCTCTGTATTTGCAAATATTTAATAAAGATTCTTTTGGTGATATGAATTTTATTTGGATACCTGCTGTAGTCTGGTCCATACTATTCATAAATATTTTAATTTCCCCAGAACTATTATATGGCTACAATTTATTTGTTGATCTTATCAAGAAAGAAAATATTGAGCAATTAGAAATAGTTAACGTTTGGACTATCAAATCTAAAAAAGAGATAAATAACACTCATAGCATTAAATTAAAAAAACGGCTTGATAGTAACATAATAAAATATATTGCTGAAATTGAGAAAAGAGCTTCAAATATTGAATCATTTAAAGACTCTAAATATTCTATATCTGAACTCGCACAAGATCTTAGAATTCCAAATAGCCACTTAAATTACATCTTTAAATATCATTGTAAAATATCCTTTTCAGATTATAAAAAGAATAATCGAATACGTCATTCGATTGAACTAATTCAGTCGGATTACCTTAGGACTAGTACTTTAGAATCCTTAGCAAAGGAAGTTGGTTTTACTTCTTATAACACCTTTTTCTGCAGTTTTAAAGATGTAACAGGCTTATCGCCAAAAGAGTATGTTGTGCAATTAAAGGCTTAAAAAAAAGGTTCAACTCTGAGAGTTGAACCTTTTTTTGTATAAGTAAAGTTACCATTATTTTTTATAATACTTCTTATATTTCGGATATGTAATCGCCCCTATTACAGAAATCGTACCTAAAGAATACCAAATCCAACTCAATGAATGAGCTTCACCGCTAGCATAAGAGTGTAATCCTACTAAATGAAAGTTTACTCCATAATAGGTAAACAAAATGGATACAAAAGCAAACATACTCATTAGGTTAAACATCCATTTTCCACGCAAAGCAGGTACAAATCTGGAATGAATAACAAATGCATAAACCATGATGCTAATCAATGCCCAAGTTTCTTTTGGGTCCCATCCCCAGTAACGTCCCCAACTTTCATTAGCCCACTGCCCTCCTAAGAAATTACCAATGGTAAGTAGAATTAGTCCTACTGTTAATGCCAGTTCATTGATGTAGGTGATTTCCATAATATTCAAGTCCATCTTAGTCTTGTTTTTTTCATTGGTAAAAAAGATTAACAATAAAGAAACAAATCCTAAAATCATACCTAATGCAAATGGACCATAACTTGCAACAATAACAGCAACGTGAATCATCAACCAATAAGAGTTCAGAACGGGCTGTAAATTAGCAATTTCTGGATCAATCCAATTCATGTAGGCTGCAGATAAAATAATAGCCGATACAAATGCAGCAGAAGCTACTGTCAATTTCGATTTAATATCAAATGCTAAACCAAAAAACATGGTTGCCCAAGCGACATAAACAATCGCTTCATATGCATTACTCCAAGGTGCGTGACCAGATATAAACCAACGAGCCCCTAACGTAAAGGTGTGTAAAGCGAACAATGCTGCAATTACTATGTGCATTGTATTTACTAAAATGCGCATTAATTTAGTCTCTTTAAAAATCTGTATGATAGTAAAAAGCAGCATTAAAATAGAAGCGAAAAGATACCAGTAAGGCAGCTTTTGCAATATATCAAATTTGTTATACAGTATCTCGGCCGAGATTTTATCGTCACTAGGTCTTACCTTACTACCAAACCTCTTTTGAAAACCATTAATACTTTCTACTAGGTCATCAGCGTTTTTATAATCGCCAGATTTAGAGGCATTATTTAACGAACCAAAATACAAGGGTAAAACACTCTTCGTATACGTCGAATCCATCCCTTTTAATCCAGCTTCACCCAATTCTAATGAAGAAACCCATTTGTTATTCGCGTCATTAGGAATTGGAAAAATTTTTAAAATTCTTCCGCTTAGCGCTGATTCCATCAAGTTTACTTTCTTGTCCGTTTCAATAAAGTCTTTTTCAAACTGATTTGGATTAGCCGCTTTATAAGCTGCGTCTAAATAAGGAGATAGTTTATAATTCCCTTTGTCATCAAAAAAGGAAATAAAAGGCGCATATTTAGCTTTCACATCGACACCTATGATTTTACGGATGCTATCGTTTCCTCCTTTCATGTAAATCAAAGGAATTTCAATCCAGAATTGTGCATACTGAGAGATTGATAGAAATACCTGATCAGGATTCATTCCCTTGTATTCATTGGAATGACTTACTTTTCTCAATAGCTCAGAAGAAAAGGTGTTAATCGGTTTCATTCGCCCTCCTGCATCCTGAATAACAAGTCTTCCAAACTTTTCCGCATGTACCTCACTCACTTTAAACTTATTGAGTAACGAATCCAACTGTTTTTCTGTTGGTGCAGTTCTAACATGAGTTCCGTTTTCTACATGATCGGCATGACCTCCATCTTCATCATGGTCGTGATTATGAGTCTGGGCAAAACTGCTCATACTCATTAGTAAAACTAAAACGGTAAGTAACTTTGATTTTTTCTTTTTAACCACTTCTAATTTTCTTTGTAGGTCAGCAAAGCGCGAGTGTTTTGTAAACATAATTGACATCATAGCAAAAAATAACATGAAATAACCAACATAAGTAATAGCTGTTCCCCAAAAATCATGACTTACAGATAGTACGGTTCCCTTTTCGTCAGGATCAAATGAAGATTGGAAGAAACGATATCCTTTGTAATCCAAAATATTATTCATAAAAATCCTAGCATCGAATACTTCTGAAGAGTCTTGAATAGTCACTTTACTTTCAAAAGAAGAGTAGCTTTTCTCTGTCCCAGGGTATTTCTGCGCAATAAAGTCATTCAATTTAATCTTGAAAGGTAGCACGTAAGCTTTACTTCCGTAAAAAACAGTGTAGTCAATATCTCCTATTTTGACTGTTTTAGCATCCCCTATTTTTCCCTTAGATCCTACAACAGTTACTTCTTTTTCCTGTCCGTCTGCTTTAACTTTTAACACTATGGCATCTTCATGATTTTTAGCTTTATAATCATTTTTAGATTCATAAGCAATCACTCCTTTTACAGCAGGGTCGGGAAAAACAAATCTCCTTTCTCCAATACTATAAAGAGAACGCATCATTAAAGGCTGTACGATATCTTTAGTTACCTCGCCTTGTAATTTATCAGCCATTCTCATAAAGTTCCCTTCAAACGGAGTTTGGATCGTATAGCCATCTCCAGAAGTGACAATATTTATAGCACCATCTGTTGGTTTATTTAATGAAAACAATACATTATGAATGTTTTGAACTTCTCCTTCTTTAAGAAAATGTTCATCTCGTCCATCATCTCCCGCTTCAACTAATTTCATGTATAAAACTCCAGTAGGATCTGCTTTAACATATTCTTTAGCTCCCATAATAAATTCTTCGAATTCTACTTCAAAGGATGTATCGGCAAATTTATCAGAGATAGAAAAACTATTATTGGTAGCCGGTGATAGCAGCAGTGGTTTTTCAAAAACTTTTCGCCTCATATCACCTTTGTAATCACCATCCACAAAAACAGTAAGGAACGTTTTGTCTGAATAGAACTGATTTTCAGCAGCTCCTTCTCGTATGGGCATCATTCCTTCATAGCTAATATAACGGGTCACAAATGCACCTGAAATGATAAAAATCCAAGATAAATGAAGTAGCAAAGTAGCCCATTTTTCCTTTTTCAGTAGTTGGTATCGCTTTATGTTACCGATGAAGTTAATCACGAAAAACACCATTATGGCCTCAAACCACCAAGCGTTATAAATTAAAATTCGAGCTGTATCCGTATTGTATTTACTCTCGATGAAAGTTCCTGCACCCATTGCTATTGCAAAGGAAAGGAAAAGAAGCGCCATCAATCTTGTAGAAAATAAAAAGGAAAATATTTTTTTATCCATTTGTAAGTAATTACGTTTTTTTAAACTGCCACAAAAGTACTTAAAAATGTTGACTTCTATATTTGCACAATTGTTAATTTAATCTAAAATTAAGAGGGCAAAACCACTAATAATGCCTTTTTTTTGGTCGTGCTACAGTCCCTAAAAAAGGGCTATCTCACTTTGTCTCTATTCGCCCTTTTTCATTAAGCTTTCTGGTCATAAGCGCTACTGCGGTAGCCGGCTTCTACCCCTCACACAAAACCACTATAAATGATGTTTTGTTTTTATAATTAGCGTCAATTCTAATGATTTTTCTATAAATTAGCAAAAAAGCTGCTTTATGTTACAAGACGAACCTTTTTTAGATGTATGAGATTCATTTTGTTCAGCGATATACAAGTTGGACTTTAATGCACCAGCAAGTTTAATAAATCGAAATTCTGAAATTTAAAAATGCAGTACAAACAAATGACCATAAATTCAATTGGGATAATTGACATGCCATTTAATTACGCTAACCCCTTGCCTATTCAACCGTTAGTCGCAGAGCGTGTTAAGTTGTATATGAAATTATCACCTAAATTTATAGAAGGGGGTATCCGATTGGATGCTGTTTTCACATATTATACTGAGTTATAACTAACTTATAGTAAAAACATACTCCACTAATTGATATAAAGCCGTTATTTGCAAAGTTTGATATTAGAACAAACACTATATTTGGGTGCTTAAATGATTAAGAAACCATTCCCAGTAAAGAACTTCTTTCTGATGAACGTTATAAATTAAAATACCTATGACAAATAATATACTTATTGAAAATCAATATAAAAGAACCAGTATATTTGAAAAAGAAAATGTGAATTATCTGGTTCGGGTTTTAAAAAGATTTAATACAGTACCCAAGATAAACAACATTAATATTATCACCTCTACTACTGAGCCTGATCTCTTTAAAATTATACCAAACAAATCGATCATTATTGGTTCATCATTATTGAGCAAACCTGTTTTAGCCTTAGTTTATTTAAGATATGGTATTGAATGGCAACTTTGGTATAAAGCTTTGAATAGCGAAAAAAAAGATACTTTTTTATGTGATGTAGCGGCGCTTGAAGTTACTCGAATATTTTATAGATTGTTACCTAAAGATGATAAAGAAAAATTAGAAAGCCTTGATTATTTTTTAATTAATTTGATTAAAAATGATACAGATTTAGACATTGAATCTTTATCACAATATAAAGAGCTACAAGCTTTTCATGGGTTGAATACTGCCAACAAAGTATTTAAAGAATCTTGGAAACCAATTGTTGAAAATCTAGCAAAACCAACAGAGTATTTATTAATGTCTGGTGGTGATCTAAGATTAAATATTGACGAAATTGATTTGTTAAATAAATATGGTTGCCGACCATTTCCAAGACCAGATGCATTTACTTTTGCCTCATCGACTGGAACAAGTGTTTCTAATTTTGCGTTTGATAAAACAGATAAAGTTAGAAGTATTTTAATTAGAAATAGCTTGAAGAATGGTTTTAAAAACACGACTATCGAGTTTTCTGAATTACTAAAGGATAATCTGAGAAAAATATTTAAATTACACGATGAATGTGAAATAATTTTTTCACCTTCAGGCACCGATTCTTCACTTCAAATAGCAGCCATAACTCAAATCATTTCCGACAAAGACATCACGCACGTTTTAGTAGCTTCTGATGAAACTGGTAGCGGTATACCTGCAGCATTGAAAGGATGTCATTTTGAAAACACAACCGCTTTAAATTATCCTATTAAGAAAGGTGATAAAATTGAAGGATTTAGAGATGTTGATGTGATTAAAATTACTTTCAGAGATGAACACGGTGCGTTAAAATCATCCAGTCAATTAGACGAGGAGGTGTATAATGCCATTTCGAAAACCAATGAATTAGGCAGACACGCAGTATTGCATACTATGGATCAATCGAAATTAGGATATCAATCTCCTAGTGACGCATTAATTCAAAAACTGAATACAATCGATAGCCTATCAATGCAAATCATTGTGGACGGTTCTCAACTTAGATTAGATCCTAAAGACATACAGAATTATTTAAATAAAGGATATATTGTTACTGTAACAGGAAGTAAATACTTTACTGGGCCTCCCTATTCAGGTGCATTACTTCTACCCGAAAGTGTCAGTAAATCAATCCATTCTGCAAAAAACAAATTGCCAGAAGGATTAACCCAATACTACAATCATTCCGATTGGCCAACTTCCTGGTTCTGTTCAAATGATTTATCTGAAGGATATAATTATGGTTCTTACATGCGCTGGAACGCAGCCATAGTTGAAATGGATAGGTACTATAAAACACCTGTTTTATATCGAAATATGGGTATTGAAATGTTTTGTAATTTTATTGACGATTCAATAAAAGAAGCCGCTTTTTTAGAACCAATTTATGGCGATGAAACGAAAGCGAATAGTTATAATAGTAAAGAATTCGGAATAAGAAATATCCGTACCATTTTCCCTTTCTTTATTCTTAAAAACAATGAAGTACTTTCAGTTGATAATGTGAAAAAGCTCTATACATTACTAAATTCAGATATATCCGATCAATTTGAAGATTCTACCTTAGAGATCATTAGGCTTGCAGCCCAAAAATGTCATATCGGACAAGCAGTTAATGTAAAATATGGTACTGATATTGAAAGTGCTGTTTTAAGAATTAGTTTGGGTGCACGAGTTATTTCTGAAAGTTGGGTTAACAGAGATATTAGTCTCTTTTTTAGAAATATAGAAACACAAATGAATCAAATTACTGTAATCTTAAAGAAAATAGAATTGATACTCAGCCATCCCGATTTGTTAAAATAAATTTAAGATATAGTAAAAGGTACTGAATTATTTGGGCGTACCAGCGTCGCTAAAAAAGGGCTATCCTACTTTGTCTAGGATCAGCCCTTTTTTTGGGAGCTGTCGCACCCGAAGCCTCTCAGCGTGCTACTGCGGGAGCAAGCTTCTACCCCTCACACAAAAACAACTAAAAGTAACATCTTGTTTTTACAAATTAGTAAAATAACAAAAAGTTGCTTTATGCTACGAAACCAACTTTTTTGACTGTATTGTATTAGTTTAATAGTAATTGTATACTAGTTAACAGCAATTTATTCGAAGCCGATAAACAAAAGAGCCGCAACTAAAATCTTAAAAAAAATAGAGAAAATATTTTCAGCATTATTAATCTTAATTATTTCTTACAATATAAACGGACAAAATAGACAATGGAAAAAGGTTATTAGAGAACACAAAACTATTAAAAATACAACTTATTTTTTCGATTCTAAAATCGCAATTAAAGAGAGAGAATCTGACATAGAATTATGCCGAAAATCCATAAAAGGAGACTTAGAATTAATAAATAAAAAAGAGTATAAAAAGGTTCTTGAAATAGAGTTTTTTTCTTCAAGAAAAGAAATGCTTAAGTACTCCGGATATGGCGCACAAGGTTTGGTAATTTCTGGAAGAGATATAGTATTTATGATACATACAAATCAAAATTTACCCATTAAACACGAAATTATGCATATGAAAAGTAAGGATAAATGGGGTGACAAGGCAGAAAGTTCACATTGGACGAATGAAGGTGTAGCGGCATATGCTGATGGAACTTGCAGCAAATATAATTTGGAAGAAATATATCAATACTTTATTCAGAGTAAAAAACTGATACCTATCAATACAATAGCAAATAATTTTTATTTTGCTAACGACATGATTACATATACACAAAGTACTTTTTTACTAAAATATTTAATTGATAATTATAGTTTGAAAAAAAATCTAAACTTTGGGGAGGATGTTATAACAATTTCAATAAAACATACAGGTTTGAATTTGAGGAAATACAGAGTACAATAAAATCAGAATTTAAAATAAAACACCAAAAAAATATTGAATTTAATTGGGAGGAATTTAATAAAGGATGTACTTAGACAGTCTGTAACTGCTAAGGACTCTTTGGGCTTGCAAAGTCAACACCTGAGTAATTGCGAACGGACTAAATAGTGAAGCCTTTATTGAGTCGAACCGCTCCAATTCTAACAAAATACACTGATTTACAACCAACGCTAGCGTAGCATTTTCTCCAGTAAAAAAACCTTCATGGTGCAATACAATTTACAGTTACCACCCATTATTTTCTTTGCCAATTTAAACTATGCACAGTGATATGCATTTTCATAATGTACTACAAGACTTTATGTCCAAAATCTTCTCTACCTTTATTTACCATACTACTTCATTTTTTTCCTAATTTTGTCACATGGTTAAAGTTATTATTATCGGCTCGGGAAATGTAGCGCAACATTTAATTGCTGCTTTTCACCACTCAAAAAATACAGGAGGTGAAATTGAATTGGTTCAAGTGTATTCAAGAAAAGCGAACACACTGGTAAACGCAGTCGACGCTAATCTCGTTACTACGGATATAGCAGATTTATTAGAGGCAGATTTGTACATCATTGCCGTCTCAGATGATGCGATTGGTACTGTCGCTGCACAATTTCCTTTTAAAAATCGATTAGTTGTGCACACCTCAGGCAGCGTGGGCTTAGATATTTTAGATGACGACAACCGAAGAGGTGTTTTCTACCCGCTGCAAACCTTTACTAAAAACAAGGTAGTCGATTTTAAAACGATTCCTATTTGCTTAGAAAGCGAAAACTCGACCGATTTTCGATTATTAGACAAAGTGGCTAAGGCAATATCTGATAAAGTATTTGCTCTTAATTCTGAACAACGAAAAGCATTGCACGTAGCAGCAGTTTTCGTAAATAACTTTACCAATCATTTATACACCATTGGAAATGAAATTTGTCAGGAGAATCAAGTGCCTTTCGACATTCTGAAACCTTTAATTCTGGAAACGGCACAAAAGATAATGACCATTTCGCCTAAAGAAGCTCAGACAGGCCCAGCAAAACGAAATGACAGATCAACAATTGAATCACATCAACTATTTTTATCTAATAAAAATCAAGAAACTATTTATAAAATCATAACACAATCTATTCAAAATCATGGCAAAAAGTTATAAAATATTAATGAACGACATCACCACTTTTATTTTTGATGTTGATGGCGTACTTACAGACAGCTCCGTACTTGTAACCACGGAAGGAGAAATTCTCAGAACGATGAGTATTCGGGACGGTTATGCCATGAAAGCGGCTGTAGAAAGTGGCTATAATGTATGTATCATCTCGGGTGGCAGTAATGAGGGCGTACGCGTAAGATTACGAAATCTGGGAATCACGGATATTCATTTAGGTACCCCTGACAAAGTAGAAACTTTTAAAGAATACACGGAATTGTATAATATCAATCCAGAGCATGTTTTATACATGGGAGACGACATCCCCGATTATCATGTGATGAAATTAGTAGGTTTACCAACGTGTCCGCAAGATTCCAGTCCTGAAATAAAAGCAATTTCCACTTACATTTCACATAAAAATGGTGGTAAAGGAGCGGCCCGCGACGTTATCGAACAAGTCATGAAGGTACAAGGAAAATGGATGTCTTATTTTGACGCGAAATTGGATTAACATTAAAAAAAAACTTGAAATTCCAAATTCCGAACTTGACTAAAATATTGTAAATCAAGCATGAAATACCTGAAACTCATTCGATACAAAAACCTATTGATGCTTGCCTTTATGCAATTGATCTTCAGATACGGTTTTTTGAAATTTCAAAATATTCCGCTGGCATTAACCGATTGGCAATACGGATTATTGGTATTGAGCACCGTTTTAATAGCGGCTGCTGGTTACGTTATCAATAACATTTTTGATCAGGATACGGACTTGGAGAATAAACCACGTATGGTTGTCATTGGTAAAAGTATTACTGAATCTGCTGCCTATAATATTTATGCCACACTAAATATAAGTGGAGTCGCAATAGGTTTTTATTTGTCTAACGTAATTGTAAAGCCTTCTTTTGCCGTAATTTTTATTCTGATAGCCGCAACTCTATATATCTACGCAACAAGTTTAAAGCAAATGATTGTGTTAGGCAATGTTATTGTCGCGCTGTTACTTTCCTTAAGTGTTGTAATCATTGGTGTTTTTGATTTGTATCCTGTTATTAACGTGGGCAATCAACTTGTAATGTCCAATTTGTTTTCCATACTTTTAGATTATGCACTATTTGCTTTTATAATTAATTTTATTCGGGAAATAGTCAAGGATTTAGAGGATATAAACGGCGATACTAAACAAGGCATGAAAACCTTAGCTATCGTTTTAGGTGTTGGCAAAACAACTAAATTAGTTTTCGCAATGAGCCTTCTATCAATAATTATCCTCTTTGTTTACACAAAAACCTATTTTGTGTTCAATGACTTAATTATTGCCACACTTTATACCTTCTTTTTTGTTTTAGCCCCTCTCATTTTTTTTACCATCAAAATTTGGACAGCTAGATCTAAAGAAGACTTTCACACCTTGAGTACACTACTAAAATGGATTTTGTTTTTCGGAATTCTATCCATTGCAATCATTTCCTTAAATATAAAATACAATGCTTCAAGACAAATTAAAACAATACAAACTGATCCTAGCATCAGGTTCTCCCAGGAGACAACAATTCTTTAAAGATCTGGAATTGGATTTTGAAATTCGATTGAAAGAAATTGAAGAGATATACCCGCCACAACTAAAAAGGGAAGAAATAACCAATTATCTGGCCACATTGAAATCCAGTGCTTTTGAAGGCGGATTGCAGGAAAATGAAATTCTAGTAACGAGCGACACCATTGTCTGGTATAATAATAAAGCTTTAGGAAAGCCAACTGACAAACAAAATGCCTTTGACATTTTAAAGTCACTATCCAATGCCACTCATGAAGTAATTACATCCGTTTGCTTTAAAACCAATTTGAAAACAGATCTTCTGCATGAAATAACAAAAGTCACTTTCAACGAACTCAGCGATGAGGCAATTCATTACTATATTGACAATTATAAACCTTACGATAAAGCGGGAGCATATGGGATACAGGAATGGATTGGATTTATAGGCGTTTCAAAAATAGAAGGTTCTTATGCTAATGTAATGGGGATGCCTGTTGACAAGGTTTACGAATATTTGAGTAACTTAGCTTAAAACAGAAAAACATGTCTTTTTTTAACGATTTCACAAAAGAAGTAATTGGAACGGGAATTCTACTATTACTTGTTTTTGTATTGCGTATAATGACTTCAAGAGTGGTTAGACGCTTTGCAAGAGTAACTCATATTATAGAGCATCGGACCAACTTGGTTGTTAAATACCTGTATCTACTGACCAACATTCTAGCAATAATTGCTTTAATACTAATCTGGGGAGTTCAACCTAAGGATGTGATAATCGCTATTTCCTCCATAACAACAGTTGTTGGTGTAGCCATGTTCGCTCAATGGTCTATTTTAAGCAATATTACTTCGGGTATTATTTTATTTTTCTCCTTTCCATTTAAAATTGGAGATATAATAAGAATTCATGATAAAGATTTTCCTATCGTAGCGGAAATTGAAGATATTCGCGCATTCCATGTATCATTAAAAACTAAAGAAGGAGAAATGATTATCTACCCGAATAACTTACTTTTCCAAAAAGGTATTTCTATAATGAAACATCATTTTGATGATAATGAGTTTGTTGATTAGCTTTATTTCGCAAAAAATTAAATCTATTTATTTATTTTTTCTAAATTCACAACTTACAAGTAGTAATTATATAAAAAATAATAAAAAACATATAACGTACCACTGTCAATAAAATATCAAATTTGCCCTTGGCGGATTAAACGATGACTATATTATTTATTGTCTCTAATTATAAAATAGTATGAACACCTCAATCAAGATTCCTTTTTATGTTAGACTTACTTTTTCATTGGTAAGTTTGATTGCTATAACCTATATATTCTATATGGGGAAAAGTGTGTTGATACCAATATTGCTCGCCTTTTTATTCGCAGTATTACTATTACCAATGACTCATTTTTTTAATTCTAAATTGCGTTTTCCACATGCACTGGCTGTTTCAATAACCGTAATTCTTTTTGTTTCCTTGATCATTGGAATACTAGCCTTTATCTCCTATCAGATTAGTGATATTGCAAGTGATTTTGCTGAGATTAGAAAAAACATTACTCTTTTTATCACCGATATTCAAAGATATATAAGAACCAACTTTCACGTAAGTATATGGGAGCAAAGAAAATACCTTGAAGATGTAACCCAGGATTCTGTTAAAAAGGGAAAGGAAACTATCGGGACTACCCTAATGTCTGTTACGGACACACTTTTGGATATTACATTAATTCCTATATATACTTTCTTGATTCTTTTATATAGGACACATTTCATCTTATTTTTAACTAAGCTATTTAGAAAAGAACACCATCCAAAATTGCGGGAAATCTTAACTCAAATAAAAGGTTCCGTTCAGAGTTATATTTCTGGTCTGATTATCGAGATGATTTTTGTTTCTATTTTAACAAGTCTTGGCCTTTATATTATTGGTGTTCCATACTTTATTTTATTAGGTATCATTACAGGCATCCTCAATCTGATTCCTTACGTAGGAATTCTAATTGCAGGAATTTTGACAATTCTATCGTCCTTAACAGGAACACCTGATCTATCAATAATTCTGGGGGTTATAGGAGTAAATGTAATAGTTCAAATAATAGATAATAATATCCTTGTCCCAGTTATAATCAATACAAAAGTTCAAATAAATGCTTTCGTCTCCATTATAGGGATTATCGTAGGAGGGGGAATTGCGGGAATTGCAGGAATGTTTTTAGCCATCCCAATATTAGCGATTCTTAAAATTGTTTTTGACAAAATTGAATCTTTAGAACCATGGGGGTATTTAATGGGAGATAATTTACCTAAAACTTTTATTTGGAAAAATAAAAAACCAACAGTGTCCGAAAAGAGACTTAAAACAGGTGAAGTACAAATTACAACTTCTGCTGATGACTTTACAGAACCTATAACTGAATCTAGCACCAACTAAAAACTCAAGTTACAGTCTTTTATAAACCCCATATCGACTATAAAACACGTTAGAAATTTGCCAGAGTCGACTGGTAAAATGTTGCGCTTTAATTCTTATTTTTAAATATTTTTAAATGCCTTCACAACAAAAAATAGTACTTGTTCTTTTGATGCTTTTTTGCTATCAGCTTTCTTTTTCGCAAATTAAAAAAACGGAAAAGGATAGCTCTGAAGTATATCAAAATATTCAAACCTATTCCAAAAAAAATAAATTTACAAAATTTTTATACGGTACTATTTTTAAGTCCATCAATGCACGGAAAAAAAAACAAGTTGTAAAACCACAAAAAAGAGTAGCTGTTGAAGGTAAAATTATAAGGAACATCAATATTGTAACCTTGGACCCTTTTGGATATTCTGATGTTGATACTACCGTAAGTCCTAAAAATTGGGGAGAAAGAACAGGAAACAGATTACACCTGAAAAGTAAACAACTGGCCATAAAAAATTTATTGCTTTTCAAAAAAAACACTCCCTATAATGACTTTTCAATAAAAGAATCCGAGCGTATCATCCGATTGCAAAAATTTGTTAACAGAGTCACTATAACTGTCGGACTTCCTGAGGCAAAATCTGATTCTGTGGATGTGTATATTCGTGTTTTAGATTCTTGGAGTTCTGTCCCAAAATTTTCAGTTTCAGGTGCTAAAACTTCATTGGGTATCAAGGAAAGAAATTTTTTTGGTCTCGGTCATCAATTAGACTATATTTACACACAGCGATCCAGCGATGGAAAAAATGCTAATAATTTAGCATATACTGTTCCTAATATCAGGAATACCTTTGTTAAAACACTATTTAAGTATCAAAATAATTTAGACAACTATTATGTAAAAAGCATAGCAGTTGAGCGCCCTTTCTACTCCCCTTTAGCGAAATGGGCTGGTGGTGTATATCTAGATCAGCAATATCGAAAAGACACCGTACAGGGAGCAGATTTTAACTATGTAGAACAAAACTTCAAATTCAGCTCCCATGATTTTTGGGTTGGAAAAGCATTTCACATTTTTAAGGGAAATACAATAAATGAACGGACCACTAATTTAATAGTATCCGGTCGGTTTTTAAATATCAATTACCTTGAAAGTCCGAGTATAGAATATGATCCAATCGATTTCTATTCGGGAGAAAAATTAATTTTATCCGGAATTGGTATTAATACACGTCAGTTTATTCAAGATCGATACATTTTCAGAAACGGAATAATTGAAGATGTGCCTATTGGGAGGATCTATGGCATAACATTCGGGTATCAGCATAAAAATTTTAGATGGAGACCGTATATGGGAGCCCAGGTCTCTTTCGGAAAATATCACAAATGGGGCTTTCTAAGCACTAATTTTGAAGTTGGCACCTTCTTTAATAGTTCAAAAATGGAGCAGACTGCTTTTTCTTTTCAAGCCAACTATTTTACAAAACTGATGGAGCTGGGCAATTGGAAATTAAGACAGTTTGTTAAACCCCAAATCATTATTGGGACTAATCGACAGAATTCGATCGGCGATCGACTAACTATTAATGAAAATTATGGAATTCAAGGCTTCAACAGTGCAATATATGGAACCAGTAAAATGATAATGACTTTACAAACTCAAGGGTACGCACCAAAAGATATTTGGGGATTTAGAATGAATCCTTATTTTAACTATTCGATTGCCTTATTAGGAAGTAAAGTCGATGGAATAAAAACAAACAAAGGGTACTCGAAAATCGGTATCGGAGTAATAATAAACAATGATTATTTAGTCTTTAGTTCTTTACAATTATCCCTTTCTTATTATCCTACAATTCCTTTTCAAGGAGATAACATATTTAGCACCAATGCTTTTGAAACTTCAGATTTCGGACTACAGAGTTTTGAATTAGCGAAGCCCCACACGGTACTATATAAATAACGAAACAATCATACTTCACTTATTAAAAACGCACACACATTCCCTTGCAGATACTAATATATTAATAAAAGTGTGAATTTTATAAAAATAGCCATTAATTACATAACTATGACTGCTAAATCCTTATTACCTTTATACCAATAATCGTGTTAAATTAAAACCAAAAGAAGATGAAAAAACTAAGTTTCTATTTGATGATAATGGTATTATCATTATGTGCAGTTCCAACTACAATGTTAGCAGCTGAAAAAAGTCCAATTACAAAAGAAGTTCCTGCTGAAGTGCAAACGATGCTTAATCGCTTAGACGAAATCAAAGCAATGGATAAGTCTGCTTTAAAATCTTCAGAAAAAAAGGAACTACGTAAAGAAATTCGTGAAATTAAATCAGAATTAAAAGCATCTGGAAACGGTGTTTATTTATCTGTAGGAGCAATTATCATCATTATTCTTTTATTAATTTTATTATTATAATAAAATACAATTAAGTTTAAAAAGAAAAAGAAGCGTAATCTACGTTTCTTTTTTTTTGGCAAAGCTTAAATGAATATTAACAGAATTATGATGGCACAGTAATTAGTAATATATGTTGAATTATAAATATCACAAATCGAAAATTAATTAAAAATAATAAAAATGAAAAAAATCAAATTACTTGCTCTGGGAATCGTTCTCCTTATAGCAGGATCAGCAAGTGCACAAGTTTCCGTGAATGTAAATATTGGTAGCCCTCCTGCGTGGGGTCCTTCAGGATATATAGAAACCGAGTATTACTACTTACCTGATATTCAGGCGTATTACGACATCAGAGCATCCCAATTTATTTATTTCGGAAGCGGTAACTGGGTACGATCACGATACTTACCTAGACAATACAGAAACTATGATTTATACAATGGATATAAAGTAGTACTAAATGATTATCACGGTAGAACTCCTTACACTTATTTTAAAAATCATAAATCAAAATACTATAAAGGATACAAAGGAAAGTACCAAAAAACGATTGGACAAAGAAATAATAATCCTAAAAATTACAGCAATAAAGGCCATCAATCAAATGGGAAAGGAAACAATGACCACGGAAACAAAGGCAACGGCGGCAAAGGTCATGGAAATGGAAAACATTAATTTCAATTTCATATTGAGAGAAAAGAGAAACGCAAAATGCGTTTCTCTTTTTTTTTGGCCCTAAATCAACATCCAACTATATGTTAATAAAATCATCTTGGCACAGTTGTTGGTTTTACGATAAAAGTATTGTGCTAGCCGATACAATATTAAATAAAAACACGAAAAAACAGAAAAGATGAAAACATTAAAACTATTAGCCGTTGGAATAATTCTACTCGTATCCAGTTCAATTCAAGCACAATTTTCAGTAAACTTAAATATAGGGACAGCTCCTTCTTGGGGTCCTTCAGGATACGCACAAGCAGAATACTATTATTTGCCAGATGTTCAAGCTTATTATGACATTAGAGCTTCCCAATTTGTTTATTTTGGAAACAGTAGATGGGTAAGATCAAGATACTTACCAAGACAATACAGAAACTATGATTTATACAACGGTTATAAAGTGGTGTTAAACGGTTACCATGGTAACAGACCTTATGCACATTACAGGAACCACAAACAACGATATAGCGCAAATTATAGAAATCATAGTCAAAGATCAATTGGTCAAAGACACGATAATTATCGTTATGCCAAAAATAATCATAACAGGTCCGATAATCGCAGGTATACTAAAAACCGTAGATATTCGAATGACCATAGATATGCGGGAAACCATAAAAACAAGGAAAATCGCGGAAGCAAAGGAAACCATGGCAAAAATCGTAATGGGAGAAATTAATTCCAACAATTCAAAAGGTTAAAAAAAGAGAGCACTATAATAGTGCTCTCTTTTTTTATAACTCTATCAGCTCCTTTATACCAAAGAAAATAAAAAACCTTTAAAAAAAAATATTTAATTACTACATTTGAAATCATTCCAAATTAAATTATAAAAAAATGCTCAAAAATAAAATTCAATTTATTTTAATTTTTCTTTTTTGTTTTCAAATATTACAAGCCCAACAGCCTCAAAAACTAAATTCAGTTGAAATTTACAACCAAATCCAGAAATTAAATTTTTTAGGATCTGTACTTTATATTGCGGCACATCCCGATGATGAAAACACACGCCTAATTTCTTATTTATCCAATGAAAAAAAAGCAAGAACAGGGTATTTATCATTAACCCGTGGTGATGGAGGACAAAACCTGATAGGTCCTCAATTGCGGGAATTATTGGGTGTAATCAGAACGCAAGAATTACTTGAAGCCCGAAAAATTGATGGTGGTGAACAATTTTTTTCTCGTGCCAATGATTTTGGATTTTCTAAAAACCCCGAAGAAACGCTTCAAATCTGGGACAAAGAAAAAGTACTTTCTGACGTAATATGGGCAATACGAAAATTTCAACCCGATATTATCATAAACCGATTTGACCACCGTACCGCAGGTACTACTCATGGGCATCATACTGCCTCAGCAATACTAAGCACCCAGAGTTTTAATTTAACCAATGATGTCAATGTTTTTCCTGAACAATTAAAATTAGTGCAAACATGGCAACCTAAACGTCAGTTTTTCAATACTTCTTGGTGGTTTTATGGTAGTCAAGAAAAATTTGATGCTGCTGCTAAGACCAATTTAACAACAATTGAAACCGGTGTCTATTATCCTAACCTAGGGAAATCAAACCAAGAAATTGCAGCCTTAAGCAGAAGCAGTCATCAGTCACAAGGCTTTGGCAGTACAGGAAGCCGCGGTGAAGAATCAGAATATTTAGAACTTGTTAATGGAGGAAAATTAAATAACACCGCTGATATTTTTGAAGGAATTGATACGAGCTGGAACAGGGTTGCGGGTGGTAGACCCGTTGGAGAGTTGCTAAACCAAATTGCTTTAAAATATGATTTTTCAAACCCTTCGGCAAGTATTTCTAGTCTGAGTAAAGTCTATTTGATGATTCAATCATTGGATGAAAATCATTGGAAAGCATTAAAACTAGAAGAGGTTAAAAGAATGATTGCTGCTTGTTCCGGTTTGTATCTTGAAGCTGTTTCGTTGAATCAGGAAGCGACTCCCGGTAGCACAGTACAGTTAAAAATCGAGGCTATAAACAGAAGCGCAACAGTTATGCAATTAACAAGTGTAACCACTTTGCCTGAACAAAAAAACACTGTATTCAATACACCGTTAAAAAATAATACTTCAAAAAACCTAACCCTTGATTTACAACTACCGGCTACAATAGAATACACGCAACCGTACTGGCTTAAAGAAAAAGGGACCGTCGGCATGTACACCGTTGCCGATCAGAAAAATATAGGGATTCCAGATATTATCAGAGAAGTAAAAGTGATTTTTAATGTTGAAATTAATGGAATAAAAATCCCCTTTGAGCGCACGGTAGTCTATAAATACAATGATAAAGTAAAGGGCGAAATGTATAACTATCTCGACATTGTACCGGAAGTCACCACAAGTATCATAGATCATGTTTCGTTCTTTAATAATGGAACTAAAAAACCAATTGCTGTAAAAGTTAAAGCAGGGAAAGATGATATAAAAGGAAGTTTACAATTACAATTACCTGGAAATTGGTCTGTTTCGCCCCAATCTATTCCCTTTAACTTAAATAAAAAAGGAATGGAGCAAATATTTTACTTTGAAGTAACTCCTCCAACACAGCCTGCTCAAGCTATTGCTAAAAGTATTGTGATTGTAGATAATAAAAAATATGATAAAGACCAGATACTAATAGAGCACCCTCATATCACTAAGCAACAAATATTGAAACCCGCTGAAGCTAAATTTATCAAGTTAGATCTTAAAATAAACAATCAAAAAATTGGTTATATCATGGGCGCCGGGGACGAGGTTCCTGAAGGTCTTACTCAGATGGGGTATAAAGTGACATTGTTAAACCCTGAAGAAATGACGCCTAAAAAATTAGAGGCTTTTGATGTCATTATCACTGGAATTCGGGCCTATAATGTACTCCCTTCATTGGAAAACAAGCAAAAACTACTTCTTGATTTTGTTAAATCCGGAAAAACGATGATAGTTCAATACAATACACCGGACAGCTCAATTCCTTCTGATATGTCGCCTTATCCATTGAAAATCTCACGTGACAGAGTAACCGACGAAAATGCAGCTGTACGATTTTTAGCCCCTGATCATCCTGTTTTGAATTACCCCAATAAAATCACCACTAAAGATTTTGAAGGTTGGACTCAGGAACAGGGATTATATTACCCCAACGAATTTGACAACGCCTTCACTCCTATTTTATCTTCAAATGATAAAGGGGAAAGTCCCACAAGTGGAGCATTACTGGTTGCTCCTTATGGAAAAGGATATTATATTTATACCGGATTAAGTTTGTTCAGAGAATTGCCGGAAGGAGTGCCCGGCGCTTACCGACTTTTGTCGAATATGATTTCGTTGAAAGCACCAATAACAGTTCCTTCACAAGATTTAAAACCCTAAAGAAATAAATATGGAACCGAAAAAACCAAAACCTTGGAAAAAGGATTACACATTGGTGCTTGTAGCCAATGCTATTTATATCCTGGCTTTTTATCTAATAATGAAATTATACTCTTAAACTATGCAGTTATTCGATTGGATTGTACTTATAGGAACCTTACTTTTTATTGTAATTTACGGAGCTTGGAAAACCAAGGGAAGTAAAAATGTCGAAGAATATATTCTTGGCGGCAACGAAACGCCTTGGTATACGGTAGGACTATCGGTTATGGCGACGCAAGCCAGTGCGATAACCTTTCTGTCGACACCTGGGCAGGCTTATCATGACGGAATGGGTTTTGTGCAGTTTTACTTTGGTTTGCCTATTGCCATGGTGGTCATTTGTCTCACCTTTATCCCCATTTATCATAAATATAAGGTCTATACGGCGTATGAATACCTCGAGAAAAGATTTGATTTGAAAACGCGTTCCCTCGCCGCCATTCTGTTCTTGTTCCAGAGAGGTTTGGGTACCGGCATTACCATTTATGCCCCCGCGATTATCTTATCGGCCATACTAGGATGGAACCTTACCTATATGAACATTGTTATTGGTGTTCTGGTTATTATCTATACCTTTTCAGGTGGTACAAAAGCAGTAAATGTTACCCAAAAACAGCAAATGTTTGTGATTATGTCAGGAATGCTGATCACTTTTTTTCTTATTTTGCATTTTTTACCAAATGAAATGACGTTCAGTAATGCTTTGCATATTGCTGGTGCAAATGATAAAATGAACATCGTGAGTTTCTCAACAGATCCGGAAGAAAAATATACCTTTTGGAGTGGAATTACCGGTGGTTTCTTCTTGGCTCTGGCTTATTTTGGAACAGACCAATCTCAGGTGGGACGCTATTTATCAGGGAAATCAGTTCGTGAAAGTCAAATGGGATTAATTATGAACGGGCTTTTAAAAGTGCCTATGCAATTTTTCATATTATTGACCGGAGTTATGGTTTTTGTCTTTTTTCAATTCAATCCCGTACCCTTAAATTTCAATCCCAATAATAAAGTTACCGTAGAAAAATCACAATACAAAGCAGAATATAATGTTTTAGAAAAGGAGTTGGATGCCCTCTCAGAAGATAAGAAAGTAATCAATCTGCTCTATATTGATCAACTCAATCAAGATTATGATAATCCAATTTTACGAAAAGAATTAGTTGCCTTATCCACGAAAGAAAAGGATTTAAGGGAACGAGCCAAAGAAATTATTTTAAAAGCCAATAGCGGCAGTGAAACAAACGATAAAGATTATGTGTTTTTCCACTTTATTTTAAACTACTTACCTAAAGGACTCATCGGACTACTATTGGCCGTAATAATTTCTGCTGCCATGTCCTCAACTGCCTCCGGACTTAACGCATTAGCCTCCACAACAGCGATAGATATATACAAGCGAAATGTAAAAGGCGTCAAATCAGATAAACATTACCTTAATGCCACGAAATTTTTCACGTTGTTTTGGGGAATTGTTGCCATATCATTTGCCTGTATCGGGACACTGTTTGAAAATTTAATCCAATTGGTAAATATCATTGGCTCCATCTTTTATGGAACGGTACTGGGGATTTTCTTGGTCGGATTTTATATTAAATTTGTAAAAGCTAAGGCTATCTTTTATAGTGCATTGGTAACTCAAATTACCATCTTTATCATTTACTATTATGCCATTGCCATATATCCAAGCGGCGAAGCAAAACTAGGTTATTTATGGCTTAATTTCATTGGCGCCATGATGGCCATTGCACTTTCGTCATTACTGCAATGGACCGTTTTTAGAAAAGAAAAGGAATAATATTTCATGACTACCAATTACATATGATAATAATAATTCTTTAGCGACGGATTACACAAATTTTCACTAAATCTATCAAGGCTAAAATACAATTTCACTGATTTCTTTTAAATTAATTTTGCGATTCGTAGCAGAAAACAAAAATTTACTGTTCTAAATAAAACACTATTTACTTAAAATCCATAGGTTTGGAGTACCAGTCTAAATAAAATTTCGTTACAAATTTCACTAATTCTCAGTAATTTATTTGCGCTATTTCATGTAATTCGTGGCAAAAAAAGTCGCAAAAGCTAAAGTAAAATACACTACAACGCATATTATTAACTGTAATTTGAGACCAATAAAAAATCCCGTTTCACATCAAATGTGAAACGGGATTTTTTTATAGAAGAATTGAGCTTTATTTACTCCATTCTGAAATACTGTCTTTGTTCATCTTAACATAATCAGCATTACCGGCAGCTTCTGCTGCCTTAATCGATAGTTTTGCAGTTTCAATTGCTCCTTTTGTATCCCCTTGTTTCGCTTGGATCAATGATCTCTGACGTAAAAAATAAAACGGCACCTCGACACTCATTTCTAAAGCTTTGTCAATGTAGGTTCTCGCTTTATTGATATCTCCGTTAGATTGATAATAAAACTGAGCAGCTGCAAAATAATCTCCTGCAGCAGGTCCAGCCAATACTTTTTCTACGCTTGCCATTGCATTTTTTTGCGTAGGAACTTCAAACTTTAAAGCGATACGCGAATTCTCCCAAGACATTTCCAAATAAGCAAAGTTTGCATCCAAATCACTTATTCCAATAGTAAAGGTCTCAATTGCTCTTGGTGCAGCCTCTTCTTTTACAACAGTCCTCAACGCAACATTTGCTTCATTAAATTCTTTTGGTGTTCCCCAATTGTCTGTCGCCGTATAAAAAATAACTTCCCAACTTTGAATATTTGGAATCGTATAAAGTGCATATTTTCCTTTCTTCAATGGTTTGCCATCGATGATTACATCGTCACTGAATGTTATCATTGTATTCTCATTGGCTCCTGTTCTCCAAAGTTGTCCAAAGGGAACCAGATTACCAAATACCGCTCTGCCTCTCGCAGATGGTCTGGAATAAACAATCTCTACGTCTGTTAAACCAACAACCTGATCAATTGTCGCCTTCGGACTCGCCTGTGGCGTTTTAATTTGTGCCTCAATTGAAAATTGAGTGATGATAATGGCTAAAGCAATTAGTATTTTTCTCATAAGATTATAATTTTGTGAATTCCAAATTTACAAATTCAGATATTTTTATATGTTAATTATTCCCTAATTTGGATTGAATAAATGTTACTTTTTCAAAATCTAACTCTGCAAAATGGTTAATGATGACATCCGCTTCTGATAAATCTTGCGATTTGGAATGAATACTATTGTACCCTACGCAATAAATCCCAGCAGCTTTAGCTGCTCTAACACCGTTTGTACTGTCCTCTATCACAATACAATTTGCTGTAGAAGCGATTGATAAAGAAGCGGCATGTACAAAAATTGCAGGATCCGGTTTGGATTTTGGAAAGTCCTCACCGCTCACAATATGCGTAAAATAGCTATGCAACTTAAAGCGCCCAAAGACCCGCTCAATTGTCACTTTTGAAGCTGATGAAGCTAAAATCAACTGCATTCCTTTATCATGAAAATCTATGATTAGCCTTTCTACTCCCTCTAATAATTCTAAATCTGCTTTGGTGTCAAAAGCATTATTGAAAATAGTTCTTTTTCTCTGAATAAGATCTTCCACTTCCTGTTCGAGATTAAAAATGGTTTTCAAATTTTGAAAAACATTTCGAGTCGAATTTCCGGTAAATGAGGTGAACATCTCTTCAGTCACTTTAATATTTAATTCGTCAAAATGCTGAAAATAAGCATAACGGTGTACGGGCTCCGTGTCCACTATGACGCCATCCATATCGAAAATTACTGTTTGTATCATCTTATGAGTTTAAATTTTTAGACCTAATTTCTGAAACTAAATACTATTTTTTAAGTAAATAACGAATCACGGTTTCTGCAGCATACAAGCCAAACAACCCTGGCATATAACTGTTAGTTCCATAAAACGATCTTTTGTAATTGGAACCATCTGTCATTTTCAAACTTTCATCATCTTGAATTTCTGACGAAAAAACGACTTTCAACTTATCAATTTTATGCTCTTTTAATCTTTTGCGGATGGTTTTTGCCAAAAAGCAATTCTCTGTATTTCCTATATCCGACACTTTCACTTTTGAAGCTTCCATCTTTCCGCCAGCACCCATACTCGAGATTATTTTAACTCTTTTTCGCTTGGCGCCAATAATCAAATTTAATTTCGGAGTCACGCTATCAATGCAATCCAACACATAATCAAACTCGTCAGTAACTATTTCGAAAGCGCGTTCTGGCGAAAGGAATTCC
The DNA here is from genome assembly GCF_002836475.1 of Flavobacterium sp. ALD4. Lineage (GTDB taxonomy): Bacteria > Bacteroidota > Bacteroidia > Flavobacteriales > Flavobacteriaceae > Flavobacterium. Next base: position 513,813 of record NZ_PJBJ01000022.1, on the reverse strand, counting down.
TGTACTTGTGTCAGTTTCAATGCTGGATTAATATCCATCAATCGATCTCCTACTATCTTTATTTTAGGTAGTCCCACAGTAGAATGTAAAGCTGGTAACTGTCTGTTTATATTTGTAATATCCACTACATCACCATCTACAATTGTCATAGCTCCCACTCCTGCACGAGCCAAAAATTCTGCGGCAAACGAGCCTACGCCGCCCAGTCCAACTACTAAAACGTTAGCATTTTGCAATCTTTCTAATCCTTCCTTTTTAAATAGAAGTTCTGCTCTCTCTGTCCATTCTGCCATTGCTTGTCTGTTTAAAGTTTAAAAAAAATATCCTTTTAAGTATTTGTTATTTTAAATCACGCTTTTTTTAAAAACGGCTTGAAAATTACTATTTATTTGTTTTTGGATTTCTTCCAAATTTACGTCCTTATATTTAGCCGCCAAAGCATATACAACATCTATATTTTCTTCAACAGTATCCGTTTCAAGAAAAAATCTATCGTCGGGGACACTTTTAAAAACGGATTCCAGTTCCGGATTTCTCAACAGGTACTTGCCGAACGAAATGAAAAATCCATTGTCCAGTAATTGCTTTGCCGTTTGCTCATTTTTAGAAAAACCATGAATGATCATGGGAACGGTGATGTTCAGCTTTTTCTTAATGGCGATTACTTCCTGAAAAGCCGCTACGCAATGAATTACAACTGGTTTATTGTGTTTTTGTGCCAAAAGCAATTGCTTTTCGAAAACCGCTTGCTGCAAATCAATCGGCAATTCAATCCTTTTGTCTAGACCGCATTCTCCTATCGCAAGGCAATTCTTTTCCTGCAACTTATTTTCTATTATCTCCAAATCGGATTCGACCCTTCCCTCAACGATGTGCCAGGGATGAATCCCTATGGAATAAAAAGGAATCGAGGCATCAAACTCCTGAGGATATTGATTGACCAGTTCCAGCACATTAGGCTGGTTCGTATAGCTGTGGGTATGAAAATTGAAGAATTTCATTAGTCGTGAAATTTTTTGACTCCCGCCTTGATTTCGATATTCAAATCGTTTTCTAAAGGCACTATAGGGCAGGAATATTTGTGATTATAAGCGCAATACGGATTGTATGAAGTGTTGAAATCAATCGCAATACTATTTCCTTTAGGTATCTTTAAATCGATATACTTCCCTCCTATGTAACTTTCGTTACCCGAAGTGAGATCCGAAAATGGCAAGAAAAGATACTCTTTAAATTCTTTCTTTTTCGAAAGCTCCATGTTCCTGTAGACGTTCAGTTTTAACGGTTGACCCTCAATAATGAAATGCACTTCGCCATATTTTACGTAGGATGGTGTTCTTTCCGTTGATGTTTTCATCCCGAATGGCTTCTCTTTTTCAGTTCTAACAAAAGTCGCTGTTACAAAGAACTTTTCATTTATCGGATAAAAATCAAGTGACTTAAATATAGCAAGGTCTGCCAGAGTAAGAGGGCTCGTTTTAATATCAGCATATTCAGTATTGATTTTCTTTTGAAATTTTTCTACCGACTTCCCATCAAACTTTACCTGGGCAAAACCCAAACTCGATTGTGTCAAAAACACTAGAATTAGAATTTTTTTCATTTTTTATCTTTGAGCAAAAATAGTTTAAAAGTTACAAAGCAACAAAGACTGAGAGTTACAAACTTAACTATCTTTGCAAAAAAGATCCTAATCAAAATGCTCACAACCGCATTCAGTCGCTATATCAATAATTACAGAGGATTTTCGAGAGAAATTTGGATTCTTACATTGATTACTTTTATCAATCGTGCAGGCACGATGGTTTTGCCATTTTTATCTAAATATTTAAAAGAAGATTTAAACTTGTCCTACGCTGAAGTAGGCTGGATTATGGTCGCTTTTGGTTTTGGATCCATGTTAGGTTCTTGGCTTGGGGGGAAACTGTCAGATAAAATAGGTTTTTATAAAATAATGGTTTTCAGTTTGTTCACCAGCGGAATACTACTTTTTTTCATACAATACATACGTACTTTTTGGGGATTATGCGGCGGAATGTTTATCATCATGACCGTGGCAGATATGTTTCGTCCCGCCATGTTTGTCTCTCTTGCCACCTATTCAAAACCTGAGAATCGTACCAGATCATTGACTTTAGTTCGATTAGCGGTGAATTTAGGTTTCGCAGCCGGACCCGCCTTAGGTGGTTTAATCATTATGAATATAGGCTACAGTGGATTATTCTGGGTAGATGGAAGTTCCTGTATTGTATCGATTTTAATTTTCACCCTCTTAGTGAAAGAACGTAAAAGATCTGCCGATTTAAATACCGCAAACAAGGTAACCGAAAAACCAGTCTCTGTTTTTAAAGACAAGATATTCTGGATCTTCCTCTTTGTTTGCTTTATAACTGCCGTACTTTTTTTCCAGTTATTCACTACGTTGCCGCTATACCACAACGAAAGATTTGGATTAACAGAGTTTCAAAGTGGCCTTTTATTATCCTTAAACGGATTGCTGATTTTCTTTCTGGAAATGCCCATTGTGAGTTTCAGCCAAAGAAAAAAAATTGATCATCTCCGACTTATTCTTTGGGGTGCTATGCTGATGTCTCTTAGTTTCTATGTTTTACTGATAAACATTTGGGCTGGAATGCTAATTGTCAGCATTCTTTTCATCACTTTTGGTGAAATGTTCATCTTCCCTTTCTCTAATTCTTTTGCATTAAGTAGAGCTCCAAAAGGGCATGAAGGGCGCTACATGGCTCTGTTTACCATGAGTTTCAGCTTAGCGCATATTGCCAGTTCTAAAACCGGACTGACGATCATAGATGCATATGGCTATCAGGCGAACTGGTTTGTAATGGGCAGTTTAGGAGTTCTCTCGGTAGCAAGTTGCATCTGGCTACAAAAACTCGTCCAAAAAGAAAAAGACTATTCTCATAGTAATTCTTTGGGCGTGCCCCCATTGCTGAAGGAGTAAAACTAAGACAATCCTAACAGAGCCCCTTTCAGCAATGCGGTGGGGCGTTGCGCTGCGGCGGATTGCTGCTATCCCTCACGCGGCACCATTTCCAGAACATGGTGCAATTGAAATTATCACCAAGAAAAAATAAAAACGGAATTAAACTCCCATAAATAGCTGAAAAATAAGGTCTGACATCAGGCCACTTTTTTTTATACCTTTGTCCAAAACAAAATCCTTATGTTTAAAATTCTAGCTAAAATCAATAAACTATTGTTACCGAGTTTCAGCAAACAGCAAATGGATCTCGCCAAAGCCAAAAAATGGCAAATGGCAATCATTGGCTACCGCTATTATGTTACAACCCGTGCTTTACGTTAATAAGTAATCGCCGAAAAAATCTCATATTCCTTAATTTTTTCTCTTCCATTGAGAAAAGAGATTTCCATTAAGAAATTCAACTGAACGATTTCACCGCCCAATTCCTCCACTAATTCACAAACCGCTTTGGCCGTGCCCCCGGTAGCGAGAACATCGTCATGAATAAGCACCCTATCGCCTTTACGGATGGCATCAGTATGTATTTCCAGAGTATCTGTTCTGTATTCCAGCTCATAGGAGGCCGAAATGGTGTCGTAAGGCAGCTTATTGGGTTTTCTGACGGGCACGAAGCCTACGTTCAGTTCCTGAGCGATCAACATCCCGAAGAAAAAGCCGCGACTCTCCACCCCAATGACTTTGTCTATTTTTTTATCTTTTAGCGATGAAACCAGAATTTCTAGGCATTCTTTTGTGGCTTTCGGGTCAATTAACAAGGGTGTGATGTCTTTAAACAAAACTCCTTCTTTTGGAAATCCCTGAATATCACGTATATAATTTGCTAACGGCATTTTTTTTGATTTTTATGTTAAAATAGACTTGCAATTTACACATTTATACTTATCTTTGCACCCGCAAACACGTTGACATAAGATTTATGAAAACAACGATTCGCAAAACAATATGGCCTTGTGGCGCAACTGAATAGCGCACTTGATTACGGCTCAAGAGGTTACTGGTTTGAATCCAGTCAAGGTCACAAAATAAAACCCTAAAACACTTACTTTAAGTGATTTAGGGTTTTTTATTTCATAATATGTACGATTTCTGTATTGTCAAGCTTAAACTGGATCAAGTCCAAAACCTAAGGAGTGGCAAAAATTAATCATAAATATTAGGGATCAAGTCGAAAACCTCTGCAGTAGCAAAAATTAAGCATTCATTACAACACCCTAAAAATAAATTCCGCATCATACTAGAATCGAGATCAATCTCAACGGAATAGCTATAAAAGCTAACAAAGTAAACATACAACCTGTTGATGCTTTATTATACACCTTGTTGCATACAAACTTTTTCGGATTGGTTGTCCATCCATAGCCTCGAGGTACTTTTCACCTTAATTCATTTGTAATGATTCTCTTTACAGAAGTTCGTGGCGCAATTCTTTTGGCGATTGAAGGTATTCTAAATCCAAATTTCATAGGATGGTTTTCAGAAATTAGTTTAGTTTAACTTATCTAATGAGTTTGTGGTCACAAATTGCAAATTCGCCCTAAATAGTATAGTATATATTCTAACAATAGGGACTGAATGGTTATTTCAACCTTTAAATCTTCTTTTTAAGGATATGCTATGAAATCAACATTCGAGAAACAAAGACAGAGATGAGTGAAAATTTCTTTTAATTTTAATAAAATATCGCCTAACGGTTACTGTATGATTAGTGTCGTTTAAATGCTTAATTTTTCAGTTATCACAGAACTCAATTAAAAGAACTAAACTTTAAATTTAGCACTATGCAGCCATTAATTATACAGTTTGTTAGCCGCTAGCTTTATAAGTTAAGCAAATCCACCATTTGCTCCGATATTTTGTCCTGTTATCCATTTTGAATCATCATCTACAAGAAATAAGATGATTTTTGCAATGTCTTCAGGTTCGCCAATTCGATTAAAAGCAGACATTGAAGCCAAACGGTTTATCACCTCCTCATTTTTTCCTTGTTTGAAAAGTTCCGTATTAACTGGACCTGGCGAAATAGAGTTTACTGTAATTCCTTTATTTCCTACTTCTTTCGCAAAAACTCTAGTCAGCTGTTCAACTGCAGATTTAGTGGCGGAATATGTTCCATAAGTCGGCAACATAAGTCGTGTTACAGAACTCGAAAAATTTATTATCCTTCCATTATCTGCTAAAAGTGTAGACGCCTCTCTCATTGTATTGAATACTCCTTTTACATTTATATCAAAAATTCTAACAAAATCTTCATCCGTTGTGTCTTTGATCAATTTATAAATTGCAATTCCAGCATTGTTTATCAACACATCAATTTTTTCAAACTTCTCAATGGTTTTTTGAAATAATCTTTTTACGTCTTCCGATTTGCTAACGTCAGCTTTGATAGCAATTGCTTGTCCACCACTTTGTAAAATTTCATTTACTACACTTTTTGCAGTTTCTTCACTGCCTGAATAATTAACCACCACATTTGCACCATTTTTAGCAAGAGTTTTGGCAATGGTCAATCCAATACCTCTTGAAGAACCTGTTATGATTATTACTTTTCCTTTTAATTTTTCCATTTATTATCTTTTGTTTTTATTAGTTTCTGTCAGCTTGCAGCTAACGTTTCCCACGCTTGTACTTGCTGTGGATTTCGTAACCGCTCAATTTTCGGTTTAACGAAAACTTGATGCGAAACGGTAATTCCACTAAATTCCAGCTAACTCAAAATGGTCGTTAGCAGTAGTTTTATTCAAATAATTCATTTGTAAATAGATTTTGATTTAAAATCACTTTGTCTTCTAATCCGTTGTCTATAAGCCACTTTGTAAAACTTAATACTCTTTCTTGTTTCATTACACCACAATTAAATTCGTCACCAAAATGAGGTATTGAAAAAGATATTGATTTTTCTAAATCGATATTTTTTAAATCGTACTCAGTTACGTAACGCTTTAAAATGTCTACTGATTCAGTCAGGTTATTTTTTGTAAATAAAAAACCTTTTTGAGTGGCTTTAATAAACTCTGAATAAGGCACTTTATGCTTTGTTATATTTTCTTTTTTTGTCAATACAATAGGTGAATAGCCATAAGGAATATTGAACTCATCTAATGTAAACTTATCTAGTTCAATATTCTTACTGCTTGCCTCAATTCCCTCCCAGTTGTCAAAAATCCAAGTAGCATTTGCTTTACCACTTAACAGCGTATTCCAAATACCAAGTTTATCTGGATATATTATATTTAAATCACCTTCCCCTCCATCATTTTTAATCATTTGTTTCACTATATGGTCTTCATAACGAGCCTTATATGAGGCATATGTTTTACCATCGAGCAACTTTGGTGATGTAATATTTGAAGATTTTAGCGTAGCAATACAACTTAAATCTTTTTGCAAAATAGCGTAAATCGCTATTGCTTGAACTTGATTCACTTTATTGTTCAAACTTATAACCGTCTCAAAAGGAGCAATTGCAAAGTCTGCAACACCAAGCTCTAATTTTTTTCCTGGCGTCATTGCGTAATTATCATCTTGCGGATTTAAAATTTCAAGGTCTATACCTTGTTGTTTGTAAAATCCTAATTCTTTTGCAATTAAGAATCCGATATGATTGATATTTGGAGTCCAGTCAAGTGCTAATTTTAATTTTATCATTTTGATATCTGTGTTTATTTAAAAATTAATACTAACGTTTCGCTACTACAGCGGGTTTGGGACTAAATTAAGAATTCTTTTTCGGTTATCGCTAAACTGGCAAATACAAAACCATTTTCCCAATCAGCCAATTCCCCAAATCCGTTGTAATAGCTGTTATAGGCTGTACTCATTGTTTCCATTTAACGCAATTAACTATTCCGTTTTTGTCCCAATCTATTTTTAAAGTGTCTTTTGTTACGCTTTTAATTATTCCAACACTTACATAGTCAGGGTAATAAACTGTTATTGTGTCTTGGTTTATGATATATGGCATATCTCCATTTCCGTCATAATCTACAACATAAAATGATTTTTTTGTTAACTCAAAGTCTGCGTGTGGTCCTTCCAGGTCGTATGTCCAAATTCCATAAAGCAATTTCAAATTAAATTTTGGATTAATTATTTTGGTCTGCTTTGGATGTTCATTATTTAGTCTTGCATTTTTTTCGGTAACTGTCTGTATAAATTTGGTTTGTTTCACAGTTTCTTCTTCCTTCCAAGAAATGAGAATTAACGAACAAATAATGAATAGAATTTTTTTCATAGATAACTTTATTGTAGCCAATGTTCCTCTTTAAATAACTCAACCATAGCGAAAACAATTAAGATAATTACAACAACGACACAAGCAGTTATTGCGTAAATTTTTTGCACTTTTTGTTGATCTCCATAGTCATAACTTGGAATTGTTTCAGTACTTGCAATAATTCCATTCTCAATAACAATCTTGTCGATTTTTGGTCTGTCAACATCACGCAAAAAATATCTAATCCCACATGTAATGTTTGGCTGTTTTTCTTCAAAATAAAAGTCGACTCCGTTTTCCAGGAATTCAGATTCAAATGCAATTTTATCTTTCAGAAGCACAAACAATTTAAAATGCTCTTCAAATTTTATTTTCACACTTTCTTTTTCCATTTTCGAAGTTTTCTCGTTTTCTATTCTGATTGTCAAAGTATAACCTACGGTTTTGTATAAGATTTGTGTGGCTTAAAATCCTGAAGATTTTCAGCCTAGCACAAATGCTAGTTGGTTGTTTTGGTTTTCAATTTTTGTTTAACTCTAAGCATAAATTTTATACGTTGTTGTGTACAGTTTTATTCTTTCAAATTAATAAAATAAGAAAACGTATTATTCGTTTTCTTTGATCTTTTCTTTAAAATATAATTTGATAATTCAGTTGTAACTTGTCCTACTGTTCCAGAAATGCCTCCTAAATATGCTATTGCCATTGGTGATAATCCTTGTTGAATACCTAATACAGAAACAGCCACTGTACTTCCGAATGGTAATGCCAGTTGTAAAAATTTGTTCATGCTTTCAACGAACTTTTTTTGATATGCATTAACTAAAGGCTCAACCTCTTTTTTTATGTAATTATCTACATCTTTTAAAAACTTGTCGTCAAAATTCGTTTCACTTAAAAAAGTAATTGTTTTGATTAACTTTCTTCTTAATTTAATACATTCATTATAAGTGCTATTCCTAGCGAAAATTAATTCTTTAACTGAAATTTCATTTATAATATCGTCTGGTAAAAGTATTTCTGAAATTTTGTGTAAAAGAAACTGAACACTTTCTAGTTCAGTTCTATTATGTTTTAAAAACTCCATATTTAATTTACTCTCTTTGTTGTTTTTTGCGATTTCAATTTTATGAGAATATGCTCTTGCTAAATTTTCGTTTATAAAAATTGGTATTAGATTAAACTCATGGCTTATAGCCAGAGTTCTATTTAATCTTCCTGTTATGGACAAAAGTTGATGGTCTAAATGAAAATCTTTATTTTCTACTTCTGTAAAAAATGAGATTTGAGCTGGAATGTCCGGATATAATTTTATGTTCGAAGGACTAATAAATCCACCTCTGAATATACCAGTTTGCATAGATATATTATTTTCTTTTACAGTTAGAGGTAAAAAGTTATTTAATAAATCAGCATTTCCAGTATCAAAGTCATATGATAATCGGAGCGGTAGCCAATTCTTTTCATAAAATTTTTTGATTTTTAAGTCTAAAATTCGAATGATACCTTTATTAATGGCATAATCAAATTTATCTAAAAGATTGTCCTCGATTAAATTGTAGTTTTCGCCATTATACATAACACCATAATCAGCCATGTTAAATTCCATATTTTGAAACTTAATTTTTGCTACATTATTAGGTATTAAATGCTTATTTTCTTCTGGATGGATGAAATATAATTTATCGAATATTAATAGTAGTCTCTTTAGACTCGATTCAGATATGGGTTTGTGACTTACTACAATTCCATTTAATTCTTCAGTCATATTATCGAGCAGAATTATTTATTTTCATGTTAAAATTATTTTTTTTCAAATTGTGCACAACGTTTGGCCGCTTGGCGATGTGGCGGATTAAGGAAGCCTAAACTTTCGGTTAATGACTATTTTCCAAGTACAAAACCAACTTCAAATTAGGCCTAGACCCGCCATATTGACAAACGGCGGTTGTGGGCTGGCTATTTGGGTTGTCTTAATTTCTCTTTTCACTTTTTTGTTTAAATGGATTTGTTTTGTAAACTACAAAACCGGAAATTAACAACAATAATATTTTGCCAATTAAGAATCCATTTCCATAATTGTTTAGTTTTTCGTAATGATAAACAAAAATGTTTGTTATGATATAAATCAAATACAATATGGTAATTATCGATGCGTAAAATATTGTTTTTTTCATTTTATTTAAAGTTAGGCGATAATATTTTACTATTACCGCCTTAGGTTCTGTTATTTTGTTACAGTTGTTGTAGTTGGAGTATAAATACTGAAAGTGATTGCAGCAATTAAACCGTTTACAAAACTCTGTCTTGTAAATACAGTATAATCTGTTGCTCCACCAGACATTTCTTTAGAGTCTGAAACTCCAACTGGTGCTAAACCACCAATTACATAATGATTCCATTTAGTAACTTGAGAGTTACCTTGTGCACCTTTACCAACTACGCTTGTGTATGAAAAACAAGACGTTAACATAATTGACATTGCGAAAGCAATTGACAAAACTTTGAATGTTCTTTTCATTCTAATCATTTTAAAAATTATTATTGTTTACTCACTTTGAGTTTTTTTTAGGCATTATTTTAATTCGGTTTATATGCTTTTCCGATTTAAGAACTTAATAAGCAAGTTTTTCAATATTATTTCCAGAGTTTTTTTAACCGCACTGCTTGGTTTAACTAGCCCACAACTTGTATATAGGCGAAATGAAACTTCGCCAATCTACACTTTACTGGGTGTAGATACGAAGTTTCATTTTGTACCTTATCGAATATATAATAATTGTCTTATAAATCATCAAATGGCTTTTTTTTTTGATGCAGGCTTTTCGATGCAATAATTATCTACTGCAATACGTACGACTAAGCAAACTAAAAAAACAAAATAAAGCTTATCAATTAATTAATACAATACCCACTTTTAGTGATATTTTATAAAAAAACGCTCATCTCTGAACGGTTATATTTTTATATCATCAGCAATTTTTCAAGTATTCCCAAAGGATAACTCTCCGACAACTTTATTATATCTAAAACCTTTTGTACTATTTCGTTACTTTCCCGCTCTAGTGCATATTAAAATGCTTCTTGTGGATCTGTCCCTAAACATTATCGCATATAAAAGCGCGGTCAGATAGTGAAACTAAGTAACCTCTTTTTTTTTAGATTCAATTTTCTTTTGGCAGTACAACTGTCCTAAACTAGGGCAATACTATTGTTAAATAATACATCTCAAATCAAAGTTTACAATCCTATCCTATAAATCTTATTTGATTTCCGTTACTTTTGTTTAATGGATTCTTTTACTCAAATAGCTTTAGGAATAGCCATAGCTGAAGTATGTGCTGGCAAAAAACTTAAAAACAAAACAATTTTATACGGTTCTATTTTAGGCACGATTCCCGACTTAGATGTTGTTGTTGGTCTCTTTTTAGATCCTGTAAATGCAGTCCTGATTCACCGCGGCATCAGTCACTCGCTCTTTCTGTTTTTATTTTTATCTCCTCTTTTAGGGTGGATTATTTCAAAACTAGAAAAAAACAGGATTGACTTCCTTCCCGCTTCTATTATGGCTTTTGGGTGTCTATTTACCCATGTAGTATTAGATATGTTTACCTCTTGGGGGACACAAATTTTATGGCCTTTAGACTATCGGTTTGCACTAAAAACAATCTTTGTAGTAGATCCGCTCTACACTATTCCGCTTGTCATTGCATTAATTATGGTATGGAAAACAAAAGACGCTCGACTTCGCAAAAAACACATAACCAAAGGCCTACTCGTCAGTAGTTTTTATCTGCTTTTATCTTGTTCTATAAAACTCTACGCTTTGCACCAATTTGAAAAAGCATTGAATAAACAGGGAATCGCTTATGCTGCCATTATTGTAAAACCCACCGCTTTCAATATCATTTTATGGAATGCCAATGTAGCGACAACAGCTAGTTATTTATTAGCTGACTATTCCCTATTCGACAGTCAAGCTATTACATTTACTACCTACAACAAAAACAAAGCTTTAGAATCACAGTTAAATGGAAATTCAGATTTTAAAAAACTAAAGAAAGCAAGTGAAGGATGGTATATCATCTCTCAAAAAAATAAATCTTTATATTTCAATGATTTACGCTTTGGTCTATTAAATGACAATCCAGAAAACCCTCAATTTGCTTTTAGCTATGAATTTATTGCAACTGAATCTGAATTAAAAGCAGTTGAAGTTCCAAAAAGCAAAAGAGACGGAAAGCGTTTACTTTTAAAAATAGCAAAACGGTTAAAAGGAAACTAGTAGGCCTTATAATTCTTTATTTATGCGATTTGCAATCATAGTCTGACCTAAATTCTTTTTTTTTAATGCTAATAACTCGTCACCTGAGCTTTCATACTGATTCTGGTGCTTTGTGTTATCAAGACTTCGTGAACTAATCTATACTTTCAACAGTTCATTCTTTGCTTTTATTTGCTCCAGTCAAGCGCTGACGCCGCTATCAGTGTACTCTATTATGATAGTACTGCCCTTTGTTTTAAAAGCAATAACGACTAAGCTGCATTGCCTGTGCTAATTCTGAAGGAAGTTTCTCCCCATATCACATAAATAAATTAATGCTTTCACTATATTTGAGAAAAGACAAGTCAGAAAACAGTTCTGTTGGAAATTTTTAAGGAGAACAACTGGAATATATATTTTTTTGACTACCAATGTTGGAATTGAAGACCACAAGGCTGGGATAAAACTTTTAAAATTGGTACAAATGAAACTATTTGAATTTTTAAAACTTTCGGACGAAGAGCAATACGACGCGACCTGGGAAAAAGGCGCTCGCGTGGACTTGTATTTGAAAGATAATATTGCAATCGAACTTTATGCAATAAATACTTTTTACGTTGAAATTTATTATGAACGCAACACTACAGAACGTCTTTATAAAAAAACGTTCAAACAAGGCGAGTTGTTGAACAAATATCTGGATCGAATCCAATTAAAAATAAATTACAAGTTTTAATAAACCGTAAATAAAACTAAAAACAGCAGCTAATAGATAGTGGGCTTTACACAATTAAACAATAATTTAGCCGTCGTAGAAATCTCTTTTTGCAAAAGCAATTCCAACCCTTACAATGTCTGAATACAACCTTGATTTACAATACAATGACATCACTTACGGTGAAAACGAAGTTAATTTCAAGGAATTTGAATCTTGTACATTTACCAATTGTGATTTCTCAGAATGTAACTTTATTGCGGTAACTTTTATCGACTGCCACTTCAATTCTTGCGATTTCACTAGTTCAAAGATAAACCATGTTGCTTTAAGAACGGTTTTTTTTAATAAATGTAAAATGACCGAAGTGAATTTTGCCATGTGCGACAAACTCATTTTTGAAGTTCATTTTAAACAGTGTGTTTTGGATTTCTCCAAATTTTATACGTTAAAGATGAAAGGGACTACATTCACTAACAGTAGCCTCGTTGCCGTTGACTTTATGAGCACTAATTTAACAGCGGTCTTATTTAGCAACTGTGATTTATATCGTTCAGAATTTGAAAAAGCAATTGCCGACAAAGCCGACTTTAGAACTAGCTATAACTACTCAATCGATCCCACAAAAACAAAACTGAAAAAAGCTCAGTTTTCTATTGAAGGTCTAAAAGGATTGTTAACCAAATACAATATTATTGTCGAATAAGGTGGTTTAGCACAAAAAAAAAGCCGGGAAAAACTCCCGACTCTTATTTTTGAATTAAATTGGTAACTATCTCCAACCGCCTCCAAGATCTTTATACACATTAACAACGGCTTTCAATTGGTCTTTTTTAGTTTCTATTAATTCCAATTTTGTTTCAAGTGCATCTCGTTGTGTCAGTAAAACTTCCAAATAATCAACTCTGGCTGACTTAAACAAATCATTCGAAACATCGATAGCTCGGTCTAAAGCAGTTACTTGTTTTGATTTTAGATCATAGCTTTTTTCTAAGTTATCAATTTTAGAAAGTTGGTTTGACACTTCCAAATACGCATTTAAAATTACACGCTCATAGTTATACATCGCCTGAATTTGTCTTGCATTAGCACTACTGAACTCGGCTTTAATGGCATTCCTATTAATTAATGGGGCCGCTAAATCTCCTGCTAAAGAGTACAGTAATGAAGCAGGTGACTTAAACAAGAAAGAGGTTTTGAATGCATTATACCCAACTCCTGCTGAAATCCCGAAAGAAGGAAAAAACTCCGCTCTCGCAACTTTTACATCTAATTTGGCTGCAGCCAATTCTAATTCGGCTTGTTTAATATCCGGACGATTCGTTAGCAATTGCGAAGGAATCCCTGCATATATAGATTCAGGAATGATACTTAAAACAGCAGTTCTGTCTCTTAGGATTTCCTGAGGAAAACGCCCTAAGAGAAAATTGATTCTATTCTCTGTCTCCTTGATGCTTTGATTAATATCATACTCCATACTTTGTGACTTAAGCACCTCCGCTTGGAATTTCTGTACCGCTAATTCAGTCCCTCTTGCCGCTTCTTTTTGCAATTTAACAATCTCTAAAGCACTTTTTTGAAGCGCAATATTTTGTTTTACAATTAGGAGTTGGTTATCCAAAGCCTGTAATTCATAGTATGAATTAGCCACCTCGGCAACAAGATTAGTCAGCACAAAATTTTTCCCTTCCACTGTTGCTAAATAGCGCGTAACTGCTGCTTTTTTGGCAGTATGCAGCTTATGCCAAATATCTACTTCCCAATTGGCGTAAGCACCAATAGTAAAATCCGTCAATGGATCAGGCATTTCTCTTCCTGGATAAATTTCAGTAGATGCATCACCCGCGCCCGTACTAGTATAACGTCCTACTTTTTCGACACCAGTACCCGCTCTAAGACCTACTGTTGGTAATAAAAATCCTTTTCTAATTCGTGCTTCATTTTTGGCTATTTCAATTTCCTGCAACGTAATCTGCAACTCTTGATTGTTTTGAAGTGCAGTATCAATCAAGTTTTGTAGGTTCGTATTAGTAAAGAAATTTCTCCACTTCATACTTGCAATAGAAGTGGTATCCGTACTAGTAACAAATGCGTTTGGAACAGCAACTTTAGAAGCGCTTTCGACAACTGATGGTGCTTTGCAGCCTACTACCATGATACAGATAGCTATGGCAATACTATTTTTATTTATGAACTTCATTGTTATCAATTTCTTCAGTTAATGGATTTTCTTCTTCCTTTTTTACCAACTTGTATTTCTCTGCTATTCGACCAAAGATGTAATACAATCCCGGAATTACAAATACACCGCAAATTGTACCAATAAGCATCCCTCCTGCTGCGGCTGTTCCAATAGTTCTATTACCAATTTTACCTGGCCCTGTAGCAAATACCAATGGTAGCAGACCTGCAATAAAAGCAAATGATGTCATCAAAATAGGACGGAACCTTGCTTTTGCCCCTTCCATCGCAGCCTCTAGTACCGATTTCCCTGCTGCATGTCGCTGAATGGCAAACTCCACAATCAAAACCGCATTTTTACCCAGCAAACCAATCAACATTACCATGGCAACTTGAGCATAGATATTGTTTTCGAGTCCTGTCAATTTCAGTAAAAGAAAGGCTCCAAATATACCCGCTGGTAAGGATAGAATTACAGATAAAGGCAGAATAAAACTTTCATATTGTGCCGCTAAGACTAAGTACACAAAACCTAAACAGATAAGGAATACCCAAATGGCCTGATTACCTTGTGAAACCTCATCAGCAGAAATACCTGCCCAATCAATATCATACCCTCTTGGTAATTTTTCAGCGGCAACTTCTTGAATAACTTTAATAGCTGTACCACTACTATATCCTGAGGCAGCAGAACCACTAATCTCTGTAGAAGTATACATATTATGTCTAGTAATCTCCGATAATCCATATACTTTTTCCAACTTCATGAAAGCAGAATAAGGTACCATTTCATCTCGGTCATTTTTTACGTAGAGTTTCAAAATATCCTCTGGCAATGCGCGGTATTCAGGAGACGCCTGTACAATTACTTTGTAATTAATTCCGTATTTAATAAAACTAATCTCATAATTACTCCCCACTAATGTAGACAAGGTATTCATTGCATTCTCAATGGATATTCCCTTTTGTTGAGCTAAGTCATTATCGACTTTCATCATATACTGCGGAAAACTGGCGCTAAAAAAACTGAATACATTAGATAATTCTTTGCGTTTGTTCAGCTCTTTGACAAAATCATTATTAATCACCTCCATTTTTTTGTAATCACCTGAACCCGTTTTATCCAATAAACGAAGCTCAAATCCTCCGGCAGCGCCATATCCTGGTACGGCAGGCGGTTGAAAAAATTCGATGTTTGCACCAGGAATATCTTTAGATTTCTCTTCTAATTCTGCCATAATCTCTACAACAGAGTGCTTTCTATCGTCCCAGTCCTTGAGATTAATCAAACAAGTTCCAGCATTAGATCCAGTACCTTCAGTCAAAATTTCATACCCTGCTAAAGAAGAAACCGATTTCACACCTTCAACGCCTTCTGCAATTTTTTGCAACTTTACTGAAATATCATTAGTCCTTTCTAATGAAGATCCTGGAGGTGTTTGAATAATGGCATAAAACATCCCTTGATCCTCATTCGGGATAAATCCAGAAGGAACGGTAATACTGATTAACCATGTTCCCGCACAAAATCCTACAAGTGCAATAAAAGTAATCGCTCTTCTATTTATAATTTTCCCCAGTAAATTTTGGTATTTACCTTGAGCAAGGTTAAACGTGTTGTTAAAACCATCTACAAACCTATTGATAGGCGTTTTCTTTTTAGGTTGACCATGATTATTTTTTAACATCATAGCACAAAGTGCAGGTGTCAATGTCAACGCCACGATCCCCGAAAGAATAATTGCTGTTGCCATCGTGATAGAGAATTGTCTATAAAACACCCCAACTGGGCCAGACATAAACGCAACTGGAATAAATACTGCAGCCATCAAAAAGGTTATCGCCACAATAGCTCCAGAAATTTCATGCATCGCTTTTTTAGTCGCTTTTAAAGCAGAAAGATGCTCTTCTTCCATTTTTGCATGGACGGCTTCAATAACTACAATAGCATCATCGACGACGACTCCAATAGCCAAAACCAAAGCAAACAACGTAATTAAGTTAAGTGAAATATCGAAGAATTGCATGAACATAAAAGTTCCTACCAACGAAACTGGCACCGCAATTGCCGGAATAATTGTAGAACGCCAATCCCCCAAGAAAAGAAACACCACTAATCCTACCAAAATAAAAGCTTCGATTAAAGTGTGAATTACTTTTTCGATAGAAGCATCCAAGAATTTAGAAACATCATACGAAATTTCATAATCCATTCCTTTTGGGAATTTTTTCTTGATAGTTTCTAATTTGGCTTTTACATCTTCTATAACTTGATTTGCGTTACTACCAAAGGATTGTTTTAATACAATTGCTGCAGATGGTTTACCATTTAAATTCGAGTAAATATCATACATCGAACTTCCAAACTCAATATTTGCAACATCTTTTAATCTTAATATTTCGCCGTTTGCATTTGATCTTAATACTATATTTCCATATTGCTTTTCGGTCGTAAATCGACCTGAATATTTTAATACATATTCAAATGCTTGTGAACGTTTACCAGAGGCTTCCCCCGTTTTTCCCGGTGAAGCTTCTAAACTTTGACTTGATAAAGCCTCCATTACCTCATCGGTAGAAATTTTATAGGCTAACATACGATCGGGTTTCAACCAAATACGCATAGCATATTCACGAGTCCCTAGAATATCTCCAGAACCAACACCATTTACCCTTTTCAATTCAGATAAAACATTGATATCAGCATAATTATACAAGAACTTTTGGTCAGTTCCTTTATCGGTACTAAAAAGATTGACGTACATCAACATACTAGGAACTTCACGAGTAATTTTAACACCCTCCCTAACCACTAATGGTGGAAGTTTATTAACAACCGATGCCACACGATTTTGAACATTAATAGCCGCTTGATTAGGATCAGTACCTAAGTTGAATACGACTTGAATACTTGCTTCACCGTCATTTCCGGCATCAGAAGTCATGTATTTCATACCTGGAACACCATTCAAGGCTCGTTCTAAAGGAATAATAACCGATTTAATCATCAATTCTCCATTAGAACCAGGGTAGTCTGCTGTAACATTTACCATTGGTGGTGAAATAGACGGGAATTGGGTAATAGGTAAATTCATCACCGATATCACCCCTAAAAAGACAATTATTAGCGATATAACTATCGACAAAACAGGTCTTTGGATAAATTTATTAAACATTTTTATATTTTTTTATATGATTAATTTATTCCGCTTTTAATCTTAAATGCTCAATAACACTTTTAGGATCCATTGTTTTGCACTTAATTTTATCGCCCTCTTTTACCTTTTGAACACCTTCTAATAAAATCATATCACTAGCTGAAATACCACTTTTTATAACATATAGGTCAGGTATTTCACCTTTAATTTCAATTTCTTGTGAATGTACAATAGAGTTTTTATCTACTAAAAAAACATACTTTTTGTCCTGTATTTCATAAGTCGCTTTTTGTGCAATTACTAAAGCATTTTTAAGCGGAACAGTCATTAGTACTTTACCTGTCTCGCCGTTTTTGAGTAATTTGTCAGGATTAGGGAATCGAGATCTAAAAGCTATATTTCCAGTTTCGCTATCAAATTCACTTTCTATCACCTCTACTTTTCCTTTGTATTTAAATGAAGTACCATTAGCTAAAAGTAAACCTACTTGGTTTTGAGCACGGTTCTTTATATCAGTTTCATAATCTAAATATTCTGGTTCAGAAACATTGAAATAAGCATACATTTCACTATTGTCAGAAAGGCTCGTCAGTAGTTCACCTTCGTCAATAAGGCTACCTAATTTTTTAGGAATTCTATCTATCGTTCCTGAGAATGGCGCTTTAATATCCGTTGCAGATAAATGAAATTTAGCCATTGCCATTTCTGCTCTTGCCTGATCTAACTTAGCTTTGGCTACAGCCAATTCGTTTTTAGAAACTACATTTTTATCTACTAAAACTTTAGTGTTTTGTAATTCTATTTCTGAAGCTTTTACCTCGGCTAACGCCTTTTGATACTCAGCTTCATACATCGTTGGTAATATTTTAAATAATATTTGACCTGCCTTCACGTATTGACCTTCATCAACATAAATTTTTTGTAAGAACCCTTTTTCTAAAGCTCTAATTTCTATGTTTTTCACAGAACGAATTTGTGAGACATATTCCTTTGTAAATGAAGTATCAACTACAACTGGATTTGTAACTGAAAATATTTCAGCTACTTCTTTCTCTTCTTTTTTTGAGTTACAACTCGTTAAGCTTATTAGGGCGATTAGCCCAGATAAAATGGCGATTCTCTTCATGATAGTTTATGAATTGAGTACTTGATTGTTTGGATTTAAAAAATTTTATAAGGTAAAAAAAGACATCAGCAGACAAGACGTATTGGGAATACGTCCATTGGAAAAATAAGAATATTTCCTCTTTTAGATCAAAGTAATCATGCCTTTATAAACTGATGGAGGCAAAAATCAAATTCTTAAAACTCTTTGAATAATGTAGATTGGTTGTGAATAACCAAAGTACGTTTGGACATTTTTAACACCCTTGAAGTCTTCTTTTAAAATAAGAAAACGGGACAACGTTAAATACCACTTAGTAGTTGGAGTATTTTTTAAAGGAAAAAATTTATCTTGTGTATGATCTGTATCATCACTTTCTTCTACTAAGTCTAAATCAGAAGCTTCTATCACTTGATTGTGAAGGCCTGAATTATCTATAAATTTTTGTTGACTTATAGCTGCATTTTGAGAAAGAGAATACTGAATACAGGAAGAATCGGCACGTTTAACCGAGTTATGTTCGCCCCCGTAAAGGAAGACAGTACTAAGGAATATAAAAAATATAACTACTCTCATTTCGAGATCAAATGTAGTTAAAGATTAAAAATGAAAATTAATTTTATGATTTTATTAAGGAAGTATCTACGAAATCGTTTTCCCTGCAGAGGGTCCTTGCAAAAATGATCGATTACTATTGTTCATCAAAAATCCATATATTCTGATTAACTATAACTACTTATTATTATCTTTTATATTATTTCGTAAAATGTACTAAATATTGGTCTTTTTCATATTTAAATTAGTGAAGAAAAGAAAAAGCACTCCCTTTGTCTAAGAAATGATCCTGCCATCTTCCATAGTTATTATTCGATCCGTTTTACTGGCAAAATCAATATCATGGGTAACAATTAATATCGTCTGGTTAAACTCCTGTGTTAATGTCTTAAAAATGTCAAAGACGACATCTCCATTTTTTTTATCTAAATTTCCTGTGGGCTCATCCCCCATTATGATCAAAGGATCGTTTATAAGTGCTCTTGCTATCGCGACGCGCTGCTTCTCACCGCCGCTCAGTTGATTGGTTTTTTTTGTTGCATGCTTTTCTATACCCAATGTTTTCAAATGTCCTATCGCACGGTATTCTAATTCCTCTTTGGAATGCTTCCCTAATTTTAAGCCAGGAAGTATCACGTTACCCAACACATCATATTCTGCCAACAAATAATGAAATTGAAAAACAAAACCAATTTTCTCGTTCCGTATTTTTGCCAGTTTTACATCCGGTTGTCCCGTAACCAGCTCATCATGGATTAATAGTTGTCCTTCATAATCCGTATCCATCGTTGAAAGTAAATACAACAAGGTGGATTTTCCAGAACCAGAACGCCCCTCTATAGAAACAAACTCGCCATGATTAATGCTCAAATCAATACTCTTAATTACCTGAAATTTTACAGGATTATAAAAATACTTTGTTAACCCGATGGTTTCTATTACTTTATTATTTTCCATACCTACTTCCCTCTAATAATTTCTACCGGATCTACTTTACTTGCTTTTAAAGCTGGAAACAAACCTGAAATAATTGTCGTAAAAAGCGCAAAGGTTATGCCGATACTATAATACACGATATTGTAATCAATTGGATACGTCTTAATGGTTGGCAAAGAAGTCGTTTCAAAAGGGATAACATCAATGATACTAGAGAAAACATACCCGAAAACCAATCCAAAAACACCTCCTGTCAAACCAATAATTATCGACAATGATATAAAAATCCATTTTACGTCATTACCAGAAAAACCAGTGGCTTTAAGAATGGCAATGCTATCCATTTTTTCATAAATCATCATATTCAAGATGTTGTAAATTCCAAAGCCGGCAACAATAAGCAAAACGATTCCCACCGAATAAGAAATAATACTTCGCACGGTGCTTCCCGTTTCAAATTGCGAATTAGCAGTTTGATAATCCATGGCATCCAAATTGAAAGCCGCATGAAACTCTTTGGCCAAGTCAACAGCCGATTCTTTATCATAAAGATTAATCTGGATATCAGTAATATAGTTTTTAGGCTTACCTAATAATTTTTGGGCTGTGGCCAATGAGGTATAACTCATCACATTGTCAATTTCAGCAATTCCAATTTCAGAAATCCCCACTATTTTTAAGGACGCCAGATTGCCGTTAGAAGTGGATATTTTTATAATATCCCCTTTCGAAAGCAACATTTTGTCAGACAATCCTTTTCCGATAATCACACTGTTGTTCTGACTTAAATCCGTCACTTTCCCCTCTCTGACATAATCACTAATCTTAAAAAGTTTATCTTCTGCAATAATATCTATTCCATTTACAAAACCTGAAATTTCAATCGTTCCTGAGTTAAATAAAACGGAGGCGGTCACTTTTGGCGCTACATCGATAATGCGTTTGTCCTGCTTTAAAGTTTTAATGATTGACATGCTGTTGTATATCGATTTCCCTCTGTCTTTTGGTTTTATGGAATGAATAAAATTGGTGTTCTGTTTATAGTCAGCGGACAAAGCTAAAGGTTGATTTTCTGATGGTTTCACTTCATTATATAAAAGAATATGAGGGGTTCTGTTAAGCATTAAGCCATCCAGCATTTCATTCAATCCGCTCATAAAGCTGACTAGAGCGATAAACATGGCAATACCAAAGGTGACACCCACAGCAGCAACTATAGTTTGTTTAAGTCGGGCTCTAAGCAAATGAAAAGCGATATTTAAAATCAGTTTATAATTCACTGTTTCGGCATATAAATAGTTTCATCCTTTTTTAATCCTTCTAAAACCTCCACCTTTTGATAATCACTCAAGCCCGTTTTTACTTTTCTCTTCTCATCATTATTCACGATAACATATTCATTTTCCACTAAATAACTCTTAGGAATAGTGATGGTATTTTCTTTTGTCTGAATAATTATATTCGCTTCGGCGGTTAGGTTCGGATATAGTTTTTTAGGTACTTTTAGAAAGTGCGCTTCAATTTTAAAGGTACGGGAGCGGGCATCCATAATGGGATATATTTTATCGACAATCGCTTCAAAAACTTCTCCTTTATAACTATCCATCGCAACTAACGCTTTCTGTCCCAAAGCCACGCGAACCATATCATTCTCGTCCACTTCAAGCTCTAATACGAATGAATTTGCCTTCCCGATTATCGCAAGAGGACTCTGAGTAGTAACTAAAGTACCCTCATCAACCAAGATATCATACAATTGTCCGGCTAACACACTTTTAATACTAAAATCACTTTGGGTATTTTGGCTGTATTTAAGATTGATGCTATTACGATCTTGGTCGTTTTTCAATTGTGCTTTGAGTTGCGCCAATTGTTTTTTGGCCGACTCATAATTGAGTTTTGAACTTTTAAAAGCCAGTTCAACCCCTTCAAAATCAACTTCTGAGATCCCTTCAAGCGACCTAATTTTCTGGTTTCTGTTATAAATGGATTCGTCAAGGCTGAGCTTATCCTTTGCCGCTTGAACTTTCAGCTCCATCTCCGAAATCTTATCTTTGATGTAACGGCTATTTCCTTGACTTAGCTGGTACGCTAATCTGGCATTTTCGGTATTTAACTCTGCTTTTTCACTTTCCAGTTCAAAAAGCAATTGCCCCTGACTGATGGATTGTCCTGCGGCAACTTTTATTTTTTGTAAAATACCATTTACGGTGGAGTAAACGGTATACTGATTATCTGCTTTAATTATTCCTGATGCATATACACTTTCGGTTACGGCACCGACAGTAGGTTTTATTCCCTCACTATTTTTCGAACAGGATAGCACTAAAAATAAAACAGCCAATAAAGTATAGTTTGCAAATTTCATCTAAATCGATTTAATAAGAATAAGTGACGAATAAACACTTAAATTTACCTCTTTTTTCTGAAAATCAATCTATAAAGACCTAATTTAAAAGAGAACAACCTGACTATTTTGCTCAAATTATACCGGGGAAGATAGAGTTATATTTTTTTTTCTAACTTATAATCCTCCATTAAATAGCCATGATCCAATTCTATATCTTCTTTTCCCACAATTTCAAAACCTAATTTTTGATAAAAGGTCACTGCCTTATTGAATCGATTTACATTCAAGGATAGCACCTTTGAATTATTCTCTTCCGCATAACCTACGACAGCATCAATCAATAACCTACCTACCCCTTTTCCTTGTGCGTCGGGAAGTAAATATATTTTATGCAAACGTGTGACTTTATCATCTAAATAATCATGCTGAAACGAAGCAAAACCAAGACACATAGCTCCCTCAGAAGCTAAAATAAAATGGTGGCCTTTATGAAGCATATTATCCAACAATACCTCTGTAGAATAAAAGGCCTTTAACATAAAATCTAGTTGCGCCGCAGAAAGAATTTCCGCATATACATCAGGCCATGTTTGATTGGCAATTTTTTGAATTGTTTTGACATCATTGGCATTGGCTACTTTTATTGCAATCATGGGAGGTTAAAGGTTAAAAGTTAGAAAATAGAAATAAAAAACTGTGGAATAAAAGTTAACAACTAAAGTTTACCCGTGAATAGTTTCATTTTTACCATAATTTTCGATGACAGAAGCTTCAAATTCAATCCACTCCCTCCAGCGTTTTTCGACATCAATTCCTGTTCCATATTTTCGGGCATACGTAATAAAAGTAGTATAATGTCCTGCTTCACTTTCCATTAAATCTCTATAAAAAAGTGCTAATTCTTCATCCTGTATATTCTCTGACAGCACTTTAAAACGCTCACAGCTTCGGGCTTCTATCATCGCCGAAAAGAGCAACCTTTCCACTAAACTGGAAACTCTGCTACCATTACCACTCTTTTTCATATACAAATACAACTCATTCACATAGTGATCTTTGCGCTCGCGCCCTAATTTCAAGCCGCGTTTAATGATGATATTGTGTACCTGCTCAAAATGATCCAGTTCTTCTTTAGCTAAAGCCAAAAGATCCTGAACTAAATCTTGATGCTCTGAATTATTAGTAATAATAGTAATCGCATTAGTGGCCGCTTTTTGCTCGCACCAAGCATGATCCGTCAAGATTTCCTCGATGTTTTTTTCGACAATGTTTACCCATCTTGGATCCGTTGGCAATTGCAATCTTAATACACCCATTTTTATAGTCTTAAAGTTAAAAAGTCAAAAATTGAAAAGAATAAAGAATAAAGAAAAAGCCGAAAGTCAAAATTACAATTTCGACTTTCGACTTTAAAAACGGTATCACTTATTTTATTTTAGAAAACAAAAATAGCTCTTTCGCTCATCATTTCGTTAACTTCATTAGCGACTTGTTCTATAACCGCTTCATTTGTGTGATCCATAATCACCCTGTCGATTAAGTCAACGATCGCGTCCATGTCTTGCTCAACTAATCCACGAGTGGTAATAGCTGGCGTTCCAACACGAATACCGGAAGTTACAAATGGTGACTTATCATCAAATGGAACCATATTTTTATTTACAGTAATTTCTGCTTTTACTAATGCATTTTCAGCTTCTTTTCCAGAAATCCCTTTGTTTCTTAAATCAATCAACATCATGTGGTTGTCTGTACCTCCTGAAATGATATCGTATCCTCTTTTTACGAAAGCTTCCGCCATTGCTTTGGCATTTTTTTGCAATTGTAAAGCGTACGTAAAGAATTCATCTTGTAAAGCTTCACCAAATGCAACTGCTTTTGCAGCAATGATATGCATTAAAGGTCCTCCTTGATTTCCAGGAAAAACAGCTAAATCCAATAATGAAGACATCATTCTGATATCTCCTTTAGGAGTTGTTAAACCAAATGGATTAGGAAAATCTTTACCCATCATAATTAAACCTCCACGAGGTCCACGCAATGTTTTATGGGTAGTCGTCGTTACAATATGACAATGAGGAATTGGGTCATTTAACAGTCCTTTAGCAATTAATCCTGAAGGATGCGAAATATCAGCTAATAAAATAGCACCAACACTATCTGCAATTACTCTAAAACGTTCAAAATCCATATCACGGGAATAAGCCGAAGCTCCTGCGATGATCATTTTTGGCTGTTCTTTTATCGCAATTTCTTGAATTTTATCATAATCTAAACGCCCCGTTTCACGCTCAACACCGTAGAAAGAGGGAGTATACAAACGCCCTGAAAAATTCACAGGAGAACCGTGCGTTAAGTGTCCACCATGGGACAAGTCAAAACCAAGAATCTTGTCTCCTGGCTTCAGGCAAGCAAAGAAAACGGCTGTATTAGCCTGTGAACCTGAATGTGGCTGCACATTGGCATATTCAGCCCCAAATAATTCTTTAGCTCTGTCAATTGCAATTTGCTCAACGACATCCACTACTTCACAACCTCCGTAGTATCTTTTTCCAGGATATCCTTCCGCATATTTGTTGGTCAAAACAGAACCAGCTGCCTCCATTACCTCATCACTTGCGAAATTCTCTGAAGCAATTAATTCTAATCCGTGTATTTGTCTTTCTTGTTCTTCTAGAATAAGGTCGAAAATTTGTTTGTCGCGTTGCATTTCGTTGTTTTTAGTTAATTTGAAGCAAAAATACAAAAAACCTTTGTGAAACTGTTAGATTATAATATATTTGAAGTATATTTTTCAACAAAACAATTAACATATTATGTCGATAACCGCCAACGATACCAAAAGAAAATCATGGTTAGAAGTACCCGCAAAAAGTGATTTTCCAATTCAAAATATTCCTTTCGGAGTTTTTCTTACTAAAGAAAATGTAGTAACTGTAGGTACTAGAATTGGTGATTTCGCTATAGATTTAGGAGCTTTACAGCAATTAAATTACTTTGAAGGCATTGAATTGACTGATGATATGTTCATGCAAGACACTTTAAATGATTTCATATCAGACGGTAAGAAAACATGGCGATTAGTAAGAAATCGTATTGCGGACATATTCGATGAAAACAATCCTAAATTAAGGGACATTGCGAATCATAGAGATATCGTTATTTTCAATATGGATGAAGTGGAAATGCAGTTGCCTGTTCTTATCGGTGACTATACTGACTTCTATTCCAGCAAAGAACATGCTACTAATGTAGGAAAAATGTTTCGTGACCCGGATAACGCTTTATTGCCTAACTGGCTTCATATTCCTGTAGGATATCATGGAAGAAGTTCTACCATAATACCTTCAGGAATTCCGGTACACAGACCTATTGGTCAAACATTACCTGCTGGCGAAACTACCCCTGTTTTTGGACCTTCCCGTTTAATCGATTTCGAACTGGAAACCGCTTTTATTACTACTGATGCTAACGTTATGGGGGAAATGATTCCTATCAACGAGGCGGAAGACTATATTTTCGGAATGGTTTTATTGAATGACTGGAGCGCTCGAGACATTCAAAAATGGGAATATGTGCCACTTGGCCCCTTCTTGGCAAAAAGTTTTGCATCATCAATTTCACCTTGGATTGTAACTATGGATGCGCTGGAGCCTTTTAGAGTTCCAAGCCCGAAACAAGACCCTAGTCCGCTTCCTTATTTGCAACAGAAAGGGAAACATTCCTTCGATATCCATTTACAAGCTGCCATACAACCGGAAAATGCACAACCTACTGTTATAAGCAACTCTAATTTTAAGTACATGTATTGGACCATGAACCAACAATTAACACACCATACCTCAAACGGTTGTCGTGTAAATTCTGGGGACATGATGGGATCGGGAACGATTTCAGGACCTACACCAGAGGGTTATGGCTCTATGCTTGAATTGACTTGGGGAGGAAAAAACCCTATTAAGATGAGTGACGGAACAGAACGTAAATTCATAAATGATAACGATACTGTAATCATGAAAGGATTTTGTCAAAACGGACAAGTACGAATTGGTTTTGGAGAAATTTCCACTAAGTTATTACCTCCTTTTGTAAGAAAGTAATTTGCAACTAAGATTAATATTTCATAGAAAAATCCTATTTGCAGCTGCAAATAGGACTTTTTATATAATGTGAAGGAAAGAGATTACGGTAATGCCAATCGCAAAACTTCTAACCTCAATCTTCTATATGCAAACCTTATTTATTTCCTTTTTCAAAATCAGCAACAAATTGTGCTAAACCGATATCTGTCAATGGGTGTTTCAACAATCCGTAAATTGCAGAAAGAGGGCCTGTCATAACATCAGCGCCAATTTTAGCACAGTTCACAATGTGCATAGTATGACGTACTGAAGCAGCAAGAATTTGAGTTTCGTAACCGTAGTTATCATAAATCAATCTTATTTCTTCAATCAATGCCAATCCATCCGTAGAAATATCATCTAAACGACCTATAAATGGAGAAACATAAGTTGCACCTGCTTTGGCAGCCAATAAAGCTTGACCTGCAGAAAATACTAATGTTACATTCGTTTTAACACCTTTATCAGAAAAGTATTTAGCAGCCATAACACCTTCTTTGGTCATTGGCAATTTCACGACAATTTGATCATGCAAATCAGCTAACTCTTCTCCTTCTTTAATCATTCCGTCATAATCAAGCGCATTAACTTCAGCACTTACATCCCCGTCAACAAGATTACAGATGTCAACATAATGCTTCAAAATGCTGTTTTTTCCGGTAATTCCCTCTTTAGCCATCAATGATGGATTTGTAGTAACTCCGTCTAAAACACCTAACGCTTGCGCTTCCTTAATTTGAGCTAAATTAGCCGTGTCAATAAAAAACTTCATAATATATGTTTGTTAAATTGTGTGTTTGTATTTTGGGTGTGCCCCTTAGTAAAAACTTCGGGTCGAGCTTTCCACTACAATCTTTTCCTAAAAAGTAAAAGGATTTCCGCTTCAGTCTCTCACGCTAATTTGATGCAAATTACAACTTATAATGGTTCATGAGCATTTTTTCATAAACTTTATCAGGAAGAATTCGTTTCAATACAATCGAAAATTGCTGCATAAAAGCCCCTACTTTATAATGAACATTCGGCTCTTTAGTCTGAATAATTTTATAAACTGCTTCTGCCATTTCATTTGGATTACTACCGCCATCAACATGCTCATCCATCGTCCGCAATGATTCCCCATAAGAAGCCTCATAAGCAGAGCCCTTTATGACTGGTGCATGATAACGTCCTGAAGCAATATTCGTGGCAAAATCACCCGGAGCAACATTCGTGATGTGAATTCCAAAGGACTTCACTTCCATACGTAGTGCCTCGGTTATTAGTTCTAAAGCTCCCTTAGACGCAGAGTAAATGGAGCGATAAGGCAAACCCATATATCCAGCAATAGAAGTAACGTTAATAATCAAACCTGATTTTTGTGCACGCATTTGTGGCAACGCAGCCTTCATCACTTCAATAGGCCCGAAGAAGTTAGTCTCAAAGTTGTTTTTTATCTCTTCTGAAGGTATTTCTTCCATTGGTCCTGTGATTCCGACACCTGCATTATTAATAACAATATCTAATCTACCCGAACTGGCGATTATTTTTGTAACAGCAGCTTGAATTGATTCTGAATTACGAACATCTAAAGCGACTAATGGAAAAATAGAGTTGAGTACCCGTTCCGGGTTTCTGCTCGTTCCATAAACAACAAAGCCTTTATGATGTAAAAACTCTCCAATGGACTTCCCTATTCCGGACGAACCTCCTGTAATCAAAACTACTTTACCCATGGTTGCTTTTATTGGTTTGACCAAAAATAAAAAAATCCTCCCGAAGGAAGACTACTTTTTTTTGAATTCTCTAAAAATATATTGAAAATCTGAAATGAATTCAGATTAAAAAAATGGCAAGCGACCTACATCGCACCGCTCAACCACGTACCCTTGCTATGTTCCCATCCTGGGGGAGTCTGCAGGAGCTGGTCGTGTAGGACTTGCCGGTGCAAATATACAATCTTTTTATATTTTTGCAAGCGCTTTGCTCCGTTAAAATAACATTGTATATTGGTATATTCTAAATTCATACTATGAAAAATTATAACGTACTATCAGTCATTTTATTAGCAATGACTATTTCTAATTGTGGAGGTACAAAAAAAGGAGAAAATACTATATTTAATTTCAACACTTCAACATTTGCGGCAAAATACACCCCTGAGCAAGCACTAAATTTAGAAATTTTGAACTTAGAATCTAAAGATGTAGATAGCACCGTATACTATGTAAATGATTCTAAGGTTGGAGTCACAAATGGTCTAGCAAAACTTACTTTTGAATTAAAAGACCAAAAACTGGGTTACCAAAACCTAAAAGCCTTGGTGTTCTACGAAGGTGAAAATTCAGAAGCAACCGCAAGAGTAGAACTAGTATCAAGCGTACAACCCAAATTATTGAAGTATAAAATTGTAAATATCCACCCACATGATACGCTTTCATTTACAGAAGGTCTAGAGTTTTACAAAGACACTCTTTATGAAAGTACAGGGCAAAAAGGGGCTTCTTATTTCAGAAAATACGATTACAAAACTGGAAAAATCTATAAGCAGGTAAATCTTGATTCTAAATATTTTGGCGAAGGAATTACTTTTCTGAATGACAAATTGTATCAATTAACATGGCAAGAAAAAACAGGCTTTATCTATGATGCTAATACATTAAAATTAGAGAAAACCTTTGCCTTTACTAAAGATATTGAAGGATGGGGAATGACTAATGATGGGAAAAATATTTACCAATCTGACGGAACAGAAAAAATTTGGACAACAAACCCTGAAAATCTAGAAATGCTGGATTATATAAACGTCTACTCTGGTAAAGCTAAAATAAAATCGATCAATGAATTAGAATATATTAACGGTAAATTCTATGCAAATGTTTGGCAAAAAGATGCAATCGCAGTAGTAAATCCGAAAAATGGGGCAGTTGAAGGAATTATCGACCTCTCTGGCCTTAGAAAAATGGTCAAAAATACAACAGCCGAAGTCTTGAATGGGATTGCGTACAACCCAAAAACTGGAACTATTTTTGTCACCGGTAAAAACTGGGATAAAACATTTGAAATCACCGTTTCTGAATAAATAAAAAACAACATTGACTACATTAATCATAAATATAAAGGAATTACTTCAAGTACGAGAAACAGCAGTTGCCAAAGTTTCTGGTGCTGCAATGGCTATACTACCGACCATCAAAAACGCCTACTTGTTTATAGAAGACAATTTGATTGCTGATTTTGGTCATATGAATAATTTACCTAAAAACAAAGCAGATCAAACTATCGACGCCACAGGAAAAATGATATTGCCCTCATGGTGCGACAGTCATACCCATATTGTTTACGCAGGCAATCGCGAACAGGAATTCGTGGATCGCATCAACGGACTCAGCTATGAGGAAATAGCCAATCGCGGTGGTGGAATCTTAAATTCAGCTAAAAAGCTGAACGATGCAACTGAAAAAGAAATCTACAATCAATCGAAAGAACGTTTAGAAGAAGTGATGCGCTTAGGAACTGGAGCAGTCGAAATCAAATCGGGTTATGGGTTAACGATAGACGGAGAATTAAAAATGCTTCGAGTCATCAAACAACTAGCGCAAAACTATCCCATATCGATAAAAGCCACGTTTTTAGGCGCCCATGCCATTCCCTTAGAATACAAAGAAGATCGAAAAGGCTATATAGCGATTCTAATTAACAATATGCTTCCGGAAATCTCCAAAAATAATCTGGCGCAGTTCATAGATGTATTTTGTGAGACTGGTTATTTTACTGTTGAAGAAACAGAAGAGATTATGAAAGCCGGAATACACTTTGGCCTAAAGCCAAAAATTCATGTGAACCAGTTCAATTCCATCGGTGGAATTCAAGCAGGGGTAAAATACAAGGCGTTATCTGTGGATCATCTTGAGGTAATGACAACAGAAGATATCGAAGCATTAAAAAATACAGAAACGATGCCTGTAGCCTTACCTTCCTGCTCTTATTTTTTGAGTATTCCTTATACCCCGGCCCGTGAAATGATTTCAGCTGGTCTTCCACTGGCACTCGCTACGGATTATAACCCTGGTTCCACCCCCTCCGGAAATATGAATTTTGTTGTGGCAACTGCCTGCATTAAAATGAAAATGACTCCTGAGGAAGCCATTAACGCCGCCACCATCAACGGAGCATATGCAATGGGAATTTCGGATACCCACGGAAGCATAACTATTGGTAAAAAAGCTAACTTTATTATCACGAAACCAATCCCTTCCTACTACCAATTGCCTTATGCTTTTGGGAGTAACTTAATAGATAGCGTATTTCTTGAAGGAAAAATTATTACATAAAAAAAGAGGAGCTATTAAGCTCCTCTTTTTTTATTGAATGCAAGTTTATACTTAGTTCAAAATAAAACTAGTTTTTGAAACGATTTCATTTTTATCAAAAACGTTTACATAGTAAGTTCCTTTTGCAAAATCTTTACCAGGTAAATTTTCTGTAACCTGAACTGTTTTATTTTCATATTTTACAGTAGTCATGAAGCTATACGTCAGTGTATCATCACCAAAACTTACCGCTTTTTTATCTCCTAAAACATTATTCTTTCCGTCAATAACTTGAACATAATAAGTTTTATCTCCTGACTTTGCAACTTGATTTGCAGCAATTGTAAAACTAACTTTAAGCATATCTGCTCTGCTAGCTTTGTCCGTTTCGATTTGCTTTCCTGAATTTCTTACTTTAAATGCCGAACCTTTCATATTCAAAACAGTTAATTTTGAAGCTTTTTCTACCGTTTTTGCTAATTCTTCATTTTGACCAACTAAAACCTCATTGTATTTTTTAGATACTCCAAGTACAATTACCGTACTATCACGTTGTGTAGTTAAGGTTGTGTTTTCCTTTTTTAAACCTTCATTTTCGGCCATTAAAGCTTTCATGTTGTTTTGAAGTGCAAAAAATTGCTTTTTGTATTTAGCCATTGAAGCTACATCCCCTTTAGACTTATTTAAATCAGCCATTAAACTAACAACTTTGTCTCTTTCTTGAATCAACTCATCAGACATGGAAGTATTTTCAGAAATTGCTGCATCATAAGTCGTTTTTAATTCTTGTAAATCTTTCATGACTAGTTCTTTATCAGTCATCGTACTTTTCAATTCTGTTTGCACCGTTTTCACATCAGAAGTAACCTTAAATATATAAATTAAGCTTCCCACTAATAAAACCGCTAATACAGCGATAACTGCCTTCAGACTTGAACTACTTTTTTGATTTTCCATCTTTAATATTTTATTTTTTTTTCAAATTTAACAATATATATTGAAGTACTAACGTAAGTTACAACAATTATAGTATTTTTGAAAAAATATTATTTTTTTTTTATGGAGAAGCTTATACCTTTTACAATAAATGACCTTGCCAAAATTACCAACCATAGAAGTGGTGAAATAAAATTTGGCGAGAAAATGATTACAATACCAAAAGGAGAGGATCCCATTGCATTTCTACAAACCACTGAAGCTAAGTATGTTCTATTAGGTATCCCCGAAGACATAGGCATAAGAGCCAATTTTGGGAGACCGGGAGCAGCCTCGGCATGGGACACAGCTATTAAAAATATTGCCAACATACAGCATAACCGTTTTTGTAAAGGGAGCCAACTTATTGTCCTAGGCCAAGTTAATGTTTCTGAAGAAATGAAAGAAGTGGAACATTTAAATTTTCATGATATCGATGACCGCTCCAAATTAAGTCAATTAGTTGAAAAGATTGACAAAGATGTTTCTCATATTATTTTTAATATAATCAAATCTGGTAAAACTCCAATCATAATTGGTGGTGGTCACAATAATTCCTACGGTAATATAAAAGGTACTGCCCTTGCAAAAGGAAAACCGGTAAATGCAATCAATTTTGACGCTCATTCTGACTTTAGAATCCTGGAGGGACGACACAGCGGAAATGGTTTTTCATACGCTTACGAAGAAGGCTTTCTTAAAAAATATTTTATTTTTGGATTACACGAAAACTACACCTCTAAAAGTGTTTTAGACATGATCAAAAAAACAGAGGACCGAGTACGATACAACACTTATGACAGCCTCGCTATCAGAAAGGAAAAAGACTTTAACCAAGAAATGGTTAATGCCCTTGAATTTATAAAAACTGATTTTTTCGGAATTGAAATTGATTTAGATGCCATTCCAAATATTGCGAGTAGCGCCATGACATTGAGTGGTTTCTCAGTAGAACAACTCAGGCAGTTTATTTCTTTTTTTGGTAAAAACAAAAATGCAGCCTATATACATATATGTGAAGGCGCACCTGAATTAGGAGAAGAAAAAAATACTCATTTGATAGGTAAACTAATTGGTTACTTGGTGACTGATTTTATAAAAGCCAATAACAACAACATTTGATTAACCTCATAAGGTCGTTCAAAACGAGTGTAAATCTACATGAAAACGAGTAATAAATAAGCATCAAAAATAATAATACTATCTTTGCAAAAACTATCCTTGTACTTAATACAGGATATTTAATTTCAAAAATATGTTATTCGAAGATTTATCACTTTCAAAAAGTATACAAAGAGCCGTATATGAACTAGGCTATACTAACCCCACTCCCATTCAAGAACAATCTATTCCACTAGTATTAGCAGGAAAAGATTTAATTGGTTGTGCACAAACCGGAACTGGAAAAACAGCAGCATTTGCTATCCCAATTATACACCAATTGCATCGTATTGTAGGCTCATCAAAGAAAGCCAAACAAATTCGTGCGTTAGTGGTTACCCCAACACGGGAACTTGCAGTACAAATTGGCCAAAGTTTTGACACTTATGGTAAATACACAAATCTGACTCAACTTACCATTTTTGGAGGTGTTTCACAAAACCCACAAGTTGATGCTCTAAGAAACGGTGTTGATATTTTAATCGCAACTCCAGGAAGATTACTTGATTTACACAAACAAGGTTTTATTGACTTAGATCATTTGCACGCATTGGTACTTGATGAAGCAGATCAAATGCTTGACATGGGATTTGTAAACGATGTAAAAAAAATCGTTAAGCTTACTCCTAAAAATAGACAAACATTATTTTTCTCTGCAACAATGCCAATTGCTATTCGCGAACTGGCTGAGATGTTTTTAACAAACCCCGAAACAGTAACCGTTTCTCCTGTTTCATCCACAGCTGAAAATGTAGAACAACATGTCTATTTTGTTGAAAAAACAGAAAAACGAAACTTGTTATACCATTTAATTAAAAATCAAGATCTATCCGATGTTTTAGTTTTCTCAAGAACGAAGCATGGCGCAGATAATGTTGTAAAAGCATTACGTAAAAACGGTATTGCAGCTGAGGCTATTCATGGCGATAAATCTCAAAATGCGAGACAACGTGTGTTAGAAGCTTTCAAGAATAAAGAAGTTGGCGTTTTAGTGGCTACTGATATTGCGGCACGTGGAATTGATATTGATCAATTGCCTTTCGTTATTAACTTTGATTTGCCAAATATTCCTGAAACATACGTTCATAGAATAGGAAGAACAGGACGCGCCGGAAATGGTGGTGTCGCTATATCCTTTTGTAGCAAAGATGAGCATGCGTATTGGAAAGATATCCAGAAATTAATTAAAGTTGATGTGAAGATAGTTAGTGACCATCCTTATCCATGGCACTCTGGAAGTCCGGAAACAGCATCCGGTGGATCTACAAAACCAAAAAATTCAAATAGAAGTGCCGGAGCTCATAAATCCAGAAAGTCAGACGCCTCAAAGCAAAATAAAAAACGCTGGTACTAACCAGTTTTTTTATTAATTAACAGTAAGAAATACCTTTCCCAACATGGGGAAGGTATTTTTTTTATTACGTAACTACTTGCTTACTAGTTAATTAAATGTTATAATGATTAAGTAAATTGATAAATTATATTTTATTATCTAATTTTAATAGTAATTAATAATCATTTAAAACACAACAATTATGGAAGCATTAGTAAAGAGAAACGGATCTGTTCCGTTAACGCGCACTAGTTTATCACCAACAATGAATACATTTTTTGATGATTTTTTATCTAGAGATCTTATGGAAATGACTGGTCCAAATTTCGCTACATTAGGAACCAATTTGCCATCTGTAAATTTAAAAGAGACAGACAAAAAAATTGAAATCGAATTAGCGGCTCCCGGTCTAAAAAAAGAAGATTTTAACATTGAATTAGACAACAAAATGCTAACTATTTCTTCAGAAAAAGAAGAAGAGAAAGAAGAGACAAGAAATAACGAGAATTACTATCGAAAAGAGTTTAGTTATCAATCCTTTTCCAGATCTTTTAATCTTCCGGATTATACCGATGAAAACCACATCAGTGCCAATTACAAAGACGGCATACTGCATGTTGATATTGCCAAAAAAGAAGGTGGCAAGAAAAAAACAGCAAAAACTATTACTATTAAATAAGGAAGGGTTTCTTTGAAATTCTTTTAATTATAAAGTGATCGTAAAGTCATTTAAGCTAAAATTAGTTTGTTATGATTTCGCGATTGCTTTTTTTTTAAATATTTGCAGAGTAACTTTTAAACTATAACAGTCTCATCCGTTTTATACAAAAGCTGATTTATAGTCTTAAATAATAAGATCGGTTCAAAAGGCTTGATGATAATGTCATTAATTCCAGCAGAAAGGGCCTCTTCAGTAATTTCCTCTTTGTCAAAGGCAGTTAATGCTATTACAGGCGTGATTATGCCTTTTTGACGTATTCGTTTGGTAGTTTCAAAACCATTCATCAACGGCATATTTATATCCATCAGGATAATATCAAATTTTTCAGTTTCAAGTAGTTCAAGAGCGTCCATTCCCGAGTCAACCACCGTGCATTTATAATTATTTTTTTCAATAGTCTTTTTTGTAATTAGCTGATTGATTTTGTTGTCATCCACAACTAGTACAGTAAATATTTCACTGGAGGTCAAATCAACCTGAATCTTATTTATGAGCTCAATAGTTTTAATAGGATCGTGATCAAATGCTATTGTAAAAGTGAAGGTGGTTCCTTCCCCTATTTTACTCTTTAGCGAAATAGTGCTATCAAATAATTCTAACAACCGTTTTACAATAGACAAACCTAAACCTGTACCTTGATAATCTATTTCTTTTCTCCCAATCTGAACAAATTTATCAAATATTTTTTCTTGATCTTCTGCTGCAATACCCACTCCGTTATCCTGAATATTAAATTCAATAAAATGAGCTTTATTTTCGATTTTTACCAATTCTGCATTGATATTCACTTCCCCATTATTGGTAAACTTCAACGCATTACTTACCATGTTTATTATAATTTGAGAAAACCTTAGTTTGTCTCCGATTAAATATTCTGGAATTGTAGGGTCGATAATAACATTAATGTGGTTGTTATGACTTTTTGCAATGAATGACAATGAATTCTTAATCAGATTAATTTCATCCGACAGATTGAACGTTAAACTTTCTAGTATAATTCTATTTTCTTCTATTTTATTGATTTGAAGAACATCGTTAACAAGCGACAATAAGTATCGTGCTGAAAACTTAAGGGAATTTAAATGAGGACTGTCGGCCAATTCTTTATGCTCATCCAACAGCATATTTGTTATTCCTACAACACCGTATAAAGGAGTACGCAATTCATGACTAATTGTTGATACAAACTGAGATTTTAAATAGGACGCTTCTTCCGCTTTCTCTTTTGCAAGAAGTAATTCTTCATTTGCAATGATGAGCTCCGCATTTTTTTTCTTCTTGAAGCTGTAATTTTTATAAACACTATAAAGTAAAAGCAATACCACAATCATGGCAATAATAAATAAAACTACAATAACTATTGACTTTTGCAAGCTTACAAATTGTAAGTTTTTTTCGTTTTCTATTGTATCAACCTTTCTCTTATATTCATCTAATTCGAGATTAACACCAACTATATTCGCTCTTTTAAGTTTATTAGAATCTCTAAGTGTTTTTGTGATCGAATTATAAAGAGCCAAATTTTCATACGCCCTTTTATAATCCCCTTTTTTCATTAATAATTTAGCATACTCTTCATATGCATAGGACAAATCAGATTTGTCTATGTCTTGCTTTCCCAATTCTATTGCTTTTTTAAAAAACAACTCTGCTTTATCAAATTTTAATTTATTGGTGAAAAACATCCCATTTAGCATATTTGCTGCCACAATTGTCGTTTCATCACCATCTGTTTTTTGATGTTTATTTATGAAATCTAAATATGGCTCCCCTTTGTCAAAACTCCCTTTATAAAAATAAGCCCATGTAATATTCATATTTGTAATATAGACTCTGCCAGCATTAGCAATATTAGTACTATATTCTAATGCTTTTTTGTAATAATTTATTCCTACGTCAAAATCGTTTTTTTCAAAACAATACATATTACCTAAATTATTATTTAACGCATTCTTGATGGTGTCATTAGTAGTTTTATTTGCATAAACAAGTCCTTTTTTATAATAATAAATTGCTTTATCGACTTCAGACAGTTCTTCATAATTTGCAGCAATCGTATTATAAGATTCGGCTATAAGACAATCATCATTACCGTTGATAGCATAATGCAATGCAAGTCTAGAGTTTGCTAACGATTGTTCGAATTTAGATTCAGACAAATTATCAGCGGCTAATGCCGTTAACTTCAAAATTGCTTTTCTAGAGGGTATCGGAGTTTTAGCAATAGGAACATTACCAAACATATTAAACGAAATAAAAAGAAATAAAAATATTCGACTATGGGACATAAATTGCGTTTGTTAATCAAATATACATTTATATAATTGAGTGTCAACACTTAAATTAAATAAATATTAACAAATTATCCACAGTAATAAAAAGAAATATCTTACAAGGGAGTTTAGTACTCTGCGTAAAAAAGATTTATTAAAATTGAAAAAAAATTGAAAAAATATAAAAAGCCGCTAGGGTAAATTCTACTCAAGAGGTTTTACCTTAAATCTAGAGACTGAACGGCTAATTCTGTACTGTAAACGGTATCCAAACTATATTATGATAAAACTAAAAATCTTTGGGATGGTTTAATTTCCCAACTGATTTTGCCACTATGGTAGCAACCGTAGAATCACTGGTCACGTTTACAACAGTCCTACACATATCTAAAGGTCGGTCAATGGCAAAAATAAGTGCCAATCCCGCCTCTGGAATTCCAGCTTGACCTAAAACGATAACAAGCATTACCATACCGGCGCTAGGAACTGCTGCAGACCCTATCGAAGCTAAGGTTGCCGTCACCACAATCATCAATTGAGTGTTTAAGTCTAAAGGATTCGGAAGCATTGCCTGGGCAATAAAAATGGCTGCTACCGCCTGATATAAACTTGTACCATCCATATTTACAGTAGCGCCTAACGGTAATACAAAACTGGATACTTCTTCATCAACTCCAACATGTTCCGTTACGCATTCCATCGTCACCGGCAAAGTAGCTGCACTCGAACTTGTAGAAAAGGCCAACAATTGAGCAGGCGCAATCGCTTTGAAAAATTTTATTGGATTTACCTTTGCAAAAATTAGTAACAAAGTAGGATAGAATACAAAAGCCATGATAAACAAGCCTAAAACAACTGTCAATCCATAGATTCCTAAAGCTCTTAACGTACTGAAATCGGGAATTTCAACCATCAAAGATGCCATCAAAGCAAAAACACCGTAAGGTGAAAACAGCATTATAATGTCAATAATCTTCATAATAACATCATTCAAGCCTTTAAAAAAGTCAACAACAGGTTTTGCTTTCTTTTCCTCAACTAAGATAAGTCCAATACCAAGAAGGATTACGAAAAGTATAACTTGTAACATACTCCCATTGTCACTCAAAGCTTTGAAAAAATTATCTGGAACAATATCAATAAGCGGTTGAAGAGGGCCATTCTTTTTAGCACTCGCCGCCATTTCTATTTTTTGAGAGGCATCCACTGAAAAATTTTGGATTAAACTCTCCCTTGACTCTTGATTGATATACCTACCTGGTTTTATTAGATTGGCCAACCCTAAACCAATAGTGACGGCTATTACGGTGGAACACAAATAAAATATTACGGTTCTACCGCCAAGTTTTGAAAGTTTTGAAATGTCTTTTAAATCAGCTAACCCTACTATCAATGAAACCACTATTAATGGGACAGCTATCATTTTAAGAAGGTTTATAAAAATGGTTCCAAAGGGCTTAATCCAGTCTACAACAATCCCTTTTTGTTCTAAATTCTTCATTAATAATCCAAACAGCAATCCTAATATCATTCCTATTAAGATTTTCCAATGCATCGCAAGTTTTTTCATAATTTTAATTTTAATTCTGGCCGTAAAGCCAAATATACAAAAATAAAAAACTCCTCAAAATTGAGGAGTTTTTAGTGTCATTTAGTCTAAAGAAACTATATCTATTTCATTGTTTTCTTCCCATTGACCTACCACCGAAGTGGCTAATGCATTCCCTAAAACATTGGTAGCACTTCTAAACATATCGCAAAAATGATCTATTGGCAAGATCAAAGCGATTCCTTCAATTGGAATATCAAACATACCACAAGTGGCTGCCACAACTACTAAACTCGCTCTAGGCACCCCTGCAATTCCTTTACTTGTGAGCATCAAAACCAATAGCATTGTCATTTGGGTTCCTAAATCCAAATCAATACCGTATGCCTGTGCTATAAAAATACTGGCAAAAGTCATATACATCATACTGCCGTCCAGATTAAAGGAATAACCTAAAGGCAGCATAAATGAAACAATTTTATCTTTTACACCAAAACGCTCTAATTCCTCTGTTAATTTTGGGAAAACCGCTTCACTACTTGTTGTTCCAAAAGCAATAATTAATGGACTAACTATTCTCTTTAACAGTACTGTCATCCTGCTTTTAAGGAAAATATAACCAACAAGTATTAATACTACCCAAAGCGATGATATACCAATTAAAAACGAACCGAAAAATTTAAAATAAGTAATTGCCAATTCTTGAAAATCCCTAACGGCAAAAACACCCGCAATAGCTCCAAAAACTCCGATTGGTGCAAAATTCATAACATAATTTACCATCTTTAAAATGATATGCGACATTTTATCCAATGCAGTGACCACGGGTTTAACATAATCTCCAATTGATGCTGCGGCTAAACCAAAGAAAATGGAAAAAACAACAATTTGCAAAATTTCATTAGTCGCTAATGCTTCAAAAATACTCTTTGGAACAATATGTTCAATAAAATTTTCAAAGGAAATACTCTGTGTTTTGGCTACCACCTCTGATCCTGAAGTCAAATCAACATTGGATAAATTAAGCCCTACTCCAGGCTCAAGAACATTCACAAAAAACATTCCTAACAGTAAAGATATAAGAGAGGCTGTGAAAAACCAGCCTAATGCTTTTCCTCCAATTCTACCCACTGCACTAACATTTCCCAACTTTGCAATACCCACAACCAGTGTCGTAAATACTAATGGAGCAATAATCATTTGCACCAATCTTATAAAAACTGTTGCAAGAATTTTTACCTTATTACTGAAGGATAAGGCTGCTTCTGCTGAAATAGAATTGTGTATTACAACTCCTAAAATGGCTCCCAGAACCATTGCAATCAGTATTTGTGTAGTCAAGTTTGATGTTATTGACTTCTTTTGTATTTCTGTAGAACTCATTTGGTTTACGGTAGGTTATTGGGGATGGGTTAATTATTAAAAGTATCTTCTTAATTGAAGTTACCAATGCATTAGTATTAATATGTTTTGTTAATCAAATAAAAATCAGCCAATACGATTGCCGCCATGGCTTCAATAATAGGCACTGCTCGAGGTACCACACATGGATCATGGCGCCCTTTTCCTGTCATTTCTGTAATATTACCTTGATTATCTAACGACTCTTGTTTCTGCATGATGGTAGCTACCGGTTTAAAAGCCACTCGGAAATAAATATCCATACCATTGCTGATTCCACCCTGAATACCACCGGAAAGATTTGTTTTTGTAGTTCCGTCCGAATTGTATAAATCATTATGTTCGCTACCTTTCATTTGTGCTCCGCAAAATCCACTACCGTATTCAAACCCTTTAACAGCATTGATAGAAAGCATCGCTTTACCAAGTTCTGCGTGCAGCTTGTCAAAAACAGGTTCTCCTAGACCAATGGGCACATTTTGAATTACGCAGGTAACCGTTCCTCCTACTGTATCTCCCTGCTTACGAATTTCACGTATGTACTCTTCCATTATCACTGCTGATTCTTCATCAGGACAACGTACAGGATTATTTTCTGTTTTAGAAAAATCCAAATCTTGATATGGTTTTTCCAGAAAAATAGGTCCTACCGAGGATACGTATGCATTGATTTTAATGCCTGGTAACATTTGTTTAGCAATAGCCCCCGCCACTACTCTGCTCGCTGTTTCTCGTGCGGAACTACGTCCACCACCGCGATAATCACGTATTCCGTATTTTTTTTCATAAACATAATCCGCATGACTAGGTCTATAATTATCTTTTATATGAGAGTAATCGTCTGATTTCTGATTTGTATTTGGTATGATAAAACCTATTGGTGTACCCGTTGTTTTTCCTTCAAAAATACCCGACAAAAACTGGACATCATCCGGTTCTTTCCGTTGCGTAACTATGGCAGATTGACCCGGTTTTCTTCTGGACATTTCAAGTTGAATTGCCTCTAAATCTATTGCTATTCCTGAAGGACATCCATCAATGATTCCGCCTAATGCTTCTCCGTGAGATTCCCCGAAAGTTGTTATTCTAAATAGGGTTCCGTAGCTGTTTCCTGCCATTATAAAAATTTTGGAACAAATATATGTTTTATGACTTAAAGTAAAAAATTTAAAATTAGGATTACATAACAAAATTATAAGCGTAATAAAATTACGTTTAGTTAATAGCTAACACAACTTCATAACACTTTCTTAAAACTGAATCCATAACTCAATGCCTAAATTTGTGAAACTTCAAATTAGAATCAATTGAAAACAAGAAAAGTGGAGATCGTTGTAATTTCTGATGTGCATCTTGGAACCTTTGGAAGTCATTCCATAGAACTCAATAAATACTTGTCATCAATAAAGCCTCAGGTTTTAGTTTTAAATGGCGATATCATAGATATATGGCAGTTCAGAAAATCATATTCCCCTGCTACCCATTTGAAAATCATGCAAAA
The DNA here is from genome assembly GCF_002836475.1 of Flavobacterium sp. ALD4. GTDB lineage: Bacteria > Bacteroidota > Bacteroidia > Flavobacteriales > Flavobacteriaceae > Flavobacterium. The sequence continues at coordinate 472,005 of NZ_PJBJ01000022.1, read as the reverse complement.
AATAATGAGCCTTGCTTCCAAAGGGACTAAAATCTATTATATTAAGGGAAATCACGATGAAATGCTTCGGAAATTTATTGATCTAAATCTGAGCAATATTGAATTAGTGGACAAATTAATATTGGAAATGGATGACAAAAAAGCATGGATCTTTCATGGTGATGTTTTTGATGCTTCCGTAAATCATGCAAAATAGATCACAAAATTAGGTGGTTTGGGGTACGATTATTTAATTCTTTCCAACCGATTTGTTAATTGGTGTTTATAAAAAATCGGGCAAGAACCGTATTCTTTTTCGAAAAAAATAAAAGCAGGAGTAAAAAAAGCAGTCAAACACATTTCAGATTTTGAAGAAACCGCCACGGAACTAGCTATTGAAAAAAAATACGACTATGTAATCTGCGGACATATCCACGAAATAAAAATCATAAAAAAAAATAAAAATGGGTCTGTTTTATATTTGAATTCTGGGGATTGGGTAGAAAATTTAACTGCCCTTGAGTACAATAAGAAAAGGTGGAAACTATACCGCTATCAGGAATCTAATTTTTCTCAAGAAGAAAATCTTTTTGAAATGGAAGACAATTGGATTAGCCAATTAATTTCAGCCGAATTTTTTTCAAAATAAATTAACTCCATTTGATTTTATATCTAAAATTTAACACATTTTTAATAGCCATAAATAAAACATAAAACCAATGGCAGTCAATAGAAAAAGCATAAATTAACAACCCTTAATGTGTGAATTTTGAAACAATTAACAATTATAATATAAATTTTTCGTTAAGATCTCGTTGTAACTTTGCACCAACAAATATTTATTTATGAAAAAAATTATTTTATCAGCTTTTATGTTAATTGGATTAGCATTTAGCACACAGGCACAAGACATCTCTAAAAATGCAATAGGTTTACGTTTAGGAGACAGTGGAGGTTTTGGAACTGAAATTACTTACCAAAGAGCTTTGGGAAGTAACAATAGACTTGAACTTGATTTGGGTTGGAGAAATAGAAAAGACTACAATAATAATAGTTATGATGACAACGCAATTAAACTAGCTGCTTTGTACCAATGGGTATGGAACATCGATGGTGGCTTCAACTGGTACGCAGGTGTTGGTGGTGGTTTAGGACGTTACAGTTATGATGACAATAATAACAATCATTATAACGATACATTTGCTTTTGCTGCAGGGGATATAGGAATTGAATATAACTTTGATATTCCATTGTTGATCTCTCTAGATTTCAGACCAGAATTTGGTGGTAATGGTTATTACAAAAACAATTACGGTTCTGATATTGCTTTGGGTCTTAAATACCAATTCTAATATTATACTGCATACATAAAAAAGGCCACTAGAAATAGTGGCCTTTTTTTATTTAATGATAATTTCTTTTTTAGAATTAATTTTGACAACGCAGAACGGATAAGTAATAACCTGAGTAACCATAGAGCCAGGCTCCGGACTACTCTCTTTGACATTGATAATTATATTCTCCTTGGTTTCCACTACGCTTTCAATTCCTATCGAATAACCTCCCGTGTTTTTTTCACCCATATTCAAAATGACAAAATTTGATTTTTGAACATCAAGGGCACTGATTTTATTTCTCAGCTTCTTATCATTCTGCAACATCTTTATTTCATTTGATTCAGTCAAAATCTCGTAGAAATTAATGTTACCGCCACCATCAGATTGTTGCGTCAATACTTCAAACAAAGGCTTTTTTACCGTCACTTTTGTAGCTGTAGCGCCACATGAAACTAATAAAAAAATAACAAACAAAAAACTGATTTTCTTCATTGAGTTAGTTTATGTTGATTCAAAGGTTTATTCCCTTTTGGATTGGCTTAAAAACTTATTCTTTTTGGAATATTTCTTAATTGCCTTTTGATATAAGTCGACGTACAACGGCAAAATATTTTTAATGTCAAACTTTTGTGCGACAGACAATGCATTTTCTTTAAATTTTAAAAGAGTAGCATCGTCTTTCAATATTTTCAAAGCATTCTCAGCCATTTCATCGGTATTCCCAACATCACTCAAGTAGCCTGAAATTCCTTCAAAATTTACTTCAGAGAGACCACCTGAGTTACTAGATACCACCGGGACTCCCCACGCCATGGCTTCTAATGCAGCCAGACCAAAACTTTCTGTTTGAGACGGCAACAAAAACAAATCAGTATAACTTAAAATTTTATCGATTTCATTACTGTTTCCAAAAAAGATTACTTTGTCCAAAATACCTAATTCCTGACATAGATATTCCGCTTTTTCTTTTTCAGGGCCATCACCTACCATCATTAGTTTAGCAGGAATTTCCTTTTGAATTTTATAAAATATTTGGATAACATCTGGAATTCGTTTTACTTCTCTAAAGTTACTGATGTGGGTAATGATTCTTTCGTCTTCCTTAGCCATTACAGAGCGGCGACATGAAATATCGGGATCTTGAATATTCTTATCTAATTCTATAAAATTAGGTATAACATGAATATCTTTTTTTATGTTGAATAACTTATAGGTATCCTCTTTCAAGCTTTGTGAAACTGATGTTACTATATCTGACTTATTGATACTGAAACTTACTGCCGGTTTATAAAAAGGATGATTTCCAACCAAAGTAATATCTGTTCCGTGAAGTGTGGTTACCATAGGTATTTCAATGCCTTCATCTTTCAGCATTTGCTTAGCCATATAACCTGCATAGGCATGAGGAATAGCATAATGCACATGCAGAATTTCAATCTTATAGAGTTTAACCATGTCAACCAATTTGCTCGACAGCGCTAATTCATATGGTTGATAGAGAAATAACGGATACTCAGGAACGTTAACCTCGTGATAATGCACATTGGGATTTAACAATGCCAAACGAACAGGTTGACTGTAGGTAATGAAGTGAACTTCATGGCCAAGACGAGCTAATTCGAGTCCTAACTCTGTAGCGACAACTCCACTTCCACCGAAGGTCGGGTAACAAACTATTGCAATTTTCATGTATCTGTTTTAATGCAACGAAATTAAGTAAAATAGAGACGCCATTTTTTAAAAGGGCAAAAGAAATCTTTTACTGGGCATCTGCTTTAGTCTAATGCATTACTGTTCGATAGCTTCATAAATTATTTCCTGAATGTCTTCTCGAATATTTTCTCTTGATAATTTATTTCCGGTATCTCCGGGAAATGTTCTATTGGATAAAAAGATATAAACGATTTCCGTTTCTGGGTCCGCCCAAGCCATTGTCCCCGTAAACCCAGTATGTCCAAAACTGGTCATGGAAGCACAGCCGCAAGTGGGGCCCTTGTCCCCTAACTGAGGTTTATCAAAGCCTACTCCTCTTCTATTGCCTTCCGCACAAAAATAGCAGGTATTAAAATCATTGAATGTTTTTTCAGAGAAATATTGCCTATTCCCATAATTTCCTTTTTGTAAATAAAGCTGCATTATTTTAGCCACATCCATACTATTTGAAAAAATTCCGGCATGTCCTCCAATACCGCCTTCCATTGCAGCTCCCATATCGTGAACATATCCTTGTATAATCTGATGACGGAAATAGCTGTCAATTTCTGTTGGAGTAATCCTTCCTTTAGCTATTCTTTGCAATGGATTGTACATCGTGTTATTTGCTCCAAGCGGTTTATAAAAATTCTCCGTACTTAAAACATCTAGTTTATTACCGGTAGCTTTTTCTAAATACTCTTTTAGAATGATGAACGTGAAGTCACTGTATCTGTATTTTTTTTGAGGAAGCAGCCTACTCTCTGCAATTAACTTCATAATAGTATCATGGTAATCATTTCGTAAAAAAAGACTATCAGCCACTTTTGTAGAAAACTGTGCCTCTGACTTCTTTTTATAGTATTTATCCAAAGGGTTACCTTTTTTATCTACCGTAGCTTTATAAAACGGAATCCAAGGTTGTAATCTGGCATAATGGGACAAGAGCTCCTTAAAGTGTATATCGTGTTTATTAGAATTTTTAAAAATAGGAAGCATGGAGTCTAAAGTAGTTTCCATATTTATTTTCTGCTGATCATATTGCAGCATTACATTGGGTAACGTAGATAATATTTTTGTTAAAGAAGCAACATCATACAGGTCCGTATTGGTAATTTTTGATCCCTTTTCATAAGTCTGGTGTCCAAACGACTTCTGGTAAATAACTTTTCCTTTTCTTGCCACTAAAATCTGCATTCCTGGAGCCATTTTTCCATCGATTGCCTTTTGTGCTATCGGTTCAATTTTAGCCAAAATTAAAGGATTCATTCCAACGTTTTCTGCTGCCGTAAATCCTAAAACATTTAATTTTTCTGTCGAAAGCCCGTAATTAGCGGTAAAATTGGCAGTAACAGTAACGGGTAATTTCCCTTTAGCCTCAATAGCGCCAAAAATCAATTCTGCAGAAACTTCTTGCGCAATGGGGCCATTTTGATACGAAACCACAACGCCTTCGACATCAGTAAAACTATCTACGGAAATCAAAGAATAAGGAGACGCAAAAACATCAAGTATTACATTGTTATTTTTAGCTAAAAACGCTATTTTTTGCAATTCTGTTTGGCTAAAATCAAAACTCTTCCAAGCTATATCTGATTTATGGTAACCAATAATTACAGTTGTAAATTCGCTTAATTTTGATTGTAAATTCTCAAGATTGTCATCAGCAATTTCAGTTACTTCCGTGTATTTTTTTAATGTAGCAACAAATGTATTGTTTGTTGCATCTCCCATTTTTAGATAGGCGACCTTTTGATTTGATAAATCTTTAATTGGTAAAACAGTATTAGAATTTTTCAGAACAGTAATCGCGTTCTCATACAATTCATAATTTAGCGCCTCATTTTTAGTAGAATTAAGATCTTTATACAAGTTTTTAATTTCAATTGGCTTGTACGCATTTAAGCCTGCGTAATATTTAAATTTAAGAATTTTCTTTACTGATAAAGCCAGTCTGCTATCCGTAAATAACGAATCTTGATAAGCTTGTTTGAAAACATCTAAAGCTAGCGGTACATTTTCCGGAAATAATAAAACATCATTACCCGCAAGAAAAGCACGTAAATCAATCTGTCCCGGAGTACTAAATTCGCTTACCCCTTTCATGTTTAAGGCATCCGTAAAAATAAGTCCTTGAAAGCCTAATTCCTTTTGAAGCACGTTTGTGACAACATTATAAGAAATAGAAGAGGGATAACTTGGTTTGGACTCTAGACTCGGTACGTTTAAATGCGCGACCATAACAGAGGCAAGCCCTTCCTCAAACATTTTTTTGTAGGGATAGAACTCCATTACCTCTAACCTTTGCTTAGAAAAATTAACTGTTGGTAATCCTTTATGGGAATCAGTTTCGGTATCCCCGTGACCTGGAAAATGTTTTCCTGTAGAAAACACTCCTTTTCCCTGCATACCCTTCATCATTGCAATGGCTCTCTCCGTAACTTTATACTTATCTTCACCAAAAGAACGGAAACCAATAATAGGGTTTTTAGGATTCGTATTAATATCCAATACAGGAGAAAAGTTAAATTGCAGACCAAGTCTCTTGCTTTGTTCTCCCATCTGGGCACCCAATTTCTCAATCAATTTCATATCCTGCACCGCGCCAAGAGTCATGTTCCATGGATAGGTATAAGTTGAATCGAGACGCATACTAAGTCCCCATTCGGCATCATTACCAATAAATAGCGGTATTTTTGATTTGGATTGGTAGCGATTTGTCAAATTGGCCTGACGTACAGGTCCTCCTTGAAAAAAGATTAGTCCTCCAATTTTATTTTCTGTGATGAGTGTCTCGATAGCATCGTAATGCTCATTATCTTTATTGGAATAGGCAGCCACCATAAATAATTGGCCTACTTTTTCGTCAAATGTCATAGCATTATAAATACTATCTACCCATTTTTTTCCATCGTTTGAAATTTCAAAAAGCGTAGGAGGTTTTTGAGATTTGTCAATTACCAAATCGTTATTTTCGGTAGGGATATGGACAAATACTACCTTAGGCTTATTATTTTTTATCCCAATACAACTGGTTATAAAAAAAAATAAGACATAAAGAAAACTAATTCTGATGCCTGTATTTTTCATTAAAGTATTACGTTTTAGAAAAATCGACTGTGCCAACTATCGATAGCTGGAACTTCCCAAGATTCATTATATTCCTGAATATTGTTGATCAGATTATTAAAAACAATAGTGTTTTCAGTAACTGCCTTGTCTTTTACCATTTTTTTAAAATCTATTAATGGCTTATGCGCAATATGCTCTCCTAATTTAAAAGTAACATTCATTTTGTCTAACAGATCCACTTTGTATTTCTGTTCCAAAGATTGGATGAATTCGACAGAAGAATCTATTGAACAACCCGTTGCAGCCTGAACATCCTGATCCACAGCTAGTATAATAAACCTATTGTATTTTAGTTGATAAGAAGACACCAAACTAGTTCCGTGTGCAGCCCAATTTTCTAGAAAGGCCTGTAAAGAAGTTTCAATTTCAGCAAATTCGGCATCCGAAAATTTTCTATTTGCTTGATAAATCCAAATTTTAGATTCTTCCGGTAAATTTTCAAATGGTATGTACATTTCTTTGTTTTATTTTTAAATTTTGAACTCTAGACTTAAATCTAAATTTCTATAAATCTTGAGCATTTGCAATTAATTCCGCAATGTCCATCACTTTTACATCACCCTCTTTTTCCTTATTTTTAATACCATCTGTCAACATCGTATTACAAAAAGGACATCCTGCAGCAATTATGTCTGTTTTTGTCTCTAATGCATCTTCCGTTCTTTCAATATTAATTTCTTTGTTTCCTGGTTCTGCGTCTTTAAACATTTGAGCGCCTCCTGCTCCACAACATAGTCCATTCGCACGAGAACGTTTCATCTCCACTAATTCTGCATCCAACTTCTGAATCAGCTCCCTTGGGGCTTCATATACATTATTAGCTCTTCCTAAATAACAGGGATCATGAAAAGTAATTCGTTTGCCTTTAAATTGCCCTCCTTCTATTGTCAGTCTTCCGTCATCCAATAATGACTTTAAGAATTCAGTGTGATGTACCACCTCATATTTCCCACCCAATTCCGGATATTCATTTTTCAAAGTATTGAAACAGTGAGGACAGGCAGTGACTATTTTCTTAGCTTCATATGCGTTCAGAACTTCAATGTTCATCATTGCTTGCATTTGGAACAGAAACTCATTTCCTGCTCTTTTTGCCGGATCACCAGTACAACTCTCTTCCGTACCAAGTACCGCAAAAGGAACGTTTGCGCGATTCAAAATCCGCACAAAGGCCTTTGTTATTTTTTTTGCTCTATCATCAAAACTACCTGCACAACCTACCCAAAACAATACTTCAGGTTGTTTACCTTGAGCTAGCATTTCCGCCATTGTTGGCACTATTAAATTCTCTGACATTTCTTAATTTTTTATTCAGTTAGCTAACTAACCTGTTATTTTACAAGTGGTTAAATAAATAACCGTCTCAACTTTGAAAAAATTAATTTTCATTTTTCCAATTCAATCGATCCTGCTGATTGTACTGCCATGGAGCTCCATTATTTTCTATGTTAGTCATCATCGCATTTACCGGTGTTGGTGCCGCGCTTTGCTCCATAACTAAATAACGTCGCATATCCATAATAATAGATAACGGACTAATATTAACTGGACATTCTTCAACACATGCATTACAAGAGGTACAAGCCCACAATTCTTCTGGTGTAATGTAGTCATTTAATAATGATTTACCGTCTGGAATAAAAACGCCTTTATTGGCATCAATATTTCTCCCTACTTCTTCCATTCTATCTCTAGTATCCATCATAATCTTACGTGGAGACAATTCTTTACCCGTTATATTTGCCGGACAAGCGGAAGTACAACGACCACATTCCGTACAAGTGTATGCGTTTAACAGTTGAACCCAATTCAAATCTTGAATATCACTGGCTCCAAACTTAGCCAAAACTTCACCCTCAGCAGGTGCTGGCGCTGCTGCAAATGGATCAGCATTAGGATCCATCATCATTTTAACTTCTTTAGTTACTGCTTCCAAATTATCGAATTGCCCTTGTGGGTTTAAATCCGCAAAATAGGTGTTTGGAAAAGCCAATAAAATGTGAAGGTGTTTTGAAAAATACAAATAATTCATAAAAATTAAAATACCAACGATATGCAACCACCAAGACGCTTCAAAAAGAATCATCACGATTTCATTTGACATTCCGTTAAATAGAGGTGCAATGAATTGACTAATAGGATAAGAACCTGCTTTTATAAAATGAGAAAAGCCTCCTGGTACATTTTGCAAATGTAAATCAGTTGCATTCATCAATAAAAACAATGTCATTAATACAACTTCAAAATAAAGAATATAGTTGGCATCGTTTTTAGAGAAACCTGATAGGTCCTTATTTACAAATCTTTTTAACTTTATGACATTTCTTCTAAGCCAAAAAACTACAACTGCTAATAATACTAAAACAGCGAGTATTTCAAATGATGCAATTAGCACATCATAAAAAGACCCTAAAAAGGCAAATACTCGATGAGTTCCAAATAAACCGTCAATTATTATTTCCAATAACTCAATATTGATAATTATAAAACCCACATAAACAATGACATGCATGATTCCGGCTACGCGTCTTTTCACCATTTTTGACTGCCCCATCGCTATCATGGCCATATTTTTCCAGCGAGCCCTTGGGTTATCTTTTCTGTCTACGTCTATACCCAGATTGATATTTCTTTTTATTTTTTTTAAGCTGGCGAAAAAATAACCAAACCCGATAATTAATAATAGGGCAAATAAAATATTGTCTAAATAGCTCATAGTTGCTAGTTTTTTTATTTTGAAATAGTATCGTTTACAGGGGCTTTATAAGGTTTCTCTTTCTTTCCAAAAAGAGAAACGTTTACATATCTAGTAGGATGAAGTCTCACATCTTGCAGTAAGAGCTCTAATTCTTTTGAAGTTTTAGACAAGTTATTATATAGTGCATCATCATTCAACAATTTACCCATTGTCCCGTTTCCAGATTCTAGCCCATTCATGATACCATCCACTTGCGCTAATGTCTTGTTTAGATTTCTGACCGTTTTACCCAAATCAGCTTTATTTAAAGAATCTGAAATTTTAGAAAAATCACCTGATATCTTATTGAAATTGGTTACAACTCCTTTTATCTGAGTTTTATTATCATCAAGTATGGTATTCATACTCAATGAAGCCCTATGAAACTGCTCCATTGTCTTACTTAATTCAGCTAAACTCTTTCTCAAATCTTCTTGTGCTTTCTTATCTAAAACATTATTGATTCCAGTGATAAGAACATCGGCATTAGCCATAATCTTATCTAATTTTTCTTGAAGCGGAACTAGTTTGTCCCCTACTTTATCAGTAAGCCCCAATCTAATTTCTCCTTTTAGTGTATCACCTTCTTCCGCTACGACTTTGTCTTTAAAATTAGGCTCAATAGCGATTTGCTTACTGGAGATAAAACCAGGCTCATAAATTGCAGCAATACTTGACTTTGAAATAGGAAAATCAGATTTAATTTGTAGTTCGACTAACAAATTACCCGTTTTTTCATTTATCGTAATATGAGTTACTCTACCTATTTCCAAACCGTTTAGTGTAACAGACGCAGAGGAAGTTAAGCCTTCCACTGTTTCGTATTCGACATAAAGTGTCGTGTAGCTACTTAACAGGTCTTTCCCTTTTAAGAAGCTATAACCCCAAATAAATAATAATATAGACGCAATTACTAAAACTGCAGTCTTAATTTCTCGTGTTAATTTCAAACTGTAAGTATTTTGTACAAATTTAATATAAAATAATTGAACTTCTAACTATTTGATGGCTTCTTGAATACTAATCTTTTTCCCGTTTTTAAAAGCAATCAAGAAAGCGGAATTATATCCTCTTGCCTTCGCTTCCTCTAAAAGATTTTTTGATCCATCATAATCAGTAGTTTCACCATACATATATTTATAAACACTATTTTCATAGTCCATAGATATATTTTTTAATCCTTTAAAGTTTCTGGGTTGCAAATCCAATTTTCTTCCACTTGCGGAAATTTGTACTTTGAAGAGGACCTCAGAATTATCTTGCTTGGAAACTGGTTTTCTATTATCAGCAGAATCTGAATTTATTTTTGCTTTAACCGGGACTGCACTATCCTTAATAGCACTTATATTATTCCTTTGAGAAGATCTCGCTTCAGGAGCTTCTGCAACACCAGTTCCGTAATATTCGTTTTTATAACTAATTATCGCATTAGCAATAGCGGTAGCAATTTCATTCTGACCTGCTTCTGAATCCAATAAATTTCCCTCAGCATAATTAGAAATAAATCCCATTTCAACTAAAACTCTTGGCATATACGCTTTGTGTAGTACCATAAAAGGAGCTTGTTTCACCCCTCCTCCTCTTATTCTTTTATCAAGTCCTTCAAACGCATTTTCGATCTTACTGGCCAACGAAATACTATTATCGAGATATTCCTCCTGCATCAATGTCATTCCAATCATTGTTTCAGGAGAATTGGGGTCAAAACCTTCATATTTTCTTTTGTAATCTTTCTCTAAAGTAATAACAGAGTTTTCTTTCTTAGCCGCCTCTAAATTTGAAGCAATCTTATTCATACCCATCACGTAGGTTTCCGTACCGTCCGCAGCAGTATTTCTGTTGGCGTTACAATGAATAGAAACAAAAATATTGGCATTGGCTCTATTAGCAATATTAGCTCTTTCAACTAAATCAACAAAAATATCTGTCTTTTTTGTATAGATAACATCAACTTTGGAATTTGCCTCCAACAACTTACCGACTTTAAGCACAACTGCCAAAGCAATATTTTTTTCGACATGTCCATTATACACTGCACCAAAATCATGCCCACCGTGACCTGCATCTAAGGTTACTTTAAAGTTACTAGACTGGCTATAAGTTACAAAAGAGATCGTACTTAGAAAAAAAGTAAAAACTACTTTAATTTTGTTTATTGTGTGCATCGTTCTAAGGTTAATTTAATTAAAATACTACGGCTATTAATTTTCTTATTTGATTATTTTTGACAAAAAATAATATGTAAGTTTGACACTTCAAAAAACAAGCCATAATTTTACAAAAATAGCATTTAAACCTTTGCAGACAAACTTATTTAATATCGTTTTAGCATCATTTTTCCTGGCAATGGGATATGGTAATTTATATTCTCAAGATATAGCAAAAAAAACGACCGCTATAACTTCTAAAAAAAATGCAGATAGTTCGTCTTTAGTCATCGATAAAAACAATGCATTAATTTCAGATCTTAGAAACGAAACGGACACCCTTCCCAAAAAAGATACCATTAGGCCCAAAAAAGCTTTTCTTGACGGTAAAGTTAAATATAAAGCCGCACAGTATGCAACGATTGATCAAAAGAAAAAAACGATTACTTTATACGATAAAGCGGAACTTTATTATCAAGATGTTGAGTTAAAGGCAGGGATAATTGTTATGGATTACGAAAAGAATGAAGTATATGCCGGTAGAATTAAAGACTCCACAGGCAAATACACGCAGTATCCTAATTTTAAGCAAGGTGAAAATGTAGTAGAACCCGATTCTATTCGATTCAATTTTAAGACACAAAAGGCTTTAATATGGAATTCAAGATCCGATCAAGGCGAATTTAAAATAAAAGCGGCAATTACAAAAAAGGAAAATGATTCTGTATACTTTTTAAAGGGCGCTCGCTTTACCACCTCTAAAAATATAGATAATCCCGAATATTATTTTCAAACTAACAAAGTCAAATTCATTCCGGGAAAAAAAGTCATCACCGGTTTGACCAATATGGTAATCGCTGACGTCCCTACTCCGATAGCTTTGCCGTTTGCTTATTTCCCAATGACCCAAGAAACTAATATCTCTGGAATAATTTTGCCAAGTTATAATGATTCGAATAATAGAGGCTTCTCGTTGCAAAATGGAGGTTATTATTTTGCTTTAAACGATCATTATGATCTAACTGTTTTAGGTGACTATTACACAAACGGTAGTTATGGAATGCGTTTTGAATCGTCCTATGCTAAAAGATACAGTTATCGAGGTAATCTAAACTTCAGATTTGAGAATTTAATCACCAGTGAAAGAGGCTATCCAGACTACTTGAAGCAAAAAATTTATAATTTGCAATGGTCGCATTCTCGCGATTCGAAAGCAAACCCAAATTCCAGTTTTTCGGCATCTGTAAATCTTGGAAGCAGTAAGTATTTTAGGCAATCGATAAATCAAGCTAATATTGGCTCTAACCTCAATAACACGTTGAACTCATCGATTTCCTATTCTAAAACATTCGAAACAGTACCACAGGTAAGGATGTCTTTGTCTGCAACCCATTCACAAAATACCCAAACTGAAGTTATTAATATGACCTTACCCACCCTTCAGCTTAGTGTAGATCGAATTTACCCCTTTGTGGGGAAAGATGGTATTAAAAAAGGTTTTTTCAAGAATATCAATTTACAATATAATTTAAATGGCCGAAATACTATTACCACCACTGATTCGCTTTTTTTCAAACCACAAATGTTTAGAGATGCCAAGTTGGGAGTTCAACACAGCATTCCTTTAAGTACTAATTTCAAATTGTTTAAATATTTTAGCGCTACTACCTCATTAAATTACGAAGAAGTTTGGTACGCCAAAACGATTGAGAAAAATTATGATGCCGATCAGAGTAAAGTTGTAGATAAAATTGTAAGCGGCTTTGATGCTTTTAGAACGTATTCTTTTTCGTCCAGTGTTGGTACCACTATTTATGGTACCTTTAATTTTGGTGAAGACAAAAAAATAAAATCGATCCGTCACGTCATGAGACCGTCTGTTTCTTATGGTTACACACCAAGTTTCGAGAAGTATTATGATACTTATGCTTCTGACGCTAGCGGGACGCTTATAAAACAATATTCTAGGTTTGAAGGCGGAATCTTTGGAGCACCCGGATTAAGTAACTCTAACAACCTTGGATTCGATTTAAGCAATACTTTTGAGGCAAAAATAACGGACAAAGACAGTACTAAAGTAGAACCTAAAAAAATAATGCTGCTTAATAATTTAAACCTGTCCACGAGTTACAATTTAGACGCAGACGGGTTAAATACACTTGCCTGGTCACCGGTCCGGGTCAGTGGGGGAACACAATTGTTGCAAAATAAAATGAATGTTAACTTTGGAGCCACCTTAGACCCCTATGCAATTGACAATTCCGGGAATAGAATCGCTATTTATAATATTGATAACGGCGGTAGTTTATTTAGAATGACAAGCGCCAATATGACGTTAAACTATTCCATATCAAGCACAGAAAGAGACAAAAACAAAAAAGATACAAACGAGCAAAGTCAAAGAAATGGTGGTCGTGAGGATGATCTTTTTGGCGCAAACACCGTTTTAAACGATACTCGTAAAAGTCAATTTGATGGTACTGAAAAAGAGGGCGATGATAAAATTTCAGAGTTTTTTAATTCCAAATTACCTTGGGACATGACTTTTGCCTACTCTCTAACGTACGGAAACAACAACAGAGAGAAAAAAATTATTGGGAATTCCATAATGATTTCAGCTAACACTGACTTGACCCCGAAGTGGAAAGCAGGAATATCTACCGGTTATGATTTTGTACAAAATGGCGTTACCTTCACTCAACTGCGTTTCGAACGCGACTTATTGAGTTGGAGAATGGATTTCAATTGGACCCCTTTTGGAACAAATGCTAATTGGGGATTCTTTATCGGAATAAAATCAGGGGTGCTAAGTGATATCAAATGGGATAAACGAAGTACAAATACAACGCGTTAACACAACCCTTCGCTATTGATTTCAATTAAAATAATTCAGTGCAAAACAAAAAACAATTTTTATGAAAAAGATAATTTTTACAGATAAAGCTCCAGCACCGATAGGACCGTATAGTCAAGCAGTGCTTAGAGGAGATACCCTCTATGCTTCTGGCCAAATTGCCATAAACCCTGCAACAGGAGAGTTGGTACTAGACACGATTGAAGCAGAAACAGAACAAGTAATGCAAAACATGAAAGCGGTACTGCAAGCGGCAGGAATGACTTTTGAAAATATCGTTAAAACGACCATATTCATAATGGATATGAACGATTTTGGGAAAATAAACACCATTTATGGTTCTTATTTCAACGAAAAAACCGCTCCAGCTCGTGAAACGGTTCAAGTGGCCTGCTTGCCAAAAAATGTAAATGTAGAGATTTCTATGATCGCAATACTGTAATATAAAAACTCCAAAATAAAATTCCAAATTCCAATTTTAGATCTTGGAATTTGGAATTTTATTTTTGGAACTCCCTTATTTATTAGCAATATGATAGGCTATGAGTCCATCAATAGGTCTTCTAAGCACATTACCTAATTGCAATTCATATTTGTCAAATGTCTCTTGTAACTCCTCTTTTAAATAGAAAGCAATAGAACCTACAAAATGAACTGGTACTTCTTTGCAATTATCATATTGTTTAATGTAGTTTTTTACAAAAGACTTCATTCCTTTAAAGATAATCTTCCTGCAGAATTCTGTTTCTTTATGTTGAATTAAAAACTTAGCAAAAGTGGCTAAATAAGCATTCGGATTGTCTTCTTTATATAACTTACTTTTAATAAAATCAGGATCTACATTGTATTCTTTTGCAAATTCAACTGCCAATTCTTTTGGCATCTTATTAAAATAATACTTTCTTAGCAACTCTTTCCCAAAAACATTACCGCTACAATCATCCATTATAATATACCCTAATGATTGTACTTTTTGATGTAATTCTTTACCATCAAAATAACTACAGTTAGAACCGGTTCCTAAAATAGAAACAATTGCTTTTTGACCTTGTGGAGTAGTCGCATAAACTGCTGCATAAGTATCTTCTTCAACTGAAACAATTGCATTGCTAAAGTAACTTTGAAAAGCTTGTGACAGACCTAATTTCATTCTATCTGTTCCACAACCTGCGCCATAAAAAAATAAATGAGTAGCCTTTTTTTTGCTTTGAACAATATCGAAACGATCGTTTAAACGCTCAATAATCTGTTCGCCATCAAGAATTTCGGGATTTAAGCCCAATGTTTGTGTAGTAAACAATACTTTACCATCATCGTCTATTGCAATCCAATCGGCTTTTGTGGAACCGCTATCAACTATTAATCTCATTTTTTTGGTTTTTGGTTATCTCCTCGTTTTTATAAATCTAATAAAGATTTGGTCTATTTTAAATCACCGATAAAAATAAAAAATCCCGTTTAAAAATTAAAAACGGGATTTTTGTTAAATTATGATTATTTCAATCCAGCAATATGCACTGATAAGTCAATCAATTTACTTGAATACCCATATTCATTATCATACCAAGATATGATTTTAAAGAAAGTAGAATTCAAACCAATTCCAGCATTCGCATCAATAATAGAAGTTCTTTTATCAGAAACAAAGTCTTGAGATACTACTAAATCTTCTGTGTAGCCCATTACTCCTTTCATCGTAGTTTCCGAAGCTAATTTTAAAACTGCCATAATCTCTTCGTATGACGTTTCTTTTGCCACCTTTACTGTTAAATCAACTGCAGAAACATCAGTAGTAGGAACACGAAAAGCCATACCAGTAAGTTTTCCGTTCAATTCAGGAATAACTTTTCCAACTGCTTTTGCAGCACCAGTAGAAGATGGAATAATATTAACAGAAGCAGCACGTCCACCTCTCCAGTCTTTTTTAGATGGTCCGTCAGTAGTCATCTGAGTTGAAGTAGTGGCATGAACAGTAGTCATTAAAGCTTCAACAATTCCGAAGTTATCATTAATAACTTTAGCTAAAGGAGCTAAACAATTTGTAGTACAAGAAGCATTAGAAACTACTAAATCAGACGCTTTAGCACTTTCATGATTTACACCCATAACAAACATTGGTGCATCAGAAGATGGCGCAGAAATAATTACTTTCTTAGCTCCTCCAATGATGTGTGCGTTTGCAGTGTCTTTAGTGGTAAAGAATCCTGTACATTCAGCAACAACATCTACATCAACTTCATTCCATTTCAATTTTGCCGGCTCTCTTTCAGCTGTAATTCTAATATTTTTATCATTTACAAAAAGTTTTCCGTCTATAACTTCTACCTTTCCTGCAAAACGTCCGTGAACTGAATCGTATTTTAATAAGTAAGCTAAATGCTCTACGTCCAATAAATCATTGATTGCTACAACTTCTACATTATCTCTATTAAAAGATTCTCTAAAAACAATTCTTCCAATTCTTCCAAAACCGTTTATTCCTAATTTTACTTTTGACATCTTAATTAATTTTTTGTTTATTTTTTCCAACCTTCATTTTAAAGTCTAATTTCCTCGCAATAAACTTCGTTTTTATATTTAGGTCGACATGATATCAGAGACTCTAAGCAACTCTCTATCTATTTCTGTCTTCCCTTTTATAGCTTGTTCCAATGGTGTTAGTGAGATAGCATCATTTTGTAACCCAACCATATAGTTTGATTTACCTTCTAATAATGACTCAACAGCTTTCACTCCTAATCTACTGGCTAAAACCCTATCAAAACAAGATGGAGAACCACCGCGTTGCATATGACCCAAAACAGAAACTCTAACATCATATTCAGGTAAATTAGCTTCAACGTAATCCTTTAATTCAAATACATTCTTACCAATTTTATCCCCTTCTGCAATTACGACGATGCTTGATGATTTCCCGGAAGCTTTACTTTTTTGTAAAGATTCTAATAATCGGTCTAAACCCAAATCTTCTTCTGGAATAAGTATTTCCTCAGCTCCTGCACCGATACCAGCATTCAAAGCAATATGTCCTGCATCTCTCCCCATAACCTCGACAAAAAACAGTCTGTTATGTGAACTTGCAGTATCTCTGATTTTATCAATTACTTCAACCACTGTATTTAAAGCTGTATCATACCCTAAAGTATGGCTTGTCCCGAATATGTCATTATCAATAGTTCCGGGAATACCCATTACTGGAAAATCAAATTCGGTATTGAATATCATACCTCCTGTAAAAGTTCCGTCTCCCCCTATTACGACCAAAGCATCTATTCCAGCTTTTACAAGATGGTCATGTGCTTTTTTTCTTCCTTCCGGAGTTCTAAATTCAAGAGAACGAGCAGATTTTAAAACTGTCCCTCCTTTATTTACAATGTTATTCACACTTCGAGGTCCCATTTCTTTGAAGTCTCCTTCAATCATTCCCTGATATCCTCTATAAATCCCTATACATTCTATATTATGATAAGCACAAGTTCGAACAACAGCTCGAATGGCTGCATTCATTCCAGGTGAATCTCCACCAGAAGTAAGAACACCTACTTTTTTTATTGTTTTTGGCATTATTTAAGTATTAAAGCGTAAAATTAACAAACATAATGTACTTTTAGCGTTATGTTTTTATTAATTTAGTTAAGTAAATTAAATTCAAACGTTTTCGTTGATAAGTTTTCAAAAAATCAAAAAACGATGTTTTTTTTATACATACGTTATTTTTTTTAAATATTATTTGATGATTAGGTATTATTTAGGACAAACGATAGCTTTACAGCATTAAAAGCAAAATAACTTCAACGAGATTCTGACTCATTCTTTTTTTGAAAAACCACTTTTGGGCAATACAGAAAAACAATCTTATTATAACAGTATATATTCCTGTAAAACAACTAATAAATAATCGTAATGAATAAAAACCCTTTTAATACCTAAAACGAACCACTATCAACTCGAGATCAAGACGGGTAGTGTTAGTCCTGCGATTTATCGCTATCATTACGTTTTTAACAAAGTAAAGGAACGACGTCGTTTAACGTTATTTTTACAGTAGCATCGCTTTAATTCTCCTCTGGAATTACTGCTTCATAATTTTTCTTGGGAGTTTCAGTTTTGGGAGTCTTAGACTTAGAGAAATTTATATATTCAGGAGCCAGGCTTGAATCCTGATATTCCTGAGTATACCTGGGTTCTACACCTAATTTATGGTTTTTAAATATCTTGTTAACTAATTCTTTAAATGTATCAAAATCCACTTCATAAGTAACACCTACTCCTTGAGTATAACCAATACCCTGTCCAATATAATTAATATCGTTCTCACGATTGAACAAACGTAAATTAAGGGTTCCATCTTGATTTACTCTGTACTGAATCTCGAGATCCCCAACTATTGCCGACTCATTAATTCCGCCGAATGGAACACCCACTTTTCCGTTAATTGTAATTCTTTCATTCACTTTTGATGAAATCGTCGCGACAAACCTTCCATCGGTTTCCTTTCCTATTCTTCGGTCTGCAGAAATATAATTAAGGCCAACTTTGAATTTTTCATTATCTGATTTTATGATACCCCCCAATAAACTGGAGGCTGTCTCAAACAAACTTCCAGAAAAATCAGATTGACTGACTCCCTCAGGACTTAAAAACCCACCTGTTGATAATAAATAAAGTGCTTGCGTTTGTCTGACATCTTTATCATTCAGCTTATATTGAATCTCTGATTTTAACACACTGCTCACTGTTGGAAACTCAATATTGAAATCCGGTTCCGGACTGGCTAAATCTCCACGAATTCCTATAACTACTTCTACTGGCACTTTTCGGTTAAATGATGAGTTATCCAATAATACTGCAGGGTTTGCAATCGTTTTATAGACCGCTTCTAAATTCAGTTGTGCTTTCATTGGATTTCCTTCCCAAGAAATAGACCCGCCTTTCTTGACATCAAATTTCTTGTCTATTAAACCGCCATATTTAAAATTATAAGATCCTTCATAGGCCTGGAAATCACCCCACATATTGAATTTCCCTAAAGTATTGATTTTAAATAGTAAGGAACCAAAACCTCTTCCTTTCATTCCATGTCCAGAATTCCGATCTAAAATCACTTCCACTTCTGCATCATCTGTAATGTCAAGATCAAACTCCAATTCTAGCCCCTTATATCTCCTCGTATCTTCAACGATTCCCATTTGGATGTTGTACTTCTCCTTAGCAGTTAAAAAATGGACAAAAGAATTATCACTGACGCTTTCTGCATAATTGATCGGAATTTTTATCTCAGTACCCTTCTCTGATTTTGCTTCTACTTTAATGAATAAACCATTCGTCGGCCCTTTTATGGTGGCATTACCATCAATAAATGCAGTACCATAATAAGCTGCATCCTCTTTGTCTACAGTATTTAGAACAACCAATCTTTTAGTATTTACCGCCAAATCTAGTCTCCAGTCTCCAAAATTATTGTGCTCAATAATCCCGTTTAAAGTTCCCTTTGTTCCAAATTTAGAATCAGTCAATCCATTATTCCTAAACAAGAATTTTTGATCAACTAGATCGACTATCGATCTGTCGCTCAATTCATAGTCTACATGTAAATAAGGAATTGTCAAACCGGTTTTTTCAGCATACAAACGCCCATTAATTGCAGGTTTTTTTAGATTACCTTGAATCGTCGCATTTCCGCTAACTAGTCCTCTTATATTTGAAATTACATCACCCCCTAGTGAACTTAAAATTCCTAAATCAAATTTAGCAAATTTCAATTTCATGTCAAGCATTGTTTCATTCTCTATAATTTGGAAATTCCCAAAAGCATTAAACGATTCAAAATTTTCATTTTCTAAATAAGAATTTATTGTGAATTTTTCCAGATTTTGGTCTCCCTCAATATCAAATTTTAAATCACCTAAATCTGTCTTATTTATATTTATATGGTCAATAACCAATGAAGCTGTGGGCTTATAAACAGCGTTATTTTGTTTAAAAATAATATCTCCATTTATATTTCCATTAAATACAAACTTATCGTCTTCGGGTGTTATTTTGTATATATCAACATCTTTAAAACTTAGTTTTAAATCCTTGTTAGTTCTGTCTTTTATAGTTCCTTTTAGTGATATCGCCTGATCTTCGTGAGATAATATTATATCGTCTATCTTGAAGTTTTTAAATGACTTGTCAAAAACAATTTGGTTATTAGGTGTCTCTTCTTCATTTAAAAACCACAGGTAGTCCTTAACTTTCATTTCAGATTTACTCAGTCCCACAACATTATCGTTGTCCTTATTAATAGTGTGGTATAAATTTAAATTAAAATAATCTTCTCCTTTTATTCCGCCTTTAAATTCTGATCTGAAGAATAAAGTGTCTTTCATCGTTATATTAATAAGACTAAAATCGCGGACTTTATAATATTTAGTTTTTATACTATCCAGTTCAACATACGCGTTATACAGGGGATTTTGATTATCAATTGACACTCTAATATTATCGAATGTGTTTTGGGAAGCTATAATTTGTGGCGAATTAAATTTAAGTTTAAACTCTTGGGTATCTGACTTTATATTTCCTTTTAGTACGGTATTTGATCCAATGGCAATTTCAGGATAAAACAATTCAATAATTTTACTATAAATCGTAAAATTAAACTTCAAAAACTGTCCTTTACTAACTTTGTTTGGTTTAAAATTTGTGTACAAGCTTCCCAAAGAATTCTTAACTAAATTCCCAAGTTCGCTAAACTGAAATTTCCCTACAATTTTACCTTCGATGATATCAGGGGAGTTCACGCTAATCGTTCGAACCCTGTCCACATCGAAACTGGAAATGATCTTAAAATCATCAAAATTATAAGTATCTTTCCCATTTTGATAGGAGGTTTTTTTTATATAAACGTTTCCTTGTAAATTTTCAATTGAATTCCCTGTAACCTGAACCACCACATCTCCCTTAAATACAGAAACAGAATCTTTAACTAATTTTAACTTGTTTAAATTGGCATTTTCAACATCAATATGAAAATCATATTTATTTTCTTTATTGGTTAAATCCAATAAACCGTCAAAGTTCATACTAAGATTGGGATCGTTTATCGAGATCTGACCTTTGTAATTAGGATTTTTAAAATTACCGTTTACCACTATATTAGTATAGGTGTAGCTATTGAAATCTATTTTAGTAACATCCCCTTTTAACGCTGTATTTAAATATTTTTCAGTAAACCCTTTACCATCTACGTCAATATTCATTGTGATTTTCCCCAGATCTTTACGCTCTAACAAAGACCCCAAATCAAAATCTTCTAAAACAATATTACCCATATAAGAAGCTTCGTCTATAAAGTCAATACTTTTCATCTTGAAGAACGATTTTACGATACCTAATTCCGTGACCATTGAAAAATCAGCATCAATTGCACTAGTACTTAGCTGAGAATTACCAACTAAAGTAAACCTTCCTAATTTTTTTAGTTCTTTGGGCAATTTCTTCCCTAAAATATTTGGAAGTATTGTTACTAAATTATCATAACTACTTGACATCCTATTAAAATCCCCATTCATATAAAATTTCTGATTAGCGTCACCAAATAGATTTTTGAAAACTATTCTACCATTGATCCGAGTATTATTTGAATCCGCTAAATTTAAGTTCCTAATATTTAGATTATTTAATGGCCCTTTTAAATCAGCATTTATTTTAAAAAATTGATTTTTACCTAATTCATCATAAAAATGTCTTATGTCGTTGGTAGCAATTTTAGAAGGTTTGATTTTAACATCAAAGCTCACCTTGTCAGTGAAATGTGAAAAATCACCAGACTTGTAATTTAAAATCACATTAGCCTTAAAATTTGATTCTTTAGTGGATAAATCAAGGTTGCTAAATTGAATTTTCTTTTTACTGTACGTAAAATCAGAACTCATATTTTTAACATACACACCACGATGATCCAGAAAAGACATTTCAACTATTTTTGTCTTTAAATCAGGGCCATAGAGTAAAAAGTTGCTAAGAGTCGTATTTAATTTTGTGAAATTAATGTCAACTGGAGTTTCTTTATTTTCATCTATGACGCTAAAATGAGCATCAGTGATAGAGGCGTTATCAACTTTTAATAAAAATTTTCTTGTTGAGGGTTTATCACTATCAAAAGCATTCACAAACTGATCTAAATTAGTTTGCTTTTCATTTTTATACAATTTAATTTTAAACAGCACGCCGTCAAGTCTAACATATCCAAAAATTAAATCCCCATCAAGAATCTTTTTACCTTCAAGGATATTAGTGTTTACAATTTTAGAAAAAATTAAAGTATCTTTATGATGATCCAATATTAAAACATTTTTGAATTTCACCCCTCCAAATACAGATAATCGCACAGCATCAATAGAAATATTTGTTCCAAAATCTTTATTGATACTATTTGTAAAATGCTTCGCTATTTTTGTCTGAACATAAGGTATGGAAAGAGCAATACCGAGCACTAGTAAAAGCACTATTAGCCCCAGAATGAAACGAAAAGTTATTTTAATGATTTTTTTGATACCTATTATTGTTTTATTTTTCTTCTAAAATATTATTTTGCCCTAGGAAAGAGCGGCACCTTTAATAAAAATTCTTTAATTTTGGCTGCGCCGTAAAATTATAAAAAATAAAATCGGTTTTTAAATATAATTCAAAATTTGTGCCTTTTTATGCAAAATTCCGAGGTTTTTATTCTTGCTATCGAAAGCTCATGTGATGACACGGCAGCGGCCGTTCTACAGAACGACAAAGTACTGTCAAATGTTGTGGCAAATCAACTCATTCACTCTCAATATGGCGGCGTTGTTCCAGAATTAGCTTCCCGTGCACATCAGCAAAATATTGTTCCTGTTATAGATGCTGCGCTTCGCAAAGCAAACATTAGTAAAGAACAATTGTCAGCAATAGCATTTACTCAAGGTCCCGGATTAATGGGATCGCTTCTTGTGGGCAGTTCTTTTGCAAAATCAATGGCTTTAGCCTTAGCTATCCCTCTTGTTTCAGTAAATCATATGCACGCCCATATTTTAGCTCATTTTATAAATGAAGAAGGATTTGAAAAACCTAGTTTTCCTTTTCTGGCTTTGACCATAAGTGGCGGACATACTCAGATTGTAAAAGTAAAAGACTTTTTTGATATGACTATTATCGGAGAAACCACGGACGATGCTGTAGGCGAAGCATTTGATAAGAGTGCAAAAATACTTGGTCTTCCCTATCCGGGTGGCCCTCTAGTCGACAAGCATGCCCAATTGGGAAATCCAAAGGCATTTGCATTCACCAAACCTAAAGTTCCGGGTTTGAACTTTAGTTTTTCGGGGTTAAAAACAGCCATATTATATTTTGTACAAAAGAAAAAGTTAGAGAATCCCAATTTTATAGAAGAAAACATCAATGATATTTGTGCCTCAATACAATATACAATTGTTGAAATCTTAATGGACAAATTAAAATTAGCCTTAAAAGAAACCGGAATTAATCAAGTCGCCATAGGCGGTGGTGTATCTGCTAATTCTGGAATTAGAAAAGCCATCAAAGAAGCAGAACAAAAATACGGTTGGAAAACATTTGTTCCAAAATTTGAATATACTACCGATAATGCCGCAATGATTGGAATTGTGGGTTATCAAAAATTTTTATCAAAACAATTTGAAACTGCTGCCGTAGTTTCTAAAGCACGAATACAATTCTAAATTATGCAATTATTTTATACCCCAAATATAGACGAAACGACCGAAACCTTTTCTTTCGACAAAGTAGAAAGCAAACACATTATAAAAGTCTTACGTAAAAAAGATACCGATATCCTATATGTGACTAACGGCGGAGGTTATCTGTTCGAAACTGAAATTACTTTGGCTTCTGACAGCAAATGCACCGTGAAAATTATTTCTTTCGAAAAAAAGCCAAAATCAAAATACCATTTGCACCTGGCCGTTGCTCCCACAAAAATGAATGACCGCTATGAATGGTTTCTTGAGAAAGCAACCGAAATAGGAATCCATGAAATTACACCCATTATATGTGACCGCTCTGAACGAAAAGTCATCAATAACGAGCGCTTTGACAAAATCATTTTGTCTGCCATGAAACAGTCTAACGAATTATATCTTCCTAAATTAAATGAGGCTATTTCTTTAAAAGATTTTTTAAAGCGTAAAAATGACGGTCTGCAATTAATAGCGCACTGTGAGGAAACGGATAAAAAGACATTAAAATCAGTTTTGCAACCCAATGAAAATATCACTTTGCTGATAGGTCCTGAAGGTGATTTTTCCGAAAAAGAAATCGCGATGGCAATTGACAACACCTACATTCCCGTATCTTTAGGTAATACCAGATTAAGAACGGAGACCGCAGCAATAGTAGCCTGTCATAGTGTTGCATTTATCAATGAGGATTAGCACTCTTCATAAAGAATTACGGAACTGGTATAACTGGGTTCCTCTTCAAACATTAGGGGAAAACACAAATTAAATAGGAGCTATAAAAACAATACGTATTACCATATGAAAAAAATATTTTTTGTTTTACTATTAATCTCAGCCTCATCATTTTCTCAGGAAATTGCTTTAGTGAAATATAGTGGTGGTGGTGATTGGTATGCCAATCCCACTTCGTTACCCAATCTAATTAAATACTGCAATGCGAATATTAACACTACAATAAATATAAAACCCGCAACCGTAGCGCCAGGTAGCCCTGATTTATTTTCTTATCCCTTCATCCACATGACGGGACATGGAAATGTAGCTTTTAGTGATGCTGAAGTCAATAATCTAAATAATTATATGATTTCTGGAGGTTTTCTTCATATTGATGATAATTATGGAATGGATCAATATATTAGAAAAGAAATAAAAAAAATATTTCCCAATAACTCACTTGTTGAAATACCCGCTAATCACATTATATTTCAAAAACCATATCTCTTTTCCAGTGGATTACCCAAAATCCATGAACACGAAGGTAAACGCCCGCAGGCCTACGGTATTTTCATCGAGAACAGGCTTGTACTGCTTTATACTTTCGAATGTGATCTAGGCGATGGTTGGGAAGATCCGGAGGTACATAACGATTCGGTAGTTGTCCGAGAAAAAGCATTAAAAATGGGAGCAAACATAATAAGTTACATATTTAACAATTAATAAAATTGTCAGGTCTTTAAGAACCAATAATTCAATTTCATAAGCAACTATTGCTTTTGCGCAATTGACTGTTATCCTATTTTTCTCGTCAATAAAAACCTTTCCTTTTTATAAAAATTACTTAAAGATCAAAAAATAAGCACACGGTATTAAAATCTACCACAGCGTTTCCTAAATAATATCTATATTAACACTACATATTTCTATTTTTAAGTATTGAAAAATGAAGGGGAAATAATTACATTGAAAAATAATATCTTAAGTTTTTCAACCTCTGAACGGCGGTTCTTACCTCTATATAAAAAAACAAGTTCAGGAGGTTTAGCTCCTACTTCTCCAACAACAAAATTGAACATGTGGGTATGTAAAATAGGTGATGGTATTTTAGGATATGCACAATTCCCAGGCGGAGCATCAAGTACTGATGGAGTTGCTATTGATTCGGATTATTTTGGCTTATCTGGTTCTGCAAGCTACCCATATAACTTAGGAAGAACAGCTACTCATGAAGTAGGACATTGCATGAACTTGCGTCATATTTGGGGAGATGCTACTTGTGGAAACGATTTAGTTTTTGATACACCTACACACAATGACGCTAATTATGGTGTTCAAGCGTATCCTCACTATAGTACTTGTACTGGTACTCCAGTAGAAATGACAATGAACTATATGAATTATACTGACGGCCGCGGAATGTATATGTTTTCTGCAGGACAAAAATCTAGAGTTGCAGCAATTTTTGTTTCTGGTGGAGCGAGAGCATCATTCGGAATATAATTTTCTTCATCAAATATATTAGAAAAACTCGCTACTTGTTAGCGAGTCTTTTTGTGTTGTATCCGTAGCATCAAAAAGCAAATGCATTATTAATTATATATTTTGCATTAGACAAATGCGCCTGCAAATTACCTTCCCGCCGAACGATTACAACCTAGTCAATTTGTCACAATACAAATTCCTCGATGTTTGGTAACAAACCAATCGAAATACAAGTTTCGGTCTACTATAATCCAATTTTATTTTTACCGTTAAACTGAACGATTCTATCGATGAACTACAATTAATCGTCCTTAAAATATTAATATATCAGAATATACTTATTAAAACATCAAAATTATAATTTAATTAACATACGATAAACCGCACCAAATAAGGGATCTTGATTTTTTATTAATTTATTTTTAACATATATTTTTTTATTTAACTATTTTGTCATAAAATTGCTACATAATTAACGTAAACCATTTTTACTTAACAAAACCTACAGTTATTATGAAAAAAATTATTTTATCCGCAATGGCATTTATGATGCTTTTTTCCTGTCAAAATGATCAGACAGAATCGATTAACCCAACAACTAACGCAATTGCTCGCCGTGGTTGTGCATCTCAAGAAGTACTTACTGCCCAATTAGCGGCTGACCCAACTTTAGCGGTAAGGATGAATCAAATTGAAGCTTTTACTCAAAAAGCAATGTTAACAGGTCGTTTAGTAAACGGAAAAATTGAAATTCCTGTTGTTGTAAACGTATTGTACAGAACTGCAGCTGAGAACATCTCTGATGCGCAAATTCAATCTCAAATTGACGTGTTGAATGAAGATTTTAATGCAGCAAACTCTGATTTTACCTCGGTACCTACTTTATTTTCTGGAGTTGCTACTAACGTTGGTATCACTTTCATTTTGGAAGGAATTAATAGAAAAGCTACAACTAAGACTTCTTGGGGGACTAGAGATGTGATGAAACAAACTAAACGTGGAGGATTAGATCCTACTTCGCCAACTACTACACTTAATATATGGGCATGTACCATTGGTGGTGGGATTTTAGGTTATGCTCAATTTCCTGGTGGCTCTTTAGCAACTGACGGTGTTGTAATCGACTCCAACTATTTTGGACTTTCGAGCGCAGCAAGTTATCCTTATAACTTAGGTAGAACTGCCTCTCATGAAGTGGGACACTGGATGAACTTACGTCATATTTGGGGAGATGCTACTTGCGGAAGTGATTTAGTTTCTGATACACCTTCACACAACACTGCTAATTACGGTGTTCCAGCTTACCCGCATTATAGCACTTGTGCTGGTACTCCAGTAGAGATGACAATGAACTATATGGACTACACAGACGATAGAGGTATGTATATGTTTACTGACGGACAAAAAGCAAGAATGGATGCTATATTTGTTTCTGGTGGTGCAAGAGCAGCTTTTGGAATCTAAATTATCATAAAATTAGAATAGTAAACCCGCTACTTGTTAGCGGGTTTTTTTTGTTAACATCAAAAAAATTATAAATACAGCTAAACAGGCTGAGTATAGTACCTCATATCCCGGTTACAAAAGTCCCTATTACCAAATCTTCTTTACTGAAAATAGACCTCTCTATTTATTATTCAATTGGTACGTAATGAATACCACGGAAAATGTCTTTTATCAATTTTTCCAACACTATCAAACCCTATTAATTCAAAAGCAAGCTACAAGAAACCAGCCCACCAAACATATTTATTTAAATAAAACCATTAAAAATTTTATTATGATTAATTAAGGTGGAATAAGGTCGACTCAGGCATCTTTAAAACAAGAAAATGTTAACGTATCTCAAAAATAAAATATACAACAACAACTAAAACAAAAATTGTTTAACAAAAAACTACAAAAACTTGATTTACAAACTTTTAAAGACGCGAAGCAAACCAATTAATATGCTTAAAAAGACTACAAAAACGTTCATAAATTAAAAAAATAAGCTTTTAAAAAACCGATTTAACTATAGAAAAATACTATTAAAAAATAGACTCTAAAAAAAAATTATTTGAGCAAAAAATTATATTTTTATTGATGAAAATTTTTATTTTTAAATAAATTGTTATAAAATTGTGACAGTATTAACCAAAACCAATTATTTATAACAACTTTATTATGAAGAAAATTATTTTATCCGCCGCCGCATTTATGATGCTCTTTTCGTGTCAAAATGACCAAACAGAATCTGCTGAATTAACAACAAATGCAATTACCAAACGTGGTTGTGCAACTCAGGAAGTACTAGCTGCTCAATTAGCAGCTGACCCTACATTAGCAGTTCGAATGAACCAAATTGAAGCTTTTACACAAAACGCAATGTTAACAGGTCGTATAGTGAACGGCAAAGTTGAAATTCCTGTTGTAGTAAACGTTTTGTACAACACTGCTGATGAAAACATTTCAACTGCACAGATTCAGTCTCAAATCGATATCCTAAATGATGATTTCAATGGAGCGAATTCTGAATACAATTCAGTCCCCGCATTATTCGATGGAGATAAATCAAATGTTGGAATTAGCTTCGTTTTAGAAACGATTAATAGAAAGTCAACTAAAAAGAGATCTTGGGGAACAAGAGATGTAATGAAAAATGGAAAAAGAGGAGGTATTGATGCAACTTCTCCAGACACTAAATTGAATATGTGGGTTTGTACAATTGGAGGAGGCATCCTTGGATACGCGCAATTTCCTGGAGGAAATAGCGGTACTGATGGTATTGCAGTCGATTCGAAGTATTTCGGACTTTCAGGATCTACTAATGCACCCTACAATTTAGGAAGAACTGCTACTCATGAAGTGGGACATTGGATGAACTTGCGTCACATATGGGGAGATGCAACCTGTGGAAACGATTTCGTTTCTGATACTCCTACTCACAATACTGCAAACTATGGTATTCCTGCTTATCCTCATTACAGTACTTGTGCCGGAAATCCAGTAGAAATGACGATGAACTACATGGATTATACTGACGATCCAGGTATGTATATGTTTACAAATGGACAAAAATCAAGAATGGATGCTATATTTCTTTCTGGTGGCGCAAGAGCTGCTTTCGGAATATAATTTTTAATAAAAATAAGAATACTAAAACTCGCTACTTGTTAGCGAGTTTTTTTATCTTTATATTCTAAAAAAGTTAAATGATTACGTCAAAAACTATAGCTAACGGAATTTTAAGGGCAATTACCGTTATCGTCTTAACTGCTCTACTTCTATATTTTCTCTACCAAATCCAATCCATATTAATATATCTGATTGTTGCCTTAATCCTTACGCTAATTGGAAACCCAGTTTTAGATTTCTTCAGAAGAAGATTAAAATTTAATCATGTTTTTGCAACTATCGCCACGCTATTCATTTTCGCGGTTGTCATTGCTGGCTTTATCATGATGTTTATTCCTTTAATTTTATCTCAAGGTCAAAATTTATCTCTTTTAAATACTGGTACTATTGAAAAACAGACCCTCCAATTAGTAAACCAAATATCCGTGTTTTTAGAGAATCATCATATTGATTCATCAAAAATACTGAAAGCCTCAGATATCAGCTCTAAAATAAATTTTAATATTATCCCTAATTTTTTAAACACAATCCTGGCCACCATCAGTAGTTTCGGCATGGGATTAGCATCTGTCTTGTTTATAACCTTTTTCTTTCTGAAAGAACGGAAATCATTTATTGCAGGAGCAAAAAAATTAATTCCTGACGGCCGCGAAGACCAAGCTCTGAATTCATTAGAAAAAATTAATTCATTATTATCACGTTATTTCCTTGGCTTATTACTGCAATTATTTATTGTATTTATTTTATATCTTACCGTGCTACTAATTTTTGGTGTACCCAATGCGTTTATCATCGGTTTCTTATGTGCTGTTTTAAATATCATCCCCTACATTGGCCCGCTAATTGCCTCTGTTTTAGCAGCAGTTTTAACGATGCTTAGTAATTTAGGAAGTGATTTTCAAACAGAAATTTTACCTACAACAATATATGTTTTGATTGGTTTTTGGATTGTTCAAATTATTGATAATAACCTATCCCAACCTATTATTTTTTCTAAAAGTGTTAGTTCTCATCCACTAGAAATATTTCTTATAATCCTTATCGCCGGCTTCCTTTTTGGTATTTTAGGAATGATAGCTGCCGTTCCTCTCTATACAATACTTAAGGTGATAGGTAAAGAATTTTTCCCGGAGAATAAAATAATCCTGCTATTAACTAAAAACATTTAATTTGGATTTAAACATACTAAATTCTGAAATTCAGGAATTTATAGATCGTAATATTGGAGTCAGTATTGCCAAATTGGCATTGCAAAAAAATCCGTTTCTAGAAGTAGAATGGATTGCTATTTTGAATCAAATTGAAGCGAAAACAAAAGCAAAAGATAAACTACCCAATTGGTTCAGTGCCAAAAAAATCATTTATCCAGTTAAAATTTCTATCGAACAAACTTCATCCGAAAAAACGGCGCTATACAAATCCACTATTGTTTCCGGTGCTGCTTTAATTGATCTGACCGGAGGGTTTGGTGTAGATGACTATTATTTTTCAAAAAGTGTTAATTCGGTTGCCCATTGCGAAATTAATCCAGAATTATCTGAAATTGTAGCACACAATTACATGCAGTTATATGTAACTAACATAACTTGCCACTCTGGGGACAGCTTAAATACTTTACAGTCCTTAAACCAAAAATGGGATTGGATCTATATCGATCCTTCTAGACGTAATGATGCCAAAGGCAAAGTATTTATGCTCAAAGATTGTTTGCCGAACGTTCCTGATAACCTTGACAACTATTTTAAAAATTCTGAAGCTATTTTAATAAAAACGGCTCCTTTACTTGATATTTCAGCAGGCGTATTAGAGTTGCAAAATGTAAAAACCATTCATATCGTGGCTTTGGAAAACGATGTAAAAGAACTGCTATGGGAACTACATAAAGACTACGGAGGGAAAATAGAAATTAAAACAATCAACATATTAAAAGACAAAACGGAAACTTTTGCTTTTATATGGAACAATGACCCTCAGACATCAAACTATAGCAAGCCTCAAAAGTATCTATATGAGCCCAACAGTGCCATAATGAAATCAGGAGGATTTTATGAAGTAGGTAATTTCTTTACCTTAAACAAGCTGCAAAAACATTCTCATTTATATACCTCAACAAATTTAATTTCATTCCCCGGAAGAATTTTTGAGATTGAAAACTGCATTTCATACAGTAAACTTGAAATGAAAAAATTTTTACAGGATAAAAAAGCAAATGTCACGACAAGAAATTTTCCGGATACCGTTGAAAATATCCGTAAAAAATGGAAAATAAAAGACGGGGGAACTCGTTATTGTTTTTTCACTACTGATGAGAATAACAATAAAATTGTTTTAATTTGCAACAAAATCCAATAAAAATGAAGCAGTTAATTATAATACTATTCTTATCTACGGCGAGCACTCTTTTTGCTCAAACACCTTGTGACTATAGCGAGAACATTAGTGATTCTATAGGAACGTACAAATCCACGAGGGAATACATGATTTCAGAGAAAAACTTTGCAGGAAATTCAAGTTATATTTTCTATTCATTAGCGTTAACAGATGGTCTGCCTACCTTAAACATCCAACTTATCCAAAAAAGTAAAGGATTTTTGAAGGCAAATTGTTTTGATAAAGATTCCAAATTATTTTTACAACTGCTTAATGGGACAATAGTAACCTTAATACATATTGATCAAGAAAACTGTGGTACCATGATTAGGGATGACAACGGTTTTGATAACAGAGTGATGACAGGATCTTTTATGTTTTTGAAAGGGAGTATTGAAGAGCTAAAGAGCTCTCCAGTTTCTATGATGAGAATCAAGTATTTAACAGAAAATGAAGATTATGTAATTAAAAAAGAATTTCAATCCGAATTAAATAATGAGGTCTACAAACCCGAAAATTATTTCATCAATAATTTAGGCTGTATCGAATAAGTTACTCGCAATCCCATTTCACATTAGATACTTTATCTTTTAGGCCAGTTTTTAGATTATAATGCCACCATTCTGAATCAAAGGAGTCAAAATGCGTGGCGGTCATTATACTTTTTAATACGATCCGGTTGTTTAGTACTTCATCTGATAATTTATCATAACCATGGCTGGCCTCTTCCCCAAAAAAATCAAATGGTGTTCCCATATCTAATTCCCTGTTGTTAGCATCAACTAAAGTGATGTCTACCGCTCCTCCTCTATTGTGTATGGAACCTTTAGCTGGGTCAGCAACATACTTAGGGTTCGAAACGATTTCCCACATTCTTTTTTGAATGTCTAAAGGGCGATAACAATCAAAAAGTTTAATACGATAGCCTTTTTTGATAAATTCCTTATTGGCTTCCACTAAGGCAGCAACTGTTTTCAGGCGCAAATAGCACTCCGCACAATCGTATACCTTAGCCTTCAAAAAATTATCTTCGGTGGCGTATTTCATATCATATACGAAATCGTTGCTGTACTCCTTCAAATTGACAAAGGCAGTATCATTCAATGCAATAGCGTTTGCTTGTTTCTTTACAGCGGGTTGCACCTGTGCGTTAACAGCAGTGATGCCAACTAATAAAGTAAGTGAGAATAGTAGTTTATTTAGAAAAGCCATGATCCTTTATTTTTTATAAAAATAAAACATTTGAAACTATTTTAAATAAAAAAACGACACTATTGCAAGTGCCGTTGAAGTAAAGGCAGCAGCTTGCCATTATTCCTCTGATAAAATTGCTTTGTATCTTGATGTAACCAGAAAAACTTTTTTGAATTTCCGGTATCATAAAGAAATAGAGGAAAGCAGTATGGCATTGCGGTACATCGACCACAATGCGAAGCTGGAAGCGGGTGTGGATTTTAGTGATATGTGTAGTGTCGTAACGGCGCAGCCAAGAGGAAACTACTTATATTACCTTAAAGAATTCCACACCTTGGCCCCTGAGAATGAAATCCAACTGGGAAAAAAGTTTCGGGATTTTTACACGCATCATAAAAATAAGGTGCTGGATAGGTACTATGACCGCTCCGGGAACCAGAATAGTAAAACCAAACGAGATTGGGCCAATGCTTTGAAGAATGCTATTGCCTTTGAAAATGGAGTTTCTACCGGCTGGACGGTAAATTTAATGTCCTTAAATCAAGCTACTATTTACCAAGAAGAAGCGTTTGCTTTTGCCAAAGCTATGATGGGAGAGACGACTCCTGGACTAATGAAATTAAAGATTGATAAGTTCCAGTGTAAATGCCTTAAAAACTCCTTAGAACTCACTAAAATCAAGATTAAAACAGATGCCAAAGGCTCAAAATCCTTACATAAAGATAAATCCTCTGAAAGTTTGCCCATTCTTTTACGACCTATCTATTCTACCAACTACAGCGACGCCTTTAAGTATTTGATTTATCGCAGCAATTTTGTGAGTCAAGTCAATACACACAGTCAGTTTACAGGAATGGATCCAAGTGTGGTATAGCTGTTTTTTTAAAATAATTATTGAATTAAAATATTACATTTGTCAGCAGAGTACTACCTATTATTAGTTTTAATCACAAAAACGTATATAAAATTAATGATATCTAGTAGTTATAATCAAGCTTTAAAACACTTTGTAAAATGACACCATACAAATCACCGATATTTAATGAATCAGCATTTAATTGCCCCATTTGCAACGCATATGCAGATCAATCTTGGAGTAAAATATTTTAAAATTGGTGGGGGAATAACCCAAGTTAACTCATCAAGTTTATCTCGTTGCTCACATTGTCGTGATTATAGCTTTTGGAAAGACGAAAAATTAATTTACCCACATATCAGTACTGCTCCACTACCTAGCGGTGATTTACCGGATGAAATGAAAGTTGATTTCAATGAAGCCAGAATAATATTAAATCAGTCTCCAAGAGGCGCAGCTGCATTACTTCGCTTATGTATTCAAAAACTTTGCGGATTTCTCGGAGAAAGTGGAAAAGATATAAATAGAGATATTGGAAGTTTAGTAACAAAAGGACTACCTACACGTATTCAGCAATCTTTAGATATTGTTAGAGTTATTGGAAATGACGCTGTTCATCCCGGACAAATTGACTTAAAAGATGATATTGAAACGGCAACCAAATTATTTCATCTAATCAACTTTATAGTAGATGTAATGATTACACAGCCTAATGAAATAGATAATATTTTTAATTCTTTGCCCAAAAATAAACTGGAAGGTATAAAAAACCGAGATTCTAAAAAATAAGCCCAGCCCATAACACCAGTTACACAATACACAACGCTTTAGTAAAATTACCGTTTCGCATTAGAAAAACGCTAGTTTTTAACAAAAAGAAAGATTTAAGTACTCCACCGCCCCCTAGGGCGGTTTTTTTAGAAAGTTTGTAAGTTTAAAAAATAAATTTTAAAATATGTTTGAAGCAGTAACCTCTTTTCTTAATAATTATAAAAGCAAAATTAGAAACCCATTAATGGGAACAATCCTTAGTGTATGGATTTTTCATAATTGGCGAATAGTTTATGCTTTATTCAATTTCGATAAAGACTGTACAATGCAGGAAAAAATTAATTTTATTCAAAATTACTTTTCAAAAAAAGAATTTTTCACTGAATTTTTCACAATAATTTTGATTGCTTTTGCAGCAATTTTTATCACTTTTATTTTACTTGCTCTTTCAAGATTATTAACAGATGGTTATTACAAAATTGTGGAGCCATTTATAATAAATTTACTTGACAAAAAAACCATATTTACACATTTAGAAAAGAAAATACTAGACTCTAAAATTAATGAATTAAACAGTAATATAGATCGTTTAAGAGATGCAAACTCAAAAATAGAAAATCATAATATATCTTTAGTTTCTAGAGCAGAGCAAAGCGAAAAATATCACAACAAAGAACTTTCAGATTTATCAGAGCTAAGTATACAAGCAAATGATGACTTTAAATTATTACAAAATAAATCAATACTTGCAAATAAAGTAATTGGACATTTTGATGAAATAATTAATGGTTTAAGTGAAGAGATGGTAAATGAACTTATCACATATATTGAACATTCTGAGAACATAAACGTAAACGAATATAAAAACTTTGTTGGTTTAAAAGCAGAATTAGATAAAATAGGTGTGTTAATCAGTGTAAGTGGGTTTGATAAGAAAACCAAATTAGGAATATTGTTTTTAGAATATTATAAAAGTTCGAAAAAAAGAAAAAAAATATATTAACGCTAGTTTTAAACAAAAAGAAAAAATTAAGTACTCCTCCGCCCGCTAGGGAGGTTTTTTTATCACTTAAAATCAACTAACTAAAATTATTTAAATGGAAATACATAAAAGAGAAGATTATGATATGGATTTTATCCAATCATTAATAACTAATGAAGTTGAAGAATCAATTAATATTGATTTTAAAGCTGGAGCAGCATTATCAAAAATAGACAAAAAAAAAGCGGAACTATCAAAAGATGTTTCCGCTTTTGCTAATTCCGGCGGAGGCATAATAATATATGGTTTGAATGAAGAAAATCATAAGGCACATAGCTTTTCATTTATTAATGGAAATGAATTCACAAAAGAATGGTTAGAGCAGGTTATTAGTTCCACTATTCAAAGAAACATTGCCGATTTGAAAATATTTCCTATTAGAAATAATGGAAATATAAATGAAACTATTTATGTTGTTCAAATACCTGAAAGTTATGAAGCGCCACATATATGCAAGGATAAAAAATTTTATAAACGGTATAATTTTGAATCTGTTGCAATGGAAGAATATGAGGTTAGAAACTTATATGGGCGAAAAATAAAATCAAAATTAATGTTGTCTGGCTACAATATTTCATTTCTTGAAAAAAAAGGATTTGATGTATATGTCTTTAACTGTATCTCTGGAGTTATCAACGTGGGAGAATTAGAAGTTGCTAATTATAAAATAAATGTATCTTTCTCCAATATCAACTTAAAAAAAATAAACTTCAATTGGGACCAAAGACCTGACACTAAAACTTACGGCTATACGCAGATCAATGACAAAAGGCTTAAAGTATCAAATTTTGGTACTACACATATTTATCCTAATGAAAAGATTGATTTAATAAGATTTAGGTTTGAAATAAAAGAAGCTGACTTAGAGGATATTTTGAAAAACATTGAAGTAGAATTTAAAGTGCTTTATCCAGATGGAGAAGACTCTATAGTTGTTGATTTAAAAGAATTATATTTAGGATTATAAAAACGCTAGTTTTCAACAAAAAGAAAAATTCAAGTATTCCTCCGCCCGCTAGGGCGGTTTTTTTTGAGCAAAAAAAACACCCTAATTGTGGGTGTTTTTCATTTTATCTAATTGTTGCCTTAAAACTGTTTTATCATAATCAATCATACAAATTATAGCATTTAAGGTTTCCCTTCTTAGAAAGCCGGTTTCTGTTGCTCTGCGAAGTCTCCACGCGTTTCCCTGCTTGGTAGAAAACAACAATTTTTCTTTAAAAATATGTGTTTTGCTTGTCATGATAAAATGTTTTTAAAGGTTCGTTTGCTATGGCAATTTTTAGTTCGTTATAGTACTTGCGGGTGTCTTCTTGCTTTTTTATAGCAACATCGAGCAGCTGCAAGGTCTTAAGTTTTTTTAGTGTCGTTTCTTCAAACTGTACTGGGTTCAAAAATGCAGCGGCAAACTCGGTTAACTAAGTGGTGTTTTTATTATTAGCATCTGCCCAAAAGAAGGTTTGTTTTACCGATTGCAGTTTATTGTTGGCCAAATATTTAGTATTTACGCCATTGATGATCACATACAATTGTACGTATTGAAACAGGCCGTGATTGCTCCTGAAAGAATGGTTCTGGCAGCTATTGATTTGGTTGAAGGCTTCTTTGATTTCGATGTCCGAACGTTTGAGTTCTATTTGTACCAAAGGTAATCCATTGACCAAAAGTGTCACGTCATAACGATTCTTGTAGCTTCCTTCCAGACTGATTTGATTAGTAACTTGAAGTAGGTTTTTACTGTTGTCTTCTGTATTGAAAAAGCAAACATAAAACGAAGTGCCATCCTCCTTAGTTAATTGAAAACGGTCTCGCAGCGTCTTGTCTTTTTCGAACACATTGCCTTTGGCTAAATGATTGAGTATCGCATCAAACTCTTTGGCAGTAATAGTGGTTTCGTTGAAAAGGGAAAATTGGCTTTGTAGGTTAGCGACCAAAGCCTCGCAATCTTGTATTTTAACGGACGCATAGCTTAAATCCCGCAATTGCTTGATTAAGTTGTTTTCTAGTACTGCTTCAGATTGATGTCCAATTTTCAAATATGATTTAGAACTACAACTATTTTAGAAGCTGTATTAACGAAAATAATTTTGATTTGATACTCATGAAGTTTAAATCGTTTACTATTTATAGAAATCTCCTTGTAATAAGAAAAAGACGACCCACAGCGTATTTCTGAAAGCTTGCATTCAACAGGCTTAGATGTATCGCAATCCAATTTGATTCGTAATTTTATTTTAATGGACTTACCTCCAAAAGACCAAAACAGGATTTTTGAAATCATTTGGAATCCAATTGAAGAAAACGCAAAAGACAGTATAAAGTAAAACTCATTAGTTTCAGAATTCATGAGAGATTACCTCACACTTCGCGATAAAAAATTACCAATCAAAAATAGTTGTTATACTTCAAAATGCAATACAAGATAGTAAAACTGGTAATCGTTTAATAACCAGAGGCAAAAAAGATCGAGAGACAGTACAAGAATAATAAGAAATATTCTGTTTCCTGTTTTTCTCCACCAATTTATGTTTATTGATAAGCTTTATCAAAGAAAGATTTTTTAAAAAAATAATCATTTTATTATTGATAACCTCTTGCTTGTAGATTAAAAAGTTCGGCATATCTACCATCGGCTTTTAATAACTCTTGGTGCGTACCAGATTCTAAAAGCGTTCCATTTTCTAATACTAAAATTCGATCTGCGAGACGGGCGGTAGAAAAACGATGTGAAATCAAAACTGCAGATTTTCCTTTAGTAAGTTCTGCAAAACGTTGGAAAACTTCATATTCTGCTCTTGCATCTAACGCAGCTGTTGGCTCATCCAAAATTAAAACTTGCGCATCTTTCATATATGCTCTGGCTAAAGCAACTTTTTGCCATTCTCCGCCAGAAAGCTCAACTCCATCATTAAATCTTCTACCCAGCCATTGTTGGTACCCTTCTGAAAATTTTAGAGCTAATTTATCAGCTAAACTTTCCGTTGCTGCTCTTTTAACAAGAGCCTCATTGTCTAACTCTTTGATATTCCCAACCGCAATGTTTTGGTAAAATGTCATTTGGTAGCGGATATAATCCTGAAAAATGATTCCGAGATTATATCTTAGGCCTTCTAATTCATATTCTTTTAAATCTTTGCCATCCAATAAAATTCTTCCTTCAGTTGGATCGTATAATCTGGCTAACAATTTTACCAATGTTGTTTTTCCTGCTCCGTTTTCGCCTACCAAAGCCAGTTTTTCTCCCGGGTTAAAGGTAAAGCTCAAATTTCTATTTGCCCATCTATCGGTATTGCGATATTGGAAGCCTACATTCTCGAACACAAAACCTGTTTTTATGGGATTTGGAAAAGTTAAAGCGTTTTCGTTTTGGGTTATATTGGGTTTAATCTCAAAAAAATCGATAAAATCGTTAAGATAGATGGCACCTTGCGAAACGACAGTAAATCGCGAAAGCATAGTTTCCATCAAACCACTCAACTGCCTAAATGAGCCTGCTAAAAAAGTAAGACTACCTACAGACGATTTTCCTGTAATAGTTTCATAAATGATAAATGCGTAAGCGGCATAATAGCCCAAAGTGCCTAATACAGAAAAGAAAGTTCCCCAAATTGACCGGCGTACTGCCAATTTGCTATTGTCGCTATAAAATTTATCAGAAAGTGTTTTAAAACGACCAGTGATAAAATCCGATAACCCAAAGATCTTCACTTCCTTTGCAGTTTCGTCACTAGCTCCCAAATAACGCAGGTAATCCAGTTCTCTTCTTTCTGGAGTTTGACTTCTTGAAAGTGCGTAATTCTTACTGTTGAAATAAGATTCGCCTAAAAATGAGGGAATAATAGCCAGCGCTAAAAGTAGAATCAACCAAGGATTAAAAGCAATTAATGCAGTAAGTAAAAAAGCCATAGAGATAAAATCCTGTACTTGACTCATTACCTGAGAAAGCAAAATTGTACGTCCAACTGTTTGTTGTCTGGCGCGCTCTAACTTATCGTAAAAAACAGAATCTTCAAACTGATCTAAATCAAGCGTTGCAGCATGTTTCATAATTCGTATAGAAGTATAATTAGAAAACAAATCGCCCAATAAACTATCTGTAAGGTTAATCATCCTATTTAATCCATCTGTTAGCAATGCTAATGCAAATTCTAAGGCAACCAATTGCCATAATTCTTGCAAATTACCAGCTGGCGAATTAGTATTTAATGCAACAACTTGATCAATAATTAATTTACCAACATACAGCAGCGCGACTGGCATTGCCGAGCGCAAAATTCTTAATGAAAAACTGATGAGTGTTTTACTTGGGCTACTTCGCCACACCAACTTAAAGAAATTAGGTAGATTTTTTAACGCAGAGAGGCGTTCTTTAAAAGAAATATCTTGAGTTGAGTTTGTGTTTCTATTTTTTGCCATTTAGCGCTTTGATGTGTGGCAAATTTAAGCTTATTGCTATAGCGAATTGTTTTTATTTGTAATACTTGAAATAATAAATTTAGTTGTTCAAAATTAAAATTGAGCAATACTTTTTCTATTACGGCGTGACTGATATCTGCATTAAGCAAAGACGTAGAGTTAGTTGTAAGTACGGAAAGCATTTACCTCGTTAAAGTTACTTCTAGAACCTTATGACCTGTGACTTTCATTTGAACAAGTATTGATTTAATTTATAGTCAGTTGATTTCTAAAAGTCAATTAAATTGATTCAAGTTTATTTTGAAAATTTATTCCTTTATCACAAACTGTTTCATTAAAAATTTCCTAATCAATTTTCAAATTGTGAATGCGCGCTGAAAAATTAGCTTGTAATGGTAAAGATTGGAGTACCTATACCGTTATGAATTTCGTTTAAGTACAGGTCGACAAAGGTCAACTTAATTTGCACAGAGGCTAATATTTGGAAAAAAAAACCTGCAAAAAACAAGTTTTTCGTTCAAATTCTTTACCAATATATTAGGCTGCCATTATAACCTTGTTTTCGGCATGTATAACTCCATTATCGGTTAATACATCAGTAAGAACTACTTCCGCGTCATTAATAAAGACCTTTCCTTCTTTTAAATGAACCGTTACTTCTTGTCCGTTTACCGTTGTGACTTTCATACCATCGGATAGGTCAGTTGACAAAACTTTACCCGCAAGAACATGGTAAGTCAAAATAGAGGACAATTGTTCCTTGTTCTCTGGCTTTACAAGTATGTCTACAGTTCCTTCAGGCAATTCACCGAATGTATCGTCTAATGGTGCAAACACAGTGAAAGGACCTTCAGAACTTAAAGTACCAACAAGATCGGCAGCTGTTACGGCTGCTACTAAAGTTTTAAATGAGCCGTAATTTACGGCAGTTTCTACAATATTCATAATACAGTTGTTTTGTTCAATGTTACTGTTCTTTTACCTAAGCTTTCAATTGTTACTGTTACGATTTTAATAAAGTAAAAATGAGAATAAGTAATTGCCTTTAGTGGATTTACAAGTACAACCTGTAGTATTAATTGTGTAACATTTTTAAAAATATTTTTCTGTATCCAGAATTCTTCAATTGTTATTCCTGCAAATGTTAAACCATAGAAATTAAACAAACTAGAACTATCTGAAAAGACACAGGCTTGATTACCGAGCTAAATAAGCAGCAAGAGAAAACAAACAAGTCTTACAGCAATAAATTCTTAGCTAGATTTAATTAACCCCACTTGGTTGCATATACATTACGCGGCCTTATTATCCCAAAGCGAATTACTTTTATTTATGATGATGGGTATGATTTTAAGAATTTGATTTCAAATCTTTTCACAGTTCTTGTTCCTCACCTTAGACAGCCTAATACATGGTTATTTTATAAAATAACCAACTACAACTTTTTATAGATTTTGATTTACTAAAGAAATAACTATTCTATAAATAGAGTTAATAGTATATCGTGAGTAACTGTTTTTACTGCTAGTATAAGATAAACCATTGTTTTGCTTTTCCTTCGTTGTCAAGTCTGACTTATTGACAACAATAGCTCAATATAACTTTAGCTTATTTTAGAATACTTACTGGCAGACTTACAGGTATAAACTCTTGTACGTTCTCAGAATTAACTAAAGAAGATATTTTACTTTTATCAGTAGTAGTTATAACAATTCAAATGTTGAGAAATAAGTAAAAGGATGCGCAAAATAAAAAACGCTTGATTCACATAAAGTAAATTAGGATAAAGAAAAGTTTTTTTTGGATGCTGTCAACTAGATTATCAACTAAATTTAAAAACCCCTATAAACACAAAGTCTATAGGGGTTTTTGTGAAGGCAGAAGGATTCGAACCTTCGACCGCCTGCTTAGAAGGCAGGTGCTCTATCCAGCTGAGCTATGCCTCCATTGCTCATGTAAAAAAAATCTAGTCGGGGTGGCAGGATTCGAACCTGCGGCCTCCTGCTCCCAAAGCAGGCGCGATAACCGAGCTACGCTACACCCCGAAAAAACATAATATCAATATAAAATTCTTTGTCAAATTTGCCTAAAAAAACAAGCATATCAAGTCAAAACTGTAACATCTCGAAACAAAAAATATTAAGCGGAGGGACAGGGACTCGAACCCTGGCACCGATTGCTCGGTGACAGTTTAGCAAACTGCTCCATTACCACTCTGGCACCCCTCCAAGCTCAAAGAAAACATGTTCTTTTTGCGGTTGCAAATGTAACACTTCATTGCATTACTCACAACTATTTCAGGGCTTTTTTTAAATGTTTTTACACATTTTTATAAAAACAGTTCACAATCAAACATATAGCTTAAAATAAAAACCATATTTATTTTGAAAAAAATATAATACTCAAATCAAAATCAAAATTTGTTTTAAAATGATTAAATTTGCTAGATAAACCAACATAATCAATATCATGAGCAAAAGAGTTGTTATCGTTTCTGCAGTTAGAACACCTATCGGAAGTTTTATGGGGGGATTATCTACAGTACCCGCTCCAAGATTAGGTGCAATAGCAATTAAAGGAGCATTAGATAGAATTAAATTAGATCCAAATTTAATTGATGAAGTTTATATGGGTAATGTAGTTCAGGCCGGAACAGGACAAGCGCCTGCCCGTCAAGCTGCGCTTTTTGCAGGTTTACCCAATACTGTTACATGCACAACTATAAATAAAGTATGCGCGTCAGGCATGAAATCAGTAATGCTTGCAGCACAGGCCATCCAATGTGGTGATGCCGAAATCGTTGTTGCCGGTGGTATGGAAAACATGAGTTTAATTCCTCATTATATGAATTTGAGAAATGCAACCAAATTTGGTCCCGCTACCATGGTTGATGGAATGCAAAAGGATGGACTCGTTGACGCCTACGACAACAATGCTATGGGCGTGTGTGCGGACTTATGTGCTTCTGAATATAAATTCTCTAGAGAAGACCAAGATAAGTACGCAATTCAATCGTATCAGCGTTCAGCAAAAGCTTGGGAAGATGGTAAATTTAATAATGAAG
Source organism: Flavobacterium sp. ALD4 (assembly GCF_002836475.1). GTDB lineage: Bacteria > Bacteroidota > Bacteroidia > Flavobacteriales > Flavobacteriaceae > Flavobacterium. Next base: position 429,364 of record NZ_PJBJ01000022.1, on the reverse strand, counting down.
TAGTTCCCGTTGCCGTTCCGCAGCGAAAAGGAGATCCAATTATAGTATCCAAAGATGAAGAATTCACAAATGTCAAAATGGACAGAATCCCTACTTTAAACGCTGTTTTTTCAAAAGAGGGAACCGTGACTGCGGCAAATGCATCAACAATAAATGATGGGGCAGCAGCTATGATACTAATGAGTGAAGAAAAAGCAATGTCTTTAGGTTTAAAACCTCTTGCATTTATCAAAAGTTACGCTGATGCTGCACAAGAACCAAAATGGTTCACAACAAGCCCATCAAAAGCAGTTCCCAAAGCTTTAGACAAAGCAGGTATCTCTCTCAGTGATGTTGATTATTTTGAATTTAATGAGGCATTCGCAGTGGTAGGACTGGCAAATTCTAAAATTTTAGGGTTAGACAACGATAAAGTAAATGTAAATGGTGGAGCCGTTTCATTAGGGCATCCGTTAGGTTGTTCTGGGGCCCGAATCATTATTACATTATTAAATGTTTTGGAACAAAACAATGCTAAAATTGGAGCCGCTGCCATATGTAATGGCGGAGGTGGTGCTTCAGCAGTTGTTATAGAAAGAATATAAATAATTCTGGATTATGAGTTATAAGTTTTAATACTTATGACTCATAACTCTTAACTCATAATATTACATAAATGTTCGGAATTTGTAATTTGGCTATAATCCCGCTTCGGTTTGAACCTAATGATAGGAGCGAAATCGTTTCTCAAGTTTTATTTGGTGAACATTTTGAAATTTTAGAACAACAGAAACAATGGTCTCGAATTAAAATGCATTTTGATGGATACGAAGGTTGGTTAGATTCAAAACAATATCAAGTTATTTCTGAAGCAAACTTCAATCAGCTTTCTGACGAGCCAATCATTTTAAATTCTGATTTAATAGAATACATTACCGGTCCTTCTAATTTGTTAATGCCAATCCCTTTAGGGGCTACTATTTCGTTCATCACTAACGATACCATAAACACAAATGGTTTCGATTTTGAAGGAACTAAAGTCGATGGTATCAAAGACAAAAGACACCTTATAAACACTGCGTTTCTCTATTTAAACGCTCCTTATCTTTGGGGTGGAAAAACGCCTTTTGGTATTGATTGTTCTGGTTTTACCCAAATGGTTTACAAACTTAATGGCTACAAATTATTAAGAGATGCGTCACAACAGGCTACCCAAGGGGAAGCTTTGAGTTTTATTGAAGAGAGCGAACCCGGTGATTTAGCTTTTTTTGATAATGAAGAAGGCCGCATCATTCACGTAGGCATCATCATGGAAAACAATTATATTATCCATGCCAGTGGCAAAGTACGAATTGACAGATTAGATCATTTAGGTATTTATAATGCCGAAATAAATAAACATACCCACAAACTCAGAGTTATAAAAAAGATTATATAAAAAAAAACCTATCTGAATCAGATAGGTTTTTTTATTAGTTTTAAAATAATATATATTATTTCATTTTCGCTTCTAAAGCTTTTTTCTGAGCAGTCATCTCCAATGCGCTGTACACGTTTAAAAGTGTATTAGCTACATCTGCATTTTTCGGATCTACTTCCATTGCTTTTTCAAGATAAGGAATAACACTTTTAAATATGTTTTGCCTTTCAATTTTCAAAACTGCATAACGCTTCATATCTTTGTCTGAATTCCCTAATTTATTCATTTGAGCAATCAAAGCATTTTCAGCCTCTAACTTTAATGCCGCCATATTAATATAAGCATTAACGTATTGAGGGTTGATTTCCATCGTTCTTGCATAATATTTTTCAGCATTAACAACGTCTTTAGCGTTAGCACTAAGCACCCCTAGATTAAACACCAAATCAGCGTCGTTAGGACTTTTCTCTAAAACTTCATTTATCAGTTTTTTGTAAGTCTCATAATCCTTCGTTTGCAAATATAAATTCGCTTGCGTCAATATCAAGGAAGTATCATCAGGGTTTGTAGCTCTAGCTTCTTCAATCGCTTTTTTAGCTTCTTCTGTTTTTCCCGCATCAACCAAGATCAAAGCCATATTTTTGTATATCTCCCCTCTTTTTGAAGGAATAACTTCTGTACTTGGCTTTTCATGAGTACCCATTTTTACCATTCTATCTCTTTCTGCAACTGTTGCAAAAAGATCTTCCTCTCCTGTTAATTTATTTACCGCCAAATAATTAGCTCCTTTTCCGGAATAATTCATTTGTTTTAAATCTTGATAAAGTTTTAACGCTACATCATATTCTTTTGCGTTAACATAAGTCGAAGCAGCATAATATAGATTTAAAGTGTCTTTTTTATCTAGTAAGTAAGCGTCATACAACTTCTTTGCGCTATCAGAATGTTTGTCAACTTTAGAGTCCGCAATGGCACTATTTATCAATTTATATTTTATTTCAATAATTGATTTAGCAGCTTCAGATGTATACTTACTTTTCCCAGACGTTTTTTCCGCGTCTACTAAACTTAAATAAGCAGTTGCAGCTGCAGCTAAATTTTTATCTATATCTACCTTTTTATTTGCTAAATCAAGGTAAGCGTTTCCCTTTACAAAGAAAAACTGGGCTTTTTCATCATCATCTGCGTTAGACAATAAAGATTCCGCACCCTGTAAAATAGTAGCTGCCTCTTGGGAGTTTCCTTTTCTTAATGCTTTTTCAGCAGCTTTAATTTCGTCTTTTTGAGCAAAAGACGCTACTGATATCAATAAAGCTGATGCTAGCACCACATATTTACTTTTCATAAAATTCTATTTATTATTAATTATTCTCGTTTTTATATATTGTATTTATTTATTCATCATCAGCATCGTCTTCGTCTGATTCATCTTCAGTCTCCTCTTCCTCATCTAAATCGTCTTCGTCTTCGTCTTCAGTAGCGCCTTCATCTTCTAACACCTCCAAAACCGGTTTTACTCTTTCGATTGCTTCAACTTCAACAACATTACCGTCTTCATCAACAATAACTTCTTCAGGATCGTCTTTCATAACTTTGGTAACAGCAGCAATAGAATCTTTACCTTTTAAGTTAATTAATTTTACGCCTTGAGTAGCACGTCCCATCACTCTTAAGTCTTCAACAGCCATTCTAATGGTCAATCCTGACTTATTGATTATCATTAAGTCATCAGCATCAGTAACCGCGTTTATCGATATAAGACTACCTGTTTTTTCGGTGATATTCAACGTTTTGACTCCTTTACCTCCACGATTGGTAATACGGTAAACATCTTCTCCATCTTCATCAACCAATTTGGTACGTTTTCCGTATCCATTTTCAGTTACCACTAAAACTTGTGAATCGTTTATAGCATCCCTATCTACAGCAACCATGCCAATTACTTCATCCGACTCATCTTTAAGTGAAATTCCACGAACTCCAGAAGCCGTTCTTCCCATTGGACGGGTTTTAGATTCTTCAAAACGAACTAACTTACCTGATTTAACAGCAAGTATGATCTGGCTTGTACCGTTGGTTAATTTCGCTTCTAACAACTCATCCCCTTCTTTGATGGTAATTGCCGCAACACCATTTATCCTAGGTTTAGAATATTTCTCTAAAGACGTTTTCTTAACCTGACCTTTTTTAGTCACCATAATCAAATTATGGCTCTTAATATAGTCTTGGTCTTTTAAATCTTGTGTACAAATAAATGCTTTTACCTTATCGTCGCTTTCTATACTGATAAGATTTTGAATCGCTCTACCCTTGGCAGTTTTACTTCCTTCCGGTATTTCATAAACACGCATCCAGAAACATTTTCCTTTTTGGGTAAAGAACATCATATATTGATGGTTTGTCGCCACGAACATATGCTCTAAGAAATCTTGATCTCTAGTACCTGCGCTTTTTTGACCAACTCCTCCTCTATTCTGTGTTTTGTATTCTGTTAGGTTTGTACGTTTAATATATCCTGCATGAGAGATTGTAATTACCACATTTTCATCAGCAATTAAATCCTCAATACTTACATCACCACCTGAATATTCAATTAATGAACGACGCTCATCTCCGTATTTTTCACGAATTTCAATAAGTTCTTCTTTTATCAAAGCAATTCTTAAATTCACATCTGCCAACAAAGCTCTTAAACGCTCAATTACCTTCATGATTTCTTCATACTCAGTTCTTAACTTATCTTGCTCAAGTCCTGTCAATTGACGCAAACGCATTTCAACAATTGCTCTTGCCTGAATGTCGGATAATTTAAATCTTTCAATCAATTTTCCTCTCGCTTCTTCCGTACTTTTTGACGCCTTAATCAATGCGATAACCTCATCAATATTATCTGATGCAATTATCATACCTTCAAGAATATGCGCTCTTTCTTCTGCCTTACGCAACTCAAATTGCGTTCTACGGGTCACCACATCATGACGGTGTTCCACAAAATAGTGAATCATGTCTTTAAGATTCAACATCTGTGGACGGCCTTTTACCAATGCAATATTATTGACACTGAAAGAAGACTGTAATTGGGTGTACTTGTACAATGTGTTTAAAACCACATTTGGCGTAGCATCACGTTTCAAAATATAAACAATACGCATACCGTTTCTATCCGATTCATCGCGAATATTTGCTATTCCTTCAATTTTTTTATCATTTACCAGATCAGCGGTACGCTTAATCATATCTGCCTTATTGACTTGGTAAGGAATTTCGGAAACAATAATACACTCTCTGCCGTCTACTTCTTCAAAGCCAACTTTAGCTCGCATTACTACTCTACCTCTCCCGGTTTTGAATGCCTCACGAACTCCTTCATAACCGTAAATAATACCTCCGGTTGGAAAATCAGGCGCTTTGATATAGTTTATTAATTCGTCTATCTCAATATCGTTATTATCCATGTAAGCCAAAGTACCATCTATTACTTCGGTAAGATTGTGCGGTGGCATATTGGTTGCCATACCTACAGCAATTCCTGTTGCTCCATTTATTAATAAAGTAGGAACACGCGTTGGCATTACTTTTGGCTCATATAAAGTATCATCAAAATTCAATTGAAAATCAACAGTTTCTTTTTCTATATCTGCCATTATCTCTTCCGAAATCTTCCGCATTCTAGCCTCAGTATAACGCATTGCTGCGGGGCTATCGCCATCAACCGAACCAAAGTTACCTTGACCGTCAACCAGTAAATAACGCATACTCCATTCCTGAGCCATACGAACCATGGCATCGTAAACAGACGTATCTCCATGAGGGTGATACTTACCTAAAACTTCTCCGACAATTCTAGCGGATTTTTTATGGGCTTTATTTGAAAAAACTCCTAAATCATACATTCCGTAAAGAACTCTTCGATGTACTGGTTTCAAACCATCTCTAACATCTGGAAGCGCTCTTGATACAATTACTGACATCGAATAATCAATGTAAGCTGATTTCATTTCATCTTCTATGTTAATAGGAATTAACTTTTCTCCTTCAGACATAAGTTGTTATATTAAAATATTATATTAGTTTCAAAACGTGCCAATATACGGCTTTTTGAAATTTTATAAAGTATTTTAACATTCTTATTTCAAAGATTTATTAACAAATTAAATCTCTCTTTTGTTTAATAAATTAAGTGCTATTTTACAATATTCCCCTATTTTTTTTGTCAATTAGCTGACACGACATCTTAAGGTATGATTCTTGTTTTTAAGATACTAATTCACTAAATTTACATATACAAAATATACAATATGGATGATAATTTTTCACCAAGAGTAAAAGACGTTATTACCTACAGCAAAGAGGAAGCTTTGCGATTGGGTCATGATTTCATAGGAACTGAACACTTGATGCTAGGTATCCTTCGAGATGGTAATGGTAAAGCAATTCAAATATTAAACAACCTTTCGGTAGACTTAGAACATTTGCGTAAAAAAGTAGAGATACTAAGCCCCGCAACCCCTGGCGTAGAAACAAATTTAGAAAAGAAAAATCTTCATTTGACACGACAGGCAGAACGTGCTTTGAAGACGACTTTTTTAGAAGCAAAAGTGTTCCAAAGTTCTTCTGTAAGTACAGCGCATTTATTGCTCTGTATTCTACGAAACGAAAACGATCCAACAACCAAGCTACTGAATAAACTTAAAATTGATTACGATGTAGCTAAAGAACAATATATCAATATGACACCAAACGAAGAAGAATTCTTGGAAAATTTACCAAGGGCTGCAGACTCTTATAATGACGATTCAGGACAAGATGACAGTCTTAAAGAAGGTAATTTTAATAATCCGGCCAATAAATCCAATAAAAAATCCAAAACACCTGTATTAGACAATTTTGGACGGGATTTAACAGAAATGGCCGAAGAAGGAAAATTAGACCCCGTTGTAGGACGTGAGAAAGAAATCGAACGTGTTTGCCAAATTTTGAGCAGACGTAAAAAGAACAACCCACTCCTTATCGGTGAGCCCGGAGTTGGAAAATCGGCTATTGCCGAAGGTTTAGCTTTGCGAATCATACAAAAGAAAGTTTCTCGAATCCTATTCAATAAGCGCGTTGTTACATTAGACCTTGCAAGCCTTGTTGCTGGAACTAAATATAGAGGACAATTTGAAGAACGTATGAAAGCCGTAATGAATGAATTGGAAAAAAATGATGATATCATTCTTTTCATTGATGAAATTCATACTATTGTAGGTGCAGGTGGAGCAACCGGATCTTTGGATGCCTCCAACATGTTTAAGCCTGCTTTAGCAAGAGGAGAAATCCAATGTATCGGAGCAACAACACTGGATGAGTACAGACAATACATTGAAAAAGATGGTGCTTTAGAGAGACGTTTTCAAAAGATAATTGTAGAACCTACATCTGTAGAAGAAACAATTACCATTTTAAACAACATCAAGAACAAATACGAAGACCATCATAATGTTATTTATTCACAAGACGCCATTGAGGCTTGTGTCAAACTAACGGATAGATACATGTCAGAACGCTTTTTACCGGACAAGGCTATTGATGCTTTAGACGAAGCGGGTTCACGAGTTCACATCACCAACATTGAAGTTCCTAAAAAGGTACTTGATTTGGAACGTCAATTGGAAGAAATTCGCGAGCTAAAAAATGTAGTTGTTAAAAAGCAAAAATACGAAGAGGCTGCAAAACTTAGAGATGATGAGAAACGCATTGAAAAAGAATTAGCAATCGCTCAGGAACAATGGGAAGAGGATGCAAAAAACAATAGAATTGAAGTTACAGAGGATAATGTTGCCGACGTAGTTTCAATGATGACCGGAATCCCTGTAAACCGTATTGCACAAACAGAAAGTAACAAACTGGCTATATTACCGGAACTTATCGAAAGTAAAGTTATTGGACAAAAAGAAGCCGTTTTAAAAATAGCGAGATCTATTCAAAGAAACCGTGCAGGATTGAAAGATCCAAACCGACCAATTGGTTCCTTTATTTTTCTGGGCCAAACAGGTGTTGGAAAAACGCAATTAGCCAAAGTGCTTGCTAACGAATTATTTGATTCTGAAGACGCATTGGTACGAGTAGACATGAGTGAATATATGGAGAAATTTGCAATCTCTCGTTTAGTGGGAGCGCCTCCAGGATACGTAGGTTACGAAGAAGGCGGACAATTAACAGAAAAAGTACGCAGAAAACCGTATTGTGTTGTGTTATTGGACGAAATTGAAAAAGCGCATCCAGACGTTTTTAACATGTTATTACAAGTCTTGGATGACGGTTATTTAACTGATAGTTTAGGTCGAAAAATTGATTTCAAAAATACTATAATTATCATGACTTCAAATGTTGGAGCAAGACAATTAAAAGATTTTGGTCAAGGTGTTGGTTTCGGTACAGCTGCGAGAACTGCAAGTGCAGATGATAACTCTAAAAGCATTATTGAAAATGCTTTGAAAAAAACTTTCGCACCTGAATTCTTAAACAGAATTGATGATGTAATTGTATTCAACACATTAGAGAAACATGATATCGATTTAATTATCGAAATCGAATTGAAGAAATTATATGCTCGCCTTACGGAACTAGGATATAAATTAACCCTTTCTGACAAGGCAAAAGCTTTTATTGCGGAAAAAGGTTTTGATAAGCAATTTGGTGCAAGACCACTAAAAAGAGCCATCCAAAAATACGTTGAAGATTCACTTGCCGAAGAAATTATCACTTCTAAAATTTCTTCAGGAGATGAGATTTTCATGGATATTGAAGAGGGAGCTCAGGAACTAAATGTAAAAGTTACTAAAGCAGAAGAGCCAACTAATCAATAGAAGGCCCATTTCTGATAACAAAATAAACCCGTTACGTTTTTATAACATAACGGGTTTATTCTTTATATAAATTCTACATATTTTATAAAAACAAATATTTATATTTGACTTCTATAATTTGACCTTAACAAAAATAAATAATATGCCTCAAGAAAAAGTTATTCTAGGTAGTGAAGAATGGTGCTCCTTTCCTGAACTGGGAATTCCCACGATAAAAGCCCGCGTAGACTCTGGTGCAAAAACATCTGCTTTACATGCTATTAACATAGCTCCTTTTATTAAAAACGAAACAAACTGGGTCCGATTTGACATCAATCCTATTCAGAATAATTTAAAAACAGTCATCCATTGTGAGGCTCCTCTAATTGACAAACGTATCGTAAAAAGCTCTAGCGGATTTAGAGAACAGAGATATGTGATTCAAACCAATTTAGAAATCGGTAATTCTAGATGGCCTATTGAAATGACATTGACTAATAGAGACTCCATGGGATTCAGAATGCTATTAGGAAGAGAAGCTATGAGCGGAAGAGTTCTTGTTGACCCTGAGCAACAGTACCTTTTGGGTCAACCAACAACTGACAACCTTAAAGATTTATATAAAAATTCAATAAAAGCAAGCACCGGTTTGCGAATTGGAGTTTTAGCCTCTAATCCCGAATTGTACAGCAACAAACGTATTATGGAAGCGGGCGAAATGCGCGGTCACGAAATGCATTTCTTGAATATAAAAGAGTGCTACATGCGTTTGGACGCACAAACCCCCGAAATACATTATCGAGGCGGAATTATTTTAGATCAATTTGACGCTATCATTCCAAGGATAAGACCAAGCATCACCTTTTATGGCTGTGCCTTAACAAGACAGTTTGAAGCGTTAAAAGTATATTGTCTGAACTCAGCGGCAGCAATCACACAATCCCGTGACAAATTATATTCGTTACAACTGCTTTTAAACAGTGGTATCGGGATCCCGACAACCGGATTTGCCAATTCCCCTTTAGATACCAATGATTTGATCAAAATGGTAGGTGGTTCGCCACTAATCGTGAAATTACTCGAAGGAACACAAGGAAAAGGAGTTGTCCTCGCCGAAACAAAAAAAGCGGCAGAAAGCGTTATTAATGCCTTCAAGAGTGTTAATGCAAACATATTAGTTCAAGAATTCATAAAAGAAGCGAACGGTAAAGACATTCGTTGTTTTGTGATTGACGGAAAGGTTGTGGCTTCCATTCAAAGAGAAGCGATGCCAGGCGAATTCAGAGCCAATATCCATCTTGGTGGAACAGCAACTGTCATAAAAGCAACCATGGAAGAAAAACGAATTGCGATAAAAGCAGCAAAAGCCATGGATTTAAAAGTGGCCGGGGTTGATATTATTCGTTCAGCGAAAGGTCCTTTATTGCTGGAAGTAAACTCCTCTCCTGGATTAGAAGGAATAGAAGGCGCTACCAATAAAGATATCGCAGGCGAAATGATCAAAGCAATTGAAAAGAATTTTAAAATAAAATAATTAATTTAATACTTTTAGAACTTAGTTTATTCAATTCGCTAAGTTTTTGTCAAAATAATTGGCATAAAAAAACCATTCTAACTTCATAAGTAGGATGGTTTTTTTTTATTTATTTCGAATAATTTAACTCGTTATAATAGTCACCAGAAACTAGTCTAACAAATCATCTTCAATTTGAAAACTGTTTAAAAAAGAAACAGTTTTCTCTATGTCATAATGTAAAATACGATCTTCTTTTACAAACGGAACTTCTTCTCTGTACGAGCTCAAAAACATTTCGATAAATTCACTTGACTGAAGCGGTCTTCTAAATTGAATCGCTTGAGAAGCATTCATCAATTCGATTGCCAATATACGTTCCAGATTATCCATAACTCGCAACGCTTTTGTAGCACCGTTGGCCCCCATACTCACATGATCTTCTTGTCCATTACTGGAAACAATACTATCTACGCTTGAAGGTGTTGCTAATTGCTTGTTCTGGCTGACAATACTAGCAGCAGTATATTGCGGAATCATGAAACCGGAATTCAACCCGGGATTATCCACTAAAAATGCAGGAAGGTTTCGCAATCCTGAAACCAATTGATAGGTTCTTCTTTCTGATATACTACCCAATTCGGCTAATGCAATTGCCATAAAATCCAATGCTAACGCCAATGGTTGTCCGTGAAAATTACCTCCAGAAATAATTTGGTCACTTTCGATAAATATATTTGGATTATCTGTAACCGAATTAATTTCAGTTTTAAATACTTTCTTAACGTAGTCAATAGCATCTTTTGAAGCTCCATGAACTTGCGGGATACAACGGAATGAATACGGGTCTTGTACATGTACTTTCTCCTGCTCGATAATTTCACTTCCTTCTAGAAATTCTTTTACACGACTAGCCGTTTTAATTTGACCTTTATGAGGACGAATAAAGTGTATCAACTCATTAAAAGATTCGATTCTACCATCGAATCCTTCCAAAGATATCGTACCGATTAAATCCGCTAAATAAGAAAATTTATTCGCTTTCATTAATATATGCGCTCCGTAAGCACTCATGAATTGCGTTCCATTTAGCAAAGCTAATCCTTCCTTAGACTGCAATACGATAGGTTGCCAATTAAAGCGCTCCATTATTACACTTGAATGCACTTTTTGACCTTCAAAATAGACTTCTCCTTCTCCTAATAAAGGCAAAGATAAATGCGCTAAAGGGGCTAAATCTCCAGAGGCACCTAATGAACCCTGTGTATAAATAATTGGTAGAATATCATTGTTATAAAAAGCAACTAAACGGTCTACTGTCTGTAACTGTATTCCTGAATGTCCGTAGCCCAAGGACTGTATCTTCAGCAACAACATCAGTTTTACGATTTCATTAGGCACTTCTTCCCCTGTACCGCAAGCATGGGACTTTACGAGGTTTTCCTGAAGTTTTGATAAGTTTTCATTAGAAATCTTAACATTACAAAGTGATCCAAAACCCGTATTTATTCCGTAGATCGGTTCAGAATGAGTTGCCATTTTTGTGTCCAAAAAATCCCTACATTTCTGAATATTAATTTTAGCTTCATCAGATAACTCCAATGACATGTGTTGTGAAATAATTTCGTTTAACGTCTCCAAGGAAAGTACTGCAGTACTTATATAATGTGTATTGTCCATTTAAGCTTTAATTTAAAAAGCCAAAATTCGAGAAATCAATATTAAAAAGCAACATATAATTTAAAATTTATAACAAAAAGCACGACTTTACTAAAATTGATGCAGTTTATTGCAGAATAATCCTGCTTTGATAAAAAGCACTTTTATTGCTTTGACACGCTTAACAAGCAGCAATATTTTAAAAAGTCACTCCTGCGACCATTAAACAAAACCGGCACCCGCACCAGTTAAATTGAAGAAATTAGCAACTACAATTAAAAAAAAACCTCAAAAATCCCTATTTATGTCTTTTTATTCATACGTTAAATGACAATACCCTTCATAACATCGTTTTAAAATAAGAAATATTCAATAGAAGGCAAAATCTCTTCTAATTATTAAAATATTCGCAAAAAACAGATAAAAGGCTTTAGCTTTTTATAAAAAGCTGTATTTTTGAAAAACTATAATGACAAATAACAGAACAACATATCAATCTTCGATAACAACTCAAATTTGGGTTGCACTCCCTGTTACTTCTACATTTACAGCAACAACAACTACTACCCCTTAGGGGTATAAATTTTACATATAATCCTAATTTATATTTTTCTTTTTTTTTAGAAGGAAAGATTTTAGGTGGGTAAATAGCATTGCCATTTTTCTAAATAAAACAAACAAGATGAAAGTATTAAAATTTGGCGGAACTTCGGTAGCCAATGCACAAAATATAAAACTAGTCCTTGACATAGTTCAAAACCAAGCAAAACAAAACCAATTAATTGTAGTCGTATCTGCGCTCAGTAAGGTAACTGATTTACTTCAGTTGGCTTCATTAAGAGCCGCTTCAAATGATGAAAGTTATAAGGAAATTGTTGCCGATATCGAGAAAAAACATTTGACTGCTGTAAAAGAATTGATTGCCGTAAGCGAGCAAAGCAGTTTATTAAGTCATATCAAACGAATCATTAATCACCTGGAAACCTTACTGGACGGTTGTTTCCTTCTGGGAGAACTATCCAATAGAACATCAGATACTATTTTAAGCTTTGGTGAATTGCTTTCTTCTTATATAATTGCTGAGGCGCTCAAACAAGATTTTAAAAACAGTAGTTACAAAGACAGCCGCGAGTTAATTAAAACCAACAGTAATTTCGGAAAAGCTGCCGTAAATTTCAAAGTGACAAATCAATTAATTGCCGATTTTTTTGCTTCGAATGAAAGTCAGGTTGTCGTAATGCCCGGTTTTATTTCCTCGTCCAATGACGGAATCAATACAACACTAGGACGTGGTGGATCAGACTTTACCGCTGCAATAATGGCAGGAGCATTAGACGCCACAGATTTAGAAATTTGGACTGATGTCAACGGAATGTATACTGCTAACCCGAAAATCGTGAAACAAGCGCAACCTATCGCTTCCATATCCTATCAGGAAGCGATGGAGTTATCTCATTTTGGTGCCAAAGTGTTGTTCCCACCCACTATTCAGCCTGTCCTAAGAAAGAACATTCCTATTCATATCAAGAATACTTTCGAACCGAAAGCGGAAGGCACTTATATTTCAAATACCTCCATTTCTAACGGTCAGCCCGTAAAAGGAATCAGCCATATCGAGAATATCACTTTGATTACCCTTGAAGGCCCCGGTATGATAGGTGTAACTGGTTCATCAAAACGACTTTTTGAAGTATTGTCTCTAGAAGAGATCAATGTAATCTTTATTACCCAAGCCTCCTCTGAGCACTCCATCTGTATTGGAATTCTGAATGAGGATGCCGAAGCCGCTGAAGCCGCAATTAACAAAGCCTTTGAAATCGAGATTTTGCAGCACAAAATAGAACCTTGTATCGTGGAAAAAAACCTATGCATTATTGCATTAGTGGGTGAAAACATGAAAAATCACCAAGGGTTGAGCGGTAAAATGTTTAGCACATTAGGAAAAAATAATGTCAATATCCGAGCGATTGCCCAAGGTGCTTCCGAAAGAAACATATCAGCGGTAATCAATCAAAAAGATGTGAAAAAAGCATTGAACACACTTCACGAACGTTTCTTCGAAGACAATACTAAACAATTGAACTTGTTTGTAATGGGAGTTGGTAATGTTGGAGAGAAATTCATCGCGCAGATTAACCAACAAAAGAAATTCCTAAAGGAAAACCTAAAAATGAACCTGCGTGTAATCGCTTTGTCTAATTCCCGAAAAATGATTTTTGACGAAGACGGAATTGATTTAAAGGCATGGCAATCGGCTATAGACAAAGGAGAAGCCGCTGATCAAGAATTATTTATTAAAAAAGTAAAAGACCTGAATTTACGTAACAGTATTTTTGTGGATATCACTGCAAACGAAAGTGTTTCTAAAACATACGAGCATTTCTTAAGACAAAGTGTTGCCGTAGTTACTTGTAACAAAATTGCCTGTTCCTCTGCTTTTGAAAACTATAAAAATCTTAAAAGATTATCCCGAAGATACAATGCTCCTTTCTTGTTTGAAACGAATGTTGGAGCAGGATTACCCATCATTGATACCGTTAAAAATTTAGTGGTTTCAGGAGATAAGGTCAACAAAATCCAAGCGGTTTTATCCGGTAGTTTAAACTTTATTTTTAATAATTTCGATAAAAATAATTCTTTTGAAAAAGTCGTAAAAGAAGCCGGTGTTCAAGGATTTACTGAACCGGACCCGAAAATAGATTTGAGCGGAATCGATGTTGCAAGAAAGATATTGATCTTGATTAGAGAAAGTGGTTATGAAATGGAAATTGAAGACATTGAAAACGAATCTTTTCTTCCTGCTGCATGCATGGAAACAACAAATAATACCGATTTTTTCAAATCTCTTGTAGAACATGCTGCTCATTTTGAAGGAATTTTGGCTGCGGCCAATGAAAAAGAAAGCAGATTGAAATTTGTTGCTCAATTTGAAAATGGGAAAGCAAGCGTTGGTTTACAATTCATCGCAAAAGACCACCCTTTTTACAACCTGGAAGGAAAAGATAATATCGTATTGTTCTTTACGGACCGTTATGTCGATCAACCACTATTGATAAAAGGGGCTGGTGCAGGAGCTGAGGTTACCGCCTCCGGAATTTTTGCCGATGTGATTCGAATTGGAAACGTATAAATTAGTCGTAATATCCAAAGGCATGCTAACTTTGAACTTTAACGATTTTAGACTTTAAGACTATCAAAAATGAATGAAATAAAAATATTTTGCCCTGCTACCATTGCTAATCTATCCTGTGGGTTTGATGTGCTCGGACTTTGCTTGGACAATGTAGGGGACGAAATGATCATAAGAAAATCCAATCAAAAAGGGATCCGCATCACTAAAATTGTGGGTGCCGATTTACCATTGGAAACAGAACGAAACGTTGCGGGTGTTGCCGGACTAGCTTTGCTTAATGCGGTTGAAACCGATTTTGGTTTTGATATCGAAATTTACAAAAAAATAAAAGCAGGCAGCGGAATCGGGAGTAGTGCAGCCAGTGCAGCAGGAGCTGTTTATGGGATCAATGCCTTATTAGGAAGCCCTTTTGAAACTAAAGATTTGGTACAGTTTGCCATGCAAGGCGAAAAACTGGCTTGTGGCAACGCCCATGCTGACAATGTAGCCCCTGCCCTTTTGGGTGGATTTACTTTGGTGAGAAGCTACAGCCCATTAGATATTATAAAAATAGAAAGTCCTTCAGAATTATACGCCACGGTCGTTCATCCACAGATTGAATTAAAAACATCAGATGCGCGTTCCGTATTGAAGCAAACGGTTTCTCTCAAAAGCGCGATTATGCAATGGGGAAATGTGGGCGGTCTAATAGCGGGATTATATACCCAAGATTACGACTTAATAGGGCGTTCCCTTCATGATGAAATCGTGGAGCCTTTGCGCTCTGTGCTAATACCCGGTTTTGATCTAATCAAAAAAACGGCTATGGAAAACGGCGCCTTAGGTTCGGGAATATCAGGATCAGGGCCTTCTATTTTTGCTTTAAGTAAAGGAAAAGACACCGCCGACAAAATCGCAAAAGCCATGAGTGTAGTCTATGAGGAAATGAACTTACCTTATGAAATTCACGTTTCTAAAGTAAATGCTAATGGCATGAGAATTTTATAGTTCCTAGTCAAAGTCCAAAATAAAATAGTGAAACAATAGCCACTAATTCACAGATTTTTAAAATCATTTTAAATCAGTAAATCAGTGGTAAAAGATTTAAGAAAATAAAAGTTACAATGAAATACTACAGTTTAAACCATAACGCTCCAAAAGTTTCCTTTAAGGAAGCGCTCATACAAGGATTAGCACCTGATAAAGGATTGTATTTTCCAGAAACTATAACCCCTTTGTCTTCTGATTTTTTTGATGCTATAGAAAGTTTGAGCAATGAAGAAATCGCTTTTGAAGCTATCAAACAATTTATTGGAGATGAAATTCCCGCTGTCATACTAAAGGAAATTATTGCCGATACGCTGTGCTTTGATTTCCCAGTTGTCGAAGTAGAAAAAGGCATTTATTCCCTTGAATTATTCCATGGCCCCACAATGGCTTTCAAGGACGTAGGAGCGCGTTTTATGTCCCGTTGTTTGGGCTACTTTAACAAAGACAAAAAAGACAGTAAAAATACAGTTTTGGTAGCAACTTCCGGAGACACGGGTGGTGCAGTTGCCAGCGGATTCCTTGGTGTAAAAGGTGTTGAAGTGATTATACTTTATCCGTCAGGAAAAGTGAGTGATATTCAAGAGCGACAATTGACGACTCTAGGACAAAACATTAGAGCGCTTGAAGTAGATGGTTTTTTTGATGATTGTCAGGACATGGTCAAAAAAGCATTCCTAGACGAAAGTCTAAAACATCACAATCTAACTTCCGCAAATTCTATCAATATTGCGCGCTGGTTACCACAGATGTTCTATTTTTTCTTTACTTATAAAGTTCTAAAAAAACAAAACAAAAATTTGGTTTTCTCTTGTCCAAGTGGAAACTTTGGAAATGTGTGTGCGGGAATCATAGCCAAAAAAATGGGATTGCCAGTGGAACATTTCGTAGCATCTACTAATGTGAATGACACAGTTCCCCGTTTCCTAGAGAACGGAGTTTATGACGCACAACCTTCCAGAGAGACGATTTCGAATGCCATGGATGTGGGAAACCCTAGCAATTTCATTCGTATTCAGGAAATATATGACAATGATTTAGAGAAATTCAAAAAGGATTTTTCCTCCTTTACATTTTCTGACGTTGAGACCTTAGCTGCCATGAAAACCATTTACAACAAGAACGGTTACATTGCCGAACCACACGGTGCAATCGGCTATCTGGGACTGAAAAAAGAACTGCAAAACCACCCCGAGTCTATTGGTGTTTTCTTGGAAACTGCCCATCCAATCAAGTTTCTGGATACGGTGGAACCGGCTTTAAACGTGAAACTGCCTATCCCTGCGCAAATAGAAAGCGTACTTGGGAAAGAGAAAGTGAGCACAAAAATTAAAACCTACGAGCAATTCAAAGCGTTTTTGGGATAATTCTTAAAATACCCACCAATAAACAAACGACTGGGAAGCGATTCTCAGTCGTTTTTTTTATGGACAATCGATTGATAACATGGGAATTAATCATTCGTGCTATCTGGGTAACTCCCGACGATTATAATAAAAATCATAAAACGCTGTAAAAGAGTAAATTAGGTCAAAAATAAAATATTTAAACCTTTGATTTAGTTTTGAATTGTATTTAACTTTATTTAGACAACCGACACCCCCCCGTAAGATCTTACCAGTTTCTTTTTAGACCTACTTCCAGTTGTAAAATATAAATTTAAAATACGAAGCATCATCGCAAAAAATTACAAAAAAGGAACATTGCTTGTGCTAATCATAGGAATTTTGGCGGTTGCAACCACAGACACCCAAAGTCAGTCGTTACTCTATCCTTCCACACGACAAAAGTTCGTTAATCCCTTGCCTATTCCATCGGTAATTCAGCCCACGACTCCTAATGGAACCCATTACGAGATAAGCATGACCCAGTTTACGCAGGATGTGGGTTTAAAAGATAATTTTGGCAATCCAATGTTAACAAGGGTATGGGGAGATAACGGCAGTCATCCCGGCCCTTGCTTTAGAGCAAGACGCAATATCCTCGTCACGGTAAAATGTAAAATAAATTAATGGGCGACAACGCCCCTCTTCCCCACTTGTTGCCCGTTTACGCGCCGGTTCATCAGGCAATGCCAGAAAATTGACCCTGTATCGGAATACCACTAGTGACACACTTGTATAGAGGACATACCGAATCTGCAAGCAACGGAAACCCTGATACTTGGTTCACCCGTAACTATACGCAAAAGGGATCACTGGCCTCAAAAGGTTTACCATTATTTAAATGACCAGGAAGCGGCTACTTTATGGTAGCATAGACACGTTTTAGGAGATGCACGCTCGGTACTGAAACAAACGGTTTCCCTGAAAAGCGCATGACCTTCAATGCCTCTATGGGTACATCGATTTATTTGTAGAGTTTAAGAATAACTACTTAGACTGTAAAACCATATTTTTCATAAAATGAGCTTGTACAGAGTTACAAAAAATCAGTAATTTTTTTAATAAAACATTACTAATTTTTTGTAACAACCTAACAATCAGCTGTTTGTTAAATTATAGTTAAACAATTTTATAGTGAGTTTCATTGGTTTAACTTTATGCTATAAACGTTTAAAAAAATATTCGATTTTATTAATTTTAAAAAAAAACCATGAAAACTAACACTTTTAAATTATTCGGAACCTTAAAAGCATTCATTTTGATTGCTGCTATGTCAATGGTCATCATTTCTTGTGATAATCAGGAAATTCAAGGAATGGATGCTGCTAATTCCACTGCAACTGCGGCTGGATTAACCTCTAAATCGGAAAATAGTGCCCCTAAAAAAGGTGACGCTTCGATTGCAACAATTGCTAAGGATGCAGGATTCACTGAGCTTGTAGCCGCTCTGGACTATGTTGGTCTGGTACCCCTTTTCTCAGAAGGAAAAGACCAATATACGGTGTTTGCTCCGACAAATGATGCATTTTATGACCTATATGATGCTTTTGACGTTACTGAGATTACCGATCTACCTGCAACATTGGTATTGGATGTATTAAAATATCATGTTGTCGAAGGACGCCGAGCCGCCAATAGCGTAGTTCCTAAAAATCGTTCACGAACAATAACAACCCTGCTAGGCTCTACTTTCTCAGTAGATAATAATAAAATGATTACTGCGGTAGGCAATACAGCAAATATAACATCCCCTAACATCTCTGCTTCAAACGGAATTATTCATGTAGTGGATGCTGTGCTCTTGCCAATAACATTGCCAATAAAACCATAAGTATTACTTTATAATATCGGCTTTATCATTTTCGATTGAACCCGGTGGCATGGATTTGCAATACGTGCACGCAAACAGCAGAGTAAATTAAAGGAGAAAAAACTAATTAAAACATAAATTATTTCAATTTCTGTTGGAATGGACAATTGAAGTGGGCACGGATTGCAAATCCGCGCCATATAGTTTTAAACGTAAAACGGCCTATCCACTCTCAAATAGAAAGCGTGATGAGGAAAAAGAAAGTGAGCACAAAAATAAAAACCTACGAGGAATTCAAATCTTTTTTGGGGTAATGCTTAAAGTTCCTATTAACATACAAACCGACTGAAAAGTGATTTTCAGTCGGTTTTTTTATATGGCCTGACTTTCCATTTTATTTTAAAATTAGGTTAGTTTACTGTAGGTGAAATTGTTAAGTTTTATTTTTTATAGAAAACCGATACTTCTATTTACGCTTGTAACCGGTTCATTTTTTTTTGTAACTTGGATCCATTAAAGATACAATCCGCTATAATTCGAATATCAAGGGTTATACGGCCTACCGAAAAAAAAAACACAAACTGTAAATTAAAAATAACAAATAAATTATGAACCAAATAGCGTTTAAAGCATTTGTAGTAGAAGAAAAAGAAGGGACTTATATCAGAGAAGTAAAATCAAAATTAGTAAGTGATTTACCCGAAGGTGATTTATTGATTAAAGTTCATTACTCCTCTCTTAATTATAAGGATGCCCTTTCATCAATTGGAAATAAAGGAGTTACTCGAAAATATCCACATACACCAGGAATTGATGCCGTTGGAACAATTGTATCATCGAAAACTAATAAATTCAAAGTTGATGATAAAGTGATTGTTACCAGTTATGATCTAGGTATGAATACAGACGGAGGATTTGGGCAATTTATTAGCATCCCTGAGAATTGGGCTGTTAAGTTACCCGAAAATCTTAGCATGAAAGAGGCTATGACATTAGGAACAGCGGGACTAACAGCAGGAATGTCCGTACAAATGCTCACTGAAAAGGTAAAACCAGAGGACGGTATAATAGTGGTTTCAGGGGCCACCGGAGGTGTGGGCGCTTTAAGCGTTTCCATTTTAAAGAAGTTAGGATACAGAGTTGCTTCAATAACAGGAAAAGAAACAGCTCGTGCTTATTTAATGAATCTTGGAGCTGAAACTATTATCATGCGAGAAGATTTTGAATCTATGGATAATAAACCACTTTTAAAACCCGCTTTTGCCGGTGGTATAGATACTGTAGGCGGTGTTATTCTTGAAAATATAATAAAATCAACTAATCCAATGGGAGTGATAACTTGCTGTGGTAATGTCGCCTCACCAAAACTTGATTTAACAGTATTTCCTTTTATCTTGAGAGGTATAAGTTTAATTGGTATTGATTCTCAGAATTATCCTATGCTCTACAGAGAGCAAGTGTGGAATAAATTATCTAAAGATTGGAAGCCAGACAATTTAGTCGACATAGCTACTGAAATAACTTTAAACGAATTGTCTGAAAAAATTGATTTAATGCTCAATGGAAAGTTAAAAGGAAGAACTATTATAAATATGGAACTATAAAATACGGCATACAGCATATTATTTCATAAAAAAAAACTTACAAATTTACAGCTAATCCTAAAATAAGTTTTTAATACAATTTTAGCCCCGCTATTGGTTTACAATAACGGGGCTATTTCGTGCATAAAATAGTATTAAGCTAAACCCCTCTTAACATTCTATTCCGTTTAATTTATCTTTAAAAAACTATAAATCAATATAATTATACTGTCTACAAATTAAATCTAGTTTTGCAATACAAAAAATAATAGTACCGTGGGAAAATTAAAACTAATTGCACTAGGAATGATTCTATTTACTACCATTGGATGTAAATACTCCACAAAAAAACTAACTATCAGACGACAAAAGGAACGTACACTATAGTGAATGATTCTGCAAAAGTGAGTTTTACTACTTATAAAACAACTGATAAATCAGCTGTTAGAGATGTATTTAAAAAAGATATCATTACGTAATACTGTACAAGAAGAAACAACTTTAGAGACTTTAAATAGTACCTAATTTAGTATTCTAGTAAATAGTTTATGTACTAATGATGCTACCAGAAGTTGAGACCCTAAGATTTTAAAATTCTTTTCTAGAGTCCTTAAAGACACGGAACTTATTTCTAGTTAGTTTAAAGTTACTGTTAATAATACCTGTTTAATAAATGTGTTATTAAAACGGAAAAACAGCAACTATTCTTTTACAATTCAGTAAGAATAGTGATATAAGTTTATCTTTTGATGGAGTAATGAATTTAAAAAACGGGGACGCTTTAGCAGCAAAGGCAGTATCAGTAAAACATGGACTGAAGTAGCTGCGCATGCTGATATTTTATTAAATAAAAATTAAAAATAGCCGTCAGAGAAGTGTCCCAATTGTGCTCGCCAACCCATTTTCCAGAGAATAGAAAGTATCAAGGAGAAAGAAAGCACTCACGTTAAGACGTATGCTAAACTAAAAGGACTTTGAAAGTAAAACTTACCATATACGATCTGACTTGCGTGGAATAGTATTGTGAATTACTAGTTAGACTCTACTGTAAAAGCACTATTTTTCTGTGTCCTTTTTCTTTATATTTGTAACTGTAAAATCATAATTCAGCATATCCACCCATGATCACAAAAGCAACAGCAGAAGACGTTTCAGGCTTAAATAAATTAATCAACTCGGGGTATCGTGGCGAGTATTCTAAAAAGGGATGGACCACAGAAGCTAACATATTAGAAGGTAGCCGAACCAACGAAGCCGAACTGACAGAAATCATTGCAGACACCAAAAACACGATGCTAAAATTCACAGAGAACAATCAGATTATAGGCTGTGTTTTACTGGTAGAAAAGGAGCAGGAATTGTATTTAGGAATGCTGACAGTTTCACCTGAATTACAAAATAGCGGCCTTGGAAAAAAATTATTGCAACAGGCAGAAGTTCATGCACAGGCATTGGGCCTGCCCAAAATTGTAATGACGGTTATCTCTCTCCGGGAAGAACTAATTGCCTGGTACAAACGCCACGGGTATGTAGATAACGGAGAAAGAGAACCATTCCCAATAAGCGATATTCATATTTCCATCGTAAAAGAACCTTTGGAATTTATTGTTTTAGAAAAAAAAATAGGATAAGTTTCCTTATCCTAAATAATCCTTGTAGGAGGCAAAAGAGCTAGTAAAATTATCGGTTCTTGACCGGATAAGTAATTAAAATTAATTTAAATTTTTAGCCGCGTACTACGTGCTATTTGTTCAGGTGCTTATATAGTTTGTGTTCAACCATTACAATACCATATCTTCAAACAGCCTTTGAGTAGTTTTATCTAAATCGGCACACAAGCCCGGATGTGGCCTAGAAGTTTGTATGGCAGAACTGCGCAAAGCTGTCAACCAACGGAAACGAGACGGAATATCAAATTGTGCTATGGGTCCGCCCTGGTTCGTTCCGTGTGCAATTTTCTGGAAAGACTCCAGATTTAACTGCAGTTGTTCCAAATCTAAATCACCGGAAAACAGTTGCATCTTCGCCCCATCAATGGTATACAGCATCTTTATAAACTTCGCTTTTTTGCAAAAAACAATAATCCCCACATTGAGGAACTCTTCACGCTCTACCCTCGGCACAACACGGATTACCGAGTACTCATATAAGTGTTTCTCTTGCATTTTGGGCTTCTTTAATGAAAATTTGAGAATGGTTCAGGCGCATCGATAAAAACTGAAGATAGACTTCACGAATTGTATCAGGACTTTCGTCCGTATCTTGCCAGTCCAGCCATTCCTCAGGAATAAGATTTACTATAGACCGCAACGTTTCTGGCGTTAAAATCGTCTTGAATAAAGCATCTGCTTCTTGCAACATAGAAGCTTGCGGCAACAATACATGGTCTTTAATAAGTGCAAACGGGCTTTGGGCGTGCTTCTCCCAATTTGTCCAAGAATGATGAAAGTAAAGACTTGCCCCATGATCTATAAGCCATAACTCTTTGTGCCAGATCAACATATTAGTGTTTCTGAACGTTCGGTCTACATTCGTGATAAAAGCGTCCAGCCATAAGATTTGAGAGGCCTTTTTAGCGTCCACTACGGTGACTACAGGATCAAAATTAATAGCTCCGGAAAGGAAATGCAAGGCTAAATTGAGACCTTGACTCCCTTGCAATAAATCTTGGATTTCTTCATCTGCTTCGGTACGACCAAAAGCTTCATCAAGATTTGCATACACCAACTCCGGGATCTGTAACTTTAAAACACGCGCAACCTCACCTCCTATCAATTCGGCGATTAAGGCTTTTACGCCATGACCGGCTCCCTTGAATTTTAGGACGTATTTAAAATCATCGTCGGCTTCCGCCAAAGCTGGCAGTGAGCCGCCTTCTCGCAAAGGGCTAATGTAGCGCGTAACATTTACGGTTCGAAGATTGAAGTTGCTTTTCATATTCATAATTTACTAGGGTACAAACTTACAAATTAGTTCTTTCGATTTTACTGGAACAACTAATTTAATGATACCCCTAAAAAGAAACTTGTTAGTATTTATCACCCTATTAAAACGATTTAATTATAAGAAATAAGCGATATTTGAGCAATGCCGACTCTATATTTAATTTAGTCCAATTGCAATGTACTACTTTCCTATTATATCGGTATTATACTAGAGCACTTTGGATTAAAACGTAAATTCGTTTGGTATAACCTTAAAAAAAATAACCGACAAAAAAAGTATCTTCCTCTTGTTAATTTTAGTTATGCTTCCTTTACAACTTCTAACGAGCTAATAACTCTTTCAGATAAAATCACCATCAAAGGAGAATCTTTTAAGAAAGAAATCAAGCTAAATGTTGACGGGACTTTTTCAGAAAACATAACAATTGCCTACGACGGGATTTATAGTCTTGAAACTGATAACAACAGCATGCCGATATATTTGTCAAAAGAAAAAAAACTATCCTTTAGTGCTGATGACGAAGTCTTTGTTTCCACGATAAAAGATAGTGTCGAAAATCAATATCTTGCCCGCACAGCAATTATAATTTCTCAAATCTCAGATTAAAACCATACAAATTAGATGAAACGGAGTTCCTAAACAAACGCCCTGAAATCAAAAAATCGAAGACCACTTTATCTTTTAAAACAAAGTTTTCTGACACTTATTACAAAGGAAAAAAGCAAAAAAACATTTATTATTTTGAGCAAAAACACTGATTTTATTATAGAATTCTCAAGCGACGAGACCTTCAGAAACCGTACTTATTAATTTATTCAACGAATTGAAAATCTAATTTTGTTTTCATAGTTTCGACTCTGTAATACTCAAAAACGCTTTTCCCAAATACTTAATAATATCCGAAGCGATGAAAGACTGATGGCCCGTTTCTGGCAAAGCGATATCAGCCGTAAGTCCATGAAGGTACGCACCAAGAACAGCAGCATTAATAGGTTCATAGGACTGTGCCAGTAAACTCGTAATTATTCCAGTTAAAACATCCCCGCTTCCGGCTGTGGCCAAAGCCGCATTTCCTGTAGTATTCCTGTACACTTTTTCGGCATCAATGATATGCGTTGGCGCTCCCTTCATAACGACAATCACATCATAATGAAGCGAAAAGGCGATCGTTTTTTCGAATTTTTCTTCCTCTGAATCCCATTCTCCTATCAGTCGTTCCAGTTCTTTGGGATGCGGGGTCAGAATCGTTTTGGATGGCAACAACGTAAGCCAGGATTTGTTTTTCGATAAAATATTCAGTGCATCGGCATCGATCACTAGTGGAATACTATTGGTTATCAAGAACTCCTGCAGTGCTTTTTGCGTTACTTCCTTCTGCCCGATTCCCGGACCGATTCCTACTGCCTGCGGTTTGATGTCGAATGCAATCGTAGAGAGGTGTTTTTTCTCCATATCCGTCAAAACCATGACTTCAGGGATCGTCATTTGCAAAATTTGATATCCACATTTAGGAACAAAAGCAGTTACCAAGCCACAGCCGGTTTTTAAACAGCCTTTTGAAGCCAAAACCGCCGCCCCTATTTTGCCATAACTTCCCGCAATGATTAGCGCATGCCCTTGGATGCCTTTGTGCGTTTGGGCATCAATAGGTCTATAGCGTTTTAAAATTTCTTTTTGGTCAACGTATATCGGATTCATCGTAGGATTTGTTTGTTTAAAATTACGCTTTTTATATGACAATTTTTTTTACTCAAAAAATCCATATTACTTCGTTCCGATATCGATCGGAACTCACAATGACCGGAGAGAAAACTGAAACTGAGTTCGTTTGCATTCCTGATTGGCAAAAAATCATTATTTTAATGAAATTAAATTTTTTTTGTTGCCTTAATTTGCTATCCCCAGTGTAACTTTAAGTCATTTTACGATAAATTTAAAATAGCCATTATTTCTTACAGACCTGTTTTTAACACTATTTGTTATTACTTTAAAAAACAATACATTAGTACCTCCAAAATTGCCGTTAAAACCAGATAAACCATCTCATGAAAAAAACATTATTTTTACTACTCTTAACTGGGTTTATAAGTCATTCGTATGCCCAACAAAGCAGTTCCGAAACTGCAGCCACAAAAGCGGTTGCCAAAGACGAAAAACCTTCTCCCGCTAATCTGGTATTCAATCCCGATCAAAATGTGGTTACAGAGCACACAACTACAATTAAAGGACAGAAATTTTCCTATCAAGCTACGACGGGCACCATGCCTGTTTGGGATGAAGATGGAAAAGCAATTGCCGGACTATTTTACACCTATTATGAACGCTCAGATGTGAAGGATCGTGCTTCGCGCCCATTGGTAATTTCTTTCAATGGCGGTCCTGGCTCTGCTTCGGTATGGATGCATATTGCATACACAGGACCTAATTTGTTGAATATTGATGATGAAGGATATCCATTACAGCCTTATGGAATTAAAGAAAATCCCTATTCTATTTTAGATGTTGCTGATATCGTTTTTGTAAATCCTGTTAATACAGCCTATTCCAGAGCAACAAGTAAAGAAATACCAACAACTAAATTTTTTGGTATCAACGCAGATGTAAAATATTTAGCCAACTGGATTGGTGGCTTTGTAACGCGTACAAACCGTTGGGCTTCGCCTAAATATCTTATTGGCGAAAGCTATGGTACCACTCGTGTTTCTGGATTGGCGTTAGAGTTACAAAACAACCAATGGATGTATCTTAATGGAGTCATATTAGTTTCCCCAACAACATTAGGAATCACTCGTGGAGTAGCGGCTGACGGAGCACTTAAATTACCCTATTTTGCTGCTACAGCATGGTTCCATAAAATGCTACCTCCCGATTTACAAAATAAAGATTTGACGGATATGTTACCCGAAGTGGAAGACTTTACTATCAATGAACTACTCCCTGCGTTAAGCAAAGGTGGTTCCCTCGACGAAGGAAAAAGAAAAGAAATAGCTGCAAAAATAGCTCGTTATTCTGGAGTTTCAGAAAAAGTAGTGATGCAGAATAACCTAGATGTGCCTTATAGCTATTTCTGGAAAGAATTGTTGCGCGACCAAGGTTTTACCGTAGGAAGATTAGATTCCCGCTATAAAGGGATTGACCGAAAGGATGCAGGGGATAGCCCTGATTTTAATGCTGAATTAACATCTTGGCTTCATTCTTTTACTCCTGCAATCAATATGTACATTCGCAATACTTTGAATTATAAAACGGATTTTAAATACAATATGTTTGGTCCTGTACGTCCTTGGGATAATTCTAATGATGCAACGGGTGAAAACCTGCGTCAGGCTATGGCACAAAATCCCTATTTGAATGTGATGGTTCAGTCCGGATATTATGATGGTGCCTGTGATTATTTTAATGCAAAATACAATTTATGGCAAATGGATCCCAGCGGTAAGCTAAAAGACCGAATGAGCTGGAAAGGATACCGAAGTGGCCATATGATGTATTTAAGAAAACAAGATTTAGAAACTGCAAATGATGATATTAGAGCGTTTATAAAGCAGTCGCTGCCCAAAACTGTAGAACCAGCAAAATATTAACGCCAATTAGCCAGTAGCATTTACAATCCTGTTCAAAAGTTTCAATAGCAGGTCCTTTTCAATACTTCTAATGCGGTAATACAATCTTTGTCAAAGTTATTATAAATAGCTAAACAACTTTGACAAAGGTTAAACCAGCAGATCTTTTTAGCGAGATCGTTATTAGGCAGTATACTGATCTTTGTTCTTTAGTACCCCAAAGTAAATCTTTATAATAAATAGAATCGAACAAACAAATGCACTTGCCCAGATAGAAATGGAAAGCCCACAGTCAAGCCTTTTTTGGCAAGACGAGGACTTGAAATGGATAGCTGGAATTAGCTCTTAAGAGAAAACAGGTTTACGACAGCAAAAGCTATATATTTTATCATTACAAGAATACGAAAACGTTTGAATCAATTTCTGTTTGACTTTGCCACTTCATAAAAAATCAATAAATTAGCCACTTAAATTTTTATATCAAAATCACCATGAAAAATACTGCGCTAACGCACATACACGAGGGTTTGGGAGCAAAAATGCTTCCGTTTGCCGGATACAATATGCCTATTTTATATGAAGGAGTAAATGCAGAACATGAAACGGTTCGTAATGCTGTGGGTGTATTTGATGTTTCACACATGGGGGAATTCTTTATTTCGGGTCCAAATGCTTTAGCTTTGATTCAGAAAGTGACTTCTAATGATGCCTCAACATTGACCGTGGGCAAAGCGCAATATTCTTGTTTACCAAACGATCAAGGTGGTATCGTAGACGATTTACTTATTTATAAATTAAAAGAAGAAGCGTATTTACTAGTTGTCAATGCATCAAATATAGATAAAGATTGGGATTGGATTTCATCTCATAATGACGTGAAAGCAGAAATGGAAAACGTTTCAGACGATTATTCATTATTGGCGATTCAAGGGCCTAAAGCCGTTGAAGCGATGCAAGCCCTATCCTCCGTTGATTTAGCTGCCATTAAATATTATCATTTTGAAGTGGCTGATTTTGCAGGACTTGATAATGTGATTATTTCTGCTACAGGATACACCGGTTCAGGAGGTTTTGAAATTTATTGTAAAAATGCAGACGTAGAGCAAATTTGGAATAAAGTTTTTGAAGCCGGAGCTGCTTACGGAATAAAACCAATCGGTTTGGCGGCACGTGACACCTTGCGTCTAGAAATGGGTCTCTGTTTGTACGGAAATGACATTAACGACACGACTTCTCCACTTGAGGCCGGATTGGGTTGGATTACTAAATTCACTAAAGAGTTTACCAACTCCGAGAACTTGAAAAAACAGAAAGAAGAGGGAGTTACTAGAAAATTAGTTGCTTTTGAAATGCAAGAACGTGCAGTGCCCAGACATGACTACGAAATCGTAGACGGAACAGGAGCTGCAATAGGGATTGTAACTTCAGGAACAATGTCTCCATCAATGAACAAAGGAATTGGATTGGGTTATGTTACTGTTGCTAACAGCGCAGTGGATAACGACATCTATATCCGTATCAGAAAAAATGACGTTCCTGCTAAAGTAGTAAAATTGCCTTTCTACAAGAAATAAAGTAATACTTATTCTTTAACCGCTAATTTGCTGATTTTTGATCGCATCCTCTGGGGTGTTTTTAGAAATCAGCAAATCAGCGGTTTCTTTTTATTTTACCTTCCCACAATTCATACAAAATTTTACGATTTAAATGATTGTCAAAATTAGCTGAAATACAGTACTTTACGTAACTTTATGATTCAAGTAAAATTACTTGCTTGTTAACTGTATTCGATACACATAAAGCGGAGATGAAAAAAATTTCACTTGCCCTCTTCTTAACTGCATTTTCGCTATTTGCTCAAAATGATGTTAAAACATGTGTACTACTTACTAAAATATCAACGCTTATTCAAAGCGAACATCTGCAACCAAAACCCATAGACGATAGTTTATCAGTTTTTCTGTTTGATTCCTTTATTGATGCGCTAGATCCTTACAGAAATATTTTCCTGAAATCAGAATACGATTCACTTTCCCTTAAATACCGTTTAAACCTGGATGACTTAATCCATACAAACGATTGCTCTTTCCTTTCGGATATTGTCAAGGTCTACAAAGTTGGCCTTTTGAGAAACAAAGCCCTATTAGAAAAAATGAAGACTGATACGATCGATTACAAACTAAAAGATACGATTCGGTTTTATAAAAAAGCATTTCCGTTTTATCTGGAAGAAAAACAAGTCGAAAGAGTCTGGAGAAAAAAAATTAAATATGAAATTCTTGATGATATTATTTTTCAAAACAGCAATTTAGACTCCATAGCAGCTGCATTTACAGCATTAGAACCCCCATCCAAGAAATTAACTATAGAAAATGAAATCTGTAAAATAAATGCAATTTTGGAAAGAAATTCTGGTTTTAAAGAAAGTTTATTTGATCATTTTTGTAGTTATTTCGACCCACATACCGCCTATTTCAACATGGATGCCAAATCCAGTTTTATGGCTTCTTTATCAAAAGAGCATTTTTCGTTAGGGTTAAACGTGAGCTTAAACGAGCGCAATGAAATTATAGTCATCAAACTTAATCCCAACGGTCCTGCCTTTCAAACTGGCATAATAAAAAAAGGAGACCAAATCATTTCGATTTCTAACCTAAAACAAACGGTACAGGTTTCCTGCAACACTCTGGAAGCTATTTCGAATATGATTCTTTCGGATGTTAATAAAAAAATCATACTGACACTGAGAAGAAGCTCCGGTAAAAATTTTGAGGTACTTGTGGAAAAAAAGCTCTTAAAAGACGAGGGAAACACAGTTTACAGTTTTATTGCCGAACATAATAAACGAAGATACGGCTATGTTAAAATCCCAAGTTTCTATTCTGATTTTGAAGGGAATAGCGGTAAAGGTTGCGCAGAGGACACTGCAATCGAAGTGCTAAAACTCCAGAGAGATTCTATTCAAGGTGTTATTATTGATTTAGTGGACAATGGAGGAGGATCCATGGAAGAGGCCATCAAACTGGCGGGACTGTTTATCGATTCCGGTCCTATCTCCATTATACTGGATAACAAAAAAGAGCAAACTATTATAAGTGACCCTTATCCAGGCATGATTTACAAAGATCCGATAGTGATCCTGGTAAACGGGAATTCAGCTTCAGCAAGTGAGTTTTTTGCAAGCGCATTGCAAGACTACAATCGAGCACTACTGCTGGGAAGTACCACTGTGGGCAAAGCGACCATGCAGTCCATAATGTCATTAGAACCTAATGACGTCGAAAACTTTGTGAAAGTCAGTGTTAATAAATTTTATCGGGTTACCGGAAAAAGCAATCAAGCAACGGGAATTGTTCCCAATGTAATAGTTCCAGAAATTTATGAAAGCATTTATTCAAAGGAGCGAGACAACCCCACTGCTTTAAAAAACGACAGTATTGCAACTCTACTAATTTTTAAGCGCTATATGAAAAATAGCGCCATGACAAAAATCGCAAAAAAAAGCACGGATAGGATCGCTGGCAATTCCTATTTCAATAAAACAAAAGAACTCAATAAAAAAATTGACGATTTAATAAACACGCCAAAATTAGCACAACCGGTGACTCTTGACTCCGCCATTAAAGGTCAGTCTGAAATCAATGAAATGTGGGAGGAAATTAATGCGTTCGAAACAAAAAGCAACAATTTACTTATCCATAATTCAAACCTCAATAATTATCTGCTAACCATTAATCCTTTGGAAAAAGCAAATAATAAATTTCAGTTGGAAGCATTGAAAAAAAACCACTATTTAAATGAAGCGATTGCTATAATTAATGATTTGAATACAGCAAAAAATAATGGAAAGGGAATATTACCCTAATTTCATAAAAAGAAAAGAACAGGGTTTTGGTATAAATAAGGAATAACTGTATTTTTGTAGTAAATTATAATAAATAAGAAATGGGAAGAGCGTTTGAATTCAGAAAAGGGAGAAAAATGAAACGTTGGTCAGCAATGGCTAAAGCATTTACAAGAATTGGAAAAGACATCGTAATGGCCGTTAAGGAAGGTGGACCAAATCCTGACGCCAATTCGCGATTAAGAGCCGTTATCCAGAATTCAAAGGCAGCAAATATGCCTAAAGAAAATGTAGAACGTGCCATTAAAAAAGCAACCGATAAAGATACTGCTAATTATAAAGAAGTTTTATTTGAAGGCTACGCCCCTCATGGCATCGCACTTTTAATTGAAACGGCTACCGACAATAACAATAGAACTGTTGCCAATGTAAGAAGTTATTTCAACAAATGCAATGGTACCATGGGAACACAAGGTTCTGTTGAATTTATGTTTGACCATACCTGTAACTTCCGCATTCCAGCAGACGGTCTTGATCCTGAAGAATTAGAATTAGAATTGATTGATTTTGGTGCCGAAGAGGTTTTTGAAGATGAAGACGGAATATTAATTTATGCCCCTTTTACCAGTTTTGGAACTATTCAAAAAGAACTTGAAAATCGCAATCTTGAAATCCTTTCCTCTGGTTTTGAAAGAATTCCTCAAATCACTACGAAACTAACAGAAGCTGAAATGGCTGATGTAGAAAAATTGATTGAAAAAATGGAAGAAGATGATGACGTGATGAACGTGTATCACACCATGGAAGAAGCATAGTTTGTTTCTTCTTATACCTACAAAACTCCAGTACTGCTGGAGTTTTTTTAGTTCTATAATGAATTTATAAAAATAAAAAAAACGCTGATAGCAAGCCACTATCTATTTTTCATACCTTAATTGCTATTCTATGTTATTTCTTATTTTAAGTATTTTATGCAGCGTGACTGTAGGTGTGATTTTTAAACTATCCCGCAACTACACTATCAGCGTTATCCAAATTGTAACCTGGAACTATCTCTTTGCATTAGTGTTGTGTTTCTTCGCCTTCAGTCCGGACTTAAACGCCATAGATCTCACTGCACCATGGAGTATCTATATTACGTTAGGAATTTTAATGCCTTCAATATTTATCTTTTTAGCTGCCTCCATAAAACATATGGGAATCGTTAAAACAGATGCTGCCCAGAGGCTTTCGTTATTCATACCGCTGCTTGCAGCCTGGCTTATATTTAACGAAGATTTCAATCTGTTAAAGATACGGCCTTTTTAATAGGCTTTCCGGCCCTGTTGCTGATTCTTTCAAAACCGGTAACCAACAAGAGTAATAAATGGATGTATCCCGCTGCAGTGCTAGTTGGATTTGGAGTCATCGATATCCTTTTCAAACAAATCGCTTTATACACGAGCCTTCCATTTACGAGTTCGCTATTTGTGATTTTCGTAATAGCTTTGATGCTGATGATTGTGGCCATTCTATATGATGTTACGGTACGAAAAACAAGATTACGTG
This sequence comes from Flavobacterium sp. ALD4, assembly GCF_002836475.1. Classification (GTDB taxonomy): domain Bacteria; phylum Bacteroidota; class Bacteroidia; order Flavobacteriales; family Flavobacteriaceae; genus Flavobacterium. The sequence continues at coordinate 397,128 of NZ_PJBJ01000022.1, read as the reverse complement.
CTATCAATATCCTTTTTGGTGGGTTGGTAGGTGCTTTTAACTTTGGTAATATCCTTTTCTATCTGAAAGCCCATCAAGCTTTTGCTGACAATCCGTCGACTGTTTTTGCAGCGATGAATATGGGAGTTATTATTCTGGGAAGTCTTCTGGGTATTCTCGTATTTAAAGAAAAAGTGAGTAAAAGAAACTACATTGGTCTTGGATTGGCTTTAGTCTCTATTGTATTAATTGCGCTGTCGCAGATCTACGTTTAGACTGCTTTTTTTAGGGCTGTGGCCAAAGTAAATTAGTGAGTTAAATAGCTGCAAGGTGTTGGAGGTAGTTTTATTCTCTAATTCTATTTTTTAAATGCACCTCGAATCTAAAAAATTTGTTATTTCAATTTCCCAGACACTCCGCTTTCTGTAAAAGATTATATGTTGACCAAACAGTTATATCTCTTTCCCTGTTTTTAAATCCTAATAACTTAATGATGTTTTACATAGGAATGGCTATTGGCAAATCGGTTTTTAACTCCATGCGACGTTCAATTTATCCAATTCGTTTTTCAATTCAGCAAGTGAATTCGAGTCGATTACTTGTGTGTTGATTGTCAATTCAGTTTTTTCTGTTTTTATGATATAATCTCCAGCAAATTTTTTGATTTGCTTTATATCAGTTAGATTTATTTTCTTTCCAAATGGACTATTCTCTTTTATAAATCCGTTTTCAATTGTTAAATATTTATTTTTCCTTTGGTAAAAATATCCACTCAAATACATTACAGAAATTACAATCCAACCATAATCAGTCCAATTCAGTTTATCTTTTGTTAGAATTCCGATAAAAAACCAAACTAACCAAATCAACCCTAAAATTAGATTGATATTCATTTGTCTTTTTTTATAACCTATTTTCATTTTTAAGCTTTTTTTCTTGCGTTTGTCTTAAACTGTTTGCTAACATGCATATAACATCAAATATACACCTCTTTTTCGCATAATTTATTTTAAAAAATACTATTTTTCTTATTTATTTGTCAATATTTACAACTGCTATCATAAAAACAAAAACCGCCTTGAACTCAATCAAGACGGCTTTTTTATAAATATCGTGTTTCTTAAGCTTCTTTAAAATTCAGTTTACTATTGTTTCTGCTGAAGCCAAAGTAAATAGTAAGTCCAATCAATAACCAAATTGTAAAATAAATCCAGTTCCAAACACTTAGTTCTGCCATCATGTACAAACAGCTTACTAACCCTAATAACGGAATCAAAGATAAATTTTCACTGAAAGACCAGAACGTAAGTCCAATCAAGACAACAAGGAAAATCCACATGGGGATTTTGTGTTTGAACAAGCTCAATCCACTTTCATATTTTAGAGCATTGTCTATTGGTAATCCTGCCACTACGGCAACATACTTCGCATCGTCTTTTTGGTACTGACTCAATAAATTTTCTAAATCGAGAGATTCATCAGTTATTTTTTGAGCTCCAACACTTACTAAGTAATTATATACTTTTTTAGATTCTTCCTTATTTAAGGAAGTGATAATATCAGTGGCATTGTTTACTTGAGTTTCATTAGTAAGAAAATCCATTGTCGCTTTATTATTATAATTGAAAGCATAGTATAGACCAGCAGCCAACATAAAAGGAATGACATATTTTGAATTTACATACGGCGTTTTAAATTTCCCTCTTGGAATATCCTTTTTATTCTGTAACACTAAAACACCTGCACAAACCAACACAAAGGCGAACAACGTTCCAATACTGCACAAATCAGTAACCATAGTCAAGTTTAAAAACAAGGCCGGCACAGACACTACAAAACCAGTTACTACGGTGGCGTAAGAAGGAGTTTTATATTTGGGATGTATTCTGGAGAAACGTTTTGGCAACAAACCGTCACGACTCATACTCATCCATATACGCGGTTGACCCATTTGGAAAACCAATAAAACACTCGCCATCGCAATGACAGCGCTTACTGCAACAATACCCGACATCCATTTTAAATCTAATTTATGAAACACAAATGCTAAAGGATCACCCACATTTAACTCACTGTAATTTACCATTCCGGTTAACACTAACGCGACAACAATATATAAAAAAGTACATATTATGATTGCCCACATCATACCACGCGGTAAATCCCGTTGTGGGTCCTTACATTCCTCGGCAGTGGTTGAGATTGCATCAAAACCGATATAGGCAAAGAAAACTGCCGACACTCCTTTCAAAACTCCACTCACACCGTTAGGAGCAAAAGGAGTCCAATTATCAGTATCCACATAAAACACGCCTACCGCAATCACCAAAAGGATAATACACAGTTTCACGACAACCATCACGTTACTCGCATTTCGTGATTCTTTCATCCCACGATAGACTAAGGCCGTAATCAATATGATAATAAATAGGGCCGGTAAATCAGCCACAAAATGTAAAGAACCTATTGTTGGCGACGTAGTCCAAGCGGTATAAGATGCCTTTAATCCCTCCCCTAAATTTTCATATAACTTTCCTCCCTGCATCAAGGCAGTAGCATCTCTATAGCCATTTGAGGCAGTCAGGTAATCCATTTGAACCCATTGGGGCAGATGGATGCCACCGCTTTCGAGCAGTCCCGTAAAATAATCACTCCAAGATATGGCAACGGTAATATTTCCAATTGCATATTCCATGATTAATGCCCAACCAATAATCCAAGCCATAAGTTCTCCAAAGGCAACATAGGAATACGTGTATGCACTTCCTGAAACGGGAACCATAGATGCGAACTCAGCATAAGCAAAGGCGGCAAAACTGCAGGCAAGCGCCGTAAACAAAAAAAGGAAAATAACGGCAGGGCCTCCATCGGAGCTTGCCTTACCAATCGTACTAAAAATACCGGCCCCTACTATGGCAGCAATACCAAAAGCGGTCAAATCCCTAGCCGTTAAATGTCTGCCGAGTGATGCATGCCCATCAGCTTCATTTTTTTCAATCTGTTTTAAGATATCCTGTACGGTCTTCTTACGAAATAAACTTGAAAATGCCATCCTCTAAATTTTCACATTAAAAACTACTATTTTGTAAATAACATCCCATTATTATAGTAATAATGTACCTTTTATTTCGAAATCAAATGTATAAAACAATTTCAATTTTTAATGATAGGAGCCTTATTATTTATTGGATTGTAATAAAAAGTCAAATCATTAATTATCAACTATTTCGAAGGTCAATTCTGTAATTTAGGAAGAAGTTAAAAATTAAAAATATCGTAATGGCAATTCCGTCGTCAAAATTAGCTTTAAAAAAAGCGCAACTGCACCCTTCTGAAAGCCTAAAACAACTGATTATATCTTCAATATAGCCCAATTGCATTGTACTATTCTCATATTATATTGGCAAAATACTAGAGCGCTTTTGGACTAAAACATAAATTCGTTTGGTACTATTTCAGGAAGCTTTTCAAAATACTTACCGGATGTTGCGCTTTTCTGTTGGTCCCGTCAAAAATTTGATGACGGCAACTTGTACCTGCCGCGGCAATGGCAGTCGTTGGGGCAGTGCTTCGTATTTTTGGAAATAAAGTGTCCTCTCCCATTTGCATACTGATGTCATAATGTTCTTTTTCGTAACCAAAAGAACCCGCCATACCGCAGCACCCTGAATTATAAATCGAAACCGTACTGTTTTTAGGGACATTCAACATGGCAAAAGTTGCCTCTATTGAACTCAATGATTTTTGGTGGCAGTGTCCATGAATTTTTATTTGTCGTTCCTCCTCAGAAAATTGTTCTGGATGAATTTTGCCCGCCATAATTTCCTTTTTGAAGAATTCTTCGATTGTCAAGCAATTTTTCGCCAACTTTTCAGCGGAAGAGGTATCATCAGCCAGGCGAATGTATTCATCTCTAAAAGTCAATATTGCCGATGGTTCGATACCAATTAAAGCAACTTCCTGAGAAATAATAGGAGCAAAAATAGCCACGTTTGTATTGGCAATAGCTTTCGCTTCTTCGAGAAAACCTTTGGATATATAGGCTCTTCCGCTTTCTTCATGATTTACAAAAACAACTTCGTAACCCAATTTAGACAGCAATTCAAAAGCGTCAATCCCCACTGAAACATCGTAATAATTAGTAAACTCATCACAAAACAGCACTACTTTTCCGTTTACAAATGAAGTAGTTTCCTTTTTTGATTTGTTATTTTCAATCCATTTTCGGAATGTTTTTGGAGCCAATAACGGTACTTCTCTTTTTGCAGCCACACCCATGCCTTTTTTTACGATAGATTGATTGACCATAAAGTTGGTCAATGCTGGAAAAATGCTTCCGAGTTTATTCAGCTTGGCATTATTAGCAAAAATTTTATTTCGAAGAGAAAAACCATTAGCCTTTTGGTATTGGTATAAAAACTCCGATTTCAGAGCAGCCACATCCACATTGCTAGGACATTCGCTGGCACAAGCTTTACAGCTGATACATAACTCAAAAACGTCATACAATTCCTTATGATTGAATTTATTATCTTTTTCAGAATGGGTTAAATATTCGCGTAGCGCATTGGCGCGAGCCCGAGTAGTATCTTTTTCGTTTAGCGTCGCTCGATAACTTGGACACATAGTTCCTCCCGCTGAAGGTGGTTTTCTGCAATCTCCGGAACCATTGCATTTCTCTGCTGCTCTCAAAATCCCTATGCTATCTGAAAAATCTTGAATTGTTTGATTTTCCGGTTCTACTCTGCCAGGTTCAAAACGGAGATTTTCATCCATTTTTAAAGCATTTACTATTTTCCCCATATTCATCACCGAATTCGGATCAAAAGCCAGTTTAATTCGCTTCAGTAATTCGTAATTTTTTTCACCTATCATAAAAGGAAGAAACTCCCCTCGTACGATTCCGTCTCCATGTTCGCCACTCAAGGAACCTTTATATTTTTTCACTAAAACAGCGACTTCAGTCGCTATGCTTCTAAACTGATGAATGCCTTCTTTTGCTTTTAAGTTTAAAACAGGTCTCAAATGCAACTCACCGGCACCGGCATGAGCGTAATAAATAGCCTCTTGATTGTGACGTTTCATCATCGCGGAAAACTCAGCAATATAACTTGGTAAATCGCTTAATTCAACTGCGGTGTCCTCTATGGAATCTGCCGCCTTATTATCTCCGACGATACTTCCCAAAAGGCCTAATCCCGCTTTTCTTAACTCATTTACTTTGTCAATATCAGCACCGTAAATTTTAGGTAACGCATAGCCGAAGTTATTTTCCTGTAAATCTTTGATTAGCGCATCGGCCTGTCTTTCCGTTTCCTCCATATCATCAGAAGCTACTTCGAACATCATAATTGCCTTAGGTTCCCCTTGCAGGAAAAACCTGTTCTTACTTTGTTCCCTGTTGTTTTTAGTACAATCCAAAATCGTATCGTCAATCATTTCACAAGTGTACAGGTGATGCTTCATGGCAACCACAACAGCTTCCAGGCTTTCCTGTATGCTATGAAAATGAGCTACCACCATGATATTTTTGGCTGGAGGTAGCACATCTACCTTCAATGTAATTTCGGTCGTAAATGCCAGAGTTCCTTCGCTACCACAAAGTAATTTTCCGAGGTTTATCGTCGGTTCCGTTCCAGAAAACAAGTCGGATTTCAACAGTATATCTACCGCATAACCTGTATTGCGTCTGTGAATTTCTGGCTTTGGAAACTCTCTGGTTATTTCGTTTTGGATTTCTTTATTCGAAAGTTCCTCAAAAATCTTCTTATAAATGCTACTTTCTAATGTATCTCCTTTCATTTTCTCCATGAATTCTGCCGGTGACAGATCTGAGAATACCGCGGCAGAACCATCGCTCAAAATAGCTTTGATCTCCACTATTTTATCGCGGGTAACACCATAGCGAATCGATGTGGTCCCTGATGAATTATTCCCTACCATCCCTCCTATCATACACCGACTAGAGGTCGAAGTATTAGGCCCGAAAAACACACCATGCGGCTTCAAATATAAATTCAGCTCATCGCGAATCACCCCCGGCTGAACGGTTACCGTTTTTTTTATTGAATCGAAAGCGACAATTTTAGTGAAATATTTTGAAACATCGACAACAATCCCATTTCCAACCGTTTGTCCTGCTAAGGAAGTCCCAGCAGTTCTTGGAATTAAAGAAATTTTATGCTTTTCGGCAAAACGCACCAGCTTTACGATATCGTCATTTGTTTTCGGCAGCGCTACCGCTGTGGGTATTATTCTGTATACCGAAGCGTCTGTGGCATAGAGGGTTTTATGAAGGTCGTCGTACAGAAGAGTTCCCTCTAATGAGTCGGATAAATGCTTTAATTCAAGTGAGGTCGACATGGTTAATCCAATATTATAGTGTATTTTAGGCAAAACTGCGGCTACAGCTTTGTTTTACAAATATAAAGATATAGCAAGCTATATTTTAAAAAATTAAACAAGAAAAAATCAAAATTAATTAACCCAGTTCTTTCAAAATTGAACTGCAATCTAAATGAGATTCTAAAATAATTGGCAAAGAAATTGAGATAACGGAGTAACCTGAATTTTAAAACATTTTTTTCTCATAAACATCACTAAAAAAACTATTTTTGAATTCTATAAAAACACCCTAATAATGAACCCTAGCAAGTACCTATTTTTATTGCTTTCCTTTATTTTACTGTCTTTTTCTAATGGAAATGCACAGGAAAAAGTGAGTTATCCCAAAACCGAATTTAGAGCAGTTTGGATTGCCACAGTAGTAAATATCGACTGGCCAAAAAGCGGTACGGATCCCATTGAGAAACAGAAAGCTGATTTTATAGAAATTTTAGATACCTATAAAAAATTAAATTATAACGCTGTTATTGTTCAAATTAGAAGCGTTGGTGATGCTTTTTATCCTTCAAAGTTAGCGCCATGGTCCAAATACCTGACGGGGAAAGAAGGGAAAGCACCAACTCCTTATTACGACCCTTTGGAATGGATGATTACAGAAGCTCATAACCGCGGCTTTGAATTCCACGCCTGGTTGAACCCCTACCGTGCTACTATGGATTTAAGAACAGATATTCTAAGTCCTACTCATGATTTTTACAAACATCCGGAATGGATGATTAAGTATGGTGGAAAATATTATTACGACCCTGCCTTACCTGAAGTCCAAAATCATTTAATCGCAGTGGTTGATGAAGTAGTCAGAAACTATGATATCGATGCAATACATTTTGACGACTATTTTTATCCTTACAAAATAGCAGGAGAAAACTTTAATGACACTGCTTCCTTCAAAAAGTATGGTGAAGGAATGAGTTTAGCTGACTGGAGACGTTTGAATGTGAATAATTTTGTGAAATACTGTTCCTTTTCTATCAAAAAAATCAAACCATGGGTTCAATTTGGTATCAGCCCTTTTGGAGTTTGGCGTAACAAATCTGTAGATCCAAGAGGATCAGACACGAATTCAGGGCAAACAAATTATGATGACTTGTTTGCAGACCCCGTTGCATGGATGGAAAACTGCTGGATTGACTACCTGCTCCCGCAATTGTACTGGAGTATCGACCATAAAACAGCTTCTTATGCAAAATTGATCAAATGGTGGGCTGAAAACTCGACAAATACCGCTATTTATATTGGAAACGGAAGTTATAAAGTCAATACCGATTCAGATAGAAAATGGAATATTCCAAGTGAGATTCCTAATCAGATTGATTTGACCCGGACTTACAAGAACATTGGAGGAAATGCTTTTTTTAGTGCCAAATCATTTGTGAACAGAAACAAAGCAGTGACCGACTTGCTTTTAAAAAATCAATATAAATACCCTGCACTTCCCTATGTTGTTCCTAATTCGAGAAGGACTGACATAGAGATTCCAACAGTTTGTAGTATTACAACTAAACAGTTGACTTCCAACGTAAAACTGAACTACCCACTGCTCAGCAAAATACGCTATGTAATGGTATATGCTGCCAAAGACAGTGTTAAACTTGACGTAAATAATCCAAGCCAAATTGTTGATAAAATTGCTTTTAAGGAAAAAAAGGATACCATTAGCATCACTATCCCGAAGAGCCTTTTAGAGAAAAACAATATTTGTGCTATCTCCTACATTGATTATTACGGTAATGAAAGTCAGGCCACTCTTTTAAATAAAACGAAAGAAACCAAAACGCCCCAAAGTCCTTTAAATGATGAAAACAGATAATAGACCCTGGTATTGGATACCTTTTTTGAATTTTGCCTCGGGCTTGCCATACGCTATTATTATCTCGGTTTCGGTTATTATGTACAAAAACCTAGGGATTGACAATGAAGACATAGGGATATACACGAGTTTACTATATCTCCCTTGGGTGATAAAGCCGTTATGGAGTCCTTTTATTGATCTGTACGCGACCAAAAGAAAGTGGTTTTTAGCCATGCAATTAGTAATTTCTATCGCCTTTTTACTTGTGGGATTAACCATCCCTATGAATAATTTCTTTGTGATTAGTCTCGCCATTTTTTGGGTAGCGGCTTTTGCATCGGCTTCGAATGATGTCGCAAGTGACGGTTTCTATATGTTAGCTTTAGAGAAAGAACAACAATCTTTTTTTCTAGGAATACGAAGTACCTTCTATCGCCTTTCCATGCTTACCGGAAATGGTTTGATTGTAATAATCGGCGGTTATCTGGAACAAGAATATGGCGATAAACAAAAAGCCTGGTCCTATACCATGGTCATTGTCGGTCTGATTATGGCTGCCTTAACCATTTATAATTATTTTTCTACACCTAGAACAGAAGACGTCAAAACGAAGGACAAGAAATCGTTAGAACCCAAAGTAAGTTTTGGAGCTGTCTTTGCCAGTTTTTTTCAAAAAAAGCAAATTGGGATCGTGCTGGCCTTTATATTATTATTCCGCTTGGGCGAATCCCAGTTACTAAAAATGCTGACCCCTTTCCTTATTGATGACATAAGTGTTGGTGGAATGGGCTTGACGACCCAAGATGTAGGTATTATCTATGGAACTTTCGGAGTACTTGCCTTGACTATCGGCGGAATCATTGGCGGAATTGTAATCTCTAAAGACGGTCTTGGTAAATGGATGCTACCAATGATTCTGGCGATGCACTTGCCGATCCTTGGATTTGTTTCATTAGCGCATTTTCATCCCTCTTCCGTTTATTATATTTATGCTACTGTTATTGCCGAGCAATTTGGTTACGGCTTTGGCTTTGCTGCCTTTATGATGTATTTGATTTATGTGGCTGATGGCGAATCAAAAACCTCGCATTACTCTATTGCTACTGGATTTATGGCATTAGGAATGATGCTTCCCGGAATGTTGAGTGGATTTATCCAAGAATATTTGGGTTACGGAAACTTCTTTATTTGGGTATTTCTTGCCACTATTCCCGGATTGATTCTTTCTCGTTTTTTGATATTCCCGAAGAGTTTTGGAAAGAAATCTGAAACTAGTAAATAGTTTTGATTACGAGTCACTTGATATTTAGTACCTAGTCCTTAGTACAGAGCCACGTGTGTCTATCTTCTAGGTTAATTCGTCAACGAATCCAGAACTAAGTACTCTGAACTAAATAATATGCAATAGGTACCCAGAACTTAGAACTAAGGACTAACAACTAACTTTACCCACAACAATGACAGTAGAACAAAAAATAGGGCAATTCTTTTTTCCAGCGGTTTTTATAAACGATACCGAAGAAAACATTCAAGCAACTGAAGAATTAATTAAGAAACATAACATTGGTGGTCTTACTTTTTTTCACAGCAGAGCTAGTGCTGCCACTAATTATGAAACTAAGAAAAAAATATTCTTTAATGACGACAGTTACCAGCGACTGAAAGATCTCATTGTTCGGTATCAAAAGGCTGCGACAACCCCTTTATTAATGAGTATCGATGCAGAATGGGGATTGGCGATGCGTGTCGAAAAAACACCGCAATATCCTTATGCCATTACACTGGGCGCTTTGCCACTGAGTGAATCTCATTTGGTTTATGAAGTTGGAAAACAAATAGGTTTAGATTTAAAATCAGTAGGACTTCATTATAATTTGGCACCCTTAGCAGATATTAACAATAACCCGAATAATCCAGTAATTGGATATCGTTCCTTTGGTGAAAACAAAGAAAAGGTAGCCCAGTTTGCTTTAGAATATTTGCGCGGAATGAATGACGCAGGTATCTTAGGCTGTCTAAAGCATTTTCCCGGACATGGCAATACTAATGTAGATTCTCATTTGGGATTACCCGTTTTAGAAGAAACCCTCGAGCAATTACTTGAAAATGAATTGTATCCTTTTATAAAGGGAATAGAAAGTGACGTCGACTCGATTATGATAGGGCATTTGGCTGTTCCTGCTTTGAATGATGGAGCAAATACTTCGGCTACTTTATCAAAATCAATAATTGAGACACTTTTGCGAAAGCAACTGAATTACGATGGCCTAATCATCTCCGATGCATTGAACATGCATAGCGTTTCCAAACTTTACGATCGAAAAGGCCAACTGGAATGGGAAGCTTTTAATGCCGGAAATGATGTGTTGTGCTTTGCCGAAAACGTACCGGAAGGCATTCAGGAAATACTTAAAAACGCTACTCCGAAACGCATTGAAGAAAGTTACAACCGCCTGCTGAAGTGCAAGAAAAAAGCAGGCGTATTTGATAAAGACGAAGCGCCAACCACTGAATTGGCTTTTACAACGGCTTCTCTTTTAAACCATAAAATTGCCCAGAACTGCATTACAAAGATTAAAGATACAGAAAACACTGCTGTAATTAGTAATGCGGCCAAAAAAGGCACATTGGCAAAACTGAGTGTCTATAAAAATACTGAAAATACTTTTTTTAAAACACTTGAATCCTCTTTATCGGCACCAGAATTTGCCGTTAAGATGGACGCGAAAAACACAATGTCAGCAGTAGAAAAAACTCTGAAGGATTATGACACTTTAATTATTGCTCTTTTTGTCCCTAAGGCAAAATCAATAAATAACTTTGACATCGAAGACACTGTTTTGCAGCTGTTGAAAAGATTATTTACATCAAAAACTTGTGTTTTATATGTATTTGGCAACCCGTATGCCTTAACGCTTATACCGGACTTGCCATCCGTTAGCGGACTTGTTCAGGTGTATCAGACTTTCGAGGAATTTCAGAAAGCAGCAGCCCATCAATTACTTAAAAACTCGTACTGTCAAGGAACTCTACCAGTGTCCATTAGCTACTTATAAATATATTTTAAATCAGAAAGCCGTTCTTAAAAAAAAGAATGTCTTTTACTCATTTTAATCGCGATTAAAATCAAAACAAAACAACAGAGTAGAATTATTTTTTCGTTTTTCGCAAAGAAATCTACTGGAATCAAATGAGTAAACTGCTACTTTTACAAAATTGCTTTAGGCTATTAGTCCCTTTTTTATCTATATTGCAAACTCAAACCGTATAGAATGACCACAAAAATAAACAGAAATAAAGAATTATCAATTTGGGAAGCTTTAATTCCTGTAGCTGCACTTATAGTGATGCTAGGGTTTAATGTTTATGTTTACGGTGACGAAGCATTGAGCGGTAGTAATCAGTTTGTTTTATTGTTAGGTGCTGCTGTTGCTGCGCTTGTTGGTTATTTCAACAAAGTCACTTTTGATAGAATGATAGAGGAGGTAGCTGAAAACATAAAAGCTACCGTTGGTGCCATTCTAATCTTGCTTATGGTTGGCGCATTAGCCGGTACCTGGTTAGTGAGTGGAATTATTCCATCAATGATCTATTACGGTTTACAAATTCTTAGCCCGGCAATATTCTTACCAGCCACCGTGATAATATGCTCGATAATTTCTATCGCAACAGGAAGTTCCTGGACCACAAGCGCTACGGTTGGTATCGCTTTAATAGGCGTTGGTGGTGCATTGGGGTTTGATTTGGGAATGGTTGCAGGTGCAGTAATTTCTGGCGCCTATTTTGGAGATAAATTATCACCGATGTCAGACACAACTAACCTTGCCCCTGCCATGGCTGGAACTGATTTGTTTACTCACATCAGATATATGACCTTAACGACCATTCCAACATATATTATCACAATGATCCTTTTCATTGTACTAGGATTATCAGTCGATATTAAAGGAGACGTCAATATTGAAGCACTATTAACAGACATTGAAGCTTCATTTACTATTTCACTTTGGCTGTTTGCTGTACCTGCGATTGTTATTGGCTTAATTATTAGAAAAACGGAACCCTTAATTGCTTTATTATTTGGAACATTATTAGCGGGAATTTTTGCAATACTATTTCAACCCCACATCATCAATCAAATTGCTGGAGTGGAGCAGATGACTTTCCAGTCTGCTTACAAAGGAGTTATGGATGCCATAACGGGAAAAATAGTCATCCCTACTGACAATCAAACACTAGCTGCTCTTTTTACTTCAGGAGGTATGGAAAAAATGTTAGGAACCATTTGGTTAATTATTTGCGCTATGGTTTTTGGTGGTATAATGGATGCAATAGGCGCTTTATCTAGAATAAGTAATGCGTTATTAAAATTAGCACATAGCACTTTCGGACTGTTCGCTTCTACCGTTGGAAGTTGTTTAGCCTTGAACATCACTGCTTCAGATCAATATTTAGCCATTGTAGTACCCGGTAAAATGTTTGCAAAAGCGTATGAAGATAAAGGTCTTGCTCCTGAAAATTTAAGTAGAACACTTGAAGATGCGGGAACAGTAACTTCTGTATTAATTCCGTGGAATACTTGCGGAGCCTATCAATCCGGCACACTGGGCGTGTCAACTTTAGATTACCTTCCTTATGCCTTTTTTAATATTTTAAGTCCGTTTATGACTTTAATCTTTGCGGCATTTAATATAAAAATCAGACAATTAGTAACAGATAAAAAAAAGTAATCCAAAAGACAGTTATATCCTTTAAACTATCATAATACCCTGGTTAAACAACAGTTATAAAATCGAATCCCACAACCATAACCTAAATCTATAACTTCATAAAATTATATAATTGAAATCGATTGTTACTACGTCGCTTTATGGTCTATTTTTGCACCAGAATAAACTAACAATTAAAAATATAATTATGTCATTAGTAGGTAAAAAGTTCCCAAGTATTTCAGTTGACGCCATCTCAGAAATGGGAGACAACTTGAAAATAAATATTTTTGAAGAAGCTATAAACAACAACAAAAAAGTACTTTTATTTTGGTATCCAAAAGACTTTACATTTGTATGTCCAACTGAACTTCACGCTTTTCAAGATGCTTTACCGGAATTTGAAAAAAGAAATACAATCGTAATTGGTGCTTCTTGCGATACAAACGAAGTACATTTTGCATGGTTAAATACTGCAAAAAGCAACGGTGGAATTGAAGGTGTTACTTACCCGATTCTTGCGGATACAAATAGAAACTTATCAAACATATTAGGGATACTTGATATCGAATCCACTGAGTACAGCGAAGAAACTGACTCAATAATGGTGGAAGGATCAAACGTAACTTACAGAGCTACGTACTTAATTGACGAAACTGGAAAAATTTTCCATGAAAGTGTAAATGACATGCCGTTAGGTCGTAATGTGAATGAGTATTTACGTATGGTTGATGCTTATACTCATATCCAAGAAAAAGGAGAAGTTTGTCCAGCAAACTGGGAGCCAGGAAAAGAAGCGATGAGCGCTGACAGAAAAAGTACTGCTGAATATTTAAGCTTAAACTAAATCAATAATAATGTCAATTGCAATAACAAGTTTCAATTAAAAATATTGAATATTGTTATTGCAGCTGCATTTTTAAATTAAAAAATATGTTAATAGATTTAAACGAAGACACTTTACAAGATTTAATATCAAAAAACGAGAAAGTAGTCGTTCAATTTTCAGCATCTTGGTGCGGGAATTGTCGAATAATGAAACCAAAATTTAAAAGATTGGCTTCAGAAAACGATGCAATTACTTTCGTTCTTGTTGATGCTGAAAATTCTCCTGAATCAAGAAAATTAGCTAATGTAAGTAACTTACCTACTTTTGCGACTTTCGTAAACGGAGCGTTGGTAAATGAAACACAAACCAACAAACAAGAAGTACTAATCGACTTAGTACAAGAAATAGTTTAATAGTCGTTCACAGAACGCACCCCTTTTTTATCATCAAATAAAAAAAACCATATGAAATTACCCGTAATAAAACATTTGACTCAGTTTATAGAAGAAAACGATGAAGACTATCTAATTGAAACTATCGACGTTCTAGAAGCAATGACGGAAATCCCATCTTTGAAAGATGAAGAATTAGATGTTATCGGTGAATTAATTTCAAACATGTATGGCGCATTAGAAGTCCATAAAATGGTGAAAAACGGAACTGATAAAAAAGAGGCCTTAAACACCTTTATGAAACGAGTGCTAGGGTCGATAGATAAATAGAAGCACTTTTACAGCTTGCATAATGCAAAAAACGCACTCAGAAATGGATGCGTTTTTTTTATTTAGTACCTATTTATCAAAAAGACACTCGATTAAAGCCCGTTGTTCCCCGTTCTAAAATCTTAAATCTTAAAACCTAATTCTGAAATAATTTTCATACTTTTGAACCACAACAAAAAATAAAAAACATGGCATCAATTACATTAGGAGGAAACCCAATACACACTTCAGGAGAATTACCAAAGGTGGGAACGCAACTGTCTGACTTCAAATTAATACAAAATGATCTTTCCATTGCTTCACTAAGCAATTTTGCAGGAAAAAGACTTGTAATAAATATATTCCCAAGTATCGACACCGGGACTTGCGCTGCATCAGTAAGAAAGTTTAACGAAAGCGCAGGTAAATTAGACAACACGGCAGTATTGTGCGTTTCAAGAGACTTACCTTTTGCTCAAAAACGTTTTTGTGGCGCTGAGGGACTTGAGAATGTAATTAACTTATCAGACTTTAATTTAGGAGACTTTGGGAAAACAAACGGTCTTGAAATCCTTGATGGTCCATTGGCAGGCTTGCATTCAAGAGCCCTTATTGTGGTTGACACAGATGGTACCATTCTCTATACGGAACAAGTACCAGAGATTGCTAACGAACCAAATTACGACGCTGCTTTAGCTGTACTTTAACAATAAAGCGATGGAATTTCAAAAAGACAATACCTTCGTTACCGGAAGATTGAAAAGTGTTAACTATGCCGTAAAAGGGGCCCTAAAGTTACTCACGACGGAACATAGTATAATGGTTCAATTTTCATTGGGAGTTTTAGTTACTATTGCTGGATTTTATTTTGGCATTTCTGCAACGGAATGGCTTTTTCAAACTTTGGCAATCGGCTTTGTGATGAGTATCGAAGGACTGAATACAGCTGTGGAAAAAATCGCTGATTTTATTCATCCCACTTACCATGAAAGAATTGGTTTCATAAAAGACATTGCGGCGGGAGCTGTTTTTTTTGCAGCTCTAACAGCAATAATTATCGGTTTAATTATATACGTGCCCCTAATTTTTTAGGCAGTAGTACTACATACAATCAAGAATGGCGAAAACAACAAAAAAAGAACCTTTAGACAAGAAAAACAATTCAAAAGCTAAAGAAAGTAAGTCGTGGGTACTAACGAAACAGCACAAAATTGTACTGGGCAGTCTTTTTATCTTATTTTCTGTTGCTTTACTGGTTGCTTTTGCATCCTTTTACATTCACGGACAAGAAGATCAAAGTGCTGTTTCCGAACTGGCAGACCGCTCGGAGACAGTTCAAAACTGGCTGGGTAAATTTGGTGCTTTTTTGGCAGATTTAATTGTTTATAAGGGTTTTGGGCTTGCCTCTTTTCTATTTGTTCGCTTATTTTTCTTGACTGGAATCTTTTTGATACTTGGTATTTCTGCAAACAAACTCAAAGGTATCTGGTTCTGGGATTTATTTGCTATTATTGTTTTGTCTATTTTATTTGGATTTTTTGCCACTTCGTTACCTGAACTAGGGGGAACTGTCGGTTATGAATTGAATTTATTCCTGCAGGATTATATTGGAAAAACAGGAACTCTTTTGATTTTGATTTTTGGACTGATCGTTTATGTTATTTTTAAACTTAAACTGTCTCCGGAAAGAGTTCAATACTTTTTCGAAAACACAAAAAAAGAAATCAAAACGGATTTAGGTTCCAATGCAGCTGCCAATAGAGGAAGCTCTTATAATTTGGAAGAGTTTGCCATAACGGAAGAAAAAGAATTAGGGGATACTCCAATAGTTCCAAAGCCTTTGCAATTTGAAGTCAACAAAGAAGCTTTAAAACCAACAATCAGTCATTCTTCCGAAATTAATCTCGACCCTATTTCCAAACCGAAACCTGTTGAAGAGATTCTGACAGATAGAAACGCAGTTGACGATTCATTTGTTATTGAAACGGCCCCTGAAGAGGATCTTATCGAAGAAAATTTAGCGTCAAGACTTGTTTCCGATTTTGGCTTATTCGATCCTACTTTGGATTTATCCAACTATAAATATCCTACAATAGACCTTTTAAAAGAATATTCAACTGGTGGAATCACTATTAACCAGGAAGAATTAGAAGACAATAAAAATAGGATTGTAGACACGCTTCGCAATTATAAAATAGAAATCGCACAAATCAAGGCAACCGTCGGTCCCTCTGTTACCTTATATGAAATAGTTCCTGAAGCAGGAATTCGTATTTCAAAAATCAAGAATCTGGAAGATGATATCGCCTTATCCCTTTCAGCATTAGGAATTCGTATCATTGCCCCTATCCCTGGAAAAGGAACAATAGGAATCGAAGTTCCAAACAAAAATCCAACCGTCGTTTCCATGAAAAGCGTCATTGGTTCCGCCAAGTTTCAGGAAGCTGAAATGGAGCTGCCTATTGCATTGGGTAAAACGATATCTAATGAAACCTTTGTGGTTGATTTAGCTAAAATGCCTCACTTACTAATGGCGGGAGCTACAGGACAAGGAAAATCCGTAGGTCTAAATGCCGTTCTTACCTCATTACTGTACAAAAAACATCCTGCCGAAGTTAAATTTGTCCTGGTCGATCCTAAAAAAGTGGAGCTAACACTTTTTAATAAAATTGAAAGACATTATTTAGCCAAACTCCCGGATACTGAAGATGCAATTCTTACGGACAACGCCAAAGTGGTCAATACCTTGAACTCCCTGTGCGTGGAAATGGACAATCGTTATTCGCTGTTGAAAGATGCGATGGTGCGAAACATTAAAGAATACAATGATAAATTTAAGGCCCGAAAACTAAATCCTGAAAATGGTCATCGCTTTTTGCCATACATCATATTAGTAGTGGATGAATTTGCCGATTTAATAATGACTGCCGGAAAAGAAGTAGAAGTTCCCATTGCCCGTTTGGCTCAATTGGCCAGAGCGATAGGAATCCATTTAATTATAGCAACACAAAGACCTTCTGTAAATGTTATTACTGGTTTGATCAAAGCCAACTTTCCTGCAAGGATCGCTTTTAGAGTAACATCAAAAATTGATTCCAGAACTATTTTAGACACTTCCGGAGCAGATCAATTGATTGGACGCGGAGATATGCTTTATACAAATGGTAATGATGTGGTGCGCATCCAATGTGCTTTTATAGACACCCCTGAGGTAGAGAAAATAACCGATTTCATTGGTTCACAAAAGGCATACGCCACTGCTTACTTACTTCCGGAATTCGTTGGAGAAGATAGTGGCATAAATCTTGATGTAGACATCTCTGAAAGAGATACTTTGTTTAGAGAAGCGGCCGAAATTATTGTCAACGCACAGCAAGGCTCGGCATCATTGTTACAAAGAAAACTAAAACTAGGCTACAACAGAGCTGGTCGACTAATCGACCAATTAGAAGCTGCTGGTATTGTAGGACCGTTTGAGGGAAGTAAAGCACGTGGTGTACACATCCTGGACATGAGTTCTCTTGATCAATTTTTTAACAATGAACAAAACAATTAATACTATGAAAAAATTTACTCTAATTACATTTATTCTTCTTTTTAGCTTTTCGATACAAGCACAAGATAAAAAGGCAAAAGCCCTTTTAGATCAGGTAACAGCAAAAGTGAGAAGTTATGAGAATATTGTAATTGATTTCAAATATTCCTTGAATAATGCAAAAGAAAATATTAATCAGGACAGTAAAGGGAACGTAACGATGAAAAATAATCAATATGTTCTTAATTTTATGGGAATTACCAAAATTTTTGACGGTAAGAAAACCTACACTATTGTTCCAGAAGATGAAGAAATTTCAATTTCAAGCTTTAACGAAAAAGACGACAGTGCAATTACACCTTCAAAAATGTTAACTTTCTTCAATAGTGGTTATAAATACTCTACGAATATCCTGCAAGATGTAAGAGGTCGAAAAATACAATACATCAAACTAATCCCCACTAATTCGAAAGATCAAAGAAAAGAAATACTATTAGGTATTGATGTACAAACCAAACACATCTATAATTTGATAGAAATGGGTAAAAACGGAACAAAAACTACTTTAACCGTTAATTCTTTTAAAACCAATCAACCTTTGTCGAAAAATCAATTTATCTTTGCCGAAAGTAAATATCCAAATTACTACATCAATAAATTAGATTAATTCTTAGGTGAAAATTCTTGACAAATACTTATTAAAAACATTCCTGATTACATTTACTACGGTATTTGTAATCTTGTTTTTTATATTCATACTGCAAACCGTCTGGCTGTTCATTGCTGAACTAGCCGGTAAAGATTTGGATGTTGCTTTGATCATTAAGTTTTTGTTATTTTCGATGCCTCGAATAATTCCACTTGTATTACCGCTTTCCATATTGCTAGCTTCGATAATGACCTTTGGGAATTTAGCGGAGAACTATGAGTTTGCAGCTATGAAATCTGCTGGTATTTCATTACAAAGAGCAATGCGTAGTCTCACGGCTTTTATTCTCCTGCTAAGCATCGTAGCCTTTTTTTTTGCCAACAATGTAATTCCGTACGCAGAATATAAATTCATCAATTTCAGAAAAAACATTGCCCAAGTAAAACCTGCCATGGCCATAGCCGAAGGACAGTTTAGCGACGTGGGTAATTATAATATCAAAGTCAATAAAAAATCCGGAAAGAACGGAAATATTTTGACCGGGATTACCATCCATAAGAAATCCAGTATAGGAGACGGGAGCAAAACAGTAATCAAAGCAAAAGACGGAGAATTAGTCAGCAGCGAGCAATCCAGCATCCTTCAATTAGTTCTAAATGATGGTTACTATTATGAAGATCTCGTACCGAAAAAATACGAAGATCGGATAAAGATGCCTTTCGCAAAAAGTTACTACAAGAAATATACCCTCAATATCGATTTATCACAATTGAATAAAGTAAATGTCGACGACAAGAATATTGCCAACACCAATACGATGTTGACGATAAGCGAGTTAAGCTACACTTTAGATTCGCTGCATAAAAATTTGAAAACCGAAATCGTATCGTATTCGGAAAACATCAATTTGCGAACCGGAATCACCAACAACAATATTCTTCCTAAAACAGCCGTAGAAAAAAAGAAAACAATTCCCGCTGACATTTTATCAGTATATACAAATAAACAAAAATTAGAGATCTTAAAAATAGCGAACAGTAACACCGTAAGTACCGGATACTCGATTGACGCAACTAAAGTCAATTTAGAGAACAAGCAGAAAAACATCAACAACCACCAACTTGCCTTTTTCGATAAGTTTGTAATCGCATATGCCTGTTTTATGATGTTTTTTATAGGAGCTCCTTTGGGCGCCATCATTAGAAAAGGGGGACTTGGACTGCCTATTATATTTGCTGTTTTAATTTTTATTTCTTTTCACTTTATAAACACTTTCGGGAAGAAAATAGCGCAAGAAAACGGCATGTCTCCTTTTATGGGAGCCTGGATGTCTTCCTTTATTCTCACCCCATTAGCTATACTGTTAACCTATCGCGCAACAAACGACATAGGATTAATAAACATGGATGTTATTTTAAGTCCGTTCCAAAAACTATTTCAAAAATTATTTCCATCTAAAAAATAAATACCTATCATGGTCACAAATAAAATACAACTTAACACAATCGAGGAAGCAATCGAAGACATCCGTCAAGGAAAAATAATCATAGTTGTTGATGATGAAGATCGAGAAAACGAAGGTGATTTTTTGGCAGCAGCCGAAAAAGTAACTCCAGAAATGATCAACTTCATGGCAACTCATGGACGCGGATTAATTTGTGCCCCATTAACTGAAAGCCGTTGTAAAGAATTAGGATTGCACGTAATGGTCACTAACAATACCGATCCTATGGAAACTGCTTTCACGGTTTCCGTAGATCTAAGAGGTGGCGGAGTAACCACAGGAATATCCGCTGCTGACAGAGCTAAAACCGTTTTATCTTTTGCCAATGCTGACACTAAACCACATGATTTAGCCAGGCCGGGACATATCTTCCCTTTGATTGCCAAACAAGGAGGTGTCCTCAGAAGAACAGGTCATACGGAAGCAGCGATTGATTTCGCCCGATTGGCAGGTTTCAAGTCGGCAGGAGTGATTGTAGAAATCATGAATGAAGATGGTAGCATGGCACGTTTGCCTCAATTGGCCAAGGTGGCTAAAAAATTCAATTTGAAATTGGTTTCTATTGAAGATCTTGTAGCCTACAGAATGCAACACGACAGTCTGATTATAAAAAAAGAAGATTATGACATTGAGACGCGCTACGGTACTTTTAGACTTAGAGCGTACCAACAAACGACAAACAAACAAATACATATTGCCTTAACGAAAGGAACATGGAATATCGGCGAACCGGTTATGACCAGAATCAATTCCACTTTGGTAAACAATGATATTTTAGGAACACTAACAAATGATGCCGATAAGAAACTGGACAACATGTTCCAGCTGATCAATAAAGAAAACAAAGGCGCTATTCTTTTTATCAACCAAGAAGTGCAGTCTGTTGACTTATTGAATCGCATAGTAGAATTGAAAGAGCTGCAGACAAAAGGTGTTTTTAAGGCGCCACAGGTCAAAATGGACAACAAAGATTTTGGTATCGGCGCACAGATACTGCATGATATCGATATCTCAAAAATAAGGTTAGTCTCAAATGCTGAACAAACAAAACGGGTTGGGATGATAGGATACGGCTTGGAAATCACAGAATATGTAAACTATTAGCCCTTTTTTAATTCTTTTTTAAAAATATATTTTCCCTAAAGGCAAGAAAATGAAACATTTAAAAAACAGTCTAAAAAATAGCTTAAATTTTTATCCAAATTGTTTTTGTAAACCGAAAAAGGTGCTTATATTTGCACTCGCAATCAACAAATGATTGTCGCTCACTGGAGAAATGGCAGAGCGGTCGAATGCGGCAGTCTTGAAAACTGTTGACTGTTACAGGTCCGGGGGTTCGAATCCCTCTTTCTCCGCGGAATTAAAACCCTAACAACTGTTAATCAGTGAGTTAGGGTTTTTTATTTACAATATATCCCCACATAATCCCCACAATTTAATTGTTTTAGAATAAGGAGAAACAAGACATGATTACCTCAACACTATTTTATATTTTTCTTACATGCTATTTATGATTGAATAAATTGTAGATTGACTTCGAAGTATTTTTAGTCAACAGTCAATCATCTAAATTAAAAAGATCTAATAAAAGTATTATTTATGCCTTCTAGATCTTAGATAAGAAGTAAATATTATTTACAGTTAATTGTTATAATATCTTTTAGATTCGTTGAATAGCAAGGTGAAAGACTTTCTTGTTTCATCTTCCATTTTCTTTTTAAGTCTTGACTAGCAAACTTAACCTTATCCCCTATCTTCATATTTAGTTTATCCATTACATTCATCAATACTTTATGCTTAGGATTTTCATACTCAAACATAGATAATTGCTGGGTTTGATCTTTGCTAATTCCCATAAGAATCACACCTGCCTTTTTATAACTATAGCCTTCTTTATATATAGATTGTAATGCTGCTTGAGCATACTTATTTAACTCAAATGTAGATGATGTAGGAAATGGTAATTTAACCGTTTTATAGCCACTGTACTGAGGCAAATCCTGTCTGAATCTGTTGGTATAAATAAAGACTTGAATCAATTCACAATTACTTTTTTGTTTTCTTAATTTAACTGCAGCTAATGATGCAAAAGAAGAAACACGTTCACGCAATTCATTCTTCGTTTTCATCATTATGTCAAAACTTCGTGTTGTTGCGATGTTTTGTTTGGGTTTGATATCTTCGAAATTAATTGTTGGCTCACCCTCTAAATCCTTTTTAAGCCTTAACCCTACTACTGTAAAATACTTTTTAACGTACGTATCACTTAATTGAGTAAATTGGTATGCATTTGTAACACCAATTGATTGTAATCTTTTTGAAAACTGCCTACCTATGCCCCAAACATCTTCTATTTTAGTCCATTTAAGCGCTTTAATTCTCTTTTCTTCAGAATCTATAATATAATAATTTTTTGTGCGTTCAGGGTACTTTTTAGCAATCTTATT
Organism: Flavobacterium sp. ALD4; assembly: GCF_002836475.1. Classification (GTDB taxonomy): domain Bacteria; phylum Bacteroidota; class Bacteroidia; order Flavobacteriales; family Flavobacteriaceae; genus Flavobacterium. The sequence goes on along the minus strand of NZ_PJBJ01000022.1, from coordinate 374,578 downwards.
AGCCACCTTTGCTAGTGCTTTTGTTGGTGCGAAACCTACACTGACAGGAATCCCAACTCCTTTTTTCACAATTCGATGCATCTCCAAACCTATTGCATCTAAGTTTGCATACTTATGACCATGAAACTTAAGGAAAGCCTCATCTATTGAGTAAATCTCTACATCAGGAGAAAATGTGCTTAAAAGCATCATTACTCTATTAGATAAGTCACCATATAAAGTATAATTAGAAGAACATACTACAATGCCATGTTGCTTAACCATATCTTTTATTTGGAAAATAGGAACACCCATTTTTACACCCAATGCTTTACTTTCATTAGAACGCGCAACAACGCAACCATCATTGTTACTTAAAACAACAATAGGCTTGTTTCTAAGGCTAGGCTTAAACACTCGTTCACAGCTAGCATAAAAATTGTTACAGTCAATTAGAGCATACATGTTATCTCCTTTTACGATGGTATTTTAAGGTATTTATTACGATTCCCCATATTTGAAAGGATTCATTTTCTGTAATCTGAATGGGTTTGTAATTATCATTTTCCGGCATTAACCAAACGCAATCCTTTTCTACTCTCAGTCGTTTCAAGGTAAATTCATCATAAATTAGACAAACTGCTATATCTCCATCCTCTTTCTCCGCAGAATTAAAACACTAATACTTGCTAATCAGTGCGTTAGTATTTTTTATTTGCAATATATCCCCACATTATCCCCACAATCCAACTAAATAGAATCAAATTCATATTAAAAGAGTAAAACCCAAGTTCAAATAATAAGTACGTCTCGAATATTATTACCCCTGCTCCCTTCTATTTAAATAATTAACCCTTAAATACTTTTTCTAGTTACATCATCAGTTGCAATTCTGCAAAGACCGCAATGTTTGCAGAATTGCAAAGTATATCCGTTGGAACACAGAATTTAAATGTATTTTTAAAAAGAAAAAAAAAGAAAGCACTGCAAATTGAGGAAAGAATGAAGGGAAATGGAGAAAAGAATGACTGACTGGAAGTGAATAATGAACTCTAAATTTGCTTGATTTTTTTATCTTACAATTAAATACTCTTCGTTAGAATAACAACCCCAAACACCGAAGTAAAAAATGGAATTTTTATGAAATTTTGTATGAGGAGCGATGTGGCGTTATTGCGGCAAATGAACAGCAGCCTCAGGATGGGAAAAGAACGGAGTTTACGGAGTTTACGGAGTTTACGAAGTGATATGGAATACTGATAGTGTTGCACGTTAAGAAAAACAAAAGACAGCATAGCGTTCCTTGATTTAATGCAAAGTGATAACGGAGTAAACCCAACTGCTGGTCATAGGAGCAACCGCTGAATTAACAAGGAGCGACAGACATAGCACTGCTCAATTGAATGTACCGGAGTTTACGGAGTGAAATGAGATGAAGCTGTGTTCTGGATGTAGTAGCTCCTACGAACGCAGGAAGAGAACGTGTGGAGATGATGAACGAACAACTTAAAATAACAACTGCTTATTTTCAAGCTGTTGTTATTTTAGTGCTGTGAAGTGTCTGTGGAATGAAAGGAAGGAAGAATGACTGACTGGAACAGCATCATTTAACAAAGTGAACGACCAAAGTGAGAACGCTTGATTGCCTTTATTTCATTGGTATATTGCTGCTACAACCAATATAATTAGTTAACAGCATAATTCCACAGGCAATAGCTCCTACAATAAAATTATAAAATACATTTTCTGTTGTAGACTTACTTTTTAATGCCTCATTATCAAACATAAGTCTCCCAATGTAACCAAATAATAAGCAAAAAAGAGGGAGCGTTATTAAACTAAATTCAAATTTTTCAAAACCACTCATAGTATTAGTTAAAATTACGTTTTTAAAAAGGAATATTGCTCCCAATATGAGCAAACCCAATAAAAGGTTTAATCACAATTCGTTCCTTAAGAAATGAGTTTTTATTTTTAAAATTGAAACACTCAATTAAATTGATTATTTCACTTTAAATGATCTCAAATGACTTACAGTTATCTAAAGTTATAAAGCAAGATGGGTTAATTATACAGTTTTAATCGATAGAATTAATCCTTAATACAACGAACAGAAAAATCACCCCAGTTATATATCGATACTTCTCCAAACCATTTATAGCCATAATACAAGGATCGAACGTAAGCATTGTTAAAATTTTCAGTAGAACTCCACGATAAACTTACCTCCAAGAAGGATTCCACTCTTCTCTTGCATTGTGATTTATTCTAACCACATTTGTTCCGTCTGAATTCATTGTATAAATTGAACTTCCACCGTCCTTGTCCTTACTTGATATGAATACTACTTTAGCACCATCAGGAGACCAAGAGGCGCGGCCTGTGTACGTAGGGTTAGTACCGTTTGTGAAATTGGTGATTTTGATTTCATTTGACCCATCAGAGTTCATAGTGTATACGTGGGCGATATCGTTTACTTCTGACTCAAATAGAACTTTTATACCATTTGGAGAAAATTTTGGATTACTTTCTCCTCTTACGTTATGATTTATTCTAACCAAATTTGTTCCATCTGATTTTATCGTATAAATTGCACTTCCGCCATCGTTATCCTTACTTGATATGAAAATTATTTTAGTTCCGTCTGGCGACCAGGAAGCTTCACCTGTCCAAAGTGGATTAGTACCATTTGTGAAATTAGTAAGTTTGATTTCATTTGTCCCATCAGTATTCATAGTGTACAAATGAGCGATATCGTTGACTTCTGATGAAAATAGAATTTTAGTACTGTTGGGAGAAAATTTGGGATTGCTTTCTCCTCTTGTACTATGATTTATTCTAACCACATTTGTTCCGTCTGAATTCATCGTATAAATTGAACTTCCACCATCCTTGTCTTTAGTTGATATGAAAATTATTTTTGTTCCGTCAGGAGACCAAGAAGCGTTGCCTGTGTACGTCGGGTTAATACCGTTTGTGAAATTGGTGATTTTGATTTCATTTGACCCATCAGAGTTCATAGTGTATAGGTGGGCGATATCGTTTACTTCTGATTCAAATAGAATTTTATTACTGTTAGCTGATGATGTAGATAAGGTAACACTAAATTCATTAGAATACGCCACTGCATTACCTACTGCATTATAAGATATTATTCTGTACGTGTACGTTGAATTAGACGCCAAACTATTATCCTTGTAGTTATAAACATTAGTACCTACGGAACCAATTTCAGTGAAATTACCAGAACCTGTTTTTCTTTCAATTTTAAATCCTGTTTCATCTGAAGAATTATCTGTCCAATTTAATGAAACCTGAGTGCTGCTGGTTAAGTTACCTGTTAATCCTGTGGGAGCTGTAGGAACTTTTGCAGATGAGGATGAACAGAAGAAATCATAAGTAAGATTAGTCAACGAATAATTTTCCTGGTAAAGAAGTTGACCATTATAAAATTGAATTACAGTCATTTGAGAGCCAGTAGAATTAATGCTGAATTTAAATGATTCTTTATCGTTTACACCACCATCAATATCTAACCATAATTCAGTAGTAGTGTTTTTGACAATTGTAACAATATAACTGTTTCCATTAGAGGAATTTGATCCTTTACTAATTTTAGAACAGATCATCTGATTGTTATTTGCAGTTTCAATAACTACAGTGTGAAGGAAAACATCTTCATCTTTAAACCCCCAATAGTCATTTCCTGTAGGATCAGAATTTTGATTTTTCCAAAAAGTATTTTGATATTTTTCCAAAAAGGTTTGAGAATCCCCGACAGGTTCAGTATTAGTACTACAACCTAGAAACAAAACAAAAACTAACACTAAAATTAAGATATTTTTCATAACATTTAAAGTTGTAAACTAATTAGTGATTTTTTTAAAGAATTGACTTACAGTTATATAAAGTTAATACAGTAGGATGAATTAATAATGCGTCTTTATTCATTTAGGAAAACAACTTATTAACAATCAGATTAGTATGGGAGGCTATCGGAGGTGAAAATAACATCTGGGGGTTATTGCTGGGAGTGGTCTACCCTACCTTTCACACAGAAAAATAAAGAAATTATAACCCAGCAGGTTATATTTTTGATAGAATAACCTGTTTCATGATAAGAGCTTTGGGAGATAAAAAAGACTAGTTAATGCCATATATTATTTTTGGATCCAACATTTTGATTTCCTATAGAAAGGAAGAAATTATGGGTGGTGGGTATACAAATCAGATTCATCACAAATTTTTAAATAAAATTTGAAGATAAAAAAAGTCCCACCGAAGCAGGACTAAAGATTTTCATCTACGGCATATAGCCTTATTGTGATAAGATTAAAGATTAGAAGTTTTAATCAATTACAAATCTAATTATAAAATAATTAGTGTGCAATGTGGAAAACCGTAATGTTGCTAATTACTTTAGCTGTATTTTTGAAAATTCCTACAAAAAAAGGATTGATATGGCAAAAATATTAGGCTTAGATTTAGGAACAAATTCGATTGGCTGGGCGATTGTAGATAAAGATGGCAGTGATTTTTCATTAGTAGATCAAGGGGTTAGGATATTTCCAGAAGGAGTCAAAACTGAAAAAGGAATTGAAAGTTCAAAAGCTGCCGAACGAACTGCCTATAGAAATGCCAGAAAAATTAAGTTTCGAAGAAAATTAAGGAAGTATGAGACACTTAGAGTACTTTCTGAAAATAATATGTGCCCTTTATCTGTGGAAGAAATTATAGAGTGGAGAAAATCAGGCTTTAAAAAATACCCATTAAATCCAGAATTCATTAGTTGGTTGCGGACTGATGATGATAAAAACATTAACCCTTATTATTTTAGAGATAAATCAAGTAAACAAAAAGCAACCTTATTAGAACTTGGAAGAGCCTTTTATCATATTGCACAACGCAGAGGCTTTTTAAGTAACCGATTAGATCAATCGTTAGAAGGTATTATCGAACAGCATAGATCTGGTTTAGAAGATATTATTGATAATGCTTCGTCTTTTACTGAACTTCAAATTGAATTAACAGATTATTTTCAAGATCGTGATTTAATTGAGCGTAAAGCATCTAATTTGGATGAAGGTGAAAAAAAGTTAAAAACAACCTATAATTCATTTCTTAAAATTATTACTGACAACATCAAAGATTTTGACAAAACCAAGTCTTTACTTATTGAACGTTTAAATAAGAAAGAGGACTTAGGAGTTGTAAAACAAAAAATTGGCGAAATTTCATTGGCAATGCAATCTGGTAATTTTACAACTTTAGGACAATATTTCTTTAGCTTATATAATAAAGGTAAAATTAGAAATCAATATACAGCACGAGAGGAGCATTATCTTTCTGAATTTGAAATCATTTGTTTGGCGCAAGGAATTGAAGGTATTATAGCCTCTGAAAAACTTCCCGAGAAAAAATATTTTGGACTAGCTAAAGAACTTTATAGAGCAATCTTTTTTCAAAGGCCACTAAAGTCTCAAAAAGCCTCCATCGGTAAATGTACTTTTGAAAAAAACAAGTCTCGATGTGCTGTTTCACATCCCGATTTTGAGGAATATCGAATGCTGCAATATATCAATACAATAAAGATAAAAACTCCAAATGATGAGCGTTTACGCTTTCTTTCTAATGCGGAAAGATTAAAAATCATGCCTAAGTTTTTACGAAAAAAAGATAACTTTAATTTTGAAGAATTAGTAAAAGAATTAGTCCCTAGCGAAAGTAAATACGCCTTTTATAAATCATCATCTGCCCCAACGGCTAATTACTTATTTAATTTCAATTTAAATTCCTCTGTTAGTGGCTGTGTAGTTTCTGCCTCTTTCAAAAATGTTTTGGGCGAAGATTGGAAAACTAAAGAGTATAGCTATCAAACTATTAATAAAAAAGCAGAAATTGTAACAAGAAATGTTGACTATAATGATTTGTGGCATTTGATTTCAGTTTCTACATCTGCTTTGTACTTGCAAGAATTTGCTAAAGACAAATTGAAATTAGACGACAAAAGAGCAATTTCGTTCAGTAAAATAAAATTAAAGAAAGACTTTGCCAGTTTGAGTTTAAAAGCAATCAATAAGATCAATCCTTTTTTAAGAGAAGGTTTATTGTATTCTCATGCTGTTTTTATGGCAAATATTGAGAATATTGTAGATGTCGATATTTGGAACGATCCTAATGACAGGAAATATATTCAAATTAAAATTGCCGAATTAATTGCCACAAATTCCTTTGACAATAATTTATTAGATATCATAAATGATCTTATTAAGGAATGTAAAACTGAAGGATGTTATTATTCAAAAGAAGCGGAAGCTACTTATAAATCAGATTTAGATAAAAAGCTAAGTTCCTTTTTAAGATCAAATAAAATTGAAGACCAAAAGGAAGCTATTACAAATGAGCTACTCCCACTTTTTATTGAACAACTTAAGAAATATGAGTTCATTACGATCAAACGATTAGACGAGAAAGTATTCGGTTTTTTAAATGGTCAAAATGATGATGGTCAAGTTTTCTGTAACAATAAGAATAAGCTTAAAAAGCTATATCACCCTTCGGATATTGATGTTTTTAGAAAAGAAATAACAAAAGATGGAAATGGAAATGAAAAATTAGTTTTAGGAAGTCCATTAATTTCATCTATTAAAAACCCAATGGCGATGCGTGCCTTACATCAGTTAAGAAAAGTGCTGAACGCTTTAATTATTGAAGGACAAGTTGATGAAAAAACAAGAATTCATATCGAAATGGCACGAGAATTAAACGTCGCTAATAAACGAAAAGGAATTCAGGATTATCAAAGAGGTATAGAAAAAAATAGGAAAGAGTATATTGAAGAGATAAAAAAAGATTACAAAGCAGCAAGCGGTCTAGATATTGAACCTACTGAAGATGACATTTTACGATATCAATTATGGATTGAGCAGGATAGAAAAACAATTTATGAAGAGGAATGTACAAATATTAGGATTAGTCAAATTATAGGTAGCGATCCAGACTATGATATAGAACATACTATTCCAAGAAGCAGATCTCTGGATAATTCAAAAATGAACAAAACGTTATGTAGCAAGTTGTACAATCGTAAGATTAAAAAGAATAAAATACCCGTTGAATTAAGTAATTATAGTGATATTTTGGATAGAATTAAACCTTGGCAAAAGAAATATTTGGCCTTAGAGTATGAAATAATAAGTGTCTCAAGAGCCATTAAAGCAGCGACTACTAAGGAACAAAAAGACAGAAAAATTAGATTGCGCCATAAGCTGAATTTGCAAAAGGACTATTTCAAAGGAAAACATGAACGTTTTACCTATACTGAGCCAAAAGTAGGTTTCAAAAACAGTCAAATCCCAGATGCAGGAATTATCACAAAATATGCCAACGACTATTTAAAATCGTATTTCGGGAGAGTTGAAGCGGTAAAAGGAGGAATGGTTGCGGAATTTAGAAAAGCCTGGGGGATCCAGGAAAGTTATATTAAAGACGGTAAGAAATATTACGAAGTCAAAGATTGTAGTAAACACACCCACCATTGTATTGATGCCATTACTATTGCTTGTATGACTAAAGACAAATACGATGTCATGGCACATGCTTGGGATTTAGAGGATGACGTCGAGAAAAATCAAGATAAGTTAATGAAGTCTGTTCTCGAACAATCTAAGCCATGGAAAACCTTTACCGAAGATTTAAAAAAGATTGAGGACGAAATATTAGTTTCCCATCATACACCAGATAATATAAAGAAACAATCTAAAAAAATTATCAGAATTAGGGGTAAAAAACAATTTGTTGCTGAAATGGAAATTGATGTAAACGGGAAAAAAATTCCAAAAACAGACAGTAATAACAAAATTATTTTTAAGAAGGGTTTCAAGGGAGAAAAAATAGCAAGATTTCAACAAGGAGATACCATTCGGGGTTCTTTGCATCAAGATAGTATTTATGGAGCAATTAAAAACCCATTAAATAATGAAGAAATTCGATATGTAATACGGAAAGATTTAGAAAGTATTAAAACTTCGGATGTAGAATATATTGTTGATGAGATAGTAAAACAAAAAGTAAAAGAAGCTATTTTAAACAAAGTTTTATTGCTTTCATCAAATGCTCAACAGCAAAACAAATTTGCCGACAATCAAAAAGTTTGGATGAATGAAGAAAAAGGAATTGCAATAAACAAAGTTCGTTTGTATGCAAATTCAGTGAAAAATCCTTTGCATGTAAAGGAACACGCTTTGCTTTCGAAATCAAAGCAGGAGCATAAGCAAAAAGTATATGCTCAAAATGACGAGAATTATTGTATGGCTATTTACGAAAAGGATGGTAGAAAAGATTTTGAATTAATCAATAATTTCAATTTAGCAAAATTGGAAAAACAAGGAAAAGGATATTATTCTTTATTTAAAGAAAAAACAAATAACGGAAAAACAATTCAAATGCCTATTGCAAAAAGGAATAATCGTGATTTAGTTTTGAAAAGAGGGCAACAAGTCATTTTCTATGATCTCGGAACTGAAAACCCGGATGATGTAAATGACTTAATTGATCTGAAAGGTAGAATTTATATTATAGAAGGGTTATCAATTCAACGAATTGTCCGACCATCTGGAAAAGTTGATGAATATGGGATTATAATGTTTCGATATTTTAAAGAAGCTAGAAAAGCCGATGACTTAAAGAGTGATAAATATAAGCCAGATGGCGTTTTCAAATTGGAGGAAATAAAACCGACCAGAAAAATGAATCATAACCAATTTACTGCTTTTGTAGAAGGAATTGATTTCAAAGTCATGCCATCTGGTAAATTTGAAAAGTTGTAATTAGATTAAAGATTAGAAAAAACGATATTGTTGATAAATTTCATGTACAGGGAATACATGTTGTGGTTTGATTAAAGATTATAAAAAACGATATTTACTATCAATTCCCAATCTAACAAAGCATAGTTGTGGTTTGATTAAAGATTAGAAAAAACGATATTCGCCTTAAAGTTATCGCCAGTAACTTCTATGTTGTGGTTTGATTAAAGATTAGACAAAAGTTGGAATTACAAAAGTCCCGATAAAACTAAATACATATTCGATAAAAATAACAATACTTGAAACGATAACCAATCAAGGAAACATTGGACTTGTAAAAAAGAGTATTTATATAAGTTAGACGTATTACAGGAGTACGAAGTTGATTGGAAAGAATTTTCTAAAATAGGAGATTCTATTTTTAAATATTGTTTAATTAAAATGGATATAGGATAAGATAAATAAACAACGAACGCACAAAACTAGCAACGATAGATCTGGGCAATAGGCTTAATGGAAAGTTGGTTTTGTATTTGGGACGCTTTAGTAAATCCCAAAATAGAGCTTAATTTAATCCCAGACCCGCTGCAGTAACAGAACGTTGTGTGCTATAGTAATGAAAAAAACCGAAAACAGAAAAATGAATTTAGACACTAAAATTGCATTAATAACAGGAGCAAATACAGGAATTGGAAATGCTCTAACGGAAAAACTAATTGCTGAAAATTATTTTGTAATTGGAACATCTAGAAATGGGAAAATTGAAAGTATTAATTCTGAAAACTTATTTGTTGTAGAGTTAGATTTGACAAACCAAAAGTCGATTGAAAATGCGAACAAAATAATTAGGAATAAATTCAAGGGAATTGATATTTTAGTGAATAATGCAGGAATTGGTCCAGATTTAGGCAAACGGGAACCAGATTTAGAAAGTTTGAGATTGACTTTTGAAACGAACGTTTTCGGTCTTGTTAACTTTACTGAAACTGTTTTAGATTTCGTAAATGAAAATGGGAAAATTTTAAATATTTCCTCCATTATGGCAACATTGAATCTGATTTCAAAAATGGATTCGACAGCATATAGAATGTCGAAAGCTGCTTTAAACATGTATACAAAAACTTTATCTGCAAGATTAAAAGATAGAAACATAGATGTGAATTCAATTCATCCTGGTTGGGTAAACACAAGATTATCAAGAGAAGGCGCGCCATTAACAACAGAGTTTTCAGCAAACGGAATATTTAAACTAATAGAAACCAAAATGGAAACTGGAACTTTTTGGAACGCTGAATTACAAGAAAAAATGTTGTGGTAATAAAAAATACGGCCAAGCTACCGCCTGCATGAATTTAGTCATAGATTGAGTCAATCGGCTCACCATTATGCTGTCGGCAGAATTGATAAGCAAGGTTCTAAATGCTGTTCTCAACATTTTCCCAGCTTCTCCCGCTCTACGGAATTCGGCACCGTTCTCTCGCGTTCTATACAACGCAGGATAAGTTGCAATTCTTTTCGCATCGATACCGCCTTTTTCTCTGGCCAAATGCCCGTCTTTGGTTTTGTAAAAAGTAATATCTCCGATAGTACCTTTCAATTTGATTATACCGTTCTGTATTGCCATAATTTCTAAAATTTAAATTAATAGTTGTTTCAAATTTCCTCAATCATCCTCCTGTTGCAAAGCTTTCGATTGATTTCGAAAACAAAGATTACACTTAAACTAATAATACAGAACAAGGCATTGTTCCTTATGTCTTGCGGTGGCTTAAATGACCTTTTTAAACATAAATATCACTCAAAAAAGGAAAGGGAATATTCGCTAATCATATCATCTCACAAGAATCAACAGAGTAGCAATACAAAAGCCACTCAAAGCCTACTCAAAGTTATAGAAAGTGCATGCAAATCGAAAACAAGAGCTTGTGTATCTACCTGAAGGACATACTAGGCATTATAGGGAAGAGTTACCGGCAAAGCAAGAGTATTGCAAACAATACCTAAAGAACTAAACAAGCTTTAAAACAAATTGGCGGACATAGTCAATTTCTGCTCGTAGACTAGTATAAAACACGAACAAGTAGCATCCTTTATTATTGGACAGAAACCTTTCTTAAGTTGTTTAAATTTTATTTAACAAATAATTCCTGAAAAAAATTCGTTAATCTTATACTTTTAATACCTTAGCTCTGAAACATTATGCCTTAATTATGAAGCATCTACCAGAATGTCAACTTATTTTGAATAAACTTAAAATTGACTTGCCGGCAAATCTGTTTTATCACACTATTCACCATACTCTTGATGTATATCGATGCGCTGAAAGTATTGCGAAAGAAGAAGGCATAAGTTCTTCTGATTTAAAACTGCTTCTTGTTGCTGTCATTTATCATGATGCTGGATATCTTAAACAAAATAAAGATCACGAAGAGTTATCCTGTGCCATGGCCCGAGAACATCTATCTCTTTATAAATACACTAAAAAAGAAATTGATGTTATTTGTGCTATTATAATGGCCACAAAAATACCTCAACGACCGAAAACCCATTTAGAAGAAATCATTTGCGACGCTGACTTGAATTATTTAGGTCGTGATGATTTTTTTAGTATTGGAGAATATCTATATAATGAAATGCTTGCTTTTGGTTATATCAACAACAGGGAGCAATGGAACAAAGTTCAGTTGGATTATATGCAACAGCATAATTATTTTACAGCCACAGCTATTAAACACAACCAATCGCGAAAAAATAAAAATTTAAAAGAATTACAATCACTGATAAAAAAATATCAATAATGGGAACGAATACTAGAAAAAATATAATTGATGTAATTACGACTATTACTGGCATATTGTTTTGTGGCTTCGCACTGAAAGGATTTTTGGTGCCTAATCAGTTTTTCGATGGTGGGGTAACCGGAATCTCCTTGTTACTTCATGAATTATACCATTGGAATATAGGCTACGTAATTGTTGCAGTCAATATCCCTTTTATTATTATGGGTGCATTCCAGGTAAACAAAACGTTTGCATTAAGAACTTTGCTTGCTGTCGTAGGTCTGGCGCTTTGCCTTCATTTTATTCCCTATCCACAGATAACATCCGATAAATTGCTTGTTTCCATTTTTGGTGGTGTATTCATGGGATTAGGTGTTGGGCTGGCCATTAGAGGTGGTTGTGCACTTGATGGTATTGAAGTACTGGCTTTATATACAGGAAAACGGATCAGTTTTACGATCAGTGAAATTATATTGGGGATAAATATAATCATCTTTTTAATCGCAGCCGTGAAGTTAGGATTACCTGTAGCGCTATATTCTATTTTAACTTATTATACCGCTTCCCGTACTATCAACTTTGTCATTGAAGGAATCGAAGAATATACTGGAGTCACCATTATTTCTAGTGAAAGTAAAAAAATAAAGGAGAAACTAGTATTGGATTTAGGACGTGGTATCACAGTTTACAAAGGAGAAAGAGGCTTCATGAAAGAAAATTTTGACACAAGTCAGCCCGTAGATATCGTTTTTACCGTTGTCACGCGAATGGAATTAAAACGCCTTAAAAATATGGTAGAAGATATAGACCCTAAAGCTTTTGTCTTTACTAGTATAATTAAAGAAGCGGCTGGAGGTATCCTTAAACGCAGAGCTAGACATTAAAAAATTCTGCTATTCGACAACCTCGTAAGTAGTTACAGGTTTTTCTTTATTTTTCAAATTAAATTCACCATTGTGTTTACATATAAACGATTCCTGTGTTTGCAAATACACTTCTTCCGAAATAATAATTTGCCCTGCTTTAGCAATGGTTTGAAGACGTTGGGCAACATTGACAGCGTCACCAATTACAGTATAATCTAGCCTTCTTAACGAAACCGAACCAATATTTCCAGATACCATTTCTCCTGAATTGATGCCAATTGATATTTCGGGCTTGTATGTTTGCCCCCCTTTCAACGCTACTTCAATAGAGCTGATTTGTTCTTTGACGGCAAGTGCCACGTCTATAGCCCTGTCCAGATGGTATTCGCCCCTAAAAACCGCCATGACTGCATCTCCCATAAACTTATCGACATGCCCCCCCTGAGCGATGATTTCCTTTACGATTTTGTCAAAAATCCCATTTAACAACGCAACAACCTCATTTGCCGGAATCTTTTCAGTAATAGATGTAAATCCGCAAACGTCTATAAACATAACTGTTGCTTCCAGTAATTCGTTCTTCAGCAGACTGCTTTCAAACTCCTTATTAGTCATAAAACTTAATACATTCGAATCCACGTACATTTTTAGAATATTATTTTCCTTGATCGCTTTAATCGTTTCCCGCAATTGTTTAACATGGAGAATCGTCTTTTCCATGGTCAAGTCGAGATCATCAAAATCGACCGGCTTGATCACAAAGTCAAAAGCGCCCCTGTTCATGGCTGTCCTGATATTCTGCATATCTCCATAGGCCGACACCATAATGGCTTTCAACAAAGAGTTGGCTTCAGGCAACCTACTAAGTAAAGTAAGCCCGTCCATCACCGGCATATTAATATCACTAAGAATGATATCAAGATCAGGGTGTTCATGCACTTTCTGAAGTGCTTCCTCACCGTTTCTGGCAAAGATGAATTCGTATTTGTTTTCGCGAATTTTTCTTCTAAATTTCTGTTTGACTAGCATTTCTAAGTCTGCTTCATCATCTACTACAAGTATTTTAGCCATTATTCCAGAAGGTGTTTAAGTTTTTCTTTCAATAAATTAAAATCTAAAGGCTTGGTCAAAAAATCGTTTGCACCATTTTTATCGGCCTGTCTTCTATTTTCATCATCGCCATATGCTGTAATCATCATCACAACAGGTTCGGGTTCGTGGTAATTTAAGCGAATTTCAGACAAAAGTTCAATACCGCTCATTCCCGGCATATTAATATCTGAGAGTATTAACACGATTTGCGAATGTCCCTTTTTCATAAAATCAAGTGCTTCCTCGCCTGAAAGAGCAAAATCAAATTCAAATTCGTTCGCGCGTAATTCCTTCCTGAAACGCTGCAAGAAAAGCGGTTGTACATCTGCTTCATCATCAACTACTAATATTTTCATCATGTGTTCGTCTTAATTAATTTATCAATAGTCTTTTTCAATCATTAACATTATTAAAGATAAGATATAAAAAAGTTCCATTTATCCTAAAGGCAAGCAAATAGTAAAAATAGTGTATTCCTTTTCTTTACTATCTATAGCAATTGTTCCACCATGAGCGTTTACTATGATATCATAACTTATTGACAAGCCTAATCCCGTTCCTTCACCTGCAGGCTTTGTTGTGAAAAATGGCTCCATGATTTTGTCTTTGATATTCTCTGGTATTCCCATTCCGTTGTCTTTAACTACAATTTCAATTACCTTGCCTTTAAGGACAGTAGTGACAGTAATAAGGGGTTTATAATCCTTGCTCGCCATTTTCTGTTTATGATGAGTCGCATAAAATGCATTGGTAAACAAATTAAGCAGCACTCTCCCAATATCTTGGGGAATCACGTTTATCTTGGGTAAACTCTCCTCAAAACTGGTTAGTAACTCCGTATTAAAGCTTTTGTCTTTAGCTCGGAGTCCATGATAGGCCAAGCGCAGGTATTCATCGGCAATCACATTGATATTAGTAGGCTCTTTAACATTATTACCAACCCGACTTTGTTTCAACATTCCTTTCACGATACCGTCAGCTCTCTTGCCGTGATAATTGATTTTTTCCAGGTTTTGTTTGATGTCTTTTGCAATGGAAAGTGCTTCCTCCTTTTCTCCTTTAATCATTTCCTCTTCCATTTCGTCAATTAACTCCATGCTCACTTCTGAGAAATTATTGACGAAGTTCAACGGGTTCTGGATTTCATGCGCGATACCTGCAGTAAGTTCACCCAATGAAGCCATTTTCTCAGATTGAATGAGCTTGGATTGGGTGGATTTTAAATCTTCTATCGACTGTTTCAAAGATGCGGTACGTTCTTGAACTTGCTTTTCCAGAGTTTCATTTTGTAAGGATAAAATAGACTCTTTTTCTTTTGAAAGCTTTTGCACCCGCTCTAGACTAAGTCTTAACTCTTGACTGCGTTTACCAAAGGAATAACCTAAATATACGGCTAAAATTATCGGGTTAACCATAAAGACAAAAGGAATAAACGCTATTATATCTATCTGTAGGAAACCAATCATCTCCAATACAATTAAAGACCAATATACAAGACAAATAAAACTAGAGCTTGTAAAGAGGATACTACCTACTTTATTTTTGTTCCAGGATTTTACAGCTATTCTTATAATGGTCATATATCCAAGAATTCCCCAAACGGGACTTAAAATGTCAGGATCATATAGAAAGTAACAACCTATAGCTACGAGGCCTAAAAAACTTACAATTTTATAAACAATATCTAAAGGCTGCTCGAAAATCTTGTATAAACAATACAATGCAATAATCCAGGAAATTACAATACAAGCACCATAGCAGAATGTAATCCAAAATGGAATACCGGGATAAACACTAACCCAGATTACACCGATAACAAATAGAATTAAAAAAAATATAGATATCGCAAAGTATCCATTGATTTTTTCACTTGAAAAAAAGAGAAAAAAGGATAAGAAAATAATAAACATCAAAATAGTTATTCCTAAAGCGATATAATAGTTATTTATAAATTGTTGATGAAAATAGATCCGATTATTTTTTATAATATCTCTGGAGTTTGCATTGCTAAGTGTTGAGGCCGCAATTCTTATGAAACCATTGGTAGTAGCATATTTTGGGAATTTATATTGTGCATTCACATAGCGTACTGCCAAAATCTGTTCTTTTCCTTTTTCTAGCGGTAATTCAAGTGTTTGTTGATAAGGGTTATTGTAGATAATTTTATCTATATCTGAACTTACTTTCCCTAATTGGTGAATTAACCTCCCATCTAAATAAATTTCAGAAGCGCCTAATTGATAAATATTTAAAACAATAGCTTTGTTTAAGCTACTACCCGCTTTAATGCACATTCTAAACCAGACAATTTCACCACGGTTTGCAATTGCATTTTCACCATTAGGCATGTTTAAATTATAAGACAAAGAGGACTCCTTCCAGGATGAATCGTCAAACGAAGGGTTCGCCCATTGCATGTTATCTCCTTTTTGATAACGCCAGTTATTTTCTAAAGTCAACCATTGATTTGCTAAGTTGCTGTCAGTGACAACACATGCTTTTTCGGATTGACTGAAAGTGGCGAGCGAAAACAATAGAGTCCAAATATAAAGAATGTACTTCATGAAATTTATGAATTTAATGTTAGTGAAATAATAAATTCAGTTCCTTCGTTTTCTATTGTGTTTACTTTCAATTCGCCACCATGCGCATTGACGATATCATAGCTCATAGATAATCCTAAACCCGTTCCCTGACCTGTTGGTTTTGTAGTGAAAAAAGGTTGGAATATTTTGTCCAACACCTTTTGTGGAATACCATTACCGTTATCTATTACGCTTACTTTTACAGTATCGCCAACTTTTTTGGTGCTTACTGTAACGGTTGGTTCAAAACTGTTTACTATTTCCCCTTCGGAGATTAGGATACTTTTCTTTTTTTCATTGGTAGCATAAAACGCATTGGTAATAAGATTTAAAATCACTCTTCCTATATCCTGTGGAATAATATCGATATTACCAATGGTTTCATCATAAGTGGTTACTAAAGTCGCATTAAACGATTTGTCTTTGGCACGTAGTCCATGATATGCCAATCGTAAATACTCATCGGCTAAAGCATTGATATCAGTTGGTTCTTTGACACCAGAACTACTGCGGCTGTGTTGCAACATGCCTTTTACAATAGCATCGGCGCGTTTACCATGATGATTTATTTTATCGAGGTTTCGTTTAATGAAATCCGCAATGGCAAAGCCTTCATCTACGTCACCTTTTTTGAATTCTTCTTTCATTTCGTCAATCAACTCATTACTCACTTCACTAAAATTAGTCACAAAGTTCAACGGATTTTGAATTTCATGGGCAATACCAGCTGTTAATTCACCCAATGATGCCATTTTTTCAGATTGTATCAATTGCGATTGGGTGGATTTAAGTTCATCCAATGCTTTTTGTAGTTCGTCTTTCTGGCTTAGAAGTTCAGCAGTACGTTCTGCCACTTGAATTTCTAATTTTTCTTTTAACATTTCTGATTGTTGGAAGTCTTTTTCTCTTTCGATGGCTTTTAACTGTTCACTTTCAATGTCTTTGCGTTGTTTTCTGTTTATGAAAAACATAGCAAAAAACCAAATGATTGAAAAAGCAATTCCAGTTTCAAAATAATTACTCAATACCGTATAAAAATTAATATCGATGAATTCAGTTGAATCTTTAAGAAAATTTACAATTACAAAAGGCAGAATGGAATATATAATAGATTTAACTGGCTTAAACTCGTTTAGAGTAAGACTAAAATATAGTAAACTTATCAATATAAAATGGGCTATCCAACCTAATACCCCTTCGCTTGCATCAAAAATGATTGATGTAATCAATAGTACTATCGAAATGTAAAATCCGACAAACAAATACTTATCAATTTTAGGCAATAATATTTTGCTTTTCAATGTTTTTCTTAAAAAGAAGAAAACTATAATCAATAAAACATATTCTAAGTTCATAAGAGCAAAAATTTAATTAAAATTACATCATATAGGTAAAGTTATGCAAAATTCTGTTCCCTAGCCCTCTTTAGTCTCCATTTTCAAGTCCCCGCCATGTGCTTTCACAATATCATAACTTAAAGACAACCATAAACCAGTTCCTTGAATTACAAAAAAATTTAATGTCTGCTAAATAAACATAATTATTTATAAAAGCATTTTTACTGATATAGCATCTATTGTATTTTATTCTTCTTCTTTCACACTTTCTAAACCATACAAAATGGCAGCTACTATATCCGGTGTAAGCAAAACATCTTCTTCATTTTAATCACCATCTAATTCAGCAAAACTTTCAAAACCATCTGTTACATCTAAGATGTGTGCTAATTCTTCTTCTGTTAGTTCATCTGCAAAGATCATTTCAAATGTTACTTGCTGCATGTGGTCAGCATTTTTAATATAACTCTTAAGGTTTTTAATTCCTTTTTCAACTGCTACAATCTAGTCTTATATGTTCATACTCATTTTTATTCTCTGTTATTTAATTTGTTGATAGCGTTGTTAATTGCCGAGTATAAATGTCTAAAATTCTTATATCGGCAGAGGTTATTTTTTTCCATCATTTCAACAGCTAAAAAACCATTCTTAAATATAAACTCTTGCTGAAGACTTTTAAATAGCTATACAAATGCTTATGGTTTGTATATTTCATAGCAGAAAAACCAACCCGTGGTAAGCGACATCTTCCTTTTTAGCTACTTTACCGCTTTGACATACATTTTATAAAAAACTTAACAAAGTCCGTATAAGGCTCCGTATTGACGGAAAGAAATGGATACCCACCTACCGCCAGAAAACAGAAACAACTTTTAAGCTTCCTTAACTTACAATGAACCGAATAATTATTGACAGATACAGTCACTCCATTAGGAAATCAATAATCAAAATAAATTGCTTCCTGTTTTGAGCAAACAGAAAAGTAGACTGAAGAAAGCTAGTTAATCAATTGTGCCGTTACTATTTAAATAGCCAAAAAACATAATAAATCTGATTAATTACGCCTACTTTTATACTAGCTACATAAATAATCCAAAATTAACCATTGGCTATTCGTAAAAACAACTGCCCCTTTTTAATAAAAAAACCCCTTGAAAAAAGTTTCTTTCAAGGGGTTTTTAATTACGGTCTCCTAGCATTTATTCTCCAGGATGGTACTTTCGTTCGCTCTGTTTTTCTATATCTTCTTTGTAAAAAAGCACGTCTTTGAATTGCCCTTTTTGATACATTTCCGACTGATCATTAAAATGTTTTGATTTAGGATCACTACTATTTCCCCCAGCCAATAAAGACTTAGCTTTAACTTTATCTCCAAATTCTACTGCACAGACGAAACTATTACCGCTGTTACCATACCTTTTCTTTGTGTTTTCTTGATAAACACTTTTGTAAGCAGGTAAGCAGCCCCAAAGCGAGGAAGCTGCGCTAATAGGCAAACTACCAATAGAATCATCATAGTCAAGATTAATATCTCCTGACAATCTTTGAAAACGATTAATATCGCCCCAAGGAATTTCCCATGTTCCAAATTTAGTTTTCAGTTCCTGAACCACCATTTGTAATTGCGGAAGAAGTTGATCTGCAGAAGCATTTTGTGCAAAATTTCGAGTATTTTCCACCTGATCTAATTCCCCTTCGTTGCTGTACGTTTTTCTAATTATAGGATCTAGCTTAAAAGCCCATTCGTTAGCCAGCGTTGTAGCTACCGAATTCTCCTTTGCATAATAATCCCAATTTTTTAAAACCGCTATCGGTTCAGCCAAATCTGCATAAAGAGCATCGTCTGCTTTTATGGTTTTTTCAAAACTAGAAATTAGAACAGGAACTAACACCTCAAAAATAGAAAGTTTCATGTCATATCCATCTGCAATTACTTTGTCTAACGTGTATTTTTCGCCTTTGCTTAATAGACGAACAGCATTTATTCCTCTAAAACTTTCTCCATCAGGCGCCATGTAGGGCAAATAATTTTCCTCTTTTGGACTTTCTGAGCCAGCAACAGAGTATGGAGTAGAATTGCAATTTTGCAACCAACCATTAGAAGGATTATACAAATGAACCGTTTCGGAAATCTCATGTAAACCTTTCCATTCTGTTGCTGATGTCGTTCCATCAACCACTTTCGACCAATTTAGCTTTTTATCTCTTTTAGGAATAAAGTTACCATGCCAATAGGCAATATTTCCTTCGCTATCTGCATAAACGGTATTATTTGAGGCGTTGGCTTTTAAGTCCATTGCTTTTTTATAATCATCAAACCCTTTTGCTTTTGTTCTTACCCAGCTTTGCACGAGACCATCCATATTTCGGTTCTTAGATTTTAGACTAATCCATTTCCCATCCCGCTCAGCCATTATTGGACCGTGATTAGTAAAATAAGTTTTGAATACTTTCGGAATTAATTTTCCTTTTTGGAGGTATTTAACGGTAATTGATTTTTCAATGACAGGTAGCAATTCCGAATTGTATTCATAGAATAGTTTGTCATTTTTAGTAACAATTTTTTCCGCATACATATCGGCTACATCTACATTAGTAGAAGTGTGCATCCATCCACAATTTTCATTAAATCCTTGATATATAAAAAATTGTCCCCAAGTTACAGCTCCATAAGCACTCAGTCCTTCCTCGCTGCTCATCTGTATTTCAGGTCTGAAATAAAAAGTAGTATGGGGATTGATGTAAAGAATCGTATTTCCTGAAGCCGTTTTGGCTGGAGCCAAAGCAAAACCATTAGAACCCGTTTGCATGTCTTTTTCCCGCTCAATATAAGAGATCTTATCAGTATTACCTGAATAAAAAGATTTCAGTTCACCAGTGGTAAGATCAGCAGTGCTTATCGCTCCAATGCTTCCGTCTGTCCAAAGCAAAGGAAACCAAGGCTCAAAATGAGTCAATAAAGCAGGCTTTACTTCAGGATGTTTGTATAGATAAAAGTTAATCCCATCAGCAAAGCTGTTTAATAGTTTTTTTAACCAAGGAGCTGCTTTTTTATAATCTGCTTTTGCTTCATCAACATCTATGAGCAGGCGTATTTCCAAATCATTATACAAAACCGATTGTCCTTTGATTTCAGAGAGACGTCCGAGTTTTTCAATATAATTCATTTCAACACGCTTAAAATCATCTTCACATTGGGCATAAAGCATCCCAAAAACAGCATCAGCATCGGTTTTGCCATAGACATGTGCAATACCCCAATTGTCCCTAATAATGCTAACTTCTTGTGCTGATTTGCTAAGTCTGTTAATTTCCTTAGTACTTACGTTTTGAGAAAAAGATTGCAAAGTAAAGACGAAAAATAAAACGAGTAGCTGAATTGATTTTTTTGTAATAATAGCCATTGTATCTGTGTTTATGTTTCAGGTTATATAAAATTAATTTTTTTTACTAAATGCGAAGTCTCACACTCCTTTATTCTATTAATAAGGATATCAAAAACAGACTAGGAAACATTAGACCCACGTGAAAGTTTGCTGTTTTTAAATACCTACTAAAGTAAGCTCCTACATTAGCAACGTTCGAATTTCATCGAGTACTAATAGGACTTCGTTGTAAAGTAATCTACTTGGTTGCAATTCTAACTCCCTAGCGGTTAGCTAAAATACAGTAACAAACAATACAAACCGAATATTAGGAGCGTTTTTGCTTTTATACTACAACCAAAATATTCATTCACACGACAAATGGAATTAATCCATACCACTATTCCATTTCCTTCGGAAATTATCTAATACTTTACTTTCGCTACTATTTTTTAGTACTAACTTACTTGAATCTAATTCCAATTTTCGCTTACCAAACTTCCTTTTTCTTCGTCTTTAAACACATTGATGGAACGGGGAATTCGTTCTTGCAACTCGGCGACATGCGAAATAATTCCAACAATTCGATTCTCTTTGTAAAGGGATTGCAACGTTTCAAAAACGACAGCGACACTTTCGGGGTCTTGGGTTCCAAAACCTTCATCAATAAAAAAGAAGTTTTTATCATTCTTATTTAAGGATTGAACGCTTTCTGCCAAAGCCAAAGCCAAACATAAGGAGGCTTGAAAACCCTGACCTCCAGAAAGCGTTTTTACACTCCTCGAAGCCCCATTGTTCAGATAATCAATTATTTCAAATTCATTGGAACTATTAATCGTTAAACTCAATTGATTTTTAGTCATACGATGAAAACGGATATTGGCCACATCCGCTAAATTTTGCAAATAAATACTCGAAACATAGTTTACAAAACCACTGGCATTAAACATATTTGCCAAGGTGCCTAAGTTTGTAGAGCGCATGTTTAAAACATCAAACTGAGCTAATAATTCCGCTTTTTCTGCCAGTGCTGCATTAATTCGTTTTAAGTTTTCTTGCAGAGTGGAGAATTTCCCTAATTGGGCTTCATACGTTAATTTACCCGCTGCAACAAGAATTTTTTTCTCTTCAAACACTTTGATATCAAAAATCTGGTTCATCACTAGTTTCTCTGATTCAGCAACTGAATTCTCAGCCACTTTTAAATCAACGGCAAACTGCCTTGTTTTGCCTTTTTCCAATTCGACATCCCATATTTTATCAAGAATTGCCTGCACAGAATCAACCGAATCAAACTGATGGGTTTTAAGCAATTCAGTTATCGTTTTTTGCGTGTCCTGAACCAATTGTTCATTTGAAACGACTTGTTCCCTTATCAGTTTCAAACTGGCTTCTAAACCTGCCAATTCTTGATTTAGGACTACCATTGCATCTGATTTACTTTTATGTTCCAAAGCTATCCGATTGTTTTCGAGATGTAATTTTGTTTTTTCATCGCGTATTTCGGCAATTGCGATGTGTTCATATTGAGAAAACGAAACTACTTTTAGCCTAGATAATTCATTAGTGATAATTGCTGATTTTGATGCTATTTCGTTAGCGAAAACACCTTTGTTTGCCGTTTGGATTTTCAATTGATCAAACACTTGCTCCTGCTGTAAACGAACTTTGCTTTCTCGCATTTCAGTATCGTTTATCGTTTTTTCAACCAATTGTTGTTCTTGCTTTTTAGTTAAGAAAACAGAACTATCTTTGGGGTCAAAGTCAGCCCAGATAAATTTTACTAAATGGGCTTTATACTCCATTTCTATAGTTTCTTTTTCAAGTGAAACCACTCTTAATTGTTCGGTAGCATGTGTAATCGAAAATTCTAATTGTTCCGCTTTAGAGGCAATGTCTGCAATTTCTTTTTCCTGCTTTACTAATTTTAAAATAGTCTCTTCTATAATTGCTAATTGTTCCGATACATCTTCCGCCTGCATCACATTGGGATGTTCCAAAGATCCACACAAGGGACAGTTTTCTCCGTCGTGAATTTGCGCTGAGAAATGGGCTAATTCTTTTGAAACCAATAACTTCGTTTTGATTGCGGCTGTTGCTTTATTTTCAATCGAAAGTGCAGCTACTTCCCCATCTAAAACTGTTTTCCAGCTCTTAAACGGTAATTCCAATAAATGAAATGCAGCATTTTGAGTATCCAGATTTTCCTGGATTATCTTACTTTTATTTTGGGTTCCTTTCCATTGTGTTTTAAAGGATTCCCGGATAGTATACCAATTGCCAACTTCCATCAAAACGTTTCCATCCAGACGTTTGGACTTTAAGGTGGTCAATTCAGCTTGAAGTTTTGTCAACTCTTGTTTGAATTCTTTTTCTTTCTTTTCGGTTTCCAAAAATAATACATCGGCCTTTTTATTTTTTTCATCTATCACAGCAAGATCCAGCTGCAGTTCCAGAATTTTTTCAATAGATTCTAAATCGGTAACTTTATTTTTGGAGTTTTCTAAAGCATCAAATTGCGGTTGCAAACCATCTAGTATGATTTGATTCGTTGCTCTGTTTTGTTCTACTATTTTCTTGTTATCTTCAAACAAAAGGCATCGTTTCTTCGTCTCATCGAAACTCGTTTTTGCAGACAGCAAATTATTGAAAACGACTTTAAAAGTCTTTTCCGTGCTTTCAAACGCATCAATTTCTGCCTGTAGCGCTTCCATTTTTGGCTTCTTTTCAGTTAAAGTCAAAAGAAGGTTTTTCTTTTTTTCTAAATCTTCAAAATTTGCTTTTAATGTCGTCAGTTTTTGGAGTTCTGTTTCCGCGAATCCCAACTCTCTTTTGCTTTTTTCTAATTCTGTACCTCCTTCTGCAACCTCTATTTCTAAAGCCGCAATCGTTTCTTTCGAAATCGCTTCAAAACCTGATAAGGCCCCTTTTAATTGATCAAATTGAGTTCTGGTGGCGCTTTGTAACATTCCTACTTTAGACGCTAAGTCAAAACGCTGAAGATGAAAAATTTCTTTCATCATATCCGAACGCTCTTTGCCTTTCAAATCTAAAAACTCCTTAAACTTCCCTTGCGGAATAATAATGGTACGACGGAAATTTTCGTAGGTTAGTCCAATGATCTCTGTTGCATCAGCAGATGTCATTGGAACCCATTCCTCCCCTTTCCATTCATACGCCAACCGTTCTATTGATGTGGTTTCTTCGAAACGCTTTTTCCGCTTCCAATCGGCTACAAATTTAAATTTTCGTTCTTCAAAATTTAAGAACTCAAATTCAATATTGACTTTATCCGATTTTAAATTCAACATGTTATACGAACGCTTATCCGTCTTGTTTAAACGCTCCGTATCACCATATAAAACAAAACCAATGGCTTCCAAAACAGAAGATTTCCCAGAACCAACAGCTCCAAAAATACCGAATAAACCTGCATTAGTCAATTCTTCAAAATCAATCGTTTGTTTTTTCTGATACGAATACAAACCGGTAATACTTAACTTTAATGGCAACATAAAGGCTGTTTTTATTCGTTTTTAGCTTGACTTCCAATAATTTCATTGAACAAATCCACTAGTTCATCGTTGGGTTCCTGTTTGTGTTTTGAAATAAAATAATCCTTGAATAATCCTTGAATATCTTGGTCTAAATTTACTTTTGGAGTTTGTTGCTCCGCATTACCATCCTTCGTAACAATTGGAATTATATAGATAATCCCATCGTGACTTTCATGGATTCGTTTTAAATCCTGGGTTGCAAAAAAAGTATCGCTTACTAAAGTCAATTCGACCAGACAATAGGGGTTTTCTAACAACCATTCCACGGCATTGTCAATAGTTTCAAATCGTTTTCGATGTAAGGTCCGCCCTGATTGCAGCGGAATACCCGTATATTTTACCGGCTCATTCGGCTGTGCTTCAATTAGGACTACTTTCTTTTCCTGTCCCGCTTCCGAAAAACTATAGGACAGTGGACTGCTTGAATACACTACAGGACTTGGGTGCCCGCCTACATTCTGAAAACGATGCAAGTGCCCCAAAGCCGTATATTGGATTTGATGCGGAATGCAATCTGTGTAAACGATATCGGCATTTCCAATGCGCAATGGTTTTTCACCATCCGGTTCTTCTAAGATTTCACCTCCACGCTTTAGCATATACAAATGAGTAGTCAGGATATTAACCCCCTTCGTATCACAATATTTATCTGCTAACGATGCCCAGGAATCCTGTAATAACTGGTTCAATTGTTCCTCCTTATTTTCAGCTCCTAAATATCTTTTCAATCGCGACTCATTAGCATAAGGTGTAGTGATAATACGAATAGGAAATTCATATTGGGGCAGTTGAATTTCTAAAAAACCATTTTCTGACAGGGTAATTTCAAATCCATTTTCAATAATTACGGTTGGAATCGTAACATCCGGATTACCTACAAATAGAATTCCACATTCTCGTGCCAAAGGATTTGGCGAATCAATTCGATCAGGACTGTCGTGATTACCAGCGATTGCAACTACGGGACGTTTCCCGTTATTGGTCAATCTTTTTAAAGTCTTATATAGTAAATCAACTGCTTCCACTGGAGGATTGAAGGTGTCGAATAAATCACCTGCTACTACAACTACATCCGCATTCTGACTATCAGCAATGTCACAAATTTCATTCATCACCCTCTGTTGCTCTTCCAAACGAGAAAAATGATCCAGTTTTTTTCCTAAATGCCAATCGGCAGTATGTAATACTTTCATTCTTTACACTTATTAATATTAACTTTTATTCGTCGCTGTCTAAACATCATAATTCCTTAAGCAATATCGTAATAAAAACCTGCAAAAAAGCATCATTCTGTAAATATGATTTCGCTATTTTCAACAGATAGAATCGAGAGAAAAATTTTAATTTATACCTATGTCAAATCATTTTGTTTGTCGTTAATCCATGTCATGCAAAAAAATCAATAAAGCTTAAATTTCAGTTTTAATAAAAGCCCGATACTTAACAAAGTAATAATTTAATAATGTAACCTTTACGGAAAACCGTAATGCCATACTATTAATTAACCATACTATTGCTTTAGTAAATAAATAGTAAAAAATCTGCAAACGTCAGGATTTGGCGTCATAGTCAATTCTAGTTATAAAATAAAAAGGAACTATACTAGTTGAAGAAATTAAACCACATTTCAAAAAAAGCAATTTTTAATCGAAATCAAATATCAAGGCCAACTTTTGACTCCGGTAAAAAGCGAAACGGTGATTATCGCTCACGCTGGATTTGAAATAGGTTAAGCAGCACAGTACATCAAAAGCAATTATTTTTACAATAGCCTCTTTTTGAATTCCTTTGGTATGCATTTTATCCAAAAAGCAATAGGTACAGTATCTATTGTTCCTATATAGAATCGCTCTCTTCTAACAATCAATAGAATAAAAAAAATACGTAACTTTATTGTATAGCACATATTAGTTCCAAATCACGTATTTCTTCTCTAACTAAAAATCTTTAAACATGAAAGCACTCGTAATTTCAGGTGGCGGCAGCAAAGGAGCTTTTGCAGGAGGCATTGCAGAATATCTAATACGGGATTGTTGTACATCCTATGAATTATTTGTGGGATGTTCAACCGGCAGTTTATTAATGCCTCATTTAGCCTTAGGTAAAATTGACAAGATAAAAAGTATCTACACCTCTGTCAGACAAAAAGATATTTTCAGTCTCTGCCCTTTCATCGTCAAGAAAACTAAAAATGGTATTGAAACAAGAATCAACCACTTCAATATGATACTCACATTTTTAAAAGGCTGTCCCACCTTTGGCGAAAGTAATAATTTGAGAAAATTAATTAAGAAAAGTATCAGTCCTGAAGAATTAGAAGCCCTTAAAGAACAAAACAAAAAAGTAATATTTACGGTATCTAATATTACGGACAACAACATGGAATACATCCATACCGACGAATGCAATTACAATGACTTTTGTGATTGGGTTTGGGCATCATGCAATTACACCCCATTCATGAGTTTGCTTTCAAAAAATGGATGCCAATATGCCGATGGTGGTTTTGGTGATTTAAATCCTATTTTATGTGCCATCGAAAATGGAGCCTGTGAGATTGATGTTATTATTCTTGAGGAGGAAAATAGAGTCAGAAATAACCAGATCATCAAAAATCAATTCAGCTTACTTTTCAGAATATTGCGGTTTATGACTATTCAAAATGGCTCAAAGGATCTTATTATTGGAAAACTAGCTGGAGTGAGTAGAAAAATTGACATTAACTTTTATTATACGCCGCGTCATTTAACCGAAAACCCATTATTCTTTAACTCTGAGCAAATGACCAAATGGTGGCAGGAAGGATACGAATTTGCCAAATCTAAAAATCCGGTCCGCTACTGTCATATTCCAGAACAAAAAATTAAATAGGACTCAAAACATTCTCTTTTCTATTAATTATAGTAGGTGAAATTTTCTTGTGCGAATGAAGAACAACTACTTTAATGATAAAATAATAGAAAAGTCACTAGCGAAAAAAGCTCAACCTCCATGCTGTAAACGAGCTTTTTGATCGCAGCTACCTTCACTTCGACAACGACGTTCTTCTAAAAAAAATTTTACTTATTTGATTTAAAATAATTTCTTTTCTAGATGATAGTTTTAATAACCGTTTACTAATTCGAAACTCTTCTTTGCCAGAAACACTAAATCCCTTAACAAAACTCTTTAAATGAATTTTGTTAAGGGATTGATTCTTTTTTTAATCTAAGGAGACTTAAGCTATATTAATTACCTTCAGATTTGATAAGTAACTCCTCTAAGTATTTTCCCCAAATGGTTGGATTAGAATGGGTCCCATGTCCGCTAGTTAAATCTGTTATGGGCAACAGGATATATTTTCCTTTTTCTACCAACTCAATATTTTTTTCCATCAAACCTAACTCAGGAGGATTTACTTGATCATCTGCTGAATTAACAGCTAACAAAGGCGCTTTTATTTTTGCAAGATGCGGAGCAGGGTTATAAAACCTCGACGATTCAAATGCATAAATCATATCATTAGCATCCATAATGGATAGATACCTCTCCACAAGTTTATCTAACATGTCCTCTGCTTCCTCTCTTGTTGGTGCTGATTTTTGCCATTGCAATGGGCTACTCACCATAAACATTAATTGACCAATTGATCCAGACAGGCCTACTTTTGGTTGTGCGGTGTACTCTCCGTTTTTCCATTGAGGATCCATTTCAATAAGTTTTGCTACCATATCTCTTTGCATTCTGTTTCTTCCCGCAATTTCAACGGGTAAACTAGCTAAGGGCATGATCGCATCCATAAAGTCAGGATAGGTATAACCCCAAACCCACGATTGCATTCCGCCCATAGAAGTACCCATCACTAATCGCAGGTGATCTACATTCAAATGCTCGTTAAGCAATTTATAATTAGCAAGAACCATGTCATCATACGTATATTTTGGGAAATTCATATGCATTCCATCACTTGGCTTACTGGAATCACCATGACCGATATCATCTGTTAAAATTATAAAATACTTATTTGCATCTAATAATTGTTCCGAACCAAATAAATTACCTCCAAATTTTGAACTTAAAAATCCTTCGCCACTTCCAGTAGTTCCGTGTTTAATCAATATTGCGTTATTAACTTTCCCATCATTCCCCTTTGTTGGTTTACCAATTGTTCTATAATGAAGGTTTAATTTAGGTAGGGTTTCTCCACTTTCAAACTGAAAGTCTTCAATTACGTAATCTCCTTCAACAGGAGTTTGATACTCTTGACCAAAGGACACAACATTGATTAAACTGAAAAGGATTAAAAATGCATATAATTTTCTCATAGTAATTAGTTTTTGACTTATAATATCTCTCTTGAAATACATTGGTTTCTAGTATCCTGATGCTTGTCCGTCTTTGCGCGATTCAGATGCACCAAAGTACACTTTCTTTATTGCATCATACATTATAGCTTGATATCCTCCATAGTAGCCTCCGAATCCGACTTTATGTCCCCTGTTCATCAACTTTCTTATTTCTTCAAAATCAAAACCGCTTTCCATTAATATTTCGCCTTGACCTAATGCTAGCTCACCAGTCACAGTCGATGATCCTATATGCTCAAATCTAGGAGAATCTCCCGCTTCTTGTAAATTCATCCCAAAGTCGATCATATTCATTAAGATTTGTACGTGTCCTTGTGGTTGAAAGTCTCCTCCCATTACTCCAAAACTCATAAAGGGTATTTGATCTTTAGTCACAAAGGCAGGTATAATTGTATGAAAAGGACGTTTTTCTGGCGCAAAAGAGTTGGGCTTTCCCTCTTCTAGATCAAATAATTCCCCTCTATCTTGTAACATAAAGCCCAATTTAGGAGGAACCATTCCAGAACCCATTCCTCTATAATTACTTTGAATTAGAGAAACCATGTTTCCCTCTTTATCAGCAACGGTCATATATACGGTCCCTGTATGACTTACTTTACCAGCTTGATATGTTCCCGCATTATCGAGATCTATCAGTTCTCTTCTTTTATCGCCGTATTCCTTTGAGAGGAGTTGTTGAACGGGAACTTTAACAAAATTCATATCTGCATAATACTTGGCTCTGTCTTCAAAAACTAATTTTTTAGCTTCGTTGACAATGTGTAAATGTTTTGCACTACCAAATGGTATATCACTAAAGTCATACCCTTCAATTATATTAAGCATTTGTAGCGCTGCCATCCCCTGCCCATTTGGTGGAAGTTCCCAAACATCATACCCTCTATAATTAGTAGAAACAGGATCTACCCATTCAGAGTGATGATTCGCAAGATCTTCATAGCTAAGAAAACCACCTTGTTCCTTAATAAAACCCGAGATGATTTTAGCAATCTCTCCTTTATAAAATTCATCTCGTCCCCCTTTTGCAATTTTTCTGTACGTTTCCGCTAAAAATGGATTCCTGAATAAATCGCCCTTACCGGGTATTTTTCCACCGCTTGTATAGGTTTCTTTAACATTTGGAAACTGCTTCATATATCGGGATACAGAACCTTCTAAGTAATATGCAACTAATTCCGAAACTGGAAAACCCTCCTCAGCATACGCAATTGTAGGCGAAAGAATTTCATCCATAGTTAATTTTCCGAATTTGCTGTGCAATTCAAACCAGCCATCAACGCAACCGGGTACA
The DNA here is from genome assembly GCF_002836475.1 of Flavobacterium sp. ALD4. GTDB lineage: Bacteria > Bacteroidota > Bacteroidia > Flavobacteriales > Flavobacteriaceae > Flavobacterium. The sequence goes on along the minus strand of NZ_PJBJ01000022.1, from coordinate 344,573 downwards.
GTGACAGGAAGAGGTCCAGTTGCTGGAATTTTTGTAATATTATTTTTCTTAAAATACGACATCGTTAATGTCTTTGGCGATCTTCCACTAGCGTTTAATCCATACAGTTTTTCCGTTTTAGCATCCCATACAATCGCGAAAAGGTCACCACCAACTCCACTTCCTGTGGGTTCCATCAAACCTAAGGCCGCATTTACTGCGATCGCTGCATCTACAGCAGTACCGCCTTTCTTTAAAATATCCAAACCAATTTGGGTCGCAAGTGGCTGACTTGAAGCCACCATTCCGTTTTTACCAATTACTTCTGATCGTGTAGCAAAATTTCTACCCGTAAGCCTGTCCTGGGCAAAAGACGAGATGCCCAGGAAAGCGAAAAGGATTAAAAGTCCTTTTTTCATATTAAATAATTTATTTGTTAGAAGATATCCCAGAATAATTTTGTTTCCGTTTCATCACCACCTATGTTAGAGGCAGCAGTGGTATAATTAGAAAAATTCAACTGTTGTTCATTACCCGGATACCTTAATCTATTAGGAAAACCTGAAATTGCATTTTCTGCTAATGGCAACTGTGGATAATCCAACCTTCTCATCTCTGTCCAAGTTTCAAAGGGACGATTATATAAAGCGATCCATTTTTGAAAACCAATTTTCTGCTTCCAACCACCTACAGCTGTCGAGTATGCCACTTTAGGTTGACTTAAATAGGTCTGCGCTTTTGCAGCAGATCCTCCCCAAGTAAAAATGGAATACTTTATGGCATTGTTATAATGTTCCTCAGCAGTACCAGGAATATTATAGCCACGTTCCTTTGCTTCTGCTCTTAGAAATTCAACCTCAACTAAATCAATAAGCACATTCGGAGCATCAGGTGCAGCAATACGTGCACTTGGTTTAGACATTCCTGGATAATTACTGGCACGTCCAACTACTCCACCAACATATTCTCCTACGTTATTTACTCCAAAATAACTAGGTAAACGTGGATCATCTAACTCAAGAAGTACGTCTACTAAGTCCTTTGCTGCAATGTAGTCCGTTCTATTTGCTAGAATTAATTCATCGTATAAAGGGTTATTATTGGGTGGTGAATTGTAGTATTGAATAACTGCCATTTGATTTTCAAGAGTAATTGCCTTTGAATTTGCTTGTTCAAAGAATTCTTTTGCTGCAATTCCATCGACATCGGCCAGAGTGATAGCCATTCTTAACTTAAGTGAATTTGCAAATGCTACCCACTTAGAAACATTTCCCTGGTAGATGATGTCTTCAGAAATAGAAAACCCTTTAGACGCGATGCTTAAAGCCACGATGTCTTCATCAAGTCGCTTCAACAAATCATTATAGATTATTCGTGAATCATCATAAACAGGGAAAAGATTATTATTATCTAACGCATCTGAATAAGGTACATCTCCAAATGTTTTTACAACGATATCATAAGTATAAACTTGCATTATATCTACCATTGCCAATTGGTTGGCTTGGTGGCCATCGCTTAAACTTGCATCCTTCGAAATAACCAAAGCAGACTCTCTTAAGTCATTTAAAACATCTTTGTACATTCTACTCCACCAATTTTCATTAATTGCTCGAGTAATATAATCATACTGAGCTTCTTGTTGAATAACTGCTTGCCCCCAATGCTTTACAAAATGTCTAAATACATTAGTATTCACACTTGCAGAAGCCAAACCATCAGAGAGATTTTTAACTGCATTAGTGAATAAAGCTCCCTGCGGAGCAGTGGCAGCTCTCTTTGTCTCATCATTAAAACTTGTTATGTCCTTAGTACAACCTAAACAAAGTAGGATGAAAGGTATAATTAAAATAAATATTTTTTTCATTATGTTGAGTTTATAATTTTAATTTAACATTAAGACCAATTGTTCTGGTGGTTGGATACGAACCACTTTGATACCCTTGTACATTACCTGATGACAAGTTCTCTTCTGGGTCTGCATACGGTACATTTTTATGGATAATCCAAAGATTTCTTCCTATAAGAGACAATTCAATATCTTCAAAGTATTTAGTTGTCAATTTTTTTGGCAGCGAATACGAAAGAGATAATTCTCTTAGCTTTACATAACTAGCATCATAAACGAACTCTGATTGAGGTTCATAAAAACTATTATTAGAGGTAATAGTAACCCTCTTTGTGTTAGGGTTGCCATCTGCCGTAACACCTGGCAATATTACTCCACCACCATCTGTAACTGCATCACGGACAGGATTACCAAGATCATTTACACCGGCTGTTCTAGGATAAAGACCTGCAGCGCTTCCATAGTACATGTCTAATGAAAATAAATCTCCACCTTTGCGTATATCAATTAAGAAACTTAACGTAAGATCTTTATATCTAAATGTATTATTTATCCCTCCAATCCAATCTGGATTTATATTTCCAATTATATTAGAAGTACTAGAAGATCGTTCCCATAATCCATTTTCTTTGACTACTCTTTCTCCATTTAAATATTCATAGGTATAACTTTGAAGTTCTCCATAAGGCCTACCAACAGAAGCGTTTAAACTAACACCTCCTTGAAATGAAGCCAATTGTAAATTAGTGCTGTCTTCATACAATGAGAGTACCTTGTTTCTATTTCGGGAAAAATTAACATTTACGTTCCAAGAAAAATTTCGGTTCCGAATAGGAGCTCCAAATAAAGATAATTCGACACCTTTATTCTCAATGTCACCAGCATTAATAAACTTACTCGAATATCCAGTCGCTAAAGATACAGCCACAGGTATAATTTGGTCCACAGTATTTGTATGATAATAGGAAGCGTCAAATCCAAACCTATTATTTAAAAAAGACATTTCTAAACCTATTTCTCTACTGATAGTCATTTCCGGTTTTAAATTACCGTTGTTTTTAGTATTGGGTACTGAAAATAATAAGCCACTTCCAAAGGGATTCGGTTTGTCATAGACATCAGTAAGACTTCCCCAAGGTGCATCATTACCAACAGTAGCATAATTTGCTCGTATTTTACCAGATGAAAGCCAACCCAGGTTTTCTAAATGATGGGAAAAAAGCCAACTGCTAGAGACAGCGTAATAATTATAAGCATTATCATCAGACGGTAAAGTCGAAGATACATCTCGTCTTAAAGTGCCGTCCAAAGTTAAAAAATCACGATAAGTAAGAGTCGCTCCTCCAAAATATCCATCTACTGCTTTGGGTTGATAACTTTCTATTGGCGCAGGAACAGTTCCTAAAGAATTAGAAATAGCATAAAAATTAGGTATGACTAATCCCCCTGATGTAGAAGAAAAAACAGAGCTAACCGTATTTTTTCTTATGTTCATTCCAGCAAGCGCATTAAGGTTGAAGTCTTCTGATAATTTTTTATCAGCTGTTGCTAACAAATCATAATTTGTTTCTTTATAACTTCTATCAAATCGGGAATAAGATGGAATCCCTGCACTACCTACAGCAACTCGTTGTTGTTGATTTTCACTGTAAGTATCAATTGACATTCGTCCAAGAACATTCAACCAATCCGTAACTTTATAGGATAAAAAAGTGTTTGCTATCACTCTACTTCTTGTATCGTTCTCATAGTTTTCGTAGATAGTCCAATATGGATTATTTGAAAATGCCGGTCTTATTCCCTCAGGCGTGGTAGGATCTGCCCAGTTCCAAGTAATATTTCTTCGCGTTCTAAAATAAGCGTCTTTTTGTTCCTGGATGTCATAATTTGTTTGATTAAAATGCCTAAAAGTACTGTTAACATTTCGGCCGCTATCATATCCAGTTCCATATCTACCCTTACCAACAATTTCGGAGAAATTAACTGTAGCCCCTAGCGTAAGATTGCTCTTTAAATTATACGTACCATTAAGACTATAATTGTTTTTCAAAACTCTACTATTGGGTACTGTTCCCCTTTCATCGTTTCTTGTATATCCAAATTTAATAGAACCCTTATCTGCAATCAAACCATCAATAAGTATACTTTGAGTGCTGGATACCGAAGTTTCATAAAAAGTCTCTGGACCATTTTCAGGCGCAGCCCAAGGTTTTGGTTGGCGATAATTAGGCGAACTTGGATCGAAAGATTCCCAATCATAAACTAGAAGATTAGGGTTATACTTTGGTCCCCAAGACCTTGGAGCAAATGTTGGAACAACTAAATCATCCTGGCCATCAGCGTTAGCATCAAAGAGAAGAAAACCATCTCTTCCATATTCAGCTGAACGACCCGCACCATAATCCTGTTGGTAATTAACAAAAGTGGACTTGTCAATTTGACCAACAAGCAAAGCAGAATTTACAGAAATATTAATCCCTTTTTTTGCTTTTTTTGTAGTAATCATGACAACTCCATTTGCAGCTCTTGAACCATATAAGGCACTTGCAGCTGCTCCTTTCAATACATTGATTGATTCAATATCATTTGGATTTATATCTGCCGCGGCATTACCATAATCGTATCCACCGCCTCCTGTTTGTTGTGCGCTGGTATTGGTATTGGAATTATCTACAGGTACTCCATCAACTACAAATAATGCCTGATTATTTCCAGTTAATGATTTCGCTCCTCGAATAACTACATTCACAGAACCACCAACGGCATTTCCCTGCTTAATTTGTAAACCTGATATTTTACCTGATAAACCAGAAGCGATATTACCACCTTTCGTTTTATTTACATCATCCCCATCTATCTGCTGCGCAGCATAAGGTAAAATATTTTTTTTACGCTGAATTCCAAAAGCGGTTACTACTACTTCATTTAATCCTTGAGCCTCATCTTGCATCACAATGTTGATACTATTTAATGCGTTCACGGTGGCTTTAATGGTTTTCATACCGAGATAACTAAATTGTAAGACATCTCCTTTTTTAGCTCTTATAGTATAGTTTCCATCAAAATCTGTTGATGTTCCTACTTTCGTCGACATCACAATGACGGTAACTCCAGGAATTGACATCCCATTACTATCCGATACCAAACCTTTAATTTCTCTTTGTTGGACGATTATTAGGTTCTTTGCTCTTTCCTTGCTTTTATTGGAAGAAATTATAATTTGTTTATCCAGTAACTGATAAGAAATCGGCATACCTATAAATATTTTGTTTAAAATATTTTCAACTGTTTGTTGTTTAGCCCTAATAGAAACTAGTTTATTAATATCGACATCGCTTCTATTAAAGAGAAATTTGAAATCGGTTTTAGCTTCAATTTTACTTAGCACCCTCTCAATAGTAACATTGTTTAAGTCCAATGTTATTTTTGTACTTTCATCATTAGTACTTGCTTCAATTTTAAAGAAGGAAACAATGAGTAAGAACATTGTTAACCTACTCTTTAAGTTAAATTTTAAATGGAATAGACCCATACTCCTATTATTAGTATTTTTTTTCATACTCTTGTATTGGTTAGTGGTTAATGGTTAATAAACTATTTAATTCACTTCTTTAATTATCGAAAGATGTTTGCCCATCTTTCGATTTTTTATTTGTAAAAAGTAAATTGATTTAATTGTGTGATTTCAATTCATGGATTTTTAGTTTTAGATTAATTAATAATTATTTGATTGTCCTTGATAGTATATCGTATTTTAATACTTTTATTAAAAGCATTTAATACTTGGTCGATTGTTTCAATGTCAAATTTCGCGTCAAAATACTCTTCATTTAATTTCGCGTTATTACTTTTTATAGAAACATTAAAGTGTCTTTCCAGTTTTTTAATAATATTTTTAAACTGTGTGTTTTTAAAAATAAGTTCCCCGTCTTTCCATCCAGTATAAATTTTTATGTCCACCTCTTCTACAGTAACATTCTTTTTTATCTTATTCCACGAAGCCTTATATCCTGGCTTCAATTTTAAAGAAGCTGCCTTATTATATATTTCCTTATTACCATATATACTAACTGCCCCTTCAATAAGTACGGTACTTATTGACGCGTCCTCAGGGTAAGAAGAGATGTTAAACTCGGTACCCAGAACCCTAACATTAACAGCATTGGTGTTTACCACAAATGGATGTCTTACATCTTTGGCAACTTCAAAATAAGCCTCTCCTTTTAATAAATAAACTTGTCTATTTTCACTATCAATAAAGTTTTCTGGATATTTAAAAGAACTTCCTGCATTCAAATAAACCGTTGTTCCATCAGATAAAACAACCTGAAATTTTTTTCCATTAGGAATAGTTAATATATTATATACTAACTCTGTGGAGTTATTTTCTTTTTGATAATTCAACACATCTCCCTTTTGCTCCGCAATCACGTTACCTGTTTTACTAACAACTCTTTCTTCCCCATTAGAACTTATAACTTTCAAATCTCCGTTTTCTAATTCAAGTGTTATGGCATCCTTAGCTATTATCAAATCATTTCCGCTAACAGTTAAAGTTTTGTTTTGATTCACAAAAAAATAACCAAAACCAAGCAATGCAATAAAAACGGCAGCATATTTTAACCAATAACCAAAACGTCTTTTCTTTTTATTCCTATTAATTAATTTAACCTCATCAAAGAACAATTTAGATGCTTCCTCAGAATTAAAGGATTTATATTTGCTATCTATAAGAAGTTTTGTTTGAACAGACTCCTTATAGGTTATTTGGTTACTTTTCTTTTCAAGCCATTTCAATAATTGTTTAACCTCTGCCTCACTAGCCTCTGAATCCAAATATTTAGTTATAATTTTTTTATTTGAAATTTTTGTCATTTTAATAATTGAATTGCGTGTTTAATGTTAAGACGAAGGTTTCTTCAAATACCCCCAATCATTTTATTTATTCTTTTTTATAATTAAGGACTAATTATTGTTCCTGATCAATTATTAAGTTAAATTCGTTAGGAATAGGTATAAGAAAGCAGAACTATAGTTAAGTTTCTTTCGTAATTTCTTTAGAGCAATTGACATATGTCTTTCTACGGTCTTTACAGAAATATTTAATTTAATAGCTATTTCTTTATATTTTAAACCTTCCTTTTTACCTAGGAGAAAAACTTCTCTACACTGTTTTGGTAAATTCTCAATTTCTAAATCGATCCGCCTATATGTGTTCTCAATTTCTTCTATTGAAAATTCGACAAAATCCAATAAACCCTCTTGCTTTAAGCGCTCTAATTTGTTAGTCTCTTTTTTAGTTTTTCTTTGTATGTCAATAAAATGGTTATAAATACTTTTAAGCAGGTATCCTTTTAAAGATGTGTTAACATTTAAATCCAAACCTTTTTTCCATATTTTTATCATTGTATGCTGCACGATATCTTCAGCAAGGTCATCATTGCCGCAAAGGTTTGATGCATAATTGCATAGATCTGAATAATATAATTGATATAGCTCATTATAGGCTTTCTCATTTCCTTCCTTTAGTCGTGAAATAAGAGCCACTTCGATAAGTTGCTTCTCTGCAAGCTCTTGAAGGATCTTGCTTTCTTGCTTTTTCTCTAAATCTTTTTTAGGTTTGTTCAGGATCTCTAAGTCAGCAGCATAAAGTTCCCTAACTTCAGCTATTTGAGACTCCGCTTTTTGTTTGATTTCTTCCTTTAATTGCTGCGACACTATATCTCTAAAATTTATTAACGATGGACTATTTGGGTCTTTTATCTGAAAATTTTTTTCCATCATATCTATTTTAGTTTTGTAGGGCGGCCTCTATTTGTAACTTTATATAATTTCAGATTTGAAATTTGGGGGATTTAAACAATTTTTCTGATAACCTACTTTTTTTTAGCAGTTCGAACTATCAATTACTGATACGGAATTTTGCAAAAAGTCATTGTTGAAGAGCGTGTTATAGAAGTCTTAAACTAAAACAACACCGATTAAATTTAAGTTTCATCCAGTAAAATATTTTTTTTGATGTTTTAAATGACTGTGCGATCTCCGTGAGTGAGATAAAACTTAGGAATAAAAAGCCATGATTCCTTTCGGGTTTTTTACCAGAATAATCCTCAAAGTTGATTTGGTTAGCAACAATATTGAAATAGGATTGGTTAAAAATAAAATTGGGAGTAAACCAGAACAGTACGATTATCAGATTTGTCATTATTGTTCTTTCTATTTAGTTTTTTTGAAACCTAACCTTTGTTAGGTGTGTGACCACTGTTATTTTATCACCCTATAATTGTTACTTAATCTCGTATCTATTGTGATACTAGATTAAATTGTTAGAAACTAATGATATTAAATTCAACAGCTATTTATGTTCTAGCTATTATACTTAGCTTCTGATATCTGTATTAGATTACTATTCCAACTTGCGATGTTGACTCATCTCTTTCCTTAGATTAACTAACAATACTACCTAAAATCACTATTAGTTTCCGATACCGTAATTTCATGATTTATAATCTGGCCGACTGCAACTTATGTCAAAAAATTTTCTCGACCTAAGTGAAAAAACGAAAAGCTTACTGTTAAATACGTAGCAATAAAAATGCTGGAATAAACAACTTAATTTATGAAAACTAGTACAGTTGCTTATGGCTACCTAATCCTAATTTTTGTATTATCCAACAGTCCAAAGACTAAAATTATACGTAGAAAATTTAAATATGCTTATTGCCAACTATTTATTTTATTCAAAAGAAAATGATCGTATAATTTCCAAAATTATCAGTTATTCGGTGCCAAAATACATTGAATTTTTCAATTAACACCAGAACATTTACAAAAACAATTAATAAGATTTAATTTACTCTTTCATTTTGTCAATCCATAAAGACCTCAGATGGTTTATGAAACGAATCTTTCTTATGCTACTAGCGACGGCAGGACTAATATCAACAGCGAACTAAATAAATAATAGAAGAAAAACTACTTTTAAGATTCAAGTCCAGTTTACCGGCACGATCAACTATCTTTTTTTAGATTGACTATATAAATCAGATAATTAAACTTGTATCATACTAAGTGTTAATAATGACAAAAAATCACGTTAAAAAAACAATTACTGACGGTCTATGGGATTCCTATTTTCAATTAGGCAGTAATCAAATTAATTCTGTTTTAGATTTAACTACAGTATTAGCAAACCTAGAAAAGCCAAAAGGCTAGGTTAAAATTTAGTTTACTTGGAATTACTTTCGCACTCACACTGTTTGCTGCTAAGGTCCTCATTCTTTTATATGACAATAAAGTTATTCTTACTTTATGGGAACAACAAATTTGAAAAATAAAATTTTAAACACTAGCTAATTTTTATATTTAGCAAACACTCATTTTTAATATTAAAAAGTTCAAAGCATTGTATTTCAGTTAAATACAGTAAAATTTAATAATTATTCTTATATTTGAGTAGGATTAAGTCATTAATTTTTAAACTAAATAATAGAATTGATATTTTAAAACATTGGTTGTAATAATCATCATTTTAGATAACTATTTAAAAAATATAAATATGCGAGTTCCAGTTACTAGAAAAAATATAAAATTTCACCCCGATGCAAGTAGGGTTGTTATCCGTTATTTTAATAATAGTGATCAAAGAAACCTAAAAATGATTGGGCATATCATGCTATTAGACGAAAAACAGGTAATAGAAACCTTGCATGAAATACTTCGTGAATTTGCCAGACGTCATCGAAATATTACCCAGACATTTTACAAGCATTGTAAAGAAATTAAAGGTTTAATTGAAGAGTTAGGAATCAATTATAATAGTTTATCCGATGAACGAAAAATGCTTATCGGTTCTTACTGTACCATGGAATATGCTTTAGAATCTTCAGCCCTTTTCAATCCTTCCATTGTAGAAGATTTTGATCAGTCCGATCTTGAAATTGGAGAAAAACGTATCATCTTATCCTTCCGAGCCACAGGGGAAGGTCATATCTCATCCATTATTTTTAGAAGAGCAATTCTGGATAAGAATAATGATCTCCATGTAATGAAAATTGGAGAAAACGTTGAAAAACCAAAGATTCGCAAGACGTTATTTAATAAAGAACGCATTGTTACTAAATTGGCAGAAATGAGTTCTAGCAACAAATACGGCATCGAATTGATGAAAGATCTGCCGGAAATGTTCGAATACTCTGCGTTAAAAGAAAAGATAAATGAAGCATTAAATGACGAGGAAATAGGCGAGGAGAAAAAAATTATACTCGAAGATTTACTATGGCTGGTAGATTCATTTTATAGTTTGGAATTCAAACACGATTCCGATATAACTGAACGTGTTATATTCCCAATGTCAGATTCTGAAAGTCGTGGTATAGAAGACGCCCGTTTTGTACGTTTTACAGATAATGATGGTTCAGAAAAAATATTTGCGACCTATACCGCTTTTAATGGTCATTGTATTCTTCCCAAACTTATCTCTACAGAAGACTTTTATTCATTTAATGTAATGCCCTTGTATGGAATTGGATCTAAAAATAAAAATCTAGCATTATTTCCAAGAAAAGTCAATGGCAAATATGCCATGCTTTCTAGAATTGATGGTGTTAACAATTACCTTATGTATTCTGATAGTGTAACGCAATGGGATAATCCCGTGATCCTTCAGGAGCCTCGATATTCATGGGAATTTACTCAAATTGGAAACTGCGGATCTCCAATTTGGACCGCCGAAGGCTGGTTGGTAATTACACATGGTGTAGGAGCCATGAGACGCTACTGCATAGGAGCATCTCTCTTTGATATTCATGATCCCAGTAAGGAAATCGGACGATTAAAAGAACCCCTACTTTCACCACGCGAAGATGAACGGGAAGGATATGTGCCCAATGTGGTCTATTCTTGCGGTTCGATTATTCATAACAACAGCCTAATTTTGCCTTATGCCGTATCAGACTATTCCTCTACCTATGCGGTGGTAGATCTTGCTGAATTGCTATCCGCTTTGAAGAACAGTAAATAACGGCTAGACTACAAAAATCGTATCGGGACCCTTCTATTCCCTTTACAACAGATGTACAACCGTATTTTAGGAGTAAAAAGAAAGTAAATAGAGACGTATTACAATATTATCCATGTAACGCACAATTGCAATCTGCGCCTACAAAAAAAGGTAAAATAACACCTAAAGCAGTAAAACATCTTATTTTTATTTTTTCAACTCCGTTCTATAGGTCAACAAAACACAAAGCCACCAGCGAAGTAACTTTTTTTTCTACCTTCACCATAGCAGCTTGCATAGATATATTTACAAGCGTTAATCAAACATACACCACATTATTTCAGTGTTGAAAGAAATCCATCTCAACCTATTGTACTTTTACAAAATAAACTGATAGATTATTTTTTAGAATTTCTTTCCTTTTCTCAATAGATCTTTAAACAATCCGCGAGCGATTACTATTTTCATAATTTCATTAGTTCCAGCATAAATCCGGGCAATACGATTGTCAACATACATCCTTGAAATTGGATAATCCCACATATATCCATAACCTCCAAATAATTGCAAACATTCATCCACCACCTTGCCGCACATATCTGTTGCTGAATATTTAATCATAGAAGCGGTTTCTGTTGTTAATTTATGTTCTACTAGCAACGTTATACAGCGATCTAAAAAAGCCTGATGTATTTGCACTTGGGTCGCACATTCGGCTAGTTTAAATTGGGTATTTTGAAAGCCGGCAATCTGAATTTTAAAAGCCTCTCTTTCTGTTGTATAGATTACTGTGTTCTCAATGGCCCCTTCGGCTGTTGCAACTGCACTTATTCCTACTGTCAGTCTTTCTCGAGCTAGTTCTTCCATCATGATTTTAAAACCCATTCTCTCATCGCCCAATCTATTCTCTTTTGGTACTTTTACATTATCGAAAAATAACTGGGAGGTATCTTGGGCTTTCATACCAAGTTTTTTAAAAAGAATTCCTTTGTTAAAACCTTCCATAGCTGCTTCAATAATAAGAAGGGTCACTCCTTCTTTATCTGTATTATTATTTGTTTTTACGGCTACTATGGCCATATCACACATATGCCCGTTAGTGATAAATGTTTTTTGTCCATTTACGACATAATGATCGCCTTTATCTTCAGCAGTGGTAAGAAGCGCCTTCAAATCACTTCCACAGTTAGGCTCGGTCATCCCTATGGCGGTAATCATTTCTCCTTTTGCCATTTGTGGTAAGTACTTTTGTTTCTGATCCTCAGTTCCATACTTCAATAAATAAGGAGCTACAATATCAGAATGCAGTGAAAATCCGGGACCGCTAATTCCTTTTTTTGCGAATTCTTCAATTAATAAAGCATTGAATGTAAAATCTAATCCTCCGCCTCCATACATTTCAGGCATATCGATACACAACAATCCCAGTTCACCTGCTCGTTTCCAGATTTCGCGACTCACCATGCCGTTTTTCTCCCACTCATCAATATGATCCATAACTTCATTTGAAATGAACTCCTGAATCATTCCTTTCATCATTTTGTGCTCTTCTGATGCATAAATCTTTCGTTCAATAAGTATATCCTGTAACATATCATCTATTTTTTATTAGTATCTTTTTTTGATCGCTCTCAGTTTAAGCCCCTCAACCGGTGTTTCGATTTTTTGTCACAGACTCACAAATTAAAATGGTTTTTTGGACCTAAGAATCGGTAATAATTATTTCACTTATTCCTCAACTAATAGCCATCGAAGCTTTTTATGTATCTCAGAAAACACGATTGTTCCTTATATTTTTAGAATCCTTATTTCAAAGTTTCAAGCATCTTCTGCCACTGCCGTAATCCGTTTATAATTTGGCACCGTAAAAGATACCCTACTTTTCCCCTACAGGATTCATGCGTGACAGGATGTCTCCCGAATGTATTGTTATCCTAAAACAAAACCTATATAAGCGCCTTTGGGCTCTTGAAGAAAACATGAATCTAAAAACTTCTAGGAATCACTGACTAAGGTAAGTAAGAATCTTCTGTCCACTTCCTCTTCATCATAATCGTATTGAGGAAAAGCAATACTGGACTATTTTTCTTAATTTATTTTTTTCTCTTCTTCTGGACAATCATAAAACCCACTTCCCCTTTATTTAAATGTTAGCCAATGATTTCCAGTAATAGTGACGAAAGTCTACAGTAAATTAAAGTCACGACACATTAAATTTGAGTCTTTGATCACTATAACTAACATACATTTCAAATTAACCTTATCTAAAATCGCTAAAGGTCCTAGTGGTATATCAACTTTTTAGCCACATTTGCAAGTACTTTAGGCGGTACATCTGAAGTGCAGATTAAACCTCCTCCATTTATAAATTTACCACAAACTCTTGAAGTAAAAAAATGCCGACCAACATTTACGATAATAGATCCTTTCTCAATAGCTATTGCATGGTCTACAATACAGTAGAATTGGTTTTCACATACCTTCAATAATGATTGCTATTCTCCTAGTAACCCCTCAAATAACCAAAACGGTACTTTTATTTTGACGCTGTAACTTGTCAGAAGTAACCCTAATAATAATAATAATAATGCAGTCCCTTCCACTGAGGGAATACCGCATCACTATAGCAGCTCCGTTGTTTTTAATAATGGATTAATCGATATTTAAGTGTCCAATAAAAGGTGTTGAAACTACGCAAAAGCCTCTTCAGCATGAAAAAAATCAATAATAATGTCGTTCATTTTATACTTGAATGCTTTGGAACAAAATATAATTGCGTTTGGTATAATAGCTACTTCACGCTACTTTAAAAATTTAAAAAAATAGTATTCTCAAACGATTTGACCTCAGGGACTACTTGGCAAAATTGTAATGGCGCTACTGCTAAAAAAAAAGTGAATTTATCAGCAACGGATTATAACCTAGATTTAAGCACTACAAGGACAATTAATGGACTCTCTTTGGCACAATCCTACTTCTTAAGCGTTCCCTACTTGCCCCATAACTCAAGTCATCAAGAATGAGCGCAATCAACTAATTCCAATTGGTTTTAAAAAACAACATTTATTAAGCACTCCATCAAAAAATTTAAACGGTAATAATGTCACTTTAAAAATAACCAGCTTAAGATTTTTAGAAAATAGTTATATAATTACTATATAGTATCACAAAGGGCATGTTGTTTGCTTTATAATAAAGGGATCTTCTACCGTTTAAATCACAACCCTTTTTCGCCGCTTTTCGCCTTGCTATAAGGTAAAAAGAAAAACGGAAATGAAAGGCTTACTGGAGAATCAAATTAAAAATAGTAGCATCCATTAAAATGACACCTATGAATACTTATTACTTGCATGACGGCACTATACTTAACGGTCCATTTACCCTTGACGAATTAAAAGCAAAAAAAATAACCAAAATCACTTCCGTATGGTGCGAAGGAATGGAAGATTGGAAACATGCAGGAAAAGTCGAAGAATTAAAGAAAACATTGTTTTCCACACCTCCTCCAATTAGGTCCTTCGTTGCCCCTCCCACTGGTTCAGAAAACGACTATATAACTGAAATTAAAAAGTTTGCACGTTTAAATAAAAAAACCTTATTTCTAGTTGGAGGAATGGTCGTTTTAATTATCGGAACTTTAATTTTCAATAGTATTCTAGAGAGTAGGTCTTTAAAATTAAAGGAAAGAAACAATCGAACTGAATACAACAACAATCAGTATAAAATACAGCAAAAAGAAATTGAGGATCAGAAGAGCTTTATTGCTGAACAACAAAGAATAGAATTGGAAAGGATTGAAAAAGAAAGAAAACTGACCATCAATGATAGACTATCAGAGATTAAAAATTTACTTGCCGCTACGCGTTCCAATTTGAACAATTCAAAATACGAATTAAATGATGCTCAAGAATTTCAATTTTTAAGATCAAATGAAGAAAGAGAGGACGATATCAGTGCGGTAGAAAACAACATTATTCGTTGGCGTAATGAAATCGCACAATTGGAAAAGGAAATGAGTCTACTATACCTAGAACTTGAAAAAATACATTGACTATTACTAGTAATTGAATTCAGCTGTCAGGAAATAAGTTGTAGAACGTCTATTATTTAAATATCTTTATAAAAAAATACCATGCGCCTTTATATCTATTTTATTAGTTTCTTTTTCTCAGTTACACTGTGTGCGCAAAGCAGCATTCCGCAAGTATTGAAAAAGCTCAATAAAGCCACGATTCCATATATAAAAGTGAATGAATTAAATGAACTAGCAGAGAAAAATAATCTTATTTTTTTGGATGCCAGAGAACCAAAGGAGTATAAAGTAAGTCACATTCAAAATGCAATTTCTGTAGGTTTCAATTATTTCAATTCTAAAAAAGTTGAGGTAGCTGTGAAAGATAAAAATACGAATATAATTGTGTACTGTTCAATAGGTGTGAGAAGTGAACAAATAGGTGAAAAATTAAAAAAATTAGGTTACAAAAATCTTCATAACCTCTACGGAGGTATTTTTGAATATAAAAATAGCGGAGGGCAAGTAGTCAACAACCAAAATAAAGTGACAGACAGTGTACATACCTTCAATAAAACTTGGAGTCTATTTTTAACTAAAGGAATTAAGGTTTATGAAGACTGATGCATTACTAATTTTTACCCGTAATCCTGAATTAGGGAAAGTGAAAACAAGATTGGCGAAAACAATCGGCAACGAAAAAGCGTTGGTTGTTTACAACGATTTACTTTTGCATACCATGATTGAAACGCATGCTATCAACTGCGATAAATTTGTTTTTTATGATACTGCAATAACTAAAAATGACATTTGGTCTGAAGAATATTATCGAAAAAAGTTACAAACCAATGGTAATTTAGGACAACGGATGCACGATGCATTTGAAACCCTTTTTGAAATGGGTTACCAAAACTGTGTTATCGTTGGCAGTGACTTATTTGATTTAAAAGCAATCATTATTGAAACCGCTTTTAAAAATTTGATGTCCAATGATTTGGCAATAGGTCCTGCAGAAGACGGCGGTTATTATTTATTGGGGCAGAAAAAAAACAATGCTATTATTTTCCAAAATAAAGACTGGGGAACAGATACTGTTTTTAAAGCGACCATGAAGGATTTAGAAGGCCAGAACGTTTGTCTTTTGGAAACTTTAAATGATATTGATACCTTTGCGGATTTAGAACGGAGTGCTTATAATATGGCTAAATTAAAATTAGACTTATAAATAAGAAAGGTTAAAAAAAGTTAATTACATGTTCAAAGACAAACTACTATAAAAACAATTGAGTACCAAAAATGGAAAAATACATTGACATATTACTGAATTCCTACAGCGGTTATTTTAATTACCTGAAAAACGAAATTTTATACTGGAACTGGGACAACTATTTTTATGGATTGATTGCCATATCCCTAATAGTATGGCTGCTTGAAATTATGTTTCCGTGGCGAAAAGAGCAATCAATTTTGCGTAAAGATTTCTGGCTGGATTTATTTTATCTTTTTTTCAATTTTTTCTTACTAAATTTAGTTCTTCTTATTGCTTTATCTAATGTAATGGAACAGTTTATTAATGACATACTTCAGTTATTTGGGCTCGAATTAATATCTATTCAGCTCTTTTCTATCTCTGAATTATCTAAACCCTTGGCTTTATTCCTATTCTTTATCATTAGCGACTTTATTCAATGGAATATACATCGGTTATTACATACGATTCCTTTCTTATGGAAAATCCATAAAACCCATCATAGCGTGAAGGAAATGGGGTTTGCAGCCCATTTTAGATACAATTGGATGGAACCTCTTGTTTACAAATCGATACTATATATCCCTATCATTCTTATTGGAGGTGTGAACCTTGCGGATGTTTTTATTGTACATTTTATCTCAATTGCCATAGGCCATTTGAACCACGCTAATATAGGTTGGGACTACGGTTTCTTAAAATACATATTCAACAACCCCAAAATGCATATTTGGCACCACAGTAAAAAAATACCAAACAAATATGGAGTCAACTTTGGAATTTCATTAAGTGTATGGGATTATATATTTAAAACTAACTACATTCCTAGAGACGGAAGAGATATCGAGCTTGGTTTTAGCGATGAAAACGAGTTCCCACACGGATTTATCAAGCAAGAAATTTATCCCTTAAAAAAATAATCTCTTTTTTGTCAGGAACACCTCTCCTGAATGTCTATACTTGTATAATTTAAAAATAGTACCGATGAAAACATATTTTTTACCACTACTCCTATTGCCACTTCTTTCTTGTGGTAAGAATAAAGACAACACTGAAATTCCAGCTGCAACATACCAAACGACCACAACTGCGGTCGATCAGAGTATGAATCATTCTAAATGGAATGCCCTATTGCAAAAAAATGTTTCTAAAAATGGAAATGTAAATTATAAGGCTTTTCAAAAAGACAGCAACCAATTGCAAGCGTATCTCAATGAGTTATCGGGCAATGTACCTACAAAATCTTGGTCTAAAAATGCAACACTTGCCTATTGGATCAATGCATACAATGCATATACAGTAAAATTAATTTTAGACAATTATCCAACCAAAAGTATCAAGGACATTAATGATCCTTGGGGTAAAAAATTCTTTTCTTTAGGAAATAAAAAATATAGTTTAGAGGAAATCGAACATGAAATCCTCCGCAAAATGAATGAACCAAGAATTCATTTTGCGATAAATTGCGCTTCTTTTTCTTGCCCTAATCTCCTAAATGAAGCTTATACTGAAGCAAAATTAAACCAGCAATTAGCAGCGGTGGCAAAAAGTTTTATCAACGATAAAACTAAAAACACCATCACAATAAATAAAATTGAAATATCAAAAATATTTGATTGGTTTGAAGGTGATTTCAAGACTAAAGGGTCTGCTATTGATTTTTTAAACCAGTATAGCGCCGTTAAAATTAGTAGTACTGCAAAAATAAACTACAAGGAGTACAATTGGAATTTGAATGAATAAAATTTCGATCGTAATACCCGTTTTTAATGAAGTAAACAGCATTGAAAAGCAATTGTCTCATCTCAAAAATTGCGTCCTCCATAAAGACGCAATTGAAATAATAGCGGTTGACGGAGGAAGTACTGATGGGTCTCAAGAAAAAATAATAAGATATCCTAACGTAACATTAATCCAGTCAAAGAAAGGAAGAGCGATACAAATGAATCTAGGTGCCAAAGCTGCAACAGGAAACATTCTCTATTTTTTACATTGTGATAGTTTACCACCACTGCATTTTGATCGTATAATCGCTGACACTGTTCAAAACGGAAATCAAGCGGGCTGTTTCAGAATGAAATTTGATTATAAACATCCTGTTTTACTGATTTCACAGTGGTTCACTCGCTTCAATCATATTTCCTGCCGCGGTGGGGATCAATCGTTATTTATAACCAAAGAATTATTTGAAGAAATAAAGGGCTTTGATGAGAAATTCATCATTTATGAGGACAATGAAATTATTTCTAGACTTTATTCCAAAAAACGATTTATCGTAATTCCTGATTACATAATTACTTCGGCCAGAAGATACCACCAAAATGGGATTTGGCGTCTACAATACCATTTCAGTATTATTCACCTTAAACATAGATTAGGTCACTCTACTGAAAATATGCTACAGTATTATAGAAAGAACATTCTTTGAATAGAGCTTACTTTACTATCAATTTTACTTAATAAACGCTGTTTTCCGATTTAAAAATTAAATAAAAAAATTATTTTACATAGCTAACTAATTGAAAAACAGTTTTGTTTAAGAAATATAGTTTTTTTTTTAAAACCACCTACATTCTTTTTTCGTAAATGCATTAGAATGTCAAACAAAAACAATTAAACATTATGATTAAAAAACAATTACTCTTAATTTTAGCAGTAACTACATTAGGATGTGTTAGTACTGCTTTTTCACAAAGCCCAATCAGTGGCTTCATGCAAGGAAAAGGTAAAGGAAGCGTTTCTGTTTCTTTCAGTTCAGAAAAATATGATAAAGTCTATTTTATTCCAGAAAAAGTAGATGGTGTTCCTGTTTTTAACGAAACAAAAGTCTACAGTACGTCAATTTATGCAACTTACGGAATTAGTGATCAAGTTGATGTTGTAGTAGTATTACCATATGTACAAGCAAAAGGTAATGCAACAGATCAGGTTTTAACAAACTTAAACTTAGAAAACGAAAGAAAAGGTATTCAAGATGTGTCCGTATTTGTTAAATACAGCCCATTTAAATTTGATTTTGGTTCCTCTTCATTACGCCTTATTGGTGCTTTAGGTTTAAAAACACCGCTCAGTAATTATAAAGTTGAAGAAGGTTTTCAATCCATTATTGCTATAGGAAATAGAAGTACTACAATAAGTACAACTGGAATGGCAATGTTCAGAACGAATTCAGGAATTTTTGCTTCAGCACAATTAGCAGGAAATTATGCTTCAAATAATGTTCCTAATTCTTATGCGACTGAACTTAAAGTAGGTTATGCTGCAAGATTATTTTATGGTGATGCTTTCATTGCTAACCAGAAATCTACAGGTGGCGTAGACATTTTTGGCGAAGGTTTCGCAGGTTATTTCCCAATCACAAAGGTAAATTATACAAAAGTAGGTCTAAACTTGTACACACCAGTTTACAAAGGTTTAGGAGTTTCTGCAGGAGCTAGCACATTAGTAGCAGGTAGAAACATCGGAAAATCTACAGGCTATTATGGTGGAGTAACTTATAAATTTTAATAAAAAAAGCAAACAAAATGAAAAACATAAATATAAAAAGTGCTCTTTTAGCATTAGCTTTAATAGGAACTATTGTTTCTTGTGATACAGAATATAAAGACGAAACTCCAAGTATTGCTGGTATTGCAGTTGCAAATCCAAATTTCAGTACCCTTGAAGGAGCTGCAGTTCAAGGTGGCGTAGTAGGCGTTTTAAGTAACAGCAACCCAAACGATCCATCAGGACATTACACTGTCTTTGCACCTACGAATGATGCTTTTGCTAAATTAGGTTTGGTAAATGCTGGTAGCTTAGGAGCATTGCAAAATAGTTTCTTAACCAATACATTATTGTATCATGTTTCTAATGGTGATTTACCTGCAAGTCAAATTGCAAACGGAGGTACCTCTACATCAGCATTAACAATTAATCGACGTTTTATTAGTAGAGGAAATGATTTATATATTAATGGATCAAAGATTATCCTAACAGATGTAAAAGCTAGTAATGGAACAGTTCATGCTATTGATAAGGTAATGATCGCTACGGGTGTTAACATTGTTGCATCGGCCATATTACTAAAAGATGCTAAAGTTTTTAAAACACCAGAACTGACTTTCTTAGTTGCAGCGGTTGTCAAATCTGGTTTAGCTCCTACTTTGTCTGACCCAAATGCGAATTTCACCATCTATGCTCCAACGGATGCTGCATTTAAAGCGCTAGGATTTAAAACAGTAGCAGATGTTACAGCAACTGACGCAAGTACTTTAAGAACTATTTTATTGAATCATGCTATTGGGGGAGGTAAATTTACATCGGAGCAGACGAGTACCACTGCCGCAACAGCGGGAGGCGGAACCTTGACTTATAGTCCTTTTTTAAATGGAGCTTTTACTATCAAAAGTAGTGGAATTACAACACCTGCAAATATGGTTATTCCAGATATTCAATGTAGTAATGGAGTAGTACACATAATAGATGAAGTTTTATTACCCTAATTACTTTTTATTAGTTGTGAATGACTAATAAATGTTTTTTAGTTTACTAGCATAACAGTTACAAAGATCCATTTGTAACTGTTTTTGTTTTTAAGATTTTTAATTTATATAAAACTTTGAAGGACTTATTTAAAACAGTCTCAAAATGAAACTATTTATCAACTGAATAAAAGTGTTCTAGCAATCATGATTTGTTGCTAGTAATGAAATAGATATTTCAAGGTTTTAAACAAAAACACAACTGAAAATTAACACTAAAAAACTAACAGGGGTTTAAAACTGTCGCTACAATTAAAACTATATTTGCTTTCACTAAAGTACAAAGCTTTAATTGAAGAAACGTACTATTAAATGTCTAATCAAAAAGTTGTAATTGTAACTTACAAACAATAAGACGCAATACAATAATTAAACAATCCATAATGAGAAAAATTGCCTTAGCTCTAACAATCTCTATTCTTACTCTTGTAGGATGTAAATCAAATGAAGAGAACTTAAAATTCACAGAAAAAGTTGAAAAATCACACCATAAAGCTGATTTTTTAGCTCAAGAAGCGGTGCAATTTAATCTTCAACTAGAGTTTGGAGGTACAGAAAGAATGGATGCAAAATTCACAATACTAACTAACTCTACTAAAGGAGTTATTGAGTATAAAAATGGTGCGAAAATTATTTTTGATCAAGCTAAGGTATCCTATTCTTCCACTATTCCAAATGAAGAATCAGTTCGATTTGATGCTTTTACCTGGGAATATTTTTTCCTTTTCCCTTATAAATTAAGTGATCCAGGAACAATATGGAATGAATACAATAATAAAGAAAAAGACGCTACAAATTACCTAACAGAAAAGCTAACATTTAAATCAGGAACTGGCGACGCACCAGACGATTGGTATGTAGTTTATACCGATAAAACGACCAATTTACTTGAAAGAGCAGCCTATATCGTTACGCTAAAAGCAGAGAAAGAAGAAGCAGAGAAAAATCCGCATGCAATTCAATATTTAGAATACAAAGACGTTGATGGCATCCCCATTGCCACTAAATGGATTTTCTGGGCATGGGAAGATGGAAAAGGACTAACCGATGAATTAGGACATGCAACACTAACCGATATCAAATTTGTTAAAGCAGACACTGATTATTTTGTACCTGAAACAGACTTTAAAACGAAATAGAACGTTTATGCTTTGACTTTAAACTAATTGGAGTTTTTATATAGTGTAATAATGTTATACTATAGATTCGATAAAGTTTTAAAACACTCTATTTTCTTAGACTATACTTAAAACATAATCGTATTAAATGCTTAACTTTAAGGCCAACCACGTCTATTTTTATTAAATACACAACGAAAAAATTCATTTTATATGGAACATATTGTCATTATAGGTAACGGAATTGCTGGAGTTACGCTTGCACGTCACATCCGAAAAAAATCAGATTCAAAAATTACTATTGTCTCTTCTGAAACTGAGTTTTTCTTTTCTCGAACCGCTTTGATGTACGTGTTCATGGGACATATGAAGTTTGAACACACGCAGTCCTACGAAAATGATTTTTGGAAAAAAAATAAGATTGATCTCGTTCAAGGATTGGTTACAGCAGTAATTCCTACTTCAAAAGAAATTCTGATAGAGAACAATGAAAAGATAGGTTATAATAAATTAGTGCTGGCAACAGGTTCAAAACCGAATAAATACGGATGGCCAGGACAAGATTTGCAAGGCGTTACCGGTCTCTATCACAAACAGGATTTAGAAGCTTTAGAGCGCTGGGCTCCTACCACTAAACGTGCTGTAATAGTAGGGGGTGGTTTAATTGGTATCGAATTAGCTGAAATGCTGCGTTCCCGTAATATCCCTGTCACTTTCCTAGTCCGTGAAAAAAGTTTTTGGGATGGAGTTTTGCCTATTGGCGAAAGCCAAATGATCAACCGCCATATTCTGGAACATCATATTGATTTAAGGTTAGAGACGAATTTGGTAGAAATTCTTTCGGACGAAAAAGGACATGCGAGAGCAGTCGTTACCGATAAAGGAGAGACTATCGATTGTGAAATTGTTGGTCTGACAGCAGGTGTCTCTCCTAATATTGAGTTCTTAAAAGACTCTGGAATTGAATTAGGAAAAGGAGTGAAAGTGAACCGTTTCTTAGAAACAAATATCGAGGATATTTATGCTATTGGGGACTGCGCTGAACAGCATGAAGCCATCGATTTACGCCGCCCGATAGAAGCCGTTTGGTATACGGGCCGGATGATGGGAGAAGTATTGTCACAAACACTAACTGGAACACCCACCGCTTATCAACCAGGACATTGGTTCAATTCGGCCAAGTTTTTAGATATTGAATACCAAAACTACGGATGGGTTTGGGCTAAAGCAAAAGAGGATGAGGAACAGTTTTACTGGGAACATCGCTCAGGTAAAAAAGCGATCCGTATTTCATTTGACAAAAAAGACCGTATTTTCTTAGGCATCAACACTTTTGGAATACGAATGCGCCATGAGTTTTTTGACAAAGTCCTAACAAATAAAGAAACCGTGGATTATGTCATTGATCATTTAGCAGCAGCTAATTTTGACCCCGAGTTTTTTACATCATATGAAAAAGAAATCCAACAACAATTTATTAACCAATTCGTTGGTGCAAAAACAATATAACATGAGCAAATCAATTGACAATATTTCCATCGCCTCTCATGAGAACATACAGATGGACGGCATCCAGAAATTAGGCATTACACTTGGATTACTCGGGCTGTCCATTATGACACTAGCCTTATTTAATGTCTCTTTCCCCAACAAAGGATTTTGGTTAGCAGGATCTATAGTATCCATTTTCACGGGTATTGTAGTATACGCTAATAGAACCTATCTCAACAAGCCCCAAGGAATAAAAAACAACGGTGTATGGCACAGAGACTTCACTAATCGAGGAAATTGGGCTTGGATGATGGGCATTATACTGACTACATTTTATATTGTTTTGTACTGGTATCCACAATACTTAGGATTGAATCAAGACGGTGGAAAAAGCACAGGAATTGTTGGCTTTTTTGATCCATTAAGTTATATTTTAAATGGTAAAGCCGCTAGCCAATGGTTTGTATATGGGACACTCTATACTATTGCCATTGTGGGTTTAGGCTACAAGTTTATTTTAAAATACCTTCATAATAAATACCAGTTGGTACGTACTCTTTCGGTGATGTTTTTTCAATTGGGTTTCGCTTTTTTGATTCCGGAAATATTAGAAAAATTGAATCCGGAGAAAGCTTATTTTGCTAAGGATCTAAAAAACATGTGGCCTCTTAATTATTATTTCTTCAATGAATGGCACTTAAAAAATATGTTTGAAGGCGGGAATTTAGGAATGTTCATGTTGTTTTTCGGAATAGCAATGATTTTCATCATCTCTCCTATTCTAACCTATTTCTATGGTAAACGTTGGTACTGTTCTTGGGTTTGTGGTTGCGGAGGTCTGGCAGAAACTGCCGGTGATAGTTATAGACATTTATCCAGTAAGACAGATACGTCTTGGAAAATTGAACGTTGGATGATCCACTCCGTATTAGTATTTTCATTTGTGATGACCATCGCCGTTATATTTTCTTTCTTATCCAATAATCCTGAAATGAGCTTTATTACCAAAGACCATTTTATTTGGGGAATTGTTGTTTTCCTTATCGTTTTTACAAGCGCCCTATATTTATTTAAACGCAAAGAATTAGATACAGATGCCATTTATACTATGCTTTCCTTAGTAGCAATTATTATCATTTCTTTGTTTATTAATTATTTTTCAGGGAATCAAAACATTCTTTTTATTGACAGTAATTCGTTGAGAGAATGGTATGGTTTTGCTATAGGTGCCGCTTTTAGTGGTGTTGTAGGCGTTGGCTTCTACCCAATTATGGGAAATCGTGTGTGGTGTCGTTTTGGCTGCCCTATGGCCGCTATATTGGGACTACAACAACGTTTACTATCAAAATTTAGAATTACAACTAATGGTGGTCAATGTATTTCTTGTGGAAATTGCTCCACATATTGCGAAATGGGAATTGACGTTCGTAGTTATGCTGAAAAAGGAGAAAACATCGTTCGTTCATCCTGTGTAGGTTGCGGTATCTGTGCGGCAGTATGTCCTAGAGGAGTATTAAAATTAGAAAATGACACACCGGCAGGGCGAATTAATTCGAATGAAATTTTATTAGGAAATGATGTGAATTTGATGGATTTACTGAACAATAAATAGAATGAAAAAAGCAATTTACATACTGATTATATTTACTTTTTTTCAAGCGTCCGCTCAAAGAAATTATACTAAAACCTATTTCAAAAACGGACAATTACAAGCGGAAGGATGGTTGAGCAAAAAACAGAAAGTAGATTACTGGTTTTATTATTATGAAAATGGATATAAAAAAGAAGAAGGCCATTATGAAGCCAATAAAAAATGCAAGTGGTGGGTTTTTTACGAATCAAATAAGGAAATTAATAAAAAAAGTGAGTTTGAAGACGATCAATTAAACGGCTTTTCTTTATTTTACAAAAAAAATAAAATTATCAGAGCTGAAAAATATTCTATGGGTAAAAAAATAAAAGAATGGAATTCGATAAGTGAATTTAAAAAAGACAATACCGTAAACTTCTAATGAGCAACATACAAGTAATTATTCCCGCTTATAACGAAGAAAGAGCTATTGCCAATGTTATTAAGGAAATTCCAAATACAGTTAGTGAAATTATTGTCATCAGTAATAATTCGACCGATAACACAATTAAAGTAGCTACAACAGCTGGTGCCACCGTACTTTCAGAGAACAGGAAAGGGTATGGCTATGCGTGCTTAAAAGGAATGGAATACATTTCGAACCAAGAAATAAAACCCGATATTGTAGTGTTTTTAGATGGAGATTATTCTGATTACCCTCATGAATTAACTCAGATTATTGCTCCCATACTTGATGATAATATTGATTTTGTTGTTGGATCCAGAGTGGCTCGTTTAAGAGAAAAACATTCGATGACGCCGCAACAAATTTTCGGGAACTGGCTTGCAACAACTTTAATGAAAACCTTCTTTAATGCTACATTTACAGATTTGGGACCTTTTAGAGCTATTAAATATGAAAAGTTGGTCGCTTTAAATATGGAAGACAAAACCTATGGATGGACTGTAGAAATGCAGCTTAAGGTTTTAAAACAAAAAATGTCCTATGTCGAAATTCCTGTTCGCTATAAAAACAGGATAGGAGTTTCAAAAGTGTCAGGAACTGTAAAAGGAAGTATTATGGCAGGAGTAAAAATAATAGGGTGGATTTTTAAATACACCTTTAAATAAAATACCTTACAAAGGATAAAACAATAACATGCTACAACTTTCTTATATCATCGTAATCCTATATAGCATTTCGATTTTGCTTTTATTTTTTTACAGTTTAGCCCACTTTAACTTACTACTAAACTATTTAAAAAGTAAAAAGAGTACCGATCAATCGCTACAATATGACCTTTCTAAGGCCGATGAAATTCCCTATGTAACCATACAACTTCCCATTTATAATGAAAAATATGTAGTAGAGCGCTTATTGACGACCATCGCACAAATGGACTATCCAAAACACCTATTGGAAATTCAAGTTCTTGATGATAGTACTGATGAAAGTGTATTGGAAACGGAAGGCTTGATTCATAAAATCGCTAAGTCAGGAATGGATATAAAGCATATTAGACGTAGCAATAGAACGGGTTATAAGGCAGGCGCCCTGAAGGAAGGTTTGCTTAGCGCCAAAGGAGAATTCATCGCTATTTTTGATGCTGATTTTGTTCCTCAAAAAGACTGGCTCTATAAAACCATCCCTTATTTTAGAGATCCAAAAATTGGGGTTGTTCAAACCCGTTGGGGACACCTGAACCGTAATTATTCTACATTAACAAAAATTCAGGCTTTTGCCTTAGATGCCCACTTCACTTTAGAACAAGTAGGACGAAATTCAAAATTGCATTTTATCAATTTTAACGGAACCGCCGGAGTATGGAGGAAGCAATGTATCCTAGATGCGGGAAACTGGGAAAGCGATACCCTAACTGAGGACTTAGATTTAAGTTATCGTGCTCAGTTAAAAAACTGGGAATTCAAATATCTAGAAAATGTGGTTACCCCTGCTGAATTACCCGCTATTATTAGTGCTACGAGGTCTCAACAGTTTAGATGGAATAAAGGAGGCGCCGAAAATTTCAGTAAGAATGCCGCTCGCGTACTGCAATCAAAATCTATTGGGTTGAAGACTAAAGCCCATGGAATGTTACATTTATTGAATAGTACCATGTTCTTGGCGATTTTTACGATGGCCATATTAAGTGTCCCTATGTTGTACATCAAAAATGAGTTTGCCGAATTTGAGAAAGTATTTGACTTATTAATCTTTTTTGTCATCACTTCCATCCTCTTTTTTATTAGTTACTGGGCGACCTTCAAAAGTATTCATGGAGGAGGCTTCAAGAATTTTCTAAAATACATTACTTTATTTGTCACATTTTACACCATTGCAATGGGGTTTTCATTTCACAACACCATAGCTGTCTTGGAAGGTTTGTGGGGTAAGAAAAGTGAATTCGTACGTACTCCAAAATTGAATATTGAAGGACTTAAAGAAAAATGGAAACAGAATAGTTACCTTTCCAAGACTATTTCAAAAAACATAATTGTTGAAGGAGTATTAATCCTTTACTTTATTTTTGCAATGTATAGTGCTTTTCTATTGAATGACTACAGCTTAATCGCTTTGCATTTAATGCTGTTCATCGGTTTTAGCTTTGTATTTGTTAAATCAATCCAGATAAATAATTGATTTCAAGCTCTTTAAATACGGTTAAGTCCTATAGCTTTCTTTTATTGAGTACGGTGGTTTATGGATATATAGGATATTTTTTAAAACGCGACGACTTCCTGTGTTTACTGATTTCTTACAGCTTTTTGTTTGTCTCATTTTATCAAATTGTAAAACTACAAAAAGATAACCTACCTTTTCTAATTGGCGCCGCACTGCTATTTCGCTTACTATTCCTGGTTGCCTTGCCTAATTTATCTCAAGATTATTTTCGGTTTATATGGGATGGTCATCTTATTCTTGACAATATAAATCCTTATTTGCAGCTGCCAAAAGACCTGCTTGACCAAAGCAACTTTCTGATTCCAAATGAGAATGATTTGTATAACGGGATGGGAAGTTTGAGCGCCGGACATTACTCCAATTATCCTCCGGTCAACCAATTCTTCTTTGCTGTTGCCGCCTTTTTCAGTCAGCAATCCATACTTGGGGCAGCAATAGGCATGCGACTGATTATTATTGCTGCAGATATTGGAACTTTTTATTTTGGCGGTAAATTATTGGCCAATTTAGGAATGAAAAAACATCGTATTTTCTGGTATTTACTCAATCCATTAGTACTTATTGAACTTACTGGAAATTTACATTTTGAAGGGGTCATGCTTTTCTTTTTTGTGTGGGGAATGTACTTGTTACAACAACGTAAATGGCAATTGTCTGCACTATTAATAGCATTGTCCATTTCTGTTAAATTATTGCCACTATTGATCTTGCCCCTTTTTTTAAGAAATTTAGGTTGGAAAAAAGCTATTCCCTTTTATACTATTGTTATTGGAGTTACTGTATTGCTTTTTGTCCCCTTTCTTTCGAAAGAATTAATTCAGAATTACAGTGAAACCATAGGACTGTGGTTTACTAATTTTGAATTCAACGCCAGTATTTATTACATCATCCGTCAGATTGGCTTTTGGATTACTGGCTACAACATCATCCATATAACTGGAAAGATCATCCCAGTATTCATTTTACTTTTCGTCTTATATCAATCCTTTTACGCAAAAAATAAAACAATAATTGATTTATTCCATAGTTTTCTTATCGTTTTAACATTGTATTTTCTAAGTTCAACTACAGTACATCCCTGGTATATAATCAATCTCATTCTTATAGGAGTATTCACAAAATACAAATTTCCAATTGTCTGGAGTTTAGTAGTCATTTTGAGTTACAGCGCTTACGTAAACCCCGAATTCAAAGAGAACTTCTGGCTTATCAGTTTAGAATATTTTACAGTATTCGCTTTTTTAATTTATGAAAAGCGTAATTATTTTTCCTCCAAAAAACAGTATATTTGATACACGTATACAAATGATTATCAAATAGATGTATTTAACGATAGAAAACATAAAATAATTTTAGAGAACTAGGCCAATCAATTTCGTGAGGACCTTTCTTATGATACTTGCTATAAAACATCTTCAAAAAACAGCATTTGCACTTCTTATTTTTAAAAGAAAAAGTGCATTAATAGATACATAAAATAATTTGAAAAACTTTAATTTAAAAAAGATGAAGTTCAAAACAACAATTATTTGTACCATTGCCGCCCTCTGTATTGCGGCTTGTGGTAAATCTCAAAAAATAGATCTGGTTGATAAAAGAGAAATAACACAAGACTTTAAAAAGTATTGGTTTAACGGTGAGGCTGAATTATCAAGTTTCCAACTTACACAGGCCCGCTATGGAGAATTACGTGAAGGAAAAGCGGTTATGATTTTTGTAACCGAACCTTTTTCTACAACGAAGTTAGTTAAAGTAGATCAGCCAACAGAAAAAGATATTTCTGTTCTAAAACTTAACTTTACTAAGAATTTCATAACGGGAATTTATCCCTACTCGATGATGACCAGTTCTTTTTTACCTATTTATGAAAATCAGCATGCCCTAAAAATAACAACAAGTATTCAAGAATGGTGCGGACAGGTGTTTGTGCAACTCGAAAATCGAGATGTCTTTGAGGTTCAATTACATTCTTATTTCGAAAATGAAGGGGAGCAAAAACTGACACTTCCAAAGGAGGATCTTGAAGACGAAATTTGGTCACTAATCAGAATGAGTCCTGAAAAATTACCAATTGGAGAATTAAAGATGCTGCCCTCTTTTTTCTATCTGCGCTTGACGCATCAAAAAATGGAATTCCATAATGTGATAGCGTCACTTGAAAAGCAACAAAATGACACCTCTTGCTACACCCTAGACTACAAGAGGTTGAACAGAAAATTAAAAATTTATTTTGAAAATAAATTTCCATATCGCATTGTGAAATTCGAAGAATCTTATCCTGATGGTTTTGAAGCAAAACAAATACTGACTACCACAGGACTTCTTATTAATAGTATCCGAAGTCCATATTGGCAAAAAAATGGAGTAATTGATGCCCATTTGCGTAAAGAAATGGGGCTCTAAACATTGCACAATACCCAAAGTAGCTAATCTATTTACTAAAAAAGCCTAAATTTATAATATAAAAAATATTGTAAATTACTGAATAAGCAACATTTAATATTGAAACCGATTTTTTGATTGGTGTTTAATCTTATTTTGATTGGTATTTTCATACCCTATAAATACCTTTTATTATGGAGTTACACAATAATACTAAGCTATAGCGTCTATTCAAAGACCGAGTTTTCCGAAAATTTATGGTTACTTGTTATCTGACATTTAACGGTTATACTTTTCTTTTTTTGTGAAAAAAGTAAGATTTTAGGGGATGAAAAAAGAGTATATTTGGATCTTTAAAACAAAAGCCAAAATTCATGGAGTTGATTAAAGAAAATGCAAAATCCGTTTTAGAGCAATGGGTCAATCAATTTAGTGATGAACTCTATTCTTGGGCATTTTTTAAAACTTCCTCCAAAGAAATTGCGGAGGATCTGGTACAGGACACTTTTCTAGCTGCATTTCATAAAATAGATAGTTTCCAAGGTAAAAGTCAGCCTAAGACCTGGTTGTTTTCAATACTCAACAATAAAGTGATTGATTATTACCGATTGAGTGCGCGCACCACTAAGAAAAACTTAAGTTTGACCGAAAATAGTGGTTATGAACTTTCTGATGGACTTTTCAATAGTTACGGATGCTGGAAAAATAATGATATCAATATCGTTTGGGATCAAGAACAGGAATTACTAGACAATCCTGATTTTAATATGGTCATGCAAGAGTGTATGAATGACCTACCACAAAAATGGAAACTAGCCGTAACATCGAAATACTTAAGCGATAAAAAAACAGAAGCTATTTGTCAGGAATTAGAAATTACTACGTCTAATTATTGGCAGATTGTTCATAGATCCAAGCTGCTATTAAAAAAATGTCTGGAATTAAAATGGGTTTAATCAAACTTTAATATTCGAAGAAAATGAATACAGTGATGAGAATATTGTTGAGACCCTGTAAAAAGACAACAGAGTTAATAGACAAGAAAATGTTTACTCCTTTAACGTTAAAAGAAAAGATACAATTACAGGCTCATAAAGCCATGTGTCAAACTTGTAATGCTTATGAAACCCAATCCAAATTAATAGATGCCCTCATAGGAAAATGGTTTGCAGCAGACTCCAACAAAAAAACCTCCAAATTAGACGAGGAGAAAAAAAATAAAATTATTGAAGAAATTAAAAAGAGCTAGTCTGACTTAATTTATCAGGAATCAGTACTAAACGTTTCTATACTTGTATTAAAAACCAGTACAGAAAAACATGAAAATGATTACAGCTTTATTTTGTAAAAAAATCCTCTTATACTGGGCTTTTTGATCAATTTAATGGAATACTTACCTTTCGAACACATCAATATTATTAGTTTACAAGTTTTATTAGAACAAGGAAATTGGGCATCACTTTCATTTATTTTAGAAATTAATTCTATCCAACACCTTTTCTTAAAACAACAAATAAAGTGGCTGGCTCGTCTATCAAGAAAAATTATTGCACTTAATTGACGTTTTTACTGTTCTGTTCCTTTTTACTATTGCGCTCTATTTCATGACTAATATAGCTAATGATAAAAACATCAGTCTATCTCTTTTTAAACTGGCACAATACCCATTTCTATTAACCGCATTTTTGAATCTTTTAAATTTTATCCAATGGTCGTATTGGTTGGAGGCTTATATCTATCTTTTTAGGACTGCCTAATTTGATAGCCAAAACAGTACTAACGGCATATTCATTTTAGGAGCTATAATGGGAACTAGCTTAGGCATGTTTCTTTTTGCCCATATTAGCCAATTTTTAATTGCAACAAATCAGATAAAAATAAGCGCCTACCTTCATCCCGTTTTTATAATTCTATTCTTATTTTTTGCTGTTGTACAAACGGTGAAATTTATTTTAAAAAATAATTTATCACTCACTGTAAAAACTAGAATACGATTGTAAAGCTATTACCCAACTAGAAGACAAAACCATGAAAAAATACGATATTATATTGATTAGAGCAGGATCTGGCGGTCTAAGTGTAGGGCACTTTATAATTAAAGCTAGATTTAAAGTTTTAATGGTTTCAAAGACAGCTAAAGCAATTGGCGGTGAATGTCTCAATGACGGCTGTGTTCCCAGCAAAGCCCTTCTCCATCTTGCATGAATGGTTCATAACGGACGTAAAGCATCCAAGCTAGGTCTGACAATTACTACTGAAGTTGACACGCACAAACTACATCAGTACATCTATGATAATCAAGAAAAAATAAGGGAATATGAAAACCAAAGTTATTTTGAAAAGTAAGGATTTGATATTGCTATAGGAAGTGCTCGATTTGTGAGTTCGAATGATGTCGCTGTAGATGGAAAAAAACATACTACCAAAAAAATCGTAATTGTCACTGGATCTCGTCCGAAAACGTTAGAGTTATATATTAATAAAGGAAACTAGTTTAGAAAAGAAACTATTTTAGGGGGGAAGCATTTTAGCTCCAAAAGCAGGAGAACTAATTCAAGAATTGATAGTAGCCAATACCGCAAGACTATCTATCAATACCATAGTCAATAAAGCATATCCTTATCCTGTAGCTACAAGGGTCAATCAAAAAATTATCGCAGAGCACAAGCAAAAAATTTTAAGTGAAAAAGTTAAACAAGTATTACGTTTTGCTTTTAAAATATTTAGTTAAAAAAGCTAACACAAGCAAATAAAATCTTAAATTACTGATCCTTAACTTCTAACATTAAATAAAATATGGCTGAAGCACTCTATTTTATGCCCGATATAAGTGGCTTTTCAAATTTCGTAAATGATACAGAAATAGAGCATAGCATTCATATAATAGCTGAATTGCTAGAACTTTTACTTGACAACAATCCCCTCGAGCTTCAGCTCGTAGAAATCGAAGGTGATGCCTTGTTCATGTTCAGCACAAAGATTCCCAGCTATGAAGAGTTGATGCAACAGACAGAAACAATGCTGGAAGAATTTCATAGACACACAAAAGAGTATGATACTAAACGAATTTGTACTTGCGGCTCCTGTAAAACTACCATCGATTTAGACCTTAAATTTTTAGTTCATTATGGCGAACTAACGATGATAAAAGTCAAAAATATCATTAAACCTTATGGAATAGAAGTTATACAAATCCATCGATTACTAAAAAACCAAGTACCTGTTCAGGAATATATTTTATTTACCGAGAACATGTATAAGCTCTATCAGGAAAATATGATAGAAAGTTGGACAAAAAAAACAGAGATATATGATTTGCAAAATTTAAATTATTTCTACAAAATTTTAGATAATATCAAGCTCAAAGTAGAAGAAGAATCGCAGAAAGAAGAGGAAAAAAACGAGGACATTACCATTCCTGATTTTATAATAAATAGAACGTTTAATGCCAACATACAAAAGATTCACCGGTACTTAAGTGAGTTAAAATACCGTCATATCTGGGATCAAGAAGTTATGCGAGTTGATTTTGACAAAAACGAAGTCAATCGTGTGGGCACAGAGCACAATTGTGTTTTAAAGCTAGGGACTTTAAAATTTGAAACAATTAGCAGACCTTCGAAAGATAGCTTGATTTATGGTGAAAAAACTGATGAAATTATCTTTCTTAAAAAATTCTATTACCTCGTGAAATTACACTCCCTAGACTTCAATACCACTGAAGTTAGTCTAAGCCTGTATCTAGAATATACATTCCTCGGCCGTTTATTGAAACGTGGTATTTTAAAAAAAATTACAAAAATGTGGCAAAACAAATTAGAATCCTTGCACCGAGTTACAAAGAGTATTATTTCAGAATAATATTATTTTAGGTACATATCCTATGGACTTACTAAATTCAGATCTTTTTTCCAAAACCTGAAAAATATCTTAAATTATGTATAGAAATTAGTATCCCCTTTTTTAATACGTAACTTTACTTTTATGAAAAAAACCTATTTTATACTAGCCGCATCTTTACTAATAATCGGTAGTGGATATTCTTTTTATCATTTCAATACTTTGACTGAAATCCCTTACGTAGCTAAATTAGAATACAAAGGAATGAACTTGGTCGCACCGATCAAGGAATTAAAAAACACCACTTTTGAGGAATTGAAAGCGTATCATATTAATTCAATATCTTTAATTCCCTACGCTTTTGTTGACATAGAAAATGCCTCTGTACACTATAATAACAAAAGACAATGGTGGGGCGAACGAACAGAAGGAATTATCGCTAGTAATCAAATAGCCCATGATTATAAAATGACCGTAATGCTTAAACCCCACCTATGGGTAAATCATGGATTTTATACAGGTAATTTGGATTTTTCAACTGACGCCGAATGGAAGAAATGGGAATCTGATTATGAGAAGTATATTCTTGATTTTGCCCAATTAGCACAACAAGAGAAAATAGAACTCTTTTGTTTCGGAACAGAATTAGGGAATTCAGTGGCTAAAAGGCCCGAATATTGGATGCAATTAATTCGAAAAATAAAGAAAGTATACACAGGAAAACTAACCTATGCAGCCAACTGGGATGATTTTGATAAAGTTCCTTTTTGGAAAGAGTTGGATTACATCGGGATTGATGCCTATTTCCCATTGTCTGACACCACAACACCATCGGTGCTGGAACTTAATGATGCTTGGCAGCAACACATTAAAAAAATAGAAAAACTTCAAGCGAAAACGAACAAGAAAATACTCTTTACAGAGTTTGGCTACCGCAACTCAGATCAGGCGGCAAAAGAGCCGTGGACAGAAAGTGAAAACACCATTAATAATCTGGCGCAAGCCAATGCGTATGAATCCTTATTTCAGACATTAACTCAAAAAAAATGGTTTGCTGGAGGATTTGCCTGGAAATGGTATGCTGATGATTATTACAAACGTGAAAAAAATAGTGTTGATTACACTCCGCAGGAAAAACCTGCCCTTGAAACTATTAAAAAATGGTACCAATAATTTAAAAAGAAGAAAATGACCATACAAAAAACTAAGCCTGTACTTATCTTCGATGTAAATGAAACTTTACTCGACATGACTCCCTTAAAAACGTCGGTTAATGCACTACTTGATAATGAGCAGGGATTCCGAATCTGGTTTGGCATGTTATTGCACTACTCCACTGTATCGAATAGTATCAATGAGTATCATGACTTTGGTACAATTGCGGGAGCTACATTAACTATGGCAGCCACTTCAATGAATAAAAAAGTAAACGAAGATGAAATTAAAGAAGCACTTTCGACAATTAAAACATTACAAGCGTATCCAGATGTTGAAAAAGGTTTGCAGCTCTTAAAGGATAATGGTTTTAGATTGGCGACATTGACCAATTCTCCCCCTCATGCGCTTAAGCAACAATTAATCAATTCAAATTTGACCCTTTATTTTGAACAGGCATTGAGCATTGATAGTCTTAAAAAATACAAACCAGCTGCAGAAACCTATTTATGGGCAGCAAAAGAACTAGCGGTAAAACCCGAGGAAATGCTAATGATTGCAGCACACGGTTGGGATTTAGCAGGTGCATCACATGCTGGTTTGGCGACTTGCTTTATTGCCCGTGAAGGGCAGTCATTGTACACTTTATCCAGCAAGCCTGATTTTGAAGCTAATGATATTTTAGCAATCGCAGAACAATTGGTTGCTGCTTATAACTAATAGCTTATCATTATAAAACCAAAAAAGGGCGTATGTTTCAATTGAAACAAACGCCCTTTTTTGGAACTAAATAATTAACCTCTATTTATTTTGACTCTTTGAATAGCATGGCTGCAGAATTCATGCAGTATCTTAATCCTGTAGGATTAGGACCATCATCAAAAAGATGACCTAAATGTCCGTCACAACGAGCACAAACTATTTCTCCTCGAACCATTCCAAGGCTGTTATCCACAACTTCCTTTACTCTATTCTTATTTAAAGGAGCATAAAAACTAGGCCATCCCGTTCCTGAGTTAAATTTTGTTTCAGAAGAAAACAAAGGCAACTTACAGGCCCCGCAAAAATAATGTCCCTTTTTATGGTTGTCATTAAATTCATTTTGGAAAGGGCGTTCCGTTCCCTGCTTTCTAAGAATATAATATTGATTCTCTGTTAACACTTTTTCCCATTCGGCGTCCGTTTTCACCACTTTTGTCAAAGAAGTATCAGTCAATGATAATTCTTGCTGTTGTACAGCATTTGGCTCAAGCTGTGTGATGTCTTTATCTTTCTTATTGGCTTGTATACAGGCCATAAAACTAAAGGCAATTAGCGGCAATGCCAGCAGTTGTTGGTATATTTTCATGATTGTTACGATTTAGATTTTAACTTTCCTTTGTATGTTTTTTTAAACTTGTTGTATCGCGGTACTGAAACACCTTTCACATAGGGCTGATTGGGATTATTTTTCACATAATCTTGGTGGTAATCCTCTGCTTCATAAAAGTCAGTTAAAGGTTTTACCTCCGTTACAATAGTAGTCGCAAATACTTTATTGGCGGTGAGCTCTTTAATTTTATCCTCAATAATTTTTTTCTCTTCCCCATTTTTATAAAAAGCAATAGAACGGTAAGAAGAACCTCTGTCTGGCCCTTGCTGATTGGGAGTTGTTGGGTCTTGTGACGCGAAAAACACATTCACTAATTCCTTAAAAGAAATAACCTTAGGATCATAATAAACGGCAATAGATTCAGCATGACCGGTGCTGTTAGAACCTACCTGTTCGTAAGAAGGGTTTTTAGTTGTCCCTCCAGAGTATCCTGAAATAACCTCATCTACACCTACTACTGCTTCAAATACGTGTTCACTGCACCAAAAACAACCCTCGGCAAAAACAGCGATTGCTTTTCCTTTTTTCGGTTCTAAAGATAACTTTTTAGTTTGCGCGTTGGAATTACAACTCAAAATTGTAAACAACGTCAGTGCATAAGCTGCTAATTTAATTTTCATAATAGTAATGATTTTGTACCAATATACGACAGTTTAGCTATCGTGGTTTTTAAACAAATCTTAAAACTTTGTTAGATTTAGAATATCATCCCTTAGTAATGGAATTTCCCAATTTACTGCATCCATTAACTTTAAAAATGCAAATTAAAAGCAACTAGTTTTTTACGCTCAACGTCTCCAAAATCTTTTCCTCAAATCCTTGTAACGCTCTTATGGCATAATCCACTTTCTTCTTTGACTTAAATTTATAAGAAACCTCCAGAAAATTTTTATAGAGAACTGTAGGTTGCACTTTTATTGCATCATTTTTTTTATAATTTACTTTAATGGGAATGTCTTTGTAATACGTGAAATATTCTGGATGAGTGATTACGCCTAGCGTAGAACAGTCAAAAGGAATAAATCCTCTAACACCAAAATACTTCTCGTTCTTCTCCATCCAAGGCTGAACTACATCAAACAACCATTTATCAGCTTCCTCATTTTGATCTAAACTAGCCAAATCAATATTCCCAATAAATGTGTAAGAACTTGGCTCATATCCCGCAAAAACAAGCGGTATGGAAGAATGCAAAACCACATCCATCGATTTATAATCAAATTCATAGTTATAGTCAAACACGTTTAATTTTCCGTTTCCTGGATTAAACAGTAATCCTGGCGTTCTTGCTGCACAGATTGAAATTTTTTCAATTTGCGGAATAATATCAGGATGGTTCTGGATCAAGGTCGCAATATTAGTCATCGGACCTAAAGCTAATATTGTCAGTTTTTCTTTCTTTAAAGCCTGATACAATGCACGAGTTCCGTCATTTTCAACGCCTAAATCATCCGCATTTGGCGACCCCTTATACACAGGAATTACCGTGCCTTTATGATGCCATTTTAAGATTTTATTTATAACATCATAGCTATAATCGACATACGTAATTGAGCTAATTCCTACAATCTCGATTTGAGGTTGCTTCAAAGCCATAATTAATGTGATTCCATCATCCACTTCGCGTGGGGTTTTGTCTGGCATACCAATCATAAGATCGGTATCAAACCATACTTTGGTCTGTGCCTGCAATGATCCTGTAAGCAGTACCATAAAAAGCAATGTTTTAATCTTCATAATGTGTTTTTTTGATTTTTTTTTATCGCAGATTTATATATTTTTTTCTAAATTATTGTCATCATTTCAGTTCTTACCGTACTTATCTAATCAAAAAATTAGATTTAAATCAATTATTCTAAAATTAAATCTCGAGCAAACGATAGTAAATTTTCTTTAGTTTTCAAATCCATTTTTAATGGCAATTGCGCTAGCCCTATTAATCTACGAATGATTTCAGCACCTATAAAACCATTTAAAATAGTTGGATTCAGCTCTTCAAAAGAAACGTATTGCTCTTTAATTAAATTGATTGTACTTTCTTTCTGTTGCGTAAGATACATGTGCGCGAAAAGTACGCCCAAGTCAAATTCGCGTAAGCCATAAAAACAAAATTCTGGATCGATTACCTTAATTCCGTCCGCCGTTTTCAACCAGCTTCCAGGGTAGTAATCGCCGTGCAATAAATACTTGCCTTTGGACAAATACAGCGATCCTAATCGCTCAATATTTTTCTTTAATTCCACATCTTTTCTATAAGGCAAAGCTAACTTCTGCAAACCATCCTGAATTTCATCAAGATTAAACCCATTTTCTTCTTTAAAAGGGTATTCAAAAATATGCTCATAGTTTAATGTTCGCAGTTCCGTGTTTGCTAACTCATCATCAACAATGGTCTTCTGAAATTCTTGGTGTATACCACTCAAATAACCTACTAGCTGATTGAGTTCGTCTTCTTGTAATTTCCTCTTTACATCATATAAAATAGTAAAATCATTGGCTTTCCCTAAATCTTCCAATGCGATAATATTGTTGGGCCCATCAATCCCTAAAAGCTTTGGCATGATTTGCTGTACAGTATCTGCCTTAGCAATTTTTTGATAAAAAGCACCTTCGGTCAGTACGCGCGCAGCAGGAGCCAAAACCTGAGGGTACTTCTCGACATAACCTCTGGACTGTTTCACAATAAAGGAACGCGCAGTCGTCTCAACACGCAGCACATAATTCATATTTCCCTCTCCCGGTTTAGACAATGAAACAATCGTTTCCTGGTCATCAAGCCATTTCAGTTGCTGTAAATAAGTAGCCAATTCTTTTGGCTCATTTGCATTTAGTATAAACATATTTCTCATTTTATTTGGGCGTTACCACAAGGGTCAGGCTATCCGTTATATCACCGATAAATAAAAACTACGGCTAAAAATCCTTGTTTTCTAAATCAGGAGATACACCTACTATCCCTAACGCAAATTAAAAACATCCTGCAAAGCCATACCAACTGGCAGGATATTAGTTTTATTAGAATAAATAACGAACTCCAAACTGAAACTGTCTCGGTGGCGATGCATTTCTTTGTGTAAACAATCCACTAGCGCTAGACCCACCTTGAATTTGGTTGCTTTGTGTGGCATTATTACTGTAGCCACTTAAATTTTCAGCATTAAAAATATTAAAGATATCGACACGTAATTCTAATTTATTATTTCCGGAGATCGTGATCTGGTGTTGCACTCCTAAGTCAAAAGTAGTACTCCATGGCAAACGATCATTGTTTCTGCTTTCTCCTGGGAAACGATCACTGTTTCCTTGATAGGCATCTGAAAAGCTTGCGCCATCACCGTTTAAATCTGTAGTCCCAAAACCAAGTGGAATCCTATTAATAGGCTGTCCGCTTTGCAATAATCCTGCTGCAGTAATTGTTGTTCCCTTAAAGGGATAATAACTGTAAATCCCATTAATATTGTGCGTTCTATCATTTACAGACGGCCCCCATTCATTTGCATAGTTATTCCCATCTGAAGGTCTGAAATTAATTCCGTCCGTATCATTCTTGCTTGATGATAACGTATAGTTCAATCGGTACGAATAGTGATCAGAACCTCTTGTTTTTTGGTAATTTAAACTCATTGCATAATACCTAGATTTTCCTTCATTCTCACTTACGATAACATTTCTAGCAATTCCAGTAAGCCTCTGACCATTTATAGTAGCACCTCCGTTCGTAATAGGAATAGGTCGGCTTGCATCAGCTTGAGCCTGCGTTCTGATCACTACATTATCAGGATCTATAGGGTATTCAGCTGCCGCATTAAGGTTTCTTAATCTAGTTAAGTTTTCCCCTCTATTATGCACTACATCCACAAAAAACAACCTTTCGTCAGTTAATTGCAATTGGTAGCCTAATGCAAATTCATGAGAATAAGCATTTTTATATCCATTAGGATTTAGAATCCTACGTTCGTTAGAAAAAATATTTTCTCTTTGCCCTTGTAAATCCGAAGCTGATGGTCCTTGCAAATAATTTACTCCTGAAACCGAAGCCGCTAGGTTTCCGTTGTAGGTTATTCTGTCTATATTCGTATCGGCAGGCAAAAGGCCTAATCTTTTTAATTCTTGTAATTCTAATTTATAACTTTGAGAAGTCGTATTTTGCTGTAAAGCATCACTATACACAGCATAATTTACTTTATCGTATGAAATTCCGTATCCTCCACGCAAACTGCTTGAATTATCTAACTTATAATTAAAATTAAATCGAGGGGCGAGATTGTTGTAATCGCCTTTGTCGCTTCCTCCTTTTGACAAATTATCATAATCATAACGCAAACCTACAATAAGATTCAAACGACTAGTAACCGACCATAAGTCCTCAACATAAGCCGAATAAATATCTTGATTTGTTCCAAAAGAGGCAGGACGTAACTCCACATTATAATTTAAAACCTGCGCATCTTGCGGAATATCATTTACATTCAAACCTCCTCCTACTCCACTATTTTTGATAACATCAATTTGGTTTTGATTTAATTTCACTCTGTAATTACCTACAGGATTTCCACCGCCAAATAATTGGTGATTGCCTCTAATAAAGTTTACTCCTGCTTTAAAAGTATGATTCTCTGTATAATACTTTACTTTTTGTTGCAATTGTATGGTGTTTTCGATTGCATCAAAAACATAGCCTGGATTTCCAATTACCCCTAATGTTTCATCCTTTACGCCTAAAACAGTCACTTGTGAACTATTCGGGTTGAATGGTTTTGCATAATTCCATCTAAAACGGCTGTATTGTACATTCGTTTCTCCAGAAAAGTCTCCAAATTTATAGCTGTTTTTTAAAGCTAATAAGATACTGTTCCTTTGCTGCGCATTTCCTGCCGATTTAAAAGCGGAGCCTCCATCTAGTCCCCCACCCTGTCTTTCTACATCAATAATACCCACGTTTGTGCGCAAGGACGAGTTGAAATTAGAATTCCAAATTTGGTCAATTTTTGACGAAAAATAATTAAATGTATTCGTTCCTCTCACAGTCTCTGTAATGCCTAATTGAGGAACATTCAATAAATTATCTTTGATATCAGTAGTATGTTCAAAATTGAAATAATAAAAAGTTTTATCTTTCACGAAAGCCCCTCCTATTCCCGCACCTGTTTGGTAGCGAGCAAAACCATTCTTGACTTGGTTTCCTGATAAGTCTCTCTGTGCAAAGCTGGATTTCCCGTCAATTGATGGACCTGGCCTTGTAATAAAGAAAACTTCTCCCGTGGTTTCATTAGATCCGGAACGAGGTGTAATGTTAATGACCCCGCTTCCTGTCAAACCATATTCAGCTGAGAAATTATTAGTTAACACTGTAACATCTTTTACAAATCCTGAAGGGATAGCAAATTTTTGTCCTCCTAAAAAACGTTCGTTATTATCTAACCCATCAATTAAATAAGAAGTATATAAGGAACTTGCTCCATTAATGCTCACATTTGGTGATTCAGGAAAGAAACCGGTTGCCTGTGATACATTAGGCAATCGAAACAAAACTCTTGTGATATCTCGACCTTCTACAGGAATTTCCTGAATTTCGGCTGCCTTTAGTTCAAAAGAAACCTCAGCATCCCGACGATTAATTTTTGCAGTAGCGCCTTTAGTAATCACGACTTCGTTCAGTTCTTTAGATTCTTTTGGTGCTAAAACCAAAGTCACATTTGACGCTTGATTCGAACGCACACTTACTAACTCTGATTTTTGAGCGGCAAATATGGACGTTCCCTCAAAAACAACTTGGTATCCATCAAGAGCAGGAATTCCACGAAAAGTTACTTTTCCCTGACTGTTTGAAATTTGTTGTAAACTAGTGTTACGAGAACTATTGATTAACAAAACCTCCAGATTCGGAATTGGTTTTTGTGTGTTAAAATCGATCAAAGTGACCGATAGGTCTTCTTGAGCCACGGCAAATGTTGTGACGCTGAATACTAAAAACAGGAAAAATTGTTTCATACAAATGAAGTAATGGAATGTTAAATTTAAAAAAGGAATTGATTAATAAGCTGCTACGGGCGATCCTTTATTAAAATTTAGTCCAATACTCGTATTCGTATACAAATATTTAAAAAACTGATATATAGCAAACGAATAAAAAAGCAGGGATAACAAAACACTCTTAAAAGTACTGTAAAAAGGAAGGTCCCGCAATAATTTTTCAAAATCGCTTCTGGTGTTACAGTCGGCTAAAGGAGCTATAACTCCTATCTTTTGTTTCGAATAAAGCGCTCGTAATTGTTCAGAAACTTTTGGCGTTTGCCAATCAATTTTGGCGAAAGCCACCTTGTTAAACGATACTCTTGAAATTCCCATTAAGTAAGTGCCTCCTTTAAAATCAGGTCCAAGTACGATACTCTTGTCTTGCAGTTCCATAAAAGCTTCGTGCAAATGAGTCAAACGCAATCCCGGGCTATCATTTCCCAACACAATAACTTTATCAAACCCTTTATCCAATACAGATTGAATGGCATGACTCAACTTATCTCCAAAAGAATCACCTTGTTGCGTATTTTCATCAGAAATAAAATAAGGAAGTTTTGTTTTATGAGCCAATAACAAAACTCTTTCATTCATTTTATGCCACAGTACCTCATTTTGCTTTCTATTGTAAGCAATGGGTTTTAAGGTACTTTGCACCTTATCGCTCT
The DNA here is from genome assembly GCF_002836475.1 of Flavobacterium sp. ALD4. Taxonomy (GTDB): domain Bacteria; phylum Bacteroidota; class Bacteroidia; order Flavobacteriales; family Flavobacteriaceae; genus Flavobacterium. The sequence continues at coordinate 301,666 of NZ_PJBJ01000022.1, read as the reverse complement.
GGGCAAAAATAAGTAGTGCTGTAGATAAACAAGGATTGTCTTTGCAATTCATATTGTAAATGACGGAACAAAATCGCTTTCCTGACAATAAAAATTACTTTTTTTTTAAAAAATTTAAAAATTTATGACTAAACCGAAAACAGGCGACTAATCCTGGAGCAGTAGTTAACCTTAAAAATAAGGTAATATGCAAAAAGCTTAGCTATCTCTTATTAACAAAGGAATCTATAGCATTTTAATAGACGAACTGTTTGACGGTACTGGGACAGAATTAGTGTTTTCACCTTCAAAGCTGATGCTTTCGACTCTAACTATATGTGTGTGGTAAGAGTACGATTCATAGCGCTAAAAAATAATTGAAAAGTACGTTTCTGTACAAGTATTAGGTACTATTTCTAAACACTATTTATCTTTATTTTTTCACTACTAAAAAATAAATACCGTTGCTTTTCTTTTTCATCAGTACTGGGAGATTTACACTTCTTAAAATCATTTCAAACTAAAGAAAAAGACTTTGATCCATCCAGGATAAAAAGCTGTTTTTTTTATGTTTCATTATTTATATGAGGTGATTTTAACTTTCCAATAATAAAAGAGAAGCAAAAACTACTTTTTTTTACAAATAAAATTTACCCCCATGTTATTTTGAACTATTTAAGTTTTTAAAATATTAAAAATAACTTTTTTAATCAATTAAAACGATATTAAAAACAAAGACCTTATAAAAAACAGGGGTATTCAATAAAATTATTGTTGTGAATATACCAATATTTTAAATTTAAAATAGAGAATAACTAATTTATTGAAGTGATTTTTTGTAATCGATAATTCTTTGCAAATTGAATTAAAAAGTCTCTCTTAATTTATCCTACCAGAATAAAAGTTAATAAATTCGCCACAATAAAAGATGAAAATTAACATAAAAACAAAGTTCACAGAAGGATCTTTCCAATCATAAAAAGACTTGAAAATAAAAAATATTTAATAAAAATCAAATCAATAAATAACCAAAATTAACCAACCAAAAATAAATTAACATGAAAAAAATCGAAGCTGTTATTCGAAAATCAAAATTCGATGAAGTTAAAGAAGCTTTACACAAAATCGAAGTCAATTTCTTCACCTATTGGGATGTCACTGGAGTCGGTAATGAGAAGGAAGGACATGTATACAGGGGAATCACCTACAGCACCACAGACATTCAACGAAGGTATATTTCGGTTGTCGTTTCCGATGCTTTTTTGGAAAAAACGATTGACACTATTTTAGAAGCGGCGTCAACGGAAATGGTGGGGGATGGAAAAATATTTATTTCTGACATTCAAGAAACCTATCGAATAAGAACTAAAGAAAAAGGAACGGATGCCATCAAATAACCAACCTCAATAAACTAACTAATAAAAAAATATATTATGGATACGAATGCTGTATTAGACTTAATGTGGGTATTAATCTGCGGAATTTTAGTGTTTTTCATGCAAGCAGGTTTTACGCTTGTAGAAACTGGATTTACCAGATCAAAGAACACAGGGAATATAATAATGAAAAATTTAATGGATTTTTGTATCGGTAGTGTCGCTTTCTGGGCAATAGGATACTCATTAATGTATGGAACATCAATAGGTTCTGTAATAGGAACTCCAAGTTGGTTTTTTGATAGCGCTGCCGATATGCACAGTTTGTTCTTTCAAACTGTATTTGCTGCAACGGCTGCGACAATCGTTTCTGGAGCCATTGCTGAAAGAACAAAATTTACTACCTATTTGATATTCTCTTTATTGATGACTTTGCTTATTTATCCAATTTCTGGTAGCTGGGTTTGGAACGCTGGAGGATGGCTTGCAAAAATGGGATTTACTGATTTTGCCGGTTCAAGTGTAGTACACTCTGTTGGTGGTTGGGCATCATTAGTAGCCGCTGCTTTAGTAGGGCCAAGAATTGGAAAGTATAATACTGACGGAACGGTAAATGCTATACCTGGACACAATTTAATGTTAGGCGCATTAGGGGTGTTTATTTTATGGTTTGGATGGTTTGGTTTTAATCCAGGGTCACAATTAGCCATTTCAGGAGATAACGCTTTTAAAGTAGCTGCCATTTTTATCACAACAAATCTTGCTGGAGCTGCTGGAGCATTGGCTGCTATGTTCTTAACTTGGGCAGTTTATAAAAAACCAGATATTTCTATGACTTTAAATGGTGTACTAGCTGGTCTTGTAGGTGTTACTGCCGGTTGCGCTGCTGTAAGTCCAGTAGGAGCATTTTTTATCGGACTTATCTGTGGTGTAGCTGTTGTATTCTCCATCGAATTCATTGATAAAAAATTAAAAATTGACGATCCTGTTGGAGCTATTTCTGTACACGGTGTATGTGGTGCCTTAGGTACTTTATTAGTAGGTGTTTTTGCTATTGATGGCGGATTACTTTACGGTGGTGGATTTGAAAAACTAGGAGTTCAGGCTATTGGAGTATTTTCAATTGCAGCATGGGCAATGGGCGCTTCTTTTATAGTTCTTTTCATCTTGAAGAAAACTATGGGATTGAGAGTAACAAAAGAAGAGGAAATTGATGGTTTAGATATTCATGAACATGGAACTAATGTTTACAATGACTAACCTTCAAAAAGGTAACCTAAAAAATATTTAATAAAATTAAAGCGCTGAGTCTTAAGAACGAGGTAGCACAAATCATGAATAAAGCCTACAACAAAACTATTTTTTGTTGTAGGCTTTATATTTTTAAGAGTCCAGATTGATCATTATTAAATTATAATTCGAAAATTATGAAAGCGGCATTTTTACCTTGCATTCTGTTTCCTTTTTACTTTTACTATTACTAACACTGTTTTATATCGATAAAACATTTTCTTTATTTGGCAACAATACTTTAATGGAGTGGGTTCATTTTAGTTTAAAAACTCTTGGGGTATTTTGGGTAATTTATTATTTCTTTAAAGCAAACCGCTGATTTTACAGACAAAAGATTATCATCTCCCTATTTAAAAGCAGTGTAATATTCCTGATTAATTTTGCTGTCATCACCCTCGCATCAGTGCTTTTCGCACTGTATGCGTATAATAACATTCACTAAACTACTGTCATTATTAAACCCGTTGCAAACTTTACTTATTATTATGGTACGATGCAATTACTGCGAAAAATGTTTTTAACTATTTCACCATGGTAATAGTTAACCATTATCTTCTTCTAAATCATTGTGGTTATCACCGCCAATGCTATAATAGTTGTTTTCTTCATCCTCACTACCAATTTCCTCTTGTTTATCGTCTAACTCTGCGCCGGGAATATCCAAATCCGCACCCGACATATCTTCCTCGAAACTTTTTTCATTTAATTCTCCTTGCTTTCTTATTTCAACCGGGATTTTCTTTTTGCTGATATCAGCAGGATTGATGTCACCCTCTTTACGTCCCTTATTATAAATATCTTCAGTTGGCGGATAGTTTAAGGCATCAAGTAATTTATCTTTATCTGCTTCTTCCGCTTTGTGAGATTTAGGACTTGGTTTGTTATCTTTATTTTCCATCTTAAATAAGTTTTAACTAATTGATATTAAACAAACTAAGTTAATCATTTTTTAATAAACGAGCCCCTCTATTTTTGTTTAAATACTACTGTAAAATTAATCTGTCCCACTCAAAACCTATTGGCACTAAATTTTATACCCTCTATTTTTGTTTAAATACTAGATCATTGTTTTTTGAGCTTAAAACAACATACTTCCTTTTCCATTTTACACCTAATAAATCACTAAATTTTGGTTAAACGAAAAGAGTTCAATTTTCATCTATTTTTACACTAATTCTAAAACAAGACAAATATGAGCTTACTATCAGAAAATATTATTCCAGGAAATCAAGTTGAAATTTTTGGAACTAACGCTATAGAAGAAAATGATTTAATAAGAATTAAAACTAGCCTATTAACAGTATAAGAAGTCAATGAAGTTATTCTAAATACTGAAATTTTCCTGCGGGAATGTACAATATAGAGGGACTAGATTATTTCATTAGCGAATATTGAACACAATGCGAAATCTCTAAGGTCCCATGCTATCCTAAGAGAACCGTTTGAGCTATAGTAGTTGCGAGCCATTAAAACACAACTAAGACCTAACTATTTCAACAAAAAAAGTATCTCTAATTACTCTTGTTGTTGTTTTTACAAAATACTAACTGTATAATTTGCTTTTTTATTCGTGTTATCGTAATATTGCAATATAAATATATAACGATGGGGATTACTAAAACGGAATATTTTACAGAAGAGCAAAATGAGTTGGCAATCTTAGCGAAAGCAATTGGCCATCCTGCTCGTATTGCCATAATACAGCATCTTATAAAAGTGAATAGTTGTGTTTGCGGAGATATTGTAAACGAATTACCTCTGGCACAACCTACGGTATCCCAACACTTAAAGGAATTAAAAAACGCGGGGCTTATCAAAGGTAATTTTGAAGGAAACGCTATTTGTTACTGCCTCGATGAAGAAGGCTTCAATAAAATACGAAGCTTTTTTCTGCACATAAATACGTATTTAGAAAGTAAAAAAAATCAATGTTGTTAATTTTTAAATTATACGAAAATGAAGTTATCAGAAATTAAAAAAGAGTTAGACACATTAGAAAATGTAACTTTCCTGTTGCCAAACGGCACTTATGTTCCAGAACATTTTCACGTTACTGAAGTAGGTTTAATTACTAGAAATTTCATTGACTGTGGGGGAAAGGTAAGAAACGAAACCGTGATAAACTTCCAATTATGGGATGCTAATGATTTTGAACACCGTTTAAAACCAAAAAGACTATTAGATGTTATCACCCTGTCTGAAAAAGTTTTAGGAATTGAAGACAACGACATAGAGGTGGAATACCAAGGGGAGACTATCGGGAAATACGATTTAGAATTCAATGGGAAAGACTTTATACTGCTGAACAAAAAGACCGCCTGCCTTGCCGAGGATCAATGTGGAATCCCGCAGGAAAAGCAAAAAACGAAACTCTCTGAAATTCCAAGTCAAACGAACAGTTGTACTCCAGGTGGAGGTTGTTGTTAACTAAAAACGTACTTTGTAAATGAATCAATCAAATACTGCCGTATTCCATTCAATAGAAAATGAAATACGTTCTTTTCAATTTGGGAACATACCTCCCGAACGTAAAACTATACTACAGCCACTAATTGAATTTATTCAAGAGAAAGTTAGTAAGGAACAAGAAACCCGACTCAATTTTATTTGTACGCACAATTCAAGAAGAAGTCATTTATCGCAAGTCTGGGCACAAACTGCGGCAGCACATTTCAATGTGAAAAATGTCTTTTGCTATTCGGGCGGCACAGAAGCTACGGCATTATTCCCTATGGCGGCCAAAACATTGGAACAAGTAGGATTCGAGGTGCAACTCCTTTCTAAAGGAAAAAACCCTGTTTACAGCATGAAATATGGAGCAAATGCCCATCCGATTATCGGGTTTTCTAAAACATATGATGACAGTTTTAATCCGCAGTCGGCCTTTGCGGCGATATTGACCTGCTCACAAGCGGATGGCGCCTGCCCTTTTATTGCCGGTGCTGAAAAACGCATCCCGATCACTTTTGAAGACCCTAAGACATTTGATAACACACCCCAACAAGAAGAAAAATATAAAGAAAGAAGCATCCAGATTGCTACGGAGCTTTTCTATGTATTCTCACAAATAAAAAAATAATATGTCCGCAACTAATTGCACTCCTGCATTGAACAGAAAAAAACTAGGGTTTCTCGATAGTTATTTAACCCTCTGGATATTCCTTGCCATGGCAATAGGAGTTGCCATTGGGAACTTCTTCCCTTCCAGCGGAGATTTCATCAACTCTTTTTCCAGTGGAACCACTAATATTCCGTTGGCAATTGGGCTTATCCTGATGATGTATCCGCCATTGGCAAAAGTGAAATACGAACAAATGGGAGAAGTCTTTAAAAATACTAAAGTACTAGGCGCATCCCTATTCTTGAATTGGGTACTGGGCCCGATCCTAATGTTTTTCCTGGCGCTCATTTTCCTTAACGGTTATCCTGAATACATGATTGGTGTCATTCTTATTGGTTTAGCACGTTGCATTGCTATGGTAGTAGTTTGGAATGATCTTGCTGATGGAAATCGGGAATATGCAGCCGGACTGATTGCCTTAAACAGTATTTTTCAGGTATTGCTATACAGTGTATATGCTTATGTTTTTATTACGGTTCTTCCTCCCTACTTTGGTTATACCGGTTTTGATGTCGATATCAGTATTACCCAAATCGCGGAAAGTGTCGGTATTTATTTAGGAATTCCTTTTGCATTGGGAATCATCAGCAGATATGCTTTAATCCACTTAAAAGGAGAAGACTGGTTCCAGAATAAATATGTGCCCTTTATATCCCCCATTACCCTTATCGCTTTACTATTCACTATTGTAATTATGTTTAGCCTGAAAGGAGAGTTAATCGTTCAAATTCCAATGGATGTAGTTCGAATCGCCATTCCTCTCGTTATCTACTTTACTTTGATGTTTGTGTTGAGCTTCATGGTGGGCAAGTACTTTGGTGCAGACTATTCTAAAAGTACCGCTATTGCCTTTACAGCAACGGGAAACAATTTTGAATTGGCTATTGCAGTTGCCATAGGCGTATTTGGCATCAACAGCGGACAGGCTTTTGCCGGAGTTATAGGCCCGTTAGTAGAAGTTCCGGCATTGATAGCCTTGGTGAATGTAGCTTTTTGGTTTCGAAAAAAATACTATCCAACTACCGCATAAAAATTAATTATTATAATATCTAAAAACCATCCTTTTATCTCAAAATAAGAGGATGGTTTATTTTTTAGGAGCTATTTCCCGTCATACGCTATATCTTTATAACTGCTGAAAACGGCAGCTATAAAGGATGCCGCTTCTACCGGGGCTAAAGCATTTCATGTAGACATAAAGCTTCAATTCATTCAAAACCATAATCTTAAATACAATAAAACAGTTCCTATTACTTAATGAGTAAAGCCGACAATTAAAAAATTTAACTAAAGCTTGGTTGATTTACCCACCGTCAAATAAATGTGGTTGTTGGGATATAGGAATCCCATCTTAGTATTCTGTTTGTTAATTTTCATATCGACAGTACCTTGCTCGTTTTCCAAGTAATAAAGCATGTAATTAGCATCCGAAGAATAGACTACAATATTCATACTTTTGTACTGCAATTTCATATTGGTAAAAAAGAATACTACATCATTCTTTTTTCTGTCGAGGAACACAAACGAATATTCGTTTCATGCAATATCACATTCCCGGTCTTGCAAAAGAAGTGCGTAAACACAATACCGCTACACATTAAACACCTGTTCTTGCGCATACATAAAACCCGACATCAGCAACAGTAAGATCAAATACTTCATATTTCTTGATTTTCTTCAATTGTACTAGCTTAGTGCAGTCCATTCAGCTAATACAAAAGACATGCCATTAAAAACCACAGAGATAGTATAGCACTGTTCTTTTTTGTTGAAAGGACCGCTTTCCTTCTTTTTTGTATAAAAAAAATTCGTTCCTTTGAAAACTGTTTTACAATAAATAGAAAACGGTAAAACAAGAACTGGAGGTTACATTAAATTACAGATCAAAATAAATTTTATAAAAATCATGGGGTTAAAAACAGACATTAACGCATTAAGACGAAAACTAATGCGTCGCCTTACCAAGAACGTCGGGGCTTCACAATTTGATCAGAATATCGATGTGACAAAAGTGGAGTTTAAAAAAATTCTAATTTGTAGACCAAACCCTAGATTAGGAAATCAATTGTTAATTACTCCGCTAGTGCAGGATGTTATTGCAACTTTTCCTAAATGTGAAATAGATTTATTTGTGAATGGTGGTTTAGCGCCCATTATTTTTAAAAATTACAATAACATAAATCGAATAATTAGACTCCCAAGAAAACCTTTTAAGGAGATTACTAAATACGTCCAAGGATGGCTATCCTTAAAAAAATACAGTTATGACATTGTGATAAATGTAGTAGAGAACTCTTCATCTGGAAGATTATCTGCGCAATTTGTAAATTCAAAATACAAATTTTTCGGGGATGATGTTGATGCTATTCAATTGAAATACATAGATTATGAGCATATTGCAAAATACCCCGTTTACAACTTTAGGCACTATTTAACCAAACTTGGATTTGAAGAAAATAATAGCCCTGTTCCTGATCTAGATTTGAAACTAAGCCCTTCAGAGCTTGCAGAAGCAAAAAAGACACTACATAGTATTGTACAAAACGATAAAAAAACCATATGCATCTTTACTTTTGCGACTGCTGATAAGTGCTATCCAGAATCATGGTGGGCGCCCTTTTATGACCGATTAAAAGCGGAATATTCAGACTACAATATTATCGAAGTGTTACCCGTTGAAAATGTTTCACAAATAGGTTTCAAAGCACCAACCTTTTACAGTAAAGACGTTCGTGAAATAGGAGCTTTAATGGCAAATACTAAGGTGTTTATTGGTGGTGACAGTGGAATTATGCATTTGGCCAGCGCATCAAAAGTGACTACAGTTGGACTTTTTTCGCGTGACAATATAAACATGTATGCACCTTATAACAACAATAGTGCGGCGATAAACACCAACACTGATTCTCTTGATGATTATATTGCTATTTTGGACAAAATTTTAAGATAGTATTGATCTTTTGAATTGATAAAAACCAGCAGAATTTATCTTAGTAAATTTGAAAAACGAATCCAGCATTTGCTCTAGATTTGGAATTTCCCACTTTTAAAAACTAATTCTCTAAAAAGTTACTTTATAAAAATGGATTCGATAAAAGTCGAATCCATTTTTTTGTTGCATAATCATTTGTTTTATTACATTTACAATTCATAAAAACATAACTATGTCTGTCGCAAAAAAAGATTACAAAAGAATTACCACTAAATCATTAATTGAAATGAAAGCAAATGGGGAAAAAATCTCTATGCTTACCGCTTATGATTACACCATGGCTAAAATTGTAGATACAGCTGGTATTGACGTTATTCTTGTGGGTGATTCTGCTTCAAATGTGATGGCTGGACATGAAACAACTCTACCGATTACTTTAGACCAAATGATATACCATGCCTCTTCTGTTGTTAGAGCAATAGAAAGAGCACTAGTTGTGGTTGATTTGCCTTTTGGAAGTTACCAGTCAGATCCAAAGGAAGCCTTGCGTTCATCAATTAGAATTATGAAAGAAAGCGGAGGCCACGCAGTAAAACTGGAAGGTGGAAAAGAAATTAAAGAATCAATTAAAAAAATATTAAATGCAGGTATCCCAGTAATGGGACATTTGGGTTTAACACCTCAATCAATCTATAAGTTTGGAACATATACCGTTCGTGCCAAAGAAGAAGAAGAAGCCGATAAATTAGTTGAAGATGCTAAATTATTGGAAAGACTAGGATGTTTTGCACTAGTTCTAGAAAAAATCCCAGCACATCTAGCTGAAAAGGTAGCTAAAAGTATTTCAATTCCAGTAATAGGAATTGGTGCAGGAGGTGGCGTTGACGGACAAGTACTTGTTATCCACGATATGTTAGGGATGAATAATGAATTTAGTCCCCGTTTCTTGAGAAGGTATATGAATCTATACGAAGGAATGACGACTGCTATTGGTCAATATGTTGCTGATGTAAAGTCGAGTGACTTTCCTAATGAAAAAGAACAGTATTAACCTTTTATTAAAACCACTGCTTTTCATAAAGTTATCGGCTGTCAACTATGTCGTTATTGGTGCCAATTAATTTGGTTCAAGAGCATCTTCTTTATTATTGAACGCAGTAATTCTAGTTATCATAGGAAAAATGGTTAAAACAATTGGAGGGTACTGAAAAAGTACTCTGCTAACCCGAAAATGAAAAATTAAAAAAGAGTTAAAACCGTCATGTTTTAGCTCTTTTTTAGTTTCGATAACGCTTACTAACCTAAAATAAATTTTGGCGAAAATGGAGTAAAATCAAAGTCTTATTTAATCCTTTTTTTACTGGATGTTTGAAAAGAGGCCCCTTTTCAGTGACCTCACAATTGGATTTTTTTCATCTTCCAATTTTTATTTTATTGACCATACCTAAATTTCTAATTCATACCGGCGCATTTTCACTGCTACTGCATTTGGATTTTGTGCCTCAATGGTAATCATTACATTTTAGATAGCAATTATTTCCGAACAGAAACTGGCGTAATTATCTTTTTTTGTATAACTATAGTGAAGATTAATATCAAAAGGTTCTCTAAGATTAATACTAAAGCTTTCTACTCTTTTTTATGACGAGTAATACGTACTAAAGCATTTACTGCAATTATTTTTTAAATTTTCAATAAATAGAGGAATATTGTTTGTTGTTATTGTGCTGACCGTTCCATAGTATTATTTAGTAGAACAAAAAGCCGTTCTTTTCTTGACTATTTCGTCGTGAGAGTTTACTAAAAACGGTTTGTCGAATCCGGATAGAAAGCCGATTTATATGGTAGACCTAAATCCCAGCCCTTAGCTATGATTTGGTTATTTATGACTGCTTTTGGCTTCCATTAGGCACAAATTGTTTTTTTTTTAAAACTTTGGAAAAACATATAAACACTTTTTAAAAACAGTTGGGTGTCATTCTTGGTTTTATGGTTGTTTTAGACACCCGTATTTTTCACCTTATACAGTATCTTGCACACTTATATACTACCTATTACAATACCAATTATGTTTCTAATGGTATACTATTGGGAAGGTTTTAAAAGCAAAAAACAAATTTTTCGTATTGCCCTTGCATTTCCTTTGATTGTATTTATCGCTTATTTTTCCGTTTTTGCTTCCGGACAATTAGACAACTATACAGACACCATTAAATATATGTTGGAAATTTAAAAGTGAACAGTCAAAACAAACAAGTTCTGTTATTCTATTGGAAGGAAAAAAATTATCCGGTGCAGTTTTATTCTGATGGAAAAGCACAGCTAATAAAAAACAAACTCAGTTTGACTCGGTATTCAAAATTCACAAGAAAACATTCTTGGTCACGTTGAAAAAAAGAGAACATGAAATTCTGAAAAAAAGATATAGAACATATGGTTTTAGAGGAAAGCAATTATAAAAATTCTATTTTTGTATCTAAATAAAGGAACAGTATTAAGTAATGAAAGAGATATCAAACAAGAGTAACCTTCAAGTTCTTCATGAAGACAATCATATTATTGTGGTTAACAAGCGTGTTGGCGACATAGTCCAGGGAGACAAGACAGGAGATAAACCTTTATCTGAGGTGGTTAAAGAATACATTAAAGACAAATACAATAAACCTGGTGACGTTTTCCTTGGTGTGGTGCACCGTTTAGACAGACCTACAACTGGAATTGTAGTTTTTGCTAGGACCAGTAAAGCGTTAACGCGCTTGAATGAGTTATTCAAAAATAGGGAAACGCAAAAAACGTATTGGGCAATTGTAAAAAACAAACCTGTTAAGCTGGAAGACAAGTTGGTTCATTTCATTAAAAGAAATGAAAAAAACAATACTTCAAAGGCACACATAAAAGAAGTTCCTGACAGTAAATTAGCGAGCTTAGATTATAGCGTTTTTAAAGAGTTAAACAATTACTTTGCGTTGGAAATAAATCTACATACGGGAAGACACCATCAAATCAGAGCACAACTATCTGCGATAGGCTCCCCCATAAAAGGAGATTTAAAGTATGGTTTTGACCGAAGCAATCCTGACGGAGGCATCCACTTGCATGCCCGAAAATTATTTTTTGTACATCCGGTTACTAAGGACAGCATATCCATAATTGCTCCGGTGCCAAATGAGGTAATCTGGAATGCGTTATGATTTTAATTGAATAAAAAATCATAATTAAAATTTAACAATTAACTTGCATAGAAATTAATTATCCAAATTTAAAATGAATTATAAAATCAACATAGAATATAGAAAAGAGACTCTAATAAAACTTCTAAATAATATTATAATCCATGAAAATGAGATAATTAAAGCTTTATATGATGATTTCAAGAAGCCTGCTTTTGAAGCTGTGCTGACAGAGACCAGTTATGTTATTTCTGAATTAAAAGATACCATCAAGAATATGAGCAAATGGGCAAAGCCAAAAAAGGTTTTTCCATCGCTCCTCAATTTCCCCTCTACAGATTATATATATAAAGATCCCTATGGAAAGGTCTTGATTATTGCTCCATGGAATTATCCATTTCAATTGGCTCTTTGCCCTTTGGTTTCTGCAGTTGCTGCCGGAAATCAAGTCGTACTAAAACCTTCTGAATTAACAGGTAACACAGCCGCTATTATTGCGAAAATAATAACCAAAACGTTCCATGTCAATCACGTGGAAGTTATTCAAGGTGGTGTGGATGTGTCCAAAAACCTACTTGCACAACGCTGGGATTATATATTTTTTACCGGAAGTGTTTCCGTCGGAAAAATAGTTGCCAAATCGGCAGCAGAACATCTGACACCTGTGACGTTAGAACTTGGCGGAAAAAATCCGTGTATCATTGATGAAACTGCTAATTTGAAACTGGCGGCTAAAAGAATTGTTTGGGGAAAATTTATGAATGCGGGACAAACCTGTATTGCCCCTGATTATATCTTAATTCAAAAAGACATGAAAGATAAGTTTATTGGCTATATGAAAGAGGAAGTAACCACTGCTTACGGCAACAACCCAAAAGAATCTCCTGATTTTGCCAGAATTATCAATGTTAAAAATTGGAACCGATTAAAAGAAATGATTGACAACGACAAAGTCATTTTTGGCGGTCAAACTGATGCGTCTGACTGTTACATCGCTCCCACCCTTATCGATGAATCCGACATAGATAGCCTTATCATGAAAGATGAAATATTTGGCCCTTTATTACCTATTATTGAATACTCAAGTGATGCAGATATCTATACCGTAATTTCAAAACATGAAAAACCATTGTCTTTATATGTTTTCACGGAAAATAAAAGATTTGCAAAACAAATCATTCAAGACTATTCTTTTGGAGGAGGTTGTATAAATGATACAGTAGTTCACTTTTTAAATAAAAGATTGCCTTTCGGAGGTGTAGGCCATAGCGGCATCGGGGCCTATCACGGGGCTTTAAGTTTTGATATTTTTTCACATAAAAAGGGAATAGTAAAAAAAGCAAATTGGTTGGATTTACCTTTGCGCTATGCTCCTTATAAAGACAAATTAGCCACGATCAAGAAACTATTGAAATGGATTTAAGTAAAGAGAAATCAGTAAGCGAAGCTATACAATACAGACGCTCTGTCCGTGTTTTTAAAAACGAAGTCCTTGACGATGAAAAAGTAAAAGAATGTATTCGTTTGGCTACACTCGCTCCTACGAGTAGTAATATGCAACTCTGGGAATTCTACCAGATTACTGCTCCCGAAGTTTTAGATAAAATTACACAGGCAAGTTTTAATCAAAATGCGGCGAAAACTGCAAGACAAATGGTTGTTGTGGTGGCTAGAAAAGATTTATGGAAAAAAAGAGTACAGTCCAATGTTGCTTTTTTAAAACGGCAGTACGGGGATAAATTACCCACAGACTATTCAAAAAGAGAAAAATTTGCCCTCAATTATTATCAAAAAATTGTTCCTGCCCTTTATTTTGATTTTATAGGAATTTTGGGTGCCTTAAAGTTTCTCGTTTTTCAAACTATCGGAATATTTAAACCTATATATAGGCAAGCCCGAAGAAGTGATATGCGAATAGTAGCCCAAAAAAGTGCTGCTTTAGCCGCACAGAACTTCATGATCAGTATGGCAGCCATAAACTATGACACGTGCCCGATGGAAGGCTTTGATTCTTTAAGAGTGAAAAAAATATTGAATTTACCTGCTGGTGCTGAAATAAATATGATTATCGGATGTGGAATACGGGACGAATCGGGCGTTTATGGAGAACGGTTCAGGGTTCCCTTTCAAGAAGTCTATTTTAAATTATAATCCTATTTTACTATTTTAAACTAATACAAAACCTATAAAAAATGAATCTTAAACAAGACCGAATAGAAGAAATAGTACGCAATGGATATCAGTTGGATTTTGCTGATGTTTTTAATAAAGCATTTGAAAACTATAAAAAAATAGCCCTTTATGCAGGTCTTATGATTTTTGTTTTTATGGTAATCCTCTTTGCTGTCGCAGCGATTATGAGTGTAACATTTGTTGGAATTGCTGCATTATCTCAGGAGTCATTAGAGGGTTTAAGTAAAACTATGGAAAACCTTAGCGGTACAGCTCAGGTTCAATATGTAGGGCTATCCATTTTGTTTTCCTGTTTAATTAGCCCTCTGACAGCAGGATTAATAAAAATGGCTTACTGTGCAGAAAGAGATGAGGAATTTCATGTTTCAACCGTGTTCAGTTACTATACTACAGCCTATTTTACTCAAATTCTTGTGGCAACATTTTTAATTTTGGTATCTAGCAATGGAATAGCAATGGCGTTAGATTATAGCGGAATTATTCTCCTGGGATCAATGCTATCTCTTGCAATATCTTTTTTTACTATACTTGCTATCCCACTCATCATTTTCAGCGATTTGAAAGCAGTAAATGCTATAAAATTCAGTTTTTTAATTGTCTCTAAACAGCCCTTAATCCTCTTCGCCCTTATGTCCGTTGCAGTTATAGGCTCAATGGTTGGATTTATTGGATGTTGTATCGGAGTGTTTTTTACACTACCCTTTGTTTACTCCATGTATTACGCCATCTACAATGAAATTATCGGTTTTGATTATAAGGAGGAATTATAGAAAAATTACAGACAACTAATTTGTTTTAAATAATAGGAAACGCGATTTTATTTATCATAAAATCGTGTTAATGTCATAAAAAAAACATTACATTACGAACCAATTATTCTCATTTCGTCAATTCAAAAAAAACATTTTCTATGGTGTTTTACAATAGCTTTTTTTATACGATTATTTCAAACTATACCTATTATTGCTGGCTATCCTTACCAAAAGCCATACTGTCATCTGCTGGCTTGATTGAAATGATTTTTTCAAATAAAAAATCTTTATTGTGGGTTTTTTTATTTCTTTTTATTGCCTTCTTATTTTTCACTCTTAACAAAACAAAAAAAAAATTAAAGAGCACATTAATAGAAAAAAATAATGAAGAATATATACGCAATAAAGAATATCAACTCTATCTTCTCTTCTTAGGATTTGTAAATATTATAGCTGAAATTAATTATGAAATTTTTAGTGTAAGACCAAAAAGTTTATTCTTTTTTAATATCAGTGCCGCTTTATTTTTTATAATTATATATGTAATTAGTACCAAATCAGCTTTGCTTTTCCGGAACATACGAAAAATCTTCATTGTTTTTTACCTGCTTTATTTTGGTTTGATATGTAAAAATTTACTTTTTTCACCGACCGACATCATACCTATCCTCGCTTTTGTTGTAACTTTTTACTTTGCTTATACCATTTTTAAACCTATAAAATTATATTGGTTTTTTGTAGCCTGCACATTTTTATACATTACCATTGTTACTTACTTAGAAATGTTACCCTTTAAAACAACTATAGCATTATTCAATTTTTCTTTAATTGTCTTTACCATAAATTATATTCAGCATATTGTAGGATTAAATGTTAAAGACAAATTCCGTTTTTCTGATCAAATTATAAATAACGGTAACTCTCTTATTGTTGTATCCAATAGAAAAGGAGAAATTTTATTTTGCAGTGAAACGATTACTCCTATTTTAGGGTTTTCAGTCGATGAAGTTATGGGAATGTTGTTTTGGAAGGTAACTGAAGATCCTGAATTTATGGGGGGAAAATTTCATGATAGTATTATTTCCGAAAAACCTTTTGTGAGGAAACTGAAAACAAAAAATGGAGAGTACAAGCATATAGAATGGCATCATAAAAGATATACTGAGGATTTAATTATTGGTATTGGCCATGAGGTAACACTGCAAATAGAAACACAAAAAAGATATGAAAACCTTGTTGAATCTGCTTATGATATAATTTATGAATTAGACCGCCAAGGTACTTATATATTCATAAATAAAAACTCTGAAATAATCACGGGATTTAGTATAACCGAATTATTCAGCTCTAAATTTGAACATTTAATAAAAGATACTTTTCAACAAAGAGTCTTTGAGTTCTATAGCAATTCGACGGAGGAAATGAATAACTTCCCACTTTTAGTGTTTCCGATTATTAAAAAAAACGGGGATGAGCTATGGCTTTCCCAAAAAGTAACAATCAATAGGGATAAAGACCGAACAATAACCGGGTATTCAGTAATAGCGAGAGATATTACTTTCTTAAAAAGTATTGAAAAAGAAAAAACAGAAAGACGACTAAAAAATCTAAAATACAGTACCGCTTTAAAAGGTTTTACGGCAAAGAGTTACTCTAACAATGAAAGTTTTGAATCCAAACTAAAAACGATTTTAGAAATCACCACCAAAACAATTGGTGTTGGACGGGCGAGTTATTGGAATTGTTTTGAAGACAGAATCAGTTGCGTACAACTCTACGATTTTAGAAGTAATAAATATATAAACGACCTAGAAATAACAAAAAAATCATTTCCAAAATACTTTCTAACAGTTCAAAATAAAATACAGGTTGTAGCTTCTGATGTTTATACAAATGAAATCACCAAAGAATTATGTGTTGCTTATTTTCCGGAAAACAATATACTTTCACTCATAGATACCCCCGTATTTATTAACGGTGAATTACAAGGGATTGTCTGCTTTGAAGCTACCGAGAAAGTGAAGCAATGGGACAATGAGGATATCAATTTCTCAAGGTCAGTTTCTGATATCATTGCAATAGCATTTGAAACACAAATGCGGTTAGACATCCAAAATAAATTAACGTACAAGAGTGAATTACTGGCAGCAATGACCAAATGCACCGAAAAGTTTTTAAACAGTAAGGATATAGATGGTATTTTTACTGATGCATTGATTATTATGGGGAAAGCCACGCAATCACATCGTGCCTACTACTATGAAAATGATTTCTCCACTAATTTAATAAGTCAAAAATACAGATGGATAATTAATAATACCTCTTTGACCGATATTAATCCTAAACTTCAGAATTTATCCCATGCCTATTTTGAAGAATTACTTCAACCGATATTAAATAATAACATTTATGAAGCTACCGTATCAAAAGTTGACAATGAGTCGTTAAAAAACAAGTTGTTGAATTTAGATGTAATTTCTTTAATCCTTTTCCCAGTTTTTATAAAAAACACATTCCATGGCTTTTTGGGATTTGACAACACCTCTGAGGAAAAAAAATGGACTGAGGATGAAGTAAATATTCTACAAACCTTAGCAAGAAATATTGCCTCCTCTATAGAACGTATCGCAGGAGAAACCGCAATTTATGAAAGTGAAGAAAAATTCCGTTTGTTAGCCAATAATATTCCGGGTGCTGTATACCTTGCAGAGAACGATGCAAAATATACAACAACATATATCAACGATCAAATTAAAAAATTAACGGGCTATGATAAAATCGAATTCTTGGAAAAAAGAATTTTTTATAGCGACCTGATTCACCCCGAAGATTATGATAGAGTAGTTACCGACTCTAGAGATAAATTATCGAAATCCGAGCCTTTTCATTTGACATACCGAATCATAAATAAAATTGGTAAAATCGTTTGGGTAGAAGAATTTGGGGATGCCATAATCAATAATGGAAAAATTTCTTATATCGAAGGCATCATGCTGGATATCACTGAAAGAAAAATGGCCGAAGATGCCATAAAAGGACTTGAATACGCTGAAGCAGCCAATAAGGCCAAATCAGAATTTTTAGCTAATATGAGCCATGAAATCAGAACTCCTTTAAATGGGATAATTGGCTTTACCGACCTATTAATGCAAACTAAACTTGAGGATGTCCAGGAAAAACATATGATTACCGTTAATCAGTCAGCCCATTCCTTATTGGGCATCGTAAATGACATACTTGATTTTTCTAAAATTGAAGCGGGAAAACTTGATTTACATATAGAAAAACATAAAATCAAAGACATTTTAAATCCAATTATGGATTTAATTCTTTATGAATCCAATCAAAAAAAGCTTCACTTAGAACTTGCGGTAGCTCCTGAAATACCTACCTATTTTTGGGTGGATAACATAAGATTAAAACAAATCCTAATTAATCTTTTGGCTAATGCAGTGAAATTCACAGAAAAAGGTTTTGTACAACTAGATGTCTCAATACTTAAAACCACTAATTCTAACACCACAATCCGTTTTGCTGTCCTTGATTCCGGAATAGGGATTTTACTGGAAAATCAAACGGAAATATTTAAGGCTTTCTCTCAAGAGGATAGCTCCACAACTAAAAAATTTGGCGGTACCGGCTTAGGTCTTACAATTTCAAATAATTTATTAGGGCTAATGGAAAGTCGCATGCAACTCAGCAGTGAAATTGGAATTGGTAGCACTTTTTATTTCGATTTGGACTTAAAAACAACTAATGATTCGGACGTAGAAACTATTCCGATAAATAATAAAGATGTTGTCGTCGACCGTTTCGCTATTCCTATTGACAATAGTTTGAAAGCCTTAAAAATAATGCTCGTTGAGGATAATAAAATTAATATGCTATTGCTCAAAACAATTATTAAAAACGCCATTCCCAAAGCCATTATTCATGAAATTCCTAACGGAGCGGATGCTGTAAACAAGTTTGAAAATATTGTACCTGACATCATTTTTATGGACATTCAAATGCCATTAAAGAATGGGTATGAAGCTACAAAAGAGATTAGAAAATTAAAGTCAGGTGCTTCAATTCCAATAATCGCTATAACCGCAGGAACCGGACTAGAAATAAGCGACAAATGCACTGCAGCAGGGATGGATGATTATATCTCAAAGCCAATCCTAAAGAAAGTAATAGAAGAAACTTTAATTAAATGGACTACATTATAGCGTAATGAAAAGTCACTACTTGGTTTTATAAAAAATATATTAAACTGTTATTTAGCTTTACAATTCCTCATATTAAAAAACAGCATCAAAATTGAAATAATATGAAGTAGATAGGACGAACACAAAGTAACAATGTAGAAGACCGAAGAGGGGTGTCTTCCGTTGATAAAACAGTTTTAGGTGACGGTCTTTTGGGAATTATAATACCATTGATAAATGCTTTTGGAGGGTGAAAATGCCCAAATGCTAACGCCAATTTTAGAACAAATAAATCAAGAAGAAAGCAATTGGAGTATTGTGAATATGTAATCGCTATGCTAAAACTAACGGTCAATACCTTTTTAATAAATACCAACTTATCGACTATTTATTTAAACAAAGTCGATTATTAAAAAAACATCATAAAATAAGCAGTATCTTCGCGGCAAATTAAAGAAGTACTCTCAATAATAGTGTTTGCTTCCTAAATACAATTTATGTCATTCAACTCATTAGGTCTCTCTGATGCTTTATTAAAAGCCATCAGCAAAAAAGGGTACACAGCCCCTTCTCCAATACAGCAAAAAGCAATTCCACCTATTTTAGAAGGTAAAGATGTATTAGCATCCGCGCAAACAGGAACAGGAAAGACAGCAGGTTTCACGCTACCAATATTACAGACATTATCGCAAGGAAAACATTTAAGCCACAGACCTATTCGTGCCTTAATATTGACACCAACACGAGAATTAGCTGCTCAAATACTTGCCAATATAAAAGAATACGGTGAATTTTTAGATTTACGCTCTGCCGTTATTTTTGGAGGTGTAAATCAAAAACCACAAGTGGCTCAACTACGACTAGGTGTCGATATTTTAGTTGCAACTCCTGGTCGATTAATCGATTTGCAAAATCAAGGTTTACTAACACTCTCTAAAGTGGAAATCTTAGTTTTAGATGAAGCAGATCGCATGCTAGACATGGGTTTCTTGAGAGATATTGAGCGCATACTGAAAGTATTACCTGCAAAAAGGCAAAACTTAATGTTTTCAGCGACCTTTTCAAAAGATATTAAGAAATTGGCAATGGGTATTTTGCATAAACCAGTTCAGGTTGAAGCAACACCAGAAAATACTACTGTAGATGCCATTACTCAAAAAGTATATCCTGTTGCAAAAGAGAAAAAAACAGAATTAATTATCAAACTGATTAGTGAAGGAAACTGGCAACAGATTTTAGTGTTTACTCGTACTAAACAAGGTGCTAATAAATTGACTGAAGCTATGATTAGCGCTGGTATTAAAGCAGCAGCCATTCACGGAAATAAAGGACAAGGCGCACGGACAAAAGCATTAGCCGGATTTAAGAACGGAAGTCTAACCGCATTAGTCGCTACAGATATTGCAGCTCGTGGTCTAGATATCCCATTATTACCACATGTTATCAATTTTGAATTACCTAATATTCCAGAAGACTATGTACACCGCATTGGTAGAACAGGAAGAGCTGGAGCAAATGGGGAAGCTATTTCTTTATTTAGCCCAGACGAAACCACTTTTTTACGCGATATAGAGAAATTGATTGGTATGAAAATACCGACAGAAAATATAGCTGGTTTTGAACCAGATCCGAAAGCCTCCACTCAACCTATTAAACAAGGGCAAGGCAGACAACAACGGAATTCAACACCAAGACAACCGAAAACGGATAGCTCAAACAGAAGCGGTAACAATAGCTTTGGTCCAAGACGTAATAACGACAGACGTTCGAACTAAGAAATCAAGTTTTCCTTTTTTAAGAGCAGAACGATTCCGTTTTTTTTTATGAAGTCTGTTCCCGCTATACACTAAAAACTTTGTAAGGGCTAAACGCTAGCCCTTGCAAGGTTTTTTGCTTCTATCGGGGCTAATATTTACGATTATTTTTCTTAAAACCACTTACAGCTTGAACAGTGGTGAATAATGCTATCCCAACCAACCATCTCGATCTAAACTCCTATACTGAATGGCTTCGGCAATATGAGAGGATACTACTGTTGGAGCAGCATCAAGATCAGCAATCGTTCTTGCTACTTTCAAAATACGATCGTATGCCCTGGCCGAGAGATTTAATCGTTCCATGGCAGTTTTCAATAATTGCTTCGAAACATCATCAAGAGAACAGTATTCCCGGATCTGCTTCGTGTTCATTTGGGCATTATAGTGAATGTTTTCCATTTGTTCAAAGCGTTCGGTTTGAATTTCACGCGCTGCCGTGACTCTTTTTCTGATATCGACACTGCTCTCCGCTTTTCTATCATCTGATAATTTTTCAAAAGGAACAGGCGTAACTTCGATGTGAATGTCTATTCGATCTAGTAAAGGCCCCGAAATTTTACTCAAATAACGCTGCATCTCATGCGGCGAAGAGGTTTGTGGAGAATCTGGATCGTTAAAAAAACCGCTTGGGCTGGGATTCATACTCGCCACCAGCATAAAAGACGAGGGATAAGTCACCGTAAACTTGGCTCTGGAAATAGTCACTTCCCTATCTTCTAGTGGCTGGCGCATCACTTCGAGAACATCGCGTTTAAATTCTGGTAATTCGTCAAGAAACAAAACTCCATTGTGCGCCATAGAGATTTCACCCGGTTGCGGGTAACTTCCTCCCCCAACAAGTGCCACGTTACTTATCGTATGATGAGGACTCCTAAAAGGACGTTGGTTCATTAACCCTACTTCTTTCAGTTTGCCTGCCACGCTATGTATTTTTGTCGTTTCTAAGGCTTCCCGCAAAGTCATTGGTGGCAAAATACTAGGTAACCGCTTGGCAAGCATCGTTTTTCCCGCACCTGGAGGACCAATTAAAATAATATTATGCCCACCCGCAGCCGCTATTTCCATGCAACGCTTAATACTCTCTTGACCCTTCACATCCGAAAAATCAAATTCAGGAAAATCCAAATCTTTGTAAAACTCCGCCCTGGTATCAATTATTGTTGGTTCTAGATCTCCTTTTCCTTCTAAGAAATCGATAACTTCCTGAACATTTTCAACACCATACACATCTAATCCAGTAACAATGGCTGCTTCTTTCACATTTTGCTTTGGAAGAAAAAAACCTTTAAACCCCTCCTCTTTGGCTTTTATGGCGATAGGTAACGCACCTCGTATAGGCTGTAAACTACCATCAAGCGACAACTCGCCCATAATGATATATTTGTCGACATCGATTGCTTGAATTTGTTGAGACGCAACAAGAATCCCTATGGTTAAAGTTAAATCATAAGCAGAACCTTCCTTCCGCAAGTCTGCAGGAGCCATATTGATTGTGATCTTTTTACCGGGCATGGAATACCCATTATTCTTGAGAGCAGCTGCAATTCTATAACTACTTTCTTTGATGGCATTATCTGGTAGTCCCACTAAATGATATCCAATTCCTTTATCAATATTCACTTCAACAGTAATTGTTGTAGCTTCCACTCCAAATACGGCACTTCCAAAAACTTTAACTAGCATGGGCGATTATTTTTATTAAAAATAGACAATTTAGGCATACTAATGTATACTTTATAATTTATTTAAAATCAACCAAATTTTCCAATGATAGACACTTTTTGCGATAGATATTTTTAACTTTTCTCAATAAAAAAGGAGTTATGTTTGAATCACATAACTCCTTTTTCAAATTAACTTATTTAATACCCGTCATTCTGACTTAAGTTTGCATTTACATCCATTTGCCGTCGTGACATGGGCAAAATTAAATTATTTGCATCATACAAGAGTGATCTACTCTTTTGTTAGAACCGTTTTTAAAATCCCATTTGCAATTAGTTCACTAAAAATAATGCATTGCTGAATAATAAATTACCATTTTCCCAAAAACCTCTAAACAAAGGATTATCAATCATATAAATCACTTCACCTTTATCTTTTTTATCAATAGCAAAACTTACCGTATTGTTTAATTTGTTTTTTATATCATGTCCTACAAAACCATAACTTTTATAATTAAGAGGTACATAAGCCACGTTAGTTGCTTTTTTCAACAGCGAATAATGTCTATCATCTGTTTTTAAACTGTAGTAAACAGTCCCCAAACCAAATGACATTGGATGTGTCATGTCTAATACATTCTCAATTACAGCGCCAGGAATGGATGCTGAAATAGCCCTGCGTTCTGCACTTTGATAATCTAAAAAACGCTCCTTCAATAATTTATCCATCGCCAATTTCTCAGAACTTTTCTTAGCTTCATCCGATTCAAAAAGAGTCAAATTATAAGCTTCTTTATCTTCAAAAATACTTAGAGCATTATTCATTGCAATCACTTTGCCCCCATTTTTAATCCATTCGGTAATTTGCTTTTGCTGGTCCACCGAAAAGTCATAAAAACCATCTGCTAAAATTAAAGTATTGTACTTCACGAGTTCTAATCGATTAAAGTTACCTGTTTCAACGATACTAACAGGATAACCAATAACTTCATCCAAGTAAAACCAAACGGCTCCAAATTCAGTGGAACCGACTCCTTTTCCTGACAGCAGAGCTATTTTAGGTGCTTTCAAAATAGTAAAATTCTCTCCCCCTAAATCAGTGCCATTCTTCGTGTAACCGCTAGTGATGAAGTTAAAGTCTTTTTTAACCATAATGATTTCACTAACAGTTTTCTCAAAATCAGGTAATTTTGAATTATCTGCCTTACTTACAATTAATCCACCAGGCTCAACTACAACATTACCAAAAATCGCTTTTTTCATCGCCGATCTTACTTTGATATTTTTCTGATGCAAAAGCGACAAAACCTGGGCAGAGATACGATTGTTCCATGGAATATAGAAACCATAAACACTTTTGGGTATTATTGGCGCCACTACTTCGATACTCGCTTTGGTTTTGATTGTGATTATGTTTTTTACTGCATATCCTTCAACTCCAAAAGCTAATGGTAGTGCCCATGCTGTTATATCATAAGACAAGCTATCATTTAAAACCTGATTAGGCTCAAATAAAATCTGTGTTAATACTGCCTTTGGCTGATCTACTTTTACAATAAGGTCATTGGCTTCGATGGAGAATTTTTGCGATTTCTGTGTCTGATAATTAAAGCCCTTCGCTTTTTGACTAGCATCAGCATATGCAAATTCAATTTTGTTTCTTTTCAACAAAACCTCCATTTGTTCTAATTTTGGATTACTCTTCAAAACATACGTTTTATACTCTCCCTTAACAGTTTTTCTAGATTCGGTCATGAAATTCCTAAATCCTTCAATCAATTTATTTGACTCCGATGTAGCAACTTCAACTGCCGTTAAAACAGCTTTTGCATGATGGGTTAACCTATCTTTGATCGTAAGCGATGAACCGTTTTCCATTAAAACTTCCCTTCCTGCGCCAATTCCTCCTTGTTCAAATGTCATTCCAACTGCTCCATTATAAGTTGGATAGGTATCCCCATAGCTAGGATAAAACATGTCAAATCGTTCTCTAGTGTTGTACAACCAATTTTCAGCATCAAACTTGTTAGCAATTTTGGCACCTAGGGTATTATGAAAATCTTTCTGGTACTTCTCAATATATTCATGCCACGGCTCTGCTGATGGAGGGAAAAAATAGGGAGAGTTGTATCCCATTTCGTGAACATCAACATGCATTTGCGGAAGCCATTCATTATACAATGCTAATCGCTGCTGAGATTCTAATTGAGTTTGCCAAGCCCAATCTCGGTTTAAGTCGAATATATAATGATTATATCTACCTCCAGGCCATACTTCCATGTGCTCTCGATCTGACAATCCAGGATGTGTTTTTTTTCCTGAAATTTCTCTGAGCCAATTTCCATATCTGGAATATCCGTCAGGATTGATACAAGGATCTAAAATAACAATCGTATTTTCTAATTCTTTTTTAGAAACCGGATTAGCTAGGTTTAGCAACTCATAAGCCACAGTCATAGCGCTTTCTGTCCCTGCAAATTCATTGCCATGTACGTTAAAACTCAACCAGACAATAAGTTTATCACCAATCTTTTCTGTTTTTTTATCGGACAAACCAATAGCCGCCAAATTATTATTTCGGATTAAATCCAAATTGGCTAAATTTTCAGAACTGGAAATAAAATAAACATTTAAATCTCGGCCTTCATTTGTGACTCCATATTTTTGTTTCTTAATATTTGGCGACTCAATACACAGCTGACCAAAATAAGCTTCCACTTGATGATACTGACTGATTTGTTTACCATAATTAGGTAGGAATTTCTCAGGTCTCTTTAATTGAGCATTAGCTGACACTATTAGAAAGAGAAATAATAGACCAAATAACGTTTTTTTCATTTTAGTACAAATTGGGTTAGAGCTCAAAAATAGACTTTAAAAATTATTCTGCTCTTTAAACGCTATAAAATCAATTTCACACTATGTTTTTTTGTTTAACTAAATCAATTAAAAAAAATAACTTAACGTATTGAAAATTATGTTTTTAATTAAATAAACACACTTGAAAACAATAAACAAAAATCAAAAAAAAGTGTTAATTTATTAAATTACGTTTACTAAAATTATGTTAAATTCACTAAAAAATCATTATAATACATGTTTTTTTAGTGAAAATATTAAATAACCTCCTAAAACTTGGCATTTGATAAAAATGCGTCTAATGCTCTTTTTAATAAATAAACTTTTTCCTTTTTTAACAATGTTTTAAGATATTTACCAAACTAACTTTATAAGAATTTAACATGAAAATGAACTACAACTATTGTTTAACCCTTCTATTTTTACTTCTTGCACAAATTACTGTAAGTCAAGAAATCACGATAAACGGAAAAGTTTTAGATAAGGGTGGACTTCCTATTCCCGGAGCCAATATTATCGTAAAATCAACGAAAGTAAATGCACAAACTGATTTTGACGGTAAGTTCACCATAAAAGCAAATGCAAAACAAATTATCGTGGCTAGCTACGTTGGTATGAGTCCAGTAGAAATGCCTGCTTCTTCTTCAATGACATTCAAATTGTCAGAAGCTGCTAATGAATTAGAATCTATTGTTGTTGTGGGATACGGAACGCTAAGTAAGAGAAAATTAACCGGCAATATCGCCCGGGTTACTTCTGAAGACATAAAGCAAATTCCGGTTGCTAATGTTCAAAATGCCTTGGTAGGTAAATTAGCTGGTGTCCAAGTAACACAAACTAATGGAAAAGTTGAAGGTGGAATAAACATTCGTGTTCGAGGTGCTGCAAGTATAAGCGCTGGAACTCAACCTTTGTACGTATTAGATGGAATACCATTGGTTACTTCAAATGAGTCTGGGAATGGCGCTCCAACAAACCCTTTATTAACTTTAAGTCCCAATGAAATTGAATCAATTGATGTTTTAAAAGATGCTTCTTCTGCTGCAATTTATGGTGCTCGAGGTGCAAATGGTGTTGTATTAATTACAACTAAAAGGGGTAAAGCTGGTAAGGCCGTTTTTTCACTTAACTTTTCTCAGGGGGTAAGTGAAGCGACAAACAAAAGAAAATGGTTAAACGCCAGCCAATATGTAGAGCTATTCACAGAGGCATCCATAAATACATTCGGTACTGCAGAAGAGGCAGAAGGCACTTTTGAATTTCTCGCTCAGGGAACCGATTGGAGAAACGGAGCCGTGGATACTAACTGGCAGGATACTGTTTTTAGAACGGGTCATAACACCGATGCTGATTTCTCAGTTTCCGGTGGTGACGAAAAAACAAAGTATTTCTTTTCAGGAGCCTACAACAATACTGAAGGAATCATAAACAGTAATGCATTAGAAAGAATAACAGCTAGAACTAATGTTTCTCATAAAGTTTCTGACCGATTTACAACTGGAATGAATCTAAGTTTCTCAAGATCAAAAATAAATCGTGTGGATAATGATAACTCATTTACCACACCTCTACAAGCTATCGCACAATCTCCTCTATCGCAAGATCGATTAGCAGATGGCACGGCTAATCCAAATACGCTTTACGCCAATTATTTATTGTCCATAGACAATTCATTTTGGAAAACCTTAATGAGAAGAGTCATTGGAAAAGTGTATGGCGAATATAAAATTTTACCTTCTTTAAAATTAAATTCTGACTTTTCTTATGATCTTTTGTCGCAAACAGAGGACAACTGGCGAGGTAAGAACACTCCGTTTATGGCTACTGACGGAAGTGTTTTCGCTAGCTCTGTGAACAATGAAACTTATGTTTACAGCAATTATTTAACTTTTGACAAAGATTTAGGAGAAAAACATACCATAAATGCAGTTGCAGGAATGGAGTTTAATAAATACAACCGAAGGTATCAAAGCGCAACAAGTATCTATTTCCCAAATGATTCCTTTCAAACTGTGGATGGTGGCGCTGAAGTATCTGGGGGTTCAGGAAATGAAACCGATTATACTTTTGTTTCTCAATTTGGCCGAGTAAATTATTCTTATGACAATAAATATATTTTCAAAGCAAGTATTCGTCGTGATGGCTCATCTCGTTTTGGAAAAAATAATAGATTTGGCGTTTTTCCTGCATTTTCTGCTGGATGGATTATTTCAGAGGAAAGTTTCTTAAAAGACAATGGAACAATTTCTTTTTTAAAATTAAAAGGCAGTTGGGGTAAATTGGGAAATGCCGAATTAGGTAACTTTGCTTCTCGCCAATTGTACGGTTCTAATCCTTACAATTTAAAATCTGGACTTTCCTTTTCTCAAGCAGGGAACAACAATTTAACTTGGGAGAAATCAGCCCAAGCCGATTTTGGGGTTGAATTTGGATTATTTAACCGTATCAGTATTGAAGCCGATTATTATCAAAAAAACACAGATGGTCTACTTTTTAGCGTTCCTTTAGCTATTAGTTCTGGTGCTTCAACTATTAATCAAAATATTGGAAAACTTGAAAGTAGCGGTTTTGAATTGACGCTTAATAGCAATATTGTTGATTCTCAAAGTTTAAAATGGAATACAAGTTTCAACATTACCACTAATAATACAGTAGTTAAATCAATGCCTAACAATAACGCCGATATTGTTAGCAACTTTACCATTAATAGGGTTGGAGAAAATGTATCGTCTTTTTATCTAATTGAATATGCTGGTGTCGATCCTGCAAATGGAGATGCCTTGTTTTACAAAAACACAACAAATACAGATGGCACTGTAGATCGTACTACAACCAATGATTATAGTATAGCTAAAAGAGTTATTGCTGGAAATCCATTTCCGACATTAATGACAGGAATGACTAATACTATTAATTACAAAGGAATTGATTTCTCTTTTACTTTTCAGGGCGAATGGGGCGCCAGTATATACAATTCAGCGGGAATCTACCAATCCGTCGCTGCTGACTATTTTGACAATCAAACTGTAGATCAATTAGACCGTTGGCAAATCCCCGGAGATATAACAAATGTACCTCAAGCGCGATTATATGGAAGTAATGGAACTGGTGCATCAACCCGTTTCTTAGATAAAGCAGATTTTATTAGACTTCGAAATCTAACTCTAGGCTATTCATTGAACAATAAATTGACCAAAGATATGGGAATGTCAAGTGTGCGGTTGTATTTGACAGGAGTAAATTTACTCACTTTTACTAAATATTCTGGTTATGACCCAGAAGCCCGAAGAGATGATGCAGGAGTTGGAGAAGAGTTTTATTCTGCACCTCCAGCCAAAACAATCGCTTTAGGAGTAAATATTAATTTTTAAATTTAAAAAGATGAAATCACATAAATTAATCCTTCTTAGCCTAGTCGCTCTTATTTTTATAAGTTGTGAAAATCAATTAGAACTTGATCCTAAACAGAATGAAGATGCATCCATAACATTAAACACAGAATCTGGAATAACTAATATTTTAACTGGTACTTACGCCATTGCAGCAACGGGAGATGTTTATGGAGGGCGTATTCTCGTAGCAGCTGATTTATTGGGACAAACAGGTAAAACTTCTACTACCGATTTAAGATGGAGAGGAACCTTCGCAGGTTTGCGACAATTTTATAACAAGTCCATATTGGTAGATAACGCATTTTCACAGGCAATCTATACACGTAATTATCAAATTATTAATGCCGCTAATACAGTAATTGAAAATATAGGCAAAGTAACTGATCCGGAAAAACAAAAAACGATGGCAGCAGAAGCTACTTTTTTGAGGTCTCTTGCCTATTTTGATTTAGTTCGCTTCTTCGCAAAACCATATGAATCCGGACAGGTAAACAGTCAATTGGGAGTCGTAATCAGACCCGCTGCTATTTATGATTTCAGCGTAGACCTATCAAAAGAAAGAAGTTCTGTAGAGGAGGTTTATGCCCTTGTTGTCTCAGGTTTGACCAAAGCCTATTCAGACCTACCTGCAGAAAATAGTTTTTATGCCGATAAATACTCAGCCGCTGCTCTTTTAGCGAGAGTCTATTTACAACAAGGAAATTATGCAGCAGCCAGAGCGGCAGCAAATGACGTAATTGAAAATAGCGGTCATAGACTATCTAATAAATATGCAGATGCCTTTAACCACGATGCTGACCAATCGGAAGACGTATTTGCTGTTCAAATAACGAAACAAACCGGTGACAATCAGGCTACCAATCATTATGCCTCGGAAGACAGTGGAGGTCGTGGTGGTGATATCGAAATCAGAAATAACTATCTTAATAAATTCACAGATCCAAATGACGAGAGACGCAATTTCAATTATCTAAATCCAGCAAATAGTCGAAGATTAACTAACAAATTTACAAATCAATTTGGCGACGTTGGTATCATTCGCTTAGCTGAAATGTATTTGATCAGAGCAGAAACTAATTTTAGATTAGGAACAATAGTAGGTGCTTTACCACTTAAAGATATTAATACAATAAGAACTAGAGCCCTTGCTTCTAATTTTTTAACTCTTGATTTAAACACAATATTAAAAGAACGAGAATTAGAACTAGCAATGGAAGGTTTCTCAATTCACGACCTTAAAAGAACAAAGCGTTCGATCGATATCAACGCTGATGGAACTGAATTTTACTTTTACAATAATGACAAATTGGTTTTTCCTATTCCGTTAAGAGAAATGGACACCAATAAATTAATTACTCAAAATCCAGGTTACGGAAGTTAATTAATAGCTTTTATCGTGTTAAAAAAAAAACCATCCGTCGTTGACGAGATGGTTTTTTTATCTAAATTTAGTTTTAAAAAAAAACCTCCTTTTCTCGCGATTTTCATACTTTCTTATAAAACAGGAACTATGATTAAATCATTACCCTTAAGCAAGTTTTATTTTATAATGTTGAAACTAAGCTTTTTCTATATTATTTACGAAACATATCCGAACGGGATCGAACGGATTTGCTTTAACACCTTGCAAAACAGCCTCAGGAAATGCTATTCTATACACAAATCCTCACACAAGTTTTTACTGTAGACCCGAAGCACAAACCTGCAATGAAGAAGGATTAAATGCTTATGAAGCCGTTACTGGGAGACAATTTTTTATTTACTAGAGTTTTAACTAAAATTATAACTAGATATCTACCTCTTCGAATGGAGATGTATCTGATATGTCTAACGAAAAAATGCTAATTAAAAACTAGAAAATCTTTTATGAATATGACGGCCAATTATTACCCATTACTAAAAAAAACATCACTATCAAATAGTTGGAGAACGGTAAAGTAAAAGACAAAGAGTTTAAAACCTATTTTACCAATCATGGTCCCATAATAGCCCAAAGGGAGGGCAACTGGATTAGCTTAAAATCACACAGTCGTTCCATGAAAAGTTTAGAGTAAAGTTAGCTTAGAAACTAATCTAAAAATTTAGAGGATTATCAAACGACTAAGGATTTGATTAACATTTAATTTAAACCGACTTGGAATTAAAACTAAAAAAGGCACAAAAAAAGCTTTAGTAAAAATTAAAAAAAACAGCTTTAATTTTTACTCAAAAAACATTGTTGTTAATTTTTTACTTCGGTTTCAACACCAAAAAACCACGATTTAATCATCGTCCTGAAGGCCGCTACTTCCATTTTAGGCAGATTTTTGGATATATTTCCTTATATTTGCAAGAGTTTCAATAATTTTTTGGGTTATGTGTCGATTTATAATCAATATTTCGCACATGACTTTCTACGGTCTCATATTCCTGAAATCATCCTAGAAAACTATCTTTTTATGCAGTTTACTGCATCCTTTGCCATTTGGAAAAATTCCATTCACAGGCATTCAAATAATCCGAATACAATATGCACATAATAGATTATATAATCTTTGTCGTCTACATGCTGGCTATGTTAGGTGTTGGTCTCTACTTTTTTAATAAAAATAAAACTGCCGAGGATTTTTATGTTAGTGGAAGAAACATGAGTAGTTGGCATATCGGTTTGTCCGTAGTAGCTACTGATGTAGGGGGTGGATTTTCAATTGGTTTGGGAGGACTTGGTTTTACGATGGGAATATCAGGATCCTGGATGTTATTTACAGGACTACTTGGCGCTTGGTTAAGTGCCGTTTTTCTAATTCCGAAAGTTAGCCAGCTGGGGCACAAATATAAATTTTTTACTTTCCCGCAAATTTTCGGTCATTTCTACAATGGAAAAGTCGCTCTTTTAGCCGGGATTATTTCTGCAATCGGGTACATCGGATTCACTAGTTCTCAGGTTTTGGCTGGAGCCAAATTAGCTTCGGCAACAATTGACGGTTTGAACATTCAGACTGCATTAATTGTTATGGGAGTTATTGCCGTGACGTATACTTCTATAGGAGGATTAAAAGCAGTTATTTACACCGATACGATTCAATGGCTAATCCTTATAGTTGGATTAGTTTTTATAGGAATACCTGTTGCCTATAATGCAGTTGGAGGTTACGATGCCATCAAAGCAACTTTAGACCCTAAATACTTATCACTAACAAATGTAACTTGGTATCAATTACTAAATTGGTCCGTCACTATTATTCCTATTTGGTTTGTTGGAATGACGCTATACCAAAGAATTTATGCCAGTAAAGGGGAAAAAGAAGCAAAGAAAGCCTGGATAATTGCTGGAGTTTTCGAATGGCCTATAATGGCTTTCATGGGAGTTATTCTTGGAATGTTAGCTAAGGTAGCTGCAACAAAAGGTATGTTTGATGGAGTTACAGATGCGGCCTCAATGGACAGCGAAATGGGATTACCTATCTTACTGGCTACCATTTTACCGATTGGGTTAATGGGATTAATGCTTTCCTCCTATTTTTCGGCTATACTTTCCACTGCTGACAGCTGCCTAATGGCTGCCTCTGGAAATATCGTTACTGATATTATTTCTAAATTTTCTAAAAAACAGTTAACTCATAAAAAGGAACTTCAGCTTTCACAAATCGTAACATTACTGGTTGGAATTTTCGCGATTTTATTAGCTTCCCAAATGCAAAACGTATTGGAATTGATGCTCTACTCCTACGCCTTTATGGTTTCTGGATTATTCATCCCCGTCTTGGGTGCTTTATTTTGGAAAAAAAGCCATCCAATAGCTGCTTTTTGGAGTATGCTTTTTGGAGGTGTAACGACAATTTTACTTATAATTACCGAAAATAAGTTACCTTTAGGAATAAAACTACCCGAACATTTAGACGCAAATATTTACGGAATAAGTGTTTCTCTATTGTTGTTCGTTACAATATCAATTTATCATCATAATAAAAAAGAAAAACAAAATGGAATTCAAAATAATTAATAGTACTTCAGGAGAAGACAAAACACATACAAATCAAATCATTGCTCAGTTTCTTTTTACTCATTTAGAAGAATACGGAGATAAAGTTGAAGACATTCTAAAATGTATCACTTATGTTATGAATCCTGACAAAGGAGGGAATATAGTCGTAGGTTTAGACGATGATAAGATTGTTGGTGTTGTTATTCTAAATAATACAGGCATGAAAGATTTTATCCCTGAGAATATTTTAGTGTATATTGCTGTAGACAATAGCCAACGCGGTAAAGGGTACGGGAAACAATTAATGCAAAAAGCAATATCAATTGCTGAAGGAAATATTGCACTTCACGTAGAACCGGACAATCCCGCTAAAAAACTATATGAAAAGCTTGGATTTACTAACAAATACTTAGAAATGCGTCTTATTAAATAGTCCAAAATGGAGAATTTAAACCAACGGGCAGAACAGCTTGTTCTTCTGCGAAAGGAACTACATAAATATCCGGAAGTTTCTGGAAAAGAGGTAGAAACTGCAAAAAAAATCACTTCTTTTCTAGAAAAAAATCCAGCTGATGAAGTTATAACCAATATAGGAGAAACTGGAATTATCGCCATTTATAATGGTGAAAAACCGGGGAAAACCGTGTTGTTTAGATGTGAACTGGATGCCTTACCCATTGAAGAAATCAATACGTTCGAACATCGTTCGCTCACCAATGGTGTTTCCCATAAATGCGGGCACGACGGTCATATGGCTATTTTATGTGGTTTAGCAACAGAGTTATATCATCACAAGCCACAGACAGGAAGAGTTATTCTATTATTCCAACCTGCTGAAGAAGATGGTAGCGGTGCGCAAAAAGTGTTTTCAGACACAAAATTTGCTGCATTTCAACCCGATTATGTTTTTGCCTTGCACAATTTACCTGGATATCCAAAAAACCAGATTATAGTAAAAAATGGTACTTTTACTTGCGCTGTCAATAGTATTATAATAAAGTTGGACGGGATAACCGCACATGCCGGAGAACCTGAAAAAGGTATCAATCCTGCCCTAGCGATAGCATCGATTATTACCCAATTCAACGCTTTTATTCAGGCTGACATTTCAAAAGAAAATTATTGCCTGATCACCCCTATTTATACCAAAATGGGTAAAAAGGCCTATGGTGTTTCTGCGGGAGCCGGAGAAATTCATTTTACGGTAAGAAGTGATAGTAATGCTAGGATGAGAACTATAGAAACCACTTTAGAACATATAGCACATGCCGTTGCAGATCAATATCGCTTGGAATGTAACATAAAATGGACACAAAGCTTCCAAGCCAATGAGAATCATGAAACTGCAGTCAGTATCATCAAAAAAGCGGTAACAGAAAACCAATTTAAACTCCTAGAAAAAGACAGCCCTTTTACCTGGGGAGAAGATTTCGGTTTATTTACTCAGCACTATCCAGGTGCGATGTTTGGGCTGGGGTCAGGAATAGACACACCAGCTTTACACAATCCTGACTACGATTTCCCAGACGACATCATTACGACTGGAGTATCTATTTTTCACCACATAAGTAAACAGATTACAAATGCACACTAATTCAATTATAGAGCTTAATAATACCGCTTATCAAAAAAACCTCTCTTTTCTCCGAACCACTTTTGGAAAAAAGGTTCAAATTTCATGTGTCGTAAAAGGAAATGCTTACGGCCACGGAGTTACGGAGATCGTTTCAATGGCATATAATAACGGGATTACCCACTTCTCCGTATTTGATGTAGAAGAAGCAAAAATCGTTAAGGCAGAATTAGGGGATAACGCGACCATACTAGTCATGGGACTCGTTCAGGACGAAGACATGGAATGGGTGATCAATAATCATGTAGAGTTTTTTGTTTTTGATAAGGGACGATTAACTAAAGCAGCAAAAACTGCAAAAAAGACGCTTAAAAAGGCAATTATACATATTGAGGTAGAGACAGGAATGAATCGTACCGGGTTTGAAAAAAACGAATTAAATACCGTAATCGCTTTTCTAAAAAAAGAAAAAGAACACGTTTTTCTTAAAGGTCTTTGTACTCATTATGCGGGTGCCGAAAGTATTGCCAACTACTATAGAGTTGATAAACAGATTAAAAGATTCGAAGATATTTATCAATACCTTTGTAAGAACGACCTAAAACCAGAAATAAGACATTCAGCCTGTTCAGCAGCGTCTATAATGTTTCCTGCAACGAGAATGGATATGGTTCGAGTAGGGATCATTCAATATGGTTTGTGGCCCAGCCCTGAAGTATTTGTTAATTTTTTGAGTACAAAAAAGAGTAAAATCGATCCTCTTCAAAGAGTTATTGCTTGGAAAAGTAAAATCATGAGTGTAAAAAAAGTAAAAATTGGAGAGTTTATCGGATATGGAACTAGTTTCCTTGCGGAAAGAAAGATGAAAGTAGCCGCAATTCCCATTGGCTATTCCCACGGCTATAGCCGATCTTTGAGCAACCAAGGACGGGTTCTAATCAATGGACAACAGTGTATTGTTGTTGGATCTGTAAATATGAATATGATGACTGTTGATGTCACCAATCTTGACTCAGTAAAGAAAGACGATGAAGTAGTGCTGATTGGCTCTCAAAACGATATTTCAATATCTATAGCTTCTTTTAGTGATTATAGCAATCAACTGAATTATGAATTATTAACCCGAATTTCAAAAACGATTCCACGTAAAATCATAGAATAATGGCCTTTGTAAAACTATACAGAAAAAAATTAGAGGAGAACTACACTTTCTTAAATAACATTTTTGAATCCAGAAATATAGAATGGGGCGTTGTTACAAAGCTTCTCTGCGGAAATAAAATATATTTGAAAGAAGTTATCGCATTGGGGGTAAAAGAAATGCATGACTCCCGCATCAGTAACTTAAAAAAAATAAAGGACTTAGACCCCACCATCCAAACCGTTTATATCAAACCACCTGCTAAACGAAGTATTGAAAAGATTGTACACTATGCGGATGTAAGTTTTAATACTGAAATATACACTATAAAAATGCTTTCCGAAGAAGCACTAAAACAAAATAAAGTACATAAAGTCATCATCATGATTGAGATGGGCGATTTGCGTGAAGGTGTAATGGGTGAAGAGCTAGTTGAATTTTACGGTAGTATTCTAAGTTTACCTAATATTGAAATTCTCGGTATAGGCACCAACCTTAATTGCTTGAGCGGGATAATGCCTACTCAAGACAAACTAATTCAGCTTAGTCTCTACAAACAATTGATTGAAGCGAAATTTAATATTAACATTCCATGGGTTTCCGGCGGAACTTCTGTGGCTATCCCTTTGATGCTGAAAAATGCACGTCCTATGGCTGTGAATCATTTCAGAGTTGGAGAAGCATTGTTTTTTGGTAAGGATCTGTTCACCGGCGAAACCATAAAAGGTATGCACAATGACGTTTTGAAATTGTACTCGGAGATTATCGAAATTACTGAAAAACCGGACACTCCAACAGGTGAATTAGGAGAAAGTGGCGTCGGCAACACCTATGTGATGGAGGATGATGCCGATTTAGGAGTCACTTCTTTACGTGCGATTCTGGATATTGGACTATTGGATATGCAACCACAATATATTGAAGCAGATGATACTGATATTACTATAGTCGATGCCAGTTCTGATATGTTAGTCATTGATATCACAAGCTCAAAAAAGAATTATAAAATAGGAGATTTAGTATCTTTCAAGATTCAATATATGGCAGCGTTATATCTATTAAACTCAGAATATATTGAAAAGACTATTGGTTAATACAGGATTTTAAATTAGTGAAAGGGTAGATAAAAATTATTTATCTGCCCTTTTTTTGCGAAAAGCCGCACACAAATTACATCAAATGAACAAATGTTAATTGTTATTTTTTTTAACATTTAAAGATGATTATTCTATACATTTAGCGAAAACTAACCAAAAACCTATGAAAAGAATAGTTGCCCTTATCTTTTTATTAATTTTTATACCAAAAATTAATGCTCAAGAATACTTTCCTAATAACGAAGGTGTCCAAAATAGAAACAACAATTATACTGCTTTTATCAATGCCAAAATTTTTGTAACTCCGACACAAATAATTGAAAAAGGGACTTTACTTATTCAAAATGGAAAAGTTATTGCCGCAGGAAATTCCGTAAACATCCCAAAAAACACGATTACAGTCAACTTAGAAGGAAAATCCATTTACCCTTCTTTTATTGATATGTATACTAGTTTTGGAATGGATAAACCTAAAAAAACAGAAGGTAATCGCCAAAGTCAATCGTATGACACGAAACGAGAAGGCTACTACTGGAATGAGCACATCCGTTCAGAAGTGAATGCTTATGACAATTTCAACTACGATCAACCCAAAGCCGAAGAATTATTGAAAGCGGGATTTGGTGTAGTAGGCACGCATCTTCAAGACGGTATCGCGAGAGGTACCGGTTCACTGATTGCTTTGAATAACATCGATAAAACCAACCGATTACTAACTGCTAAAATTTCTAATCATTTTGGTTTTACGAGAAGTGTTACTTCAAACCAAGCGTATCCAAGTTCATTAATGGGAATGATGGCATTGTTAAGACAAGTAAATCATGATTTGAAATGGTATAAAAATGGGAATTCTGAAAATAAGGATTTGTCATTAGCCGCCTTGTCAGAAAATGAGAAGCTGATTCAAATATTTGCTACTGAAGATAAACTAAATAGTTTACGAGCCTCAAAGATAGCTAAGGAATTCGGTTTGAATTATATTATGAAGGGAATAGGAAATGAATTTGAAAGAATTGAAGAAATTAAAAAAACTAATGCTCAATTTATTATTCCAATAAATTTTCCTGAAGCTTACGACGTATCTGATCCAAATCAAGCCAACCAAATGGAATTGACAGATTTACGCTTTTGGAATCAAGCTCCTACCAATCTTAAAGTTTTAACAGACAATGGGGTCGTTTTTGCACTGACTACTGATAAATTAAAAAAAATAGAAGATTTTAGAACAAATCTGCTTAGCGCTATAAAGTATGGTTTCGACAAAACAAAAGCATTAGAAGCTTTAACAACGGTACCTGCTTTACTATTAGGAAAAAGCAATGAAATTGGTAGTTTAAAAAATGGAAATTACGCCAACTTTATTATCACTTCAGGTGAGATATTTAATGAGGAAACCAGAATCTATGAAAACTGGGTTCAAGGGTCCAAGTATGTCGTAAATGACATCGATATCAAAGATATTAGAGGAGAATATGACTTAACTATTGCCGGTAAAAAATACAAATGGAAAATTACAGGTGAAATAGCGACTCTTAAATCTGAAGTCAATACTGCAGATTCTAAAAAGTTAAGCTCTAAGCTTTCGATTTCCAATAATTGGATTTCAAATGTGCTTAAGTCAACCGATTCTACACAAACGACATTTACTAGATTAATAGGGTATATAGAGGACATTAAAACGCTTTCTGGAAAAGCAATTTTATTTAATGGTAACGAAGTGAAATGGTCAGCTAATAAAACAGCTCCATTTGTTAAGCCCATAGATTCACTAAAAGTCCAAAAAAATAATACAATAATGCCGACCACTTTTCCGAATGTGGCTTTCGGTAATGCAAAACAATTAACTGCAGAAACTTTGCTATTTAAAAATGCTACGGTATGGACAAATGAGAAAGAAGGTATTCTTGAAGAAACAGACGTTTTAGTAAAGAATGGAAAAATATCCGCTATCGGTAAAAATATTTCTGATGCTTCTGCAACAATAGTTGATGCAAAAGGAAAGCACTTGACCAGTGGAATTATTGATGAACATTCTCATATTGCTATTTCAAATGGTGTAAATGAAGGTGGGCACAATTCAAGTGCTGAAGTTACA
Source organism: Flavobacterium sp. ALD4 (assembly GCF_002836475.1). Classification (GTDB taxonomy): domain Bacteria; phylum Bacteroidota; class Bacteroidia; order Flavobacteriales; family Flavobacteriaceae; genus Flavobacterium. Next base: position 263,055 of record NZ_PJBJ01000022.1, on the reverse strand, counting down.
ATACAAGATGTTGTTAATTCTGAAGATATTAATATTTATAGAGAACTTGCTGGTGGAGTTACTACTTCACAATTACTACATGGTTCTGCAAACCCTATCGGTGGACAATCTGCTATTGTAAAATGGAAATGGGGACAAGCTGCAGATGAAATGCTTTATAAAAACCAACCTAAATTCATCAAATTTGCCTTAGGTGAAAATGTAAAACAATCGAACTGGGGCAATATAAACCCAACTCGTTTTCCTCAAACAAGAATGGGTGTTGAACAAGTATTTACAGATTATTTTCAACGTGCCAAGGAATATGATCTAGCATGGAAAAATTACAATTCGAAAAAAGGAAAAGCAAATGCTCCAAGAGTAGATTTAGATTTACAAACAGTAGCTGAAATACTTAATAAAGAGCGTTTTATCAGTTGCCACTCTTATATTCAATCAGAAATACTAATGTTGATGAACGTTGCGGAAAAGTTTAATTTCAGAGTTAATACTTTTACTCATATTCTTGAAGGCTATAAGGTAGCTGACAAAATGAAAGAACACGGAGTAGGTGCTTCCACTTTTTCAGACTGGTGGGCTTATAAATTTGAGGTAAATGATGCAATTCCTTATAATGGACCAATAATGCATAATGCCGGATTAGTGGTAGCCTACAATTCTGACGATGCTGAAATGTCAAGAAGATTAAATCAGGAAGCAGCCAAAGCGGTAAAGTATGGAGATATTTCTGAAGAAGAGGCTTGGAAATTCGTGACTCTTAACCCAGCTAAATTATTACATATTGATGATAAAGTAGGAAGTATAAAAGTTGGCAAAGACGCTGATATAGTGCTTTGGAACAACAATCCATTGTCTATCTATGCAAAGGTAGAAAAAACAATTATTGAAGGAGTTGTTTACTACGATACGCAAAAAGATGAGCAACAAAGAGTTGCAATTGCACAAGAACGAAACGAATTAATCGGTCAATTATTACAAGAGAAAAACAAAGGTGCAAATACTCAAGAACCAAAAAGAAAAGAGAAAAAAGAATACCATTGTGATAGTGTAGAACTTGAATAAATTGAACACTAAAAATCACAATTACCCAATAAATTCTAGACAAATGAATAAACACACATATATATTAGTATTGGCATTAAGCTTATCAATATTTACAAATGCGCAACAAACACCTGCTCCAAAACAATCAAAATCAATATTGATCCTAAATGCCAAAGCGCATATTGGTAACGGACAAGTTATTGAAAATAGCGCTTTAGCTTTTAAAGATGGTAAAATTACCATGATAGCAAATGCTACAGTAATTAGAATAGATAAAAGTGCTTATGATATGACTATCGATGGCAGTGGCAAAGAAGTTTATCCTGGTTTCATAGCACCAAATTCCACATTAGGTTTAGTTGAAATTGATGCCGTTAAATCATCAGACGATGAAAATGAAATTGGGCAGATAAATCCGAATGTGAGAAGTATTATAGCCTACAATGCAGAATCAAAAGTTATTGAAACGGTTCGACCTAATGGTGTTTTAATTGCCCAAATTACTCCTCGTGGAGGGCGCATATCAGGAACATCATCTATAGTTCAATTAGACGCTTGGACTTGGGAGGACGCAATCATTAAAGAAAATGATGGTATCCACCTTAATTTTCCATCCAGCTATAAGAAAAGTGGATCATGGTTTGAACCAGGAAGTATCGAAGAAAATAAAGAGTACAAAACTCAAATCAATGAAATACTTACTTTTTTGACAAATGCAAAAGCATATCAAGTAGATAACGTGAGAGAAAGAAATTTAATTTTTGAGGCAACAAAAGGATTATTTGATGGTTCTCAAACTTTATTTATAAATGCAAATGAAGAAAAACAAATTATTGATGCAGTTCAATTAGCTAAAAGCAATGGCATTAAAAAAATGGTGATTGTTGGTGGATACGAAGCGTACAAGACTGCTGAATTACTACAAAAAAATAATATTGGTGTGCTTTTAAAAAGAGTGCATGAAATGCCAGAACATGCGGATGACGATATCGATTTACCTTACAAAGCTGCAAAATTATTAACAGATAAGGGAGTTTTAGTAGGATTGGAAAATAGCGGTTCTCATGAAAGAATGAATACAAGAAACCTACCATTTTTAGCTGGTACATGTGCCGCCTACGGTCTCGACAAAGAGCAAGCTTTACAATTAATCACTTCCAATACGGCTAAAATTTTAGGAATAGATGCTCAGTGTGGCACACTTGAAATAGGGAAAGATGCCACTTTATTTCTGTCAGCAGGTGATGCCTTAGACATGCGGACTAACAAAATATCACATGCTTTTATTCAAGGTAGAATGATAAGCCTTGAAACTCATCAATCTGTATTGAATAAAAGATATAAAGAAAAATACAATCAAAAGTAGTCGCCTTACAACGACTAAGTCTTTACTTCTAAAAACAGACAATTTACACCGTAGTAAATTGTCTGTTTTTTTTTTGATTTAGGTCAAAATAACAGAGTTGAATATGATTCATTTCCGAATACTTTAGCAAATCCTTATTTTAGACAACACAATCAAGAATACCCGTAAAAAAATAGGGGTTAAAATACAAAAACAATAAAAATAAACAGAATCACTACGGTATTAATGGGGTGCTTAAAATTATTTGGTATTTTTGTCAAAATTTAATTCAAAAAAAAATGAGAAAAATCGTTTTAAGTATACTATTAGTATCCCTTTTAGTAGTGACCTTATTTTCAACTTCAATTCTATCTGCACATCCGGACCCCGCTGTGACAGTAGCATTCGACACGGGAGATACCGCTTGGATGATAGTTGCTACGGCACTTGTTTTAATCATGACCCCTGGCTTAGGCTTCTTTTATGGTGGAATGGTAGGTAAAAAAAATGTAATTAGTACGATGTTACAAAGTTTCATGGCTATGATAATCGTAACGGTCCTTTGGGTCGTAATCGGATTTGGTTTATCTTTTGGCCCTTCTATTGGAGGTATTATCGGCAATCCTTTACCCAACCTGTTTTTTCAAGGTGTTGGCACAAATACCGCTTGGTCTTTAGCGCCAACTGTACCATTTTTACTATTCGCTTTATTTCAGGCAAAATTCGCAATAATTACGCCTGCATTAATTACCGGAGCTTTTGCTGAAAGAATTCGCTTTTGGGCCTATTTGCTATTCATGGTTCTATTCATTCTACTGATTTATGCTCCTTTATGTCATATGACTTGGCATCCGGAAGGACTATTCTTCAAAATGGGTGTTCTGGATTTTGCTGGAGGGACGGTAGTACATATGAGTGCTGGTTGGGCAGCATTAGCTGGCGCAATGTTTTTAGGAAAAAGAAAAGCTCAAAAATCAAATCCTGCACGTATTACTTACGTATTGCTTGGAACTGGTTTATTATGGTTTGGATGGTTTGGATTCAATGCGGGCTCTGCTTTAGGAGCAAATGGAATAGCAGTACAAGCACTCGGGACAACAACCGCAGCCGCAGCCGCTGCCGGCATGGCTTGGGTGTTTTTAGACAAGATTCTTGGTCATAAACTTTCAGCAATGGGAGCTTGCATTGGTACTGTAGTAGGATTAGTAGCTATCACTCCAGCGGCGGGATTCGTAAGTATGCCACACGCCATATTCATTGGTATATTCAGTAGTATTGTTAGTAACCTTGTAGTAGGCACCTTTCCAAAAGGTAAAGTCGACGATGCCTTGGATGTATTTGCTTGCCATGGTGTTGGTGGTATGACAGGTATGTTATTGACTGGTGTTTTTGCTTCTAAAGCAGTAAATTCAGCGGTTACGGATCAGGGACTTATATTTGGTGAAACTACCTTATTTGTTCATCAGCTTACTGCTTTAATCATCGTATCCCTGTTTGCTTTTTCAGCATCTTATTTCTTATTCTTTATTGTCAATAAAATCACACCACTAAGGGTGAGTGAAGATAAAGAAGAGTTAGGTTTAGACATCTCTCAACACGGAGAGTTTTTATAAAAAACTTGTAGTAAGGAAAACCTAACTAAAAAAAATCCCAATCTAAATTTCAGATTGGGATTTTTTATTTTATACCGATTGTATATCTCTATAGTCATTACAGAAATTCTCGGGATTATTGTACTATTACATAGTATACCTAAATCGACAAAGGCTATCGACATTATACGAGAACAATTTAGATTAAAACATAAGTTTATTTAGTATAGCTTTAGACTACGTAATAGATATAAATAGTATTATTTTTTGAAATTTGAAATTCCTAATTTCAACCAAATTCCATATTCTTCTATACTCACATAACTTATGGTTGGATTTTCTTTATTCAAGCTATTACCATCTAAATCTGTTAAAACGTATAAAGGCTGTGTATTGGTTTTGTATTTTGATATCATAAAATCAGTCCACTTATCTCCTACTGTTTCAATTTCAGAACCCGTCGTTTTGGATATAAACTGTTCGCTTTTGGGCAAATCCCGTTTGTCATCAACATATAAGGATATAAGCACCACTTCATTATTTAGAATGGGCAAAATCATAGCATCAGACCAAACATTATTTTCCATTTTTCTACAATTAACACAGGCATACCCCGTGAAATCAAGCATAATTGGTTTATTTACTGTTTTGGCATAAGCCAATCCTTTCTCATAATCATCAAAAACCACTATCCCATGAGGGCCACTTTTAGCACCTTCCGGCAAAATGATATTCGCGACGCTACTTGCTGAGCCACCTACTCCATTAGGGCTTTCACTGTATTCCATTGTAGGTGGAAAAGCGCTAATAATTTTTAACGGCGCTCCCCAAAGTCCCGGAATTAGATATATCGTAAAAGTTAGGACTAACAATCCCATCATTAAACGTCCTACTGAAATATGTGTCAATGGACTATCATGTGGTAACGTAATTTTTCCGAATAAATAAAGGGCCAATGTTCCAAAAATGGCAATCCAAATAGCCAAGAATACTTCTCTTTCCAAGAAATGCAATTGCAATACCAAGTCGGCATTTGATAAGAATTTAAAGGCTAAAGCCAATTCCAGAAATCCTAAAACGACTTTTACCGTATTCAACCATCCGCCAGATTTTGGTAATGAATGCAACCATCCAGGAAACATGGCGAAAAGCATAAATGGTAAGGCTAATGCTAATGAAAAACCGAACATCCCAATGATTGGAGCAATTCCCCCTTTGGAAGCAGCTTCCACTAGTAGCGTACCTACTATCGGCCCCGTACAAGAGAACGATACAATTGCAAGTGCCAATGCCATGAATAAAATTCCTATAATACCTCCTCTATCGGCTTGGCTATCTACTTTATTTGCCCAAGAATTGGGCAACATAATTTCAAATGCACCCAAAAATGAAGCGGCAAAAACAACTAGTAAAACAAAGAAAATAATATTAAACCACACATTTGTCGCTAATGCATTCAGCGCATCAGCACCAAAAATCCAGGTTACTATAAACCCAAGAAGTACATAAATAACAATAATTGAAATCCCGTAAATTATAGCATTTCTGATCCCTTTCGCTTTTGATTTACTTTGCTTGGTAAAAAAACTAACCGTCATAGGTATCATTGGAAAAACACAAGGAGTAAGTAAAGCAGCAAACCCTGATAAAAAAGCAATAAAAAAGATAGACCACAATCCTCTTTGAGTAGCTGATTTAGGTACTGCAGCCACCACTTTTTCAGTATCGGCAATGACAGTATTGCTTGCACCAAGACTTGGTGCCAATGAATCTATTTTTACCGTATCTGTTTCAACAGCAGATGCAACGGCAGCAGCTACTTTTGGCACCGCGATCACCGCAGCCGCACCGGGTATGGAAAAGGTAAATTTTTTCTCTAAATTGATGCACACTTCTTTACAAACCTGATAATTCAACTCAGCTACTATTGTTGAAACCTTCGGATTCGTAACATGAACTATCTGTTGAATTTGAGCTTTTCTTTGAAAATACGTTTCATTTACTTCAAAAATATCATTATAAGCCGTCTTAGTTTTGCTTTCTTTCGCTTTACCAACCAGATTAAAATTCCCTTCTTGGTTTTTAAAAATAACTTCTAGTGGTAACGGACCACCATCAGGAGTAAACTGGGAATACACATGCCAGTCTTTTTCTATTACTCCGTCAAAAGTCAACACATAGGTGTTGTCTGATGTTTTTTCAATTTTTGTTGTCCATTTTACGGGATCTAGAATCTGAGCATTTACATTGGCAAAAGCCAAAAAGGTGATGAGGATAAATAATAATTTCTTCATTATTCTAATTCTATTTTTAATATATTTCGTGTTTTGTTATCTTCTCTAAATCGCTCATCCTGTCTTAGACCAACGACCCAAACAATTTTATTTCCTGACCATAAAATCCAGACATTTTCTTTTTTTAACAATGATAATTTCGCATCTTTGAAAAGCTTACTCACTTTTTTAGACTTGCCTTCCATACCAAAAGGCTGAAAACTATCCCCTTCATTCCATCTGCGTAAAACCAACGGGAACTCTAATTTGTCTTCGTCGACAAATATAGCAGTAATTGTAGGAATATAGACTTTGTCTACTTTCGAAAAGCTAAGATTTAAGGGAATCTTAACGTCTTCCGTTCCTGCATCAATAAAATATTCCTCCTTCATATTGTCTAAGCCAATTGGACTCAGAATTAATGAATCCCTGTCTTTCAATAACCGAAACTCAGCAGAAAACACGTGCTTTCCTGATTGGCTTTCAACCAAATCATAAATATCATCCCACGCAGAAAATCCAAATTCATGCAACCACTGGTATAAATAGGAGGTATAATTAGGTAATTTCTTTAATTGATTTAAATCAAAATAGATATCGTCCTCTTCTTGCCTCGCTACCTGCTGGTACACCATAATCGAAGCGTCTTCAACCATGGCTTGTGATTCCTGCAAATAAGATTGTGTTTTTTTAAACGACAGAACAAAATGTGGGTTTAGTTCTTTTAACAAAGGAACTAAGTCATGACGGATCTTATTACGTAAATACTTATCGGAAGCATTACTGCTATCTTCTCTCCATTGTATATTATTTTCATGGGCATAGTTTGCAATTTCCTCCCTCGAAAAAAGCAATAGGGGACGAATGATTTTGTCATTCTGCGCAGGTATTCCAACTAGACCTTCCAGACCGGTTCCCCGACTGAGGTTAATGAGAAATGTTTCTATATTGTCATCAGCATGATGGGCAGTGAGAATATAATCAAATTTTTCTGTTTCCAAAAGCTCATAAAACCAATTGTACCGCAAATCACGTGCTGCCACTTGTGTCGAAAGCTTGTAATCTTTGGCGAAAGCCTCCGTATCAAATTGGGTCACAAAAATAGAAATGGCATTCGCTTCAGCGTAATCCTGAACAAAATTTTGATCTTCAAAACTTTCTAATCCCCGCAATTGAAAATTACAATGCGCTAGGGCAATTGTATGGTTTAGTTGATTGAACAAATGAGCCATGACAATACTGTCCAGACCACCACTGGTAGCCAGTAAAAGTTTTTTATTTTCTAAAAAAGGAAAGTTATGAGCAATATGATTTTTGAGTCTATCTAGCATAGTTCAAAAATAAAGATTAAAATTCAATATCGAATTATGAATGTCAATTATTGCAATACTTCACGCATTGCTTTTGATTTAAGCAAACACTCTTCATACTCGTTTTCGGCAATTGACAGTGATGTTATGGCGCTACCTACAGAAAAGGAAACATATTGATTTTCCTGATTGTATAAAATACTTCTAATGATTACGTTAAAATCGAAGTCTCCGTTTGGAGTAAAGTAACCTACTGCTCCACTGTACAATCCTCTTTTGGTTTCTTCCAAATCTTCAATTATTTTCATAGCCGAAATTTTAGGGGCGCCGGTCATACTGCCCATCGGATAGGACTGCTTTATGGCTTCAACAGCACTATACTGATGGTCCAATTTAGATGTAACCGTGGAAATCATCTGATGTACTTGCATAAAAGAATAAATACCGCATAACTCTGTAACCTGCACAGATCCTTTTTGTGCAGTATGAGATAAGTCATTACGCACTAAATCTGTTATCATGATATTTTCGGCACGTTCTTTTGGATCTAATGCCAGTTTATTCTTCGATTCTTCATCTTTAATTGGATCCGAAAATCGTTTTGAGGTTCCTTTTATAGGTTGTGAAATAAGAAGCTCTCCCTCTTTTTTTAAATACCGCTCCGGTGATGCCGATAGCAAAAACTGTCGATTGTTTTTAAAGAAAACCGCAAATGGAGGTTGAGATATTTCGTTGAGTTTAAGAAATTTATCCAATGGATCTATAATGGTCTTTTCAGCATAAAATTCCATACAAAAATTAGCTTCATACAAATCCCCCTGCTGAATATGGAAGAGCATTTTGGAAACTTTATCGAGATACTCTTCTTTTGAAATTCTTTGTTTTATTTCAACTGCCGTCGCCTTCATCCCAATGGCTGCAGTTTGCAGCTTTATCTCGTCGAAATCGCCATCAACTTCTTCATCGCACATCGTCAGATATTGAATTTCGACCTCATTTCCTCTTAGTAAAAATATTTTTTTAGGTTGAAAGAAAAATAAATCCGGAAAGTGCAGACTATCAAAATTATCCGATTGCAAAATCTCCACGTCATTTTTTAAATCATAGGATAAATAACCAAAAAGCCAATCTTTTGTAGTTTGCTGGTATTGTTTTAAATCCTCAAAAGCACTATGATAATCAGTTTTTATTGACGTAAAAGCATCTACTGCTAAGACACAATCAAAACTTGAATGTTGATGTGGATAATTATTACTATCCATAAAAATGACTTCACGAAACTGTTGTGACCAAATTAGAAGTTGTTCTTTAAACAATTTTGGATTTGAAATGGCCTTATGAATTGATGTCCTCAAAAAAATATATCTTTAAAATTCAAAATTACAACAAAAAAAAATCTTTAATATGTCCACATGCCAAAAATCAGTTCATTTTTTTCGTAAATTTACAATAAAAGACTAATATTAAAAGACTTAATCGAATGACAATCGTTGTTTTTTTTCTGATTTAGACGGTAATCAAAGGGAAATATAGCATTAAAATAAATGAGCATTACCGCATCAGTACATTTTTAAATTTTTAACCAATAAAACCTAAATATTATGAAAATTGCTACCATTATTATTCGGACTCTACTTGGACTTTTATTTCTCTATACTTCTGTTAGTTATTTTTTACATTTAAGTCCCGAACCTGCATCAACAGGCGAGTTCAAAGCCTTCCAGGTTGGTTTAATGGCTTCAACTTATTTATTCCCATTGGCAAAAAGTATTGAATTTCTATGCGGCCTATCATTTATAACTGGAAAATTTACAACATTATCGAATCTTGTCATTTTTCCCGTAACCCTTAACATCTTATTAATCAACTACTTTTTGACTCCAGAAAACCTTCCACTAGCTATTTTCGTATTCGTAGGTAATCTATTCTTGATTTTCTCTCATTGGGAAAATTATAGGGGATTGTTCAAAATGGATTAATTTTTTATCTAAAAGACAAAAACCGACTCTAGATAGAAGTCGGTTTTGTTACTTAGTAAATTCGCACTTTTATTTAGTATGATGCACCCATATTAAATCAGCTGTTTTAAAACCAATTTCTTCAGCCATTTTCAAGTAGGCTGAGGCAACTTCTAACGGAATTGATTTTTCACGAGACAATATCCATAAATAGTTAAGGCTCCCCCCTGAAACTAGGGCGTATTTATACTCTTTGTCAATAGCAATAACATTATAACCCCCATAAAAAGGCCCGAAGAATGATACTTTTAGCATGGCTACATTCTCGTCTCTCACAAACTTCGCTTTTCCAATGCTTTGCTTCCATTTGTCATTTTTTACATCATACCCTTTATTATCCACTTTTATCCCTCCATTGTCATTTAATGAATACTCAGCGCTGGTATTGTTCAGTCCTTTCTCAAATTTAAAATCTAATCTAGCGATTTCATACCATTTTCCTAAATATTTTTCTTTCTCGAAATTTTGAACGGCCTTTGCTTTCTCTGGAATCGTTTTACGAGAGCAGGAGTTAAGAAAAAATCCTACTCCAACAAGTGCCAAAACACCTACTAAACATCTCATTTTTATACTAATTTGTTTTTTATTAAAGATCTTATGCAAACACCGTTATATTTTTATAAAATTAAAATTAAAACTTTTAAAATTTAATCTTAAAACAAAAAACCCGTCAAATTATATTTGACGGGTTTTTTAGTGTAAAATCATAGATACTATACGTGTACTGCTCTGTTATCTGTAGCTGCTAAGGCAGCTTCTTTGATCGCTTCTGCAAAAGTAGGATGAGCATGTGACATTCTTGATATGTCTTCAGCTGAGGCTTTAAATTCCATTGCAACAACAGCTTCAGCAATTAAATCAGCACAACGAGCTCCAATCATATGAACTCCAAGAACCTCATCTGTTTTTGCATCAGCAAGAATTTTAACGAAACCATCTAAATCTCCGCTAGCTCTTGCACGTCCTAATGCTTTGAAAGGGAAACTTCCAGCCTTATAATCCACACCAGAAGCCTTTAATTGCTCTTCAGTTTGTCCTACTGCAGCCACTTCTGGCCAAGTATAAACAACACCAGGAATTAAATTATAATTGATATGCGGCTTTTGTCCAGCTAATATTTCAGCAACCATAGCTCCTTCTTCCTCCGCTTTGTGCGCTAACATCGCTCCACGAACAACATCACCTATTGCGTAGATGTTAGGAATATTAGTCTGTAAATGATCATTTACCTCTACCATTCCTTTGTCTGATAATTTTACTCCTGCATTCTCTGCACCCAATCCGTGCGTGTAAGGACGACGACCAACAGAAACTAAAGCATAATCTCCTTCTAGTGTAATCGTTTCTCCTTTTGCATTTTCTGCCTGAACCGTCACGGCATCGCCATTTCTTTCTACGGACTGCACTTTATGAGAAACGTAAAATTTCATTCCCTGCTTCTTAAATACTTTAGTCAATTCTTTAGACAGCGACGCATCCATTCCTGGAATAATTCGGTCCATATATTCCACAACCGAAACTTTAGCTCCCAAACGTAAATACACCTGACCTAATTCAATTCCAATAACACCTCCTCCGATAATAACAAGATGTTTTGGTACTTCTTTTAGTTTTAATGCTTCAGTTGATGTGATTATTCTTTCTTTATCAATTTTGATAAAGGGCAAATTAGCAGGCTTCGATCCCGTTGCAATAATTATATTTTTTGCTTCAACTGTTTCGCTGGTTCCGTCTGCTTTTGCAATCGCAACATGAGTAGCATCTACAAAAGAACCTAAGCCTTCGAGAACAGTGATTTTATTTTTGTCCATTAAATACTTCACTCCGCCAGAAGTCTGATCAACAATTGCTTGTTTTCGTGCAATCATCTTTTCTAGGTTTACTTTTACTTCACCAGAAACTTCAATTCCGTGATCTGCAAAATGCGCCACGTCGTCATAATGATGTGAGGAAGCTAATAATGCTTTTGAAGGAATACAACCCACGTTAAGGCAAGTTCCGCCAAGAACTGAATATTTTTCGATAATTGCTGTTTTGAAACCAAGTTGTGCACAACGAATTGCTGATACATATCCGCCTGGGCCAGAACCAATAATGACTACGTCAAATGAATTCATAGTATATTTATTTTTGTTATATTTTTATATAGAATCGTACAAAATTAAGGAATTAAGTTTTGTTTAAAGTTTAATATTAAATATATTTTGTTAAGACTTCACAGACCAACTTATTTAATATCCTATCAACAATATGATTTTCGCACTAAAATTACTTAAACTTCAACCACAGTTGTGTTTTTAACTTCACTGATCATAAAGGTACTTTGTGTACTGCCAATATGCTGGAGGGTAGTTAGCTTTGTAACTAAAAACTCTCTGTAGGCTTCCATATCTTTCACCACGATCTTAAGGATATAGTCATAATCGCCGCTTACATGATAACATTCCAATACTTCTTTCAATTGCACCACTTCACTTTCGAATTTGGTTACAAATTCCTTGGTGTGTTGGATGAGTTTTAGATGACAAAAAACCACAAATCCCTTTTCAACCTTCGCTTTATTGAGCAATATCACGTATTTATCAATAATACCTTCTCGCTCTAATTTCTTAATGCGCTCATAAACTGCCGTAACCGACAGATTCAATTTCAATGATAATTCTTTTGTAGTCTTTTTGCTGTCTGTCTGCAACAATAATAATAGTTTTTTGTCTATTAAGTCTAAAGTCATTTTGTAGTTTTTTTGGTGAAAGCATCAATTATTTACTAAAAATAGATAAAAAATCTAAAATATTCGTTTTTAACCGTCTAAAAAACTGAGTTTAGAAGCTATTGTTGACATTAAAACCTATATAAACGTACTTTACATTGTAGATAACACTGTTATAGAAAAGATACTTATATCCCGAACAGCATCTCTACCCGTTTTTAATAAAGTCTTTACGACCTAGATCTTTTTATTGGATTTTTCAAAATCATAAAGATAGTAGGACAAGAAGGAACAATTTCAATTACAATCCTGATAATGCTGATTGCATTGTTATTGCAGTAAATAAAATTCGAAGTCAATCTTATTGGCTTAAAGCCAATAAGACAAAATTTGATACAATAACCAATTAAAAAAATAACATGAAATTCAATCCCGCAGACAACATTCAGGACTTACAGTATTTTGGTGAATTTGGTGGCGTAAATCCATCAATTTCTGACTCTTCTACCTACACCTTCCTTTCGGCAAAAACTATGTTTGATACCTTTGAAGGCAATATAGAAGGTTGTTATTTATATTCTCGCCATTCCTCTCCTAGTAATTTGTATTTAGACAGAGCAATGGCAGCGATGGAAGGTACTGAAACAGCAAATGTTTCCGCTTCCGGAATGGGCGCTATTACGCCTACCTTGATGCAGTTGTGTGGCGCTGGAGACCACATCGTTTCAAGTAGAACAATTTATGGAGGAACGTATGCTTTTCTAAAAAACTTCACGCCAAGATTTAATATCAAAACAACATTTGTTGATATCACGAAGCTAGATGTAGTTGAAGCTGCCATTACTCCGGACACGAAAGTGTTGTATTGTGAAACCGTAAGTAATCCATTATTGGAAGTTGCTGATATAGCGGGTTTATCAAAAATTGCCAAGAAACATAATTTGAAATTGGTTGTCGATAACACATTCTCCCCTTTATCTGTTTCTCCAGTTAAATTTGGTGCGGATATTGTAATTCATAGTCTGACCAAATACATCAATGGAAGTAGTGATACCGTGGGTGGCGTAACTTGTGCATCTCACGATTTCATCAATGAATTAAAGGACGTAAACAGTGGTGCTAGTATGTTACTCGGCCCCACAATGGATAGCCTGCGCTCTGCTAGCGTTATGAAAAACCTGCGTACACTTCATCTAAGAATTAAGCAGCACAGTCATAATGCGCTGTACCTTGCAGAACATTTTGAAAAAGACGGAATAAAAACGGTTTACCCTGGTTTAAAAAGCCATCCAAGTCACGACTTATTTGCTAGTATGATCAATTCTGAATATGGCTTTGGTGGAATGATGACTTTAGACGTTGGTTCTTTGGCTAAAGCTAATGCCTTAATGGAATTAATGCAATCACGCAACTTAGGGTATTTAGCCGTGAGTTTAGGCTTCTACAAAACATTGTTCAGCGCTCCAGGAACCTCCACTTCTAGTGAAATTCCTCTAGACGAACAAACTGAAATGGGATTGACTGATGGATTAATTCGTTTTTCAATTGGTTTAGACAATGATATTAAAAGGACATACGAAATGATGAAAGCCTGTATGAAAGAATTGGATATCCTATAATCCAATCTTATGATAAAGTAATTTTTTTAGTTTTTTTTCCAAAACCCGCTTCGAAGCCATTTTTAGCGGGTTTTATTTATTTGATAAAACACAACAGTCTTTGTAAACTTCTATCGGCTTTCCATAGCTATACTGTTTTCTTTTAGAAATTTAGCGACAAATATGCTTTTACATCAAAGCAATACGAACATCCGTATCTTCAGCTAAAGAAATCCGAGCTCCCTAATGTTAACTGCAAAAAAAATTAATGGCAAACAAAAAAATCCAGATTTCTCTGGAGTTTTTTGTCTACAACAATTGTGATACGCTATCTTATCACTTTTTTTTGACGTACGCTATCAAAATATCTCTTCCTGTACATCCACTTATTAGAGTATACTTTACTCCTAAAATGAAACCCACACTAATAAAACGTATCAATGCCATTACCGTTTTCATCAAACTCATCTAGATCTACCTATTGACATATCAACTGTAAAAACAGATGTAGAAACATAGTCGACAGCCAAGCCTCATTTCATAACTATTGCTCTCGCACCAGGTCCACTTTATTCATCGCTACCTTTGATATACTTATTGATACTATCAAAATACTCAGCAGATAAGATTACCTTCTTCCTTTTCCAGCTTTATTTAGCTTCATTGGAAGTACATTGTCAATCAATGCTACAAAATGCTACCTGCTTCTATTTCTTTTTTCATGGAAAAACAGCCAATCTAGAAGAAGTTTATCAGACTATAGTCGCTACCAAATTGAAAATGATTTTTAGAATTACTTTTTAATTTCCTCTAAATCTAATAAAAAACTAAATTCCTTTGCTAATTCCTTAATGGCTTCAAACCTTCCAGATGCGCCTCCATGTCCTGCATCCATATTGGTATCTAGAAACAGTAACGTATTATTTGTTTTCAAAGTTCGCAACTTGGCAACCCATTTAGCGGGCTCCCAATACTGTACCTGTGAATCATGCAATCCCGTTGATATATACATATTTGGATAGGCTTGGGACTTTACATTATCATAAGGGGAATAAGACTTCATGTAATTGTAATATCTTTTAACGTTTGGATTTCCCCATTCGTCATACTCCCCGGTTGTTAGCGGGATCGTTTCGTCCAACATCGTGGTGGCAACATCCACAAAAGGAACTTGTGCTATTACACCATGGTATAATTTTGGCGCCATGTTTAAGATAACTCCCATCAATAATCCACCGGCAGAACCACCTTCAGCATATAAATGTTTTGGAGAAGTATATTTTTGATCAATAACATATTTAGAACAATCTATAAAGTCCTTAAAAGTATTTTTCTTCTTTAATAATTTCCCCCCTTCGTACCATTGTCTTCCTAAGTCTTCACCACCACGAATGTGTGCGATGGCATAAACAAAACCTCTATCTAATAAGGATAGTCTTGTTGATGAAAAATAGGCATCCATGGAATGGCCATATGAACCATAGGCATAAAGTAACAATGGATTTTTCCCATCCTTTTTCAGACCTTTCTTATATACCATAGAAATCGGTACCTGGGTTCCATCTTTTGCAGTAGCCCAAACACGTTCTTCCACATAATTATCCTTATCAAAGGTGCCGCCAAGCACTTCTTGCTCTTTCTTGACTTCCTTTTCTTTGGTTTTCATATTGAAATCAATAATCGACGCAGGTGTGGCCATTGATTGATATGCGTATCGTAAGATATCTGTATCGAAGTCAACGTTTGAAGTCGCATGTGCAGTATAAGTCTCGCTCTCAAAAGGCAAATAATACTCTGAATTTCCATTCCAAGGCATGATTCGAATTCTACTCAAACCATTGCTACGCTCTGATACTACCAAGAAATTCCTGAAAATATCAATATCCTCTAGCAAAACATCTTCCCGATGAGCAAGAGCATCTTCCCAATTATCCATTGAAGTCTTGGATTCAGGCGTTTTCATCAATTTGAAATTAGTTGCCTTATCCTTATTGGTAACGATATAAAAATGGTCTTCAAAATGAGAGATACTATATTCTAAACCTCTTTTTCTTTTCTGAAAAACTTTAAACCTCCCATTTGGAGTGTCTGCTAATAAAGTTCTGAACTCTGTAGTCAGCGTGCTTGACGAGCATATCAAAATATATTTTTTTGATTTTTCTTTGCCCACGGCAACATCGAAAGTATCGTCTTTTTCAAAATAAACCACTTCATCTTTTGATTTATCGGTTCCTATCTTGTGTTTTAAAACGGTATCGGAACGTAAAGTATTCGCATCTTGAGTGGTATAGAAAATCGTTTGATTGTCATTTGCCCAAGTAGAGTTTCCGGTTGTATTTTCAATTTTATCGCTTAAGATTTCACCTGTTATCAGATTTTTTACTTCCAAAGTATAAATTCTTCTTCCAACTAAATCTACCGCATATGTGGCAAGTTTATTGTCATTACTTATACTCAATCCGCTCAGTTTGAAATATTTTTTCCCCTTTGCCAATTCGTTGCAGTCGAGCATGATCTCTTCTTTTGCTGAAAGGCTTTCCCTTTTTCGGGAATAAATGGGATAATCTTTTCCCGTTTCAAAACGGGTGATATAATAATAGCCATTGTATAAATAGGGAACTGACTCATCGTCTTCCTTGATTCTGGCTTTCATTTCCTCAAACAATTCTTTTTGGAATTCCTGCGTATGAGCAGTCATCTTTTGATAATATTCGTTTTCCTTATTCAGATATTCAATGACTTCAGGATTTTCTCGATCCTTTAACCAAAAATAATTATCAACCCTGACGTCCCCGAATTTTTCTAATACTTTTGGTATAATCTTAGCAACTGGTGGTTGTATGTTTTCTATCATTTTTTGAGTTTTCATATTTTTAAGAAGGTACAAAAATAAACAAAGCCATTCTATAACTCGTTCGTTTTTCATCTTATTTAACATTGCTTATTCCTTCTAAATTCGTAATTTCGTTGTTCAATAATTTTTAAATTATCAAAAATGGATTTAATGGGAATGATGGGTAAACTTAAGGAAACCCAACAAAAAATGGAAGAAACAAAAAAACGCCTAGATACTGTTTTAGTTGATGAACAAAGTACAGACGGTTTACTAAAAGTTACGATAACTGCCAACAGAAAAATAACATCAATCACTATTGCCGATGAATTACTGCAAGACAAAGAGCAATTAGAAGATTATATGATTTTAGTGATGAACAAAGCAATCGAAAAAGCGAGTAAAGTAAATACAGCGGAGCTTGATGCTGTTGCAAAAATGGATATGCCGATGATGCCAGGAATGGACGAATTATTCAAATAAAAATGAAATCAAAAATAAAATTAATGGCGCTTAGTTGCGCCATTTTTTTTGTTTCCTGCTGCAGTGAGTCAGAATCAACTGTGGAGCCTATTACTATTGTTGATGATTGTAGCTATTTAACAATCAAATCAGTAGGTGAAGTTAATAAAATTGGAAATAACTCTGGCATTAGTACTTCTTATTCGAAATTTAATGGCTTTACTATTTCCGCTTTCTTAAATTTAAACACCGTTACTTCAAACTCAGACAATTTGTTTTTGATAGAGCGTTTGTCTTAAGAAAAACTATTCATTTTAGATAAAAAAAATCAAGCTGTACAAAATCTATAGTTTATCCGAGCGAATTGAAGGTATCAGATCCCACATTATTATCATGAGAATGGAATCAATCTAAAATTTATTATACGGAATATTGAAATCGAATAAGGGTGATTCTAAATCAATATCTTATCAGCATCAATCCAGTTACTTTCAACTTTATGTCTACCGAAATTTCGTTCAACTAAATAAGCTCTCATTAAACATCCACAAATGAGGCAAAATTCTATAGCTGTTGTTCTAACGACACTACAATAGAAATAAACTTAGATGGCCAAATTGCGAAAACTACATTTTCAACACCACTAACACACCTCTATCTTTCACAAGATCATCAATAACTAATAATACTGTTTTGTATGGTATGAAAAGTTTAAAAAGAGTTATAAGTCGAGTTACCCTCATTAAAATTGACTTATCAAACAATACGTATACTGACCAACTACCAGGCGAAGTTTACGGTTTAGATAATGTTTCTGGTAAAGGTTTTATTGATTCATCAAATAATCAATATCTGAATATTGCGAATTTGAATAATAAATCAGAAATTTTGAAATATAATATTTTATCAAATTCATAAGTATTACCGGAGGACCAACTGTGGTTACTGTATAAAAGGCACCTCATTAATAAATCTTTACTTTCAGTAAATCAATCATTTTAGAGACGCACAATTTGTTCGAATAGAAAAAGAAAAGGTTTAGCATTATCAATGTGCTAAACCTTTTTTAAGTTTAATAAAACACTACATTTCTAGCTTACTTAAAGTCTCTAAAACATAAGTATGCATCACTTCTCTGTAATCAAGGTGGGTCACTATTCTAAGTTTCCCAGGTCCCAAAGAACTGATGGAAATATTTTTTTGCTTTAATTTCTCTATTAATGCCTGATCATTGCAATGTGGAGCCAAAGAAAAAATTAAGATATTAGTTTCTACAGGTTCAACTGAGGCAACCCAGCTTGCTTTACTAAGAACACTTCCAAGCTCTTTTGCTCTTCGGTGATCTTCTTCAAGACGCTCAATATTGTGATCTAAAGCGTAAATCCCAGCAGCAGCAAGGTAACCTACCTGTCTCATCCCTCCTCCTAGAATTTTACGGACTCTTAAAGCCCTAGCAATCGTAGCTTTATCAGCTAGTAAAACAGATCCTACTGGGGCTCCAAGCCCTTTAGAAAAACATACAGAAATAGTGTCAAATAACGACCCGTACAATTTTGGATCCTGTTTTTTGGCTACTAAGGCATTCCAGATTCGGGCACCATCCATGTGGAACTTCAAGTTATTGGCAACGCAAACTTCTTTTATCTTTTGTAAATCTTCAATTTCGTAACAAGCACCACCTCCCTTATTCGTAGTGTTTTCTACACATACTAAACTAGTTAACGGACTGTTGTAAAACTCAGGATCATTGATCGCACCGGCCACTTGTTGAGCGTTAATCATACCACGTTTACCATCCAGTAAACAACAAGAAACCCCACTATTGAAAGAAACTCCTCCACCTTCGTAATGGTATATGTGTGCATACTTATCTGCGATTAATTGCTCGCCTGGTTGCGTATGTACTTTTATAGCTGTTTGATTTGCCATTATTCCCGACGGAAAAAACAGACCTGCTTCCATACCGAATAGTGCGGCTGTTTTTGTTTCCAATGCTATCACTGTTGGATCTTGTCTGTAGACGTCATCTCCAACCTCAGCCTTAAACATATACTGCAACATTTCATGTGTTGGCTTTGTTACCGTATCGCTAATTAAATTTATTTCCATTGATTTATTTTTTATTTTAACACAGATTACGCTCTAGTAGTCACTACTTAAAAAAAAATGTTATTTTTGTCCCACAAAATTACATAATTTATGACAACTACCGAACAAATTAAAGGTATTGTAGAGCGCCTTGGTGCGTTGAGGAGGTATCTTTGACGTTGATGCCAAACTAATCGAAATTTCTAACGAAGAAGAGAAGACTTTTGCTCCAGATTTTTGGAATAATGCAAAAGAAGCGGAACTCATTGTAAGAAATCTTCGAAATAAGAAAAAATGGATTGAAGACTATGATAAAGCAGTCGAAATGACTGACGAATTGCAATTAGCCTACGAGTTCTTTAAAGAAGGAGAGTTCACAGCCGAAGAATTAGACGAACAATATTTCGGTATTGCAAATCATATTGAAGCGATTGAATTCAAGAACATGCTTTCTGATGAAGGCGATTCTTTAAGCGCTGTTGTACAAATTACTTCGGGTGCTGGAGGTACTGAAAGTTGTGATTGGGCCGAAATGCTCATGCGCATGTACATGATGTGGGGTGAAAAATATGGGTATAAAATAAAAGAACTGAATTTTCAAAAAGGAGAAGCAGCCGGTATAAAAACGGTTACCCTCGAATTTGAAGGTGATTATTCTTTTGGATATCTAAAAGGAGAAAATGGAGTACATCGACTCGTACGTATATCACCGTTTGATAGTAATGCTAAACGGCATACTTCCTTTGCATCCGTATATGTGTATCCATTAGTGGATGACAGTATCGAAATTGATATAAATCCTGCCGATATTGAAATCACGACCTCTCGATCCAGCGGTGCCGGTGGGCAAAATGTGAATAAGGTGGAAACCAAAGTACAGTTGTTTCACAAACCCACAGGAATTCAAATTCAGTGTTCAGAAACGCGTTCGCAGCAGGATAACAGACAACGTGCTATGCAAATGTTGCGTTCTCAGTTGTACGAAATTGAATTAAAAAAGAAACAGGCGCAGCGTGCTGACATCGAAGCGGGGAAGATGAAAATTGAATGGGGTTCCCAGATTCGCAATTATGTGATGCAGCCCTATAAATTAGTAAAAGACGTGCGTACCGGTTATGAAACCAGCAACGTCGACGGTGTGATGAATGGTGAAATCGACGAGTTCTTAAAAGCCTATCTAATGATGATGGGACAAAAAGACCAAGAAGAAGAGTAAATATATCCTTATAAAACAATTAAATCCTACAGTAAGTACAATACTATACTGTAGGATTTTTTTGTTATTTTTGATTCGATAAATTAATATCATTTTTATGAAAAAATTACTAATCCTTTTTGTTTTGTTAATTTCAGTTACTTTTTAATCGCAAAAAAAATATATTATACTGAAGACTTTAAAAAATTACCCACGCCTCAAGGTGCAACGTATTACAGCACATATGAAGAGAGTGAAAATGGTACCCATAGAAAAACCTATTATCTTGATGGCTCAATTAAAAACAGTGATCAATTCTCAAATTTAAAAAGAAAAATACGCGGCGGTTACGCCAAAACCTGGTATAAAAGTGGCGGTAAAAAAACGGTGGCATTTTACGTCAAAGATAAACTGGAAGGAATCCAGACTGGGTTTTACGAAAATGGCCAAGTAAAGCGAAGTGAAACCTTTGAAAATAATGAATTTATTGACGGAAAATGTTTTGATGAAAACGGAACTGAAATTGCTTTCTTTCCCTATTATGTAAAACCTGAATTTCCAGGAAGTATAAAAGAATTTTATAAATATGTTGGAGAAAACTTTAAGTCACCTAATAGCGCTAAAGGACGAATAAAAGTTGATTTTGTGGTTGAAATAGATGGCACTTTAAAAGATTTTAAAATAATTGAAGGACTTAATTATGACATGAATGTTGAAGCCTTAAGAGTGTTATTTAATAGTCCTTTATGGATCCCTGGAAAAGTGGATGGTAAAGATGCTCGTGTTGAATTTAGCATTCCACTTACTATTAATTAAAATTCAAATAACTAGTTTTCACTATTTAACTCACTTGATATTAGTCACTAAAATTTAAGGCGTTGATTTTACAACCATTCAATTAAAGAAACACCTACTCCAATAGTCGTTTGTAGATTATTATAATCAATCAACGATTCACCATAACCGTGAGAAATCAATAAATACCCTTTTAAATTATTTCTAACTGGATACGACCATGAGAAAGAGGCGTTCCCCCTTGAGTTTGATTTAAAAGTTAAATTATGACTACCAATAAAAGATAGAATATTACCATTTTTAACATAGATTATATTCACGTCTCCCCTTCCTATATATTCTGAAATATCTGGATTGTCATCAATCGCCGCTGGCATACGAAACCAAGGTCTCAAGTATACGGTCCAATTTTTACGTTCAAATCCTGCATGTAAAATAATTCTGTTCCAACTTAGGGAAAAAGGATCACTTTTTCCATTCGATTCATGATTCAGAGCTACTCCCACCATTCTCGCCTTAAAACCAAAGAGATTAAACTTCACCGGAAAATTCAAAATAAGTTCAGGTTCATAATTAACTTCTCGAAAGGGGCGGGAAAGATTATTATTATAGATTTGCCAATGGGACTTTTGAGTATAGGCCAACCATAAATCACCATGCCCCCAAAAAACACTTTGCAACACTTTAGTCTTAAAGCTCAATTGAAATTTAGCTTCAATATTGTTGTAATCAACACCTGCAGGAGCGATATAATCCGGATCTAAATTTCCTGATTTAGGCCTTTCATTAGGGTTGCTTGACCATCGTACGGGCAACACGTACATAGGTTTATAAGGAGTGACCAAAAAAGTACCTCTTACAGAAGTGGTATCCAACTCCCATCTTTCCGTCATATCCCGAAGTTGCGTTTTACTATTAAACAAGGCCTGAACCTGAGCATTCACGGGGAAAAAAGAAAACACAAGGAGAGGAATCGAGAACTTAATTTGAAGATTTTTCATGTTCTTAGATCAAAATTTAAGCAGCAAAAGTAGTAGCTTATCTTTTGATTTCGTTACACATTTACTTTAAAAAGTTATATAAATACTACTTTTAATCTTGTTAAAGTATCAGTAAACATTTGGAACTTCAGGTCTAAATCACTTTATTTGAGAATTATACCACCACCCAATCTATCAGTAACATTATGAAATCCTATACAGTCCAAGAAATAAATGAAGTCCTTAAAGGAGTACTATTTGGTACCACCTCACAAATGATTACAGCACCAGAGCAACTTGAGGTCGCGAGTGATTCAGAAATCACATTTATTGGAAACAAAAAATACGAGAAACTTTGGTCTTTATCTAAAGCCTGTGTTGCAGTTGTAAACGAGGACATATCGATAGAGCCAGGAGAAAACAGAGCTTTCATTAAAGTAAAAAATGCAGATTTAGCGATGTCTCAGGTTTTGGAACTTTTTGCTCCTCCCCTACCTGTATTTCATGTTGACATCCACCCAACGGCGGTTGTTGATAAATCAGCTACCATCGGAATTGGAACAAAAATAGGTGCGGGAAGTTATGTTGGACCAAATGTAAAAATTGGAGAAAACACAATCCTTTATCCTAATGTCACTGTTTTGGATGAATGCACAATAGGTGAAAATACCGTGCTGTGGTCTGGAACTGTGGTCAGAGAGCGTTGTCACATTGGTAATGATTGTATCATACATCCCAACGCAACTGTTGGAGCCGATGGATTTGGATTTCGCCCTTGTCCTGAACGAGGTTTGGTCAAAATACCTCAGATAGGAAATGTAATAATAGGAAATAATGTAGAAATTGGCGCCAACTCTTGTGTGGATCGTGGAAAATTTAGTTCTACGGTTTTAGGCGATGGATGCAAAATCGACAATTTAGTCCAAATTGGCCATAACAGTAAGCTAGGTCGTTTTTGCATTATGGCAGGACACAGCGGACTAGCTGGGTCTGTAACCTTGGGTGATGGAGTTATTATTGGCGGAAGCGCATCTATAAAAGATCATGCCACACTAGGTAGTGGAGCTATTGTAGGAGCTGGATCTGGTGTAACCTGCGATGTGCCTGCCGGTAAAACAGTGTTAGGTTATCCTGCTGTTGAAGCGCGTGATGCCTTGAAACAATGGGCTATTTTAAAACGATTAGTCAATGATTCAAAAAAATAAACAAGTAGGTATTATCATATTCGTAAAAAAACAGGAGTTCGCTTCTGTTTTTTTGGTTTAATAGCGAAAATTATGAGCAAAGGAACTAAAATAATAAATTTTATTTCGTTCGATTTTGTATTTTAGCACAAACTATTTATAACACTAGTACAACATGGATTTAAACTTCAATAAAAACGAAGATCACAATAAGCTTCTATTATCTCAATTAAAACAAAACTTTGCTAAAGTAAAATTAGGAGGAGGTGAAAAAAGAATTCAAAAACTACATAGCGAAGGAAAAATGACTGCGCGGGAACGCATTGATTATTTATTAGATCCTAAAGCCAAGTGTATTGAAATTGGGGCTTTTGTTGGTGAAGGAATGTACGCTGACCATGGCGGATGTCCCTCTGGAGGTGTTGTAGTAAAAATGGGATACATCAGAGGGAAACAATGTATTGTCGTAGCAAATGATGCCACTGTAAAAGCGGGTGCCTGGTTCCCAATTACTGCTAAGAAAAATCTTCGCGCACAAGAAATCGCCATGGAAAATCGCCTGCCTATCATCTATTTAGTAGATAGTGCCGGTGTATATTTACCGCTGCAGGACGAAATCTTCCCAGACAAAGAGCATTTTGGACGGATTTTTAGAAATAACGCCCAAATGAGCAGTATGGGAATTACACAAATTTCGGCTATCATGGGAAGCTGTGTTGCCGGCGGAGCTTACCTACCTATCATGAGTGATGAAGCCATCATTGTTGAGGGAACAGGCAGTATCTTCCTTGCAGGTAGTTATTTGGTAAAAGCAGCCATTGGAGAAAGTATTGACAATGAAACTTTAGGAGGTGCAACTACGCACTGCGAAATTTCAGGAGTGACAGATTACAAAGCCAAAGATGACAAAGATGCCTTAGACAAAATTAAAAATATAGTTGATAAAATTGGGGATTCTGATAATGCAGGTTTCAGCCGCGTGAAAGCAGCAAAACCAGCTTTAGATGAAAAAGAACTCTACGGTGTTTTACCAAAAGCCCGAAATGAACAATACGACATGATGGAGATCATCAATCGTCTTGTAGACAATTCAGAATTTGCACCCTATAAAGACGGGTACGGTCAAACAATCATTACGGGTTACGCCAGAATTGACGGATGGGCAGTAGGAATTGTTGCCAATCAACGAAAAGTAGTAAAAACCAAAAAAGGGGAAATGCAGTTTGGTGGAGTTATCTATTCGGACAGTGCAGACAAAGCCACCCGCTTTATAGCCAATTGCAATCAGAAAAAAATCCCTTTAGTTTTTGTACAAGATGTTACCGGTTTTATGGTGGGATCTAAATCAGAACAAGGCGGAATCATAAAAGACGGTGCCAAAATGGTCAATGCAGTAAGTAATTCTGTAGTGCCAAAATTCACGGTTATTGTAGGGAATTCCTACGGTGCAGGAAATTATGCCATGTGTGGAAAAGCATACGACCCAAGATTAATCTTCGCTTGGCCAAGTGCTGAATTAGCCGTTATGGGAGGTACACAAGCTGCAAAAGTATTGGCGCAAATTGAAGCTTCTTCGTTGAAGAAAAGCGGCGAAATCGTCGATGAAGCGAAAGAGAAAGCGCTGTTTGACAAAATAAAAGCCCGATACGACGAACAGGTTTCTCCTTATTATGCTGCTTCCAGATTGTGGACAGATGCGATCATCGACCCTCTAGACACGCGAACTTGGATATCTATGGGTATTGAAGCGGCGAATCACTCTCCTATTGAGAAGAAATTTAACTTGGGTGTTATTCAAGTATAATTCATTATTAAAAACGTCATTTCGAGAGTTTTTTTTGCAAAATAAAAAGAAACAAAAAAAGTATCGAGAATAGTTTTTATTTCTAGGAGCAGAACTACTCCATTTTCATAACTAGCTCCCTCCAGCTATCAGCTGTATTCCCGCCCAAAAAGGCGGGAGACGCCGCTGTAAAAGCAGTTCAATGAACTCCTATAAAAATAGAACTATTGTGAAGTAAGCGGTACTACAGGACTGCGAATTACCTACAGAACACACTCATTTAAAAAACAATAGGATTCCTATCTTTTCTTGTGGCTTTTTTCTGTATATTTGAGAACGGAAAAAAACGGAAAAAATTTTCGTGTCTACATCAATTTTAGAGCACCTCTGCTAGAGATTATCTCGCAGATAGATAGGTTAGTAATAATCCTAACCCAAAAAACGTATTTAATTAAAAAAAATGTTTTGAAAGGAATAAAATACTTCTTTATTACTTTCCTATTATGTTTGCTTTATGGCTTTTCTTTAAAAACATATGACAATTACACAGGTAAATAATCTGTTCACTACTGGAAAGAAAATAAAATTTTGTTTGAGTAAGCTGAGTAGAATAAAACTTTAATCTTTAGAAATTTGGACGAGTATGTAAAAACAAATGATTTGTTCCTTTATGGCGAATTTCACGGAATAAAAGAAACTATAAAAATTGATTTTGAACTCATCAAGTATTTAAATAAGAATGCCGGAATGAAAATTCATTTGGCAAAGATTGATTTTAGCCAAGCCTATTTTTTAAATGAATATCTATCTACTGGAAACGAAAAACTAATTGATTACGTTTTAAACAGTTGGATAATCAATCATGGGCACAATAATCGCGATTACTAAAACAAATGGATTCAAATTCGTAAACTAAACGTTATAAATTCTGAAGATTCGCAAATTAGAGTTTATGGAATGCTAGATTCAAGTTACTAATACAACTTACACAGTTAGTGAGTCACTACCTAATCAACATTGTTGAACTGTTCTTTTAAGGAAAGGTTTTACGGTACTTTCCAAAATTTAAAATTTTTGATTCTATATAAATTTGGCAAAGAAAACAATAATATATGGCTACATTTGAAAAAAAATTAAAACTTAATATTTCTGAATATTGATGACACAAACGCTTTTTAATCCTTTTAAGGATTTGAATTTTGACGAACATTTTTGCTTCCTTTCAGGAGCTTTAACAAATGAAAACATGACCGTTTTTCCAGTATGGCTGATGGATCATTTTAAATTAGGTGATGAAAGAATTGAGATGATGGATAAAGCCAAATCTTATAATTATGCAGATCTTAAATTACCATGTTCTTCCGAAGTCAAAACAGCTTTTGAAGAGCTGGATGTAAAAATTGAGGCTGCGTATAAAAAAGGTTTTGAAGGCATGGCGTCACTCGATCAAGAGTTGCTTTTTCAATGGACAGGCAGAATGGTCTATGGTATGCTATACTACGAAATGATTTATGAAAGAGACAGGCTACTAAAGCAAGGTGAAGGTTTTGAGCTGTCTGTCACTCTCAGGGAACGCTTTGGACGCTTCCATTTAATGCTACAATCCTTAATAGAACCGATTTCCTTCGTTGGAAAAAAACCATGGAGCATAGCCGTATTCCCACTTAAATATTCTGCCGATATTTTTAGCTATCGCAACGATGCGGTTAATTTAATGTTCCAATTTGGAGTCAATGACTTTGGTTTTATTGCATGTTTACAAGATAACGGGGTAATTGGGGAGAAGCAAAAAGAGATCCTCGATAAAATGAAAGGTCATGTTTTACATCCCATCCAGTTTGAAGAGTTATACGCTAGGTTTCATTATTCAGATTATATATTACATTACAAACCCGAATACAATATTGAAAACCAAGACAATGGGATTGCTATAGAAGTTGAAACGGGTGGTAAGCGACCTCACTTCGGATTTTGGGATGAGGATATATATGCCCAATTGCTATCCAATTATTGGCAGGTTTACGGTATTGAAAAAGAAGATATTCTTAAATTTCAAAAGCCGCCACTTAGCTTTCTTGAAAATCCGTATACCAAAGATTTTATTAATCCAGAATCCATTGGATTACCATTTTAATGGCTTAATAGCCAAAAATAGTTAGTAAATATCTTGGTCGCTTTATTGTTAAATAGTGTACGTTTAGTACAAGAATATTAGACGACTATGTTGCACTTTCCTGTCAAAATACACAAGGACCGAAATGGGCTACAACCCTTGAAATCACTATTTAATTTTGGCTTTCTTATTTGTGCACTATACTATAAAAAGCGGATTTTTTTTGTCATTCCAGGGCTTTCTAGGCGATTTTTTTTTCCATACATAACTACAGCCATTCTGCATTTTAAATAATGCTTAGCGGTTAGTTGCGAGCATTACTTCATTCTATTTATTGATTTATATGAGCCGCATTACAAACGCTATCTTAAGTTTAGGAAAGAAAGTAGGTACTCCTTGCAAACGAGCCTTTACTTTGTATTTAATAAAAAGAAACTGTACCTTTTGAAACTAGCGAAACATCAGCACTAATAAAAATGAATATAAGTAAATAGTAAAGCCTTTAATGGTTATTTAATAAAAATACATTTCGTACCAATGACCTACAACTTTAGAAAAGCTACAACTTCAGAAATCCCTAAAATATGGGTCATTTTACAACAGGCAATAGCACGTAGAAAAGAAGATCGAAGTAATCAATGGCAGGACGGTTATCCAAATCCAGACGTGATCCAAAACGACATTGACAAAAATGCGGGATTTGTTTTAACTGAAGGAGATACCATCCTTGGCTATTGTGCGCTATTAATCAATGACGAACCTGCGTATGAAAAATTGGAGGGACACTGGCTTACAAGCGGAGATTATGTTGTGTTTCATAGAGTAGCTATCTCAGAGAGTCATTTGGGAAAAGGTTTAGCAACGAAAATAGTAGGTTTTATAGAAACATTTGCGATAAGCAACAAAATCTACAGCGTCAAGGCAGACACTAATTTTGACAACTTTGCCATGATGGCTATTTTTGAAAAATTGGGTTATAGCTATTGTGGCAAAGTGTATTTGAGAGGTAGCGCCAGAAAAGCATATGAAAAAGTACTACCAAAAACGAATTAGAATAAATTAAAGCAATTACGCAAAATTGCTGTTTCTTTACGCAATAGAATAATAAAAGATCGCAACCCTTTTTGAAAAAACATGAGAAAAATAATTCTATTCGTTTTTATTCTTCTATTCTTCGTCCAATGTAGTTCTATAAAGAAACACAATGCCCATTTAACGGATCTAATACCAGTAGATCAGTTAAAATCAGATGTTGATTTTACATATACAAAATTACAAAATTTACATCCCAATCTTTATTGGTATATCGACAAGTTAGCTTTAGATTTTAAATTCGATAGTATAAAATCGACCATCGATCACCCTATTACTCCTCTTGCTTTTTATAAAAAACTAAGCCCTATTGTAGCTGCAGTTCGGCAAGGTCACACTTTTCTCTATCCTGCTTCAATGCAAATGACGAAAAAGGAAACAAAAGCACTTGTAAAAAAAGGAACAGGCCCATTTTCCCAGTTTGACTTTGATTTTTTTGATAACAAGTTGTATGTCGTAAACAATAAGTCCTACGACAAAAATATACAAGTGGGTTCTGAAGTGATTGCCGTGAATGGCACAAAACCATTTAATTTAATTCAGGAATACAACCGATACTATAGCTCAGACGGTTATAATACCACCTTAAAAACTACTACTTCAGGTAAGCGATTTACTTCCTATTTTACGGTACAAAATGGCATTAAAGATAGCTTAACTTATACCTTGAAATACAACAGCATCATCAAATTAGTTACCATCAAGCGATACAAAGAAGATTCGATTAAAAAACAGGAACCCAAGCCCCGTAAAAGAATGACTGCGCTAGACCGAAAAAAATCAAGAGTAACCAGAAGGAAGAAAAGAGTGAGTGGATATAATGCTGATTTGAAAAACTACAATAGAAACTTGAATTTCATGGAAAAAGATAGCAGTGTCGCCATTATGAAAATTAGAAGTTTTAACAAAGGAGACTTCAGACCTTTTTACAAAGAAAGCTTTCACAAAATTGACAACTATAAAGCCAAAACCTTAATTCTAGATTTAAGAGACAATGGCGGCGGACGTTTAAATGAAATTGTTGATTTATACTCTTATCTAGCCGATTCTACTTTTGTGTTTTTGGACAAGTCAGAAGTAGTTTCCAAATCAAGTTTAATGGAAGGCGCCTATTTTAATGGAGGTTCCTTTGCTATAAAAATTCTAAAAGCGATATACGCGCCTGCAGTTTATAGCTATTTGCTGTTCACTGTCCATAAAGATGGTACTGCAAAAAATTGGTACGCTTCCCACACAAGACTGCATCAGTTGAGTAGCAATGCTTTTAAAGGAAAAATTTATGTCATGATAAATGGAGGAAGCTTTTCCGCCTCGAGTCTTATATCTTCCAACTTAAAAAAATCCAAAAGGGTAACCTTTGTGGGAGAAGAAACGGGTGGAGCCTTTAACGGAACCGTAGCGGGATTTATGCCTGTCGTAGAACTGCCCCATTCTGAATTAAAGATTAGAATAGGATTAATGATGATGGCCCCTCATCATAAAACGGAAATAAAAGGGCATGGTGTTTTTCCAGACAAGAAAATTAGTCCTACTCTTGAAGATCGACTACAAGACTATGATCCCGTACTCAACTGGATTGTAAAGGACATAAAAATCAATAAATAAGTATTTTACGACGTCATTAACCGCTAAAATACAACCGGTATTCAACTCAACTACTTATTTTCTGGTTGTCTGAACCGTAGATCACTTTTAAAATACGATTCCAAGAGTGATTGTTTCTATTTAAAAGTAAACCGCTATATAGTAGTTAATTACGATGTTGTTTTTTATCTTTATGTACCCAGCACTGCCATTTTACTAACGATTGTATTTACTGCTTTATGTGATTTTATTTTTTATTACATACAATACTAAAATCATAACTAATTTATCTATTGATCCTCAAATACAAATAAGATGAAAAAGTCAATGGCCATAACGATAATAGCAGTACTACTATTTACGCATTTATGTGTAGCACAGAAGTTAGAGAAACAAATAGTACTTCCTGATTATTCTAAAACATTGCTATTGGAAGGTGGTGTCAATTTATCAGTATCTGTCCATGAGGAACTCTATGAAACGCACAGAGCTGGAATTGGTATTAACGTGCGAGCGTCAATGAGGATTTCTCCAAAAACTGAGCTAGGCATCCGAGGGGAATATGATTACCGATTTGTCCGAAACATAAGTCCTGATACTACGGGAACTGCAATAGGAAGAGCTTTACACAAAAACTTTAGCTTATTTGCTATTAAACCAAATGTGCAATTTAATCTTAAGAGAAACTGGTTCTTAGGTCTTGAAACTGGGGTAGGGTTTGCTATTTCAGACGAAAATAATAGAATTGGTCTTGGTTTTGTACCTGAATATAATGGTAAAGCACAGTTTGGTTCTTGCTCCGGATTATATCTTGGTAAGTATTTCACCGCTGGAACAAACCAGAGAAAATTAGGAATATCCTTAAACCTGACTAATTTTGTTGCTAAAGGCCATGCCGAAAACACACTCGGCTTAAAATTTAATTACTCCTTTATAAAGTAAATCCAAAGAATACAGTAAGTCATAAATTTCTGTATTTTAAAAAAGCATCATGACTGATAACCATTATGCTTTTTTATTCACCTAAACCGTAAAGAAATTTAAATACTTTCTAATATTTCTCTTCTTTTTATTTTTCCGTTTTCTGTCTCAATGAATTTATCAATATAAAAAACTTCTTTTGGCTTTTGATACTTGTCCAATGAACTATAAATGTGCTCATCCAATAGTTGCTTTTTTCCTTCAATAACTAAAACTAATTTTTCTCCCAATACAGCATCTGCAATTCCGCCCACAAAAAATCGCGAAGAAATTCCATGTGATAATTTATCCTCGATTTGCTCTGGAATTAATTTAATTCCGCCACTATTAACAACATTATCGATTCGACCCAAAAGAATAAATTGATGATCATTTACTAATTCCACTAAATCATTAGTTACAATTTGTTCGTGAGAAATCTTAGGAGCATCAATTACTAAGCAGTTCATTTCATTCTGTGAAATTTTAATATTTGGTAAAATTGCAAAAGCGACCTCCCCTACTTTTTTGGCGGCAATATGCGTAACCGTTTCTGTCATACCATAGGTTTCATATACTTCTGTTTTTTCTTTTAAAAGACTATTCTCCAGAGACTTGTTCATTTTAGCACCGCCAACAATCAATTTTTTAACATTTTTCAATCCTACTAATGAATTTTCAGCCTGTAAAGGTACCATGGCTACAAAATCATATTTAGTTTCATTCTTTGTTAAAGGGTGTGAACTTGGTGCAACAAAATCGACATCTAATCCTAAAATAAAACTACGAACGAGCATCATTTTTCCAGCAATATATTTCGTGGGCAAGCAATATAGCGCTTTATCACCAGGACTTAATTCAAAAAAATCACCAGTAGCCAAGGCAGAGTTAACCATCATCTGTTTGTCTGTTCTAATCATTTTCGGGATTCCAGTAGTTCCGGAAGTCTGTAAATCTATGTAAGGTTTGTCATCAAACCAGTCCAATAAAAAATCCCCAATCGATTTCTCAAATTCATCCCCTTCTTTTATCAAACAATAGGAAACCCTGCATAAATCTTTTTTATTCAAATGAAATCCATTCAATTTAAAATGATTGTGTACGTTTTTATAAGTTACTTCTTTCATTACTAGACTGTTATTTTAAATAGTATTGATTCCTTGTGCATTTATTTTACCAGTCAATTTTTCTTTCCAATCGGTCCACTGATATTTCTTACTAAAGATAAATAAAAGTATCGGGTAAATGACCATGACAGGCAAGATTACATCTAAGCCTGCTTTGGGTTCAGATATGTCCTTAAATATAGAATGCGTCTGAAAAGCAGACCAATCTGAAGTCACCAATAACGCACTTACCAAATTATTGGCTGCATGGAAACCTAACGCGAGTTCCATTCCTTCATCCATCAACGTCAATATCCCTAGGAATAACCCCGTTCCGATGTAATATATAAAAATGATATTCCCCATTTTAGAAACTTCTGGATTGGCAAGATGCATTGCTCCAAAAATAATTGACGTCATGAGAAGTGGAAACCATTTGTTTTTAGACAGATTTGCAAACCCCTGCATCAAATACCCTCTAAAAACGTATTCTTCAGTACTAGTCTGAATTGGAATTAAAAGCACTCCGATAGCGACTAATATCGCAAAGGGTACAGGTTTAAAATTCAGTACAAAACCATCCGGATTAGTATAGTAAAAAAGTAAAGTGGAAACAATCGTAAAAACGGACCATAAAGAAAAAGAGAAAAACACCCTATTCCAATCAATTTTTGACCTTGATGTCGTTACAGAACGCATCGTTTGTTTGTGCAGATAACGCACTACAAAATAGATTCCACCCATGGTAAAAACAAACGAAATAAGAATGAGAAACAAAGTCAAATTCAGGTCAAAAAAATGCATCATCTCATCATTGTTGGAGGGATAGGGTATTCCTTTTGCAAATGTTTCATAAATGATTCCCAATACCAAGGGAAGTTGCCCAATCGCTGAGGTGATAAATATTACAACCGAACCTATTAAATATTTCCAAAATTTATTCTCTGAATGCACTCCCTGTTCTATAAACATCTATTATTTCTTTACTTATATATGAGTAGTTAGACGATCAAAGTCTACTTTTGTTCCTTCGAAAATACGTTTTTATTTCAATTTACTAAAACTGAAAAAATAATATTATGATACAAATATACCATAATCCGCGTTGCGGAAAATCAAGAAACTGCGTTGCCTTTATAGAAGCAGCAGGAAAAGAATATGAAATCATAAAATATCTGGAAAACCCTCCTACCACTGATGAAGTAGTGTTACTTCTTAAAAAACTGAACATCAAATCATTAGAATTAGTTCGGCAAAAAGAAAAAATTTGGACAGAAAACTTTAAGAATATAAAAATGACAGACGAAACTACCATTCAAGCTCTTGTAGCTTATCCAATTCTTATCGAAAGACCTATTGTAATCAACGGGAACAAGGCAATCATTGGCAGAGACTTAGATAAAGTTGCCGATTTTATATAACTAGTAGCCGATTTATTTAACAGATTTTTGTGAATTGTCGATTAAACCATATCTAATTATTGTAGTCAAATTTGCATAACTTAAAAAAATAATAATGCAGAATTCTTTAAAATACCTTTTAACACTTACTTTATTTCTTTCATTTTTTATAAATTTTGCTCAGCAAAGAGGGGCGGCCATGGCAGAAAAAATTAAGATAACAGGAAATGTTATTGAAAAAAATTCCAAGCAACCTCTAGAATACGCAACAGTAACAATTATAAACTCAAAAAGCGCAAAAACTGTTGCTGGAGGTATCACAAATCCAAAAGGAGAATTTAATATTGATGTATCCCCCGGAATCTATACTATCACAATTGAGTTTATTTCTTTTAAATCTATCCTTATCAAAGAACGTACCCTTGACAAAAGCATAAATTTAGGCACAATAGCTCTTTTAGAAGATGTTACACAATTAAATTCAGTAGTTATTAGAGCAGAGAAATCTACTGTCGAGATAAAACTTGATAAAAAAGTATATAATGTTGGGCAAGATATGCTAGTTAAAGGTGGAACAGTAAGTGACGTATTAGAAAACGTACCTTCCGTGTCTGTTGATATTGAGGGAAACATCAGTTTGAGAGGTAGTAACAATGTTCGCGTTTTCATCGACGGCCGTCCTTCAAACGCTTTAAACATGGCCGAAGCTTTGCGCCAGATTCCAGCTGATGCTATTGACAAAGTGGAAGTAATCACTAATCCATCAGCCCGTTATGATGCTGAAGGTGGAGCCGGAATTATAAATATCATCTTAAAAAAAGGTAAAAACCGAGGTTTCAACGGTTCTTTTATAGCCTCTACAGGAATTCCTGAAACCTATGGTATCAGTGCCAACTTAAATTATAAAACAGAGAAGCTGAACTTCTTTACTTCTACTGGTTATGATTATAGAACTAATGAAGGTGCGGGTGTAACCGATTCAAAATATTTCAATCCTGACAGTTCCGTCCGGGAATACATCTATGAAAATCGTGATACTAAGAGAACTAGAAAAGGAATCTCTACCAAAACAGGGATAGAATGGACCATCAATCCAAATACTTTCTGGACTAACTCTCTTAGTTATAGAAAAAACAGTGGTAAAGATGAAGACTTAGTTACTTATGACAAATCAGATAATCAACAAAAATTCGTTTCTTACAGTTATCGTTTAAATGATGGTAATGACAACGGAAAAGACTTTGAGTTTTCATCTAATTTCATCAAAAACTTCGATAACGAAGGTCATAAATTAACCATTGACGGATCCTACACTAAAAATAAAGATAATGAAGATTCAACCATTGATGGTGTCAATCTAACTTTTCCGGATAAAGGTACTTTTGGTACAACGCTTAATAATGAAATTCAAGAACAATTTCAATTTCAAACTGACTATGTTTTACCTACCGGTGAAGGAAGTCAATTTGAGGCTGGATATAAAGGAAATTTCAATAACCTGAATAAAGATTATGCTATTTTCTCTAGTGATAACGGAAATAATCCAGACTATTTTTTATCCAACACATTAGAATACAAAGAGAAAATTAATGCCCTTTATACACAATATGGTTTCAAAGTAAATAAATTTTCTTACCTATTCGGTTTGCGTTGGGAAGACACTAATATCGATGTTAACCTTATAAACACGAATGAATATAATAATAAAAGATACAATAAATTTTTTCCGAGTGCTTTCGTGAATTATGAAATTTCAAGTCAAAGTAACATCGCTTTAAGTTATAGCAAACGTTTGTCCAGACCAAGGGGTCGCTTTTTAGATCCTACGCCTAACGTTTCAAGTAATATCAATAGCTTTAGAGGTAACCCGGATTTAGATCCTTCATTAACAGATAAATTTGATTTAGGATATATCAATCGTTGGGACAAGGTGACATTAAATACTTCTATGTATTTTGAAAATACGGTTGATGTATTCTCCTTTGTACGTTATGAAAGTGGTGAGTTTGTAGATCCCGATCTAGATGCAGATGGAAAAGCAATACCACGTACTGGTACTCCAGTAATACTTAGTACACCAATTAACATCGGGAAAGAGCAAAGATTCGGCTTTGAACTTACTTTAAATTATTCTCCGAGCAAAAAATGGAAAATAAATAGTAGTTTCAATCTTTTCAACACTAAAACAACTGGAGATTTTACATATATAAATTCAGAAGACATTGCTATTACTAAAAATCTTGATAACGAAGCTTTTTCTTGGTTTGCAAGAGTCAACTCTCGCTTAACATTACCTTACAAAATTGAATGGCAGGCTAGCGGAACCTACTCTGGACCCAGTAATACAGCTCAAGGAAGAAATTTAGCTCTATATACGGTCAACACAGCGTTTAGTAAGGACATTTTAAAAGACAAGGCTACTATAGCTTTTAACGTAAGTGATATTTTTAATTCACGTAAAAGAAGATCTGAAACTAATTTGGCAAGCGTTAGCAACTATAGTGAGTTTCAATGGCGAAAAAGACAATTTAATTTGTCGTTTACGTATCGATTGAATTCAAAGAAAACCGATAGAAATAGAAATGCCCCAAAAAACAATGATGATGATGGCGGATATTAAGGATAATAAATGATTTAATTGGGTTAATTAATATACAACAAATGCGGGTCCGTTTAATCACGGGCCCGTACTTATTTACCTAAAAAAAAAGCATAAAAAAAAGGACTCGTACAAACGGGTCCTTTTTTTATGTGTCAATCAAACTAAACTGATTGCTCTTTCTTTGCTTTTCTTTTCTCTTTAATGGCTTCCCAAGTTGCTCCACCTACCCAATAGGATACGAAACCAACCAGAAAAAACATTAACCAAAACCCCATTGTTAGGATGGTTAAGAAAAGTAAAAAGCCTAAGTACTGTGAAAATTCAAACATGTTTTCCGGAATTTTTGAATGTAAGTACAAATGTAAGTTTATTATTTTTTTTTAGCAATAAAAATCCAATTCAATTTTCATAAAAAAGTATTTATCCGTATTTTTGAAATCAGTTTAAGGAGCTACTCCCGCTATCCGTTATAATCTTCTATGTCACACAAAGGTATAGAAGGATTTTCAGTATTATCGGGGCTAGGAACATGATGTTCAGTTCCACTAATCAATTTTTAAAATAACACATACAAATCAACAATAAAATGAAATTCAGAATAGAAAAAGACACCATGGGTGAAGTGCAGGTTCCAGCTGATAAATACTGGGGAGCACAAACAGAACGTTCTAGAAACAATTTTAAAATAGGTCCTTCAGCTTCCATGCCAAAAGAAATCATAGAGGGCTTTGCTTATCTAAAAAAAGCGGCTGCTTATGCAAACTGTGATTTAGGTGTTTTACCCATAGAGAAACGCGACGCTATTGCTGCTGTTTGTGATGAAATTCTAGCTGGTAAATTAGAAGATGAATTCCCGTTGGTAATTTGGCAAACTGGTTCAGGTACCCAAAGTAACATGAACGTAAACGAAGTGGTTGCAAATCGCGCTCAAGTATTAAAAGGATTTGCTATTGGTGAAGGAGAACAGTTCATTAAAGCTAATGATGATGTCAACAAATCACAATCCTCAAACGATACCTTCCCCACAGGAATGCACATTGCTGCTTACAAAGCAGTAGTTGAAGTTACGATTCCGGGTGTTGAAAAACTACGAGATACACTTCATGCAAAAGCTACCGAATTCAAAAACGTAGTGAAAATTGGCCGTACGCACCTTATGGATGCTACTCCGCTTACTGTTGGCCAAGAGCTTTCAGGTTATGTAGCCCAATTAAATTATGGGCTAAAAGCAGTTAAAAACACCTTGGCTCACTTGTCTGAAGTAGCATTAGGAGGAACGGCAGTGGGAACAGGTTTAAACACACCGGCAGGATATGATGTAACAGTAGCAAAATATATTGCTGAATTCACAGGCCATCCTTTTGTAACTGCAGAAAATAAATTTGAAGCACTTGCCGCTCACGATGCTATTGTAGAATCACATGGTGCATTAAAACAATTGGCCGTTTCATTAAACAAAATTGCAAATGACATCCGTATGTTGGCCTCAGGACCACGTTCAGGAATTGGCGAGTTAATCATTCCAGAAAACGAACCAGGTTCCTCTATCATGCCAGGAAAAGTGAACCCTACGCAGTGTGAAGCGTTGACTATGGTTTGTGCTCAGGTAATTGGTAACGATGTGGCAATTACTGTTGGAGGCATGCAAGGTCACTACGAATTGAACGTTTTCAAACCGGTAATGGCTGCAAACTTTCTACAATCAGCACGTTTGTTAGGGGATGCCTGTATGTCTTTTGACGAACATTGCGCACAAGGAATTGAACCAAACTACAAACGTATTAAAGAATTGGTTGACAACTCCTTGATGTTGGTTACCGCTTTAAACACTAAAATCGGATATTACAAATCGGCTGAAATAGCCCAAACCGCACATAAAAACGGAACCACTTTAAAAGAGGAAGCGGTACGTTTAGGGTATGTAACTCCAGAAGATTTTGATGCTTGGGTGAAACCTGAAGATATGGTAGGAAGCCTTAAATAATTGTAAATTACAAGTTCTAAATTGAAAAGCCTGTAATGTTTTACATTGCAGGCTTTTCAATTTATCTGTTACTAAAAGAGCATTTGAAATAATTCTCAGACACTCCTAATTTACAATCTATTTTCCGTCTACAAAATCTTGTAAATAACTGAATCTTGGTGTCAATTTACCTTTTTCAGTTACCTTGGCTCTAGCCAAAACCCCATCTTTATCATCGTTAAAAAAAGCAGGAATAACGTGCTCCATAAACATGGCACCAAAACCTTCACTGGCATCTTTTGGTAACTCACATGGCAAGTTATCTACCGCCATCACCACTACCGCCGCCGGGTGGAACACATCAACTTCTTTATGCTCGGAAGGTAAATAACCATAGAACGGTTCTGCAATTGTGGATGACCTGAGGGTACAGGCAATTGGGCCATTAATATCACATGAAACATCACCTACCACTTTTACTTTACAATCTTTTGATTGAAGCATTTCTCTGGTAAGAACATCTGGCGCTCCATTACCGTGAAAGTGTCCTGTAATAACGATATCCGATACTTTTGTAAATCGCTCAAAATCAGTTACGTACTCCGTTGGGTTTTTATAGAAATCGCTGTAATCTAATACTTTTCCATCTATTCTTTTATTATAACCCAACACGTCAATCTGGGTGTAAACCGGCTGCGCATAGTTTTTGGTTAAGTAGTTCTCAACAGAAACTTCTTTAATCTTCATAGCGTCCAGTATTTCCTTGATACCACCCCCCACTTTTCCTGTTCCTGTAATCACAAATTTTAACGGAGGTAAAACCAATCTTTTCAAGTGATTGATCAATTCCTCTTTTCCGGATAAGGTTTCCGCTTTGGCTAATTTGAATAGACCAAATTTTATTCCGAAAGCACGAATTGTATTGTAAGCACCCACAATTCCCGCATACCTTCCAAAACCAATCAACCTTCGGTCACTGGCATTGACTATTGCTTCATGATCATATAAATCTATGTTTTTTTCAAGAATTGCCTGCAGTAATTGCCTGTTGTAAGGCTGCTCTTTTATCGTATGCGAAAAAAAGAAATAAGACTTATCAGGTATTAAAAAGTCTACAGGAACTTCTTTAACTCCAAATAAAACGTCACAACCGCTAATGTCATCTGAAACTTCAATTCCCCGCCCGGTGTATTGTGCATCGGTGAATATTCTGATATCTGAACTTTCAACTTGTATGAAGGCATCCTGATAACGCTCCTTTATATGTAGCAATTCATCCGGTGAAAAAACAACTCTTCTGTCTGGCGGACTCTTTCTCTCTTTTAAAATTCCAAATTTCATATCTTTACGTGGCTTTTATTTAGATTTAATATAACTTTATCACGGCGTTTTGTTACAAATATAACAATTTAAAATCGGCTCGCTTTTATTTTGTGAAAAAAAACATTTCATAAAACTATTAAAAGCTGAAGCCCAAAATAATAGAAAATCAGCTGAAAAACTTTAATAAAATACTGTTAAGTTTTGAATAAAAAAATTAACTAGGAGAATTGATTCTATATATTTGCAAATCTAGCACTACAAAAAAATGATTTTTACAAAAAAGGCAAATATACTACAAATACTCCTGCTATTATTGGTTTTGAGTTCTTGTAAACAAAAGAATACAGCAGAAGCAAAAGCAGTCTTAAAGAAACCGATTGAGACAACACTAATAATACAACAAGGTCCAAAACTTACGGCCGCCTATATTAAGTCAAAAAAGAATTCCATACTCAATTATTATAATAAAACCTGGCCTCGTGAAAGTGCAAATGGGGGTTTTCTTGTGGCAAAAAACGGGCAGATTATTTACGAAAAATATGAAGGCTTAGCCAATTATAAAGAAAAATCAGCAATGACCAGCACAACTTCACTTCATATTGCCTCGGTAAGCAAAGTGATTACTGCCACTGCAGTATTGAAATTAGTAAGTGCAAAAAAAATATATTTAGACCAAAAGGTAACTACCCTTTTAAAAGAGTTTCCTTATCCTGATGTTACCATCAGAACCTTATTGAACCATAGAACCGGAATGCGTAATTATGCCTATTTTACAGAAAAAAAAGGTATCTGGGACCGACACAAAATCTTAAGCAATCAGGACATATTGACGATTATGGCCACAAAGGATATTGATCTGGAATTTAAAACAAATACCCGATTCAGCTATTGCAATACAAATTATGCCATGTTGGCATTGATTATTGAAAAAGTGACTGGTTTAGCATACAAAGACGCCATGAAAGAAATTGTTTTCAAACCATTGGGAATGACAAACACCTATGTCTTTGATTACGAAAAGAACAAGTTAACAGCAACACCATCCTATAAAAGAAATTTCACTAAGGTCAATTTGGATTATTTAGATGCGATATACGGAGATAAGAATATCTTTTCTACACCCCGGGACCTATTGAAATTTGATAATGGCAGGAATTCTTCAAAGTTCCTGAATCCGAAGTTATTAAAAGAAGCCTATATAGCCTATAGCAATGAGTATAAAGGCACAAAAAATTATGGCTTGGGTATTCGAATGATTAATTGGCCAACAGGGAAAAACTTCTATTTTCATAATGGTTGGTGGCATGGTAACACAGCGTCCTACGTTACGCTGCCAGAAGAAAAGGTCACTATCATTGCTTTATCGAATAAATACGACAAGAGAATCTATAAGGTTCGAAAATTGGCCGCTTTGTTTGGGGACTATCCGTTTCATTTAGATGACAACGAAAAAGAGGAATGATATTTGATGTTTAATATAATGAATGCAGATAGCAGATTTTAGTTAAAATTGAATACATTTGCAAACTCAAATTAATTTTTGAGCTAGAATAAAAAAGGGGTCGACTGGTTTTGACAGCAAGTCGAATTGAATAGTAAGCACGTAGAGAACTGGGACAATTCTCGTAAATAAAAGGTCCCACAACACTTACACGGCGAAGGAAACTACGCTCTTGCTGCATAATCTGAATCATAGTAAGATTAGCCTCGTTCCTATCAGATAGGAAAGCAGGATTTACCTCGAAAGCTTTGGTTTATAGCGGTCGATAAAGGTGAATCGTAAATTTAAACCTAGATTTCCATAAGCTTCGGGTGGACTTTGAAACAAAGAAGATAAGTCTTGTGCGACTGTTTCTGGTCAAACACAAGGTCGAAAATTCAATCAGGAAATAAACGTGTAGAAAGCTTTTTAGTTGCTTGTTTGGACCCGGGTTCGATTCCCGGCGACTCCACTTAAAAAAACCGTATTCACCTACTAAATACGCGCTTACGGTTTTTTATTTCTCTAATTTGTACGGTTTTTGTATTGCTAGGTTTTGATTTACTTTCAAAGTGATATAATTAACTAAATAAATGTTTTTTTCTTAGCTTCACATTTTGCACGTTTTACACTTATCTACTGAATTAAATAGAAAGTTTCTCTTTGAAAATCAGTATCAATCAGTTAACTGAGTTAAATAAAATATTAATATTTTAAGTTGTATAACAGCTAGTCAGACAATTAAAAAAGATTAATTAATTAAAATTTCCTGTATGAGTTGTCTATTTCGCTCTACTTTAGACTAAAATTGATTTTTACACGTGCGTCAGATAGGGACATAATCAATGTAAATCAATTAATTGATTCTCTACACGTTCATTCGTCTAGTCAAATAATCGGATAAATTCATTAATGATTCTATAAACTTGCGTTCGCAAGGTGAATATTTCAACATACGATATTACACGTAGTGCGATATGATTTTTAAAATATACCCTCACACGTATAGGTCTGATTTTAATTGATATAAGTTGATTAATCAATCTTGAAATAACGATGAACTACACTTCTATTCATTATCAGTTTAAGGCTTGCCTTTAGTTGGCTTCTTAAACAAAAAAGAGGGTTACCGTATTGGCTGCCCTCTTTCTATTCATAATTAACTTCATATTATAAAATGAACCTCAAAATAACTCGGATGAGTTTGGGGGTGATCCGCATCTTTCATAACAATTTCATTAGAAAAAACTTGAAAAGTAAAAGAATTAGTTACGTAATAAGTCGGTGTTCCATTATCGTTATCGATTAATGCTTGAATAGAAATATAATAAATATCGTTTACTATTTTCGACACAACATACTGGTTTGCTTTACCATCTGTCATGATAATTATATCCTTACCCGTTATGTTTATAGTAATTGGATTCGTTAATGTATAATCTTCTCTAATCCCATCGTTTATAGTGTAGTATTTTAATGATTGATAAGTTGTGTTTGTGGGTGCCGTTTCATTATTAGAGCACGAAGTAAAAAAAGCAAAGAATAATAGCAAAGTTAATTTTTTCATTTCTATAAAATTTTATGTTTAATAAATTATTGTTTAATCTTCCCAGCCACATAAACTGTAACCTCTACTTTTAGCATTGGTTAAACTTACCTTAGAAATGGTATGTGTACATCTAATAAGCCCTCTACAATTTTGAGAATAATGATACTTTGATGCTGTATTACTGACACAAATATAAATATCACTTGCTGTTAAGGTTTTGAATCCGTGTAAAGTAGGTAAAGTAGTAATGCCTAAAATAATAATTAACTTTTTCATTTAGTGCTTTTCTTTATATTGTTGACTAAATTCGTTTTGCAATTTAGTAGTATGTGGAATATTAAAACTGAGAAACCTTAGATAATACGTTTGTATTTATTCGTCCACACTATGACTGCCTGTGATTTTTAAATCTTTATCCATTGAAACAATGTCATCGTAAATCATTAATGCACCAAATGAATTGTTGGCTCTATATTTATGGCTAATTGTATAGTATAGAAATTTGTCTTTTGGTTCATTGTCAAATTGTTCGTGACTTACCCCTCTGTCTTCATACGTTTTGATTTTTTTTGCAACCGTTACTGTATCTAAAACTGCAATAGATATTTTTTCATAACTACTCGGGTCTTTAAAAGAAGTTTGAACATAATTTGAAATACTTTTCTCTACTGGAGTTTCCTTGTTGCAACTTACAACTGATAATAAAACCAATCCTACGACTAATGCCTTTTTCATTTTATAAAGTTTAAATTAAGAAGATTATAAATTAAGTCTTTTATACTTTAGTTCACAATACCTACTTTTAGTGATATTTAGGTTCGAATAAGTTTACTATCTTAATGGTATGAATAAAATGAAACTCTACGAATTTTTAAGACTTTCAGAAGTAGAACAATACAATCCGGTTTGGTCTTTTGGTGTTCACGTTGATACGCATATCAAAGATAATATAGCCATTAACCTGTATTCGATTAATGACTTTTACTGTGAGGTGTATTATGAAATGAAAACAAATAAAATCCCCTATAAACAGGTATTCAAACAAGGCGCTCGGTTGGATAAATATCTTGATAGGATTAAAATATAAAAAAAGAGCAACTGTTTTAGGTTACTCTTTTAGGGGATTATTTGTTTTAGGTGGTATTTTAATTTTCTAAAATTTATTTTGTGTAAGTTTCAACGAGAGTTCCTTCTCCTGAAATAACACTTTTCAATATCAATTTTGACGACGATAATTCTATAATTTGGTATTGAGTAATTTCGTTTACTGGGTCAGAACTGTCCCAAGTTACCTTTAAAACATTATCAGTAAGAGTATAAGCACCATTCTCAATTGCATCTGGACCAAAAGTTGTATTTGATGTAGGGTTTTTATAATAGAATTTCGTTCTTGCCAATGGGTTAAATTCAATTTTATAAGAAGAACTAACGGTTTGACCGTTTAATTCAGCAGTATTTAATAACCAAGTAGCCTCTAATTGAGTTTTGTTTATAGAGGCAATGTCCATATTATCATCACTTGTGGAACAAGAAAAAGTTAAAAGTGTAACTGCAATTAAAACAATAATGTTTTTCATTTTTTTTAGGTTTAGATTAGTAATAACGAAGTACCGCTATTGTTATTAACAATGCAATACCCACATTTAGTGATATTTAAAGTGAATCATAGATTTATTCATAGAGTTTTAATTCTGGCACAATGGTCTTAAATGTTTTTCAGTAAGCGTTTAATTTATCTGTCAACGAGGTTATATTCTTTGTATATTAGTGTCGATAGTTCGTAAGAAAAAACAAGTGTATTTGAAGATAAATAAAGCCCAAAAAGTCTTCGTCAACCTACTTTAATTTGGTGATATAGGTGAGGGTCCGTTCTGCCAAAACACTCGTTTTCATAACTTGTAAAAAAGACTAGAGATACTGGAACCTAAGATAAAATAATAA
This sequence comes from Flavobacterium sp. ALD4, assembly GCF_002836475.1. Lineage (GTDB taxonomy): Bacteria > Bacteroidota > Bacteroidia > Flavobacteriales > Flavobacteriaceae > Flavobacterium. Next base: position 218,732 of record NZ_PJBJ01000022.1, on the reverse strand, counting down.
ACATGACAACACAGAAAATAGAGGTATTGAAAAGTTGTATACTAAAAAATCACATGGATAATTTACAATTCAAGATTGATGAGGTCCTTTCAATATGTGATTCAGAAATTGAAGAGCTTATGCTTTTACAATTATTTGATTACTTTCAAAACTATGGAAAAGTTAAAACCCAAGACATGTCTCGTTTTTCAGAAGTTGAATTTATTGAAGAAGAAATATGTCTTGGAGATCCAGATAGTCCAATTACAGAAAACGAAAAAACTAGATTAGAAAATAAAATTAAAAAATATAACTATAGATTCGATAGAGGTTTTTACTATAAAAACATAGGATTTAAAGTTAAGCTTAATTTTAGTGAACCTTTATCTTTAAGTTCTATCGCTGGAAATCCCATAATAGATAATATTATAACTCGAGAATTTGCAATTTACCCTCAATCAGAAGTGACAATAGCTAAAACCAACTATAGAATAGATATCGCAATTATTTTGAATAGAGAACAAAATGAAAAAATAATAGATACTCGAAAAATCGCTTTAGAATGTGATGGTTATGATTATCATTCTAGTGCAATACAAAAAATGAATGATGATAAGAGAACTAGAAAATTGAAAATAAATGGCTGGAAAGACGTTTTTAGATATTCTGGAAAGGAGATTTACCAAGTTCGTGACATTGGTGAAGTTCATTACAAGTTTGAAGAAATTATCACAATGCTAATGATATAAACAGAACATCTCACCTTAACAGCTGTCAATAGACAATTAATTTTATATTTTGTAAATCAGAAAAATGAGCTTAATTTTTGGATTTATCTTTTGTTTAAGTACTTAAACCGCTATTTTTTATGTACAAGACCGTTATGGGCATTTTGATTCATTTATTAATGCTTCGGCAATTGGTATATCGGCACCAGCTAATTTCCAGTTGAGTAAATCGCTAACTTCGACCCATTCATAAGAATCATGATCTGTCATTACAAAACTGGCTTTAATTAACGTACATTCAATCGCAATAAGTTTGACAACAAAATCTGGGTAACTATGTATAACATTAGTTAAATGATTATGCATCTCTACCTCCATTCCAAGTTCTTCTAATAATTCACGTTTTAAAGCGCTTTTAGGTGATTCGTTGGATTCAATTTTTCCTCCCGGAAACTCCCAAAAACCGCCAAGATATTTTCCTGTTTTTCTTTTACAGATTAACACCTTGTTATTTCTTGATATAATGCCACAAACAACCTCTACCATATTACTGTCAATTTTTTTCTATGTCTTTCTAAATATATTTTATTTTTAGCAGTAAGGTTTTCTATTTTTTCACTTCCATCTACACCAATTTTTGAAAACTCTATCTTACTCAAAGCTTTTGATAAAATTATAAACCCGTTATCATCAAAAGAAATATAATGCCTATCAAATAAAGCGTCATAGACTGGCGACAGAAGTATTCCATTATCTACATCTAACCTTTCAGCATTATTTGACTCTCGCCATGGAACAATGTGCGAAGCAATTAGAACTTCTTTTATTCTAGATCCATTCACTGCACATTTAAAACCCCATCTTGTAAGAATCCTTCGTCTGTACTCTCCTTGCCCAACTCGAGAGGTGACTAATCCTTTTCGAGATGTTTTATCAGGAATTTTATAATCAGAATCATTATTTGAATCGTAATTATTGGATACAGAAATTTGATCATTTTTTATCTTGAATAAACCTATAAGTTTTTCACCAATCTCTTGACTTAACTCATAGAGATACCCCTGATTTGCCTTAACTTTTAGTTCTCCATCTTTTTTAATAGCATTTAATGGACCATATTTTGAAGGTAAAAGGTCAGCTATTTTGTTGTGTATTTGGAGAGCACTTATCGGCTTATCTAATAGATAATATTCAGCATCTGCCATAAACCCTTCATCTTCCCATTCTACGTTTGGACTAAATTCTTCAGGTTGTGGTGCCAAATAGCTTTTTGATTTAATTATGCAATAACCAATTACATAACCTTTTCGATAGTTAAAGATTAAATCTTTTGGTCGAAGTTTTTTCATATTAGTCCAATAGAAAAAAGTTTTACCACCACTGTTTTCGACAGGAGCCCATAAGTACCCACCTTCTTTTTCTTCTTTGTAAGTCTTACCTTGATTTACCCAATAGAACATAATATTTTTTTTATTGATTTTGATTCAAATTATTGTTGCCTATAACTTCATGTCACTTAGCGAGGATGTGGACTTTTAAAAACGTGTGTTTTCACCTGAACGATGATATGATAAAAAACGTTAATTCCACTGAATTTGCAAATGGATACAGATGTGTGTTGGCAGTAGTATTTAATTATAATATTCTATTTCTCTTTGAATAATAAATTTAGGTACTTCATCTACGTAATCTATTCGTTGAATCCAATTTTCATTTTTGTCAAATTGATATTTATGATACTCATGACTTATTAATCTTTCGTTTGTTTCGTAACTTTTTAATTCCAATAAGTTTCCATTGATATCGTAATTCGCATAAGTTTTAAAATTTGGTATTCCTAAGTTATATCCACTCCATTCAATCTGGTTACCATTGTCATCATATTTGTAAATATAATTTAACAATGGCTCATTTCCAGGAATATGGTAATACCATTCAGTGCTTTTATTTTGGTCATTATGTTTAAAAGTCCATCTAGTAGAAAAAGATTCACTTCCACTTATCTGCTCTATACCATAATAGTTTTCTTCTATTTTATTTCCTTTATCATCATATTTATTAGTCTCTTTAGAATTTAAGTTGCCATCTGAATTATAATAGTTTTTTTCTGTCATATTTCCTTTATCATCAAATTTGATAAGGTATTTCCATTTTAAAATATTATTAGAGTCATAAATATTTTTTTCAATCTCGTTTCCTTTTTCATCAAATTTATTAATATATTTTTCGTACAAACTTCCATCTGAACTATAAATAATAGTTTCAATATTATTTCCATTATTGTTGAATTTTTTTAGGAAATCTTGATGTAAAATATCTCCTTTTATTTCACCTTTTGATACTTTTCCAAATTTATCATGTGCTACATAGGAAATCTCTCTAATCGATTTAGCTTTGCCAAAGATTTTTTCTTCCTCTAGGCTATTTTTCTTGTTTTCAATAGAACAACTAAAAAATATTAGGACAAATAAAGTGTAGATTATTTTTTTCATTATTACAGTTTTAGGATAAAGGTTTTATTGTCGATTTCGATAGGACTCTTCTGTCTTTTTTACTTATTCTATATTACCGCCAACGTTTTGCCGCTTTGAGATGATGGGTGGTTCGTAACCTTTCAATTTGCTGAGTCCATTTAATACTATAATTATCAAATGTGCTACGCACGATTAAGCTTGTAAAAAGAAATCAAATTAAAGCTAATAAATTAACTAATGCAATACCCACATTTAGTGACATTTAGACTAAAATAAGTTTTCTATATTCGAAGCGACAAAGAGAACAAAGTCTCTTAATTTTTCAGCTTTTAATTGTATTGTTTTAGTAAAGCAGAGAATGAATCTACTGAATGTTTTTAGAGAAATATTTTTAAGTTTAGTGTGGAAAAAATCATTGTCGAAGGTCATAGAAGTAACCTCTTTTTTTCTTGCTAAGGGTGTGGGGTGTCTTTTTGGCTCATTTCTATGTGCGTATTGTTCTAAATATGTTGTTTTAATAATATGGTGTAAGCCTAATAAGACAATAAGTTTATCTTTTGAGGTTGATGAATTATAAATGATTAGCATCATAATTTCACTTAAAATCAATCAAAATCTAATTCAGGAACACATACACCACTTTTGGTTTCCTCACTGCTTCCTCACTGTTAATATGGAAATAGTCAGTGCTAAAAAATATATTGAGACGCAGGAAATAAATAGAAAAATATTATTAACAATTCTGTCGTGTGTAAATTTCAAATAATTAAAAAAGATTATTAATGATGGAATACGCTTCCTTTAGATAGTACGGTATTGTAATATATTATATTACAAAATATGTAAAATGGTTTTGTTTTTTGTTCACGTGGTGGCGATACCTATTTTATTTAATAATATTCTATTTCTCTTTCTAATATGTACAATGGTTTATTGTCATTGCTAAATACGATACACTTAATCCAATTATTCTTTTCATCATAGTCATATTTAGTGGATGTTTTCGAGTTTACACCGCCGTCTGAATTATGTGAATTAAATTGAATTCTATTGTCTTTATCGTCATATTTAGTAGATTCTTTTAAGGATATACTGCCATCTGAATTATACCAAGTCGATGACACTGCATTACCTCTATCGTCGTATTTAGGACTAATAATCATAAATAAACTGCCATCTGGGTTATACCATTTCCATTCAGTTTCATTTCCATTATCATCATATTTAAAAGTCCATTTAGTACTTAAACTACCGTCTGATTTATAAGAATTGGATTCAATTTTATTATTTTTATTGTCATACTTTATGCTGTCTTTGAAATATAAATTAGCTACGGAATTATAATGATTCCAAACAATTAAATTGCCTTTATCGTCGTATTTAGGAGTGCCTTTAAGACTTAAACTACCATCTGAATTATACTCATTACTTTCGATTATGTTATCTATATTGTCATATTTAATAGTCGTTTTGGAACTTAAACTACCATCTGAATAATACTCATTACTTTCAGTTGTATTTCCTTTTTCATTGTACTTAATAAAGTAAAAATCTGCTACATCACTCTCTGCTCCTTTTTTTTCTCCTTTACTAATTTCTCCAAATTTCTCCACTGCAACAAAATAAAATCCTTTTACAGATTTGACATTTCCTTTTAGGTTTTTTACCATTAGGCTGTTTTTTTGATTGTTTTGAGAGGTACAACTAAATAAAACTAATAATAAATACAACGATATTTTAAATTTCATATTAATGTTTTTATCTTTTAAAAAATATTGATTTCAATTATTTATCAACTTCCTTTTGTAATTTACCATTTCTCTTCAGCTACTTTGTTTTGAATGGAACTTGCGTATGGCAGGATGTTTTCATTGAAATATTTTTCGATTTCAGTTTTGGCATCTTCCATTTTTAATTCTCCATCTTTCTTCTAGATGTAAAAATTCATACCACTACCAGTAAAATAAAGAGGGTATTTAGCATCATTATAGATTGATAATTCAATTATTTCGTGTTTTACTTTGCCATCTTTAAAACTTAACTCTACTGTATATTTTGTATTAAAAGTTATTTTAGTCAAACCGCTTTTTACTAATATAAAAGTAGGTGCAAATGTGACAAATTTTAAATATTCCCAATCAATTTTTCCCTTTATTACGTCTTCAGGACTTTTGTAGTTCTTGTTTATGAATTTTACAGATTCATCAAATAATTGTTTTACCGTTTTGTCTTCAGACTGTATTACTACAAACTATTTTTCAGTACTATTTTCTATACTTCTTAATCCATTTGGTGTGACTGTAAGTTTTTGAGCAAAGGTTGAGGTACAAGTTGTAATTAATACCAATAATAATGTTTTTTTCATTTATGTAAGATTTTAAGTAAAACAGGAATCCTATTTCGTTAACAATTCTATTTCATTTCTACTTAATGCAGCTTCAATATTGATACAAAAATAATTTGTAAAAAGGTAATAAGCACCATCTTGTTCTTTGAAGAATTTTATTAGTTGTCTTTTAAATGCTGCCCTACTATCGGCCTGATATAATGGTTCGTTAAAATTATTAATTACTTGGACATATTTAAATTTCCCATTTTCATTAGAACCTTCTTTGATTAAGATTTGCATATCAACTTTTAAGGTATCGCCTTGTATTGTGATATAAGGTTCTTTACTTTTTTTTGCAAGTGAAATACTTTTTCCTTGAGAAAAACCTATGACAGGTATTAAAAGTAAAGTGAGTATAATTTTTTTCATTTTTTTTAAAATTGTTTCGTTGAAAAGTATACTATTTAGATTCACAGCACAATACCCACTTTTAGTGATATTTCATAAAAAAACCGCTCATCTCTGAACGGTTATATTTCTATTATTCTACAGAACTATCAATATATTTCCAATTTTTAATTTCCAAATCATCATCTTCATTGCTTCCAATATATTTTAGGTAACAGAAAAATGTAACTGGAACTTTAACTCCAAATCCGTTTTTTGTAGTTGCTTTAATATGCACAAAATAGATTGAATCGTTGGGACTATATTCGGTTCTAGACATTGAGTAATCCAAATCTAGTTCGTCTGGATATTTTATGTTTGGTTTCAAATAGAATTCTTTTGCAACAGTGAAAGCTGATCCCTTATGATCTAAACTGTCTTTTTTATTTGAACAACTAACAATACTAAATATAAGTATAGCTACTAATGTTTTTTTTTTCATTCCTCTTTTATGGATTAATATTTTTATAAAGGTAGGAATTATACCATTTTTAGCAATACCCACTTTTAGTTATATTTAGGTTAAAATAAATTTTCTATATTTAACGTATGCGTAAAAAGAAACTGCCTTATTTTGTTAGGTACATTAGGTACTCTCTCAATTGTATCTTTAATCTATTTTTTCCAGCGGGAATTGAATATTATGAATTTACAACAGGGTTTAAAAGAGTTTTTTTTACGTTTACTATTGAAAAATTATTGTGGAAGGTTAGAGGATTGCCTTCCTGTTTTCTTGCTATGGGGGTGGGGGTATCCTTTTGACTCTTTCTTACGCGTGTATTGTTTTAAACATGGGATTGTAATAACACATTATTAACCTCAGTGAGATAATAAGTTTACTTGTTGGAGTTTAATCAAACAAATGACTTTTTTCATAAATTCAAATAATAATCTGCCAAATCATAACCGCTTTCAAAGTCTGTTCGCTCTATCAGGTCACTAACCGCAATTTTAAAACCTATTGCGTTTAACTCGTTAGCTTTCTTTAACCAATTGTTGAACTCTCCTTTGTCAGGATAAGAAACAATATTTCTTTTTTTAATTGGTTTAAGCATCTCAAATTTAAAATTTCCTTTGCTTCCTGTGGCAAGCCAAATGTAATGAGGTAATAAAACACTCATTACAATTGCGGTCTTTTCACTCTCTACAATTGCAATCGTTTTTTGATAGTCTTCATTAATACGATGCAAACCAAACAAACATTGATTAAGGTTAAAATAAGGCTCGCTGGTGGCTTTATGTAGCCAGTTAATGCGATTGCAAGGTTCTTTTATTCTTTTGCCTGTATACGTATCGTATTGCATTATTTTACAAGCGTGAATTTGTTCTTTATCATCAATTTGCCAAAATGCGGTTGAATTACTCCAAAAATAATTTGTACCCGAAATGAAATAATTTTGCATCGCATCTGAAACCTTATCTATAGGAAACCTAAATTTTAAATACTCAGTCAAATTATCGATTGTTGGATTTACACAATACATATTATTTAATAATTCCAAAGAATGAAAACTAAATATTTCTTGTGGAGGTTGTACCACTTCTTTGACTTCATTTACAAAATTTGACACATTAGAATAAAAATATTTTACCTCATTGACTGCATATTGAATCCTACTATTTTTTAAAAACCATTCTGTTATCCAGCAATCATTTTTTGTTTGCTCCAGTATTTGTGATTTTGGGACTATCAAAACAATCCCAAACTCATCAGTTAATCGACACGCTTTATCTGAAATACTTTTTAATGATAATGTTGGTATGAAATAACATTTTTGCCCTTTTGGCGGTGCTTTGTGATAATTACAGTTTTGCTCCCTGTCACACTTCCCGAAGTCATCCGTTAAATAATTTCCTGTATCAGTTTCAATGTACTTTACAAATGTCTTCTTGGTGCAATTAGGACAAAGAAACTTCTTACTTCCCTTGTCCAATGTATATTTAAAAACCTCCATTAAATAAAACTTCTATCAGTAGTTACGTAAGCCACATTACCCACGTTTAAGCGATTTACAAATATTTTATAATGATTTAGTCGCTGTATAAATTTCGTCTTTCCTACGGATCTATAACCGTCTTCAATACAAAAGCTTTTATACTGTGGATACAATAACGAAATCAAAACATATTCGTTTGTTGACTTTTTATAATCACATTCACTAATAAATAATTGCACACTATCACTTTGTTTTTCGTAATCGCTTCGGGCGTTGTCTATCGCTTCACATTTACTGAAATTCTTTTGCTCCAGTACCCTGTCCAATCCTTGCAAAATCCAGTTGAAAACTCCCGACAATTCGTTTTGAATTATTTTGTTTGGCAATTGCTTGTCCTGTTTGTCTTCGGGAATAGTTACATCAAAACCAATAATTAAAAACCGTCTGAAATAAGCGTTTGTATGCTCTACGTCTTTTGGCAACTCATTACAATTGAAAATTAACTTTGCGTATTCATTTAGTATAAAAGGCTCTCCATAGGGCAAACGTGCTTCAATTGGTTCTCCCGAAGCCATTTGTTTAAAAATATCGGTTTCCAGTTTGCCGTTTATCTCGCTCGCATAGTTTACCAGCTTATCACCTATTTTGGCACGAAAATAACCGTTATCATTAGTCAAGCTTTGCAAAGAGTAGTTGCTTATGTTATCAGTCCCCAAAAGGGCGTTAAGTACCTCAAAAAACACACTCTTGCCATTTGCACCCGTTCCGTATAGAATAAGCATCTTCTCAAGTTTTAAAACACTTGGTTTAATAAAAATGTAACCGCAAAACTCAGCAAATACTTTTTGTTTGTCCTTGTCGGGCAAAACCTCATCTAAATACTTTTGAAATAGCGGTGCGGTTGCTTCGGACTCATACTCAAACGGCAATTGGTGTGTAATAAAATCTTTTTGATCAAAATTTCGTAAACCTCTTTTTTTGGGTGTTATCTCAAAAGTTCCGTTTTGCAAATTGATTAAAACACAATCTTTTTTTGTCTTTGGTGTAGGCAAATAAGCATCTGCCATAAACTGCTTAAACAAATCTTCTTTGAAGGTGTGAATTTTGCCTTTGAATTTCTCAACTCCCATTTGTAAAGCTACATTACCCAAAAAGAATTGAAAACGCTCTTTGTCTATCTCAGTCCAGTAACTGCCATTATACAAATAAATGAAACCGTTTTTTTTACACAATCCCCATTTATTGACTTCGGCAATTTTAAGAAGTTGCTCAATGCAAAGGATTAAATAATGATTCTTGGATAATTTAAAACTTCTTAACTGCTTTCCTAACTTTTGAAATTCAGTTTGTTGATTTTCGGACAAATCCCCTCCTTTTAAAAGAATAGATTCTAAAATATTATACTGTTTTTGAATGTCTTCACTATCAGGAAACGCCAGTATCTGAAAATCTATAGTACCGATACTTTTTATCAGTTCCTGTAGAATATCATTAGTTGTTTTTTGATACAATTCTAAACCATCTGTAAGCTTTACAATATCGTTTGTAATAAGCTTTTTGAAATTTTCATTTTCCATTACTCAAAAAGGTTTAATTGTCTTGATTTTGTTTTTAATAAACGTTCAAACTCTTGCGGATTAGTACTAATTTCATGCGCAAAATGTTTAGTAAACGGACAAACAACCTCATCAATAGACTGCACTAAAGTACCGTTCTTCTCAAATGACCTTTTGTATCTGCATCCTCCTTCTATTGGAATGTTTAACGCAGTACAAAGAGCTTTTTTAGTAGTTGTAACATATCTTAATGCTATAAAAAATAATGCGTCTTCAGAATAATATTTTTTAAGTTCAAAAACACTTTTTCCACTTCCTTTTTCAACCTGATTAACAATGAATTGTAATGTTAAATTCTTATCTTTACCTTGTTCTAATCCATTAAAATCAAAGCTTTGTGTATTTGCGGTACTCATAGCCTTATTTTTTTAATGGTGTAATTGTAGACATCAACTCGGAACGCTTGTAATAGCATTTATTCGCAAACTTGTAAACGGTAATACGCCCTTTGTTTGTCCAGTGCCAGAGTGTACTTGCGTTTATTTGAAGTAGTTCTAAAACTTGCTCACGACTCATAAGATCATCGTTTGCGGCTTGAGTGTTAAGCTCTTTTTTAAAGTCTTCTAATTGAGTTTTGAAGACGTTTGTAATAAGTTCCGTTAATTCCTGGGAACTTACATTTTCAAGTAAGATTGAATTTTGCATATTGCTAAATGTTTTAAATTATTTAGCAAAATTGCGTTGATTTTCAGGTTATTACAGGCACGTTTAAATGCTTAAATTGTGCTTTTTTCGTGCTTTTCTTGTAATGATTCTTTAATTGAATTGTATAACTTTGTTTTTCGCTTGTTTCCAGTTTTAGAGCTGTCAATTTTAGAAATAGTAATATCAAATTCACTCAAAAATTCTATAAATTTTATACCTGTACAAATAACAAAGCCATCTTTCTGCATTATATCAAACAAAAAACTATAATCTGCCTGCGGTGTACTAGTATCACTATAAAGTCCTTTCATTTTATCAAACAGTGCAAATGCAAAACCATCTTTAAAAATTGTTTGATTTGGGTTATTCAAAGCCACATAAGGTTTATAGGTTTCATTTTGTTGAGGTACTAATGTAGAAGTTTTACTCAATTCATTAATCATTTTCAACTCCTCAATATTGATTGATTTATCTAATTCGTTTAAAACCACATCAAAATCATTTTTTAAAGGACTGTTTTCAATATCAAGATAAAAATTATCTTCTAATTTATTTTTCATCTCATTGAATAAAGTAACACAATAAACTTTAATATTATTTGCAAGTTCGATATTCCCTTCTATAATGTTAAAATTTATATTTTGCCTAAATCCTTTAATTGCGTCAAAACCTTTCTGAACTTCATATTTACTGAAATTTATATCGTTTAAAATTGTTTCATCTGAACCGTCATATTTATGACAAGCAATAAATAATTTTACTATTTCAGTACTTAAAGCTGTTAATTTATGATTGAAACTCAGAAGTAATTTTAACCTTACATTTAGGTTACTGATTTTTGACAATCTTTCATTAATCATGTTATTATAATCAACAAGCCTGTTATAATAATAAAAACGGTTTTCATTGCTACTTTTATCTTTAGAATTAATTACGTTCTCAAAATAGCCTGAAATAGCTTTTTTATAATCATCTAAAGATTCTGCTTCAGTTTGTTGAATTTCTTCATCGTCTATTTTTTGATGTTCGCATTTATCAAATGTTTGAAATAGTTTAGGATATTTAGCAACCAATACATCAACTTTATCAACTATACCTGAATAATATCCATATTCTTTTACTGCTTTATGGGTTAATATTAAAGGAAATTGTTTTTTTACAAACTGCCATCCTTCATGCGCTCCAGTATGGTTTATGTGAAAATAATTTAAATGAATATCTCTTACATACTGTTCTGCATTTGCCCCGTAAAGAATGTTTGGCAAAACTGCAAATTCATTCTCGAAGCTCTTTGTACCTTCTTTGTAACCTTCAATGTATGTATTAAGATAAGCAAAGTCGTCTATTTCACACTTTTCTTTCGTATCCATATTTTCGCCTATCAATCCTATTGACATAAAAATCAAAGCTAATTCAGGCGTGTACGTCTTTACAGTATCGTTGTTAGAATTAATAACAAAGTAGCCATTATTCTCAATTTGACTTTGTATACTAATGTACTCGCCTGTTTTTTGTATTTCTTTGTTATGAAAAGTAGTAAGCCAAAATCTTGGATCTTTATTTGTTAAGCCTTTTAAATTTTCAGTTTTTCGGGTTTCTAAATAATTAATAATTGCTTTGTGGCTTGATGCTCTTTTTTCGTAATACGACATCATTTCTAAAAATTTTTCTTGTCCACAGTTTTTTTCTATTAGGTCAAAATTTTCCCTCCTATAATCAAAATCTGAAATTCTTAACATACCACTTTTACAAGTTTCTAGGTTTGCTGAATGATTCTCAATTTCTCTTTCAATAAAATTTAATTCCTGAAAATCATCGTATTGCTGTATAAAACTCTCCATAAGTCTAGGATAGACATATTTATACTCTTTAAGTGTACATCCGCTTGTTTCTGTTTTGCCGTCCAAATATTCTTTATCCATTTACCTGTACTTTATGTTCTGTTGTATAAATATCGATAGAAATAACTTGACGTATCGGGTTATCTATCATTTAACGACCATCTTTTCGAAATCCGAAACGCAAAATTACGGAAGGGAGGGTCTTTTTTTTTTAGTTTTAATTTCCGAAATGTTTTAACTTTTAACTGCTTCTCTTGCATAGCTTTATAACCCATAATAAACAAGCTATTCAAATCTAATCAATTTGCATAGATTAACTATAAACACGAAACTAAATACGCTTTAGTATCAGTTAATAATCTATTGTGACTAACTGTTTTTATTACTATCCCTTTGCGTTTTTTATTCAATGTTTATTTTGTTGTCGATGTTTTACTTATTGATTTGCCTTTGCTTATTCTTAGCCAATGATTTTACAAAAGTTTGCTTTTTTGTATATTCTACAGCTCTGACCATTTTTTACCTATGATTGTGTAAAAAGTGTAAAGTATGCACCTATTTCAAAAACAATTATTTTTTACTCTCTAAAAGTACTTGAAAGTTTCCTTTGCCAAATCTTTATTGCTCTTACCTACATAAACGAGGTACATCTGCTCTGTGCTATGACCTGTTATGTTAATCATTAATGAAGTGGGTATAGTCCCATAAAAATTAGTCGCAAAAGAACGTCTTCCAATATGGCTACTTACTAAATCACACTTTCTATAACTTCCCGTTTCTTTCCGAAATATTCCACTTTTCGGTGCAGTTTCTTTTAATAGACTACCGTTAACCTTTTGATTAAGTTCAGCTACTTCACAAACGTTTTTGATATAGTCATTATACTTTTGGTCTGAAATAGCATAAGGAAACATTCCGTTTCTTTTGCTGAGTATTTCAATAACTTTTGGGTGTAGTGGAATTGTCATGATTTTATCAGTTTTCTTTTGCGTAAATTCCAATAGACTTTGTCCCTCTTCAATTCGTATCATGTCCTTTGTAAATCTCATAAAGTCCGAAATCCTTTGTCCTGTATAACACGAAATAATTAACCAATCCTTTGCGTTTTCTAAACTTTCGGTCAACTTACCTTTGTCTATACTTTCAATCGCTTTAATCTCATCAAAGGTTAAATGTACTTTTTCAACTTTTGCCCTATCTAACCGCAAGCTATCTAACTGTGGATGTGTTTCAATTCCTAAAAATCGTGCATGTTTACAAAAGGTTTTGATAAATACCAATTCCCTTTGCATTGTATTTTGGGAATACTTTTGAGTTTTATAATAATCAACAAACTCTTTTTTAAAATTATCATTTACATCTTTTATTAAAATAGTTGCCTTTCTAAACTTTTCAAAACGCTCTAATTTATGTTTAATAACATTAAACTTTTGTTTTGAGGTTTCTTTAATTTCGTTTTTACGATAGTCAATATAAAAATCAATGTATTCTATTAATTCCGTTGGTAGTGCTTCAGCTTGTTGAGGCGGATTATAGTAGTAATCAATTTCAGTTTGTAACCATTCCTTAGTTATCTTGTCAGGCTTGAACTTATTAAAACAATTTAAAATATAATTTTCTATCTTATTGAGTTCGTTATTAACTCTAGTTTGTTCATTTGTAATAAGAATATCTTTTGACTTATTTCGATGTTGTTTGCTCCAGTAGTGTTTTGTAGTTTCAAACTTTGTCTTTGCTCCAAAAACAAAATCCTTGTCATTGTAACGATACAACAAACGTAAATCTAAATTAGCTTTGTCTTTAGTGGAACGGTATAAAAAATTGATTGTCGCCATAGTACCTAATATTTGAACAATACAAATATAATACATTTGTACGATTACCGTACGACTGACTGCAATTCATTGCATTTTCAAACAATCAATTACATAAAACTAATTAATCACAAAGTATTGATATTATTGAATTTATTAATACATTTACAATAAATTAAGACTATAAATTTTTTATAAGATTGCATTAATACTGCTCCCGGCGACTCCACAAAAAGCCTTGTAAATCTTTGATTTACAAGGCTTTTTTTTTATAATTTGGCACTAGCTTCAAAGGAATAAGTAAAAAGAATGATGCTTTTAAACCATAGTTCGCCAGTAATGACTAAAAACTATTCAGGTATAAATGCAACTGAAAAAACGGAACTATTTGATTTGCTTAATTATTAGTTCTTGTTAGAAAAAGTAGGAGAGTAAAATTTGAATTCGTAACTTTGAGTAAATGAAAAAAATCCAATGAAAAAACTAACAAATAAATTACCTCATTTTGAACTACGGGGTAGCTCTTATTTTCGTGTAGTTCATCAATTTTTAGACTTTACCCTTTTAGTGAGTAAATATCTAAATAAAAACTTTGGATATTCAAGATTTATGGAGTTGACAGAATCGTTTAGATTGTTCCTATTATCTCGAAGAAAAATTATTTCCGTGTTCTTGTTCTTAACCGTTTTGTTTATTGCTACTTCCTCGTTCGCTGTTTCTTCCTTAGCTGTATTCATAATTACGTCTTTTACTTTCAGCTGGACTATCTTTCTTTCTTCTTCTAAAAAATAGAACCCAAACATCCTTGGTGTGCAACTAAACATCTTAGTTAGACAGTGTAGAAATTGTTTCTATCCAACGATACCCCCCCAGTGCTAATAGCTCTGGTACTTGCCAAAGATAAGCATAAGATGAAACCTCAATCTCAAAAAGCTGCTTTAAAAAAAAACTTCTAAAACCTTATTCTATTTGACAATTTGGCTCATGAACAATCGGGAAATTACAGGAATTAGCAATAAAACAGAGCTCGTTTGCTTTTTGGTGTAAACGTAGCGCTTCGGCTATTTTTTCTTTTTGCCTTATGATCACTTTAGGATACAGACGAACTTCAATAAAACGTCCGCTACCGTTCTCTAAAACCTCAAGCGTTGCCTCAGCTTCATCAGTATAGGACAGCACTTCGATTCCGTTTTGAGTACAAACATATAAATAGGACATCATATGACAGGAAACCACACTGCTCAGCAGCATATCTTCCGGATTATATAACATTGGATCCCCTTTAAACGCTCTGGCAGCAGAAACATTTAAAACAGGTTTTCCTTCAATTGTAACGGTATGGCTTTTACTGTAAAATTTGGAAATTACAACCTCCTCATTTTTTGTAGAAAACCAATTCAATTTTGCTTTAAATAAATGTTTGAAACCCATTATTTTATTTTTATTCCAAAAGTAGTCAAAAACCTTAACAACGATTGTTTTCATTAAAAAATGAAAGCCTTTTTTAAACTATAAATTTTGTGACTTTGTCCTCCCACATTTGAATAATAAACAAAAAAATAGGCTAATCAAAACCTCTTGATTGTCAGCGGTCGAGTTCACAATGTTACTAATTAAGGCTTTTATTCTTAACTCAATTTAAGGGTATCGTTAGCAAGTCTACTATGGAAGTTTATTCGCTAGTATCATAGTTTACTATTTATTTTAACGAGCTTAATTGATCGATAATTTGGATGAAAACATCTTGCCAATAATTTGGGTTATAGGAAAGTGAGGAATCTCCAAATCGAATAATTTGAATATTCTTTTCCGGATACAGGTACAGATATTGACCGTATAGCCCTACAGCATAGAAACTATTGTATTTTAAAGGCCCTATTCCCCAATTGTTGTTATAATAATGTCTGTTATTATTAGTCGGATCTGAATGTGTTGAATAGTCTACCCAATCTCTTGAAACAATCTGATTTCCTTCCCAATTCCCTTTGTTGAGATACAACCGTCCAAATTTGGCAAAGTCAATTGCCCTTGCCTGTAGACAACAAAAAGCTTTTTCCATACCATTATCAACATCCTTGTCCAAGCTCCAATAGGCAGGTGCTTCCATGCCTAATGGCTTCCAAATTTTAGTTTCTAAGTAATTTGAAATGGACTTATTTGTTATTCTTTCGATAATTAAGGCTAATAGCTGGGTGTTTGCACTACTGTAATGAAATTCTATATTAGGCGCAGTTTTAACCGTTAATTCTGTCATCCCTTTTCTTAAATCATGGCCCCAATAAAATTCTGCATTATCGGAAACAATATTAAATTCTTGATCTGTAAATTTTATTCCTGAAGTATGTTGAAGTAGATTTTTTATTGTAATCTTATCAAATCCTGGCTTACTTTCAAATTCAGTTAAATAATCCGTAATAGGATTATCTATACTTTTAATTCTCCCTTCTGAAACGGCTATTCCTATGAGTGTAGATATCATTGGCTTGACCATGGAAAACGAAGAGACTAATGAAGTGTCAGCGTATTTACCATTATATTTTTCATACAAAATAGTATCATTCCTGATGATTAAAAACGAAATTGTATTATGAAGTTTTACGAAACTATCTAGAGCAACATTACTTGGATTTAATGACTTGTTAGTTAAGCCAATCCATTTTCCTAAATTATAGTCTTTATCAGATTTTATAAAATTAAAAACTGGGGGTTGATTTTCAATCTTTCTTTGAGGAAAATGAGAAAAGTCATGCTGGTCAGGTAATGCACCAAATCGCATGGTGTTATAAACATTGCAAGATGAAACACTTAGCATAACTATCACGAATAGTAAAATATTTATTTTGGGTTTCATCACTTTGATTCGATATTTTTATATTTGTAAACAAAAATTTATCATAAATATATTTTTGAAACTGACTTAAAGAAAATGCGTGCGTAATATTATTGTAATGATATGAAATTTTAATTGAATTTGTTTATGTTATTTCTTTAACAATCGCTAATCCTAAACCAATAGGGCTTACATTACAAGAGATTTAAGTCCATATAAGCTGTTTTCTGTTAACGAACAAGGCGGGAAATGAAATTTAACTCTTCACATGCTCTTTATTTACTTATATGTTTCAAAAAATAGTTGGTAGTTTTTAAATTACACCTAACAAGTTAATAATAGCCTGTCTAAAATTATTTATCTTTTTTTAATGCACACTTATGTACAAGCCCCTTTTTGAAGTATAAATTTTGTAGTTTTACCTGCTGCATCTGAATAATAAAGTGAAAAACAAACTACTCAACATACCTCCGTTACCAGCCGTACTTTTTGCGATAATAAGTGTTCAGTCTGGAGCCGCAATTGCAAAAAGTCTTTTTCCTGCTATTGGTGCAGCTGGAACTGCCTCTCTAAGGATTGGTATTTCGGCTATCATACTCTTCGCCGTTTACAGACCCAATTTATTCAAGATTACCCCTAAGCAATGGAAGGTTGTGATTCCCTATGGTTTGTGCCTGGGAGCGATGAATTTAATTTTCTACATGGCCATAGAGCGTATTCCCATTGGACTAGCAGTGACACTGGAATTTATAGGGCCGTTACTGGTGGCTGTTTTTGGCTCAAAACGTTTCATCGATTATTTATGGGTCCTTCTGGCAGCAGCAGGAATTGTTTTGATTGCTCCGTGGACAAATAACGGAGTAAACGTTTTAGGGGTCCTATTTGCCTTATTGGCGGGAGCCTTTTGGGCTTTTTATATTGTTCTGGGAGGGAAAGTTTCAAAAATAATGAAAGGTGGAGAGGCTGTTGCAACCGGAATGCTCTTTGCTTCGCTATTGATTGTGCCCTTTGGAGTTATGGGAAACGGATTCAATAATCTCACGCCAACATTTCTTTCTTTAGGAGTAGCGCTTGCTCTTTTGTCCAGTGCTATTCCTTTTACATTAGAAATGAAAGCACTCGGGCAACTTCCTGCCCGTACATTTAGTATTTTAATGAGTCTGGAGCCGGCAGTCGCTTCTATTTGCGCGCTGCTATTTTTACAGGAACACCTTAATTTTAACGAGATAGTCGCCGTTGTTTTTGTGGTAATCGCTTCCGCCGGATCAACACTTACAACTCAATCACAAGCTTAATTTATAACCAAAAAAGAAGACTTTTTATTTATTTCATAAGATTGGCATAAGCCAAGCTGGCATTTCAGCGGTTCCGTTCTTTATACCAGAACGCTTTATACTAAATTATAAATTCGTTTGGTATTAATTAATTTTACTCCCCACTTCCCGAATTTCTCTCCGCAGTTCCCTAAACATATCCTTTAAACTCTCAGCACTCAAATCATCCGGTGTAAATTCATTAGTAGCAATACTGCAGGCATACTCCCAAATTTCCAAAATCTCCGAAGCTTTAATTTCATAAGGCAAATAAATCGTATTGTCAGAATGCAGCATCAATGCATTTTTTCCATTTTTGTTCAATCGTTTATAAACTATTCCCTGACTTTTAGTAATCACGATATATGTTTTCCCGTCCATTACATCACCCAATCGTTCTACATACTGACCTACGATAAAGGAGCCTTTCTTATGTGGCGGCATAGAATCTCCATCTACAGGAAAAGCACGAAATTTCCCATTCCGTAAAAAAGGAAGCGAAATATGTTGCAGGCTTTCTATAAATTCCGGGTCTGCATAACCACTAAGATATCCTGCCTGTGCCTTATGAGGTATAATTTCTATAATATTTTCTCCCTGTTGATCAACTGTTATTGGTAACAATATCCTGTTGTCTCCCAACTTCAGTAAGTCTTCAATGGGTATTTTCTGTACGTCAACCGAGAGTAAAATATCAATGCTGACATGGAAATAATACGACATTCTCTTCAATATATCATACGGAGGCTCAGAGCTGCCGTCTTCGTATTTGACATATCTTCCTCTTGTTATTAAAAGGTTTTGAGAGAGTTTTTCCTGAGAAATACCCTTTTTAACTCTTAGATGTCTGATGTTATCGGAAAATAAAGACATAATAATTTTGTTATAATTTATAACAGCAAATATACTTTATTTTGTTACAACCTGTGCTAATTTTGTAGTTCAAATTTGCCGAAAAGTTTTAAAATGAAATGGATAAATGTATAATTTGAAAAACAAATCAGTATGGCAAGGTCAATAGTACACATGGATATGGACACTTTTTTTGTGTCCTGCGAAAGGTTAACCAACTCAAAACTAAATGGCGTACCGCTCATTATTGGCGGTGGAGACAGAGGTGTGGTCGCTTCTTGTTCCTATGAAGCTCGGACATTTGGTGTTCGCTCTGCGATGCCTATCAAAATGGCACTCCGCCTTTGTCCGCAGGCAAAAGTAATGAAAGGCGACATGGAATTGTATTCCAAATTATCTCATGATATTACCCAAGTCATTGAAGAAAAAGCACCCATTGTAGAAAAAGCGAGCATCGATGAATTTTATCTGGACATTACGGGAATGGATCGGTTTCACGGATGCTACCAATGGACTAACGAACTCTCACAATCAATCACAAAAGAAACAGGCTTGCCGCTAAGTTTTGCATTATCCGTTAATAAGACGGTTTCGAAAATTGGAACCGGCGAATCAAAACCAATAGGGAAACTAGAGATTCCGGAAACTATGGTAAAAACTTTTTTGAATCCGTTGTCCATCCAAAAAATTCCGATGGTTGGTGACGTCACTTTTCAATTATTGTCGCGCATTGGCATTCGAACCATACAAACGTTATCAGAAATGCCAGCAGAAGTGCTGCAGCAAATGATTGGCAAAAATGGAATTGATATCTGGAAAAAAGCAAACGGTATTGA
Organism: Flavobacterium sp. ALD4; assembly: GCF_002836475.1. Taxonomy (GTDB): domain Bacteria; phylum Bacteroidota; class Bacteroidia; order Flavobacteriales; family Flavobacteriaceae; genus Flavobacterium. Next base: position 199,091 of record NZ_PJBJ01000022.1, on the reverse strand, counting down.
CAACAATCCGGTAGAGCCTTACACGGAGAGAAAATCAATTTCGACAGAACACACCTTTGGTCAGGACACTATCGACATTCAAAAATTAAAATCAATACTGGTAGGTATGGTCGAAAAACTGGCTTTTCAGTTGCGTTCTGAGGAATGGCTCACCTCAACGGTAGTGATAAAAATACGCTATTCTAATTTTGATACCGAAACAAAACAATGCCGAATCCCATACACTTCGGCTGACCATACTTTGACAAGAAGCGTCACCGAGTTGTTCGATAAGTTGTACCAACGTCGAATGCGGCTGCGACTCATCGGTATTCGCTTTAGCGGGTTGGTTCGCGGAACCTACCAAATCAATATGTTTGAAGATACTGAAGAAATGCTATCACTGTATCAGGCGATGGATCGAATGAAAAAACGCTACGGTTTTGATGCTGTAGCCCGTTGTGCCGGTGCCACTCTCAAAGTAAAAAACAAATAATGTACCTCAACTGTCACTCTTATCACAGCTTGCGTTATGGCACTATTCCCTTAACCGAATTAGTCCAACTGGCCGCTGCATGCGGTGTAAAAGCCATGGCATTAACTGATATAAATACGGTTACTGGTATCTATGATTTTATCAAAGAATGTCAGGCTGTTGCTATAAAACCTATCATCGGAATTGAATTTAGATACAACAACAAACTGCTTTACATTGGCTTAGCCAAAAACGCTTCAGGTCTTGCCGAAATGAATCGTTTTCTAACCAAGCATAATTTCGATAAAACTCCCCTACCTGCTCAAGCACCAGAATTTAATAATGTAAGTATCCTCTATCCGGTCGAGAATACTCCTGATATTTTTAGAGATTTTGAATTTTTGGGTATGCGTCCGGACCAACTTCCCATGCTATTTCATCCCGTATGGAAAAGCAAACTGGATAAAATGGTGGTTTTACAGCCGGTGACTTTCAGGACAAAGAAAGAATTCAATCTGCATAAAATACTTCGGGCAATTGACACCAATGTCATTTTATCAAAACTTACCGAAGCCGATTATTGCAGGACATCAGAAACGATGATTCCATTGGAAGAACTGCTGGGAAAATTTAGCGATTACACCCAAATTATTGAAAACACTGAATGTATTATTGCCGAATGTAATTTTGAATTCCAATTCAAAACACCCAAAAACAAAACCTATTATACAGACAGTGGAGAAAATGACATGCAACTGCTGACAAGCCTTGCACACGAAGGCATGTTAAAAATATACGGCAACACTAATCTTCTAGCACGCGCCAGAGTAGAGAAAGAATTAAAAGTCATCGATGAGTTGAAATTCAGCGGTTATTTTTTAATCACTTGGGATATCATTCAATACAGCAACAGCATGGGATTTATGCATATCGGGCGAGGTAGCGGCGCCAACAGCATTGTGAGTTATTGTCTCGGTATTACGAACATTTGCCCACTCGAACTGGACTTGTACTTTGAACGTTTTTTAAATCTGAATCGAAAAAGTCCACCCGATTTTGACATTGACTGGAGTTGGAAGGAACGGGATATTATTCTAGAATACATTTTTAATCGGTACGGTCGAGATCATGTAGCTTTTTGTGGTACCAATGTGGAATTCAAATACCGCTCAATATTCCGGGAAGTGGGTAAAGTTTTTGGTTTGCCCAAAGAAGAACTGGATGCACTGGCAAAAAACCCAATTCAATTACACGATAGCAATTCTGTAGTTGCCTTGGTACAGAAATACGGTATGCTTCTCGAGAAATATCCCAATCAGCGTAGTATGCATTCTTGCGGAATCTTAATTTCAGAAGAACCCATTACAAATTACACGGTTTTAGAAATGCCACCAAAAGGCTTCCCTCTTGTATTGTTTGATATGCACATTGCTGAAGATATTGGATTTGAAAAATTTGACATCTTGAGCCAGCGCGGTATCGGTCATATCGATGACACGGTAAAATTGGTTAAAAAAAATCGCGGTATCGACGTCAATATTCGAGATACGGCATTGTCAAAAAATGAAGCAAAGTGTAATGAATTTTTAAGTACCGGAAAAACCATTGGCTGTTTTTATATTGAAAGTCCGGCCATGCGTGGCTTATTGCGAAGACTCAAATGTGACAATTATAAAACATTAGTCGCTGCATCCTCCATCATTCGTCCGGGTGTGGCGCAAAGTGGTATGATGAAAGAGTACATTTTCAGACACAACCACTCCGATCAGTTCGAATATTTTCATGAAACATTCAAAGAACATCTGGGAGAAACCTATGGCGTTATGGTGTATCAGGAAGATGTAATAAAAATTGCATTACACTTTGCTGGAGTACCTGCTTCCGATGGAGATGTTTTGCGCCGAGCGATGAGTGGTAAGGGACGCTCTGTGGAAGCCTTGCAAAAAGTAAAAGACAATTTTTTTGCTTGTTGTGCTCAAAAAGGACATCCCTTAGCACTCAGTCAGGAAATATACCGACAGATAGAATCCTTTGCGGGTTACTCCTTTTGCAAGGCGCACTCTGCCTCTTATGCGGTCGAAAGCTATCAAAGTCTGTATCTAAAAGTATATTATCCCGTAGAGTTTATGGTGGCCGTCATCAACAACCAAGGCGGTTTTTACAGGACAGAAGTATATGTGCATGAGGCTAAAATGTCTGGTGGTATCATTAATACTCCCTGTGTCAACAAAAGCGAATACGAAGCTACCGTTTATGGAGTTAACGTCTATCTGGGTTTGATGCAACTTGAAGGGCTCGATTCTAAAACAGCGCATCGTATCATTACAGAGCGAAATAGGAACGGGGAATACCAATCACTTGAAGATTTCATCAATCGTATTCCGATAGGCATAGAAGGAATCCAAATCTTGATTTTCATTGGCGCCTTTCGTTTTACAACCAAAACAAAAAACCAATTACTCGTCATCGCCAGATTGATACTGGTGAATTACAAACCGGAGAACAGGAATTTAATGTTGCTTCAAGAACCCGTTAAGGAGTACACACTTCCGGTATTGGAACGCTCGCCTTTTGAAGATGCCTTCGACGAAATAGAACTACTCAGTTTTCCAGTATCCTGTACTCCATTCGATTTGTTGCAGACAAAATACCGCGGTACTGTGTTGGCCAAAGATTTACTGCATCATCATAAGAGAACCGTAAAAATGCTGGCGTATCTTATTTCTCGGAAACACGTCCCTACCAAAAGGGGTACTATGTATTTTGGAACCTGGATTGATACCGAAGGGGGTTTCTTCGACACAGCTCATTTTGCTGATAGCCTTCAGAAATATCCTTTTCTGGGCGGAGGTTGTTATTTATTATTGGGAAATGTCGAAGTCGACTACCACTTCCCTACTATTACCATAAGCAAAATGGCAAAAATGCCGTTCATCCCCGACCCGAGGTATTCTAATTCTACAGACCGACAATACAAAGCGCATCAACAAATTAAAGAAGATGTGAGCATGACCCATCGAGCGCCTTATCCACAGGAAATTAATCTACCAAGGCATAAGATGTCTTAGTTATTTATCTCTTCACTAATCTCTTTGACAATAAAGAAACTTTTTAGAGATCCATTCTTGCAGCGGAATTTGTAATTAATTTAAATGATAAAATTTATTAATCAAATATTTCAAAACAAAATAAAGCACACTTACAACCACTGCTAAAGAAAGTAGGAAGCTAATCAAGTTCACTACAATATTAGGAATAAACTTCAATCTAGGATGTGCAAAGTAGGGCTCACGATGGAGTCCCTCGTGGATGTTTTCTTTTACTATTTTGATTTTTTTCTTGATGACACCTTATTTTTACGAGCTACACTAACCAATATTAATTGAAAGAACAATCATATCGCTGCAGCTGGATTTCTATTTTAAAATTCCTTTTATGACATACTAAATTAAGCAATTAATTTAATATACTGTAATCCCGAAATGGAAAGAAAATAGCATTTACACCTTCATGCCACCATTTAATCGCATTCCCTATACTTTCAGGCTTTTGTTTTACTGGAAAATGGAACTTGAGCCATCGCTCTTTCGACGACTGCAGCAATTGACCACTCCGTATTATTCTTAATCACACTATTTTTAATTCTTTTTTTTATTCTTATGTCAATCCCGCAGCAGAATTTGCGCAAAACATTAACCTAACCAAACTATTTCTACTAACAGAACTACTTATTATGAATCCTGCAACTTGAAATAAAAAGATACGTCCGCTCTAAAAATAAACTTTTTCATCTTATAAAAAAAGTTGCTTTTATGTAATGACAAACAAATTACTTCTTTTCCTTTTTTTTTAATATCTCCACTATTAAGTCATTCGCAAGAATATATGGACCTTCTTAACATTAGCTCTACATTATATCCTTTGATTCAGACCATCCTAATTTATTCTATTTTAATCCTCTATAAAATAGTATAATAATAGAGGATCATACTATTATAAAACCCTGCCTGGCAATCGTCTTTAGCTTTATATTAATATGCGTTTCATTTTTGGGTATCAATTCAAAAAACAAAATCTTTAATCAAACAGCACAATTTTATTTGCATTTAGTGACACCAATTTCATTGCTTACAATCTTTGGTATGTCAGATAATAATCCCCGTTTAGATCAAATCGACTTCTTTAGTTCTTTTTCTATTTATACTGCTTTTAAACTTCTTATATTATCTATAATGACCGCTGTGGTTCATTGCAGCAACATTTATTGGCTCGAAAATGGGTCATGAAATTAGTCGTTAATTATTTCCTAAAATTTTAATCTCGATCTTAACCTTAGGATATTTACGAATACTAATCGGCAAATCGAGTTTAATAAACGAAGCGTCTGCAAATGCATTATTAGAAATTTCCTATATTTTACTCACCTTATTTATAATCTACTTTACTAAAGAGTCTTTAAATAAAATTGACGCTAAAAATAAAGAAGCTGAAAGTAAAGTTATTTTGATAAACAATGGTCTTGAAAAAAGAATCCTAGAACGAACAAATCACCTAACGAAACAAAATAAACAGTTAGAAGAATTTGCCTATGTAGTATCTCATAATTTTAGAGCACCGGTTAGTAATTTACATTCTCTTTTGTACCTTTGCAAAGAGGGAGAAAATATGCAATTAAAAGAGCTATTATTAGAAAGGTGTGAAATAACAGTCACCAATCTTGATACTATAGTAAATGATTTATTAAGTGGAGTTTCCATTAAAAATAATTCAAAAAAGGAAAAACAAAACTTAGTCTTCAATACCTGTTTTTTAAATGCAGTCGAATCTTTTCAAGGGACATCATTAAATCTGGGGCTCTAATCACAAGTAATTTTTCAAAGGCACCAAGCATAGATTATTCAGCGATTTATTTAGAAAGTATGATTCAAAATCTTCTGAGCAATGCCTTAAAATATAGTTCGCCTCTGCGCACTGCAAAAATTCATTTTCAATCTCATATAATTAACGATGAAATTGTACTTACGGTTAGCGACAATGGATTAGGAATTGATTTAAAGGAACATGGAAAAGATATGTTTGGATTTAACAAAGTGTTCCATAAGCACCCTGATGCAAAAGGAGTTGGACTTTTCCTTATCAAAGCCCAAGTTGAAGGAATGGGCGGAACAATCAGCGTAGAGAGTACCGTTGATGTTAGAACAAAGTTTAAAATTATTTTTTAAAAACTATATTATGAATGAAAAATTAATGATTGCAATTGTAGATGATGACCCTATTTTCCAATTCATCGCTAAAAGATTTATTAAATCATTTGAATCTGTAAATCAAATGCTTATTTTTTCTGATGGAAAAGACGCTATGGATTTTCTATATTTTAACATAAATGATAAAGATAAACTTCCAGATATTATTTTTCTTGATATCAATATGCCGGTGATGAATGGTTGGCAATTTTTAAATAAATATATTGAACTCAAATCCAAAATTGAAAAAAAAATAATAATCTATATAGTAAGTTCTTCAAATAATCCCGATGACTTTATTCAAGCTCAGAGTATACATGAAGTAACGGATTATATAGTGAAACCTATTGATCGCGAAAAATATACTAGCATCCTTAACTCCGTCCATACATAAAAACCCATCATTATCTTGTTTGATTCAAAGTTTAAAAAAGTAACGATAAACGTTAAAAAGCCGCAAGAGTTTATACTTTTACGGCTCTCTAGACATCCTAATCTTTAATCAACTAACTTATGATAGAATATTTCTGGAACACCTTCGACTCCAGCTTCCATCATCAAATTTTTCGTTTCTTTATAGTCAACTCTCGCCTTTACTTTCTACAAATCTGAAGTTGCAAGTATTAAGGTTACTACTTTAGGATCATCCACACTTAAAATAATATTTCATTAATAAAACTTTCTTAAAGTTGCACCTCCATCATCACGTATTTGATAGCATAGATCAAACCTTCACTATAATGATTACCCTCTACTCTGCGTTTCAAAGTAAATTATCTGTAACAGATTCATTGTATTAAACAAGCTACATCCTAATTTAAAAAAAGCAACAAAACGCACAAAAACCAGTATTAGAACCTTTGAAAGTATGATGTGTATTAATCTTTTAAGTTTTTAAAAAAAAAAAATAATAATTATACAGTTAAATAGAAAATTACATGAATAAATTTTCAGTTCTTTTTTGATACCACAAATTACTTTTAATTATCGCTGGCTTTAACGACGCTAACAACTCTTAAAAATAGGTGCTTTGAAATTTAAAACTGTTCTTATTTATAATTTTAGAGTACATTTGTTGGTTAACAAGTGTTTTCTTTTGTAGCAAACTATATAAATCAATTTAACAATATCCCATCTATCGATGCCCTTAAAAACTAAACAGAAAGTAGAGACTTTAAGTATAATAATTGGGGGAATTGCATTGCTTATGTTTTTAGGCTATCTATTCAAGTTAAACTATTATTCAAGTTTATCTTACCCCTGGTCCATACCGATTCAATTAAATTCTTCAATAAATTTAATACTATATTGTTTTTCATTACATTTTTTAATAAACAAAAAAAACAGGGCTTTTATTAAGTATTGCTCAATCCTATTAATTATAAATGGTCTTCTCAATTTATTCTACCTGCTAAAACTCGACTCAGACGTTCTTAATTCAATATACCTTAATCCGATTTTTGATAGTATAATAATTGAGAGGTATACGAATATAAAACCCTGTCTAGCAAGTGTTTTTTGCTATATAGTAATAGGTTTGTCATTTTTAGGTATACTATCAAAACGTAAATTTTTTAATCAAACAGCACAAGCTGCTTTGCACTTAGTCACACTAATTGCATTTCTTACAATCTTAAGTTTATCAGATAACATCCCAAGTTTAGAAGATCTCTATTTCTTTAGCAACTTTTCGATTTATGGTGCTTTTCTGCTTCTGTTACTTTCCATAATGATTGCAACAGTTCAACCTCATCTTGGGTTTGTCGCAATATTTGTTGGCTCGAAAATAGGACATAAAATTAGTCGTTCTTTTTTTCCGATAATATTAATCTCGGTCTTAGCATTAGGTTATTTAAGAATAGAAATTTCCAAAACGGAGCAAATAAACGGAGCTTCTGCAAATGTTTTATTACAAGCTTCATTCATCTTAATCACCTTATTTATAGCTCATTTTAGTAAAGAAAATTTAAATAAAATTGATGATCAAAGAAAAGAGGCTGAAAATAAAATTGTTTTAGCAAACAATAATCTTGAAAAAAGAATTCTGGCGCGTACAAATCACCTAACGAAACAAAATAAACAGTTAGAGGAGTTTGCCTATGTGGTATCTCACAATTTTAGAGCCCCCGTTAGTAATTTACATTCTCTTATAGATATTTATAAAGAGGAAGAAGACCCCAAAACTAAAGATGTATTAATAGAAAAATTTGAAATAACAGTCACCAACCTTACTACTACACTAAATGATTTGTTAAACGTTATCTCTGTTAAAAATGACACAAAAAAGGAAAAACAAAACTTAGTCTTCGACACCTGTTTTTTAAATGCAATCGAATCTTTTCAAGGGGACATCATTAAATCTGGGGCTCTAATCACAAGTGATTTTTCAAAGGCACCAAGCATAGATTATTCAGCCCTGTATTTAGAAAGTATAATTCAAAACCTTCTAAGCAATGCCTTAAAATATAGTTCGCCTCTGCGCACTGCCAAAATTCATTTTCAATCCCATATCATCAACGATGAAACTGCACTTATAGTTAGCGATAATGGTTTAGGAATTGATTTAAAGGAACATGGAAAGGAAATCTTTGGGTTTAACAAAGTCTTCCATAAGCACCCTGATGCAAAAGGAGTTGGACTTTTCCTCACTAAAGCCCAAGTTGAAGGAATGGGCGGAACGATAACCGTAGATAGTACCGTTGATGTTGGAACAAAATTTAAAATTATATTTTAAAAACTATAATATGGATAACAAATTAATAATTGCAATTATAGATGATGATTCTATTTTCCAATTTATCGCTAAAAGATTTATTAAATCATTTGAATCTGTAAATGAAACACTTATTTTTTCGGATGGAAAAGACGCTATAGATTTTTTATTTTCTAACGTAGATGATCAAAATAAACTTCCGGATATTATATTTCTTGATATCAATATGCCGGTGATGAATGGTTGGCAATTTTTAAATAAATATATCGAACTAAAATCTAAAATTGAAAAAAAAATAATGATCTATGTAGTTACTTCTTCAAATAACCCGGATGACTTTATTCAAGCAAAGAGTATACATGAAGTGGCTGATTATATAGTCAAACCTATAAATCGCGAAAAATACACAAGCATCCTAAATTCCTTTTGTAAATAAAACTCCATCATTATTTTGTTTGATTCAAAGTTAATAACAGACATTGAAAAACCGCAAGAGTTTACCCTTTTACGGTTTTATGGACATCCTGAACTTTATTCTACTAACTTATAGTAGAACATTTCAGGAACGCCTTCTACTCCGGCTTCCATCATCAATTTTTTCTGTTCTTCTGAATTGATCATTGCTTTAGCCTTATCAATATCTGAGATTGCAAATACTAAAGTCACCATATTAGGATCATCAACACTTCTTGCCATCCCTCTGTCTATTAATCCTTCTTCCATCCTTTTGATTGTTCCTTCTTCATCATACACTTTGATCCAAGCGTCAAAATCTTTCACACGATGGGTTACCATTAGTCTGTCTTTCAGATTTATGTTTGAGTCATCATTTCGAATTACTTCATAAAAGCCGAATTTAGGCGTACTTATTATACCGGCTTTCTTCATGGCTTCCTTAAGGCTGGGCAACATGCTAAAATCTTTTGCTTTATTGAAATCGTTCATTTTATCAATAACCATGATAGTATTAGGATTATCCATCCCTCTACCAATAACAAAATGCGAAATTCCATATGACATTCGGATTGAATCGTGAGCATCATATGCTACCCTCCATTTATTGTAATCAGCAACATCGTGTTTGATTAAAATAACCTTAAAAGGCATAAATGCTATACTGGCAATATCAACTTCTTCCATTGTACTCATTTCATCAACTTTTTCAGTTTTATTGTTTTTACATGAAAAGAATGCAACAGTAAAAATTGTTACTAAAATTGACATCAACAATTGTTTACTATTTTTCATCTTATTATTTTTAAAGTTAATTACACTAAGTAAATATAACCATAAATACTGAAAATCAAATACTTATAATTTTTTTGATTCAAAAAAACATGAGTAAAATTTATCTTAGTAATCGCTCCTGTCTGGATTTCAGGACGGAACATATTTCCATAAAAAAAAGTCTCGTTACTGATAACGAGACTTTTCTGCACTTTTAAAAGATGGTAAGTTAGAGTTATTACTTAGAACTCCAAGTATTATTCAGTGGTGTAGCATCCATAAAAAGTCCGCCATTTAGTGTTCTTGACTTCATCTTTTTTGTTCCTTTAAAACTAATCGTTGCCGTTTTTTGGTTGGCTTCCCAGATAGCAGGTGTTCCAAGGACCGTTTCTTTAGTCCCATCTGTATAAATAATATTTACATCAAACGGAATCGCAAATCCACCTTCGTTTATGATCAAAATTGTTTGTGTTTTACTATTCACATTTGCAACAGCTATATCAATATAATTATTAGTAAAAAACCAGTTGTTAAAGAACCAATTTAAATTTTTACCTGAACTCGTATTTACCGAATTGAAATAATTTCAAGGAATAGCATGTTTACCATTCCAGTCTTCCATATAAGTGTGTAAGCCTTTTTTGAATAAATCATCCCCCAATAAGTCTTTTAAAGCCAAATAAGAAAGTGATGCTTTACCGTATGAATTATTACCATAACCCGCTCCTGACAGTTAGGATGACATCGAAATTATAGGCTGATCTTCTTCGGCAGATTTATCATTTATATATCGATTTACTCTAAATTGCTTGTAAAAATTATCTGCCGCATCTTTACCATGCTCTGCAATTCCTATCAGATATTCTAATGTTGTTGCCCACCCCTCATCCATAAATGCATAACGGGTTTCATTAATTCCCATATAAAAAGGAAAATAGTTATGAGCGATCTCATGATCTTGTACTAATTGTGCAAAAACGGGATCTCCCATTTGAGAATCGTTTACCATCATTGGATATTCCATATCAGCAAAACCCTGAAAGGCAGTCATTTTAGAATAAGGATAAGGAATTCCCGGCCAATTATTAGAAAACCAAGCCAAAGCGTAATTATTGTTTTTTACCGAGTTAATAAAATCAGTTCCTTTTACATCATAAGCCGCTTGAGTACTCACACGACGATTAGTCTTGTTGTTTTCCGTCTTTTGAACGACTACCGTTTGAATAGGCTTCTTTTATATTTCGTGGAGTATAGAGTTCTTGAGCAAAACTATTTTGCGCAAAAAATACCACTGGCAACAGTACTACTATAATTATTTTTTTCTCATGATTCAATTTTTGAAATAAAGTGGATACTAATTTAGGATTAGTATCAATGAACTAATTATTATAACAATTAATTATCTGGCAATAAAAAAACAGAATAAAAAGCTTTAGAAGTTGACTCCAAAAAAAACCGCCTAATTTTTTAAGATTAGGCGGTTTCAATTTTAATACTGTTGTTTACAAAATATAATCGGTCGTAATGAAATTAGACTGATCACTGTCCAATAAAGCTTGTAAAATTTCATTGTTATAGTCATTGTCTTTTGATGCAACAAAAGTTCTTATTGAGAACGAACGCAACGCATCATGAATACTCAAGGTTCCCACTGCTGAATCTTTTCGTCCTGTGAAAGGGTAAATATCCGGACCTCTCTGGCAAGAACTGTTCAGATTTACGCGACATACTAGATTTACTAAGGTATCGATAAGCGGCGCGATAGTTTTAATATCTTTTCCGAACAAACTTACTTGCTGACCGTAATTCGACTCAGCCATATCATTTAAAGGCTCTTGTATGTCTTTAAAAGTCAATATAGGCACTACTGGTCCAAACTGCTCTTCATGATACACACGCATCTCCTTGTTGACTGGGTATAAAACCGCAGGGAAGATATAATTAGGTGTATGCTCCCCTCCTTTTGCATTAATCACTTTAGCTCCTTTGTCGATAGCGTCGTCAATTAACTCTTGAATATAAGCCGGTTTTTCTTTCTCCGGTAATGGAGTCAATGTAACTGCTTTATCCCATGGGTTTCCAAAAACAAGTGCATCCACTTTATCAGCAAAACGTTTGTTGAATTCTTCAGCAATACTTTCATGAACGTATAATATCTTTAAAGCGGTACAACGTTGTCCATTGAAGGACAAACTTCCAGCAATACATTCTTGAATGGCTAAATCCAAATCGGCATCCGGCAAAATTATCGCAGGATTTTTGGCTTCCAAGCCTAAAATCAAACGCAATCTGTTTTTATTCGGGTGTTGGTCTTGCAAAGCAATAGCTGATGTACTGTTTCCAATCAAAGCCAAAACTGCTACTTTTCCTGATTTCATAATAGGGGCGGCCACTTCTCTACCACGACCATAAACAATATTGATAACACCCGCTGGAAAACTGCTTTTAAAAGCTTCCAATAATGGCGAAATTAATAAAACTCCATGTTTTGCCGGTTTGAACACTACCGTATTTCCCATAATTAAAGCGGGAATTAGCAGTGCAAATGTTTCATTTAAAGGATAATTGTACGGTCCAAGACACAGCACAACACCAAGCGGTCCACGGCGTACCATAGCATTTATCCCTTGAGTTTTAGTAAAACGGGCACTGTTACGGTCTAGTTTTTTGTAATCTTCGATGGTATCATAGATATACTCAACAGTTCGGTCAAATTCTTTTTGGGAATCTGATAATGACTTCCCTATTTCCCACATTAAATACTTCACCACCTCGTCACGAGTTGATTCCATTTGAGTAACAAAACGGCTCATACATTTGATGCGATCTTTAACTCTCATAGTCGGCCATACGCCCTGACCATTATTAAACGCCACATCTGCAGCATCAACTGCTTCTAGTCCTTCTTTCTCTCCCATAAATGGAATAGAACCTAATATTGTTGGTTCGTATTTTTCAGTAGATGAAATTGTTGAGAATACTGCCGATGTTTGGCCCTCCCATTTTTTCAACTCCCCATTCACTAAATAAGTATCTTGATTTAATAATGTCTTAATCTGAAATTCTTCCGGTATTGCGTTCATGTTGGTTGTTTTTGATATTATATTTTATAAGGTATGGCAAAAGATTTTAATATCTTTAGGGTATTAGGGCGATACGATTTCTCCATCCCAGGCTAAAATCCCTCCCGTTAAATTAAAGGCGTTTTCAATTCCTAATTCATTCATTACTTCGCAGGCTTTGGCGCTTCTAGCACCTGAACGACAATAGACGTAATAGTTTTTACTCTTGTCCAAACCTTCAATTTCAGAAACAAAAACTGGTCCTAAATGGATATCAATATTTATGGCATTGGAGATTATTCCGTCATTGTATTCATCCTCAGTACGTACGTCTAGGATTACTGCATTGGTATCTACTTCAAGGTGAGAAGCCCAATCTTCTTGTGTTAAATTCATAATGCTGTTTTTTGTAAATTTACGATGTTTTTTGGTAACAATAAAACTGTGATTTTAGAATTAAATAATAAATCAGTGAAAACGTTTTCGAGACTATTTAATAATCAGTCAATTATATATTTCCCTATTAATCATTAAAAATAGTCCACTAAATCGATAGGAAAATTGCCAATTATTCATAGTTCATCACTTAAGAAATAATACAACCAACTACTACATCTGTTCCCCTAACTTAATCAATAATTAATGTACTTTTACATTAATGCGAAAAAAAGCTAACCCAAACCAAAACTCAAAATGCAAGATTCTCTAAAAAAAACATTCCCTACTTTTTCCAATGAGTTGATTGATGATATTCAAAATAACGCATCAATTCAATCCTTTAAAGCCGGAGATGTAATCATGCGAACAGGTCAGTATATCAATAATACGATGTTAATCACTAAAGGTCAAATTAAGGTTTTTAGAGAAGGGGAAAATGGCGGGGAGTTTTTAATGTATTATTTGCAACCGGGACAAGCTTGTGCAGTTTCTATGATATGTGCAACTAAAAGTCAAACCAGCCAGATAATGGCTAAAGCTGTGGATGATGTGGAATTAATCATGGTTCCGCTTTCTTTGATGGAGAAATGGATGATGGAACACCGCACTTGGTCTGAATTTGTGATTTTCACATATCGAATCCGATTTGAAGAATTACTCGAAGTATTGGACAATATTGCGTTTAGAGCAATGGACGAGCGTTTAGAGTTTTATTTGAAACGCCATGCGGATGCAGCCGGTAGTAAAGATTTAAAATTATCACATCAAGAAATCGCGACAGAATTAAATACCTCCAGAGAAGTGATTTCACGATTACTTAAAAAAATGGAACAGCGCGAGTTAGTAAAATTGCATCGCAATCACATTGAACTTTTGACCTAAAAAAAAACCTATGTGACAATTGTTACTGTTTGTGAAATAAATAGAAACAACCTTTGTAAGAAAAATTAACAGATGGAATATATTGGTTATTTAGCTTCAATTATTATCGGTCTTTCTTTGGGCCTAATAGGCGGCGGCGGATCGATACTGGCCGTTCCTATTTTAGTTTATCTTTTTAAAATACACCCAGAACAAGCGACTAGTTATTCCTTATTCATAGTCGGGTTTACCTCTATGATAGGTTCATTTAGTCATTATAAATTAGGTAATTTAAAAATCAAATCTGCACTGTTTTTTGCAGTTCCCTCTATTTTATCCTTACTTTTTGTCAGAAAAATTATTCTGCCGCTACTTCCTGACATTCTTTTTTCAGTTAATGATTTTGATATTACTAAGAATATATTAATCATGGTCGTGTTTGCTTTTCTTATGATTGCAACATCCTTTTCTATGATTCGAAAATCAAAGAAAATCAAAGAAGCAAAAGAAATTAATTTTCTGATACTTGCTATCATTGGACTTTTTGTTGGTTTGATAATAGGGTTTTTAGGAGCTGGTGGAGGTTTTCTAATTATTCCTGCTTTATTATTTTTTGCTAATTTACCTATGAAGCAAGCCGTAGGAACTTCACTATTCATCATATTTATAAACTCTTTAATCGGGTTTGGCGGTGATTTACTGGGAGGGGTCGAACTGAATTACAGATTGTTGTTCATCATTTCGGCCATGGCTCTCGTTGGATTAGTTATAGGAACACAATTGTCCAATAAAATTGACGGAGCAAAATTGAAACCTGCTTTTGGCTGGTTTGTATTGGTAATGGGTATCTATATTATTGTCACAGAACTTTTCTTTAAATAAAATACTATGTGACATATACCAATGAACAACAATGCTTAACGCCGTGTTATTACATTAACTTTAATACTTATCAATCATACAAGAACACTTTCAAATACTGATTGTTGGCGGCGATATTGTAGGACTATCTGTTACTTCTCAACTACTCCGTAAAAAAAGCGACCTAAAAATAGGAGTCATAGAAACTTAAGAGAAGTATTATTATCAACTCACCTGGACATTAGGGGGTGCCGGCATCTATAATATTAATAAAACACGAAGAAAAGAAAAAGATTATATTCCAAAAGACAGTACTTGGGTTACTGAATTCGTACCTAATGAAAATAAAGCAATCGGGAAAGAGATCAGTTATCAGTTATCAGTATCTAATTGTAAGCCCAAGTATCCAATTAGACTAGGACAAAATTAAAGGCCTTAAAGAAACCTTAGGTAAAAACAATGTGAACAGTAATTACTTCTTTGAATTTACACCCAAAACATGAGAATTCATCGAGAACTTTAAAAGGGGAACTGCGTTCTTTACCAATACTTCAACGTCAATAAAATATGCTCGTGCTCCCCAAAAAAATAATGTATTTAGCCGATGATTATTGGCAAAAACAAGACATACAGGACAAATGTGGTGTTCATTATATATCTAGGGGAGCCGTTATCTTTGGCGTACCCGTATATGCCAAAACACTTAAATAAGTACTACAAAAATATAAAATACATACTCATTTTGACACTAACGGGGTATCAAAAATAGTTGAATACGAAACTAAAGATATCGATGAAACGATAAAACAAAGCCTATCCACAATTGACACTTCTTGCTACGTAATTGCTGCTAATGATCATAAAGCCGAAACAAAAACAGTTTCAATGTAATTTGATCTCTGTCATATAGCACCTCCGTAATCAGCACCTGATTTTATTAAAAAAAGTACGTTGGCCGATCCCAATAGTGCTCTAGGGTCCGTGGAAGTTAATAAATTCACTTTGCAATATTCCTGTTTCCCTAATGTTTTTGCCTTAGGGAATTGCATCAACGTACTTGCCAGTAAAACTGGAGCGACAATACGAACACAGGCTCACGTGGTGGTTGCTAATCTTCTATCTGTAGTAGAAGGCAAAAAAAAAAGCGACAGAAAAATATGATGGCTATAGCGCTTGCCCTATTCTCCCAGAATATGAGAAACTACCGCTAACTGAATTTGATTATGACAACAAACCAAAAATAACGTATCCATTCGACCCGGCAAAACCACGCTAGACCATATGGACACTAAAAACCACGATGTTAACTCGGTTGTATTGGAATAAAATAGTGGAAGCAACAGCGTAATACAATTCCCTTATCCATCGAAGAAAAACCCTTTCAACCGGAATTGAAAGGCACTTTTTACTTCAAGAACAAAAACCACCCTCAAATAAGGGGAGACAAGTCAGAAAATGAACTGTTTGATCTAATGATATTTATCATAGTTTATGACATGCATCGTTAATAACTTATTTATGAACGATTTACATTAATAAAATTATATTATGTAACATTAGTCACTGTGAAATAGAAATACAAGAATTACCTTTGTATTAGAATATTAAAAAATATAATCATGCAAATAGAACAAATATATACAGGCTGTTTAGCACAAGGTGCTTATTATATAACTTCTAATGGTGAAGCGGCTATTATTGATCCTCTTCGCGAAGTACAACCTTATCTGGATAGATTAGAACGCGATAATGTGAAGCTTAAATATATTTTTGAAACGCATTTTCACGCTGATTTTGTTTCGGGACACCTTGATTTAAGTAAGGCGACTGGAGCACCAATTGTTTATGGCAAAAATGCAAATCCCGAATTTGAGGCAGTCATTGCAACTGACGATCAAGAATTTTCTCTTGGAGACATCAAAATAAAAGCGTTACACACCCCTGGGCATACCATGGAGAGCACCACTTATTTATTAATAGATAAAGACGGTAAAGAAACTTCAATTTTTTCTGGAGACACTTTGTTTATCGGTGATGTGGGAAGACCTGATTTGGCTCAAAAAGCAGCTTCCATGACGCAGGAAGAATTAGCAGGAATATTGTTTCATTCGCTAAGAGACAAAATCATGACTTTACCTGATGATGTTATTGTATATCCCGCTCATGGTGCCGGTAGTGCTTGTGGTAAAAACATGAGTAAAGAAACAGTTTCAACCATTGGTAAACAGAAGGAAACCAATTATGCTTTGAGAGCAGATATGACTGAGAGTGAATTTATCAAAGAAGTAACAGATGGATTATTGCCTCCCCCAGCCTATTTTGGAATGAATGTGGCTATGAACAAAAAGGGGTATGAAAGTTTTGAGACTGTTTTAAACAACGGAATGAGAGCAATTGATGCGAAAGACTTTGAAGCTATCGTTGAAGAAACGGGAGCGTTAATCTTAGACACCCGCAAAAATGGCGAATTCGCAGAAGGAATTATTCCACAATCCATAAACATAGGGATTGATGGTGACTTTGCTCCTTGGGTAGGCGCTTTAATTGGTGACGTAAAACAACCTATTGTTCTCGTTACAGAAATTGGTCAGGAAGAAGAGTCGGTAACACGTTTAAGTCGTGTGGGATTTGACAACTTAATCGGTCATTTAGACGGAGGTTTCGAAGCTTGGAAAAAAGCAGGAAAAGAAATTGACACAATCAACAGAATCACGGCAGAAGAGTTTGCCAAAGAAGTAAAAATTGGAGAAAGCAAAGTCATCGACATCCGTAAAGACAGTGAGTATAGCGCAGAACATGTTGAAGATGCCTTTAGCAAGCCTTTGGCAAGTATAAATGACTGGATTAAAGATATCGATCCTAAAGAACCCTTTTTTCTGCATTGTGCAGGTGGATACCGTAGCATGATTGCTGCTTCTATATTACAGGCCCGTGGCTTTAGAAATTTCAAAGAAATTGAAGGTGGATTTAATGCTATCGCCAAAACTGAATTGCCTAAAACCGATTTTATGTGTCAAAGTAAAATTTTGTAACAAACTTTTTATAGAATAAATTTATATTCAAATTACTGATTTTAAGCAAATTATAATTAAATTTACTATTAATCGTACTCATTTAAATTTTATATTATGAAAAAAAATATGGGTCAAGCCGATAAAATTTTTCGAGGTATACTAGCTGCTGTTATAGCTATATTGTATTTCACCAATGTTATTAGTGGTATCGTTGCCGTAGTTTTAGGTGCTCTCGCAGTCATATTTTTGATTACAAGCTTTGTTAGCTTTTGCCCCTTATATGCTCCTTTTGGTATTAGTACTCGTGAAAAGAAATAAGAAAGCCAGATCATAAATAATGAAAAAAACAGTCAATAAAGACTTAATCTTAAGAGAACGTCTTGCATTACAAAGAACCATTTTAGCAAATCAAACTACAGTTTTAGCCTTTATTCGTACAGCGATGTATTTTTTTGTTGCGGGTTTGAGTACCAGAAATCTATTGAAGATTGAAAATAGTATCGTAATAGAAGCTTCTTTTTATACGATTGCCTTTATTATTTTAGTTCTGGGCATCGTGAATTTCTTCAAGCAGCGAAAGATGATTACTGAAAATGAAAAACAAATTGGAGATTATAAATTAGATTATTATGAATGATGAATCATGTTGTGTTGTATCCTATGAAAATACCTTAGATCAAAACTACTGGGACGCACAGTACAAAGCAAATGCTACAGGTTGGGATTTAGGCCTAGTATCTCCCCCAATTAAAGCCTATATAGATACTCTAAAAGATAAAAACATCGCTATTTTAATTCCGGGTTGCGGGAACAACTATGAAGCGGCTTATCTTCTAGAGCAAGGATTTACCAATGTTACAGTAATCGATATTGCTCCGACATTAGTGAAAATTATTGAGCAAAAATTCCTTACCAATACCTGTATAAAGGTGCTGTTGGGAAATTTTTTTAGCCATAAAGGCGAATATGATTTGATTATTGAACAAACTTTTTTCTGTGCTTTACCACCGGTAATACGTCAAAAATATGTCTGGAAAATGCACGAGCTTTTAGCAAAAAACGGAACGCTTTCTGGTTTGTTATTCAATAGAACATTTGAGTCAAGTCCCCCTTTTGGCGGAAGTCAAGAAGAATACGAAATGCATTTTAAAAATGCATTTGACTTTATTAAATTAGAAAATAGTACTAATTCCATAGCTCCAAGAAGCAATTCCGAATTGTTTTTTGAATTTAAAAAAAACAGTCTTGCTAAAGTCAATCTTTACCGGTTTGAAGGAATTACTTGCAGTGGCTGCATGAATACCGTAACTGAAAAATTTGCAGCCATTAACGAAGTACTCAACGTAAGCATGAATGGAGATTTCACGGAAATTCTGATTGTCAGTACTACAGAAATCCCATTAGAAGAACTACAAAAAATAGTTTCTTATGATGACAACTATAAAATTAAAAAAATAACGCAATGAAACGATTACTATTAACAAACTGGCATGCCATGCGTTGGATTCGGCTAGTAATTGGACTGTTTTTAATACAACAAGCGGTACAATATCAACAGTTAATATTCGGTTTTATGGCCGCTTTTTTTCTATTCCAAGCGATTTTTAATACCGGATGCGGTCTAAATGGATGCGAGGTATCAACTTTTAAAAAAAATAAAAATGAATAGTAGTTTTGATAATATTATAAAATCAGAGAAACCAGTACTGATCGATTTTTTTGCTACTTGGTGCGGACCTTGCAAAGTGCTTGGACCCATTTTAAAAGAGGTGAAAGAAAATTTAGGAGACTGGATTTCTATTATAAAAATCGACGTGGATAAAAACCAACAAATAGCATCCAAGTATCAGGTGCGCGGTGTTCCCACGATGATTCTTTTTCAAGAAGGAAAACAATTATGGCGAGAATCGGGTGTTTTAGACAAAAATGCCATCATTAAAGTCATATTAGATAAAAGCCATAAATAACAAAAAAAGCTACCATCATTACTGGAGCAGGCATAATAATAGGCGCGATTGAAGAGTATTTATACTACCACTATGTAGCTACGCCTCAGGCAATTGTGCAATCACATCCAAACGACTTAATTCCACTTTAAATGGGAAACTGATGGGCGGTCTAGTTTTCAACATGATCGTAAAAAAAGAAAAAAAGTAATTCCGGTTGCCTTTTATTTATATAGTTGTTAACCAAACGGTTAAACTACAAAATTAACACGCTATGACTACTGAATAAAAAATATTTAATGCAGCCAGAACTGTGTCTCAAATAAAGGGATTCGCGGGAGCACGTATCCAGGAAATTGTGCTTGAAGCGGGCATAAACAAGGTAATGCTGCATTATTGTTTTAAAAAAAGCTTCTTTTTGAGGCAGTGTTTATGAATGCATTCGGCCAGTTGGCAATCCAAATCAATGCCATTTTTAATTCTGATAATACGATTTTGAAAAAATAACAAAGTTCACCCACAATTACATCGCATTCGTAATCGAAAATCCGTATTTGCCGCCATTTATAATTCAGGAAATGAACAACAATCCTGAATTTGTTATGAAGTTTTTAAACCATGAAAGCAGACCTAATCCCAGCTCGTTAATCGGCCAAATTGAAAAGGAGATAGAATCTGGGATAATAAAACTCATGAATGCAAAGCAACTTTTAATGGACATCTTCTCGCTAACTATTTTCCCATTTGCAGCGCTGATTTTTTAAAGTGATTTTTATTATAATGAGTGGATTCTTTATACTTATTGATAGCGTGCCGAACAAGGCAAAGCAACTGAGCCTGTCCAACACTATACGCTATTTTGTGGAAATAATTCGAATGGTAATGCTTAAAGTAGCCAGCATCTCAGACATTTCAAGACCGTTTTTTATAATTACCCTTTATGCTTTTATTATAAATGGATCTGCCGTTTTGAGTTATAAAAAAACGAATTAAAAATTTTAAGAATAACGTTTCCTGTGGTATGCTTTTATCTGAATTAAAAATCAAAATCAATTCTTTACCCACTTATGTAGTACGGTCTCTAAATCCGTTATATTTATGGGTTTAGAAATATAATCATTCATCCCGCTTTTTAAACACTTTTCTTTTTCCTCAATCAAAATTCCTGCCGTCAATGCTATTATAGGTGTAGCGCCAGAACGACCTAACTTTCTAATTGCAATAGTTGCTTCAAAGCCATTTTTATTAGGCATTTGGATATCCATTAAAATAATATCCAACTTCTGTTTCTTATACAACTTGATAGCTTCTTTACCATCTGTCGCTTCAAAAATGATACAATTTGGCATTATTTTCTCTACCATTTTTTTTGCCAACAGCATATTAATTCTGTTGTCCTCCACAATTAATATTCTCGTATTGTCTAGGTATTCTTTTTTAAGCTCCGTCTTATTATCCTTGTAGTGAAGAAATGGAACTATAGTATCTTCTCTCCTTTCTGACTTCTTAAAATCGATTAAAAAATGAAAATCACTCCCTTTTCCATATTTACTGTTCAGAAGTAATTTACTGTTCATTAACTCTAACAACTGATTGGAAATTGCCAAACCTAAACCTGTTCCACCAAATTTTCGAGTAGTAGAAAGATCTTCTTGCACAAAAGAATGAAATATTTTCTCCTGATTTTGCTTCTTTATCCCCATACCAGTATCCTTTACTGAAAATTTTATAGTGGAAACGGTATCATTATCGGAGGCGATTTCCTTAATGATTAACTGTATAGATCCTTCCTCTGTGAACTTTAAAGCATTCGCTATCAAGTTGACAATAATCTGTTTTAGTCGTACTGCGTCAGCAAAGATAAATTGAGATACATCACTATCTATGGTTAAGAGTAAATCTATATTTTTTAGTTTGGCCTGATGCTTGAAAAGAGCAATGACTTGGCTTGTAAGTCCAAAAAGGTCAATTTCTTCAATATTCAATTCTAATTTTCCTGATTCAATCTTAGAAAAATCTAATACATCATTGATGATTTCCATCAATATAATAGCCGATTCATTTACTATGTTAACATATTCAAATTGATCAGCATCTAGATCTGTTTTTGTCAATAAATCAGTAAACCCAATTATTCCGTTCAGTGGGGTCCTAATCTCATGACTCATGTTAGTCAGGAAATTAGATTTAGCTTTGTTTGCTTTTTCTGCAAAATATTTGGCCTTGATTACCTCTTTCTGCATCAGTTTCATCTCTGTAATATCGATAAAGCTAATCACTATCTCTGTTAGCTCTCCATTAGAATCGATTACGGGAAAGCCATTTACCAACAGGAACTCGACGGCTTTAGAATGCAACTTTTTGACACCAACAATAAAATTTTTAAGTGGCTTTTTATTCGCTAAAATCTGATTAAATGGGTATTCATGAGCGGGTAAAGGTAAATAGCATTCATTCAAAAATTTCCAATCGGGATCCATTATCTGTTTTTCTCTAATTTGATCTTCACTTAAGCCAAGCAATTCAGAGGCTTTAGGATTACTCAGTACGATAGAGGAATCTGGTGCATGAACAACGATACCTTCAACCAAGTTATTCAAAAGATCACTGTACTTTTCCTTACTATTCCACAAGGCAGCTTCAGCTTCCTTACGTTCTGTGATATCAATTAATGTTATATTACATAGCGAAGGATCTGTTGCGACAACACCGGATAAGTAACCGAAAAAAGATTTCTGATCGTTAGTTATGAAGTTTACTTCACATAATTCTGTAACATTATTTTTAAATATTTTTGTTAAAAAATCATTAAATATATTTTTTGTAGCATCAGAAATGAAAAAACCAAATTGACTATTTAATATACTTGAACGCATTTTACCTAGCATATGGGCCCCAGTGAGATTAGCTTCAGTAATCGTACCATCCTGGGACAGCGTAAAATACCCAGAAGGTGCATAATCGTATAATTTAGTGTATTTTTCGATTGCCTGTTCCGCTTGCTCTTTTGCTAAGAACAATTCTTCATTCTGAATTTCAAGCTCCATCTGATGGACTTCTAATTCATGAATGAGCTTCAAAGTATTTGCCTCACTAGGTTTCCCGTCAAATCTCAATTCATTTTTATTTTTTTGTAGTTCTTCAAACTTTAGCCTAAGAAGTGCGGTAACTTTTGAACTGTTTTCAGCATTCTCCATACATACTAACTATTTTAAATGCTGTCGCATTAATAAAGATTTATTTTATAATGATCCTATATCCTATTCGAGACGTTTATTTCGAATGTGCGTTAGTAAAGTTACGAATAAAACATTGTATTACTACATGACTATCAAGTACATATGTATTTAACACAAAGTCAACATTGATTTCTTGTCCGTTGGCTGTTTCAATTTGGACGTTTTCATAATTAACAGATTTTTCCTGTTTTAATTCTTTAAACGCATCCTTATTCGTTATTATATTATTTAAAAAATTGAGGTCCCAAATTGGTTTTTTTATAAGCTCCGCTTTTGGATAGCCCAATAGTTGTATCAAAAATGGATTTATATCCGTTATTTTCCCCGTCATGGCATCAATAAAAAAGATTCCCTCATTTACTGATTCAAAAAGGTGATGATAGCGCATGTCAGCAAAAGTTAATGCTTCTTCGATTCGTTTACGGTCTGTAATATCTCGAATGATACATTGAATTACTTTTTTATTATTCATCAAGTACATCGTACTTACAAATTCTACTTTAATCTCTCTTCCATCAGCTGTTTGAAGTGGTAAATTGGCATAACGGACAAATTCCTTTTTCTTTAACTCCGAGAACTTTTCTTTATTAGCCACTATATCTTGAAGGGAGCCTATTTCCCAAATTGCTTTTTCAACAAATTGCTCATAAGAATAGCCTAACATTTCAATTAAAAATGGATTAACATCAATAATATTACCTGTTTCTGCATTGAGTATAAGAATACCATCTTTAGCCGATTCAAACAGTCGTCGGTACCTATTTTCCTTTAGTAATGTTTCTTCTGCTTTTTTTGAAACAGTTATGTCTGTAAATGTAATAACAAGGCCGTCAATGCGATCATCGAGGGTTCGATAGGGCATGATCCTGACGTTGTACCACCTGTCATCCTTTGTACTTATCGTATTTTGAATAGGAGTTAAGTTTTTAATTACGTTTCGTGCATCCCCCCCCATATCAGGATAATTCAAATCATTTACTAGGTCCGTAAAAGGCCTACCGGCATCGCCAGATCTGACTTTAAATATTTTCATTACAGGATCAGTAAACCTGCGTATGTTTAACTCTTTGTCTAGAAAAAGTGTTGCGATTTCAGTACTGTTAAGCAAATTTTTCATATCGTTATTTGCTTGCTCAAAGTCACTCAACTTATTTTGAAGTTCTGCGTTTACGGTCTGTAACTCTTCATTTAAGCTTTGCATCTCTTCTTTTGAAGTCGTCAATTCCTCATTTGTTGATTGCAATTCTTCGTTTGTTGATTGTAATTCTTCATTGATTGACTTTAGCTCTTCCTGCGAGGCTTGCATTTGTTCGCGTGAGTTCAGCAAATCTTCTTTTGATTGCTGCAATTCAGACTCAAGTTCTTTCTGTCTACCTGACAACGATAATTTGCTATTTTTCTGTTGCGATAAATGTGATAGTACGATCTCTCGTTCCTCCTTAAAAACGATCAGGACCATACCCTTTAACTGATCAGGACTTTCAATCTGTTTAATTGTTATCGTCGCATAGTTAAAATCTCCGTTATTATTTCGAATTTTAATGTTTCTCAGCTCAACTGGCTCACTACTGCGCAGTGCTCTTTGAAAGGCGTTAGGCAGTTCATTGCTCAAGCCATCTCGCGCCATTGCGTGGATATTCCAATTTGCTTTACCGGCAACAGGTTCTAGATATTTACCAGTTCTTCCTGTAATGTATATAATATCTCCTTTGTCATTTACGAGTACACTGGCTGGCGCAAATTGTTGAAGTACTATCTGATCTGCTAGATTTTGAATATTTTCGACCACTTTAGGAGTATTAATTATTTCTTTATTTTTTGTTTTACTTCTTGAAAAAGAACTTGGAAAATCTGTTAATTCTGATGATAAAGAGATATTCGTACGCTTATAAAACTTTAATTTAGTATCTAAAACCTCAAACCCTTCATTATTATGAGATATGGCTTCAGCAGAGCCTAGTATCATGATGCCTCCTGGGAGAAGGCTATAGTTAAATAATTCAATTAGCTTCTTTTGTAAAGGCGCTTCCATATAGATCAACATATTACGACACATCACTATATTTAGCTTAGTAAAAGGAGGGTCTTTAATGACATTATGGGGTGCGAAAATAAGCATTTCTCTTATACTTGAATTCACGCGATAACCACCAGCTTCGATATTGAAAAACTTACTGATTCTTTCCGGTGAAACATCTACAACAATATTAGAGGTGAAGAAACCTCGGCGCGCTTTTTCTATAGCATCAATATCTAGATCTGTAGCAAAAATTTGTAACGTCAAATTTCTATGTTTACCGGTACTTTCTAGAACTTCCTTGAAAGCAATGGCAAGCGAGTATGCCTCTTCTCCTGTTGAGCAGGCGGCAATCCATGCCCTTAATACATAACCGTCGGGTAAACCTTTAACAAGGTCAGGAAGAATAGTACTTTTTAGTTTATCCCATATGCCTGCGTCACGGAAAAAACTAGTTACCCCTATTAATAACTCTTTGAAAAGTAACTTAATTTCATTAGGATTCTCTTGTAAAAAACGAACATAATCTTGCGTACTATCTAATTGATGGACTCCCTTACGCCTTTCAATGCGACGCATTAAAGTCGTTTTTTTATAGAGTAAAAAATCATGACCAGTCTCTTCTCGAAGTAAGATGATAATTTTTTCGAGACTAGTTCTGTTTTTGCTATCTATACTTGATTCATTTTCTATTACTACTGTGTGTTCAAAAAGTGCAATCAATTTAGCGGGTAATTCTTCTACCGGCGCTACAACATCAACTAAAATGGCTTCAGTGGCATGCAGTGGCATCGAATCAAATTTTGCTGTAGCAGGATCCTGAACCAAAACAAATCCACGCTGTTCTTTAATGGCTTTAATTCCTAGACTCCCATCAGACCCCATTCCTGAGAGAATAATCCCAGCACTTTTATTTAACTTATCAAGCGCTAAGGAACGAAAGAATATATCGATCGGTAATCGCAACCACCTGTTTTGAATGGGGGCAAACAGATGCAGTACACCATTTAGTATTGTCAAACTTTTATTTGGAGGAATAACATAAATATGATTAGGCTTTACCTTGAGACGATCCGTTACCTGCAAGACCTTTATCAAAGTAGTACGTTGCAATAGCTCCGGTAAAATTCCAACATGACTAGGATCGAGATGTTGAATAACGACGAATGCCATACCGGGATTTTTCGGCATATTTTTAAAAAAAACTTCCATTGCCTCCAGTCCTCCTGCAGAAGCTCCTATGCCAACAATAGGGAAGTCACTGCTCCCATCTTTAGCAACAGTGTTCTTTGTGGTTGTTTTAGAAAAGGTATCTTCTTCCAGTAAAACTTGTTTGTTCTCTCTCTTTTTCATTATGATATTGCACTATTATAAATCAATCCCAATGTTTAAAATAAAGCATCAGGCTAATTTATGATAAATGTAATTTATTATTTCTAAACGTCTATTATTACTTTCTGTAAACAGTTACTTTTAGAATTAATACCGATTGTATATTAAATATAGTCCAATTGCATTGTACTATTTTCATATTATGCCGAAAAATCTCCACAGGCTATCGGCATATTACCAGAACGCTCCCGATAACTATCGGGAGGAATAAAACATATATTCGTTTGGTATAATTTAACTAAAGATAAATACTGAAACATCCAATTGGTATTCGAAAAAAAATCAACCGATTATTATGAATTCACAAAGTTTACAGATCCCCCCATCTGCATGGCGAGTTAAAATGTTCCGAGGGTAGTCATATCCAATTTTCATGGGCTTTGCATTACTGGAAAAAAGCTGTCAGCTTGGAATTAAAGAATCCTAATTCTATTATTTTTGACCACTTACAAATGCATCCAACTCTAATTAAATAAAGAAATATTTTTAATTAGAAATATTTTTTTTTCAACAAAAACCTATTCTGAGACGCTATTTCTTCAGATTCAAAATACTAAAAACAACCTCTATTTAGTTAACCATTTCAATAATACTTTTTCCAAATCTGATACCGTAATCGGTTTTTGGAGATAGTCGTTCATTCCTGACTCAAAACATTTCTCTTTTTCGTCAATCATTATTCCGGCTGTTATAGCAACAATTGGAATTTCTACTTCCGTAGACAATAAGCGAATCTCTCTCGTTGCTTCATGCCCATTTTTGTTGGGCAACTGAATATCCATCAATACGATATCTGGCTTTTCCTTTTTGAAATGAAATACAGCTTCATTACCATCACCCGCTTCAAAAATAATAGCGTTTGGTAATATTTTTTTCACAAACGTTCTTACTAAGAACATATTGATTTGATTGTCCTCCACTATTAAAACCTTCTTTTTAGAAAGTATTTTAAAAGGAATAATGCGCTTACTAATGATTGAATTGAATGTATAATCAATATTTTGCTTCAAATTTACCCTCTTGAAAGAAATCGCAAAAAAGAAATCGCTTCCTTCACCAACTTTACTTTTTAGTTGCAATTTGCTATCCATTAACGTCAAAAGTTTGTTTGCGATGGACAGTCCTAAACTAGTGTCTCCAAATCGACGACTTGTAGTATTGTCCTTTTCAATAAAAGACTTAAATGTTTTTTTATTAGCACGCTCTTTTATATTGATACCCGTATACTTCAAAGAGAAATTAATCATACAGGAGTCTTTACTAAAAGAGGGTGTTTCAGAAATATCCAGACTGATTTTCCCTGTATTACCAAACTTTAAAGCATTGCTTAATAGGTTTACCAATATTTGTTTTAACCTGCGAGCATCCGCTTGAATGTAGTGTGAAACATTGTAATCAATATTAAGTACTAAGTCTATCTTCTTGGTTGTCGCTTGCCATTTAAACAAATCTATAACCTGCTTAGTCAACTCACAAATATCTGTTTTTGTGATTTCCAGTTCCAATTTACCGGCTTCAATTTTAGAAAAGTCCAAAACATCATTTACGATATGCATTAATATCATTGCTGATTCGTTAACCGTTGACATGTATTCCAGATGATGTTCTTCTAGATTTGATTTAACTAACAAGTCGGTGAACCCAATTATTCCATTTAATGGCGTTCTAATTTCATGGCTCATATTGGCAAGGAAATCAGCTTTAGCAATGTTGGCGGCTTCTGCCTCTTCTTTTGCTTTAATCAATTCAATCTCCATCAACTTTCGATCGGTAATTTCAATTACGGAGATATGACAATACTCCGTAATTTCATCTACAATACCCGTAATGTAAACATAAGTAGTTTCATCTTCGTTATTTATAAGGGAGACTTCACAAGATTCTTTTTTCGAATATTCAAAAATCTTCTCCAAAAAAAGATTGAAAATTGGCTTTGTGTCATCTGAAACAAAAAAGCCGAACCTACTATTTATTAATTTAAATCGGTTTTTTCCCAACAACTCGGCGCCAGCCCGATTGATGCCGATTACATCACCCTCTCTATTAAGGGTAAAATAACCCGAAGGTAAAAAATCGTATAATTCAGTGTTTTTTTTAGTGGCACTATCAGATTGGCCTTTGGCCAATGAAAGTTCTTCATTCTGCATTTCTAATTCAATCTGATGAACTTCTAATTCATGAACAAGCCTAATTATTTCATTCTCAGATAAGTCTAAAGCTGATTTTTTATTCCTCTGTTGGGCTTCTGCCTTTTGACGAAGACTTAATACTTCTTCTATTTTGTCTCTATCATTTTTCATAAACTTAAACTTTATTTTGACCTAATTTAAACAAAAATTATCATTATTTATAAAAAAAATCCTATTCTATTGAATGAATAACGCAAATGATATGCTTTAACCTTTTGAAGAAACAACTATAAAAAAGCACACTATTTATTCAACCATTTCATTAATATTTGTTCTAAATCGAATTCAATTATAGGTTTTGACAAATAATCGTCTAATCCTGCCTCCAGACACTTTTCCCTATCACCACTCATTATACCGGCGGTGATTGCAATAATAGGTGTACTTGCCCCCCCTGCTAACTGTCTGATTTCATGTGTAGCTTCATATCCATTTTTGTTGGGCATTTGAATGTCCATTAGAATAATATCCGGTTTTTCCTTTTTGTAGTGTTCTACAGCCTCATTTCCGTCCATAGCCTGATAAATTGTACAATTTGAAACCAATTTTTTGACTAATGTTTTTGCTAAAAGCATGTTGATTTTGTTATCCTCAACAATTAAAACCTTTTTATCAGTAATGCTACCAGCTCCTTTACCTTCACTTATTATAATGTCCTTAAAAGTTTTATTATTTTTAATTTTGAACTTTTCAAGTTTAATTTCAAAGAAAAAATCACTTCCGTCTCCATACATACTAATTAGTTGCAGCTTACTGTCCATTAGTGCTAACAATTGATTTGAAATCGCGAGACCTAAACCAGTCCCTCCGAACTTTCGATTGGTTGAATTATCCTCTTGTACAAATGAATTAAATATTTTTTCTTTGTTGTCTGCTTTAATTCCAAGACCTGTGTCTTTTACGGAAAATTTTAAAGTTGTATTTTTCTTATTTAATACGGCTATCTCCTCTACATCCAGACGTATTTCTCCAAAACTTGTAAATTTTAATGCATTACTCAATAGGTTTACCATAACCTGCTTTAGTCTAACAGAATCTGCAAGTATGTATTTCGGGACATTTGAATTTAAATTTAATATTAAATCAATATTTTTTTGTTTTGCTTGATGGCTGAATAAATCAATAACCTGCCGGATCAATAGGTACAAATTCACCTCTTCAATGTTCAATTCTAGTTTCCCGGATTCAATTTTAGAAAAATCCAAAACATCATTTACAATCTGCATTAAAGAAGTCGCAGATTCATTTATCGTCGACATATATTCTGACTGGTTCTTCTCCAGTTCTGACTTCATCAATAAATGGGTAAATCCTATAATACCATTCAACGGCGTTCTAATTTCATGACTCATATTAGCAAGAAAATCAGTTTTAGCGTTGTTTGCTGATTCAGACTGTTCTTTTGATTTCAACAATTCAATTTCCATTAATTTTCGCTCGGTCACATCAATAAAACTGATTACAATTTCTGAAATTTCTCCTTTCTGGTCTACAACCGGAAATCCGTTTACTAAAACCCATATTGTCTTGTCACTATTAAGATTATTAATTCCTAGAGTGAAGTTTTTAATCGCTGCTTTTGTTTTCAGTATTATATTTATAGGATATTTTTCAACGTCAAGAATCAAATTATCTTCATCTAGATATTTCCAAATTGGATCTAGAGCCTTTTTACCTAATATTTGTCCGGTGCTTAAACCCAATAATTCCGATGCCTTATTATTACTCATAATTACGGAAGTATCTGCTGCATGAACAACGACACCTGCATCCAAATTATCCAATAATCCTCGATACCTCGCCTCACTTTCCTGCAGTGACTGATCAATAAGTTTGACTTTTGTAATATCACGAGAAAGACAAATAAAATGGGTGTCATGTTCATCTGTTTCCTTCATGGGAGCTATAGAAAGTTCAAACCAACGCAATTCATTATTCTTCTCTACTGTGTATTGATGTCCAGACGAAAACCTTTTTTCAGCCGCTTCCCGGATTGCCGAAAAAGCTATATCAGCGGCGGCGGCAGGTAATATTTCTGAGATTTTCTTGCCTATAACTTGGTCTGTGGGTTCTATAAAGGAATCTTTGCGATGGGAATGGTATTTATAAATGGTACCGTCTAAACCTACTTCAATCATCAAATCTGGAATAGCATCAATTATTGCCTCCATTTTTTTATTCGCATTCTTAAATTCTTCTTCGGCTTTTTTGAGGTCAGTAACATCTAACATCGATCCTATAAAACGTGTCGGCTTCCCTTGCTCATCTCTTATAATTATCGCGCGTTCGTAAAAATTACCATAAGTACCATCTGATCTTAAAAAACGAAACTCATCTGACCATGAATTTGAGGCTCCAGAATAACATGATTCAATACCCTTTGTGATTCGATCACTATCATCAGGATGCAGCCTAGATCGCCATAATAATTTATTTTCCTCAGTTGACAAATTTTCGTCATACATATTTAAATTATCATGCGATACCTTGTTATGCCAGCTTTTACCGCTACCAAAATCTAATTCGAATATAGCGTCATTTGTTGCTGATGAAATTCTTTCGAATCGTTCATTTGCCTTTTTAATTGCCTCTTCGGATTTCTTGCGATCCGTTAAGTCTAAGCCCATTCCTAACAGACATTTTCGTCCTTCATATTCTATAGCTAAGGAATTGATATAATAGTGTACTTTCTTTTTTGCCTTAGTATATACCTCAACCTCAATACCGGGAGATTTTTTTTCGAAAACAGTACTAATTCTGATGTTGATCTTTTCTTTATCATCCTCGTCAAAAAGATCCAATGGAGTCATCTGACTAATTTCATGACTGTTATAACCTGTAACAAGCTCAAAGTTCTCATTCCATTTTAAAAATTTCCCATATTCATCATAGAGATAAAATATTCCAGGCAGATTATTTATTATCGTTTCTGAAAGTAATCTTTCTTTAAAAATTCGATCCTCAGCCTGCTTACGCTCTGTAATATCTGTAACGGTACCAACATAGCCCACAATCTGATTTTCTGAATTTAGCTCAGGAATGGCTTGTCCCATGACCCACGCAATTGTACCATCAGAGCGAATGAAACGATATTCTGACATTAATTTTTCATTAATACTAGTTGCCTTCTGCCAATCATTAATAATTGCCATTCTATCTTCGTCATGAACTGCGTTAAGCCAACCATTCCCTAAAGCTTCTTGAAATGATAGCCCTGAAATCTCACACCAGCTAGGATTAACATAAGTGGTAAGTCCCGCAACATCCATGCGAAATATTCCCACAGGAGATACCTCAGTAAGCGTATGGTATCTTTTCTCACTTTGAAAAACAGCCTCTTCCGCTTTTCTGTTTTGAACTTCTTTATCAAAGACTTCCAAAGCAAATGATACATCATCAGTCGCTTTTTCTAATAATTCAACTTCTTCAGCATCAAAAAAGTTTTTCTCACTGGCATAAAAACTAAAAACACCAATCACTTTACCTAATTTTTTTAAGGGTAGCGCTATTAAAGATTGGTATCCCCGACTTAATGCCTCTTCTTTCCAGGTCGCCATTATGGGATCATTTTCAATGTCATTACAAACAACCTTTTTCGCACCTCGTATTGCGACTCCTACCGGTCCCCTTCCTTGCGGTACATCCTTATTAATCGAAATCATTTTAATATCTGAGAAATACCCTTTATCTGTGCCGGAAATCATTACGGGTACTACTTTATCTGTTTTTGAATCAATTAAACCAATCCACGCCATCTTGAACTTACCTACTTCAAGCGCTATAGTACAAGCTTCTTTAAAAAGCATTTCTTCATTAGTAGCGCGAACAATAACCTGATTAATCTGGCTGATGAATGAATACAGTCGATTAACTTTAAGTAGTTTTTGCTCCTCTTCTAATCGCTCTGTTATATCCGTTACGATACCATGACAGATAACTGTTCCTTCTAATTCAACTACTGGCAAAGAGTTTACCTCATGCCAAACCAATCCTTTCGATGGATGCAAATAACGATACCTGCCTTTAAGGGGAACTAATTTAGATTTCGTGGTTTTAACTTTTTCAATCACAGCTTCTACATCCTCTGGATGGATTAGTGCAAAAATCTTATTGGCGTCATTTTCTATTTCTACATGATCGAATCCATAAATCGCTCTTATCGCGTCGCTTGCATAAGGATAGCTTAACGACCCGTCTTTATTCTGGCGCATCGAATAAATTAACCCTGGTGAAGTTGCGGCAATTTTAGCAAAAACATCTCTTTCCTTTTTTAAAGTTTTATTTGCCTCAATTCTATCAGTAACATCTCTTAAATTAATCACAATTGCTTTTAGGTTGCTGTCGTGAATCATATTATTTAAGGTACCTTCCAGCCAAATATAATGGCCTTTTTTATGTTTTACTCGAAACAAAACTGGTATTGGCACACCTGGATTGCTCAATATTTTTTGCTTTGTCTCCTGCCAGTGCCTCATGCAGTCAGGGTGCACAAATTCATTTTCAGGAATACTATCAAATTCTTCATTTGTCCATCCCGTTAATCGCATAGAGGATGCGCTGCGAAATAAGCTTTTCTTATCTTTATCAACTAATGAAATACCGCCTTCGTTATTTTCTACCAATGCAAGAAAACGTTGTTCTCTTTGTTTTAATTTTAATTCAGCATCTATTTTTTCAGTAATGTCTCTAAAGTTTGTAATAATGCCAGCTGTACTAGTATCATCAAGCCTGTTATTAAATACTCCTTCTAACCATATATATCTTCCGTCTTTATGTTTGACTTGAAACAATGCAGGAATAGGAATATTGGGATTCTGAATGGACTCTTTAATCTTATTATGTGCATATACTAAATAATCCGGATGGTAATACTCTTCATCTGTAATTGCATCAAATTCTGCATTAGAATACCCAGTGACACGGGCAGATGAAACACTTCTAAAAATAACTTTAAATGCTGCATCAATAACGGTAATTATTCCTTGGTTGTTCTCTACTAAAGCTCTAAAATATTTTTCGCTTGTTTCAATAATGGCATCCGACTTTTTCTTTTCAGTGATATCCCTAAAAAAATTAGACAAGCCATCAGCAGAAGGATAAAAATGATTCTCCACCCACTTCTGACTGTACTTATGAAAGTCTTCAAACTGATTATAAGCTTGTGTTTTCATTGCTTTAATGGCTGATTTATAGAATTCCCCATTAATAGCTTCAGGAAATTCAGTCCAAATGTGCTTCCCGATCATTTCTTCAGGATTTCGGTTCAGAACTTCTCCCGCTTTTTTATTCATATAGGTGTAACACCAATTAGTATCCAGTGCCACAAAAGCATCAGTTATGCGTTCAAATGTATTTGTAAGCAATACTTTTGCTTTTTTACTTTCTGTTATATCTTTTACAAATCCCAGGAAACGGTTCTCAGATAGTTTTACTGCATCAACAGATAAAATTATCATTCTTCCATCTTTATGAATTGCGGTAAGTTCCCCTTTTAGGCTCGTACTTTTTAATAACTGTTGAAACTGTCTTAGAGCATCTTCAAGTTTTTCCTCAAGCAGCGAATCCCCATATTTTGAAGACAATAGTTCCTCTTTAGAGAAGCCTGTTATTGAAGACGCGGCAGCATTTACTTCTAAATAATTCCCCTCTTCATCAACAACAAAAACTCCTTCAGGGGCATTATCAATATAACTTCTAAACTTAGCGTTACTTTCCTCTTTAATTAATTTAGCATTAAGGGCAACTTCAATTTGTTCCTTGGCTTTTAACGCTTCTTCTGTTTTTCTTTTTAAAGAAACGTCTTGTGTATTCCCTTTAAGTGCGATCACTTTTCCACCTATATCAGTTACGGGAATAACAACTATATGAAGCCATTTTATTCTATTTTTAGAAAAATGACTCGCCTCTTCAATTTCAAAAGGCTTCTTATCGAGTATACATTGATTGATTTTATTTTGAAATACAGCAATAGCTTTTGTTGAGAAACATTTTAGATAGGATTGAAACAACTTCTCTTTGGGCTTCTTTATAACTTCATAAATAGAATATAATTCTTCCGACCAAATCATTTTTTTATTGATTATATCGAATTCCCAACTTCCAATCTTAGCTGTTTTTTGAGCATCATTTAACAGTCGCTCACTGTTAATTAAATTTAATTGTGCTTCTCGTATCTGGGATATATCCCTTCCTATTCCATATATAAGTTTTCCGGTAGGCTCAATGCTGCTAGTCCATTGAACTGTTAGAATGGCACCATTTTTTTTAACATATCTGTTTTCGAAACCTATTGAAGCCTGACCTTTCGACAATCGCTCTATTTCAAGATTAGTTTTTACTATATCTTCAGGGTGAATAAATGAAATCAAAGTGGTGCTAAGTAATTCCTTTTTTGTGTACCCGGTTTTTTTGGAGAATGCCGGATTAACCTCTTTGTAGAATCCATCAGCTCCCGCGACGCATAGCAAATCCTCGGATTCCTTAAGATAGAATTCAAAATTGGGTAACGTATTACGTCCTTTACTAAGTTTATTTATTTCTTCCTCTTGACTTGCTATAATCTTGAGTAAATCTTCGTGGGTGGGTTGGGGGAAATTCGTATTCATAAAATTAAAATATCAGACAAGATACTACTAATAAACGGTCAAATACAATAATATACGTCCAACTACAATAAAATAGTATTTCCTGGTTAGATTGATTAATTTTTGTGACAATCGAATCCCATTTATTGTGTCTTTATCTTCTTAAACATTGCTTTTTTATTAATTACCTGTTTTAACATATAACTCACTTTACATTCCGCAGGATATACTTCATCTTTATATAAAAAAAAAAACAACTACCTGTAAATTAGATAGTTAATAAAAAATACGTAATTATTTATCTATCTTTATGTATGAAAACACTAAAAGCACAAAAACAAATTATTAAACAGTCCCTTTTTCATTTTATTCCTCGAGGGTGACATTTGTTACTGTGTAGGCTTAGTTCCGGTTTTATCTTTGTGCAATAATTAGAAATAAAATTATGAAGAAAATAAATTTAATAGTATTATTTGGGATAATTTACATATCGTCAATTAGTTACGGTCAGGACACATTGTCCCTTGCTAAAGTTGATCTTTGGCAGAAAGTTGCCGATAAAAATCTACAAATTAAGATTGCGGACCAGGAGTTTAAATCGGCACAGGCAGATTACAGACAATCCAACTCGTTATTTTTACCCAACATTACCGCTTCGCACACGGCAATTGCCACTAATAATCCTTTGATGGCTTTTGGGTCTAAATTGAATCAGGGAATCCTGACGGCATCTGATTTTAATCCAGAACTATTAAATAATCCAGATAGAACAACAAACTTTGCCAGTAAAATTGAAATTCTGCAACCCATCATCAATACAGATGGATTGTATGGAAGACAGGCGGCAAGAGCAAAGATGAATGCTTATTCGCTACAAACGGAACGCACGAAGGAATACCTGGAACTGGAAGTAAATAAATCTTTCATGGAATTGCAGCTTGCCTATAAAGCCGTTGCGGTTTTAGAAAAAGCAAATGCTACCGGTGCGGAAAACCTGAAATTAATAGGAAACTATTTCAAACAAGGGATTCTTCAAAAAACAGATTTGCTATCCGTACAAGTTCGCGTTAATGAAATAAAAAACCAATTGCAATATGCAAAAAGCAACGTACAAAACGCTTCAGATTACTTGGCTTTTCTTGTAAATGAAGATCTGGCCGGTGCTGTATACAAGCCTGCTGAAGGATTAGAAAACACTATTACTTTACAAACGATTAACACATCTCTTTCCGCAAACAGAAAAGACATTCAGGCGATGGAGCAATCTACTGAAGCCTATCAAAAAATGTTGAAATCGAGTAAAATGACTTTCTTGCCTCGTTTGAATGCTTTTGGAAGTTATCTATTGTACGATGACAACCTTTTTGGAACTAACGTAAAAGGATATGTAATAGGAGCTCAATTATTATGGAATGTATTTGACGGGTATAAATCAATTGGGAAAATGGAAAAAGCGAAAGCTGATTTCCAAAAAGCGGAGATTGAAATTCAACAATACAAAGCCAAAAGCCAACTAGAATTAAACAAGGTGAATCGCCAGCTTCATGATGCCGAGAACAAGGTCAGTCTTTCTATGTTGGATTTACAACAATCACAAGAAGCATACAGAATAAGAAGCAATCGCTTTACACAAGGATTAGAAAAAACAACAGACTTATTAGAGTCTGAAACACAGATGTTCAAAAAAGAACTTGACCATCTACAAGCCGTTTTTGATTACAACTACACACAGGAATACTTACAGTTTTTGACGAAATAAAAAAAGACAAGCACATTAGAAGCTTAAAAAACATTTTTACATCGCTAAATGGAACTATCCCAAAGCGTAACTTCTTAATGAAAAACTTAACGAATATGTCTCTATCTGATAAAAAAATAAAGCAAACCAATTAAATCATACTCATGAAAAAAATATTTATACCATTCATTGCAATCGCAATCGCTACATTATCTTCCTGCAACGGAGAAAAAAAAGAAGCAGTGGCAGAATCTCCTGCAATTGCCGTTAAGGTAAGTGGAGTCGCAGAAAACGCCAACAGCGATTTTGTGAGTGCAAGCGGGAAAATTGAAGCAGAAAACAGTGCAGATTTAAGTACGCGAATGATGGGGTATGTAACCAAAGTCTATGTGCAAATAGGACAGAAAGTGAAATCAGGACAATTATTGGTAAGCATCAATAATTCTGATTTACTGGCTAAAAAAGCACAAGTTGACGCCAGTATCCTTCAGGCTACCGCCGGATATAAAAATGCTAAAAAAGACTACGATCGTTTTGTCACTTTGTTTAAACAACAAAGTGCCTCCCAAAAAGAATTAGATGATATAACTGCTCGTTATGAAATGGCAAAAGCAGGATTAGAAGGGGCACGACAAATGCGAAATGAGGTAATGGCACAATTCAACTACTCTA
The DNA here is from genome assembly GCF_002836475.1 of Flavobacterium sp. ALD4. Classification (GTDB taxonomy): domain Bacteria; phylum Bacteroidota; class Bacteroidia; order Flavobacteriales; family Flavobacteriaceae; genus Flavobacterium. The sequence continues at coordinate 161,441 of NZ_PJBJ01000022.1, read as the reverse complement.
ATATCACAGCACCATTTTCTGGAGTGGTGACTAATACCTATGTAAAAGAAGGTGATATGGCCAATCCAGGAATGCCTTTGGTAAGTGTAGAAGGCGCTTCTAAATTAGAGGTTAGCGCCATGGTGTCAGAAAATGATATCACTTCTATCAAAAAAGGAATGCCAGTAACCGTTTTAGTAAAATCATCTAACGAAAAACTGACAGGTAAAGTAAGCGAAGTAAGTGTATCCGCTAAGAATACGGGAGGACAATATTTAGTCAAAATAAATTTAGACAAAACGGACAGTTCTGTTTTATCAGGGATGTTTGTCAATGTACAATTCCCGGCAGAAAACAAAGGTACTACCACACCAAATATGATGGTTTTAGTTCCTGAAAGTGCCTTGGTAAGACAAGGACAACTTACCGGAATATATACCGTGGGAAGCGACAACGTTGCGATTCTAAGATGGTTGAGAACAGGAAAAACATATGGTGACACGGTAGAGGTTTTATCCGGATTATCAGCTGATGAAAACTATATTATCTCTGCCGAAGGAAAGTTGTTCAACGGAGCGAAGGCAAGTGTTCAGTAAAAAAAGTTTAAAGTTTAAGGTTTAAAAGCTCAAAAATAAGAACACATAAACTGAAAAGGAATAAAAAAGTAGTCCTTAATACTGCGTGAGGGATAGCAGTGGAAATCTTTTTTGTTTTTTTTAAAACAAAAAGATTGAAACATATAGCCCGACCCTTGTGGTCACGCCCAAATAAATAAAAAATTATGCAAGAAGGAATTTCAGGTAAAATTGCCAACTTTTTCATCAACTCAAAACTAACGATTTTGATGATGATCGGTTTGATGATCATTGGTGTTTACAGTTCTTTTCTTATTCCAAGAGAAGAAGAACCACAAATAATTGTTCCGATGGCTGACGTCATGGTAGGATATCCGGGAGCTAGTCCTACCGAGGTGGAAAGCCGTGTGGCGAAACCTCTGGAGAAAATCATCTCCAATATTAAAGGGGTTGAACACATCCACACGATGGCTATGAATGGTCAGGCGCTACTTATCGTTCAATTTTATGTAGGTCAGGATGTCGAGCGCTCGTATGTGAAATTGTACGACGAACTCACCAAACATGAAAATATGTTTCCAAAAGGGGTTTCTAAACCGATGGTAAAAACACGTTCTATTGATGATGTACCCATGCTTGGAATTACGCTTTGGAGCGATAAAATGGACAGTTTTCAACTGCGCCAAATTGCTGAAGAAGTAACCTCTGAAGTAGAAAAAGTCAAAGATGTTGCCATAACGGAAGAAATTGGCGGAAGAAACCGAGTGCTAAAAGTAATTTTGGACAAAGATAAAATGGCAGAGATCGGCATTGATCCCCTAGGTATCATGCAAATGATTCAAGCTAGTAACAGCAGCTCGCAATCGGGCAGTTTCGTCAATAATGATGAAGAATATCTGATCACAACAGGGAAGTTCTTAACCTCAGTAGATGATGTCGAAAATCTGGTTGTGGGCATCAATAAAAACATGCCCATTTATTTAAAACAAGTGGCTACGGTTCAAGACGGACCGTCTACCGCAAAAAGTTACGTATCCTTTGGGTATAGTAAATCAAACGAAAAATACAAAGACGCAAAATCTGAATATCCTGCCGTAACCATATCTGTTGGTAAAGTAAAAGGTGCGGATGCGATGAAAATATCGGAGAAAATCATTGCCAAAGTTGACCATCTAAAAACTACCATGATACCTAATGATGTTCATGTTGAAGTAACGCGTAATTATGGGGAAACCGCTTCTGACAAAGTCGGTGAATTATTACTGCACTTAGGAATCGCTATATTGGCGGTTACGATATTAGTCATGTTTGCCATGGGATGGCGCGGTGGATTAGTGGTCTTCTTTTCTGTTCCATTGACTTTTGCTCTGACTTTGTTCAGTTATTATATGCTAGATTATACGTTAAACCGAATCACACTTTTCGCTCTGGTTTTCGTCGTGGGAATTGTCGTCGATGACAGTATTATTATCGCAGAGAATATGCATAGGCATTTCAAGATGAAGCGACTCCCGTTTAAACAAGCCGCTATTTATGCGATAAACGAAGTAGGAAATCCAACGATATTAGCCACATTTACAGTTATTGCAGCTATTTTACCAATGGCATTTGTATCTGGAATGATGGGGCCTTACATGAGCCCGATGCCTATTGGAGCTTCGATTGCAATGATATTATCCCTGTTTGTGGCTTTAACTGTTACGCCTTACTTAGGATATCATTTATTACAAGAAAAAGACGATCAAAAGCATAAAGATGCCAAAGGCCTCGAAACAAGCCGAGTTTACAAAATATACAACAGGCTAGAGCGTCCTTTATTGGAAAGCAGTATGAAACGAAGAGTCCTTGTTGGGATAACAGTTCTATTATTATTTGGTTCTGTTGGTATGTTTTTTACCCAATCCGTTTTAGTAAAAATGCTGCCTTTTGATAATAAAAATGAATTTCAAGTAATAATTGATATGCCAGAAGGAACGACTCTGGAAAGAACATCAGCCGTTACTAAGGAAATCGCACAATATTTAATAACAGTACCAGAGGTTGTTGATTATCAAAACTACATTGGAACATCGGCCCCAATCACTTTTAACGGATTAGTGCGTCATTATGATTTGCGTAGTGGAAGCAATATGGCCGATATTCAAGTGAACTTATTACACAAAGGAGATCGAGAATTACAAAGTCACGACATTGCAAAAAATGTACGTCCTGAAATTCAAAAAATTGCCAAAACATATGGTGCGAATGTAAAAATCATTGAAGTGCCACCGGGACCTCCTGTATTATCAACATTAGTCGCTGAGGTTTACGGACCCAATTATGAGGACCAGATTAAAGTGGCGTCGCAAGTAAAGGATATTCTGCATAAAACAGATGGTGTTGTAGATATCGACTGGACTGTGGAAGCCAATCAAACGGAATACAAACTGGTAGTAGAAAAGGAAAAAGCAATGCTGAACGGAATTGCACCACAACAAATAGTTGGGAATTTGACTTATTTATTACAAGAATATCCTATTTCTAGTTTGTACGCTGAAAATTCTAATGACAATGTAGCTATTGTTCTTTCGCTTGACGATAAAGACAAAACAAGCTTGCAAGACATCCAAAACCTTAAAATAAAGGGAAGCCAGGGGAATATGATTCCGGTGAGTGATCTGGTAAAAGTAAAAACAGATACATTACAAAAAACCATTTATCGAAAAGATCAAAAACGGGTGGTTTATGTCACTGCTGATATGGCTGGAGCATTAGAAAGTCCGGTCTATGCGATTCTGGGAATGACAGAGAAATTGGATAAAATGAAAATTCCAAAAGGATACCAACTCAATGAACTATATATGGACCAACCAACAGATGAAAGTAATTTCACGGTAAAATGGGATGGTGAATGGCAGATTACATTGGAAGTATTCCGTGATTTAGGAGTAGCATTTTTAGTCGCTATCGTGATCATTTATATGTTGATTGTAGGGTGGTTCCAGAACTTTAAAACTCCAATAGTGATGATGTTGGCGATTCCGCTATCGTTGATCGGAATTGTGTTTGGACACTGGTTATTAGGCGCATACTTCACAGCAACTTCTTTTATTGGGATGATTGCCTTGGCAGGAGTTATGGTGCGAAACTCGGTTTTACTGATTGACTTTATCGAGATCCGCTTAAATGACGGAGAACCACTAAAACAAGCAATTATTGAAGCTGGAGCAGTAAGAACCTCTCCTATTCTTTTGACGACTGGAGCAGTTGTTATTGGAGCTTCCATTATCTTATTTGATCCGTTGTTTCAAGGATTGGCGATTTCGTTAGTATTTGGAGCCATCGTTTCTACTATTCTGACATTGATTGTTGTACCGTTGATCTATTATGTGACAGAAAGAAAGAAATGGGAATCCTCCCAAGATCCCTCGGAAGAAGGGGAGCTAGAACCTAAAAAAGAAAATATTGAATAATTTCAACTACTCCAATTTCCTTGCCAGTGGGGAGGTCAGCTGGGGATAATACTATAATTATATGAAACTACTGATCATAACCGCTATAAAAGTATTTGACAAAGATGTTAAGCAAATGTTGAAACAAGCAGACGTAAAAATCTTCAGCTATAAAGCCGTAACGGGGTTTAGGGATATTTCCGAAGAAGCAATAGAAAGCAATTGGTTTGGAAGCCAAATAAACGAGAACGACTCCATACTCTACTATGCCTTTGTACAAGTTGGAAATGTAGATGCCTTTTTTACAAAAGTAAATGCTTTTAATGTAAAGCAAGAAACGTTGTCTAATATTCACGTGGTAGTATTAAATATTGAAAAACACAATTAATAAAAAAGTTAAATCACATAGAATCAGAGAAACATTAAAGGCAATAGAATAAATTTTTTACAAAGCTATGTGGGAATATCTTAAAGCTTAGTTTCTCAATCAAGAGCATAAAATGGATGCCTCTACGTATTTCAAAAAAAGAAAATTAATAACAATTAAATTAGAGGTGGAGATTAATTCGTCCCTCGCAATGACAATATGAAAAATAAAGTTTTTAGAATTGTAGTAGGCTCACTTATATTAATCAGTTTACTACTTGCAGTTTATGTAAACCTAAATTGGTTGTGGTTTACGGTTTTTATAGGCGTCAATTTAATTCAATCCGGTTTTACAAAATGGTGTTTATTGGAAACTATTTTAGCCAAATTAGGACTGAAAGACTAATTCCTATCTTATAAAATCTAAAACCCAATTTGCCAAAAGCAGATCGGGTTTTTTATGCGCTTATTTTTTTGGTTATTTATGGGATTATTGGCTAGATATAGCCATCGAAAACAAATAAAAAAGGAAACGAACGAAACTGAATCTAGACCTTGCGATTCGTCTCTTTAAATCTATTGTAGATTTCAAATCAATCATCACTTTACTAGATAAGCACACAATATTTTCCTAATAAATTATTGGATACAAAACAATTGACTACATTTGTATCGCGCGCGATAAAAACGTCTGCGATTAAAATAGCAAAAGATGAATACAATTATAAAAACAACAGTGACACAAAATATTTTCAGAATTCTACTATCCATTTTTATGGTCTATGCAGGATTCAGCCACCTTACTTTTAATAGAGTTGACTTTCAAGCACAAGTACCAGACTGGTTGCCGCTAAGCAAAGACTTGGTAGTAATACTATCAGGTATAGTAGAAATAGCATTGGGTCTCGGATTGGCTTTTTGGAAAAAGGAACGAGTAACATTTGGTTGGGCATTAGCGTTGTTTTTCGTTTTAGTATTTCCAGGTAATATTGCGCAATACCTCGACCACAAAGATGCTTTTGGAGCTTTAAATTCAGATAATTCGCGTTTAATTCGTCTGTTTTTCCAACCGGTACTTATTGCTTGGGCCTTATGGTCAACTGGTGCGTTTAAAAACTGGAGAACCAGTAAAACCAAAGACTAATGAATGACAATCAATTAAAATTAAGCAGTCAAGTCTGCTTTCCGCTCTATTCCGCTTCCCGTTTGATCACTAAAGCCTACAAACCTTATTTAGACGAAATGGGGATAACATATCCACAGTATTTGGTATTATTAGTATTGTGGGAAAACGATGGTATTTCTGTAAATCAAATTACGGAAAAGCTGCTCCTGAACACTAATACACTTTCGCCATTGCTCAAACGTATGGAAAAAATGGAACTCCTACAACGTACTCGTTCTAGTGAAGATGAAAGAAGTGTTATTGTGCAGCTAACAGAAAAAGGGAGAAGACTAAAAGAGCAAGCCAAACCCATTCCTGAAAAACTAATTAAAATATTACTTACTGAAAACATCGATTTATCTGATGTCATACAATTGAAAGAAATGCTCAATGATTGGATTACTCTACTCACAGAAAACAACAAAACAAAACAATAAAAACAAGAAAACAAACAATATGGAATTATTAGACAAATTAAATTGGAGATACGCTGCTAAGGCAATGAATGGTACAAAAGTACCTCAAGAAAAAATTGACAACATCATTGAAGCGATCTCACTTGCTCCAACTTCAAGTGGCTTGCAACCTTTTGAGGTCATTGTGATTACAAATCAAGAAATGAAGACAAAAATCAGACCTATTTCTTGGAATCAATCTGTAGTAACTGATTGCTCTCATTTATTTGTATTTGCAGCTTGGGATACCTACACTGCAGACCGCATTAACAAGATGTTTGATTTAACAAACACAATTCGGGACATGAAAAACGAAGGCTGGGAAAATTACCGTCAAATGCTTTTAAACAGTTATCCGCAAAAGGATGCTGAAGAAAACTTTAACCATGCCGCTAAACAAGCTTACATTGCATTTGCACAAGCCATTACTGCTGCAGCTTTCGAAGGGGTTGACACTACTCCTTTAGAAGGATTTGATGCTGATGCATTAGATGCAATATTAGGCCTAAGAGCTAAAGGACTTAGAAGTTGCGTTATGCTTCCTGTGGGTTACAGAGACAGTGAAAACGACTGGCTAGTTAATCTTACTAAAGTGAGAAAAAGCAAAGAAGACTTGGTTACTTTAATTGACTAAGTGCAAAGTTTCACAACATTATTAATGCAAAAGCGGTTTGAGATATACTCAAACCGCTTTTTTAATTCTCTAACTTATAACTATGAAAATGTCAAACATCTAAACTCCATTAGACATGATTGCTTTAGGGTGGCAGTAGCAAACCAAATCTCAAACATAGGTCTGCGAAAAACCAACTTTTATTTGCTCCCAAAACCTAGAGAACGTGACACCCCAATTGAACCACTACATTGAAATAGCAAGCAAAGATTTCACCTTAATCAAAATGACAAGTTTGCGCTTAAATAAGTTTTAGCTTTTTAAAACCAAATTTTAATTGTAGCTGTTTATTACTTATCTTCTTTCAGGCAAAACTGCGCCGAAATGAACTTCTCCACTTTTCCAGAAATAAAATCAGAATGCCTTTTGTTAAGGAAAATAAAGGAGATTGATGGTACTGTTATCCTATAATTACGGTCTGATAAAATAATAAATCAGTTCATAGAAATACTAGAAAACAGGAAAACGTGGACTATTGCACAAACCAAAACGTTTATCAAAAGAGTAAATGAAGACTGCGAAAACAATAAATCAGTGACTAGGGAGATCACTTATAAAATGAACTTGATAATAGCAGAACAATCTGTTAATGGAATTTTCCTGAGAACAATAATAGTGCCGAGGTTGGTCATAACCTAAGTCCTAAATTTCAAAATAAAGGAATCATGGGTGAAGCATTAAGATGCGTTATTGATTTAAGTTTTAACGTGCTAAAACTAACTAACATCGAAGCATATACACACAATAAAAACGAGTCCTCTAAAAATCATTAGAAAAACTGAATTTCGTTTTATGGAGTATCGAAAAAATGAAGCTACTAATTCCAATAGTATTTATGAACTTGTAAATAACCATCCCCAAACAATTTCATGATGACTGTGACACTAAAATAATCCTCTGTATCAAGGTTTCTAAAAAGAACCTTTCATTATAGCAAAGTGAAGAAGAACTCAACTAATTAAAAGTACGTTTTGAAAAAAGGAAACTACTAAAGACCTTTTTAGCAAAAAATAGAGTCAAAATCGTGATATATCGTTAATTAGGCAAGAACTTTGTCAGGTATACTATGTAACGTCAAATACTTGCTTTTTTTACAAACGGATCTAAACGAACCTATTTAACAGCGATTGGTTTTTTAAAAAACTAATCCGCAGCTTAAAAAACGTTGTTATCTGTTCCTATATAAAATCAATAGGTTTAAAAAACAGATAGTTAAACTAAATTCTACACCATGAATTAAAGAGCCAATGATAGTATTAACAAAAAATTAAGTCTACATTTGTATATACAACTAAATAAAGTGTTACATTTGTATCGACAAATAAAGCAACTGTTGGTATGAAAATTGAAGAGATTATAAAGACTACGACCATTTTAAATAATTCAAAACGAATTGTTTTGAATGTATTGTATGCTCAAAACGTAATCAATGAGAAATTCAATGAAGTTTTAAGACCATATGATCTTTCAGGTGAGCAATTTAATGTGTTGCGAATACTAAGAGGGCAAAAAGGAAATCCAGCTAATATGAGTGTCATTCAGGAACGAATGATAGCAAAAACGAGCAACACCACTAGGCTGGTAGATAAATTATTATTAAAAAACTTTGTCACCCGTAAGGTGTGTTTAGAAAACAGACGAAAAATAGAAGTTTTGATTACGCAAAAAGGATTACACGTTTTAGAAGAATTAGAACCTAAAGTGGTAGAGCACGAACAGCGCTTCTCTAAAAACTTGAATACGGAAGAATTAGAGCAGCTAAATAGATTATTAGAAAAATACAGAAATCAGTAAATACAACTAAATTATGAATACTTTCTTAGAAAATCAGAATTGGAGATATGCAACAAAGAAATTTGATGCAACAAAAACAATAACTGATGAAGATTTAAATACTATAAAAGAAGCTATACGTTTGAGTTCATCTTCTTTCGGATTGCAACCTTATAAAATTTTTATAATTGAAAACGCAGAATTAAGAGCACAAATAAAAGATGTAGCTTGGGGACAAGCACAAGTTATTGATGCTTCCCATCTACTAGTATTTGCAAGTAAAGTTAATATTGGCGATGAAGAGGTAGATGATTACGTTAAAAACACTAGCATCACAAGAGAAGCTTCTATAGAGTCGTTAGGCGGATATGCTAATTTTATTAAAAGCTATATAAAACCGTTAACAGAAGATGATAAAAATGTGTGGACATCAAAACAAACCTACTTAGCTATGGGTAATTTACTGAATGTTGCAGCTGAACTTAAAATTGATGTTTCTCCTATGGAAGGATTTGTTCCTGAAAAAGTGAATGAATTATTAGGTCTAGAAAAATTAGGATATACCGCTTCTCTTTTAGCACCACTAGGTTATAGACATGATGAAGATGCAACTCAGCACTACAAAAAAGTTAGAAAATCACAAGAAGATTTATTTATTACACTATAATTATTAATACAAATTAAACAATTAAAACAAATGAAAAATTTTAAAGCAATTGCGTTAGCATTAACAGTAGTATTCTCTACTCTATCGGTAGCAGCACAAACAAAAAAAGTAGATGCTTCAAAAAGCAGCATCAATTGGGTTGGAAAGAAAGTAACAGGACAACATAGTGGAACTGTAAGCGTAAAAGAAGGTACTTTAATCTTCAGAGGTGATAAATTAGCTGGCGGGAACTTCACTGTTGATATGCCAACATTAACTTCTACTGACCTTTCAGGTGACTCACAAGGAAAACTAAACGGTCACTTGAAATCAGAAGATTTCTTTGGTACTGAAAAATTCCCTACTTCTACTTTAGTTTTCAAAACTGTAGCAGCTAAAGGTAAAAATGTATACGCTATAACGGCTGACTTGACTATCAAAAATAGTACTCATCCAGTAGCATTTGATATTACCGTGAATGGAAATACCGCTACAACGGCTTTTAAAGTTGACAGAACTAAATATGATATTAAATATGGTTCAGGTAGCTTCTTTGATAATTTAGGAGATAAAGCGATCTCTGATGAATTTGAATTGGCAGTAGCTTTGAAATTTTAATATTTTTCAAAATAAAAACAAGAATCCTCAACAAGCGATCGTTGGGGATTTTTATAGCACTCCGCGGGGGAATGTAACAAAAGAAAGTTAAAATTTAGTTTTTTTTTATTCCATTGCAATTGAATAACCAAATTACATTTATATATTTGTATCATGAGCACAAATACAAACAATACTTGGTGGTGGAACAATTTACGTCAGACGTCGTGAACAAAGCTCCTATGGTATTATCAACTATAAATATAAAAGGCTTGTCATCACGACAAGCCTTTTTTTTTATGTTTATTTATTTTAAAAATCACTTAAGACTTTAAACCTTAAATTTTACACAAATTGAAACCTTTCCTCTTTAAAACAAAATATAAGCAAATACTTGCTGATACCATAACTCCGGTTAGTGTATATTTCAAGATACGCGATAAATTCCCAAACAGTCTTCTCTTAGAAAGTAGTGATTATCATGGAAGTGATAATAGTTTCTCGTACATCTGCTGCAATCCTATCGCTTCTATAAAAATAGAAAACGAAATAATTTACAAAACCTTCCCTGACGGTACCACAGAAAAAGTAGCTATCGATGCGAATACAAATATTCCAGAAGTGATTCAAGAGTTTTCAGGGCAGTTTAAATCAGAGAAAAACGAATTTAAATTTATCAATAATGGTTTGTTTGGGTATATTTCTTATGACGCTGTTCGGTATTTTGAAAAAGTAACAATTGCTAAAAAAGACAATAGTATTTCAATACCAGACGTTTATTATGCGGTATATCAAAATATCATTGCGATCAATCATTTTAAAAATGAAGCGTATATCTTCTGCCATAGTTTAGACGGGAAAAATAACATTTCTGAAATTGAACAATTATTACAATCTAGAAATATTGCATCCTATAAATTTTCAAAAGAAGGCGAAGGCTTTTCAAATTTGACAGACGAAGAGTTCAAACATAATGTGGCTTTGGCCAAAAAGCATTGTTTCCGAGGAGATGTATTCCAATTGGTCTTATCTCGTAGGTTTACTCAAGGCTTCAAAGGAGACGAATTCAATGTGTACAGAGCATTGCGAAGCATCAACCCTTCCCCTTATTTATTCTTTTTTGATTATGGAGATTTCAAAATATTTGGTTCTTCACCTGAAGCACAAATTATTGTAAAAGACCGTAAGGCCGAAATCCATCCTATCGCAGGAACTTTTAAAAGAACAGGTGATGATGAAAAAGACGCAATATTAGCCAAAGAATTATCCGAAGATAAAAAAGAAAATAGCGAGCACGTAATGTTAGTCGATTTGGCCCGTAACGATTTAAGTAGGAATGGTCATACTGTGACTGTAGATAAATACAGGGAAGTACAGTTTTTTTCCCATGTGATTCATTTGGTTTCCAGAGTCACCGGACATTTACATGAAAAAGCTACCACTATGCAAGTGGTCGCCGATACTTTTCCAGCAGGAACATTAAGTGGAGCGCCAAAACATAGGGCTATGCAGCTAATCGAAGAGTACGAAAAAACAAATCGTAATTTTTATGGAGGTGCCATAGGTTTCATGGACTTTGAAGGGAATTTTAACCATGCCATTATGATTCGAACCTTTCTGAGTAAGAATCACCAATTACACTCTCAAGCGGGAGCCGGAATTGTTGCCGGATCAGACGAAGAAAGCGAAATGGAAGAAGTGTATAATAAACTCCGTGCATTGAATAAGGCGCTGGATTTAGCAGAAACTATTTAAAAAACGAATTTAAAGATTTAATAATTTTAGCATTTAAAGATTGTTCTAACCACGTTTTTCAATCTTTTAATCATTCAATTTTTCAATAATGAAAACAAAAAAAGTATTAGTTATAGATAATTACGATAGTTTCGTTTACAATCTGGTCCATTATCTGGAAGATTTAGAGTGCGAAGTGACAGTGTACAGAAACGATGAGTTTAATATCGATGAAATAGCAGAATTTGACAAAATATTACTTTCTCCTGGTCCTGGAGTACCTGAAGAAGCCGGGTTATTGAAAGATATCATTCGGAAATACGGTGCTACAAAAAGTATTCTTGGCGTCTGCCTTGGACAGCAAGCAATTGGCGAAGTCTATGGAGGAACACTATCGAATCTTGAAAAAGTATACCACGGGATTGCTACAATGGTAAAAACAGTAGTTGATGACGAAGGTCTATTCGAAGGTCTAGGAAACGAGTTTGAAGTAGGACGCTATCACTCTTGGGTTGTTGATTCCACTTTACCAGAAATGCTAGAAGCGACTTCCTTTGATGAAAATGGCCAAGTAATGTCTTTGCGTCATAGAACATTTGATGTGCGCGGGGTACAATTTCATCCAGAAAGTGTGTTAACTCCAAACGGGAAAAAGATTTTAGAGAATTGGTTAAATAGCTAATCTTCCCCACTAGCCCCTTTCTAAAGAGAGGAAGCAGAAACCACATAATCTGATTACAGTTAAAGTTAATTAAAACAAAACTTTATGCCTTCGTGCCTTCGCGGCAAAAAAACAAACAAAATGAAAAACATATTAAATAGATTAATCAATCACGAAATGCTTACTGCAGCAGAAGCAAAAGAGGTCTTGGTCAATATCTCTAACGGCAGTTATAACCCAAGTCAAATCTCTGCTTTTTTAACCGTTTTCATGATGCGCAGCATCAGTATTGAGGAACTTTCCGGTTTTAGAGACGCTTTATTGGAATTGTGTATTCGTGTTGATTTATCGGACTATAACACAATTGACCTATGTGGGACAGGCGGTGACGGAAAAGATACCTTCAATATTTCTACTCTAGCCTCTTTTATCGCTGCAGGAGCAGGAGTAAAAGTGGCTAAACACGGAAATTATGGAGTTTCTTCTATTTCTGGTTCTAGTAACGTGATGGAAAAACTAGGGATCAAATTCAGTGATGATACTGATTTCTTAAAACGAAGCATCGACAAAGCTGGTATTTGTGTTTTACATGCTCCTTTATTTCACCCTGCCATGAAAAATGTAGGCCCAATTCGAAAAGAATTAGCGGTTAAAACCTTTTTTAATATGCTGGGTCCGATGGTCAATCCATCATTCCCACAGAATCAATTAGTAGGCGTTTTTAATCTAGAACTAGCTAGAATATATGCTTATCTCTATCAAAATACCGATGTGAATGTCACCATTCTCCACTCATTGGACGGCTATGATGAAGTATCTTTGACTGGACCAACAAAGATTATCACTAGTTCAATGGAAGGGGTGCTAAATCCAGCGGATTTTGGCGTGAATCTCTTGTCACAAAGTGAAATCCAAGGGGGACAAACAATTGAAGAATCTGCCCAAATGTTTACCAATATAATTTCTGGTAAGGGAACGGAAGCCCAAAACAATGTAGTTTGTGCCAATGCGGGAATGGCCATCGCAACGACGACGAGATGTACACCGCTCGAAGGATTCCAAATAGCTAAGGAAAGTCTACTTTCGGGTAAAGGACTAAAAGCATTAACGACTTTACAGGAATTGAGTAAAGCCTCTTAACACCAAAAGGGGGAATTTGGATAGAAATTCAATTATTAAAACTTTAAAATACAAAAATGAACATCTTAGATAAAATAATAGTTGATAAAAGAAGAGAAGTCATTCTCAAAAAATTAATCATTCCTGTTTCTCAATTAGAAGCCTCTATCTTTTTTTCGAAAAAGACTGTTTCGCTAAGTGAAAACTTAAAAAACAGTACTACTGGAATTATTGCTGAACACAAGCGTCGTTCTCCATCAAAGGCAGAGATAAATTATAGCTTTACAGTTGAAGAGGTAGTAAAAGGATATGAAAGTGCCGGTGCTTGCGGAATTTCGGTATTAACAGACGGTAAATATTTTGGCGGTTCTTTAGATGATTTACTTTTGGCAAGAGCCTCAGTAGCTATCCCTTTACTGCGGAAAGAATTCATAGTAGATGAATACCAAATCCTCGAAGCAAAAGCCTACGGAGCTGATTTAATTTTGTTAATAGCAGCGGTATTGACAAGAGAAGAGATAAAATCTTTATCGAAATTTGCCAAAGCATTAGGACTAGAAGTGTTATTAGAAGTACACAATCAGGAAGAACTGGAAAAATCAATTATGCCAACATTAGACATTATTGGCGTGAACAACCGAAATCTAAAAACTTTTGAAGTAAGTTTAGATTACAGCAAACAATTAGCCTCGCAAATACCGGCCGAATTTGTAAAAATTTCCGAAAGCGGCATTAGCTCGATTGGAGCTATAAATGAATTAAAACCCTTTGGATACCAAGGATTTCTAATAGGAGAAAACTTCATGAAAACAGAAAATGCGGGAAAAGCAGCTGCCGAATTTATTACGAAACTAAATTAGGACTAAGAACACAAATAATTGTTAAACTCTTAGTGAATTTAGTGTATTCTTTGTGAACTTTGTTGTAAAAAAATCAATAGTTATGAAACTCAAAATCTGCGGTATGAAATACCCTGATAACATACTCAAAGTGGGATCGCTACTACCCGATTATATGGGATTTATCTTTTGGGAAAAATCATCGCGGTATTTTGATGGTATCATTCCTACTTTACCAGGCTCGATAAAAAAAGTTGGTGTTTTTGTTAATGAAACACTTTCTATTATTATAGAAAAAGTATTGAAACACGATTTACAAGCCGTTCAATTGCACGGTAAAGAATCAGTTGACTTCATTGAAGTCTTGCGCCGCCAATTGCCAAAAGATATTGAAATTATAAAAGTCTTTTCTATACAAGATGAATTTGACTTTAGCGCATTAAAGCCCTTCGAAGACTTCTGCGATTATTTTCTCTTTGATACAAAAGGAAAGTTACCCGGTGGAAACGGAACTACTTTCGATTGGAAAGTATTGGAAAATTATCCATCCACAAAGTCCTTTTTTCTAAGTGGCGGTATAGGACTTGAAGAATTGGAAGCAGTTAAAGAAATAACAAAAACGAATCTACCCGTTTACGCTATTGATGTAAACAGTAAATTTGAAATAGAGCCAGGATTAAAAAACATCAATGATATACGGACAATTCGCGAATTGTCTCTATCGAAAAACAAAAAATAAAATCATGTCATACCACGTAAACGAAAAAGGCTATTATGGTGAATTTGGAGGAGCCTACATTCCTGAAATGTTATATCCAAATGTTGAAGAATTACGCCAAAATTATTTAAAAATAATGGCTGAGCCAAGCTTTCAAGCTGAGTTTGATTCTCTTTTAAAAGAATATGTAGGCCGCCCTACCCCTCTTTATTTTGCAGAGCGCTTGTCTAAAGAATACAATACAAAAGTATACCTAAAAAGAGAAGATTTATGCCATACTGGTGCGCATAAAATCAATAATACCATTGGACAAATTTTACTTGCCAAACGTTTGGGAAAAACTCGTATTATTGCTGAAACTGGAGCTGGACAGCACGGTGTAGCAACAGCAACAGTATGCGCTTTGATGGGATTGCAGTGCATCGTCTATATGGGCGAAGTTGACATCAAGCGTCAAGCGCCAAATGTAGCACGTATGAAAATGCTAGGTGCTGAAGTTCGCCCAGCACTTTCAGGTTCTAAAACCCTAAAAGATGCTACAAACGAAGCGATTCGCGACTGGATTAATAATCCAATAGATACCTATTATATTATTGGTTCTGTAGTAGGACCGCATCCTTATCCTGACATGGTAGCCCGTTTTCAAAGTGTTGTATCTGAAGAAATAAAAATACAATTACTGGAAAAAGAAGGAAGAGAAAATCCTGATTATCTAATCGCCTGCGTGGGTGGAGGGAGTAATGCAGCCGGTACTTATTACCATTACCTAGATAACGAAGAAGTAAATATCATCGCAGTTGAAGCAGCAGGTCTCGGAGTAGATTCTGGTGAGAGCGCTGCTACCTCCGTTCTAGGGAAAGTAGGTGTTATTCATGGCGCCAAAACCTTGTTGATGCAATCTACGGATGGACAGATTACTGAACCATATTCCATTTCGGCAGGATTAGATTACCCAGGTGTTGGGCCTATGCACGCTAATCTTTACGCAACGGGAAGAGCACAGTTTATCTCAATTACCGACGAACAAGCGATGCAGTGGGGACTAAAACTTTCTAAAATGGAAGGAATAATTCCAGCAATTGAAACTGCTCACGCTTTTGCCGTTCTGGACGAAATGAAATTCAAACCAGAGGATATTGTAGTGATTAATCTGTCAGGACGTGGCGACAAAGATTTAAATACGTATATTGATTACTTTAAATTATAAATTAGTTTCCATAAATTAACTGTTGGGGTTGTGCTGGCTTTATTTCAGCGTGTTTCCTTTTAGCCTAAAATAATTTCGGGAGTAGAAGGAAAAGCAATCCATAGGAAGGAAATCTGATTTACATATAAATCATAAATATAAAAAAATGGAAAATTTATTTGCCTACGGATCCTTAAGAGAAGAAGAAGTACAAAAAACTGTATTTGGACGAATCCTTCAAGGAGTTCCAGAAAAATTATTAGGATACGAAGTAAAAAGAATAGAAATAGAAGAAGAATTTGGACTAGAAAACTATCCAATTATCACTCCTACCGAAGATGATTCAGATTGCATTGAAGGAATAGTCTATGAGCTAACCGTTCAAGAACTTCAACTTTCTGACACCTATGAAGGTAACTCTTATAGCCGGATTCAAGTCCCATTAAAATCTAAGCAAATGGTATGGGCTTACAGCGCTAAGCTATAAACGAACTAAAAATAGGCTCCACACAGATGCAGCATCTGATAAAATAATCAAAATGAATAGAATAAATCAAAAATTACAAGAGGACAATAAGATACTATCCATCTATTTTTCTGCTGGATACCCAAATCTAAATGATACGGTACAAATCATTCAGGATTTAGAAAAAAATGGTGTCGATATGATCGAAATCGGATTACCTTTCAGTGATCCATTAGCAGATGGTCCTACAATACAAGAAAGCTCCACTCAAGCACTTCATAATGGAATAAACACACAAGTGTTGTTTGACCAATTAAAAGACATTCGGAAGTCAGTATCTATTCCCTTAATTATCATGGGCTATTTTAATCCGATGTTACAATACGGCGTAGAAAACTTCTGTAAGAAATGTGCTGAAATTGGTATCGATGGACTCATTATTCCTGATCTACCGGTTGATGTTTATGCTGATGAATACAAGGGGATATTTGAAAAATACGGACTAATAAACGTACTCTTGATTACACCTCAAACTTCAGTTGAACGAATTAACTTCATAGACAGCGTCTCTAACGGATTCATCTACATGGTAAGTTCAGCAAGTGTAACTGGATCTCAATCAGGATTTGGAAATGCGCAAGAAGCCTATTTCAAACGCATTGCCGACATGAATCTCAAGAGTCCACAAGTCATCGGTTTTGGAATCAATAACAAAGAAACGTTTAATCAAGCGACACAATTCGCCAAAGGTGCTATCATAGGAAGTGCTTTTATCCAAGACCTAACTAAAAACGGAACTGGAAAAATTGCGGAATTTGTTAAATCGATTCGATAAAAATAGTAGAATACAAATTAATAGTGATTTTATATTGATCGCAAATTCCCAAATTACATACTCCTTTTAGGACTGCGTAATTTGCGAATTTGCTGTATTTTTTTTAAAAAACTTTAGAAATCTTAAGAAGCCGTTTCTTCTTCAACAACAAATTCCATAGTATCCTCTGTTTCTGCTGCAACTTCGGGTCGAGACGCCTTGAGTGCGTTAAACTTTTCTATTTTTTCCAAGTCTTCTTCCTCTCCAGAGAAATAAGGAAATACATCCATAATAGGAGATTCTGAAACAGCTGGAATGCTATACTCACCCATAGTGCTTTGCATGATTCCCATTGTATTATCAAAAGCTTCTTTTACATCGTTTGCCTGTACTAAAAAATACATATTGGTTTTACGTTCTTTACCACTTTCTTCGTCATAAGCTAATAAAGAAATTTTCGATTTAAACCAACGATCACAATTTTCAAAAGGATGAATCTCTGCATAATTAGCTACTTTTATGTTCGTAATTTTAAACTCTTCACTGATATAAGCTGCCATCTCTTCATTGATTCTACTTTCGGCTTCAGTATACGATAAAGCATCTACCAAATACGGTTCAGTCGTAATCTTTTGTCCACCAGTTTCATCTGTTTTTCTATATTTTACTTTGCATTCATACCAAGTTGTACTCATCTCTTTATTTTTTAGGATGTCAAAGATAGATTTTAAAGAAAAAAAAATAGAGTATTCACCAAATAGATATCCACAATTTTGAATCAGCAACGTATCCCTTTTATTGCCAGTGTTTTAAATTTCATGACCTCTAAGCCGGCTTCGTTACCTATGCCAAATACATTTTGAAATAAGAACAAAAACGACAAAACAAAAAATCGGAATGCTAGTTCTAGTTATCTAATAGCACTACTATATCGCGATCAACACGAAATACTATCAACCGACTAAAAAACAGCCTTAAAACCTTGTTAATATTATGTTAAATAAAATTTAAACAAGCGTTTAATTTAAACAGTTGTTTAAATTTACCAGATATTTAACAACTATGTCCGTTATTCCTGATTTTAACGAAAAACAAATCCAAATCCTTCTAGTGGCAGAATCCTTATTTGCCGAAAAAGGATTTGATGGAACTTCCATTAGAAACATCGCTAAAATGGCCAAGATTAACATTGCCATGGTTTCTTATTACTTTGGATCTAAAGAACGTTTACTAGAATCGCTAATATCTTATAGAACTAAAGATTTAAAGATTCAAATAGAGAATTTGTTGATTGAAGACCTCGACCCCATTGCCAAGATCAATAAATTGATTGCCATTTACATAAATAGGATTAATACAAATAAGGGGATTTTTAGAATTCTTCATTTTGAAGTGGCTACCAAAAAAAAGGAAATAAATATTAAATCCTTTTATGATTTACGAAAAAGTAATTTTAAATCTCTTGAAGCCATCATTACCGAAGGCCAGGAAAAAGGCGTGTTTAGGAAAGACATTTCAATTCCGTTGATAACCCCCACTATTCTTGGCACTTTTTTCCATTTCTATATGAATAAAGAGTATTTCATGGATTTATTAAATTTAAAGACAGAGGAATTATACAACAATTATATAAAGGTCAATCTGACTAAACACATTCAACAAACCATAAAAGCACTTCTGATATATGAAAGTTAGTCAACTCATGCTGTTTGGGATATTCTTCATCGGAATTTCATCAATAGAAGCACAAGAAAAAAAGAGCTTAACCCTCGATGAAGCCATTCATTTGGCCTGGGCCAAAAGCAACGAAGTTTCTTTGGCAAACACTAAAGTAAACACCAAAAAACACGAATTACAGTCTGTAAATAACAACAGATATCCTGATTTAAAAATTTCAGGACAGTACCAACGATTGACAAACGCATCCGTTGATTTAAAAATCAACAAAAATAATAGTGCAACTGCTGAACCAATACCTATCGTAAATCAATTAATGCTAGGACAAGTAAACGCAAGCCTCCCCATATTTGCCGGTTTTAAAATTCAAAACAGCATTAAAGCCTACGATAACATGTATCAGGCTGAAACAGCCAGTGCCATGCAAACCAAGGAAGAAGTAGCAATGATGGTGGTTAATTACTATGCCAGTTTGTATAAAGCACAAAAAACGGTAGAACTTTTAAAAGAAAATCAAAAAAGTGCACAACAACGGGTTGCGGATTTCCTTCAACTGGAAAAAAACGGAATCATTCCAAGAAATGATTTATTGAAATCACAACTTCAAGTTTCAAAAATACAGCTATCCTTAGATAGTGCAATAAGTGATTTAAATATTGTAAATATGGAGCTTGTCAGTCTGTTAAAAATGGATTCCAAAACAAAGTTAGAAATCAAAGAAAGTGATTTTGCTGACTTCCAAGTGAGCAATATTCCAACCAATGATGAACTAGCCTTAAAAAATCGTAAAGATTTAGAGTCCATTCGATTGCAAGAAAAAGCAAGTTTAGCTAATGTTCAAATTGCCAAAAGTGGCTACTACCCCTCCATTTCGATCATCGGTGGTTTTACTGCATTAAATTTACAAAATATAATCACAGTGCAAAATGCGATGAACATTGGTGTTGGTGTATCTTATGATTTAAGTGGTATTCTAAAAAACGGTACCAATGTTAAGATAGCGGAAAGCAAAGCACTTGAAGTACAAAATTCAGAAATAATGCTTACCGACGATATCAAAATACAAGTACAAAAAGCCATTGAGGGTTATGATTTGGCTTTAAAACAAGATTTAGTTTACAATCAGGCGGTGGAACAGGCATCAGAAAATTACAGAATTATAAAAGATAAATACGATAACGGTTTATCTGACACAAATGATCTTCTTGAAGCTGATGTAGAGCAACTGGGTTCCAATATCAATAGAACACTGGCAAGGGCTAATGTTATCCAAAAATACTATGAGTTGCTTTCTGTAAGCGGGCAATTAAACCAAACTTTCAATCTTTCAAAAATATAATCGACACCTAAAATGACTAATAAAAAAACCAATACCAAGTTTATCATTATAATCACTTCATTAGTACTACTAGGTGTTACTTATGGAACCTATAAGTATATCCACTCGCTTTCTCACGAAGGGACAGATGATGCACAGATTGAGAAAAACATGAACCCAATTATTCCCAGAGTATCGGGATATGTAAGTAAAGTGTTTATAAAAGACAACGATTTTGTCAAAAAAGGAGATACTTTATTTACAATCGACAAAAAAGATTACCAATTAAAAATTGATGAAGCAACAGCGAACCTCGCTGCAGCGGAAGGAAATTTAGAAATTACTAAAGCGGATATCGGTAGTATTTTAGCCAGTATTTCCGTATCGGAAGCCAACGTGAAATCAGCCGGAGGAAACATTGAAACCGCCAAAATCAGATTGAATCGTGTTAGCAATGATTACGACCGATATAACAATTTATATAAAAGCCATACTATTACTAAACAGCAATACGAACAGGCCTTATCGGCTAAATTAGAAGCTGAAAATCAGGTACGTATTTTGCAACAGCAGGAAAAAGCAAGTGCATTTCAAAAATCAGTTGTTGTAGCTAAGTCAAAAGCCACTGACAAACAAACTGATGTGGCTGATGCCAATATTAAAAGAGCGAGAGCATTGCTTGCCTCCGCAGTTTTAAATTTAAGCTATACGGCCATAACTGCTGCAATTGACGGGCAGGTTTCTAAAATTGACATTCAACCGGGACAACTAGTTCAACCGGGACAATCTCTTTTTTATATCATCAACAACAATGAAGCTTGGGTCGTAGCCAATTTTAAAGAAACTCAATTAAATAAAATGGTGACCGGACAGAAGGTGACCATCAAAGTAGATGCGTATCCTGACTATGATTTTAATGGAACAATTACTTCCTTTTCCCCTGCAACCGGATCACGTTTTTCTATTTTACCTCCAGATAATGCCACTGGTAATTTTGTAAAAACAGTTCAGCGTTTACCGGTAAAAATTACTATTGATGCCAATAACGATATTGAAAAAATAAAATTATTACGTCCGGGAATGAATGTGGATGTAGACGTACACATAAAGTAAAATGATAATAGGACAAGGAGACGACGATTTAGTCGAATACGGCTTTAGACGGGTTATCATTACAATAACGGCAGTGCTTTGTGCTTTGCTGGAAATTGTAGATACCACTATTGTAAATGTGGCATTAACAAACATGAGAGGAAGCCTAGGTGCTACATTAACTGATGTAGCCTGGGTAATTACTGCATATGCTATCGCAAATGTGATTGTAATCCCCATGACTAGTTGGCTTTCACAGCAATTTGGAAGACGAAATTACTTTGCTGTTTCAATAATTATTTTTACAGTTGCTTCTTTCTTATGCGGTAATGCTACCAATATATGGGAGTTAGTGGCCTTCCGATTTATTCAAGGTCTTGGAGGTGGCGCTTTATTAGTAACGGCACAAACCATTATTACCGAGAGCTACCCTATTGCAAAAAGAGGAATGGCACAAGCCATTTATGGGATGGGTGTAATTGTAGGCCCTACATTAGGTCCGCCATTGGGAGGGTATCTTGTGGATCATTTTTCTTGGCCTTACATTTTTTACATCAATATTCCTTTAGGCATTATTGCCACTCTTTTGACTTTAAGCTTTGTAAGAAGTCCAAAATACGGAGAAAAATTGAAGTCGAACCAAGTAGATTGGATGGGAATCATTCTTTTGGCGTCCTTCATTGGTTCATTACAATTCGTACTGGAACATGGACAACAGGACGATTGGTTTAACAATAAACTAATTGTTTTATTGAGTGCCGTTTCCGTATTTGGATTAATACTGTTCATTTGGCGACAATTAACCTATAAATATCCAATCGTAAATTTAAGCGTTCTGAAAGACGGGAATTTAAGAATTGGTACTCTTATGGCTTTCATTCTCGGTTTTGGTTTGTACGGTTCCACATTAATAATTCCGATATATACACAATCCATTTTGGGATGGACTGCCACTGATGCTGGTTTATTGTTGATTCCTGGTTCTATAACTACTGCTTTTATGATGCCAATTATTGGTAAATTGATTCAAAAAGGAGTGCCTCAAGGCTACATGATTGGTGTTGGGTTTTTAATTTTCTTTTTATTTACCTTAATGATGCACAATAGCATGACACCGGATACTGGTGAAGAACATATGTATTGGGCATTAATTTTAAGAGGAATTGGTTTAGGGTTGCTTTTCGTCCCTATTACTACCTTATCACTATCCACTTTATCAGGGAAAAATATTGGTGAAGGAGCTGCATTTACGGGTATGATGAGACAATTGGGAGGTTCTTTTGGTATCGCCATCATTACTACCTTTATCACACGATTCACGCAGAAACACCGCGTCGATTTGATTGCACACTTAGATGGAAGTAAATTTGAAGTACAGCAACGATTACAGCTATTGCAAAAAGGTTTTATGTCAAAAGGATTTACTGCTAATGAATCCATGAAAAAAGCATATCAGGCAATTGATTACTCTGTCATGAAACAAAGTACTGTTTTGTCCTACATGGATATTTTCATGTATCTGGGAATTTTGTTTCTCTGTTGTATTCCAATTATATTCTTCATCAAAAGAGGAAAAAATAAAATCAATCCGGCAGATGCCATGCACTAATACCGTTTGCTAATTCAAACTAAGTCCATAAAAAACTCCGATCTACGTCGGAGTTTTTTATGGGTTATTGTCAAAAGAATTATCTGGTAAATACCAAATGATTCCCTTTTGAAAGAGTCGCATCAAATTGATACCCATCATAATTGAAGCCTTTTAAATCTTCTATTGTTTTTGCTTCTGTATCTATAATGTAACGCACCATCATACCTCTAGCTTTCTTAGCGTAAAAACTGATTATTTTAAGTTTCCCGTCTTTATAATCCTTAAAATCAGGAGTGATTACGGGAACTTTTAATCCTTTGACATCTACCGCCGAAAAATATTCATTACTTGCCAGGTTGACAAACAACTCGTCTTTTCCCAATTCTTTATTTAGAGCATCTGTTACTTTAGTTTTCCAAAATTCATATAAATTTTTATGATCTCCAACGGGTAATTTCGTACCCATTTCCAATCGGTATGCCTGAATTAAATCCAACGGTTTTAACACGCCATACAAACCCGAAAGTATTCGTAAACTATCTTGTAACCTTTCTATTTTCTCTGTCGGAATCGAATATGCATCTACGCCAGTATATACATCACCATCAAAAGCATAAATGGCAGGGCGCGCATTTTCAGGAGTAAAAGGAGTTTTCCAGTCTGTATTACGTTGCCAGTTCATATCCGCTAATTTTGCAGAAATATTCATTAATTCAGATAGGTCTTTTGGGGACCGTTGCTTCAATACTTTTTGGATTTCTCTTGATTCTTTCAGAAAAGCAGGATCAGTATATTTTGAAGTAGGTAGTTCCTTTTCAAAGTTCAAAGATTTGGCTGGTGATATGACAATTTTCATAATTAATCCTATTTCAGGTTGTTTTTAATACAAATTCAAAAGTACTAATTGAAAAACAATAAACAGACATTTATAAATCGATTTGTTTAATGAAGAAATAAAAATTGCAGCATATTTTAATTATGTTATTTTTGATCCTGAATTTTACGACAATGCACCCTATTTTTTATCATGAGCAAAATTGAAATTAGAAAAACAGCCCTATCAGATTTAGAATTGCTGCAAATTATCGGCAAACAAACCTTCACGGAAACTTTTGCGGCAGTAAATAGCCCTGAAAACCTTTCCAATTATATAGCCCTAAATTTTAATGTGGACCAATTGACACAGGAGCTCACTAATCCGGAATCTTCCTTTTACTTTGCCACTTTAGACACTACAATTATTGGTTATTTAAAAATAAATTTTGGTAATGCGCAAACTGAATTAATGGATGAGCATGCAATGGAAATCCATCGTATTTATGTTTTGCAGGAATACCAGGGTAAAAAAGTAGGACAGCTTTTAATTGATTACGTTCTGGAAATGGTGCATCAAAGTCATGTTAAATATATCTGGTTAGGAGTATGGGAAGAGAATTACAGAGCGCTTGAGTTTTATGCTAAAAATGGATTTGTCGCATTTGACAAACACATTTTCACTTTGGGGGATGACATACAAACCGACCTACTATTAAAGCTTCAAATAAAAAAATAACTCATGAAAAAACTATTCCTAATATTGAAACCGAATTAACTTTCAGTATTAAAGTATTCAAAAACAACCCCCTATTATTGCCATTTTGAATGAATTCCATTGATTAAACTCCATAAAAACCTCTTTTTATTAGTATCCAATTATCAAAAAAATAGTACTTAAATTCCCGTTTCAGGATTGTTAAGACTGTAACTTCTGATAATATTATCAATTTCTACAAGGAGATTAGTAACTATTTAGCTATTTTTGCCTTTCTAAGAATTAGTCCTGTAACTTAGCAACCAAAACGGAAACTCTTCCGGTTTTAGGCTAAAAAGAATCCATGAAGACAAAAATGAAAAAAACAATAAAGCGCATTTACAATTCAAATTTATTTAATGAGTTTTTTGAAAGCGAAAAAGCAACTGGGCTTATACTTATAGCGTGCACCGTATTTTCTTTGTTTATGGCAAATTCAATCTTTGGGTCACAATACCTTCACACCTGGCATATGAAACTGGGAGGAGAAAGTCTGGAATACTGGATTAATGATGGATTAATGACGATCTTCTTTTTATTAATTGGTTTAGAATTAGAAAGAGAAATCTATGAAGGTGAATTGTCAAACATAAAAGATGCTTTATTGCCCATATTTGCGGCATTAGGAGGAATGCTAGTACCTGCGGGACTGTATTTACTTTTGAACTACGGAGGTATTGCACAAGCCGGAGCAGGTATCCCTATGGCAACTGACATTGCTTTTGCATTGGGAATCCTATCTTTATTAGGGAATCGGGTACCACTTTCTTTGAAAATATTCTTAACGGCATTAGCAGTAATAGACGATTTAGGAGCGATTATGGTTATTGCCATCTTTTATACGAAAACCATTCTTTGGTCTAATCTTTTTTATGCTTTAGGTACAATGTTAGTGTTATTCATACTGAACCGCATGAAAGTTAAAAGTCTTATTCCTTACCTTATCGGTGGGGTTATAATGTGGTGGTTTATGCTACATTCAGGAATTCATGCAACTGTTACAGGCGTATTATTAGCCTTTGTCATTCCTTTTGGAAATGGAGATAAAGACTCTACCTCATCGATTTTACAACATTTTCTGCATAAACCCGTTGGTTTTTTAATACTTCCGCTCTTTGCTTTGGCCAATACAGCAATTGTTATAAGTTCAAACATAGGAGAAACTATTGCTCAACATTACAGTATCGGAATCGCTTTAGGATTAATCGTGGGAAAACCTTTGGGGATCTATCTCTTTTCTCTCCTGGCGGTCTCTTTGGGAATATGTAAACTCCCCTCAGATATGAATTGGAAAACAATTATTGGTGTCGGATTTTTGGGAGGAATAGGGTTTACAATGTCTATTTTCATAACTTTACTTGCTTTTGATGACAAAACTATAATTAGCAATGCCAAGTTTATCATTCTACTTTCTTCTTTAATTGCGGGCATAATAGGCTTTGTCTTTTTGAAAAAAACTTTAAAAGAAGGAGTTGGTGAAAACAATATTAAATAGTTTTTTCTCCTACATTAATCTGAGTAAGGGAGAAGAAGAAAAAAATAAAGTATTGGACTTTGTGAAGTCCAATATTTCCTTCAGAGGGTATAATTTGTGGATTTTAGCTTGTGCTATTGTCGTGGCATCAATTGGATTGAATGTAAATTCAACAGCAGTGATTATAGGTGCTATGCTTATATCTCCATTAATGGCCCCCATCATAGGAGCCGGTTTTGGATGAGGTGTTTATGACTTTGATTTACTTAAAAGATCTTTAAAAAACCTTCTTATAGCCATCATTATTGGTTTCGACCATTTATTTTTATGTCAGCCCATTCAAGGAAGCTCAACCCGAATTATTATCCCGAACTTCAGCTAATATCTATGATATTCTTATTGCCTTTTTTGGTGGTTTGGTTGGTGCAATTGCGATAACGAGAGTAGAGAAAGGGAATCCGATACCTGGAGTTGCGATAGCAACCGCACTTATGCCACCACTGTGCACCGCAGGATATGGACTGGCATTAGGGAGTTACAAATTCTTTTTCGGCGCTATGTATTTGTATTCCATCAACTGCGTATTCATTTGCATTTCTACTTTTTTCATTGTAAAATACTTAAAATACCCTACCAAAAAGCAGCTAGATGATCGATCCCAAAAACAGGTGAAATATATTATTTCAGGCTTAATCACAGTGTTAATATTACCAAGCATCTATTTCGCATACCTATTAATTGAAGAAAAAAAGTACCAACACCAGATTGATCTTTTTACGGATAATGAATTTTCAAATAAAGGAATTGCCATTTTGTATAAGAAAACAAAATTCAATCAAAAGCCTAAAAAACTGGAACTCGGATTTCTTACAAAAAGATATAGTGAAGATGAAATTAAGGAATTGAATCAAAGACTTAAAGACTACGATATAAAAGACACTAAGCTTACTGTAATGCAGGACACAACAGATCTTAAAAGCGATATTCTTAGTGAAATTAATTTCAACAAATCGGAACTAAGTCAAAAAGATGTTTCAATTTTAAAGTTAAAAAAAGAACTTGCCTTAAATACTTATGACAATAAAGCCTTGTTAGCTGAAATAAAAATTTTGTTTCCTGAAATTAATAATATTTCAATGGGTAACCATACTTTTAATGAAAATACGGATAGCTCCAGAACAATACCCGTACTGATTTATAGAAGCAAGCAAGGGCTTACTGCAAGCTCAGAAAAAAAATTATCCCTCTGGCTGCAACAACGCCTCGTAAAAAAACAAATCGAAATGTATAGCCAGAAATAGAATCATATTCTTGACTCCCATTATTTAGTTAGACTACTTAACGGCTAGTTAAGATATTTAGATTAATAAAAAACTCCCAATCGTACCATTGTAAGATTGGGAGTTTTTTATGCGGCGATTTATGCACTATCAGTAATTCGCCAATTTAGCAATATACTACAATACCGACCACTCATCGTATATATCTGATTTTTAACGATTAGTTAATTAATTAACTATTTAATTCTTTATATTTAAGTTATGCAAACCTCTAATAAAATGAATTATGAGTAAACCCTTACTTTGGTATTTTAGAAGACATTCTCTGTTGTTCAAAATAAGATTTAAAATGGTTTCCAGGAAATCATCGCTTGATCGTATTGAAAACTTTTGCTACAATACCATCAACCCTAAGTATGATATCCCTCCCATTTATTTTCAACTGAACCGTATGATTTTGGCACAACCAAAGTCAGACCTGAGTGATCTTGAAAAAGCAAAAAAAATAGCAAAATGGCTCAGAAACCATATCAAAGGGGGCCCGGGACTTGGAAAATCCTCCAACAAAGCATTACGAAAAATGATAAGAGGCGAAGGAGGCGTTTGCAGTGACATGTCACAGGTTTATAATAATTTCTGTGTCATCAATGATCTAAAAGTAAAAGAGTGGGGCTTAAAAATTATATCAAAAAACCGAACGATCCGCGGGGGCCATTCATTTAATGAGGTATACTCTCGGGAGTTTAAGAAGTGGGTTCTGATTGACGTATCCAAATCAATATTTTTTTACCACACTAACTGTAAAATACCCTTATCCGTTTTTGAACTAATCCAATTAAAAAAAGAAAACAAAGAAATCCATTATTTTGAGTTCAACAAAAAAGTTGTTGTTGACAAACAATATATAGAAGATATCTATCTTATACCAAACTCATTCCCTTTTCTGATTACTAATTATTCTAATAAAACCTATGATTACTTCTTGGATAAACTTAGTTTTCTCCCGGAATCAATAATCCACGGTCTGATATATCTCTCAGGTAAAAGTTACGTTTTTGAATTCCCGACCAAGGAATATAAAATGGAATACCCAATAACCAAACCCATCCTTGCAAAGGTTCATGATGGGTATCCAGTTAACGCCATATAGAAAAGTCCGCTCGAGAGCGGACTTTTTCATGGGTATTATTTACTTTTATTTGGGATCTAAAATCAAAGCGATTCGTTCAATACAGTCTGCATAATGGTATTTCGTCTCTACGTCTACAGCTCTGCTTTTTGATATTGCCAAAGCCGTTTTTAAGGTTGTCAACTCTCCTCTTACTAAAGCTCTCACATCAGATTGCGCCACATTGTAGTAATCAGCTGAACGAGTTGATTTGATTTCTTCTTTCATTAGGTACTCCATCCTTACAATATAGGCGCGCTGTAAATTTCTGCGATAGATAGATACGGTTGTTGCTGTATTAGCTTCTTTCCATATCCCTTTTCGCATATCACGTAATAAGTTCAAAGCAGTATAGTTAGTAGTTCCTAAAATTTCAGCATCAATTAAGCGACCTATCCGATCAAAACTCAATACATCATCCAAATGTCTCACCTGTAACTTTCTAAAACGTTCTGTATAACCGGAGTAATCGGTGTTTTTTAAAGTTTTTAAATTAACCAGCCACGTAGGCGAAGCAAAAGCGTTAGTTTGCAACCACTGCATGGCTTCTTGTTGCTGTGCTTTGGGAACAACATTATAAACAACTCCATTTTGATTGGGCTTTTTAATATCTTCAAACACACCACCCACATTCGTCACAACATGCCCTATATAACGGCTCCATACACTCAAAAGCTCATCATACAATTCACTTAAATCCTCATAATTATTAGTTACATCACTGGTCCACTCGGATAAATGTGCTGCCACATATTCTAAGTTTTTAAGTCCGTAGCTACTGGCTTTCATTGAGCTATTACCTATGTCTTCCGTTTGTGAAGTTGGATCAAAACTACTACTTTGCTTACCAAACTTATACATTGGATCTCCCGCTTTTTCCAGAATCCACTTGTCTAAAGTAGGAACTTCTGCTTCCGGAGTAACTAAGTTTGGAATTACACGGTAGCCCCAATTCACCGCATAATGATCGTAAGGACCCATCTGGCGAATAAACCGAACTCCTTTGTCTCCTGGTTGTGCTATATAATTAAAACGGGCATAATCCATCAAACTAGCCGCTATTCCATTTTTTTGGGTAAAAGCGGCGTTTCTATAACTCTCCGTCTCATAGGCGCAACTCGCTCCCATATTATGTGGAAAACCAAGCGCATGTCCTACCTCATGAGCTATAACAAAACGCATCATCTCTCCCATTTCCTCATCGCTTGTATTTAATGTTCGTGCGGAAGGGTTAGCCGCACCCGTTTCTAATAAATAGCGATTTCGATACGAACGTAAGTGATTGTGGTACCAAATAATATCACTCTCAATAATTTCTCCTGTTCGGGGGTCAGAGACACTCGGACCAACCGCATTACGTGTCGTACTGGCTACGTAGCGTATTACCGAATACCGTATATCCTCTGGACTAAAATCGGGATCTTCTTCTTTCGTTGGTGGGTCTTTCGCAATAATAGCGTTTTTAAAACCTGCAGTTTCAAATGGCTTTTGCCATTCTTCTATACCTTGCTTGATGTATTTACGAAGTTTTTCTGGTGTAGCTGGGTCAATGTAATAAACGATAGGCTTTATTGGTTCAACCAGTTCTCCTTTGGCATAAGCCACAGCATCTTTTGGCTCTAAACGCCATCTGCGGATATAGGTTTTTTTATCTGATTTTAATTCATTGCTACCATAATCATATTGACTCACAGTAAACCAGCCTACTCTTGGATCAGCAAGACGCGGCTCCATCATTTTTTCAGGTAGTAAAATCATCGATTGGTTCATTTGGATACTAATAGTTTCCGTATCTTGTAGAACAGGCGGCTTAGTCGCATTATAAGTAAAATCCTGAATAACCTCAATATTCATTGGGAAACTTTTCATCCCCGTGATAAAACTGCGAGAATCATCCATGCCCTTTACCTTATAGGTCTCTCTCATACCGGCTGATAATCCACTGATAGCCTTAATATCACTTCCGTAAAATTTAGATACATCTATCACCGTATTGGCTGAATCTTTACTGAAAGCAGCAATATCAAAAGCGAACAAAGTTGGCTCATAATTGTTGTTTTTCACAGAGATACTGATAGGCAAACTGTCATTTGCTACAGCATTATAAGATTTCAATTTAATTAGAATTTTATCTTGAAAACGCTGCCAAACTACTAATTGTTCATTTGTCTCTGAACCAGCATTGACATAACCACCACCCAAATTAGAAGGTAGTTTAGACAGTCTGCTGACCAGCAGCATATCCTTGTCCAATAACTTATTAGGGATTTCAAAATAATATTTTTTATCTACTTTATGTACCGTGAACAAACCAGTGTCAGAGATGGCATCTTTTGTAATTATCTTATCATAAGGTTTAATGGCAACTTCAGGTTTTTTTTCTGGAGACGCAACCACTTCTGTTTTTTTATTCTTTTTCTTATCTAGATGCCACTTTTTTTGTGCTATTACTGAGCTTGGCACAAATACAAAAGCTGCCAGCGTGCTTAAAATGAATAATTTCTTCATTTATTGGTTTTTAATGATTAATTAGTCTCAAAAATAAGTTTACACCTACATATAATCATTCGTATAACCACTTTTAACTTATAATTAACTATTGTACAACAACAGGACTTTCGCATTCAAAAACAAGTGCAAGACGTGGGTAAAACTTATTTCATATATTACTACTTGCTTCAAAAAAGCAATATGCAAAGTTTCAGATTTTATAATGTTAAAACACTTCCGATATTTGTGATACAAAATGCAATGACTCACAAGAAACTATCGATTACAATCGCATTGTAGTAGTTAAGGAAATCATTAGTTGGCCAGATCACAAAAAAATAAAATTTAGAATATGAAAATAGAAAACTCAGTTGCTACGGATGTCGATGAAATATTTAGACTGTACGCCATCGCTTCGGCATACCAAAAAACAAAAAAAGTAGTGGTTTGGCCCGACTTTGAACGCCAATTAGTCCAGACAGAACTAAGCGAAAACAGACAATGGAAACTCCTGATCGACGACAAAATTGCCTGTGTATGGGCCATAACATTTGACGATGCTGAAATTTGGGAAGAACGCGACTGCGATGATGCCATCTACATCCATCGTATAGCCACAAACCCCTATTTTAGAGGTCATAATTTTGTTGGAACTATAGTAGACTGGGCAAAAGAATATGCCCGAAGCATCGATAAAGATTATATTCGTTTAGACACCTTGGGCAAGAATGTAAAACTTATTGAACATTACACGAATGCCGGCTTTGATTTCCTGGGACTATTCGATTTAAAATCTACTGCGGGATTGCCTCTGCATTATCAAACAACTAAAGGTTGTTGCCTATTTGAAATAAAATTGTAAAAGGAGTTGGGAATGCCCCTGCGACAAATAAGGAGCTCCCAATAGCGATCGGGATTTTTCAATCTCTCTTGTCTCGTCTAGTTTTAAACGAGACAAGACAAGAGAGATTCCCACTACAACTCCTCACGCAAAACAAAAACAATAATAGCACACAAACAAATAACAACCGCCAAACTAAAGTCCAAAATCAAGCGAAAGCAAATTGTCTTGGCAGGAAATGGTAAACTCAAAATTTATAGAACGCTACATTGCAAATCAGAGAAGCAAATGAAAAAAGAAAATTGAGTATTTTTTAGCGCTGAGACACAAGCAATTCAAAACAATTTCCGACCTTGTGGTCATTGCAAGAAAACAGCATACAACCAATGGATTTATTCAGCACCGGATTAGACGAGAACCAAAACCTGTTGCCCAAAGACGGAACCGTATTTTATTACGGGCATATGATGCCCCTGCAAGAAGCCAACTTTTACCTAGAGAATTTATTGGAAACCATTGATTGGAAAAACGATGAGGCCGTCATTTTTGGTAAACTCATCATCACCAAAAGAAAGGTCGCTTGGTATGGGGATACTACTTTTAATTATACCTACTCTAAAAGAACTAAGCAAGCCTTAATCTGGACTCCCGAATTGCTGGCGCTAAAAACCCTGGTGGAGGAAAAAACTGGAGAAACCTATAATTCTTGTCTGCTGAATTTATATCACACAGGTACCGAAGGAATGGGCTGGCACAGTGATGCCGAGAAAAACTTAAAAAAAAATGGAGCCATCGCCTCCGTAAGTTTTGGTGCCGAACGAAAATTTACCTTCAAACACAAAGACAGCAAGGAAACGGTATCACAGAACTTATGTCACGGCAGCTTGTTAGTCATGAAAGAAGAAACCCAAACTCACTGGCAGCATCGCTTACCACCCACTACACGCATTACTACTCCTAGAGTAAATCTTACTTTCCGAACAATTGAAATACTATAGACTTCTTTTCTATTTTAAGAATAATTGAGCAATATCACTAAGAGCGGGTGTTGTATTTTGATTTCACAATACTATAATTTAGAGATAAGCTAAAAAAAATAATGCCTCATTTTATCTTGCGGTAAAAATCCAATTTAAAAAATGAAATTAGAAATATTTTAGACAAACCTGGCTCTTTAGAAAAAAAATATTTTATCCAGATTATCGATAATATTATTTCCAAAAACCGAGTACTATTAAAGAACCAGGAAAATAACCTAATTCACTCCAACTCGTGGAGTCGCTACTTCCCGTAAACCAAAGTACAAATAAGAAATCCCTCTCGATTGTTATCAAGAGGGATTTTCATTTAGATGGATATCTTAGACAGTGCTATACTGCGATAAGTCTATTTCTCGCCTTCTTCCGTTAAATTGGTTTTAGAGTAACCTCTCCATTTTTCAATACAATCCTGAAAATCCTGAGGCAGCTCTGTATCAAAACGCATCATCTCACCCGTTGTAGGATGAACAAATCCAAGTGTTTTGGCATGTAGGGCCTGTCTTGGCAATATTTTAAAACAATTGTCTATAAACTGTTTGTACTTAGTAAACGTAGTTCCTTTCAAAATCAAATGACCGCCATAACGCTCGTCATTAAACAAAGTGTGACCAATGTGCTTTAAATGAACACGAATTTGATGCGTTCTTCCCGTTTCCAGTTGGCACGAGATCAACGTCACATAACCAAAACGTTCCAATACCTTGTAGTGCGTAACTGCTGGCTTCCCTATTTCAGGATCGGCAAAAACAGCCATTTGCATGCGGTCTTTTACGTGACGGGCCACATTACCTTCAATTGTTCCTGCATCGGCAACTACATTACCCCACACAAGCGCCACATACTCCCTTTCGGAAGTTTTAGCTTCAAATTGTTTTGCTAGGTGTGACATCGCAGCTTCCGTTTTGGCAATCACCAATAATCCTGAGGTGTCTTTGTCAATTCGATGCACCAGTCCCGGTCGCTCGCTACTGTTCATTGGCAAGTTATCAAAATGATACGCCAAGGCATGAACTAAAGTTCCAGTGTAGTTTCCGTGTCCTGGATGAACAACCATTCCTGGCTTTTTGTTAATCAACAACAAGGTGTCATCTTCATAAACAATATCCAATGGAATATTCTCCGGCACAATATGATTTTCAAAGGGAGGATGCGTTAGCATCACACGCACTACATCAAAAGCTTTTACTTTGTAATTCGACTTTACTGTAGAGTCGTTCACAAAAATATTCCCTTCCGTAGCAGCTATTTGAATTTTGTTACGGGTTGCATTTTGAATCAGACCCATCAAATATTTGTCGATTCGCAAAGGCGCTTGACCTTTAGGTACTTCAAATTTAAAGTGTTCGTATAATTCTTCTTCTAAGTCAACTGACTCTACATTATTGTTCATTTGGCATTTCTTCTGTTGGATTAGCAATACTATCCGTTCCTATCTCTTCTTCATAACTCATTTTACCGTCACCTAAAACCAAATCGATTTTAGAGGATTTCAAGACTTTATCCCCCGGTTTTATGTTTCTTCCTTTGTAACGCATTTCCAGCACCATGTCTTTTCCAAGGTTCGGCACATACGTAATCGTTCCCTCTTCTAAGCCCAATGTTTTTAAAGTAGGGACTGCTTCACGATAGGTTTTTCCAATTAAATCCGGAACTTTCACTGACGAAAATCCGGAACTGTTAATTTTGATATAGACCTTTCTTCCCACTTTCACTTTTTCGCCTGGCAAAGGATCCTGCTGTACAACAGAAAACTTGGGAAAATCACTCTTATAATTTACACTATCCAGCAATACATAATCAAGATCTAATTCATCCAGTTTCTCCTCGACTTGCTCCTCCGTTAATTTGCTCAAATTAGGAACCGTGATTTCATTTCCATGATCAGTCGTAAAGGTCAACCAATGCATAAAAAAAAATCCCAGTACAGCAATAATCAAAACGGCTAAAAATACTTGAACAAGAAATACACGGCTGATAAGATACTTAGGTAAACTCATAAATTTATTTTTATAATACGGCAAAGATATACCTTATTCGTTTCAAAAAAAATGATAATTTTGTTTAATAGTATTTAACGTCTGTCTTTAGAGAAAGTGAAAAAACATTTCTATTTTTGAACCAGTAAAAAATTAAGATTAGTACCCCCTCATTTTTATGAAAGGGGAATTAGTTCAAAGAAAAAGTTAATTTTATATCGCAGACATGAATTAGTAGCTATTTCTCGCTTCCGAAGCATCGGGACGCTATATCTTTTACTGAGGTCGTTAAAAACGAGAACAAGAAAAGGAATTCGCTATTATCGGGACTAAATACCATTGGTTGTCAAAACAAGAAACCCTAAATATGAGTTTAAATATAAAACTTTAAACCTCAAAACCTTAAACAAAATAGAATGAAAAACATTGCCATTATCATGGGTGGTTATTCCAGCGAGTATAAAATATCACTGATTAGCGGGAATCTCGTACACCACTATCTGGATAAAACGAAATACAACGGATTTTGCGTCCATATATTAAAAGAAAAATGGGTCTACGTGGACGATAATGAAATCGAATTCCCAATAGATAAAAATGATTTTTCGGTGACCGTTGACGGCAATAAAATCAATTTTGATTGTGTTTTTAACGCGATACACGGAACTCCGGGTGAAGACGGGCTCATGCAAGCCTTTCTTGAATTGCTAGAAATTCCACAAACCTCATGTGATTATTACCAAGCGGCGCTCACGTTCAACAAAAGAGACTTCCTCTCGGTATTAAAACCATACGGAATAAAAAGCGCAGTTTCCTATTACTTGAACAAAGGCGACAAAATCTACACAGACGAAATAGTGAAAAAAGTGGGATTACCTTGTTTTGTGAAACCCAATAAAGCAGGTTCCAGTTTTGGAATTTCAAAAGTAAAAACCGAAGCCGAGTTGCCCCTTGCCATAGAAGTAGCCTATGTGGAAGATAACGAAATCATCATAGAAAGCTTCCTTGACGGTACTGAAGTTTCAGTGGGCGTAATCAACTATAAAGGAATAACAACCGTTTTGCCCATCACTGAAATTGTTTCAGAAAATGAATTCTTTGACTATGAAGCTAAATATCTCGGAAAATCCCAAGAAATCACACCGGCACGAATTTCTGATGAAATGACGGAGAAAGTGGGCGCTATAGCGAAGCGCGCTTATGAGTTACTAAGGATCAAAGGCTTCTCGAGAACGGAGTTTATTATTGTAGAGGACGAGCCCTTCATGCTAGAGATGAATACTGTACCCGGTCTGACATCAGAAAGTCTACTTCCGCAACAATCGTTAGCAGCAGGAATTTCACTAGAAGATTTGTTTACGAATGCTATAGAATTGGCATTATAATCAAGAAACATTGTCTTAATTAGTAATTAATACTTGACTTATGCTACTAAATATAGGTCGTAACGTAAAAAAAATACAAACGGGAACTATTGAAAATTCATTGTGCCCAAATTGTAATTTTAAAAACGGATTAAAATTCTCAATATACGGGGGCTTTGTAAATGTTATCATCATACCAACTGCTCCAATTAAACGAACAATTATAGTAGAGTGCGACAATTGCAAAAAGATATATAAATTAATAGAATTACCTTATGAAATTAAAAACATCTTCCAGAAACAATATAAAAAGAGTCCTGTAAAAACTCCCGTATGGCAATTTTCAGGTTCCTTTTTATTAGCAGCTTTAATGTCAGTTGCCATTTATACTGGAATTCGAGCTGAAAAAGCTGAAAAAACATACATACAAAATCCTTTTACTGGTGATATTTATCGAATAAATAACGATGGACACTTTTCTACTTTAAAAGTTAAATCAGTCATTAGAGACAGTGTTAATATCTACCTTAATGATATGGAAACGAGCAGTGGAACAGGAATTAACGAAATAGATATTGATGAAAATTACAAGAGAACACAGTTTTTCTCAAAAGAAAACCTGAAAGAATTATTTGATAAAAGAATAATCTATCAAATAGACCGCGATTAACAATTTCTATTTTTTTTATATTAATACTAAGTAAAGAATCTAAATTTTAAAATCTTAAACAAATGAGAAAAGCCATATTTCCAGGATCGTTTGACCCCATAACACTAGGACATGAAGACATTATAAAAAGAGGGGTTTCCCTTTTTGACGAAATAGTGATTGCAATAGGTGTTAATGCCGAAAAGAAATACATGTTTTCCTTGGAAGACAGAAAGCGCTTTGTCGAGGAAACATTCAAAGATGAGCCAAAAGTTACGGTGATCACCTATGAAGGTCTGACGATTGATTTATGTCATAGAATCAAAGCCGATTTTATTCTGCGTGGTTTGCGTAATCC
Source organism: Flavobacterium sp. ALD4 (assembly GCF_002836475.1). Lineage (GTDB taxonomy): Bacteria > Bacteroidota > Bacteroidia > Flavobacteriales > Flavobacteriaceae > Flavobacterium. Next base: position 124,356 of record NZ_PJBJ01000022.1, on the reverse strand, counting down.
TGCCGATTTTGAATTCGAAAAAGCCATTGCACACACGAACAGGCATCTGTCCAAAATAGAAACGGTATTTTTGTTGACTGCGGCACGTACTTCGTACATTAGTTCCAGCATCGTACGGGACGTACTCCGAAACGGCGGTGAATACCAAATGCTAGTCCCTAAAGCGGTGAGAGTTAAATAGTTTTCGGTATTCAGATTGCACTAGTCAGTGTGTTACCAATTCAGTTTTGAGTATTCAGCATGTAGCGAAAGGGCTGTTCTCTAAAGAAAATGAAATACCTTTTATTACAACATAAAAATCTATGCCCCGAAGCTTCGGGACTATGTGTTTAAGAAAAAAGTATTCTATACTTTCTCAACGAGCACAAAACCAATAAAAATAACAAACTTGCGAAAAGTACGTAATAATCTTATTTTCGCCACATCATAACAAATTTCAACAATGAGCATAGAAAGAGAATTAAACAAAAGAAGCGGATCGAAATGTGAACTTTGTGCAGCAACTGAAAACCTAAAAATATATGAAGTACTACCGACCAAAAAAGGTGGATTAAACGAAAGTATTCTGGCTTGCAGTACCTGTATAGACCAAATTGAAACTCCGGGTAACGAAGATCTAAACCATTGGAGATGTTTAAACGACAGCATGTGGAGCGAGCATACTGCAGTACAAGTAGTGTCTTGGAGAATGTTGAGCCGTTTACGTTCTGCTGGTTGGCCTCAAGAATTAATCGACCAAATGTATTTAGACGAAGACACTTTAGCCTGGGCTCAAGCAACGGGTGAAGGGGAAGAAGATGAAAATAAGGTGATCCACAGAGACAGCAACGGAGTTATTTTAGCAGTAGGTGACTCAGTAGTTTTGATCAAGGATTTGAAAGTAAAAGGTTCGAGTATGGTTGCAAAACAGGGAACTGCAGTGCGTAACATCAGACTGGATCATGACAATGCCGAGTTCATTGAAGGTAAAGTGGACGGACAAACTATCGTAATCATTACACAATACGTGAAGAAATTATAGTTTGCAGTGTCTCAATTCACAGTGTTTGAACTGGAAAAGCATTCAGTCTCGGTTTACAGTATTAGAGAGATAAAAGCATAAGAAAAACGTTAGCAATACATTTTCTGCTAACGTTTTTTTATTTAATATTTTTAAAAACTCAAATCGAGTATTTTCAATTCAAAGCCATTAAGGACTTACTAATGAATACTTCAACAAAAAACTGAACACTGTTTACTGATCGCTAAATACTAAGACTCCTCTTCTTTCTTAATCACTTTTCTAGCTACTTCGATTTTAAACTTTTTGCCCTTCATTTTTTCATCCTGGATGTTATGAAGCAGGTCTTTTACTTTATTAAATTTTACTGCCGCAAAAGAAATAAAATCTTTTACTTCAATTAAACCTAAATCTCCTTTTTCCAGTTTTCCCTTCTGAGAAAAGAAACCTACGATATCAATTTTATTCAATTTATTTTTCTTTCCGCCACTTATGTAAATGGTTTGAAACTCCGGAGGTTTAGGCAATGAAGCACTTTCCGATTTAAAAACTTCCATTCCGTAATTAATGTAATCCATTTTTTTCTCACTCTCATGAGCGATGACATAGGCCGTTCCTGTAGCTAGCATACGGGCAGTTCTACCGTTTCTATGCGTGAATTCATCCTCTTTTGAAGGTAGATGATAGTGGATAACATGATTCATTTCGGGAATATCAAGACCACGGGCCGCTAAATCAGTAGTAATCAAATAACTCACACTTCCGTTTCTAAATTGGATTAAAGCTCGTTCTCTCTCGTCCTGATCCATTCCGCCATGATAATAGGTGGAATAGATCCCTTTTTCATTTAAAGTGTCACTGATGCGTTCTGCAGCATCTCTATGATTGCAAAAAACGATTGCCGATTGCGATTTCAACGAGCAAATAAGGTTAAACAAACTTCCAATCTTATCCTTTTCCTTGGAAACAACCAATTTTGTGGAAAGATTAGTTTCTTCTTCATTTTCTGGAATAAAGTCCAAAATCGTCGGATTTACTACTCTGGTGTATCTTGGAATCTCAATATCTGAAGTTGCCGAAACTAAAACGCGTTTGTTCAATTTGGTTAATTTACCAATGATGAATGACATTTGCTCATGGAAACCAAGTTGCAATGATTTGTCAAATTCATCCAAAATCAACGTTTGAATTTTATCTACTCTAAAAGTCCCCCTATCAATATGATCTGCAATACGTCCGGGAGTTCCTATTAAAACAGCCGGCGGATTGCTTAAGTTCTTGATTTCGGTGTCGATGGAGTGACCACCATAACATACATTTACTTTATAGTCGGTACCCATTTTCTTCCAAACTTGTTCAATTTGCAGTCCTAACTCCCTAGAAGGAACCAGAATTAAACATTGAACCGAAAGAATTTCGGGTTGTAACATCTCTAATATAGGCAATAAAAAAGCCAAGGTTTTCCCTGAACCTGTAGGTGAAAGCAACAAAACGTTATTATCATTTAATATTGTTTCTTGCGCAGCTTCCTGCATTTCATTTAGGTTTTCGATACCTAAATTCAAAAGGATATTATTGGAATGGTGTCTCTTATTCATTTTGCAAAAGTACTTAAAAAAAGTGGTCAGTGGTCAGTTATTACTATTCAGGTCACATTTTCATTTTAATAAATTGCATCATAAAAATTACCGTGAAAAAAATATTACATTTGACTTATACCCTAAAAAAACTAAATATGAGATTCTTTACCGTTGCGTTCCTACTATTTTCATTGGCAAATTTCGCGCAAAAAGATACTAAGTACAGTACTTTTTTTGAAAAAGGAAACGGAAATCAATCGGCGTCTTACCCAGAAACCATCGACTATTACACCCTTCTGGCAAATGACTTTTCCTCCATAAAAATGCTCAAAATGGGCGCTACTGACAGTGGCGAACCACTACATCTCGTGATTTTTAATCCAGAAAAACAATTTAATCTTGCCGAAATTCAAAAAAATAAAGCCGTCTTATTAATTAATAATGGCATTCATGCCGGAGAGCCAGATGGGATTGATGCGACGATGCAATTATTCCGTGATTTGGCTTTAGGGAAAATTAAAATTCCAAAGAATACGATTGTATCGACCATTCCGGTTTATAATATCGGAGGGGCGCTGAATAGAAATTCGACTACAAGAGCGAATCAGGACGGACCCGAAATTTATGGTTTTCGAGGCAATGGTCGAAATTATGACTTAAATCGGGATTTTATTAAATCGGACACGCGAAACACCAAAAGCTTTGCAGAACTCTTTCATAAATTGAACCCCGATGTTTTTATAGACAACCATGTAAGCAATGGAGCAGATTATCAATACAAACTTACCTATATCATGACACAACAGAACCAATTAGGAACCGTTTTAGGTACCTATCTAGATACTGAAATAATGCCTTCAATCATTCTTGATTTACAGAAAAAAAATATTGAAACCACCCCCTATGTAAATGCTTTCAGCGAAACACCGGACAATGGCTTTATGCAATTTTTTGACAGTCCCAGATATTCGACAGGCTACACCTCCCTATTTAATACCATAGGTTTTGTTGTTGAAACACACATGCTGAAAAAATATACAGATCGAGTAAAAGCAACCTACGAGTACATGCGTTCCACAATTGATTTTATGGATGCGAATTACACACAAATCAAACAAATGCGCCTGCAAAACGAAAAACAATATGCGCCTAAAAATTCCTATTCTATCAAATGGGAAATTGACACTGTAAAAGTCTCCAAATTTTCATTTTTGGGCTTTGAAGCTGGTCATAAAAAAAGTGAAGTTACTACCGGTAATCGTTTGTTTTATGACCGATCCAAACCATTCAAAAAAGACATTCCCTATCTAAAAGAATACAAATCAGTAAAAGAAATCACCATACCCACAGCTTATATTATTCCACAGGCATTTTGGAATGTTATCGATTTATTAAAAAGTAATAAAATTGCTTTTACGCAGTTAGAAAAAGACACTTTAATTGAAGTACAAGGATATAAAATTACCGATTATAAAACTTCAAACACGCCCTATGAAGGGCACTATATTCATAGAGACACTAAAATAGTGGCTAAAACAGAAAGGGTGGCTTTCGCCAAAGGAGATTATGTTATCGCTACACAACAAAAAGGCGTAAAATATCTAATGGAAACATTAGAACCCGAAGGAATAGATTCTTTTTTCAATTGGAATTTTTTCGATACCATGTTACAGCAAAAAGAAGGCTACTCTGACTATGCCTTTGAGGATACTGCAGCTCAGATATTAAAAGACAACCCGAAACTTAAAGAAGCTTTGGAACAGAAAAAAATAGCGGACCCTGTCTTTGCTAAAAGTCCCGAAGCTCAATTAGACTGGGTTTACAAACACTCAGTCTACTATGAAAAAGCGCATTTGCAATATCCACTCTACCGCATGTTATAAATAAAAAAAAACTCCTATTCAGGGAGTTTTTCTTCTTCAAACAATAATTTGATGTTTTCGTATGAATTTTTTAAAGCTTCCGGAATTTCCTCGGGCTTCAGCCACGCCACTTTTTCAATGCCTTCTTCTAACTGACCCTTGGGCGTACCCTCAAAATCAGATTCCATTTCAAACCAATGGGTAATTTTAAGCTTGTATTTCCCGTTGCGTTTGAAAACATGATATGTTTTTTGGAGCTTTTTTGTAACACGCAATTGATCTACTCCCGTTTCTTCTTCCACTTCACGCATCGCAGTCTCCTCAATTTCCTCACCTTTTTCGATTCCACCCTTAGGCAAATCCCATTTTCCGTTCCTGAAAATGAATAAAACCTCGCCATTTTTATTATGGACAAAGCCTCCTCCTGCTTTACAAACGCGAATTTTAGCTTTCAAAGTCTTCATGATTTCCTTTTCATCAGGATGATAGAGGTAAGCTTTTTGAATTTTATTTTGAAAAATTTTCACGATAAGTTGCTCAATATCTATACTTTCCAGCAAGAACAATTGAAAATCTGTTTCTTTTGAAATTTTATTTGTCAAAAAAAGTGGTTTGTCGTTAACAAAAACTTTATACATTTGTAATATGATTTTTAATAAAGATACTGCCGAAAAAACAGCCGAACTACTTTTGCAAATAAATGCAATTAAATTGAATCCAGGAAATCCTTTTACATGGGCTTCTGGATGGAAATCACCTATTTATTGTGATAACAGGCTAATACTCTCATTTCCAACGATACGAAATTATGTACGAGATGAGTTTTCTAAACACATTGAGAATAAATTTGGAAAACCAGATGTTATTGCCGGTGTTGCCACTGGAGCAATAGGAATTGGCATCCTAGTTGCCGAAAGTTTAGGAGTACCCTTTGTATATGTTAGACCAGAAGCTAAAAAACACGGGCGTCAAAACCAGGTGGAGGGTTTCTTGCAAAAAGGACAAAGTGTAGTTGTTGTTGAAGATTTAATCAGTACCGGAAACAGTAGTTTGATGGCTGTTGAAGCTTTGCGCACTGCTGGTGCAAATATAAAAGGGATGGCCGCTATATTTACTTACGGGTTTGATGTAGCCGAACAAAACTTTAAAAACGCCAATATCGATTTGTACACTTTAAGTAACTATCAAAACTTGTTGAATTTGGCTGTTGCCAAAAATTACATTAGTGAAAAAGAAGAACAAACCTTGAGAGAATGGAGTGTGAATCCTTCGACTTGGGATATAAAATAAAAAAACAAATTTAAAATATGAACTTAGAAAGTCCAAAAGTTACCGTTCAAAAATCAGCACAAGAATTATTCGATTTATTGACAGATGTGAAAAGTTTTGAAAAATTAATGCCAGATAACATTGCTAAGTTTGAAGTAATCGGTGAGGACGCTTTTATTTTTGGATTAAAAGGCATGCCGGAAATTAAATTAAAAATGAAAGAAAAAGTAGCACCTACAAAAGTAGTACTTGGGGCTGCAAGCGACAAACTACCTTTCACTTTAGTAGCAAACATTGATACTATTTCAGACAATTCCAGTGCCGTACAACTTGATTTCGAAGGGGAATTCAACCCTATGATGGCCATGATGATTAAAGGACCTATTGGTAAATTTATCGAAGCCCTAGCCACAAATATGACTAGGTTATAAACGCTGACCTTATCCTATCATTAAAGCCTTTTAGTACAAACTAAAAGGCTTTCTTTTTTATACCCAGTAAAAATCTACGAACGGTTATTAATATAGCATTTGAATTTCTTTGATGCTGTATTCAGAAACACTTTTATCCTCTAAAAGCACCCGAAGCTTTCCGTGCGAAGAGACGCCCTGAATAATACCCATGAACTTTTTATCAAAATTGTCTTTAAAAGGCATCGGAATTCCTTTTTTGAAAAGTTTTTCGGTATATTCTAACCACAAAGACGCTGGTTGTTGCTGTACTAAATCAATATTCTGTTTCATTTTGTCAATAATCGAATGAAGCAGTTGCTCCTTATCAAATTGAGCTCCGCAAATCACCGCTAATGAAGACGCTTTAGGTAAATTCTCAAAATTTAATTGATTAATATTTAGCCCTAGACCCACGACAGAAGAAACAGTACCGTCACTTTTGAGACTGTTTTCAATCAAAATGCCACCTATTTTAAAATTATATGACATAATGTCGTTTGGCCATTTAATGCTTAATTTAGGAATATTATAGGTTTCTAAAGCGGCAACAACGGCCACCGCAATGGCGATATTAAAGTTATAAATCTGCTTTACGCTTAACAACGGATCCTTTATAAAAACACTCACTATTAGATTCTTACCCTCCTCAGCGTCCCACACGGAGCCCATCTGTCCTTTTCCTTTAGTTTGTTTTTCAGCAATTACAACGGTAAAGTTATCGAGTTCCTGCTTATGTGACAACCCCTTGAGAAACTCATTTGTTGAATCTATGGCACCGAGTTTGATTAGTTTCATAAGTAATTATTTCTCCAACGGAATTTAATATTATGTTAAGGGCCAAAAATAATCACAAAAAATGGTAACTTTACAAACTTATATAAAAATAATTCATGGCAAAAAAGACTATAAATAATGATGACCTTCTGGCAAGCATTATTAAGGGAATCGAAGAAGTAAAAGGAAATGACATAAATATTCTCGACTTAAGAGATATTGACACCGCAGTTTGCGACTATTTTGTTATCTGCAACGGAAATTCAAACACACAAGTTAACGCGATCGTTAACTCCATTCAAAAAACTGTTTCAAAAGAATTAAAAGATAAGCCTTGGCATGTTGAGGGTTCCGACAATGCGGAATGGGTGCTTATGGACTATGTTAATGTGGTAGTTCATGTTTTCCAAACACAAATACGCGAATATTACAATATCGAAAGTTTGTGGGGAGACGCAAAAATCACTGCAATAGCAAACAAATACTAAAAAAAGATAAAAGAAGAATGGCTAAAGATAACAACCCTACGCCTAATAAATTTAAAGTAAGCCCTTGGCTAGTTTATACAGCCATACTACTTATTTTCTTATTTATTAGTTTCATAACTGGAAGCTCTAGTTTACAAGAACCAGCAAGTATAACATCGTCTAAATTTAATGAGCTTTTAGACAAAGGCGCAATTGCAAAAGTAGTTGTTTACAATAAAACGGAAGCAGAAGTTTTTCTGACAGCCAGCGCTTTAAAATCAACTGAAAACAAAAAAGTTGCAAAGGATATTTTTGACAGTCCTAACAAAGGACCACATTATACTTTTATAATTGGTAACGATCAAATATTACAAAACAAACTAGAGAAAGCAGTTAGCGAAGGTAAATTACAAGATTTCAATTTCTTGTCAAAAAGCAATTGGTCTGATATCTTCATCAGCTTACTGCCAATCATCATCATCATTGGTGTTTGGATTTTTATTATGAGAAAAATGTCAGGCGGTGGCGGTGGCGGCAGCGGACAAATTTTCAATATTGGAAAATCGAAAGCTAAACTTTTTGATGAAAAAACGGATGTAAAAACTACCTTTAAAGATGTTGCAGGACTCGAAGGGGCTAAAGAGGAGATACAAGAAATTGTCGAGTTTCTGAAAAACCCAGAGAAATACACCAATCTTGGTGGTAAGATTCCAAAAGGAGCTTTACTAGTAGGACCTCCGGGAACAGGGAAGACTTTATTAGCAAAAGCAGTGGCAGGAGAAGCGCAAGTACCATTTTTCTCTTTGTCAGGTTCTGATTTTGTTGAAATGTTTGTCGGTGTAGGTGCATCACGAGTACGTGATCTATTCAAACAAGCAAAAGAAAAATCGCCTGCAATTATTTTTATTGATGAGATTGACGCAGTAGGTAGAGCAAGAGGGAAAAGCAATATGTCAGGTGGAAACGACGAAAGAGAAAATACGCTGAATCAATTACTTACAGAGATGGATGGCTTTGGAACCAATTCAAATGTAATTGTATTAGCGGCAACAAACAGAGCAGACGTACTAGATAAAGCTTTGATGCGTGCCGGTCGTTTTGACAGACAAATCTTTGTGGACTTACCAGACATTCGCGAACGTGCTGAAATATTTAAAGTACATCTTGCACCATTAAAAAAAGTGGAAGGTCTTGATACTGAATTTTTAGCTAAACAAACTCCTGGTTTCTCAGGAGCCGACATCGCCAATGTTTGTAATGAAGCGGCATTAATTGCTGCTCGATACAACAAAACTGCTGTTGACAAACAAGATTTCCTTGATGCTGTCGATAGAATTGTTGGTGGTTTAGAGAAGAAAAATAAAATTGTAACTCCTGGAGAAAAGAAAGCGATCGCTATCCATGAAGCAGGACACGCAACAGTGAGTTGGATGTTAGAACATGCGGCACCACTGATAAAAGTTACAATTGTTCCAAGAGGGCAAAGTCTTGGAGCTGCTTGGTATTTACCTGAGGAGCGTTTAATTGTTCGTGCTGATCAAATGTTAGACGAAATGTGCGCTACTATGGGAGGAAGAGCGGCTGAAAAAGTTACTTTTGGTAGAATTTCTACAGGCGCTTTAAGTGACTTAGAAAAAGTAACTAAACAAGCTCGTGCTATGGTAACCGTTTACGGATTGAATGATAAAATAGGAAATGTAACTTATTATGATTCAACTGGACAAAGCGAATATAATTTTGCTAAGCCCTATTCTGAGGAAACTGCAAAAATCATTGACACTGAAATTTCATTACTTATTGAAACTCAATACCAAAGAGCTATCGACATCTTAGAAGAGAATAAAGACAAACTGAATCAACTAGCAGATATACTAATTGAAAAAGAAGTTATCTTTAAAGATGATTTAGAAGCTATTTTCGGAAAACGAACATTTGATAAAAACCTTGAAGAAACAGTATCTTAAATAAGACAGCTAATTTAATTATTTTTAAAATCTTAATTCAAAAACCACTTTTGAATTAAGATTTTTTTATCTTTGAAGAGTTTAAACTTAATAAATAAAGCACCTTAACAACATATGAGTCTTTTCAGAAAAATTTTTGGTTCAAGTCTTTCATCGTCAGATGACGAAAAAAAGCAAGATAACAGTAGTTTTCTTCCTGACACGGCCAATATGTCTATCGATGAACAATTCATCTATAACTTCAAAAAAAACGGTGGTAAATTTCTATACTGTGAAAATTTAGAGGAAGTTAAAGAACAATTCGAAAACATTCTTCAAGAAAATGACTGGTATGAAAGTAACGTGCTATGTTATGAACCCAAACTTTTCAATATACTAGAGGAAAACAAACTCAGTTATGAAAAGTCACCAAACCCTAAGTTCCTTTTTTCCAATTGCGAAAATCTGATAGCTGGAGAAGGTTCTATCTTATTTTGTTCAAAACAGATAAAACAGCACAAGCCCAATGAGCTGCCTATCAATATTGTTGTTTTCGCAACAACGTCACAAATTCTTGCAATAAAAAGCGACGGACTTAGTGCAATAAAAAAGAAGTACGAAAAAGATATCCCAACGAATATTACCGCTATAAAATATTTTGAAAAAGCAAAAGAAGAAGACTTTACCCAATATGGTAGTGCCGCAAAAAATCTTTATTTGTTGCTTTTAGAAGATCTTTAAAATGAATGAAACCCTTAAGAGATCTATTTCTGGAGCTATTTATGTTATTTTATTAATAGCTTCCATCCTATTTTCAACAGAAAGTTTTTTCATTCTGTTTGGCGTATTTCTCCTTATAGCTACGGTAGAGTTTTGTAACTTGGTACATCTTAATAAAATTATTCCTTTTATACTTGCTGCTGCAACTTACATCCTATTTTATCAGATAACTATTGCCACAGCCGGATTACTTTACCAATTAAGATTTAACAAGACATTCGATCTGATTGTTCTCACTTTTACCCTAATTGTATTCTTAAAATGCATTCACTTTCTTTTTGATAATAAAAACATCAAAATTGACTCCTTTTCAAAATACATTTACCTACTAGGCTACATTATACTTCCATTCGTTATCATGACAAAAATTCCCTTTGGAATAAATGGTTATAACCCTAAAATCCTTATAAGCATCTTTATACTAATATGGACAAACGATAGCTTTGCCTATATAGTGGGGAAGTCCATCGGAAAAACGAAATTGTTCGAACGTATATCTCCAAAGAAAACGATAGAAGGTTTTATGGGGGGAGTTGTATTTTCCGTTATTGCCAGTTATTTAATTTCAAAATATTACATCGAGATTGCTGAAGGTAAAATGTTTATTTGGATTATTATTGCCTTAATCGTAGGGGTATTTGGAACTACGGGTGATTTAATTGAATCTAAATTCAAACGTTTTGCTGGGGTCAAAGACAGCGGGAAAATAATGCCGGGCCATGGTGGCGTGCTAGATCGACTAGATAGTGTTATATTTGTAGCACCAATTGTATTTTTATTTTATCAAATTTTAAATTATGTTTCATAAAGAAGGAACCAAGACTATTTTACTAGGTATTATTTTTACAGCGACTGTATTATTACTATCTGACAATTTTATTGACAACATGTGGCCTAAGAAGCTAATTCAGCTTGGCGCTTTTTTGATATTGGTAATCATCCTACAATTTTTTAGAAATCCTAAGAGAACTGTTCTGATCGGTGAAAACCAGATACTGGCTCCAGTTGATGGGAAAGTAGTTGTAATAGAAGAAGTTTATGAAGCCGAATACTACAAAGACAAGCGTTTGCAAATCTCTATATTCATGTCGCCAATTAATGTACATGTGACCCGTTATCCAATTAGTGGAGTTGTAAAATTCAGCAAATACCATCCCGGGAAATTTTTGGTTGCATGGCATCCTAAAGCAAGTGAGGAAAACGAGCGAACTACCATAGTGGTCGAAAACAATACGTTCGGCGCTATTTTATACCGTCAAGTTGCCGGTGCATTAGCCCGAAGAATCGTAAATTATGCTGAAGAAGGCATGCAGGTTGTACAAGGTACCGATGCTGGTTTCATTAAATTTGGCTCTAGAGTTGATTTGTTTTTACCTATCGGAACTCCAATAAATGTTGTACTTAATCAAAAAGCAGTTGGAGGGAAAACGATTATTGCAACAAAAGGATAATGATTGCAAAAGAATTAGACACTCAATTTCAGGAAGCGCTTACTATCGCTTCCCGAATGACTCAGGGATCTTTACCACAAGATGTCCAACTCCGTTTATATGCCCTCTACAAACAGGCTACTTTTGGCTCTTTAGAGCCAAGAAAAACACCGACTTACCATTTACGGGATGCTTTTAAAACTAATGCTTGGATGCAGATCAGTCATCTGACAGCTGACGAAGCAAAAGAACAGTACATAGAAATAATTAATTCCCTGTTGAAAAAATAATAGCATCAATGAGAAAAATATATTTTTTAATATCGTCTTTACTACTACTTAGCTTTTTAGTTTCCTGCAACAACAAAAAACTAACTGAAGTAGTGGAAGTTCCATTGCCTACTGCCCAAGAAAAAGTAACTATTGGGTTTCCTGACGATGTGAAAGCAAACAAAGGTTCGTTTCAATTGGACAAGCTGCCTTATCCATATGATGCATTGGCGCCTACAGTTTCCCCTTTGACATTAGAGATGCATTATTCCAAACACTATCTTACCTACACTAACAATCTTAATAATGCCATTGCCGGAACTGAATATCAAAATCAATCCATCGAAAATATTTTATCGAAGTTAGATCTTGACAATGCTGACTTAAGAAACAATGCCGGAGGGTATTATAACCATTCCTTGTATTGGAAATCCATGGCTCCAAATACCGGCGGTAAACCTACCGATACACTGGCAGCAGCGATATCAAGAGATTTTGGCTCGTATGAAAACTTTGTCACTACTTTTAAAACTGAAGCAACGAAACAATTTGGTTCTGCCTGGGTTTGGCTGGTCGTTGATAAATCAGGAAAACTACAAGTAACAAGCACTCAAGATCAAGATAACCCCTTAATGAAAAATGCCCTTATTCCAGGAACTCCAATATTGGCTTTGGATTTATGGGAGCATGCCTACTACTTAGGGTACCAATACCGAAGAAGAAATTACATTGATTCTTTTTTCAATGTGATCAATTGGACGAAAGTTGAAGAGAATTATGAAGATGCATTTAGAAAAAAATACTAAAAGTCAATTCGATTTAAAAAATGCTGATGCATCCTACTTTGGTGGCGCATCAGCATTTTTTATTTTAGCACTTTAACAATGTGAAACTATTCATTCAACAAAGGCTTACAATTGGTAAATAAAAGACTCTGAAGGAGCCATTTTAATTTGCGCTTTTCCTGCTCCATTGACCACCTGCATCTGTATTTTGCTGTTGTTGTAAAGTTGGTCCGTAATCGTATAATTACCATCCTTTAAATTCCATTTTCCTATGATATCCGAAGGGATTTTAAGTTCGAAAGTACTGGTGGTACACCAGGAGAAATTAGTGATTACAATTAATTTTTGAGTGTCTGACCAACGTGTGAACGCATAAATACCGGGGTCAAAGCCCACAGTTGATTGCCTGTTCACTGTTTGAATTTCTTGAAATTCTCCCATTAATGCTGAACTGCTGACCGAAAAATTAAGCAATCTTTTGTAAAAATCTCTAAGCGACTTTTCCTTATCCGTTAGTTGCCCTCCATCAAATTTACCGTTATTCATCCAGCGCTGATGACTTGGTACTCCAACATAATCAAAAATTGAAGTTCTAGAGCGTGTACCGAACCCTCCATTTTCATTGCCAGACTCGCCCACTTCCTGACCAAAATAAATCATTGTTGGCGCTGAACTGATTGTTGTGGAAACGACCATTAAAAGTTTTCCTTTTTCTGGAGTCCCTGCAAATTCTGGACTGGCCAATCGTTGCTCATCATGGTTATCTAAAAATTGTAACATATGGTTTTCAATATCTTTCATTCCGTATTGAATGTCTGAAAGCCCGTCAGGCAATGACTTCCCTTGAATCACTTCTTTCAATTTGTCATAGGTTTCCACCTTATCATACAAATAATCCATTTTCCCTAACCGAATGTAATTGCGATATTCTTTAGGATTGTATACTTCTGCCAATAAAAAAGCATCCTTATTTTGCATCTTTATCGCTGAATTTATGTAACTCCAGAACTCGTAAGGAACCATTTCGGCCATATCATAACGAAATCCATCCACCCCTTTTCCTGTCCAAAACAACGCAATGTCCTTGAATTTTATCCATGAATCGGGTACGTTTTTGCCTTTCCAGAACTCGAAATGTTCTGCAACTGATAATGTATCATACCCTGCAGGGAGCTCCGGAAAATCTTTGGAACCGTCCGGACGTATCCCGTAATTCACTTTTACTGTTTCATACCAGTCGTTCTTATCTGGTTTTGGCATCTTAGAACCATTCCCGGTCCATTTAGCCGGAACTTCAGTAAAAATACCGTCGCTTAACGGGTTAGCCTCTCCATTCAAAGGTTTACCTGTCTCTGGCACTTCAAAATTGGAACTCGGAATATAATAGAAGTTATTATCTCTTTTATACGCTACAGTTACATCGTCATCAGCTCCAAAGTCCCTGACTCCTTGAGGATTGTTTTTTCCTTCATATTTTCGTGCAATATGGTTGGGTACAATATCAATTATCAACTTCACACCTGCCTTATGCGTTCTCGCAATCAGTGCTTCAAATTCTGCTAATCGGTGCGCCGGATTAACGGCCAGATCAGGATTAACATTGTAATAATCCTTGACTGCATAAGGGGAACCCGCCCTACCTTTTACAACATCCGGGTCGTCATTTGAAATACCAATTGCAGTATAATCCCTTACCAAAGCATGGTGTAATACTCCGGTATACCAAATATAGCTGACACCCAAACCCTTGATTTCATCAAGTGCCTTATCAGTGAAGTCATTAAACTTTCCTACGCCATTTTCTTCAATGGTTCCCCAAGGTTTGTTATTTGTATTTTTATTCCCAAATAACCGGGTGAAAACCTGATAGACCACTATTTTATTTTCAACGGGGGCGTTCTCTTTTTCTGCATGCAAATTTAAAGCCCTAGTTTTACAAGCCGCTGTGAAAAGTATCAAACTTATCCCTGTAATAAGAATCGTTTTCTTTATCATTTATCGTTAATGTTAATAGCTGTTTGCATTCTTTTTCACAAAAGGAATGACGTACCTGATTAGTTTTTAAATTTAATCTATTTTTTTAAATTTCGGGACTACTTTTCTTCAATCACGAAGAATAAAGCAAAGAAAATAAGCACTACAACGAAAGAGTTTACCTATTTGTTTATAACTTAACAATCGAATTAAAATACCTTACTTGCGTACTGGTTTTGAATTTATAAATAAATGCTAATATAGATTAGGATTGTTTCCTTTTTCTTAAATTTGACAAAAATTAAATCCATTGAAGAAGTCCTTATTTTTCATCTGTTGTTGTTTGGCAATACTAATTTCAAAATCCGTTTTAGCACAAGCACCCAAAAAAATTGTTGTTGAGCATTCTGATTTTGCAGATGTGAATCAGGTGGAAATGCCAGATGCCTTTTTACTTACCGGAAACGTGCGAGTTAACCATGATGGTGTTGTCCTAACGTGCAATAAGGCTTATTATTTTCAGAAAGAAAATTACATTAAAGCTTTTGGAAATGTACAATTGGTTCAGGGAGATACCTTGTTCC
Source organism: Flavobacterium sp. ALD4 (assembly GCF_002836475.1). Classification (GTDB taxonomy): domain Bacteria; phylum Bacteroidota; class Bacteroidia; order Flavobacteriales; family Flavobacteriaceae; genus Flavobacterium. The sequence goes on along the minus strand of NZ_PJBJ01000022.1, from coordinate 109,187 downwards.
TGAACAGTAAATACGCAGAGTACAGCGGTAATGTAAAAAAAGCTTTTGCTTCCGGCGAGGCTTTTATGAGTTCTCCAGATGCTACATTAGCGACGGATACCATAAATTTTGATCGAAATACTCAAGAAGTATATTACAATACGAAAGGAACAATTATCAATAAAGACAATACCTTGATCAGTAAATCCGGTAAATATTATGTGAATCAAAAAAAATTCCAGTTCCTGACCGCCGTTACGATTACTAACCCTACTTATGTGATTAAATCCAATCATTTGGATTATTACACGAATTCAGGTCACTCCTATCTTTTTGGACCATCGACAATTACAAGTAAGAAAAATTATATCTATACCGAAAAAGGGTTTTACGACACAAAAAAAAATCGCGGGCATTTTCTTAGAAAGTCCTTTATAAAATATGAAGATCGATTAATTGAAGGCGACAGTTTGTATTATGATCGAAATAAAGACTTTGCTTCCGCTACCCGTAATGTAAAAATCACGGATTCTGTCAATCGCGGAATTGTAAAAGGGCACTATGCCGAAATATATAAAAAACAGGATTCTATGTTTGTCACCAAAAGAGCGGTGGCCGTGAATTTTGTCGAAAACGACTCCGTTTACATTCACGGTAAAAAATTAATGGTGACGGGTAAAGAAGACAACCGAATCATTCGCGCCTATAGCAATGTTCGGTTTTACAAAACAGACATGAGCGGAAAATGCGATTCGATACATTCGAGTTCAAAAACAGCTTTAACTAAACTCATAGGAAATCCGGTACTGTGGAACGGAGAAAGCCAGATAACAGGAGATGTGATGCATTTGATAGGCAACAATGCCACCAAGGAACTTGATTCGCTCAAGGTGCTCAACAACACCTTCCTAGTCTCAAAAGACACCTTAGGAACCGGATACAATCAGGTAAAAGGGCAAAATCTCTACGGGCAGTTTAAAGAAGGCAAGTTACATGAAGTGGACATCATAAAAAATGCAGAGGTACTCTACTATATGCGTAACGAGACAAAAGAGCTCATTGGTATCAATAAAAATGTGAGTAGTAAAATCAATCTTATTTTAGAAAATAACGCCGTGGAGACGATTACTTTTTTCAACCAAATTGACGGTGATATTTATCCTGAAAAAGAGCTGCCGGAAAATGCAAGAAAACTTAGGGGCCTTGTCTGGCGGGGTGAAGAAAGGATAAAATCAAAAGAGGATCTGTTTTCGGATGAAGAAAACGAACTCAACGACAAAATGATAAAAGAAGGCGAAAAAGAGGATGCAAAAGAAAATGTCCCGATGACAATCCGAAAGGAAACCTTAAACTACGATAAAAAGAAAAAACCAGCGGCAAAAGTAAAATAATAAAATAAATAATAATTTTGAATACTGATTTCCTAAAATACCAAGCACAAACTTCTCCCTATCCATTGGGTATGGAGATTTCGTATGCAAAGGGTTCTTATATATACGATACAAATAATAAAAAATACCTGGATTTTGTAGCAGGAGTATCAGCTTGTACTTTAGGGCACCAACCACCAAGAGTAAATCAAGCCATCAAAGATCAACTGGACAAATATTCGCATGTTATGGTTTACGGGGAATATTCCCAAAGTCCGGCCGTGGAATATTGCAAACTTTTAGCAACACTATTACCGGAACCTTTAGACAAGACGTATCTAGTTAACTCAGGAACGGAAGCCATTGAAGGCGCACTGAAGTTGGCTCGACGTGTCACAGGTCGAAGTCAATTGATTTCTTGTCATAATGCCTATCATGGTAACACCATGGGTTCCTTGAGTATAATGGGTTTTGAAGAGCGCAAACAGATTTTTCGTCCCTTGATTCCTGATGTTGATTTTATAACCTTCAACAACGAAGCTGATTTATCTAAAATAACCACGAGAACGGCAGGTATCGTTTTAGAGACTATTCAAGGTGGTGCCGGATTTATCCAACCGCATAATGATTTTTTAAAAAAAGTTCGCGCACGCTGTACCGAAGTAGGCGCCCTTATGATTTTGGATGAAATTCAACCGGGCTTTGGAAGAACGGGAAAACTTTTTGGATTCCAGAATTATGATGTTGTCCCTGATGTTGTCGTTATGGGAAAAGGAATGGGTGGCGGCATGCCAGTAGGTGCTTTTACCGCATCAACAGCAATGATGGATTTATTGAGTGATAATCCAAAACTCGGTCATATCACCACTTTTGGGGGACACCCTGTCATTGCGTCAGCCTGTTTGGCTACTTTGCAGGAAATTACCGAAACCGACCTGATGCCTAGAACTTTAGACAAAGAAAACCTGTTTAAGTCACTTTTGGTACACCCTTTGATACTAGAAGTGCGAGGAAAAGGGTTAATGCTGGCCGCAATGGCAGATAACGCAGCAATAACGAATGAAGTGATAATAAAATGTCAAGATAAAGGTCTTATTTTATTCTGGCTACTATTTGAAGGATGTGCCATAAGAATTACGCCACCACTTACAATTTCAGACGACGAAATACGTGAAGGTTGCGCAATAATGTTAGAAGTAATGGATGAAATACTTTTGTCAACTAAAATTGATTAACAAATAATAACAGCTAATAAATATTATTTTTTGTTAATTAAATTGTTCACAACAATTCTGAATTTTCTTCGCAACAACAGTAAGGATGCCTAATTTTAAGTAGGCCAAATTCTAAAAAACAAAGTATGCAATTAAGCAACGAAGAAGAAGACTATAACTTATCGCTTAAAAAATTTGAGTCTATGTTGAAAACCAACAAAGTACTCTTTTTTGACTCGGAAGAATTTGAAGAAATTATTCTTCATTATCTCGATATGGGTAAGGCCGCACTGGCAAAAAAAGCACTTAAACTTGCACTGGATCAACACCCTAAATCAACCGGCTTGAAGCTTGTTCAAGTGGAAATGCTCGTATATGATGAAAAACTGGATATAGCTGAGAAATTACTCAATGAGCTGTATGCCATTGAACCTACTAACGAAGAAATTTTTATTCAAAAGGCAAATATCTACTCGAAAAGAGACCAACATGATAAAGCCGTTGAATTACTAAATACTGCTTTGGAATATACTGATGATTATGCCGATGTGTATAATTTAATTGGGATGGAATATCTATTTATGGATAATCTGGAAATGGCAAAACAGAGTTTTATCAAATGCCTTGAAGAAGATCTTGACGATCAATCGGCACTATACAATGTGGTCTATTGTTTTGAGTTTTTAGATCAAAACTTACAAGCTATTGCCTATTTGAACAAATACATCGATAAAAATCCATACAGCGAAATAGCCTGGCATCAGGTGGGCCGTTTGTATTATGGAGTGAAAGATTATGAAAATGCCATCCGTGCCTTTGATTACGCTACTTTAATCGATGATGAATTCCTTGGCGCGTTCATGGAAAAAGCAAAAGCTTTTGAGCGACTAAATAAATACGAGGAAGCGATAGAAAGTTACAGCCGTACCATCGAGTTAGACGATGCTACCAGCTACGCTTTACTTCGAATAGGTAAATGTCACGAAAAATTAGGCAATAAAGCTTTAGCTCTTAAGTTCTTCAATCAGACTGTTCATGAAGACCCTCTTTTAGACAAAGGGTGGATTGCGATCACCGATTTTTATATACGTCAAAAAAACTATCAGAAAGCGTTATTTTATGTCAACAAAGCGTTAGCAATCGATAATCAAAATCGTTTGTATTGGAAGCGTTATGCTACGATAAACAAAAAAATGGACCTATTTGAGGAAGCCGAATTTGGTTTCAGAAAAGCAGTGGAATTTGGTGATCATGAATTAGACACTTGGTTATTTTGGGTTGATATGCTCCAGTTCTTGGGAGAATTTGAAAGCGCTATCCAAACCTTGTTACAAGCATGTGAATATTACCCTGAAGAAAATGAAATAGAATATCGTTTAGCCGGATTGTACTTTATGATTAAAGACAATACAAAAGCCAAGTTCCATTTGAGCAACGCCTTGCGTTTAAACTTTGACAACTACATTATTCTTGAAGATTTATTCCCTGTAGTTTGGACAAAAAAAATGGTTCAGAATTACATTGCAAAACATAAAAAATAAAAATGTCGGATATAGTAAGAAAACGCTTTGGTTTATTAGGTCGAAATATTAGCTATTCCTTTTCGAAAGGCTATTTCACCGATAAATTCAATAACGAAAACTTTGAAGGTTGTACGTACGAAAATTTTGATATTCAAGAGATTGACTCTTTTACTGAGATACTGGAGAACAATACGGATTTAAAAGGACTGAGTGTAACCATTCCCTATAAACAAGCCGTACTTCCTTTTTTAGATAAATTATCAAAAAAAGCAGCACTTATTGGAGCTGTAAATACCATTAAAATTACAAAAAAAGGAAAGCTAAAGGGCTACAATACGGATTACTACGGTTTCAAGAAAGCGCTAGAACCTTTATTGCAGCCGCATCATAAAAAGGCACTGATCCTGGGAACGGGAGGGGCCTCAAAGGGAGTTGCTTTTGCCTTAGATGAATTAGACATTGCATACACTTTTGTTTCCAGAGAAGCCAAAGAAAACGCCATTGACTATGATCGAATCAATGCGACCACTTTTGACAATTACCAAATTATAATAAATGCCACTCCTGTGGGGACAAGTCCCAATACAGAGGCATTCCCTTTACTTCCGTACGAACACTTCACGGCAAACCATATCGCTTTTGACTTGATTTATAATCCTGCTGAAACGCAATTTCTAAAAAAAGCGAAGGCTGGCGGAGCGCAAATCAAAAATGGATTGGATATGCTTGTTTTTCAAGCGGAAAAGGCGTGGAAAATCTGGAATAAATAAAGAGTTACGTTTCTCAATACAATCCTGTTTTAAATGGCTTTACTCCGGTATTTCCATTTAGCACAGGATTTTTTACATATAATAGCTAATCAATTCATAATTAAGATACTAAAAGTAAGCCGTGATAGCAACGTCATCCTTTTTTATCTTAACCAAAGAGATAAAAAAGGTACAGCGAATAGCAGGAAATTGCTTCAAAAAAACCAAAAAAGTAACATAAAACTACTATAAATAAGGCAATTACTTTGTATTTTCAGATTCCTTTACTATCTTTCGTTCTCGATAAAATAAAAACCTTAAACATTGAAAAAATGTTAGAAGAAAAGAATGACAACCTGCAAAAAGCAGATGGATATGTAGCACATGATTCAAACGAATCTGTTCAAGTTGAGACAACAACCTCAGAAACCGCAGCGATTTCCGATACTCCGAAAAATGAAATAACGGAACCTGTAAAAGACAAAAGTGCAACGCCAGCTGAGGAAGAAGTGGCGCCCATAGATGCCGTGACTGAAAACGTAAATCAGAAAGCGTTAAGCTCAATAGAGGATTCCAATGCAGAAGAAAGCGAGGACGAAACCCTAAAAGAGCGTCATCATATTCCGATGCAAGATTATGATACGTTGTCGATGGAACAACTTGTGGACGAACTACAAATCCTGGTTGAAAACGACAAGGTGATGTCAGTGAAAGATCATGTTGAAGAAATCAAAAAAGCATTTTTAGCAAAATATAGTCATTTTATCGAAGAGAAAAAAGAGGAATACCATACTGAAAATCCTGACACAACAGAAGATTTTCAATACCATTTCCCTTTAAAAGTAAAGTTTGATCAGTCTTACTCTATCTACAGAGACAATAAAAACATCCATTTCAAGAGCTTACAAACAAACTTGAAATCCAATTTAGAAAATAGATTAGCCATTGTTGAAGAATTAAAAGAACTAATCAATCCGCAGGAAAACATCAAAGACACCTTAAAACATTTTAATGAGTTAAGAGACCGATGGAAAAATGCTGGATCAATACCCAAAGACAAATACAATCACGTCTGGAATAATTATCATTTTCACGTAGAAAATTTCTATGACTACTTGCATCTTGATCGTGAAGCCAGAGACCTAGACTTTAAACATAATTTAGAGCAAAAGCAAAAAATCGTTGCACGCGTTGAGGAATTAGTGAATGAAGCGGATGTAAATAAAGCCTTTAGAGAATTACAAGACCTGCATAGAATCTGGAAAGAGGACATAGGTCCTGTTTCTAAAGAACACCGCGATGAGATCTGGAACCAATTTAGCGATTTGACAAAAAAAATGCACGACAAGCGTGAAGTTTTGTTTGAAAAATTAAGAGGTACTGAACTCGAAAACTTAGAAAAGAAAAAAGAAATTATTGCCGCAATTGAAGTTTTCGCAACCGTAAAAGTAAATGCCCATTCACAATGGCTTGCTCAAATTGAAAAAGTAGAAGCGTTAAGAACTGATTTTTTCTCTGCCGGAAAAGTGCCTTCAGATGTTAATGAAGAAACTTGGGCCGCATTTAAATTAGCGGTCAGGAATTTTAATTCCTTTAAAAATTCGTTTTACAAAGAGATCAAAAGAGAACAAAATGAGAATTTAACCAAGAAAAATGCTTTGGTGGCCAAAGCACAAGAATTACAAGAGAGCACTGACTTTGCTGCCACTACTACAATCATGAAGAAAATTCAAGATGATTGGAAACAAATAGGCCATGTCCCAAGGAAACATTCAGACAAAATCTGGAAAGAATTTAAGGATGCCTGCAATCATTATTTCAATAAATTGAAAGAGCAAAAAGACGAACACAACGTTGAAGAAATTGAAGCTTTTGACAGGAAAAAATCCTATTTGGAAACCTTACGTGAATACCAATTGACGGGGGATCATAAAACTGATTTGGATGCTATAAAGCTGCATATCGAAACTTGGAAAAATTTTGGAAAAGTACCTTTTCCGAGAAGACATATTGAAGGGAAATTTAATAAAATCCTAGATGCTCTTTTTGATAAATTGAGCTTGAGCAAAAAAGACACAGACCTGTTGCGTTTTGCCAATCGAATGGATCATTTAGCCGAGAATAACGATACTCGAAAAATAGAAAATGAAAAGATTTTCTTGATGCGTAAGATTGATGAAGTTAAAAATGAAATTTTCCAATTGGAAAACAATATTCAATTTTTTACGAACACGAGAAATGCAAAAAAAGAAAATTCAATTGTTCTAGAAGTTAGAAAAAACATCGCTATTCATAAAGAAGGTTTAGACGTTTGGAAAGAAAAACTAAAACAGCTAAGAAATCTAAAGCAAGAGTAAAACAATCACCCATTATAAATAAAAGTCTCATTCTAGAACCAGAATGAGGCTTTTTTTTTGTGATGATCATCTCCGTATGATTATTTTAATTTTTATAATATCAAATTACTTTTAATCAATAAACATTGACATATCATGAAAAACTCTCTTATTCAAAAATAATTAATAAATGGTGTAGAGAATATTGGGATGCATTGCACCCTTTTTCTTCTGGTGGTGTCTATCTGAATTTTTATAATGGATGAAGGAATGCAACGGATATAAGCGAGTTACAAAGACAATTTTAAACGATTGACTGGTATAAAAAAGAAATACGGTCCTAATAATTTCCTTACAGTTAATCAGAAAATTGTACCAAATTAAAAAAAGATAGCCTTTTAATAAAGAGCTCCTAGTACTGCGAAGTGAATCACTACAGAGCTTTTTTTCCTGAATAATACAGACAGTCACTTATATAAATCTAAAGGCTAGAACAGCGTTTCACCTATGGTCCCTCTTTGGAAATCAATATTTAATTGTTCCGTAATTCACTTTTTAATATTTGGAATTAATAGCATTAGTCGGCAAAAAGGTTACAATTAAAAACATCGATTAGTTAAAAAAAAGCCGAATAAAAGTTCTTACTATTCTTTTTTATTCATCATAAAATAGTAAACTGGTATTCCCAAGCCTACAATTCCCAGACCCAAACCAGTATTTAAAGTATCGTATACCAGTAATGTGATACAAATTGCGGTAGTGACAATTATATACAGTGCTGGCACAATCGGATAACCAAAAGCACGATACGGCCTTTCGGCATTGGGTTCCCTTTTTCTTAATATAAACACGCCAAATATTGTTAAAATGTAAAACAGTAATGATGCAAAAGTTGCATACGTTAATAAGTCTCCAAACTTACCTGAAACACAAAGCACACAAGCCCAAGCACATTGTACCCATAAAGCTTTCGCAGGAACTTGGTTTTTATTCAAAATCTTAGCTTGCTTAAAGAAAAGTCCATCTTTTGCCATAGCATAAAATAAACGCCCACCCGAAAGAATGAGGCCGCTATTGCATCCAAAAGTAGAAACCATAATTAATGCAGCCATAATGAAAACACTACTATTTCCCATAATCATGCCTGCGGCTGCAGCGCCCACTCGATCATTACTTGCAAACATGATTCCGTTACCCGCGATTCCGGCAGCATCTGGAGTACCATGCATGGGTAACAGAGCCAAATAAGCCAAATTAGCCAGGATATAAATAACGGTGACAATCAAAGTACCCAGAAATAAACTTCGTGGTATATTCTTTTTTGGTTCCTTAATCTCTCCTGCAATAAAAGTAACATTGTTCCAAGCATCGCTCGAAAACAAAGAGTTTATTATTGTAGCACCTGCTGCACCTAGAACTGCCATTCCGGTTAGCTTTGTAACAGTAATTGAGCCATCACCATTTAAAACTGTGCGACTGGCTTCCCACATATTGTTAAAATTATTAGAAAGAACGTCTGTGTGAAAACCAACATACAAACCAAAAACAATTAACGCAAAAAGCGCAATTAACTTAGCGGATGTTAGAATTAACTGAATCAACTTCCCACTTTCCACTCCCTTAGTATTGATGAACGTCAGTATAATTATACTTGCGATAGCCAAAAGTTTACTATTAGGAAAAACAAAACTGTCTCCCAAGGTAAAAAGCGTATTGTCTAAAACTGGAAAAAATATAGCAGAATAGCTTGCAAACGTAACTGCAATCGCAGCAATAACTCCAGTCTGAATAACGGTAAAAACGGTCCAACCATACAGAAACGAAATTAATCTTCCATAGGCACGCTGAATATAAACAAACTGACCGCCTGCCTTAGGCATCATCCCCGCTAATTCACCATAACTTAATGCGGCAGCAACGGTAATCAAACCAGTCACTAACCAAATTATCAAAAGCCAGGCTGCAGAACCAATATCACGAGCCATAGCAGCGGTAACGATAAAAATACCAGAACCAATCATCGAACCAGCCACCAAACTTGTAGCATCAATTAACCCCAAAGAACGTTTTAACTCCGTTTTAATTTCCGACATATATAATTTAAATTGACTTTTAAAAATAAAAAATGGTATTACAGTTTTTTTACTTCATTCAAATGTGAATATTTGAATATTAGAAATTTTCCTATTCCTGCTTTTTGGCAAGAAGCTTCGCTTCATTCCAAAAAATATCCATCTCGGCAAGAGTCATGTCCATCAGTGGTTTCCCCAATTCGCCCGCTTTACTTTCCAAATATTGAAAGCGTTTGATGAATTTTTTATTGGTACGTTCCAAAGCATCTTCGGGATTTACATTTAAAAATCGAGCATAATTAATTATTGAAAATAAAACGTCCCCAAACTCGGCTTCAATATTATCTTGATTTCCGGCTTCAACCTCTACTTGCAGTTCCTGTAGTTCCTCCTGTACTTTATCCCAAACTTGATGTGGCTCTTCCCAGTCAAACCCCACCCCTTTTACTTTATCTTGTATTCTGCTGGCTTTCACCAATGCTGGTAAGCTTTTGGGAACTCCTTCCAGCACGGATTTCCTTCCTTCCTTTAGCTTTAGTTTTTCCCAATTCTGTTTAACTTCTTCTTCATCTTTTACCACAGTATCCGAGTATATATGGGGGTGGCGGTGAATTAACTTCTCACAAATCTCATTGCAAACATCTGCAATATCAAAATCCTCTGTTTCACTTCCTATTTTGGCATAAAAAACAATATGCAACAAAACGTCTCCCAATTCCTTTTTCACTTCATTCAAGTCATTATCTAGAATAGCATCCCCTAGCTCATAGGTTTCTTCAATGGTAAGATGACGTAAAGTTTGAAGTGTTTGTTTTTTGTCCCACGGGCATTGCTCTCGCAACTCATCCATAATAGTTAACAATCTATCAAAAGCCTTAAGTTGAGTTTCTCTTGTATTCATGGTATATGATTTTTCCTCTTCAGTTCAGTCTTTGACCTCAGGAGCGTAAAAATAAGAAATCCTGTCTTCTAAAATTATAGAAGACAGGATTATTTATAAAATTCAGAATGTATTATTCCTTAATCTTTTTTTGGTTTTTTGGTTTTTCGACAACAGCTTCAGCATCCTCTAAAACAGGAGTTTCTTCTGTAACGGCAACGGCTGGTTCTTCATCAACGACCAAACCTTTAGCCTGAAGCATATTATACCAGTTTACTATTTTTTTAATATCTGACGGATAAACTCTTTCTTCATCATAATCAGGTAAAACTTCTTTAAAGTAAGAAGCTAACTTAGCATTGTCTTCTTTATGTGAAATGGAAGGCCCCTTGCTTTCTTTGGCAGCGATCTTGTCCATTATTTCTGCTAATGGCTTTTCACCTTCATAAGTATAAACTGAAATTTCAGATAATAAACTTACATTACTTTTTAAATTTACCGTGATTTTCTTCCCATCCGCTAATGATTCTGCAACAAAACCAGTACGAGTTTGCACTTTAAGTACGTATAAACCTGGCTTCCCTGAAATCGCTAGTATTTTTTCTAAATTCATATTGTTATAATTATTATTAAGAATTCGATTTGTATATATTCTTTATTAAACTCCAAAATAAATGCCTAGATAGAGCACCTAGAATTTTATCACCTTCCTTTTTTGGCAATAAATCGCATTCTATAGTCTTGGAATGTCTTCCCTTCAGTAATGTTTTTCAATTTCTTTTGAATCAAACGTTTTTTAAGTGATGATATTTTATCGGTAAACAAGATTCCTTCAATATGATCGTATTCATGTTGAATAACTCTCGCTATTAAACCCTCAAAAACTTCTGTTTTTACAACAAAATCCTCTTCACAATACTCAATAGTTATCCTTTCGTTTCTGTAAACATCCTCACGGACATCCGGAATACTCAAACATCCTTCATTAAAGCACCATTCTTCGCCCTCTTCTTTCAACATTTTGGCATTGATAAAAGTTCTTTTAAAACCTTTCAATTCTATTTGTTCTGCTGACTCTAAATCTTCATCTTCACTAAACGGTGTGGTATCTATTATAAACAAACGAAACGCTTTCCCTACCTGCGGTGCGGCAAGACCTACTCCACATGCATTATACATCGTGTCATACATATTAGCAATCGTTTCTTTCAAGTCAGGAAGTTCCTGTGAAATATTCTCTCCTACTTTTCTTAAAACAGGATGGCCATATCCTACAATTGGTAAAATCATTATTGTTATATTAAATATTATCAGCCATTAATTCAGGACTTTCATTCCTTTATTACGGTTGGCAAAAATAGTAAAAATTTAGACAATGAATAAATCCTAATGGATATTTAGCATTTATTTCTATTTTAAACGCAAATCAAAGCCTTTTCCGCTGTGGATAAATCGTACAATCCTTATATTTGTATGCAATACCACTTATATGATTCCTAAAGTCAAGAAATTTACAGACGGCACTTATTTTACAAATGCTTTAAAAATAACTATTGCAGCAGTTCTACCTGTTTTATTGTTTTCTTACTTAGGCCATTTCAAAATTGGCTTTACTATAGCCCTTGGGGCTTTTTTTACGTATCCCAGTGATATCCCAAGTAATCTGAAACATAAAATTAACGGAATTCTTGTCACGGTTCTTATCGTTTCTGGAGTCAATTTATTAATAAACCTTGTCTATCCCTACCCTTGGGTATTTTATCCTTTTTTAACTATATTATTGTTTTTCCTGTCGATGATTTCAGTTTACGGACAAAGGGCAACTATGGTTTCATTTTCAGCTTTATTAGCAATCTCATTGGCTTTTGCTCATTTGCAAACAGGCTGGGACAGGATTCAATATTCAGGATTAATACTTTTAGGCGGTTTATTCTACCTCATTGTTTCTTTAATTTTCTTTTATATCAGACCGAACCGGTATGCTGAATTACAAATTGCCGAATGTATCAAATTAACTTCCAAATATTTAAAATTAAGAGGCGATTTATGGGAAGTACATTCAGACCGAAAAACAATCACTGAAAAACAATTAAATTTACAAGTACAATTAAACACTATTCATGAGAATATAAGAGAAATTCTTATCCGGAATAGAACTACTTCCGGCTCGTCTAATCAAAATCGAAAACTTCTGCTCGTATTTATTTCATTAGTAGAAATTATGGAGTTGGCTATAGCTACTTCATTTGATCACAATAAATTACATCAAAAATTCGACAATCATCCCCGAGTCTTAGAAACATACCAAAAACTAGCCTACAACTTAGCAAAAAGCCTTAAAACATTATCTGAAAGTATTGAAAACGGGGAAAAATATATCGCAAAACACAACCTCGTTAGTGATCTGCATGATCTAGAACTTGCCATCACCAACTATGAAAATGATTTAGGTAAAGTCAACGCTTCAGAAGGTGTTTTAATGCTTACAAATATGCTGTATTATGCCGAGAAACAAGTAGAGATCAATAAAACACTAGAACGTGCTTTTACAGCCGTTGTCAAATTACAAGACTTAAAAGGAAAAGATACAGACTTAGAAAAATTCATAACTCCTCAGTACTACCCGATACGAACAATGATTGAGAATTTAAGTTTCTCCTCCACTGTTTTCAGACATTCCCTTCGGCTCACAATTACTATTCTGATAGGTTTTATTATTGGAAAAGCCCTTCCCTTTCAAAATGCATATTGGATCGTGTTAACCATTGTTGTTATCATGAGACAAGGGTATGGCTTAACAAAACAACGCACCTTTCACCGAATTTTCGGAACAATTCTAGGTGCCTTTATTGCTTTTGGAGTCCTTTTTTTAGTTCATGACTCAACAATCATTGGTGGATTAGCAATCATCGCACTACTTTTTGGATTTTCATTCACTCCAACTAATTATAAAGTTGGCGCCACATTCATCACCATTTATGTTATTTTTATTTATGGAATTCTAGCTCCAGACATCGATAATCTAATTCAATATCGTATAGTGGATACTTTAGTTGGTGCCCTTTTATCCTTTCTAGCTAATTACTTTTTATGGCCTTCGTGGGAATTTGTAAAAATCCCGGTTTACTTAGAAAAATCAATTGAAGCAAATAGGAATTACCTAGAACAAATCTCACTATTTTACAACAAAAAAGGAACTGTTTCTGCACCCTACCGCTTAGCGAGAAAGCATGCCTTTATTGAAATTGGTAATCTGATGGCTTCCTTTCAAAGAATGCTACAAGAACCTAAATCAAAACAGAACAAATTAGCACAAGTGTATAAACTGACAGTACTAAATCACACTCTATTATCATCTGCCGCTTCTTTAGGAACCTATATTCAGTCACATAAAACGTCTGAAGCTTCAGAAGCATTTAATGCAGTATTTGATAAAGTTATTATAAAACTAGATAATGCGATAACTATCTTAAAAGAAGGTGATGTAGTGCCCCAAACAAATCTAATAAACGAGGATTTAAGCAATAGGTTTATTGAATTAAATAAAATTCGTACCCGTGAATTACAAGATGAAAACATTATAGATCAGGAAGAAATCGAGTTAAAAAAACAGGAAACGCAATTAGTAATTGAACAGCTAATATGGCTAACTAGCCTCTCTGAGAATATAGTTAAAACTACCCAGATATTAATTAAAACAAAAAATGAACTCTAATAAATCATTAGAGTTCATTTTATAAAAATTTAATTATTCAATTTTAATACTGTAGCGGTATTTTTTCTAATTTCGTCTGAGAGCGCCGGATTATCATTTAAGTCCTGACCATGTGATGGAATCATTTTTTTAATTTTTTCCTGCCATTCAGGTGAAGCTAACTCCTCCTTAAAACATCTTCCCACTACGTCTATCATAATCGATACTGCCGTAGAGGCACCTGGTGAAGCTCCAAGTAAAACGGATAATGATCCGTCAGCGGTGGTGATTACCTCAGTGCCAAATTCAAGTATCCCACCTTCTTTTTTATCTTTTTTAATAACCTGCACACGTTGACCCGCTCTTTCAATTACCCAATCCTTAGACGTAGCACTCGGTACATATTCCCTAAGTGCATCAATTCTATCTTTCGGTGATTGACGTACTTGCTGTATCAAATATTTAGTCAACGGTATATTTTTTATTCCTGCTGACAACATCGGAAAAATATTGTCTATTTTTATTGATAAAGGCAAGTCTGAGTAAGATCCGTTTTTTAAAAATCGAGTTGAAAAACCAGCAAATGGGCCAAATAACAGCTGCTTTTCTCCATTGATCATTCTTGAATCTATGTGTGGAACCGACATAGGCGGTGCTCCCACACTAGCTTTACCGTATACTTTTGATTGGTGCTGTGCAATAACGTCCGGATTAATACATTTGAGCCATTGACCGCTTACGGGAAAACCGCCAAAACCTTTTCCTTCTGGAACATCTGCTTTTTCTAATAACGGCAGTGAACCACCACCAGCACCTATAAATACAAACTTAGTGTAGACTTTTCTTTTTTGGCCTGTAGCCAAATCAGTAATTTTAATCCGCCACGTCTTATCTTTTCTTTGTTTTAGGGTTTGAACCTCATGATTGAAATGTAGAGAGACACCTTCAAGCTCACTCAAGTGATTGAACATACTTCTAGTTAATTCTCCAAAATTCACATCAGTACCGATAGCCATAGAAGTTGCAGCTACTTTTATTGATTCATCTCTGCCTTCCATCACTAGCGGCATCCACTCTTTCAATTGAGCCAAATCAGTACTAAAAACCATATCCTTAAAAAGTTGGTTTTTTTGTAAGGCTTCAAATCTTTTCTTTAGGTATTCTACATTTTTATCACCCCAAACAAAGCTGAGATGCGGAATACTTTTGATAAATTCTTCCGGAGAAGAAATCTTTTTTTGTTCTACTAAATAAGACCAGAACTGTCTCGAAACTTCAAAAGATTCAGCGATACTAATCGCTTTCTTTGGATCAATAGTTCCATCCTCACTTTCAGGAGTATAATTGAGCTCACAAAAAGCAGAATGACCTGTTCCTGCATTATTCCATGCATCAGAACTCTCGGCAGCTGCCCTATCTAATCTTTCGAAAATCTCAATTTTTATATCGGGTTGAAGTTCTTTCAGAATTAATCCAAGAGTAGCACTCATGATTCCAGCACCTATAAGTACTACTTCAGTATTTGAACGAATTGTTGTATCGGGCATAGCAAAAATATTAAAGCACAAAGGTACTTTTTAAAATTGCAAAAAAAACCATAAATTAAGAGAGAAAAGTTATAAATTACGAAAACGTTTTAGCTTAGTTTACCATCTTAAAAATCACTGTTTAAAACATTTTTCGATTCAAATAATCCTGAAGCATAATCGTAGCCGAAATCTCATCGATTAACGCCTTATTTTGTCGTTGTTTTTTTTTCAATCTGCTATCAAGCATAGATTGAACTGCCATTTTTGAAGTGAAACGCTCATCGACCCGAATCACTTTCATATCTGGAAAATGATTGCTAAAATGGGTCACAAACCCTTTTATCATGGAAGCACTTTCTGAGGGCTGCCCATTCATTTGTTTAGGCTCACCAATAAGCACGACTTCTACCTTCTCCTTAAAGAAATAATCTTTTAAAAAGGCGATGGCAGTTGCACTCGGAATGGTTGTTAATCCAGAGGCAATAATTTGCATTTCATCTGTAACGGCAAGACCGGTGCGTTTTTGGCCGTAATCTATGGCAAGTACTCTAGGCATTTTTAATTTTTTTCAAAGATAACTATTTTAATTTTCCGTTTCTCAGCAACAAAGGAAATCTTATGCTCTTATCTCTTTTTCTCAAGGCCCTTCTATTTCATGAAGAATCAAATTCAAAAGCTTCGTACTCTTTTTTAAAATATAATGGGGCTTAACTAACACTATGGCTGGATACCCTAGACTACACCAAATTTGATACGATCACAATAACGTAAAACTAATATTTATGATCTATTGAAAAACAAGCCCCCAATATCCAGCAACACTTCGAGATTTTTGTAACATTTTCAAATTAAATTGAGTTTTTGTTTTTGCTTTAAAAACATATCTTTGTTTAAAAATTATCACAGATGAATCCATTACAAACAATTATAGAACAAGCCTGGGAAAACAGAGCTTTGTTACAAGAAGAAACGACGACAAAAGCCATCAGAGAGGTCATAGAATTGTTAGATGCAGGTAAATTACGAGTTGCTGAACCAAAAGGAGACGCATGGCAGGTAAACGAGTGGGTTAAGAAAGCAGTTGTTATGTATTTTCCTATCCAAAAAATGGAGACATTAGAAGCTGGTATTTTCGAATACCATGATAAAATGTTATTGAAAAGAGATTATGCCGAAAAAGGAATTCGCGTAGTGCCTGGTGCAATTGCCCGTTATGGTGCTTATATTTCAAGTGGTGTAATTATGATGCCAAGTTATGTAAACATAGGCGCTTATGTAGATGAAGGAACTATGGTCGACACATGGGCAACCGTGGGAAGTTGTGCCCAGATTGGTAAAAACGTCCATTTAAGTGGTGGCGTAGGTATTGGTGGTGTTCTTGAACCTTTACAAGCTGCTCCCGTAATTATTGAAGACGGTGCTTTTATTGGTTCCCGTTGTATTGTTGTTGAAGGCGTTCATGTTGGGAAAGAAGCGGTTCTTGGTGCGAATGTTTGTTTGACTGCATCTACAAAAATTATTGACGTTACCGGTGAAACTCCTGTTGAAATGAAAGGATTTGTTCCTGCACGTTCCGTAGTGATTCCTGGAAGTTACACTAAAAAATTTCCAGCAGGAGATTTTCAAGTACCCTGCGCTTTAATCATTGGTAAACGTAAACCATCAACAGATTTAAAAACATCTTTAAACAATGCGCTTAGAGAATATGATGTGGCGGTTTAATATTAGAATTCGTAAAATAATTAATACAATTAAATGAATATAGGATACGAAGCGAAACGAATTTTCCACAATAAGACAGGACTTGGCAATTATAGTCGTGATATAATACGTATTCTAAGCCATCATTATTCAAATAATTCTTATTTTTTATATAATCCAAAAACATCCGATCAAATCCTTTTTGAAGCAAATAACAGCAACGTTTTTGAAAAACTACCTAGTACGAAGTTCACCAAAAAATTCAAGAATTATTGGCGTCAAAAAGGAATTGTGGATGATCTAAAAAGAGACAACATCACTCTATTTCATGGCTTATCTGGGGAGCTTCCCGTTGGATTGAAAAAAAAACATATTAAGAGTATTGTTACAATACATGACTTGATCTTTATGCGCTATCCTAAACTGTACTCTTTTTTTGATCGCAAAGTTTACTATTTTAAATTTAAGAAAGCAGCACAAGCAGCTGACAAAATAATTGCTATTAGTCAACAAACCAAGGATGATATTATTACATACTTAAAAGTTGAACCTAGTAAAGTAGAGGTAATCTATCAAGGATGCCATTCTGTTTTTAAGGATAGTTATACTAACCTTGAAAAGAAAGAAGTAATAAAACGTTACAATCTTCCAGCAAAATTCATATTGAACGTAGGTACAATTGAAGAACGCAAAAATGCTTTGACAATAGTAAAGTCAATAAAAGACATCGATACTACACTTGTACTTATTGGTAAAGAAACTAGTTATTCAAAAAAAATAAGAGATTACATAGAAGATCATAATTTAAAAAATAAAGTGTTATTTCTAAAAGGTTTGACAAGTAAAGAATTAGCTATAACTTATCAGTTAGCTACCCTCTTTATATACCCTTCCATTTTTGAAGGTTTTGGAATACCTATTATAGAAGCATTATACTCTAAAGTCCCAGTTATTACTACAAAATTTGGCGTATTTCCAGAAGCCGGAGGACCTAATAGTTTATATATTGATCCTAACGACAGTAATGAATTGAAAGAGAAAATAAAATTATTGCTCGAAAACGAAAGTTTGAGAACTGACATGATTGAAAAGGGCTTTACATTCGTTCAAAAATTTAATGATGATGTTATTGCTAAAAATTGGTTTTTAACTTACTCTAATATACTAAGATAACTTCTTATTAAAATATTCTTTCTGGATTTGTATTAAATTTGCATATTTCATGTAAGAAAAAAATCCTTGAATTAATGAAAAAGTTAAACCATCAATTCCATTTATAATCCCGCTTTTAAAAAAATAACACCTTACAAAAGAAACAATCCCATTTAAAATAGGCTTATAAAATTTAACTCGTTTTCCGTTATCAAATAGTTGTTTTGCATTCCACTCTGCATATTGATTTTTCTTGGAAATAATTTGTAAAAAGGAATTACTACCATAATGTAAAATATGTGAATTCAATTTTTTTAAATTCATACAAATAATCCTTTGATGAACAACATCTCTTGAAGGCTTAGCTGTTTCTTTATTAAAAAATCTTATTTTTGAATCCGGATACCAACCTGCAAAATTTATTAACTTGCCTTGTAAAAAATTTTTTACTCTAAAACTATAAGCATCAAAAGAATCTGTAAAAAAAGTTCCTTTCTTAATAAAATCAACTGCGTCGAAATCCAAAAACTCATCAGCATCAAGATTCAAAATCCAATCATTTCTACAATAATCTAACCCAAAAAAACGCTGCGGACCGTCTCCCAAATACGTTTGAGAGACAACAATTGCGCCTCTATTTCTTGCGATTTCTACCGTCTTATCATTACTCAGCGAGTCTACAACTATTACTTCATCACACACTTTTAGCAAAGCATCAATACACTTACCAATATTTTTTCCTTCATTAAAAGTTACAACGAGACCACTGATTTTCATTTTATACTGTATTTATTGACCACAAAAGTATAACATATAAATAAAACTAACGCAATTAAAAATCCGCACATTATAACTTAAAATGTAATTAATTAATTAATACTGTTTAACAAACTGGTAAATTATGTATTATTGCAAATAAAGCTCAAAGAACAATGAAAAAGGTATTAATTATTGCACCTGAGTACATGGGCTACATAGCAAAAGTTGCTGAAGAGCTTAGAAAAAACCAAAACCTTGAGATCACCGATATACACATACCTACTTTCAAGTATCCAAACTTAAAAATTAAAATTAAAAATTTTTTCTTAAAAAAAATTTCAAGAGATGTAAAATTCGATTATCGCAAAAAATATATCAATACCATAATCGGAGATCAATTATATGACTGTACTTTAGTTATTCGTCCAGATTTATTCACAAATACTTATTTAAAAGAGCTAAAAATAAAATCTACGATATTCAAATCTTATTTTTTTGATGGTATTGAGCGTTTTCCGCAAAAAATTAAAACTATCCCCCTTTTTGATGAAATATTCAGTTTCGAACCCAATGATTGCATAAAATATAAATTAAAATTTATTACAAATTTTATTTATGAACAAAACACAAAACCATTATTGAAATACAACAAAACATATAATGTATTTAACATTACTAGTTATGACAAAAAACGTTATATCTTATTATTAAAAATAGGAACTAATTTAAAACAACGAAAAATATCTTTTAAGATTATTGTTAAAAAAAAAGGAGGAAAGAAAAACAAAGGATTAATAGATATAATCACACAACCAATATCTTTAGAAATTGTACATAACTATATTCAGGAATCGCTATGCATGCTAGATTTAGGAGTTATAGACAAGCACAAAGGACTAACATTTAGAATTTTTGAGGCAATGGGATTAAGTAAAAAAATCATAACAAATAATCCTAATATAACTAATTATGATTTTTACAACCCTCAAAATATATTAATTATTAATAATGAAAATCCAATTATTCCAAATCATTTTTTAGAAACAGAATACATACCTGTCCCTAAAGAAATTTACAACAAATACACATTAGAATCATGGGTAAAAACTGTTTTTAAGGAAATTATTTAGCCTCTACATAAAATAGATTTTACCACAATTTCAACTTTCTTTTTAGTCTTCTTTTTTTTGCAAAATCTTCTTGAAACTGTGTAGTATAATATAATATTTTATCACAAATTATTTTTTCTGATTTTTCTGATTTTTTTGCATATTCATTACTAATTATAGTAATCATATCTTTGTCCGAGGTTAATCGACTAAAATTTTTCATCCTCAACTCGAAGTCCATTGTATCGTGGAAATTCATTCTATTTAAATCAACAAGATAAAAGCTATACTGATCATTTGCTTCTTTTTTTATTAATGTATTCCCAGGCGAATGGTCTAAAAACTCTATACCTTTTTCGTGGAGATTAAAAGTAAATCTTGCAAACTGTCTTAAAATATTTTCTAAATCTGGATAGTTCTTAGTTTCAATAAGATCTCTAAACATCAAATCGCATTTTAAGTGTTCACTTACATAATAACTATCGCTTAAACCTACGGCATTAAAATTCTCAAAATAAGCAATTGGCCGTGGCGTCCCAACTCCTTTTTCTAACAAAACAGTAGCGTACTCATAAGACCGTTTAGCTTTAGATTTCCTAAAATACTTATAGGCAATTTTATTAATTATATTCGGCACCTTGAAGGATTTGATATTAATTATCTGCCCATCTAAATCAAACAGCTTGATTACATTTCTATCTCCATTTCCAAAAACAGTTCCCAAATCAGAATTGAATTCTTTAATAAAGTGAAGGATTTCTCTAGAATTTTGAACCGTTTTAGAAAACATCAGTTTTATGGTCATTTTTATTATTTTAAGTGCTTTATTTTATGCTTTAGTAGATGAAAATGGGGATCTTAAAGCACTAATTAACGGAATGTAAAGTAAACCCCAATATTATTTAATGAAATCTAACAAAAGTTTAAAATCATTTTAAAACCCAAAAATCGCCTATCAAATAACAAAAATACACATACCATTTTACACTTCAAATTATTATTGTAATTTCGTCAAATAATAATAATAATAATAATAACAACTTAGGTATATTTACAATTAAGGACTACTGAAACAATCATTTTAGAACCTATTTTTTATAATTAGTATACTAAAATTGCTAAGCCAGTATACCACTACAATTATGGCTGAAAAAATAGTAGAACAAGGTAAAAAAAACATCGATGGAAAATCTTAACGAAGAAGTTCACAAAGCATACGAAGTCATAAAAGAAGGTGGCATTATACTATATCCCACAGATACCGTTTGGGGTATCGGATGTGACGCGACAAATCCTGAAGCTGTAGCCAAAATATACAAACTCAAACAAAGAGCCGAAACCCAAAGCATGATTGTTTTGATGAATGGAGAAAGAATGATGTACAACGTCTTTAAGGATATTCCTGAGGTGGCCTGGCAAATCATGGATTTGTCCGAAAACCCAACAACCATAATTCTGGACCATCCACGAAATGTAGCGCCAAACCTAATCGCTACAGACAATACACTAGGAATCAGACTCGTGAAAGAACCTTTCTGTTTCAAATTAATGGAAAAGATGAAGAAACCATTGGTATCCACTTCGGCAAATATTTCAGGCCAGCCAACTCCAAAAAGTTTCAAAGAAATCAGCCCCGAGATTATCAAAGGTGTTGACTATGTTGTAAATTTGCAACGCGATAAAATTGCCGGAAAACCATCTACTATCATAAAATTGACGAATGATGCCCAGGTGAAAGTAATTCGTAAATAGCAATTAGTTTTCAGTCACGGTTTTTAGTACTTAAAGTTTCGCAACTTTAAACTTTAAACTTTAAACACATAATAATGAATATTAAAACTTCCTATAAAGAGTTTTTAAACAATAAAATTTTTGAAGTCATCACACAAGCTTCCCAAGAACTAAACGTTGACAGTTACGTGATTGGTGGTTTCGTAAGAGACTTAATCTTAAATAGAGATTTTAAAAAAGACATAGACATTGTTGCTGTTGGCAGCGGAATTAAATTGGCTTTAAAAGTTTCCCAATTACTTCCAAAACAACCAAAAGTACAGGTTTTCAAAACGTATGGTACCGCCATGTTGCGTTTTGAAGATACAGATATTGAATTTGTTGGAGCAAGAAAAGAATCCTACCACTTTGATAGTAGGAACCCCGTTGTAGAAGACGGAACACTAGAAGACGATCAAAACCGTCGTGATTTCACCATAAACGCTCTGGCATTATCATTGAACGCTAACAATTTTGGAGAGCTTTCAGATCCTTTTGGAGGACTTGACGATTTAAAAAATAAGATTCTCAGGACTCCTCTTGAACCAGACATCACTTACTCTGATGATCCTTTACGAATGTTAAGAGCCATTCGTTTTGCTAATCAATTGGATTTTGAGATAGAGACAAAGTCATTCCAATCTATTGCTAAAAATGCTGAACGCATCAAAATTATTTCTGGAGAACGTATCGTTGAGGAGCTAAACAAAATCCTTTCGACCGACAAACCATCTGTTGGTTTCTTACTACTATATAAAACTGGACTTCTGGACATCCTTCTACCCGAATTGACAGCCTTAAATCAAGTGGAAGAAATCGAGGGACAAACCCACAAAAATAATTTTTACCACACACTGGAGGTCGTAGACAATATATGCCCAAACACAGACGACGTTTGGTTGCGCTGGGCTGCTTTATTGCACGATATAGGAAAAGCCCCAACCAAACGCTTCAACAAAAAACAAGGGTGGACTTTTCATGGACATGAATTTCTAGGCGGAAAAATGGTCAAAAAAATATTTGAACGTTTACACATGCCATTGAACCAAAAAATGAAATTTGTTCAAAAAATGGTAATGATGAGCTCACGCCCGATTGTTTTATCGCAAGAAACAGTTACAGATTCTGCTGTTCGTCGTTTGGTTTTTGATGCTGGAGAAGAAGTAGAGAACTTAATGACCTTGTGCGAAGCTGATATTACTACTAAAAATTCAAGTAAATTCAAAAAATACCATGCCAATTTTGAAATTGTCCGAAAAAAAATAGTGGAAGTAGAAGAGCGCGATCAAGTCCGTAATTTTCAACCACCGATAACAGGAGAAGAAATTATGGAAATTTTCAATCTTAAGCCTTCAAAAGAAATAGGCATGCTTAAAGAAGCCATAAAAGAAGCCATATTAGAAGGCGAAATCGCTAATGAATATCAAGCCGCTTATGACTTCATGCTAAAAAGGGCCAAGAAGATAGGATTAGTTAAAGTTTAACTTTTGTGTATTTTATTTCTAAACCTAAAATAGATAATTTTGCAAAAAAATATTTAAAGTGAAAAAATACTTTTTAACCTCAGCACAAATAGCTTTAATTCTAGTGTATCTTGTCATTTTTGCTGGTGCATTTGTTCGACTAACTGGATCTGGAATGGGATGTCCAGATTGGCCAAAATGTTTTGGATATTATATCCCCCCAACAGAGCAGCAAGAGTTACTATTCGCTGCTGGAAAAGAATATGATAAAGGGCAAGTAATTATTAAAGAAGAAGCATTATTAGTAGCTAAAAATGATTTTACCTCGAAGACATCTTTCGATTCGACTAACTGGGAAAAATACACGAAACATGATTACGCTATTTTTAATCCAATCCATACTTGGGTTGAATACATCAATCGCTTATTAGGAGCATTGGCTGGAATCGCTTGTGTAATCACATTTATATTATCATTTGGATATCGAAAAGAAAACAAAAAACTCATTTTACTTACTTTCTTGATTTGTGTTTTAATGGGTTTTCAAGCTTGGTTAGGAAAAACGGTTGTTGACTCTGTTTTAAATCCTTTCAAAATAACCACTCACATGCTGGCTGCATTATTAATTGTAGCGCTTCAATTGATTGTGATTTATACCGTGAAAAAACATAACAAAACACTTGTTTTCAATCAAAAGTTTAATTGGATATTAGCTGGCGCATTAGGTCTGACCATCATTCAAATCGTTCTAGGAACCACGGTTCGTGAGCATGTGGATATCGTCTCTGAAACTGGTGCTCCTGAAATTATGTGGCTTCAAAATCCTACTATTGCATTTTATATCCATCGCTCTTTTTCAATAATCGTCCTATTAACTAACTTGTATTTATTTTACCTCAATAGAAAACTAACTCTGGGATTCAATAAAATAAATTGGGTTATAATCATCCTGTTTATTGAAATCATCTCCGGAATATTAATGTATTATTTTGCATTCCCGTTCGGAACTCAAACCATTCATGTAGTGTTAGCCACGCTCCTTTTTGGTGTTCAATTTTACACAATTTTAGAATCTAATAATAAAAAAATGCTTTTTTAAAGTACTTTTACAATTGACTATATTGTCACATTTCCTTGTTTATTAACTCAAAATGTCAAAACTTGCTGCTCAAGATAAATTTCTTGACCTATCCGATTATGGAAGACCACTAGCCACATTATTTGCGCAAAAATTAAAAAACACTCGATTCACACCCATTCATGTCACACTTCTTTTTGGAGTTTCGGGAGGAATAGCTATTTACTGCATATTACAAAACCAGTATTACTTAGCTGGTTTTTTCATCATTTTAAAATCAATTATTGACGGTGCTGATGGAGAACTTGCCAGAATAAAAAACACACCCTCCTACACTGGTAGATACCTCGATAGTGTTTTTGACATCATCTTAAACTTCTTGTTTTTAGCGGCCATATGCTACGCTTCGCAAACATCAATTCTTGTTGCATTAGGCGCCTTTTTTTGTATTCAATTGCAAGGAACTTTATACAATTATTACTACGTAATTTTGCGTAATAAATCGGTTGGAGGAGATAAAACGAGTAAGATTTTCGAAGACGAATCACCTAGAGCATTAGCCGGCGAAAGTCAAAAATCAGTTGATATTTTATTCAAAATATATACAATAGTTTACGGAGGATTTGACAAAATTATTCATACCATGGACAAAAGTGCCTACAAGGTAAAAACATTTCCAAACTGGTTTATGACTTTTGTTTCGCTATATGGATTAGGGTTTCAGTTACTGTTAATCTCCTTAATGTTAGCTATGGGATATATCGAATATATAACCGCTTTTCTAATTGGATATTCCTTTTTCATATTTATACTAATAGGAATAAGAAAACGCTTTTTTAAAACATAAAAGTGACTATAGACAAAACCTATATAAGGACTGCAACAACTTGATTACCATTTTATTATAACTCTTAATCTACTGTATCAGTTTAATTTTAAAAATCCTATCAAATAGCAACCATAGATTAACTTTACAAAGTACAGAATATTTAATGTTACGTTCTTATTCAACTTCACGGTAAAAAATTACAACTAAAAAAACCAACACTATGTCAAACTCAGAACAAATTAAAGGAAACTGGAACGAATTGAAAGGAAAGCTAAAACAAAAATTTGCAGAACTTACCGAAGACGATTTGTTATGTGACGAAGGGAAAGAAGATGAAGTGTGGGGAAAACTACAACAAAAATTAGGTAAGACTGAAAAAGAACTTAAATCATTATTTGACTAACCTTCAGTCTATGAATAAGCGGAAGCTGTTTCATGAAAAGTTCTATTTGTTTTGAGAAAATCAAACTAGATTTAGGCCTTTTTAAAACTGCTTTTTTTTTAATTTTTTACTCTAAAATCCACACTTTGGAATCGGCTACTTTTTCTCTACTTAAAATAATAGCATTATAGCCATAAGAAGGCAAAATCACTTTCAAACGAAAGTTACTATAAAGCACAATTTTCTTAATTGCTTTCATAGGAATGATAAACTTTTGGTTGATTCTAAAAAAATATTTTGCCGATAATTCCTATTCCAAAACTTCTAAAGTTGATTCAACAAGATAATTTACTTTGTCGAATGTGTTAATAGAAGCACCCCTATTTTCGATAAAAAAAAATTCGATCTCCTCTTTTTAAATTACTTTTAAATGCTGACCTATTTTTACGCTCAATCGTTTTTTATATTCTTTTTCAAAAGCATTAGAAAACATTTTTTTTATCTTGTCACGATCGAACTGTAACTTTTCTTTTTTGGCAAGTCGTTCTTTAATTTTAGAAACAGCTAGCCCTAAGTCCTCTTCTTCAATTGCTTTTAAAAAGTAATCAATGCTGTTTAATTTAAACGCTCGCAAAAGGAATACATCATAGGCCACATGAAGACCCAGACAAGGGTAAATTACAGAACATATACGATGAGTTATTTTACATTTTACATCTTAAAATTAAATTCAATATTAATTACAAGGACTACCCCATTGACTTAAAAACATTAAATTTGTTTCTGAAACAAAAAGAGCAGGAAGCATAATTTGAACTATCTACCTAATATTTTATGAAACAGCCTACTTTCACACGAGCAAAAACAGTTTTTAACTAGAATCTGATAAACTTAATAGGTTCTAGAAAATACTGAATACAGTAAAATTCGAAAGGAAAAATTAACACATATATACAGTCGCTAAATGGGGACAAATGTAGAAAAGCGTAACTGAAGTAAAATTAAATAAAAATGACCCCCCGTATTTAAGAACAATTTTTAGCTAAAACCGATATATGACTACCGAAAAAGAGAAAATGATTGCCGGCGAATATTATTTGGCCGGCGATGCAATCCTAATAAAAGACCGAAGACGCGCCAAAAACCTACTCCATAGACTGAATGTCACCGAATACCGCATAACCAAAAAAGCAAGAGATATTATCAAGGAACTGATTCCGAATGCGGATGTGAACTTGTATATTGAGCCGCCCTTTCATTGTGACTATGGTTATAATATTAGTTGTGGGGAGAATGTGTATTTCAATGTCAACTGCGTGGTGCTGGATTGCGCTCCCGTAATTATTGGTTCTAATGTGTTTTTTGCTCCGGGAGTGCAATTGTATACGGCCACTCACCCACTGGATGCCGAAGCAAGAAAAACGCTTGAAAGTGCCTTACCCATAACAATTGGCGACGATTGCTGGATAGGTGGTAATTCGGTAATCTGTCCCGGTATCACGATTGGAAAAGGATGTGTGATAGGTGCTGGATCTGTTGTTACAAAGGATATTCCTGACAATTCATTAGCTGTGGGCAACCCAGCAAAAGTAATCAGACAACTTAACCAATAATACCACGCTGGGTATAATACAATTTGTCTATTTTTGCCTCAAAACACAATTAATCGATAAAGTCATTTCACTTTTTAAGAACGAAATACAACTATTTATAAACCGCAACTGATCTGCATCGCTCTTCTATTTGTGCGTTGTAACAATATAGATTTTTTGTTAAATGCATCTCCACAATAATAATCCTTCTATGCTTCAATTAAATAAAGTACACCATACTGCCGTTATTTGCTCTGATTATCAAAAATCAAAAAGCTTTTACACACAAATTATAGGGTTAGAAGTACTTCAAGAAATTTACCGTGCTGAACGAGATTCTTACAAACTGGACTTGACTTTGAATGGGAATTACATCGTCGAACTTTTCTCCTTTCCCAATCCGCCTAAAAGACTTTCTCGTCCTGAAAGTTGCGGTTTGCGTCATTTGGGTTTTGAAGTCGACAATGTGGAACAAACACGTTCTTCTTTAGTCCAAAACAACATTCCCTCAGAAAACATTCGAAAAGATGAATACACCGGAAAACAATTTTTCTTTATTACTGACCCTGATGATTTACCAATCGAATTTTACGAAAAACAGAATCTTTAATTATCTTACATCCTATTCAGTAGTTCATGCCAATTCAAAAAATAAAAAGAGGTTACCGCAAAACCAGATATGTCCTTTATAAAGAAACTCTGGTCGATTTTAAAGAAAATTTTTGGGCATTTATAGGCTCCTTTGCAGGAATTGGAATTATTGCCTACATGCAATCCAAAACGCTTCCTCATTCTGATGTAGTTTATCTTATCGGTTCCTTTGGCGCCTCCTGCGTCTTAATTTACGGCGTAATTCAAAGCCCTCTAGCCCAACCCCGAAATTTAGTTGGTGGCCATGTCATTTCAGCAATCGTGGGGGTTACTGTCGCTACATTTGTCCCAGATATCATGTGGCTAACAGCGTCCTTATCTGTTTCAATTTCAATTGTTTTAATGCAATTGACAAAAACATTACATCCTCCTGGAGGGGCTACTGCTTTGATAGCAGTAACAGGCTCGGAAGAAATAAAAAACATGGGGTATTGGTATGTGATTACACCTGTACTAAGTGGCGTATTAATCCTCTTGATTGTAGCCTTAATTTTTAATAACATGACATCAAACAGATATTATCCGAGTCATGAAAAATATCACAAATTTAGAAAGAGAATCCACAACACTTTTAAAAACAAATGATTCAACCCTATAATAACTATAGACATTGCATTTTCATTCTTGCTAATTAAATTAACGTGTTTATTTTTTTTTCAAATCAGTAGATTACTATACAATTGACTTTGCACTTTAAAAATGCATACGCAAAAATCTTATCAACAAATCTGGAATCTGTCCCAAAACTTCGGGATGAAATATAAAATTAAATTTTACCTTTGTCCTTTCAATAAAAACAAAGATTATGGTTTACAAATTCAGAGTAGTTCTAGATGCTGAAGAAGATATATTTAGAGACATTGCAATTCTTGCAGATGACACTTTAGAAGATTTACACAATGCAATTTTCAACTCCTTTGGTTTTGATGGCATGGAAGTGGCTTCATTCTATACTTGTGATGAAACATGGAACCAAGAAGATGAAATTTCACTTTTTGACACTGGTGATGTTCCAGGCGAGCAAAAAACGATGAGTGCTTACCCATTATCAGACCTTTTGGACGAGAAAAATACAAAAATCATCTACGTGTATGACTTTATCAACATGTGGACATTCTTAGTTGAATTGGCTGCTGTCGAAGAGCAGGTCGCTGGTAATTTATACCCTGAAACGCTCTTTTCTCATGGTGAAATGCCTGATGAGGCAGCAGAAAAAAACTTTGAAGCTGATAATGCAGATGATTTTGCAAGTGAATTTGAAGATGATTTAGATCAAGATGATTTGGACATGTTTGAAGGAGACGATAACTTCGAGGATTTCGGTTTTGAAGAAAATTGGAATTAAGACAGTAAAAAACAAGAATCAAGAGCTAAGATTAAAGACTGCTCTCTCGTCTTTAGTCTTGGCTTTTTTATCTAAAAAAATAAACCATAAAATGATAAACCTGTACAACGCTCATATTGAGACTCTTTCCATTCATCGCGTTGGAAATAAAAGTCGTAACGAAGCTCTCTTCTTATCAGAGCAACCTTTTAGTCTTCAAGATGAAATTGTGCCCCTTATAAAAGAATTTTTCTTGAAACCTTTTAGAGAAAAAGAAGAAAACTATTTTCAGTTTGCCCATGAAGTTGATTTGGATTACAACGACATGTATAAATTTGCATCCGCCATTTTTGAAAACCCAGCCAGTTTACATGAGAATTCAAAGAATATCACCAAACATTTATTTGAACAATCCAATCACCCTCACATCAAAAACGGAGAGGTGTACGTGACTTATCTAACAAACGTTAATATCGATAACAACGTCGTTGATGCCATCGGTGTTTTTAAAAGTGAGTTGCAAGCTGATTTTTTACAATTTGAAGAAAAAGGAACCCATTTAGAAATGATCCTGCAACAAGGGATTAACCTGAGTAAACTAGATAAAGGATGCTTGATTTTTAATCATAAAAAAGAAGAAGGATATAAAATATTGACTGTTGACAGCAACCGCTATGATGCCAGATACTGGTTAGAGCACTTTCTTTCTGTTGATGCCTTCGAGGATGAAAATTTTATTACTAAAAAGTACTTAAAATTCTGCCAAAACTTTGCGAAGGATGTCGTTTTTCCTGCAGAAGATAAAAAAGAAGAGGTAATGTTCATGAACCGTTCTGTGAATTATTTTGCTAAAAATGATCAATTTGAAGAAACTAATTTCTTAAATGAGGTATTGGATAACCCAGACCTTATTCCGGAATTTAAAAATTACAAAGTTGATAAAGGAGAAAAATACAGCATTGAAGACGTAACCTCATTCCCCATTGCTAATGCTGCAGTTACGGATGCCCGTAAATCAATAAAAAACGTAATCAACTTAGATACACACATCCAAATCAAAATGGATTTTATCAATCCTGAAAGTGCTGAGAAATATGTTGAAAAAGGTTGGGACGAAGAAAAACAGATGTACTATTACTTAGTTTACTTTAACAAAGAAGAAAAATCCTAAAACCGCTTTGCACTCCTTTTTGTCATTAAAAAAGCCTCAATCACTATCATGTGATTGAGGCTTTTTTTAATACTCTAGTAATTAGCCGATTAATTAATTTTAATTTTCGCCATTATTTTCGTTACTATTGATAAGAAATAATTTACTTTTTTATCTAAAAAGCGTATTTAATCGAATTAATTATTAGTTTAGTCGATTTATCATTAGTTTTATTGAATCCAAACCTACCTAAACGCCTAAA
The DNA here is from genome assembly GCF_002836475.1 of Flavobacterium sp. ALD4. Classification (GTDB taxonomy): domain Bacteria; phylum Bacteroidota; class Bacteroidia; order Flavobacteriales; family Flavobacteriaceae; genus Flavobacterium. The sequence continues at coordinate 78,619 of NZ_PJBJ01000022.1, read as the reverse complement.
TAATGAGTACAATCGAAATCAAAGAAAATTTTTTAAGTAAAAGACTCTATTGCTTAATTTTTGGACACAGAATTATTACGACCCGAAATATTACGCATCATTTTAAAGAATATAAATGTACTGTTTGCGCTTTAGAGCTCACAAATGATGAAAAAGGAAACAAAACATATCTGACGCCAGAATTAAAAGATATCAATGACACTTTAAAAAGTTTCTGTTCTAAGAAAGATGTTCAACATATTTAGTCTACACTTCACTTTTATTTCCTCTAAAATCACCTGAGAGTAGCGTCCGATATAGCTAAGCTATTACCATTATTTAAATTCGCTCTCTTTTTTTCAAACCTGCAAAAATTAAGAAATATCATTATATTATTCCTCACCCACTGTATTTTGCTTTTAAAGCAAAACAATTAAGTAAGAATCTGAAAACCTAATTTCATACTTTCGAATATTGCGATTACTATTCAAACTGTACGTGCAACCAGCCTTAAATAAATTGGCGTTTTATAGTTTGTTTCTGGTAACAAATCGAAAGCCTTAAGCTATTTTGCAAATTTTAATGATCCCATTTAGTACAACTTATTCTACGGCTTAAAAATATTAAACCTCCAATTGCTCTAGCAGTTGGAGTTTTTTTTATAAATTTACAAAGATAAAAAAGCTCATATACTAGTAATTTTGCATTTTCAAATCCGCTTAATAATGAACCTTAATATATTCAAAGACAGTCCTTTTAAAACGCTGATTTCCTTTCATAAACTAATCGAATCATTGGAAGAAATTGCACTCTCAGATGTTGATTATCGTTCTAAATATGCAAAGGCTGTATTAAAAGAAATTGAACCAGTACCTGAGTTTAGAACTGGCATTGCCGATTTATCAATTATTGAAAATAATAAAACACTTATAAAGTATTTACTGGCTGACCTATTCCCTACTTCATTAACAAATAATGAGATTAAAGCCGTTACTATTCCATTTCAAAATTTGACTTTTAATTATTCTGAAAGATTCAAAAGAATATTAAATGCTGCAGGAGATTTTGATCTAACCATAAGAGATTTTAACGAGGATCAATATTATGTGCTAAGTTGTATCTTAATATTAAATTCCTATTACCGTCAGCAGTTTGATTACAACAAGCCCCTATTCTATGACATTCCAAACTCAGATGGCATTATAAATCATTATCGCATCCTTTACAACGCTGATTTTATAGGAGTCTACCCCACAGAAAAAGCAGTTCCATTATCATCCATAGACATTGATGAATTGATGGACAATTATAGTAATATCGATTTATGGAAACAAAAATTTCCTTTAGAAAGCTGGATTCTAAAAGGTTTTGGAATAGTCACCTTATATGACGCCACCAAGGAAAGTGCCATATCTAATTTAAAAACTAATCTTCTAAAATCTGAAAAAGGGCAAACCGACATTAATAAAAATTCAGAAGCGATCTTTAAATCAATATTTAAAGTTCCTGATTTAAGGATAGGTCTCCTTATATATAATGAGGAAGAAGGCAAATTTATAAAACCTCCTTTTAAAAACGGAGAACTGGAAAGTTTTGTTCTTTTAGATGAAAACGAAGTTCCTTGCGAAAAAGCTTTTCTCGGCTGTTCTTTCAGCACTCTATTAGAAGATAAAAAACCATTTTCAATTTCAAATGTGGAACATTTCTCCACTCTTCCCGGTAATGAAATGTTTGCACAACATTTACTTGCCCAAGGTATTAAAAGCTGCATTCTGGCACCTGTGATAAAAGACAATAAGTTACTGGGAATAATGGAACTCGTTTCATCCAAGCCACGACAACTAAATAGTATTAATGCAAACAATTTAGATCTTATATTGCCATATATTGTAGATACTCTGGAACGATATAGCACCGATTTAGAGAACCAATTAGAAGCTATAATTCAACGTGAATATACCGCAATACACTCCAGTGTTTATTGGAAATTCCGAAATGAAGCGCAAAATTATTTTCATACAAATACCTCTGATAAGGAGTATATTTTTAAGGAGATTGTTTTCAAAGAAGTATATCCATTGTACGGTCAGATTGACATCAGAGGTTCCTCTGAGCACCGAAATTCAACTGTAAAAGAAGATTTAAAAAATCAACTAAGTGTATTATCTGAGATCTTTACAAATTTAGAGGCTAACAGCGTGCTTCCTTTACTGGAGCAGCGAAAATTTGAAATGCAATCCTACTCTAAAGAATTGCAATTAGAATTAAAAGCAGATACGGAGCAACAAATTCAAAACTACATTCAAAAAGAAATACACCCTATTTTATCCAATTCAAAAATTGAGGGCGAATGTCAATCATTGATAAATAACTATTTTGAAAAATTAGATCCAAAAACCGGTTTGTTCTATCAAGCACGGAAAGAATTTGATGCTTCAATGTCTATCATCAATAAAAAAATGGCCACCGTTCTAGACAAGGAGCAAGTCGAAGCACAAAATATATTTCCTCATTATTTCGAAAGATTTAAAACAGATGGAGTCGAGCATAATCTCTATATTGGAGCCTCTATTTCTCCTTCACAGCCCTTTAATTTAATGTATCTGAATAATTTAAGATTGTGGCAACTTCAAACATTGTGCAAAATGGAACTTGAACATTATCAGCTTAAATCAGCGCTCCCATATGAACTGGATGTCACCTCTTTAATTTTAGTGTTTAGTTCCCCTATTACAATTCGTTTTAGAATGGATGAAAAACGTTTTGATGTCGACGGAACCTATAATGCCCGTTATGAGGTCGTAAAAAAACGTATTGACAAAGCCAACATCAAAGGGACGATGGAAAGAATTACACAAAAAGAGAAAATTACGATTGTGTACTCCCACAATAATGAAGAAATAGAATACTTAAAGTATATCAAGTTCCTACAATTTAAAGGAATGGTAGAGCCTTCAATAGAGCAATTTGATGTCGAAGAATTGCAAGGTGTTTCTGGGCTAAAAGCACTGCGAATAAAAGTTTCAAACACCGTTGACCCAAACTCCCCTGACAACAGATATACGTATCAGGAATTGCTGGACGAGCTGAATTAAATCCAGACAGAATTAAACGCTATTACAAAAGCGATGACTGAAATTATTATTCCAATCATAAAAATATTATAAGTAATCCTTAATAATCTATATTTTTTTTCGAGAACAACACCGAGAAAATACAGATCTTTAATCATTGAATTATATAAATATGCTTTATCTTTCATCATCTCATTTACAGCCCATTCGTATTCTGCCAATGGCATTTTATAAAAGTTCCCAAAGAACAGTAAATTCACTTTCTCATCTTCTATATCTTGTCTAGTAAAAGTTCCAGTAGTCACTTTTGGACGCGTTGAAAGTATCGCAAAAATAATGGATACCACACTAAACATCAACATTATAAAAGTCGGGATTACTAAATGAGAATTATTAGCATTGTCTAATTTTGGAATTAACGAAGATAATGCTATCGAGATAATAACCGCGTTTACAGATAGTAATATATTGGCTTTACTGTCCGCAATCCCACTTAAACGAATGTGATTACTTAGCGTTACTCTGAACAAGGTATCAACTCCGCGACCTGGTTTTTCTTTCTTACCTTTCTTTTTGGCTTTCTTTTTTTTCTTTTCATTTGCTTCCTGCAGATCGTTTAAATCATTTTCCATATTTAGAATTTCTTGTTCAATTAGTTTGATGTTTTTTTCTTTTAAAGTCTGCCAATTTGCAATGGCATAATCTGTATAATACACGTGATTTTGGGATAACACTTTCAAATTTTCGTTAGCCCATTCTAAATCAGTAAACTTCGCTTTGTTTGTACCTTCCAATTCTTTTCTTAACAGATTGCACTTTACTGGGTAATCTTCCTTTGTAAAATGAAAATAATCAGCATCCCTAATTATTTTTTCAAGAAGCGTTTGCGGTATATAATCGTAAGTAGTCGCTTTTATAATACTAGAAACTTTTTTTATATATTCCTCTGATTTATCTTTTTCCTTTAAGAAGTTAGAAACAATGTCTACACTTTCATTTTCATGGTTGTCACTTCCTTGTATATATCCAGTATCGTGAAACCAAGCTGCTAAAATTACCATTTCGCTTTCCAACGGACTTAACTTTTCTTCTTTAGAAAGTTTTTTAACTGCAGTAACAACTTCTAAAGTATGGTTACAATCATGATAGAAATATAAATCATAAAGTTTATCTTTGAGTAATTTACAAACAAAATCTTCGGCTTCTTCTATAAGATTCATAAGTCAATTTTTATACCACTAAACTATGAAATTGTTTTCGGATAATCGTTTCTTGAAAAATAAAATATACCAATCCCTAGCTTTATTTTTAATCTTACTACAGTCCTGTGCGACACATCATCCGCAATTCGGAAATAAGACTGAAAATCAAGTGGCTACTAACGCAACCGATACTTCAAAAATCAACCATACTTTCTTCCTAATTGGTGATGCGGGCAATGCTGACGAAGAAAACGCTAAAAACCTATTAAACTCGCTTCATGAAAAGCTTGTTCTGGCTAATAAAAACAGTACGCTCCTATTCCTGGGTGATAATATCTATCCAAAAGGAATGCCTCCAAAAGAAGATAAAATAAATTATGAAATCGCTTACAATAAACTCGAAAATCAATTAAAGATTTCAAAAAACTTTAAGGGCAAAACTGTTTTTATCCCAGGAAATCATGATTGGTATAATGGCATAAAAGGACTAGAAAGACAAGAAGAAATAGTCACGGATTACTTTGATGATAAAGAATCATTCTCACCCCGAAAAGGCTGCCCTATTAATGATGAGAAAATAAATGATAACCTACTTCTTATTACTGTTGACAGCCAATGGTTTTTTGAAGACTGGAATAAAACCCCAACACTAAATGATGACTGTTCTATTAAAAGTAGAGAAGCTTTTTTTGAAGAGTTAGAAAGCATCTTGAGTAAAAACAGAGACAAAACAGTCCTCTTGGCCATGCATCATCCATTGATGAGTAATGGCAGCCATGGCGGACAGTTTTCTTTAAAAAAACAAATTTTCCCACTAGAGCAGAAAATTCCGTTACCAGTTATAGGTTCTTTTATTAATTTATTAAGAAAAACGACAGGAGCTAGTCCTCAAGATATCCAAAACAAACAATATACTGCTTATGTAAAACGCATCAAAACTCTTTTACAAAGTCAAGATAATGTAATTGTAGTATCAGGCCATGATCATAATTTGCAATATATTGATAGCGATAACATCAAACAAATCATAAGCGGTGCAGGATCTAAATCTGCGGCAGCACGAGCTATTAATGCTAATGATTTCTCCTATGGGAAAAATGGCTATGCTACATTAGACGTCTATGAAAATGGAGAAACAACGGTCTCTTTTTTCGGTAGAGACAACAATCAGACCCAACTACTTTATAAGAAAACAGTACTTTATCCTAAGGAAAAGATCAAAGTTGAATATGCAAACCACTTTCCTTCAACTGAGAAAACATCAGTGTATGGCCCCGAAATGACTGATAAAAGTGCTATTCATAATCTTATTTTTGGTACTCATTACCGCAAAATTTACGGCACCTTGATTGATTCTAAAACAGCATCTCTAGATACTCTATATGGTGGTTTAACACCACAGAGAGCTGGTGGTGGTCATCAAACTAAATCATTACGACTGATTGATCCAGATGGCAAGGAATACGTAATGCGTGCTGTAAAGAAAAGTGTGGGTCGTTTTTTGCAAAATGTTGCTTTCAAAGATCAATATATAGAGAATGAGTTTAAAAATACCTACGCCGAAAGTTTTCTTTATGATTTTTATACGACCTCACATCCTTATGCGCCATTGGGCGTTGGTAATTTAGCCGATGAAATTGGTGTTTTACACACAAATCCTTATTTATATTATATTCCAAAACAAAAAAAATTAGGACAGTTTAATGCTGATTTTGGCAATGAATTGTATTTAGTAGAAGAACGTCCCTCTGAAAGTCAAAAAGATTTAAAGACCTTTGGAGAACCTAATGATATCATTAGTACCGAAGATTTACTGGAAAATTTACACAAAGACGAAAAATATACCGTTGACGAAAACGAATACATAAAAGCTCGTTTATTTGACATGCTTATTGGGGACTGGGATCGACATTATGACCAATGGCGCTGGGCTGAACACAAAAAAAAGGGTCAAGTTATTTACAAGCCTATTCCACGTGACAGAGATCAGGCTTTCTCTAAATTTGATGGGGTATTGTTTTCTATCCTAATGAATATTCCGACGCTTCGTCATATGCAAACTTTTAGGAGTGACATTAAAAATGTAAAATGGTTTAATAGAGAACCTTATCCTTTAGATCTTGCTCTTTTAAGAAAATCGACCGAAAAGGACTGGATCGAACAAGCTAAATACATTCAAGATCACCTCTCTGATGAAGCCATTGATCATGCTTTTGACAACTTACCCACAGACGTACAGGACGAAACTATAGCTCAAATTAAACAAAATCTAAAATTAAGAAGAGCACAGTTAGTAAAATATGCAAGTGAGTACAACCGTGTATTGCAAAAAACTGTTTTGATTGTTGGTACCCATAAAGATGATAAATTTATAATAAATCATGTTGGTAAAAGTAAAATTGAAATTAGCGTTTATCGAATAAAAAAAGAAGGTGATGAATTAGTTTACACCAAATCATTCACCGATTCAAAAACTAAGAATATCTGGGTGTATGGCTTAGATGATGACGATGAGTTTGAAGTTACAGGGAATAAAAAATCAAGTATAAACATCAGACTTATTGGCGGGCAAAACCATGACATATATACTATTACAAATGGCCACAAAACTAAAATAATTGATTTTAAATCAAAAATAAACAGTTATGCTGTTGACTCAAAAACTAAAAAAATATTGACTGATGATTATACAGCAAACCTTTATGATTTTAGGAAACCAAAATACAATGCATTTTCAGGCATACCTACTATTGGTTTTAACCCAGATGATGGAATAAAGCTTGGAATTATTACAAACTACACTATCAATCATTTTAAACAAAATCCATACACCAGAAAACACACTCTTAAAGCTAATTATTATTTTGCTACAGAAGGATTTGAATTACTATACAACCTACATGTACCTAGAATAATTGGGAAATGGGACTTTAATTTAGAATCCCAAATCACGAGTCCTAATTTTGCTATTAACTATTTTGGCTATGGAAATAACAGTCTCAATAATGACGAGCTAAATGGTATGGATTATAATAGAGTACGAATAAGAATGCTCAAATTAATACCCCAAGTTAAAAAAATAGGGCTTTACGGAAGCACTTTGCTTTTCCAGACCTCTTTTGAGAGCTTTGATATAGAACAGACAAACAATCGTTTTGTAGCAATTCCAAACAGTGTGAACCCAAGGGTTTTTAAAAGTCAACAATTTGCTGGAGCCAGCATAAAGTACAGCTATGAGAACTATGATAACCCGTCTTTACCAACTATGGGAATGGGATTCTCAATAGATGGAAGCTGGAAAATGAATCTTAACGACAGTAAGCGCAACTTTCCTACTATAGAATCTAAAATTAATTTTAACCATAAAATTGACTCTAAAGGGAAACTTGTATTAGCCACTCTACTAAAAGGAAAAGTACTCTTGAATAATAATTATGAATTTTATCAAGGGGCAACTTTGGGTGGTGATTATGATTTAAGAGGATTTAGAAACCAACGTTTTTTGGGAAAACAATCTTTTTTTCAAAGTAGCGACATTCGATATGCCTTAGGAGATATTAAAAACAGTATAATTCCTATGTCCTTTGGAATCTTTGGTGGTTTTGATTATGGAAGAGTTTGGTTAGATGGAGAAACATCTAACAAATGGCATCAATCTATCGGTGGTGGTATATGGCTTAATGGTCTTAGTACCTTAACAACAAGGCTAACTTATTTTAAAAGCGCCAATGATGAAGGGCGTATCACTTTTGGTTTAGGGTTTGGCTTCTAGCCTTTCTAAAGTTGTTTCATAAACGAAGCCTCCTGTTTTTTTACTCTTTTCATCAGCAATTAAAAGTGTTGAATTGTCTTTAAAACAAATCGCTTCTTTTTGTGAAAAATGATGTAATTGAAGTTCGTTTACTTTTCCTGACAAGAAATTATCTGAAGTGAAATTTTGAAAAAGCCAAACTTTACTATGACATAAAAGAAGTACTTTAGATGCATCAGGACTTATTGTTGCACTAGTAATGGCATTATTTTCATAGCTCCCTCCCGTTTTAAATTCTCCAAGTAATTTAGCCTGATGAAAACCCTCTCTATTTGGGACTTTATACAGAAATGTAGTACCATCAAATTTGGAGCTTCTATTTTTAGTGAAAAGATAAAAGTTATTTTTAAACTCAAAAAAAGCTTCCACATCATATAGAAGATTCTTCTTCTTTGGGGGAAACTTTTTTTGTTCAGGATAAGCAAATGAAACTTTATAAGATGAATTTATAATATTCTTTAGTAAAACATCCTTTTCAATTTTATAAATGCATAAATCTTCTCTTTTATTTTCATTATTTCCAAAATCCCCTATGTATAAGTTCCCTTCTTTATCCTTAGTAATATCTTCCCAGTCAATATTTTCAGCATTCTGGATTGTGAGGCTTTTTTCAAGTTTCCCAGTTGGGTTTAACCCATAAATTATATTGGCATTACCGCTATCTTCAATCACCCAAAGCAACTTCGATTGCGCTATATAGGCTATTCCTGAAACTTCTTTCAATTTTTCAGGAAAAGCATATAATGAGCTTATTACTTTAGAATCTTGCTTACAAGACAATAACAGTATTGACAGTACTACAATCGCGATTGGGTTCCTCATTTCCTGGAGAATTATGTTATTAAAAAACCTGATTTATCGATCAAAATCCAGGCTTAAATAAATTGGCATTTTTATAGTTTCTAGTAACAAATCGAAAGGCTGCAGTTAAAACATTCCCCATCCTTTTGGCATTTTTAAAATTTAAATCATTTGTAAATAAGTACAAATCATTCTTTAACCTTTGTACATGTTCATCAGGGGCAATTAGATCATTTCCCATAATCTTCAATAACCTTTTAATACGCGTTTCTGCCGAAAGTATTCTTTTGGCTAATACGGCACGTTCTTCATTCTTATATTGTTCAATGGAGCTATCCTGCAATTTATCTTTGACTAATTTTACCATAGGATAATTCTCTTTAAAGAATTGCGGTCTATAAATCTTGAAATTCCCCTCATAACATTGCTGATCGAAATCGATGGGGCGAATTCTATATACTACCTGATCAAAATCGTGAATCGGGACAATTACGTAATTATAAGATCTCATATCCCCCAAAAGCCGTATCATACAGCGCTCATTAAACTTAACAAATTCTTTTGCTATCTGTGATTTTTCGGTTTCGCTGCAATCATCCAAAAGTGTTTTTATAAATACATCTCCCGCAATTCCCATTATATGTTCTTCAACTAAAGTATCCTCATAAACTAAAAAATTAATTTTATCAGGAGACAGAATATGCTCCAATTCCAGTCCATATACTCGCGAGGCATCCGCTTTTTTGACGTAAAAATGAGTATAATTATCATTTAAGATGTTTCTGACTTTTATTCGAAAAGGCTTCGAATTCCCAAAAGTGCAATAATCGATGGAATCGATATTCAAAAACTTAATAATTTCTAAATTTCCATCTGAATGCAAAAGCGAATAAATCTTTTTCAAAGTCAGATCAATTTCCATTCTTTCAAATTCACTATAATAAACCCTAATCCATAAGGTATCTTCCTCCTGCTTATCGTAAACGTTTATGAAACCCGAGAAACGCAACAAATCATCATAGACAATAGGAACTTTTGAGATACGATCAAAACGACCTAAATAATCAGAAAGGGATTGATTTATCGGGTAGGTTGGTTTTTTAAATAGTACTTCAGAATCGCTCATTAAGGTGAATTTACTACAAATTTACATCAATTTAAAGCTAAATGATAATAAAACAGAAACTACTTAGTTTTTAACAAAGCATAACAGACAAGTGAACCTACCCTTCATAAATACAATTAGCTGCTGTACCGACAGCAGACTCCCCGTAAGAATAATTTTATCCTGAACTACTTAAAATCCCCCATATAAAAACAAAAAAATCATAAATCTACAATGGCTTGCCTTATTCACGGCTGGATATCAAGTACTAATTTAAAATTAATTCCTAAAAAAATGGTGCAAAATATTTATTATAAATTTGAGAGCTCCTACGGCTAAATCGATATTCTAAACCTACTAAGATAGAGTAACATGATATTTATGTTAAAGCGGCAGCGTCTGATAAAATTGGTATATGGAAAATAGACATAAAAGCCAATGCCGTTTATTGGGACGCTGTTACAAAAAGCATTCTTGAAGTTTCTAAAGATTTCGAACCAATTAGAGGACATGCAATCAATTTTTTTTTTTGGAAGGAGAAATTAGGATGCGATCCGAAATCATTATAAAAAAAGCAGTTGAATAAGGACTTTCATTTCACGAAAAATTCCAAATCATAACGGCTAAAAATAATATGCGATATGTCGAATGTATTTGCTAGGTCCAATTCGAAAATGGTGAACCGACTCATTTAATAGGTCCTTTTCAGGATATTACGAAAGAACAGAACCTGATTCATAAATTAGAATTAAGTGTAGCAAAATTCTCTTCTATCTTTTCAAGTACTAATGATGCTATCTCATTATTGACTCGGCAACGGGAATTATTATAGACTGTAATGCCCGAACTTACAAACTCAGCGACTATGATACTTCTGAATTATTAGGCCTTCATAATTCAGAACTTTTTCCAATTGTTATAAGAAAAGCAATTAAACGATTTCTTGCTACTCAATTAAAAAACGATTCTCACTTCGTTAATTAAACCTCTTTAAAGACAAATCTCCATAACGCAAAGCCTTTCTTGCAATTAATTAAGAAATCAACGAATCCCACACTATTATAAGCTTCAAAGACAATGGACTAGGCTTAGGTTTAAAGAAAAACGGTCATAAAGTATTTGGAATGTATAGAACATTTCAAAGTAATGAAGATGCAAAAGGTTTTGGTTTATATATAACCAAGAATCAAATAGAGGCTATGGATGGTAAGATTGAGGTAAAAAGCAAAGTTGGTTATGGTACCACTTTTAAAATTTATATAAATGAAAAATAAAACAACCTATATAATTGATGAGTATGTAGATTTCAAAAATTAAACTTTGTGAAGAAATAATATCCTTTTACAATCCTCAAACTACTTTAAATGAGCTGGCTCATAATTGTGACAACTCCTCAAACCTTCCTGACGTAATCTTGCTGGGTTTGAATATGCCTGTTTTAGATGGACGGCAATTCCTTGATGAATTTATGCTTTTACCTATTCAAAAGGAAATATCTATTTTTATTGTTACTTCTTCCATTGGCCCTTCTGATATCGAAATGATAAAAAAGTATGATATTGTAAAAACTATATCATGAAACCAATTACCGTAAAAAAATTAGAAGATGCAATTAAGTTAATCGGGTAACAAACTAATCTTGATAAAACGGTAACAATTCCTTATTTTACTCGTCCTATAAATAATATAAAAACGAACATTTTGGAAACCATCCTTTCTATTAAAAATCTCAGCAAACGCTATGGAAGCGTGCAAGCCTTAAAAGATATTTCTTTCGACATAAAAAAAGGCCACGTTTATGGTATTCTAGGGCCAAACGGAAGCGGAAAGTCAACAACCCTTGGAATTGTTTTAAATGTAGTTAATAAAACCTCGGGGGAATACAGTTGGTTTGACGGAAAAATAGAAACCCATGATGCTTTGAAAAGAGTGGGTGCAATTATTGAAAGGCCCAACTTCTACCCTTATATGACGGCACAGGAAAACCTGAGATTGGTTTGCAAAATCAAGGATATCAGTTATGCTAAAATTCTAGAAAAACTGCAACTTGTAGGTTTGGATGAAAGAAAAGATAGTAAATTCAGTACCTTTTCTTTAGGAATGAAGCAACGTTTAGCAATTGCCTCTGCCCTATTAAATGATCCAGAAATATTAATTCTAGACGAACCCACTAATGGTTTAGACCCGCAGGGAATCCATCAAATTAGGGATATCATAAAAAATATTGCCTCGCAGGGAACCACTATTTTACTTGCTTCTCATTTACTAGATGAAGTCGAAAAAGTGTGCACCCATGTGTTAGTATTAAATAAAGGCATCGTTTTATATTCCGGTAGTGTACATGGCATGTCTTCTAATGAAGGCTTCTTTGAGCTACAAGCGGAAGATTCCGAAACCTTGATCCAAGTTTTAAAAACGCATCCTGCCATAGAGAGTATCAAACCAGAGGAAGGGAAAGTTTTTGTCTATCTAAAAAGTCCCTTAGAGGCCGCAGATTTAAATAAATTCCTTTGTGATAAAAACATTAATCTAAGTCATTTGGTCAAACGCAAACACAGTTTGGAAGAGCAATTTTTAGAATTGACAAAAAATGCTAAACCAAAACTTAAAAACTAAAAAAATGAAAAGATTATTATCGATTGAATTGCAAAAAATATGGATGAACAAAGCAAGTCGGGTTTTAACGTTGACCTATTTCATTTTACTTTCTTTTATAGCGATGATTGCATCCATAAAATTTGATGTTGGTTTTTTTAAAATTCACCTTGCTGAAATGGGCATATTCAACTTCCCTTTCATTTGGCACTTCAACACCTATATTGCTGCCATTTTAAAATTATTTTTAGCTATTGTTATCGTATCCATGATGGCAAATGAGTACAGTTACGGAACTTTAAAACAAAACCTGATTGACGGTTTGAGTAAAAAGGAGTTCATTTTGTCTAAATTTTTGACCGTACTCCTATTTTCTTTTTGTTCTACTGTATTCGTGTTCGTCATGAGTTTAATATTGGGGTTTGTCTTTTCTTCTTATACAGAGTTATCCATAGTCTTTTCCCAAATGGAATATTTAGTGGCATTCTTTATCAAATTAGTTGGCTTTTTCTCCTTTTGTTTGTTTTTAGGCATACTGGTAAAGCGATCTGCATTTGCCCTTGGGTTCCTTTTGGTATGGAACATTGTAGAAGGAATTGCCAAAGGTATTTTGAATTTCAAAATTTTCCCAGATAATAAAACGGCTGATTTTATAACGCAATTTTTCCCCTTAGAGTCGATGTCGAATTTAATAATTGAGCCTTTTTCTAGATTATCAGTTATAAAAACTATCGGTACTCAAATTGGAGTAGACAGTATTAAAGATTACAGTGTTCCTTTTTCATCACTAATAATTGTATTGTCATGGTCAATTATATTTATGTTATTGTCTTATAAATTATTGAAAAACAGAGATTTATAGTATCTTTACTAGTCTATGGAATTTATAAAAAGAATAACGCTTTGTATTTTTTTCGGCTGTATTCCTATGACGGGAAGTGCGCAGTCAATAAGGGTAAACGATGCATATACCGCACAAAGCCTTGAAAGCCTTGAAAGCCTTGTAAATATACTGACAAACAATAGTACTTGCGCCACAACTTCTAATTATATTGTCTCAGGAGATACCTTTTCAGGGACTCAAAATAGTTATGGTTCTTTTGACAACCAAGGAGGTAGTTTTCCTTTTACAACGGGTATTGTTTTAAGTACTTGGAGTAGTAAAAATGCGGAAGGTCGCTTTGTAAGGAGCAGCGGTGGGGGAAATTCTTCATGGCTTGGCGATATAGATTTGGATGAGGCTTTAGGTACTATTTCAATTAATGCTACCGTTTTAGAATTCGATTTCATCCCTTTGACAAACTTCATCAGCTTTGATTACATTTTTGCCTCAAATGAATATCAGGATTTTTTTCCTTGCGAATATTCAGACGGATTCGCCTTTTTGATTAAGGAAAATAATGCTACAGGCAGCTATACAAATATAGCGGTACTCCCAAACACAACTACTCCCGTTTCATCTATGAATGTACGTCCCCTTATCCCTAATTTCGCAACGGACCAACCTGATATAATAATAGAAGGATGCCCTGCATTAAACGAAGAATATTTCGGGCAATCAAACACATCACCGACAAATACAAGTCCGATCAACTATGCTGGGCAGACCAAAGTGCTGACTGCCCAAGCAAGCGTTATCGCAGGAAAGTCCTATCATATTAAACTGGTGATAGCGGATGACGACCTTAAAAGTTATGACTCCGCCATCTTCCTACAAGCCGGCAGCTTTGTTTCGAAAATAGATTTAGGCGCCGATCGATTATTATCGACCGATAATGGCATTTGCTTTGGCCAAACTTATTTGATTGACACACAGTTACCTTCCTCTTACAGCTACAAATGGTTTAAAAATAATGTTTTATTAGCAACCGAAACAAATCCTTCTTATACCGTCACAGATGCAGGAACGTACAAAGTTGAAATCACTTTAAATCCGTCGACATGCATTGCCGCCAGTGAAATTAAAATTCAATACACCCCTGAAATTGTCCTAAACAACAAGACGATGGTACAGTGCGATGAAAACGGTAGCGGAATTTCAGTTTTTGATTTGACCAAAATGGATAATGCCATAACAAACAGTGATGCGAGTTTGAAACCTGTCGTGTATTATGAAAATTTAACTGATACCAATCCAATAGCAAACCCTAAGAATTATAATAACACTTCAGCAAATCAAATCGTTTATGCAAGAGCATCAAACAGCTATGGTTGCACAAATTATGCAGAGCTTACCCTGCAAATCTCGAGCAACACAATCGCAGCACAAAATCCCGTGAAAATTTGTGATGTAGACGCAGCCCAAGACGGCCTGTCTCTTTTTGATTTAAATTCACAAGTAACACCTCAAGTTTTGACTGGATTGCCGGTAGGCTTAGTTGTCGAATATTATTTAAATTCAAATGATGCTGTTTCACAAAATAATGTGCTCCCAAATGCATACAAAAATACGACTCCCAATCAGCAAACTATTTTTGCAAGAATCGTAAATAGTCCCGATTGCTATGCCCTTACTCCTATCACACTCCTTGTGGCGACGTTTGACCCTCCGAATTTTCAAGATGTAAACAGAAGTCTGTGCGACGGGAATACGACAAACATATCAGTCGCTGCAGGATTCTCCAGCTACTTATGGAATACCGGCGCAACAACCAGCAGTATTACGGTAACTTCAGCCGGTGATTATTCCGTCAAAGTCCGCAATGCAACTGGATGTGAAACAACCAAAAACTTTTATATAACCGCTTCGGAGATTGCTACTATAACAGGAGCTATCATAAATGATTTCTCAGGAAATGAAAATTCAGTTGTCATAGAATTTACAGGAGCGGGAGATTATGAATTTTCAATTGATGGTTCCTATTTTCAGGATAACCCTCAATTTGAAGGAATAGCCGCAGGAACTTATATCGCTTATGCCAGAGATAAAAATGGTTGCGGTTTATCAAATCCTTTTGTCTTTTATGTATTGGATTATCCTAGATATTTCACCCCTAACGGAGATGGCTATAATGATCAGTGGAATATTGAAAACCTAGATCTATTACCAAAATCCACGATAACCATATTTAATCGCTATGGAAAATTATTAAAAGAAATAAGTCATACAAGTGTGGGATGGAATGGTACATTCAATGGACATCCATTAACTGCTGATGATTATTGGTTTAATTTAACTTTTGAAGATGGAAAAGTCATAAAAGGCCACTTCACTTTAAAAAAATAAAACTTATTTACCTATTTTTAGCCTATGAAAAATGCTTTACTAACTTTCTTTACTTTTTTATCAATAAGCTCCTTTGCACAGTTTAGTAAAACGCATTATATCCCGCCTTTAACTGCACAAAACAACTTGGCAGAAGATCAATATGTATACATTTCGACACCTAGCAATACGGACGTTAGTGTCAAAATTATTGAAATTGGAGGAAACACAATTACACGAGTCGTTACTAATAGTAATCCAGTAATTCATCCTATTGGGCAAGGGAATAACAGTCAGTTATTTATTCCGAAAGCCAGTACGGGTAAAATAAGTAATAAAGGATATATCATTGAAGCTGATGATTTAATTTATACCAGCGTAAGAGTAAATGCAGGCGAAAATCCAAGTGGGTCCTATAATCACGCAGGGGGGCTAGTATCTAAAGGAAATAGTGCATTGGGAACTGAATTCAGATTAGGCGCTATGCTCAACCCACTTTTTGACACAAGTTTATTGAATTTTGCTTCGATTTTAGCAACGGAGAATGGCACAACAATTACCATTTCGAATATACCACCGGGTACAATACTTTCAAACGGAACCTTTTTTAATGGTCCATTAAATGTGATTTTAAACAAAAACGAAAGCTATGTTCTAGCCTTAGAAAATACAGATAACACCGTTCCTTCAAACAGTTCCAAAATTATTGGTGCACTAGTCACTGCAGACAAGCCGGTGGTAGTCAATTCGGGTTCTTTTGGCGGAAGCAATAGCGCGAATTTAGTACCAAATCAAAATGGAAATCTAGTTCCAAGCGGAAGGGATGTAGGTTTTGACCAAATAGTTCCATTTGACAAAACGGGAACAGAATATATTTTTGTAAAAGGAGCGGGTACAGATGAATTAGAACGGGTTATCTTGATTGCTCATAAACCAAATACTATCATTAATCTAAATGGAATTTCAGCTCCTTATGCAACTCTGGCTAATGAGGGTGATTATGTCGCGATTGATGGAAGCCAATTTAGTACAAATGGGAGTTTATATGTTTCAAGTTCTAATAAGGTTTTTGCTTACCAATGTATTGGCGGAAACAGCACTGTTTATTCTCCACCGGCCAATCAAAACATGTTCTTTGTACCACCCTTAAATTGTGCCACACCTAATACTGTAGATAACATTCCATATATTGAACAAATAGGAAATATAAATTACACTGACGGTAGTTTAAATATCGTAACTGAAGCTGGAGCAACTATATTAATAAACGGTGATCCTGTGACCTCTTTACCTATTACTATAGATGGGAAGTCTACTTTTGAAAGATATTCGATTCCAATTTCAACGGGAAATATAGCGGTGATATCAAGCAAGCAGGTTTATGTTTCCTTTTATAGCTCTAATGGCGCTGCAACCTATGGCGGATATTATTCCGGTTTTGATACAAAACCAGAAATCACATTTAGTAGCATAACTTCAACAACTACAGGCTGTATGCCTAATGTTGAATTAAGTATCACGTCAGACCCTTTAAACAATAGATTTCAATGGGTTTACAATGGTCAGGATATTCCAGGAGCAATATCAAACACGTATACACCAAGCCTTTCAGAAAAAGGACCTGGATATTATAAGGTTAAAAAATTCATTATCAGTTGTGGAACGGAAACTCCATCTGATGAAATTCCAGTAAGTGACTGCCCAATTGATACTGATAATGACGGAATAAATAATAATATTGACATTGATAACGATAATGATGGCATAACAAATTGCACAGAGTCTTATGGAGACAAAGCAATACCTGTTTCAAGCCCATCAGGTAGTGTTGCTATTGGCAATTACAGTAATTCATACATAGGGTCTCCAACAATTTCAGGTTCAGGAACAAATACTTTCACAGGAAGTTCGGGTGATAGCTTTACGACCAACTTAGCCGCAGGAATAACAAATGCTGTAACCTACAAATTAGATTTCAACAACCCAATCAGTGTCGGATTAAAATACAACCCCAGTACTACTGCAACTGCATCATCATTATCTAATGAAGAATTTGTAATTAAATCTGATACCAATAAAACGATAACTGTTTTAAACCCCTCAAATCAATTGTTAATTGACACTAATTATGATGGGATTTATGAAAGTGGTGTTATTGTTTATTCTTCTTTTGAAATTCGATTTAGATTAAATAGCACTATCTTACTACCTACTTCTGGATCAGCTCCGACAGTTGATTTTAAATTTCAAACCTATTTATCAAAATCGATTAGTTTTACCCATAAAAACTTATCTGATTCAGATACAAACAATGCGAGTTTTAGCTTTTTTGCCGTTTGCGTTCCAAGAGATTCTGATGGTGATGGTATCACAGATGACTTAGATGCAGATAGCGATAACGACGGAATACCTGATAGTATTGAGGCTCAAGGAAACAACCTAATTACATTATTTACCGATGCCAATCATGATGGTTTGTATGATGCTTTTGGAGCTAATGGACTAACTCCAAAAGATACTGATAATGACGGAGTTGCCGATTATTTAGATTTAGATAGTGACAATGATGGAATTTATGATTTAGTAGAAGATGGAAGTAATGCCATAGATGCTAATTCAGACGGAATTATAGATGGCAATCCAGCGAGTTTTGGCTCAAATGGTCTTTATGATTCTGTAGAAACCTTTATAGATTCTGGAATATTAAAATACTCTATTACTGACACCGATGGTAATGGAATAGCGAATTATCGTGACTTAGACAGTGATAATGATTTATGTAGTGATGTTTTTGAAGCTGGATTTACAGATCCGGACGGAGATAAACTTCTCGGAGGAACTGTTTCTCCAACTGTTGATGCTAATGGAGTTGTTACGAGCGGCATTGGCTATACAACCCCAAATCAAAACTACATTATTGCTGCCCCAATTGTAATAACGACACAACCTGATGCTCCGCCAACTTGTGAATCAGAAAATGTAAATATTTCAATAACTGATAATGGTGATAGCTACCAATGGCAACTTTCTACCAATGGTACAACTTGGACAGATATATCTAATACTGCAACGTATTCAAACGCTACTACAAACACCATGACTATTACAAGTGTTTCCAATGCAATGAACGATTTCAAATATCGCGTTAAACTGAACAAAATCGGAAATTCTTGCGGTTTGGATTCTGATCCAACAACATTAATAGTTAATCCATTACCAATTGTAAATGTTACAACAATTATACAATGTGATGATGATTCAGATTTAAAAACATTTTTCAATTTAACATTGAAAAACAACGTAATTTCTAACAATTTTATAAATGAAAATTTCACATACTACACTTCACAAGCTGAAGCAAATAATCCATTATCAATTGTTCCAATTTCAACACCACTTGCTTTTGAGAATATAAATCCCCCCCTTCCAGCTCCCCAAGGAATAATGTATGTTTGGGTAAGAGTAGCTGATAAAATTACTGGTTGTTTTAGGATTGCCAAATTAACATTAAAAGTTGCATCGTCACAATTCCCACTAGGCTATAGTTTTAAAGTACCTCCTGTTTGTGATGACACTCTAGCGGCAGACGGATCATCAACAGCTGAGCTAAATACAAATAAAAGAGATGGGATAACTTCTTTTGATTTAACCAATGCTATTGCAGATGTAGAAGCTAAACTACCTTTACCATTATCAGATCACAATATTAAATATTATAGAAACAGGAACGATGCTTTAGTTCAAAATGACACTTTTGGAAATTCACTTGCCATAAATCCTACTGAATATAAAAACTTTAGGAATGACATTCCTAATGTTCAAAATATTTGGGTAAGAGTCAATAATAATTTAACTAATGATTGCGGCTTTGGCTTTGGTGACTTCATTAAACTATCAGTTGAAAAACTACCCTTTGCAAATCCTGTCACTATTCCTAGACAATGTGACGACAATCAAGATGGAGTTTATACTTTTAACACCGCTGCGCTTCAATCGACGTTATTGAATGGTCAAACTGATGTAACTGTGACCTATTTTGATTCAAGTAATAATCCTTTGCCAAGTCCATTCCCTGCCACATTTGCAACACCTTCGCAAACCATTAAAGCGGTCGTGACTAATAATTCGACATTAAAGTGTTATGATGAAACACTAATTGTATTTACTGTCGATGATCTACCGGAAGCTTTTTCAATACCTACTTCCTTGACGACAGTATGTGATGACGAGCCAAAGCCTTTACTTCAAAATGGGCAATTTGCTTTCGACACATCAACTTTTGAGGCGACAATTCTGAACGGGCAAACTGGGATGATTGTTAAGTACTTTGACAAAAATGGAAATTCATTACCTAGTCCCTTGCCCAATCCATTTGTTACTGTTACACAAAACATTAAGGTCACAATTGAAAACACGATAAACACAACATGTACTGCGTCTCTAATTATTCCTTTTATTGTTAATCCTTTACCCAATATCAGCTTAAATACAAATGGAAATGAGGATGCATTAATTTGTGATGATAACCCTAAATTTAGTGTTGAACTTGATGCCGGAATTCAAGATGGCACATCAATAACTAATTATGCCTATGCCTGGAATAAAGTTGGGGTTTCTCCTTCTATAGGAACAAATTACACATTGCTTGTATTTGAAGAAGGTATATACTCAGTTAAAGTAACCAATTCATGGGGTTGTAGTAGAATTCGAACTATAAAGGTAACCGCTTCGAATATTGCCACGATTCAAACCATTGACATTGCTGACATGACAGATATTAATACCGTTACCGTAAATGTAACTGGTTCTGGTAATTATGAATATAGCTTAAATGATTCATACGGACCTTTTCAATCATCTAATTTCTTTGATAATGTTCCTGCAGGAATACACGAAGTATATGTAAACGATAAAAATGGATGTGGTATTGTCAGCCAACGTATTGCGATACTTGGAGCGCCAAAATTTTTCACTCCAAATGGTGATGGATATAATGACTACTGGAA
Organism: Flavobacterium sp. ALD4; assembly: GCF_002836475.1. Classification (GTDB taxonomy): domain Bacteria; phylum Bacteroidota; class Bacteroidia; order Flavobacteriales; family Flavobacteriaceae; genus Flavobacterium. The sequence continues at coordinate 57,841 of NZ_PJBJ01000022.1, read as the reverse complement.
TTTAAAAGGAGCAAATAAAGACTTTAATTCTAAATCTATTATATTTATTTTTGACCGTTACGGCAAACTTCTTAAAAAAATAAATCCATCTGATGAAGGTTGGGATGGTACTTTCAATGGTCTGACGCTTCCCGCGGATGACTATTGGTTTACAATAGAGCTGGAAGATGGAAGAGCTGCAAAGGGCCATTTTAGTTTGAAAAGATAAGTAATACTGATTATGTATTCAATATACTTCAATAAAAATTGGATCGCTTTCATACTATATCGGCCTTATACCATAATTTTCCGTACTAATAAAGAACTATAATTAGTATAACCTACTTATTTAGGATGAAATCATAACTTATCTAAATAGCAGGCATAAAAAAAGCCATTCTTTCGAATGGCTTTTTTCTATTTAATAATAAAATTAGATTTTAAATCTTTTTCTATCAGTTTCAGTCAAATGTATTTTTCTCAAACGAATAGATTTCGGAGTTACCTCTACATATTCATCTTTCTGAATGTATTCTAAAGCTTCTTCTAATGAGAAAATAATTGGAGGTATTATTCTCGCTTTTTCATCATTTCCAGAAGAACGAACGTTAGACTGTTTCTTAGCCTTAGTTACGTTTACACTCATATCATCACTACGTGAATTTTCTCCAATTACTTGACCTTCATAAATTTCATCATTAGGGTTAACGAAGAATTTACCACGATCTTGTAATTTATCGATAGAATAAGGAATTGCTTTTCCATTTTCCATAGAGATCAGTGAACCATTATTTCTTCCAGGAATTGCTCCTTTAAAAGGTTCGTATCCTATGAAACGGTGCGACATAATAGCTTCTCCAGCAGTAGCAGTCAACAATTGATTACGCAATCCGATAATTCCACGTGATGGAATATTGAATTTTATAATCATACGTTCTCCTTTACCTTCCATGCTCAACATTTCTCCTTTACGGATTGTAACAAACTCTACAGCTCTTCCAGAAAGATTTTCTGGTAAATCGATAGTTAATTCCTCAATTGGCTCACATTTTTTACCATCAATTTCTTTGATGATAACCTGCGGTTGACCAATTTGTAATTCATATCCTTCTCTTCTCATTGTTTCAATAAGAACAGACAAGTGAAGTACTCCACGTCCAAAAACCATAAATTTATCAGCAGAATCAGTTTCACCCATTTTCATGGCTAAATTTTTCTCTAATTCTTTTGTCAATCTATCTCTAATATGACGAGAAGTCACAAATTTACCCTCTTTACCAAAGAAAGGAGAGTCATTGATTGTAAACAACATACTCATTGTAGGCTCATCAATAGCGATTGATTTCAAAGCTTCCGGATTATCATAATCAGCGATAGTATCACCAATTTCAAAACCTTCAACTCCAACAATAGCACATATATCTCCAGCAGTTACTTCTTGCACTTTCTTACGACCAAGACCTTCAAAAGTATGAAGCTCTTTAATTCTTGATTTTGTTGTTGTACCATCTCTTTTAACTAATGAGATTGGCATACCTTCTTTCAACACACCTCTTTCAAGACGACCGATAGCGATACGACCCGTAAAAGCTGAAAAGTCTAATGACGTAATCAACATTTGTGGAGTACCTTCTGAAACTTTAGGAGCAGGCACGTTAGCAAGTACCATATCTAACAATGCTTCAACATTATCCGTTACGTTTTCCCAATGGTCAGACATCCAGTTATTTTTAGCCGAACCGTAAACAGTTGGAAAATCTAACTGCCACTCTTCTGCACCTAATTCAAACATTAAGTCAAATACTTTCTCATGAACTTCTTCAGGAGTACAGTTTTCTTTATCAACTTTATTAATTACAACGCATGGCTTCAAACCAAGGTCAAGCGCTTTTTGTAATACAAAACGTGTCTGTGGCATTGGTCCTTCAAAAGCATCTACTAGTAGACAAACTCCATCAGCCATATTCAATACTCGTTCTACCTCACCACCAAAATCGGCGTGACCAGGAGTGTCAATAATGTTGATTTTTGTTCCTTTGTATACTACCGAAACATTTTTAGAAGTAATGGTAATACCTCTTTCACGCTCTAAGTCGTTGTTATCAAGGATTAGATCACCTGTGTTTTCGTTGTCACGAAATAATTGACAGTGATACATAATTTTATCAACCAAAGTTGTTTTACCGTGATCGACGTGGGCAATAATTGCAATGTTTCTAATAGATTCCATCTGTGATTTTTAATGTGTGCAAAGGTACACTTTATTTTGACATAAAAAATATTTCTACAATAGTTTACATATTGTTAACGTTTTAGATATCAAATTAGAGTAGAAAAATAAGTGTATCAGGGTATTTTATAATTCATTATAATTAATTACATTTGAGTGATGAAAAGCAAAACCAACCAGTTAACTCTCATTTATATCATTATAGCCGTCTTTTTGGCTATCGTTTTTCACAAACTTTCCGTAAAGTACTATTTTTTAGATGATTACCTGTTTTACAATTTCTCGAAGGATCTTGTTTTAGTATTTTTTACTGGTATTACTTTTAGGTATATACTATCCACTAACGACAAGAGAAGCAAAATTATTTTTGAAAAACTCAAGAATACAAACGACGAAATTAAAGAATCAAATGAAAAATACGATATTGTAGCCAAGGCTACTAGCGACACTATATGGGATTGGAAAATACAGGAAGACAATCTCTTTTGGAGCAAAGGAATAAAAAGTATTTTCGGGTACGAACAACATCAAGTTGGAGACAGTTCAAAATGGTGGTTTGACAACATACATCCCGAAGATAGTATCAAAATGTCAATTAAACTCTATTCTTTTATAGAACAAAAAACAGAAAATTGGCAAGATGAATACCGCTTTAAATGCGCTGACAACTCCTATAAATATGTACTTGACAGAGGATTCCTTCTAAAAGACGAAAATGGCAAAGCAATCAGAATGATTGGGGCCATTCAAGATATCACAAAGCAAAAAGAAGAAGAACTGCGACTTAAGTTACTAGAAACCGTAATTGTTCAAACTAAAGATTCAATAATGATTACGGAAGCCAATTTTAACGCACGTAAATTACCAAAAATAGTTTATGTCAATCCGGCTTTTTCAGTCATGACAGGATATTCTACTTACGAAATTATAGGCAAATCTCCAGACCTCTTAAGAGGCGTTAATTCCGATAAGAGTAATATCAAAAAAATAATATCGGCTATAACAAACAGAGAGGAGCGTGTAATAGAAATGATAGCTTACACCAAGAACCAAGAAGAGTTTTGGTTGCGATTTTCAATGATTCCGATTTACAATTCAGAAAATGAACTATCACATTGGGTTTCGATACAAAGAGATGTTTCTGAAGAGAGAAATCAGGAAAAAGAAAAAGAACATCTCATTCGGGAATTAACTCAAAATAATAAGGACTTGAAGCAATTTTCATATATCACTTCCCACAACCTTAGGGCCCCTTTGTCTAACCTAACTGGTTTATTGAGTTTACTCGACGATATACCCATTGAAAACTCGGAACTAAAAGAAATCTTAAACGGCTTCAATAAGTCAACTCACCTACTAAATGAGACAATCAATGATCTAACTAAGGTGATGATCATAAAAGATAACCCTTCCATTCAAAAAGAAGCGGTTGTACTAAAAGAAGTGTTTGATAACGTTTACAGCCAACTCACTTTTCAAATTAGCACCCTCCAGCCTATAATACGTATTGATTTTGAGAAAGCCCCTGTAGTAGAGATCAACAAATCTTACATAGAGAGCATCCTATTGAATCTTTTGACAAATTCCATAAAATATAAATCAGAAAATAAAACACTTAAAATAGTGGCATCTACTCATCAAGGGGAGAGATACACCACGTTGATTTTTCAAGACAATGGAATCGGAATTGATTTAGAAAGAAATCGAGATAAAGTTTTCGGTCTTTACCAAAGGTTTCACAACTACCCTGACAGCAAAGGACTGGGACTATACCTCGTAAAATCACAAGTTGAAGCTATGGGAGGAACCATTAGTATCGAAAGCGAAGTCGATAAAGGAACTACTTTTACTTTAACATTTAAAAACAAATAACATAATGCTAGACCTAATTTTATGTGTTGATGACGACCCTATAACCCTAATGCTATGCAAAAAAGTAATTTGCAAAACCACATTTTCGAATGAAATTGTTACAGCACAAAATGGAGAGGAAGCACTTCGTTACTTTGATTCACTCAAACTAGAAGTAACTAATCCTGATTCCAAAAAGCAACCTCAATTAATTTTTTTAGATTTAAATATGCCTGTAATGGGCGGCTGGGAATTTTTAGATTGTTTTAGCAGCGCCAGCTATTCTGATTTTAACACTACCACAAAAGTCTTAATTCTTTCGTCAACAATCGATCCAGAAGATTTAGAAAAAGCAAAGACATACCCTATGGTTATCGATTTTTTATCAAAACCCATTACCCTGTCCATGCTGGATTATTTATCAAATAAAGGCGTTACACAACATTAAGCCATCAATAGGCTTGGTCGAAGCAAACCGCTTTTATACCCTTAAAAGAAGGTCGCATCGATCAGTCTTTGAAACGAAAGTTAACTTAAAAAAAAAAAGCTCCTTAAAAAGGAGCTTTTTTTATAGCATATATAAGATATAGTGCTTACCAATTTAGAAACGTATTTCGTTAATTTAGATTTTAAATTAAACGCTTTACTATCGAAGCAAACCGCTTTTACACCCTTAAAAGAAAGTAGAATCGATTAGTCTTTGAAACGAGAGTTCGCTTTAACTTTAAAAAAAAAAGATAAAAAAAGCTCCTTAAAAAGGAGCCTTTTTTTTATGGCATATCTAAATTGTAATGCTTACAATTTAGAAACGTATTTCGTTAATTTAGATTTTAAATTAGATGCTTTGTTATCATGAATGATATTCTTTTTAGCTAATTTATCAATCATAGAAATTACATTTGATAACTTAGATGTAGCATCTACCTTATCAGTTGCTATTCTTAATGCTTTAATTGCATTACGAGTAGTTTTGTGTTGGTATCTGTTTAATACTCTTCTCTTTTCGTTACTTCTGATTCTCTTTAGAGCTGACTTATGATTTGCCATTTTATTACTTTTTTATCTTTTACTATTCTTTTTTTGTAGTCCGTAAGGGAATCGAACCCCTGTTACCAAGACGAAATCTTGGCGTCCTAACCCCTAGACGAACGGACCATTATCCTCCTAAGTTTTTTCTTCAATTTAAATTGAAATTGTAGTCCGTAGGGGAGTCGAACCCCTCTTTCCTGGATGAAAACCAGAGATCCTAACCGATAGATGAACGGACCATCTCCTTTTAAAGCTAAGGAATACTTTGCAAAACAAAAATAGTAGTCCGTAGGGGAGTCGAACCCCTCTTTCCTGGATGAAAACCAGAGATCCTAACCGATAGATGAACGGACCGTGCTTCTGTAATGCGGATGCAAAAATACAACTATTTTTTAGACGTACAATACTAGAGGCAAAAAAATTTGTTTTTTTTTAATATGCCTTTGCAAACAGCACCCTTCTATTAGAAGAATTACCAGTGAGAATACAGCTTCCCGCCTCTTCTACACCATCCAAAGGGATACATCTAATAGTAGCTTTTGTAAGATCCTTAATTTTCTCTTCAGTACCTGCTGTTCCGTCCCAATGCGCTGATACAAAACCACCTTTATCATTTAAAACCGATTTAAACTCCTCAAAACTGTTCACTTCAGTGATATGAGAGTCTCTATAATTTAATGCTTTATTAAACAAATCTGCTTGAATTTGCGCTAACAAATCGCTGATATACGTCGCAATTCCGTCTTTAGGCTTCACTTCTTTTGTCAAAGTATCTCTTCGAGCCACTTCAAAAGTTCCGTTTTCCAAATCTTTCGGTCCTACTGCAATTCGGACAGGAACCCCTTTCAATTCCCATTCAGCAAATTTAAATCCGGGTTTTTGAGTTGTTCTATCATCGTATTTCACCGAAACATGAAGTTTTTTCAACTCCGATATTAAAATATTTACCTCAGTAGTGATTTCCGCTAACTGTTCGTCCGTTTTATGTATTGGTACGATCACAACTTGTATAGGCGCTAAATTGGGCGGTAAAACCAATCCTTTGTCATCTGAATGTGTCATTACCAGCGCTCCCATCAAACGAGTTGAAACACCCCATGAGGTTCCCCAAACATATTCCTGCTTCCCTTCGGCATTAGCAAATTTCACGTCGAATGCTTTTGCGAAGTTCTGTCCCAAGAAATGTGACGTTCCCGCCTGAAGCGCTTTACCGTCTTGCATTAATGCTTCAATACAATAAGTCTCTTCTGCTCCGGCAAATCGCTCTGTTTCCGTTTTTATCCCTTTTACGACCGGAATAGCCATAAAATTTTCAGCAAACTCAGCATACACGTTCATCATTCTTTCAGTTTCCTCGATAGCTTCATTCCTAGTTGCGTGTGCCGTATGCCCCTCTTGCCATAAAAACTCGGCTGTCCTCAAGAACAATCGTGTTCTCATCTCCCATCGAACCACATTGGCCCATTGATTGATTAACAAAGGTAAATCTCTATACGATTGCACCCACCCTTTATAAGTAGACCAGATAATTGCTTCACTTGTAGGTCGAACAATAAGCTCTTCTTCTAGTTTTGCATTAGGATCCACCATTAACTTACCCGGTTTATCTGGATCGTTTTTTAATCTGTAATGCGTCACAATAGCACATTCTTTTGCAAATCCTTCCGCATTTTTCTCTTCTGCCTCAAACATGCTTTTAGGAACAAATAAAGGGAAATAGGCATTTTGATGACCTGTCTCTTTAAACATTCGATCCAACTCTGCTTGCATTTTTTCCCAAATGGCATATCCGTATGGCTTGATTACCATACAGCCTCTAACACCCGAATTTTCAGCTAAATCAGCTTTTACAACCAGTTCATTATACCATTTTGAATAATCTTCTGATCTTGTAGTAAGGTTCTTGCTCATATTGAATAGTTTGGTACAAATTTTGCTTTATTTTTTTTATCTAAATAGTTCCACAAAACTAACTATTTTTGTCCTGCACAACAATAAAAAACCTTACAGATATGAAAACTATTATTTTTTCATCCCACAAAGCCTCCCTTTTCACTCTTGCTGGGTTTTTGAGTCTTTTGACGGTCTCTTGTGGCTCCTATCAAAATAGTTCTTACTATGATTCTGATGGAATTTACGGAAACTCCTACAGCAGAACTATTGAAACGGAAACTCAAAACAATCAAAATCAATACAAAGATTACTTTGGATCTTTACAAAATAACAGCCCGTCTACCGAAATCTTTACAGATATCGACAATTACAATGATTATAATTTAGAAAACGACTACGAAAACTATCCTGGATGGGGCAGTAACCAACAAAGCGTAAGCCTCAACGTTTACGATACCGGATGGGCAATGAATAACTGGTACGGAAACAACTGGGGGTGGAATGGAAGTTACGGTTGGGGAATGAACGTTGGCTTTGGCTGGAATAGCTGGTATGGAAATAATTGGGGCTGGAACAATTGGTATGGCAACAATTGGGGCTGGAATAACTGGTATGGAAATGGCTGGGGATACTCTAATTACCAAAATAATAGCAACTACTCCTACAACTCAAGCAGAAGAGGTTCTACGCATACCAACTCAGTAAACGGGAACAGAAATTTCAGTTCCAGAAATTATCAGGATAACATAAGTGACACAAACAAAAATACCAACGAGACGGACTACAGAAGAAATTCAAACAACCCTTTCGATTCCAACAACAGACCAACTTTCAGTAGAAGATATAATTCCACTAATCAAAACGACAATACACCTTCTCGATCAAGAGTAAATCAAAACGAGACAAGACGAGACAGTTATACTCCTACAAGAAATAATAGCAGCAACCAAAACAACAATACACCGAGGAACACTAACCTTTTTGACAACAGCAATAACGATAGAAACAATACTAGCCCTAACACTTCAAGAAGTGAGAGCTACTCGCCTTCAAGTTCTAGCTCTTCTAACTCCGGAAATGAAAGGTCTTCTGGCGGTGGCAGAAGAGGAGGACGCTAAAATTAAATCAAGACTTTAATTTAAATAAAAAACCTTTATTTGAACAAAAACGAATACATATATTTTAATTTCAAGTTTTACAGTTAGCGCTCAGTCTTAAGAAACCTCAGGTGCTACAAGATACTCCCAAAATAATCTAAGCAGAACCGTTTGCTTTCAAGCAATAAGTGGAGCTTTAGGAGAGCACTTTTGCCCTGCAAGCATAAAGCCCATTTGCATCAGCGGTTTTTATAAATAACCAAACTATAGTCAGTCTAAGTAATGATAATATAAAAATTAATTCAAATTATTTTAGTGCTAAGACAACCCAAAAAGACGATTTCTTTGATCTGAGTCAAGCTAAAGATATTTTAGTTTTTAATAATGCTTAAAATAGCGATTGGAAAAAATTTTCGGCAGCTATTAGTTATGAGAAAACCAATAATTACAATAACCCCGTTTTTTCCGAAGGAACAAATCCCAACACCTCAATTGGCACTTATTATATAAACTTTGCAAATGGAATTCCATTAGATACTCTAGAACGTTCTAAATACAGCAATTTAAGCCATATATCGCAACAAGCTTAGCTACTAAGATATGCTATAAACCCCTTAAACAATGATATAAACAATACCTAATCCACCCCAAACGTTGCTCGTAGCAGCACTTAGCATCAAAAAAATAACATTTTGAATAATCTGCTAATCTTGCAACAAGTTTCTCACTCATATTGAGTAGTTTGGCATAAATTTTGTGCTATATTATTTATATAAATAGTTCAACAAAACTAACTATTTTTGTAATGTGCAACAATCAAAACTCTACAGACATGAAACCTAGTATCCTTTCTTTCCAAAACAAATCAATATACTACATTCTTGGATTATTGAGCGTCCTATTGACATCTTGTGGATCCTACCAAAATAGCTCGTACTATGATTCCGATGGGATTTACGGTAACTCCTACAACAGGCCTATTGAAACGGAGACTCAGAACAATCAAAATCAATACAAAGAGTACTTTGGATCTTTACAAAATAACAACCAATCTACCGAAATCTTTACAGATGTCGACAATTACAATAATTCTAATTTAGAAAACAACAACTCACAAAACGATTACGAAAACTATCCTGGATGGGGTAGTAACCCTCAAGGGGTAAGCATTAATGTTTACGATACCGGATGGGCAATGAATAATTGGTACGGAAACAACTGGGGATGGAATGGAGGTTACGGCTGGGGAATGAACGTAGGATTTGGTTTGAATAACTGGTATGGAAATAATTGGGGATGGAACAATTGGTATGGAAATGGCTGGGGCTGGAATAATTGGTATGGAAATAACTGGTATGGGAATGGCTGGGGATATTATAATTACCAAAACAACAGTAACTACTCCAATAACCCAAGCAGAAGAGGTTCTTCCTATTCCAATTCCATAAACGGAGATAGAAACTACAGTAGTAGAAACTATTCCCAAAATAGAACTAACAATAATAGAAGCACAAACTACACAGATAGAAGAAGAAGCTCAAATTACAGTAGCGATAGCAGAACTCGAACAAGTCCCACATTTACGAGAAGAAGTCAGAACCAAAATAATTCTTACAACGCTCCTACTCGAACGAGAGTTAATAGAAACACTAGCAGACAGCAAAACTCAAGCAATTCAAGAAACAATAGCTATACCCCTTCAAGATCAAATAGCGGTAATAGCGGCAGATCCTCAAACAGTGGTGGAGGTGGAAGAAGATCCTCTGGAGGAGGAAGAAGATAATTATCATTGTCATATATCAAAAACATAAAGAATATTAAAATGAAAAAATATTTATTTTTATTAGCTACGGGTTTTACATTTGGCGTAGCCCAATCACAAGAGATAAAAGATGCCTTACGCTACTCACAAGACAATCTAAACGGAACTGCTCGCTTTCAGGCAATGAGCGGGGCTTTTGGGGCCTTGGGTGGAGACTTTTCCTCTATAGGCATCAACCCAGCCGGATCTGCTGTTTTTTCAAACAACCAAGTTGGAATCACGCTAAGCAATAGAGATACAAAAAATAATTCAAATTATTTTGGCACAACAACAACTCAAAAAGATAATTCTTTTGACCTCAATCAAGCCGGAGGTGTTTTTGTCTTTAACAACAATAATACAAAAAGCGGTTGGAAAAAGTTTTCAGTGGCCGTAAATTATGAGAATACTAATAATTATAATAATTCTGTATTTAGCGCTGGAACAAATCCCAATAATTCCGTCGGTTCCTATTTTGTGAAATTTGCAAATGGAATTCCCCTGAATATTTTAGAAGATTCTAATTACGGAAATTTAAGCAATGGGGAGCAACAAGCATTTTTAGGCTATCAAGGGTATGTTATAAATCCCGTAAATAATGACCCAAACAATACCGAGTATACATCAAACGTAGCTGCAGGAGGTAATTATTATCAGGAAAATACAATTTATTCAAGCGGTTATAACGGAAAGCTATCTTTTAATGCAGCGACATCCTATAATGACCGATTATATATAGGCCTGAATCTTAATTCACATTTCACGGACTTCAGACAATCCTCTCTTTTTTATGAAGACAATAATAATACTTTAGGGACTGATTACGACGTAACCAAATTACAATTTAACAATGACCTATATACTTATGGTACAGGCTTCTCCTTTCAATTAGGTACTATTGCAAAAGTAACCAACGAGGTACGTTTGGGACTTGCTTACGAATCATCAACTTGGTACCGTTTAAGTGACGAGCTCTCCCAAAAGCTTATTGCAGTAAGCAGTAATAGCGACGGTTCTCTTCCTTCAGATGTTGTGGACCCCAGAATTACGAATGTATATGCTGCATACAAATTGCAGACACCAAGCAAACTAACAGGAAGCTTTGCCTATGTTTTTGGAAAATCTGGTTTAATCAGTATTGATTACGCAATAAAAGACTACCGCAACACCAAGTTTAAACCTGAAAACGACACTTATTTTAACGGCTTGAACAACACTATGAGTAACACCTTAGACAATACCGGTGAATTGAGAATAGGCGGCGAATATAAAATTGAGAAACTGAGCCTGAGAGCAGGATATCGTTATGAGCAAAGTCCTTACAAAAACACGAACACCATTGGTGACTTGACAGGCTATTCAGGAGGTCTGGGATATAATTTTGGTTCAACGAAAGTTGATTTATCTTATGCTTATGCCGAAAGAGACTCACAGCAAGGCTTTTTTACGCAAGGGTTAACTGATGGCGCTAAAATAAATTCCGTCAACAATACAATCTCATTGACTTTATTGTTTGAATTGTAATCCAAATAAGAAATAAAAACAGAAAAACCCGTTGCAACGAATTGGAACGGATTTTTTTATACCCCAAATCACTTCACTTAAATTTTATTTTCAATTGAGTCCAATAAACATCGTTTGCAGTGAAATCCTTCCCTGTTTTTCTTCAGGAAATTACAACAGATGCGGATAATGCCCCCTTAAATAAAAGCTAAAAGACCCCAGAAAAAGCTCTGTTTGAATAAAAAAAACGTAATTTTGCACTCCAATTTATAAATATATGAGAACCAAGTCATTAAAAAAGAATAAAATCAACGTGATCACTCTAGGGTGCTCTAAAAACATATACGACAGTGAAGTGCTGATGGGACAACTACGCGCAAGCGGAAAGGATGTTGCGCATGAAGCTCCAGCTGCCGAAGAAGGAAATATTATTGTCATTAATACCTGTGGATTTATCGACAATGCAAAAGCCGAATCAGTGAACATGATTTTGGAATATGCTGATAAAAAAGAAAAAGGATTAGTAGATAAGGTTTTTGTTACCGGATGTCTGTCGGAACGTTACAGACCTGATTTAGAAAAAGAAATACCAAATGTAGATCAATATTTTGGGACAACTGAATTGCCTGCATTATTGAAAGCCTTGGGAGCTGATTATAAACATGAGTTACTGGGAGAGCGATTGACCACTACCCCGAAAAATTATGCTTATTTAAAAATTGCCGAAGGTTGCGACAGACCTTGTAGTTTTTGTGCTATTCCAATCATGCGTGGAAAACACGTTTCACAAACTATTGAAAAGCTAGTCAAAGAGACCGAAGGATTAGCAAGAGATGGTGTGAAAGAGTTGATCTTAATTGCACAAGACCTAACTTACTACGGTCTTGATATTTATAAAAAACGTAATCTTGGCGAATTACTGGAAGCATTGGTAAAAGTAGAAGGAATCGAATGGATACGTTTGCACTATGCCTTCCCGACCGGTTTCCCTATGGATGTTTTGGAAATCATGAAACGTGAGCCTAAGATTTGTAATTATATTGACATTCCATTACAGCATATTTCAGATTCTATCTTGAAATCAATGCGTCGCGGAACAACTCAAGAGAAAACAACCAAATTATTAAAAGATTTCCGCGCAGCAGTTCCAGAAATGGCGATTCGTACGACTCTAATCGTAGGATATCCAGGAGAAACGCAGGAAGACTTTAATATCTTAAAAGACTGGGTTCAAGAAATGAAATTTGACAGAATGGGATGTTTTGCCTATTCTCACGAAGAAAACACCCATGCATACTTATTGGAAGACGATGTTCCCGCTGATGTGAAGCAAGACCGCGCTAATGAAATAATGGAATTACAATCTCAAATTTCATGGGATTTAAACCAATTAAAACTAGGTCAAACTTTCAAATGTATTATCGACAGGAAAGAAGGTGGTCATTTTGTGGGAAGAACGGAATTTGATAGTCCAGATGTAGATAACGAAGTACTAATTGATGCCTCAAAACATTATGTGAAAACCGGAGATTTTGCTATGATAAAAATTATTGAAGCCACTGAATTTGACTTATACGGAGAACCTGTATAGATTTTTGACATTCATTACCTAACAAAACTATTTGATAACCCTTTTTTAAAAAATAAACATGAAAACAATTCAAATCTTATTCGTTTTGGCACTTATGTTATTATCCATAGATACCGTTTCGGCACAATATCGAAACAACGGTTATGGAGGAGGCGGTTATGGCGGAGGTGGATACGGAAATCAAAACGGAAGAAATAATCAAATGGCTCAAATGCCTCAGGGCCCGAGCCACGATCAGCCTAAAGAAATCCCTGTCGAGGTTACTGTTGGTAAAATAATTGAAAAGTTAAAACCAGAACTTAACCTTGATGCATTACAGGAAATTGCCATCGCAAATGTATTGACAGATAGCATGAGAACACAAGGAATCTTATTAAAAGCTGACACCGGACAAGAACAAAAAGCAAAAGAAATTGAAGCCCTTTCAGAAACTATGGACAGGAAAATCAATCAGTTTTTAAATGAGGATCAAAAAGTAAAATACAAAGCGCTGAACGAAGAAGGCAAAAACAAAAAATCAAGAAGAAATAGATAATTATATTTTTAAACAAAACAAGTTCCTTTAAATTATGAAAAAATATTTCTATTATCTGATTGTTGCGGGCATAGTAGCTTCCTGTTCCACAAATCCCTATAAAGCAAGCGAAAAAGAATATGACACTAAGCTAAAAACCTTTAAAGAAACTATATCAAATAAAGAACCTGAGCCATTACCCATCGTTTCAAAAACGATAATAAATATAGATAATGTATACACAAAACAATTATACTCCTTCAAGGATACTATGTCCGAAATGGGATCAACTGCTTTAGATAACGGCATACGTACTGAATGGATTGGCACCGTGAATTTCAATTTGCGAAAACCTAATTTCATCATCATTCACCATACAGCCCAAGACTCGCTTCAACAAACGATAAAAACGTTTACCGTAACCAGAACCCAAGTAAGCGCACATTATGTTATTGCCGATGACGGTAGTGTAGTACAAATGTTAAATGACTATTTACGCGCATGGCATGCTGGTAGAGGTTCGTGGGGGAAAGACACCGATATCAACTCATCATCAATAGGAATTGAGCTTGACAATAATGGAACAGAGGTTTTTTCCGAAGCACAAATTACCAGCTTAATGGCACTATTGAGCAAATTAAAGAAAGAATATAATATTCCAACTCAAAACATTGTAGGCCATTCAGACATTGCCCCTACTCGTAAAAATGACCCCAGCGCCCTATTCCCTTGGAATACATTGGCCGAAAATGGATTTGGTTTATGGAAAGATGATGTTTTGGAAACCGCTCCACTTGATTTTAACCCGGAACAGGCACTACGAATCATAGGATATGACACCAAAAATCTTCCTTCTGCCATAACAGCGTTTAAGTTACACTTTATCCAAACGGAAGTCGATTCAATTTTAAATCAAAACACTATCAATACAATTTACTCGATTTATAAAAAACAGTAAATTGACACTATAAACGCATCTTAAAAACAGTTCTTTGACTTATCAAAGAACTGTTTTTTTTTGATATAAACTAAAGATTTAAGGATACCTATTACAGTTCATTCATTATAATAAAAAAACTGCCAACACACCTTACAGTGTCTTGGCAGTCAAAAAAAAAATTATAAATTTAGAATCCGTAAACCACTGCTAAAGCAAATTGAGATGCCGATTTTGTAGGGTCTCCGCTCGATTTTTCGAAAGTTTCATCAGAACCGCTATCTAATCTAAACTCAGGAATAAGAGTTAATCCACCAGCTTTTAAATTAGCTGATAATGTTAATGCAGTTACTGAGTTATCCCCAGACCCTTCTTTAAATTTAAAATACTCCCCACGTAAACCCAAGCTAAATTTATCACTTACATCCACTGCAGGATATAAAGCTAAACCTGTATAACCTACTTTACCTTCATTTGAGAAATCAGCGGCATTTAAGCCTAGTTTGAATTTATCAGAAAGTTGGAATGACGCCGTTAAATCAACTATAGTACCACTAACAGAACCATCCATAAAATTAAGATAAGCACTTACACCATCAGTAGGAGCAAATGACAACTGAGCCCCAAATGCATTTAAACCTTTGATTGGATCTGCTTTATAAGAATTCCAAGCATCATTAAAAGCGCCAACCATGATACCCACTTTATCAGAGATTGCATAATTTGCTTTAACTCCCGCATTTTGGAATGGCCCATTCGTAAATAAATAGGAAGTTGAATAATGAAAATTAGCAACTGGCGAGATTACCTCATACCCAATAAAAGTCCCCATGTAACCCGCAGTGAAACTTAATTTATCTGTCGCAGCATAAGTTGCATATAAGTTTTGAATGTGGAAACTATTTAAATCTGTTCCATCACCATTAGGTATAGACTGGAATTGACCTCTTGGGCCAAAGGAAATTTCCCCTACAAAAGAAGCTTTACCTGTTGTTTTTTTCAAAGCAATATCAAGCATACCTAAAGAAACTGAGTTTTGGTCAGTTGCGAAACTAGTGCCTATATTTTCTTTCTTTGCAAAATCATATTTATAGTACACATCTGCAGAGCCTGAGATTTCTAATGGACTATTCTGCGCAAATGTTAGGCTCCCGGTCAACGCTAGAGCTAAAGTTAAAATTACTTTTTTCATCATCATTTTGTTTTGGTTATTTATTATTTTGGTTGTTGGTTATTTATTTTCTTACTGATTTTAACTTTTTTGTTGGGACGAATTTATCAACTTTTACTCTAGTTAAATAAATAAATATTGACTTTTTGATTTGATTTGGAAAGAATTATCAATTACAAAAAATCACTTCAAAAAAACAAGAAATCCACATTTTTGTCAATATAAAAATATTATATTCATAATTAATTTTTGACAGTAGACCACGTGTTTTTTAGTATTTGGAAGTAAATATTAAATTTAAATCACTATTATCTAACTTAAAATATCTTAATAACGAAATTAACCCCATTAAGATTAGGGGTAATGAAATTTATTTACATTTATAACCTAGCGTAAAATAAGATTAATATCATAAAAAAAAGGAGTACACTAAAATTTCAAGCTTCAACCCTAACTGGAAGAAAAACCGAAGCACAGAGGAGTTCAAAAAATCACTCAGTGCTTCTCAAAATAGAATACAGTAAAATGAATGAATAAATGACCGAGTTGGACAACTCAGCAAGAGCTTTTCATACTTGTATAAGTAAAGTAATTTACGGAAGTTACTTCCGATAGAATCTCATGCCAGCTTCTCATAAAGATAGAAAGTCGCTAATTAAGTACGTTCTTGTAATATGCGTACTAATTGTTTTAAACCAGATGCATTCTTATGAATTTAGCATGCACTGACGAAATCGGTTCTCCTTTTGACCCCACAAACACAAATACGATAATCGACCCCTAACTAAAAATAGAATACAAAAAAAGCGATTGAGAATAGAATTCACTCTATTCAACAATCGCTTAATCTTATAAATTTAATACGGTATCGGCTCTTTTTTATAGCCTATTAAAAATAACCCGAAGCGGAACGCAACTCAATTTTGATTTATTTACCCTTCTAAATTAAAAATATTATAAACAATAATCCTATTTCCATAATTAACATATAATTGCTTTCTATTATCCTGGTGCTTCCTAGTTATTATGGAAAGAGTACAATCATCTCCATTATTATCCTTACAGGTAAAGGAGTAAACAACATCAGTATCATTTTCCTCAGTTGCCTGATACTCGATGATTTCAAACAATTGAATAATTTGGGAGTAAATAACAATTCTGCTTTTATCGGTATCCAATGAAACTACAACATTTACCAATTCTAAATCAGACCATTTTCCCCATTTCCCTTTTTCGTTTTTCTCCAAAAAACTAACACCTGAAGTTTTGAATTTATAAATCTGACTATAGCCCTGTTGCAACCCAACTCCAAAGAACAGCAACACTATATATAATTTAATTTTGGTCATTAGTTCAATAATTAAAAATCAAGAGCTACTATTTCTTTTCTCGCCATATTATAATCTGCCATCATTTCTAAAATGATTCCTTCTGCCGATTTTACTTCATGTATCAAACCTGCAATTTGACCGATCTCCAACTCACCTTCAATTAAATCACCTTCAAACATACCTCGTTTTGCCCTTGCTCTGCCTAACAACGTCACTAATTCATCCTTTGTTGGACATTTCTCATATAAACTTTGAACATCCTGAAAAAACTTGTTCTTTATTAACCGAACGGGAGCCAATTCCTTTAATGTAAGTTGTGTCCCTCCTTCTTTAGTTTCTATTATCGTTTTCTTAAAATTGTCATGTGCCGATGATTCCATCGATGCCGCAAATCTACTACCCACCTGAACAGCATCTGCCCCCAAAACCATTGCGGCAAGCATTCCTCGTCCGTTTGCAATCCCTCCTGCTGCAATAACAGGAATTTTTATTTGTTCTTTTACCATTGGAATTAACGTAAAAGTAGTAGTTTCATCCCTTCCGTTATGACCACCGGCTTCAAAACCTTCTGCGACTATAGCGTCTACTCCTGCATTTTGCGCTTTTAACGCAAATAAAGTACTACTGACTACATGCACTACCGTAATACCGTTTTCTTTTAAATACGGAGTCCATATTTTTGGATTTCCTGCCGAGGTAAAAACAATTTTCACTCCTTCTTCGACAATAATCTTCATGATTTCTTCCACATTGGGATACAACATAGGAACATTCACTCCAAAGGGTTTAGAAGTTTCTTTTTTACATTTCTGAATGTGTTCGCGTAGTACTTCCGGATACATGGATCCCGCTCCTATCAATCCTAATCCTCCTGCATTACTTACTGCACTTGCGAGTTTATGCCCACTTACCCAAATCATTCCTGCTTGGATAATAGGATATTTTATATTAAAAAGCTTTGTAATTGTATTCATTTAGTAGGTTGGATATTATTGTTTTATTATTTTTCCGCTTTTCGAAAAAGCCTCCGATTCAATTTTATAGATATAAATTCCATTACTTAATGATTTTAATGAGAAAGTATCTACCGGACTGCTAACTTCTCGTTCTAAAACTTTTTGTCCTAAAACGGTATAAAAAACAACCGTTCCTTTATTAAAACTTTCAGGAAACCGAACCGAAATATAATCAGAAGTTGGGTTCGGATAAACCACAAAATAATTGTTGGCAAGATCCTTTACAGAAAGAGTTAAAGCCAAACTGAAATCAGGAATACCATAACCATATTGAGCTGTCGGTGCAGTATATCTGTCCGCGGATTCAATAATTAACGCTCTGATTTCTTTATTTGTTTTCGTGGGGAACGCCTGCCAAAAAGAAGCAACCATACCAGCCATGACAGGCCCAGAAAAAGACGTTCCACTTGCAGTTACGATAGCACCAAATTGATTTGATAAAACAGTGGACACTCCTTGTGCCATTACATCCGGTTTTACCCTTTGGTCGTAGGAAGGACCAATAGAACTAAAGGAAACTCTTGTCTCTAATGAATTAACGGCTCCAATTGCAAGTACAGACACTGCATCGGCTGGTGCTCCAATATGAGGATTCAAAGTAACTCCTTCATTACCTGCAGATGCGACAACAATCATTCCTCTACTAAAAGCGATTTCAGCTCCTCTAGATATAAAAGCCGTAGTTCCATTCATTTCACTATAGGTATGACTGTAGGCAGCATTGTCAAATTCGAAGTATCCCAAAGATGTATTAATAATATCTACTCCTAAACTATCTGCTTTTTCAGCTGCCTCAACCCAAAGTGATTCCTCCACTGGGTTCTCGCTTCTAACATCTTCAGTAATAAACAAGTAATATGAAGCATCTGGGGCAGTCCCTACTAATTTATTTTCCGTATAACCTCCCATAGTTGATAGGACTGATGTTCCGTGAGAATCTGAAGTATACACATTAGATTCTCTCAATACAAAATTATAACCATCCAAAATTTGCTTATTATTTCTCAGCCTTTGAAAAGGCTGTGTCGTATCTACCCCCAAAAAACCTGAATCCATTATAGCGATAATCTTTCCTGTACCAGTATAATTTTGTTTGTGTAATACGTCGCCGTTAAGCATCTTAATTTGATTATCGGATGAACCGTAAGCATAATCAATTTTAATCTTCCTGGTCTTCCCTTGTTCTTTTTGCTTAAATACCTTCGCTGTTTTACCTGCTTGATTCAATGTTTTGTTGGCGAAATCTACTTTATCCACAAAAGCGAATCCTTTCAACGAATTTATCAAGGTTTGAGTCCCTCGAATATGAAGCGCATTCATCCATTTTGATTTTGCCATAACAGTAATCCCCGTAACGGATTTTACTTGACTTATGTAAGCGGGATTAATGGGAACATCTTTGAAATCAATTGCTATATTTTGATTTGTTCTTCTTTCCAAAGCTCTTTGAGAAAGCATCAGTATGGGCGAGTCAAAATACGACTGCTGATTCGATTTAGCATTGAAATAAACCCATGCATCTTCTTGAGAAAAAGCTATGGTACTAAGCGATAACAATAAGAATAGAAAAAACTTTTTCATAGTCAATTTTCACATGAGACAAAACGATATCGCCCAATAATTAACTCATAAAATGAATGCATGAATTAAGCGAACAGGTGTTTTGCAATTTATTTATAAATAAAGCACTAATCTAAGAAATAACTCCCGAACCAACTAATTCATCTTCCATATACCAGGCAACAAACTGCCCTTCTGTGATAGCTGATTGCGGTTCCCGGAAAGACACATACATTCCGTTTTCAAACTGATGTAAAGTAGCTGCTTGCAACGGCTGTCTGTAGCGTATTCTTGCCATAACGTCCATTTCTTCACCGTTAGCCAAGGTCATATCGGTACGAATCCAGTGCACTTCTGATTTTTCTATAAATAAGCCCGTTCTAAACAATCCCGGATGTTGACTGCTCAAACCGGTATAGATTGTATTAGTCTCTACATTAGTGGCAATAATGAACAACGGATCCTTATTTCCTCCCACATTCAGTCCTTTACGTTGACCTATCGTGAAATAATGAGCCCCTTGATGCTTTCCTACCACTTTCCCCATATCTGGAGTATATGCTATTTTTTTCGACGCTAATGACAATAATTCTTCGTTAGACAGTCCCTCTTGCTCTTCAACGGCGTATATAGAATCGTTTTTATCAATTTGGATAATCTCCCCTTCTTTTGGTTGCAATTTCTGCTGTAAAAATTCCGGTAAACGAACCTTACCTATAAAACATAAACCTTGAGAATCTTTCTTTTCGGCAGTCACTAATTCCATTTGAGCAGCAATTTCGCGTACTTCAGGCTTGGTTAATTCACCTATCGGAAATAAAGATTTAGATAATTGCTCTTGCGACAATTGGCAAAGAAAATAAGATTGATCTTTATTATTATCAGCACCGGCAAGTAATTGGTACACCGTTTTGCCATTGACTTCGAGTTCACTTTTTTTACAATAATGACCTGTAGCTACATAATCTGCCCCCAAGCTTAAAGCAATTTTCATAAAAACGTCAAATTTTATTTCGCGATTACAAAGTACATCTGGATTCGGAGTACGTCCTTTCTCATATTCATTGAACATGTAATCCACGATCTTCTCCTTATACTCTTCACTTAAATCAACTGTTTGAAAAGGAATACCCAATTTCTCAGCAACTAACAATGCATCATTACTGTCTTCCAACCATGGGCAATCGTTTGAAATAGTAACTGAATCGTCGTGCCAATTTTTCATAAAAAGACCTATCACTTCATATCCCTGTTGCTGCAGCAAATACGCGGCAACGCTTGAATCCACACCTCCAGAAAGTCCTACTACAACTCGCTTCATTTTATTCTCTTTATTAATTTTTACAAGACTGCAAAGTTACAATGTTTTTATCACAAGAACTGTTCAGGGATACACTTAATTGCCCTTGAATTTCAATGCATTTCCGGAAGTACTCATGTTAATTTCTTCGACTGGTTTTCCAATCGCGAAAAATTGCCAAATCCCCGATTTCTTCCCGTGTAAAAACTCTCCCTTTGAAACTACGTTGCCTTGCGGATCTTTAAAAGCGGCTGGTCCATTATATTCGTTATCCTTATAAGTCGATTCTTCTAGTACAGTTCCGTTATCGGAAAAACTTTTATAGACACCTTCTTTTACATTGTTCCTATAATTGGTTTCTTCAGCAATTTTACCGCTGGGGTAATAAACAGACCGCACACCTTCTAACTTCCCATTCTTGTAATTTTCGACAGTCATAACGGTTTTCGAAGCCTGATGATAATACTTCCATTGCCCGTCAAACAACTTATTACTTACCTTCCCCTCGCTTACCTTGTTTTTTGCCTGATCATAAAAAACAGTATAGGCTGAGTTGTCTGTGGAATTAAACTCTCTGGTCGCTATTATCGATTTTGCCTTCGTGTCATCATAAAAATTGAAAACTCCAACTTCTTTTCCATGTTCGAAAGTTCCCTCATACCTGGGTCTTTTGGAATCTTGGTAAAACCCTCTCCAAACTCCATTTTTTTTACCTTTTTCATCACTCTTATTATAACCTGTCTGAGCGATTATGATATGACACGAGAACATTAAAAATAGAAGGAAACAAAATTTATAATCTTTCATTGTATTGTATAATTTAAGGCTATTATTATGAAACAAAATTACCGCTTTTATCTGTAAACGATTTTACTATTTATTTTATTATTTCTCAATCCTTATTAAAACCCCTAAATAACATTTGAATAAATCCAACTATTCATCAAGCTGTTTTCATCCCACTACTTCTCATTTTTATGATCAAATGACATATGCACTAAAAAAGAAAACTTTGATGACACTAGAAGAAATCCTACTAAAACAGCTTTAACATTTGTTTCACATTTGATAAATAAAAAAATTAACAACAAAACATATATAACTGATTATCAACGTACTAATAAGTCAATTACCCTAATCTATGAAAGATAAACATTTTAAAAAAAAATCATAAATTTATGTTTTGTTTATTATTTTTAAATAAAAATTTAACAAAAACTTTAAAAATTTACCTAATTTAGAAAAAACAATTAAACATAAAAATCATGAAAACATTATTGAAAACGAAAATTTTTACTTTGCTTGTCATTTTATTTATCTTTGCAACCTCCTGTAGTGATGATGACAATAACACTACTGCTCCTCCTGTAGACAATACGATCACAGGAATCGCATTAAAAACAGCTGACTTGAGTATTTTGGTTCAAGCATTGACAAAAGCCGAGCTGGCAGTTACTTTACAAGGAAGCGGACCGTTTACTGTATTCGCACCGACCAATGCAGCATTTACAGCTTTCCTTTCATCAGAAGGATACCCCTCCTTAGATGATGTTCCAAAAGCTGCTTTAATGCAAATTTTACTGAACCACGTTGTTAGCGGTTCTGTAAAATCTACCGACTTAACAACTACTTACATCAAAACTTTGGCCAAAGGAAGCGCTTCGACCGCAAACCCCTTAAGTATGTTTGTAAACACAGCTGGGGGTAAGGTAATGCTTAATGGTGTTGCAACAGTTACAAATGCTGACATCATGGCTTCTAATGGTGTTATACATCTAGTCGATAACGTTATAGGTTTACCAACTATTGTAACTCATGCTACTGCCAATCCTAATTTCACTTCTTTAGTTGGTGCTTTAACAGGAGAAGGTCAACCGGATTTTGTAACCATTTTATCAGGAGAAAAACCATTTTTTACCGTATTTGCTCCGACTAACGATGCTTTTACTGCTTTAAATACGGAGTTAGCACCTGGAGGAATCGAGAGCGTTTCTGCCGCTAATTTGACAAAGGTCTTACAATACCATGTGGTCTCCGGAAATATTCTAGCTGCAAGTTTAACAGAAGGTCAAGTTGTTCCTACGCTACAAACTCCTCAAACCTTTAAAGTTCTATTGACAGGGGTTCCCAAGATTGAAGATGCAAATGCTAGAATAGCAACTATCACTGCAACTGATGTACAATGTTCTAATGGAGTCATTCATGTTCTAGACAAAGTACTACTACCTACTTTTTAAAAAATAATTTATTAAAAACAGAAAAGCTCCCAGTTATGGGAGCTTTTTTTTATGAAGCAGAAACAGTTATTTCTTTTAATGATTTGCTTTTCTGAGTCTCATACTATTCCATAACTTTTTGAAATTTACGTTGGAGTTGACCTTGTTACTGTGACTCTTATTACTTGCTCTTTTGAATTTTAGTCTAATAACATAACCCTCAATAGTATAATTCTAATACAAAGTCAACCTCTACAGCAATCGAAAGTATTTCTAACGACAATCCCACAAAAGTTTTACAACACCACCTGGCGCCAAAAGATATTCTCCCATATAATTTAACAAAGGGTCAAATCGTCGCTACGCTACAAACTACCCAAAACTTTAAAATTCTATTGATAAGGCGAACCAAAATTGCAAATAAAAAAACCAGAAAAGCAACAATAACTGCAACTCGTGTACAATATTTCAATGGAGTCATTCCTGTTCTGGGCAAAGTCGCACTACCAACTTTTTAAAAAACGTAATTTACTAAAAACAAAAAAAGCCCCCAAATTGGGAGCTTTTTTTTTATGAAGTAGCAATTACTATTTCTTTTTATCTTTCGCTTTTTGAGCCTCAGCTTGTTCCATAACTTCTTGAAGTTTACGTTGGAATTTACCTTGTTTCTTAGGCTCTTTTTTCTTATTCTCTTGAATTTGAGCATGGATCTTATCACTGTCAATAATATAATTTTTAATGACAAGCATAATTCCAATTGTAATTGTATTAGATATAAAATAATACAAACTCAATCCAGAAGCGTAACTATTAAAGAAAAACAACATCATCAATGGTGAAACATAAATCATTATTTTCATCATTTTTGCCATATCTGGCATCCCTTCCTGCGTAGGAGCAGCCATTTGTTGATCTCCTGTCGTCATTTTCATATAAAAGAAAATAGCAATTGAGGCCAGAATAGGAAATAAACTAATATGACTCCCGTATAACGGAACATGAAACGGTAACTCGTAAATGGAGTCAAATGAAGATAAATCATCTGCCCAAAGGAATCCTTTTTGTCTCAAACCTATTGCAGAAGGAAAGAATTGAAATAAAGCATAAAAAATAGGGGCCTGCATTAGTCCCGGTATACAACCTGCCATAGGATTCACGCCCGCTTTATTATAAAGCTTCATTGTTTCCTGTTGCTTTTTCATCGCATCCTTTTTGAACTTTTCACCTAACTCATTAATTTCCGGTCTCAATACTTTCATTTTTGCTTGTGACAAAAATGATTTATAAGTAATAGGAGACATCGCTAATTTAATTAATACAGTAAACAATATAATAGCCCAACCATGTTGAATAAACGAACTTAAAAAACCATACATAGGTATAAACGCATGACGGTTTATCCATCCAAAAATACCCCAACCTAAAGCAACGATATCTTCTAAGTTCTTGTCATACGTTTTCAACAAGGCGTAATCCGTTGGACCGTAATACCAATTCATTTTTTGATCAATCTCCCCGTTTTTGAATGCTAAAGGAATAACCGCTTTAAATTGTTTTGTAAAAATCGTATCCGTTGCCTCATCCTTAACTAAATTGTTTGAAAATATTTCCGCTTTTGCGAATGGTACGTCTGTCAATAAAATGGAAGCAAAAAAGTGTTGCTTATAAGCAATATAAGATACGTCGTTAACAATGTCAGCCTCGTCCTGCCCAAGCCCTAAATAATTACTTTTCCCATCCTCATGCTCGTAATAAAGCTCAGAATAACGATTTTCATAGCTCGTACTCTTCTCGTTAGTGTACGTTTTTAAATTCCATTCAAGATTTAATGGTTTTGATGAATTTAAAACCTTATTTAAACCTTGAGAATGAATATCAAAATCAAGCATATAATCATCTGCCTTCAAAACATACTTATATTCTAAATACTCGTTTGCACCCGCTTTTAATCGCATGGTAAGCACCTCATCAGAACCTGCTTTTGTTAAATTAGGTTCAAAAAATAAATCTTTCGTATTTAAAGTACGGTTGTCGCTTGTAAGCAACTGTACATTCAACATAGCATTGCTATCTCTAATCAACTTTACTAATTCTCCAGATCCTTTTTTAAATCTTTGGAAATCTTTTAATGTAGCTTCAACAATATACCCCCCTTTATTAGCAATTTTTAATTTAACTAATTTATTTTCGATAGTCGTAAAGCCTTCTTTAGCAGATGGTAATGTAGCGGAATAAGCAAAATCTCCAAGTTTTTGAGTCAATTGCGCTAATTGTGTAGAATCTCCAGTGGTGGCAACAGCAACTGTGGCTTCAGCAACCACTTTGTCATTCAATTCTTTCGCTTTCGCTTCCTGAACCACCATTTCCTTTTGCGCTTTCTCGGCTGCAATTACTACCGGATCTGGTTGGTTTTGATACATTATCCACAGCAATATCCCAAAAATCAATACAAAGCCAATTATCGAATTCGGGTCAAATTTCTTCTGTTCCATTATACTAAAAATTATTTATGTTTCATTGTTTATCGCTTTCCGACAAACAAAAATTAGATTTCATTATCTTTTTGATATACTGAAATTATTTCTTTTTTGCTTTTACAGCAGCGGCTACAAAATTCACAAAAATAGGATGTGGGTTTGCAACGGTACTTTTATATTCCGGATGGTATTGTACTCCGATGAAAAAAGGATGATCTTCCAATTCCACGATTTCAACCAGCCCTGTATCTGGATTCACTCCTGATGCTTTCAATCCTGCATTTTGCAACTCATCAACATAAGCACTATTGTACTCATAACGATGACGGTGGCGTTCAGAAATAGTCGACTCTCCGTATATTTTATAGGCTAATGAATCTGGCTTAAGGTCACATTTCCACGCGCCAAGACGCATTGTCCCCCCTTTATCAGTTATATTCTTTTGTTCTTCCATTAAACCAACGACCGGGTGTTCAGTATGCTCATTCATTTCTGTCGAATTGGCATCAGCATACCCTAAAACATTTCTGGAGTATTCGATAACCGCCATTTGCATTCCTAAACAAATTCCGAAAAAAGGAACTTTATTTTCACGTGCATAACGAACTGCTTCTATCTTCCCTTCAATTCCTCTTTCTCCAAAACCTGGGGCAACAAGTATACCGTCAAGGTTTTTTAATTTCGCTTCAATATTTGAAGCGTCAATATACTCAGAATGAATTGAAATTATATTTACCTTAGTCTCATTTGAAGCTCCTGCGTGAATAAAAGCTTCTAAAATTGATTTATAACAATCTTGCATTTCTACATACTTGCCAATCAAACCAATACTTATAGAATGTTTTGGGTTTTTTATTCTACGTAAAAAAGTATTCCAATTTTTCAAATCTGGAGCGGCTTTTTTAGGCAAGTCTAATTTCTTCAAAGCAACAACATCAAGACCTTCTTCCAACATTAAATTAGGTACTTCATAAATAGTTGCGGCATCAATAGACTGAATTACTGCTTCTCTTTTTACATTACAAAACAAGGCTAATTTATTGCGAATTTCATCTGAAATTTCATGCTCTGTTCTACAAACTAAAATATCAGCTTTAATTCCGCTTTCCATTAAAGTTTTCACTGAATGCTGTGTAGGTTTTGTTTTTAATTCACCAGCAGCAGCTAAGTAAGGCACTAAAGTTAAATGTATGACAATAGCATTATGCTCTCCTAAATCCCAAACTAATTGACGAACAGATTCTATATAAGGCAACGATTCAATATCCCCTACTGTTCCTCCAATTTCAGTTATAACAATATCAAAATCACCTGAATTACCAAGCAATTGCATTCTGTCTTTTATTTCATTAGTGATATGAGGCACGACTTGCACGGTTTTCCCCAGAAACTCCCCTCTTCTTTCTTTTTCAATAACCGAAAGATAAATTCTTCCTGTAGTAACATTATTTGCTTGAGAAGTAGGAACATTTAAGAAACGTTCGTAATGACCTAAATCTAAATCAGTTTCAGCGCCATCATCAGTCACGTAACATTCCCCATGTTCATATGGGTTTAAAGTACCTGGATCAACATTTAAATAGGGGTCGAACTTTTGGATAGTCGTTCGATATCCTCGTGCTTGTAACAATTTTGCCAAAGATGCTGCGATTATACCTTTCCCTAAAGAAGAAGTCACACCGCCAGTAACAAAAATATATTTCGTTTGATTCATTCTGTTGTTGTTTGTATTGTAGTTGTGTCAAAAACTTGGCAAAAATACGATTATAAATCGAGAATATGCTAATTTGAAAATGAGATAATTCGGAAAATTGACAATTGCTTAACACAACCCATTTCAAGAAAAAAACCTCACTAATATCTTAAATTAGTGAGGTTTAGGATATCTTTTTTTGATATTCCATATCAATTCTTCCAGTCCATTCAATTTTAACTCATATATAAGTTTTAACTGGTCGCCTAATTCTCCCTTTGGAAACCCTTTGTTATTATACCATACCACATAGTATTCCGGCAAATCAATTAAGAATTTCCCTTCGTACTTACCAAAAGGCATTTTAGTGTGGGCAAGTTTTATAAGTTGTTGTTGATTTTTATCCATTAAGAAAGAAGTGAGAGGTGAGAGGTGAGAGGTGTGAGATTAGAGGTTAGATAATGTAATAAAGAATAAATAACATCCTAAATTCGTCAAGAAAAAAAAACAGTTCTACTTAGTTTTTCATTCTAACCGCCCATTTCTAAACTCTCTATTATTTAATTTATTTCCAGTTATAATAATTCTTTTTCGATTTCAGTGTTTAAACTTAACAAAACAGGACAAGTCTTCGCTGTTTTTTTCACTGGAGCATTCAAAATAATTAGATCCTGATACAACTGTAACGATGACGTTATTAAACCTCTTAATCAGTTTAGCCTTGAGGTAATTAGTTCGCTTCTTTGATGATCAAATCCGTATCGTAATACATTATAAAAACGCCTTTGTTTGTGTACCCGCCATCTTGTTTTTTATAGTATTCAAATTTATTTTCTACCTGTTTTGTTGCTGCTGAATTCACCGTTTCTTCAAAACTTTTATTTTGCACCAATCGCATCATCGTATCAAAAGTCATGTCAAAACCACGTGTAGCATAATCACTAGGAAAAACATTATTTGTTTTTCTATATTTTTTTTCAAAAATCGCTTCTTCAGGAGAGACGTAATCACTGGTAACCGAAGGATACATCAATTTTAATTTCGCAAGATTCAAAAATTTAATTTCATCTGTGTCCAACGTTTCATTCGGCTCTAAAATCACTAACTGTACTTGATAAACTGGCATAGAGCTCAACATAGTCTCCATAGTGGTTTTTATCATCCAGGTATTCCCAGTTTCCATTACTACATAATTTATTCTATCTTTCACCAACATGCTTTTCAGACTTTCCGCTGACAAACTTCCATTTTCCTTGAAAGCCACAAACCGCACATCCTTTTGGCCTTGTTTTATGTATTGTACAATAGACTCTTTCTTCTTGTCCACTACAGCTATGATATTGCCACTCTTTGATCGCATATAGTCGAACATAGCATTTTTAATCGCTTCGTTTGTAGGTATGGTTTGGTATAAGTTAGCGTAAGGATTTCCGATATCTTTCGATAATGGAGAAATAACAGGCACATTATTCACACTCAGTAGCCGTGCAGCTATTTCTGCATTACTTTGATAAAACGGGCCAATTATGGCGTTGGCATTTTCAAGATTTTTATTTTGAATTATCGCAGCGACATCAGAACTGTTTTTAGTTTCACGGGAGTCATAAATTTCGACATCGATAGGAAAACCTAAAGTTCTAGCTGAATCAATAGCTATTAAAGCTCCCGCATAAAAATCTAAAGTCATATTTAAAAACTTATCTTTTTTCAAACGGGCAAAAGTAGAATTTATGGTATCCCCTTCAACAGCAGCTATATTAAAAGGTAAAAGTAACGCAATTCTTTTACGGGATCCGTAGGTGATTTTTTTAGACAAAGACTTATATTCTTTTTTATCTTCAATTGAAACCGGAGTTTTAGAAGGAATTCTCAACACCATCCCAATTTCAACTCCGCTATTAAGCTCCGGATTAAGCGTGATAATCTCTTCTTGTGTCGTGTCAAACATTTTTGACAGACTGTATAGCGTTTCTTTAGGTTTTACTTCATAAGAAACATAATCAACCACCGCAATGGCCGTTTTAAGGTTTTGTTTCTCCTTTTCGTCTTTTACCTCTGCTTTATTAGTTGTGCTTCCTGTTACTTTTTCTACTACTTTTTCTGCTTTTAGATCCGTACCCTTAATTATCAATCTGAATCCAATGGGTAAACTACTAACCACTGCTGGATTGCGTTTTTCTAATTCCTGAATAGAAATTCCATGTTTTTTAGCAATAGAATATTTAGTTTCCTTTTCAAGTACATCATGAAAAATGATTTTATCTTGGTGTACAACCGTATTTTTCGGGACATCTTTCGGTACATTTTTTGACGGGATAGTGATAATCTGTCCAATTTGCAATCCTTCTTCTTCAAGAAACGGATTAGCTCTTTTCAAATCTTCATCAGAAACCCCGTATTCCTTTTCGAGTCCGTACAAAGTTTCTTTTGCAATCACTACATGAGATTGCGACTGCCCATTTGTTTCAGTCTGTGTACTTGGAATTTTCGCACCTGCTTTATTTGGGATCAGTAAAATACTATTTGGCTTAAGCCCTCTTTGTACATCAGGGTTTAATTGATAAATATCGTAAGGGGTAACGGTATACTTTTGTGCTATTTGATTGATTGTTTCTCCCTTCTCTACTTTATGTGTTATTATTTTTTCCTGTGAAAAAACGTTTGAGGTAAATAGGAAAAGGGTAATGTAAATTGCAAAAAAATACTTCATCATAGTATGTGTATAAATTATTGGTTCAAAGATAACAAAAACGGTACCAAATTTTAATTAAAAAAAATTGGTACCGTTTATCTAACGAATATTAAAAACAATTATTCGCAACAAGGAATAAAAAAAATTATACCCTATTCCCATTCAATTGTTGCAGGCGGTTTTGAACTAATGTCATATACCACCCTATTAACTCCTTTTACTTTATTGATAATATCATTTGACACTTTCATTAAGAAATCATATGGTAAATGTACCCAGTCTGCAGTCATACCATCGGTAGATTCTACAGCACGTAGCGCAACTACTTTTTCATAAGTACGCTCATCACCCATTACCCCTACACTATTTACAGGAAGAAGGATTGCTCCGGCTTGCCATACTTTGTCGTACAATCCCCAAGATTTTAATCCATCGATAAAAACAGCATCTACATCTTGTAAAATACTAACTTTTTCTGGTGTGATATCTCCTAAGATTCTAATGGACAATCCAGGTCCCGGAAAAGGATGTCTTCCTAATAATTCAGCATCAATTCCTAATGAAGCCCCTACTCTACGAACTTCATCTTTAAAAAGCATACGAAGTGGCTCTACAATTTTCAATTTCATATAATCAGGTAAACCACCTACATTATGATGTGATTTTATTGTAGCTGAAGGTCCTTTTACAGAAACCGATTCAATTACATCAGGATATATTGTTCCTTGTGCCAACCATTTTACGTCTTCAATTAAATGAGATTCATCATCAAAAACCTCTATAAATACTCTACCGATAATTTTACGTTTTGTTTCAGGATCACTTACGCCGGCAAGTTCTGACAAGAAGCGATCCCCCGCATCTACTCCTTTAACGTTTAAACCCATTCCTTTGTATTGATCCAGTACACTTTGGTATTCGTTTTTACGAAGTAAACCATTATTAACAAAAACGCAGTATAGATTTTTACCGATAGCTTGGTGTAATAAAACCGCTGCCACAGTAGAATCTACTCCACCAGAAAGTCCAAGAACTACCTTATCATCCTGCAATTTCTCTTTCAGTTCAGCAACCATATCTTCTACGAAAGCATTTGGAGTGAAATTTTGAGGAACCTCAGCAATTTTTACCAAGAAATTTTCCAGCATTTTTGACCCGTCAGTAGAGTGAAAAACTTCTGGATGGTACTGAATAGCATATGTTGTTTCGCCCTCAATTTTGTAAGCTGCAAATTCGACATCATGGGTACTGGCAAGCTTTACACCATTTGTTGGTAAGGCTTTTATGCTGTCGCTATGACTCATCCAAACTTGGCTATTCTCTGAAACACCTTCAAAGAAAACTTCATTCTCTTTAATATAAGATAAGTTAGCTCGACCATATTCTCTCGTATTTGAAGCCGCTACTTCCCCACCACTAAAATGAGCTAAGTATTGTGCTCCATAACATACGGCGAGCATAGGCAATTTGCCTCTAATTTGGGATAAATCTGGATGCGGCGCATCTTCTCCTCTAACAGAAAAGGGGCTTCCTCCAAGAATTACGGCTTTATAACTTGATAAATCACTCGGGAAATGATTGTATGGGAAAATTTCGCAGAATATATTTAATTCGCGAACTCTACGCGCAATAAGCTGTGTATATTGCGATCCGAAATCTAAAATAAGTACGTTGTGTTGCATGCGCAAAAATACTTTTTATATTCGGGATTGAAAAATTGAATTTTGAAAAATTGCAATATATTTTTCCGGTACAGCTATTAAGTGTGAAAAAGTGAAGAAAACAGGCAAACTGACATGATACAAGACTTTGAATGCAGGCTACACTGTTTTTATATAACCTAAGAAATTACTGTATAATTCAACGCAAATCAATCTAAAAATAAAGAATCTAATTATTTAAAAACAGAATACTTACAAAAAAAATACAATCAAAAAATCCAACAATAGACACAAGTCTGTTTAATAACGTATTACTTATACTTTATTAAGTACTTTTGTAAATCATTAATTTAAAAAAAATATTTTGAAGAAATATATTTATACAACCATCGCTACTTTAAGTCTTTTTATCGTTTCCTGTAGTGTAGTAGACCAATTACTGACATTTACAATTTCCAATCAGACTACTTTTACAATTCCAAGCGGATTACCTGTTGGTATAGCCGTTCCCTTTGTAACACCAGATATCACTACCAATTCCAGCGCTGAATTTGAGAATAACAACACGAAGGCTAACTTAGTAAAAGACGTGAGATTAAAAGAGTTGACAGTAACAATAAGTGACCCTGCCAACGAAACTTTCAGTTTTTTAAAATCAATTCATCTTTATATTTCAACAGATGCGAACGACGAAATTGAATTAGCTTACAAAGACGAT
The DNA here is from genome assembly GCF_002836475.1 of Flavobacterium sp. ALD4. Lineage (GTDB taxonomy): Bacteria > Bacteroidota > Bacteroidia > Flavobacteriales > Flavobacteriaceae > Flavobacterium. Next base: position 25,581 of record NZ_PJBJ01000022.1, on the reverse strand, counting down.
ATAAATTCCACTTCAAACATTTTAACACTTATAACTACTGCTGAGAAACTGGATAAGTACATCAAAGCTCCTTCCTTTAAATTGCGAGCTGAAGCTGTGATTAAAGAAACTATAACGCAAGACATTACCGTGAAAGGAGATATGAAGTTCAGAGTTACAGCTGATCCTTTTTAGCTCGTACAAGGCAACTTTATTCTTTTATAAATGTAAATTTAGATTTGACTCCTGTGTCAAAATTATTCCACAAGTCAGACAGCAACAACTTTCCTTCAGTATCATAAATATAAAAAGCGCCTGTGTTTCCTCCAAGTGCCCCGCGGTTTAGAGCCTCTAACTCTAAATAATTAAGTCCCTCTTGAAGCTCTATTTTGATGTCTTTATAATTTGTATCCAAGTATAAATTATTTACTAAAACAGTACCCTTATAATTATGTATAATGGTAGCTTTGATTAAATCGCCATCAATTGCACCATAATCTCGTACTCGAATCATTAAAGATTTTGACTTTGTTCGGATGATTCCAAAATCCAAGTCTTTGATATTTAAATACGATGTATCCTCTTTTAATCCATTTTTTACTAATGATTTTTCAATACTCTTATTCATTTTATCCATCACTTCATCCCCTGGATTAATAAAATCATTGGTTTGAATCATGGAAATAGGGTCAGGATCACCAATTTTAAAATTAGTACTCTGAAATTTGACTTCAGGCTTTTTTAAAATATTAGGAGCTATAATATCTGGTGGCGCAACCGGTGCGGGAATTGCTTTTTTAGTTTTAATGCCTGTATCCAAAGGAGGTATTGCTTTAAACTTAGAACTAAACTCCATTTGAGAATAGCCGTTTATTGCAAAACACGTCATAATAACCAATAATATATGCTTCATGTTACACCTCTTTGTTTTTAAATACTCTAAATATCGAGTCGCGACAAATATACCAAGCTTTCTAATTAGAAAACAAAACCTCAAACTAACATTAAAAAAAAATTAACCTTATCTAATTGAAAAACATCCCACATTTAGAGTTCAATCAGTCTTATTAAAAAATACATCTACTGCTTGTCTATAATTATTGTAGCCTTGTACCCAATTCCTATATTCCATTGACTCGAAGAAATCATCTTACCATTATCGTCATAAACTTCAAATTCTGCCGTATTGGGTGCGGCAAAACCTTCATTTAACGCTTCAAAATCAATTATATTAACCCCTTTTTCCAGATTTATTTCAAATCCTTTAAAGTCCCCATCCAATACCACCTCATACTCTACGACCTTATAATTTACATAAATCCTAATTTTATCCCCATCAACATAGGCTCCATCGCGATATCTTACGTTTGCAATTTTAGAACTAGTTTTAAAAACACCTAAATCCTGGTTTTTTTTATAAACTTCTGATGCAATGATATCATCATTTTTGGGCACTTTAAAATTGTTTTCTGGGATAGGATCAGCAACATAAGGTTTCACTTTAGGAGGCCCTGGTACCTGTGCTATTACTTCTTTAATTTTTAAAGGCTTAATTTTCGGAGGAACTGCTTTAAACTTATCGTCAAATTTATCCTGAGAATAACTGTTGGAAATTATTCCAAATGTCAAAATAAAAAGGAAAATTCGCTTTATACCGTTTGTATATTTATTGATCATTTATGCAATTTTTTTTAAAAATAAAAAACCAATATTATAAAAACATAACAATGGCGTACTTTAACTTACTCTTATAACTTTAAATTGTCAAAAATAGTATGTTTCAGTGTATCAAATATGCTAAAACCCATCTATCAAAATCGAATTTATATGCAAAAATCAATGTTTTTTATTTTATTACCTTTAAAAGTTGCAAAAAATGTACCAAACTTTATAACAAAATTAAATTCTAATAGAAATAAACTAAAAAATGTATCATCATGAAAAGAGAAAACATATTAACAGGTTCGCCTTGGGAAGATAAAATGGGCTATTGTCGCGCTGTGCGTATTGGCAATATTATCGAAGTTTCTGGAACGGTGGCTATCGTGGATGGAGCAAAAGTAAAAGCTGACGATGCTTACTCTCAAACATTTAATATTCTAGAGAGAGTAGAAAAAGTACTTGAAGATTTAAACGCGAGCATGAAAGACGTCATTCGTACCCGAATTTTCACTACAAATATCAATAACTTTGAGGCCGTTGCTAAGGCGCATACTGCATTTTTTAAAGATATAAAACCTACTACCGGTTTCTATGAAATCAGTAAATTGATAGCTCCTGAATATCTTGTGGAAATTGAATTTACAGCTGTACTTCCTGAAAAACAAAATATTTCGAAAGGATTGTAATACTTTAGCCAAAAATTGCTTGGGCAATTCCACTATTGAAACGAATGAATTCAGAAAAAATAAAAAAAATTACAGCAAGCTCTCTTAAATGGCTTTTCATTTGTGTTTTGATTGGCTTTTTGTCTGGCTCGGCCTCCGCCTTTTTATTAGCGGCTTTAGAATGGGCAGCACAATACAGAGGGCAACACAACTGGGTCATTTGGCTGTTGCCAATTGGGGGATTACTTATTGGATTAGGATATCATTATTATGGCAAAGAAGTCGTAAAAGGCAATAATTTATTACTGGAAGAATACGAAAATCCACAAAAGACGATTCCTTTAAAAATGGCTCCGTTAGTGCTTATCGGTACGATAATTACCCATTTATTTGGTGGATCAGTCGGTCGTGAAGGAACTGCAGTACAGATGGGTGGAGCAATAGCCGATCAATTTACTGGGCTTTTCAAACTCGATAATTCAGACAGAAAAACACTAATCATTTTAGGAATCAGTGCTGGATTTGCTTCCGTTTTCGGGACACCGTTAGCAGGGGCTTTATTTGCGTTAGAGGTACTGTATTTTAGTAAAATTAGTTATAAGAGTATTATTTTGTCCTTTCTGGTAGCCTTTATCGCTTACTATACAGTCGAGTTATGGGAAGTAAAACACACCCACTATGCCATTCCTATCGTCCCTTCCTTCACTTTAACGCTATTGCTCTGGATAATTCCTATTAGTGTTCTATTTGGCCTAGCAGCGATGCTTTTTTCCAGAAGCACCCATTATTGGGGTAGTTTATTTTCGAAAACAATACCATATCCTCCACTGCGTCCTTTTGTGGGAGGGATTATATTTGCATCCGCTATGTATTTCATCGGAACCACAAAATACTTGGGCTTAGGAGTTCCTATTATTGTCGAATCCTTTTCTAACCCAAGTGAATATTATGACTTTTTACTCAAAATATTGTTTACTGGATTTACCTTAGGTGCAGGTTTTAAAGGCGGTGAAGTCACCCCTCTCTTTTTTATTGGCGCCACATTGGGAAGCGCCTTATCGATTTTTGTCCCATTACCTATTGCGCTTTTAGCAGGAATGGGATTTGTGGCTGTTTTTTCAGGGGCCACTCATACGCCTGTCGCCTGCACGATTATGGGCATGGAACTCTTTGGAATGGAAAGCGGATTATTTATCGGAATTGCCTGTTTTATAGCTTATTTGGCATCGGGATCGGTAGGTATTTACCACTCACAAATTATAAAAGGAGCTAAATATCATTTGTATCAAAAATTTAAAAGAAGAAAACTGGACAATTTTTGATCTACAAAACAACGTTAATTCCTTAAATGATTTAAACATTACATTAAAAAAATGTAAATTCGCATACTATGAAAACACAAGACATTCAAGCGATACAGTTGTTATTAGCAACACCAAAAAAAATTGCAATTATTCCACATAGAGGTCCTGACGGGGATGCTATGGGTTCTACCTTAGGATTATACCACTTTTTATTAAAAAATAATCATGAACCTATCGTGATTGCTCCAAATGAATTTCCGGATTTCCTAGCTTGGCTTCCAGGCTCAGAGACCGTTAAAATATTCGAACAAGACAAAGAAAACTGCACTGAAATACTCGAAGCGGCCGATCTAATTTTTACTTTAGATTTCAATGCTTTGCACCGTGTAGGTGGCGGAATGGAAGCTGTTTTATCTGAGATGAAAGCGCCATTTATCATGATTGACCACCATCAAAAACCGGATGATTATGCCGCTTACACATATTCGGACACCTCTTTTGGGTCGACTTGCGAAATGTTATACAACTTCATTTCTTTTCTTGGTAAAAAAGAAGACATCGACAAGACAATCGGAACCTGCATCTATACTGGAATTCTAACTGATTCCGGTTCTTTCCGATTCCCGGGAACCACCGGAAACACGCATAGAATCGTTGCCGAATTAATTGATTTAGGTGTTGAAAACACTAAAATACCCACTTTGCTTTTTGAAAACAGTTCGTACAGCCGATTGCAACTATTGGGCAGAGCACTTCAAAACTTGAAAGTAATTTTAAAACATCAAACAACCTATACTACGCTAACTCAAGATGAATTGAATACCTTTGATTATGTTAAGGGAGATACTGAAGGCATCGTAAATTATGGTTTAAGTATAAAAGGAATTGTATTTACAGCCATTTTTATCGAAAATAAAGACGAAAAAATAATCAAAATATCCTTTCGTTCACAAGGTGACTTTGATGTCAATCAATTCGCAAGAGATCATTTTCACGGCGGTGGACATCGCAATGCCGCTGGTGGAAAGTCAGAAGTATCGATGGAAGAAACAGTACGCAAATTTGAGGATTTAGTAACAAAACTAACGATATAACACATCATGAAATTTAATCCTATTATTGTAATTGCCTTATTTTTATCACTTATGGTTTCCAGTTGTAAACAGCATCAGGAAGCCCGAAGACCTATTTCACAAACGTCGGGAAGTTTCATGAAAAAATCAGTGGAAAGAAATAAAAAATTAGTGGCTGGCGAAGAAGATCAGATAAAAAAACTGATGAAAAGTAATCCAGGGTTGGATTATATGTCTTCTTCAAAAGGCTATTGGTATTCCTATGAAAGTGAAAATGAAGTAGACACCCTGACTCCAAAAAAAGGAGATGTGGTTTTCTTTGACTATGAAATAAAAGACCTTGGCGGTGCTATCATCTACTCGGAATTAGAATTACGACCGCAAATTTATTATGTCGACAAACAAGACATCATGATGGGATTAAGAGACGGTATCAAACTAATGCATAAAAATGAAAAAGTGAACTTTCTTTTTCCGTCGCACATGGGATTTGGTTATCATGGTGACAATAAAAGAATTGGCCACAACCAACCCTTGATTTGCACCGTTACATTACGTGATTTTATGTCGGAAGCGGTCTATAAAAAACAAATGGATCCAACATCAATTCCTGATGTATCAGCCATGAAAACAGCAATACAAGCCCCTAAAGAGCAAGTGCAGAGTCCAATAAAAAAAACAAGATCAACCCCAACACAACCAAAAGACACTTTAAAGTAGTAAGCTAACCAATATCGTTATGAAAAAAAAGATCCTATTCGTATTACTCGCAATTACAACATTATACTCTTGTAACGAGGAAAACAGCAACCTCCCAGATGGTTTATTTGCCAAAATAACAACTAGCAAAGGAGATATAATCGTAGCTTTAGATTATAACAAAGCACCTATAACGGTCGCCAACTTTATTACTTTAGCAGAAGGTAAAAATGATTTTGTCACTAATGACAACCTTAAGGGACGCCCTTTTTATGATGGACTGCGATTTCACCGAGTAATCAAAGACTTCATGATACAAACAGGAGATCCATTAGGCACAGGATCGGGCGATGCTGGATATAAATTTAAAGATGAATTTACCGATTTACGTTTTGATGCAGGTGGCGTTTTAGCAATGGCAAATAATGGTCCTGCAACTAACAGTAGTCAATTTTTTATTACACATGTTGCTACTCCATGGTTAGACGGTAAGCATACTATTTTTGGCCACGTAGTCGATAAAGGAATCGATGTCGTAAATCTGATTGAGCAAAACGATTACGTTAATAAAGTAACTATTATCCGAAAAGGAGAAGCAGCAAAAAAGTTTAATGCTACAAAAACTTTCTACGATTATTTCTCTGTGGAATCTGAAAATCAAAAGAAAAAACTAGCTATTGAAGAACAGAGTAAAAAAAAGTACGACGAGAAGTATAAGGATGTCCGTCAAGACAAGATGAAATATTTTAACGCCCTGCAAAGAAAGGCAACAAAAACATCTACCGGCCTTAAATACGTTATCACTAAAAAAGGGGGTGGCAAAAAACCGGCCAAAGGAGCTGCATTATTCATCCATTATGCAGGTTTTCTAGAAGATGGACATCTATTTGATACAAGTATAGAAAACGTCGCTCAAACTTATGGCAAATTTGATCCTGCTAGAGCAGCTCAAAATGGATACCAACCCATTCCATTTCAGTCTGGAAAAAAAGATGGCATGATTCCTGGTTTCATCGAAGGATTAGAAAAACTATCTTTTGGTGATAAGGCCATTTTATTCATACCCTCTCACTTAGCTTATGGTGCAGGTGGTGCGGGAGATGTAATTCCTCCTAATACCAATATTGTGTTTGAAATAGAATTGTTAGAATCAGCACCTCAATAGTCAAATAGCTTTATATAAATTAGTCCTTAAATAAATATAAAATGAAAATGAAACTTTTATTTTTAGTATGCATTGGAATGCTCAATGTACAAGCTCAGACTGCAAAAAAAGTAGTACTGCAGACCAAGGCCTCACCCAATAAAACTGCAGTAAAAACTCCAGTTATCGATGGCATTTTTGTCACTTTTACCACAACTAAAGGAGACATAACCGCCCAATTAGAGTACGAAAAAACACCCGTTACCGTTGCTAATTTCATTGCCTTAGCTGAAGGAAAAAACACATTTGTAACTGACGAAAAACTAAAAGCAAAACCTTTTTTTGATGGTTTAAAATTTCATCGTGTGATCCCGAACTTCATGATTCAAGGAGGTGATCCTTCAGGAAGTGGTTCTGCCGGTACCGGCTATTCTTTCAGAGATGAATTTACTGACCTAAAGTTTAACCAAGCTGGTATTTTGGCTATGGCCAACTCTGGTCCCGCTACCAATTCAAGTCAATTTTTTATAACTCATAAAGACACACCATGGTTAAACGGAAAACATACCATTTTTGGTCATGTAACTGAGGGTATGAATGTCGTGAATACTATAGCTCAAGATGATGTTATAAAAAAGGTAACTATTACGCGAAAAGGTACTTTGGCTAAAAAGTTTGATGCTCCAAAAGTATTCTCTGATTATTTTCTTAATAAAATGGAAGATGCTAAAAGACAAGCATTTATCGATGCTGAAAACAAAGCGAAAGAAACGGCACTAGAAGCAGAAAGTAAAAAAGCATCTATAGAAAAATATGCGCCAGTAGTTGCTACAAAAAAAGCTTATTTTGCCACTATAAAAGCCACTTCAACTACAACTTCTTCTGGACTGACTTACAAAATAGTCCAAAAAGGAACAGGTATCAAACCCCTTGATGGCAGTACTTTTTATTTTCATTACGCAGGTTATTTTGAAGACGGAAATTTATTTGACAGCAGCTATGAAGACGTAAATAAAACGTATGGTAAATACGATGAAAATAGAGCCGCACAAAACGGATACCAAGCCTTTCCTTTTCAAGCGGGAAAAAAAGACGGTATGATTCCTGGATTTTTAGAGGGATTAAGCCTGATGTCTTATGGAGATAAAGTGGTATTATTCATACCTTCTAATTTAGCTTACGGAGAACGCGGCGCTGGTGGCGTTATACCGCCAAACGCAACCCTGATTTTTGAAATGGAAATGCTCGAAAGACCAACAGGTCCAAAGCAATAAACGAAGCCCTCTAAAGTGACTTTATAATAGAAACCCGATACATTAAAAAATGTATCGGGTTTTATATTTATACGAATTCTTCAACTATTATTTGCTCTTAAATTTCCAGTCGAATTCATCTTTTTGATTGATAATTGCACCAACTTCAACTTTTACAACCTCATCAAATTCTGTTTGGAAGATAATCCAATTGTCTTCGTTAAAATAGTTTTCGAAAGTATCAAATTCTTCCTGAGTAAATTTAGCCACTCCTTTTGTAGCCAATTCTTTTTTGACTTCACTGATTTTTCTGTTAACTACTTTATTTCCAAACAAGTCTAAATTTGCATTGGAAGCTACCATATATCCAAGTCTAAAGTCTTCCTCTTTATAGAATGTCAAACGGATTTTGAGTGTGTTGTAGGCAAAAATAACATTGTCATCTTCGTCTTTGTAATTTCTATCCGGCTTACCATAAATAGCGGTAACATCCTTTTGTTTCATCCCGAAAATGAGTTTATCAATTCCGTTCTTTAAGTTTATTTTCATCTGATTCTATTTTAATGCAAAGTTCGCAAAGTTTTTCACAAAGTGCGCTATGTTTTATTTTTTTATCAATTTCAATGTCTTCTTAATATTAGGAATTCTGACTAGACCTGCCGCTTGTAACCATTTTGCAGTTGATTGCTTTTTCGCTATCTTTATGAAGCTGAAAACATTCAGCTTATTATAATCCCCAACATCCAGAAGTCAAAATAGCTTCAACGCCACTTCTAATACAGCTATGACCAATTAACTTCTAAAAGTAGCGCTTGAAGAGTTGGATTGACGTCACAACCCGATTTTTTGTTTCAAACATTAAATTATTCGAAAATGGATTTCATAAAAGTAGCATCGCTTTCTGAACTACCGGAAGGTAGCAGTAAGATAGTGAAAGTAAAAAACTCAAAAGTAGCTCTGTTTCATTTCGACGGAAAAGTCACTGCCATTGGCAATGCCTGTTTACATAAAGGAGGCCCACTTGGTTTAGGCTGTGTTGAGAAAAAACACGGCGGCACTTTTGTTGCCTGTCCGTGGCATGGTTGGGAGTACAATATCGAAACGGGTAAAGCACCGCCGGGATACAAAGACCAGCAGTCTGTCTACGAAATAAAAATAGAGGATGATGTTATTCTAATTAGCGAGGAACCTATCGTTCAATCGATAAAAGCCACACACGATTTAAGTGACTTAGCCGATTTAATTGATCTAAAATACCAGACTACAGGAACTTCTTTAAACATATTAGGCATCTCTACCACTAATATGAATGATAATTTGGCGCGGTTCAGCACATCCGAAAATGCGCTTGAAAAGGCTTTAGCGTATGCTACTGAAAAATATGGTGCAGAAACAAAAATGATTAAACTACGGCAGTTAAACTTTCGGCATTGTGAAGGTTATTATTCTCAACATATGAATGCTTGCACCTGGCCCTGCAGCATTACCGAAATGGATGCCAAAGACGGTATGACACAGGTGTATCGCGACATGGTATTGTGGGCTGATATCGTTCTACTGGCCACTCCTATCAGATGGGGAAATGCTTCGTCCTTGTATTATAAAATGGCAGAACGACTTAACACAGTGCAAAATCAGATCACCTTAAACAAAAATATTTTAATTAAAAACAAGGTAGCTGCTTTTATTATTACTGGCGGTCAAGACAATATCCAATCCGTTGCAGGTCAATTAATGTGGTTTTTTACTGATTTGGGATTTGTATTTCCTCCCTTCAGCTTCGTAGGATGGAGCAGAGGATGGACGGCCGAAGACATGGACAAGAATGTACTTCAATTTAAAAAGAGTGATTATATAAAGCGCACTACCGAAGAAATGATCGATAACTGTATCGAAACTATATCCCAAATAAAAAAGATGAACACCATCAAAATAATCGCACCCAAACCGCACCGACAAGATTCCTTATCTGTGGATATTGAAAATCCGGATATGAATCTATAGCATTAGATAAAAGTACTACGCAAAAAAAATGTTTAAAGAAGCTGTTTTCATAGCTGCTAATTCAGCTGACGAGACTTGATGTCCCCAATACGAAAAAAGACTTCCAGCATACCCATAAAACGGTCTGTTCGGATATTGCGGATTACTAAAATTCAGTTAGGACAAACCATTTATTTATGAAACTCCCCATACAAGATAACAAATTCCTTTTTCTGCTTTCCTCCGTAACAATTGTTATCATTTTAGAAATTTTATCGATTATTGGCTTACACATCCCAATGCCTTATGCCCCGGTTGTTTTCGCAGCTTTTATTATAGGCATTGGCCACGAAGTTTTGCTAAATGGTATTAAAGCCATTTTCAAACTTAAATTCAGCAGCATCAATTTATTGATGACCATTGCTGTTGTTGCTGCGTTTTATTTGGGAGAATACCCGGAAGCAGCCGTCGTGATTGTACTCTATGTTTTGGGTGAACGATTGGAGAATATTGGTCTTGAAAACTCAAAATCAGCATTAGACCAATTAGTAAATATAGCCCCAAAAACCGCTTTTGTCAAATCGAAAAATAAAAATGTTGCCGTAAACAAAGTTGCCGTAGGCACAATCATTCAGGTAAAACCCGGTGAAATGATTCCATTGGACGGAAAAATAATCTCAGGAGCAACCACCGTTGATGAAGCGGCCATTACCGGAGAACCCATCCCAAAAGACAAGCGTCCTGGTGATATTTTATTTGCGGGAACACTCAACAAAGATAGTTTCGTTGAAATGGAAACCACTACCCTTTCCATAGACACCACCTTTGCAAAAATAATTCGCCTGACTTTTGAAGCAGCAGCATCGAGAAGTGATACCCAAAAATTCATTCAGCGTTTTTCACAATTCTATACCCCTACCATAATCGCCATGGCAGTTTTGGTTTTTGCCATACCGGTTTTTATACTGCACCTAGATTTTGATTTATGGCTGAAACAAGCCATTACGCTGCTAGTGATTGCTTGTCCCTGTGCACTTGTAATCTCCACTCCTGTTGCAATGTATGCCGCGATAGGGAATGCTTCCGCAAAAGGAGCTCTGGTGAAAGGAGGGAGATACCTCGAAGCCATGGCTCAAATCAAAGCGATAGCCTTAGACAAAACCAGAACCATCACTTATGGAACTCCAATCGTTTCCGATGTTTTTCCGCTAAATGGAAGCAGCCGTAAACAACTGCTGGCCTGTACTGCAGGAACCGAACTTTTTTCGGAGCATCCCTTGGCGCAAGCCATTGTCACGGCAAGCAGAGCTGAAGGATTCGAACCACACAAAGCAGAAGCTTTTAAAAGCATCATGGGAAAAGGTGCCACTGCAAGATGTTTGATTTGTGAGGACGCAACCGTTTTTGTAGGCAAACTTGAATTCATTCGAGAATATCACGAAGTAAGCGAGGAAGCTGAAAAGATTGTCGCACAATTAGCTTCCCAGGGTAAAACAAGCGTTTTAGTTAGTTTTGGTCAAGGTGTAGCCGGTATTATCGGTTTGACAGACGAAATTAAACCCGATAGTATAGCCGCCGTAAAGCAATTGCAAGCGCTTAATATCGATTTAATAATACTAACTGGGGACAGTGAAAAAGCAGCTCATTATGTTGCCAATACCATCGGTATCAAAAAAGTATATGGAGGTTTACTTCCGGAAAACAAATCGGATAAAATGGCGACTCTTTTAAAAGAATATGGTAGCGTGGCCATGGTTGGTGACGGTATAAACGATGCGCCGGCACTGGCATTGAGTACCGTAGGGATTGCAATGGGAGCAGCCGGAAGCGATACAGCAATTGAAACCGCCAATATTGCCCTGATGAACGACAAGCTTTCCCTCATCCCGTTTCTGATTCGTCTCAGCAAAAAAACATTGCTAAGAATAAAAACTAATACTATAGGAGCCATCGCCGTAAAACTAATTTTTATTGCATTGGCATTTTTGGGATACAGCAATCTGGTTTTCGCTATTGCTGCAGATGTTGGTGTCACTTTGGTTGTCATTTTATTGAGCCTAAACTTGATGAAATTTGAAAACAAGTAAAGGCAAACTACCGTACCCTAATTTTAAAATAATTATATGTCTCGAATGACTTTCCGTTTTTATTGCTAAAAATAAACGCAAGTCTACTAAAAATTACGAACTAATTTGCAGTGCTACAAATCCACCGTATCTCCTTTTCATGAGGTATTTCAATCTAAAAAAAATAATTTTGAGATACTAAACTGGATATAATTCACTAACTTTCATACTAATAAGTATGTAACTCTGTCCTTATCGAGCTTTTCTAAATCAAATTAAAATGTTAGTTCATGAAAATATCATTTGAAAAAAAAGTCTTTTTCGGATTTGTCATAAATGTTCTGGTAGTGATTGCTTCAGGGTGGATTTTTATTTCACGGCTTGACAAAAAAAGAGACAAAACGATGGATTCGATATTGGATTGGGTAGAGATTTCTTTATTTGTGTTATCCATCATTTTATTAATTGTTGTCTACTTTATTATCAATTCGCAATTGAGATCTAAAACAATGTCTCAAAAATTACTGTACGACAACAGACAATTACTTCAATCTATTATTGACAATACATCCAATCCAATTTTTATAAAAAGAATAAACGGAGAATATCTTTTGATTAATAAACAATTTGGTGACTTATTTGAAATATCGAATGATGCAATCATCGGAAAAACAGACCATGATTTTTTGCCGGAAAGTGTTGCTGATGCCTACAGAAACTCAGACATTGACGTCGTTAAAAAACTACGTGAATTAAAGACAGAAGAAACCATCCAGCAGAAAGACGGTAAGCATACTTACATAGCCGTAAAATTCCCATTGTATGATTCAACGGGGAGAATTTATGCTATCGGAGGAATATCCACCGATATTACCGAAAGAAAAGAAATGGAAGAATCCAGAGCAGCATCTGATAAATTCTTTAATATGTCGGCAGAAATGATGATCATTGCCACCTCAACACACTTCATTAAAGTAAATCCGGCTGCTATCAAAATATTGGGATATACTGAAGAGGAACTATTAAATCAGCCCTTTCTCAACTTTGTCTATCCAGAAGATAAAAATAACACTGAAAGTGAAGTTGTTAAACTTGAAACCGGAGCTACCACGAAACAGTTCAAGAACAGGTACGTCGGCAAAGACGGATCTATCAAATGGATTCAGTGGTCGACCTACCCTGATGTAAAAACTGGGTTATTGTATGCTGTAGCCAGCGATGTAACCAAATTAGTTGAAAATGAAAAATCATTAAAAGCAGCCGATAATTTTTTCAATATCTCATTAGATAGCATGATCATTGCTTCAAGAGAAAAATTCGAAAAAATAAATCCTGCGATGCTTAAGATATTAGGATATGCTGAAGAGGAGTTATTAAAACATCCCTTCCTCGATTTTGTGCATCCTGATGATAAGGAAAGTACCCAAAAGGAAATTGAGACGATCCGAGAAGACTTGCAAATACTTGAGTTTAAAAATAGATGGGTCTGCAAAGACGGCTCCATTAAATGGCTCGTTTGGTCTGCCATAGCCGAACCAGCCACTGGATTGATGTATGCCGTTGCCCGTGATATTACGGAACTGGCAAAATTAGAAAAAGAGCAACAACAAGCGATTAACGAACTCTATGAAAACGAAGAGAAATTGCGATTGATTTTAGAGAATATAAGCGAAGGCGTGATCGTTGCTAATTCTGATAAAAAAATAGTTTTAGTCAATTATGTAGCCAATGAAATATTTGGAGTTGAAGAGGATGATGCAATATCTCCCAATTTCACAGATCATTTTGAACTTTATTTTCCAGATGAAAAAACCGTTTTCCCCTCTCAAAATTTACCAATGGAACGCGCATTGAACGGGGAGGTAACGGATGATGTTGATGTTGTGCTTTGGGACTCTGTTAAACGCGAGAAAAAACGAGTACTTATTAGCGGCAGGCCTTTAATAGACCAAGACAGTCATGTAGTTGCAGCGGTGGTTACCATAAGAGATATTAGCAAATACAAACAATTAGAGTACGAATTAAAGAAAACAGAAAAAAAATACAGAAAATTAATCGGTTTTAGAAAAACAGAGAACAAGGAAGACGAAATAGAAGAAGAAGATAAAGAAGTCCCCGAAGAAGAAGATAAAGAAGAAGACACGAAGAAATAAATTTAGCTCGATTCCTTCATAATTGAAACAAGGTGTTGCTTAATATTCCCGAACCATTCCTCCCTAAGAATGCTTAAAATAATGGTATCACGCCGTAAATTGATATTAGCTGTCGGCATATGATTTCGCAATACCCCTTCTTCCTTACAACCGATACTTTTCATCGCGGCTATGCTTCTCTTATTATTATTGTCAGCGCGGAATTCCACACGTTCCATCCCAAGAGTTTCGAACGCAAATTGTAATACTAAAAATTTGCAGTGTTTATTTAACCCAGTACCGCGAAACTGTTTCCCGTACCAAGTAAAGCCTAATAGAAGTGTTTTAAATTCAAGATTGATATCATAAAAACGAGTGCTTCCAGCATATTTACCAGATTGCTTATCGAAAACTATAAAAGGGAATTGAGTTTTAGTATCTCTTGCTGCTACAGCCAAGTGAATATAATTGATCAGGTTTTCTTTTCCATTTGCCTTTACTAAGGAGTACTCCCAAGTCTCCGGTTCGTTGAGAGAAATTTCCAATAAATGCTCCACATCGCTATGTTGAAGCGGACGAAGCTCAACGCGTTCGTCTTCTAGGAGTATATGCTGTGAGAAATTGAAAGCTGCAGCCATTGTATTTTCGTGACTATTCTAGGTGTCAATTGACACTTAAAAATTGTTTTTTTTTATCATTGCACGCCTTTTCGGATAAAACCCTCGTGTCCGACAAAGGAGACTCAGCGAACTGAATGCATGAAGAAGACCTGCTTCGTCATAATGACAAATCGCTCTAGTAATTTATGAAAACTGTCTGTCAAAACGCAGATTCTAAACTAAAAACAGCATTTATGAATCTATTCACTCATCTCATCGTAACGCATGGGAACTTGTGGGTCGTAAAGCGGACATTTGTACTCTTCCATAACGCTTACTAAAAGATCCATTGTTTTACCTTCGGTACCATAGCAATCAATCTGAATACTTTGCGGAGTCGTTAGTACTTGAAAAGCACCTGGTCCACTATTGTTTTTCCAACTGTTCTCGTCTACTTTTTCCCATTTTGAAAATACGGAAGCAATTCTATTCAAAACTACTTGAACAGGAAGTTCTTCCAGACCTTCAATTGCGGTTTCCCCATCGAGTGATTCATACACTTCTTGATGGTTTAAATAAACGTCTTCTAAATATTTCCAAAAAATCAATTCGTACATATCATTGTGTTTTTAGCCCCGATGGAAACGGCATCCTGTTGTGGTCTCGTCTATTTACGAGACCAAAACAGATATAGTGTACAGCGGGATGAGCTCCTAATTATATTAATATTGGAAAGTTCCGTATTCGCTGGTGATTGTCAATTTTTTAGCATCTGCTGCTTCTACCCTTCCTACGATTTGTGCATCGACGTTGAATGATTTTGAAATAGCAATAATATCCAGGGCAACTGCTTCAGGAACGTACAATTCCATACGGTGTCCACAATTGAAAACTTGGTACATTTCTTTCCAATCTGTTTTAGACTGCTCTTGGATCAATTGAAATAAAGGTGGCACAGGAAATAAATTGTCTTTTATAATGTGTAGATTTTCCACAAAATGCAAAATCTTAGTCTGGGCTCCCCCACTGCAATGTACCATTCCGTGAATGGCATCAGAACTGTATTTGTCTAAAATTTTCTTGATTATTGGCGCATAGGTTCTGGTTGGCGAAAGCACTAACTGTCCCGCATCAATTGGAGAATTTTCTACGGCATCCGTCAGTTTCACCTGTCCTGAATAAATCAAATCTTCTGGAACGGCAGCATCATAACTTTCCGGGTATTTGGTCGCCAAATATTTCTCAAAAACATCATGACGAGCAGATGTAAGTCCGTTGCTACCCATTCCCCCATTATAGCTTTTTTCATAAGTTGCCTGACCAAAAGAAGCCAAACCTACGATTACATCCCCTGCTTTAATATTGGCATTGTCAATCACTTTAGAACGTTTCATACGCGCTGTTACGGTAGAATCTACAATAATGGTACGAACAATATCACCCACATCAGCCGTTTCCCCGCCAGTTGAATGAATAGTCACACCAAAGGAATCTAGTTCTTTTATCAGTTCTTCGGTTCCGTTGATTATAGCTGACAAAACTTCACCTGTAATCAAATTTTTATTTCTTCCGATTGTGGAGGAAAGCAAAATATTATCAGTCGCACCTACACACAATAAATCATCGATATTCATGATCAAAGCATCTTGAGCGATCCCTTTCCAAACGGAAATATCTCCGGTTTCTCTCCAATACATATAGGCCAAAGAAGATTTGGTTCCTGCCCCGTCCGCATGCATGATTAGGCAATAGTCTTCGTCTTGGGTTAAGTAATCCGGGACTATTTTACAAAACGCCTGAGGAAACAATCCTTTGTCAATGTTTTTGATGGCGTTATGCACGTCTTCTTTGGCTGCTGAAACTCCGCGTAGTGCATATCGTTTACTAGAATCTGAACTCATGTAGTGTAGTTGTGTGAGCTGCTAATTAGCAACTGGGTTGTGCGGCAAAGATAAATATTTTTTTTGGGTTTTCCCTTGCGGAATTAGCTGTTTAGTTAAATGCATTTTATCTCTTCATAATATCGATTTATTTTACTAATTTTACAATAACGCATTAATAATCAGTTATTTAAACTGATCGACAAGAGTGAAAAAATCAAGTAAGCTTATTAAAATTTGAATTAGGTTTTTACAAAAAATTTATAAGGAAATCTGATTTACTGGGGTGACTAATTTTATTCTTGGAATAAAACACAAAAAAAGTGGAAACCAGCTACCACTAAAAAAAACGGGGCCTTACCGAAAAGCCATAAGAGTAGGAGATTAATAACACAATATCATGCCTAAATATATAATTGAAAGAGAAATGCCAGGCGCAGGAAAACTAACTTCTAATCAGCTAAAAGATATTGCGCAAACTTCAATGGGCGCACTTAGTAACGTTGGTGCACAAGTCCAATGGGTCACAAGCCAAGTGACTGACAATAAAATCTATTGTACCTACATTGCCCCTAACGAACAGATGATTCGTGAGCACGCTAAACTAGGTGGGTTTCCTGCGAATTCCGTCAGTCAGGTATTTGCAACTATCGACCCAACCACTGCGGAAGAACCTATTTAGAAAATATTTAGCCCAGATAGTAAAAAGGGAAGAGCATCGACCGTCTTAAAAAATCACTTTAGTTCACTTCTATGATGGCGTTGAATTGAATGTTGTAGTTTTGAAGGTCGAAAAACCGGACACCGCAAGCTTTGTAGGGACCCAATCGCTTTAAGGCGCAATTCACCGACACCGCAGAAACAAAGTGGCACTTACGCCGATGAAAAGAAATAGACTGAAGTACTCTTGACGGTAATTAAACAATTGAAAACTACTTGTTTCCAGCCTAAACCAAAAACCATAAAAAAATGCCTATCCACAACTGGATAGGCATTTTTAATGTTATGATTGTTCGTTTACTATTTTGTAAACAACAATTCTCTGTATTTAGTTAAAGTCCATAATTCATTATCAACTAAAAGCTCTAGTTTATCACAATGATCACGAATCACCTCAAAGTAAGGTTTTACTTTATCACAGTATGCTTCTGCCATTTCTTGACCGTCAGTCAATACATTTGCTTTCTTTCTTTCGTTAGTCATCTCCACTACTTTAGTATTGATTCCTTCGATATGTTTAGAAATGTCTTTGATCAAAGTGATTTGCTCTTTAGCGATTTTTTCAAAATCAGTTCCAAAGATATTTTTTAATCCACTCACATTTTCTATTAAAGTATTTTGGTAACGAATAGCAGTTGGAATTACGTGGTTTGTTGCAATGTCTCCTAAAACTCTACCTTCAATTTGAATTTTCTTAGTGTACTCTTCCAATTCAATTTCGTAACGCGCTTCCACCTCAATATGATTCATGATACCTAAGTCAGAAAACAAATCTAAAGCTTGTTTAGATGCCCTTGCTTTCAATGCCAATGGAGTCGTTTTGAAGTTACTCAATCCTCTTTTAGCAGCTTCTTTTTCCCATGCTTCACTATATCCGTCTCCTTCAAAAAGGATTCTTTTAGAATGTTTGATATATTCTCTCAAAACATTGAAAATAGCATCGTCTTTCTTCATGTCTTTTGTCTCAATCAAAGCATCCACTTCTTTCTTGAAATCTTTCAATTGCTTAGCAACAATCGCATTCAATGTTGTCATTGAATTAGAACAGTTTGAATTAGAACCTACCGCTCTAAACTCAAATTTATTTCCTGTAAAAGCAAATGGCGAAGTTCTATTTCTGTCCGTATTGTCCAAAAGAACATCTGGAATTTTACCTACTACATTTAATTTTAAATCTGTTTTTTCTTCCGGAGATAATTTACCTGCCGTTACGCCTTCTAATTCAGCTAAAACTTTAGTCAATTGTTCTCCAATAAATACAGAGATAATTGCCGGTGGCGCTTCATTTGCTCCTAGTCTATGATCGTTACCCGCAGTTGCAATGGCTCCTCTTAACAAAGATTCATGGTCATGTACTGCTTTTATAGTATTGATAAAGAAAGTCAAGAACTGTAAATTGCTCATTGGCGTTTTACTAGGACTCAACAGGTTTATACCTGTATCTGTTGCTAATGACCAGTTATTATGTTTCCCTGAACCGTTTACTCCCTTAAATGGTTTTTCATGAAATAACACTTTCAAATCATGACGTTCCGCCACTTTTTCCATTACATCCATCAACAAACAGTTGTGATCTACAGCAAGGTTTGTTTCTTCGAAAATAGGTGCCAATTCAAATTGGTTTGGAGCTACTTCATTGTGACGTGTTTTTACTGGTATTCCAAGTAACATACATTCTTGCTCAAGATCTCTCATGTAAGTAAGTGCACGAGTAGGAATTGAACCAAAGTAATGATCGTCCAATTGTTGCCCTTTAGCAGAGGTATGTCCCAACAAAGTTCTTCCAGTCATCATAAGGTCTGGACGTGAAAGTGCTAATGATCTATCTATCAAGAAATATTCTTGCTCCCATCCTAGGGTTGCAGTAACTTTCTTCACATTTTTATCAAAATATTTACAAACATCTGTAGCTGCTTCATCCATAACCTGTAAAGCGCGCAACAAAGGTGTTTTATAATCTAAAGCTTCTCCTGTATAAGAGATGAAAACCGTTGGGATACATAAGGTTGTCCCCCAAATGAAAGCTGGAGACGTAGGGTCCCAAGCTGTATATCCTCTTGCTTCAAAAGTATTTCTAATTCCTCCGTTAGGAAAACTAGATGCATCTGGTTCTTGTTGCACTAATTGTGCCCCTCCAAATTTTTCTACCGGATCGCTACCGTCATATGAAGTTTCAAAGAAAGCATCATGTTTTTCAGCAGTAGCCCCAGTCAATGGTTGAAACCAGTGTGTGTAATGAGTAACTCCTTTAGACAAGGCCCATTCTTTCATACCCATAGCAATATAATCCGCTAATTTTCTATCTATTTTAGTTCCGTGCTCTACCGCCCCTTTAACTCCTTTAAAAGCATCTGAAGTCAAATATTGCTTCATTGCTTTATCATTAAACACATTTGAACCGAAAAGAACTGATTTTCTGCCGGTTTCTTCAAATTTAATTGGCTTTCTTGTTGATGCTTCTCTCAAAGCTTGGAAACGTATTGTTGACATAAAATTTTATTTAATGAATTAAACCCCTATTATTTAGGAGCAAATATAATTCAAATAATGTTTTCATAAAATTTTACCTCTATTTTTTTAGGGCAAAACCAATTAATTTATGTTTTTCTTAAAAATATCTCGTTTTACTGACAACCTATTAATTTTTAGCCCATATATTTTCAAATTGGCATTTTGGTTAAATACGAATGTACTGTTTAACCTAAAACCCAACTTTATTCGAATAACTTTCTAAGTTGGGAATCAAAAAGTATCTTTGTAAATCTAAAAACATCAGGATTTATGATTGTCTGGATTTCTTTCTTTGTTATCGTTTTTATAATACTCGCATTGGATTTGGGCGTTTTTAATAAAACACCCCATATTATAGGCACAAAAGAAGCAACCAAGTGGACCGTAATCTGGGTTACCATTTCATTTCTCTTTTCTGGCGTTATCTATTGGATATATGCTAACAACTACATTTCGAATCCAGACGGTTTGAAACCTGCTGGCGCAGCGATCAAATTCATTACCGGATATTTGATAGAATTATCTTTAAGTGTCGACAACATCTTTGTTATTGCTATTATCTTTTCGGCTTTTAAAATCCCTCAAAAATACCAGCACAGAGTTTTATTCTGGGGCATACTGGGAGCCATTTTTTTTAGGGGATTGATGATCTTTTTTGGAGTGCTGCTGATCAATAAATTCTATTGGGCCACCTATATATTTGGCTTTTTCCTGATTTTTACAGCAATGAAAATGCTATTTACAAGTGGAGAAGAAACATTCGAACCTAAAAAATCATTTGTTTATAAAGGACTAAAAAAGTTAGTTCCCATTTCCAATCACATCGACAAGGAGCATTTTTTCGTAAAAAGACGGCATATTACTGCTGCCACTCCTTTATTTGTAGCGTTAGTAGTCATTGAAGTTATGGACGTGGTCTTTGCTATTGACAGTGTGCCCGCTATTCTGGCCATCACAAGCGATCCGTTTTTAGTTTTTAGCTCTAATATTTTTGCGATATTGGGATTGCGATCCATGTATTTCTTTTTATCAAATATGCTTGAAAAATTCAGCTATTTAGAATTTAGTCTTATAGCTATATTAAGTTTCGTGGGCCTTAAAATGTTGCTCCATGAATTTATCGAAATTCCAGAATGGGCGTCCTTAGCTTTTATTGCCTTTTCCCTTTTGGCAGGGATTCTTGTTTCCTTACGAATGAATAAACTAAAAAACGAGAAAGAAACTCAATAAACCCAAATTAAAGTCTTCACACACAAATTCACCTGATATCACACAAGCTATCAGAAATTAAATCCTGATAATCATTTTAATTACTAAAAAGGTTCTTTAGACGCAAACGCCTAGTTCTTTCTTCTTTTTGCAACCAATAAAACTATTTTATTCCAAATGATTTTATGGTCTAATCCAGAACATTCTCGTGTAATACCGACAGTCTCTGCTGATTTTTCGGCATACTTTTAAAATAGGACAACTCCATAGGACATGAATGCACAATGGGGCTTCGTTTTTGGAAGCATCCCTTCGCCACGCAATCCTTTGAGAAAAAAGCATAAAAAAAGGAAATCTCCCGATTTCCTTTTTTTATGCTTTTTTTACACCTACCTAATATTAAAATCTTTATTCAATTTTCTAACATTACTATCATCAATGTTGTAGTTTTTAATCACCGCATTATAATCTGAATAATCAACTTTATTACTAGAAATTTTAGAATTTGGTCCTCCCGTATTTACCCCATCATCACCGGGTACAATAACAATTCTAAATGTTTTATTTGATGTAAAACTTGTAGGTAATTGATTTAAAGGAAAACTTGCATCTAGAAGGATTGAAAATTGATCAAACGAAAAATTATAATTATACTGTGCAGTACCACCTTCAAAATAATAAATCTGCGGCAATAGTGCCCAGGTATCAATACCACCATTTTCATTCAGTAATTGGTATACTAAAAGATTATCTCCTGAATAAATCTTTGGATTTAACGCAAATGTTACTTGGTAATTATTATTTGCGTTAAAGTCAATAGTTTCTTCAAAAACTTCCGCAATTAATCCATCTTGGCCGTCAAATCCATCTTGACCATCAAATCCAGGTGGACCTGCTGGTCCTTCGCAACTTGAAATCACAATCATTGCAATAACTGCTAAAAATGTACTAATCTTTCTCATAACTGTATTTTTTTTTAAAAGGTTGTTTTATTAATTGGTTGCTTATAAAGTTACAAAAAAAGGAAAACTTTTCGGCTCCTTTTTTTGTAATATTCCCTTATTGAAGGGCAATTTTCTGGATTTGACTGTCCTTTACGTTCAAGGCCGTAATGACATCAGAATAACTGTTTTTGTTTATTGTTTTAGCATAACTTGCCGGCACGATCACGATTCGCAAAACCTGGTTGGATCTATATTCTGCAGTCACGGATTGCAAATCATTACCGATCATGTATATGTCCACATCGCTATTAGTGTAATCAAATTTATAACCGAAATCCAGTGCTCCATTATTGAAAGAAAAGGTTTCAGGCAATGGGTTCCATACGTCCCCCTGAGAATTTGAACCCGCTAATCGATAGACCAAAACTACATCCGATGAATAAATGGGCGGATTAAGCGTCACCAATCTGCCGTAATTATTGTTGGAATTAAACGACGTGGTAACTTCAAAAACTTCATTTCTCGCAATAGGAGCAATTTCAAAACTAGCTGATGTAGTACAGCTTTGCAAAACAAATAATCCTGCAATGGATAAAAGAGTAATTATTTTTTTCATAATTTAAATTTTAAGTGTTTCTGTTTTTGGATATATTCATTAACTATGCCAAAGTATATTTTGAAAAAATAATGTAGCTTTGAAACATGGAAAAAAAGATGAAATTATATATGGTGATGTTGGGCTGTGTAACGCCTGGCCGCCTTACCGAACAGCATGATATTTTTTTTGGAATTGGTTCTTCCTTGAAAGAAATGATCCCAAAAATGAAAGATTTTTGGCCTGAAGCCAAAGGACGCATACATATCGATGCTTGGCGCGAAGTTTCAGTAATCGATAATTTTGCAATCGAAATCATAGCCAAAGAAGCGTTTGAAAACACCAGTTTAGATCATCTGTTTTTCATTAACTTGGGCGGTTATAAGGAAAATGAGTTTGAAGAGTACCATTATAAAATCCTGACTGTTGCCCAAAGTATGGGATTGGCGTCCAAAAAAGCAAAAAAGAGCACCTTCTTCAAACATTGCGGTTTCAAGGGAACCGGCGCCTCCCATATCGACGACAAATACGGAATCGATGTGGATGACCTCTATAGAGTAACCGACATATTGGATAGCCAACTCAAAGAACTGTATGCTTTAAAAATCAGCAAATCAGAGGATACTCTGCAAGAAGACGTTTTGCATATCGGGTATTTGAAACTGAGTAAAATTGCCGATACTTTATAACAACCGCCGTCACTTCGAGTGATTTTACTTTTTTAAAACGCTAGTTTTAATAAAGTGAAATTGTATCGAGAAGCCTTAAGGACACGACGGTTCTCGATACTTCGCAATGATTTTCTGTCGCAAATCATTGCTCAACTCGAACTGACGTAGACGAAGTTTCGGAGCGAACTGACGAGATCGAACCGAAAACTGCAAAACATAGCAACAACTGCTGTCACTTCGAGTGATTTCACTTTGTTAAAACGCAAGCTTTAATGACGTGAAATTGTATCGAGAAGCCTTAAGTACACGACTGTTCTCAATACTTCACGCAAAAAGCCGTCACTTCGAGTGATTTTACTTTTTTAAAACGTTAGTTTTAATAAAGTGAAATTGTATCGAGAAGCTTGAAGGACACAACTGTTCTCGATACTTCGCAATGATTTTCTGTCGCAAATCATTGCTCAACTCGAACTGACGGAATATCATTATATTCGTAAAATGAAACAATCCTATGTTTATATTCTAAAGTGCTCCGATAAAACCTATTATACCGGTGTAACAAGTAATTTAGAACAAAGAGTTTTTCAACATCAAGTCGGATTTTATCCAGATTGCTACACTATCAAAAGAAGACCCATTAAATTGGTCTTTTATTGTGAGTTTACCGATATAAATTTAGCAATTGACACTGAAAAACAAATTAAAAAATGGTCTCAAGCCAAAAAAGAAGCGTTAATAAATGATGATTATGACGCACTCCCGAATTTAGCAAGGAAAAAATTTAAATGATAATCCCAGCCTCAGTCACTTCGAGTAATTTCACTTTGTTAAAACGCCCGTTTTAATGAAGTAAAATTGTATCGAGAAGCCTTAAGGACAGAACGGTTCTCGATACTTCGTTATGATTTTCTGTCGCAAATCATTGCTCAACTCGAACTGACGGAGTCGAAGTTTCGGAACGAACTGACAAGATCGAACCGACAATTACAAAACATAGCAACAACTCCCGTCACTTCGAGTGATTTTACTTTGTTAAAGCACAAGCTTTAATGACGTGAAATTGTATCGAGAAGCCTTAAGTACACGACTGTTCTCAATACTTCGCAATGATTTTCGATCGCAAATCACTACTCAAATCGAACTGACAGAACCAAACTTACGAGCACAAAAAAAGCATCCGCGAAAACGGATGCTTTTACATTAAGGTTAATAAAATTTGTTATCTGGAAGACATCACTTTTTTGGTGCTGCTTCCTCGATTAGTGGTCAATTTGATAACAAAAACCTGTTCTTGGCCTCTGTTTACATTAACATTAAGTCTCACTTCCTTACCCAAATAACTATTTGTATCTGCTTTTGAAAGGACTTTGTTTCCTTGTACATTGAACACTTCGATTTTCACGTCAGACCGATAATCAAAATCATATTTGATAGTCAGTTGGTCTTCGAAAGGAACCGGGCTGGCGGTAAAACCAGCAAGTTCAATTTTTGAAGTCGAGCTAGAATCTTCTGTTTTAGGAGAACATTTAGAAACATCCCAACCTATGAATATAGCGCATTCGTCAAATACTTCATTTATGGAACCAACGGCACCAGCAATATCAGATAATGATGCGCCTCCCTCAGAGTTTTTAATTCCGTCAACATTAGCTAAAGCACGATTTGCTAAATCTAACAATCCGGCAACTGTTTTATCACCATTAATAGAATTAATAACAGCGGCGCTTAATGTTCTGTAAGTATATTCATTTACAGTTGGCACCCAAATATCGCCTTCATAATGACCACAAACTCTTGTTTGTGGAATATCAGTACCACAACCGCCAGCTGGTTTGGCTGTTGCCAAAGTACCTGCTTGCAATATTAAGCCTCCTAAATCTGAAGGACTGGTTATATTGATATTCAACGCCATTGCAATGGTTTGTGAAAGAAGTATGTTGTTAATTCTGCCATTTTTCAAATATGGAGAGGTCAACGAACAAATACCAATATTACCTGTTGGAAGTTCGCTAGCTTTACCTCCGCCAGGCATTACATTAATGATACAATCTTCATCCCCTGAATTCATGACAACGGACTGACCAAATTTACCTATGGTAATAGAACCGCCGGCATTAGTTAATGCCTGTGCAATTAGATTAGTAGTGGAAATTCCTCCTACTGTTCCGTCACAATATTTACCTCCAGAATTACCATAAGCACCCTGAGTGTATGTACATAAGGCTGTCGTACAAACTGGTCCTTCATTGATGATCACGGTCTCCATTTTTTCGCAAACTCCTGAACCTGGAGGATTATTTCCATCTGGATAGGCTACTTTAATGACGTAGGTGTTTGGTCCATAACTAGCAGCTTCAATAGCAGCTTTCGTTGTTACTACAAATGCGCCTGCTCCCGTTTTAAGATAAAAGGTAGGAGTACCAGTTCCGCTGAAACTATCTATTGTCAATTTTCCGTCTGCGTCTCCATAACAAGTAACATCTGTGTGAGAA
>NZ_PJBJ01000010.1 GCF_002836475.1 Flavobacterium sp. ALD4 | reverse complement strand
TACCTATTATATCAGAAGTGAATTTGCTACTGGATGCTTTACTGTAAAATCAGTACTGGTGACGGTAAATAAGTGCTTAATTTCGATAGTGAAAGAATCTAAATTAAATAATACTGGAACCTGCACAAGTGTGGGAGATACTATTACTTATACTTTTACTGTAACTAATCCAGGTACTACATCAATAACGAATATTACAATTACCGACCCTTTATTAACGGCTCCAAATCCTGTCGTTCCAATATTATTAGCAAGTGGAGATACTGATGGTGATATGAGTTTAGATGTAAATGAAACTTGGATATATACAGCAACTTATGCAATAACGCAAAATGATATTAATACAGGAAATGTTACTAACCAAGCAACCGTAGACGCCTTAGTTCTAGGAGGAGATCCTGTTACAGGTTCATCAGGTACAATAACAAGATTATGTCAAAACCCTAAAATTGCAGTTGTAAAAAGCAGTGATATTGTAG
>NZ_PJBJ01000009.1 GCF_002836475.1 Flavobacterium sp. ALD4 | reverse complement strand
AACTATATGGATGCCATAAAGGCTAATTCTGGAAGGTATAAAGTGGAAAATGCAGGGATTAATTCTCCCTATTCAGATTATGGAACTACCATTTATAACAATAAAATCGTATTTGCCTCTGCAAGAGATACTGGAAGCTTAGGTCATAGAAAACATACTTGGACTGGACAATTCTTTACAAAATTATATCTGGCAGATGTTGGAGAAGAAATGAGTTTGGGTAGCCCTGCCAAGTTTGAAAAGTCAATAAACTCTAAATTTAACGAATCAACTCCAGTATTCACTAAAGATGGAAAAACTATCTATTTCACAAGAAATAACTATCTCGACGGAAAAAAAGGAAAAGACGGAAATGACAATACCTTAATAAAAATATACAAAGCTAGTTTAGAAGATGAAAAATGGGTGAATATTACTGAACTTCCATTCGACAGTGATAATTACAGTACGGCCCATCCTGTTTTAAGTAATGATGAAAAAACAATGTATTTCGTTTCTGATATGCCCGGAACTATAGGGCTTTCTGATTTATTTAAAGTACAAATAAATGAGGACGGAACTTTTGGTAACCCTGTAAATTTAGGTCGCCCAATCAATACGGAAGGAAGAGAAACATTTCCATTTGTAAATGACGACAACGAAAT
>NZ_PJBJ01000008.1 GCF_002836475.1 Flavobacterium sp. ALD4 | reverse complement strand
AGATGTCCTGTGATTTGCACCAACAAAATACATAAAACAGACCTGTTCTGCACGGACTTTATACCGATCCTAACTGCGATTCTCTTAAGACCCTTCTTCACGTGCAGCTTGCAAAGCTATCACTAACTCCTATAAAGTAACTTGCCTATCCTGTCAGCAGCTGATTTGCCCCGAATAAAAAACCAGCAACAACCCTATTATAATCTTAAAACAAGAAAAAAAATGAGATTGACTAGATCCGCGTCCTTACAGATACTCCATACTTTTCCATTCCCATCCAATTCTTCACCTTACATTGTCATGATCCAACCCCTAACGCTATAATAAAAACACAAAGCCCTAGCACCAAAACTCCGTTTGTGTTGATTACCGTACTTATACTCTTTTACTAGCTCCAACTGACAGTACACACAAAGTCGCCTATCACGGAATTTTAATGGTAAAAGCGGTAGTATAAAACCTGTCTTGGTCTTGTAAAAGGAGTATCTTGGTTCATTGGCTGTGATAATCCAGCCTCAGACCTCCCCTTACCATTGGCATTATTGCTTCCCTAACAAATCAAACAACAGCTTTTTGCACTAAAAAAAGGGAGTATTTAGACCAATTTCCTTTTTTTTAGTGCTGATTTGACCAAAATTCAAGCTGAGTTTGTCCTGTAGCGAACTATAAAATCTAAAAACAGCTACAGCTTCTTCAATTGCAGTAAAAAATAATGCACACGGGGGTTTATACTGGTACAAACCTTGACTTTTCCACAAACTAAAAAACCCTATTCAAATAGATGAATAGGGTTTA
>NZ_PJBJ01000007.1 GCF_002836475.1 Flavobacterium sp. ALD4 | reverse complement strand
TGCGTCAGTTTTGGGCGAACGTGCATAAAAAAAGAGAAATAAACTTAAAATAACTAAAACAAATTAATTTTTATGAAGACAGGACAAACTGCAAAAATGATATTTACTTTATCAATTTGCCTATTTACAATTATTTCTAATGCACAAGATGCAAGTGTTGAAAAATCGACTTATGGAATACAAGTTGGTGTTTTAGGAATTTATGCACATCGTGAAGTAAAATTATCAAATGAAATTGCATTAAGAGCAGAAGTCGGAATGGATGCAGGTCTTTTTGGTGGTAGTTTTTATCCTAAAAATGGATACTTAATTACACCTGTTATAACTGTAGAACCAAGATGGTATTATAATTTAGAAAAAAGAATTTCTAAATCGAAAAAAATAAGTGGAAATAGCGGAAATTTCCTTACAATTCAAACAAGCTATCATCCAAATTTATTTGTAATATCTAATTATGACAATATAGAAATCGCAGACCAAATTTCAATAATTCCAACTTGGGGAATAAAAAGAAATATTGGAAATCATTTTACATATGAAACTGGAATTGGTATTGGTTATAGATACATTTTTGCCAAAAGCGTAGGATATGCAAAAAATGAAGGAGAAACTGCCGCAAACATTCATTTAAGAATTGGATATAGATTTTAAATAAAAAACCGAACGCACAACAGCAGTTTGCAAAAATGGCGGGTTTTGGGCTTAATTTAAAGTTGGTTTTGTATTTGCAAAGTCAGTGTTTAAACGAAAGTTTAGGCTTCCTTAATCCGCCACTTCTGCAAGCTGCGAAACGTTG
>NZ_PJBJ01000006.1 GCF_002836475.1 Flavobacterium sp. ALD4 | reverse complement strand
TCATTATTTTTAAATAATTCATAGCGCAAGAAAACTTCATGTGAGCCAGAGTTATAATTATTTAATTTGGTAGTTTCTAGATCATATCCATATCCTATGTACATCGCATCTGAAATTTGAAATCCTGCCATTGCAGTAACCGCAGCACTCCACCTGTAAGCAACTCCAAGAACGAATTTATCGTTAAACATAAAGTTTCCCGATATATCTGCTTGCAGTGGAGCTCCCTTAACCATTTTAGCTAATAGAGCAGGTTTGAATTTTATGGAGCTATTCAAATCAAGTACATAACCGGCTATCAAATAATAATTTATTTTTTCTTTAAAGATAGCGACTTCATTGTCATCGTACCTATTTGATTCTATAAAGTTAGGTATTGATAATCCTATATATGCCTTGTCCGAATGCAAATAAACTCCAGCCCCAATATTTGGAGAGAATTTATTGTTAAAGTTTTGTAAACTAGGATCGCTATCAACTGGATTCAGCCGGGTAACATCCAAATTAAATAAATTGGCCGTTGCTTTAACACCAAAAGATAGTTTAACTTTTTCGGAGGTCGGGATGGTATAGGATAAATCTGCAGAGATAGTGTTCTCTACTGTGGGGCCTATTCTATCGTTAATAACGGATACACCCAGTCCTAACTTGCTGTCGTTAAAAGGGGTGTTTACAGATACTGCATTTGTAACTGGCGCACCATCTAATCCGACCCATTGGGTACGATGTAATGCAAAGACACTCAGAGCTCCTCTTGATCCGGCATAAGCTGGATTAATATTTATTGTGTTGTACATGTATTGTGTAAATTGTGCATCCTGTTGAGCAAAACTTACAAAAGCTGTAAACATCAAAACGAAAGAAAATAGTTTTGTTTTCATAGTAGATATTTTATGATTCGAAAATTAGGGGTGTCCATAAATTTGTAATTAAACCTTAGGGTTATTATACCCTAAGGTGCTATTTTTTAATTATTTTGTTAGGTATAGATATCCGTCTTTTTTATTGGTTTGAATTTGACCAGTTCCATCAACAGAAGTATAATTCAAAATGTAAAAGTACGTACCTGTTGGTAAACCTGATGATTGACTAACAGTAGTTCTTCCACGAGAGATACCATCAAAAGCATTCGTAACATTATTATATCCTGTAGTTTCAAAAACTAGAACTCCCCATCGGTTATAGATTTCAACTGTGTTCTCTGGATAACAGATGGTATCCTCTAGATTGTCAATGGTAAACATTTCATTGACTCCATCTCCGTTTGGTGAGAATGCATTATGTACGAGTACAGTACCACAACCTAATACAATTCCGCAATTGAAATCTGTTATATTCATTTTTATAATATAAGTTAGAGGACAGCTATCGACCGTAACTTGATATTGAAAATCATATTGGCGTATAACTAAATCGTAGGGACTTAATGTGTTTTCATTTAATGCATTACTTCCGTCATCGACCCAATTTCCTGTTAGGGGGGTTCCCGATGGTAAGTATGAGTTTAAATCAATAGTTAATGTTCTATCTGTATTACAGACTGGATCAACTGTTATTGATCTTGTCTTATCCGGTTGTGCATCAATAGTTACACTAGTTGGAGCAGAAATACAACCTGCAGCATTTTTAACCGTAACTGAATACGTTGCAGCAGCCACATTAGTAAATATTCCAGTAGTGTTAGTATAAGTTGAACCGTCAATGCTATACGTGATTCCAGTTCCCGTAGGAGCAGTCACCGTTATAGTTCCCGTTGCTACGGCACACGTTGGTTGCAAAGTTGCAGAGGCAGTTGGTGCAGCAGGTGTTGCTGGTTGCGCATTAATAGTTACACTAGTTGGAGCAGAGATACAACCCGCAGCATTTTTAACGGTAACTGAATACGTTGCAGCAGATACATTAGTAAATATTCCAGTAGTGTTAGTATAAGTTGAACCGTCAATGCTATAAGTGATTCCAGTTCCCGTAGGAGCAGTAACCGTTATAGTTCCAGTAGCTACAGCACAAGTTGGTTGCAAAGTTGCAGAGGCAGTTGGTGCAG
>NZ_PJBJ01000005.1 GCF_002836475.1 Flavobacterium sp. ALD4 | reverse complement strand
GCAAACATTATAAAACGAAACGTGGAAAAATTAAGAATTAATTAATGAAAAAAATTATTATCGTAATTATTACGACTTTATTACTAGTTTCTTGTAAAATGACGAAAGAAACTTATGACAGTGGTGAATTAAAAAAAATCGGGAGAACATCAAGTGATTTAAAAAATGGAAAATGGAAATTTTATCATAAAAACGGAGGTATATTTCAAAAAGGAAAATACCTTGATGGAGCAGAAATTGGTGTTTGGAAAATTTTTCACGAAAATGGCAATTTACACCAGATCGGTAAATTTAATAATGGAAAACAAGACGGAGAGTGGAATTTTTTCCACGAAAACGGAAATAAAGAAGGAATTGGAAAATTAGATAATGGAAAATTAATTGGTCAATGGAATTGGTCCCATACTAATGGAAAAATTTATAGTGAAAGATTATACACTGATGGAAAGCTAATGAATATAATTAATTGTTTTGATGGCAATGGAAAGCAATTAGATAAAGGCACTCTAAAAGACGGAAATGGAACACTAAATGTATATGATATAGAAGGAAATTTATTAGAAGTACAAAACTTTAAAGATGGAAAATTTATAAAATAACGATTTGCCAACAGCTGTTTTGAGCTAGCTGGAGTTTAGTGGAATTCCCGTTTTGCATCAAGTTTTCGTTAAGCCGAAAACTGAAAGGTTACGAATTTCCAGCCATCTCAAAGCAGCAAAACGTTAGCAATAATTATGAAACAGACATTTTACATATTATCAATTGTACTTTTATTAAGCTCCTGTAAAGTGTCAAAAAACGTAATTGAAAAAATTGATTTTAAAACAGAGTACAAATTTTCTTCTGAAATAGAAAACAAGGTTTTCACAGATACTGTTCCTTGGAAATATCAAATTTCGGCTTCTGAATACGCCACCAAAGGTGATTACAAAAATGCTTTAATTCACTGGGACTTTGCTATGAGGACAAGTGAAAAAGAGTATTCTAAAAGTCAAATAGATTCAATAAATCAAACGTATTCAAAAGTTAATGCGACTGATTACATTATCGAACAAGCTAATAAAAATCAAGTAATCATAATAAATGAAGCTCATCACAATTCTTTTCATAGAGTATTTACAAAATCACTTCTTAAAAAACTTTACGAAAACGGATATACTAATTTAGGGTTTGAAGCATTAGGAAATGGAGATTATTTAGATTCAACACTCAATAATCGAAAATATCCAATTCTAAAAACAGGTTATTACATCAAAGATCCACAGTTTGGAAATTTAGTTAGAGATGCCTTAGAAATAGGATATAATTTATTTGCCTATGAGGATATTGCAGAAGGAAATGGAAAACAACGAGAAATTGAACAAGCAAAAAATATCCAGCAAGTAATTAACTCTAAACCAAATGAAAAGTTTTTAATTCATTGTGGTTTTGACCACGCTTTGGAGGGAACTCATCAATCTTGGGAAAAAGCTATGGCTGGAAGATTAACGGAATATACAGGAATAAATCCCTTAACCATTAATCAAGTAGTTTATAGTGAGAAAAGCAACGGTAAATTTAATCATCCTCTTTTAAAAGCATTAGATATAAAAGAGCCTACAATCATAATCGACAAGAAGAACAATCCGTTTAAATATGAGCGTGAAGAAGCTTGGACAGACATAGCAGTTTTTCATCCTAACACAGACTATATCGATAATCGACCTAATTGGCTGTTTGAAAATGGGAATAAAAACGTTTTTATTGCATTAGGCGATATTCAACTAGAATTTCCTGTAATGGTTTTGGCATACAAAAAAGGAGAAGATATAAATGTAGCCGTTCCTATTGACATAATAGAAGTGGTAAATAAAACGGAAAACTGTAATTTAGGATTAAAAAAAGGAGTTTATGAAATTGTAGTAACAAACGGAAAGGAATCGTTTAAATTTGAACAAAAAGTAAAATAACTATTGCTAACATCGGTTTTGCAAAATGGCGGGTTAAGTGCTTCTATGACAGTTTAGTGCAAAATAAAAGTTCAGCTTTTCAAATGAACATTAGTGCTAAAAATCCGCCACTTCGCAAAGCCGAGAACCGTTAGAGCGTAATTGGCTTAATCTACGTGTTATTTGGACAATGAATTTTAGAGATATTTTTATAAGATTAAAAAGGAAAAGGATTTCCACTTCAAGTCATTCGATTAAATCGTAGAAAGC
>NZ_PJBJ01000004.1 GCF_002836475.1 Flavobacterium sp. ALD4 | reverse complement strand
ATCTTTATCAGACAGAAGAGCACAATCAACTATCGCTTGGTTAATAGAAAACGGAGTGGATAAAGGTCGTTTAACCGCTAAAGGATATGGGGAAAACCAACTAATAAATAAATGTGCTGACAACGTTGACTGTACCGAAGAAGAGCATCAACTAAACAGACGAAGCGAATTTATTATCATGGAGTTATAGCTGATTCACTACTAGATTAAAATAATAAATAGGAACCCCGGAAAGTTTAACTTTCTGGGGTTTTTTGTTTTTATATTATTACAGTAACAGACACCTATATATGACTTTACTTAGCTAATAATTTAACAAGGCGATGATAATATTTATAAATTCCTAGAAACTAAAAAACTTCTTTGTGAACAGCAACTATATGAAAAAGTGACAGATCTAGCCACTTCTGAGATTCTTCTAAGAGCAAAAACTAGTTTGTTTGACAACAAATTTAGTCCTACGGAAACCGTTATTTCAGATGATAAAGGAAACTATACTTTTTCTATTGAATGCGGAAAAACATATAATGTAAGCGCCGAAAAAGAAGCCTATACTACCAGGGAAGAAAGTGTGACTATTGCCGACGAAGACGGAAAAACAAAACTGGATATAGCATTAGAAAAAGAGCAATGTAAGGTTACCATCGGCGATGATTTTGGCAAATACTTTGGTATTAAAAATATATACTTTGATTTCGACAAATCTAATACCCGCGTTGAATCAGCCATAGATTTAGAAAAGATATTGGATGTCATGAATCAATATCCAAAAATGAAACTTGATATTCGATCCCATACTGACAGCCGTGGATCATTCAAATACAATGATTCTTTATCAGACAGAAGAGCACAATCAACTATCGCTTGGTTAATAGTAAACGGAGTGGATAAAGGTCGTTTAACCGCTAAAAGATATGGGGAAAACCAACTCATAAATAAATGTGCTGACAACTTTGAATGCACCGAAGAAGAACGTCAACTAAACAGACGAAGCGAATTTATTATCATGGAATTATAACGGATTTAATACTAGATTAATATAATAAATCGGAACCTCGGAAAGTTTAACTTTCTGGGGTTTTTTGTTTTTATATTATTACATTAACAGAAACCTGTATATGACTTTACTTAACTAATAATTTAACAAGAATTAAATAAACTTCTTGTTAAAAAAATCATAACTATTTACTAATCAATGTATTATCTCACAAATTAAATCTTAAAAAAGGGGTTTACAAACATTAAAACTTAACTATTTCCCAACAAAAAATCCATTTCAACGAGTTTTTTGGTTAGTCATAGAAAAAATAAAACATCATCAATAATAATTCTTAAATTTAACTATGATTGTTAAACACTCTTTTAGTAGTAATATATAAAAAAGAGGAAATCATAAATATTGAAAATTATTTAACACTGAAAAAAGAACCTTTTATGTTTTTATTAGGATTTAAATAGCACTGCACTTGAAGTTTTGAATAAATTGAAAAATGCATTTATTCAAAAATTGTTTAAAAACACGCCTCTGTTGAAAATCATTTTAGTTTCGTGTTTTAACTAAAATAAAAAAGGAAAAGTCCCCTACGACTGAAAAAAAATTTAAACCCAATAAAGAAAATTTTCATTCCTGAAAAATTTAGACAGTAAAATTGATCCTACTTAAAATAAAGTGTAGGCCAAAATCAAAAAAACTGATTGAACATATAAATTAATTCTTACACCTTTTTATTTTTTAAAGAGCTGAAATATCAACTACTTATTTTTTAAGTAACAAATTAAAAAAGAAATATTATGAAAACGAAAATTACTTTCCTCAGATCGGTAATACTTCTAATTACAAGTACTATATATTCTAAATTAGGCAGCCCTAAATCCCATCCTAATTTAGTTCAAACACTGCTGATTTTTTCAAAAAAATTAATGGCAACATATCATTTTCTAGGCTTTTCAAGAACTATTTCCAAAAATATGGATTTGGTACATATAACTATTACAAAGCCAATCAGAATGACACCTACTATATCTAAAAGTGACAAATGCCAGAGGTAATTATAACCCCTTACAATCTTACTACTTTCTAACGATTTAAAACAAATCAACATGAAACCAAACTTTACACTTTCGACAAAAATATTTTCATCCTCTACTTTCATTGCCTTTTTACTATATGTCATTATTCCATTTTCGGCAGTTGGGCAAACACCTTGTGATAATTCTGCAAATCAGGTAGATTTGAGATCGTCTTACACAAAAGGAACCTGCGGTTCTGCCAATGATGTGATACTTTTAGGGGCCACATTTGTTGCTGAAAATGCATGTAATTCTTGCCCGTCAGGAAGTCCAACAACAGCTCGTCTCAAAATTCAAGTCCATAATAACACCTCCTCTGAAAGATATTTGGGGGTGTTTGCTACTTTAAAAAATGGCGCGGGTGAAACCATTTGCCAAATTATAAAATGCGATGGACCGCTTAAAAAAAGTTCAGAAGAGGTTAAGGTATGGACAGATGGGACCACATACCAGGAAATAGATTATGGAGTATACACTTTCACTTGTGGTAATCCTCTTATGTTGACGAACATTCTAGCGGTCTTTAATACGCCTGGCGGAGGATGTCCAGTTGTTTATTCATCTTCAAAGTGGTGCTATAGCACTCCTGACATCCTCATAACTCCCCCATTGAATGTGGTACTCAATGCCACTTGTGATTCTGGAAACAAAACGAATATTAATTCCATCGTTACTGGTGGATCAGGTAATTTTACTTATTCATGGAATGATAACATCAACTTAACCACACAAGGACTTTCAAATGTGACTCCTGGAGTTTATACGTTAACGGTAACCGATAATGGAAAAAGAGATGCTAATAATGAATTTTGTAAAGTTACGGGATCAATAACGGTAAATCCAATTGCAACCTTAGTGTTAACTAGTGGAACGGTAAATCAAACGGTTTGTGCCGGAACAGCAATTACAAGTACAATTTATACTTGGGGAGGTGGCGCAACAAATGTTAGTGTCACAAGTTTACCAGCAGGTTTAATATCAACGATAGATGCACCAAATAAAACAGTAACCATAAGTGGTACTCCTACAGCTAATGGAACCTATAGTGTTTCAACAACCGGTCAAATAACTCCATGTCCAGCAATAAGTTTGGGTGGTACAATTACGGTAAACCCATTGCCAACATTAACAGTGGTAAACCC
>NZ_PJBJ01000003.1 GCF_002836475.1 Flavobacterium sp. ALD4 | reverse complement strand
TAATACCAATTTGTTCTTCACCTAATATTGCCATTGTGAAAACCAATGATATTCTAATTGGAGAAGACGGATGTGCGAACCTAGTCGTAGGTAGCATCGTAACCTATACATTCACCGTAACTAATCCGGGTAATGTAAGTTTATATAATGTAACAGTTGCTGACCCTCATGTAGGCTTGTCTGCTATTGCTCTTCTAAGTGGTGGTGATGCCAATACTAACAATATTTTAGAGGTTACTGAAACTTGGACTTATACTGCAACGTACACAGTAACTCAAGCTGATATCGATGAGGGAAAAATAACCAACCAAGCTTCGGTTGATGGCTTTGCTCCGGACGAAACAAAAGTATCTGACTTATCTGGTGATGGAGCAAATACTAATGAAGAAAATGTAATACCAATTTGTTCTTCACCTAATATTGCCATTGTGAAAACCAATGACATTCTAATTGGAGAAGACGGATGTGTTATTCTAGCCTTAGGTGATATCATTACTTATACCTTCACCGTGACTAACCCTGGTAATGTGAGCTTACATAATGTAGCTGTTCAAGATCTTCACCCTGGTTTATCCTCTATTGCTCTTATTAGTGGTGTAGATGCCAACACTAATAACATATTGGAGGTTACTGAAACTTGGATTTATAGAGCGACATACGCAGTAACTCAAGCTGATATAGATGCTGGAAAAATAACCAATCAAGCTTCGGTTGATGGCTTTGCTCCTGACGAAACAAAAGTATCTGACTTATCTGGTAGTTCTGAAACTAACAATGATGCAGATGTACTTATTATATGTACTACACCATCTATTACCATAACTAAAGACGGAATATTCACTGATTCAACATCACCGACAGGCATTACAAATCCGGGAGATACAATCACTTATACTTTTGTTATAGAAAATACTGGTAATGTAACCCTTACTAATGTAACTATTGCTGATCCATTACCTGGAATAGTAATCACTGGAGGACCTTTAACATCAATGGCTGCGGGTGCTTCCAATAGTACTACTTTTATCGGTACCTATACAATCACACAAGCGGATATTAATGCGGGTGTTGTTTACAATCTAGCAACAGTTAGTGGTACTCAGCCTTCGGGAACGGTTGTAACCGCCACTTCGACTGACCCTACGCCATGTGCTATTTGTCCTCCTAAACCAGACTGTACAGGACCTGATTGTGCAAACTACACCGTGACGCCGTTACCAAATTTAAAAGTAACTAAAACGGCCACTGTTACTACTCGTGATATTATTGATGAAGTGTATAGCTTTGTTGGAGATGTGATTAATTACAACATACGAGTTGAAAACACAGGTTACATAACGATTCTTGATATTGTTGTACAAGATCCTTTGACAGGACTTAATAATACGATTGCAACATTGGCTCCCGGAGAATACAAAGATTTTAGTGAAAGTCATACTGTAACTATAGTAGACTTAGAAGTAGATTCCGTACTTAATATTGCCACAGCAGATGGATTCACGCAAACGGGGTCTCCAATCCATGCCGAAGATTCGCTAACGGTTGAAAAAGCTTCGGTATTAGGTTGTGAAAGTATTCTCGTCCATAATGCCTTCTCTCCAAATGGAGATGGAATTAATGAAATGTTTGTCATTGACGGCATTGAGGATACTATATGTTACCCTGAAAATACAGTTGAAATCTATAATCGTTGGGGAGTATTAGTTTTTGAAACTCAAAACTATAATAATCAAACTAATGCTTTTGATGGATACTCAAGAGGTAGAACAACAATTGATAAATCATCTGGCTTACCAACAGGAACCTATTTCTATATTTTGAAATACACTTCCGTTGATCTAAATGGTAACACGCAAGCAAATCAAAAAGACGGGTATTTATACCTTACAAAGTAAATATAACTTAACATAATTCCTGAGGCTTAGCAACCCTCAGGTATAAAAAAGGAAACCAAATGAAGACAAGAATAGTATTATTCGCTTTGCTGTTTACTGGAGTTGTAAGTTATGGCCAACAAGACGCTCAATTTACACAATACATGTATAACACAATAAATATTAATCCAGCTTATGCCGGATCAAGAGGAGCTCTGAGTGTCTTTGCGTTGCATCGGACCCAATGGGTTGGGTTAGACGGTGCGCCAGTTACAAATGCAGTTTCTGTAAATACGCCTTTTAACAACAGCAGGTTAGGACTGGGTGTATCCGTTATTAATGATAGAATAGGTCCAACGCATGAAAATACGATTTCTACTGATTTATCCTACACTATTCCAACCTCTGTTAATGTTAAACTATCTTTTGGTATTAAAGCAACGGCCAACTTATTTGATTTGGATGTTTCCCGGCTGAATCCAGTTGATAGCGATCCTAGTTTACAAAACTTTAACAATAAGTTCTCCCCTAATATTGGGGCTGGGGTTTATTTGCATTCGGATAAAGCTTATGTTGGATTATCAGTACCCAATTTTATAGAAACAAATCGTTATGACGACAACGAAGTTGCTATTTTTAAAGAAAAAATAAATTACTATTTGCTTGCCGGTTATATACTCGATTTAAATAACTCTATAAAATTCAAACCTGCTTTATTAACTAAAATGGTAAAAGGAGCTCCACTCCAAGTAGATGTGTCAGGAAATTTTATGTTTAATGAAAAGTTTGTAGTTGGAATAGCCTATCGATGGAGCGCTGCGGTATCCGCTATGGTTGGTTTTCAAGTATCAGAAGCCCTATATTTAGGTTATGGATATGATTTCGAAACCACTAATTTAGATAACTATAACTCTGGCTCGCATGAAATTTTCTTACGCTACGAATTATTTAGAAACAATAATAAGATGACTACTCAACGATTTTTTTAAAATAATTATTATGAGGAAAAAACTAATTTTTTTCACAACAATAAGCCTTGTTTCATTTAAGATTCATTCACAAAATGAAAAAGTTTACATAACTGACAAAATAAATGCTAAATATGCATACATAAATGCTACACAAACATATGAAAGAGTAGCTGCAAAAGGC
Organism: Flavobacterium sp. ALD4; assembly: GCF_002836475.1. Classification (GTDB taxonomy): domain Bacteria; phylum Bacteroidota; class Bacteroidia; order Flavobacteriales; family Flavobacteriaceae; genus Flavobacterium. The sequence goes on along the minus strand of NZ_PJBJ01000003.1, from coordinate 989 downwards.
TACAAATCTGTAGATCTATTTCAAAAATTAGGAAACTCCTATTATTCAAATTCTAGGTTAGATAAAGCGGCTAAATGGTATGGAGAATTATTTGCCATAACTTCTGATTTAGATAGGGAATATTACTCCCGCTATGCTAAGTGTTTGATGTTTTTAGAAAAAAATGACCAAGCAAATAAAGTCTTACAGAGATTAAAGCAAAAAATCGCATTGGAAGAACTGATAGAATTAAAAAAATAATGATAAAATGAACCCACAAATAATCCGATAAAAATTTATTACCATGAAAGGCTGCCAATTTTATTTAATTTTATTATTTGTTGTTTCCTTTAGCAGTTTTTCCCAAAAATTAAAATTGACTGAAACTACAATAAAAATGGAAGGTGAAAATAGAACAACTGTTAAAAGTTTAAACATAGATGTCAAGCCTGTTAAGCCTGCCAGCTCCTATCATGTCGTAGAAAAGATAAATATGAAGTTTGGTGGTTACACTACCACTTATGAAGTTTCAGACCTAAGCCAGGTTAATACCAATGATTTGGGGCCAAACAATACTAGAGTTGTAACCCCTCACTTTTCAGAAGATAAACATCTCACAGATAACCAAATCGAAAAGCTTACTGATTCAATAAAGCAAGCCTTTCTCCCTATTGATCCAATTGTAAAGAAAGATTTAAAAACAAATACAGACTTCGTTTATGTTAATCCTTTACAAACTTATGAAAGAGTAGCAGAAAAAGGATATAAATCTATAGACATGTTTAAAAAATTAGGAAATGCCTATTTCTTCAATGAAAAACTAAAGGAAGCTTCTAGGTGGTATGGAGAATTATTTGCCATGACAACAGATTTAGAACCAGTCTATTATTATCGTTATGCTCAATCGCTTAGATTCACTATTGAAAAAGAAAAAGGTGATGAAATGATGGCTATATTCGATGAAATGTTAGAAAATAATACAGATAAAAAAAATTAAAATTACAACTAAC
>NZ_PJBJ01000002.1 GCF_002836475.1 Flavobacterium sp. ALD4 | reverse complement strand
CTCGCACCTTGCGCCGTTTGCGACTTACGAAGACGAATATTTTCGGCTAAACGAAAATACGATAAAAAACGGTAATTCCACTAAATTCGCAAATGGCGCAAGACGTGTGTTAGCCGATCGCCCATTTTACTCGATTAGATTGATCCGTATTTTTTCATTAAATGATTAAAATTTTTCCACATTTTTCTACTTTGTCTTTTAATATAGCTTGAATCATTTATTTCTTGCATCGTATAATCTGATTTATAAACATAGCTCAAATAGTTTCCCCAACTATATTCTTTTGATGCGACGTATTTTGTTTTATCATCTTTTGAGGGTCTATAAATTAACTTTCTCTTGGAGCCTTTATGTGTAAAACGTTTATAAAGTCTTGATTTAAAAATCATTTTATCTTGATTTTTACTATTTCTTGCCAATGATGCGGATTTTTTAAATGACTTTATCATTGAACGATAAAATTTTGAAAATCCAGAAGTTTTAATAAGTACTTTTTGTCCATCATATGAAAACCCTAAATACTCAAGAGTTTTGTTGAAGTTTGGATTCTTAGTTATTTCATCAATTTCATAACCTTTAAACATTCCATTAATACTTTCAAAACGATAAACTTTTGTTTTTTTTGGTTGAATTTCAAGATTAGCAATTTTTGTATTTTCTATACTTTCTCTAATACATCTAATTATTTCATCTTCGTATTTCTGTTCACAAATGACGATAAGGTCATCACTATATCTTTGATAAAAACCTGCAATACTTTCAACTTTGTCGTATACAGTTTGATCAAAATCCAGCATATAAACATTTGCTAATGTTGCACTAATTGGGCTTCCTTGTGGAATTCCACGCTTGTTGTTTTTTGAAATAATTAGGTTCAAATTGTTACTCAAAAAGTCGTCTTTTTCACAATACGCGACAGCATTTTTTTCTTTAAAAAAGAACGATTTTTCTATTTTTATTCTTTTGAATTCTCTCTTTTTAGAACTATTTGCAATACCACGTTCTACAATCATTGTCTTATCGTAGCTATTGTAGAGTTGCTCGCCTTCAATATATTTTATTTTTGTCAAAGATTTAAAAACATTGTAATGATCCAATGGCAAAGTAGTATTTCCTAATATTTTAGTCCATTGTCTTTTTATTATTTTGTGATCTAAATTGTCAAAAAAAGAAGTAACATCTGCAACAATAACAGATAAGCTTTCTGTCTTGTGTTCTTTAATAAATTCAAAAGTTGATTTTGCAAAATCAATATTACATTTGTTATTGCTAGCTCCAGTATACAAGGGAATTTTCCTGTAAGCAACAATTGATTCATTAAAACTTCTATCTTTCATATGATTTTCATATGATTCTACTAAAATACTATTGTAATATGAATAGATTAAAGAGTCTATATGAGAAGCAAAATAAATATTTCTATCTTTTTTATCTTTTATTCGAAATCTTCGCTTTGTTTTAGTTTTATCAACTCTACTTTTATCAGGTCTGAATTTTCTTTGTGAAATGCATTTATGTATTAGAGGAAGAAAACTATGTGTTCTTATTTTTTCATCATTCGTTACATATTCTTTTACCCATTTATAATCGAATATAGTGATTGGTAAACCAATATGCGGATATTTTTTAAGTTTAAACCAGTTTTCTGTTTCCATAAGTTTAAAAAAGGGGACAGGTTATTTTATAGTAGCAGGTTTAGAATGTACAGGCTCCTGCGAAGCTTTTGCCTTTTGCAAGGCTATTGCAACACTACTCTTTTTAGGTATAGAAATTGTTATCTTTGTAACTAAATGCTTAAACACATCAAATATGCTTAGAAAATTGAAACGCCGAACCAACCTCAGGATTTCAACAGTTATTACGCTGTTGCTAACTCTTTCCTCATTAATTCTTTCTCAAGATTATTTGGAAATTGGTATTTACCTTCCCAGCTAACGTATATCTTAGACGTGGTATATAAAGTTAAACGTATCATTCCGACCTTTCTGTCCCCCAAATTTTATTTATTATTATTCATTATTTTTCCTGTTAATTATTCCTTATTTCTCCCATTTTTTGCTTGGGTGTCGGCTAACGTCCCGCTGCTTTGAGATGGCTGGAAGTTCGTAAACGCTCAGTTTTCGGCTTAACGAAAACTTGATGCGAAACGATAATTCCACTAAACTCCAGCTAGCTCAAAACAGCTGTTGTGCGTTCGTTTATTTCACACCAAATCGTTTGTTTTTATAATCAATTATTACAATATTGTTTAAGAAGTAAGCATTTCCTGTAATTCCCCATATCTTTTCTTTGTCATAAAATTCGTCGTGTTTATTGATTTTGTCGTAAAATACTGTTGCAGGATTAAGTTGTTTATTTCCAAATTTTATTTTTGAGTTAACATTACGACCATAAACCATATAGAATTCACCCCAACTTGAAGTTTTTAATGAATCAACTATTTTATTAGCTGATATTTTATTTGCTCTTTCTTCGGTTGTCATTAATGCGAATAAACTTGTCCCTGTGTCAAATAATAAGTTCTCTACTTTATCATTTATATTAAAAGGGATTTTAATTCTTCCCTCTTTAATTATAAATGGCTGAAAGTTTGCTTTGGACAATTTCTTTGGAAGCTTTTTTGTGATACAAATTCTTTTATTGGGATAATCTATGATTAAAATTTTGTTTTGAAAAATATCTGGTGCAATTGTTCCGATATGTTTTTCTGATTTAGTATTTATAGAATCTTTTGGTATTTCATCTCCAAAATTTTTGAATATTCCGATATTTATTTTCCCAATATTTACTTTTCCTAGTTTTAATTCAACATTTTTAAGTTTAAAATGTGTTTGGCTTTGCATTCTAAATGTTAATGTAGTGTCTATTTTATTTTTCAAATCGCTATATTTTTCTAGATATGATTTTATAGAATTTTCGTAAAAAACAGTATTAATTGCTCCTAAATCAAGTTGTAAATTAAATTTATGTGGCAATTTGTCAATCGTGACAGGAATTGTAATAGCGAGTTTATCAAAATATTTCCCTGAAACTTCATATCCTTGCCAATTGAATGGAATCCATTCAAGTTTTTGACCAAAAGTTGTAAACGAAATTAGTAGAATTGTAAATAGAAATAATTTTTTCATTGTTTAGTGTTTGTTATTTATTTTAAAAAAAGGTGTTTTTTATGAATTGGTTTAATTATTTTTTGGCTGCTTTTTAAATGACGCACAACGTGTCGCGGCTTTGAGATGGTGGGGAATTCGTAACCTTTCAACTTTCTGCTGTGCAGAAAAGTTGATGCGAAACGATAATTCCACTAAAACCCCACTATATCAAAACCGCTGTTGGCGGTTCGGTTTTTTTTATTTTTAGCTTTCTATCGTATATTTCCTCCCCATATAGCATTTCCGCCAGTATGTCTATTAAACTCGTGAACGTCTTTTCGTATTAGTTGAATTATACCAGGTTTTTCACTATGATGCCATATATAACCAAATATTCTGCCTTGATTATTGCTACTTGAATTAGAAATATCTTTTAGTTGCTTAGCTAAAATTTCGTCCTCAGTGTATAACTTAAAAGGCTTTCCTTTTGGAGTATGAATGAATGTAATTTTGTAAGTTCTTTGACGAAGTTCTTTTAGCCATTTTGCCTCCTCAACTAAATTATTGGTTTTAGTTGCTTCCAACATTTTGTTTTGGGCTTCTAATATTTTTGACTTATTTTTTTCAAGATATAATAAATCTTCTTTTAATATTTCTCGATTTGTGTTTTTAAGTAGTTGTAATAATTTTGGGTTTTTGAGAAGTTGTTCATTATATAATTTTGTAGCTGTTTCAAATTGCGTTTTATCAATTTTTAGATATAAATCTTTTGGTAATTTGATTTCAGTAATTGAATATTTAGTAAAGTCAGGAATGTTTACAATTTTCGTTTCCCCATTTTTGATATAAGAATGTTTGAAATATTTCACTTTCAAAATACTTTCTGTAGTTTCTTCTGCGGTAGCAATTATTACAGGTTCGGTTTTGCTTAGTAAATTTTTTTCAGCTAATTTGCTAGATTCCGAAATTGCCAAACTACTTGTTTTTGTAGCAGCCTCTGCTGTTAAAACTGTTGTAACTATTGGAGTTACTCTACTAATAATTGGTGTCATTTCAGGAACTGCCATACCTAAAAATTGTCCTGCCAAAAGATATACACCAAGCCACAGAGCTTTTTGCTCATTCTCTCTTTCAATTTGTCTTTGTTTATCTCCTATAGCTCCAGTAATTAAGCCCATTATTCCGCTTACTGCGTAAGAGTACCAAGGTAATTTTAAGAGTTCAAAACTTAACGCAAAACCAGAGTAATCGAAAAAACCTCTATGCGATTTTGAAATTATACACAAAGACATTGCATTAGTAAGATAATTGTCAAAAACCATAATAATAATCATTGTTAGCATACCGCCAAACCAACCAGCTTCTAACGCAATTTCAGCCGCACGAGAGTATAAAATAAAAGGAATTAAAATAATTGTAGTTAAAAAAGCAACCTTGTAATACCAGGGATTTATTTCAACCCAAACATCTTTTGTTAAATAGCCAATAAGAGCGGAAAATACAATAAAAATAAAAGTGCGCATAGTAAGATTGATTTTTTTTTAATTATGTTTTTTTGGGTTCATTTAGAGTTTTTAGCATTGTCGCGATTTTGCCAAACTGACCGCCAACGGTAGGACGCTTGGAGAAGGACGA
>NZ_PJBJ01000001.1:2500-5682 GCF_002836475.1 Flavobacterium sp. ALD4 | reverse complement strand
AGTATAGTGTTTAGGCTTAGAATTCATTTCTAAAAATAAATCAAAAAAAGCTTGTGAGATTTAATTTTGCTTATTACTTTTGCACCCCGCAAAACATGCAAAGTTCCTTGAAAGACTGGTAAGAGAATATAAAGAAATAGAGGGTTTAGATCTTCAAAAAAACTTTAAATTTTTCTTGCGAGAAACAAAAGAAGTTGTATTTTTGCACCCGCTTCGAGAAACATGTTTACCATGTTACTTGCGGTGAGAAACAAAAAGAACACGTTCCTAGACATATTGAATTGACAGCCGTTTTAAGAGAGATCTTAGAACAAAGAATAAAGAGTAATAGAATTGAAAGATTTGAAAAAACCACTAGACCTTCAGTCAAAATAAAAAAGAGACAAATTTATTTGTTTCGCATAATATACGATGAAGAGTTTGATCCTGGCTCAGGATGAACGCTAGCGGCAGGCTTAACACATGCAAGTCGAGGGGTAGGGAAAGCTTGCTTTTCTGAGACCGGCGCACGGGTGCGTAACGCGTATGCAATCTACCTTTCACAAAGGGATAGCCCAGAGAAATTTGGATTAATACCTTATAGTATTATAGAATGGCATCATTTTATAATTAAAGATTTATCGGTGAAAGATGAGCATGCGTCCCATTAGCTAGTTGGTATGGTAACGGCATACCAAGGCTACGATGGGTAGGGGTCCTGAGAGGGAGATCCCCCACACTGGTACTGAGACACGGACCAGACTCCTACGGGAGGCAGCAGTGAGGAATATTGGACAATGGGCGCAAGCCTGATCCAGCCATGCCGCGTGCAGGATGACGGTCCTATGGATTGTAAACTGCTTTTATACAGGAAGAAACACCTCTACGTGTAGAGACTTGACGGTACTGTAAGAATAAGGATCGGCTAACTCCGTGCCAGCAGCCGCGGTAATACGGAGGATCCAAGCGTTATCCGGAATCATTGGGTTTAAAGGGTCCGTAGGCGGTCAGATAAGTCAGTGGTGAAAGCCCATCGCTCAACGGTGGAACGGCCATTGATACTGTCTGACTTGAATTATTAGGAAGTAACTAGAATATGTAGTGTAGCGGTGAAATGCTTAGAGATTACATGGAATACCAATTGCGAAGGCAGGTTACTACTAATTGATTGACGCTGAGGGACGAAAGCGTGGGTAGCGAACAGGATTAGATACCCTGGTAGTCCACGCCGTAAACGATGGATACTAGCTGTTGGGAGCAATCTCAGTGGCTAAGCGAAAGTGATAAGTATCCCACCTGGGGAGTACGAACGCAAGTTTGAAACTCAAAGGAATTGACGGGGGCCCGCACAAGCGGTGGAGCATGTGGTTTAATTCGATGATACGCGAGGAACCTTACCAAGGCTTAAATGTAGTTTGACCGGTTTGGAAACAGATCTTTCGCAAGACAAATTACAAGGTGCTGCATGGTTGTCGTCAGCTCGTGCCGTGAGGTGTCAGGTTAAGTCCTATAACGAGCGCAACCCCTGTTGTTAGTTGCCAGCGAGTCATGTCGGGAACTCTAACGAGACTGCCAGTGCAAACTGTGAGGAAGGTGGGGATGACGTCAAATCATCACGGCCCTTACGCCTTGGGCTACACACGTGCTACAATGGCCGGTACAGAGAGCAGCCACTGGGCGACCAGGAGCGAATCTACAAAACCGGTCACAGTTCGGATCGGAGTCTGCAACTCGACTCCGTGAAGCTGGAATCGCTAGTAATCGGATATCAGCCATGATCCGGTGAATACGTTCCCGGGCCTTGTACACACCGCCCGTCAAGCCATGGAAGCTGGGGGTGCCTGAAGTCGGTGACCGCAAGGAGCTGCCTAGGGTAAAACTGGTAACTAGGGCTAAGTCGTAACAAGGTAGCCGTACCGGAAGGTGCGGCTGGAACACCTCCTTTCTAGAGCCTAAGTGTTAGTTGATTTATCAACACGCTTGGGAAAGAGACGAAAAGAGAAAGTGGAAACATATTTTAGATTATATTACTCTTGCTGTTAGTTCAAATAATACAATTAAGTAAAAGATTAAGGATTTACGATTGAACACTATTAATTTTAGGTTTCAGGTGTTTAGGCATTGGAAATGAGAAGTTATAGGTTGTTGATCAGACATCATCTTGTCTCGTAGCTCAGCTGGTTAGAGTATTACACTGATAATGTAGGGGTCGACAGTTCGAGTCTGTCCGAGACAACTATTACTTAAATAAAAAGAAGAAATTCTAGAGTTGAGGAGTTATGAATAAGATTCATAATTCATAATTCACAATTCATAATTAGATTGGGGGATTAGCTCAGCTGGCTAGAGCGCCTGCCTTGCACGCAGGAGGTCAACGGTTCGACTCCGTTATTCTCCACAAGTCCGTAAGGATTAAAGTTCATTGACATATTGAGATAAGAAAAAATATAAAAAGTAGAAAGCATTTTACTTGTTTATCATTAGACAAGTAGAAAGAACGGTCTTAATTAATTTTAAGATTGGTACAATAAGCAAAATAAGGGCGTATGGGGGATGCCTTGGCTCTCAGAGGCGATGAAAGGCGTGATAAGCTGCGAAAAGCTACGGGGACGGGCACACACCGATTGATCCGTAGATACCTGAATGGGGCAACCCACTATGTTGAAGACATAGTACACCTTCGGGTGGGCAAACCCGCTGAACTGAAACATCTAAGTAGGCGGAGGAGAAGAAAACAAAAGTGATTCCGTAAGTAGTGGCGAGCGAACGCGGATTAGCCCAAACCAATGTTGTTACGGCAATGTTGGGGTTGTAGGACCACGTTATTTGTTGCGGATAGAATTAGAATCCACTGGAAAGTGGAGCCAAAGAAGGTGATAGCCCTGTATAAGTAATAGAAGATAACGATAGTGGTATCCTGAGTAGGGCGGGACACGAGAAATCCTGTCTGAATTTGGCGGGACCATCCGCTAAGGCTAAATACTCCTGAGAGACCGATAGTGAACCAGTACCGTGAGGGAAAGGTGAAAAGAACCGTGAATAACGGAGTGAAATAGATCCTGAAACCATACGCTTACAAGCGGTCGGAGCCCTTTAGTGGGGTGACGGCGTGCCTTTTGCATAATGAGCCTACGAGTTAACGTTGCTGGCAAGGATAAGTGGTTAAGCCACGGATCCGTAGCGAAAGCGAGTCTGAATAGGGC
>NZ_PJBJ01000030.1 GCF_002836475.1 Flavobacterium sp. ALD4 | reverse complement strand
TCTACTTCAATACTTTTAAATGCCTTTTTTTTAACCTCTAACAAAACTTAGCTTTAACTCGCTGGAAATACGCTCCTTGAATACCAAAGTTTTTTTTCCTCACTCTCTCCACGCCATAGCTACCACGATAAGAGGGTGACTTTATGGATGTAGTTTATGGAGTTTCTGTATAAATACTGCGTTTTTACAATCGCGTTGCACTACATAGCAGAAATAACAGCCATCGCTTTTCATACGTTTTATCGGAACACAACCTTATGTCGTGGCATACTAAGAATACGAATATTTCTTTCTTCCGTTCTGTTTTTCATTTCTAGCTTCTAACCACGTACCTCTAACCTCCTTTGGTTGCGATAGGGACAGTAGTAAAAAAACCACAGTCCCGATGCAACGAAGTCAATCGGGACACTAACTTGCAGCGTCCCGATAGCTATCGCCAAGCCCGACCCGTCATAAAAAAAGAGACTACTCCTTATAAATAGGTATAGCCTCTTTTTTTTATGATGGGGAAGGCCCCAACCATCTGTTAGTCGAAACGAATTGCTTTGACCGGTGAAATTTTAGTTATAATATAGGAAGGAATTAACAACACTAAGAAACAAACACTGACAGTGAGCCCGTTTAATAATGTAATATATCCCCAATTGAGATATACCGGCGCCTGATCAACATAATAATTTTCAGGATTGAGTTTAATTATTCCAAAATATTTCTGAAGCAACAGAATCGCTATTCCGATTAAGTTCCCCCAGAATAATCCCCGAAGAATTAGATAGGACGCATTATAAAGAAATATTTTACGGACACTCCAGTTGTTAGCCCCAAGCGCTTTTAATATCCCTATCATCTGCGTGCGCTCCAGAATAAGAACCAATAACGCGACTACCATGTTGATCGTGGCCACTAATATCATGACTATCAATATGACAATGATATTGAAATCGAATAATTGAAGCCACTCGAATATATAACTGTATTTTTCGATGATGGTTTTAGTATCAAGCGTAGAACCTGTATGCTGATACACTTCTTCCCCTACCAATTTGATGTTGTCAAAATCATCTACGAAAACTTCGAATGCCCCTATCTGATCCGCTTTCCATTTATTTATGCGTTGCATGTGGCGTATATCTCCTAACACATAAGTGGCATCAAACTCCTGAAATCCGGAATTAAAAATCCCAACGATTTTAAATCTCCTGATATTAGGTAATTTATTCTGACCTTCTTTCATGAAAAAGGTGTTAAACGCATCTCCTACTTTCAGTTTTAACCTATTCGCAAGGAATTGCGATATTACTACATCTTCATTTACCTGATTAGAAAAATTCGGTAATTTTCCAGCAACGAGATACTCCTTTATATTGTCCCACTTGTAATCACCACCCACTCCTTTGAAAACGATTCCTTCAAAGGCATTCTCCGTTCTAATAATTCCTGCCTTACTGGCAATAGCCTGAATATGACTTACCCCCTCTACTGTATTAAACTTAGGGTAAAAGTCCTGTTTTTTCGATATAGGAACTAAGGTGACTTCGGATTGATTGTTATCATAATTAGAAATAATAATATGTCCATTGAAGGCAGAAACTTTTTCTCTGATTTTTTGTTGCAGGCCAATTCCTGTAGCCACTGACACAATCATCATAACCATTCCGATGGCAATAGCAGAAATTGCAATTTTTATAATAGGCGCGGATATACTACTTTTATAATCTTTAGTAGTTATTAGTCTTTTAGCAATAAAGTATTCTAAATTCAATTTGATTAAGTGTCTGATTTGGATTCAAAAATACAGCTAAAACACGAATTACGCTAATTGCCCCTAATTTTATTCTAATCCATTTTATGACTCCATTTTTTAAGAATATTTCATCTATCCTAGTTCTAACAATGATTTTGATTTCTTGCTCCAGTACAATAAGTAAAACGAAAGCAGTAAGACAAGCCAAATCACCAGACAGCGAAGCAACATTAGCAGTTCATTCGAAGGAAGATTCTTTACAACCTCACATTAATGAGAGACATTCGATCAAAACCGGTGCTGATAAGTATACGGTATATTTACCCCTCTTGAAAAACAATAAAGTTGGAGTTGTAACCAATCAATCAGGTATTGTACTAATTGAAGAAGAACCCATCCGTTTTGCCGATAAAAAAACACAAATCCATTTAATTGATTTCTTATTGGACCAAAAAATCAGTGTCCAAAAAATATTTGCCCCAGAGCATGGTTTTCGCGGCAATGCTGATGCCGGAGAACATGTTATCGACGGAATGGATTCTAAAACTAGATTACCTATTATTTCGCTTTATGGTAATAATAAAAAACCAAAGTCGCAACAATTAGCAGGAATTGATATCATGGTTTTTGACTTACAAGATGTGGGAGCTCGATTTTACACTTACATCTCCTCACTGCATTATATAATGGAAGCTTGTGCAGAAAATAATATTCCATTAATCATTTTAGACAGGCCCAACCCTAACGGAAGTATCGTTGACGGACCGATTCTAGAAAAAGAATTCACTAGTTTTGTTGGCATGCATCCCATTCCAGTTTTACACGGTATGACCATTGGCGAATATGCACAAATGATTAATGGAGAGCAATGGTTGGAAAACGGAATCAGTTGCAAACTGACTGTTATCCCATGTTCTTATTATAATAGAAATATGCAATATAGCCTCCTCGCAAAACCCTCTCCTAACTTACCAAACGACCAAGCGATCAATCTATATCCTAGCTTGTGCTTTTTTGAAGGAACAAATGTTAGCGTAGGAAGAGGAACTGAAAAACAATTCCAAATTTACGGCTCACCCTATTTGCCAAAAAGCAATTTCAGCTTTGTCCCAAAACCCAATATAGGAGCACAAAATCCAACTTACAATCAAGTAGTATGTTTTGGAGAAGATTTATCAAGTATAAATGAACTACGCCAACTAGAATTGAAATGGCTCATTAAAGCCTACACTACTACAACTGAGCAATCAAAGTTCTTTAATCCCTTCTTCACAAAACTGGTCGGAACTCAAAAACTACAACAACAAATTGAAGCTGGCCTATCAGAAACTGAGATCAGCCAAAGTTGGCAAAACGGTTTAGACCAATTTAAGAAAATGAGAGAGAAATATTTGATATACTAGAAAAGCCACAATACGTTTTCGCACTAACTACAGCGGCAATTTTTTCTTCATTTCCTCTACAATATTAAAGGCAGCAGGGCAAATTGGGATATTCTTCAACGTAAGGTCTGTGATTTGCTGAAACTTCTTTCTATCAGTGTGTGGGAATTCTCGACAGGCCTTTGGTCGCACGTCATAAATCATGCACGCGTTTTCATGATCCAGAAAAGTACATGGGACACTTTGCAATACGTAATCCTGATCTTCATCAACACGAAGATATTGCTCAATAAACTGCTGTGGTTTTTGCTTAAGATATTTTGACACACGTTCTATGTCTGCAGATGTAAATAGAGGCCCCGTTGTTTTACAACAATTCGCGCATTTTAAACAATCCGTTTTCTTGAATTCAGCATCATGCAGGTCTTGCATCACATAATCTAAATTTTTAGGCGTCTTCTTTTTAAGCTTATCGAAATACTTTTTGTTTTCTATATGCTTATCTTTGGCAAGTTTTCCAAGTTCGTTTAAAATAGGTTTCAATTTCAGAGTTTAAAAATTCTTTGCAAAACTACACTTTTTGAACGATGAACTTTGATTAATGAATGTTGAATTTTGAAATACAAACAATGAAAGACCTTTTTGGCAAAGCCATCCTAGATTATCAAACGAATAATTCCCCTGAGGATTTAATTACCGAAACCACAATCTCCGAGGAAGATGAAATGAGTGTGGCTTATTTATTTCGTTCCTACAATGAAATGCCCAATATGGAACAAAAAGCCTTACAGCTTGCCAAAGGAAAGATTCTGGACGTAGGTTGCGGCGCCGGAAGTCATAGTTTGTATTTACAGAACGAGTTGAATTTAGAAGTGACTGCAATAGACATTTCGTCAAATGCAATACAAGCTTGCTCACTTCGAGGGATCAAAGATGCCCGAGTACAAGATGTAATGACATTAGAAAATGAAACATATGATACGATTTTATTATTAATGAATGGCGCAGGAATGTGCGGAAAACTAAAAAATATTCCGAATTTCCTTGTGAAACTAAAATCACTCTTGAATCCTGGAGGCCAAATTCTATTAGACAGCTCCGACATTATCTATATGTTTGATGATGATGAAGATGGAGGAAAATGGATTCCATCCGATAATGAATATTACGGAGAGGTAGTTTTTAATATTGCCTATAAAGGCGAAAAGGAAAAACCTTTCAACTGGATGTACATTGACTACAACACGCTACAAAATGCGGCTTTTGCCAATGGCCTAAAATCTGAATTGGTTCTTGAAGGGGAACATTATGATTATCTGGCGAAGCTGTCAATTTAGAAACAAGGACAAAAAAGAAAAAAAACTGGATATAGCTCCATCCTTAAACGCAATAAAAAAGCCAAACGACAATTGTTGTTTGGCTTTTTCTACTTATTCTGAACTCCTTAAGGGATGTTAAGATATTTGTGCGTTTGAAGAGACACTCTCCATTTTGGATTATCCATAACATAGTCCACGATTAGCGGAGTCATTTCTTCTTTCTTGCTCCATTCAGGCTGAAGAAATAAAATAGCACCGTCATTTACCAGCTCGGCTTGCTCCTCTGCAAAAATAAAATCATGTTTATTAAATATGATAACCTTTAACTCATGTGCATTATCATACACCGTTTGAGTGGGTAGCTTATTTTTCTTTGGAGACAAACAAATCCAATCCCATGTCCCAGTAAGAGGATAAGCGCCTGAAGTTTCAATATGAACCTTTCGTCCATTATCCATTAACGTCTGGGTCAGCAACGTCATATCCCACATTAATGGCTCTCCCCCTGTCACTACAACTGTCTCTGCATATTTTTTGGCATTGGTCACAATTTGATCGATGCTTGAAGGCGGATGCAATTCTGCATTCCAACTTTCTTTAACATCACACCAGTGACAACCGACATCGCAACCTCCAATTCTTACAAAGTAGGCAGCAGTTCCCGTATGAAAACCTTCTCCCTGAATAGTATAAAACTCTTCCATCAATGGAAGCATTGCTCCTTTGTTAACTTCTAACTGTATTTCTTTTGATAACATTATTGTAATTTAAAGTGCAAAGATAGGTCATTTGAAAGGACTTAAATTATTATTACTAAAACCTTCATTGAAATTCTACACTATACGTGTTCAAAACCAATAAATGAACAAAATATCGATTGTTTTTCAAACTACGTAGAAACCACGAGCAGGCTATACAACTCCGCAGCAACACAACTCTTATCATTACTACTGTAATTAAAAAAAATAGTTGGATAAAAAAACCGATAGTTTTTCAACTATCGGTTTTCCACTATAAAATAATCTTATTATTTCTTACCCTTAAGCATCTCCACTGATTGCTTTGCATATCCATTTTCAGGATCAATAGCAAGAGTTCTGTTGAAAAATTCAATAGCTTTAACTTTATCAGTGTTTGCATAACCTGCAGCCATTGTATTGTACGCCTCAACTAATTTACCCTTCACAGTAGCCTTAGCCATTTCTTCAGGACCTTTCTTAGTTACAATATCAATATACTGTTGGTAATATTTAATCATTAGCTCATCATTTCCAAGTAACGTATTAGTTCTTGCGCGATAAACGTAAACATCTTGAGTTTCTGGAGACGCTTCAATCACATTTCCAAAAGCGACATCTGCTTTTTGTAAGGCGATAGAATCTTTCACTGCTCCAGTCCTTGTGTTGTCAAAATAAAGTGAATTACCTAAATAAAAATTGTCAAGCAAGTAATTTTTAGATTCTTTATTTGAAGTCGCGATTTCGAAAATTCCAGCAGCTTCTTTATATAATTTTTGCTCATAAAGTCCCTTACCTGCATCGCCTAGTTCACTCACAACAGCCTTATCCATAGCAACCGCTTTCTTAAGAAGTTCGATTCCTTTCATAAACAATACAGGTTCTACGACTGTTAAATCAGTACCCATTGTCGCTTTTTTGATATTGGATAAACCCAGATATAAATAATCAAGTGACATTACGTTACTGCTTGGGTTTGAAGTATAATCTTCAAGAGCTTTAATAGCCACGTCCACATTTCCATTAAAGTATGCAGAATAACCTAAATAACGTAAAATCCTAGGATTTACATTGTCAATTATCTTCATTTCATTAGCCTCAACTTCTAAAGCTTTATAATCCTGAGCAACAATTAGGAAGTCGGCATGACGCATACGTGAAGCTAAAGAATAATCCGTTAAACCCATATATTTTTCATAATACGACAATGCTTGTTTCATGTATTCATCATTTCTAGAAGGAACATTAACTGCCCAATAGTAATACGTCTCTGCTAATTCACGATAAAGAGGACCGTAATTAGGACTTGTTGCGATTACATCATTAAAAGCATTTACAGCTTCTACATATGCTTTCGCTCCTTTAAGTAAAACTCCCAACTGCATTTTTGCTCTAATTAAAGAGTTATCTGCCTGAAAAGCATTACGGTATGCTGAATAGGCTGCGTTTTGGTTTTTATCACCATAATGAGCATCACCAAAAGCCAAAAGCACTTGAGGCTCCTCAGCATTTCTTTCATTAGCAAGATTCAAAGTCTGAAGAGCGGCTTTATAATCCGGTTTGTCAGAATTCATGTAAGCACGTGCAATATATACGTACTCTGAATAGTCTCTTCTCCCCATTTCATTTTTAGCTATTTCAAATTTAATTTTAGCTGCGGCAACATCTCCATTATTAAGATCCAATTGTCCCAATCCAATATAATTAAAATGCTCATCATCCTTAGCAGCTATACCTTTTTGATAGCTCATTTTAGCAGAATCTGCCACCTTTTGTACAAGATATACGTTCCCTAAAAGAAAGTATGCTTTTCCTTCTGATGGGTCAGATTTAATGATTGATTTCAAAGTCGATTTGGCACTTTCAAATTGTTCTGCGTCAATCGCCTTTTTAGCTTGATCTATATCCTGTGCGTTCAATACGGATACCGTGGCCAGAAAGGCAACACTTAAAATTTTAAATTTGTTCATTTTAACTTTATTTGATTTATTCATTTTCATTTTCATTACTTGATTTGTTTTTAAATATAACTTTTCTAGGAGGCATGCGAACAGGCAACAGTCCTGCTTTCAAAATTATCCTTTGTCCTATGTCCCCGGCAACAAATGAAGCGAACCCCATTCCTAAACCCAAAGATCCCTGACAGTTAATTATATACAAATCACGTGCCAAAGGGTATTTTCCTTCGGCTAAATTGTTTTGAGTAGGAGCAACAAAGCCCTCACTACCCTCTCCTTTAACACTTAATACGTTAATATTTTTTATGAGATCCTTCATGTCAGGTGATGGCTGATACAGCCAATTTAGACCGACAACACCAATCATACCATCATTTTCAGATACAAATTTAACAACGTCCTTATTAAACTTAAAAGAGTAAACCCCTTCTTTAGGCATTTCTTCTATTCCAGCCAACTTATTCATATAGCGCACCGTACTAGAGTTTGGATTATCGAAAACCAAACCTTTAATACTTGTTTGCGGCTTCCCCTGCATAAACAGAATCACATCTTTAAGAGCTACCAATGTGTCATTATTACTTTTCTTAGAAATAAAAGCAATTGCATCAGTACCGATTTTAGTTGTTTTAGGTTTAATTTTAAGCCGTTCAAAATATTTACCCTCCTCTTCATTCAACTTTCTGGCTAAGATAACAATACGCGACGTGTCTTTAAGAAACGCTCGCATCACTTCTTTTTCAGACCTCGATTCCAATAGTATCGTGGCTTTATATTGGTTCTGAAAAATGGTAATCTCATCTTCCATTACCGGTTTTAGAGTTTCGTCAACGAGGATTGTAGCTGTTCCTTTAAGTATCGTTTCTTTCTCCTCAACTGATTTTTTACAGCCAATTGATAAGATTGAAATCATTAAAACCAATAGATAAATACGCCCTGCGAAGTTTTTCATAGTTTAATCTTTATTATCATTTATAATGCGTATCCCTCTTATAATAGAATACACAATGAGAAGAATTCCAAAGGCAATCCTATACCCCATATTCATATCTAAGGGAAAGTTTTTCATAAAGATAATCAATAATCCCAAAACTAGATAAACAACGAAAAACAAAATTGCCATAACGAGAAGAAATCGCTCTTTGAGCGATTTCTTCTGAATATTTATAATCTCTTTTTCCAACATTAATCCGCAGTTTGAATCTGGATCGGAAGAGAGTATAACACTCTAACCGGTTTTCCATTTTGAATACCTGGATTCCATCTCGGACATCTGTTTAAAACTCGAATGGCTTCTTTTCCTGTTCCATAACCAATATCTCTTAATACCTTGATATCAGTCAATGACCCATCTTTTTCCACTACAAAAGTAACATAAACCTTTCCTCTAAGACCCTCTTCTTCAGGGGCTCTATAGTTGTCTCCCACATACTTGTAGAATTTAGCCATACCACCTGGAAATTCAGGTTTTACTTCGATACCTGCCGTGTTGTAAATCTGATTGTCCTCTTCAACAATTTTAGTTGGGCCCGGACCTACTGGAGCTACGGACAAAACTGCATCTGGATCTCCTTTAATAGTTTCAGCACCAAGCTTTTTTTCCTTAATCTCCACAATTTTCGGCGGCTCTTCAGTCACTTCATCTGCTTTAGCAACCACTGGCTTCACAAACTTAACCTGATCCACTTTTGGTGGTGGTGGGGGTGGAGGTGGAACATTTAATTTAGGTTCTTCCTTCTTTGGAGGTAACTTAATGGCCGTGATCTTGATATCTCTGTCCATATCTTCCTCAGCGCCTTTAGGAAGCAAGTCTATGATGAGAGGAGCAGCCAGAGCAATACTAAAAAATATCGCTCCTAGAATAAGCGCTTTTATAGTAGTTTTTCTGTTTGACTTTCTTAATTCATAAGCTCCGTAAGTTTTGTTACGACCTTCGAATACGATATCAAGCCATTGATTTTTTAATATGTCTAATTTCATTTTTCTTAATTATTAGGTTATTAAGAAAACAAGATTACTCTTGTTTTCCTTCTAACAATTTTAGTTCCTCAGCCGAAAAATCATTAACTATAGTATAGGTTGGTACATCAGAGATAGCCATCTCATCTAGTATGTCAATCACATTTTTATAACTTGATTTCTTACTAGGCTTGATAATAACGATCATCCCTTTGTCCTTATTTCCCGTATACGCTAGTACAGATTGCTTTCTTTCTAGAATCTCCTTACGCAAACCATCTTTACCGAATGTAATTTCCTTAGGACCAGCTATTGGCGTAGCCAACAAACCCATATAAAAAATCATCTTATTATCATCTCCTAACATCACAGTCATCGTACGATTTTCATCAACCTTAATATCCGCACTCTTCTCATCCGGATCTTTATCTGGCAACCCCAAGCTCATCGATTGAGGTTTAGACAATGTCGTGGTAAGCATAAAAAATGTAATTAATAAGAAGGCCAAATCAACCATAGCAGTTAAATCTACTTTTGCATTTGATTTTTTACTCCTTACTTTCCCACCTTTTTTGCCTCCACCGTCGCCGGTATTTAATTCAGCCATTTTAGTGTCTTTTTTTTATTAAAAATCTTTTCCTCTTAAACCAGTAACTAAACTAAAGCTATTGATTTTTTGATCTTGTAACATATCCATCACTTGTAGAATGGCTGGATATTCCTCTTTTGCGTCACCTTTAATAGCGACCTGCAGCTCTTTATCGTTTACCTCTATATTCGCAAGACGTGCATTATAGATCCAATCTTTCAATTGATTATCTGTCGAATCTTTAGGAATACCAGGCTGTTCTGCCTTACTTCTATCAGAAGCTTTCATATCAATAATTTGCTTTAGGTTACTGATTGGCACACCAAAATCATCCATTCTTGAAAACGTGTTTTTTTCACCATCAGTAAAAGTAATACCGTACTTCTCTCCCATCAATTCTAAAGTTCTCATACGAACTTCTTTTCCTTTCAGGTCAAAAAACACCATCCCTTTACCTACACTCAATGTAGCTAAATCAGATTCAGGTAATTTAGTCTGAACTGTTGAAGAGGGAGTATCCACGGGCAATGCTTCAGGTATTTTGGCTGTCGAAGTCATTACAAAGAAGGTAAGCAAAAGAAATGCAACATCACACATCGCAGTCATATCAGTAGACCCCGGGTTTTTTTTTATTTTTATTTTAGCCATTCTTTTTGTTTTTTAATTGATATAAATATCAACATAATTATTGCTTCAAACTTCCTCTGAATCTTCTGTAAGTATTTACAATGGAAACGGCAGCCTCATCAATTGAATATGTTAAATCATCAATTTTTGAAGTAAAGAAATTGTAAGAGATAATTGCTACAGCTGAAGTTCCAATACCTGTTGCAGTATTAATCAGCGCTTCAGAAATACCTGCTGCAAGAGCTGCTTGATCAGGAGTTCCAGCGGCAGCTAATGCACCAAACGCTTTAATCATACCCGCTACAGTTCCTAACAATCCAACAAGAGTACCTAAAGAAACTAAAGAAGAAATGATTGTCATATTCTTTTGTAACATTGGCATCTCAAGTGAAGTAGCCTCTTCGATTTCTTTGTGAATAGTCTCTGCAGCTTCTTCACTATTGAATCCTTCTTTCTTAACCGCTTGGTATTTTACTAGTGCAGATTTAATTGCATTTGCAACAGAACCTTGTTGCTTGTCACAAGAAACAATCGCTTCATCAATTTCACCTTGTTTGATACTTGCTTGTATCTTTGTCATAAACGTGTCCAATTTAGTTTTACCAGCTGCTTTAGATATAACGAAAAATCTTTCAATAGAAAAAACAAGAACCATTAATAACATTCCTAATAATACCGGCACAACTGCACCCCCGTGGTATACTTGACCTAAAGTGTTCAAAGGAATTCCTTCATTATTTCCTCCTTCAAAATTCGATGGATTACCCATGATGAATTTCCAGATTAATACACCTACACCAATACATGCCATAATAATAAGCCCTGAAACCATTCCTCCACCGTTTGAAGTGCTTTCTTTTTTAACGTTTGCCATTTTTTCTAATTTTAATAGTTTTAAATAATTTCTTTTAGTTGTAATAAACTTGTAGTTCCGCAAATTTATCTTTTTAGTTCAAATAAAAAAACTTTTTTTTATTTTATTCGAATTTAATTTATTCGAATAAAAAACTAGATTTTTTTTTATCTGAATTTTACTCAATATCGTTAAACAAATTTACTGTTTTTCGACATATAAACTATGTTTTTATGAAATATAAAGCTAATATCTCAATAAAAAGAATTCAATGTCTTAAAATAAGTTTTTCCACAATTAACAACAAAAAAGGCATAAAACTGCAGTAAATCCCACAATTGTGTCATTTAAAATAATACAAAACTCTCGCATGTAAATCCAACACTATCAATGTAATGAACAGAAAAGAAGGTTTTATGAAGCATATTACTCAGGGCTACGCTTCTAAAGGAGAAAGCATTACTCTGGGCAGTGCGTGAAGCTTTACTGGATGCCCGTGTAAAAACCCCACTGAAAACACTTAACAAACATGGGGTAATCGCCGGCCCTACCTGACCTGGGGAAACCAAAACCATTTAAGTTTTATCAAAACAATTGTCATCATTTGAAATTCCTGTAGTGATGATAGACATCAAAGGTTATTTCAACTGGATCGCCAAAGAAGGACAGGAGAAACCGTTTATTACCCAACGACATACGAAAACAAACATCTCTTATACTATAACTTAATTCCCAGTAGAGCTATTAACGCTATCCGAACAGAAAGGCGTACGACTGCGCGCAAATGTTTCGGCGTTCGGACCGGTTTTGTTTTCGCGAGTTTTGGGCTTTAATGACACCTAGTCCGTCATAATGACTGTTCTATTTAAATATTGCGATGATAATAAAAGGCCTTTATTAGACCTTAAAGCGATCAAAAAAGTAATCACTTACATAACCGAAGAAGAAAAAGACGATATAAGGAAGAACTATGGAACGATTCCCACTTCGACTACGAGAATCATTCTTAGAAAAATCATCGAATTAAAACGACAGAGAGCAGCACTTTTTTTTCTCAAATGTCTTTTAACATCGATGATCTAATGCGAATTAATGAAAACGAAAAAGGCTATATCAACATCATCCGACTAACAGATGTTCAATATAAACCAAAGTTATTTTCTACTTTCATGCTGAGTCTTCTTGCTCTAATCTACCAGCAAATATTCAAAAAAGAGGGTTCCGAACAACCCGAATTGGTGATTTTTATTGACGCAGCTCATCTAAACTTTATCGAGGCCGGTAAAGCATTACTGGAACAAATAGAGACTCTCGTAAAACTGATTGGTTCAAAAGGAATTGAAATTTACTTTGTAACCCAAAAAACCAATAGATGTTACAAGCGGTGCGTTGGGTAAATTAAGTCTAAAAACACAATATCCTTTGATAGTTTTTACCACTAACGACAGACAATCCATAAAGCGAACCGCTGACAACTACCCTACTTCTGACTATTACAATACAAGTGAAGTATTGACCAGTTTAAGAATTGGCGAAGCCTTGGTTACTGCGCTAAATGAAAAAGCAACCCTACTCCTATATTAGCTAACATGATGCGGGCACCGATGAGCCGAATGTCCGTTTTTAACCGAGAATAAAATTCACAACATCAATAACAAATCAAATTTACTAAAAAACACAGCGAACTTATCGACTGTGAAAATGCGTACGTAATGCTTCATAAAAAAACAACTATTACAGAGGCAGAGGCCGCAAAACAAGAAAAACAGAAAGAAGAGGCTAAGAAACCTGAACAAAGGCAGGAGCAAAGTACTGCAGATGCAGTAGGTCAATCTGTTTTAAAAGTATTGACCAGAGCGATATTTATAAGAGGCCTATTGGAGGCTTTGAACAAAATGACGAAAAAATAACACTCCTAGAAGATGAAGAATTACAGCTACATCCGGACAGTGGCTTAACTAGCCGCTTCTCGCCCCTACTCATTAAAGGATTCAGAAAAAAGTTGAGCTGGTATGAATACCGATCGTAAAAACAAAAAGCCAGCTCTACTTACCGGACATCCTTTGCAATAACTATCTTCTGATGCCCAAAAAAGCAAGTCGACAAAAATCACGTCATCTGTCTAATGAAATACCTTTAATTCTAACTCTCCCGATCACAAACACAAGTACAGTGTTTTTTGACCATATCACTATGAGCCAACTTTACATTCAATTTAGCTTAAGATTAGACTCCTTTCCTTACCGTATTTGCTCTCAAAGACCTTTTTTTCTTTAAAAATTATAATAAACTCATCAAAACCGGCTGTTTCTTGATAATAATATTAACTTGGAAGCCTTTAAGATCGCTAATTAACAGATTAGAGCATTATGATTACATTTATTACGGCCGTCATTTTATTAGTTTTGGGATATATATTTTACGGTAAATTTGTTGAAAGCATCTTTAAACCCGATGTCAATAGAGCGACTCCTGCATACACTCACGCAGACGGGGTAGATTTTGTTCCCATGGACAGCAATAGGAATTCCTTAATTCAGGTTTTAAATATTGCAGGAGTAGGACCCATTTTCGGACCAATATTAGGAGCCTTATACGGGCCGATAGCTTTCCTTTGGATAGTACTTGGCTGTATTTTTGCCGGAGCTGTCCACGATTATTTAACGGGGATGATCTCCATCAGATACGGGGGAGCTCACTTACCTGCTTTAGCATCTAAATTTTTAGGCAAATCATTTAGTCACGTCGTGAATTTCTTTACCGTATTGCTGCTTCTTTTGGTAGGAACCGTTTTCATTTCCGCACCTGCAAGTATGATAGATGACCTAATAGGTAAAGATTTAAATATGTTTACCTCAATCGTACTTGCTATTTTTGTGTACTATATCATTGCCACAGTTTTACCCATCGATAAAATTATAGGGAAAATATACCCTGTTCTTGGGCTTCTATTATTATTGAGCGCCATCGGTGTTGCATTTGGGATGTTTATGTATGGTAATCCCATTCCGGAACTGACTTTAACTAACATGCATCCAAAAGACCTTCCCTATTACCCCGTTATATTTTTAACAATCTCCTGTGGTGCTTTATCTGGATTTCATGCAACCCAGTCACCAATAATCGCCCGAACTATTAGAAACGAGAAAGATGGACGAAAAATATTTTACGGAATGATGATAGTAGAAGGAATTATTGCTATGATATGGGCAGCAGCTGCAATGAGCTTGATGAGCGGCGAAGACCTTAGTATCTTGTTTGCAAATGAAGGGCTTCCGGGAATAGTTCATAAAATCGCAACGGTCTTTTTAGGAACTATTGGTGGAACAATTGCTATTTTAGGTGTTATCGTATTACCTATAACTTCCGGGGACACTTCCTTTAGAGCGGCAAGAATGATTATTGCAGATTACTTAAAAATTGATCAAAAGGCTCTTAGAAACCGATTCATGATTGCAATACCGCTTTTTGTAATCGCCTTTATTCTTACTAAAATAGATTTCCAACTTCTATGGAGATATTTTTCTTGGGCGAATCAGAGTATCTCAGCAATTGCCTTATGGATTGCAACCGTATATTTATACCAACGAAAAACCCTTTATATTATCGCGTTAGTACCTGCGTTTTTCATAACATCAGTGTTAGGTTCCTTTCTTTTTTATGACCCTACTATAGGTTTTGGATTCGACATAATAACCTCAGATATTGTTGGAATTACGATTGCTATTTTAATAACGATTTTATTCTTTGTGGTTATGAGAAAAAACAAGGAATTACCCCCAAGCGAATAGTCAGTGAAGCTGAAAAAATGGTTCCCGAAAAGGGAGCTACTGTAGAACTTTGTCAATCTGCGGATTAGAATCCGATTCTAAAAAGGACGCAAGCCGTTTTAATTATTGGAAAAAATAGTCAAAACTGCCATTCCAATCCAAAATACAAAGCCGTTTACATCAAATGAACTTCTAATTACGGACAAGTTATTACTGATGGGAGTCTAACGGATATTTCGGATAAATCTATTTGGACCCTATGACCGATAAGAAAAGAACACGCAAAAAGAAGCCTTTATAATACTGTTTGGAGAAACTAAAACAACGAAACCCAGAAATAGATCCGGGATTACTATTTAAATAGAAACATAAAATGAAAAAGTATTTTATCCAAAACACTCCATTCGTAGTCCCTACAACTGATGGAAAGTTGATTGAAGAACACCACGGCTTGGCCTCAACAGACAATCCCGCAATCTCAATTGCCCATATGATTGCACCCCCCAAATGGAGTGAGCCATTCCAAACTCCTGAATTTGAAGAATACACTTATATCATAAAAGGTAAAAAGCAGTTTATTATTGAAGACGAAGCCATTGTTCTTGAAGAAGGACAATCTATAAAAATAGAAAAGAATACCAGAGTTCAATACTCAAATCCGTTTGATGAACCCTGTGAGTATATTGCCATATGCACACCTGCATTTGATTTCACCAAAGTGCATCGCGAATAACAAGTACAACAGTCAAGAATTAAAACTCTAATTCTTGACTGTTTCTTTTTCATTTAAAAGAGCTAAAATCATGTTTTCGACCTCTTTACTATCCCAAGTAGCCTCTATGTTTTCCGTTTTCAAAACTTCCTCCATAATAGCATTTTGATCATCACCGATTGCTAAAGCTTCAGCATAAGGTCGGTCACTAAATGTAACTCTACTGTAAAGCGGAATCCACTTATCAGGGTGTTTGTCTGAGAACCATTTTTCAATCTTCTTTTGCAAGAGGAATTTGTCATCTGCTGTTTTAGAACTCATTTCCATAAAATTACGGTACGAGAGTTCTGCAATAGCATCAGCATTGGGTTTACGTGATTTTTGATATTCCGAAAAAATCGTTTCCCAATCATCTCCGTATTTTTCCATCATTTCATTAAGAATCGAAATATCTTCAAAACCAGAATTCATACCTTGTCCATAAAAAGGCACAATCGCATGAGATGAATCCCCTACTAGTGCAATTTTATCTTTATAAGTCCATGGATAACATTTCATTGTCACCAAGGTACTCGTTGGATTTTTGAAAAAATCTTCGGTTAAGTTTGGAATAACTTCGATAGAATCTGGAAAGTTCTTTTCAAAAAACAGGGCTACATCTCTTCTGTCTTCTAACGACGTAAAAGAATTCTCCCCTTCAAATGGCATAAATAAAGTACAAGTAAAGCTACCGTCTAAATTAGGTAACGCAATCAACATGTACTCACCACGAGGCCAAATATGAAATGAATTTTTATCTAATTTATGGGAACCATCTGGATTTGCGGGAATATTTAGTTCCTTGTAACCAATATTTAAAAACTCCTGCGAATAGTTAAACATACTTTGGCGTTGCATGCGGTGGCGTATTCTAGAAAAAGCACCATCAGCACCAAAAACGATATCATATTTCTTTTCTTCCCAAGCTCCTCTTTCCGTTTCTCCAATGTGTAAAGTAGCTTCAGACAAAGTAACATCCCAGATTTTTTGCTCGAAGAAAAATTCGGCTCCAGCCTGTTCCGCCAAATCAATCATTCTCTTATTTAGAGCCCCTCTCGAAATAGAATAAATACTCTCACCTTCTTGACCATAATTTTGAAAGTTCAGCTTATCCACCAAATGAATGGCGCGTTTGTCCATGGATATTGCAATTTCGTGCACTGAATCCGATATCCCAACACCATCGAGTGCTTTCCAACCCCTGTTTGACATTGCTAGATTTATTGAACGCCCCGAGAACTGAATCTGCCTAATATCGGGACTTCTATCATATAAGTGAACGGTATGGCCTGCTTTGCGTAAGTAAATAGCTAATAAAGATCCGACTAGGCCGGACCCTACGATGGCTATTTTTTTTGGAGTTTGCATTGTTTTTATAATATTTAAACAAAAATAATCATTTAATGTTTTAAGGGCGCTAAGAATCGTTACTATTTAGCGGGAATAAAAACCAATTTTGTCGAAGTTTTAATAATCTCTCCTTTATTGAGCATCATTTTTCTAAAATTCCCTGCATTGTATATTTCTGCCTGGTCGCTATAATGGGCACTTAATGGATTCCCTGATTGCCCTGTAGGCAGTATACCCCAGCTATTTTCAATGTCCGAAAAATCAATAACCCTCCTAGAGGACGGACCTCCTTTTACTATATATTTTGAGTCATTTGTATAATCAAACATCTGATTGTTAATTACCTCATTAGAGCCTGAAACTTTAAATGGCCCTACATTAAATATTTTCCTCAGCATAGTTACTTTTCCGAGCGGATGCTGATACTCTACAACATGTACCTTATCCCAAGTCCAGGCGGGCACTGATTTCCCTAATTGCACTTCTAATGCAGCGATTGTTTCTTTAAAGGATTTCAAAAGAATCTCTGTTCTGGACTCCTTTCTATTTTTGGTCTCAATATTATCCCACCAAAGTGACTTCTCATTCACTATTTGTTTAGCAATTAGTTGTTTCATTATATGTGTTGCTAAAAACTGTGTGAATCCCTCCTCTCCTAACTCATCTTTATAAGTGTTTTTCAGATACATATAAACCAACTTATTGTAAATCGTAGGAGCTACATCCTCTGTATTATTCGTTCCTTTCCAAGATTTTAAAATCACGACTGCTTCTTTTTCATTTTTCGAAAGTGAATTGACATTTAAATCGGAAATTAAATTCTTAACCATATCTGGAGCTACTGAAGAAGTATTATCAGTAATCATTTTACCAACAGATTCTTTATCCCAATTTGACTTTGGTTCTAATAATTGAGTAATTCTTTTGGCTCTGTTTTCCGGAAGATAATAACCAGGATATAAAAACCCATCCACCGCTTCAGGCTGACTATTTGCTGAGT
The DNA here is from genome assembly GCF_002836475.1 of Flavobacterium sp. ALD4. Taxonomy (GTDB): domain Bacteria; phylum Bacteroidota; class Bacteroidia; order Flavobacteriales; family Flavobacteriaceae; genus Flavobacterium. The sequence continues at coordinate 1,380,282 of NZ_PJBJ01000030.1, read as the reverse complement.
ACACGTAGTTCCATTCTGGATTTACTGCCGAAGGATTTTTGGAGAAATCCAGATATTCCTTAATATCATCTTCTCCGGAGGCACCATCCAAGATGAAATGAGTATCAACCCCATCCCTGTGTTTGTACAATTTACCACTTGCCCACCAGGCGACATTCCCTTCGGCATCCCCGTACATCACGTTTAATCCTGGCGCTGAAATAAGCTCCACCCCTTTTTTAAAATCAGCTTTACTTTTTGCATGCGAAAGAGCATAAACCGCATCCAAAATGTAAATGGGTTGCTGGGTATAAATCCAAGACATGGCTACCGGCTTCTTGTCATATACACCAGCTAATAAACCGTTCATTAGAGGGCCATGGCGACTTACTTTTACATTCAGCACTACATCAGTGCTGTCTTTTACCTTTATAATTTTTTTCCTAATTATGTAATCACTAAAACCTGTAGGTGTTTTATACTTATTATCATTATCTGGACTATTCTCTTCTTGATAGAAATCAATATCATCGTTTTGAAACATAGTTAAGCCGTATGCATAATCCCTGTTATGTCCCAATAAAGGAAAGGGCGTTCCTGCCAGATAGCAGCCATACAATTCAAATTCAGGAGTTACTATATGGGCCTCGTACCATGTTCCAGGCTGCGAAAACTCAATATGTGGATCATTAGCAAATATCACTTTTCCGTTTTTGGTTTTCTTTGGCGCAATAACCCAGCTGTTACTTCCCACAAAAGGAGGAATAGGTGAATTGTCTAATAAGGCTGCTACTGATGTTGACATCGCTAAAAACTCCTGTGGCTTTTCCTTCGCATTTTTATTTATTGTAGTATTCAGTTCCCCATCAAGCCCAAAATCTTTAAGGTACTCCATTCCATATTTATTACGAATATCAGTCAATAACGGATCAGTTTTTTGTGCCATAGCAAAACTAAAGGACATGTATCCAAAAATATTATACACATCTTTTATGGTGAATTTCTCTTTCTTTACACCGACCAACTGAAATTCTATCGGCGTAACCCCTTCTTCCATATATTGATTGATTCCATCCAGGTAAGCCACTGTAAATTTATAACTTTTGCTGTTTTTGTCCAGATCTGCAATCGCTTTTTCCGAAGCTTCTTCAATACCAAGACCGGCGAAAAACGTGTCATTCTTTAAAGCGACTTTTCCAAAAATTTCAGACAAACGGCCCGGTGCGATGCGTCGCATTAACTCCATTTGCCACAAACGATCTTGCGCATGAACATATCCCAAAGCAGTCATGGCGTCTATGGAGTTATTAGCGTAGATATGAGGCACCCCGAAATCATCAAAATACACCGTTGTTTCGTCGTGAATGCTTTGTAGCTTTACTTTGCCTTCATATTTAGGTTTTAGATAAAAACCATATAACACCAATCCAACGATTAGAATCGCAATTAATGACACTACAACTAATAGAACTTTTTTGACTGTTTTCATTTTGACCATTTGTGAGAAACAAATATAAATAATTTCGAATATATTTGACCGAATTGTATTTCATTCTCTTTTTTTTTGAGAAATCTGAGTTAGTTTAAAAATAAAAAGAGTGTTTAAATTCCAATTGGAACTTAAACACTCTTTAATCAAAAAAAAAAATTCTTATTACTTTTTACTTCCATCAATAATGGCACCGGTTCCAGCTCCAATTCCGGCTCCAGCCACACCGCCGATTATTGCTCCCTGTACTTTTTTCTTACTTATAATCGCTCCAGTAGCTGCACCAACTCCTGCACCAATTACGGCTCCTTTTGCCGTACTGCTCCACCCTTTCTTTTGTGTAGTGGTTGTAGTGTTATTTCCAGGCTGATTAACTATAATAGTTTCCTTCTGCGTTTCTACCTTTGCCATTTCCATCTGCATGGAATCAATCACTCTTTGCTTTTCCATTGCCACTTCCATGGAATCAACAGTCGCTGTCTTCGCCGCCTCTAAATCCATTTTTCCTTGATTTTTACAAGAAACGATTAACAGACACAGTGCTATAAAGTATAATACTTTCATAATTATTTGTTTTTATATTATTATATAACAAATAAATATCTAATAAGCGATATCTCCCTTATACTATTTAAAGTATTTTTTATATAATTCCCACTATAGCAAACAACTGGACTTCTTATATACTCTTTAGCTAAGTCCATTGTTTAATTAAAAATACCCTTACTCAGAATCTGCCTAAGATTACATCTTTCTCTAAAAATAGGACCATGGTATTGATGCAAACCAAATTAAATTGTAGTGACACCAATCTACGATTAAGTTCTTTTTCATTAAGTAGTCACATCAACTGGGTTTTCGCCTTAAAGTACAATGGATAACTACTAGCTTCTTTTAGTTCATTTGGCTTCCTAACTAGTACAAAATTGCCATCGAACTCTTTATACGTTTCGCAAAATCACAATTAAAATAGAAAATAGGAAAGTGAAAACTAAATCAGAATTAGAGAACTGCAGAAATGACTCCTTCTATTAAATATAAAATCGCATTGCGTTTATAGTTTTGTTTATTATTATTGTATTTTTGTTCAACAAAAAAATTAAAAAAAATACTATGACTGTAATTTCTCGAGACGATATTTCTCAACTTGAAAAAGTGGAACGATTAAATTTAATTAATTCTTGCACTGGTTACAAATCAGCCAACTTAATTGCTACAAAATCACTAGATGGAGCAGTCAACGTTGCTATATTTAGCAGTATAACGCATTTAGGAAGCAATCCTGCCTTGATAGGGTTTATTGTTCGCCCCACGACAGTTCCTCGTAACACCTACGAAAACATAAAAGCAACCGGATATTTTACAGTCAATCATATTACTGAAGAAATGATTACTGACGCACATCACACGTCGGCTAATTATGAAACTGGCGTATCGGAATTTAGCAAAACCAATCTAAAAGAAGAATACAAAGAAGGCATCGCGTTTCCTTTTACAAAAGGCAGTCCGGTTCAATTATATTGCAAGTATGTAAATGAATATTACATTAAGGAAAATGATACCGTGCATGTTATTGCCTCAATAGAAAGTCTTTTTTTTGATGAAAACCTGAGACACAAAGATGGTTGGTTACAAATAGAAAAAGGAAATGTGGTCGCTATAAATGGCCTTGATGGTTATTGTTTACCCAAGTTAATTGATCGTTTTGAGTACGCGCGCAAAGACATCCCTACGAAGTCATTTTATAAATAAAATAGCTTTTCTATGTAGACCAATACTATCTTTATTTACCGTCCATTAGTAGCAAACTATTAGCACAATGAAAAAAACCATTAACGAATAAATATTTAATTCGTCAATGGTTTTCACTATTATTGGCTCACTTCTTTAATACCGCTTTTTAATATTTGCCCAAAATCATACATGTCTTCAAAAGAACAATACAAGGGAACTGGAGCAAACCGAATTACGTTAGGCTCACGCCAATCCGTAATTACCCCGTTTTTCATTAGATAGTCAAATAAGCTTCGACCTTGCCCATGAAGAAAAACGGATAATTGACATCCCCTCTCGTCTGGATTTGTTGGCGTAATTATTTCAAAGCCACCTTCAACCTCCTTGCTAATTTCATTTAAAATATATTCTAGATAACACGTGATCTGATCTCTTTTCTCAATTATTGCATCCATCCCTATTTCGTCAAACATTTCTACCGAAGCTAAATAAGGCGCTAGAGAAAGTATTGGTATATTACTGATTTGCCATCCTTCAGCTCCCGGAGCGGGATCAAATACCGGCTCCATCTTGAAACGACGTTCCTTATTGTGTCCCCACCATCCTGCAAATCGTGGTAAATCAGAGTTGCTATGGTGTTTTTCATGCACAAAACATCCAGAAGCATTCCCTGGTCCTGAATTCATATATTTATAACTACACCATGAAGCAAAATCAACATCCCAATCATGTAATTCTAATTTTATGTTTCCTGCAGCATGAGCTAGATCCCAACCTACAACGGCACCCGCTTCATGACCAGCGGTAGTTATTGTTTTCATATCAAAAACCTGACCCGTATAGTAATTCACTCCACCTATTAAAACCAAAGCTAATTCGTCTCCTACTTCATTAATTTTTGCTAATACATCCTCTGTACGGATATTATGCTCTCCATCACGACGTTTAATCTCTACAAGGGCATCGTCTGCTTTGTATCCATGAAAGTTGACCTGACTTTGAAACATGTATTGATCAGAAGGAAATGCTTTTTCCTCACAAATAATTTTATATCTCTTTTTTGTAGGTCTGTAAAATGAGACCATCAACAAATGAAGATTCACCGTTAATGTGTTCATTACGGTAATTTCAGATGGGAGTGCCCCCATGATTTTACCTAAGGGCTTAGCTAAACGCTCGTGATAATCCCACCAAGGCTTTTCAGCATAAAAATGTCCTTCAACCGCTAAGTTTGCCCAATCATCCATTACTTCATCGACATAAGCTCTAGTTCTTTTGGGCTGTAAGCCTAATGAATTCCCTGTGAAATAAAGTACATTTTTTCCATTCACTTTTGGAAAAATGAATTCGTCTCTGTATTTATTTAATTTGTCCTGTGAGTCAAGTTGCCTGGCAAATTCCTTAGTGTTTTCGAAAGTCATGGTTATAATTTAGTTCTGTAAAAATAACCAATATTTATTGCTCCTCAAAATGCAACTCCTTTATTTTATGCCTTAAATAAATCCCTATGTTCAGGTAAAGGAGTACTGGCTATAATCTCTGTTCAGCTCCTATCCTTAATTAAAGGCACAAATTATGTGGTTACGCTCCGATTATAAAAAAATTAGCATCTTTAGTTGACTCGTTTTTTAGTTTTTTGGTTTACCAAAAACGTTATTATACATCCAGTATTGCGTGAGGGATAGAAGTAAAAATCCTCCCGTTTTTAGGGAGATTGTAACGGATAGCCCGACCCTTTTGGGACACGCCCAAAAAAAAATCTCGCCATTACTGACGAGATTTATATAGAGAATCTGAAAGTAGTTCAGATTAAATAATCAACATGGCATCACCATAAGAATAGAATTTATACTCTTCTTTGATTGCTTCCTCATAGGCTCTTTTCATTAAATCATGTCCACAAAATGCAGAAACCATCATTAATAAAGTAGATTTTGGCGTATGAAAGTTTGTTATCATACAAGTAGGAATTGTAAATTCGTGAGGAGGAAAAACAAATTTATTTGTCCAACCATCAAACGGATTTAGTGTTCCATGTGAAGAAACAGAACTTTCTACAGCGCGCATCGACGTAGTACCTACAGTACAAATACGTTTTTTATGCACTTTTGCGTCATTTACAATATCACAAGCTGCTTGAGTAATTTTTAATTCCTCAGAGTCCATTTTGTGTTTTGACAAATCCTCAACCTCAACAGGATTGAATGTTCCCAACCCAACATGCAGTGTAACTTCGGCAAATTTGATTCCTTTGATTTCTAGTTTCTTCAATAAATGTTTAGAGAAGTGCAATCCTGCAGTAGGTGCCGCAACAGCTCCTTCTTCTTTAGCATAAATTGTTTGGTAACGTTCTGCATCTTCTGGAGTAACATCCCTGCTTATGTATTTTGGGATTGGAGTTTCTCCAAGTTCCGTCAATTTTTTTCTGAATTCTTCATACGAACCGTCGTAAAGGAAACGCAATGTTCTTCCACGAGAAGTTGTATTATCAATAACCTCAGCTACTAATGAATCATCGTCACCGAAATATAATTTGTTTCCGATTCTGATTTTACGCGCCGGATCAACTAAAACATCCCAAAGGCGTTGTTCAGCGTTTAATTCTCTAAGTAAGAAAACTTCGATTCTCGCACCCGTTTTTTCTTTGTTTCCGTATAAACGTGCCGGAAAAACTTTAGTATTATTCAAAATTAAAACATCGCCATCGTCAAAATAATCGATAACGTCTTTGAACGTTTTATGTTCGATAGTTTGTTTCTTACGATCAATAACCATTAAGCGAGCTTCATCTCTGTGTTCAGACGGAAATTCTGCCAACAATTCCTTAGGTAAATCAAATTGAAAATGTGATAATTTCATCTTTATATTTTTGTTTAAAAGTTTCTAGTATAAGACCTAATTATTTAGCCTAATAGTAAAACTTATTTAAGAATGCAAATATACGACTGTGAGATAGGCGTTGTCAAGTGTTTTGCTATTTAATTTAAATACAAAATTGCAAAGTAACAAAGCGACAAGTGTTTACCCCCGTAAACATTGGCAATTACGCCGTAAGCTCAGCAATATTAAAACCTAAACTTTTCAAATCTTCCCAGAAATCAGGGTATGATTTAGAAACAACTTCGGCATTTTCGATTATTATTGGCACTTTTAGCGCCAAAGGAGCAAATGCCATTGCCATTCTATGGTCGTTATAGGTTGCAATTTTAATATTAGGATTGATTGTATTTGAGGCCACAAGTACCAGGCTGTCGTTTGTTACCGAAATATTTGATCCCAGTTTTGTAAGCTCAATTCTAAGTGCTTCTAGTCTATCTGTTTCTTTAATCTTTAAAGTATGTAGTCCTGTAAGATGACAACCAATGCCTAAACCAAGACAAGTGACAACAATAGTTTGTGCAATATCTGGTGTATTGTTAAGTTCGAAATCAACATCTCCAAATTTAAAATCAGGCACTTTAGTCAAAGTCATTTTATTCCCGTCAAAATGCGTTTCAACTCCCATTTGCTTATAGATTTCGACCAAAGCGGAATCTCCTTGCAAACTTGTTTCTTTATAACTACTCAAAGTGATTGAGGCCGTTTCTGACAAAGCCACTAAACTAAAAAAGTAAGAAGCGGAACTCCAGTCGGACTCTACTGTCATTTCTTTTGGATTAACAGTTGCCTTTGGATATACTTTGATTACATTTCCTTCAAAGCTCGTTTTAACATCTAGATCATTGAGCAAAGCCAAAGTCATCCTAATGTAAGGCACAGAAGTAATTTCTCCAACCAAATTTATTTCGATTCCGTTTTCTAATTTTGGCGCTACTAACATTAAAGCCGAAATATACTGACTACTTACATTTGCAGGAATATTTACCTTCGACGCCGTTATCTTTTGCCCTTTGATTCGAATAGGCGGATAACCCACTTCTTTCTCATAGGAGATTATTGCCCCAAGTTGCCCCAAGGCTTCTACCAATACTTTGATAGGGCGCTCTTGCATTCTGGGCGACCCGGTCAAAACTACTTCGCGTCCCTGGTTTACTGCAAAGAAAGCGGTAAGAAATCGCATTGCAGTCCCTGCATGGTGAATATCTACCACCTCATCATTTCCTTTTAATGCTTTTTGCATCACTTCGCTATCGTCAGAGTTCGATGTGTTTGCTAAAGTGATATCAGGAAACAAAGCTTGCAACAACAACAAACGATTGGTTTCGCTTTTTGAGCCGGTTACAGCAATTTGGGCTTTTAAATTAGAATGGGTGGTTTGTAACAGTAAGTTCATGTTGTAATTATGAGTGATGAATTATGAATTATGATCCGTATAATTCAAGCACGCAATTTACCAATCCCCGCCTGTAATTCATAATTTATAATCCACAAATTATTTCAGTTTTTCATTGTTTTTGTGACGATCCTTATCCCGTATCGATTTAAAATCCATTTTCTTATCGAAAGCGGCTTGTAAATCGATTCCGGTTTGATTTGCGAGACACAAAACCACAAAAACAACATCAGCTAATTCTTCGCCTAGATCTTTGTTTTTATCACTTTCTTTCTCTGATTGTTCACCGTAACGGCGAGCAATTATACGCGCGACTTCGCCAACTTCTTCGGTCAGTTGTGCCATATTAGTCAATTCGTTGAAGTAACGAACGCCGTGTTCTTTAATCCAGTTGTCTACGTCTAATTGGGAGTCTTTTAAGTTCATGTTACTCTCTGTTTTTACTGTCTATAATTATACTAACCGGTCCGTCATTTATAAGGCTCACTTTCATGTCTGCCCCAAAAACTCCCGTTTGTATTTTCTTTCCTAATTCTTTTTCCAGCTGCTGCACAAAGTTTTCATACAACGGAATGGCAATATCTGGTTTAGCCGCTTTAATGTAGGAAGGACGATTGCCTTTTTTGGTACTGGCGTGAAGTGTAAATTGACTCACTACAATTACATCACCATCGATATCCTGAACGGATAGGTTCATCACACGGTTTTCATCATCAAAAATACGGATTTTGGTGATTTTCCCAACCAGCCAATCAATGTCTTCTTGACTGTCCGTATCTTCAATACCAACTAAAATCAATAGCCCTTTTTGAATATCGGTCACTATTTTATTTTCAATAGTTACGGATGCGGAGGAAACTCTTTGAAGGACAATTTTCATTTTATTATTTTAAACAGACCTGATTTACTAAGTCTTTACGATTTTCTGTTTTCGTCACTTTCCATTCTATCGTCATTATAAATATCTGTGCGATAGTTTTCGTCATCACCTTCAAGAATTTTAAGGTAACTTCTATAACGGGACCATGCAATTTCATCTTTTTCTAAAGCTGCTTTCACCGCACAATGGGGCTCATCTTTATGTAAACAGTTATTGAACTTGCACTGCTCTTTTAATTTGAAAAATTCAGGAAAATACCCGCTGATTTCTGCAGGCTCCATATCCACTACTCCAAAACCTTTGATTCCGGGTGTATCAATAATTTTGGCGTCAAAAGACAAATCATACATTTCGGCAAAAGTAGTTGTGTGTTGCCCTTGCTTACTGGCTTCTGAAATCACTTTTGTTTTTAGGTGCAGTGAAGGCTCCATAGCATTCACTAAAGTTGATTTCCCTACCCCAGAATGCCCTGAGAACATACTCACTTTACCAATCATCATTTCTTTCAACTTTTCTATCCCTTTCATTTCAGTAGAAGAAACGCGAAGGCATTTATATCCAATTTCCTGATAGACATGCTGCATGTACAATTGCTCATCTAAAGTTGCTTCATCAAAAGTGTCTATTTTATTAAATACTAAAATAGTTTCTATTCCGTAAGCCTCGGCTGTTACTAAAAACCGATCAATAAAATTGAAAGTCGTAGGGGGATTGTTTATGGTAACTAACAGGAAAACCCGATCAATATTAGACGCAATAATATGCATTTGATGGGATAAATTCACTGATTTACGAACGATGTAATTCTTTCTCTCGTGAATATTGTGAATGGTACCTGTTACTGTATCCGAAGATTCTTCCAGTTCATAATCCACTATATCCCCAACAGCTATAGGATTGGTGCTTTTAATTCCTTTAATTCGGAATTTCCCTTTCATACGGCATTCAATAAAATCCCCTTGTTCAGATTTTACGGTGTACCAACTTCCTGTAGATTTATATACGAGTCCTGTCATGCTGCAAAGATAAAATATTGTTTGAAGTTTAAAGTTTAAAGTTTAAATTAATTCTATAAAAAAAGGTCACGAATAATTCCGCAACCTTTTTGTGTCTATAATAAAATAACACACTAGTACTTGTATCCAATTCCCTTTTTTATGGCCTGTGAGCCTCCAATAACATTTGAATTTGCACCAACGGTAACTTTATCAGCTGTTAACAAAATGAATTGACATCCCAATTTTGCAGCATCCATCTTTAATTTTTTTTCCGCTTTTTTATCTCCAGTATTGCCGGTTTGAAAATTAACCAACCCCGTTTTTCCTCTTACTTCATCTCCTTTTTTCAATCCAGAAATATAACCTCTATCTTCTAGGATAACCACTTTATTCCAATCCTCTTCCCCATTAATAACAATTTTTTCAGTTATTTCCTCTAAGCGACCACTTATCCCATAAATTATTTTTTCAACCGCATACTTACTAATTGTGTTTTCAGCATCCTCACCCTCATATTTGAATACAATTGTATATTCTTCAAGCTTGACAACTTTACCTATGACAACTTCACCACTATGTTTGTTGATCACATCTTGCTGAGCACTTACTGCGTTAGTACCAAATATTAACGCTAAAACTAAAATAATTTGTTTCATTTTTATTAAATTTAAAGATAAAAACTTTGTTTTTAACAAAAATACAAAAAAAACCTACAAATAAACTGTAGGTTTTAATAAATAAAAAATAGTAAAATTTGTTTAACCTATTATGCATTAAGTACTTTATCTTGATGACCTATACTCTCCTGGTGGATTGCTTTGAACATTCTAAGAACAAACTCTTCAGTTAATCCTTTTTTCTCGCCTTCTAAAATCATTTTTCCTAAAATTTCATTCCAACGTTTGTTTTGCAATACCGCTACATTAGCTTCTTTTTTAACCAGACCAATTTCATCTGCCACTTTCATTCTTTTTCCCAACAAATCCAATAAACTTGCATCTAGAACATCAATATTTGCTCTAAGTTTCTTCATTTTTTGTGTAAACTCAGTAGACTTGTCATCCACCTTTCTTACTTTCAAATCTACAAAAATTTGTTTCAGGGCAGTTGGCGTTACTTGCTGTGCAGCATCGCTCCATGCATTATCCGGATCGTAATGAGTTTCGATAATCATACCGTCATAATTCAAGTCTAAGGCCTCTTGTGTTACCTCAAGAATCATGTCGCGATCTCCTGTAATATGTGAAGGATCAATTAGTAATGGTAAATCAGGGAATCTATTTTGTAATTCGATAGCAATTTGCCATTCTGGAATGTTTCTGTATTTTGTTTTTTCGTAAGTAGAAAACCCTCTGTGAATTACTCCTAACTTCTCGATACCTGCATTATATAAACGCTCAACTCCACCTAACCATAAAGATAAATCTGGGTTAACAGGGTTTTTTACCAATACAATTTTTTTAGTTCCTTGTAAAGCATCTGCTAATTCTTGCATTGCAAAAGGGTTTACCGTTGTTCTGGCTCCCACCCATAATACATCAATATCATATTCTAAAGCTAATTTTACGTGAGCTGCATTAGCGACTTCTGTCCCCATCAACAAACCTGTTTCTTCTTTCGCTTTTTTCAACCATTTCAACCCTATTTCCCCAACACCTTCAAATCCTCCCGGACGCGTTCTAGGTTTCCATATTCCTGCTCTGAAAACACTTACATCAGAATCTTTCAATTCATGTGCTATTTTCAATACTTGTTCTTCCGTTTCTGCACTACAAGGTCCCGCGATCACAAATGGATGAGTTAAATTGAAATCGTTCAACCATGTTCTCATTTCTTTCTTGTTTTCCATCTTTTCTAATTATTTTTTTTGTTGTTTTTTTGTGTTGTTCTTCTTTTATTAACTTTAAACTTCGCTTGAATATTCACTCCTTTTTTATATTCATACCATTCAAAATTTCTTTTATTCTATTCACGCTTTCCATTTCTTCAAAAATGGCATTATAGTCTTCCTTGATCAGCAAATCTTTAAACTGGGTAAGATTTGAAATAAACTCTTCTAACGTCTCTATTACCTGTACTTTATTCTGTTTAAAAATCGGCGTCCACATCGCTGGTGAACTTTTGGCAAGACGAACGGTACTTTCAAATCCTGAACCTGCCATATCAAATATATCCTGCTCGTGTTTTTCTTTATTTATTACTGTTTTACCCAGCATAAAAGCACTAATGTGAGATAAGTGAGAGACATATGCAATATGTTTGTCATGTGCTTTTGGATCCATGTATCGAATACGCATTCCCATAGCTTTAAAAAGCTCCAATGCCTTTTCCTGCAATTTAAAAGCGGTGCGCTCCACTTCGCAGATAATATTGGTTTTACCTTCATAGAGGCCTTTTATTGCTGCCGATGGTCCGGAAAACTCCGTACCTGCAATGGGATGCGTTGCAATGAAATTTCTCCTTTTCGGATGATTTGTTACCGCTTCACAAATAGGAGCTTTCGTCGAACCTACCTCAAAAACAATGCTATTCTCACCGATCACATCTAAAACTTTTGGCAACAGAGTCAGCGCAACATCTACTGGAACCGAAAGAATCACGAAATCTGCATCTGACAAGTTTTCTATTTGCGCCCCTGCATCTACCACTCCTAAAGCTAATGCTTCTTGTAAATGATCTTCATCAGTATCAACGCCGTAAACAGTAGCTTCAGGATATAATCCTTTAATATCTAATGCCATCGAACCACCAATCAATCCAATTCCTATTATATAAATTTTCATTTTTTATTTTTAACAATTATTCTGATTTTTATCAGGAGCTATTTCCTGCTATTCGCTACAATTTTTTTTGAGCAAACCTTTCAGGATTTACTTAAAAAAAGGATTTCCACTGCTATCAGGGCTAGATATTTATGTTTTTACCCGCACCTTTGTCATTTACCATGATAATTCAGACACGATAGACCTCACTATTTCACACGCACATCCACATCGTCTTCCCCCTTCGGACAGGACTGGGAAGAATCAAAATCGATTAATTGCTTCCTGCACTTTTTCTTCTTTCACACATAATGCAAATCGGATATAACCCTCTCCGTTACTTCCAAAGATAGTTCCCGGTGCTATAAAAATAGACTTCTCTTGTAAAATCTGATCAATAAACTTTTCTGCAGATACACTTCCTACTGGTAATTTAGCCCAAACAAATAAACCGACTCCTTCTTTATGTACTTTACAACCTAATTTCTCAGCTAACTGCTCCGTCAAGACGCGGCGTTTTTTATAAATTTCATTCATCGAATCAAACCAAGATTTGTCACTGTTAAGCGCAGCAATTGCTCCTTTTTGAATTCCGAAAAACATACCACTGTCCATATTGCTTTTCACTTTCAATATAGCATCAATCGCCTTCGCATTTCCTAACACCATTCCCACTCTCCATCCTGCCATGTTGAAGGTTTTACTCAATGAGTTGAGTTCTAGCGCCACATCCTTAGCGCCGTTAACCTGCAATAAACTCATCGGATTATCATTCAAAACAAAACTATACGGATTGTCATTAATCAGCAATATTTGATGTTTTTTGGCGAAAGCCACTAACTTTTCAAACAAGCCCAAGCTTCCCCTTGCTCCTGTTGGCATATGCGGATAGCCAATCCACATAATTTTCACCTTAGTTAAATCTAATTTTTCTAAAGCTTCAAAATCAGGTTCCCAATTCGTATCCTCTTTTAAATCATAGTAAACAGGTACTGCTCCCACTAAGTTTGTTACTGAAGTATATGTTGGATAACCCGGATTTGGAATCAAAACTTCATCTCCTTCATTTAAAAAAGCCAATGAAATATGCATAATACCTTCTTTAGAACCCATCAAAGGCAAAATTTCCGTATTGGGATTCAAGGCTACCTCATAATTATTCAAATAAAAATCAGCCATACTTTTTCGCAATTCCGGCAATCCCTGATAACTCTGATACTGATGTGCATTTTCATCTTCTAACGCTAGTTTCACAGCATCAATAACGGATTGTGACGGACGTAAATCTGGGCTTCCAATTCCCATATTTATAATTGGTTTACCTTCTAAAGCCAATTGTCGCACTTCTCTCAATTTAGAAGAGAAATAGTATTCTTCAATTATGTCTAAACGTTTCGCTACTTGAATCATGTTGTTATTTGTATTTTTACTCCCCACCCCCTCCGAAGGAAGGGGGGCCATTACTGGAAAATGGGGGACTTTATATTTTATTTGTTCGCTTCGAGTGCTAGATTATGGTTTCGTGTTTTTATATTCTCCCAATACTTTAAAGTATTCTGCCATAATTTTCAATAGTGATTTTGTTTTTGCATAGTCGGCATACTTTTCGAAAGTCACATCTACGAAAAAGGAATATTTCCATGGGGTTTCTATTTTTGGTAAGGATTGAATTTTTGTTAAATTCATTTTGCAATCACTCATCACATTTAGTACTGCTGCCAGACTACCACGCTTATGATCCAATTCAAATTTTAAAGAAGCCCTATTGATATCTTCTTCTGCCAGAAATGAATTTTCTTTTTTAATAATGACAAAACGGGTCATGTTGTTTTTTATCGTCTGAATCTCTGGAGCTAAAATTTCCAAATCATACATTTCAGAGGCGGTTACACTGGCAATTGCAGCAATCCCTTTTAACTGATTTTCCTGTATTCTACGGGCCGTTTCGGCAGTATCTTTATCCTCAACTAATTTTATGTTTGGGTAATTTTTAAAGAAATCCATACATTGTAACAACGCCATCGGATGCGAATGTACTTCTACAATATCCTCTATTTTTTGGCCTTTAAGCGCCATCAAATTTTGATGAATTCTTAGATAATGTTCCCCTATTATATGTAAATTGTGCTTGTCTATTAAAGCATAATTAGGAATAATAGGTCCCGCAATTGAATTTTCTATTGCCATAACTGCCTGACCTGCTCTGCCCGAAAGCAAACTATCTACCAATTCTTCAAAAGACAAGCATTCGTCTACTACTACGCTATGCTCGTAATATTCCTGTGCCACCTGATGATGAAAAGAACCTTTTATACCTTGTATTGCAATTTTAGCATTCATATAACAAACTTTTAAGCAAAAAAAAATCCCGATTTGCATCGGGATTGTATATCTATAATTATAAATTTAATTTTCTAATTAAATAACCATACCACAATCCCTTTCCTCTTTCCAGAAGAAATAATAAGTATTGCTAAAATAAAATCGATTGTTTAACATTGTGTGCGTTGTATATTAATTCTGTGCTAATTTATAAATTATTTCGAGTCCACCAAAAAAAAATCCCAGTTTTACCAAACTAAAAAGGAATTCTCTTCAAAACTAGTTTTTAATTACACAATAGTTAAAAAAAGCGACCTAAAACAGTATTTAAGCAACTGCCTATAAACACGTTCCGTAACAAAAACAGCTGCTTTTGTTTGAAAATAATTTACAAAAACAGATTATGCAGTCACTGCATTTGAAAGCCATTTTTTTCCTTCCGAAATGCGGGTAATTAACATCGCTGAAACTACATCACCATTCGCATTTAACAATGTTGCCATAGGATCCACTAAAGTTCCCACAATCATAGCTGCCGGTAAAGCCTGTTCCATTGGAAAGCCATAAATAGTGATAGCGAGAATCTCCCCGATATATCCGCCGTTTGGGATTCCGCCCTCGACCACTGAAACTATTATTGTAATACCCAAAGCAACCAACAAAGTATGTGGATCGCTAAGATCTTTTCCGAACATAGCAAAAATAACGGCTATCTTTATAATTGAGGACATACTAGAACCGTCTTTGTGTAAAGGAGCACCCAGTGGAATAGCGATGTTCCTAATATGAGCTGGAATGTGCATTTTCTCTGTTGCTTCCAGATTAGCTGGAATGGTGGCAATACTGCTGCAAGTTCCTAAAGCGGTCAATGAAGGGGTGATATTGTTTCCCCAAAATACTTTTAACCCATTTGTCCCTCCAGCGATAAACGCATATAAACTAAAGAAAATAACAAAATAGAAAGCACAAACTCCATAATAAAGACCTAATGGTTTAGCATAAGCGCCAAATAATTGCGGCCCAAATATACCCACCTGATAAGCGAAATAAGCTCCCAATCCTATTGGAGCCGTTTTCATTATTAAGTGTAGCAATTGCTTCATCACCTCATCCCCTGAACTTAAGAAGCTTCTAAAGCTCGTTCCTTTTTCTCCAGAACGCAAACTTGCAAATCCAATCAAGAAAGAAAAGATAATTAAAGCTAACATTTTTTCTCTTGAAAGTAATTTATAAAAATCATTGGCTGTGAGCAACTCTGTTATTTGAGACCCTGCGCTCGCACTCTGCATGCTTTCTAATGGAATTTTCGAAATGATAATATCCTGATGAATAGGAAAAAGTAACACGCCAATCATCATCAAAATTGCCGAAATAATTACTGTGCTTAAAAAAACGCCAATGACAACGACAAATAACTTTCCTAACTTTTCTGATTTCTCAAGACTCGCAATAGACGAAGCAATCGTAAAGAAAATCAAAGGAATAATTGCCGTAAAAAGTAAATTCAAAAATATATCACCTAACGGTTTGATAACTTCCACATCTTCACCAAAAACCAAACCCAATATACTCCCTGCCGTAATTCCGCAAAGAAGCCATATGATACTACTATAAGTTTTAAATAAACTACCTGACTCACTAGTTGCTTTGCCCATACCCTATACTTTTTAAAAATTTTTATAAATATATCAATCTAACTGGGAAAATAATACTGTTTGTTATCTTATTCATTTGGATGGAATTCACGATAAAAACAAAAATGCTTATTTATTTAAAATACTGCTCTTGTTACTTTAATACCTAATATCTGTAGCAATAAAATATGTTATTAATGGGGACATGTATTTGCCATAATTTGTTAAGTCTCGACGAGACAAAGTTGCCATAAATAATAATTATTCTACCAATATAAAGTCCCAAACGGGATAAAAATTAACAATAAATTCATTCTCAAATGTATTCAAAAAATAACAAATCAATCTTTTTTCTGTTTACTTTTGCAACAAATACTACGTCATGTCAATACAAGTAAATAATATATCTAAAAGTTATGGTGCCCAAAAGGCATTAGACAATATTTCGTTTTCTGTCAAAAAAGGAGAAATCGTTGGTTTCTTGGGTCCGAATGGAGCCGGAAAATCTACTTTAATGAAAATACTGACTACTTATATTGCTGCCGATAAAGGAACTGCCTTGGTGAATGGTCATAATGTAACCTCAGATCAAAAAGCCGTACAGCTTTCTATCGGTTATTTGCCGGAACACAATCCGTTGTATTTGGATTTGTATGTGCGGGAATATCTAGCTTTTAATGCCGATATCTATAAAGTTGCCAAATCACGTATCGAGGAAGTAGTACAAATGACTGGCTTAACTACAGAAAGTCACAAAAAAATAGGACAACTCTCTAAAGGGTACCGTCAACGTGTAGGGCTTGCTAATGCTTTACTTCATAATCCCGATGTTCTGATTTTAGACGAACCAACAACTGGTTTAGATCCGAATCAATTAATCGAAATACGTAACGTTATCAAAAATGCAGGTAAAGACAAAACTGTTTTTCTTTCCACGCACATCATGCAGGAAGTGGAAGCAATATGCGACCGTGTCATTATCATCAATAACGGGAAAATCGTAGCCGATAAAAAATTAGATCATTTAATCTCCGCCGATAAAGAACAAGTAATCGAAGTGGAATTTGATTATAAAATAGAGGAACAGGCTATTGCTAAAATAGAAAACCTTACTTCCTGTAAAAACACGCATGACATGATTTGGGAATTGACTTTTAAAACCGACAAAGATATGCGACCTGCGGTTTTTGATTTTGCTACAGCAAATGGTTTAAAAACACTTCAACTGAATCAAAAAAACAAGAATCTGGAAGCAATCTTTAGAGAAATCACGAAGAAGTAGTGTTCAGCGAACCGTTTTTCAGTGTTCACCCAAAGATTTTACATAAATTACAGAGAAAAAGCTCGCTTAAATCCCCAAATAATGGGATTTAAGCGAGCTTTTTTATTTGTGTTATAATAAAGTAACAACTACTTACTATCCAAAGGAGCCCCCACTGCAATATCACATCTGTGATTTTGTTGTCCATGTGGCGGATTCATTCCTTCAGCTGTAGGCGTTGCTTCTGCCGAGGCTGCTGTATTATTTACTGTATAAGTTGTAGCAGGAGCACTTTGAGGCTGACTATTTGCCGTGGCTGCAACCGGCGAATTTAGCGGAGCGCCGACAGCGATATCACAACGATGCCCAGCCTGACCGTGTTGCGGATTCATTCCTTTAGCTACCGACACTGGAGCTACTGAAGTTGCCTGTTGATTCACAGATGGCGCCACTGCCGGATTATTAGGCGTTGTGACATTCTGATAAAAAGGCACCACATTTGTTGAATTAGTATCAACCTGTTTTACGCTTTCATCTTTACAAGATGTCAATGTCATTAAAAAAATAAAGAGGAAGTAAAAATATGATTTCATAGCAGCGTATTTATTTTGGTGATAATCAAATATAAGTCTTTAAAAACCTTTCTCCAAAATAAAATTTGCCCTCAATCCACTTAACTTCTTTAATGCCACTACAATCAAACTTTTTTAGTCGTCAATTAAAAAATCTTACTGGCAATTTGTCTGATATTCTCTGATTTTCCCATAGAATAATAATGCAAAACAGGAACTCCCGCCGCTTTAAGTTCTAATGATTGTTGAATAGCCCATTCGATACCTACCTCTTTTATATCAGCATTTGTTTTACATCCCTCTACGGCTTGTATTAAATCTTCGGGCAAATCTATCCTGAAAATCTGCGGTAATATTTGTAGGTGCCTTTGAACTGCTAATGGCTTAATTCCGGGAATGATAGGAACCATAATTCCCATTTCGCGTGCTTTGGCAACAAACTCAAAGTATTTTGCATTATCAAAAAACATTTGTGTTACCACATAATCAGCGCCTGCATCAACTTTTGCTTTTAGTCTTTTTAAATCTGATAATAGCGATGGTGATTCTAAATGTTTCTCCGGATAACCCGCTACTCCAATACAAAAATTAGCTTTATTATCAACATGCATTACATCATGCATATATTTCCCCTCATTTAGTAGCTTTATTTGTTGAACTAAGTCTACGGCAAAGTTATTCCCCCCTATTTTTGGAACAAAAGATTGTTCGTCTTTCATAGCATCACCACGCAAAGCCATCACATTATTGATTCCTAAATAATGACAATCTACCAATAAATATTCAGTTTCTTCTTTTGTAAAACCACCGCAAAGTACATGCGGTACGGTATCTACATCATATTTATGTTTTATAGACGCACAAATCCCTAATGTCCCTGGACGCATTCTAGTTAGTTTTTTATCAAGTAAACCATTTCCCTTATCTACATAAATAAACTCTTCTCTCGAAGTAGTTACATCAATAAATGGTGGTTTAAACTCCATCAACGGATCAATATTGTCATACAGGTCTTGGATGCTTTTCCCTTTTTGTGGCGGAATAATTTCAAATGAGAATAATGTTTCTCCTTTGGCATCTTCTATGTGATTTGTTACTTTCATAATTCAGCCCCTTAATCCCCGAAGAGAGAATTCCTGAAAGAGGTCGTCAGGATTATTATTAATCATTATCTTTTCTAGTTACCCGAAGGGTCCCTAATCTGCTATGTTTGGGTTTAACCACTTCATAGCTACTTCAGTTGGTACACTTCTACGCTTTGCATAATCAATCACTTGATCTTCTTTTATCTTTCCAAGTCCGAAATATTTACTTTCTGGATTCCCAAAATAATAGCCTGATACTGACGATGCGGGCCACATTGCCATACTCTCTGTCAATGTCACCCCGATTTCTTCTTCAACATTTAGTAATTTCCAGATAGTTGGTTTTTCCAGATGATCAGGACAAGCGGGATAACCCGGAGCTGGTCTAATACCTTTATAAGTTTCTGCAATCATATCGTCGGTACTTAAAACCTCATCAGCTGCATAACCCCAGATTTCTTTTCTTACTTTTTCGTGTAGGTATTCAGCAAAAGCTTCCGCAAAACGGTCTGCCAATGCTTTTACCATTATCGAATTATAATCGTCTAAATCCTTTTCAAATTCTGCTGCCCATTCATCAACCCCAAAACCGGTAGTTACACAAAATGCTCCCATATAGTCCGTTTTCCCGCTGTCTTTAGGCGCTATAAAGTCAGACAAAGCGATGTTTGGCGCTCCTTTTGTTTTATGGGATTGCTGGCGCAAAGTCAAGAACTTCTCCAACACTTTCCCGTTCTCATTTCTCAACTCAATATCATCATCGTTAACTTGATTCGCTGGAAAAATACCATAAATTCCTTTAGCTGTCAGTTTCTTTTCTTTCAAAATAACTTTTAACATTTCCTTCGCATCTGCAAAAACGGAAGTCGCTTCTTCGCCCACAACATCATCACTAAGAATAGCAGGATATTTACCAAACAATTGCCATGTTCTAAAAAATGGGGTCCAATCGATATAAGGAACTAGCCCCTCTAAGTCTACTTCTATTGTTTTTTGCCCAATAAAATTAGGTATCATAGGAGTATATTTATCCCAATCCAATTGTAATTTATTTTTACGCGCTTGCTCAATTGACAAGAAATTTTTATCTCTGGAACGGTTTAAAAAAGTCTCTCTAAAAGCGTCATATTCTTCCCTGATTGAGGCTGCATATATTTTTTTATCACTGTTTAATAAGCTACCGGCAACCGTTACCGCTCTAGAAGCATCATTTACGTGAATTACTGTTTGTCTGTATTGCGGAGCAATTTTAACAGCGGTGTGTGCGCGTGATGTTGTTGCACCACCAATCATGATTGGAATTTTTATATTTTGTTTGTCTAATTCTTTGGCCAAATAAACCATTTCATCTAATGAAGGCGTAATCAACCCACTTAAACCAATGATATCTACATTGTGCTCTATTGCAGCTGCTATAATTCGCTCTGGAGTTACCATCACTCCCAAATCGACAATCTCATAATTATTACAAGCTAAAACGACAGCTACAATATTTTTTCCAATATCATGGACATCCCCCTTCACTGTCGCCATAAGAATTTTTCCATTCCCTCTTTTGTCGCCGGCTTCCTTGGAAGCTTCAATAAATGGCAATAAATAAGCTACTGCTTTTTTCATTACCCTTGCTGATTTCACTACCTGAGGCAAAAACATTTTTCCGCTTCCAAACAGGTCTCCTACGACATTCATACCAGTCATCAAATTAATCTCGATTACCTCAATCGGTTTTGAAGCTGCTAACCTCGCTTCTTCAATATCTAAAAGTATAAATTCATCCACTCCTCTTACCAAAGAATGAGTCAGTCTTTCCTGAATTGTTCCTGAACGCCATTCTTGAATCGCTTTTTCAGTAGTTCTCACATCCCCTTTTACATTTTCAGCAAAGTCTAATAACCGTTCTGTAGCATCATCGCGTCGATTGAGAATCACATCTTCCACATGCTCTAAAAGATCTTTTGGAATCTCATCATAAATCGACAGCATTTCTGGATTTACGATCCCCATCGTCATTCCGTTTTGAATCGCATGATACAAGAAAACAGAATGCATCGCTTCCCGCACCGTGTCATTTCCCCTAAATGAAAAAGACACATTACTAACCCCTCCACTTACATTTGCATGCGGCAGGTTCTCTCTGATCCATTTAGTCGCTCTGAAAAAATCCAGCGCATTTAATTTATGTTCGTCCATCCCAGTTGCAACTGGAAAAATATTGGGATCAAAAATAATATCTTCGGCAGAGAAGCCCACTACATCCACTAATATATCATAGGAACGCTTACAAATTTCGATACGTCTTTCGTAATTATCCGCTTGACCTGTTTCGTCAAATGCCATTATAATCACTGCGGCACCGTACCGTTTTACTAATTTAGCTTGACGAATAAAGTTCTCTTCACCTTCTTTCAAGGAAATAGAGTTTACGATACTTTTACCTTGAGCTACTTTCAATCCCGCTTCGATAATTTCCCATTTAGAACTATCAATCATCAAAGGCACTCGAGAAATATCTGGTTCAGAAGCAATTAAATTTAAAAAAGTAGTCATGGCATAAACACCATCCAGCAGCCCTTCATCCATATTAATATCGATGATTTGGGCGCCACCTTCTACCTGATCTCTCGCTACAGCTAGGGCTTCAGCATATTTTTCTTCTTTAATAAGGCGCAAAAATTTTCTAGACCCAGTAACATTAGTTCGCTCCCCAACATTTACAAAATTACTTTCTGGAGTAATGATTAAGGGTTCTAAACCTGATAATTTTAAATACTTCGTTTCTGCTGCTTTTTCTGCCATTTTATTTGTTTTTAATCCTTCCCCATTTTCGAAACGGCGTAGGTTTACTATTTTTATTCTTTACCCCCTTAATTGTCATTCCAACATAAGATGAATCTTTTGGGCGTGACCCAAGGGTCAGGCTATTCGTTCACGCTCTTTTTCTTTGGCTAAACCGCTTTAAAAAAAAGGAACTCCACTGCTATCCCTCACGCGGTGCTAGCATCACGCTCGTACATATATTCAAAACACACATACAGGATTCAAAAACTTATGAGAAATCTCACATCATCAGTGTTTTGATTTCCTCACCTATGTCAAAGTTTAAAACTTTGACATAGGATCATAGTAGTATTCTATAACACCACGATAGCGCCTCTCGGTTTGTAATCCTTTGCAATATCCGCAATCAACTTAATATGCTCTGGTGTCGTCCCACAGCATCCGCCAATTATATTAATTAAATTATCCTCTAAATACTCTTTAATAAACACCTGCATTTGCTCCGGTGTTTCGTCGTACTCTCCAAAGGCATTAGGTAAGCCTGCATTAGGATGTGCCGAAATATTAAATGAAGTATTGTGTGCTAATTCTTTGAGATAGGGCTTTAATTGATCCGCACCTAAGGCACAGTTGAAACCAACACTTAACAAGGAAATATGTGAAACCGAGATTAGAAAAGCCTCTACGGTTTGACCTGAAAGTGTTCTTCCTGAAGCATCCGTAATCGTCCCTGACACCATGATTGGAATATCAATACTGCGCTCATCTTTTACTTCTTCTATAGCGAAAAGCGCTGCTTTAGCATTCAACGTGTCGAAAATAGTTTCCACCAATAACAAATCGCTACCGCCATCAATTAAGGCCTCTACTTGCTGTTTGTACGCGATGCGTAAATCATCAAAACTTACCGCTCTGTACCCGGGATCATTTACGTCTGGCGACATGCTCGCCGTTCTATTTGTTGGTCCTATGGAACCCGCGACAAATCTAGGCTTATCTGGGTTTTTGGCTGTAAATACATCTGCTACTTCACGGGCGATTCTTGCCGATTCATAGTTTAATTCGTAAACAATGTCTTCTAAATGGTAATCAGCCATACCGATTGTCGTACTTGAAAAGGTGTTCGTTTCCACAATATCTGCTCCCGCTTCAAAATATTTAGCGTGAACATCACGGATGGCATGTGGTTGGGTTATGGACAACAAATCGTTGTTTCCTTTTAGAGAATGTGGAAAGTCTTTGAAACGTTCGCCTCGGAAATCTTCTTCCGAAAAATTATAGCGTTGTAACATAGTTCCCATTGCCCCATCGAGTACCAGTATGTTGTTTTTTATAGCTTCTTGAATTGTTGACATTTTAACTTTTTTTAAAAATTTAAATGTTCACTATATATACTCTTTAGCCCTGATGGAAGCGGTATCCTATTGTACCGAAGTTCGGCGCAATAGATATAGCGTACAGCAGGAAGGATGATGGCAAAAAAGCACCAATCATTCGCTCTAAAAATATATTAAAATGTTGTCAAGAAAAAGTTTGAGAAATACTAAAGAAGTATTCTTGTGTTATCTATCTTAGTTACTGAAAAAAAATCAATACAAAGTAGAATGTAGCACCTTCTTTATAAGATAAAGGGTTGCTAAGGTTTCATCGGGTCTTTCCCTCCGCCTTTCGTGATAACGATCAATAAATATAGGAACACTGCAAAGTAAAGATATAGCGTTAACACTTGCAAGTATTAACGCTATATTTTTGTATTAGTTTTTATTCAAATTGTTAAACAATGGCCTTAACCACTGCTTTTGGTGCTTCTTTGCGCGTCCCGTCAAATCCGTCAACTCCTGCAACTGTAGTGTATTTTAACACATATTTCTTGCCTGGATTGATAATTTGATAAGCTGCCTGACACATTAGTGTTGCTTCGTGAAAACCACAGAGGATTAATTTTAATTTTCCCGGATACGTGTTCACGTCCCCGATGGCGAAAATACCCGGAATATTAGTCTGGTAATCCAACGAATTATCAACTTTAATAGCATTTTTCTCAATTTCTAATCCCCAGTTTCCAATTGGTCCTAGCTTTGGCGTAAGACCAAAAAGAGGAATAAAATAGTCTGTAGGAATTGTTCTTTCGGCCTCATTTTCATTAAGAACGATTGATTCAATATGTTCTGCACCGTTCAAGCCCACAACCTCAGCTGGAGTGATTAGTCTTATTTTTCCTAGATCTTTCAATTCCTGTACTTTTTCTACAGAATCTAATGCACCTCTAAATTCATTTCTTCTATGAATTAAGGTAACTTCCGAAGCAATATCTGCAAGGAAGATACTCCAGTCTAAAGCAGAGTCTCCACCGCCAGCTATAACGACTCTTTTGTCTCTAAATTCTTCCGGATCTTTGATGAAGTACTTCACTCCTTTGTCTTCATAAAAATTGATGCCATCTATAAGTGGTTTTCTTGGTTCAAAACTTCCCAAGCCTCCCGCAATAGCTACAACCGAAGCCTGAATTTGTGTCCCTTTATTAGAGGTAACAATAAAACTCCCGTCTTCTTGTTTATCTATGGTGTCAGCACGTTCTCCCAATGTAAATCCTGGCTCGAATTGCTTTATTTGTTCCATCAGATTACTCACTAAATCTCCTGCTAAAACCTCTGGAAACCCAGGAATGTCGTAGATTGGTTTTTTAGGATAAAGTTCTGAAAGTTGACCTCCCACTTGTGGTAACGCGTCTAATATATGACATTTTAATTTTAATAATCCTGCTTCAAAAACGGCAAATAAACCAGTAGGACCGGCTCCTATAATTAGGATATCTGTTTTAATCATTTCTATACTCTTCATGTACTTTATATTGTGCTAACTAATTTATTACAAATTTACGATTCATTCTTACTTCATCAAGTGGTCAGTATCATTTATTTCTCCTTTCCCAGTCTTAATAGGCATCATTAACCTGGATAAGAAAGGGAATTATGTAAAATAACTTTGTTTAATTTATTGTTTGTTTTTTAGCGATGCGGTAACTTCATTCATTCTCTGGACTTTTTCCTCAAAATCACCTTTTAAGGTTTTACGATATTCATTAAGATTCAAAACCATTTGACTAATGTCCTCCGGGATTATTTCTTCAAAAAACTCTCGCAATCTTTTGGCCGTTGTGGGTGATTTCCCATTTGTTGAAATTGCGATTTTCACATTTCCCTTGGTCACGATACCACCCAAATAGTAATCGCATAATTCAGGAGTATCAGCAATATTACAGATGAGATATCGTTCTCTGCACAATTCAAAAATTCTTTTATTCACTTCAAGATCGTCCGTACAAGCAATAACCATATGCCTTTTCTTGAGCATTTTTTTCTTAAATTTTTTCATTGTCAGTTTTACCGAATCATGCTTATTAACTAAGTCAACTAATTCCGGTAAAAATCTAGGAGCAACAACCTCAACATTTGCATTAGGACTCGATTTCAGCAAAAACGAAAGTTTTTCTAAGCCTACATTTCCCCCTCCTACAATAAGCATATTGACTTGATGCATTTTTAAAAATATCGGATACAATTCATTCCTTTCCATACACCAGTACCGTATTGTGATTTGATTTTAATTCTTTGTAAAAACCTGCTCTTTTCTTACTGTCCCCTACGACTTCTCCAATTACAATTATAGCCGGCGAACTTAATTTATTCAATGCCACAGTTTCCTGAATTGTGTCAATAGTCCCAATTCCTACTTTTTCCTCTGGCGTAGTACCATTTTGAATAATGGCTACTGGCATTTCTCCTTTAAATTCATTTTGAAATAGAGCGACAATCTCATCCAGCTTGCTCATCCCCATCAGAATAACAACTGTTGCCGTCGACTTTGCTGCCAAAGCTACATCCGTCGATAACTTTCTTGATGAAGTTGTTCCTGTAATCACCCAAAAACTCTCTGAAACTCCTCTTTTTGTCAAAGAAATTCCTTGACTGGCTGGTACTG
This sequence comes from Flavobacterium sp. ALD4, assembly GCF_002836475.1. Taxonomy (GTDB): domain Bacteria; phylum Bacteroidota; class Bacteroidia; order Flavobacteriales; family Flavobacteriaceae; genus Flavobacterium. The sequence continues at coordinate 1,354,534 of NZ_PJBJ01000030.1, read as the reverse complement.
CGATAGACGATGAAATACCGGGAACTACAAAGGTAGGAATTCCAAAGCTTTCTACGAATTCTATTTCTTCACTTCCTCTTCCAAAGATAAATGGATCCCCCCCTTTTAATCGGACCACATTACCGTAAGTAAGCGCGTTATCTACAATTAGTTGGTTAATTTCATCTTGCGAATAAGCATGACACCCTTTTCTTTTTCCAACAAATATCTTTAATGCTTTTTTAGGAGCAAAAGACAACAACTCTTCATTAGCCAAAGCATCATACAAAACAACATTCGCTTCAGCCAATGCTTTTGCCCCTTTGATGGTCAGTAAATCCGGATCTCCAGGACCAGCACCTACGAGTGTTACCTGCGGTTCTATATTATTTTTCATCGCTTAAATCTTTAAGTCTGAATGCTTCAATCGTATCAAAAAAAGCAATTGCTTCTTGAATGTATTTTCTAGCAAATTCTTCAGATGGTTCCTCCTTATTGATTTGGAATACTAAGTCCTTTAATGTCGATTGCAACTCGATTTTATTTGTTTCGATAAAAACAGTGTCAAATAAGTTTATGATTCCCGCTTGATGATTTGTCTTCTCGTTTTCTGATAGCAACAACGCTTTAGCTCCGTTTACAAAACCGGCATAAGCATGATAAATAGCATCAGCCCAATTTTTATCTTCAAACGCTTCTTGTGCAAAAGTCAATTTATCTTTGGCTTCCAATAATAAGGTAGCAACAAGGTCAATTACAACGCCCGCACATTCTCCTACTCCAACAGCTTTTACGTAGTTATCAGCATTCCCCCAATCAATAAAATCAGCATCAACTAAATTTGTTGTGTCTGCCAATGGTTTTAAGAATTCGTAGAAATACTTTTCGCCTTGTGTTATATAATAGTCTAAAAATGATTTCCCATTCGCATTAGCTTCAAAATCATTTAAAATATAACGCAAAGCATCTGGACCTCTTCTACTTGGGATTTTGATTACTTTATCTGAAAAACGTCCTGAGCCGTTTCCTAAATTCCCACCACCCAAGAGTACTTGAAGTGCTGGGGCTACTAATTTTCCAGCATTGATTGACATCCCCTGAAAACCAATTGCTGACATGTTGTGCTGTCCGCAAGCATTCATGCAACCACTAATTTTAATAGTGATTTCTCTATTCTCTTTATATTGCGGGAACTCTAACTTTAATACTCTTTCTAACTCCTCAGCAATTCCAGTGCTACTTGCAATCCCTAAATTACACGTATCAGTTCCTGGACATGCGGTGATATCGTTAATCGTATCGTAACCCAAAGTCACAAAGTCTAATTTTGCTAGTTCTTGGTAGAAAAAAGCTAAGTTTTCTTCTTTTATATTTCGAACAACAATATTTTGTTTTAGCGAAAAGCGCAATTCATTAGCACCATAATTTTTGATTAAATCAGTTAATACTCTTGCCTTATCAGTATAAAAATCTCCTAAAAGAACTTTTATTCCTATGGCGTAGTACCCCGCTTGTTTTTGAGCTATGACATTTGATTTTTTCCAAGCTTCAAAAGCGGCTTTATCTTCAATAGTTACTTTTGGCACTTCTAATAAAGTCTCTGGAATAGCAACATCAAAATCAGTGGTGTCAATTTCTATGGTTTGATACGACAAGGCTGCCTTTTCCTCATCAACCAATCGCATAAATTCATCTCTCCCTATATCTTTAATTAAAAATTTCATGCGAGCTTTTAAACGCTTCGCTCTTTCTCCGTAGCGATCAAATATCCTCAACACCCCTTCCGTAGTTGGAATAATTTGGTTTACTGGAATAAATTCCGAGAGTAATTCGGCATGTGCAGGCTGAGAACCTAATCCTCCTCCTAGCATTACTTTGAATCCGCGCTCACCATTTACAATTTTTGGAATAAATCCTAAATCATGCAAGTAACTCAATGCGGTATCTTTGTCTGAAGACGAAAATGATATTTTGAACTTACGTCCCATTTCTTGACAAATTGGATTTCTCAAGAAGAACTGAAACATCGCATGGGCATAAGGTGAGACGTCAAAAGGTTCGTCTACATCAACACCTGCAAGTTCACTTGCTGTAATGTTTCTTACAGTGTTCCCACAAGCCTCACGAAGTGTAATATCATCGATTGCTAATTGTGCCCAAAGCTCAGGAGTTCTATCTAAACTTACATAGTGGATTTGGATATCCTGGCGTGTAGTGATATGCAAACGTCCTGTAGAATATTCATCAGAGACCTTAGTGATTCGTTCTAATTGTTCACTCGTTACTTTTCCAAATGGTAATTTAATACGAATCATTTGAACGCCTTCTTGGCGCTGTCCGTAAACACCACGTGCTAAACGAAGACTGCGAAAACGCTCATCATCAATCTTGCCTTCTTTGAATAAAGCAATTTTTCTTTCTAAATCAACGATCTCTTTTTGAACAATCGGATCTTCTATTTCGGTTCTAAAACTTTCCATATGCATTTATTTTATTCTCCCCTGCCTCCCCAAGAAAGAGGAACAAGCATTGAAGATTTTAATTCTTATTTTTTTCTGATTTATAACCAGTTTGACATCGGCATTTTTAATTCTCTAGCTTATAAACTTATATCCACAAAGTTTATCTACAATTTCCCCTTCCGCTTCAGGGATGGCTGGGATGGGGATCCTATCTAATAAACCCTACTCCAGCAGTTGTATTTGTTGCTGCATCAATTAAGATAAAAGCACCATTTGATTTGTTATCGTTGTATGCATCAAAATAAATTGCTTTACTTAACTTGATATTTACTTCTCCTATTTCGTTAATTGCTAATTGGGACGCTTCTGTTGCTCCTGAAAAATCAGTTGCAATTATGTTTTTCACGCTGTCAATTTTAGCCAAAACTCGATTAGTATTGTGTTGTACAAAATATTTCGCGCCTGGAATCAGTTTTTTACTGTCCATCCAACACACTGTTGTATTGATATCTTTCTCAACTTTAGGCAATTCAGATGATTTTACAATCATATCCCCTCTGGTCACATTAATATCATTTTCTAATTCGATAGTAATCGACGAACCTACTGAAGCTTCATCAAATTGTTTATCAAAAAAATGAATCTTACTCACTTTGGACTCCGTCAAAGAAGGCAGTACTGTAACGGCATCCCCCACTTTTAAATTATTTCCGTAAAGTTTACCAGCATATCCTCTAAAATCGTGGTATTCTTCCGTTTTTGGTCGAATCACTGTTTGCACCGGAAAACGAGCTTGTCCTCTTTCATATACATCTGCCGGTTCAAGTGCCTCAAGGTGTTCTAGGATAGTTTGTCCTTTGTACCACGGCATAGCATCCGTTTTCTCAACCACATTGTCTCCTGTTAAGGCACTCAACGGAATGTAACTTACGTTTTGCTCTTTGAAAGTACTTTTGGCGTTCAACGCTTCAAAGTCGGCTTTGATTTTATTATACACTTCTTCCGAATAATCAACTAAATCCATTTTATTTACTGCAACAATTACCTCTTTTACACGCAATAAATTATTGATGAAAAAGTGACGGTACGTTTGCTCAATTACTCCTTTGCGAGCATCAATCAAAATGATGGAAACTTGCGAAGTCGAAGCCCCAGTGACCATGTTCCGGGTGTATTCCACGTGACCCGGAGTATCAGCAATAATATAACTTTTCTTAGCTGTAGAAAAGTAAATATGTGCCACATCAATTGTGATACCTTGCTCTCTCTCGGCAACTAATCCATCTGTAGCCAAAGAAAAATCTAAATAATCATATCCTTTTTGTTTGCTACTTTTTTCTATCGCTTCTAACTTATCTGTAGTCAAAGATTGCGTGTCGTATAATAATCTTCCAATTAATGTACTTTTTCCGTCATCTACACTTCCTGCTGTTGCTATTTTTAAAACTTCCATATGAATTCTTCTATTATAATCCTCCCCGCAACCCCCTCCAAAGGAGAGGGAGTAGAGACGTAAAATCGTGTTGCGTCTTTTTTCTTCTTATCTCTTAAACCTAGCCCTTAGTATCCATTTATATATTCAGTTATGGCTACCTCACCTCCAGAGAGGGGTGGGGTGGGGATTCTAAAAGTACCCTTGTTGTTTTCTTTTTTCCATCGCTGCTTCAGAACGTTTATCATCAATTCTAGCACCTCTTTCAGATATAGTTGACAATCTAATTTCGCCTACCACTTCAGCTATTGTTGCTGCATACGAATCAACTGCTGCTGTACAACTCATATCTCCTACTGTTCTAAAACGAACAATTCTTTCTTCAATTTCTTCGTTTTCTTCTTGATAAACATATGGAGAGTGTGACCAAATCATTCCGTCTCTCAAGAATACTTTACGTTTATGAGAGAAGTAAATCGATGGAATCTCGATTTGTTCTTGCTCGATATAACTCCAAACATCTAATTCAGTCCAATTTGAAATAGGAAATACACGCACATTTTGTCCGTTTTCAATTTTCCCGTTCAATAAATCGAACAACTCTGGACGTTGGTTTTTTTCATCCCATTGACCAAAATCATCACGAACTGAGAAAATACGCTCTTTAGCTCTAGCTTTTTCTTCATCTCTACGCGCACCACCGATACAAGCATCAAACTTGAATTCCTCAATCGCATCAAGCAAAGTTGTTGTTTGTAAGCTGTTTCTACTCGAATATTTACCAGTTTCCTCCACTACTTTACCTTCATCTATAGCATCTTGCACATTACGAACGATTAATTCCAATCCCAATTCTTTAACTAATCGGTCTCTAAATTCGATTGTTTCAGGAAAATTATGACCTGTATCTACGTGCAATAATGGAAAAGGAATTTTTGCAGGGAAGAATGCTTTTTGTGCTAAACGTACCAAAGTAATTGAATCTTTTCCTCCGGAAAAAAGCAATACTGGCTTGTCAAATTGAGAAATAACTTCTCTGAATATATATATCGCTTCGCTTTCTAATGCGTTTGTTTTTAATATTGAACTCATATTTTTAGTTTACAGTTTCAGGTTTAAAGTTTCAGGTTGTTGTATCCTAAACTAAAACCTCTCTACTATTTATAATTTCTATTCTCTTTATTTATTTTTCTGTTTTCTTTATTTACCCTTGGTGCAGACCACATTCTTTGTGACTCGATTCCCACCACCATCTTCCAGCCCTGATGTCTTCTCCCTCGGCGATTGCTCTGGTACAAGGCGCACAACCTATGCTTACAAATCCTTTATTATGTAATGCGTTTTGCGGCACGTTATTTTTTTCTAAATAATCCTCTACTTCTTTTAGAGCCCACTTCAATAATGGATTGAATTTGATTATTTCGAACTTTTCATCGTATTCAAAAAGATGTAAATCATTTCTGTTTTCTGATTGTTCTGCTCTTAAACCCGTAATCCAAACTGCATTCCCATTTAGTGCCTTAGTTAATGGAGCTACTTTTCGAATAAAACAACACTCTTTTCTATTTTCAACAGACTCGTAGAAGCTATTTGGTCCTTTTGCATTCAATAGATTCTGAACATCCGTAGCTTCAGGGAAATAAACCTGAATATGTTTTTTATACTTCTTTAAAGTTTTATGAAAAACATCGTAGGTTTCTTGAAACAAACGGCCTGTATCTAAAGTGAAGATGTTGATTGCGGCATCACTTTTAGCAATTAAAGCTGTTATCACTTGGTCTTCTTGTCCAAAAGATGTGGAAAACACTACTTTATCTTTATATTCATTGGCCAAAAAAACAAAAGTCTCTTCAATTGAGAAGTCTTTAGTTTTTTCTATTAATGTATGTGCTGTAGTTGTGCTCATTCTTCTTTTTTATTTTAATAAATCTATTACCCTATCGGTTTAGTAGATTACTTTGCAAAAATACTACTTATTTCCAAATTACAAAACAAAAAATAGTATTTTATTAAAAACACCACGCTCCCTTAGTCCTTCATAAAAAGGACTTTACACGAACAGCAACTAAATAATACAGAATTATTTGAAAACAATAGGTCAAAATCTATAATTCTCATTATTAGCCCAAAAGCAAGAATATATTCTTAAAACACAGCAAAAAAATTTAATAGTCTATCTATCCTATAGGTTAATAATGAAATAGTTATTATTTTTGCCCAAAATATTTATAATATGGATTTTCAATTAGGATTAGTGGTTGCAGGATTAACCGTAGGATTCATTGTTGGCTTAACTGGTGTAGGAGGCGGTTCCTTGATGACGCCCATATTATTATGGTTTGGTATACCGCCAACAACAGCTGTTGGTACGGATCTATTATATGCTGCATTTACCAAAATGGGGGGTATTTATGTGCATCACAAAAAAAATAATATTAACTGGACCATTACTGGCTGGCTATCCTTAGGAAGTGTTCCTGCGGCATTATTAACTTTGTGGATTTTACATAGTATTAAAACAGATATTACTGCTTTAAACGCGGTAATTAAATACAGCTTAGGTTGGGCGTTGCTCTTAACCTCGATAGCTGTTTTGTTCAAAAAGAAGCTATTGACTTTTTCTCAGAAACATTCTGGTGACAAGTTTCATAGCGAGAGCAAAACACAAAATGTATTAACCGTTGCAATAGGTGTCCTACTAGGTGCAACTGTAACGCTAACATCGATAGGCGCAGGAGCTTTAGGTACTGTAACTTTATTTTTCTTATATCCACTTTTGGCAACACCAAAATTAGTTGGCACCGAGATTGCTCATGCTGTCCCTTTAACACTTGTAGCAGGATTAGGACACGCTACCATGGGGAATTTAGATTTAGGCTTACTAGGGCAGCTACTAATAGGATCACTTCCTGGAATATTCATAGGAAGTATGCTAAGTGGAAAAGTACCCGATTTATTTCTTAGAAATGCCATTGCGGTAATGCTGTTTTTTGTAGGATACAAACTGGTTTTTATGGCTTAAACTTGTAGTTATTAATTCAAAAAAAAGACCCTTTTATTATATAAACAATGAGAGGGTCTTTTTTTTTTGCGCTTGGCTTTAATCGAATTGCTTAAAAAGCAATGTCTGCCAGAGTATTGTTTTCTAATATTTGCAGCGTGTTGTCGCGGACTTCGGTCATTAGTTTACGCACTGCACAAGCAGCTTCATCTGTACAGTCATCGCATTTTTCATAAAAGTTATGACTGGCGCAGGGTAATAATGCAATCGGTCCTTCCAGAACACGATAGACTTTAGCCATGTTAATGTCTTTGGGCTCTTTTATTAAATAATAACCACCGCCTTTTCCTTTTTTGGCACCCAAAAATCCTGAATGACGCAAAAGCAGCAAAATACTTTCTAAAAACTTAACCGAAATGTTTTCGCTTTTTGCAATATCAGCAATAGCAACAGGGGTCTGATTTTCTTGGCGCGCCAAAAATGTCAATGCCTTTATTCCGTATTTTGTCTTCTTTGAGAGCATTTGTAACGATTTATGATTGTTGAATATCGAGTACCAATTTAAGATTTTTCAATTCTTAGTACCAAATCTACAATGTAAAATCGTTAATCCCAAATCTAAAATCTATGACAGCGCCTGCTCTAAATCGGCAATGACATCTTTCACGGTCTCCAGCCCTACAGAAACACGCACTAAACCATCAGTAATGCTTACCGCTAATCTTTCGTCAACAGATAATTTACTGTGTGTTGTTGATGCCGGATGTGTAACAATGGTTCTGGTATCTCCCAAATTAGGGGATAACGAACATAATTTTATTTTATCCAAAAAGTTTCTTCCTGCTTCAAGACCACCTTTTATTTCAAAAGCTACGATGCTACCTCCCAACTTCATTTGTTTTTTAGCAATTTCATATTGTGGATGCGATTTTAAAAACGGGTATTTTACTCGATTCACATTTGGATGCTGCTCTAAAAACTCCGCTACCTTCAGGGCATTTTCACAATGTCTATCTAAACGAATCGCCAACGTCTCTAAACTTTTTGATAACACCCAAGCGTTGAATGGGGACAAAGAAGGCCCAGTAAGTCGAGAAAACAAATAAATTTTTTGAATCAATTCAGGATCACCAACGGTTATTCCGCCCAAAACTCGTCCTTGACCGTCCATTAACTTTGTAGCTGAATGTACTACCAAGTGCGCACCCCATTTCATAGGTTGCTGTAAATAAGGAGTTGCAAAGCAGTTATCTATTATTAAAATCAAATTATGCTTTTTGGCAATTACTCCTAGCAGTTCCAAATCTATAATGTCGACTGCTGGATTCGTAGGCGATTCAGCAAAAAGAATCTTTGTACTTGGTGTGATGAAGCTTTCGATCGTTTCTGGCTTGTTAATATCAAAATACGATGTTTGAATATTCCACTTTGGAAAATAATTGATAAACAAGGAATGTGTCGCTCCAAAAACACTACTCGAAGAGACAATGTGATCGCCAGAATTTAATAAAGCAGCCATCGTTGAATACACGGCAGCCATTCCAGAAGCAAAGGCAAAACCAGCAGTTGCCCCTTCCATCTTACATACTTTTTCCACAAACTCATTAGTGTTCGGGTTGCTGTAGCGGCTATAAATATTTCTATCTTTCTCTTCGGCAAATGAGGCACGCATATCTTCGGCGTCTTCAAATACAAAACTAGAAGTTAAGTACAATGGCACCGAGTGCTCTAAATATTGGGTGCGCTCTAATTGGGTACGGATGGCTTCAGTTTCAAAACCAAATTCTTCTTCGTTCATGCAGTTAATTATTAAAAGTGTTCCACAAAGATTCAAAAAGGAAGCTCTAAGGTTCACAAAATAGTATTATGTTTTATCTTGTTCTAAAACGTTTATAATTAGACTTTTACTAATTCCACTCCATTTAAAACTACTTTATAGTGTATCGTTGCGGTTGGTTCTAATGTTTTAGAAACGGAGCAGTATTTCTCAAAAGAAAGTTGTGCGGCTTTAGCAGCTTTATCTTCTTTAATGTCACCTTCTAGATAAAAAATAACATGAATATCTTTAAACGGCTTCGCTTCTCCTACTTGAACACGCTCTCCTTCTACCTCAGCTTTAAAAGAACTGATCTCTTGTCGCTGCTTCTTTAGAATTGAAATCATATCGATAGCGCTGCATCCCGCAACACCCATCAAAACTAACTCCATAGGGCTAGCTCCGAGATCATCGCCGCCAAATTCAGAACGGTTATCTACATTTACTAAATGTCCACGTTCGTTTTTTAATTCAAAATGGTAATTCTCGTTTACTCTGTTTAATGTAATTTTCATATTTTTATTTTTTTGAACGCTGATGACACGGTTTTAAAACGTCCGTTCAGCGGATTTTTAATTTTTACTGGCCTACTCTTTCTGAATACTCACTAATAAAATACAGAACACTTAACTTACCCTTTATCAGAAAGTCTCAATATATCCCCAAAAACTCCTCTGGCAGTAACTGCAGAACCAGCTCCAGCTCCCTGTATCACAATAGGTCTGTCACCATATGATTCTGTGTATATTTCGAAGAAAGAATCAGAACCTTTCAATCCTCCTAAAGCAGTATCCGAAGGTACGGAAACTAATTTTACTTCCAGTATTCCTTTGTCATGTTGCAAATCCCCCGACAATTCACCTATGTATCGCAACACGTGATGTGGTTTTTGTTCTCTTTTTATTTTGTCATAAATAGGATCAAATTCCTTTAATTTATTCAAGAAATCGCCCGCACTTCCTTCACGTAAATGTTTTGGAATTAAATTCTCAATATCTATTTCTTCAAATTCATTCTGCAAATCCAACTCTCTAGCCAAAATCAATAATTTTCTACCCACATCATTTCCACATAAATCCTCTCTTGGGTCCGGTTCCGTGAATCCGTTATCAATAGCTTCTTTCAATATTTCGCTAAACGGGACATCCTTTGACGAAAAATTATTGAATAAATAACTTAATGTACCTGAGAAAACCCCTTTTATTTTGGTGATATTCTCACCAGAAAGATGCAATAATTTTATGGTATCAATTAATGGTAATCCAGCGCCTACATTGGTTTCGTATAAATAATTCTTTTGATTTTTTTCTAAAACAGTTCTCAGTTCTTTATAAAAACCATAACTCAATGTATTAGCCACTTTATTAGATGAAATTAAATCAAAACTACTATCAACCAGCGGAATGTAATTTTCTACAAAAGTAGATGATGCCGTATTATCTATCGCAATCAAATTCTCTAAATGATGTTCAGTTGCAAACTCGATTATATCATTTAAATTGTACGCAATTCCATCAGTATGTATCTCTTTTTTCCAGTTCGTATTAATTCCGTTTTTGTTAAGCAGCACTTTTTTAGAATTAGCAATAGCAAAAACATTGAGCTTAATATCTTTTCGTTTTTCAATGGCCGCAGCCGACTCTAATATTTGATTAATCAAAGTACCACCTACTAATCCATGTCCAAAAATGGCAATATTTATTTTCTTGGCTACGCCAAAAATCTCTCCGTGAATAACATTTAAGGCTTTGTTTAGTTCTGATTTTTTGACAACCAAACTCACATTTTTACCCGTTACTGTATTGTTGAATAAAATAGGTACGATTTTATTTTTTATCAATGCCGTGTAAGGCTTATGAAAGGTACTCAAGTCCTGACCTATTATTGAAATTACAGAAACGTTGTCAACAACTGTGATTTTATTGACATCCTTAGAATAGAAATCATTTTCAAATTCTTTTTCTAGCTCAATGATCGCTTTATTCGCTTTATCAGCAGCAACCACAAGGCCAATTCCTCTTTCTGAAGATCCTTGTGATATGATGCTTACGCTAATATCATTGTCTCCCATTACCCTGAAAATCCGTGCATCAACTCCAGTTTTCCCGAGCAATCCTCTTCCTTCTAGATTTATTAACGACACATTTTCTAAAACTGACAATGTTTTAATACCTGATGCATTAGAGTTTGAAGTGATTAATGTCCCATTATTCTCGTGATTGAACGTATTCAGAATTCGGAGTGGGATGTTCTTTTCTAGCAGCGGAATAATTGTTTTAGCATTCAGTATAGTTGCCCCAAAATTAGCCATTTCATTTGCTTCGCTATAAGACAAGGATTCAATTTTTTTAGCATCTAACACCAATTCCGGATTAGCAGTATAAATGCCATCTACATGAGTGAAGTTTTGTAATTCTTCCGCGTTGATATAATTAGCCACTAATGATGCAGTGTAGTTACTTCCGTTTCTGCCCAAAGTTGTGGTTTCGTATTTATCATTCGAACCAATAAAACCTGTAATCACCAGAACAGCCTCTTTATTATCATTAAATATTTGGATAATATTCTTTTTAGAAATCGCATCTAATGGTTGTGCGTCTCCAAAATTAGAATCAGTAATAATTAGTTCTCTAGTGTCTGCTAGTTTTGCAGGAATACCTCTATGATTCAATAAAAACACTATTAATTTAGCCGAAAGCACTTCCCCTTGAGCTAAAATTTGGTCTTGAATCTTCACACTATAATCCCCAATCAAACTAACGCCTTCAAAAAGCTTATCTAATTTATCAAATTCTATTGAAAAATCGACTGCATCAAAACCTCCTTTTTGATACGTTTTAAAACTCTCTAAAAGCGGTTTGTAATTTCCGTTTTTTGCTGCAATAGTAAGAATATCGTCCAGCTCATCAGTTGCTTTCCCTCTTGCCGAAACCACGATAGCGATTTTCTCTTCTTGCTTTATTTTACCCTCGATAATATCTAAAACTGTATTGACGCCTTCTCCATTTGCTAAAGATTTACCACCAAACTTCACTATTTTCATCTGCTTTTTATTTTTAAAAACAACCTCTAATAAATTGTCTAATTGTTCGTATTCTATCAAAAAGGCATCGTGCCCGTGTTGTGAGTCAATCTCGCTATAGAATACATTATTTTTAAATTTTCTGATTTCATTATAGGTATCTCTATTCTCCTTCGCAGTAAAAAACAAATCCGAATTGATTCCTACAATGTAGATATTAGCATCTACCTTTGAAATAATCGATTCTAGCGACTCGTTGTTCCGAGTAATATCAATCGTTTTTAAAAGTTGGTTCATCATTTTATAAGCTGAAAGTTGAAACCTTTTCTCTAACTTTTCTCCATGATAATTAAGCCAACTCTCCACTTGAAAAGTTTCTAATTGTGTATTGATATCTCTATTAAACTTCACCTTAAAAGACTCCGGAGTGCGGTAGCACAACATAGCATGAACACGCGCATCTTCAATAGGTCTTTTAGAATTATTTAGGATTTGCTCCTGCAAATAACAATTAGCAATCAACCAATCAGTCGCTTTCCAATCTGTAGCAATGGGAATAAAGTTTTGAGCTAATTTTGGCTCTAAAGCCAAAATCTCCCAAGCAATTCCACCACCCACAGAACCTCCGATGAGAGCGAATAAATTATAAATCTTTAAAGCGCGAAGCCCTTCGATAAAAATTCTAGCGATATCTCTTGCTATAAAATCTCTGTAATTTTCGATAGTAGCTGAATTGAAACCATTACCTGGAACGTCAAAAGAGACAATTGTATATTTTCTAGTATCTATGGTTTTATCTACTCCCACGATATCATTCCACCATCCAGATTCCCCAATTACTTGTGAATTCCCCGTCAAGGCGTGATTAATTAAAATAATAGGAGCGGTATGCAAAGGAGCACCAAAAACCTGAAAACTTAAGTTTAGTGTAGCATAAAAAGCACCATTATGTGTGGTGAAATTTTGGACGGTAATATGGGATGCTTTATTTTCCAATTTCAAATCTTTTATGTTTTTTGATTTGTATTTGGAAATATTAAAAAGAAAAAACTAGGTAAATACTAGAAAAATCCTTGTTGTTATCTTCCCACTTTTAGTAGTGGTAGAATGCAGCACCTTCTCCGATTTCTCGAAGGGTTGCTAAGGCTTCATCGGGTCTAATCCCTCGTCCTTTCTTTATAACATTTCAATACGTGCGTGAACTTACTACTGCAAATTAACTACATATTTTTATAACAACCAAACTTTTACCATTCTGATTATTAGCGAAAAATATATTTAACAAAAAAACGCAAGACCTAGCTGAATCAAACAATTCAGAAATTACTCGCGTGTAAAAAGCTATGTCTTATAACTTTCAATTAAATAAAAAGAGTATCGTTTTCCTTTGAATACATTAAAAGGAGTATTGAATTAAAGATATTATCGGCATTTTTCCCGTTGGATATATTCATATCTAATCTTGGATTAACTCATTCATCAATTGCAATTATATTGTTGCTGTTTTTTTTGCCCCTTATATTTTTAAGAAGTCCCCATGACCTTGAAAGTTTGTTTGCCATACTCATGACATATGCATTTAAGTTGTTTGTTTTCTATTATTATTCTTTGATCGAGATATTAGTATAAAAAATCCTCTTAGAAAAAACACCAAAAGGATTTAAGTCATACGAGCTTATATTTTTAGTATCAACAGGCCTCCGCTCAAAACATTGCGACAAGGATCTGAATCTTCTTATTTAAAAATATCTTCATTTATTTTTTTATTATGAAAGCTAAAATTTGTTTAAAAATAAAAGCCTCCCAATTATATTGGGAGGCTTTTATTTTATTACCTATTTATATAATTTTAAGGCAATTGCAAGCTCCCGAATTTCTTCGATACGACTAAAAATGGTTTACAAATATTAAAATTCATCTTTACTATTTTCCTCCAAAAAAAAAGGACATTTAATCTTCTGAATTACAAATGATTCACGATAAATTAACGCTAATTTCATGATTGTAATTACAAAAACAGTTAATATTCAAATTCGACAATAATCACACCCAAAATTACCTTCAAGATTAACAGAAATTTTAAAAACGGGTCAATTAAAATGAATCAAAAACAGCTTTTAAATCGGCTTTTAAATCTTCAATATCTTCTAAACCTACACTAAGGCGTATTAAATCTTTAGAAACACCCGAAGCTAATTGTTGTTCGTCAGATAATTGCTGATGCGTTGTACTTGCCGGATGAATAATTAAAGATTTTGTATCTCCAATATTTGCTAGTAACGAAAATAGTTTTGTGTCGTCTGCTACTTTTTTAGCTGCTTCAAAACCACCTTTTAAACCAAAGGTTACTAATCCGTTTTGTCCTTTTGGTAAATAACGTTTTGCCAAGTCATAATATTTACTCGATTGTAAACCTGGATAATTTACCCACTCTACTTGGTCTTGACTTTCTAGCCATTGTGCTAATGCTAATCCGTTTTCGCTATGTCTTTTTACACGAACGGCTAATGTTTCTAAACCTTGAATGATTTGGAACGCATTAAACGGACTCAAAGCAGCACCATAATCACGTAAGCCCTCGATTCTAACTCTGGCAATAAAAGCGGCGTTTCCTAAAGCTTCGTGATAAACCAAACCATGATAACCAGCATTAGGTGTTGTAAATTCAGGAAAACGACCACTACTCCAGTCAAAAGTTCCCGCATCAACAACAACACCTCCTAAAGAAGTTCCGTTACCTGAGATATATTTTGTCAAAGAATGAATAACAATATTTGCTCCGTGCGCTATCGGATTTAGCAAATAAGGAGAAGCCACAGTGTTATCAACAATCAAAGGCACCTTTAACGCTTTTGCTTCAGTGGAAATGGCTTCAATATCTAATACATCTAACTTTGGGTTACCCAAGCTTTCGATAAAAAACACTTTTGTATTTTCATTCGCTGCCTTAGTAAAGTTAGCCGGATCAGAAGGATCGACAAAAGTGGTTGTAATCCCGAGTCTAGGCAAAGTAGTTTGCAATAGATTAAATGTTCCTCCGTACAAACTACTTGAAGCCACAATATGATCACCCGTTTTCAACAATACTAATAAAGCTGTTGTAATAGCCGCTGTTCCAGAAGCGGTAACTACAGCTCCTATTCCTCCCTCTAATGCTGCAAGGCGTTGTTCCAATATATCATTTGTTGGATTATTTAATCTTGTATAAATATACCCTGCTTCAGAAAGGCCGAATAAATTCGCAGCGTGCTCGGAATTATCAAAAACATATGATGATGATTGATAAATAGGCACTGCTCTAGTTCCTGCGTGTTTTGTTACATCATGTCCCGCGTGTAATGCGTTTGTTTCAAATTTATTAGTACTCATAATTTTAGTTTTTTGATTTTATTATTTTTTATTAAATGAAAAACCCTATTAGATGGGTATCCAAAAGGGGGTTAAGTTGTAATATAAACTTATACTTTTGGATCACCTGAAACAAACACACATCATGGTTTTTGCACAAATCATAGATTTGGCAACAGTTTGATTGACTTGTTTGAGATTTATATTGATCATTTTGAATTATATTTATATTTAAAAAAATGTTCTTGTTTAGTTTTAAAAAAAAGCTTCCCTTTTTGAGGGAAGCTTTTGCTATATTTAAGATCTTAAATTCAAGCAATATACCCTCAGGAATTTTCCTTCATGGCTTTTGACATATCACACACATTTAATTTCACAGTATTGTTTTTTTTTCTTATCACAAATCTGCTAACAATAATTTCTATATCCTAATATATTTCAAAAAATAACAATTAAAGCCGTTTCTGTTAAAACACGAATAATCAATTATTTATAAAAAAATTCATTAAACTTAATGCTAAGCTTAATATTAGATCTATTTACAGATGCTACAAAGTATTTTTGCTCATATTATATTTCATTAATTTAGGACTCCATTAAACTAGATAAATAAAATTTCATTTTCTTGAGAATACATTTGAAGCAATAATGAATTTGAAGCGTTTTTATCCCCAAAAGAGTTCGTTGTTTTGGCTTTAATTCTTGGATGAACTAATTTATTTACTAACTCTTCTTTTTCTCCTTTTTGCTCGCTTAATTTAAAATCTGAATTTCCCGAAGTTGTTTTTGATGTTTTCATGATGATTATTTTTAGTCGTTTGCTTTTCCTCTATTTAAGCTATTTAAATTCAATTGCTTAAATTTTTACATCCCTTTTGATCTACACTATTGCTACTACTAAACAACCGCTAAAAAAACAATTGTAAAATACGTTTGCTACCTTATTTTACTGAAATAGAAACGCCATAATGAATCTATTATTAATAGATTCCCGAGCAGGTAATTTTACTTAAAGTACACTTTAACAATCTTCATGTTAATTTTAATTACTCTCCTAACTTGCTTTTCGCTTAATCGTTTGTTGTTGTATGCTTTAACAAGTCGTTTTTTCAAAGCTTCCCATTTCTCTTTCATATAGGGGTATAATGATATGGATCTTTCATCCCCTTTTTGCGCATTCAAATAATGTTTATTGTATTCCTTAACATAATTATTATAATCGTCCAAGTATCTATCCCATTTACAACTTCCAATATTATGCTTTCTTTGTTCTACTTTTTCAAGTACTAAAACTCTTTCATTTGCTCTCATAATAAAATATTTTTATGGTTTATAAATTGTTCCCCTGCTCTTTGTTGTTGTTTTTTATTGCATCTGAGATCTCCCGCTTTTTTTCCAGTTTTGAAAACTGAATAAAACATATACTTAAAAAAAGGCAACTTTTTTAAATCCTTGGATTGACTCTTTTACAAATTTAAAATATAGAAGTAATGAACTAAAATTTACTCGTTAAAATACCCCAATATCAGATACACAACGTTTTTTCGGCGTCAGAATTAAGAAAAACGTTATGAAAATCGCGGTATCTGAACATAAGTTAAAGTATTATTAAAATACTTTTATGATTTGAACCATAAGTAAACAGATTGTCATAGAACAATTAAATAATAAAAACACATAAAACAAAACTTTTACTATGTCGGTATGTATGGGTTTTACGTTAATTCAAAAATAACAGCCCCATCCCAATCAAAAAAAAACTTAATTTAATATGCAATTCAAAATGGTTTCATACATTTGCACTCAATTACAAGAGGAAAAATTTGAACTGATTGCAACCTCTTCATAATGAAATGAATTCATTATGGATGCTGAAAAATTTTCAGTAGAAAAAATGCTAAAGCAGAAACTCTCCTTTAGTATTTCCCGCAATTATTTTTCCTCCCTTAATTTTAAATTTATATTTATTATGGCATATTTATTTACGTCAGAATCTGTAAGTGAGGGGCACCCAGACAAAATTGCAGATCAAATTTCAGACGCATTAATCGATAATTTTTTGGCATTTGATGTTGATTCCAAAGTAGCCTGTGAAACACTAGTAACAACCGGACAAGTAATATTAGCCGGCGAAGTAAAGTCAAACACCTACCTTGATGTTCAAAAAATTGCTCGTGATGTAATCAAAAAAATTGGTTATACGAAAAGCGCCTATATGTTTGAAGCCGAGTCTTGTGGTATACTTTCTGCTATTCACGAACAATCAGCAGACATAAACCAAGGTGTTGACAGAGCTAATCCTGAAGATCAGGGAGCTGGTGACCAAGGAATGATGTTTGGTTATGCTACCAGTGAAACTGAAAATTACATGCCTTTGGCACTTGATTTGTCCCATAAGTTATTACAAGAGTTAGCCATTCTTAGACGTGAAAATAACGAGATTCCTTATTTACGCCCAGATGCTAAATCACAAGTAACTTTAGAATATAGTGATGACAACAAGCCTACACGCATTGATGCTATTGTAATCTCGACTCAACATGATGATTTTGATGAAGAATCAATCATGCTAGCTAAAATTAAAAAAGACTTAGTATCGATCTTGATTCCAAGAATCATTGCTAAATACCCTGCGCACGCTCACTTATTTAATGATGCTATTAAATATCATATTAACCCAACCGGTAAATTTGTAATTGGTGGGCCGCACGGAGACACAGGACTTACAGGAAGAAAAATCATTGTAGATACATATGGAGGAAAAGGAGCTCACGGTGGTGGTGCTTTCTCTGGAAAAGACCCAAGTAAAGTAGATCGTAGTGCAGCTTATGCTACACGTCACATCGCTAAAAACTTAGTTGCTGCAGGTGTTGCCGATGAAATTTTAGTACAAGTTTCTTATGCTATTGGCGTAGCAAAACCAATGGGAATATTCATTGATACTTACGGAACGTCAAAAGTAAACTTGACAAACGGAGAAATTGCCAAAAAAGTAGAAGCTATCTTTGATATGCGTCCTTACTTTATCGAACAACGTTTGAAATTAAGAAACCCTATCTATAGTGAAACTGCTGCATATGGACACATGGGACGTACACCAGAAACAGTAACTAAAACTTTCTCTGCTCCAGGCGGATTGACAAAAACTGTTGAAGTTGAGTTATTTACTTGGGAAAAATTAGATTTTGTTGACCAAGTGAAAGAAGCTTTTGGATTGTAATTAGATGCAACTAAAACTTATAAAAAAACCAGCTCAATTGAGCTGGTTTTCTATTTATAAGCACTCATTAAACTCACGGCCAAAGCATTATAATTAAAATTCAAAACTATTGCCGTTTTTTTTTGTACTTTGCTCATAATATGAAAAAGCTAATTACCTTCTTTTTTCTCTTTTCCCTTTCAGTTGCATTTGGGCAAAACCAAAAAATTTACGCCAATACAACAGACACTCTCAATGTTGTTGCTGATGACTTTATCGGTTATGATCAATTTGATTTCTATTATTACATCAAGGATAACGCTCTCTACAAAATAAAAGGCACTACATCCCTTGAATATAAAAACCCTTCACTTGGAAAAATAACAAAAATTGACATCCAAAACCCACTAAACATTGTCCTTTTCTATGAGAATTTCAATGTGGTTATATTACTTGACAATCAATTAAATGAAACCCAAAAAATAAATTTTTTAGAAAACACGAGCCCCTTGGCGGTATCAGCAACTGGAATTGCCTCGCAAAATCGACTTTGGGCTTACAACAGTTTAAATCAACAGATTGGTCTTTTTGATTATATAAAAAACGAATATAAAACGATATCCACACCCTTTCCGGAAAATATAAAACACTATCAAACAGATTTCAATACCTTCTACTGGATAGACCACAAAAACAACTGGTATTCTTGCGATGTTTTTGGAGTGATAACTACAAGAGGTAAAACACCCGGTTTTGACGCTATTGAAATCATGAGTGATCATCAATTTATCTACTCCAATAATAACAAGCTCTTTTTTGAAGACTTAGAGAAAAACCAAAAATATGAAATAGAGATTTCAGAAAAAACGTTTAAAAAATTCTATTACAGAGACCAAATTTTATCTATTTTTACATCGAAGGGAATTATAAATTATAAAATCACAACACCTTAATGCACATAGCAGTAGCAGGAAATATCGGATCAGGAAAAACGACTCTAACGCGTTTATTGGCAAAACACTTTAAATGGGAACCGCATTATGAAGATGTGGTTGACAATCCGTACCTAGATGATTTTTATCATCAAATGGAACGCTGGTCATTTAATTTGCAGATTTACTTCTTAAACAGTCGTTTCCGTCAAGTTATGCAAATCCGCGAGAGCGGAAAGAAAATCATTCAAGATAGGACGATTTATGAAGACGCCCACATATTTGCACCTAACCTGTATTCGATGGGTTTGATGACCAATCGTGATTTTCAGAATTATTCCTCGCTTTTTGAATTGATGGAGTCAACAGTTAAAGCACCTGATTTATTAATTTATTTAAGAAGTTCAATCCCTAATTTAGTTGGACAAATTCACAAACGAGGTCGCGAGTATGAATCTACAATTTCTATCGATTATCTAAGCCGTCTGAACGAACGTTATGAAGCATGGGTACATACTTACGACAGAGGAAAAATACTTATCATCGACGTAGACAATATCAACTTCGTTGATAAACCCGAAGATTTAGGGGATATTATCACTAGAATAGATGCGGAAATAAACGGATTGTTTTAATCTTTCTCTTCCCTCGTGAAAAATATAAAAAAATAAACTGCCAATAAAAAAATGCCTCACTTTCGCGAGGCATTTTCTATTTATAAAAAAGCACATAGCTATTTCAAAGCATCAATTTTTGTTTGAACTTCAGCATCAGTCCCTTCAAAAACTTGTGTTTCAACTTTACCGTTTACTGTTGTTGTTATTGTGGCAGCAACTGCACCATTGACATTTGTTTTCTCAATAGTCACTTGTTTAGTAACACCATGCGCTATAGTTACACCTTTCATATACTCACAAGTCATATTCGTACAGCCTTTGGCCAAACATTCTTGTTCAGACATTGAAGTACATGCGCCAGTTGTAATGCAACAAGTGGCATTATCAGCTATAGTATGACTTCCACTTCCTAAGATTGGCGCCATCACTAATCCTATCAAACAAGTCAATTTAATTAAGATGTTCATGGAGGGTCCTGAAGTATCTTTGAAAGGATCTCCAACAGTATCTCCAGTTACGGCAGCTTTATGTGCTTCAGACCCTTTATAAGTCATCTCACCGTTAATCATAACCCCTGCTTCAAAAGATTTCTTGGCATTATCCCAAGCACCTCCGGCATTGTTTTGAAAAACAGCCCAAAGCACTCCCGAAACAGTAACCCCAGCCATATATCCTCCAAGCATTTCTGCAACTAATTGATTGTTGTCCCCATAAACCAGTTTCCCAAGAAGTACCACTACTATAGGAAATCCAATGGTCAAAATTCCAGGCAACATCATTTCTCTTAGTGCAGCCTTAGTAGAAATATCTACACATTTTGCATATTCCGGTTTACCAGTTCCTTCCATAATTCCAGGAATCTCCCTGAACTGGCGACGCACTTCATACACCATGTCCATGGCAGCTTTACCGACAGAGTTCATAGCTAATGCAGAAAAAACAACCGGTATCATACCCCCTACGAATAACATCGCTAAAACAGGCGCTTTAAAAATATTGATTCCATCAATTCCTGTAAAAGTCACATAAGCTGCAAATAATGCCAATGAAGTTAACGCTGCTGAAGCGATAGCAAAACCTTTACCAGTTGCTGCAGTCGTATTCCCTACGGAATCCAAGATATCAGTGCGTGTGCGCACTTCTTTTGGCAATTCACTCATTTCGGCAATTCCTCCTGCATTGTCAGATATAGGGCCAAAAGCATCGATCGCTAATTGCATTGCAGTAGTCGCCATCATAGCTGAAGCGGCTAATGCAACTCCATAAAATCCTGCAAGCGCGTAAGAAGTCCAAATTGCAGCAGCAAAAAGTAAAACGGTAGGAAATGTAGAAATCATCCCTGTCGCTAAACCTGCAATTACGTTAGTCCCTGCTCCCGTACTTGATTTTTGAACTATAGCCATAACTGGTTTTGTTCCCAGTCCTGTGTAATATTCTGTAACAGATGAAATAACAGCACCAACTACAAGTCCAACAATCGTAGCGTAGAAAACTCTTATCGACGAAATATCTTGCATCCCCTCACCAAAGAATTCCATTTTCATATTAGCAGGCAACATATATTGAACTAAAAAGTAACAAGCAATAGCTGTTAATCCAATAGAAACCCAGTTTCCAATATTTAACGCTTTTTGTACTTGTGCTTCTTTAGCATTTTCGTCCGTAATTTTAACTAAAAGGGTTCCTATAATTGAGAATAGGATTCCGAAGCCGGCAATCGCCATTGGCAATAAAATGGGCCCGATACCTCCAAAGGCATCATCTATTCTTCCTCCCATATCCTTAATAACATAGTTCCCAAGAACCATAGCCGCCAAAACAGTCGCTACATAGGAACCAAATAAATCTGCTCCCATTCCGGCAACGTCTCCTACATTATCTCCTACATTGTCAGCAATCGTAGCTGGATTACGTGGGTCATCTTCTGGAATTCCTGCTTCTACTTTCCCTACTAAATCAGCTCCAACATCGGCCGCTTTTGTATAAATACCTCCTCCGACACGGGCAAACAAGGCGATTGATTCGGCTCCAAGAGAGAAACCAGCCAATGTTTCTAAGACGATAGTCATATCCTCAGTTGAAGTCCATGTTCCATTCATAAAGAAATGGAAGAAAAAGATAAAGAAAGAAGTTAAACCTAGAACAGCTAAACCAGCAACACCAAGTCCCATTACGGTTCCACCACTAAAAGAAACTTTTAATGCTTGCGGCAAACTTGTTCGTGCCGCCTGTGTAGTTCTAACATTTGTTTTTGTTGCGATCTTCATTCCCATATTCCCTGCAAAAGCTGAGAAAACTGCACCGAACACAAAGGCAACAACTATTAAAATATGTGTAGTAGGAACAAAATAAGACAATCCTGCTAAAACGATGCTTGCTCCAACTACGAAGAAAGCGAGTAACCTGTATTCTGCTTTTAAGAATGCCAATGCACCTTCGTAAATATAATCTGAAATTTCTTTCATCTTACCATCTCCGGCATCTTGTTTTAATACCCAAGATCTTTTAATCCACATGAACAGAAGTCCTATAATTGCCATTACTATTGGCAAATAAATCATAATTGTATTCATAAATTCATTTTGGTTTTTGGTTAATAATCAATATAGCACAAAAACGAATGTAAACAAAAAAGCAACACTCTTAACAGAATGTTGCTTTTTTTATAAAATACAAGGGTATTTATTACTTAATACTAAATAATCCCTCTGGTTTATTCTCGATTTGATCAAAACGTTCCGTACAATTTCTTATGATATCATACGCTTCGTGTACATCACCCCATCCGCCTACATCAACCGTTTTATTTTCAAGATCTTTATACACTTGGAAGAAATGTTCTATTTCTTTTAATAGATGCGGGTTCATATCTGATAAATCATTTAATGAATTCCATATTGGATCAGATACTGGTACACAAATTATTTTTTCATCCTGTCCTTTATCATCTGCCATGTGAAAAACACCAATAGGTTTTACTTCCATAACACATCCAGGAAAAGTTGGCTCATTTACTAAAACCAATACATCCAGCGGATCACCATCTAATGCAAGAGTTTCTGGAATAAATCCGTAATCAGCCGGATACATCATTGATGAAAACAACATTCTATCGAAACGCATTCTTTTTATTTCGAAATCATATTCATATTTATTTCTACTTCCTCTTGGAATTTCGATAAGCACATCGAAAGTGTTGATTTTGTCTGCAGTCATTTTACTTTTTTCTTTTCTATAATAATCGCGACAAAAATAAGCAAACCATCTGTTTTTACAATATAAAATTGCTCTTATCTACGCATTCGCCAGCAAAAAAACTAATATTGATAGACTATTGTCCTATTTCTTTTTTTGAGATAATAATGCCATAATAAAAAAGTAGCATAAGAACGATGTGGACTCCATTTTTCAGTATGCAGTTCCATGGCTTCTTTCTCGTTAATATCAAGTAATTCTTTGATGGTATTTACCACTGCGACATCTCCCAACGGAATTAAATCCGGGGCTTGAAGGCTAAACATTAAATAGACGTCGATAGTCCAGTTTCCTATTCCTTTGATTTTAATAAGTTCTTCACGCACCTGCTCTGGAGTTTTGCTTGCTAAAGACTCCAAATCGACATTCTTGCTAAGCACTGCTGTCGACAAAGCTTTGATGTAGGACGTCTTTTGCCGGCTTACGCCAATACTTCTAAATTCTTCATCCGCTAAATCCAAAAAAATAGTCGGCTCAAAGATTTTTATCCTTTCCCTTAATTTTAAAAAAGTAGCTTTGGCTGAGTCAATAGACACTTGTTGTTCTAAAATCAGCAATACTAAGGTCTCCAATCCTTGCGGACGCCTTGGCGTGATTGGTATTCCGTATTTTTCAATTATGACATTGAAAATAGGATCTACTGCTGAAAGGTAGTCAATAGCTTCTTTCATGTGCTGATTTCTTTAGCCCAGATGGAAACGACATCCTTTTGTGCCAGGGTTTGGCACCAAAGATATAGTGTACAGCTGGAAATGGGTCCTAAAAATAAAATCCAAAAGATCCTTTTATTGAAAATCGCTGCGTATCTGGTGCGTTTAAATAATTTCCTCTCCAGGCAAAATCGATACGAAATACCTTGAATATATTTCCAATTCCTGCACTATATTCCCAATACACTTTTTCCGGTGCACTGTAAACCAAACCAGATGCATTGATAGCTCGATTTTCGTCTGAAATGGTTCCGTAAACCCCTTTTACGCCAATAATCTCTCTCCAATTAAGTTTCCTCATAAAAGGAATCCTGGCAAAAAGCCTTCCGCTGAAATTGTGGTTCCACTCCAAAGTTGCATACTGGTCGGTCACAAATTCATAGAAATTAAGGTTGCTAAACGTATTTTCGATAGTGAAATACGTTTGGTTTCCGGGAATGACACTCATCAACCCCAAAGGAATCGTTCCAAAAGTCTTCCCCACTTCCATAATTATGTTCGTGCGTCCTAATGGCCCAATGATTATGGGCTGTTTGTAATACAATTGTATTTTTTCATACTGGAAATCACTGTCCAAAAGTCCTTTAAAACCGTGACTGTAATTCAGGTAAAAACGACTGAACGGACTGTCGACATTATCCCTTTCTACGCCATATCCTATTGTTTTTCTATTGGGCGTATACTCTACCTGGAAATTAACCTCTGATTGTTTCACGTCACTTTTCGTCACCGTACGTGCCGCATCCGTATAATAATCCAAACTGAAAGCATCAGAAGCCGCTTCCAATGTCCTATACGAAAATCCCGTTTGGAAAGTCAAATTCTTGACAGGTTCCATCTCGACACCAACATTGGTAAGGTTGATATTAGTCAGTTTACCGTTACTTCCAGACGAAAAAACGGATGATGAGGCAAAACTTCTGCCCAAAATATCATTTGTCGTGGTCAAACTTGCCCCTATTTGTTCAACATCGCGTCTATTACCTCCTGACAAAATAATTCGCTTTTTCTTATCAACCATCCACTTACCAGAAAGTCCGTATTTGAATTTATCATCTTTAAAACCGTAGGCAGTATAACCCTGTAGACGCCAAGTATCATTTGGTCCAAAATAAGTTCTTCCCCCAGTCCTTAATCGAACACCCTCTACTTCATTAAAACCAAATGACGAAAAAATGGGGCCGTAATCAAAATGTCCAACTTGTACGTAACCACTACCCAGAATTTGAACCAAATTATATATTTGCTGAAATTTCTTTACCGTTTTCAAAGTATCCAGCATTTTATAAACGCCTATTTCGTCTTTAGTCAACTTTTCATACCGGTTTTCCCGCCAATATTCTTCTGATTTATTGTAGACTTCATTATCTATAAAGCTTACCTCTTCTCGATAAAAAGCTGCCGGTTTCTCTTTATTAAATACGTGATTATCATAAAGTGTTGTTCGCTTGCCATAAACCCCTTTAGACTCTTCTTTTTTATTTAATGCAAAGTCGGACATCATGTAATCTCGCGTCAGCAAAAATATCGAGTCATTCTGCACATCAAATTCCTGTTCGATATAGATTTCCTTTACCCAGTTGATATTGGCGCTTTTTGTAACCGCCATATTAATTTTCTTAATGGCAAACGTGCTATCATTTACCCAAAAATCACCTTTAAAAGTCAATTCGTTCTTTCTTCTGGGATAGAACACAATATTGTAGCACCATTTCTCACCAATATAAGCACTATCCTTAAGAACATAATTATACACATCAATCCCTGTTTTTGACAACGGACTAGTGAAACTTTTATCAAAAAAGGTCAAATAATTATTGTAAATATCATAATCTGAATACAAATCTTTCACAAAAGACATAATTTGTTGATTATTACTGAAGCCGGAGTTTTTATTTGCCTTTAATTTTTCTTTTACTTTATTCAGCTTGTTACTTCCGTAAACATCAGACAATGATTCGTTTATAAATATAGGCAAATAAGTTTTTCCCGTGACTCTAGACGTATCCACTTGATCGAATATAAATTCCATCCCCTTAAAAATCTTGCTTTTCATAAAAGCACTGTCAATTGTGTTCATGTCAAACTCAACTTTTTCATACTTTTCCATCTGGTATTGGTCAAACTGACTCAAGCCATTTTTGCGCTTTCTTTCCCAAATTTTTCTAAGTATGTCTAAAGCAGGATTGTCTTTTTTCGAAGTTTTTCCGGTAAAAATAACGACTTCTTTCAGGTTTTCGGCTTCGTTTAACTGAATCCTGAAATTATAACTAACCGCGTTCGCTAACGTAATTTCCCGATCGGAAAAACCAACGGATGCAACTAGCAATGCAGTATATTTCTTAGTTGATTCAAGGTAAAAACGACCCTCTTCATTAGCAACAGTCCCTTCACTAGCACCCTTGAAGACTACATTTGCAAAAGGAACCGGCTGGTTCATTTTGTCCACAATTATACCACTCACTTTCGTTTGGGCAAAGAGAGCGCTCGCTTGTAAGAATACACAAAGTAGACTAAATATTATAATCTTTTTCATAATTCACTTTAAAAAAAAAACTTCATCATACTAACGCATGATGAAGCCTTAATAGTATAATTGTTATATTATTTATACATTACTTTTTTAACCGCTTTAATCACGTCATCAGCGTTAGGCAACCATTCTTTCAACAAGACTGGAGAATAAGGAGCTGGCGTGTCAGCAGTTGTAATACGCTGAATTGGTGCATCAAGAAAGTCAAAAGCACGTTCTTGAACAATATAGGTGATCTCAGAAGCAACACTTGCAAAAGGCCAAGCTTCTTCAAGAACAACTAATCTATTTGTTTTTTTAACGGACGTTAAAATAGTGTCATAATCCATTGGACGAACCGTTCTCAAATCGATAATCTCACATGAAATACCTTCTTTGGCTAATTCCTCTGCTGCAATATGCGCTTCCTTTATGATTTTTCCGAAAGAAA
Organism: Flavobacterium sp. ALD4; assembly: GCF_002836475.1. GTDB lineage: Bacteria > Bacteroidota > Bacteroidia > Flavobacteriales > Flavobacteriaceae > Flavobacterium. The sequence goes on along the minus strand of NZ_PJBJ01000030.1, from coordinate 1,327,798 downwards.
CGATAGTCACGTCAGTTCCTTCACGTTTAATATCCGCAACACCGATTGGAATAATATATTCGCCGTCTGGCACCTCACCTTTATCACCGTACATTTGTTCGGATTCCATAAAAATCACGGGGTCGTTATCACGTATAGCTGCTTTCAAAAGCCCTTTCGCATCATAAACCGTCGAAGGAACAATTACCTTAAGACCCGGAGTATTTGCAAACCAGTTTTCTAATGCCTGTGAGTGCGTTGCCCCTAATTGTCCAGCTGAAGCAGTTGGTCCACGAAAAACGATAGGCACATTAAACTGACCTCCAGTCATCTGACGCATTTTGGCTGCGTTATTTATAATTTGATCAATTCCGACAAGACAGAAATTAAAAGTCATGTATTCCACAATCGGCCTGCAACCATTCATTGCTGAACCCACTGCAATTCCAGTAAATCCTAGCTCCGCAATAGGAGTGTCGATAACTCTTTTTTCTCCAAATTCTGCAAGCATACCCTTTGATGCCTTGTAAGCGCCATTATATTCAGCAACCTCTTCACCCATTAAGTATATAGACTCATCATTACGCATTTCTTCGCTCATTGCTTCACAAATGGCCTCTCTAAATTGTATCGTTCTCATATTTGATATTGTATGTGTGTAATTTCGAATACAAAAATAAATATTTTATCTCACTTTTTCGCATAAATTGCTCTAAAATAATCAGCAGCGCTTCCTCTTAGATGCTACATCTTCCTGTGGTTTAGTTCCAATAAACTCTACTGCAATAAAGATGCCGCTATTGTCACCAGAACGAAAACGTAATAGCTAGCTAAAAAAACTATGCGCGCATAGTATATTATTCGAAATATTATTCTAATTTTGTAAAAGACTATTAGAAAAATAAAAAACAATCCTATGAAAATATTAGTTTGCATCAGTCACGTTCCTGATACTACTTCAAAAATTAATTTTACCAATGGTGATTCAGAATTCGATACCAATGGGGTACAATATGTAATTAATCCAAATGACGAATTCGGATTAACACGTGCAATATGGTTTCAAGAAAAACAAGGAGCAACAGTAACTGTTGTAAATGTTGGAGGACCAGAAACTGAACCTACTCTAAGGAAAGCATTAGCTATTGGAGCAAACGAAGCAATTCGTGTAAACGCGACCGCTACTGATGGTTTCTTCGTAGCAAAACAACTTGCCGATGTAATAAAAAATGGTGAATATGATCTTGTTATCGCAGGAAAAGAATCGTTAGATTATAATGGAGGAATGGTTCCTGGAATGATTTCAGGCATCCTTGGTTATAATTTCATTAATTCTTGTACTAGCCTTACCATTGACGGATCAGCTGTAACAGCAATTCGTGAAATTGACGGTGGTAAAGAAACTGTTTCTACTTCACTTCCATTAATTATTGGCGGACAAAAAGGGTTAGTGGAAGAAAAAGACTTGCGTATTCCAAACATGAGAGGAATTATGACTGCCAGATCTAAAGCGTTAACGATAGTTGAACCTATTGACGCTCCAGTAAACACTAAAGCGGTAAAATTTGAAAAACCGGCACCTAGATCTGCCGTGCATTTAATTTCTTCTGATAACTTAGATGAATTAATCGACTTATTACACAACGAAGCGAAGGTGATTTAAGATTATTGAGTTTAGATTGCAAAATAAAATCTAAAAATAACTAGTCAAAAAATCCAAAATCGTTAATCTTAAATATTAAATCTTATGTCAATATTAATATATGCAGAATCTGCGGAAGGGAAACTCAAAAAAGTAGCTTTTGAATTAGCCTCTTATGCAAAAAAAGTAGCCGAATCTTTAGGAACAACTGTAACCGCGGTGACAATTAACGCTGGTGATGTTTCAGAATTGTCTAAATATGGAGTAGACAAAGTATTAAAAGTAAACAATGATAGATTAGCAGCATTTACTGCTAAAGCGTATGCTGATGTTATCAAACAAGCGGCGCAAAAAGAAAGCGCTAAAGTAATTTTACTTTCATCAACAACTGACAGTATCTACCTTTCATCACTGGTTGCAGTAGCTTTAGAAGCTGGTTTTGCTTCAAATGTTGTGGGGCTGCCTTTAAGCACTTCCCCTTTTCAAGTAAAAAGAAATGCGTTTTCAAATAAAGCATTCAATACAACTGAAATCAACACTGACGTAAAAGTCCTTGGACTTGCCAAAAACTCTTATGGCATTTATGAAAACCCATCTACGTTAACACAAGAGGATTTTGATCCAAGTATTGGAGAAAATGATTTCGGAGTAAAAGTGGAATCAGTAGAAAAAGTATCCGGAAAAGTATCAATAGCTGATGCTGAAATCGTAGTTTCTGCAGGTCGCGGAATAAAAGCACCTGAAAACTGGGGAATGATTGAAGAATTAGCCTCTGTTCTTGGTGCGGCAACTGCCTGTTCTAAACCCGTATCAGACTTGGGATGGAGACCTCATGGAGAACACGTTGGTCAAACAGGAAAACCCGTAGCAACTAATCTATATATTGCTATAGGAATATCAGGAGCTATCCAGCATATTGCAGGAATAAGCTCTTCAAAAATAAAAGTGGTTATTAATAATGATCCAGAGGCACCGTTTTTCAAAGTCGCTGACTATGGGATTGTTGGTGATGCATTTGATGTTGTCCCAAGGTTAATAGAGAAATTTAAAGAGTTTAAGTTACAACAATCATAATGTAATATTCTTTAATAAATATAGCTGCCTGAAAACAAGATAATCGTACCTTTGTTTTCAGGCAGTTTTTTTGTCTGTCATTTTTTTATTAAAATTGCACCCAAGTTTAATAACAAAAATTAAATCTTTAAATTAGGTACTCCGTACTTTTCATTTCAGCAATTATGAGCTTAGTTAAATTATCGATAAAAGGAATTTCATACAGTCAAACACAGAATGGAGCATATGCTTTGATTTTGAACGAAGTTGATGGCGAAAGAAAACTACCAATTGTTATAGGTGCTTTTGAGGCACAATCTATAGCAATAGCCTTAGAAAAAGAAATTAAGCCCCCTCGTCCATTGACACATGATTTATTCAAAAATTTCGCTGAAAGATTCGACATCATTATAAAACAGGTTATCATCCACAAGCTTGTTGATGGAGTATTTTATTCCAGCATCATTTGCGAAAGAGATAAAATTGAAGAAATAATAGACGCACGCACTTCTGATGCTATAGCATTAGCATTGCGATTTAATGCTCCTATCTACACGTATAAAAACATTTTGGACAAAGCGGGTATTTACCTGAAAGCGAATTCCCAAGAAACGGATAAAGATTCACAAGAAATAGATGACATTCTCTCTAACCCCGAAACTTTCGGAAATGAAGAAGAAAGCAATCAATCCGGTAGAATCTACATTAAGCACAGTCTTCAAGAATTAAGTGAATTACTTGACCAGGCTGTCCTGCAAGAGGATTATGAGAAAGCAGCTAAAATAAGAGACGAAATTTCTAAAAGAGAATCTTAGTTGTCTAAACGTCAATTTGGTTACTTTTGAATGCATTACCAGATTATCAAATTCTCAAACAAACATTTCAATGAAGCAATATTTAGACTTAGTGCAACACGTTATGGACAACGGTTGTCAAAAAGGAGACAGAACGGGAACAGGAACAATAAGTGTTTTTGGTCATCAGATGCGTTTTGACTTAAGCGAGGGTTTTCCAATGGTAACCACTAAGAAATTACACTTCAAATCCATCGTTTATGAATTGCTTTGGTTCTTAAAAGGCGATACAAATATTAAATACCTTCAAGAAAACGGCGTGAAAATTTGGGATGCCTGGGCTGACACCAATGGCGACTTAGGCCCTGTTTATGGTCATCAATGGCGCAACTGGAACAGTGAAGAAATCGACCAAATAGCAGATTTAATAACTGAACTGAAAACGAACCCAAACAGTCGCAGAATGCTTGTTTCCGCTTGGAATCCATCTGTACTGCCTGACACCACAAAATCATTTGAAGAAAATGTAGCCAACAATAAAGCGGCGTTACCGCCTTGCCACGCTTTCTTTCAATTTTATGTGGCCAATGGTAAATTATCCTGCCAATTGTACCAGCGCAGTGCTGATATATTCTTAGGAGTACCTTTTAATATTGCATCTTATGCCTTACTTACTATAATGATTGCACAGGTTTGCGATTTGGAAGCGGGTGAGTTCATTCACACTTTTGGAGATGCACACATTTACAACAATCATATAGAGCAGCTGCAGCTGCAATTATCCAGAGAACCAAAATCACTACCAAAAATGATTTTAAATCCGTCCGTAAAAGACATTTTCAAATTTGAATTTGATGATTTTACGCTGGAAGGATATGATCCCCATCCTCTTATTAAAGGCAATGTTGCAGTATAGTAAATAAAAATGTTTTAGAGGTTTAAACCTCTAAAACACTGTTTTCAGCTCCGGCAAATTCGTTCCATTTGAAAGAATCCGCTTCAGTTTCGTTCATAAAAGCGCCATCAATTACGTATTTAAATTCGTAAGAAGCATCCTTGTCGACACTAAAAACTCCTTTGAAAGTTCCGTTTTTCAATTTATTTAAAGCTCCTTCTTTGGGATTCCAATTGTTAAAATCTCCGATAACTGCAACTTCACCTGCCTCTTTTGCAGCTACTGAAAAAGTAACTTTACAAACTGGTTTAGTCTTTACGAACTGTTTCTTAATAGCCATAACGCTTTCATTTTTAATGTTATAAAACAAAGAAAACAAATTTAATTGAAATAAAAACATACCCTAGATAGAATTAACAGAATGCGGCAAACTATGTTAAATTTTAACTAATCCATCAATTATCTAAACCTTTATTTTTATTAAATAAAAAAGAAAACGTTTTCTTAATAAATATAACATATGCTAAATGACGACTTTCCAAATTAAATTTTATCTTTATAAACAAAAATTCAACTGATGGAAAGAGAACAACATGAACTGTATGAATATGCACGAAAGAGATTAAAACAAAAAAAAGGTTTGTATCTTCATTTTGTCCTTCTATTTTTAGCCAGTTTATTTTTGTTTGTCTCCGTTAAACTTTTTAATTTTGGATTAAATTCAAATTGGTACATTTACGCAATTACCGTTTGGTTTTTTATTTTTCTTTTACATTTCATTAAAGTGTTTATAACCGATCGGTTTATGAATAAAAACTGGGAAAGAGATCAAATTGACAGACTGGTTGGATTGCAAAAAAACAAAATAGCTGAATTACAAGCACAAATAACTGAAGACACTTCAACACAAGAACTAGAAATATGATTATAATGATTGCGGCAGCGTCAGAAAATAACGCACTTGGAAAAAACAATGAACTGGTTTGGCATTTACCCAATGATTTCAAAAGGTTCAAAAACCTCACTTCAGGACATCATATCATTATGGGCCGAAAAACATTCGAAAGTTTTCCTAAACCCCTACCTAATAGAACACATATCGTTATAAGCCGTCAGGAAAATTATAATCCAGAGGGCTGTATCGTAGTCAACAGCATGGAGAAAGCAATAGCAGTATGCCCGTCAGATAAACCAATATACATCATAGGGGGAGGAGAAATTTATAATTTAGGAATTCCTTTTTCAGACAAAATTGAACTTACGCGCGTCCATCACGCCTTTGAAGCAGATGCGTTTTTTCCGGAAATTAATCCTAAGGACTGGGAAATAATACTTTCTGAACACCAACCAAAGGACGATAAACATCGATTTGATTACACCTATCAAACTTACGTTAGAAAATAAAAAAACACCCCGACAAACTGGGGTGTTTTTTTTTAAACAATGATTGGGAAAATGACCTACTCTTGAAACAGTATTTGATAACACAAAATAAAAATAACGAATGTCAATAAAACTCCAGAAATGAAGAGTATAACATTTGATGTTTTTTGAGAGTACATCTCAAAAAAGCCTTTAATACCAAATACCACGAAGGTACTAAAGACAAAAAAAATTGAAATTTCCAAAAACAAATTTAATCCTAAGAACGTATGCTGCGCAAGTAATACACTACCGCTTTTTAAAACAGTACCGTCAAAACCGCTAACAAGAACAAGCGATATAATTAGCGCAAAAATCAACCACTTGAATTGGGTCATTAATTCCCTTTTAACCATTGAAAAACTATTAGAAGTTAATAGTGTAAAACTCGTAATAAAAATATGTGCACACAATACCCACTTTTAGTGATATTTCATTTTTTTCAATAGTCTGACTTTTTATACCCATTCTTTCACAAATTCAAAGGGAACTCTGATTTTGACTTTTTTTCTTACTATTTTGAAATCAGAATTACAGTTCAAAATAGATTGTCTTATATTTGTTAAAAATTAAAAAAAATGTCAAAGAACATAACTCCGTATAAAGATTCAGCTTTAGGAAAAAAAGAACAGGTTGCAAAAATGTTTGATGCCATTTCTGGAAATTACGATAATTTAAATCGTGTCATTTCTTTTGGAATAGATATAAAATGGCGGAAAAAAGTATTGAAAATTGTTACAAAATCAAATCCAGAGATCATCTTGGATATCGCAACAGGAACAGGTGATTTAGCTATTTTAATGGCGCAGACTGATGCCAAAAAAATTATTGGCTTAGACATTTCTGCTGGAATGCTAGAAGTAGGCGTAAAAAAAATTGCCGACAAGAAACTATCCAATACTATAGAAATGGTGTTAGGGGATTCTGAAAATATGCCTTTTGAAGACAATTATTTTGACGCAATAACAGTTGCGTTCGGCGTACGGAATTTTGAGACTCTTGAAAAAGGATTAAAAGAAATATTACGTGTCTTAAAACCAAATGGTGTTTTTGTGATTTTAGAAACCTCTGTACCTGACAAAACCCCTTACAAACAAGGATATAATTTTTACAGTAAAAACATACTACCAATCATAGGTAAACTTTTCTCAAAAGACGATGTGGCTTATGGATATTTGTCAGAATCGGCGGCTGCATTTCCTTATGGAGAAGCTTTAAACAATATATTGAGGAAAATTGGGTTTATAGATGTAATAGCCTTACCGCAAACTTTTGGAGTCGCTACTATTTATTCGGCATCTAAAAACTAATACTGAGATATATTCAGCCCAAACATGAAAAAAATTGTTGTCATACTTTTACTCATTATATCCGCTAAAGGAAACTCACAGTTTAAAGAAAGCATGTTTGCTAAAGACCCTATAATCAATTTAGAAAATTTTCAAAAGCAAAAAATTTATTACGGGTATTTTTTAGGGTTTAACTCTTTTGATTTCAAAGTAGACTATCGAACTGTGGGGTCGGACATCCTAGTTAAAAAGACTACCGGATTTAATGTGGGAGTCGTAGGTGACCTGAAGCTTCAGGAATATATAAATCTAAGATTTGAACCCGGCTTGTATTATACCCAAAGAGACCTAACCTTTCCCGGATTCACAAAAAAAGTAGATGTTTTACGAGAAGTAAGCAGCACCTATATTCATTTCCCGCTGTTACTGAAATTCTCGTCCCTACGAACCGGCAACATTCGGCCGTACCTTGTCGGAGGTGTTTCTGCTACTTTAAATTTATCGAGCAATTCAAAATCAATCGATGATAATTACGAACAAACATTCAGGGTAAAACCCTGGACTACAAATTACGAAATAGGTTTTGGTATCGATCTTTTCTCAGAATATTTTATATTCTCCCCTTCTATCCGCGGTGTTTTTGGAATTAACGATGAGTTAATCCGCGATAATAACCCTAACAGCCCTTGGACCGGCAATATTGAGTCTCTAAAAACTCGAGCCGTATTGATCAATTTTACTTTTCACTAGAAAACCTTTTGCGTTCTTGTTCGCTGACTATTCAGGCGCTACCTTCTAAATTCACTCAGCACAATTGCGGTTGCGGTAGCTACATTTAAACTTTCCGTTTTTTGGACTTCTCCAAAACGAGGTATAGACAACTTGTTTTTTATCAGTCTTTCAAGTTCTTGCGAAATACCATTCGCTTCATTACCCATGACCACAATACCTTCTTGCGGCAGCGTCGTTTTATAAATGTTTGTACCGTCCATAAAGGTACCAAAAACAGGTAAATCAGTAGCGGAGATAAAGAAATTCAAATCAACATAACTCACGTTGACTCTGGCGATCGAACCCATGGTAGCCTGAACCACTTTTGGGTTATATAAATCCACTGTCTCTCTTGAACACACAATCTCATTCACACCAAACCAGTCGCATAACCTCAAAATCGTCCCCAAATTACCTGGATCGCGTATTGAATCTAAAGCAACAATTAAACCCGTCTCATTAATTTCTTTCTCATGTGGAATTTTAAACACTGCCAGACAGGTATTCGCCGTTGCCAATGCACTAATTTTCCTCAAGTCTGTTTCGTGTATCAATGATTTTTTTGATGTTAATACTGCCTCAAAATCATTTTGAGTGGAATACAAATGTTCCAGTTCAAAATTTGAATCCAGCAACTCCTGAATTACTTTTACACCTTCGGCAAAAAATAATTTATTGATGCTTCTATATTTTTTTTGCTGCAAACTCGTTATAAGTTTTATTTGGTTTTTACTAACCATAAAATAATGTACTTTTGAATTAAATATTTTATACCACTTGAAGAAGATTTCTACAAAAATAGCAGCATTTATTTTAATAGCAATATTTATTTGCGCCTGTAACGCCGTAAAAAGAGTTCCTACCGGAAAACAGCTCCTTACTAAAAATCAAATTGTAGTAAACGGGAAAGCGACAAGGGCTGAGAACGTCTTTAATCAACTCTATCAAAAATCAAATAGCACTTTGTTATTAGGCTTTCGCCTACGTTTAAATTTATACAATTTAGCTAATCTAAATCCGGATTCAACATATCAAGAGAAATTCACAAATCACCCCGGAAAATACGAAAGAAAATCAAAATGGCTGTCAGCAAAACAAGTGGATCGACTTGGAAAGTCTTTTTGGTATCATGGGATTCATGATTTCCTTACCAAAACAGGAGAACCCCCAGTAATCTTAGACAGCACCAAAACAGAAAAATCAATTTTAAGACTAAATTATTATTATTTCAATAATGGTTTTTTTAATGTAGATGCCGATTACAAAGTAGATACCGTAGCCCCTAAAAGGGCAAAAATAAAATATGAGATCAGTACCGGACAACCGTACTTCTTGGATACTATACAAACAACGATTTCTACCCCAGTATTGGACTCATTATATGAGACAATCAAATCCAATTCTTTCGTTAAGTCCGGCAATCAATATAAAACAGTTGATTTTGAGGATGAAAAAAACCGTATTGCCACCCATTTCAGAAATAATGGAGTGTATTTCTTTCAGCCAACCTATGTGAACTTTGATATTGACACCATTCAAAAAGAAAACAAGGCCGATGTCAATTTAATCATCAATAATTACTCCTATCAGGATAAAGATTCCACCAGAACGGAGCCTTTCAAAATATATAAAATAAGCGATGTAAACATCTATACAGACTATTCTCCTACTAACAGTAATTCAAAAATTACGGATAGCACGACCTATAAAAATTTCAATTTATACAGCCATGAAAAATTAAAATACAAGCCACAGGCAATAACGGATGCTATTTTTATTACCAAGGGCGGCCTTTTTGCCGATAATAAAACTGTTTTAACCACCCGTTATTTAAACAATCTTAAAATATTCAATTATCCGAGTGTCCAATATGAAATTGATCCAAGAGATACAACTTATAGTTCGTTGATTGCAAAAATATACTTAACACCCAGAAAAAAATATAGTTTTGGAACCTCACTGGATATTACCCATTCTAATATTCAGGACATAGGAATAGCATTAAGCGTTTCAGAAACGATCAGAAATGTCTTTAACGGTGCCGAAACCCTTGAGGCTTCCGTGCGTGGAAACATTGGAGCATCCAAGGATTTAGCGAACCCAAACAATCGATTTTTTAATGTCTCAGAATATGGAGTGGATTTAAAGTTAAATGTCCCTAGAATCTTTATGCCTTTCTCTACCGAAAAAATCATTAAGAAAAGCATGATTCCGTCTACCCTCATGGCAATTGGATATGCGAGACAAACAAACATTGGGTTAGACAAGGAAAATTTCACTGGAGCCTTTACCTACAATTGGACACCAAAGAAAAACAATACCGCTCGTTTTGATCTTTTCAACGCACAATTTGTCCAAAATCTAAATCCGCAAAACTACTTTAACGTCTACGGCTCTTCCTATAAAGCTCTGAATGAAATTGGAAAAACATATAATACAGAGCCTTCTTATTTTAATAATGATAACAATTTAATAATTGAAACCGGAACTTCCGGATTCATTAACAATGTATTATCTAACAATACTGCATTATCTTCTTCTAATAAAGATTATCAAGCGGTTAAAAGTATCGAAGAAAGAAGGTTACGACTGACCGAGAACGATTTTATTCTAGCCACCAGCTATACTTTTACAAAATCAACTAAAACAGACCTACTAGACAATACTTTTTATCTCTTTAAAACAAAAATCGAATCTGCAGGCTCACTACTAACTTTAATCGCCAATACAACAAATCGAGTTGAAAATAAAAACGGAAAATTTGAACTCTTCAATTTAGAATACTCAGAATACATAAAAACAGAATTTGACTATATTAAACACTGGGATTTAACCAAAGAAAAAGTATTTGCGGTCAGAACCTTTTTTGGAATAGCAATTCCTTTTGGCAACTCTGATTATATTCCTTTTTCGAGAAGTTATTTTTCTGGAGGTTCAAATGACAACAGAGCTTGGCAACCTTATAGCTTAGGACCCGGAAGCAGCGGAGCAAAAGATGATTTTAACGAAGCAAATATGAAAATTGCATTGAGTAGTGAATTTAGATTTAAAATTTTGGGCGAATTAAAAGGAGCTATTTTTGCTGATGCAGGTAATATTTGGAATGTTTACGATAACGTGGTCGACGAGAAATCTACATTCATAGGACTTAAAAGCCTAGAAAACATTGCTTTAGGAACAGGATTTGGATTACGATATGACTTAAGCTTTTTTGTTATCCGATTTGATTTCGGATTTAAAACCTACAATCCGGCCAATGAACCTGGTGAAAAATGGTTTAGAGAATACAACTTTGCCAACTCTGTTTTAAATTTTGGAATAAATTACCCATTCTAATGCTAATAAATTCTTATTTTTGCAGTCTTGAACTAAAAACAAAAAAACCAACTAAAAAAAATTAAAATGGGACATAACATTAAACCGGGCGTAGCTACAGGAGATCAAGTACAGGAAATTTTCAATTATGCGAAAGAAAAAAACTTTGCTCTACCTGCAGTAAATGTTACTGGTTCTAACACAATAAATGGCGTTCTTGAGACTGCTGCGAAATTAAACGCACCTGTTATTATTCAATTTTCCAACGGAGGAGCGCAATTTAATGCTGGTAAAGGACTTTCTAATGCTAATGAAAAGGCAGCCATTGCTGGAGGTATTGCAGGTGCAAAGCACATTCATACTCTAGCAGAAGCATACGGCGCAACTGTAATTTTACACACAGACCACTGTGCTAAAAAATTACTACCTTGGATTGATGGATTACTAGATGCATCTGAAGAGCATTTTGCAGCAACAGGAAAGCCGTTATACAGCTCACATATGATTGACTTGTCTGAAGAGCCAATAGAAGAGAACATCGAGATTTGCAAAAAGTATCTAGCTAGAATGAGCAAAATGGGAATGACATTAGAAATCGAACTTGGAATTACAGGTGGAGAAGAAGATGGCGTTGACAACTCAGATATAGACAGCTCAAAATTATATACTCAACCTGATGAAGTAGCTTATGCTTACGAAGAATTATCTAAAATAAGCCCAAGATTTACTATCGCCGCTGCTTTTGGAAACGTTCATGGTGTTTACAAGCCAGGAAACGTGAAATTGACTCCAAAAATCTTAAAAAACTCTCAAGATTTCGTTCAAAAGAAATTCAACACGGGTCCAAACCCAGTAGATTTTGTTTTCCACGGTGGGTCAGGTTCTACTTTAGAAGAAATCAGAGAAGGAATTAGCTACGGAGTTATCAAAATGAACATCGATACTGATTTACAATTTGCTTTTACTGAAGGTGGTCGTGATTACATGGTTAAAAACATTGACTATTTGAAAACTCAAATAGGTAACCCAGAAGGTTCTGATATTCCAAACAAAAAATATTACGACCCAAGAAAATGGTTGCGTGAAAACGAAATGACTTTCAACGCAAGGCTAGAGCAGGCATTTGCCGACTTGAATAACGTGAATACACTATAAAATTAAGAATTATGAGTTATAAAGTAGAAGCATTCTTTCTATTTTATAACTCATAACTTTTAACTCATAACTCATAACTATTAAATATGGCTTGGTTTAAAAGAAAAGAAAAAGGAATTACAACTGCTACTGAAGACAAAATGGATGTTCCAAAAGGTCTTTGGTACAAGTCTCCTACAGGAAAAATTATTGATGCTGATGAGTTGGAACGCAATTTATTTGTAAGTCCAGAAGATGGTTTTCATGTTAGAATCGGTAGTAGTACCTATTTTGAGATCTTATTTGATAACAATGAGTTTGTTGAATTAGATAAAAACTTAACTTCTAAAGATCCTTTGCACTTTGTTGACACAAAGAAATATGCAGATCGACTAAAAGATGTTATGGAGAAAACCAAACTTAAAGACGCGGTGCGCACTGGAGTTGGAAAATCCAAAGGTAGAGAAGTAGTAATTTGCTGTATGGATTTTGCCTTTATTGGTGGATCAATGGGTGCTGTTGTAGGTGAGAAAATCTCAAGAGGGATCAATCATTCTATCAAAAACAAAATCCCATTCGTAATGATTTCAAAATCAGGTGGAGCAAGAATGATGGAAGCGGCTTATTCTTTGATGCAATTAGCAAAGACATCTGTAAAACTTGCCCAACTTGCTGAGGAAAAAATACCTTACATTTCACTTTGTACAGATCCTACTACTGGAGGAACAACTGCATCTTATGCCATGTTAGGAGATATCAACATTTCTGAACCAGGCGCCTTAATTGGATTTGCAGGTCCTAGGGTTGTAAGAGACACAACAGGTAAAGATTTACCTGAAGGTTTCCAAACTGCTGAATTTCTTTTAGAGCATGGTTTCTTAGACTTTATCACGCCACGAAAAGAATTGAAAGACAAGATTAACTTGTATATCGATTTGATTCAAAATAATGATATTAGATAGTTTTAAAACTACTCAAACAAAAATCCCAAGAATTACTTCTTGGGATTTTTTGTATTTAACTTTCCTAAAAATCAATTCTCTTTTTGAAGCAGAACAACTATCTTTTTCAAGAAACGTCCCTCCTGCTCTCCACTCTATCTATTGTATTTTTCCAAAATAATAAAAAACAATAGGATACCGTTGCGATCAGCGCTACTGAGAAAATTAGGGTTTTCATAATTATGTTTCTTAAAAAACAAACGTCCTTAAAACAGAAATGCTGTATGAATGTCTCCTGACTTCGTACCAGCAACAGACAGCAGCACCACACATATAAAAAGGAAAAACCACTCAATTTGAGTGGTTTTTCCTTTTTATATGTGTGGTTATTACAGGTTTGAAACATCCACTTTTTTAAAAATTTTAAATCAAAGTGCTCTTATAAAAGAGCACTTTCTTTTATTTCATTGAAGCCATGTCAATTACGAAGCGGTATTTCACATCACTTTTGTTCATGCGTTCGTAAGCTTCATTAATATAGTCCATATTGATTAATTCCACATCTGAAACGATATTATGCTCAGCACAATAATCTAACATTTCTTGTGTTTCTGCAATTCCACCAATCAAACTTCCCATAATACTTTTGCGTTTCAGTACTAACGACGCAGCTGGAATTACAGCTGGAGCAGATGGCATTCCAACAATAATCATGGTACCGTTAGTATTCAATAAATTTAAATACTCATTATAATCATGATCTGCTGAAACAGTGTTTAGAATAACATCAAACTCACTAGCTAGTGATTTCATTACTTCAGGATCAGAAGTTAAGGCAAAATGATGTGCCCCTAATTTTTTAGCATCTGCTTCTTTAGATGGCGAATGACTCAACATAGTTACCTCGGCACCAAAAGAAGCTGCAAATTTAACAGCCATATGACCTAAGCCACCTAAACCAAGAACTCCTACTTTATGTCCTTTACCTACGTTTAAACGACGCAATGGAGAATAAGTGGTGATTCCAGCGCACAGTAAAGGGGCAACTCCTGAAAGTTCTAATTTATCTGAAATATGTAAAGTATACTCTTCATCAGCGGTAATACTTGTGGAGTAGCCTCCGTAAGTTGGAATCTTTGTCCCTCTTTCATAGCTATTATAAGTTCCTGTCATTCCTTCATCACAAAGTTGCTCATCACCTGCTTTACAACTCTGACAAGTTCTGCAAGAATCAACGAAACATCCTACACCTGCTATTTCACCAACTTTGAATTTAAACACCGCACTACCTACTGCAGTAACTTTACCAACGATTTCATGGCCGGGAACTAATGGATAAATAGCCGGTCCCCAATCTCCTTTGGCGGTATGTATGTCTGAGTGGCATACGCCACTATAAAGTATCTCTATTTGCACTTCTTTTTCACCAAGCTCTTTTCTTTCAAATGTAAAAGGCCTTAATGGAGTTTCCGCATCGTATGCTGCATAAGCGTTAATTGCTTTCATATCTTTTGTTTTAATTAAAATCAAAAGTACAAAAATGATATCCTCTCTTTGTTAATACTATGGTAAATGAATCAAGACTACCTGTCCATCTACCTAGCAATAATCAACATGGCAGAGACTTACATACCCGTTCTAATTGCCTCAACAGGGTCTAATTTTGAAGCCGTTATAGCGGGCAGTATGCCTGCAATCAGACCAATTAACCCTGCTAATACTGTCCCTAAAAGAATATTCCCCATCCCTAGAACAAATTCGAAGTCCAATACATTAGTTAATACCAATGCAATAATCCAGACTAAAAACAATCCGATTACCCCGCCAATTACTGACAGGATCACCGCTTCGAATAAAAATTGAAACAGGATGAATCTGTTTTTAGCTCCTAATGATTTTTGAATTCCTATTAGATTCGTCCGTTCCTTTACTGAAACAAACATAATATTAGCAATACCAAAACCTCCCACTAAAAGCGAAAACCCACTAATCATCCATCCACCAACTTTCATATTTAAAATAAACCCATCAATTAAATCCGTAAAACCGGAGAATACATTGATAAAAAAATTATCCATTTCACCAGCTTTCACCCCTCTATAGTCCCTTAATTTTTGCGCTATTTCAGCCTTATACGCCTCCATGTCCACTCCTTCATTGGGTTTTAAAACAATAACATTTACTAAAGACTCATTATTATCTCCGTACAACTGCCTTAGGAAATTAACAGGAATAAAAGCTGAAGTATCATCACTTTGGCCAAACAGCGGCGCACCTTGTTTCTTCAACACTCCAATCACCGTAAAGCGCTGGCCATATACCCTTACATTTTTCCCGATTGGCTCTACTGCATCAAAAAGAGATTCTACAATTTCACTACCTAAAACAATGACTTTTGCACCTGAATTCGCTTCCGACTCATTGTAAAACCTTCCTTTTTCGAACTCCAGCCCTTTAATATCAATAAATTCATAAGAAACCGGTACCATATTAACATCACTTACCGTATTTGAATCGTACTTTATAGATTCTCGTTTGGTAAAAATTTGATAGCCTAATTCATCCGTATTTGTCATAGACCCTTTCATATAGGTATATTCATCATACTTAATATTAGGAAACTGCTCTCTTTTCCACTTTGGAATCTCAGAAGGCCCAAAAGAAAATTTCATTAAATAAATCGTATTTTTATCTAAACCACTTAGATCATCCGTGATTTTTCTGTCTAACGAGTCGACTGCAGCAAGAACCGCTATAATAGAGAAAATTCCGATAGTCACGCCCAGCAAAGACAGTAAAGTTCGCAACATATTACTCCGCAATGCATTAATAGCAAAAGCAAAACTTTCTTTCAACAATCGGAGATATACTAGCATAAAAACTTTTTTGTGTTATTGTAAAAATCTGAAAATAATATTCAAAAACCAAATAATAAACGGTACTTCAAGTTGGTCTAATTTTTTAAGACAATGTTACAACACTTCATAGAAATTTATAATCAAAAAAAAACTATTTTTGCACTTTATAACAATAACTACATAATGAACACAACTAAAACGATTCAGTCAGCATTAATTTCAGTATTTTCAAAAGAAGGTTTAGAACCTATAGTTAGAAAACTACATTCTCAAGATGTTGTTTTATATTCTACAGGGGGAACTGAAGATTTTATAAAAAATTTAGGCATTCCTGTAACAGCTGTTGAAGATGTCACTTCTTACCCTTCAATCTTGGGCGGAAGAGTAAAGACATTACACCCGAAAGTTTTTGGAGGTATCTTAAACCGTCAAGATAATGAAAGTGATGTTCAACAAATGAAGGAGTTTGACATTCCACAAATTGATTTAGTGATTGTTGATTTGTACCCTTTTGAAAAAACAGTTGCTTCTGGAGCTAGCGAAAGTGATATCATTGAAAAAATAGATATTGGCGGAATTTCTTTAATTCGTGCTGCCGCAAAAAATTTCAAGGATACCGTTATAGTTGCATCCGTAGACGAATATAGTTTACTTTTAGATTTGATAACAGATCAAAATGGTGCAACAACACTTGCAGACAGAAAACTATTAGCAACAAAGGCTTTTCACGTTTCGTCACATTATGACACTTCTATCTTTAACTATTTCAATACTGACGAAACTATTTTCAAAGCAAGTATCGCAGATGGTCAGATACTAAGATACGGAGAAAACCCTCATCAAAAAGGATTCTTCTTTGGTGATTTTGATGCCATGTTTAATAAATTACACGGAAAAGAACTATCATACAACAACTTACTTGATGTAGACGCAGCAGTAACATTGATTAGCGAATTCAAAACTGATGACCCTACTTTTGCCATATTAAAACACAATAACGCTTGCGGTCTGGCTACAAGAAAAACCATCAGTGACGCTTATAACGTTGCCTTAGCTTGTGACCCTACATCAGCATTTGGTGGAGTATTGATTGCAAATACAAAAATAGATGTTGCTACGGCAACTGAAATAAACAAATTGTTTTGCGAAGTTGTTATTGCTCCTGAATACGATGCTGAAGCAATTGAAATTTTACAACAAAAGAAAAACAGAATTATTTTAATTCAAAACGAAGTAGACTTACCGCAAAAACAAGTTAGAACTTGCCTAAACGGACTTTTAATTCAAGAAAGAAATAGAATCACTGACAATAAAGAAGATCTAAAAACCGTTACTACAACCACTGCTACAGAGCAGGAAATTCAAGATTTAATATTCGCTTCTAAAGTTTGTAAAAACACAAAGTCTAACACTATTGTTTTTGCAAAAAACGGAACACTCATTTCATCCGGAACAGGCCAAACTTCTAGAGTTGACGCACTACTTCAAGCAATTGAAAAAGCAAAAACTTTTGGTTTTGATTTAAACGGAGCCGTTATGGCTAGCGATGCTTTTTTTCCTTTCCCAGATTGTGTAGCCATTGCAAAAGACGCAGGCATAGCGGCTGTTATTCAGCCAGGAGGGTCTATAAAAGACCAATTGAGCATCGACTATTGCAATGAGAATAAACTTGCAATGGTATTTACTGGAACACGTCATTTTAAGCATTAATTTGTTTAACTTTGTGCGCTCCTAATTTTTAACATTTTAAACCCCTGAAAAACTTATGGGATTTTTTGATTTCATGACCGAGGATATCGCGATAGACCTTGGTACCGCTAACACTTTAATCATACATAATGATAAAGTCGTAATTGACAGCCCATCAATAGTTGCTCGAGACAGAATCTCGGGTAAAATCATTGCAGTTGGTAAAGAAGCTAACTTGATGCAGGGTAAGACACATGAAAACATTAAGACAATAAGACCTTTGAAAGATGGTGTAATTGCCGATTTTGATGCTTCAGAGAAAATGATCAGTTTGTTTATAAAAAGTATTCCTGCTTTGAAAAAAAGAATGTTTACCCCCGCTCTTAGGATGGTGGTTTGTATCCCTTCTGGAATTACTGAAGTTGAAATGAGGGCTGTGAAAGAGTCTTGTGAAAGAGTGAATGGTAAAGAAGTATATTTAATTCACGAACCTATGGCAGCAGCAATTGGTATCGGTATCGATATTATGCAACCTAAAGGTAACATGATTGTTGACATAGGTGGAGGTACAACTGAAATCGCTGTAATTGCACTAGGTGGAATTGTATGTGATAAATCAGTGAAAATTGCTGGTGACGTTTTTACAAATGATATCGTATACTATATGCGTACCCAACACAATCTATTTGTTGGAGAAAGTACTGCCGAAAAAATAAAAATCCAAATAGGAGCTGCGATCGAAGACTTAGAAACTCCTCCAGAAGACATGTCCGTTCAAGGAAGAGATTTACTTACCGGTAAACCAAAACAAGTAGAGGTTTCTTATAGGGAAATCGCTAAAGCGTTAGACAAATCAATTCAAAGAATTGAGGATGCGGTTATGGAAACTTTGTCACAAACTCCTCCAGAATTAGCAGCAGACATCTACAATACAGGCATTTACCTTGCTGGCGGTGGTTCGATGTTAAGAGGATTGGACAAAAGAATTTCTCAGAAAACAGATTTACCTGTTTACATTGCAGAAGATCCGTTAAGAGCAGTAGTTCGAGGAACGGGAATGGCTCTTAAAAACCTTTCGAAATTTAAGAGTATCTTAATAAAATAAGATGTTGAAGAATTCCGTTTAGAAGCAAATCCTGAAACAAAATAATTAGACAAGAGAATGCAGCAAATATTTAATTTTATATTCAAAAACAGTACTAGAATACTGTTTTTGCTGTTATTATGCATTTCGTTTTTGCTTACGATACAAGCTCACTCCTACCACAGAAGTAAAATAATAAGCTCCGCTAATTATTTAAGCGGTGGAGTCTATGAAAAAATCAATAATGTGAGCGAATATTTGAATTTAAAAACTCAAAATGATGCTTTGGCAACTGAAAACGCAAGACTAAAAAGCATTTTGTTTGCCACTACCGACTCTATATCCATTACAAAATTAGAAAAGACAAAAGACAGACAACCTTATGACATTGTGGTTTCCAAAGTGATTCACAACTCATACAATGTTCATGAAAACTACCTTACTTTAAATTCCGGTGCCTCACAAGGAGTAAAATCGGATATGGGAGTTATCAATAATTTAGGATTAGTGGGAATCATAGACAATACTTCGCCAAATTACTCTACCGTTCTTAGCATTTTGAATGTAAAATCTCGAATAAATGCCAAAATAAAAAAATCAAATCATTTCGGCTCTTTAATTTGGAATGGAAAAAGTACTGGTTTTGTTCAATTGATAGATGTACCAAGATTAGCTTCTGTAAGAAAAGGAGATACTATTGTCACTGGTATGCAATCCGAGATTTTTCCAGAAAACATAAATATTGGAACTATTGAGAAAGTATACATTGACAATAAAACCAATTATTACACTTTAGATATAAAACTTTTTAACGACATGACAAATTTGGGTCACGTATATATTCTAAAAAGCAAATGCCGAGATGAACTTAATAATTTAGAAAAAGTCAAAAAAAATGAATAGCACTCTGTTCGTCAATATTTTTCGGTTTATTTTATTATTGGCCGTCCAGATTGTTATTTTTAACAATATGAATTTTTTGGGGTTTATAATGCCCCTTCCATACATGCTGTTTATTATTTTGTATCCTGTTAATGGAAACAGAGCAGGGCTTTTACTAACCAGTTTTCTCTTAGGACTCACATTGGATGTGTTTTCTAATTCAGGAGGAGTACATGCTGCTGCCTGTGTGACTCTAGCATATCTTAGGCCTTATATATTTAAGTTTGCGTTTGGAATTAGTTATGAATACCAAACCATAAAATTAAACGATGTATTAACGCCTGAACGGTTCTCATTTATATTAATTTCAGTAATAATTCATCACTTCACGTTATTTATATTAGAAGCATTTCAAGTCAGCTTCTTCTGGGACATATTAATACGGACATTATTAAGCACCGTGTTTACTATCATTAGCTGTATCATAATTATATACCTAATCAAGCCAAATAAACGATGAGAAAGCTCCTGCTACCTTCCTTAATTATCATCGGAGCATTATTGCTGTTGATCCGAATATTTTATTTGCAGGTTATCAACGACAGCTTCAAATTAAAATCAGACAATAACGCCATTAAAATAAAATATGACTACCCTGAAAGAGGTTATATTTTTGATAGATATGGTAAGCTATTAGTATCAAATCAAGCATCCTATGATATCATGGTAATTCCTAGAGAATTAAAAAACATTGATACATTAGAATTTTGCAAATTATTAAAAATAACAAAGGAGGATTACATAAAAACAATAGCTAAAGCTAAAGTGTACAGCCCACGCCTTCCCTCCGTTTTTTTATCTCAATTAAATAAGAGCGAATTTGCTGCATTTCAAGAAAAAATACGAAAATTTGAAGGCTTTTACTTTCAAAAACGTTCGCTTCGTGATTATGAAGTGGATTTTGGGGCAAATGTTTTTGGGTTTATCACTCAAGTTAACGAACGATTAATTGCTAAAAACCCGTACTATAATAGTGGTGATTTGATAGGCCGCCAAGGTGTTGAAGAAAGTTATGAAGAAATCCTACGAGGAATAAAGGGGGTTAAATATTTTCAAAAAGACAAATACAACAGAGAAATAGGTTCTTATAAAGACGGAAAATATGATACTATTGCGGTACAAGGAGAAGATATAAACCTTACACTTGATGCTGAACTGCAAAGGTATGGGGAACAATTAATGATTGATAAAAGAGGTGGAATAGTGGCTATCGAGCCTAAGACTGGGGAAATTTTAGCACTTATCACTGCTCCATCTTACGATCCTTCTATTCTGGTTGGTAGACAGCGATCTAAAAACTATACCTTATTGTACTACGACTCCATTGCAAAACCACTTTATGACAGAGGC
The DNA here is from genome assembly GCF_002836475.1 of Flavobacterium sp. ALD4. Taxonomy (GTDB): domain Bacteria; phylum Bacteroidota; class Bacteroidia; order Flavobacteriales; family Flavobacteriaceae; genus Flavobacterium. The sequence continues at coordinate 1,306,640 of NZ_PJBJ01000030.1, read as the reverse complement.
CTTTTAGCTGAGTACCCTCCAGGATCCCCTTTTAAGATATTAACAGGTCTAATAGGATTGCAAGAAGGAATAATTGACGAACAGACAACTTTTATGTGCCATCATGGTTTTAGCTATGCGGCAGGACGATTTATGAAATGTCACGGTTTTGGCCCACACCAATTGAATAATGGAATCTACAATTCCTGTAACACCTATTTTGCTAACGTTTACATGAAAACGATTAATAAGTACGTACAACCTTCCTATGCAGTTGATGTTTGGAGTGATCATCTTAAAAGCTTTGGACTCGGTGATTTTATGGGATATGATTTACCTACTGGAAAAAGAGGAAATATTCCTGATTCAAAAACTTACAAACGCATGTACCCTAACGGAGGTTGGAGAAGTACCACCATCATCTCAAACTCTATTGGACAGGGTGAGGTCCTGATGACTCCAATTCAACTGGCCAGTATGATGGCTACAGTTGCTAATGAAGGTTATTATTACACGCCTCATATCATCAAAAAAATTAAGGGTACAGCAATTGACCCTAAATTTAAGGTTAAGCATCAAACGACAATCGACAAAAAGTATTTCAAACCGATGATCAAAGGTCTGTTTGACGTTTATAACTTAGGTACGGCTAGCACATTAAGGGTGGAAGGAATTGATATCGCCGGTAAAACAGGTACAGCAGAAAATTTTGCCAAAATTGGAGGAAAAAGAGTTCAGCTAAAGGATCACTCTATTTTTGTGGCTTTTGCCCCAAAAGATAATCCAAAAATTGCCATAGCCATTTTAGTGGAAAATGGTGGATTTGGAGCAACAATTGCGGGACCTATCGCCAGTTTAATGATTGAAAAATATCTTAGAAAAAAAATATCAAGGACCGACTTAGAAACAAGAATTCTAAAAACTAGCTTACGAGAACAATATGCAAAATTAGGCGGGATGAAAGAAGCTAGCGCTATTGAAACTACACCTAAAGACTCCACCAGCAGAAATAATACAATTAACACTTTTATACCCATAGACTCTACTAATCAAAATTAAAAAGAGATTCATTTCAAATGAAAAATCAAAGCATAAAGAAAAATCTGGACTGGACATGTATACTAATTTATAGTGCACTTGTGATAATGGGTTGGTTAAACATCTACTCTTCATCCTTGTCGTCTATAGAAGGTACGTACCAGAAACAGTTTGTATTTATTTTATTGACCATTCCTTTGATTTTCATAATACTTGCCATTGACGGTAAATTTTATGAAAAATATGCGAGTATCATTTTTGTTGTTTCCTTATTATCACTGGCCGGTCTTTTTCTGTTTGGTAAAACCATAGCAGGACAACGATGCTGGTATGCCCTTGGAAGTTTCACAATACAACCCTCTGAATTTGCAAAAGCTGCAACCTCCTTAGCTTTAGCAAAATTTTTAAGCGACTCACAAATTAATTTAAAAGAACCAACTCGCCAAATGCAAGCCCTTGCGATTGTATTTTTACCTGTACTCCTGATTCTGCCGCAACCAGACCCTGGTAGTGCACTAATCTACAGCATCTTTATCATTGTTTTATATCGAGAAGGACTGCCTTCATGGTATGTATGGACCGGTTTTGTGACTATTGCCTTATTTGTACTCACCTTAGTTTTTGAACCACAATACGTTATATTATTAGCGTTATTAGTCGTCTTAATCGTTCATTTCAAATCAAGATTAGGAGACCGAAACATCCTTTTAAGCAGTATTCTATTTGCATTGATTTCAGGTTTTGTACTATCAGTAAGTTATGTTTTCCAAAATGTCTTTAAACAACACCATAGAGATCGTTTTAATATCTTATTGGGTAAAACCGTCGATTTGAAAGGAATCGGATACAATACCAACCAATCTGAAATTGCTATTGGCTCTGGAGGATGGCTAGGAAGAGGTTTCCTAGAAGGAACTCAAACTAAAGGAGGATTTGTACCGGAACAACATACTGATTACATCTTTACCACCGTTGGTGAAGAATGGGGCTTTGTGGGATCTCTAGTGGTAATCACATTATTTGTTAGTTTATTTCTTAGAGTAATCTACTTGGCCGAACGACAAAAAACAAAATTTAGTCGGGTATATGGATATTGCGTAGCCGGAATTCTATTTACCCACTTCTTTGTAAACATTGCAATGGTAGTTGGTGTTTTCCCTACAATTGGAGTTCCATTACCTTTCTTTTCTTATGGAGGATCTGGACTTTGGGGGTTTACTATTTTGTTATTTATCTTTCTTAAAATGGATGCCAACAAGGTGAATGAGTGGTAAACTACTAATTACTTAATTACAAACCCAAGATTTATAATCACTACTTTTTTCTCAACTATTTACGACTGTATCTTCAATTTTGAAAAAAATAAACATTAGTGATTTTTTCAATACTGCCTAACGACAACAAAAAATTGTCAAGGGACTTTTGACTTGGCTCATTGCGAATTAAAAAAGAACTCATATTATAGTTTCCAACATCGTTATTCAATACAATATTATGGAAGCAAACAACACTACCACTTTTATTTATCGCATGTTTTCGATGAATTTTTAAAAGCAACCCCAATTGTACTATAAACGCTATCATCCCGCACAGCCCAATAGTGATCTTTTTGTTCTAATCTATCCCACCACCCAGCATTACTCTCATGACCTTGAGGGGAACTACTAGAAGTGTAGAAGGTGTCATTGTAACCATCTACATCAAACTGCATGTATCCAGCAAGGCAAAGATGAACTTTACCATATCCTCACTCTTTATAATTTCTCCATTCGGCAGCGGCACTTTTAACTATTGGGTCTACAATAAAATACTGTATTTTACAATTATTGTTGGTGACGTACTCTTTTTTTAATACATAAGCAAACCATTCACCCTATTGCCCTTATTCGTTATAAGACAGCGTATAGTACTTTTGATTGACAGTCTCATTTGACGAGAACGGAGGCAACAGAACCGAAATAAATTAGAGCAAAACACATCTTCTTTTGCTTAAGCATAAGTAGATTTACTTTTAGTTATTGCGTTAGGTCCTTCACAATCCTTATTACAAGAAGAGAGAACACCATCAATACCATGCTCATTAAAAAGAAGTTTCCATGTTACATTCTAAAAATATTGATTTAGCCAACTACTTTATTGTTTCACATCCAAGGCGTCTCGCAAAGCATTTCCCATCATCATAAAAGCTAAGGTTAATAACATGATGGCCATGCCGGGAACCATAGCTAAGTAAGGCTTGCCAAGTATAATGTAACTGTAGTGATCCTTTATAATGCTTCCCCAACTCGGGATCGGCGGCTGCGCGCCTAATCCCAGAAAACTCAAACCACTCTCCACCAATATAGCTGAAGCAAAATTAGCAGCTGAAATAACAATCACCGGCGCCATAATGTTAGGTAGAATATGATTGAAAATAATACGGAAATCGCCAAATCCTAAAGCTCTGGCTGCAGTAACATATTGCATTTCCTTAACACTTATCACCTGACCACGGACTACACGAGCCACTTCAACCCACATCGTTAATCCCACAGCAACAAAAACCTGCCAAAAACCTTTGCCTAATGCCAATGTGATGGCAATAACAAGAAGCAGTGTCGGTATCGACCAAATAATATTAACAAGCCACATAATCAACCCATCAACTTTTCCTCCAAAATACCCCCCTATTGCACCAAAAAAGATCCCCACAATTAGAGAAATCAAGACGGCTACAATACCAATCGAAATAGAAACTCTGGAACCAATTAACATCCTGCTGAGTAAGTCCCTCCCATATTTATCAGTACCTAAATAAAAAGTTCTGTTTTTAATAAAGCCCTGCTCTACTAATAAAATTGAGCTTTGTCCCGCAAAGGCTTTCAGGCCAACCTCTTTAACCATTTTTAGTGATGGTTCATCATTATATTCAACATAAACGATGGTGTTTCCCACTACCTTGTAACTTTCGATAGCCACTTCAGTAACACTATTTGGAAAGCCTAAAAAATAATTCTTAACCGTACTACTTTGTTTCTCCTGCAAAGGAATAAATAGCATATTCACATTGAAACCCGGCGGTTTCGAATGAATAGACAAATGCATTTGGTTTGCATTTTCTGAATTATCAGGAGCTAAGACATAAGCAAATGTCGAAACAAAAAGTAAGATTACGATAAACGTAAAACTGAAAACGCCCCAAAAATTCTTTTTGAATTTATGGAGCGCAATTACAGTTAATGATTGTGTTGTATTATTCATTTAAAGAAGGCTACACTTATGCTTTCGCTAGTTTTTCTTTTTTAATTTTAGAAGGACTTGCCTTTTTCAAAATAACTTTAGTCTGCAAATCATCTAAAACATTTAATGCTTCCTCAACATAAATATCTTTAGATAAACCTTCATGCCACCTGTCTCTCTTCTCTTTTAAAATACTGTCCTTACTAGTTTCCACTATTTCATATGGTAAAGACGAAAACTTTAATGAATTCTTATACTGAGAAATAGGCTTGTATTTTTTAGCCTTTTCTTCAATTGCATTTTGAGCAATTTTAAATTTATCTTTATTTAAACTATAGGTGCTTTCCTCACTTCTACTATCAATCCATTTTGCATTATCCTCGATTAATTTGAATTGCTCATTATGGGCAATTCTTTGTTTACTGTTTAAAATGGCTTTATTAAAATTCGCTGCTTTATCCCAAACTGTATAAACAGCAGCATCGATTTTATCCCAAGGCATAGCATGATCAACATCTCTTTCCCCCATTTTTAAATAAGCATATCTATCCGGCATAACGACATCGCTACTCACTCCTTCTAATTGGGTTGAACCACCATTTATTCTATAAAATTTTTGGGTTGTTGTTTTCAAGGCCCCCAAATCTCCCACGTCACTACTTCGTACAAATTGGTTTAAATCGATAACATTCTGTACCGTTCCTTTACCATAAGTTTGTTTACTACCAATGATAATACCTCTTTTATAATCCTGGATTGCGGCAGCTAAAATTTCTGAAGCTGAGGCGGAAAAACTATTTACCATAATTACTAATGGACCATCCCATTCAATTTTTTTATCTCTATCGTATAGAACCTCTTTTTTTCTTCCTGCTGATTTGATCTGCACAATTGGACCTTGCTCGATGAACAGTCCAGCGATATCAACAACCGTCGATAGCGAACCTCCTCCATCATCGCGTACATCAAGCACAATTCCGTCTACTTTTGCCATTTTGAGTCTTTCTACTTCTAAAGCAATGTCTTTTCCAGCATCTCTACCGTCTTTATTTTCAAAATCAATATAGAATTTCGGTAAATAAATAACTCCGTATTTTAAACCGTTTTTAGTAACCACACTAGACTTGGCATAAGTTTCTTCAATCTCTACAACATCTCTAATTATGGAAATAACTTTAATTGTACCATCCACTTTTTTCACGGTAAGACGAACTTCCGTACCTTTGGGGCCCTTGATTTTTTTGACAACATCATCAAGACGCATTCCCACAACATCAACAGCCAGTCCATTTCCTTGAGCCACTTTCATCACTAAGTCTCCCGCTTCGAGCTGTTTTCCTCTCCAAGCAGGGCCTCCTGAAATAAGTTCAGATATTTCGGTAAAATCATTTTTCTTTTGAAGACGTGCCCCGATACCCTCCAGTTTCCCGCTAATACTTACATCAAAACGTTCTTTTTCTTCAGGTGCAAAATAATTTGTGTGAGGATCATAACCCGAGGTGATGGAGTTTATATAAACTGAAAACCAATCATCCCTGTCTAAATCATTCATGAAACCAAAATATTCATCCAAAGATTTCTTTGCACTTTCACGTGTTTCCTTTTCTAATTCCGCAAAAGTTTTCGTTTTATCCTCTTTCGCATTTTCTTTAACGATTTTGTCTGAGTCGTCAAAATTAATTGTTTCTCCGTCCTTAGAATCTTCAGTTAAATCTTTATCCTCATTAACTTCAACTCCATTAATATTTTTTTCCTGAGCTCTCATACGCTCTGTCAAAGAGGAAAGTGCCGACAATTTGATCTGCTTTCTCCATCTTTCGGTAAGTTCTGCAGTGTTTTTTGCATAAGGCGATTTATCATAATCGGTGTTAAAACTCTCATCGATTGAATAGTCAAAAGGCACATTCATAATACCTTCATATATTTTTTTACTTTCTTCCATTCTTTTCATCAAACGATCATAAGAAAGATTGAAAAAAGTCAAATCCTTATTAATCAACTGATCATCTAACTCTGTTTCAAATTTTGAAAATTCATCAATATCAGATTGCAGGAAAAATCGTTTTGAAGGGTCTAAAGCTTGGACATAGTCCTTATAAACACCTTTGGAGAAATCGTCATCTATAGACGCAGGACTATAGTGTCCTTTTTCAAGTACAAAAGTTAATAATTCTAGTAGTAACTTGTCTTTGTCCTGATTAGAATCAACCCGTGATTTCAAATTAAATGCAAATAATGTCGCCGAAAGAAGAACAATTGCAAGTAATATTTTATAATTTCTTTTCATAAAGTTAAGAATAGTATTCATCCAAATTTTTGAACTAATATACGGTAAAAACTATGCCAACAATCGTAAATTCTACCTAAATTTTTGTTAAAGATATAAAATTGTTTTTTTTGTTTTCCTTTAATCTTTGAAGTTAATTAATTTTGTTTTCTTTGTTCTAAATATATAAATCTGCGAAATCTAATTTGCTTGCAAAAGCAGTAATTACACCATAAAAAACAATAGAAATATGGCTACAGCGAAACCTTTAATCTTGATAACGAACGACGATGGCGTTTCGGCTCCCGGACTCCGGGCACTAATCGCCGTTATGGCAGAAATAGGCGACGTTTTAGTCGTGGCACCCGACAAACCTCAAAGTGGTATGGGTCATGCTATAACCACAAATAACACTTTGTATTTAAACAAACTATCGAAAGAGAATGATGTTATTGAAGAATATAGCTGCTCAGGAACTCCAGTGGATTGCGTTAAATTAGCGGTAAATGAAATCCTAAAGAGAAAACCAGATTTATGCGTATCAGGAGTAAATCACGGCTCTAACTCTTCCATCAACGTAATTTATTCAGGGACGATGAGTGCCGCCGTCGAGGCAGGGATTGAAGGAATTCCAGCAATAGGCTTTTCCCTTTTAGACTTCGAATGGAATGCCGACTTTGAGACCATGAAGCCCTTTATTCGAAAAATCACCTTAGAGGTTTTAGAAAACAGTTTACCACAAGGAGTCGTGTTAAACGTGAATTTCCCTAAATTAACCAAGGAACATATCAAAGGAATCAAAATATGCCGTCAGGCAAAGGCCCTTTGGATAGAAAAATTTGACAAACGACAAACGCCGCAGGGCAGAGATTATTATTGGCTAGCCGGAGAGTTTGTAAATCAGGACAAAGGCGAAGACACAGACGAATGGGCTCTTGCAAACGGGTACATTTCTGTAGTTCCTATTCAATTCGATTTAACGGCATATCATGCCACACAAGAACTCAACACTTGGAAATGGAATGAATAAAACAGCATTGTTAAAAGGATTTTTACTTGGAATTATGGCTTCTGCATTGGGCGCTTTTATTTTTATAACCTTGTTTTCCCCTTATAATTTTATAACGGGAATTCAAATTATGAAATCTCGGGGTTCACTGGGTAAATTAATTACGCTCGGTTCTATTCTTGACTTACTTGTCTTTGCTATTTTATTAAAACTAAACAAAGATGGTATTGCGCGAGGTGTTGTACTGGCAGTAATTGTTTTAACCGTTTTGACTTTGTTTATTTAAAAATAACAACTGATTTGCTTGATTGATGAACATTCAATACCTAATTTTGAATGCAGAAGTTTTTTAAAACTAATTCACATCCTTAAAATGAAATACTACATTCTAGCCGGAGAAGCATCAGGAGACTTGCATGGATCTAATTTGATTAAGGAAATATTCGAACAAGATAAAGAGGCACAAATAAGATGTTGGGGTGGCGATTTAATGCAACAAGCTGGAGCCGAATTAGTTTCTCATTACAAAGAACGAGCTTTTATGGGCTTTGCGGAGATCATAAAAAACCTTTCTTCCATCTTAGATTTTATAAAGACATGTAAACAAGACATTGCAGATTACAAACCCGATGCCTTAATCTTTATAGATAATTCTGGTTTCAACCTTAGAATTGCTAAATGGGCAAAACCAGCAGGATTCAAAACCTTTTACTACATAAGTCCACAGGTCTGGGCCTCTAGAGCGAGTAGAGTAGAAACTATTAAAAAAACAATTGATCATATGTACGTGGTTTTGCCTTTCGTAAAACCTTTCTATGAAAAATACAATTATGATGTAACCTATGTAGGACATCCATTAATTGACGCTATCCATAATCACCCATCAATAGATTCTGCGGTTTTTAAAACTGAAAATCAATTGAGTGAAAAACCTATTATTGCTTTGCTTCCCGGCAGCAGGAAACAAGAAATAACCAAAATGCTTACAGGGATGTTAAGTATTGTGGAAGATTTTCCCGATTATCAGTTTGTAATTGCCGGTGCTCCAAGTCAGGAATTCTCCTTTTATGAAAATTTCATAACCAACGGCAACATTAAATTCATTTCTAATAAAACCTATGATTTATTAAAAATAGCGACGGCAGCTTTAGTTACTTCCGGCACGGCAACATTAGAAACCGCGCTTTTCAAAGTTCCAGAAGTAGTATGCTATAAAGGAAGCTGGGCTTCTTACCAAATTGCAAAACGCATCATAACCCTAAAATACATTTCCCTTGTCAATTTGATTATGGATGAGGAAGTAGTCACTGAACTAATTCAGGAAGACTTTAACACAAAGAACATCAAAAAAGAATTACAAAAAATATTGGACCCCAACCATCGTGCACAACTATTGCAAAAGTACGATATACTAGAAAAAAAGCTGGGTGGTACCGGAGCCAGCGAGCAAACAGCCAAGCTGATCGTTGCAGCCTTAAAATAACACTATTCCCAATCGGTAGCGATTGAATCCCTATAAGCCAAACTCATTTGAAAAAGTCATTTTACATACTGTCTCTAATTGCTTTATTTGCCTCTTGCAAATCTTCTTCAGTAATCACCGGCTCGTCTGCTGAAAACAAAAAGGAAAGTGCAAATCAAATTATTGATGAAATAATAAGCGCAGCATCAGAAAACATAGGGGTTCGATATAAAACGGCAGGCACAACAAAATCAGGTTATGACTGTTCCGGATTAGTATACTCCTCTTTTGGTCAATATGATGTCAAACTTCCCCGATCATCCTATGAACAATCAAAAATAGGAATTGAGTTAGGGCAAAATCTAAAAAAGGCTAAAAAAGGAGACCTGATTTTTTTTAAAACAAATAGAAGGTCTCAAATTAATCATGTGGGAATCATAACTGAAGTAGATGACGACGACATAAAGTTTATCCACGCCTCCACTTCAAAAGGGGTTATTATCTCCTCTATGAGGGAACCCTATTATCAAAATACTTTTGTTCAATTGAATCGCGTTTTAAAATAAAACGCACTACATAATCCTTTTTTTTCTAGCGAAAACGACATTCTTTACACTCTAAAAAAAACAAGTTTTTTATTGTTAAAAATCTGTACTTTAGGACTATGAAAGTGCTACAGTTTCCTTTAGCGAGAATTACGATAGGTTTTGTATCTGGGATCCTAATCACCTTTTACCTAAAACCAGATCCAGCAATCCTCTTCGGGTTGTTAACTGCTGCTTTGCTCCTTTTTGGCACAACCTACTTTCTACAAAAAATAATTCTCAAAAACACAATCTGTTTCGGGTTAAGCACTTATTTACTGTCCCTTTTGACAGGAGCCGCCACCCTCATTGTCCATACTGATTCCTATCAACAAAGTAATTACACTCACGATAGTAGTGTTTTTGATAAACCACAACTTTTGTCTCTGGTGGTAAGAGAAAAATTAAAAGGAAGCAATTCTAACGACCGCTATATCGCGCTAATTAATCAAATTGGAACTAAAGAATGCTCGGGAAAAATACTTTTGAATATCCGTAGAGACAGTGTGCATCCTATATTTGAAACTGGAACTCTATTGCGCATAAAAGGAGTATTATATAAAAATAAACTGCCGAACAACCCCAACCAATTCGATTATGGCGAATACCTGTCAAAAAAACAAATCTATGCCCAACTTTACGTTGACACAGATCAGATCAGTATTACTAACGCGTTTAAAAAAGACATATGGTATTATGCTTCCAAATTACGAACCACGATTATTCATAATCTAGAGAAAAATAATTTCCACAAAAAAGAGTTAAGTGTCGCCATAGCTTTGATTCTGGGTCAAAAACAAGATATTTCACCCGATATTATACAAGATTACCAATATGCGGGTGCTATACATGTTTTATCGGTTTCAGGATTACACGTTGGATTCCTGTTGCTGTTTTTAAACTTTGCCCTTAGCACCATCCGTAACACGAAAAGAGGCTCTTTGCTTAAGTTGACTCTAATTTTGACATCATTAGGCGCTTTTGCATTAATTGCGGGTCTTGCCCCGTCTGTTGTACGTTCAGTAACCATGTTCTCCTTTGTCGCCATAGGATATCAGTTGCGACGAAGTGTCAATGTTTACCATACTTTATTGGTTTCAATACTATTGATTTTACTTTTCCAACCTTCGTTTCTGTTTGATGTTGGTTTTCAGCTAAGTTATATCGCCTTATTCTTCATAATTTGGCTGCAACCGTTATTAGCTTCCGTTTGGAGACCAAAAAGCAAACCTCTAAAATATATTTGGGGAATCCTCACTGTTTCCTTTGCCGCACAAATTGGCACGATGCCTTTGAGCATCTATTATTTTCACCAGTTTCCAGGTTTGTTTTTCATAACCAACTTAGTAGTTATCCCATTACTGAGTTTTATAATGACATTGGGCGTTTTAGTCATGGTATTAGCCTCTTTTAATTATGTCCCGCTTTTTCTTTCAAAACCGCTGGAATGGAGCATTCATTATCTTAACAAAATAATAAATTCGATAGCCTCTTTTGAAAATTTTATAATTCGGGACATTCCATTCAACAGCTATTTACTGCTGAGTTCCTATTTGCTTATTACGGCAACTATAATTTGGTTCAAGAAACCGACTTTCAATAGACTAATCGTCGTATTACTGTCTGTAATAGCCATTCAGGTCACGTATATACAAACCCGGTGGAACATTCAAAACCAGCAAGAATGGGTGATTTTTAACCTAAAAAGGAATACCATGATAACGGAGCGCAATGGAAACAAGGTAATCCTATATGCTAATGACAGTATTAGGAATACCTCCCAAAACAACAGCGTTCTTAAATCGTATTTAACGGCTAATTTTAGCATCTTGAGCAGCAAAGAAAAAATTAAAAACACTGCCTTTTATAACGAAAATAGGATTCTGATTTTAGATAGTGCCGGCACCTATCCAAAGGATATTAGTCCTAACCTCATTCTGCTTACGCAATCCCCTAAAATAAATCTGGATCGAATGCTGCAAGTATTAAAGCCAAAAATGGTGGTGGCAGATGCATCTAATTACAAAACCATCCAGAAACACTGGAAAAACAGTTGTGAAAAACAAAAAATCCCTTTTCACGCTATTCGCGAAAAGGGATTTTTTAAACTAAATTGAGTATTATTTCTTTTTAAGAATTTGATTTGCGACAGCCAACCAAGCCGTAGCTCCTCCAGCAACATAACCGGTATTACCTAAACCTTCAAAATTGACTTTCCCTTCGGCATCTGTACCATTGGCAAAATAAATCGTGGGAAATCCTTGTATTCCGAAAGCTTGCTGCAATTCATTATTCTGTTTTTTCACTTCAGGAGTTTGAAGAGTTCTTCTTGGATAATCTAACTCAACAAGAATAACATTATCTACTGCCCATTTTGCGAATTCCGGTGTCAACAACACCTCTTTTTGCAATCTGATGCACCATCCACACCAATCGCTACCCGTAAAGAACATCATCAACGGTTTATGTTCCTTATTCCCAATAGAAATAGCCTCTTTAACATCGGTATGCCATTTCAGTTCTTGCGACTGAATCGTTTGCATCCCTATAAATAAAACGAATAGTAAAATTATTTTTTTCATATCTATCTCTTTTAGCATCTACTTAACAAATATAATGCGTTAAAACTATTTTACACCATGCATTAACTTTTTCATAAGAGGTGATAATAGTATCATTATTAAACCAGCTCCGACGGGAACTATTGTAAAAATCATAAAAAAGGTTGACAAACTATACTGTGCGGTAATTGTTTCGATCATTCCTCCCATAGAACCTGCTAATTTATTACCCATTCCAATAAATAAATAATACACTCCAAACATAATTCCTATCCAAGCTGCAGGAACTAATTTACTCACATAAGACAATCCTACTGGAGAAATACATAATTCACCAAGAGTATGAAATAAATAAGCCGCGATTAACCAAAACATACTAACTCTAACAACTGAGTCCGTATCAATACCCATACTTCCGTATGCTAAAAATCCAAAACCTAATCCCAAAAAGGTAAGTCCCAGTCCGAATTTCATTGGACCTGAAATGTTATATTTACTTTCCCACCATTTTGAAAAAGCCGGAGCAAAACCGACAATAAATAAAGAATTCAAAATTCCGAACCATGTTGCAGGAACCTCTGTACTTTCAGAAGCATATTCTCTACCTATCTTCCATATTACAATACCCCATATTATTACAAAACTAATGGACAATATAATATTCCCTGTAGCATACTTTTTAAACGTTTGTTTAAACAACTTAATCAAAACATAAGTAATAATAATCAGAGGTATTATCGTCAATAAGGCATCTGCAATTTTAAATAAAGAGGCGCTGTTTCCAAACAACTCCCTTTGCGTAAATTTTTCTGCAAAAATAGTCATAGACCCTCCTGCTTGCTCAAATGAAGCCCAAAAGAAAACTGTAAATACTGAAAAAATCAATACTGCTATAATTCTATCACGAACTACATTTGTTGGAGTATTCTCTGCCGCCGCTTTTTCTTTCGATTTCTGCTTAGATTCAGCAGTTGGCTTCAAACCAATATCACCAAATATATCCTGAGTAAAATAGAACTGTAGCATTCCGCACAACATAAAAACGCCTGCTAATCCAAAACCCCAACTCCAGGAAATTTTTTCCCCTATATATCCACAAAGCATAATCCCTAAGAAAGCACCTGCATTCACTCCCATATAGTACATTGAATAAGCACCATCTTTTTTCTCAGGATAGTCATGGTATGCATTAGAAATAATAGAGGTCATGTTGGGTTTAAATAATCCATTCCCAATAATAAGAAATCCGATTCCAATATATAAAAACAAGGGTGTTTCGACTGCCATAGATGCGTGACCCAAAGTCATAGCCAAAGCACCTAACACAACAGCCCAACGATACCCTAAATAACGATCCGCCAATAAACCTCCTATTACGGGAGTAAAATAAACCGACATAGTATAAGTCCCATATAAGGCCATGGCATTCTCAATACTCCACGCCCATCCTCCTTTTGAAAGTGACGATGTTAAAAACAACACGAGTAAAGCACGCATTCCGTAATAAGAAAAACGTTCCCACATTTCAGTGAAAAACAATACGAACAGTCCTGCAGGATGTCCAAGAACGGGGTTTTTGAAAAATTCGTCGGTTGTATTTTGACTCATTTGACTTAATTATTAGTTTGAGTTTATTTTATGATGTTATTTTTCGTTATCCTCAGCACCGTGAGTTAAACGATTTAATGGTTTTAGCAACAACATAAATATCCCTCCAATAATAACCGTAAATATTAATATTCCTAAAAACACCGAATATTCACCAAGATCACTGGCAGACTCACCAATTATCCCAGCCACTTTGTTCCCTAATCCTGTCGCCGCAAAATAAACTCCCATCATTAAAGAAGCATATTTTACTGGAGATAATTTTGTAATAAAGGACAATGCTACAGGCGAAAGACAAAGTTCACCAATAGTATGAAACAAATAAGCTAAAACTAACCATATCATACTTGAAGAACCTGATCTCTCAAATTCCATAGCAGCAAAAACCATAAATAGAAATCCAAAACCCATGATTATAATACCAATAGCCATTTTAAAGATAGAAGAAGCCTCTTTTCCTTTCAGCTTACGTTTTGCCCAAAACCCTGCTACACCAGTTGCAAAAAGTATAATAAATCCTGCATTTAAACTTTGAAACATAACAGTAGGAACTTCCCAACCAAATAGCATTCTGTCTGTTTTAGCATCAGTATATAAATTCATCAAACCTCCAGCTTGCTCAAACGCACCCCAGAAAATAATTACCATAATAAAAGACAACAGCAAAACCACAAAACGATCCTTATCTTTTTGAGAGGACAATTCTTTATAAATCATCATCATTAAGGCTACTATTACGGTAAGAAATAGAAACAGTAAACCAAAAGCCCATCCTAAATTATACCATCCAAATAAGGATAAAGCAAAAAGTATCACAGTAAATAACAATTGAGTTTTAGATTTAAGAAGGTCACCAAAAAGACGCCCATAAGAGGATTCGTCAACTTCATTTACTTCTTGCACTTCTAAGTTACCAACATGGGTTAAGTATTTTTGCCCCCAGATATAAACGACAAGTCCTAAAAGCATCGCAATACCAGCTAAACCAAAACCTGCATGCCATCCCCATTTCATAACAACAAAACCTATGACCATTGTGGCTAACAATGAACCTGTGTTTATACCGATGTAGAAAATACTAAATCCTTTATCTCGTCGTATATCTCCTTGAGGGTATAACCCTCCTACCATTGTTGAAATATTAGGCTTCAATAAACCTACTCCCAATATTACCAATCCTAAACCAGTATAAAAGGCCCATGTATCTGTCAATATTAAAACACCATGTCCAAGACAAAGTATGATCGCCCCTAAAAGAACGGCCTTTTTTTGTCCCAATAGCTTATCTGCAATCATTCCTCCCGGAATTGACATTACATATACTAACATGGTATACCATCCGTATAATGCCAAAGCCTCTTGGCTTGTCCATCCTAAACCTGCACCTCTTGCATCCTCCCCTAGCGTTGACGAGGTCATATACAAGACAAGCAATGCTCTCATTCCATAATATGAAAAACGCTCCCACATTTCTGTAAGAAATAATATAAATAATCCAATTGGATGACCAAAAAGATTCTTGTTTAAATGAGCGTCTGTAGTAGTTGTCGACATATAATTAAATTTGATTAATGTTAGTATTTATTTGACTTCCTGCATTAATTTTCTAATTAGTGGAGAAACTACTATTAGCAGCAAACCAGCAATTAAAGCATATACTGCTAATTGGTAATATCCTTCTGTATACCCCTGTAGCTTTGTAACTAAAGAGGCATTTTCATCCGGTGATGACATCCCCGCTCCAAGTAGACCTGCAGCGTACTGCCCGTAAGCACTTGCTAAAAACCACATTCCCATCATCATCCCCGACAATCTTTTTGGAGATAGTTTTGTCATGATAGACAGCCCTATTGGCGATAAGCATAGCTCCCCGAAGGTAATCACTAGATACGCCAGAGTAAAAACATTTAAAGAGGTTAAACCTTCCGCATCAGCAAAAAACCTAGTATAATAGAACACATAAAAAGCAGCAGCCAAAAACAAGAACCCGATACCAAATTTTATGACCGTATTTGGTTCTATTTTCTTCTTTGCCATAGCCAACCATAGTAAGCCCAATATCGGACTAAAAATGATGACAAACAGCGAATTCGATGTATTGTTAACAATATTAGGGTTGATTTCGAAAGACAACAAATTATGGCGTAAGTTATCTTTTGCAAACAACGCTAAAGAACCACCACTTTGTTCGTAAAATGCCCAGAATACGATAGAGAAAAGAATGAATACAAAGGCGGCAATTAATTTTTTCCGTGACGCTTCCTCTTGTTCTTTAAAAGTTTCATAAAGGAAATATAAAATAGCACATGGACCGATGGCATACATGAAGTAATCCGTATAATCAGTATTTTCAATCATTATAAGAATAAGCGGAATGCTGATTAAAGCTCCTACATAAACAGCTATTTCCTTGGTAGTTCTTTTGGAGGGTGTCTGATCCAGTAGTGGCGAATCCCCTATAGGTCCCAAGGAATGTTTCGTTACTATAAAAGTAACTAAACCGATAACCATAACAATTGCAGCTGATAAAAAGGCATAACTCCAGCCATAGTCAGGACTTGTTCCTAAATACACGCATACAGCTCCTCCTAATAATGCTCCAATATTAATTCCCGCATAAAACAAGCCAAAACCGGCATCCCTTCGACTGTCCCCAACTTTATATAACTCTCCAACCATTGAAGAAATGTTTGGCTTGAAGAAACCAGTTCCAATAATTGTAAGAGTAATTCCCAAATAGAAAAATTCCAGAGGAGAAAATGCGATTATCAGATTCCCAAGAATCATGACGCTAGCGCCAAAAAGTAGTGATTTTTTAAACCCTAAAATCTTGTCTGCAAAGATCCCCCCTATGAAGGTAAAGGCATAGACAAACGCCTGAATAGCCCCATATTTTAAATTCGCATCCCTATCGGATAATGCCAGACCCAAAATTTTATCTGCCATAAAAATAGCAAGTACCCCACGCATTCCATAAAAACAAAAACGCTCCCACATTTCAACGAAAAACAAATACCATAATTGCTTAGGGTATTTGCCTTCAAAATTTTGAATTTCTTCTAACGTTGGAATCCTATTACTCATTTATGCTATTATAAATTTTCTTTAACGAAAATAGTCATCTTATTGTATAACTGAACTCTAGTGTTTCCTCCATAAATCCCGTGATTTTTATCAGGGTAAATTTGTGAATCAAACTGTTTGTTTGCCTGTATCAATGCTTCCATCATTTGCATTGAATTTTGTAAATGAACATTATCATCACCACTACCATGAATCAAAAGAAATTTTCCTTTCAACTTATCTACATAATTAATAGGGGAGTTTTCATCATAACCACTTGGGTTTTCCTGCGGGGTCTGCATGTATCGCTCTGTGTAAATACTATCATAAAACCTCCAGTTCGTTACTGGCGCCACAGCAATAGCCATTTTGAAAGTATCATTCCCTTTGAAAAGGCAATTAGATGCCATAAATCCACCATAAGACCAGCCAAATATACCTATTCTGGACTTATCTACAAACGAATAATTTCCAATCACTTTTGCAGCATCGATTTGATCCTCCACTTCGTACTTCCCTAATTCCAATTGAGTTACTTTCTTGAAGTCAGCTCCTTTAAAACCAGTCCCTCGTCCATCTACACAAGCTACGATATATCCTTGTTGAGTCAGCATCATAAACCAGTAGTCATTTGCTGAATTCCATTGATTAGCTACTTGCTGAGAACCTGGCCCTGAGTATTGATACATAAACACGGGATATTTTTTTGAAGCATCAAAATCTTTTGGCTTCATTATCCAAGCATTCAGTTCGTTTCCTTTTTCAGTTTTTACGACAAAAAATTCTTTTGCAGGTAAATTATACTCTTTTAGTTTTGTTGCCAATGCAGCATTATCTTCAATCACTTTTATTTGCGTTCCCGTTTTAGCTTCGTTTAACGCATAGGTCGTTACTTGAGCACTACTTGAAAATGTATTGATATAATATTGGAAATTAGGGCTAAAAGTCGCATCATTCGTCCCCAACTCTTTAGATAAAGCCAATTTCCTTTTTCCATTAAGTGCTATTCTGTAAATTGCTCTGTTTGTAGATCCGTTCTCAGTAGATTGGTAAAAAACGGTATTTGTTTTTTCGTCAAAACCATAATAAGAAGTCACTTCCCAATTCCCTGTAGTCACTTGATTGCGTAATTTTCCGTTCTTATCATATAAATAGATATGATTGAAACCGTCTTTCTCGCTGGTCCATATAAAACTATTATCGTTTAAAAACGTAAGATTGTCAGTAACATCAACATATGCTTTATCTTTTTCATTCAAAACTGCCTTTGTAGCTCCTGTGGATCCATCAATAAACAACAAATCCAGGTTGTCCTGGTGACGGTTCAAAACTTGCGCGGATAGGACGTTAGCATCATTTGTCCATTGCATACGGGCTATATAAAAATCATTGTACTTACCCAAATTGATTTCTTTGGTCGCTTTCGAAGCAGCGTCATATAGATACAAGGACACTAGAGAGTTTTTCGCTCCTGCTTTTGGATATTTAAACGTTTCGACCGTAGGGTATAAATTTTTGTGAAACATAGACATGGAAAATTCAGGAACCTGACTTTCGTCAAAACGAATATAAGCTAGCTTTTTGCTGTCTTTACTCCAGTCAAATGCTCTTACAAAAGCAAATTCTTCTTCATAAACCCAGTCCGTAATACCATTAATGATGGCATTTTTCTTTCCGTCCGTAGTAATCTGCGTAGTTGACTTTGCAGCTAAATCATAAATATAAAGATTGTTTTCCTTAGCATAGGCAATCTTTTTTCCATCCGGAGAAAAAGTAGGCTCCTGTATTTGAAAATCGAACAGCTTTGACAGTTCTTTTGTTGCAGTATTGTATAAAAAATAATCAGCAGTAAAAGAATGACGGAAAATTTGATTTGAATTACATGCGATTAAAATCATTTTTTCCTCCCCATCAAAAGTATAACTGTCAATCATCGGCATACCGACATGATCTTTTGTGTCTATTAAAGTTGCTGTTTTATTGAGGCTTGCAAAATCATACAAATCTATTTGCATCGTTCGAGAAGAACTATCTACGTTCAGAACTGTGTATTGATTTGTGTTTTTCATGGACTGTAATTCATCCATTCCTTGAGCACGAAAGGCTCCACCATATATTTGTTCAACCGATATTTTTTGCTGCCCCAAAACCGTGAAACACAAAAATAAAAATAAGACCGAAAATTGTTTAGACTTCATACTATTAATTTATCTGTAAAAATGAGACCAATTTTAGTGAAAAAATTACAATTATATCCCATTTTATGTGTTAAATATTGAAAACAATATTTCAAAGAGTCCTATAATGGCAATAATTTAATGGCTATAAAACCGCTAAAAATGTATCTTTGCAGCTAATTACTTTATAATCTATTGAGAATGAATAAGCCCGTTGCCGGATTTTCAAAATTATCCAAAGAAGAAAAAATAAACTGGATTGCCAAGGAATACTTTTCAACTCCTTCAGAAGCCATTACATTACTAAAAAATTACTGGAACTCAGATGAAAAAATACAGAAACTGCACGATGAATTCATAGAAAACACCATCACCAATTTCTATATTCCACTTGGCGTGGCCCCAAATTTTCTAATTAACGGAAAATACAATACCATTCCGATGGCTATCGAAGAAAGTTCGGTTGTTGCCGCAGCTTCTAAATCTGCTAATTATTGGTCTACTAGAGGGGGTTTTAAAGCAACGGTAATCAACACTGAAAAAATAGGTCAAGTACACTTTATTTATAAAGGCGATGTTTCAAAACTGGAATTGTTTTTTGTTCAGAATAAAGCAAAGTTCTTTTCTAACACAGAAAACATTACGAAAAATATGCAAAAAAGAGGGGGTGGGATTCTGGATATTGTCTTACGGGACAAAACCAACCTGCTTCCGCATTATTATCAACTTCATGCTACTTTCGAAACCAAAGATAGCATGGGGGCTAATTTCATTAATTCCTGTTTAGAGCAATTTGCCAAAACATTAAAAGAAGAAACCCAGACCTACGAACTGTTTTCCGAATCAGAAAAAGACATTACCGTAATCATGAGCATCCTCTCTAATTACGTGCCGAATTGTATTGTACGTGCAGAGGTTTCTTGTCCCGTGGCGGAATTAGTCGAAAAACACATACTCAATCCACAAGATTTTGCCGAACGCTTTGTACAAGCAGTTCAGATTGCCGAAGTAGAACCTTTCAGAGCCGTAACCCATAACAAAGGAATTATGAACGGAGTCGACGCAGTAGTGCTTGCAACGGGGAATGACTTTCGTGCCGTCGAAGCTGGAATACATGCTTATGCCGCAAAATCAGGCCGCTACTCTAGTTTATCTCACGCAAAAATTGAAAACGAGATATTCACATTCTGGTTAGAAATTCCACTGGCTTTAGGAACCGTTGGCGGACTAACCACCTTACATCCCTTAGTAAAATTATCATTAGAAATGCTAAAAAACCCTTCAGCCAAAGAATTAATGCAAGTCGTTGCTGTTGCCGGTTTAGCACAAAACTTTGCCGCGTTGCGATCTTTGACCACAACAGGTATTCAGGACGGCCACATGAAAATGCATTTAAATAATATCTTAAACCAGTTTGAGGCAAATGAGGACGAACGCATACTAATTAGGAAACACTTCAAACACAATACGGTATCGCATAGTGCAGTTGTTGACTACATTGACAACCTAAGGAAGTAAATTCAGTATCAATGAAAAAAATATTCTACAGTAACGGAAAGCTTTTAATTACCGGAGAATACCTCGTTCTAGACGGGGCGACGGCATTTGCATTGCCTACAAAATTCGGACAGAATCTAATTGTAGATCAGAATCCTAATCCGGAAATTCACTGGAAAAGTTTTGACGCTGACGGCCAGGTTTGGTTCGAAGATAGTATTTCGTTTTCAGAAATCAAGATTCCATTCGTGCAAAAAACCGAAACTATTAAGACTACTTTAATATCCATACTTCATCAAGGCTATTTATTGAATCCTGACTTTCTAACGAATGAGTCGGGATATAACGTCACAACACATCTGACTTTTCCTAAAAAATGGGGACTTGGAACCTCCTCCACTTTAATAAACAATATTGCACAATGGTTGCAAATTGATGCTTTCACACTGCTTAATAACAGCTTTGGCGGTAGCGGTTACGATATTGCCTGTGCGCAAAACGACAGCCCTATTCTTTATCATCTTGAAAAAGAAAAACCTATTGTTGAGAAAGTTACTTTCAAACCTGACTTTTCAAATCATATTTATTTTGTTTACCTAAATAGGAAACAAAGCAGCAAGACAGCTATTGCCAACTACCTAGCAAATAAAGCCAGTAACTTAAATAAAAACATCGCTGAAAACAACAAAATAACGCTTGAAGTTTTACATGCTAATACCCTTCACTCTTTTGCACGAGCAATAGAAAAGCACGAGGCAAAAATGAGTGTCATTTTAGAAACGACTACGGTAAAAGAAGCGCTGTTTTACGATTTTGAAGGTCACATAAAAAGCTTGGGCGCTTGGGGCGGTGATTTTGTTATGGTGCTCTCTGAGTTAGACCCGACGGCTTATTTTAGTTCAAAAGGGTTTAATACAATCATTACCTACGATGAAATGATATTAAGTTAGCATATCTAAAAAGAAATGAAAAAAAAATTAACAAGGACACCTTTAAAAAATAATCACGTATAAAAAAACCCGATACAATGTATCGGGTTTTTTTTATGAAATGAGTAATTACTTTAAATACACTAGTAATTAAATTGTTTTCTATTGTCTTCTATAGTTGCATTGTCTTTAAGCGCTGGTAAAACTCTGTTTACATCTCCAGCAGACTGTGCTTTCATCTTTGCTACATAAGGAGAAAAATCTTTTAAAGCTGGTGCTTTAACTGTGCTTACGCTTTTAACAACATATACTCCAGTATTTCCTTCTATTGGTGCAGACATTTTATTTGCTTCCAAAGCGAATGCATTTCCAACAACCTTTGGCTCTAGTCCAACACCTGTTAACATTGGATTTTCCATAATCACGTCAGTTGCTTGCAACACACTAGAACCTGCTGCCTTTGCAATAGCTTCTATAGAACTTCCTGTCATTTTAGCTTTGATTAATTCCGCTTTTTTCTTGTTCTTAAGAATTGGCTCTACATAAGGTTTAGCTAATATCAGCGCTACTAAACCCGAATCATCTATACCTTTTACTCTTGCAATAACATGTCCAACGTTAGCTACTTCAAATCTTTTTATTGTACCAACTTTAGAATCATTTTCAAAAGCCCATCTTACGATAGATCTCTGCACCCCTAACAGTCCGAAATTTTCATCCATTGCTTTCACGCTAATTTCAGGAACAACTGTAAGTCCCATCTCTTTTGCGACAGCACTGAAATCTTTCTCCGTTGCATCCATTTCAAATTTAGTCGCCTGTGTAAACGCTTTGTCTGAAGTAGCTTCTGACGCTTCCAGTTTTAGTGCTACCGTTGCCAAACGAATACCGTCTTGTTTGTCAGTCACTTTGATAATGTGAAATCCGAAAGGAGTTTCCACTAAACCCATTGAGCCAATACTGCTATTGAAAACAAAATCGTTAAATGGTTTCACCATTTGATTTTGGCTGAAATACCCTAAATCCCCACCCTGTTGTGCGGATGAATCATCCGAGTTAGAAAAAGCCAACATCATGAAACTATCAGGATTCGCTTTTACTTGTGCTAATAAAGCTTCAGCTTTTACTTTCGCTTCTTCTTTGGTTCTTTGTTCTTTTTTATTTGGAACCTGTGTTCCTTCATAACTGATTAAGATATGACTTGCTTTTGCATTTACCCCTAGTTTTTTACCCATAGATTTTGAAACAGCATAGTAGTTTCCAAAAACGTATGGTCCATAAACTGCTCCCGGAGCAAGATTAAATAATTGATCCGCATCAATAGCAGGCAAATCTTTCTTAGCTATATAAGTAGAATCGTAAGGCACATCTGACTTTGAATTCACAAATTCAATTGTGTTTTTAGCAGTTTTAAATCCTGCCAAAGTATCGTTTTTGCCAGTTTGCTGGTTGTAAACTACGCTTCCACCCAACAAACCACTTATTCTCTCTTTCACTGCAACCTCGTCTTCTTTTGAAGCTTCATCTGCAATTAAAACATACTCTACTTCACGAGTTTCGTCTGCTTTAAATTTCTTTACATTTTTCTTCATGTAATCCATTATCTCAGCATCAGTCACTTTTACGTCACTGTCTTTGATAGTAGAATATAAACCGGCAACATAAGCAAAATTCACTTTGTTGGATTCCATTTCATATTTTAACTTTCCTTCACTCTGAGTAGTATAAACACCTGACTTTATCAGAGTGTTATAGATTTGATATTTGGCGTTAAGCTCAGCATCTACTTCTCTATCTTTCAGAAATTGCGCTTGCGCAGGGTTTGACTTGAAATATTCTTTGAATTTTGCGATATCAAACATCCCTGCTGCGTTCAAGAACATTGGGTTTTTCCCAATATTAGGATCTGCCTTTAAAACTGCCAATAAATGTTTCTCTCCAACTCTTAAACCTAATTTATCAAATTCAGAAGTTAACAAAGCTACAGAAACCTCTTGATCCCACACTCTGTTTGCTGCTGCTGTAGAAGTAATTCCTTGCTGACTTTTTTCAACATTAGTTACTTTAATTCTGAAATCCTCAAATGAAATATCTTTTCCATTAATACTTCCCACATCTTTTGATGTACTGCTAAAGCCACCACTGTTGAATAAATCACCAATGATAAATGCAAATAATGCAAATGCGATTACTGCAATCATTAAAGCCGAACGTTGTCTAATATTTGATAAAACTGCCATTTTTATTGTTGTTAATTTTATATTCAGTTTGCGAAAATACAATTATCTAATTAATAATTATACTCGTAGCGTTTTATTTTACAAAAAAAATATATTTATAAAATAAATCAGTCTTTTACGGTCAATTTAACCAATTCAATTTTCTTATTTGTAGCATCCTCTATTATAAAATGATACATCCCTATACTGATCACCTCTCCCTTTAACGGAATATCGTTAGTAAAATCAACAATAAAACCTCCCAAGGTACCATAAGAATCACTTTCAGGTATATTAAGCTTATAGGTCTGATTCAAATACTCAACATCAAATCGAGCCGAAAAAATATAAGTATCATCTCCCAATTCCTTTTCAATTAACTCCTCATCTGAATCGTGTTCGTCTTCAATCTCTCCAAAAAGCTCTTCCACAATATCTTCAATGGTAATTATGCCAGAAGTACCGCCATATTCATCCAGAACCACCGCTACACTTTTTCGCTTTTTAGTAAGCAAATTCATGACATCTTTGATGTAAATCGTTTCAGGAACAAATTCGACAGGAATAACAACCGATTTAATACTTTCGGGCTTCTTAAACAAATCAAAGGAATGCACATAACCCACAATATCATCCACTGAATTTTGATAGACCACGACCTTAGAATAACCTGTTTCGATAAATAATTCTTTAAGTTCCGCAATCGAGTCAAATAAATCAATAGCTATAAGTTCAGTTCTGGGACTCATAATATCTCTAGCCTTCACACCTGAGAATTCCAAGGCATTCTGAAACATTTGTATTTCTGAGTCTACCTCATCATCATCTTCAACGCTGCTCATTTGCTCCGTAATGTAATTCCCAAGCTCTACTTTACTGAAATAAAGCTGTATCTGATCTCCATCTGTTCTAAAGAATTTTTTTAGGACAAAATCAGAAACCCAGATTAAGAACGAAGAAATAAAATAAACCAGCACATAGAAAACATATGCCGGCAGCGCAAAAAATTTGATAAGGATATTCGCGTAAATTTGAAAAAAAACTTTCGGTAAAAACTCCGCTGTTATCAAAACGACCAGAGTAGACAGGACTGTCTGAATAAGTAAATTCAATAAATCAGAAAAATGATACCCTAACGCATCTATCTGATTCATCAGTAAAGCACCCATGAAAAACCCATAAACAACTAACGCAATATTGTTCCCAATAAGCATGGCAGCAATAAATTTTGATGGTTTTTCGGTAAGTTTGGTAAGAATTTTAGAAAGGAAATTATCCTGCTTCTTCTCTATTTCTAGATAAATTTTATTCGAAGAGATAAATGCAATTTCCATCCCCGAAAAAAAGGCACTTAGTATTAGACATAGTATTATAACACCAATTTCCATAGATTAGGATTGGTTATTACGGTCTTGCATCTTCTTAGCATACTTTCTCCTGAAGAAAAACATAAAAATCGCCAGTGCGGCAATCATTACACTCAACCAAGGTGTAGCATCGGGATCATTCCATTTTACAATTGCCTCATAAATGAAGTACAAAGCGAAAATAAGGTAAATGTAAGGCGTGTATTTTAAGTAACCCATAATATAGCTATTTGATGTTTATTCCGACGAATCAAATTCGCCAGTTAATCTTTGTGAATTGATAATCTTGAAATCTTTACTAAAATCTATTCCTTGTCCGTTTGAAGATCCTTTGATATCTGTAAATTTAAACTTTTTTTCAGTAAAAAACCATTCATTTTTTTGATCGTAGTACAATTGCTCCGTTTCGAGCGTTTGTCCTTTTTCAGCAACAATCTTTACTTTTCCCTGTAAATCAATTATGCCGGTAACTTTATACGATATAGCATAATTTGACGTCACACGGGTAGTCTTCCCTTTGTTATCAAACAAAGTGACATCTATTCCCTTAGGGAATTCCGTAAAAGGAAAATCAACTGTGGAGAAATCCAACATTTTAGGGCTAAGCAAAACAACTTTTATCAGGCCCGAATCAGTATATTTTAAATTCACTTTATCAGCGTCTCCACTTGGCGTAAATTCCGTAACATTGATTTTTTGAACTTCTTTAAAATTACTTTCACACCCAAAAAACAGAGTCACAGCAAAAACTGTGACTAGGTTAAGTATTTTATGCCTTTTGAATAAAATCATACGTCCATATTGACAAAGTGAAATGTATTGTAATGCCTTTATTATTCGAATTTTCTTTGCACGAACCACTTGTCATTCAACGAAAATCCGACACTAATATTCACATAATTCTCCTGAACTAAGTTCGACGATGTAGTTCCTTTTTTTCCCAATTCCAACCCAATGTTCACATTAGAAAGAGTCTCCGTTATTGGCAACCCAAACCCTAATGTAAATCCAACATCATTTATAGATTCTCCATTAACAACTAGGCCTGTTTTTTCATATTTCAAACCTCCTCGATAAACAATTCTTTTCAAGTAACTTGAAAATGAGTTGTAATCAGGAATATAATACCCTCCTAGACTCACATTCCCATATTTACCATAGCCTACATTACTAAAATCATTGTAGCTATTCGCTTGCCCTGATGATTTTTGATAAGCTACTTTTCCACCAATTAACCACTTTTGCGATTCTCCTATACCTGCACTTACTGTTAGTTTGCCAGGAAACTTTAAGTTAACACTGTTTTTTTGTTCTCCCACAACATCCACAACCGCTAAATCAAATCCTAAATTATAAGCCACAGTAGCTATGTTCCTTGTGTTTTGAGATGTCAAGGAGTTTTCAAATGCATAATTAAGACTACCATATACATTTAACTTGTTATTTAGCTTAGCCTTGTACATAGCTCCAATATCAAAATTGACACCTGACAAATTAGCCGTGTTACTCTCTCGAGTACCGATGGGAATATCAGTAACAAACTCTAAACTATTCGTTTCAATTTTCCCGAAGTTATACTGAGCGTCGGCACCAATACTAAAGTTAGAATTTATTTTATATCCTACTCCTAAAAAAGCTTTATTCAATCCTCCAGAACCGTTATAGCGTCTGTTACTTGTATTGACATCTGCCGAAATTGATTCTATTTTATACCCCACAGAAGAATAAGGGATTAATCCAAATCCGACTCCAATTTTACCGAAAGGCAATCCAACCGCAAGATAATCTAACGTTGTTCTTCTCGCCTTTTCGCTCTTAGTGTCTGATTTTAATGTAGTGGTGTTATATGTCCCTCCAAGGGCAAACGTGGTCAACTTTAAATTAGCAAAACTTGCAGGATTTTGTAAGTTGATGTGAATACTGTCTTGTTCGACCGCTACTCCTGCCATAGAACGACTTTCAACCGTTCCCTTAAATCTAATGTCTCCTATTCCATAATATGAATAAGGCGATGAAGTACCTTCTTGAGCAAAAGAAACTAACGATAAAAGCAAACAAGCGCTTACTATAATTTTTTTAATCATTTTTGATTTTATATTGAAATGTTTGGTTCAAACTTTCTATAAGAAAATTTGAATTGGCAAATATGGTATTTTTTAATCGTTTAGCCAAAAATTCTGTATCTCCACCCGTTAAAATTATTATAAAATTTGAACAAATCGCTCGATATTCATCTATAAAACCGTCAATCTCATAGACTAACCCATTTACAACTCCGGAATGGATTGATTCCGTGGTTGATCTACCCACTAAGGCTTCAGGACTTTCCAACGACAACAATGGCAGCTTAGCAGTAAAGTCATGCAATGATTTATATCGCAATTGCAATCCAGGGGCAATAGCACCTCCAAGATATTCGTCACTCTCATTTATAAAATCAAATGTGACACAAGTTCCGGCATCGATGACTAATCTATTCTGCCCCGGAAACTGTAAAGTTGCTCCGGCAGCAAGAACCATCCTATCAATTCCCAAAGTTCGTGGCGTTTCATACCCATTAACGAAAGGAAAAGGGTCATTATGGGAAACAAAATGAACTTCCACCTCTTTTTCAAACTCCAAAAAAGACTCTTTTGCGACATTTCCAACCGATGCAACAACTAGATGGGCAGTATTTGTAAATTTTTTTAAAATATTTTTAATGTTTTTTTGGAGCTCTTCTTTTACAAAAACAAAATGCTCCAAGAGGATATCCCCCTCAAAAACAGCAGCTTTAATTCTTGTATTCCCCACATCAACTGTTAAAATCATAATTTGAATTTTGATTTTGCAAAGGTACGAATTGATTTTTTTAAAAAAATGTTTTGGATATACTAAAAATCATCCTATATTTGCACCCGCAATGAGAATGGTGCCTTAGCTCAGATGGTAGAGCAATGGACTGAAAATCCATGTGTCCCTGGTTCGATCCCTGGAGGCACCACTTTAATACCCGAATAGAAATATTCGGGTTTTTTGTTTTAGAACATAACTCTATAGCACAAAGAAAGAAGCCATTAGCTCCTTTTCTTTATCATTATTTAGTTTACCTCCTGACCAAACTAATTCTATCTTCAGAAAATTTTACATTCCTTCTTTTCAATTCCATTCCCTTAATAATTAAATCTTGATTGGAGTTTTTTAACTTCAGCTAAATCAATACTTTTTAAAAATAGCGCACCTTTAAATTTATATTTCTAAAATTAAATCTCATAATGCTCTGCTTTTCCGCAATGATAATGGCTCTAATCATCAATACTTTACGATTTTACTCATTTAGGGCAATTTGTTTAGAAAAAACAACTAATCCAGAGACTCCCTCTCCCGAAACATGGGGACTGGACCTCCCACAAAATGCAAACAGTCCCGAGGTTTCGGGATTTGGAATTTGGAATTTGTGCTCTACAGCATAATAACATCACAAACAAAGCTGCAATTTGATTCTTTTTCTTACTTTTAAGTATCTCAACCCCTTGTTAGACCGAAACCACACCGAGCCCAAACTACAATAAAACCTATATTATCCCTCTAGACCCCAACAGTAGGGCTTCTTACAATTTACTAAATTTAAATTGCTGTCCGCCCACTGATGCCTCATACATGAGTCCACCCTTCTGCATGGTAAACACCATAACGCCTTCGGCATACTTGATATTCGCTGATGCTCCAGATGTCACAGCTACTGCCGACACTTGAGCTGCAAACTCAAATTGATTATTTTTAAACCGTTCCATATCAGTTTCTGACTCAAAAAAGATTACCTCCCTATACGCTTGACCGCCTGCTTGAAATCCTATACTCAGCTGCGAAAGCTTTGCCATACCCACCAAATTGTTGCGTTCATACACAGCTCCGTTTCCAGCCGCTCCCCCTATTACAAATCCACCCTTTCCCACATTGGGGAAGATGACATAGCCAAACGCTTTTTCAAAAAGTCCTGTCATAAGAGGATCCGTTTTAATGAATTCGATCTTTGCTGTCTTGCTGTCGGCAATAATTTTGTTCTTCTTAGAGCGAGATTGCCCAAACATAGGCGTTAAGGTTATTGCACAAGCGATCACCATTATCCAAATAATATTTACTTTTTTCATAGCTCCTATTTTAAAATTGTTATCAAATAAACTGTCCCAATAGCACTACTTTCAATTATCAACTAAAAAGCAAAATAGAGTTAATCAAATTTAAAATAAATTTCTCGAATAATAGTATATTATATTGATTTTCAATAATATAAATAGATAATTATCCAATTACAATATAAATATATTTCCACATGACACTACCGTTTCCATGTATTTTTAAGTCGCAAATAAATCAATGCTGTGATATACGCATCCCCAATTGCCGTGTGTCGATCACTTTTTTGAATTTTAAAAATCCCGCATAACTCATCCAAACCAGAGTGTTGATCTTCCTGAAGCCCCTTAAATTTTTGATACATCACATCAGTATCTATACTTCTGTTTTTAAGTTTCCCCAGACCCATGCGTTTTAATCCTTCGTTTATCATTTTAATATCAAAACTTACGTGATGACCCACAAGTACCGCATCGCTTATGAATTCTAGAAATTGTATTACTGCTTCGGATTCCGTTATTTTTTCTTCTTTACCTTCCTTTAAAATCCCATGAATAGGAACTGTTTCTCTTTTAAAAACATCTTGCAGCAAAAACAACTCTAAATAATCCTTCACACGAATTGTGTTTTCATCAATACCGACAGCACCAATGGACAGAATTACATCCGTTCTAAAATCCAGGCCTGTAGTTTCCGTATCAAAAGCCACTAGCCGCTTCTCTGTATTCTCTGTATTCTCTTTTAATTTAGAATCAAAACAGGACAAATAGCTTTGCCAAAATTCAGGATAGATTTTTTTATCTTTTTTAAACCAATTAAACAGTGCCATTTAAGTAAAGTAAGTGAGTTGAAATCGGGTTTTAAGAATTTCCTGTACCTCGTGAATAGGATGAAAAGCATTCTTAAGCTTTAGCTTATCTAATTTTGATAATTTATCTAAGTCCAAATACCTTCCACTAGAGTTACTTGCAAAACCTTCTTCGGTCCTGAATTTTTGCAAAACAGAGAATGCATCGGAACAAGCTTCATAAATTGATGCATTTTGCGGCTCTAAGGCCGCTAATTCTTTAAATCTTAAGAACGTATTGTTTACCCCAATTGTTTTTTGATGTAAACACAACAATCTGGCCGCATCAATTAAAGGCATTAATCCCCGACCTTTAACATCAAATTCATCTTTATGTTCGCCATCCTTTTCTACTAAAAACTGCCTAAAGAAACTTAACGGAGGCGGATTCTTCAAAGCATCACCCCCTAAGTACGCAAAAAAAATCTGGTTGTTGTCTATGTTTTTAAAAATAGTCTTCGTGATTTCGGCAACCAATTCTTCATCCCCGTAAACAAAGTCATAATCAAAAAAAATCGAACACATTAAAATCCCTTTCTCCCCTGGACTAATTATCCAAGTAGTATATTGTTCCTTCCACCACGTTAACGAATTACACCATAGTGGATTACTGGCCATCATTTCAGCAGGACATAATTCATACCCGACTATATTTAATATGTGTGTCACATTTTCCGCTAATCGAATAAAATATTTTTTAACCTCATCATGTCTTTCCGCAGCTACATCTTCAAAAACCAAAGCATTATCTTGATCCGTCAAGAGCAACTGTTCTTTCCTTCCCTGACTCCCTATATTTAACCATGCAAATCGAACAGGAGGATGCTGTTTAATTTTAAAAATAGACAACTCAATTGCTCTTCTTGTAATGGCCGTATTGACCTCCCCCACAATCTGGCATATATGTGCGATTGGAATATTTTCATACAACGCATTCACAATTAATTTAGTCAGATTTGCTCTGATCACTTTCAGTTCAAGTGGAGTTTGCGCCCTTTTTGTTTGTTTTACAAGTACTCCTGGATTATTAGCCTGAGCTGTAAAGACATCATGCTCGGAAATAATACCTATAATTTCTGATGCTGGCGTACCATCTGAAGTCACACACAAATGACCAATATTGTGCTGCATCATTATTAACTGGATTTCAGCAACGGACCTTTTTGCAGACACGGTGATTACGGGTACCGACATAATTTGGTCTGCACTATCGCTAATGGCAAAAATTCCCGTAGCAATTTTAGAACGTAAATCTTTATCAGTAATAATACCTATTGGCAAATAATTTTTTTCAATAATAACACTACCTATCTTATATTTGACCATCGTTTCAGCTATGGATTTTATAGTTTCTTTCCCAGTAGCTGTAATAGGGTTTTCAGTATATGAAATGGGTTTAAAATACTGCATTGCAGCATCCTGTTCATTATAGATTATATTTTCTGAAATCAACTTCCCCTTATTTTCTTTGTCATGGGGATTTCGCGTATTTGAAGCGAAACTTTCCAATAAAAATTCAGAAACCTCTGGATTCTGAAAAATATACGGTTTAAAAACGGCAATAGGAATTGCGTAAAGCAAACTTTCTTCACGAGCTATAGCATCCATTAGATAATTGTCCTTGGCAAAAAAAGGACGAAGTCCCATAATATCGCCTTCGTCACATTTGTCGATAAGAATTTCTTTTTCATCATACGAAATAGACAAGCCCACCGCTCCGTCTTTAACAATATAAAAAAAAGAATGAGGCTGATCATTAACATTAAAAAGCACTTGATTTTTCTCCAAATAAACCACCTGGGATTCTCTAGAAATGGCAATCAAATCAGGGAGGCTAAGACTCAAAAAGGGAGGTTGATTTTTTAAAAAATCCGCTATCCGTTCTGCTATTGAATTTTTCATAAACTACTTATTAATACTAAAATTACACAAAATAGACAAGGTTTTGACTACCGACTGATTAAACTCTGAAAAACTCACAAATAAATAGTATTTAATAATTATCAAAACCTCAATAAATCATTACTATAAATAGCGTTTCAACAAATTAAAACCATTTTTTTTACATTATATTCTAAATATAAATGCTAAATTAATATATTTATGCAAATTTTATATATATGGAGATTTTAGCCTGCCCAAAATGCCAAGGAAACCAGATCATAAAAAGCGGTGTGATCAACAACAAACAAAGGTATTTATGTAAAAAATGCAATTATTTTTTTACTGTTAACAAAATCGGAAAAAAGATAGATGAATACTATGTAACCAAAGCGTTACAGCTATATCTGGAAGGATTGAGTTATCGAGAAATCGAGCGTATTATTGGGGTATCCCATGTGACTGTCAGCAACTGGGTAAAGTCTTTTAACATCAAAAAACCATCTCACGCTAATTACCACCCTACCTATAAAATCTATACCCACTTAGAACTCGTCGAATACATAAAAAACAAAGATTTACTGTCAGGGGCAGGGATGATAATAACAGAGCTGGGAGATAAGTTTATGCTCATCAAATGGGAACGTTTTAAAGATTAACTATAGTACTTTACACATATATATACCTTACTTTTTTTTCTTAACAAAAAATTAGACTTTGGCACTCTCGAAACTAACCATTTCACTTAACCAAACTAATAATTAATTATGAAAAAAGTTTATTTGATTGCAGCAGTCCTGCTTCTATCCTTAAAAGGCTTTTCGCAGGGTTCTCCTGATTATGGAGCCGGAATGAAATTTAACCTTAATGAGGATGGCTCAAAGTATCTTAGAGTGATATCTTGGGCACAAATTTGGGGACAGTACAATTCAGACCGTCCACTAGACGCAAATGGGAATGAGCAAGCTGATCTGGATTTCAGCGTGAGAAGAGCGCGTGTGTTACTATACGCACAAATTAACAAAGATTTTTTAATTCTAACGCATTGGGGCCTTAACAGTCTAAACTCAGATACAATGAGCCCAACTGGATTAGGTGCAGGTTCACAAGTATTTATGCACGATGCATGGGCTCAATACAGCCTTGGAAAAAATAATGCAATTGGAGGTGGATTACATTATTGGAATGGAATTTCTCGTTTGAACAACCAAAGTACTTTAAACCTCATGACACTGGACAACCAAAGACAATCATGGGCAACTTTGGGACTATCCGATCAATTTGCCAGACACATTGGAGTCTACGCTAAAGGAACTGTTGGGAAGTTTCAATATCGCGTTGCCATAAACGGTGCGGGAACTAATAATTTACAAGCAACTACAGTACCAACAAACAACGGTCCAGCAACTTATACCGGTAAAAGATTATTAGGTTCAAAAGAAGCAGGAAGAACATACGCCGGTTATTTTGAATATGGATTTTTAGATTCTGAGAGTAACTTTTTACCTTATAAAGTAGGAACTTATTTAGGAACAAAAAAGGTGTTTAATATTGGAGCTGGTTTCTTTTCACATCCTAATGGTTCTGTAATTGCTGATACTGCTGGAAATTTAAGTGGCGAAAATGTTACTATTTTTGGACTTGATGCTTTTTATGATGTACCAGTAGGAGCTCAAGGAGCAGCTATTACAGCTTATGCCCTATATCAAAACACCGATTACGGAAAAAACTATAGATTAGGTACCACTTATGAAACGGGATCAATGGCTCATGGGCACCTGGGTTACGTTCTTCCTGGAAAATCAAAAACTCGTTTTCAACCTTATGTGTCTTATGATGAAAGACAAATAGATGCGATTAACGATAATGCTTCGCAATTGGGTATTGGTGCTAATGCATTTTTTAGCGGTCATAATTCTAAACTAACTTTAGAATACCAAACTTTAAAATACGGAACAAACAAAGCAGTAAATACTGTTACGCTGCAAGCAATGATTTACCTATAATCCACTAAACTTTTTAAATCATATTATCATGAGCGATAAACAAGACAACGCAACTGCGTATTGGAAGGAAAACCTAAGATACCTTCTGATATTATTAAGTATTTGGTTCGCTGTTTCCTACGGAGCAGGAATCCTTTTCAAACAAGCATTAGATTCCTTTAAATTAGGTGGCTTCCCACTTGGTTTCTGGTTTGCACAACAAGGTTCAATTTATGTATTTGTCATACTGATATTTGTTTATGTTCATTTAATGAACAAACTAGACAAAAAATACGGCTACGACGAATAATCTAAAAACTATAAAAAAATAAACATCATGGATTTACAAACTTGGACCTATATACTTGTTGGGGTAACATTTGCCCTCTATATTGGGATTGCAATCTGGTCGCGTGCGACATCGACTAAAGAATTTTATGTTGCCGGTGGAGAAATTTCGCCATTAGCAAATGGTATGGCTACGGCCGCTGACTGGATGAGTGCCGCTTCCTTTATATCTATGGCCGGAATCATCTCCTTTGATGGATATGACGGAGCCGTTTACTTGATGGGATGGACCGGTGGATATGTATTACTGGCCCTTTTACTAGCGCCTTATCTGCGAAAATTTGGGAAATTTACTGTACCGGATTTCATTGGAGAACGCTACTATTCTAATAGTGCCAGAACCGTTGCTGTCGTTTGTGCGCTAGTCGTTTCTTTTACCTACGTAGCTGGACAAATGCGTGGCGTAGGTCTCGTATTTTCTAAATTTTTAGAAGTTGATATTAATACTGGAGTTATCATAGGTATGGTAATTGTTTTATTCTACGCCACTTTAGGTGGAATGAAAGGGATCACTTATACCCAAGTAGCACAATATTGTGTGTTAATATTCGCCTTCATGGTTCCTGCTATCTTTATTTCTATACAAATGACAGGAAACCCAGTTCCACAATTAGGAATGGGGGGAACAGTTTTGGGTACTGACACTTATTTACTTGACAAACTAAACGGTCTTTCTACAGATCTTGGCTTTGCAGTATATACCGATGGAACAAAATCAATGATAGATGTATTTGCAATCACATTAGCCTTAATGGTTGGTACTGCAGGATTACCTCACGTTATTGTTCGTTTCTTTACTGTTAAAAGAGTAAAAGATGCCAGAAAATCAGCTGGATATGCATTGATTTTAATTGCCATATTATATACTACTGCACCAGCAATTGCTGTGTTTGCAAAAACAAATTTAATTGAGACTGTTAACGGAAAAGACTATACTTCAATGCCAGCTTGGTTTACCAAATGGGAGAAAACCGGTTTGTTAACATTCGAAGATAAAAATGGAGATGGTAAAATTCAATATTATAATGATGCCTCTAAAGATGCCACTTTTTTAGCAGCCGAAGAAGCAAAAGGAAATAAAGGTAGTGAGTTGATTATTGATAAAGATATCATGGTACTTGCCAATCCTGAAATTGCAAACTTACCTAACTGGGTTATTGCGTTAGTAGCAGCGGGAGCGTTAGCTGCTGCCTTATCTACTGCTGCTGGTTTATTGTTAGTTATTTCAGCTTCTGTATCTCATGATATTATCAAGAAAATGATCAACCCAAATATTTCTGAAAAAGGAGAACTTTGGGCTGCTCGTGGAGCTGCAGCAGTCGCAGTAGTTATTGCAGGTTATTTCGGTATAAATCCTCCAGGTTTTGTCGCCGCAGTTGTGGCACTCGCTTTTGGATTAGCCGCTGCCTCTCTTTTCCCTGCGATTATCCTTGGTATTTTTGACAAAAAAATGAATAAAGAAGGAGCCATATCAGGTATGGTGATCGGACTTTTATTAATGCTTTTCTACATGTTGAAATTTAAATTCGGTCTTTTTGACGGTGGACAAGATGCTGTTGCTGGCTTAAAAGAAAGCTGGTGGTTTGGAATTTCGCCTGAAGGTTTTGGAACTATAGCCATGCTAGTTAACTTTGTCGTAGCATTTACTGTTAAAAGTTTTACACCGGAGCCTCCGCAAGATGTTCAAGATATTGTGGAGCACATTAGAATTCCTTCTGGTGCAGGAGAAGCAACACATTAAAATTATTAATTAACTTATAAAAATTATTTTTAAACCATACAATCTCTACATTTGTTTGTAGGGATTGTATTATTTAACATCATGAAAAAAAGACACGAACAAAAGTTGGTTACCCTTTCAATGCTGCTATTACTAGCACTGAATATACCGCTATTGCTATTATTTGACAATTCAAAATCTCTTTTTGGCTTTCCAATTATATACATCTATATCTTTTCGGCATGGTTGTTCTCGATAGCGATCTCTTACACGATAATCAAAAAATATTATGAGTAGTATCGGTCTTTTATTGATTTTAGCTCTCTATGTATTAATTCTTTTTTATATAGCGCATTGGGCAGAAAAAAGGAGTAATTCTAAATGGACTACTAATCCGTATATCTATTCGTTTTCCTTAGCTGTGTATTGTACTGCGTGGACTTATTATGGAAGTATTGGGGTTGCAGCAGAATCAGGATTAAGTTACCTCCCAATTTATGTGGGCCCAGTTATCATCATTCCAACTTGGATGATTATCCTTAAAAGAATTGTCCGAATTTCAAGAGTCAACAAAATATCTAGTATTGCTGATTTTATTTCTTTACGATATGGTAATAGCCGCTTCTTAGGAGCAGTTGTCACCTTAATCTGTATTTTGGGAATTTTGCCTTATATTGCTTTACAACTAAAATCCATTTCAGATACTTTTAATATTGTCACCGATACACAGTCGAGTTCCAATATTTTTAGTGACACCACCACTTACGTTTGTATTGCACTTGCTTTATTTGCCTCCTATTACGGAACAAAATATGTAGATGCTTCCGAAAAAAGACACGGAATTGTCACTGCGGTTGCGATGGAATCTATTCTAAAATTAGTCTTCTTCTTAATCATTGGCATTTATGTAACCTACTTTGTGTTTGATGGTTTTGACGACATCTATTCTAAAGCGGCACTACTAGATAACTTTGACAAAAAAAATACTATTGGAGGATTATCCGGAGGTATAAATTGGTTTTTTCTTTGCGTTTTATCCATGTTTGCTATTTTCCTCCTTCCTAGACAATTTCACACCGCTATTGTTGAAAACAATAACGAAAAACACATTAGAACAGCAATATGGCTTTTCCCATTGTATCTACTAGCCTTTAATCTTTTCGTTTTCCCAATTGCTTGGGGCGGCAACATACTTTTTGAAGGACAAGGTTTGAATGCAGATACCTATTCTCTGTTGATTCCACAATTTTTCAACAATAACACCTTGACCGTTTTAGTGTTTCTTGGTGGGTTTTCGGCAGCAATTTCCATGATTATTGTTTCGTCCATATCACTATCCACTATGCTCAGTAACAACTTATTAATTCCTTATGGATTTGTAGGTTCATTAGAAAATTCTTCTCAGAAAAAAAACAACAAACGAATTTTGAACAGTAGAAAAATCGCTATTTTTTCATTAATTATTATAGCCTACTTTATCTACCGGTTTTTTGCTCTGGATTACTCATTAGTTTCCATAGGCTTAGTTTCCTTCGTTGTTATTGCACAATTAGCCCCTTCATTTTTTGGTGCTTTATTCTGGAAACGAGGATCTAAAAAAGGTGCAATAACGGGAATCACTCTTGGTTTCCTTGTCTGTTTTTATACCTTATTACTTCCTTATACCATCGGAATCACGTCTTCTTCTAGTACATTCATTCAAGAAGGACCTTGGGCAATTGAAACATTAAAACCTTTTCAGCTTTTTGGACTGGATTATTTAGAACCTATTCAACATGCCTTTTTTTGGAGCATGCTGCTAAACACGATGAGTTATCTTGCCGTTTCGGTAAGTTTCAAGGGAAATTACAGAGAGCGCAATTATGCCGAAATGTTTGTTGATATCGATAAATACATCACAAATCATGAGAATGCATTTGTATGGAAAGGAACCGCCTACATCTCCGACATTGAAAAAGTGTTGCAACGTTTCCTGGGGCAGGACAGAACAAAACGCGCACTGAACATTTTTAACGTAAAATACAATATCGATAAAAACATTACGACTGCCGATGCCCGATTTATAAAATTTGCAGAGAATTTATTGACCGGTCATATTGGTACAGCTTCCGCTAAAATTTTAATCTCTAGTGTAATTAAAGAAGACAAAATAAGCTTACCCGAAGTACTGCGCATTCTAGAAGAATCTCAAGAGAATATTATTATCAACAAAAAACTGACCGACACTTCGACTGAATTAAAAAAAATATCAGAACAGTTAAAAAATGCCAATCAAGAATTAATAAATAAGGACATTCAAAAAGATGAATTTCTGGACACCGTTACCCATGAACTAAGAACGCCTATTACCGCGATTCGTGCAGCAAGCGAAATCTTGCATGACGACGACGACGACATTCCAAAAGAAGTTAGAAAACAGTTTCTACAAAGTATTATTTCGGAATCGGATCGTTTAAATCGTTTGATTGACAAAATCCTGGATTTAGAGAAATTCGAAACAGGAAAACAGAAACTTTATCTGTCAAAAAATGACATTTCAAAAAACATAAAAAACACAATAGACTCGGTCAGCCAATTAATAAAAAACCAAAACATTAGTGTCGTATTCAATGCCGCTTCACAAGAAATAAAAGCCTTTTATGACGAGGAAAGAATTATCCAGGTTATTCACAACCTATTATCAAATGCCATAAAATTTTGCTCTGAAACCGATGGGGAAATTACGATTACGGTAACTGAGAATGACAAAGATGTAGAAGTCCGCGTCCACAATAATGGCAAAGGAATAAAAAGAGAAGAGTTTGAACCCATATTTGATAAGTTCTATCAATCTCGAAATCAAAACGTAAAGAAACCTGTCGGAAGCGGTTTAGGACTCGCTATTTGTAAACAGATTATAGAACACCACAAAGGGAACATTTGGGTCGAAAGTACACTAGGGAATGGTGCGACATTTATTTTCACATTACCCAATTATAATACAACTGAAAAACAATAGCCATGAAGAAAATTTTAATTGTAGATGATGAGCCCAATATTGTTATGTCACTTGAATATACATTCAAGAAGAATAATTTCGAAGTTTTCATAGCGCGTGACGGACAAGAAGCATTAGATATTCTAGAAAAACAACTTCCAGACGTAATCATTCTCGATGTAATGATGCCTATGGTTGACGGTTTTGCCACATTGGAACAAATAAAAAATGACGAACGATTACAACATTGTAAAGTCATCTTCCTATCGGCAAAGAACAAGGAAAAAGATATTGAAAAAGGACTTTCATTAGGAGCAAATCTCTATGTAACAAAACCCTTTTCAATAAAAAAACTAGTAGAACAAGTGCAGGAATTAATTCAATAATTTAGAATAGCTACATCATGAATTACAACGAATATTACGCAAAAAGCATCGTTAATCCCGGAGAATTCTGGAAAGAGGAGGCAACTGCAATCGAATGGTACAACAAACCCGAAATCACCTTGTCAGAAGATGATAACGGCTATCCATTATGGTATAAAGACGGGGAGCTAAATTTATGCTATCTCGCACTTGACAAACACATTGAGGATGGCCACGGTGATCAAGTGGCATTTATCTATGATTCGCCAGTGACACAAACCATACGAAAATACACTTTTTCAGAAGCAAAAACCGAAGTGGCAAAACTCGCTGGAGGGATGCAATCATTGGGAATGAAAAAAGGGGATACCGCTATAATATATATGCCAATGATTCCCCAAGCAGCCTTTGCAATGTTAGCTTGTGCTAGAATTGGCGTAATCCATTCGGTTGTTTTTGGTGGTTTTGCGCCGCATGAATTAGCAATCAGAATAGACGACTGCAAACCTCGCATGATTATAACTGCCTCCTCCGGAATAGAAGTAGACAAATTAATCACCTACAAACCATTAGTGGATGAGGCTATTGAACTGGCTTCCCACAGACCTAAAAAAGTAATCGTATTCAATAGAAAATTAGGCGCTAGAATTCCATTTAAAAAATATGATGTAGATTATGACGCGGTAGTTTACGGCTCTAGAGAAACGCCTTGCATACCTCTTAACGCCACACACCCATTATACATTTTGTATACTTCAGGAACAACCGGAAAACCAAAAGGAGTAGTTCGTGACACCGGCGGATACGCTGTTGCATTAAAATTTTCGATGCAAAAAATCTACAACATAAAAGAAGGTGCTGTTTTTTGGGCAGCATCGGATGTGGGTTGGGTAGTAGGTCACAGCTTTATCGTTTACGGTCCTTTGATCAATAGAAACAGTACGGTTATTTTTGAAGGGAAACCAATAAAAACACCGGATGCCAGTACCTTTTGGAGAATCATTGAAAAGCATAAAGTAAACGCGATGTTTACGGCACCCACAGCCATTCGCGCCATAAGAAAAGAAGATCCGAATGGAGATTTCATAAAACAATATGATTTAAGTTCTTTGAAAACACAGTTTTTAGCTGGGGAACGTTGCGATCTTGCCACTTTAGCATGGTATAACCAACATATTCCCATTCCGGCAATTGACCATTGGTGGCAAACCGAATCAGGATGGCCGATGATAGCGAACATGTTAGGAGTTGAAACTTTACCCATAAAACCA
The DNA here is from genome assembly GCF_002836475.1 of Flavobacterium sp. ALD4. Taxonomy (GTDB): domain Bacteria; phylum Bacteroidota; class Bacteroidia; order Flavobacteriales; family Flavobacteriaceae; genus Flavobacterium. The sequence goes on along the minus strand of NZ_PJBJ01000030.1, from coordinate 1,266,152 downwards.
GGTTCTGTGGGTAAGGCAGTTTGTGGCTATGACATTAAAATATTTGATGAAGAAGGCAATGAAGCGCAAGCAAATCAACAAGGATATGTGGTGGTAAAACTACCACTGCCTCCGGGAACGCTACTTGATTTATGGAAAGACAATTCCCGTTTTAATTCGGGCTATTTAGAACAATATCCTGGCTATTATTTTTCAGGTGACGGAGGGTATAAAGATGACGACGATTATATTTATATAACCGGAAGAGTCGATGATGTCATCAACGTTGCCGGGCATCGACTTTCAACGGCCGAGATGGAAGAAGTAGTCGCTTCTCATCAATCTATAGCAGAATGTGCTGTTATTGGAATCAACGATGCCCTAAGAGGACAAATACCTCTAGCTCTCGTGGTTACTAAACTAAATGACGGAATTGAACATTTTCAATTAGAATATGAAATTACCCATGTCATACGCCAGCAAATAGGAGCTGTCGCTTCTTTAAGAAATGTGGTTATCGTAAATCGATTGCCAAAAACTCGTTCGGGTAAAATTCTTCGAAAACTGATGCGAAGTATCGCAGACGGAGAAGAGTTTCAAATCCCGTCGACAATAGATGATGAAACTATTATTGACGAAATTAAAGCCGTTTTAATAAAATATGAAATTGGTACTTTTAACAAAAATAACACGCTAAATAAATAAATATATCCAGCAAACTATGAGCCGCTATAAAATTAATAATCTCGAAGAATACTTTAAAGAATATAAAAAATCAGTTCGTGAGCCAAGAAAGTTCTGGGACAAAATTGCTTCCGAAAACTTTACCTGGTACCAAGAATGGGAAAAAGTAGTTGATTTCAATATGGCAGAAGCCGATATAAAATGGTTTGTCGATGCTAAAGTCAATATTACTAAAAATTGTATTGACAGACACCTTGCCAAAAAAGGAGACAAAACCGCAATCATTTTTGAACCAAACGACCCTGGCGAAGAAGCGTTACATATTTCCTATACGGAACTGCACCAACGCGTTTGTAAAATGGCAAATGTATTGCGGGAACAAGGAGTAGAAAAAGGAGATCGTGTTTGTATCTATCTCCCGATGATTCCTGAACTAGCAATTGCCACTTTGGCCTGTGCCAGAATTGGAGCCATACATTCTGTTGTTTTCGCTGGATTTTCAGCATCAGCAGTGGCCACCAGAATAAATGACAGTGACTGTAAAATGGTCATCACTTCAGACGGTGGATATCGTGGAAACAAAACGATTGATTTAAAAGGAATAATCGATGAAGCATTAGTAAACACTCCTTGTGTTGCTAGCGTATTAGTGGTCAAAAGAACCAACAGCACCATAAACATGAAGGAAGGACGTGACCAATGGTTGCAACCCCTTTTAGATACAGCTTCAGACAATAATACGGCAGAAATCATGGATGCTGAAGATCCTTTGTTTATACTCTACACATCCGGTTCCACAGGTAAACCCAAGGGAATGGTACATACCACAGCGGGATATATGGTGTACACAGCCTATACTTTTAAAAATGTATTTAATTATGAAGACAACGATATTTTCTGGTGTACTGCAGATATTGGTTGGATTACTGGACATTCGTACATTCTCTACGGTCCTTTATTGAACGGAGCTACAACGGTAATTTTTGAAGGAGTTCCTTCTTATCCAGATTACAGTCGTTTTTGGGAAGTTATTGTTAAACACAAAGTAACACAATTCTATACTGCGCCAACTGCTATTCGTGCTTTGGCAAAAGAGAGTTTAGATTACGTGCAAAAATACCAATTAGAAACCTTAAAAGTAATTGGCTCTGTAGGAGAACCTATAAATGAAGAAGCTTGGCATTGGTACAACGACCATGTTGGCGGTAAAAGATGTCCCGTAGTCGACACGTGGTGGCAAACGGAAACAGGAGGTATCATGATTTCCCCTATCCCATTTGTGACTCCTACTAAACCAACGTATGCTACACTACCATTACCAGGAATCCAACCCGTATTGATGGATGAAAAAAGGAACGAAATAGAAGGTAATCAAGTAGTCGGTAGTTTATGTATTAAATATCCATGGCCAGGAATTGCCAGAACTATTTGGGGTGATCATCAGCGTTATAAAGAAACCTATTTTACTGCCTTTCCAGGTAAATATTTCACCGGTGACGGAGCTTTACGTGATGAAGTGGGGTATTACAGAATTACAGGCCGTGTTGATGACGTTGTTATCGTTTCAGGTCACAACCTGGGCACCGCTCCCATTGAAGATGCGATTAACGAGCATCCGGCAGTTGCTGAGTCAGCGATTGTAGGTTTCCCTCATGACATCAAAGGGAATGCATTATATGGCTTTGTTATTCTAAAAGAAACTGGAGAGTCTCGCGATAGAGCAAATCTAATCAAGGAAATCAACCAGCAAGTGTCTAACCAAATCGGGCCTATCGCCAAGTTAGATAAAATTCAATTTGTGTCTGGTTTACCTAAAACACGTTCAGGCAAAATTATGCGTAGAATCTTGCGTAAAATAGCTGAAGGTGATTATTCGAATTTTGGAGATACCTCCACTTTATTGAATCCGGAAATTGTGGAAGAAATAAAGAACGGTAAAGTTTAATCTTCTTCATTAGCTATAATTTGTTTAAAAACTGCTTCATTTATGGAGCAGTTTTTTTGTATAAAAAAGCTGCCTTTTAAGGGACAGCTTTTTCAGAAATAAAACCAAACATTATTCTTTTATAAATTTCATCACTTGAACTTCATTGTTTTCATTTACTGCTTTCACAATGTAAAGCCCTTTACTCAAATCCCTGATAGCATCGGGAGTATCTTTGGAATGAGTCGTCTCAAAACTTTTCACTAATTGTCCTGCCATTGAAAAAACCTGAACTTCAGTGGTATTTGTATTTAAAGTAAAGTAATTAGAAGCTGGATTAGGGTACAAATAAATCTCTGACGCGCCTTCATATTTAGCTATTGCCAAAAAGGCTACTTTGTTTCCATAAATTCTAAAACCACCAGCTTCAACTGTAATGGGTGCCGATGTATCCGTTACATTAATAGTAGTATTATCCATCAGATTATACCATGTTCCAGGATATGGAAAACCAGTAGCGATAGCCTTAGCAGTTACATCAAAATTGGCAAGTACCAAAACGTTTTTAAGCTGCGTACTTGCAAGAGCTGAGTTTGTAATTTTAATAGTTTGTGATAAGGACGAGCTATTGTTCATCGTTGCCGTACCAGTAAAAACAGCCTCCGTTGTTTTCAAACTAATCATCTTTGCCCAATCCGTATAAATTTTATTTCTATTGTTGTTTGCTAACCAATTATTCGTCCATTGTGGTTGTGGTTTTGTGTCCAATTTACAATCTCCGGGAATAGCATCATTAGGCGTATTTACCGTTCCATTATTACAACTAAATATAGACGTGTCCCAGCCTAATTCTCCAAAATGATAGATCATTTTTGGTCCTGGAACCAATAAAGAAACGGCTCCAATAGCTGACATTCTTGACAAAGCCACATCTACTGTTTTTACGTCATGCGCAGGATTTGTATTGTTACTGGATCCCCAAATAATTCGGTTGCAGTAACACAAAATTAATTGTAAAGAACTTGTAGACTATTCTTTCACTTAAGTAAAAGCGAAATATGGCTAACACGCAATCCCAATATCTATTGGGATTGTTTAATTGATTTAAGAGCTACTTAAAAATTGGGCATCACTAAAACGAGAATAACACAAGCGTTTAGAGTAGCTGCATTCATAGCTTCATTGCCTGAAAATAAATTTAATATTAATCATTATATGCTTAAATATGAATAAATTTACCTCGATTTCAATAGGAAATACATCTTTAATAAAAAGTATAACCTTCATCCTTTTTTTTATGTCTCTAACCATAAATGCACAAATCGACAGGGTCGAACCACCCTTCTGGTATGCCGGAATGCACAATCCGGAATTACAGATTTTGTTTTATGGTAAAAACATAGTGCAATACGAAGTCACGACTTCAAATTCCGTTGCCATCACCAACATAAAAAAGACAGAGAACCCGAATTATTTATTTGTTACCGTCAACACTAAAGATGTTGCTGCTGCTGAAATCATCTTTTCGTTTAAGAAGAATAATCAAATTGCTTTTACACATAAGTACAGCCTAAGGAATAGGAGAGAAAAATCAGCAGAACGTAAAAGCTTCAATGCGTCAGACATGCTCTATCTTATCATGCCCGATCGTTTTGCTAATGGTAATCCAAAAAACGATAGCGATGCTACTACAAAAGAAAAATACAATCGCGATTTACCCGGCGGAAGACACGGCGGCGACATTCAAGGGATAATAAAAAACTTAGATTACATCTCCTCTCTTGGAGCAACAGCGATCTGGAGCACACCGCTATGTGAAGATAATGACAGAGCGTACTCCTATCACACCTATGCTCAATCTGATGTTTATAAGATTGACCCCCGTTACGGAACAAATGCTGATTACGTGCGTTTAGCCTCTGAGATGCATAAAAAAGACATGAAATTAGTTATGGACTATGTTGTCAATCATTGGGGAATTGAACATTGGATGATGAACGATTTACCAACACAAGACTGGATTCATCAATTTGAAAACTATACACAAACGAATCATAAACGCTCTACGATAAACGATATTAACGCCTCAAAAATAGATACTAAAATTTGTCTCAATGGTTGGTTTGTTAATACAATGCCTGATTTAAACCAATCGAATCCTTTAGTATTAAACTACCTAAAACAAAATGCTATCTGGTGGATTGAGTATGCAGACCTCGACGGTTTCAGAGTCGATACCTATAACTATTCTGACCCTACCGGAATTGCATCTTGGACAAAAGCAATCACAGACGAGTACCCAAATTTCAATATTGTGGGCGAAATCTGGATGCAAAGCCAAGCACAAATGGCGTATTGGCAAAAAGACAGTAAAATTGGTGCTATAAAAAACTATAATTCTTACTTGCCGAGTGTTATGGACTTTACGCTATTCGATGCTATTGGCACCGTTTTCAGTGAAGATGATGGATCCTGGGACAAAGGAATGGTAAAAGTATATGATAATTTCGCTAATGATTTTTTATATCCCAACATTAATAACATTATGGTTTTTGCCGAAAATCATGATACGAATCGCATCAATGAAGTCTATAAGAATGATTTTAGAAAATACCAGATGACCATGGCACTTATAGCAACTGTCCGCGGGATTCCGCAATTGTATTATGGTAGCGAAATTGGCATGAGCGGTGATAAGGATAAAGGAGATGCTGACATTCGTCAAGATTTCCCCGGAGGATGGTTAGGCGATGCAAACAATGCTTTTACTAAAGAAGGCCGTACTTTTGACCAAAATCAATATTTTGATTTTACTTCTAAACTGTTCCAATGGAGAAAAACCAACGAAGCGGTACATTTTGGTAAAATGACACATTATATTCCTGAAAACAATGTCTATGTTTATTTCAGATATACCGACAACAAAACGGTTATGGTCCTGATAAACAACAGCAACGAGATCCAAACTATCAACACTACCCGTTTCCAGGAAAGCATAAAAGCATACACAACAGGGAAAGATATTTTAAGCGACCTCACTTTCGACATTTCTAAAGAAATTATCTTGGAACCAAAGTCGGTTGTCATATTAGAACTAAAATAAATCATAGAGAAAGTAGGCAACCACCAAAAAACCATAGATTATAACTATCTAATCTGGAGAGTCTGCGTCAAAACAGTTACAGAATCGAAAGCTACGAGCCTCTAAAGTGTATCGTTTTAAGTACTTTTGCGAACAATAGATTAAATCAAAAATCAGTTATATAATAATGACAAAATATTCAAACGCACTTCTCCTGTTAACCCTGACCATTCTTGTGGGTTGCACAACAACTCAATCAGTCTCAGAAAAAAAAACTAAGAAAAAAGTGCCCTTTGTTTGGGAAGCGGCTTCTGTCTATTTCTTAATGACAGATCGTTTCTACAATGGAGACAAATCGAATGATACCAACTTCAACAGAACCAAAACTACCGGAAAACTGCGCGGTTTTGAAGGAGGTGACATTAAAGGAATCACAAAAAAAATTGACGAAGGCTATTTCGATAAATTAGGTATCAATGCTATTTGGTTTACACCAATAGTGGAACAAATTCATGATGCCGTAGATGAAGGTACCGGCTTAAGCTATCCTTTTCACGGGTATTGGGCAAAAGATTGGACGGCTTTAGACCCCAACTTTGGAACAAAAGCAGACTTGGCCAACTTAGTTAAAAAAGCACATGCCCATGGAATAAGAATCGTACTTGACGGTGTAATTAATCATACTGGGCCCGTTACAGAAACAGATGTTGCATGGCCAAATTACTGGGTGCGCACCAGTCCTGTTTGCGATTATAAGAACTATCAGAACACTACGGAATGTACATTAGTAGCTAATCTTCCAGACATAAGAACAGAGAGCACACAGAATGTTGACCTCCCTCCTTTTTTGATAGAAAAATGGAAAAAAGAAGGGCGTTACGAAATAGAAATGGAAGAATTAGACGCTTTTTTCAAACGCACTGGTTATCCAAAAACACCACGTTACTATATCATCAAATGGCTGACAGACTATATCGCTGATTATGGAATTGACGGATACCGCGCTGATACAGTAAAACATACGGAAGCAAGTGTCTGGGCTGATTTCAAAACCCAAAGCGAATATGCTTTTGCCACTTGGAAGAAAAATAATCCAACAAAAGTGTTAGACAACAACTCTTTTTACTCCATTGCCGAAGTATACAACTATAACATTAGTGCCGGTACAACCTTTGATTTTGGGGATAAAAAAGTGAATTATTACGAAAATGGTTTTAACAGCATGATTAATTTTGAATTCAAATATGACGCCCAAAAAGACTACGAATTTATATTCTCAAAATACTCTGCTATTTTAAACGGAGAATTGAAAGGAAATAGTGTTTTGAACTATTTGTCTTCTCATGATGACGGTGGTCCCTTCGACGCCAAACGAACCAGAACTATTGAAGCAGGTACAAAACTTTTACTTTCTCCGGGAACTGCTCAGGTATTCTATGGTGATGAAAGTGCTCGTTCTCTAGTAATTGAAGGAACTCAAGGAGACGCCACCTTACGTTCATTTATGAATTGGAATGCTATTAAAAACAATCCTGCGACAAAAAAAACACTCGCACATTGGAGAAAACTAGGGAAATTTCGTAAAAACCACCCCGCTATAGGTGCTGGTGTACACCAGGAAATTTCAGCACAACCCTATACTTTTTCCAGAACGTATTCTAAAGGAGCTTATAAAGACCGAGTCTTCATTGGATTGGATTTACCTATTGGTAGAAAAGTAATGGACGTGTCCGCTGTATTCGCAGACGGAACCCGAGTTAGAGATGCTTATTCTGGAAAAATCGTTGAAGTCTCTAAAGGTAGAATTAAAATCAAAACTGATTTCGATATCGTATTACTGGAAAAAAGATAAATATACATTGTTATACAAAAAGCACGAATCGATTCCGGTTCGTGCTTTTTTATTTATGTTACCTTTGTAAAAAATCAATCCAATGTTAAAAATAGGTCATCGTGGCGCTAGAGGTCATGAACCGGAGAATACCCTTCTTGGTTTCCAGAAAGCAATAGACCTACATGTGGATCGAATTGAACTAGATGTACATTTAAGTGCAGATGGTGAGTTAATGGTCATTCATGACGAGACAGTTGACCGGACAACCAATGGAAAGGGTGCTGTAAACCAATTTTCACTGCCGGAACTAAAGCGATTCCACATTGAAAAAGACCAGCGCATCCCCACTTTAACCGAAGTATTAAACCTCATTGATCAACGATGTGATGTTAATATTGAATTGAAAAGCTATGAAACTATTGATAAAGTAGTCGATTTAATAGAAAAATTTATTGTAGAAAAGCATTGGAATTACAGCCAATTTGTAGTTTCCAGTTTTGATTGGACGGCTTTGCAAAAAGTTGCACTCCTAAATTGGGAAATACGCATCGGTGTATTAAGCGAAATAAATTTGGATCTGACTTTGGCTTTCGCCAAATTTATTCAAGCAAAATCAATTCATCCCCACCACCATTTACTGACCGCAGAAAACACGGCTCAAATACAGGAAAAAGGATTCGAAGTTTTCCCTTGGACAGTCAACGAGCCAGAAGACATAAAAAAAATAAAATCATTTAACGTAAACGGAATCATCAGCGATTTTCCAGATAGAATATGAACCAAAATTTTGATATAATAATAGTAGGTGGTGGAGCAGCAGGTTTTTTTACAGCAATCAATATTGTGGAGAAAAATCCTAAATTAAAAGTAGCAATTCTAGAACGTGGTGCCGAAGTACTCCAAAAAGTCCGTATTTCTGGCGGAGGACGTTGTAATGTTACCCACGCCTGTTTTGAACCCAACGAATTGGTGAAATATTATCCGCGCGGTGAAAAAGAACTACGCGGTCCTTTCCATCAGTTTGCCTCTGGAGACACCATAGAATGGTTTGAGAAACATGGCGTGGAACTTAAGATTGAAGACGACGGTCGTATGTTTCCCGTTTCCAATTCATCACAAACTATTATCGAATGTTTTTTACAAGCAACACAGAAACTGGGAATCGAAGTCTTGACAGGACAAAGCGTACAATCTATTTTCAAGAAGGAAAACGTCTGGAAAATAGAAACCCAAAACGAGAATTATATCGCTGAAAAATTAATTTTAGCTACAGGAAGCAACCCAAAAATATGGGAAATGCTGCAGACTTTCGGTCATGCGATTGTAAGCCCGGTCCCTTCCCTATTTACCTTCAACATCAAAGACCCCCGCATCAAAGAATTGCCCGGTGTAGCGGCACAAGTTACCGTAAAAGTAAAAGACACTAAACTAACTTCTACAGGTCCATTATTAATCACCCATTGGGGAATGAGCGGCCCTGCTGTTTTAAAACTTTCTGCTTGGGGAGCAAGAATATTGCATGACAAAAATTATCAGTTTACCATATTTGTCAATTGGCTGAATGATGTAGAAACCATCGAAGCCGAAAAAACACTAAAAGACTTAAAACAGGAACACGCGAAAAAAGCAGTTTCCAAAAAATCCCATTTTGATTTCCCAAACCGCTTGTGGGAAAGTTTAGTGTTGGCTTCAGGAATTGACGCCGAAACAAAATGGGCCGATTTATCCAAAACACAACTCCAAAACCTATCCAATCAATTGACAAATGGTACTTTTCAAGTCAACGGAAAAAGCACTTTTAAAGAAGAGTTTGTGACTGCAGGCGGAATCAATTTAAAAGAAGTAAACTTCAAAACCATGGAAAGCAAGCTACATGAAAACCTTTACTTTGCAGGTGAAATCGTGAATATTGATGCCATAACCGGCGGATTTAATTTCCAGAATGCGTGGACAAGTGGGTTTATATTGGCGAATAGTATTTAATAATTATGCAATCCCTAAAGTCAAAGTCATTAATGCGAGCACAAAAACACTTGTAGTCTCTGATACAAATGGAGAATTTTCAGTTATTATAAAAACGAATGATATGATAGTATTTGTATCAAAAGAACATCAAATAAAAAAACAACAATTAACCGTAAACTATTCCCAAAGTAAGAATTAGTCGTTGAATTAATTCTAAAAGCAGAAGAATTAAACGAAGTAGTTATTAGAAATAGTCCATCTTTTAAACTAAGTAAGGATGAAACGTGGAAACAAAAAAACGACCACTATGCAATAGAAAAAAATGCAACCACTCCAAAAGTTATTGGTGTTAATATGGGGATAATTGAAAACGGAATGAATTTGATGCGAATTGGCGATATGGTTTTAGATCTATTTAAAAAAGAAAAAGAGGAATTCAAAAAAGCAATTACTGAAATTGAATTTTCCACAGTAGTAAAAAACAGCTACAACCACAAATTCTACCTTAAAACCAAAAGCTGATGGAATAGAACTGCTTCTTCAATTCTGTGAAGCAGATCAAAAATACTTGCAGCAAACAACAATATGCTGAGTACGATGGATTTTTTTATTCTCCAAAAACATGGCATTTAAAAAGCTCGCTGTTTCAAAAAAATAATTTCCTTATCATCTGTTTGAACAAAGTGATTATTACTTATTCAACCACCAAATACTTGCATTCAATACCATAGCAAAACTTACCCAAGCCAAATACGGTATAAATAAATAACCAGCGATTTTATTAATTTTAGAAAACTGAAGGTAGGTTTCATAAATCATCAACCAAAGAACAATAATTTCTAGTCCTGCTAACATAGGGTTGCGCAAGCCAAAAAATAAATACGACCATAGCGCATTTAGCGCTAATTGTACTGCAAAAACAATTAATGCTTTCCTTACATTTTCTTTATCTGATTCCATACGATCCCAAACCAGTCCGGCAGCAATCCCCATCATAATGTATAGCATACTCCATACTGGTGCAAAAATCCAATTTGGAGGGTTAAAACTTGGCTTTATCAAACTCGGGTACCAATCTAAAATAGCAGAACGAGTCGAGTTTCCAGAAAAATAACCAATCGCAAGACAGGTAACAACAACAGTAAGTATTTTGGTAAGCTTATTCATTTTGGTTTTCTATTTGTGCCAAAAATAGTCAAACTTCAGCATATTCAAAATTAAAATCGAAATACATAGAACAATCGAAAAAAGAATTTGAAAGAAATCAATTATAAGAGATAGCAAGTCTATGTAATCTGTGCAAAACGTCTAATATTTAAAAAAACTATGAATCTATGTGTTTCAAATAAATAATGCATGGAACGTACAAACCAAAAAAGTATCTTTGTCTAAATTTTATATTCCATGTTGACAACAAAAAACTTTATCCCTACTACGTATTCTCAAACCATTGAACAAGGCAGTTTCCAGTGGAGTGCTCCCAGTAATATCGCTTTGGTGAAATATTGGGGGAAAAAGGATAATCAAATTCCGGCAAATCCATCGGTGAGTTTTACCTTGAACAACTGTAAAACTGTTACTAAACTAGCTTTTGCCAAAAAAGAAAATCAAGATACTTTTTCCTTTGATTTACTTTTTGAAGGCAAACCAAAAGAAGACTTCAAGCCAAAAATTCAAAAATTCTTGGAGCGAATTGAAATATACCTGCCTTTTTTGAAGGAATATCATTTTACTATAGACACTCAAAACACCTTTCCTCATAGTTCAGGGATTGCTTCTTCGGCATCAGGAATGGCTGCTTTAGCGATGAACTTTATGAGTTTAGAAAAAGAGTTGAATCCTGAAATGACAGAAGCCTATTTCTACCAAAAAGCGTCTTTACTGGCCCGTTTGGGTTCCGGAAGTGCTTGCCGAAGTATAAAAGGACAAGTGGTAGTTTGGGGAAACCAAGCCAATATCAAAGGAAGCTCTGATTTATACGGAGCTGAATTTCCAAATGCCATTCACGAGAATTTCAAGAATTACCAAGACACTATTTTATTGGTTGACAAAGGGGAAAAACAAGTTTCGAGTACCGTGGGACATGATCTGATGCACGATCATCCCTACGCTGAAAGACGATTTGCACAAGCGCATGAAAACCTAGATAAACTGACTACCATTTTTGAAAGTGGGAATTTGGAGGAATTCATTAAAGTGGTCGAAAGCGAAGCGTTGACTCTGCATGCGATGATGATGACATCAATGCCATATTTCATTTTAATGAAACCGAACACCTTGCAAATCATTAATACGATTTGGAAATTCCGAAATGAGACTAAAATTCCGGTCTGTTTTACACTTGATGCAGGAGCAAATGTCCACGTTTTGTATCCCGGAAACGTTAGCAAGAAAGTTTTGCAATTTATTAAGGACGAATTAGTTGACTTTTGCCAAAATGGGCAGTACATTTGTGACGAAATTGGAAATGGATCGATTCAGTTAGTTTAATAATGACTATCTTTACGTGCTCAATCTATTTTCAAGCATTAACCTAGCTATCAAATTAATGAAAGGACCTTTATTTTACTCAAAAATATTACTCTTTGGAGAATACGGAATTATTCGTGACTCTAAAGGGCTGTCTATCCCTTATAATTTTTATAACGGTGCATTGAAAAGAAACGAAGACCCATCACCCGAAGCGATTGCATCTAATGCAAGTTTGAAACGTTTTGCTGAGTATCTTGAAACGCTACAAAACGAGCAACCAGAGTTGGTTACTTTTGATTTAGCTGAATTAAAAAGCGATATTGAAACCGGAATGTATTTTGACTCGAGTATCCCACAAGGGTACGGTGTAGGAAGTAGTGGCGCTCTGGTAGCGGCTATCTATGACAAATATGCCCAAGACAAAATCACCGTTCTCGAGAATTTGACTCGCGAGAAATTACTGCAACTAAAAAACATATTCTCTCAAATGGAAAGCTTTTTTCACGGAAAAAGCTCAGGACTGGATCCTTTAAATAGCTATTTGAGCATTCCAATTTTGATTAATTCAAAAGATAATATTGAAGCTACAGGCATTCCGAATCAAACTTTGGACGGAAAAGGCGCTGTGTTTTTATTAGATTCAGGAATTGTTGGAGAAACTGCCCCTATGGTCACTATCTTCATGGAAAATTTAAAAGACAAAGGCTTTCGTACGATGCTGAAAAATCAGTTCGTAAAATATACCGATGCTTGTGTGGAAAATTTCTTGGGTGGAGATATGAAGGCATTGTTTATGAATACTAAAAAATTATCAAGCGTAGTTTTGAATAATTTCAAACCGATGATTCCGGAACAATTTCATGCTATCTGGCAAAATGGAATTGATACTAACGATTATTATTTGAAGTTATGCGGTTCTGGCGGAGGTGGCTATATCTTAGGTTTTACCGAAGATTTAGAACGCGCTAAACTATCCTTGAAAGACTATAAATTAGAAGTGGTGTACCAGTTTTAATTCGCAATAACAAATAAATTTAAAGCTTAAAATCAATTGTGATTTTAAGCTTTAATCTTTTAATAAAGTACCATGTTAAGCAGGAAGAAGAAGCTTTTAATAATGAAGATCGTAAGTTTATTCTCCGTGGTAAGAGGATATAATATTCCCGTTATTATTTTGGCGCAATACCTTTCAGCCATCTTTATTCTGGCTCCTGAAAAAAGAGCTCTTGCCATCCTACTGGATTTCAATTTATTCCTTCTTGTTTTTGTATCCTCATTAACCATTGCTTCGGGATACATCATCAATAATTTTTATGACAGCCGTAAAGACCTGATCAACCGTCCCAACAAATCTATGCTGGATCGACTGCTGAGCCAGAAAACAAAACTTAACGTGTACTTTTCACTGAATTTCATAGTCGCCCTAACGGCACTATTTATATCATGGCGTGCATTTCTATTCTTTTCGGCGTATATATTCCTGATTTGGTTTTACTCGCATAAAATAAAAAGATACCCCGTAGTAGGAAATCTAACGGCAGCCTTGCTGGCTGTCATTCCCTTTTTTGCGATATTATTACATTACTATAACGACCTCAGTTTTGAAGAATTCGAAAACTACAAAGGCCATTTTGCCGTTATTTTTGCCCATGCCAGCTTCCTTACCCTGCTGCTTCTCATACGAGAAATGATCAAAGATTTAGAAAACATCAAGGGAGATTTAGCTAATAACTACAAAACGATACCGATAGTCTATGGCGAGATGGTTTCAAAACAAATTATTACTGCCTTAGCATTGTTGACTATTTTACCCGTGTATGTCCTAATTGAAATTTATGACGTCGGCTATATGGATATTTACTTTTATGCTAGTCTGATTATATTAATTTTCTTTGTTCTTTACTTGTGGAATTCTAACAGAAAAGGACAATACCTGTTGCTTCATAACGTACTTAAATTCATAATCGTCGCCGGCGTATTTTGCATTGTATTGATTAATCCATCCGTTTTATGGAGTGGAAAAAAACTCCTATTGCATCTTTAAGAGAAAATCACTTTGTTAAAATCTGATTTTTGTGTTTTACTAGTCCCGATTTTCCAGAGGCTTCCAGAGGCATCACACTCTTTTTAGCTTGGATACAGTGGAAAGCTCGCAACAGCTCCAAAAAAAATAAAATCTTCTTAATTAGATAGTTACCGTATTATAATCACCATCTATCGATTAGCAAAAATATAAATACTATCTTTGCACAAATTATCGAATATTATGAATAATAAGGAAGGCAATAATAAAAAAAGCGGTGCTAGACCAACTAGTTCTAGACCTAGCTCTAATAAGCCAAAACCTGCGATGCAAAAAAGGGCACAAGGGCCAAAAAAAGTAAAAATAAACACTAAAGTTGCAGAAGTAGTTTCTGATAAGGTTGAAAAAAAACCAAATCAGGCACCTAAGAGACCTAAAGTTAAAGACGAAATTCGTTTGAATAAATATATCGCCAATTCTGGCGCTTGCTCACGTCGTGATGCTGATATTTACATTCAATCTGGAAACGTAAAAGTAAATGGAATTCCTGTGATTGAAATGGGATACATGGTTAAACCGGGGGATGTTGTGAATTTTGACGGAGCGGTTTTAACTCCTGAGAAAAAAGTTTATATTTTACTAAACAAACCTAAAAACTTTACGACAGCACTTGATGAAGGTCAAGAATTCCGTAACGTTCTAGAATTAGTAAAAGGGTCTACAACTGCAAAAATTGGAGCTGTAGGAAGAATGGACAAGAACACGACTGGTCTTTTGTTGTTTACAAACGATACAGACATGTTACGTAAATTCACTTTACCAAGCCAAAAATCATCTAAAATTTACCACGTATCTTTAGACAAAAACTTAAAATTTGAAGATTTAGAAAAAATCAACAAAGGGCTAACTCTTGACGGGCACCGCGTTTTTGTAGAGGACATAAGCTATATTGAAGGAGAAGCTAAAAGCGAAATAGGTTTGAAGTTAAGGTCATCAAATGTAAAAGTGGTTCGTTCTATTTTCGAACATTTTAGTTATGATGTTTTAAGAATTGACAGAGTCTCTTTTGCAGGTTTGACTAAGAAAAACCTACCAAGAGGAAACTGGAGATTACTTACAGATCAAGAAATCATCAACTTGAAAAACGTATAATACTTCATTGAAATTATAAGATTAAAATCCCTTTCGTGACAAACGAATGGGATTTTTTTTATTATATAGACAAAGCCAACACCATGACACCAGAAAAATTACAATCGATTGCTTTCAAATGGTTTGAGACTTTCAACAACAAAGAATTAGAGAAACTGCTGTCCCTTTACGATGACGATGCCGAACACTTCAGCCCAAAACTAAAAATACATCAACCAGAAACAAATGGTCTCCTAATAGGCAAACAAGCGTTACGGGAATGGTGGCAGGACGCATTCAACAGATTGCCGAGCTTGAATTACAAAGTAAAATCGCTTACCGCAAACGGAGATCGTGTCTTTATGGAATACATAAGAACAGCAGACGGAGAAGATGAAATGCATGTAGCAGAGGTACTAAATATAAGAGAAGATAAAATTGTCGCTTCAAGAGTATATCACGGATAAAACCACAGTTAAACTGTATTAAAAAACAATAATTAAATTTTTCATATTTAAATTAAAATCCTATTTCGATTGAACCGAAATGGGATTTTAATTTAAATGACACCTTTTAAAAGCACTTTTATAAAATAGAATAAGAATAAAACATATCAAAATATTCCCTATTTTTGAATATTCCGTTTTGGGTAAAACCCCCTCCTTTAAAGGTCTCTCATCTTCAATAAAAATAAAGTAATGCGTAAATTAGATCCAAAATTATTTGTCTTTTTATTACTTTTGCTCGCAAGCTGCAAACAAAACACGAAACAAAAAACTGTTGCCAAAAAAGTAATTGTAGCTGCGCCTCAAATCCAAACTCCCGATTCATTGAGTATTGATTTGCTTGCTTTACAAAAGCAAGGCAAACTAAAAAAGACAACTGTGATCACAGTATCCAATGACCCTGTATACCATAGTACCAAACGCTACGAAGCACTTCCCTTACCAGAGTTATTGAAAACCTATACTACTATCCAAAACTTAGAAGCTGACAAATACCAGATCGTCTTTGAATGCGAGGACGGATACAAACCGATGATGCCTTTGCAGAAATTCCTTTCGGTACAATCGTTTCTTGCCGTCAGGGACACGGATGCGCCAAAAGGCAAATTATGGTCAAAAATCATTAAAGACGGGCACGAAATGAAAGCAGCTCCATTTTACTTAGTTTATCAGGGAGTATCCACAAAAGACACTGATCTTAAATGGCCGTATAACCTGATAAAAATACATCTCGTCCTTATAAGTCAAAACATCGCCTTACTAATTCCAAAAGGGGATGCAAAGGCTCAGGTTGGCTTTGATTTATTCAACAAAAACTGCGTCACTTGTCATGCCATTAATAAAATTGGCGGAAATATGGGGCCCGAATTAAATTACCCGAAAAGTGTAACCGAATATTGGGACAAAAAACAATTGAAGGCCTTTATAGAGAATCCGGCTTCTTTTAGGGACGGAGTAAGAATGCCCACACCAGCGAATCTAAACACAAAAGAGATAGACGAAATTGTCTATTATTTAGAATATATGGCAAATCACAAGCTATAAGAAGACCTAAAACCGAAACAGACCTGAAATAAAGTTCACTTTCAGACATAAGAAAACTTCTCAACTGAGACGCTTTTCTTGTTTTGGACGCAAAAAGAGAAAATTATCTACGAATAATTTTGCCCAAACCATAATTAATTCTAAAGCCCGACTTTTTTTAGTACTTTAGCTACAACTATCTAATAACCAATTTCTATGAAAAGACCAGCCGTCCTTATTTTAGCAAGCCTATTTTCCATATTCTTTGTTAATTGTAAAAAGGAAAACAATAAAGAGAATGTTAAAGGGGACTTCAGCGCTATAACCAAAAGCTATTTTGACGATAAAAATGCGTTAGATCCTTTGGGTGCAACGCAAAATGGACAAAACGAGTACAACGACCAGTTACAATTTGAGATGACCGCCAGCTTTAGAAAAAATCAATTGGCTTTTTTTAATAAATATCAAACAGCCTTAGATAAGGTAAAGGAAGCTACACTTACCCCTGAAGAAAAAAACAGTTATGAAATTATAAAATGGGAAGTTGAAGTAGGCAAAGAATTATTACAGCAACCTACGAACCTAATGCCTATTCACCAATTTTGGGGAACCCACTTAACGATGGGGCAATATGCCGGCGGAACCAGCGCACAACCATTTAAAACAGAAAAAGACTATAACAATTTCCTAAAAAGAATGGATAAGTACAGTGTCTGGCTTGATTCGGCGATGGTCTACATGAAAAAAGGAATCGAAAAAGGAGTGGTATTACCAAAAGCGTTGACTGTAAAAGTGATTCCGCAGTTTGCAGATATGCCTACTGCCAATATTGAAAACAATCTGTTTTACTCTTCCATAAAATTAATGCCTTCCACATTTTCTGAAGAAACAAAGAAGGATTTAACTGCAAAATACACCGCAGAAATCAATGACAAACTCATTCCTCAATTCAAGAAAATGGCTGCCTTTCTTCAAAACGAATACCTGCCTGCTTCACGAACAACGAGCGGAATAGGAAGTTTGTCTTTCGGAAAAGAACTATATGCAACCTATACAAAACAATGGACTACAACCGAAATGGCTCCTGAAGAAATTCACGCATTAGGATTAAAAGAAGTGGCCAGACTGAATGCAGAAATGGAAAAAGTAAAAACTCAGGTAGGTTTTGAGGGAACATTACTTGAATTTTTTGATTACGTAAGGAACAAACCGGAGTTAAAACCGTTCACAAAACCAGAGGAAGTAATTGCAAATTTTGAAAGAATTCATGCCATAATAAAACCTAATGTGAACAAGCTATTCTCCTTACAGCCCAAAACCAAGTTTGAGATCAGAAGAACAGAGGCTTTTAGGGAAAAAACGGCGAGTGCAGAATATAGTCAAGGAGCAGCAGATGGATCGCGCCCTGGTGTATTTTATGTTCCAATACCAGATATAAAAGAATATAATATGTACGGCGACGAAGACTTGTTTTTACACGAAGCAATTCCTGGTCATCATTTTCAAATCTCTTTACAACAGGAAAACGAATCTTTACCTGATTTCAGAAAATACAATTGGTTTGGAGCCTATGGTGAAGGATGGGCGTTATACACAGAGAGTTTAGGTAAAGAATTAGGCCTATATACAGATCCTTATCAATATTTTGGCATGTTAGGAAATGAAATGCACAGAGCTGTACGGTTAGTTGTTGACACTGGATTACACAGCAAAGGATGGACCAGAGAGCAAGCCATTAAATTTTCAATGGAAAATGAGGCTGAAAGCGAAGCCGCAATAACCACAGAAATAGAACGTTATATGGCTATTCCTGGACAAGCTTTATCGTATAAAATTGGCCAGTTGAAAATCATGGAATTACGACAAAGAGCACAAGACAAAATGGGACTAAAGTTTGACATCAGAAAATTTCATGAAAAAGTGCTCGAATCAGGCGTGATGCCATTAGCCTTATTGGAAAAAAAGATTGATGCTTGGATCGCTAAGAAATAAAATGACTTCAAATTATAGCTATAAGAAAGCTTTCGCTGCGGCGGAAGCTTTTTTTGTTTTAAATAAAAAAGACAAGATCCCCCATGAGTTATTTTGATGCGACTATAAACCATCTAAGAAAAAAGCAAGTAAATAAATGAACTCATTTGTTAATATAGCGATAAACGTGTTTTTATTAGTTCGAATATGGAAACCCGTAACCTTGATAAGTTGAGTTATTATACGTTTGTTAAATATTTATCACACTAATTCTGATTTAAAGACCTATCAACTATGACTAAGAGACAAAACTCAGTATTAAATAAAAAAATAGGATACGTTATAATACTGACTTTCATCTTATCGGCAATACTTTTATTGATGTTCGTGTTTCAAGAAGAGTACAGGCTGATCGTGAGAAATTAGAGAAATTGCAGTTTTAAAATTAAATTCGTTAAAAAAAAAGATAACTATAATAGAATTTTTTTTTCGTAATCTATGACACACTCATGTAAAGCTCATCAATCATTACAAAATACTGGAGTAATTACAAAGTATAAAAAAAGATAATTATAAACACCTCCGCACCGACCCTTTTTAAAGGTTTTAAGGATTGTTCGGACATTGGTTGGACAACTCTTAAAATAAAAAAACCCACTTACCTATAAATAAGATAATTGAGTTGTTCTATGTGCGGATAATAGGACTCGAACCTACACCACAAACTATTCAGGCAAACAATTGGTTATCTAAATAACGGTTTGCATAGAGGTCTAAAAAAACGGAATTACCATACATAATCGAACACAACAATACACCTTAGAGAGAGCGACAAAGACCGTTACATGCGGATACTATAAATTGACGCACTCGACACTATCAAAAACACTGAGGTTCCTGATGAGGCACTACTTAAAACAGATAATCCTGAACAAACAAAAAACATTGCCATTACAACTGACGCACTAAACAACGCCCGAATTTGGGTTTTGATTGGTTGCGAAATTGGGCAGCATGACGAGAATTTACTGAAAATAAAAAACGATAATATTAGACGTACGGCAAAAGGTATTTACATTTATATCGTACAACAAAAAACAAATAAAAGTGTAACTATTGGGATTATTGCCCCGCAAGTTTTAGCGATAGTAGAAAACAATTTGCCTAAAGAAATACAACACCAATAACTAAACGATTATGTAAAAGTTATTTGTAAACTGCCGGGAATTATTGAGGTTTTAAAAGGAGCAAAGCTAAATACAGAAACCAACCGAAAAGAGTTAGACAAATATCTAAAGTATAAACTAATAGCCTCGGACTGTTTTCGACGTTCATTTACTACAACCTATTATAAAAAGATAACAACCGCAGTACAAACTGGAATAACAGGACATTTAAAAAAGAGTTTATTTATAACCTACATAAACAAACGCGAAGACAAGGATGCGAACGCCGATTTATTTGTGAAATTATATAAAGACCTTAACAAAACAAAATACCCGAAATGACACTAATAGAACACGGAACAAACAGTAATTAAAAGTTACTAGTAATTTGTTTTAGGATTACCCTACTTAACTTGAAATCAAAATTTCGCATTAAGTAGTTGTTAAACAAAAATATCTTTCACGAATTCTATACTTCATTTACTAATTCAAAATACAAGAGACTAAAGAAATCTGGTAACCCCCAAATATAATCCGGTACTAAAATAATTTACAACAACTTGCTCTGTACAATTTTGAAAACTTAAGCTCTCATGTTTATCATAAAGTTAAACATTACTATAGAAAACCAAATTGACACACAATATAAATTAAACATTCTCCTGCCAAAATTATTACAAAAACCAAAGCAAAAGTAATACGAAGACTAAATTTTAGAATTATTTAACTTTTGTTTAATAGAAATCATTAAAAGATTCCAAGCAATACAGAAACAAAAAAGAACTTGTGAAATTTAACGAGTATACGAAAGATTATAGGAATGATACGATATAAAATTATACACTGATAATTCTCAAAATGAAAACTATAAACCTGTCAAATTCGATTTATTGACGCAGTCCTATGAAGACCTCAACAAAGACAAAGCGCCAAAATTAAGGATTGTTAGCAACGAATAAAGAATTATATTAGAACTGGTTTATAAGTTCAAATTAACCAGCTTACAGTTATAACAATCAAAAAAATTAATATTAGGGCAAATATAAACAGATGCAACATTCTCAATCTATTATTAAAAGCTACAATAAGGCAGTACATTACAGGTCAAAAGGGCTCGAAATTGATACCGAGATATTACGTTTTAAGATTAAGTACACTAAAATTCAAACCTAAACGAACGCGGGATTTATAATTAACAGGATTTAGCAAATTACGGTTTCTATAATTTCAAAGATGAGTTATTAAATGAGTTCAACAATATACTTTATTACGACAACACTGTACAGTCAAAAAGTCGCTGTTTATCGAACTGTAAAAACCCTCTTTACTGGACTGAAATACTCAGCAAAAGAACCAAAGCCAACTTCTATAAACATAAGACAATATTAAAAAACTTAACCTCTCAAAATTCATATAAAATACAATTGCAACTGACCGAGATAATAAGCAAAAAAATAGACTTTCTACATCGTAGGGGTGCAAGTATTGACCCTTTAATTATATTGTCGATTCCTACACCTCAACTAATAAAAGAGAATATAATATATTACACTAATTCAACTAAAACAGAACCAGCGAAAGTCAATTCTATTAACGCAAAAACTACACTTTGCTAGGTAACGAATATTTCAATGCAAAAAAATCGTAGTATTTTTTAAATCACAAGGGCTTAAAATACTACTTCAAACGGGATTGGAAAGTATTCGAGCAAATCAAAAGAGCGTATTTAACAAATGGATTGACTCAGATTCTGAAACGCAAAAAGAGATTGCGCACAATATTAGAACCATAAAGAGTACCCGCAACAACAAACAAAACAGGATCTACCACCCCAACAGATTAATTTACTGTCTTATTTAGGTTTATAATTTAATTTTACCGAAACACTTTTATAACACCCTCCTTGTTTAAAAATAATTGATATTATGTATTTCAACGTTTTTAACGTGTTTTTAATCTACTCTTTTGCAACACAGTAGATAAATTTATAATTTAGTTTCATGAAACCAAAAAAAATGACGCGCGTAAAAGAAATGAAACTCGAAAAAAAATTAAAAATTTTGTCTAAAATAGTAGCCTTTACTATTGGAGGAACTGCTGGATGTTTTATTGGTTATCATCTCGCCCACCTTTCAAGTATTGGACCTAATGGTAATGTTTCTACTCTATCTTTTTTTCTATCCTTAGTTGGAGGTTCGATAGGATCTGTTGCTGGATTTGCTTTGGCAACATCGACCTGCCAAAACAATATTCGTTGATAAAACACATTAAAAAAAAGGAGTTTAACGAATAATTAAACTCAATCTTTTCAATTAAAATCGTATCAACATTCTGTTTGTAATTTAATCACTTT
The DNA here is from genome assembly GCF_002836475.1 of Flavobacterium sp. ALD4. Lineage (GTDB taxonomy): Bacteria > Bacteroidota > Bacteroidia > Flavobacteriales > Flavobacteriaceae > Flavobacterium. Next base: position 1,244,039 of record NZ_PJBJ01000030.1, on the reverse strand, counting down.
CTGCACTAAAGAAATGGAACATTTAGAAAGCGATAGAGTACGCCTAATAATCTTTCCACTCGTTAAGTGTTTTATCTGACAATGTCGATAAAATGCCAATCATCATTTTTGCAATTGGATTTTCTTTACCATCTATTAACATTTGTAATCCTTCTTTATCTGCAATAACATTGCAACCATAGGAAGTGATCAGGTTAATTGTACTTAAAATATCGATAGTATTCTTTCCAAGTCTATCAATTGAATGAACATGTAATTCTTTGACATTTCCATTCTCAATTTCTAACATTAACTTCTTTCCTTCAGTTCTATCACTAAATTTTACTGAACCCCTAACGTTGTCTATGTAGACTTTCGCACCATCAACAATATTTTCTTGCGTTGATATATTCTGTTCTATTGTATAAACTGCTGTCATTTGTATAGATTATTAAATTCCTTACAAATATATTAAATAAGACAAAAATTATAATGTTTTATTCAGTGTTTTTATTGTTATTTTTAAAGCAAAATAAAAGTAGTTGCATTAGCATCGGAGGAAAGAGTCTACTATTACGATACATTAGAAATAGGAAAGAAAAACAGTAGTTTACAAAACCGAAGGAAGCCTATTAATTGAATATCGTGCTATCTTTTACCTGTGTAAATATTTATTAATAATTTGTTCAATTATCCGACGAATACCCATGCGTAGCACCAATTAAATAATCCTATCTGACGCGCGTGTAAAAATCAATCCTATTCTAAAGTAGAATGAAATAGAATAATCGAACAGTATTAATTAATCTTTATTAAATATTGCGCTCAATCTTTTCCAATTATAGTCTAAACTAGACCATAGCAGATAAAACCTATTTGTTTTTAGTTAAGTAATTTAAACTGATTTTTTCAAAAGGTTGGAATTTAATGGAGGTATAGTTCTATTTCAAACTAAAAAATGGAATAATTTTAAGGCAAAGCCGCAATGGTTCAGCAAGTTCTAAAAATAAAAAAACTCAATTACCTATAAAAAAGATAATTGAGTTGTTTTAAGTGCGGATAATAGGACTCGAACCTACACGCCTTGCGGCACCAGATCCTAAGTCTGGCATGTCTACCAATTTCACCATATCCGCGTAATTGTGAGTGCAAATATAGTTATATCTTCCAACATTCAAAGCAATTTTTCAAAAAAAGTTTTTATTCTATTTTTTGTACTTTTGAACTTCTAAAAACAAGTCAATAAATGAAAAATATAAAGTCATACGTACAAGAAAACAAAGACCGTTTTATCAACGAGTTAATCGAGTTATTAAAAATGCCTTCCGTAAGTGCTGACGCAGCCTACTCGCAAGATGTTATTGAAACTTCCGAAGTAGTAAAGCTAAGCTTGGAAAAAGCAGGCTGTGATTTCGTAGAAATCTGTGAAACTGATGGTTACCCGATTGTCTATGGTGAAAAAATAATCGATAAAAACTTACCAACGGTATTAGTTTACGGTCATTATGATGTACAACCGGCAGACCCCATGGAACTTTGGACTTCTCCCCCATTTGAGCCTGTGATTAAAACGACTGATATTCATCCGGAAGGAGCCATTTTTGCACGTGGTGCATGTGACGATAAAGGACAAATGTACATGCACGTAAAAGCATTCGAATACATGATCCAAAGCAATACTTTGCCTTGCAACGTGAAATTTATGATTGAAGGCGAAGAAGAAGTGGGAAGTGTTAACCTAAAAACCTTCGTTGAAAACAATACCGAAAAACTTAAAAATGATGTGATCTTAATTTCAGATACTGGAATGATCTCTAATCAACAGCCTTCTATTACAACCGGTCTTCGCGGACTGAGTTATGTCGAAGTGGAAGTTACCGGACCCAATCGTGATTTACATTCCGGCTTATACGGGGGCGCAGTTGCCAATCCCATCAATATTTTGGCAAAAATGATCGCTTCGCTTCATGACGAAAACAATCATATTACCATTCCTGGTTTTTATGACAATGTCGAAGAATTATCTCTTGAAGAAAGAGCTGAAATGGCAAAGGCCCCTTTTAGCTTAGAAAAATATAAAAAAGCACTCGACCTAAAAGACGTCTATGGCGAAAAAGGCTATGTGACTAACGAAAGAAACTCCATTCGTCCCACATTGGATGTAAACGGAATCTGGGGCGGTTATACTGGTACAGGCGCTAAAACGGTTATCGCAAGTCAAGCGTTTGCTAAAATCTCCATGCGTTTAGTACCCAACCAAGAATGGGAGCACATCACCGAATTATTCACGAAGCATTTCATAAGTATCGCTCCTGATTCAGTAACCGTAAAAGTGACACCGCATCACGGAGGTCAGGGCTATGTGACACCTATCGATAGCATCGGATACAAGGCCGCTAACATGGCATACACCGAGACTTTTGGAGTTCCAGCTATTCCAGTTCGTTCTGGTGGAAGTATCCCTATTGTAGCTTTATTCGAAAAAGAATTGAAAAGCAAAACAATCCTAATGGGATTCGGTTTAGACAGTGATGCTATTCACTCACCAAACGAACATTTCGGAATCTTTAATTACCTTAAAGGAATCGAAACTATTCCATTGTTTTACAAATATTTTGTTGAGTTAAGCAAATAAATGTACTCCACCTACATCTAAAAAATCCGTTCAGAAATGAGCGGATTTTTTTTTGGCGTTCCCTAGTTGCAGCAACAGCTATTTCAGTCCACACACTAGTGCAGCAACAAGGGCGAGCTATCCGCTTCAATCTCTTTTATCTCGTTTTTAGAACGAAACAAAAGAGGATTTTCGCTGCTATCCCTAACGCACATACAACAACATGAAGTTACTACCACAAAAACAGAATCCAACGATAATTTCCGCTTCCTAATTCCCATAAATTCGTAAAAATCACGTTCTATATCCTCTTATAAATTACCGCCTCTCTATTATTTAAAGGGACTCCACAACCGCAAATAGCTATTATTCAAATAAATAACTATAAAATTTGTTTATTTCAAATATATCTCTACATTTGTAGAGTAGAATTTGTATTTGTAGAAGTGAAAAGCATATGAGAAATTTAATTATCAACTTAATTTGTATCTTTAGTTTGTTTTCGTGCAAAACAAAACCCATGAATTAAACCGTAGAAAGAAAAAGAGAGGGTCTTTGGATAGAAAAATATTCACTGGACAACGCCCATTACAGATCAGTTGGAAAGTATAAAAATGACAATCCTATAAAAAGGTGGCGGTATTATCTAGACGGTAAAATAATCAAAAGAGAAAAGCACAAAGGAAATATCTGTTACACGAAATTTTATCACGAGAATGGAAAAATACGAGCAAAAGGGGTAACAAAAATCAACGACGACAAAAAGCAACTCCATTGGTATTATTCCGGAACATGGAAATATTATGACAACAAAAGCAACTTAACAACAACGCGCCAGTATCATAAAGGAGATTTAATCTCAGAAGAAAACAACACATATAAAAAATAAAAAATGCAACAATTAACTAAAGCCGAAGAACAACTGATGGAACAGCTTTGGAAACTGGAGAAAGCCTTTATGAAAGATTTACTTCAGACTTTTGCGGAGCCAAAACCAAAAACGACAACGGTTGCCACTTTATTGAAGAGGATGATCGATAAAGATTTTGTGGGGTACAATGAGTTTGGAAATTCCAGGGAATACTATCCATTGGTAAAAAAAACCGACTATTTCTCCAAACACGTCAACGGACTAATCACTAATTTTTTCAACAATTCGGCCTCACAGTTCGCTTCCTTCTTCACCACCGAAACCAATTTATCATCAGCGGAATTGGAAGATCTGAAAAAAATAATAGACGACCAACTGCAAAAAAAGAAAAAATGATGGACTTCATAATCAAATCGACACTTTCGCTGACAGTCCTATTGGCTGTATATCACATTCTGCTTGAAAAAGAGAAAATACATCAGTTCAATAGATTTTACCTTTTGTTTAGCCTTGTCTTTTCACTCAGCATCCCATTTATAACTATTGAAGTAATAACAGAATCTATAAGTCCTTTGATGGGGAAAGGGACCATAAAACCTGGAGAAGCTGCCATGACGATTATAGAAGACTCGAGGGATTACTGGCTTGTTGCCCTTTGGGCCTTATATGCTATCGTGACTTCGGTACTCATAATCCGATTTGCGAAGAACATTCGAAAATTAACCTCAAGAATAAAATCAAATCCTGCTATTGATTATAAAAACTCAAAACTGGTTCTACTAAAAGAGAAAATACTTCCGCATACTTTTTTGAATACCATATTCATCAACGACACAGATTATCATAATAGAAAAATTGAAGCAGAACTTTATACCCATGAATTAATCCACGTAACCCAAAAACACACACTAGACATCCTGTTTATCGAAATTCTTAAAATGTTGCTTTGGTTTAACCCCGTGTTCATTTTTTATAAAAAGGCAATACAACTCAACCACGAATTCCTCGCAGACGAGAAAGTCGTAAAATCATATAACAATGTTCCGTTTTACCAGAATCTACTATTATCAGTTTCAAACGCGAACTCAAGCTATTACTTGGCCAGTAATTTAAATTATTCAATAACTAAAAAAAGATTAATTATGATGACAAAAACCACATCGACAACTAGGTCCATGTTGAAAAAACTGGTGTTAGCACCACTATTTACGGGACTCGTTTTCTTAGTATGCGTAAAGACAGTAGCCCAAGAAAAGAAAACAGAAACTCAAATCAATTCGACCACTTCAGTTACCGGAATGGAAAAATATTTTGAAAATACTACTTTTAGGACTAAAGACAAGAATGGAAATATTATATCCGAAAAAAGCCTCTCTCAACTGACGTCCGAAGAAAAGAAAAACATTCCGCCACCTCCACCTCCTGCCACAGCCCCAAAAAGCAAACAGGAAAAGAGCGCACAACTAATTGACATAAAAAACGCAGCAGGACCAAAATACGTTGAATTAATTGTTAACAACAAAAATAATGACGCGGTCTATAACATTGCAGGGATTGATACGAGACCTCAATTCCCAGGTGGAATGAGTGAATTCTATAAATTTGTTGGCGAAAATTTTAAAATTTCGGAGGAAGCTTCAAAAATGAAATTAAATGGTAAAGTATACTTAATATTTACCATCGAAAAAGACGGAAGCCTTTCTGAATTTAAAATTCTTCGCGACATGGGTTATGGAACCGGAGAAGAAGCACTTCGCGTTTTAAAACTATCTCCAAATTGGATTCCGGCCAGAGTTAACGACAAACCAGTAAGAGTACAATATAGTTTACCAATTAGCATTCAAACAGATTAAAAACCGCTGTAAAACAACAAATCCGCTTCTTTACGAAGCGGATTTATCTTACTACAAACTAAAAACCATTACCTAAATGGTATTGTCTGGTCCATACCCAAAATAAGGCATGGATTGTTCTTTAAAAACAACACCATATTCTTCTAATTCTTTCAATATCGGTAGATACACTTCTTTACGAATAGGGAGTTGTACTCCGGGCGTGGTAATCTTCCCGTTTAAAATTAGCAATGTTGCCATGGCTACAGGTAAACCAACCGTTTTTGCCATTGCAGTATAGGTCTGGTCTTCCCCGATACAAACCATTTTAGAATCGATTTGTTTCTTAGCACCGTCCAATTCATATCCGAATTTATGATACATCACTATCATGTCTTTGTCGTCCGGTTCCAACGTCCAATTATCGCTTAATATTTTTTCTAATATTTGCGCTGGTGTGGCATTTTTAAGACCCACTATTTTTGTGTTATTGAATAAATCCAGTTCCAGCAATTTATCCCACATTATATCATCCTGATCAATCTTTAAAATTAAGCGTGTCTTAATTTCAACGGAATCTGTGGGGTGATACGGTAAAAATGAATTTACAAATTGACGGTAGCTCATGTTTTCAGAGTCTTCCATCACGTAACCGTCATCCGTCATTCCCAGTTGAACAAACATATTCCAAGCCTTCGAAAAACCTACACGGCGAATAGTCCCCCTATATAAGGTCAGTACATCATCTAAACCATATACACTTCTGTATTTCAATGAATCCCTATTAGAATATGCCTCAAAGCGGCCATAATCTTCTACTTCTAGGAATTCTGTTCTTCTGAATAAATTACAATAGGGTATATACTTGTATGTCCCCTCCTGAATAAATTTAGCCGCACCACCCTGTCCTGCAAGAACCACATTACGGGGAGCCCAAGTGAATTTATAGTTCCAACGATTCGTATCTGACTCCGGTGCAACTAGACCCCCACAAAAGGATTCGAATAAAAGCATTTTTCCGCCCTTATCACTTATTTCATCTATTATTTTCATGGCACTCATGTGATCAACTCCAGGATCCAGCCCAATTTCATTCATGAAAATCAAATTGTTTTCTTTTACAGCCTCGTCCAATTCTTGCATGGCATCGCTAACATAAGAAGCGGTAACCAAGTTTTTTTTATAAACAACACAATCTCTTGCTACCTCAATATGCAAATGAGCTGGCAACATCGAGATAACAATATCTGCTTTTTCAATTGCCACTTTTCTTTGACTCGCGTCAAAAATATCTAAAGCGATTGCAGTGGCATTAGGATGATTATTCGTTTTCTTTTGGGCTAAAGGCAACGATAAATCACCGATAACGAGATGTAAGCTCTCCTTTTCTGATTTATTTAAAAGATATTCTATCAACGAGGATGCTGACCTACCAGCACCTATAATTAAAATGGTTCTCATGTGTTTTATAAATATAACACAAATATATATAAATGTTATATTTATAACAAATACTCGCTGTTAAATCCTCACTATGTTTTCAACAAAACAAACAAATAGACTCAATTCCGTTTTTTCTAACGAAAAAGTATAAAACTATTCATCAAAAAATGTTTTGTATTAATCCGATAAGGAATACTTTTACAAAGAAAAAATACGGAATAAATGAACAAGAAATTAATTTCAACAGGAGCTCTTTTTGGTATGATAGCGATAGTATTAGGTGCATTTGGAGCACATGCCCTAAAAAAAACACTACTACCTGAACAACTACTTACTTTTGAAACTGGAGTACGCTATCAAATGTACCATGCATTGTTTTTAATCTTTATTGGAATGTTAGGGGACCTAACTGAAAAAACAAAAAAAATTATCTTTAATTTAGTCGTTTTTGGTGTCCTTTTATTTTCTGGATCCATTTATTTATTGGCTACAAACACCATGACTTCTTTTGATTTCAAAGTGATCGGTTTTGTGACTCCTATCGGTGGACTCCTGCTAATACTGGCTTGGGGCGTATTGTTTTTGCATTTTTTGAAGAAAAAACCAAAAAAATAAGATAATTAAATGGTATATAAAATATTAGCTTTACTTTTGCATGCAAATAATTTAACTACACAATACGTAATTTTATGAATAATAACACACCGTTTACGCAATCGATTTCGTTAAAAGACTTGGGAATCGAAAACGCAAAGATTCATTATCAATTATCAGCCAACGAATTACATGACATGACAATAGCGTCCGGCCAAGGAATCGAAACTTCGACTGGTGCATTAGCTATTAACACAGGAGAATACACAGGACGTTCGCCTTTGGATCGATTTATTGTTAAAGATAATATTACTGAAGACCAAGTTTGGTGGGGAAAAGTGAATATTCCTTTTGAGCCAAAAGCTTTTGAAGCATTGTACAAAAAAGTAACTTCTTACTTATCTGATAAAGAAGTATTCGTTAGGGACTCTTATGTATGTGCCGATCCTAATTACAGATTAAATGTTCGCGTAGTTACTGAAACACCTTGGGCAAATTTATTTTGTTACAATATGTTTTTGAGACCGGAACAAAAAGAACTGGAGAACTTCACACCAGACTGGACCTTACTGTGCGTTCCAAGTTTCTTAGCTGACGCTGCAACTGACGCTACACGTCAAAGCAATTTTGCCATATTAGATTTCACAAGAAAAATTGCACTTATAGGCGGTACCGGTTATACTGGTGAAATGAAAAAAGGAATTTTTTCTGCATTAAATTTCATATTGCCTGTCAATAAGAATGCATTACCGATGCATTGTAGTGCTAATGTAGGTGATAAAGAAGACACAGCCATTTTCTTTGGTTTGTCAGGAACCGGAAAAACTACTTTATCAGCAGATCCAAAAAGAAAATTGATCGGTGATGATGAGCATGGATGGACTAGTGAAAATACTGTTTTCAATTTTGAAGGCGGATGTTATGCTAAAGTGATCAATCTTTCTGAAGAAAACGAACCAGATATCTTTAGAGCAATTAAAAAAGGAGCCATTTTAGAAAATGTAATTTTTAAAGAGGGCACAAACGAAGTTGACTTTGAAGATGTTTCCATAACACCAAATACAAGAGTTAGCTACCCGATATACCATATTGATAACATTCAACCAAGTTCTATTGGAAAAAATCCTAAAAATATATTTTTCCTTACCGCAGATTCATTTGGAATCTTACCTCCAATTTCAAGATTGACACCAGGTCAAGCTGCCTACCACTTTATCTCTGGCTACACCGCTAAAGTTGCTGGTACTGAAGCTGGGGTTACAGAGCCTCAACCTAATTTTTCTGCTTGTTTTGGAGCACCGTTTATGCCGCTTCACCCAACAAGATATGCTGAAATGTTGAGTAAAAAAATTACAGAAGCAGATGTAAAAGTTTGGTTGATAAACACTGGATGGACGGGTGGAGCTTACGGAACGGGTAGCAGGATGAAATTAAAATACACACGTGCCATGATTACTGCCGCTTTAAACGGAGAATTAGACGCTGTAGAATATAAAGACCATGCTGTTTTTGGATTAGCGATACCTCAATCTTGTCCTGATGTTCCTGCTGATATACTAAATCCCAGCAAAACATGGAAAGATGCGGTTTTATATGACCAAAAAGCAGTTGAATTAGCTCAAAAATTTAAAGCTAATTTTGCCAAATTTGAAGAATTTGCAAACCCTGAAATAATGGCGGGAGCACCTAAAGCATAAGTTAATTATAATTCAAAAAAGAAAAGAGCTGTTCCCATAGGACAGCTCTTTTTGATTTTAAGAACCTCCTAAAGGAAATCAAATCAGCGATTTATAGCATTGTTGATTTTTTGGCGTTAAATTTGGAAAGATCAATCAATCAAAAAAATCAATCATGTTAAAACAATTTTTTATCCTCTGCTCAGGAGCTGACAATGAAATCCTAGAAGGCTGCTCCGAAGGAGAACAAGGCAAATACGCAGGTATTGGCGCCACCGTTTTCTTTACCGCCGTCATGGCATTTATCGCTAGTGCATACGCTCTGTTTACTGTTTTTGACAGCGTATATCCCACCCTACTTTTTGGATTAGTCTGGAGTTTGCTCATCTTCAATCTGGACCGCTTCATTGTTTCTACTATTCGAAAAAGAGATAAATTCGGAAGTGAATTTCTACAGGCAACACCCCGAATTATTTTGGCTATTATCATTGCTATCGTAATATCCAAGCCATTGGAAATTAAAATTTTCGAGAAAGAAATCAACACCGTTTTATTGAAAGAAAAAAACGCTATGGCGCTTGAAAACAAAAAGGAAGTGGCGAATTACTTCAAATCCGATTTAGATAAAAACAAATCCGAAATCGCGAGCTTAAAAGCGGATATTTCGAAAAAAGAAAAGGAAGTCAACACCTTGTACGACACCTATATTGCAGAAGCAGAAGGGACAAAAGGCACCCTGAAATTGGGCAAAGGCCCCGTTTTTAAAGAGAAAATAGCCAAACATAATCTCGCTTCCGCGCAATTGGATACCATTCGAAAAAACAATCTGGAAAAAATCGCCAAAAAAGAAAAAATGGCAGCAGTACTTCAAGCTGATTTGGATAAAAAAGTAACCGAAACACAACCTATAATAGATGGATTTGACGGCTTGATGGCACGAATAAACGCGTTAAACAAACTTCCTTCAATTCCTTCATTATTTATCATGTTACTGTTTTTAGCTATTGAAACATCCCCTATTATCGCTAAATTGCTATCTCCCAAAGGAGAATATGATTTTAAACTGGAGGATCTAGAAACGGCATTAAAAGCCACTTTAGAACAAGACAAATACCAACGCAGTTTATTACTTAAAACGAGTGCCGCAATGCATGATAAGGTATATCAAGACATTGCGCAAGACAAAAACCTCTATGACTTACAACGAAGAAAAGCAACGGAGTTGCTGGAATTACAAGCTACTAATTTTGTCGAAAAACAGAAAAGAACCTTATAAAACTAAAAAAGGTCAAATGATAAGAACTATCATTTGACCTTTTTAATTTCTGTACAAACATCATTACATGAAGCTTAAAATTTCCATTTTATAAGTGTCGTATTCCCCTTGAAGAATTAAACCGTTATCAAGTAGTTTTTTATAGTTCTGTAATTTTTCGAAAAGTTCATCCTGAGACAGTCCGGCGAGCCCATTTTCGTTCAAAATTTCAGATGGATTATCGAAATGCTCGTTTTTAATAGTTAAAGGTGGCGGAATGATAGGCATGATTTCGGCAAAACTAGTCACTTCTTCAGTTTCTACTACTTCAATAATCTCAAATTCCTCGGTGGTGTCAGCTAAAAAGTCTTCCCTAACCGTAACATTTGAAACTGCGACATTTTTCAGAATATCCAACTGCTCCTTAGCATACGTGAAGATTTTTCTGGCTTGAATTTTCGGGATATAATCAATGGAAACGGCCATATCGGTCTTCGTCGAAAATGAAAATTCCGACCCCAAGATATTTTCTTTAACAAAAGTCCCTTCAATTTGATCCCAAGTATAATCTGTAAAATCCATAGAGAGACCCAGGTTTTTAGGTTGACAGATTATAATTCTTTTATTAGTCATAACAATACTATCCGGAAAAACGGTAAGCGCCGGTTTTTTCTGCACCCCGATATAGCCTATCTCTTCATTTTTCATCAGTAAATCATTCAGCTTTGAAGTGACTTTTTCGATGGCTTTAGGATCTTGCTCCTCGTTTAAGAATTTCTTAATTTGTTCTTTCATTTTAAAATGAATTTATATCAGATGCTGAATCATTTCAACACATAAAAAAACCCTTAGCAAAAGTAATACCTAATTTCATTATTCTGCAATTTCCTTTTACATTTTCTTAGTTAAACTTTTGTGAACCAACCATTTTAAACAAAAAAAGAGATCGAACTTATAAAGTACAACCTCCCTGAAATAACAATAAAGCCTATTTAACAATAATTTTTTAATTATAATGAAATGCAATTTGACCAATTTGACCAACAATTTTAAAGGAATCTTTAAACGAAAGCTTAGATCCATCCATATGAACCCATCTATTTAATGGTTGCTCACATATTAAATCTATTGCTCCTTGTTTCCCATAAATATTTTTCATCCTCATAAAGATTTCAACGTCAAACAGCCATTTGGTCAAAAACTTTTTCTTAAAGGTTTTTTCAATAATTTCTTTATTCATGATTTTAGCACCACATTGTGTATCTTGGAAATCCATCCCTAAAGTTTTTCTAATAATAAAATTGATCCCTTGACTAATGATTTTTCTAGCTGATTCTTTTGCGATATCAGCTCCCATTCTGTTGATGCGGGAACCACTAACTATTTTATATTTAGAATTTGATATTGTATTTACCAATTCGTGGAAATCATCAAAATTGGTCGACAAATCCGCGTCAAGAAAACCAATGTAATTGTATTGGCTGTCTTTCGCCAAGTGCAACATCCCTAATCTCACGGCCTCAGCTTTTCCACCATTCTTTTCGCAGTTATAAATACTTATTCTGTCCTCATTCCCTTTACATAATTCTTGCAACACTTCAAGCGTATTGTCTTTACTCCCATCATTTACAAAACACAAATGATATCCTAAATTTGAATGAACAAATTTTTTGAATTCTTCACTCAACAATCTTTCCTCTTCATTGTAGCAAGGTATGACAACCCCAATGCAATTATTTTGAATTAACCTATTGCTGTTATCAACTGGATCAACTAAATCAACTCCAATTAATCTCTTTACCCTTGCTCCAATTTCATTCAAGCTTAAGGGTTTTTTCATATAATCTGAAACTCCCAATTCAAACCCTTTTAAAATCACTTCTTCGTCATTATTTCCAGATAAAATCATCACTGGAGTATCATGCTTTTTAATCTGTTTTATGTATTTCACAATTTCCAAACCTGATGCTTTATCGTTTACACTAAAAGGTTGATTAGCATCTATTGAATTGGTCAAGACAGGCATGTTAATGTCTGCAATAACGAGATTCGGTTTGAATTCATCATATGCAACGATCGCATTAAAAACATTATTGGCGGTTTTAACTTCATACCCTAAATCCGTAAGACATTTGCTTAGAGAAAGGACAACTAATTCTTGATCATCGATTACTAATATTTTCATACTGTAGTGTTTTCATTGTTATTTCAATACAAATATATCACGATAAGTACTTCCTGTTTTTAGAATTTAGACGAACGGATAGCAATGTTTCGACGAATGGATGATTGATTAAGATACTTTAAATTCGACCGCTATAGTTTATTTCCTATATTTACGATTATGATAATAAGTGAGCTATAAGTGGGAGAAAAAACCAATAAATATTTAATTGTTGCACTGTTGGTGGGAATCGTATTTCACTCCAGTGCTATTTTTTTCACCTTGGAAAACACTTATGATGCTTTAATTCATCTGTTTTTCGCAAATCATTATGCCCGTGGCTGGTTTGAACCCTGGAGCTATAGCTGGTACACCGGTTTTACCGTTATGGGTTATCCCCCTTTGGTCCATCAAACAATTGCATTATTATCCTTAGTGGGTGGTTTAAAATTCGGGATGTTTACTGTTGCCATTATTGGGGTCGTACTATTTATAACAGGTGCTTATCGCTTTGCCTTACTAATGACCGGCAACAGAAACGTCGCAGGCTACACAGCGCTACTAGCGGTATTTTCTTCTTCGTTTGTCGAAACATTACATATTTTCGGACAATTACCAAGTGTCATAGCTATGTCCATTTTAATGCATTCTTTCCCGGAAATATATCTTTGGTTAAAAACCGGTAAGTTAAAATACTTTTTTACTTCATTATCCCTTCTTGCCGTAACGGTTTGTTCACACCATGTGACTCCTATTTTCGGAATGGTTTTTTTTATTTTCCCATTGATAGGTATGGTAATAATGGACGTTTCTCGAGAAAAGGTACAAAGTTATAAAGAAGTGTCATTCAAAATATTTTTCCAATCTTTCCTAAGTTTACTTAAAAGAATGATCTCCTTTGGTATCGCTTCTTTGATTTTGATTGTAGTTTGTATTTTACCTTACTGGATTAACTCAAAGAAAAACCCAATAACCCAAGTACCCATTCCACATGGTAGCAGGGATAATTTTTTAGAGGTAACTTCTTCAGGCTTGATGTTTTTTTTAATCCCTTGGGGAATCCTATTGTTCTTTTTGCCTTATATTTTTTATAGGTTTTACAGCAGGCGGTATTTGTTTTTCGGCTTGTCATTAACTTTATTATTAATTCTGGGAACTGGAGGGACGACTCCAATTCCGTTAATGATATTAGGTAAAAACGCTTTTAACATACTTACTCTTGACCGTTTTACCTTGTGGGCTTCCATAATGTGTTTACCCATGTTTGGCGAGTTCATTTATCGCTTTATAGAAGGTGATTTGCGAGAAGCGATGCAATTGCGATTTGGACTCGTTTACCACAGAATCATAGGGGGATTTATCGCAGGAACTTTTTTGACAATGGCTGTTTTCACTATTACTATTGGGTACTTCAGGCCTTTTCAGCCCCAAAAAATAAACACGCTTCCAATCATTAATTTCTTAAATCAAGACCAGCATGACCAATGGAGGTATTTACCATTGGGCTTTGGGGATCAGATGGCCACCTTATCCTATCAAACAAAAGCCTTAACCGTTGACGGTAACTACCATTCGGCAAGGAGACTTCCCGAATTAACATCAAGAGCCGTCGAGCGTTTGGAAAATTCAAAATTTAGAGGGCTCGAAGGCATCGGTTCCCTGCAACAGTTTTTAACCGTTCCGGAAAAATACAATTTGAAATATGTTTTTTCCAATGATAAATTTTACGATCCCATATTGTATTTCTGCGGCTGGCATCGCTTGTCTCAACTGTCGAATGGGATAATGGTTTGGGAAAAATTGAATGTCCCCCCATTATCAAAAACACTTCCTTACGAAGATGTTCCTCTTTATCAAAAACTGATGTGGGGAATTATTCCGATGCTAACCGTTGCAGTAGCGTTTGTACTTAACATACAAATGATGTTTTACAAAACCTTAAAACTAAAAGTAATTGAGAAACCTGAATTCTTGTCACTGGGAATTTCATACACCAAATTTTCAAACCGATTAATATCCTATTTGCATATATGGACGGCTATTATATTATGTTTTACCGCTTATTTCATCTATCAGTTCCACATCAACACCGCTTATCAAATAAGTCCGAAAAACGTGATACGTTCCTATTACGACGCGATTGATTTTAAAGAATTTGAAAAAGCCTATTCTTTTATCAATCCTGAAAGTAAATTATCCGTCTCCCAATTTATGTTGGAAACATCGGTAGCGGATGGAATCCTGAACTCCTATGCAAAATTGGATGCCATAGAAGTGGAAACGATAGCGCAAACTGACAACGAAGCAATCCTATTAGCCAAAACAAAATGGATTACTCCGCTCGAGATCATTAAAAAAGAGTATCGCCACCAAGTCGTGAAAGTAAAAGGGAAATGGTATATTAAGCCTAAAAAATTAGATTTGGACATTCCGCCAAACCAGTTTTTATCTTCTAATACTACGGAATTTTTCAAGCACGGTCGCAGAGTTATTTCCACCCAACAGACCTATCATGACGACGTTTTGAAACAACCTGTCCTTGAAATCCTTTCTGCCAATTTAATTAAGCTTGATGACGAATACATCGTAATCGGCGAAGTCCAAAACGTGGATAACGTACCGGCAGATGTTGTTTTGAACGCAAGCTTGTACGATAAATCAGATAAAAAAACAGCCTCTTTTAATGCCAAGTTTGTAATCAAGCACAAACTACTGCCTAAGGAAATCACTACTTTCAGAGTAAATTTTGAAGAAACGGCCTGGTTAAAAATGACTGATGTAAAACCCACCACTTTTAACCCCAATGAGTTTACCCCATTAAAAATTAAACAAAAGCCGTTTAACTTCGACATTCAGTGCGCCGGAAATGTCACCATTACCGATCTGTACAACCAAGTGGCGCTGTCCGATTTTCAGATAAACGATAACAAAATAAACGGGACATTATTTAATTACGGTATCCAGGAAGTTACCATCCCAGGATTATTAATATCCTATTACAACAATGCCAAAAAATTAATTTATGTAGATCATTTTTTTATTCGTGAAGGTGTTAGAGTGCAGCGCAAACAATATTTCGAATATAATTTATTAAATTTAGAGAACTTAGCCCTCATTCAATCTTCCTTGAAGAACTGTTTTGTAAATGGATTACCAAATGATATTATTGCCAAAGAAGTGGTTCCAAACAGACAAGTGAACCAAGGCGAAGAACAACTGCAAAAAGTAAAAGGAAAGGGCTTTAGCTACATAAAAGTAGAAATCAATAATTATATTGGAAATCCAAAATAATGAAGAAAACAATTTACATCTTGCTTTCCCTAGTGCTCTTGCTTCTCTTGGCATTTGCGACGCCTGCATTTATTGCAAAAGACAGCGATATTCACTTGAATTCAACAAACAAATTATTTGTCGCGGGAAACGACCTGGAATTAACTTTTTCCTCTTCGTCAAAAACTGCAAAACCGCAGCTTTTCATCATCCATTCTTACGGGAAAACTGTTGTTAACGGGAATAACAAAGATGGGAAAATCACTTTTACAATCCCTGATATTTACTCAAAAAAGACTGGGAACGTTTCCTGGTTTCTAATAGACAATGAAAAAACTGTTTTAAACGGCGCTTTTGAGATAATTCCAAACGACAAAACCAAAACCCAAATTGAAAATTATCTTGGTCCCAGAAGCATCTTGGCTGGCGGCAAGGAGTTTACGATGATGGTCAGTATTCCCACCGACGGATTTGACAATCCAAAATCAGAAAACACCCCCGTCCTGATTAAACATCAGTTTTTAGACAAGGTAACCGCCGTTTCAAAAAACACGCATGACTTTGTAGCCTGGAATAATATTTACTCGAACACTCAATCGGGACAGATTCTGGCTTCAACAGTATGCGACAAAACCATCACTAAAGAAACAGAAACCGAAGTCTATCCAAATATCGCAACCGATTTTTCTATTTTTTATTCAAGAAATCACGGCTATGGAGATGGCAATCAAATTACGACTCTTACCACTTCAATAATCAAGGACGAATACAATAACACCGTAAGTGATGGAACCATGGTAGTTTTCCATATTACCACCAAAAACGACATGTTTTTAAAAACCTTTGGCAGCACGATAAACGGTATCGCCACGGGACAAATTCTTCATCCGGATCACCTGGACAGTTATGCCGTAAAAGGATATATCACAGGAATTGCAAAAAGTAACATTTTGCATATGGATTACAAACCTATACTTTCTGATTTTAAATATTCCTTTTCTGACCATAATCGAAAACTTACCATAGGGCCACTGAACAGTTTTATGGGCCAGTTAGTTCCCGACGGGATTAAGGTTCTAGTAAAAATATTTCATGACGACAAAATAATCAAAATTTTACAGGAAGACAGTTCAAAAGGAATGGCTAATTTCGAAATTCCCTCCGATTTTTATAAAGAAAAAAACTATCGCTTTGAAATTCAAACTTTAGGCATTACAAAAAAAACTGAAACTAAAAACTATGTCTTTAATAAATAACAAAAACGTTTACCGAACTATTCTAATTATTTCATTTATCCTGTTGAACCTACTATTACTGTTGGGTATCAATAAAACGCTGACGTTTTTAAATACGGGTGCAGAGAGAACATCCATGCTCCATCTGGAAAAAGAAACTATTAACAGCTATTTACCCAAAACAATTTGGGAAAGTGATACAAATGCTGGCAGGGCAATGGAAGCAAATACGCTTAAAGAAGTGGAAAAAGACTATCTTTTTTCATGGCTCGTTAAAAACAAATCTTTTAAAGACAACACAAAACTGGGAATCGAAGATTATTACACTCAAAATACCCGCGCAAATTTATACCAGACGATCAGTCACAATAAGAAAAATAACATTACCATTGAGAGCACCACATTAGAGCATCACCCCAAATTGGATTTTTATAGTGCCGATGGGCAACTGGTCGTTTTCACGGACAGAAACGTGGTTGAATTCCAAAAAATTTACAAAAAAGAAAAATTAATCAGTACCGTTGAAGATACGGCGACTTATAAAGTAATGATGCTTCTTGAAGATGGATTTTGGAGAGTGAGACATATGCAAAAAATGAAGAAAGAAGTGCTAGTGGCCGACACCATAAAACCACATCCCCTTTATACCATTCAAGGACAAAACATACTCAAGGACAAGGTCGCTTACACGATCAAAGGAATCAATTATTACCCGAAAAATTCGGCTTGGGACACTTTCGGCCCTTTATTTAATCTAGACACCATTTCCAAAGATTTTGACATCATCAATAAAGCAAAACTTAATTCGATTCGTATTTTTATACAGTATGACGATTTTGGGAAAGCCGATGTAAAACAAGAAAAATTAGACAAGCTAAAAAAGATGTTAGATTTGGCTGAATCAAAAAACTTGTCAGTAATTGTTACCCTTTTTGATTTTTACAGCGACTACACCCTAGAAAATTGGACGTTGACCCACCGCCATGCCGAAAACATAGTTTCGACATTCAAGAACCACAATGCTATTTTGGCTTGGGATTTAAAAAACGAACCCAATCTGGACTTTGAGAATAGGGACAAGGACAATGTCCTGAACTGGTTGAACCATATGGTTTCAGTCATCAAAAAATTTGACCCCAATCATTTAGTCACTATTGGTTGGTCCAATTCATATGAAGCAACTCGACTAGCTAATAAAGTAGATTTTGTATCCTACCACTTTTATAATGCGGTTGAGGATTTCGAAAAAGAGAATACTCTTTTAGAAAAAGCCGTAAAAAAGCCAGTCGTAATTCAAGAGTTTGGCGTGCCATCCTATAACGGCATATGGAATTTAAGAGGATATAGCGAAGCGGATCAGGCGCAATACCATAAAAGAATTCAAGCCTTATTCAAAAAAAACAAGCTTGCATTTATGTCATGGACTTTATATGATTTCCCGCATGTTCCAAGTCAAGTGGCTGGAAAATGGCCTTGGCAGAAAATTAGACAGAAAAAATTTGGTTTTATTGATGAAAAAGGAAACAAAAAACAATCCTTTTTATACATTACCTACTAATTTTTTTTCTAATTTACTGTATTCGATCTGTCTAAAACTACGAAGATACATTCCAACAATTTTATCCATTGAAAGGGCACTTGCGGCTCTGTAATTAGTTGTGGCCAATCGTATTCTGTACTCATTGTCGTTCAGGATAGCTTCAATAGCTGCTGCTAATGACTCTGCACATTCCGGATTAAAAAACTCACCCTGATATCCTTCTTCTTTAACTAACAGACTCAAATCGCCTAAATCTGGCATTACAACCGCTTTTCCGTAACTACCCGCTTGATGCAATACTCCAGAACTTCCGGTAGTTGAAGTGTAAGGAAACACAACCATTGCACTGTCATTGAAAATATTTTGAACTTCATTTTCCTCTACATAACCCGTAAACGTAATACCGGGAACATGCGCATATTTTTCCTGTACACTTTCTAAATAACCTGGAGTATTAGGGCTATTTGTACCAGCGATCACAATTTCAATTGCTTCACTTGATTTTTGTCGGATGATTTCAATCGCTTCAATTAAAATTTCGACTTTTTTGTAAGTCCCGAATTTTCCAAAAGCCATTACTTTCTTAGGTCCAGCCGGTAGATTAAAATTAGGCGTTTGTGTTTTTTCAAAAGAGCCGTG
Organism: Flavobacterium sp. ALD4; assembly: GCF_002836475.1. GTDB lineage: Bacteria > Bacteroidota > Bacteroidia > Flavobacteriales > Flavobacteriaceae > Flavobacterium. The sequence goes on along the minus strand of NZ_PJBJ01000030.1, from coordinate 1,224,927 downwards.
AGGTATCAGTGATACATTTTTAGTTTTATATTTTTTACCTAATACATCAACATATGTACTTATGGTAACCACAACTAAATCTGCTTTAAGTATGCATTTTGTTAAGTTAGTGCCAATAGCATTGTAAATTTTTGAAGCTAATTTGTTCTTGGTAAAACCAGCGCTTTCGAGATCTACTTGCTCTAATATGTTATGTAATAAAACTACTGTATTAAATCTAAATAATTTTAAAAACATAGGTATTAATAATCCCATTGCTGCCGGAATTTTTTTATCACCAAATTTCACAAACTGCAAGTTGAATAAAACAGCATCCGGCTTTTCCTTTAATACCGTTTTGATAATCGAAAAGAAGTTTAAATAACTATTAAAAGACCAACAGTCTTTAACATTTACTTTATAGCTACTGTCAAAATCCAATTGTTTTGGCTCCTTTGTTTTATCTGTTATTAAAAGCAATTCTGAAACTTCTTGGTTCTGTACAAAATTCTTTACCAAATGATATCCATACTCGTTTAAGGTTACTCTACTTGGTGGAAACGACGTTATAATAGCTACTTTCATGTTTGCTCAGTTTTTAATTACAGTACGAATATCTTTATTTTAGAATGGCTATTTTTTAATTTTCGGTGAATGGAATCTTAGCGTAGACGAAGATTCTTTTTATTCTGATAAAAGAAAAAGGATAATTGCGAAAGTAACAGTACAATCATCGCAATGATTTGCACATGAACTACCTGTTGAAGTGAATCATGGAAAAATACGATCAATCCTATCTGGGCTAGCCCTATTATTGCCGAAACCACAACAGGAATGTACTGGTTTATGGATAAGAAGTAATAGGTAAAAATATTGGCTATGGCAAAAATGGAAGTGGCCAGTGCGTACTTCCATAATAGAAAGGCTATAGAAAGATATGCCTTTCCAAACATTAAATTGACTACCGGTTCCGGGAAAAGAAAAGTCACTAATACAATCACCGTAGACAATATAGCGATATAGGATACGTATTTCATCAAAAGAGGCTGGGTTTCTTTTCCGTCCCTTTTTAACTGAATTACCTTAGGCAGCAGCAACATCACAAACATCCAGGCGACAAAATAAACAACCCTGCCTATTAATGCCAGAGAAGCATAATAACCCGCCTGCTCATTATCAAAATAGTGTTTCACCAGAATAATATCGCTGTTATTAATGATAATCTGTGTCAGCTCATAGAAAGCAGTTAACATAAAAAAAGTCAGAATCGCTTTATTGTCAAGAAAATCCTCTTTGGAAACCAACTCCTTTTTAATTTTGAAATCAATTGTGATATTTTTTTGAAAAGGATAAAGTCCAAAAATAAATGATACGGTGATTCCGGTCGCAACAATTATGGAAGGTGGAAAACTAGGAAGCAACAAAACGGCGGCGATAGTCAGCAATAATCGGCTGGCCATTTCGGTTTGATAAGTAAAAGCCAATTTGTCCATTATATTTTGGCCTTGGTACAATCCCCTATTAATGCTCATTAAAAAATAAAGAGGGATCCCAAAACTAAAAATCACAAACATAGTTGCCGTCTTGGTATGAAATAATTCTTGTAGTTCCTTATTAAAAAAAAAGATCAGAGCACCTATGCAAACGCCCATCAAAACCGCATACTTTGTAATGCTCTTAGTGAATAGGGAAAGTTTTTTGTCTTTCAGTAAAACGGCATACTTAGCCGCGACAATTTGAAAAGTCATTCCCACAAATGACAAAACCAATAAAAAGGTGATTAAAATAGCAGCGTCTGAAAAAGCTGCCGGTCCGAGTATCCGTCCCAGCAACAAATTATACAAATAGTTCCCTCCGTTAACAAAAAGAATCGTGACCAGGAAGACTTGCTCTGAACTTAATTGTTTTGGGATAGCAGGAATTGTAAAAGAAGCTATTTTCATTTATCTTAATTTTCTAAAAATTACAAAAAAATATTAAAGCAAAATATCATTTAAATTTAACGAGGAAAACTTTTCGCTGACCTTCTTGTTTTTCATCCCGATGATGTAAAACATCTTGTCGTTTCTCCGAGCTTTTTCATATAACGACATTATGCTTTTTACAGCCTCACCGTCAATTTCCAGAACTTTATTTAATGAAAGAACGATCCCTTTCGAACACTCCATCAAAGCCTCAATATGGCTTTTTAAAGTGTTGCCGTTTTTCGAAATTAACATCCCATTAATTTCATAAACTCCTGCGCTGTATGTGATTTGAAGTGCCATCTTATTTATGTTTGTTCGTTAATACTGACGCAAATATCTTTCGTATTCATGTGAAAGCATTTAATTCTTCGACGAATGGCAAGTTGCTGTAGGTGAAATATCACAGCATTATACTTAACTTGCATAAATATAATTTAAGAATCAAACCGAATGAAAATATTAAAACAAACTGTCTTTTTTCTGTTCCTTGTTATAAGTACTGTAGGAAATGCCCAAGATATGAGTAAAGGGTTCAGTAACCTGGAAAAAGGCGAATTTGATAAAGCTGAAGTGTTCTTCAAAAACATTTTGAAAGACTATCCTCAAAACAAAACCGCCCGTTTGTGTTATGCTAGAGCAATTGGTCTTAATGAACAACCCAAAAAAGCTTTGAAGAACTTTGTAGTATTGAAAAAAGAATATCCGGGCGATCTAGAAATTGAACTCAATTATGCCGAAGCCCTGCTTTGGAACAAAAAATTTGACGAAGCCAAAGTATTTTACACCACTCTTGTTTCGAAAAATCCAAGCAGCTTTGTGGCGCATCTCGGGTTCGCGAACACCCTGTCCAATCTTAAAGAATTTAAGGAAGCTTTACTAAATGTCAATAAAGCTCTAGAACTGTCCCCTGCCAATCCAGGCGCTTTGATCTCAAGAAAATATATTAAATTGGGATATGCCAATCAAAAGGTAATTGAAAAAAGTTATACCGAAGCCGATGCTTTTTATGATGAAATTTTAGTTGACTTCCCTAATGACAAAGAAACCTTACTGAACAAAGCCAACTTATATCTCATTACCAAAGATATCACAAAGGGAAAACAAACCTATACTATTATTGCCAAAAACGACCCTGTTATCGCGTTAAACGGTTTGTCTTTAATTGAACATATTGACGGGAAAGACAAAAAGGCACTAGAATTGTCCCAAGAAGCTATTGAAAAAGTAAACAATAGCACAGATGAAAATTTAATTAAGCAAACGCAGGAACGCTATGTTCAAGCTTTGATTTGGAATAAAAAATATAAACTGGCCGACCTGAAAATAACTGAATTAAACACCAAGTATGCAAATGAAAACTGGCTACTGGCCTTGTCTGCTACTTTAGCCATTTACCGTAGTGATTTTAAAGACAGTGTTAAATACTACTCGACTATATTGGAGAATAACCCGAAGTCATTTGATGGGAATTTAGGAATTGCAAATGCCTACTATGCTTCCGGGAAAGTTTCAAGTGCAGTTGCTGCTGGAAAAAAAACGCTGGAAATTTTTAAAAACCAGAATGACGCCATGAATTTCATAAAGAAAATCAATCAGGAGTTCACGCCTTTTCTCGAAGAAAGACTAAGCTACTCGTCTGACAATGGGGACAATACGGCAAAAGCGACGCGTACACTTATTTCAATTCCTTTGTCGACAAAACTTACGGTTAATACGACGTATCAGTACCGTGAAACTGAAAACACCACGACCAAGGTCAGCGCAAAAACCAATGACTTCCTATTGGGAATTGCTTATAAATTCCATCCGAAAATTAGTTATACAGTGGACGCTGGTGTCACCTCAGCCAATTCAACTACCACTAAATACAATCAAGCACTGATCAATACGTATTTTAAAATCAAGCCCTTTAAACTACAGGATTTAGAAATTGGATATAAAAGAGAAGTTCAAAATTTCAACTCGGATCTGATTGACAAACAAATCGCAGCCAATAATTATTATTTTAATTATAATATGGGAACCAATTTTAATTTTGGTTGGTTTACCCAGTATTTCTATACTTCACAAACAGACAACAATACCCGAAACCTTTTGTTTACCTCTTTCTATTATAATTTCATGTCCAGTCCCGTTTTAAAAGGTGGCCTTAACTATCAATACATTGCTTTCAAAAACCAAGTGCCTACGGATTATTTTAGCCCAAAGAAATTTAACGCTGTTGAACTATTTATGGAAATACTTAAAGATGAAAAAATTGTGGAAGCGAAATCTTGGTTCTATAATGCCAATGTGGCTACTGGATTTCAATTTATTGAGGACAACAGCAAACAATGGACTTACAGGGTACAGGCGAAATTTGGTTATAAATTCTCTGATCGATTGTTGACCAACATCTATGGCACTCGAAGTAATATTGCCTCCACTACAGCCGCAGGGTTTACCTTCAACGAAATTGGATTGCGATTAAAATGGAATTTGTTCGACAAGCCTATATTCAAACTGAAATAAGATTTAATGATCCCAGATCGATTAAAACCAAAAGAGGTTGCCTTTCCAGGTAATCTATTTTGGTTTTTCTTGTTCTTGTTCTTGTTCTTGTTTTGTTGTTGCTGTATGATAAAGGCAAAATTATAATCGGACTACCTAAAACGAACTAACCCGGCAAAATTATATACTTCTGCAGACTCTCTTCTTATTAGCTGATCAAAATCAAGCGGTACAAGAGCTTACTTTTTCTACATCACACATAAAGAACATAGATCACTCGGATTTAGTTAAATTTATGGAACCAACATAACAGAATTTCAGTTGGCTACAGTGTAAAACTGGAATAGTAAAAGAATTTCCAATCGCTGGCCCATTAAGGGGACTTTGCGAAACTTGTATTAGTGAATAGTATCAATTAATTCATAACTAAAAAGCTCGGCCTTCGCCAAAACATCCCGTACCTTACAACGACAAAAACAAGAAACATCAATCTCTTCATTTTACAGTACAAAAAAGGCCGCCCGTAATTGGCAGCCTTTCTAACAACATTAACAGTTAACTAATCTCTTATAAACTTATTTTGGAATTGCTCGTTTTCTTGGGTCGTTACAATAAAGAAATAAACTCCCCTATTCAAGTTTTCTACCCCTATTCCCATTTCATTATTATTAGGAATTGATTTAAAGTCTTTACTACTTACTACTCTCCCTGTCATATCGACTATTTTTACGTTCGCACTTTGGGTAACTTTAGGCAATACAATCGTTGTCGATTGCGCACACGGATTCGGGTAGTTATAAATATTTTTCGCTACAATATTAACAAAACTAGCTGCGCCTAAGGTACTTGAGTTTTTAAATATTAACTGGGAAACAGTTACTGCAAAAGCTTGAAAAGCCTGATAATTCCCTTGTACCGAAAACACGATTCCTTTGATTTTTTCCTTGTTGTATTTTTGTCCCATAGGGTTCGTGAATTTATCAAAAAGAACATTCATCTCAGTTGCAGATGAGTTTGCCGGGATTTGAAAACGCAACCTGTTATTCCAGTCAGTTGTGTTTTCTGTTACCAAAACAACCTCAACCGGCAATGAATTTTGAATTGTAAAACCTACCGTTGAATACAAACTGGCATCAAACATTAAATCACCTGGCAGGATGTTTCTGAACACATTCAGAGTGCCAAATATGTCTCCTTTAACAGCTGTGTTTCTCTCTATGGCATATTGATCGTCGGTAATACTAGTATTCGGAATATTGTCAATCACAAATGAAGAAATAGTTGTTTCTGTTTTAGAATAATCCAGCCCCCAAGGACCATCCGCTAAATATAAACCATCTAATTGTTTTGACTTGTCTCCAATTATTGAAAGACCAATATCAAACATTCCGCCTAAGTCTAAAACTATATTTTGTTCATAAGCACCAGTCAAACTTACATCCTGAGAAACTAATTCAGCTGTTGCTAATTCAGTCGTTTTTTTATTTCCTTCAAAAGTTAAATTAAAAGCTCTTGATTTATTTATTATAGCTAAATTTAATTTCCCGTTTTTATAGAATCCGTTTTTTACAAAAACCGTCGGGATTCGATTATCGACCAATTCGCTGGATAACGCCTTTTGCTGTTGCATTTTGGAAATAACTGCTTTTGCAATATGACAAACCTGCGCTGTTGACGCTCCCCAAACTTGAAAATTGAGATAATCACCTATAGGATATTGTTCGATATTCCAGTAACTATGAAGTTTATTTGACGCTGTCAATTGCTGAATAGAGAAGTTTAAAGCATATTCTGTAAGTCCGTTAGCTCTTTTTAATTCGACCAAAATAACTTCATATCCATCCAGATTAATAGTAATAATATTTTCAAGGGAGGAATTATTCAAACGGTCACAAATTGCTTTAGAGTGACTATAAACAGCTCCAGTTGTAGAAGTAGCTAAAACTGCAGCTACTCGATTTTCTCCTTGATAGTAATCAACAGAATACAATTGCTCAGCATTGGTAATTCCAATTAAATCTGTCGGGCTAGATACAAAAGTAGTTTCAGTGCCATTCATTCCTATATCTGGAATCAAAGCAGAAAAATCTACAGTTGAGCCAGCTGTTTTGGCAAAAAGAGAAGAGGGAACAAACTTCTTTTGCCCCACTTTTTTGTTGACAAAACTATTTGTTTTTATTCTGTTAAAGTTTCTCTTAGCAATAAGGCTTGCTAAATCACCATTGCTTTCTAATCCACCATCATTTGCAGATGTTACCGCTGTAGATTCAGCGCTGCTAAGAATAACCAATTCAGAAGATGTTGTATCGCTACTCGTTTTGTTATTCGAAATCCTAGTAGTTGTTGCAGTTACCTCATAAGTTCCAGCTAAAATTTCTGGGTATAATACAGTAACACTCCAATTCGTATTATTTATATAAATTTCCTCAGTATAGGTAATACCATTTATAGTAACTGATAATTCATCACCTCCTAACATGTCACCTCCCCATGTTCCCGAAATGATTGGAGTAGTATCTGTAGTGGTTTGTGAATTTACTGTTGGATTCAAAATTTCTCCAGATGTTATATTATTCAAAGTCCCATTTATGATGACACCTAATTCTTCCCAACTTTTATCTAAAACCCCTGGTTCTTTATCATTAACTCCTGCAACATCACCGTTAGAAGTTTGGCTTGTAGATGTAAAACCATACAATGCAACTGCTGAGTCTCCAGTTATAGTCAAGCCAAAATTATCAAACACATATTTCCTTATGCTTTCTTCCGTAAAACCAAATTCTATCCAATAATCCGTTCCACTATTACCACCGTCAATATCCGTTCCTGCACTATATGTCAATATATTGGCATTTCTGGTATCCAAAAGGAACTCATCATTTTTTGTTCCATTTAACCACGAAGTTTGAGAAGGAGAAAGACCTGTTTTTGAATAATCTCTCTTATGAAAAGACACGTAAGGTGTTCGACTTTTCATATTTGCTTCAATAAAAAGATCTGCTATCAAATCCCCCGAGACATCAAAACCTAAATAAAAAGAAGTCGAAGGGTTACTTTGTCCCATCCTAACTCTGAAAAAGTAAGCGTCATCCATTATTCCGTCAGTAAAGCTAATCGTCTCTTTTTGAGTTTCGACCATTGCATAAGTGGCATTACCTACAAAATCGGTGTCAGCAACAGACTGCTGATCATCATTGGGATCAAATTTATCTCCCTTCATCAAGGCGACCCATGAACCAGTGGCTCTACTCACCACGCTCCTACTTTGTGAAAATCCTAATTGAAAGAATAGCATTAAAAAAAGGGCACTAACCGAAAAGTATTTCTTTTTCATAATCATAGTTTTGTAATTATGACTCAAAGATATACACCTAATCTAAGATTAAATAAAATCTTAGATTAGTCAATACTTGTTGTAGTTGAAATACAATTTAGCAACGATGAGCCGTTTATAAAAGGTTCAACCTTTTCATTAATTCAGGTCTGTTGGCGCGACTTACGGGGATTACGTCTTTGGCAATTAACACACTATTGTCTTCGATGTCAACGATTTTTTTGGTGTTAATAATAAAGGAGCGATGCACTTTTAAAAATAGATCTTTTGGTAATTTTTCTTCTATTTTTTTAAGTGTAGAGTGAACAATATAGTTTTTACTGTCCGTTTTGATATGAATATAATCGCCCTTAGCTTCTACAATATTTACCGCAGCCATTTCAATTTTAATTAACCTGCGGTCAATATTAACATAAAATTCATTTATATCGTCCTCAATAACAGCTGTGGTTTCTTTTGAATTAGAGCTTATTTTGTACCTATCTGCTTTTTGAACCGCTCTTTGAAAACGATCTTCTGTAATAGGTTTTACGAGATAATCTACGATACATTCATATTCGAATGCTTCTATGGCAAAATTTTTATCCGACGTGACCAAAATTACCTTTGGAGGGTTTTTAATCGTTTGAATAAAATCAAAACCTGTAAAATCAGGCATATGAATATCCAAAAATATTAAATCAATATCATTTTGATTTAAATATTTTATAGCTTGTATCGCATTTGAAAATTCATTTTCAATAATCAGATCCGTATTCTTTGAAATGAATTGTGCAATGATCGCTCTTGCCATTTCTTCATCATCAATTATAATGCAATTCATAAAAAAAAATTATTATAAATGACTCACGAAATCTTGCATGGTTTTTAAAATATTTTCAAAATCAGCATTCAAATCTATTGAGTTATTTTTTAAGTTATTTTCATATTCTTCAGCAATATAATAACTTTTTTCTAAACCTAGTATAGATATTTTATGTTTTAATTTATGAACAGATTGGGCCGCTAATAAATAATTCGCATTTATAAATTCTTGACTATATATAGTAATTTCATTTGGAAGTTCCTTTTTAAGAATACCGATTATTTTATTCTTGAAATCAAGATTATCTCCTGAGAGATCGTTGATATAATTTAAATTAGGCTGCTCCATGCTATTTAGCTATTGTGAAATAAAAAATTGTTCCTCTATGCTCTTGGCTTTCCAGCCAAATTTTCCCTTTGTAAAAATCAATGATTTTTTTAACTATCGAAAGGCCTATTCCAGAGGAAGAATCATTGTTCTCTAGTTTTGAAAACATATCAAATATTTTATTTTGATATACTTCCGGAATACCAATTCCATTGTCTTTTATATAAAAACTAAACTCATTATCATTTTCAGTACTACCTATTTCTATCTCTATATTTTCTTTGTCATTGTATTTTATAGCATTTTGAATTAAATTCTGGAATAATTGTTTAAATCTAAAATCATTGCCTAAAATTTTAGGTAGTTCATTTTTAATTTTGATAGCAACATGACCCTGAGTCACATTAGTCCTCAAAATTTCATTTACTAAAATACTAAGGTCAATAATTCTATCATCATCATATTGCGTTTCAATTGCTGAATAATCTAGAATGCCTTTAATCAGCAAGTCCATTTTTTCAACATTAGAGAGAATTAAGTTTAATGACTTAGTGTTATCGTCATTCATCATTACTTGGTTATCTTCAATAAACCAGTTAATCAAAGTATCAATACTTCTCAATGGCGCTTTTAAATCATGGGAAACCATATGGGCATATTCATTTAAAACCTGATTTTGCTTTTCAAGATTTAAAAGTAACTCCTCTCTTTGCTTACTGATTTTCACAATCTCCACAGATTGCTGCCTGATATAATCCAATGATTTAAATGAATCTACTTTTGATATAATTTCAACATCAACACTCATTGAGTTAAGGATAAATTTTAAATTTTTGTTGACTTCCTTTAAGCTTTCTGATTCTTCTCTCAATTTTTGATTGGCTTGAAAAAGCTCATCAGAACTAATTTTCATTGCCCTTTGTAATAACGCTATCTGATCTTCAAAATTTACATATGACTCATTAATCGCTTCTAGGAATAAATCCAAATCATTCAATCCCCCTTTAAGTTTTTTGTCTATTTGCCTTTTCAATAATGGGTTCATTATTCACTTATTAAGGTTAATGTCATGGTTTGATTGTGAAGTTCACAAGAAGTACTTCCATTATGAGGAGCCATTTCTCCATAGGAGTAAAATCCCGTGATAGGTGTTTTCTCTCCAATGCACTCTTGAACTTGCTCAACCTCTTCCTCTACCCTTTGATCCATCATCAATTTACGACCAATGCAACTAACTACGATTGCTATTTCTGGTGCCTTTCCTCTATTTTTCATACCGAACTCTGCTGCAATGTGCGCTCCACCGACAATACCATCGACAGACGCCATCATTAATTGAACTCTTGAATTCACGGGGACATCGCCCGCTAAAGTCATAGAGTGATCTTCGTTATTAATATTCAAGATAGTTCGCACAACTGGTTCTTTTTTGCCTTCTGGCGTCACATTCAACGGATATAATAAAGAGGCTTGCGGTAATTCTTTTGCTTTATCTCCCAAGTATTTTTTATACAAATCAAGTGCTGGCTGGCCATCAATTTCGTAAAGAACATTAGCCTCCGACTTTGTTATTATGCGTTCTGGGCCAAAGGGAATCCAACCACCAAAACTTCCAAAAGTAATTTCCAACGTTTCTCCATAAAACCCAATCAAAATCACTTCGCCTTCTTTGGGATTTTCTTTGTAGGAGGAAATTGTTTTTTCAAATAGGGCTTCATCACCGCACATTCCACCAGTAATTGAAACTGCCGAATCCACTTTATTCTCTAAACTGTTTAATAAGGAACTCCCGTTTACAAAACTTCCCTCAGATAAAACAAATAGGTGCTTTAAATCTTCTTTTGGAATTTGATCAAATAACATTTCCCCTACCATGTCTGAGTTTTTATGATGGTCTAAAATATTTTCTCTTTTAACTACAAAAGAACTTCTTTCAAATTCTATAACTGTTACCGAAATGGAATCATCATACACACTACAAAATAAGATCTCCCCTGCTGTTGATCCAAAAACAATGTGTTCATAAGGGAATTCGTCACGAATATCTGTTATGGTTTCCTCATTTTCCAAAAGAAATCGATTCCCAAAAACCAAAACTAATGGGTTTTTTAGAATTTTTTTTTCTTGAAAATAGTTCCATTTTTGATTTCGTATTTTAGAAGCTTGAATAATTTTCATGTCTATTTATTAAGTTTTATGAAAAAAGTGGAGCCTTCTCCTAATTCACTTTCGACCCAGATCTCGCCATTATACGCATCGACTACTTTCTTAACAATTGCCAATCCAAGACCAGTTGACTGCTCATTTTTGGTGTATGCTTGAAACGTATTGAATATCTTTTTGTGGTGCTCTTTAGCAATTCCCAACCCGTTATCTTTGACAGAAAAAACGAAATAACCATTAAATTCTTCCGAGGCTATTTCGACAAAACCTGGGTTCTTTTCAATATAATTAACGGCATTAACTATTATATTCTGAAATAATTGTTGGATCCTATACCGATCCGCTTTTACTATTGGTAAACTGTTTTTTACGGTAATGCTTATATGTTTAGGGATGTGTATAATGTCAATAATACCCTCTACTATTTGATGGATGTTTACACTTTCCTTCAATGGATTTTCTTTATCAATTTTTGAATAGGTCAATATCCCTTGAATTAAATGATCCATCTTTTCCACTTTATTCTCTATCATGGAAAAATATTGCAAAGTTTGTTCGTTAAATACTTCGTCATTATCTTCCCTAATCCATGAAAGTAAAGGGTGTATACTTCGCAATGGAGATTTTAAGTCATGGGAAACTATTTGAGCATATTCCTCGAGCTCTTTATTGGTTTTCGCTAAGCTCTCCACTAATTCTTCTCTCTGAGTTTCCAAGAGTTTCTTGTTGGAAATGTTTTCTTGAATCGCAAAAAACCGAACTATTTCACCTTTTTTATTATATAAAGCTTGCCCTTGAAGGTGTGCCCAATATTTCTCTCCCGTTTTCGAGTAATTTATAATTTCACAATTAAAGGGCTGCCCTTTAGCAATTTGCCTAGCTAAGTATACAACGGTTTCAGGGTTTGTTTCAGCCCCTTGCAATAGGCTGCCTGGATTTATTCCTACCAATTCCTCTTTAGTATAACCTGAAACCTTTTCAAAACTTGAATTAACCCATTCTATCCTGCCCTTTACATCACAAATCACAACTGAATTAATATTTTTCTCAGCAATTAAGGAAAGTAAATAAAAACTTTCTTCTTGCTCTTTTTGTTCTGTTATATCTAAATGTATACCTATAGAACCGATCACTTTACCGCTTATATCATAATTTGGTGCCCCACTGACTAACCAATGTCTTTGTTCTCCTTTTTTATTCTTTACTTGTATTTCATAGGAATCTGTAATCCCTTCTGTTCTTAATTTATTTTTCGCATTAATCAATTGCTTACCCTCTTCCGTAAAAAGTAAAGTTGATGCTTTTTTACCAATTAACTCGTCTAAGCTAAATCCACTAATATGACAAAAACTATTATTTGCTAAAGTAATCCTCTCGTCTTGATCAACTTCAATCAAACCCAGGTTCATATTGGCGATAATATTGCCATATTTTTCTTTTTCGTTTCGTAATATTTCCTCGTGTTTCTTCTTTATCGTAATGTCGACATAGGACCTAAGATTGCCTTTATAAATACCATCTCTAAAAATAGGAATATAACTTCTCTCAAAAAACCTACCGTCAACAAGCTCCAATTCTTCATTGTAAACTGGTTCATTGTTTTTGAGGATACTATAGAATCTTTCCGCATACAACTCCGGATTTTTGAAAAATCGTTTTGAATTCTCTATTGCATTTGAATGGTCCGTCCCGATTAAAGTCTGCGAATCTTCCTCAATATTAAACATAGTGCAGAATTTTTTATTTGCAAGTAAAATCTTTCTGTTTTCATCTTCTAAAATTACACCCGTTTGTAAATTAACTAAAAGAAAGGAAAGTCTGTTTTCTGATTCCATTCTTTTAAAATTAGCATTCTTTTTTTCCGTTATATCTTCTATCATAGCGAAATACTGTACGACTTCGCCCTTGTGGTTTAGAATAGGTTGCCCCGTAGTTTTTACTAAAAAATTACTGTTGCATTTTCTGCGATGAAGATGCTCAAGATCAAATGGTCGTCCACTTACGAATGGAATTCTCATTTCATCTAACTCTACCTGAGTTGTGCCCTCACATTTTCCAATCTCAAAAGGAGTTTTTCCTATGATTTCTTTTTTAGTGAAACCAGTAAGTTTTAAGTAAGCATCATTACACCAAAATATTTCTCCAGTAGGCTTCGTAAAAACAACTCCGTTTGTATTAGCGCTAGCCACCAGAGAAAGTCTATTCAATTCCTCTTGATCCCTTTTTAATGCTTTTTTTTGATTATTAATTTTAATTAATAACTCTTTTAATTCTTGGGTAGTAATTTCTTGTGTCTTTAACACATGGAGGAGATCAAATAAAGGATCGTGGAAAGCAAAATCGTGTAGTGTTAATTTTCTTTCTCTCACTTGGTCCATCGAAACGAACCACGGAGATCCCACAAATAAAATAGCGTCGTTATATTCTTGGAATTGCCCCCTTAAGTCAATATCCTCAACAGTTGTCTCTATAACTACTAGTTGATTAAAAACTGAAACCAAGTTTTCAAAAGTGGGAGTGTCAATGTAGGGTCTTTTAACCGCGAAAGAGGCCGCGAAATCATCATTCAGTTTAATCGCCGGCAAAGTCTTAGCTAAACTTTTACCACACCCCTTTATTTTTAAATCGGAATCAATTAGAATATAAAACGGGAATAGCTTATTGAAGCTATCTTCATCAAAATTAAACCCTGCCTTTTCCATCCTTTTTTTTACCAAATTATATTAAAAATCTCATGCGAACTGCCTTCGTATCGAGTTTGAATTAAATTAATCGTTACGGGTGTATCATACATTTTTCCCAAACCTTGAATCAAACCTCTTACAAAATCCTGAAGCCCTTCCCTTTTTGACAAATAATGTAAATTAATACTGTTTTCAGTGACATCACTCACCTTAAATTCTGGCGGGGTTAATTTGGGATAAATCAGCATGACGCGATTATGGAAGAGTGGCAAGTTTATTAAAAATTCTTTCAAATCGTTTCCACCCGCTTCCATTAATCCACCATATTTATCTTTTGTAGTTTTTAAAACCCACCATTCACCAAATTCGACCAACACGGCACTCAATGTCATTCCCATTTCGTCAGAAACGGCCTGAGCCAACTTAAAAGTGATGTCGTCGTCATAAGGTTCGGTACTTATAAAAAAATCAATATCTATACCGCTTCTAAGTTTAATAGCCTCCCATTTTTCCTCACCAAAATTAGCGGTAACCAATTCCTCAATCGCCTTATTTATAATTCCGTACATACTTTATTAGGATATTAATTCGTTACAACTCCAATATTCTATTAATTTTTTTATTCGGTCCACATAATCATCATACTTAAGAGGCTTCAACAAATAACCCGCGATACCAGTTCTGTAACACTCCATAACATCTTTCCGGTTATTTGATGTGGTTAAAATAATTGCAGGTATGTATTTTAAATATTCATCTGCTTTTAATATCCCCAAAAATTCAATTCCGTTGATTTTTGGCATATTTAAATCCAATATAATGATATCGGGCGTGATTTCTTTAACCTTCAAAATTGTTAATGCTTCCTCTCCATTATTTGCTTCAATTATCTTATGTCTCAAATTCATGGCACTTAAAACTCTATTGAATTTCATTACCTCAATTGCATCATCTTCAATTAACAATATATTTAGTGATCTGCCCATTTATTTTTTTATATAATGATCGACTCTAAAATAGCATGAATATATAAGTTTCAAACGGATTTTCGATAATTGCACCGTTACTACCGTTGAATAGCCATAAATTGTCGCCGAATGGTTTTAATTTTTTAAAATCGCTACTTGCATTTTCTTAGTTAAGTTTTCGAAAACCAATTCATAGGAATGGTCAATCAATTCTTTTAAGAGAGTATCCTTAACTTCTTTATTTATAGCGACCGTATTCCAATGGATTTTACTCGCGTGCCAACCTGGTTTTATATCATCATACTGCGCACGCAATTCCTGTGCGCGTTCTGGGGCACATTTTAAATTTACTGATGCCTCCCCTTTTTCCCATTGACGTAATGAAGACGAGGCAAAGATTTTTCCGCCCACTTTAAACACCAAAGTATCCTCATCAAAAGGAAAGTGTTCTGTCACCGCTTTTTTGGACAGGCAATATTCATAAAAGTTTTCCAGGTTCATCTTCTAAAATTATCTTAAATTGTAAATGCTGAATTTTAAATCACTGCAATACCAACTTACTTCTTGTCGTCTAAAATAGAATATAAAACAGGTTTACTGGGACTTGCATCATTCTCAAAAGATGCCATTTGTAAATTCAACAAATAACTTCCGTCTTGTACCTCTTGAGAAACAAAAATCATTTCGGTTATCGTACAATCCAATCTAGCATCCGCATTCAAGTTTTTCACATCAGTCACATTCCAAAACGCCTTGTGCGCCAGGAGTTTTCCTTCGTCCTTTTCCTTGTCGACACTTGGCAGGTCAATCAGCAAGTGTTTAATTCCGCTTTCGCGAAGAAATAAAGCAGCATCTTCGGCTAGGAACGGTGGGGCGGTGTGGGAATATTTCCTGGAAACTTTATCGGTATCATTCGGCAAGGTCCTGATGACAATTGCTTCTGGTTTTTTTCCATTTAAAGCAGTCTCTATCGCCGCTTTTGTAATCACAAAGTCCCCTTCCTGGTCTTCTAGTTCCACTGAAACTAATTCGGCGGTAAAGAAAAACTGTTTCAGGACTTGGTTCACGCTATAAAATGCATGCGTGATATGCCCCAAACATTCCGTATGCGTTCCGTGGCCATGGGGATTAAAAAGAATATTATTGAAATTAGTGGAAGACATCCCTGACGAAACTTTACCTACCCATTCATCAAACTTAACGGGCTCAATTACTGGTTTATCAATATACCAAGCGATTGGATTGTCCTCTGTGTTAGATAATGGTATCGAAATGTCAATGGGTTTTGATAAATCGACTTGAATAGTTTGGTTGTTGTGTTGAATAGTAGTTTTCATGATTTTTTAACGCAAAGGGTAAAAAGATTAAACTAAGTCCACAAAGCTTTTGAGCACTGTGCTTCCTTTCTGTGCTTAGTAGTTATATTATTCCAAATTTACCCAAAAAAGATCAGACGCTATCCCATCTGTCAAAAATTTTCCTTTTTTTGTGGGTTTCAAAATACCATTCTCTACTAAAAGCAACTTATCGTCTATAAATTTTTGAGCTTGTTTATGGACATAATTCAAATACATCTGCCCAAATTCCGCTTGAATTCTATCTAAGGAAACACCCCAAATGGTTCGCAAACCTGTCATAATATATTCGTTATAACGGTCGGCTTCCGACAAGGTTTCTAATTCATTTGGCAACTTCTCTTCTTGAATGGATTTCAAATAGATTATGTTATTGGATACATTCCAACTTCTGGAAATTCCATTATAACTGTGTGCCGACGGCCCAATACCCATATATTTTTTTCCCAACCAATAGGCGGAGTTGTTTTTTGAAAAGTAATTTTCTTTACCGAAATTCGATAATTCGTAATGAATAAACCCTTTTGACTCCAGTGTCTCCACCAAAATCATAAAATGCTCCTGAGCTACATCGTCTTTTGGCGCTTCCATTTTTCCGGTCTGAATCATTTTACTCATAGCCGTTTTAGGTTCTACAGTCAAAGCGTAACTCGAGATGTGTGGTACGCCAAAAGAAAGCGCCTTTTCAATGTTCTGCTTCCATTTTTCATTGCTCATCCCCGGAACTCCATATATCAAATCAAGCGAAATATTGTCAAAATACTTAGTAGCTTCTTCTAAACATTTCTGGGCTTCCGCCGAATTATGCGCTCGGTTCATCATCCGTAAATCATCTGCGAAGAACGATTGAATCCCAATACTTAAGCGGTTGACTTTGCTTTTTGACAATATTAATATTCGTTCACCAGACAAATCATCCGGATTGGCTTCGAGCGTGATTTCCGGGTTTTCACCGACCTTATAATTTTCATAAACTGAATCAATCAGGAAATTAATTTCGTCTGAAGTTAATACCGAAGGCGTTCCTCCTCCAAAATAAATAGTCTCTATTGTGTCGTTGTGAAATTCGTTTTTGCGCATTTGAATTTCTTTGGCCAAAGCCAAAACCATCTCCTCTTTCCTCTTCATCGACGTCGAGAAATGAAAATCACAGTAATGACACGCTTGCTTGCAGAATGGTATGTGTATGTAGATGCCGCTCATTGTATAATATTCAGTGTTCAGTATGCAGTTCTAAAAACTGTTCACTGAACACTATTTTTTTACTCGTTCTTCGTTTTGTTTCACAAAAGCGTCCCAGCCAGTATAGCTTTTCGTTCCGACCACTTTTCCTGAATTGAAAAAGTGACAAACCGCAGCTGCCAATCCATCGGTGCTATCCAGATTTTTAGGCAATTCTTTCAATCCCAATAATTGCTGCAGCATTTTCGCGACCTGCTCTTTGCTGGCATTTCCGTTTCCAGTAATGGCCATTTTTATTTTTTTTGGTTCATATTCGGTAATCGGAATGTCTCTCGAAAGTGCCGCAGCCATCGCTACACCTTGCGCACGTCCCAACTTCAACATCGACTGCACATTTTTCCCAAAGAAAGGCGCTTCAATGGCAACCTCATCTGGATTATGAGTGTCGATTAACTCAATCGTGCGCTCAAAAATGAGTTTCAACTTCTGATAATGGTTATCGTATTTGGATAACTGCAATTCATTGAGTTGCAAAAATTCCATTTTTTTATTGATAACTCGAATCAAGCCAAACCCCATTACAGTTGTTCCCGGGTCAATTCCTAATATGATGCGTTCGTTTGCCATTTTTATTTTGGTACGTTTTTTTTTGCCACAAAGACACGAAGCTTTTTTGTTATGCTTAGTCTTATAAATTTAAAACCTTAGCGCAGATCCGCAGAATATTTTTTTTCATCACATAGATCCAAACAAAACAGCCTCAAAGATTCGGAAATTAATTTAAAATCTTTTCTCAGCTTTGCTTTCTATTTGTGAATCTTTGTGGAACACTTTTTTTTCATTACCCAGAGTCTTTGTAAATCTTTGCGAAATAGCATTTTCACAATAGTTTTCTTTTCTTTGTCTCCATGATTTCGATTATGCACAAAACTAAGCAATTCCACTTACTTCTAATCAAACTTTTGATTGTAAGGACTGCCTTTTATTTTATTTACAATCAACTGGCAAATAGCGGCGCCCTAGATTGGTAGAAGTTGATTGTTTTATGTAAGAAAAAAAGTCGGTTACTCAAGTTGTTTTGATTTTGCTATTGAGTGTCTTGAATCATTTTCTCGGAATTTTAAAATCGTAAAAACCAATAGTTTAAAGATTCTTATTTCTAATCAATAACAGAGAGCTCTAATTGAACTTATTGTAACATTTTAAAACATAATATGCTCACTATAATAACCAAAGACAAAACAATTTCATATCATGAAAAATTTAAAAAAATTCGGCACTATACCCTTAGGGATAGTTTTTATAATAGTTGGAATTTCTACTTTTAAAGAAGATGACATTGTAAAAAAATTATTCCTTTTTGCAGGAATTTTAATTCTGCTAATAAGACTACTCGCATTTATTAGTGATTCCGTCAAAAGTATCAATAAAACTAAAGACACATAATATTCTAATAGAACAACTCTCGCAGGATTAAAACCTTTTGAGGTTCATTCAATTTTGATTATTGAATCGATAGCTCTTTGATTTATATTTTTGAGGCCTATTGTGTCCATTAGGAAAACAAAATGAATTTCATTTTCTTTGTCTCAATGATTTCGATTCCGCACAAAACTAAGCAATCCCTTGTACTTCTAATCAAACTTTTGATTGTAGGTGCTGCCTTTTATTTTATTTACGATCAACTGGCAAATAGCGGCGCCCTCGATTGGGAGAAGTTCCTTATTTTATTCAATAAAAATCAGTCGGTTACTGGAATTATTTTCATTATGCTATTGAGTGTCTTGAATCATTTTTTAGAAATTTTAAAATGGCAGAATCTTATTTCTTTTCTATATAAAATCTCCAAAGTAGAGGCAACAAAACAAGTCCTTGCTGCCTTGACGGCTGGACTATTTACTCCAAATGGCATTGGGGAATATGCAGGTAAAGCAATGTTCTTTGATAAATCAGCTACCAAAAAAGTGTTGTTTTTAAACTTGATTTGCAATGGAATCCAAATGATTTTGACCGTGATTTTTGGGGTTTTTGGTTTGTTGTATTTTAATGCCAAATTCAATGTAATTACGACGAGAACGGTGGCGTTACTTTTTGGTATAACTTTTCTCTTTTTACTCCTCTTTTTTTTCCTAAAAAAATTCATAATTAAAGGGTATTCCATAGAAAAGTTACTTCATAAAATTAATGAAATCCCCAAGTACATTCATAGGAAAAATATAGTTCTGGCCATTTGTCGCTACCTGCTTTTTTCGCATCAATACTATTTTTTGTTTTTGGCTTTTGATGTTGATTTGCCCTATATTACCCTCATGGCAGCCATAACCAGTATTTATCTTGTGGCCTCCTCCTTACCTACATTCCAGTTTTTAGATTTTGCGATAAAAGGGAGTGTGGCTATTTATTTCTTTGGGATTCTAGGCATCAACGAGTGGATTATCGTTTTTATTTCGACTCTAATGTGGTTTCTTAATGTCTTTCTGCCAGTTATCATGGGAAGTTATTATGTTCTGATTTATAAAAGCCCCTTAACCCTCCGAATGGAGGAAATAAAAAATTAATGCCTCAACTATATGTATACGTTTTTTCTAAGCTCCATTTTAATTATTTACTGCATTACTATTGCATGGCTTATTTATGGTTTTACAAAAATAAAATCCTTGGAACTTGATGGCTCAACGCCAATTACAACAACTAGCCGGACAAGATTCACTATCATAGTGCCTTTCCGTAATGAAGCGGCGAACCTACCTCTACTTTTAGATAGTTTTTCTAAGTTAAATTACCCAAAGGAACGGTTTGAAGTTATTCTGGTCGATGATGAATCGGAGGAAGTATTTAGTCCTAACTGTTCAATGTTCAATGTTCGAATTATAAAAAACAATAGAGTTTCTAATTCTCCAAAAAAAGATGCTATTTCCACGGCTATTCCTTTTGTCACCAGCGACTGGATCATCACCACCGATGCGGACTGCGTGGTTCCTGAAAACTGGATGTTACTGTTGGACAATTACGTTCAGCTGCACGACGTTTCGATGGTAGTGGGGGCCGTAACGTATGATTGTAAAAACACGTTCTTACATCATTTCCAACAATTAGATTTGGCGAGCCTACAAGGAGCAACTATAGGCAGCTTCGGAATAGGAAAAGGTTTTATGTGCAACGGTGCCAACTTGGCTTACAAGCAATCATTCTTTCAAGAACTGAATGGTTTTCAAGGAAATGATACCATCGCAAGCGGAGATGATGTATTCTTATTGCAAAAAGCGATAGCGCGCTTTCCAGATCGCGTCCATTATGTAAAATCAAAAAGCAACATTGTTGTTACTAAAGCTCTGGACGATTGGAAAGCCTTGTTTTACCAAAGGGTGCGTTGGGCATCGAAGACGGCTTCCTATCAGAGTACTTTTGGGCAGTTTCTTGCGTTGGTCGTTTTTATTGGAAACTTAAGTATTGTTGTGGGTTATGGATTATGGATTATGGGTTTATTATCGCTACTGACTATCTGTTTCTTAATTCTACTTAAGTTCGCCGTTGATGCTGTTTTAATACATAAATCCCATTCTTTTTTGACGACAACTAAAATGCAGTATTTAACTCTAAGTAGTTTATTATATCCTTTTTTTAGTGTGAGTGTTGCCTTCTATTCTTTGATTGGTAAATATGAATGGAAAGGAAGACGGTTCTCTAAATAGTTCACTTGTTCCTGAAAAAGAATCCCACCAAAGTCACAGCGAAGATCATTGGCGAAAGAACACTAACTATGGCGTTCCCTATCTTATCGAGCTCTGTCCCGAAATAGAACCGCAGGGCAATTGCAAAAACCGCAAAGAGAAAAGTTAAATACCAGTAATTTAAATTAATCACCCTTAACTCTTTATTGTCACTAGGAAGATTATAGACATACCCTAAAATGTATGCCAATCCGATTATCGAACTCAAATGCTGTGCTATTTTGTACAAAGGAATTGAAAACAGTTCCAGATTTAAGAAAGAAGCCCTCTGCACCAGATAGCCGTCCCAATGCGTCATGGAGTCCCAAAAAATATGTGAAACAGCACCTAAAAAAAAGGAAATTACAACCGTTAAAAAATTATTTTTGAAATAATCAATCCATTTTGAATCTTTCAAAACGGCCAATCTTTTTTGAAAAAAAAGGGGCGCATTTTCTATAAATGGCTTTTTTATGATTTCGTGAAAAGCAAACATCACTATAAAGCCCAACGGGAAATCAATTAGAAATATCCCCCAAAAAGTATGGCTAATCTCACTTTGCATTTTCATTCGAAAAAAGTATTCGAAATCAGGAGACATCGAACCGATTATCAAAGCGGTAGCCGACAATTTTTTATTTTTTAAAAAAGGTAAAAGAATAGCTGGGTGTGATAAGGTAAACGGCATTACTTACTCAACTTTAAGGATTACTGGAAGTATAAATTGTGTTTTTACCGGAATCCCGCGTTTAATTGCCGGGTTCACCTTTGGAAAATTAACCAATCTGGCATTCAGAATACTGTCGATTTTAATCGTATCATAGGCGACCGAATCCTTTGGAAACTGGGGTTCAAATTCCATTTTTGAATTGGAATAAATCGTAACTTTCACCTCTATGGTATCTAATTCAGGATAGAGTACCGAAAGCGTATCGCTGTTCAATTTATCTTGTATTAACTCTGTTAAATACTCAAAAAAACACTGCTGGCGCTGCCTTTTGTTCTCTAATTTGTCGCAATCGACAAAGGATGGATACTCATCAACTTCTTTCCAATTGATTGCTTTCAGCTCTTTTTTCAATAATTCCTTTTCCGAAGGCACTTGCTTTTCGAAATACTGACAGGAATTAAAAAGTAAGAATACTAAAAAAAAGTAATAGTGCTTCAATGTTTTGTTTTTGAATTGGAGTAATATTTTATAAAAATACAATTATTATCTTTGAGATTGTTTCGAAACCAAATAATCTTCATAGCTTTCAGCAAACCATTTTTTCTTGCTTGCTTCAGCCATTTCCTTTTGATCCGGATACAAAACCCCCAATCGATCTGAAAAAGCGGCAATTTGAATCGTGTATTTATAAAACGCTTCCTTTGTTAATACCAAATTTGCAGTTGCTTTTTTGTCTGAAAACTCAAAGAAGACACGGTCAAAATCTTTCATCGAAAAATTCAACACTTTTGCTCTATTCTCTTTATATATTCTTTCCTTCAAAGCGACATCGCTGCTGCCTTTGTCTTGGGCGAAAGCGGTATTCAAAAAGAACACTATAAAAAAGATTGAAACTAATTTTTTCATACTCGTTTTATGAATACCTGTTGTATTTATTTTCCAAAAATACAAAATAAAATTTTACGGATACTTTCCTTTTAGTCCTTTGGTTTTGCTGTATGTTTATTGGAATTATAGGGAGTTTTCTTCGCGTTTTACCGAGACCGCCCATGAGTTGGATAGGGCTTTTACTCCTTTATTTTACAACTGCAGTTCCCGAAACTATTGGATTCGTGGCATTACCTTGTTGATTACCATCATCATTTCAATATTGGAATATGTAGATCCCGTCTAGAGGGCCGAAACGATTCGGAGGAAGTTCCTATGGCATTTGGGGAACAAATATCAGACTGATTGTTGGCCTCCTTTCTCCCATCTCGTTTGGATTTCTTATCGGTGCTTTTGTAGCCGCTTTTAATAGAAAACTGCTACATGACTCTAAAAACCACAAACGCGCTTTGAAAGCTGCCATAAGATCTTTTATTGGATTCATCGCTCCCACGTTTATGCTGTTTTTAGTTTACGTACTGTTTTTAGGGCTCTATATTCGTCTGGTTTGGCGCTATAAAGAAATATTATTTTAAGCTTTTACTTCTCGAAAGTATAACTGAGGAAACCAGAAAAGAAAACACTATTTATTCATTTGGTATTTAGTACCCTTTCTTTTAAAAAAATCATCTAATCTTATTTCCTGAGCGTACATTAATTAATTGAATGTAGTGTTTTTTAAATAGAGAAAAGTTAAGTTTACCAAAAGCAACGGAACTATCTAAAATAGACCGCTGTACCTTGTCATTAAAAAATGACATAATGATCATGCAGATAGCGACTGAGATTTACCTACGCTATTGGCGCTTAAAAAAATATTAGAAAATAGGTTCTGCAAGTAAAAGAGAAATGTAAGATTTGCTTATCAAAACCATACAAACCAAAAATTATGATCGAAAACCCAGCTCCCCTAATAACTAACGATGCTGTTGTACTAGGTATTCTTATGACAATATTAGGTTTAATATTTATCACCTCCTCCAGTGACAAACCTTTTTTTAAGAAATTTTACGGGATAGTCCCTTCGGTTTTGTTGTGCTATTTCATTCCGGCACTTTTCAACACCTTCAATATTATATCAGGAGAGACTTCAAGTCTATACAACATTGCCTCTCGCTATTTATTACCCGCAAGTTTAGTATTACTTACCTTAAGTATCAATTTCGCTGCATTAAAAAAACTAGGAAGCAAAGCTATTATTATGTTTTTGGCAGGAACTTTAGGTATTATAATAGGCGGTCCATTAGCCTTATACATTGTAGGTAGCTTCTACCCTGAAGTAGCTTTATCAAATGGAGAAGAAGTTTGGAAAGGACTATCAACAATAGCAGGAAGTTGGATTGGTGGCGGCGCAAATCAAACCGCCATGCTAGAAGTATTTGGCGCAAGCAAAAGCATGTTTGCCCAGATGATTGCTGTAGATGTGTTAGTAGCCAATTTATGGATGGGATTTTTGCTTTATGGTGCTCAAAAATCAGATAAAATTGACAAGTGGTTAAAAGCAGATAATGCTCCTATAGCCGAATTAGAAAAAAAACTCGAAGAAGAACAAGCAGGTAAAAGAATACCGCTAACAACTAATAATATAATGATAGTCCTCATGGTCGCTTTTGGCTTGACCGGTTTAGGACACTTTTTAGCAGATATACTAGCTCCCTTTTTTAAAGAAAACTATCCGGCATTAGAAAAATATTCTTTTACTAACGAATTCTTCTGGCTGGTTATTATCACTACAACAGCGGGCGTTTTACTATCATTTACCAAAGTGCGAAAAATAGAAAGCTATGGCGCTTCAAAAGTAGGTACCATATTCTTATACATCTTAGTGGGAACCATAGGAACACATATGAACCTGGGTGCTATTTTTGACAACCCCTTATTATTTTTAGTTGGAGTTATTTGGATCACCACGCATATCATTGTAATGATAATTGTAGCCAAAATCATTAAAGCACCTTTCTTTTATGTGGCAGTAGGAAGTCAAGCAAATATTGGTGGTGCCGCTTCTGCGCCCATTGTTGCAGCAGCATTTAGCCCATTTTTAGCTCCCGTGGGAGTGCTACTGGCTGTTCTGGGCTATGCCGTAGGAACCTACGGAGCCTATGTTTGTGGTTTATTACTACACCAAATATCTAAAATTGTCACTTAAATAATTCTAGCGCTAAATGATAGTAATTTAAAGGGTTTCATCAGCTAATTCTAAGGAACAATCAGCATAATCCCCCTTTAAAGCGGTCTTGTCGTTTGGGCGTGACCCAACAGGGTCGGGTTATTCACTATATCTTTTACACCGCTATCGCTTTGTAAAAGGATGCCGCTACTACCCCTCACGCAAAAACTGCTACTCTAACGAAAAAACCCTATTCAACTACAAGAATAGGGTTTTAATAATTCGTGAAATAATTCAGAATAAAGAATGCCGCCGGCATAGTCCCCTATAGTCTAATCTGCGTAACCGGCCTTACCGTGTCTGGTCGAAATTGAAAGAGAGTCTCCGCATCCACTTTTATGTAGCTTTTAATTTCGATAACATTTTGGCAGCTGTTTATTACGACGTATAGTAATATCGATCCACGCTGTTCTGATTCAAATCTTAATGCATAAGACGGCCCGTAATCCTTTAATAAGCTAAAATCTTACGGCTGACGGATTTCCCTTTGCTGTTCCCTACTACAATATAAACCTCGTTTTTTGGATTTATATCGAAGCGATGAATCATTTTACCTTCCACCTTTTTATTAACAAGTAACTTCCCTAGCATATCATAGATTTTCACCTCTGTTTGTTCAGATATCAAAGTTAAATCCACGATGATTTCATTGCCATCATAATAAATAACAGCCGGTAAGGATGCAACCTCCTTGGTTACAGGTGTAAAGTGAAGAACAAATCTACTTGCAGCATCTTTAATTGATCCTTTGAACTGGTATTTTGGATTTACTTTTAAGTCAGATGTAGTTTTTGTTTTTTTATCTTCTAATACTAATACCCCATAATCCTTACTTTCCAGATTAATAGTTAACGTATAGTTCCCGTCGCTTCCCGCTTTAAACATAAGAGGCACCGAAGTATTTTCGACTGTATTAGTCAAATTCAATACGGTTAATTCCTCTTTCCCATGCGTTAAATAGAGCGATGGTGCTGATTTTATTGTACTAAAAAGCTTTGCGGCCCCAGCCTCATTTAACGATGCGCCAAACTGAACTAAAACTTCATCATACCCCAAGCTTGAATCGGATGCAATTCTAACTTTTAAATTATTAGTCTTGTTGTTTTTTGTCTTCATCCAATTGCTTGCACCTGTATTTACCCGTATCGTATTTGTCATACCAACAGCACCATTACTAGCTGCTCTTACATAGAAACCCTGCATTGGTGCGATATTTTGCGTAACGCCATGTGTACCGGTCGACCCCACAGTAGTAGTATTATAAACTCCATAATTTTTTGCAGCTGGATTCCATATCCACATATCATACCCACTGCCTGTGACAAGCAAGTTGTTACGTGTCCAACCAGTGCTCTTCCAATCGATAGCTGACGGATAAGGGTTCCCTATTAGATTAAATCCTCTTACATCAGGTTCTGGGCTGGTATCAGGACCCTCTTTTGTCACTGGAATACTAATAGTCCCGTTGTTTAATACCCCAATGAATTCTTTTGTAGGATTAGCCGCTTGGGTAGAATACAAATAACCTAGCCCTTTTACAAAGTTTGAAGTAGGATGAATTGATGGCCAGGTAGGCGCCACAGTCGTGTTCAATTGGTAAGTCCAACAAGGTGTTGGTTCATTCCATATATATAGATCATAACCAGTCCCATTCCCATAAGTACCAGCTGGATTCCAACCGCCACTAATGCTTTGATTTGAAACTGGAGCAGAAAGGAAATGCCAGTCTTCCGCAGCACCACTTATGTATCGTTGGACTGTTGCTGGCACATCGATTGTATTATGAATAAGAGAAGCCGTCCCTGAAGCATTGGATCTTAAAACAAGTCCGCTGTTACCCCCTGAATTCGCAATAGCACCTACAACTGTTAAGTTTTTGGCTGCTTCAATTGTAAATATTTTGCCATCGTTAATTGTCAGATTATTATCAAGAGTAAAGTTTGTGTTGAGGTTCACCCCTGCTGCATTATTGATATTTAAATTGAACGTCTTTTCATTGAGGTATTGACCGCTATCTATGGTTTGCACTGAAGAACCTCCATACTCCACGACAGAACTAGCTGCCGAAGCATCAATTTGCGCTCCGTTTGTAAACAGCGTATTTCCTTTTACAACAAGTTTATAGCCGTTGCAAACTACTCTGTAAGGTGCTTGTGCATTAGTAATATTAGTTACTGATCGATTCTGATCCAATACTAAATGGTTGAATGGCATATCATCAAAAATAATACTCGCATCTATTGCCGGAACTACGTTTTGCGTCCAGTTACTAGGAGTATTCCAGTTATTACTAACTGAGCCTTTCCATTTGTTTATCCTTGTATTTGCAGCTTCGGTTGCATCGACAGAAACGGCGCCAGATGTAGAAAGCATTCTTCCCGATAATTGTCCGCCAGCACCCATTGAAACAGCACCAGGATTACCAATTAAAGTCCCGCTGATTATTGTTGAAGCAGCCATAGCAATTGCACCATCAGCCATCCAAAATATATTTGCTGGCGAAGCTCCGTTCACTAAAACCACTGTAGCATTCGCGCCAGTGGTAAACGCACCTCCTATTTTAAAAATAAATTGAGCATTGGGATCTCCTTGCGCATCTAAGGTCAGAGTCCCTCCGGTAGATGCTGCACCCCCAATAGAATATACGCCTGGAGTTAGTACCTCTCCATTTCCCATTGCTCTAGCGGCAGAAGTAGAGTTGGTTGTTACTGTATTAGATAATTGAATACAAATATCACGTAAGTCTAAGGCAGCTTGCGCAGTAATACTATTAGCAATTTCAATTTTCCCATTTACTATTGAAGGAGGACCAAAACCAGTTACGGCACCTACATTCGTACCAATATCACCGGTTATATCTGAAACAGCAGTATTTGATACTGCCCCTACGGATGTAAAAAGTGTAAAATTTGTAAGTGATCTAAGATTAACCGTGACCGCTACCTTGAGGGATGCTGCAGCTGGACTAGTACTACAATCGTTAGCAGCGGATACCGTTATATTCCCATTTTGACCAGCCAAGCCTGTGGTCACAGTAATTGATTTTGTTCCTGCTCCTGCTGTTATCTCCCAGCCAAATGGTATAGCCCAACTATAAGTTGTGGCATTTGGTACTTCTAAAATACTATATGTCTGCGCTGTAACTCTTGGATATTGTATAACTGTACCTGTTATTGATCCAGGAGTAGCAAGACAGGTGTAAGTAAAACTAACTTGACCATCACCCCCTTTTGCTCCAGATGAACTTTTAGCACCGCCGCCGCCGCCGCCGCCAGGAGTAGTACCTTCCGTTCCATCTTTAACAGAGCCCTTACCTCCTCCGGCTCCTCCTAATCCTCCGGCTGATCCTCCGGCATTTCCACCATCACCTCCTGCATTTCCATTACCCTCATTTGTACCGGCCGCCCCATTTGTATTGACACTACCTAACGAAGCTGTTCCGCCTGCGCCTCCTGTGGTAAATCTAGCTCTTATTCCGCCCCCTGCCTTAATAATTATGTCTGAAGATAAAGGTGAAACTGTTGATTCTCCGCCATCTGACCCAATAGCGCCGCCAGTTCCTACTGTGTAGCTATATTGACTGCCCGGAGTAACGGCAATTGTTCTTGAAGAATTAGCGCCACCGCCACCACCGCCGCCACCATCGGAATTACTCAAAGACGCACCACCGCCACCGCCACCCCAAGCCTCAATAGTAAGGCTTGTTACGCCTGCCGGAACAGTAAAGATTCCAGATGAGACGAATGTTTCATTAGCTTGTGCAACAGCGCTATTAAGTCCTAAGAAGAACCCCATAATCAGAAAAAAAAGTGCTAAAAATTTTATTTTTAGCGTAAGTATTTTTAAGGTCATACGTTTTGAGCATTAAGATTCGTATTGATATTATCATTTTCATCAAATATTGCTTCAATTATTTTATTGGCGTAATTACCCCCTAATTGAATTACTATATTTTTGATTTCAAACCGGGTGCTAACCACTTTAATTTGAACCGACGTACCTGTTTTTATATTCATTCCTTATTTGTTTTTGACTAATACCTCCCTTTGGAAGTATCAATCTTTTTCCCATCCTTATATTTAACAATGTAAGCGTCTTTTATCCCCTTAGCTACAATTATATTTCTGGCCGTTTTAGCATCCGCTTTTAAATCATATTTACCTGAAATATATCTGATCGTACCATTGGATAAAATCTCATAAAACACCGGTGTAAACTTTAAAAGATGTTGCGAATATAGGTAATTTTTAAAAACCCCTATCTGCACACTATAAAAGAGCCCTTGCTGATCTGATATTTTACCGAAAGAAGTATTAAAATGACTTTCTGACTGCTTGTCTATAGAGGAAGGTTGATTAGGGGCATCAGTCAAAATAATTTTAGCGGGTTCTATAGAGACCACCGACGTTATTGCTTTTAAATTAAAATCCAGTCCGTCCACTATTGTTCCATCTTCTGAAACCTTTATAAAAATCTCCTGCTCTTTTGGTGAAGACTGATAATCCAGTTTTTTTAATTGTTCTTCATCCACACGGACTTTATAATTCCCTGGTACTAATCCCAAATAACTGAAATACCCGTCGGGTTCACTTAATGTCTGCGCTACTTTTTTACCTTGCCCATTATAGATTTGAATCGTAACCCTTCCTAATCCTTTTCTGGTATTCTCCTTATTAAAATAGATCATGCCGTTTATTTCACCCATACTAATAATTGGAACAAACACCCTTTTATATTGGTTGGGGTCAACAAGTACCTGATAGGTATTGTGTTTAAACTTCCATGATATACTCTCTAAATCATCATTAGAAAATGATACATTATAGTTGACAAAAGCGTTCAAATCTGACACACGTACAATGGAATCTTTTTCACTTATTACCGCGTTACCACCCGATACTCTCACGGAAGACAACAACACCATTTTTTCCCCATTATCCAATATTCCATTTTGATTCAAATCAAGAAAAGGATAAAACAGCAGACCACCTTTACTTAATGATGAATTGTTCCCAGCATAGGTATAATTATCTCCGCCAAAGGCTAAACTTCCCTGTGCGTTTTCTGTAAAACTAATGTTTTTATTGCTATAAAATGCAGATAATCCGGTACGTGCATATGGCAAATCATATCTAAAGTTTAAAAAAAAAGTATTACTTTTTGACGTCACATTTCTTTCATACGAAGCCGAAAAATACATTTTAGAAACCCGCTTCTCAATTTCTGCACGATATCTCGTAAGCTTATTTTGCTTCAAATTATATTCTACAGATGGACGCAAAACAAGACCATTTAGCAATCTGTAAGACAAGCTCAAATTAGTGGTCATGTAAGGCGAATTCGTTCCCACCCAGTTCACTAATGTTGATGAATTGACACCCAATTGTCTGTAATAAGCCGAATAAACGAAATCGAGCTGGTTGTAGTTAAACGACTCATAAACAAACTGACTGAAATTCAATTTTGAAAACCCGGAAAAATGATTTATTTTAATAGGTACAGAGATTCTGATTTTCCTTTCTTCAAGCGCATTAAAACGGGTAGCAAGTTGCCCTTCTACGTATTTTGTATAGTCCAGTTCTAAAAAAGCACTTTTTATGAAATTATAATTCAACAACCCTTTCATTCGTACATCATGATCGTATTCTAAGTTCACAATCATTTTACTAAAGGGCTGAAACGCCACTTTTGCATAAGGAATAAAAGGACGATTTGATATGCTCGACAAATACTCCAGCCCCCCACCAACAGTTAAAAAGCGATTCACCCCATAATTAAAATCCGCTTTTCCGTAGCGGCTTCCATTCGCATCTTGCAAAACACCACCTGACAAACTATATTCTAAAATTTTGGCAGGCATAAAAGTATAAGGGGTATTCATAATGCGCTCTTCGGTGCGCTCTTCCCCCAAAGGACCATAAAATTTTAATCTTAATGTAGTGTACCCATAAACAATGGGAACGTTAAACACATACAAACCCGATGCATCTGCCGACGTATAATCGGCTAGAACATCATTGATATAAAGCTCTACAGTCCAGTTGGGCTCCGTATAGTCGTTTATCGTGTAAGTTCCACTTGCTTTCCGAACGGTATTTGGAGAATTATTGACTGTACCACCAATTAAAGGTGCTCCTAAAAAAGCAATACTTTGATTGTATATTTTACCTAGCTGAGCCTGCTTAATAAGTTTCTTATCATTGTCTATCCAGCGCCAACTGTACTGAAGCTGTCGGTTGTCAAATTTGTACTTATCGTTATAATTTATTGCAATATTGGCTTCGCCAAAAAGCAGTTCACTCCCTACGCCTAAAATCACATTATTAGTGCTGGCTCCACTTACCGTCTGATTCGAATTAAACGCCCAATCTAGCATCCCAAACTTAAATAAGTGATAATCCCGCGAGATTACAGTATCGACCGCGACTTCCTGTCCCTCTAATTTTGAAATATTGTTTCTGGTGTTTTCAATACGCATTTGCTTGACATACGGTAATTCAAAACTAGATACTAATTTAGCAGACAGCGATCGCGCATTGAATGTCAATGTTAAACCAAATGCTTCAGATAAGACTGATGCTTGTATATATTTAACACCATTTTCTTCCAATAGCCCCCTTGTAGAAGTAATATCTATGCTGCCTACCTTAATTTGTCCGGTCGAGTAATCAATTGTATACGTTTTGTATTCGTTTTCAATGAAGCCTTCTAAGCTGTTGCCCGTTGCACTCTCCTTACACGGTATTTTTAGACGCGTAAATAAATCCACAACATTAATGAAAAGCAAATTAGAATCCGTGATAATGACATTGGTTTCAAAACTCCACTTACCATCCACTATAATTTCCACAGGAACTTCGTCCAAATCAGAAAAATAAGCTGCTTTTTCAGCTATGGCATTACCTTGTGCATGGACTTGAATTAGGGTCAAAAATAAAAATAGGACATACATCCATAAGTGAATATACCTACAACACGAAATACAATCAGAATGTTTCAATTTTATTAGCTTCTCCCCCTCCATCATTCTTGAACGAAATTCAATTCAAAAATGCCCGAATAGACACCTGAATAGGCCGCTGTGGAAGCAGCCCCGGGAACATGAAGCGTTCCCCCAACTCTTACTGTTGTTATAAAATTGCAATTGTTATTCACAACAAAACTCGAACCACTTACGCCCTTTTCTGTTGGACCAATATCAAGTGTTAACGAAACCCCTCCTCCATTACTTATAGTTGTAGTAGGCGGATAGCTTATGATTACATTTCTGCCCTGACATAACTTTACATCAAAAATAGCGGGTCGAGCGGTAGAACCAGACAAGGCAATAACGCCTCCTGTAGTGGTACGAACACCTTGCCAATCTACTTTGATTGTACCCGCGGCACCGGTGCTGTAAAACAACCCAAAATCAATGGGCTGAGTAGGCAATACAGTTAGTGTCCGTTGAGGCAAGGTGGGTTGTGCATAAAAGACAGGTATGCACAAAAATAAAGCTGATAGTAAAAACAGCCATCTTATCTTGATATGTACCTTTAGTATTTTCAACTATTATAAATAAACATTCATAAATCCAATTCCTTTTCTGCAATCAGTTCCGTGCCTTCGTTGCTCGTATAAACGACCTTAAATTTTCCTCCGTTGAAGTTGACCCCTGCGGGTTTTTGTAACAGTATTTTATTTTTTCGCAAAGTCCCAGGAGTATAAACCCCTATGCCTTTTATTTTCCCCACCTCGTACCATTTGTCTTGTGTAGACATATAACTGATCGTAATGTCGCCATACGCAGACATATTACCTATTCTATTAATATTGAAGTGTAGAAAAGTACCCAAGTCCTCTTTATTTTCATATTCCAATGCGGAAATCGTCACCGCAGTATCTGAATCGCCTTTACGTATGATAGTGGCTATGGAAACACCAAAAACAGTTTCAATTTTGACAGACAATGCATTAGTGTCGCCTTCCATTTTTTCCTGACCGAGTGGCTTAGTGTTTTTGACGGCTCTGAAATAAAGATGAGATCGATATTCTCCAACCTCAAGTTCGCCAGTATTGACTAGCTGCACTTTTACAGTTTGGGATTCGTTGGGCGCCAAAGTAACTTGTCTTGGGTAGACTCTTAAAAAGGGGGTTGCAAATTGCTGTCCTAAATCAGGCTCTTTGATTTCCTCAAAACCACCTGCTTCATTCATTCTAAACTCTACAAATGACACATTATACGTAGAAGTCTCTTTACCAGTATTAGCAAGGTTTATTTGCTCCGTTTTACTTCTCCCTTCAAATACAAGACGTTTTGGAAAAACAAGTAAATCTCCCTGTGCTAAAGCATTGTTTACTGATAATGTACAAATTGAAATAAAAAAAAACAATCGAAGAAGATTGCCTTTAAAATAGTGGTGTTGCCCTTTTAGATAAAAATCCATATGCTGTTTTTTTTGATTTCCACGCAATATAGAAAAATAAAGCAAGTGCTGCAATTTGCAGCACTTGCTTTATTTTATTTATCTAGTTATAATTTACGGTCACGTTAAATGAACCTGTATAAGCTCCTGCGACTTGGTTATCCTTTACATTTAATGTTGCTCCTACTGTAAAAGTTTGCGTACCGTCTTTAAGATTCCCATCCCCAAGAAGACTACTCGTAAAGTCTGTTACACCCATCTTATCAGAATCACTAGTGCCCGTAAGTTCTACTGGACCAGTTGGTAGCTTAACATAATATGCGTACTCTGCTGTACCCGTAACGTTAAAAGATGCAGCTGTAACTTTACCTTTTGTTGTTGGAAGAGTTAAACCTCCCGTGCTATTTCTTCCACCTCCCGCTAACAATACTACTGTCCCTCCAGTACCCGTAACAGCTACGTTTCCAAAACTCATAGGAGCAGTATTTGAAATTGCAATTGGCGTAACGATAGTTGCAGCAGCCGTTGCTGATGCTGTGGATTGAGCGTTTGCATTATTTGAGAATGCTGCGATAGCTAAGATAGCTAATAAAGTAATTTTTTTCATAACGTAGGTCTAATTGTTTTGATTGATAGAATGGGGGCATTCTATTATTTTTTCCGAAGGCAAAATAACAACTAATGAAGGTCTCCTGAAAATATAATCGTTAAACAACTATTATACTCGTTGAACTACACAATTCTTTACTATTACTACCTGATTTCACAAATTTAACTGTAAAATAATAGATCCATAACAACTTTTTTTACCTTGTGAACAACTAAAATAGCAAGACATAACTCTGAAAAATCACCTTCATTCTTAGTGCTAACAAATCGCAAAATAATCAGATTTCGAAATTACACTAAGAGGACCGAATACTATTAATTATTCGCAAAAACCCAGAGACATTAGCAATTTACTAATTCAATAATTTGGATCTTGATTCCTGTGTAGAAAAATAAATCCTTCGGATCTTCATCACAGAAAGCCGCTGTTTTTCAATCTACAAGAAAGTTCTTTTGATTAGGCTCATGGAAAGAGAAACAATTCCAAAAAGAGGACTATTTTGACCAGCATATGCAAAAAGCATCGGTGCTTTTTCACACAATAAAACAGCTCCAATATTTATTAGTTGAAGTTTTTAAGAATTGATCAGAAAAAAAGGAAGGTGGAAAAATAAATCGGCAAAGGCAGAACCGAAACAATTATCTTAATCTGCATTCACAATAAAAATAATAACATCACTTTGAAAGTAGAAAAGAACAGTACTAAATTAATTATAATTAACACTTACCTCAATACCCGAACCAAGACTGGAATAGGTTCCATGAGCCTGAGCGGCGCCTGCATGTACGGTAGCTCCAAGGTATATTATTTCCTTTCCACCTGCTAGCACTTTTGATGCCGAACAAGTGAACGCGTCAACAACCATGTTCGCTACCCCATTATAAATTAAAACTCCGCTAGAAGGCAGTGTGATACTATAAGCAGCATTACCTTCACCCGTCACAGTAAAACCGGCAGCTTTAGCAACACCTGCCCCATTCGGCAGGCTAATGTTCGGAGAGCTCATCCTAGCACCCGTATTATCGGCACCTAATACCACGGTACCCGCTCGTCCATTAGTGGCGAAATTGCCAAAATCAATATCTGAATTTTTAACAATTTGAATGGGAGTCATTATGGTTGCAGAAGCAGTCGCATTAGCGGTGCCTTGCGCAACCGTGACGGCTGAAAAACCTAACTGCAGGAGGATTGTTAATAAAATAATTTTTTTCATGGTACATTATTTTGAGCGCTTTTTCCGTTTTCTTTTCAGTACTAAAACACGATTTAGGTTAGTGTTCTAAAAAAAAAAAAAAAAGTCTAGGGCTTAAAATAGCGATTCAACCAGGAATCGTCGACGTGCATTCTAAGCTGCAGTAAATGTAGCTGCTATTTCGCTTAAACGACAAATATATCCGATTAAATACATGTTTTTTTATTTAAAATAATATTTATCTTACTTTTAACGGAATGATAGTTTGTTAAAATAACTGCCATAACGTTGAATATACAAAAAAAAAACACTCCTAGAGATTAAATTAAGCGGCTAATTTCCTCAAGTACACTTAAAATTATCAAAAGCGCGGCGCTGATGCCCACTATCGAATGGAAGTATACCCCTGAAACAATACCGTACAATTACAAGCTAGAACACTCCATAGAACAAGCTTCCTTACCTGCGGTTCCGTTCTAGACAAACCATTAACTGTAGAAAAGGTATTAGGACAAAAAACCCTCATAATACACATCAAGTGATGCCGACTATCAACAGAAGGATAAAATATAGTTTTTAAACAAAAAAAAAGCCTTTCCGTTAAGAAAGGCTCTAGAAAATATGCGGTCTGGACGGGACTCGAACCCGCGACCCCCTGCGTGACAGGCAGGTATTCTAACCAACTGAACTACCAGACCTCAGCGTTATTGCGGTTGCAAAGATACAACACATTTTAATTTAAAACTAACACTAAAATCAAAAAAACACCCTCATTAGAGTACGCTTTTTCCAAAACATTAGATGCCAGACTAGTATTTAAAATTTTATACCATTAGTCGTCTTAAAAAAGCACGATTTATCCTTTTCTCCTCGACAGCAACCTCTAGTTCCCTTCAAAAATTTCACAATTAAGCTATTTTTCTATCGCTAAAAATCCTGTGTGAGTCGTATCCTAAAAATCAAATTATACATATCTATACTACGCATACTATACTAAAGATTCTATTTCTTTTGAAATGACAACCAAACCAACCTTATAGAAAATCAAAAAAGCCATCCGTAGGTTCTGAATAAATTCAGAAACATGGAAAGCTTTTCATTGGTCTAACTACTAAACCCGGTCTCGTTGCTACCAACTCGACCAAACAACACAACTAACTTTAGATACTTTAATGGGGCAAAAAAGCCTTTCCGTTAAGAAAGGCTCTCCCCAATATTGCGGTCTGGACGGGACTCGAACCCGCGACCCCCTGCGTGACAGGCAGGTATTCTAACCAACTGAACTACCAGACCTCAGCGTTATTGCGGTTGCAAAGATACAATTCATTTCGACCTACACAAGCGTTTGTAATTAAAAAAAACTATTATTTTCAACTGATCATCCAAAGTTTTGTTTTTCAGCTAAGTATGTCAGTAAAACTTTTTCGAAATCATCACTGACATTAACCGGAACGTACTTAATCTTGTTTTGAGCACAGCTTAACGCCAACTTTTTGAAGTACAAAGCAGCCTGTTTTTCATATTCCTCCTTCACATTATCGGAAAAAACCGAAACGGATTCTCCAGTCTCCACATCTATGAACTTTCTGGGCGTGTTATCAAAGTCAAAATTGAGTTCTGTTTTAGTATCTGTAACATGAAACAACACCACTTTATGTTTGTTGTGCTTTAAATGTTGCAGCGCACTAAACAATGCTTCGTCTCCAGAACCAGATTGAAACATATCCGTAAACAAGATAATCATGGAACGCCTATGCATTTTCTCCGCTATTTGGTGTAAAAAGCTGATAGTATCCGTACTTTTTTTGACCGTGGGAGCTACCATTACGTTTTCAAGCGCATTCAATACCATTCTGTGATGGCGATCACTCCCTTTTTCAGGAGCATAATACTCATACGTATCTGAAAACACACTTAACCCTATTGCATCCCGCTGTTTCTTTAAGATATTCATTAAAACTGCTGAAGCCAAAACGGAGAAGCCTATTTTATTTTCGTGAAAATTTTGATTTGTTCCTAACTTCGGGTAATGCATTGACGAGGAGTTGTCAATAATAATATGGCAACGCAAATTAGTTTCTTCTTCAAAACGCTTTGTATACAAACGATCCGTTCTAGCAAATAGTTTCCAATCGATATGCTTAGTGCTTTCTCCCACATTATAAACTTTATGCTCTGCAAATTCAGCCGAAAATCCATGAAACGGACTCTTGTGCATCCCAGAGATAAATCCTTCCACAACCTGATTTGCTAACAATTCAAGATGTTGAAAACTCGAAATTTTTTCTATTTGCGATTCAATCTTCATATCTCAAATATATTAAAATAATAAATGCTTTAAAAATTAAAAGAATACAAGATTACAAAAAGAGAATTAAATTGAAAAGCTAAAGCAATCCCGACCGCTTTCAGGACAAAACAAAAAAAGGCTTGACTTGCGCCAAACCTTTAATCTGAATTTGTAAAAAATTCTATATAAATCGCAATCTACCGATTACAACAACGCGTCTAAACTATCTGCGTAAGTTTGCTTAGGAGCTACTCCTACTTGCTTCCCTACTACTTCACCGTTATGAAAAATCAATACCGTTGGAATGTTTCTCACACCGTATTTTGCAGCAAATTCTTGATTTGCATCTACATCCACTTTCCCTACAACAACTTTTCCGTCGTATTCCGTACCCAATTCATCAATAATCGGTCCAACCATTCTACAAGGCCCACACCATGCTGCCCAAAAATCCACCATCACTGGTTTGTCTGATTTCAAAACTACTTCTTCAAAAGTAGCATCTGTTATTGCTAATGCCATAATTTCTTTTTTTAAAATTTAAAATTCTGATTTCATTCAAAACTTGACTACAAATTTAAACATTTATACTAAATGAAACACTATTCCCAAATTAGTTTTGATTATAAATGCATTGACAATCGTTATTAACCTCTCTTTCCTTACACTATACTATAATTGATTAACAACTTATTCCAGCTACCGCAGCGTCAGCCCCTTTTATCCCATAAATATTTGCTGCGTTTCCAGCGATCATCGCACAGGCTCCCGCCTCTCTCAGAACTACAGAAACGCAACAGCAACAAAAAATCACATTCAGATTACAAGAAAGGCCGCCTTATCGGGCAGCCTTTCTTGTAATAAAATGATTCTTTTGTAATTATAAACTATATTTTAGCCCTAAAGTCAATCCTAAACCACTAATTCCAACAAACGAACTTAATTCATCCTTTGGTTTTGTTTCGTCAAAACCGGCACTATTAAACTCTTCATTGTTAGAACTTCCATTCAAACTATTCACATAATCACTGTGGGTTGCTGAATATGATGCTTTCCTGAAAGAAGTAGACGTATTTAACTTATCTACATCATTTTCAGTATAAACTTCAGTTTCTTTCGTTTTTCCATGTACGGTAAAGTTACGGTACTCTAACTCAGCATAAGCAGAAATGTATTTTCCTAATTTGTATGAAGTTCCTAAAACGGACATAAAACCAACTGTCGCATTTGGTTTAACTACATCTTTTGAGTAAGCTTCAGTATTTGCAACTTCAGTAGCGCCTACAAAAGTTCTATAGTCTCTATTTGTATCAATAGCTAACGTACCGTGAACTGGCATAATAATCCCAACCTTAGTGTATGGCTCAAAACCATTAACTTCTCCTAAAAACAAAACTACAGCAGGAGCTAAATCTAATGCTTTAATTTGCCCTTCAGCAGTAAAGCTCACATAAGTAGCTGCGGTAGTCTTTGGGTCATATGAAATAAGCCTATTTGTTGTTTGAGCCATTGTTTTAGAGTTACCAATATAGTAATTCACTCCCATCTCCACTCCTAAACGAGTGGAAAAACGGTAACCAGCTGTCAAGCCACCTCTAAAACCCTCTCCGAAAGATCCAGTTACACTTTCTCGAGAAACCAATTTGTTACTAGACATAGTACCTTGATATACATCTCTATTTGGTAATTGACCTCCAACATCCGGAAATTCCGTTGAAGCCGTTTGTGTAAAATAAGACCCCCCTAATTTAAAATACCAGTTTTCCGTCTTGCTTTCTTTTTTGTCAATTTGCCCCATCATTGTCATCGAGCACGCCATTAATCCTAATAGAAATAGGTTTTTTTTCATGATTTTTAATTTTTTTACCACCACCAAAACTACACGATTTTCCTGTATATTAATTCGGTATTTTTTAAAAAATTGCGCTATAAAACAAACTATGATACATGCATATAAAAATCAGTTAGTTACACAACGACAACAACTGCTGTAGGTAAAAAAAACAGCTCCAAACCACAAAAAAACGTCGATTTCATTGATGAAAAGGACGTTCTTTAAACGTTGTAGCGGTCAGTTCTGACGACTATTTATGCGACTCTACATACATCTGATCTAATTCAGCTTAAAATTAATCTGCATTTTCTCTAATTCCATCAGCAACTCATTTGAAATTTTTATTTTCAGTTTTCTGCTAGCCATCGTTAATTTAGTAACCACTTTAATTTCCTCCACTTCGACAACGGCGGCAGCAGCTTCTGGTTCTATCGATTCAGAGACCTCCAGCGTATCATTTTCATCAATAAAATCGTCTGATTCCTTTTCAATGACAATTCGCTCAGCTTCCATTATTTTTTTGACTTTTTCTAATTCCATGATTTCAAAAGTCACCAGATTATCTCCTTTATTTTCGAAAAAAAGATGCCCCAACTTATGGATAAAATCAGGATCAAGATCACTTATATTGAGCAATACAATCAGCTTCTTTGCAAAATCATCCAATACGTCCTGTAAATATTGCACCAACATGAACTGTATCCTTGGTTCACTTTTTTTACCGGTATCCTGGTTGACCCATCCCTCTTTGACCAATACTTTCATATAGGTAAAATTGTTTTGAATAAAGAAATGACGGAACTTAAGATATTCCTCTCCAAAGATCTTAAACTCATAGCTTTCATCATATCCTTCTAAGGTGAATATTCCCCAGCCTTTTCCGTTTTTAGCCACCCTATGCTGTACGTCATTTATAATTCCGCCGAAGGTCAAGTTCTTACCCACATTTAGCTCTAAGCTCCTCAGTGCCTCGAGCTTGGCATTACAAAAATACTTCATCTCAAATTTGTAATCATCTAATGGATGTCCTGATATATATATTCCCACGACCTCTTTCTCTTTAGCCAGTTTTTCCATGGTGCTCCAGTCTTCACAAGGAGGGATGACCGGCTCAGCAATTTGAACATCACTACTTTCACCGAACAAACTCACCTGAGACGAGTTCTCATTTTCTTGAAACTTAGCGCCATACCTTATCGCTTTTTCATAAAAGGTAATTCCATCGCCGTCATCATGAAAATACTGAGAACGCAAGGTTCCCGAAAAGGAATCAAAACCACCAGCTAGAATTAAGTTTTCCAATGCTTTTTTATTGGCCGCTCGCAAATCAATACGTTTGGTCAAGTCAAATACCGATTTGTACTTCCCGTCTTTTCTGTTTTGAACAATGGTCGCTACTGCTCCTGCCCCCACTCCTTTAATCGCTCCCATTCCAAAACGGACCGCATAATTATCGTTTACAGTAAATTTATAGTGGGACTCATTTACATCTGGTCCTAATACTTCAAGTCCCATTCGCTTGCATTCCTCCATAAAAAAAGAAACCTGCTTGATGTCACTCATGTTATTAGACAATACCGCAGCCATATATTCAGCAGGGTAATTGGCTTTTAAATAAGCTGTTTGATAGGCAATCCATGCATAACAGGTAGAGTGCGACTTATTAAAGGCGTATTCAGCAAAGGCTTCCCAGTCTTTCCATATTTTTTCTAGCTTGTCTTCTGGATGCCCCTTGGCCATAGCCTGACTAATGAATTTAGGCTTCATTTTATCCAAGACATCTTTTTGCTTCTTTCCCATCGCTTTACGCAAAACATCGGCATCACCCTTTGAGAAATCAGCTAATTTTTGAGACAAAAGCATCACCTGTTCTTGATAAACAGTGATCCCATAGGTATCTTTCAATAACTCTTCACAGGCCTCAAGATCATAAATAATTTCCTCTTCCCCATTTTTCCTTTTTACAAAACTCGGAATATAAGCAATTGGCCCTGGACGATATAAAGCATTCATGGCAATTAAATCCGGGAAAACGGTTGGCTTCAATTCCTTCATGTATTTCTGCATTCCCGCAGATTCATATTGAAAAATCCCTACCGTTTCTCCCCGTTGAAAAAGCTCGTATGTTTTTAAATCATCTATAGGAAACGCATCTGGATCGAGATCGATGCCGTTTCTGTATTTTACTAATTTAACCGTGTCTTTTATAAGGGTAAGAGTTTTTAACCCTAAGAAGTCCATTTTTAACAACCCAGCTGTTTCTACCACCGAGTTATCAAACTGCGTCACATACAAGTCCGAATCTTTGGCGGTAGCTACAGGAACAAAATCAGTAATATCACTTGGCGTAATGATCACCCCACAGGCATGTATTCCCGTGTTTCTTAAATTCCCTTCCAACACTTTTGCTTGCTGAATAGTTTCGCCCCCTAAATCGTCTTCTCCGGCCAGAGCGATTAATTCTTTAATCTTATCGTACTCTTCCGGACGAACTGCTTTTCTTATTAAGGCTTCGTCTTCACTTAAAAATCGGGCCAAATTCCATTTTCCAGGCATCATCCCCGGAATTAATTTTGCTATTTTATCTGCTTCAAACAAAGGCAAATCCAGTACACGCGCTGTATCTCGAATCGCCGATTTAGTGGCCATTTTACCATATGTGATAATTTGCGCTACCTGTTTTGATCCGTATTTTCTAATCACATAATCCATTACACTGCTTCGCCCTTCGTCATCAAAATCGATATCAATATCGGGTAACGACACACGATCGGGATTCAAGAAACGCTCAAAAAGCAGGTTATACATCAAAGGGTCAATGTTTGTAATTTTCAAACAATAGGCCACTACAGACCCTGCAGCTGATCCACGCCCTGGTCCTACCGAAACGCCCATACTTCGGGCTTCGGCAATAAGATCCTGTAC
Source organism: Flavobacterium sp. ALD4 (assembly GCF_002836475.1). Lineage (GTDB taxonomy): Bacteria > Bacteroidota > Bacteroidia > Flavobacteriales > Flavobacteriaceae > Flavobacterium. Next base: position 1,182,940 of record NZ_PJBJ01000030.1, on the reverse strand, counting down.
AATCAGGAAATATCCCGGATAACCAGAGTTAGAAATAGTCAGTAATTCAAAATCCAAACGTTCCCTAATCACTTCTGTAATTTCAGGATACCTTCTATTTGCTCCTTCGTAAGTAAGATGTCGCAAATATGCATTTTCTCCACGAACTCCTCCATCAACACTATCTTCTACAACAAAAAACTCCTCTGGAATATCAAATTTGGGTAATAAAACCTCCCGCGCCAAATTGTATATTTCAATTTTATCCACGATTTCCGCTAAATTCCAAATCGCTTCAGGCAAGTCAGTAAAGAGCTTTTTCATCTCCTCCCCTGTCTTGAAATAATATTCCTGATTAGGCAAACCGTACCGATAGCCACGACCACGACCTATTGGCGTCGTTTGTTTTTCACCTTCGCGCACACACAGCAAAATATCGTGTGCATTCGCATTTCCTTTGTCTATATAAAAAGTGTTATTAGTAGCTACTATTTTCACTTCGTGTTTTCTTGCCAAAGAAATCAAGGTGGTATTAACTCTGTTTTCATCCTCTTGATTGTGACGCATCACCTCCATATAGAAGTCTTCCTTGAACTCTTCCTTCCACCACAACAGGGCTTCTTCTGCTTGGTTTTCACCAAGGTTTAAAATCTTATTCGGGATTTCTCCATTTAGATTTCCAGACAACACAATGATATCTTCCTTGTATTGCTGAATAACTTTCCTGTCAATTCTGGGCACATAATAAAAACCCTGAGTGTAGGCTATTGAAGACATTTTAGCCAAATTATGATAGCCTTTTTTGGTCTTCGCCAAAAGTACTATTTGGTATCCGTTGTCTTTACGAGTTTTGTCTTTATGATTCTCACAAACATAAAACTCGCAACCTACAATAGGTTTCATGGGCACCTCTGTCGGTTCTTCACCGTTTTCGATTAATGCTGCGTTTTTCGCTTCAGCCGCTTTATTATGGTTTAAGATATCACGAACAAAGTGGAAAGCACCCATCAAGTTCGCATGATCTGTCATAGCAACAGCAGGCATTTTTTCCTTTGAAGCCGCTTTAACAAGCTGCGGAATACTTATTGTCGATTGTAAAACAGAGAATTGGGTATGGTTATGTAGATGTACAAAGTCTGTATCAACCAGTACTTTTTTATTTTCTGAAAGCTTTGCCTTCGAAACCGTAGCCGTTTGTTTTTCTCCAAACTGCTGACGGATTGCATCAGAAGCCTCTTTTAAATTGATATGCTTTAAACCTATAAGAGTAGTCTCTCTTGGATTCTTATTTTGGAATTCCTGGAAATAACCAGCAGGGACATCGAGTTGCTCTTTAGTATAATTCTCTCTGCGAATCAATTCCAAGAAACAACGTGTCGTAGCCTCAACATCGGCGGTCGCGTTATGCGCTTCGCCAAATGCTTTATTAAAAAGAAAACTATGTAATTCGGTTAACGTTGGTAATTTAAATCGTCCTCCACGACCTCCAGGTAATTTTAATAACGAGGCAGTGACTTCTGTACAGGTATCAAGAACGGGCATTTTACTCATTTGGCTCTCTAATCCCAAACGATGAAATTCAGAACCCATAATATTCAGGTCGAAACCTAGATTCTGACCTACAATGAATTTAGCCTTACCCATCGCCTCATTGAATTTCTCCAAAACGGCCGCTAAGGAGATTCCGTTTTCTGCTGCTAATTCAGTCGAAATGCCGTGAATTCGCTCCGCATCATAAGGAATATTAAATCCATCGGGTTTTACCAAATAATCCTGATGTTCGAGGAGTTTCCCCATATCATCATGCAACTGCCATGCGATTTGTATACAACGTGGCCAGTTGTCAGTATCAGTGATGGGTGCATCCCAACGCTTTGGCAATCCTGTAGTTTCGGTATCGAATATTAAGTACATAGGCCTCATTCCAGTCCCGCAATTTACGGGAAGCCTAAATCCTTCGGATCTCGACTGTGTATTTAACTGGTTTTAAACACTTTAAAATTAGAAGTAATCACAAAAATAGAACTTCAAATTTAGGTTTTTTTAGGGTAAATAAATAGCTAAGTTATCAACAATCACAAGAAATATAAATAGAATTATTATGTTTGACAGAGATCAAATTAAAATTACAAATTAGGATTTAGAAGTGTTTTCAATTTTATACCTTCTGAAAAATAAAACCTAAAAAAAATAGTTTTTTTCCTTAGAATTCATAAACTTCAAGATAACTATTTTGGCTCCTTTCTCAAAAGAAGGCGTGGTAAAAACAAGAAAGCTGTTTCGTGAATTACGAAACAGCTTTCTTTGTTTGATAGCAAACTACTAAGCAGTCATCATTTCGATTACATTGCTAGTCATGCTTTTTTGACTAGTCGAATCCCAATTGAGATTTTGTTGATAATTATGTATTTTATTCCCATCTAGTGGGTCCATAACCATTAAGTAAATCCACTCATTATCAAGTAAGTTTTTGAGATGTTCGTTCCTTAAAAGTATTTCTGACACTCTCGATACTGGCGCGTGTATAACCACGGATAATCGCAGTGGCTGATGATACATTTCTACGTCTGATTCCATTACCGACTGAAGAGGAAGCCCCATTTTTATGTCCCCTCCATTCCCTTGCAACACAGCAAATTTGCCAGTGATATTATGGGTTATTTTCGACCCCCCGCCAAAAACGACATTATCAACAGTTGAAAAATAATAGTGGTTGTTTATCCACTGGGTTACGACCATGGGTCCTTGCATGATGGCTTCAAGTGCTTTCCCGCTTTTATCTTTTTCCCAATTATAAGAATGTAGAAAGCAACGTCCGTCCAGATTATTCTGTTTTGTTAATTCTCGCGACCCAACAATAAAGCCTGCATTTTTAGCCAAGCCCCACTCAGGTCTGGTTTCGCTCCAATTATTTGCTTTTTCACTAGCAAAAGAAACACTATTATTGGCAACGGCCAGCCTTTCTTGAGTTGCCGTTTGTTGCGTTTTTAGTAAATTTAATTTCAATTTTTGCAATTGGTCTTTATGGGAGTCTGGAATCTCTGAGTCGAAAAGCAATATCTCATCTGTAGTGGTATTGTGTTCTCCTCCAATAAAAATGGTACTGGCTGGAATTTCAATGTTGTGATTCTCTTTCAAGGCTTGTTGCACTTCTAGGATATTTGCTATTGTAGCTAGCATCCTTGCATTATGCCTACCAGGACTTGCAGCACAGGCTCCGCAGTCTAAACTGGACCCAAAAGGATTGTTTGCAGAGTGGCTTCCATGACCTATAAAAAGTACTAAAGGGGCAAGTTTTTCCCATCCCATTAAATCAAAAGCGCCTTTTACAATCGCTACCTTTTCTGCCAAAGGAATATCAAGATGCGTCTTTTCGGCGGCGTCTGTGTTCCCAATCTGCGGTTCACAAATAGATTCGTACGCCGTTGTATTATTCTTATTAAACCGATATAAATGCCCCGGCACCAGTGTTCTTGCTATTAAAGACATTCCGTAAAAGAGTCCAGCGCCTTCAACATACCCAAAGGCCGAAGGAAGCATGTTTTTCATTCTTTTTAGAAAATATTCCTTAAAGTTTGAAACGGCATTTTTTTGCTTATATGCTTGCACTTTTTCAGTGTGACCCTCCTGCGGAACTTCTGAAACATGGTAGGCAGAGTTTAAAATAGGCGGACACGATTTGCGTATTAATCCATCTTTTAAATCTTCATAATCCATCGCAATTCCAAAAAAACCTGCATATCCAAAAGTTTCATAATGCCCTTTATTCTCTACATGTCTTCGTATTAACTCTGATCGAGTATCAATACAAAACACCATTTGAGCATCTGGAACTCGTTCTTTTTTTTTGGTTGTTGGGGTACTTATCTGTTTGCTATCTAATACTTTTATAAGTTCTTTTTGCCAGCTTTTTTCCCATGCTTTTAACCAAATGTATTGTAGCTTCGATAGCGATGAGATGGTTGAAGTATCATTGTCTTCCGGATAAATTTCAGCATCTATTTCTTTAGCCACCCACAGTCTAACTGCGAGATAATCTTCTAATGTTATAGGATATTCTTGTTGCCACTCTGAGTGATATGTAGTTCGATAATTTATATATCCCGTCCAGCCCGGTAATGCGGCTAAGTGCCATGTAAATATTTTAGTAAAATCATTTGAGGAATACCCGTTCATTACTGTATCTAGTGCCTCGGTCTTTGTTTTTGGGATGTCTCCAATAACCATTTTAGGCATATCATTATCATATACCGCCAGTTTGCGCCAAGCACTATAAAACCCTTCGCTTTTATTGGGCATTTCCCATTCTGCCAAACCTTCATCCATAAAGGCGGCCAGCCATTTCGCCATGATTCTATCTAAATCATGATGACTGTTTTTAGCATCGCTTTTTTTATGAGAGGCCATTTGTTGTAAATAGTACTCGGGAGTTTCTAAAAGTTGGTTTTCTCCAAGTGATTTCAAAAGTACCTTTTCATCAATTTCACCCTTTTCCCATGCTTGACGGAATAACGTAGATTCTGGAAACACATTAGCATTAAGAAATTTTCCTGCCTGATTTACTGCTTTTTCAAAAGGCATTCGCTCATAACCTGATAACGGATTCGAAGTTACAAAAGAGTACAAAGGCCATGTCTTTCCTACGACTTGAGATGCTTCTTCGATACTTTTTTTAATGGTTAGATTTATCATAATGATTTCGATTTATACATTAAAACAGTTTTTTTGTAGGGCTGAGATATATTTAACAATTTAGCATAGAGCCATGGATAGTTGCGGTAGATACCCAACTTCATTATAAAAAAGCCCGCTAGGAACAAAATACCAAACGCTATTTCAATTACAGATAACGATAATGGCACAACCACCATTGGCATATCGCTCATTAATGCTGTTACTCCCTTATATATTAAGGCGTAGGTTACCATGCCACAAACAAACAAAAGTGGTGGCGCAACTGATTTTTGAAAGAGGCTTAAACTTTGTTCTTTAACAATATTGTAAGTAGCCTGACCAACGGTAATGGCGACAATAAGCGTTAGAAAAATACTGCTATTTAATTCTGTGCCTTTTCCTGTTAAATAAGCAAATAGAAAAGCGCCGAGAATACCAAAGAAAAGTACAATTATAGCTTGTAACGGTTTGATTTTAATTTGCGTTGGTTTTTGCGGTTTCGAATGCCCTATTTCCTCTCCTGCAGATAGAAATAAGTAGGCTTTATAAAACCCATGAAGTAGTAAGTGAACAACGGCCGCATTGAAAAACCCCAAACCGCACTGCATAATCATGAAACCCATTTGGGCAATGGTGGAACAGGCTAATTTTTGCTTCAAATTTACCTGTAGAAGTTTAGTAAATTGGGCAATAACTGCGGTCAAACCTCCTATAACAAAGAGGATGATTAAAGTATTCGAGGCAAATAACACGGTCGAGAATAAGGCCAATAAAATCCCAGAACCGTTTACAAAACCTGCATGCATCAATGCCGATGCCGGTGTTGGAGCTGTCATTGCCGAAAGTAACCAACGATGGAAAGGGTAAATTGCCGATTGAATTATAGCGGCCGTAATGATGCACAAACCTGCTACAAGTGTTATGCTTTTAGGCACATCGCTTACCTTAGAAATAATCTCACTTAGGGTAAAAGCTTCCGTTTGAAAAGCCAATAATAGCACTCCAGCACTTAAAAACAAACTACCAGCTACAAAATATTTAAGAGCAAATTTTGATGCCTCTCTTGCTTCACCCCACCGAGAATCCACACCTATTAGCTGAGACATAAAAAGCCCCATTAATAACCACATCGTTAATAAAAGTGCCACATGGTTAGACATTACAAAAACCATGATAGAAAACGTAAACCCTAAGCACAACAGTGAAAATTTAGAGTGATATTCAAACCCTTTCAAATAATTTTTTCCATAGCTGCTTATAATCGCACTAAAAAATGTTACAAGTGTCCAAATAAGTGCCGTAAAGCCGTTAATTTTTAAAACATTCCCACAGTACCATTCTGGAACATTTGGAAAGTTACATATTAAATAAGTCAGATTGCCTATAAACAATAACCACAATAAATAGTTGGTTATTTTGTTAATGAATAGGGGTAGATGATTTTTTAATATCATTTTTTCTCTAATTTTTATTATTGATTATCTACAATTGTGATTTCAAGGATCCCATTTATATTTAAATTACTTTTTAAACTTCTAGCGCCTGCAATAAACTCTTTGACAGCTTGTTTTTCTTTTTCAAGCTGATCGATGCGGTCATCGATTTCATCTGAATCGCTCTTGTGGTCTTGTTCCCAGTTTTGAAGCCTTTGTTTTTGATGAAAATTAATTTTTTCATCAATCAAAGACATAATTACATCCGAAGCTTCAGAAGGAGTAAAATCTCCTTTTACCAATTGAAATTTTTGCTTAATATTTGCCGGTTTTGTTAATCCATTTGTATCCATAGCTGTGTTATTAATGATTAGACTTTAAATCTGGCACAAATATTATGCATTATACTCATAAATTTTTATTTATATTTGTTATACAATACATAAGTAAACTTTATGAATTATACATTGTATCAACTTTCAATTTTCTTAAAAAACAGAAATACAACGTATTAAAAAAGCTTCGAAAGAACTTAATCTTACTTAGCCTGCTGTGTCAGCAGAGAAAAAAAAACTTGCTTAAAACATTTTTCAAATTTATCATGAACTAGCCTCGGCAACCATAACTAATAGTTGAAAATCTATTTCACCAAATAGGCTTTAGCACAAAAAGATTGAACTGATTTTTAATGGACCTCTAAAACAACCGTTATATCTGGGTTGAGACGTTCTTTAATGCCTTTAATTGGCGTAAAGAATAAACTAAAAAATAACGGCTTTCAGATCATACCAGTAAAAGGGCTTCCTGGTGCCACAACCTAGAATTTGACAGGTCAGAAATCTAAAAAAGCGCCTCTTTTAAATTATTTGGATGTCGTAGTATTTCCCCAAAATTAATACCTGAAAAAGCAGTGAAAAAACAAGCCTTTCCCCAGTAGAAAAGGAATATAAAAACGCATCTCCTAAAATTAAAAAGAAACAATCACTGCGGAATATTCTATTAAAATAATTTCTCATTGCAGTATTCCTAATAATAGTGGCCATGCAAAGCCCAAATATGCCAGATAAATAATTTACCAAAACAACAGCGGCTATAGTAAAAACCACATCTACGCAGAATTAAAATAAAATTAAAAAAGCGTTATAAAACGACAAGCAGGCAAAACGAAGTTACAGGACACCGTAAAAACGGTTTGGGCATCGTATATAATGAATAATCCAAATTGACACCTTTGTTTCTTTTTCTAAATTTGATCTCTTAGTTACAACCGCAGCTGAATTTAGGGGTTGTAAAAGAAGAAATACACTTAAAAAACATTAAAATGAGCACTACATTATTTGACAAAGTATGGGATTCGCACGTGGTGCGTAAAATTGAAGATGGACCGGATGTGTTTTTTATTGACCGTCATTTCATTCATGAAGTTACCAGTCCTGTTGCTTTTTTAGGTTTAAAAGAAAGAGGTATCTCGGTTTTATATCCAGAGCGCACTTTTGCCACCGCCGATCACAATACCCCAACTATAAACCAACATTTACCCGTTGAAGACCCATTATCTGCAAACCAACTAAGAGCGTTAGAAGAAAACTCAAAAGAATACGGGATTAGTCACTGGGGATTAGGGAATAAAAAAAATGGAATCGTTCACGTTGTAGGTCCTGAAAACGGAATTACATTACCGGGCGCTACCATTGTTTGTGGAGATTCACATACTTCTACACACGGTGCCTTTGGCGCTATTGCTTTCGGGATTGGTACATCTGAGGTAGAAATGGTACTTTCTACACAATGTATCATGCAACCGAAACCTAAAAAAATGCTTATTAACGTCGCTGGTGACCTTCAGTTAGGAGTTACCCCAAAAGACGTTGCTCTTTATATCATATCAAAACTATCAACTTCAGGAGCTACCGGTTATTTTGTGGAATACGCAGGAAAAGTTTTTGAAGACATGACTATGGAAGGTCGTATGACCGTTTGTAATTTAAGTATCGAAATGGGTGCTCGTGGAGGAATGATTGCTCCAGATCAAACGACTTTTGATTATTTAGAGGGGCGTCTATATGCTCCAAAAGGCGATGCTTGGGATAAAGCCGTAGCCTATTGGAAAACATTAAAAACAGATGCGGATGCAAAATTTGATGAAGAATTCAACTTTGAAGCTTCTGACATTGAACCAATGATTACGTATGGAACTAATCCAGGTATGGGATTAGGTATTTCTAAAAGTATTCCAAATTCTAAAGATGTTGTTGAAGGAGAAGAAACCTATGCCAAATCTTTAGGTTACATGGGATTCCAACAAGGAGAAGCCATGATAGGAAAACAAATTGATTACGTTTTTCTAGGGAGCTGCACTAATGGTCGTATTGAAGACTTTAGAGCTTTTGCATCGATTGTAAAAGGACGAAAAAAAGCAGATAACGTCACTGCATGGCTGGTTCCGGGATCACATGTTGTTGAGGCACAAATAAAAGACGAAGGAATTCTTGATATATTGACTGATTCCGGTTTTGTATTACGTCAACCCGGATGCTCTGCTTGCTTAGCGATGAATGATGATAAAGTCCCAGCCGGAAAATATGCGGTTAGTACTTCTAACAGGAATTTCGAAGGACGCCAAGGACCTGGTTCAAGAACGTTATTGGCCAGTCCGTTTATGGCGGCTGCGGCTGCGGTAACAGGAATCTTAACAGATCCGCGAGAGTTGTTGTAAGAGATTACTGAATATAGATTAACGATATTTGATTTCAGATATCGAAAACCTACCCAACTGTCAACTTACATATTTAATAGATATATAAAAATAGTGGCGACCAAGATTTATTTTTTTAAACGAAAATCAAAAATCAAAATCGTCACTCAAAAATCAAAAATTACGATGGCTTACGATAAATTTAATATTCTTACCAGCACAGCAGTCCCTCTTTCTATAGAAAATGTAGATACGGATCAAATTATTCCTGCTCGTTTTCTTAAAGCAACCGAACGTGTTGGTTTTGGCGATAACCTTTTCCGTGATTGGAGATACAATAATGACGATTCTCCAAAATCAGATTTCGTTTTAAACAATCCTACATATAGCGGAAAAATCCTTGTAGGCGGAAGAAACTTTGGCTCTGGATCTTCAAGAGAACATGCTGCCTGGGCAGTTTACGACTATGGTTTCAGATGCGTAGTTTCCAGTTTTTTTGCTGATATTTTTAGAAACAACTGTTTAAATGTTGGTGTACTTCCTGTTCAAGTGAGTGCCGCATTTGCAGATCGCATTTTCAAGACTATCGAAGCAGATCCTACAACGGAATTAGAAGTCAACCTCCCAGAGCAGACCATCACACTTAAAGCAACAGGAGAAAAAGAATCTTTTGACATTTCCGGTTACAAAAAAGACAACATGATTAACGGATTTGATGATATTGACTACCTACAAAATATAAAAGAGGAAGTAGTAGCGTTTGCAAATGAACTTCCGTACTAAAAACAACTGATAAAAGGCGGTTAAAGCGGCGGCAGTTTTATTGTTGCCTTGCATAACTGCTTTTATTATTTTATAAAATACAATTGTACGATTCCCAATCACTAAACCTGAAATCGTAGTAGCATCAAATTTAGAAATGGAAAAAAGAAAAATTGAAATAATGGATACGACACTCCGTGATGGTGAGCAAACCTCAGGAGTATCCTTTTCTGCTGTAGAAAAGCTAACCATTGCGCAATTGTTGCTGGAGGAATTAAATGTTGATCGAATCGAAATCGCTTCAGCCCGAGTGAGTGAAGGCGAATTTCAAGGGGTAAAAGGAATTATGGCTTGGGCTTCGGCCAAAGGATATGAGGACCGAATCGAAGTATTAACCTTTGTTGACGGCGGACTTTCTATCGAATGGATGAAAAAAGCAGGCGCTAAAGTTCAAAATTTACTGACGAAAGGGTCATTAAATCATTTAACACATCAACTAAAAAAAACACCAGAACAGCATTTTGCCGAAATCGCCCAAACAATAGCTTTGGCTTCAGCAAATAATATTGCCACTAATGTATACCTAGAAGACTGGAGCAACGGCATGCGGAATTCTCCAGAATATGTATTCGCATTCTTGGATTTTTTATCGACACAACCAGTTAAAAGAATACTCTTGCCTGATACATTAGGCGTACTTATTCCTTCTCAAACCTTTGAGTTTATTTCGCAAATTACTGCAAAATATCCAAACATCCATTTTGATTTTCACGCTCATAATGATTATGATTTGAGTATCGCCAATGTGATGGAAGCTATAAAAGCAGGTATTAACGGCTTGCACGTTACCGTAAACGGAATGGGAGAACGTGCAGGAAACGCGCCTCTTGAAAGTACGGTTGCCGTAATCAACGACTTCTTACCTGAAATAGAAATCAACGTCAAAGAATCCTCCTTATATTCAGTCAGTAAATTAGTCGAAACTTTTACGGGGTATCGAATTCCTGCTAACAAACCCATCGTAGGAGATAATGTATTTACACAAACTGCTGGCATTCATGCTGATGGAGATAATAAAAACAACCTCTATTTCAACGATTTGCTTCCCGAACGTTTTGGCAGAAAACGCCAATATGCCTTAGGTAAAACTTCTGGTAAGGCTAACATCGAAAAGAACCTTCAGGAGTTAGGCTTAAAACTAAATGCAGAAGATCTAAAATTAGTTACCCAAAGAATTATTGAATTGGGAGACAAGAAAGAAACTGTTACTAAAGAGGACCTCCCTTATATTATTTCTGATGTTCTAGACAGCCAAGCCTATCAGGAAAAAATAATAGTCGAATCTTATGTTCTCTCTCATGCCAAAGGTTTACGCCCTTCAACTACCCTTTGTTTAAATATAGACGGGGAAGTCATCGAAGAACATGCACAGGGAGACGGACAATTCGATGCATTTATGAATGCCTTAGCAAAAATATACAAAAGCAAGGAACTGCAATTACCCAAATTGATTGATTACGCAGTAAGAATACCACCCGGAAGTAGTTCTGATGCATTATGCGAAACCATTATCACCTGGACTATTAATGGTAAAGAATTTAAAACCAGAGGATTGGACTCTGATCAAACTGTAGCAGCAATCGTTGCAACACAAAAAATGCTGAACGTGATTCCCACCCCAACCTTCGCCGTAAGGGAAGGAGACTTATCGGAATCGGAACATAAACTTAAAGAACTACAATCTCAATAATAACAATGAACCATTAATACTCAGTCTACACCAAAACGAAGACTGAATGTTAGACGAATCAGAATAAAAATCTAATCTCATTACGTAGATTATAGATAAGTGAACACAAATCTATTCTATAAGACTCTCCCACAGAGAGGCACAAAGAATAGAATAAAAAACGAACAACAACTCAATCAATATACACCCAGTCTCCCCCTTTCTTCGGAGGGGTCGGAAGGAGGAAAAACCTATAAAAAATGAAATATACTATCGCGCTATTAGCAGGAGACGGAATTGGACCAGAAGTAATTAATGAGGCCGTTAAAGTTTCTGATGCTATTGCTAAAAAATTTAACCACGAAATCATTTGGACACCCGCCTTAACCGGAGCTTGCGCCATTGACGCCGTTGGAGTTCCTTATCCTGATGAAACGCACGAAATATGTATGGCTGCAGATGCTGTACTATTTGGAGCTATCGGACACCCAAAATACGACAATGACCCATCGGCACCAGTAAGACCGGAACAAGGATTATTGCTAATGCGTAAAAAATTAGGTTTGTTTGCTAATGTACGTCCTACTTTTACCTTTCCATCTTTGATCGATAATTCTCCTTTAAAAAGAGAACGCATCGAAGGAACTGACTTAGTTTTCTTAAGAGAATTGACAGGAGGAATCTATTTTGGTGAAAAAGGAAGACTTGACGGAGGCGAAACTGCTTTTGACACTTGCACTTACACAAGAGCAGAAGTACAACGTTTAGCTAAAAAAGGTTTTGAACTAGCAATGACTCGTACTAAAAAATTATGTTGTGTTGACAAAGCAAACGTATTGGAAACATCCCGTTTGTGGAGAGAAACGGTACAAGCAATGGAAAAAGACTATCCGGAAGTAACCGTAAGTTATGAATTTGTGGATGCAGTAGCAATGAGATTAGTGCAATGGCCAAACTCCTATGATGTATTGATTACTGAAAACCTTTTTGGAGATATCTTAACAGATGAAGCATCAGTAATTTCCGGATCTATGGGATTAATGCCCTCAGCATCTGTTGGAGAACATACTTCCTTATACGAACCAATTCACGGTTCTTACCCGCAAGCAACAGGATTAAATATTGCCAATCCATTAGCCACTATATTATCAGCAGCAATGATGTTTGAAGATGCTTTTGGACTACATGAAGAAGCGGCCACTATTAGAGCAGCAGTAAACAAATCTTTAGAACAAGGAATTGTTACAGAAGACTTAGCTAACAAAGGAGCGACAGCTTATAAAACAAGTGATGTTGGAGATTGGCTAGTTGCTAATTTATAAAATTCAAAATATAATATATGAAAAGCTGTCTATAAAAATAGATGGCTTTTTTTATGAACTTTCGTAAAGAAACGCAAAGAAGATAACAAAGGTTCACAAAATAGTTGTTGATAATCCGGTACAAAAAAATCTCTGCACTAAAACAAGACAAACTAAATCTAAATATGTGCTACTCTCTGGCAACCCGTAGGATACCTCTACGAAATAACAACTATAATCTAAGCCCCAAATAAATCTTTTTTGACCACTTCATAATAACTATCACTCACAGGACTTATACCAAATAAAAAAGGTGTCAATTTACATTGACACCTTTTTTTATAGTTGTAGAATAAGATATTAATACCCTCCTCTGTTTCCACCACCACGGTTTTCTCCACCACGGCTGTTTCCACCACCATAACCACCGCGTGAATCTCCACCACGACTGTTATTATTAAAACTTCTTCTCTCTCCTTCTGGTTTAGGCTCAGATTTGTTAACCACAATTGCACGTCCTTGAACAGTTGCACCGTTCAATTCATCAATCGCTTTTTGAGCTTCATCATCATTTGTCATTTCGACAAAACCGAATCCTTTACTTCTTCCAGTAAATTTATCAGTAATAATTTTTACAGAATCAACTGCACCGTAAGCCTCGAAAGACTCTCTTAAATCTGCTTCCTCAATACTGAATGGAAGGCTTCCAACAAAAATATTCATATGTACTAATTTATAATATGAAACAAATATAGTCATATTATTTTATAACACACTATATATAAGCATATTTCTGTATTTAATTTATTTCCCCAACACATTCAAAAACAAAAACATGAGTACTAAAAGAGACATAACACTCTCCTCGTTACTTAATTTACAGACATAGCTGCAATTATGGACACCTTGTAAAAAACTCCCTGTTGAAAATTTAAAACAGGTCCCGCAATAGGGTTATTGTAGCGATTCTCTGCATTAAACTTAAACGTACCTGATACTGTTTTAGTGACAACATCATATTCTGTTATGACAATCTGACCATCACCAAGTCCTAATCCAGTCGTAAAAGTAGTTGTCCCATTACTATCCGTAAGAACATAAGTTGCCATCTTGGAAGTACTTGTCCCCAAATCATAGGTGACATAGCTATTTTTATCTTTTTGATTAACCACCTTAGCAGGCATAGGCATCTTTAAAGTAATCACTTCGTTACCAGAGTATGCCTCAATTACCAGAGATCCATTAGGACCTACCGAAGCCGTGGACACCACAGCCCTCCAAAATACATTGTCTTTTATCCCTTGAAATGAAGGATTATTAAACCTTACGTCTTCTTCACAGGCCATTAGGGTAAAAAGCACGATAATAAAAAGAAAATATTTTTTCATAATATGCGTCTTTAAGTAAACAAAAGTATACTATTAGGGCTAAATATACCCAATTATTGCAAATAAAATACGGCCAAAAACAGCATAACCTATTCTCATTCATTATACTAACAAGCTATTGGCATATTAAAATAAATAGTATATCTTTGCACACTTAATTAACAGAGGTCGAGTACCTCAAAATTTAATCATTTAGATTATGTCAGTAAAAATTAGATTACAAAGACACGGTAAAAAAGGAAAACCTTTTTACTGGGTTGTAGCAGCAGATGCTCGCTCAAAAAGAGACGGTAAATACTTAGAGAAAATCGGTACTTACAATCCAAACACAAACCCAGCAACTATCGACTTAAACCTTGATAGTGCAGTTAAATGGTTGCACAATGGTGCTCAACCAACTGATACTGCTAAAGCAATTCTTTCTTATAAAGGAGCTTTATTGAAACATCACCTTGATGGTGGTATCCGTAAAGGAGCCTTAACTCAAGAACAAGCTGATGCAAAATTAGCTACTTGGTTAGAAGCTAAAACTGGAACAGTTGACGCTAAGAAAGATGGCTTAACAAAGGTGCAAGCTGATGCTAAAGCTAAAGCTTTCAAAGCAGAACAAGATGTAAACGCAAAACGTTTAGCTGCTGCAGCTAAAGCGGAAGCGGATGCTATTGCCGCTGCCGCTCCTGCTGTTGAAGAAGAAGTTGCTGAAGTTGAAGCTTCAACTGAAGAAACTCCTGCTGCAGAAGAAAACAACGAAGAAACTCAAGCATAAATTTATAAGCGACGATGCATAAAGAAGATTGTTTCTATTTAGGCAAAATCGCCAAAAAATTTAGTTTTAAAGGGGAAGTCCTTGCCTATTTAGATACGGACGAACCAGAGTTATACGAAAACTTGGAATCAGTGTTTGTTGAATGCAACAAACACTTGGTTCCTTTTTTTATTGAAAATAGCTCCTTACACAAAAATGATTTCCTAAGAATTCGTTTTGAAGACATGAATACTGAAGAAGATGCTGATGCCATAATGGGTAACGACATATACCTTCCTCTAAAGATGTTGCCAAAACTTACTGGTAACAAATTCTACTTTCACGAAGTTATTGGCTTTGAAGTGGAAGATAACCGCCTTGGTATTGTTGGAAAAATCGAATCCATAAATGACTCAACCGCCCAACCCCTTTTTGAAGTACTAAACGGCGAAGTGGAAATCTTAATTCCGATGATTGACCATTTCCTTGTCAAAATTGACCGTGAAAACAAAAAAGTAATCATGGATTTGCCGGAAGGTTTAATCGAGATGTACCTTTAAAGGAAGCAATCCGTTTTCAGTTACGAAGAAATCTGAAATCAAAAATCGTTAATCTTCAATATCAATTCTATATGTTCCAATTCAAACAATTTTCGCTTGAACAAGATCGTTGTGCCATGAAAATTGGAACTGACGGTGTCTTATTGGGTGCCTGGACGCCAATTGAAAACAACCCATTTAGCATTCTGGATATTGGTGCAGGAACGGGGCTCATTGCATTGATGTTATCCCAGCGGAGTACCGCGGAACAAATTGACGCACTGGAAATTGATCAAGAAGCATACGAACAAACTGTCGATAATTTTGAAAGCTCCCCTTGGAGCAATCGTTTATTCTGCTTTCATGCCGGTTTAGATGAATTTGTTGAAGATCCAGAAGACGAGTACGATTTAATCGTTTCCAACCCCCCATTTTATTCCGAAGACTACAAAACAGACTGCGACCAGAGAGATTTAGCCCGCTTTCAAGATGCGATGCCATTTGAAGATTTAATTGAGGCAGCCGATCTATTACTTTCTGAAAACGGAATATTTTCGGTCATTATTCCTTTTAAAGAGGAAGATAATTTCGTGGCTTTAGCCAAAGAAATGGAACTTTATCCTATAAAGATCACTCGCGTAAAAGGAACTCCAACTACCGAAATCAAACGTAGCCTGTTAGCTTTTAGCCGAAACCAAATTACAGACTTTCCTATTGACGAATTAACCATCGAGGTTACCAGACATGTATATACTCCAGAATACATCGAATTGACTAAAGAGTTTTATTTGAAAATGTAATCAATGATTTACCCACGCTATATTGATCATAGTGGCTGCCTATAATTTTCATGCAACTACTAGTTTTTTACTACTTTATTTGCTGATTTTTTTTATCTTAAAATCTCTACTTTTAAGACCAATACTTCTCCTATTACGGTTACTTTTTAATGTATCCAAAAAATCTCCAAAATACTCACCATAGAGAATTCCGTAATTATTTTCATGTTCATGGTCTATCATTGTTGCATATTCGCGTGGAGAACATTCTCCAGATTTTACATACTTCAATGATGTATTTTTAAAATAGGAATAATATTCTGGTACGCCAATCCACATGTAACTCCAAAATATCAGCATAGGCATAAACACATCATTATTGCCTGTCGTAGCAATTTTTCGGAATGACGGGTACCCATAATTTTCTAAAGTCCATTTTAAAAGTCTTGCATTTTTCGCATCATTCTTCACCATCACCAAGGAAACCATACGTTTCGCTTCTTGGTCACGAACAAAAGCTACGGAAAAAGAATCTATTAATCGTTTATTCATATTGTCCTTAGTACTTGCTGTTTTCTGCTCAACACTTAAGCTATCTATTCCGTATTTCGCGCAAATCGGAAACAAGTTTTTATAATGTCTCTTGTAAGGAGCGACTACATCAAGTAATTTATACAAGCTTTTTTTTCCAAAGCTTTTGCTGTACTTGTCAGAAAAAACAATCTAGTTTTCATATTTGCTATAGGTATCGTAGCTCTTGGGCGATTTGTATTTTTTAAATAGTTTTTTGTATCGTTTTATAAAAGTAATTGTTTCACGATTAATTTTGTAAACACTATCAATGGAGTTCGCTTTATTGTAATAAGTAATGTAATTTCTGCTTTTACCGGATACCAGAGCGAAAATCACAATGAAAACCATAATAAATATAGACGACCTCTTAATTTTATATTTTTTATTAGAGGTATAATGACTAATTATGCGACCCGATAAATAAATATATATTTATTTTATAACTTCTGATATCTATATAAAATTTACTATATCATTGCTCATGTTTAAATACGGGTGCTTTATTTAGATGTGATCCAAAAAATTGAAAATCCTCCCTGTTTTCCAAAACATAATGAGAAGCATTATTTTAAAAATATATTTATAACTTTAAATGAGACTACAATTTGTTTTATACAAAATATAACAATATATAATGGTTTTGTTATATTTCTTTGTGTAAATTTGTGAGGTAGAAACAAATAATCAAGCAATTAGCCTTAGTTTTATTCTCAAGACCGAATACAATTCCTTTGCTACTGCAATACTATTATAAAAAAGCTCAATATGCAACCAGATTTATTTCAATCTCCCGATTATTACAACCTCGACGATTTATTGACAGAAGAACACAAATTAGTGCGTGATTCCGCTCGTGCGTGGGTAAAACGTGAAGTATCTCCTATTATAGAAGAATATGCTCAAAAAGCAGAATTCCCAAAACAAATTATTAAAGGTTTAGGCGAAATAGGCGGTTTTGGTCCTTATATCCCTGAGGAATATGGTGGAGCAGGATTAGATCAAATCTCATACGGATTAATCATGCAGGAAATTGAGCGCGGTGATTCAGGAGTACGTTCTACTTCTTCCGTTCAATCTTCTTTGGTTATGTATCCTATTTGGAAATATGGCAATGAAGAGCAACGCAAGAAGTATTTACCAAAATTAGCCACCGGTGAATTTATGGGTTGCTTTGGCTTGACTGAGCCGAATTATGGTTCTGATCCAGGAAGCATGATTACCAACTTTAAAGATATGGGTGACCACTATTTATTGAATGGCGCTAAAATGTGGATCTCAAATGCGCCGTTTGCAGATATTGCAGTTGTTTGGGCAAAAAATGAAGCTGGTAGAATTCACGGACTTATCGTAGAACGCGGCATGGAAGGTTTTACTACACCCGAAACACATAATAAATGGTCCCTTCGTGCCTCATCGACAGGAGAACTAATATTCGATAATGTAAAAGTACCAAAAGAAAATTTGTTACCTAACAAATCTGGTTTAGGAGCACCACTTGGATGTTTAGATTCAGCACGCTACGGAATCGCCTGGGGCGCTATTGGCGCTGCTATGGACTGTTACGATACTGCGCTTCGTTATGCTAAAGAACGAATTCAGTTTGACAAGCCTATTGCCGGAACACAATTACAACAAAAGAAATTAGCTGAAATGATTACGGAGATCACAAAAGCACAATTACTGACTTGGAGACTGGGTGTTTTAAAAAATGAAGGAAGAGCTACAACGGCTCAGATTTCTATGGCCAAAAGAAACAATGTCGACATGGCCATTAATATTGCACGTGAGGCAAGACAAATATTAGGAGCTATGGGAATAAGTGGTGAATACTCCATCATGCGTCATATGATGAATTTAGAATCAGTAATCACCTATGAAGGTACACATGATATTCATTTATTAATTACGGGTATGGATATTACAGGAATCCCTGCTTTTAAATAGTAGTAAACAACTATTAAAGTATCTATAAAAATGATAGCAAAAGCTTCTTGGAAACAAGAAGCTTTTTTATATTTACATCAAAATACCATCTATGAACATTCAAGATATCAATACAGCGATTGAACCACAAAAAAAGATCCTGTTGCAACACACTTTGTACAAAAAAGTAAAAACGATTGAAGATTTACAGTCGTTCTTAGAAAACCATGTATTTGCCGTGTGGGACTTTATGTCCTTACTAAAAGCATTACAATCTAAATTAACCTGTACGACAACTCCTTGGTTTGCAACTGCAAACCCAGACACGAGGTATTTGATAAATGAAATCGTGGTGGCAGAAGAATCTGATTTGACGCTCGACGGTCGCAGACAAAGCCACTATGAAATGTACATTGAATCCATGCAGGATTGCGGTGCAAGCACAGTTGAAATTGAAAGTTTCCTGGCAGAAGTTAATTCGTTGCAAAATATTTTTGTGGCCATAAAGACCAGTAATTTACACCCCAAAATAAAAGCATTTCTGGAATTCACTTTTAGCGTTATTGAACAAGGAAAGCCGCATGAAATAGCAGCTGCCTTCACCTTTGGAAGAGAAGACTTAATCCCAAAAATGTTTACGGAGATTATTAAAAATTTTCAAATTAATTTTCCTGATACTGATCTAAAAAAATTAATTCATTATTTCGAAAGACATATTGAAATAGACGCAGATGAACACGGGCCAATGGCTATGAAAATGATTACAGAACTTTGCGGAGACGATGCCCAAAAATGGACAGAAGTCAAAGAAGTTTCGCTAACGGCTTTAGATAAAAGAATTGGTCTATGGGATGCTATTGAAGAGATTATTGAGATGAAAGTCGAAATGGCTTAATCTTTTTTGCGTTTGATGGTACTGACTTTCTGTATTTATTATTATTGAATACCTTTTATTTACTCTTATGAAAAATAAATAGTATAATCTTAATTTCAGCAACGGACATAAAAATAATAAAAAAAGCGTCACATTTAATTGTGACGCTTTTTTTAATTTTCTGGAGCTAACTCTAATTCCAATCCTTCTAAACTTTCGGTAATTGGAATTTGACAACCCAATCTGCTATTTGATTTAACATAAAACGCCTCTGAGAGCATCGCTTCTTCATCTTCACCCATTTCTGGTAATAGAACATGATTAAGCACATAACATTGACAAGAAGCGCACATTGCCATTCCGCCACAAGTTCCTTCTACCGGAAGTTCGTAGGCTTTACATAGTTCCATGATATTCATGGCCATATCTGTGGGAGCCTGCAATTCATGCACTACTCCTTCTCTGTCCTTAATTTTTATTAATACATCCATAATTAAATTATAGTTATAAGCTTTTTACTTCTAGTTAATACTATTGTGTGAGTGATAAAAGTGGAAACCCTGCCGCTTTCTATTTGGAATACTACAATAGATGACACAGCCCCACTTGTTCAGCGGGGACACATCAAAAATAGTTATAGGATATTTACAACAGTTTCAATTTGTGGAGCAAACCTTTTAATAGTCGTTTCTACTCCGGCTCTCAGTGTCATTTGGTTGACGCTACAGCTGGTGCAGGCGCCTTCAAGTCTAACTTTGACATGCTTGCCTTCTTCGATGGAAACTAAAGATATATCTCCACCGTCCGAATTCAAAAAGGGTCTGATTTCTTCGAGTGCTTTTTGAACTTCTGTTGTTAATTCTTCTGTTGTCATTCTATTTTATTTAAAGATTATCATAGCGAACTATCTAATCTTATATTATTTTTTAACTGCTGAACAGCCCGCCATTGTGGTAATCTTAACAGCTTCTGAAGCAGGTAAATTTTCATTTCGTTTTACGGTTTCCTGTACAACATTACGAGTTACCTCGTCAAAAACATGTTCCACTGCAGATGCGGTTTGCATGGCTGCCGGACGCCCGTAATCGCCGGCCTCACGAATCGATTGTACAATTGGTATTCCTCCTAAGAATGGAACTCCCAAGTCTTCGGCTAAGTTTTTTGCTCCTTCTTTTCCAAAAAGATAATACTTGTTTTCAGGTAATTCTTCCGGTGTGAAATACGCCATATTTTCGATAATACCCAAAACAGGAACATTAATAGCCTCAGACATGAACATAGAAACTCCTTTTTTGGCATCAGCCAAAGCTACTGCTTGCGGTGTACTTACTACTACCACTCCCGTTATTGGCAAAGCCTGAACGATAGACAGATGAATATCGCCGGTTCCTGGAGGCAAATCGATCAACATGAAATCCAGTTCACCCCAATCTGCATCAAAAATCATTTGATTCAACGCTTTAGAAGCCATTGGCCCTCTCCAGATTACAGCTTGACTTGGCGCAGTGAAAAAACCAATCGATAGTATTTTTACTTCGTAGCTCTCTACCGGTTTCATTTTAGATTTACCGTCAACAACTACAGAAACTGGTTTTTCGTTTTCTACATCAAACATTATTGGCATGGAAGGTCCGTAGATATCAGCATCTAAAATACCAACACTAAATCCCATTTTTGCCAATGTTACCGCTAGATTTGCAGTAACTGTAGATTTACCTACACCCCCTTTACCAGAGGCTACAGCAATAATGTTTTTTATTCCCGGAATAGCTTTTCCTTTTATTTGGTTTGGATTTTCAGCCACAGCCGCTTCCACTTTGGTGTTTACTTTAACTTTTGCATCTGGCGAAACTAAGTCGTGGATTGTTTTTTTAATGTCGTCTTCTGCACGTTTCTTGATGTGCATAGCTGGTGTGTGCAAAACTAAATCAACAACAACCTCATCTCCAAAAGTGACTACGTTTGTAACCGCTCCACTTTCTACCATATTCTTTCCTTCTCCCGCTATAGTAATTGTTTCTAAAGCTTTAAGAATTTCTTTTCTATCTAATTTCATTATAATTGTACTATTTTCAATTGATATTTACAGTTGAAACGTTATCTTTATTTAAACTGATTTCAGATTGTAAAGATACTATGAAAAGTTCTTAAAATAAAGGAATTGGATTGGATTTATTGATGCCGAAATTAACACTTCTTATCCTATTACAAATAGCGCTAACTTATCAGTTGCCCATTAATTGAGATCCTAAAACTGGACTTCTGGTTCCCAAAAATGTTTTTCAAAATCTACAATTTGATTCTCGACCACTTCTATGCCTTCACTTTCTAATAATTGTTGCATCAGATTAGTACCCTCAAAATGGAATTTTCCGGTAAGCAATCCGTTTCTATTCACCACGCGGTGGGCGGGAACATCTTCCCTATTATGTGAGGCGTTCATTGCCCAACCAACCATTCTTGCTGAACGGGCCGTTCCTAAGGCTTTAGCAATAGCGCCATAAGAAGTGACTCTTCCGTAAGGAACCTCTCTTGCGACAGCATAAACCCTTTCGAAAAAATTCTCGTTTGACATAGTTCTAAATGATAACGATGGCTTACGCCTATTTGAAAGTACCCGACGAACTACTCTAAATAATACCTTATGATATTAAATAACGTAATTATCGAAATCAATCCCGTTATACTTCCAATAATAGTATTCATATTCCTTAATAGATAATCGGCTTTGTTTTCTATTTTTTGAAAGAAGGTAATGTAAAAATAAAAAACAAGAGTGGATCCTATTACCGCACCGATAACAAAAATAAGATTCGAGATGGTACTAAAAGAAAAAATATCATAGGAAGACAGCGTTATACTTACAAAAACATAATACGGGATTGGAAAGAAATTAAGTGCCGAGAGCAGCATGCCAAGAAAAAAACGCTTCTTTTTACTACTCTTCTTGATTTTTGCTTTCTTGATTTTTGGTTTTTTAGCTAACCACAAAAAATAAACGGTCAAAGCTCCAAATATCCCGAAGCCCACCTCACGCAATAAAACTACTATATCTGGTCGAATATCGATGACGCGCGCAAACAATATCGCCAAATAGGCTTGAAAAAAAATAATTATCACTGCACCGAATATGAACCAGGAGGCATTTTTTTTCCCTTCTTTCAAGTTCACTTTAGCCGCCGTCATATTGAGTAATCCTGGCGGAGTAATCCCAATTAAAGCAGTAATAAAACCAGAAAGTAAAGATATAATTAAATTCATAGGCACGGTGTCAGCATTCGCAAAAGGCTAGCAATTCAAACTTTAAAAAATAATTATTCTTTGATTTTGAATCGAATATACGTAATTGCTTTATTAACTTCTAAATATTGTTTTTCGTAAAAGGTCTGAAAGGCAGTTACTTCCTCCGGACTTCCTTCGTTGACATATACATTGTGATTCGCATACAACACTTCGTGTCCTTCACCATGAAGTAACCCAAGTGTATATCCATGCATGAATTCACTGTCCGTTTTAAGGTTTACAACACCGTCTTTTTTAAGCACTTTTTTATACAATTGCAAAAACTCCGAATTTGTCATTCTATGCTTGGTACGCTTGTATTTTATTTGCGGATCCGGGAAAGTAATCCAGATTTCGTCCACTTCATTTTCGGCAAAAATATGATTGATTAATTCGATTTGAGTTCTAATAAAAGCTACATTTTGCAAGCCTTCATCAACAGCGGTTTTAGCACCTCGCCAAAAACGAGCTCCTTTAATATCAATTCCAATGAAATTTTTATTTGGATATCTTTCCGCCAGCCCAACTGAATATTCTCCTTTACCACAGCCTAACTCCACGACTATAGGGTTGTCATTTTTAAAAAAATCTGCGTTCCATTTCCCCTTTAAAGGAAATAAATCACCCACTACTTCTTCTCTTGTTGGTTGAAAAACATTGGTAAATGTTTCGTTTTCCTCGAACCTCTTTAATTTATTTTTGCTTCCCACGATTTTTCAAATATTTTTGCAAAATTAAGGAAATATATAAGACCGAAGACCGAACGAAAGAAAAATTAATCCAAACCAGCTTATACCCTACAAAAAAAGTACTGTTTATACTAAAATATTTGGCTATCGACTCGCTTTATATTAACCCGATATCAGTTTATCTTCTATGGGCGCTTTGATTTTGATAACGGCATTCACATTTTCATTCGGAACCGTCATCGATAAAACATACTGTTTGATCTTCCATTCGCTCCCTATTTTCACCAGTACTCCTGAACCCCGGCATATTTTCATTTGCGTATTCAACAATTCATCAAACCAAGCCATCTCTTTTGTTTTATCAAAATAAATATGACGTTCCAATGCTGTAAAATTCCATGCCTTCCCTTTATCAAAATAAGGTTTTGCAAATCCTTGAAAGGCGGGTTTTCCCCAATTCTCAGTCGCATCGGTACCGATGAAAACAGCATCCTCGGTCATCTTACTAAAATAGGCGTCATACCTTGCGTCTGCTGCAGCTTTATGCCAAGAATCAAGCAATATATTGATTTGAGTGTCATCAGAGAAGATAGTGTCTTCGGTTGGCTTACAGGAAATCGTCACTACAAGTAGGACAAATATGATTTTTTTCATGAGCTAATAATTTAGATAAAAATATAAAATCTTTTGCTCTTTGAAAGAAAAAACCGAAAAACAGAATAGAATAGATCAAAAAACCTCCTTTAAACTCTTGTTGACCTCCATTTATTTTATAAAAAGCACATAATTATTTATCTTTAAGCAAATGCTAGTACCGTGAAAAATTTATTTTTATCGATTGTAGTTGTTTTATGTGGTTTTTCTCTTGCCGCTTTTTATCATTACAGAAATGACGATATACCGGCAAAGATAATTTCCATTGCCAAAATTTTTCAAAAGACTCCTGTTGAAAAATCTGTAATCCCAATTAACGAGGCTATTCTCAATTCTTTTTTTACCAAATATCCCGATTTAAAAAAATACCAATCCGATGTACTTGCTTTATATAAAAACCGAAATTACAATTCAATTTGGTATGATAAAAAAGGCCTGATTGAATTTGCTGATTTACTTTATTCCAAAGTGAACAGCTTAGAAGAAGAAGGTCTGAGATCCAGCTTAACATATTCCCCCATAATTGACGGGATATTCAATACGAATACCGCGACTGAACTTTCACAAACCGATACAGAAATACTATTAACCACTATGTATATCTTTTATGCAAAGAAAGTGTTCCTTGGAATCGATGTCACTAAAACCATCGAAATCGGATGGTTTCTGCCCCGAAAAAATATTTCATATGAGGACCTTTTGGATTCCCTTTTAGCAGACCCTAAACTTTTAAGCAAAAATGAAAAGCAACTATTTGGACAATATTACAAACTCCGTGAAGTCTTGAAAATATATAGAGCGATAGAACAAAGCGGTGATTGGAACCCCATTTACATTGATCCTTTGGTACAATACTACAAACACAATGACAGCTCAAAAACAATTGGTCAAATCAGACACCGTCTTGTTGTTATGGGAGATTTAAAGCAGGATTCTGGAAGCAACCTTTATGACGAAGAATTGATGGCAGGAGTCATGAGTTTCAAAAAAAGAAACGGATACAAAGCCAACAAAATACTTTCGACCTGGCAAGTGCAACGAATGAACATACCAATAAAGAAATACATCAGCACTATTATGGTAAATATGGAGCGCTGTCGATGGATTGACCCTAAGCTTACACAAGTCCCTGAATATATAGTTATAAACATTCCCGCTTTTAAACTGACCTACAACAGAAACGGCAAAAAAGAATTGGAATCTAATCTTTTAGTGGGTAAAAATATGACCGAAACAGTAGTCTTCAGCGGATCCATCAGTTCTATTGTTTTTAGCCCGTATTGGAATGTTCCCAGAAGTATCATCGAAAACGAATTAAAACAAGCCATATTTCAAAACGAAAATTATCTTGAATCACACGACATGGAATGGAATAATGGAAACATCAGACAAAGACCTGGATTCAAAAACCCAATGGGATTAGTTAAATTTATGTTTCCGAATTCGAATGCCATTTATCTACACGACACCCCCTATAAAAGTTTATTTGAATTTGATTACCGTGCATTTAGTCATGGGTGTATCAATATGGACAAAGCCAAGGAACTGGCAATATTAATTCTAAAAGGGGATACGAACTGGCCCCTATACGCTATCAATGAAGCTATGAAAGGAGAAAAGCAAACTATCCATATACTCACGAATGAAATCCCGATACATATTGGTTATTTTACTGCTTGGGTTGACGATACTGGAAAAATCAATTTTTATAAGGACTTATACCAACGAGACGATCGTTTAGCTGACTTATTATTTTCTAAGGATTCAGAATAAGACTAGTCAATTCTCTTAAGTCACTGCTGATTCTATTAATACCACACGCGATACATTTTTTTGTGATTCTAAACTACCATGCCAAAGGCAACTATGCAATATCATATAGACTTTTAATGTACTCTAGCATTAGTTTTAAAAGGAAGTACAAACTCCATCAGTATGAGAAAATTATTTTAACATATCGCAATTGCGTTTTTTCTGTTTTTACTTGGTACATTGTCTTGTAAAAAAAATAGGGTATCAGATAGCAATCCGATGTGGGAAAAGTGATGAATCAAACAGTGATTTTCAGCGCTCCAATAAAATCTATTTATTTGGTCTTTATTGCAATATTCCGCAGAGCATTCTGGACAAAGAAATTCTTCCCCGTATCAAAAAAAACGGACATTATTTGGAAGAATACGGTATGCAGTGGCATAACGATTACGTGCGACAAAAACCGACACCTAAAAATTCATTGGGATTAATAAAATTCTTGTTTCCTAATTCGAATGCTATTTATTTAAACGACACTCCTGCAAAAAGTCTATTCAATAAAGAAGACAGAGCATTCAGTCACGGTTGTATTCGAGTGGAAAAGCCCATTGAACTGGCAACTCTTATCTTGAAAGATGATAAAAAATGGCATAAACAAAAGATTATCAAAGCCATGAATAGCGGAGAAGAAAAATGGTAGACATTAAAAAATAAAATCCCGGTTTACTTTGGCTGTTTTGCCGCTTGGGCAGATGACAAGGAAGACAATCATTTTTATGAAACGTTTATAATAGAGATGACGAATTAGCGGCATTGCTATTTATAAAATAACGATTCACAGCTTCACAACAAGGTAATCTTTCTCACGAGGATTAATATTGACCGTTTTTTTATAACTTCCCATTTGTCAAAACGTTACTTAAAAATTACTCCCCCTTTTTTTTTGTATATTTATAGTTAACACCATAAATATATTGACATGAAACGCATACTTGTCATTTCTGTTTTTTTAATAAACAGCTTGCTAATAGTAGGATTTTCCACTACGACAACAGCGAGTAGTTTTTCGTCAGTGTCTGCTGCTCTCAATTACCAAAAAATTCCTTCCTTCCCACCAATACCATTTGACAGTACTTTAGTAGCCCCTTTTTTTGTTAAATATCCAAAGTTTAAATACCTCAAACCGGAAGTTGTCCAACTCTACAAGAAACACGATTACCAGTTTCTTTGGCATGACAGCAATGGCATGAATGAGTTTGCAGCCTTATTATACAACAAAGTCAATAATTTAGAGCAGGAAGGACTTAAAATACGTGTACCCTATGCAGAAAAAATACAAACTATTTTTCAGGATACGGAGAATATAAACAAGTCAGATCTGGAGGTGGAACTTCTTATGTCTTCTCTTTATTTTTTTTATGCTGATCGCGTTTTTAAAGGATTAGATGCGAAAAAAACGGTAGAACTAGGTTGGTATCTACCCCGAAAAAAACAATCGTATGTCAATCGATTGGACTCCTTGCTTCAGGACCCCGGCTTACTCAACAAACAGCTAAAAGACCTTCCCGGGCAATATTACCTTTTAAAAAAGGCACTTCAAAATTACCGTGACATTGAAAAAAAAGGGGGTTGGGACCCAATTATTTTTTCCAAAAAATTAAAATCCCTGAAACCCGGAGATACTTCCGATGTCATCTTACAAATTAGAAACCGTCTGTTTATTACCGGAGATTTAATAATAGATTCTAAAAAAAACATCTTTGATAATTACTTAGTGGAAGGTATCCTAAAGTACAAAAAACGCAACGCATTCAATCCGGATTCCTTACTGTTGCCCAAACATATTACGAATATGAATATACCCACACACGACCGCATCAAGACTATTATGGTCAATATGGAGCGCTCGAGATGGATTTCGCCCAGTTTAACAAAAATAGAACAATCTATAGTGGTGAATATCCCTTCCTTTATCCTAACTTATTTCAAGCAAGGCAAGCCCCTACTCGTCTCCAGAGTTGTCGTAGGCAAATCCATGAATAAAACGGCTGTGTTCAGCGGCCAAATGAACCAAATTATATTTAGTCCCTACTGGAATGTACCATCAAGTATTTTAAGAAAAGAAATTTTACCGGCTATTGCCAGAAACAGTAACTATCTAGCAAAACACGATATGGAATGGGTTGGACATCGAGTGCGGCAAAGACCCGGACCACAGAACGCCTTGGGTAAAGTGAAATTTGTTTTTCCAAATTCCCATATTATTTTTATGCATGATACCCCATCAAAAAGTTTGTTTGACGAAGAACAAAGGGCATTTAGTCATGGTTGCATTCGTTTAGCTCGTCCAAGAGATTTAGCGATCGAAGTTTTAAAGGACGATAAAAACTGGACAGTCGAGAAAATAGATGCCGCCATGAATAGACAAGTCGAGAAAACTTACAATCTAAAAACCCGAATCCCAGTATACATAGGTTATTTTACGGCTTGGGTTGATAGCGACGGTCAAATTCATTTTTATGAAGATATTTATGGACACGACGAACGCTTGTCTAAAATATTACTTTCCGACTTATAAAAAACGAGCCGCTATCTGCTTTAACTTATGCAAATACAAAACGCCAATCTCTCGGTTGGCGTTTTGTATAAAAAATAGTTCTTTGTGTTTCTATTTCCCATTCCTAATTGAAGCGGGATCTCCCGAATTAGCAAAAGAGGGCATAGACCATAGTTTTTGTTATCGTGAATACAGTGCTTAAAAGCGTCGGGAGTAGTCCCGATAGCTATCGGGATAGCTTCAAATAAAATCTAAATTATTTTAATTTTGGCAATTCTTTGAATCCCATATTGTACAGCGTAAACGCCTGAATATCGACATTTTCTTGGATAGTCGCTGCCAATGATTTACCGGCACCGTGGCCTGCTTTTACATCAATGCGAATTAAAACCGGACTATTTCCTGTTTGTTTTTCCTGTAACTCCGCCGTAAATTTAAAACTGTGCGCAGGCACCACTCTATCATCGTGATCCCCGGTGGTGACCATAGTAGCTGGATAGTGTGTTCCCGCTTTTACGTTGTGTACCGGAGAGTAGCCTTTGATATATTCAAACATTTCTTTGCTGTCTTGTGCTGTTCCGTAATCATATGACCAACCTGCACCTGCCGTAAAAGTATGGTAACGCAACATATCCATCACTCCCACTGCCGGCAAAGCTACTTTCATCAATTCTGGACGCTGTGTCATCGTTGCCCCTACTAATAAACCTCCATTTGACCCGCCACGAATTGCAAGGAACTCGGAAGAAGTATATTTTTGAGCAATCAAGTATTCGCCCGCCGCGATGAAATCATCAAATACATTTTGCTTTTGCATTTTGGTCCCTGCATCGTGCCATTTTTTTCCATATTCTCCTCCGCCACGCAAGTTAGGTACGGCATAAACCCCTCCATTTTCTAACCATACCGCATTAGCGATACTAAAGCTTGGCGTTAGACTCACGTTAAAACCTCCATAACCATAAAGTATTGTTGGATTTTTACCGTTCAATTTCACACCCTTTTTATAGGTAATCATCATTGGGATTTTAGTTCCGTCTTTTGAAGTATAAAAAACTTGTTTGGATTCAAAATCTTCACTTTTAAAGTCCACTTTTGGTTTTTGATATACTGCTGATTTTCCTTTTTTAGCTTCAAAGGAGTATATAGTTCCTGGCGTAGTGTAATTAGTGAAAGAATAATATAAAGTTTCCTCTTTTTTCTTACCACTAAAACCACCTGCAGATCCTAATCCAGGCAATTGAATTTCGCGTAACATTTTACCACTATAATCATATTGTTTCACTACCGAAACGGCATCTTTCATATAATTGGCAAAAATAAACCCGCCACCGGTAGAAGGCGACAAAACGTTCTCCGTCTCCGGAATAAAATCAACCCAGTTTGATGGCGATGGGTTAGTGGCATCTGCAGTTACAATACGTTTGTTAGGTGCATTTAAGTCGGTTTCTATAAATAACTTGGTTCCCTCATTATCAATTACACTGTTATCGCTGTTGAAATTATCTACGATCGTACTAATCGGGCTGTCTTGCTTCGTTAAATCTTTGATATATAATTCATTCCCATACGTAGAATTAGCAGCCGAAATTACTAAATAGCGATCATCCTCCGTCACATAACCTCCAATGTACCTGCGTTTCTGGTCTGCGCCAAAAATTACACGATCCTCTTTTTGAGCTGTTCCCAGTTTATGGAAATATAATTTGTGTTCATCTGTTTTGGCAGACAATTCACTCCCTTTTGGTTTTTCGTAACTGGAATAATAGAATCCTTCACTCCCTCTCCATGACAATCCGCTGAATTTCACGTCGATCAAAGTATCTTCAATCACTTTTTTAGATATCGCATCCATAATAATCACTTTTCTCCAGTCGCTTCCTCCTTCAGAGATTGCATAGGCTACTTTTGAGCCGTCCTTTGAAAAATCAATTCCTCCAAGTGAGGTTGTTCCGTCTTTAGAAAAAGTATTGGGGTCCAAGAAAACCTCTTCCTTACCAGAAGCATCTTTTCTATACATTACCGACTGATTTTGTAATCCGTCATTTTTAGAATAATAAGTAAAGTTTCCCTCCTTTGAAGGAGCGCCTATTTTTTCATAATTCCACAGTTTCTCCATGCGGTTTTTAAGTGCTTCGCGAAAAGGAATTTGGTCTAAATAACCGTAAGTCACTTTGTTTTCAGCTTTAACCCAAGCTGCTGTTTCTGCAGAACGATCGTCTTCTAACCATCGATAAGGGTCTGCGACTTTAGCTTCAAAGTACTGATCTATCGTTTCTCCTTTTTTAGTTTCTGGATAGTGGATTGGTTTTTGATTTTGGGCAAAAGAAGCTATCGTAGGTAATACTGCCATTATTAGAATTAGTTTTTTCATTAGTGTTTTTTTGTTGGTTATCAAAAATAAGCAAATTGTCTGGCTTTCTTGCATTAATAAAAGGGTACTGAGATAGGTCGTTAAAAGCGGTTATTTGTTACGAATTTTAAAATATCTAAGTTAATAGAAGCTTGGTGTAAAAACTATTTCACAGAGACGCACAAATTTTAAAAAATTAAAACCATCAAGGAATTAATAAAATTAATCCAACAGTTAAAAAATATCAATAGGTGTGAAAACCCAATCTCAAATAGCGTATAAACTTATATGGTTGATCTGATATAAAAGCTTAATGAATCATTGCGATTACTTTGTGACTCTTTTCAAAGCAATTTATTGCAACCACAAATCCCGGAAACTCCTATCCTTATCATAATCATTCGCTTGTTTTTCAATATTAAAATAACGGTGTTTTCTTGGGTCATTCCCCACGCCCGCCAAGTAAGCCCAATTGCCCCAATTACTGCAAACATCGTAATCTATTAATTGAGATTCAAAATAAGCAGCTCCTAGACGCCAATCCATATTGAGCTCATTACAAAAATAGCTCGCCACATTTTGTCTACCCCTATTGCTCATAAAACCAGTTTGTTTCAATTCTATCATATTAGCATTGATAAAATCAGAAGGAGTAGCACCATTTTCCCATTGTGAAAACAGTTTGTTACTCAAGGATTCTGAATTTTCTTTTTCGCCCTTTATACCCGCATATAAGAAAAATTTAGTCTGGTATTTTTTGAACATAAAGCGAAAGAAATCACGCCATAATAATTCAAAAATCAACCAATACGTGGAATCATTGGCCCCATTTTCATTTTCATATACCCTTATTTCTTTATAAATAGTCCTAGGTGAAATACAGCCCATAGCTAACCAAGCCGAAAATTTTGAAGAGTACCCTTCGCCCACCATTCCATTTCTGGTTTCTTTGTAGACAGAGAGATTTTTCGTTTCAAAAAAGTAATTATTTAATCGCTTCATTGCTGCCGTTTCTCCTCCTTTGAATTGAATTGCGGCACGCGAGTCTATTTCAGAAAATTCCAGGCCTAACTCTTGTAAAGTAGGTAAAATCATTTCAGGAATATCTGGAGAGGTCATCGCTAGTGGGCTATCAAAAACAGCTCTTACTGTAGCATCTAGTTCTGTTTTTTTTCTAAAATTAGTAAAAACATCTGGAATGTCTTTTATAGCAAACGGCAAGTCTTCTGCATGATACAAAGTACTACTGCTAAAGGTTTCTAGTTCACAACGCAATTTAAAAAGGGCTGTTTGAACCAAAGTTTCTGTTTCCTTTTCTTCATATGCTACTTCGCGTTTAGCAAAAACTTTTAAGACTTTATATTCTGCTACAATTTTGGGAATTTCCTCTTCTGGCTTCCCTCTTAAAATCATCAGGCCCGAGCCTATTTTACGCAAATTAGCGTCTAAATCTTGTAACGACTCCAATAAAAATTGGGCTCTGTAATTACCCGTTTTTTTAAAACCATAGCGAGTTGTTACAAAATCTGCATCATCAAAGCAATACACAGGTAACACTTTTTCGCCTTGTGCGATTGCTTTTACAAGTGCTTCGTTATCATATAATCGTAAATCTGTTTTAAACCACACTATCGCTGTTTTCATAATTCATTTATTTTTTTTAGATAATAATCAGCTTGTTCTAATAGAGCCACTTTTGATTCGGGCTTCATCTTATTCCAAACATTATACATCATTCCAATTCTTGGGTTTTTCGCTAATTTATCCTCATTTTTATTATAAAAATTCCAATACAAACTATTGAACGGACACGCTTTTTCACCCGTTTTTACTTCTTTATCATAAAAACAATCGCCACAATAATGGCTCATTTTATTAATATAAGATGCCGAACTTACATACGGCTTTGTCCCTACGATCCCGCCATCTGCAAATTGACTCATCCCACGCGTATTTGTAATTTCTACCCACTCAATAGCATCAATGTAAATCCCGAGATACCAAGCGTCTAATTCGTCAGGATTAATGCCTGCTAAAAGCGCAAAATTTCCCGTTATCATTAATCGCTGAATATGATGTGCATATCCATAGTTTAAAGACTGATTTATAGTATCTCTTAAACAATGCATTTTAGTTTTCCCGGTCCAAAACCAATCTGGTAACTTTTCTTTATTGTTGAAAAAATTCATGCTAGCATAATCTGGCATTTTCAACCAATAAATTCCCCGCATATACTCACGCCATCCTATTATCTGACGTACAAACCCTTCTAATTGATTGTATTCAATTTCGTCAGGTCGCTTTTCCCATTCCTGTATTGCACTAGCAATTACTTCTTGTGGTGAAATCATTTTTATATTCATCGAAAATGAAATTCGCGCATGATATAAAGACCATTCGTTCGGCGACATCGCATCTTGATAACTACCAAATAAAGGCAAACACTCGGCAAGAAAAAAATCGAGCAACTGCAACGATTGTTCTCGGTTCACTGGCCAAACAAAATTAGTAGCATCAACATTTCCGATGGTTTTAATATCTGTTTTCTTTATTTCCTCAAAAACCTCCGAAACATCATTATCAAAAACTAACGGCGGCGTCGGTTTATGATTTTTAGGTAACTTTTTACGATTCTCTTTATCGTAGTTCCATTTTCCTGTTACTGGATTATTCCCATCCATTAAAACATTGTGCTTTTTCCGGAGCATGCGATAAAAGTTTTCCATCACAAAAGTTTTCTTCCCTTCAAAGAACTGTGCTAGCTCCACACGAGAGGTGAAAAAATGTTCCGTATCTACTGCTGAATGTTCGATTGAAATCGAGTTACATAGATTTGTCAAAACCACATCAACCCTGTATTCATCTGGAAGTTGGTACTCAAAATGAGTGAAATTATGTTTTACAATCAGGCTTTGAATGTTTTTTTCAAATGACTGTAAGTTATTTTCATCCACTAGTTTAATATAAATAACCTGATGATTATTTAACTTTAGCGCTTCGCTAAAATTTCTCATTGCGGAATAGGTCCCGACTACTTTTTGAATATGATGCGCTACATAATCAGTCTCTGTTCGAATTTCCATCAAAACATAAGTAACCGCGTCATCCGTGTTTTTAAACCAAGAATGATTGCTATTTAGTTGATCGCCAAGAATTAATCTTAAAGTCTTATTTGCCATATTATTTGTTACTTCTGCATTTATCACTACAATATTTTACCTCATCCCAAACCTTTTCCCATTTTTTCCGCCAAGTGAAAGGTTTGTTGCATACCAAGCATATTTTAGTTGGTAAGTTTTGTTTTTTAACTCCTTTCATCATCTAGATTTAAGCGGTTTCTTTTCCATTCTATGCCCACTGCTGAACCTTCTGCTATAAAAACTGCTTCTGGCTCTGTATCATTTAAGACCTCAAAAGCATCACCATACATTGCTTTAAAATCGCAATCAATTTTATACTCTAGCACTTGATTTACACGCCAGCTCGGATGTTGCAATTTATATTCTTCCGTATTATTTTCGTCAATTTTAGTGTATCCATAATAATGTTCAAATATGAATTTCTCTAAAGAGGGGCTTTTCATCACCTTAGACGCTACAGTTGCTTCTACATAAATACTATTCCATTTTTTATTTAAGAGCCATTCAAAATTTACTTTTTGACTTTTAGTATCCCTAGTTATTTCATGCCTCGTCGGGACAACGGTGTAATGCTCCTTGTATAATTTATTGGCCATCCAAGCCACAATGGGATACGGGATGGTTTCATTTATAAAAACCACACCCCGCTTTAATGTGCCACCCTCTTTTCGAACTACATAAAATCGTAAATTGATTTCTTCAAAATTGCCAAACCATGGGATTGGAACATTGAATAGCTTGATTTTCTTAAACATAAACCCCACCAGACTCATGTACGCTTTACCATTATACAAATCAAGCTCCACTCCTTTAGGTAAGAAAGGAAGTAGTATTTTAGGATCAATTTCATAATTAGCCATTATGATGTTTTCCCAGTTTGCTTTTAAAAAAATAGTCATTACAGTTTTGTTTTTCTTGTTTTCCGATTCGGATTAGAAACATGCTTTTTCAAAATTCTTTTCCCCTCCTCTTTCACTTCGTCTTTTTTACGAAAACTCCAGACAATGTCACTGGCATACCTTCTAGTTTCTTCAATATTTACAATGGGAGCAGGATAGTCAATACCTATTTCGCAATCATAAAATTGTTGTTCAATCATATTTAATTTCCAAGGCTCATGAATTAGATTCACCGGAATTCCAGCCAATTCAGGCAGCCATTGTTTTATAAAAACACCATCCGGATCGTGATCTTCAGAATTTTTTATTGGGCTATAAATTCTAATAGTATTAATTCCTGTTGTTCCTGATTGCATTTGAACTTGTGGGTAATGAATTCCTGGTTCGTAATCCAAAAATTGTCTCGCCAAAAAATGCAGCTCCCGCCAATCTTGCCATAAATTGAAAGTAAAAAACGAAACCACCATAGCCCTCATCCTGAAATTAATATATCCCGTTGCAACTAAGCATCGCATGCAGGCATCTACTATAGGCACCCCCGTTCTTCCTTCTTGCCAGGCTTTTATGTAGTCTTCGTTTTTTGGCTTAATTAGCACATCATACGCTCTATTTACATTTTCAAATTCCATCCTACATTCATCTTCAAATTTTTGTATAAAATGGCAATGCCAATGGAGTCGAGATACAAAATTGAGAATCGCTCGTTTGTTTTTAGAATTCTCATAATGCTGATTCGTGTATTGATAAATCATACGCATACTGATGTTCCCGTATGCCAAATAGGGCGACAAGCGGCTACAGCCTTTCCTACTCAATGCCGGTTTAGAAATATGCTTACTATAATTGACATAGCGTTCTTTTACAAAGCTATCTAAATAGCGCCAAGCAAGATGTTCCCCTCCTTGCTGAAAATCTTTATTTCTGGTTGTAACACACTCAGGAAGGTTTTCTCCCCTTACCGAATCATAAAAAGCATCTTCCAGTTTTATTAATTTTAAATCCGCTTCGTTAATAATTTTGGGTTCGGCACGCATAACATCTTCCCATCGTTTATCCCAATGCTGTCTTGACTTCAACCTTCTTATAACACCATGCATTTGTGACTCCTTCCAGAGGATATTGTTTTTTTGAAAAAAAGCTTTCATGGCTAAATCTCTGTCGAACGTGAGCTTATTACCAATTTCTTGATGCGAAAAAACCGTGTTTATATCATAGCGTTTTAGCAACTCGTCAAAAACAGGCTCTACTTCACTGTGAAAAAAATATATTTTAGAATTTGCGGTATTTAACTTGGCTTGTAAGTCTTGAACAGATTCATAAATAAAACGCCAATGCCGAACATCAGCGTCGTCGTAATTCATTACCGTAGGTTCAAAAAAATAAACGAACAACAAAGGTAATCCCGAATTATGCGCAGCAAATAAAGCTTCGTTATCTACGAAACGTAAATCTCTTTTGAACCAAACAATATTTATTGCAGTTTTAAGCACTCTACTTGATTTTTATTGCTGTTATTCAATCTGTCTTCTATTTTAATTAGAAAATAATATTGTTTAACCTCTTCGTGTATCTGTTAAACAAAGATACGGAACTTAGAATCAAAATGGGGTTGAAATTTTAAAACATATAAATGATTTATCTTTTTTTAATTTATGGTAGCGAAAATATGCTTCACAGAGATACGCGGAGGTAAGGCAGAGAGTCGCAAATCTTAAAACTATTAAGAAATTAAGCCAACTCTTAATGCCTCTTACTCTCAAAATGATTTACAAAAAGTAAGCCCAAAACTCATCACACTTATATGACTGATATGGTAAAAAAATCACCCAACACTTAATAATCCTTAATTTCTAAATGTTTAAAAACTCTTTAAAAAACTTAGCGTTTGCTTTGCGAAGCTTTATGTAATTCTCCTTTTCCGAAAAAGCCAATAAACATTTCGAAATTAGATCATAAAAAAAGCGCTACCCTTTCGGATAGCGCCTCATTATATACTGTTGTTTTTTTATAAATCGAAATTTACCCCAAGGACGATATTGCGTCCTATGTTTGGAATTCCATCATTTTTTAAACGAGAAAGATGAGCAATATAACTTTTATCAAACAAATTATTTCCGTTTAAATTGATGTCGAATACCGTTTCACCAAGTTTTACGGTTCCTCCAAAACCAAGATTAACCAAAGTATATCCATTGGATTCTGTTTCAAATCCGCTAACATTATTTTGATTGAATGTGCTAGTAAAATTCAAAGTAGCATAACCCGCTTCAAACCAGTTCTTGATTCTGAATTCGGTTCTAATAGTATTACTCCAATTATTAGCTGGAATCAGCGGCAAATAGTCCCCATTCTGTTTCTTACCAGTAACAGTTTCAAAACTAGTTTCGTAGTGCAACCAGTCTAAAGGATGTGGGTGAAAATGTAATCCTATTTCGCCCCCGTATAATTTGGCATTATTTTGAATATAATCAAAAACATCATTATTGTCACGTTGAGTTCCTGTAGGCGCCGTATAAATATAATTATTGATGTGATTGTAAAAACCATTTACAAAAAACTCAAAATGACTATTGTTGTATTCTAAATTAATATCAGACTGTACATTTTGTTCTGTTTTCAAGTCACTGTTACCTACTTCATAGCGGTTGGTTCCTTCGTGAACTCCATTGGAAGTCAATTCGGCTAAATTAGGCGCCCTAAATCCTGAAGCCAGGTTCAGTCTTAAAGTCAAATCCTCAGCAAGATTCGTTTTGTACCCTAAGGAAGCATTAAAACTATCGAATGATTTATCGACGGCTTTAAAATAACCTTCTTCTCCCACTGTTCCATTTTCAGTTGTAGCTATTTTTCTATTATCAAAACGCAAACCTGCCTGAAGTGCACTGTTGTTGTCCCATTCGTAATTAATAGTTCCAAAAACTCCAAAATCATTTGTGGTAGCATCTGGGATCAAGTATTCCTCTCCTAAATTAGAATTGGTTTGGTGCATTCCTTGAATTCCCAAAATTGATTCCAGTTTACCCATTTTAGGTAAATGGTACTTCGCATCGTAATTAAAAGTTTTCAGTTTCATACGTAGACCTGCTACATCACTATCCTCGAATTCGCTTCGGTCATTAGCTACATATCCTAAATCAAAATCCAGCTTTGAATCTTTTAGATAGATCACTGAATTCAAACTCAACAGATGGTTGAAAACCCCTTGCCGCGGAAATGTTGTGTTTTTACTTGACGTTTGTTCTGCTATTCCATCCTCTGGAATTCCTAAATCTAATTTGTTATAATTGTATCGAAGAATCGAAGAAAAGCTGGAGTTACTATAGCCAATTCCAGTTTTAAAATCCGTTTCATTGTAACGGGTATTGGTTACTCGATCCCCTCCCGATATTCGATAATCAGAATGCGTATTGTAACTTCCTCTGGCAATAAATTTCCAGTTTTCAGTAGACGTTTTTAACCCCAAAGAAGAGTTACTCCCTAAAGTATTAGAAAACAACTTCTGACTGAAATTAGCTTTAAAAGTATTCGCATCTGCAAATTTCTCCGGATTAAAATACAAAACACCGCCCAGGGCATCTGAACCATACAATAGAGACGCAGGACCTTTGATTACCTCAACGCTTTCTACTCCGGCATCATTTAACCCTAAACCATGTTCGTCTCCAAACTGCTGGTTTTCCATTCGAACCCCCTGTGAATAGACTAAAACGCGGTTTCCGCTTAAACCACGGATAACCGGTTTCCCTATCGATGTTCCAGTAGAAACCTGAGATACTCCGGGAATAGTTGCCAATCCTTCTATTAAGGTTGCTGTTCCTTTTTGCTGTAATTCCTTAATGGTTTTATGCTCTACCTTCATCACATTTTGTGATTGTATTTTATTGAAAGCAGTAGATACGATTACTGCATCCATTTGAAAAACGGTTTCTTCTAGTATTATATCAAGTGGGGTTTCTTTTTCAAGTCCTTTTATAGTTTTATTTTGAGTTATGAACCCTACGGAAGTAAAACTCAACTTTACGGTGCCATTGGGAAGGTTCGTCAAACTGAATTTTCCGTTTTCATCAGTCGTAGTTCCTTTATGTAGCTCAGGCGCATACACCGATACGCCGCTTACAGGCTGATTTGTCATATCCGTTACCGTACCTGAGACTGAATTTTGTGCGTGAAGCACTGCTGAAAACCCTAATAATAAGGTGATTATAATTTTTCTCATCAAAAAATGATTGTATTGTGCTCAAACAGGATCTTAAAGAAGGCCACTGAATTGCAATTATTTAAATAGTAAAACATCTCCAACAAAACCTTCGTAAGAATTGGTTGGAGAAAAAAGTAATTTAAATAATAACCGAAGGCGGACCCCGAAGACAATACAAACTACCTGAAAAAGAAACAATCGCTCTAGCAGTTTTGTAAAAATAAGGTGCTACTTTGTAATTTGAAATGAGTGTGTAGGCCAAAACCTTTGGAGCTACATAAGAGCCAAAAGTGAAATGGCATACTTTACAAGTGTCGAAACTATGATGCTTATGTGTGATTTGAGCAGTAGTTCCATTCTGTTTGTGATGGCATTCCGTTTGAGAAAATTGCTTGACAAAATGCTCATACGTATGAATGCACTGAAACAGTATTGAAAACAATAACGTCAGTGCCAAAGAAATACTAATTATAAGTTGCTTCTTTTTCATTGCATGCAAATGTAAGAAAACATCAAAGAGAAAACCATCTATTTTAACAAAACTAAAAGATTGTTAAAATAGATGGTTTAGAATATAATACTAAATTAATTAAACCAATTTAGACGCTACTAAGTATTCAGCAATTTGAACCGTATTTGTGGCCGCACCTTTTCTTAAATTGTCAGCAACAATCCACATATTTAATGTATTAGCCTGACTTTCATCGCGACGTATTCTACCCACAAAAACATCATCTTTTCCTTGTGCATACATTGGCATTGGGTACGTATAAGTATCATTGTTGTCCTGTACTACAACACCGTCTGTATGATGCAATAAACTTTGAATGTCTGAAACTTCAAAGTCATTCGAAAACTCCACGTTTACTGCTTCGCTGTGTCCACCA
This sequence comes from Flavobacterium sp. ALD4, assembly GCF_002836475.1. Lineage (GTDB taxonomy): Bacteria > Bacteroidota > Bacteroidia > Flavobacteriales > Flavobacteriaceae > Flavobacterium. The sequence continues at coordinate 1,143,135 of NZ_PJBJ01000030.1, read as the reverse complement.
ACTATAGGCACACGCACCGCAGTTGCCGTAACAGCAATTGTTTTGTCGTCTAATATTTTTTGAGTCTCACGAACCAATTTCATTTCTTCTTTAGTGTATCCGTTTTCTTCAAATGAATCACATTGTGGAATTGCATTTCTATGAATCGGGTATTTATAAGCCATTTCCCCTTGAACTCCTGCATATTCATTTTCTAATTGCTCTACCGCTTTTACACCTGTTCCAGTAATCGACTGGTAAGTGGAAACGACAACACGTTTGATATTGTATTTTTTATGTAAAGGCGCTAAAACCAACACCATTTGGATTGTCGAACAATTAGGGTTCGCTATTATTTTATCTTCCTTTGTCAAAGAAGCAGAATTGATTTCAGGAACGATCAATTTTTTTGAAGGATCCATTCTCCATGCTGATGAGTTATCGATAACGGTTGTTCCGGCAGCAGCAAATTTTGGAGCCCACTCCAACGATGTTTCACCACCTGCAGAAAATAAAGCAATATCTGCTTTCATATCCACTGCGGTTTGCATTCCTACTACGGGATAACTCTTTCCTTTAAATTCAATAAGTTTACCCACTGATTTCTCAGAAGCAACGGGAATCAATTCAGTTACAGGAAAATTTCTCTCTGCCAATACTTTCAACATTACTTCGCCAACCATTCCGGTAGCACCTACAACTGCTATTCTCATAGTATATATTTATTATAGAATTCTTAATTTGAATTACAAAAGTAAGTATTATTCAAATCATAACAAGACGCTTAACAATAAATAACAAAATGTTACAATTATAACATTAGAGAAAAGCCTCCCGCTTTAAAGAATAGTTAAGTGGAAAACATAGTATAGTGGTATTCTTATTTTTTCAATAAATCTCTAATTTGAATCAGCAATTCTTCTTGAGTAGGTCCGGCAGGTGCTGCGGCTGCGGGCACAACCACTTCTTTCTTTTTCATTTTTTCAGCAGCTCTCAAAATGGTAAAGACAAACAATGCAATAATAACAAAATTGATGGTAGCCTGCAGTAAATTACCATAGGTGATAACAGCAGCCCCTATTTCTTTAGCTGCATCTAAGCTCTCATAATGGTTTCCATCCAGCGCAATGAATTTTTGGGTAAAATCAACACCACCGGTTACTAAACCAATAATTGGCATAATAACATCTTCAACAGCAGAGGCTATAATTTTTCCAAATGCACCACCAATAACAACGGCAGTGGCTAAGCTTAATACATCCCCTTTCATCAAAGAGACCTTAAAGTCGCTAAAAAATCCCATAACTTCCAGTTTTAAGTTATTTATAATGATCTAAAATACGAAATTATCAAGATACTATTAGTCATAAATACGGTTTTATCGATAAAACACCCGTTTTACGCGCTGAGATATACTGGTAAGAATTTCATAGGGTATTGTATTTAGCTTTTTTGCAATAGAAGAAACGGTTGGGCTTTCGCCAAAAACAATTACCGAATCTCCTTCTGTGCAATCAATTTCAGTAACATCGACCATCAACATATCCATACAGATACTTCCCAAAATTTTTGCTTTTTTATCTTTAATGGTTACAAATCCAACCCCATTCCCCCAACCTCTGGAAATACCATCTGCATAACCAATAGGTATTGTTGCGACCTTCGTAGGTTTCTCAGCCATAAATTTTCGTCCATACCCCACACTTTCGCCGGCTGTGATGGTTCTAGTTTGTGAAATCACTGATTTCAGAGTCCCCACGTTTTCTAAATATTTTTGCTCCGCAGGATCGTTCGACACCCCATAAACACCAATTCCTAAACGTACCATATCAAATTGAGAATCTGGATAATTACTTATCCCCGACGTATTCAGGATGTGCCGAATTGGATCTACTCCCAATTCATCCATTATTCTGGAAGACATTTTTTCGAATAAATTAATTTGGGAAAGTGTAAAATCACGATGCTTTAGATCATCACTTGTGGCAAGATGTGAAAGAATACTTTGCACCTTGACTGTTTCATTTCCTTTTAAAGTGGTTATCAACTCATCCATCGAACCATCCTCAAAACCGAGGCGGTGCATCCCCGTATCTAATTTGATATGGATAGGAAAATGATGCAGGTTCTTTTCCTTTGCGATTTTTAGAAACGCATAAAGTCCTTTTAGACAATATATTTCCGGTTCTAGTTTGTATTGTATAATTGCTGCAAAACTCGTGTTCTCAGGGTTCAGAACCATGATTGGCAAATGAATACCTCCGTTTTTCAATGAAATACCTTCATCGGCAAAAGCCACACCTAGGTAATCCACTTTGTGATGTTCGAGTAATTTGGCTATCTCCAGACCACCATTCCCATAGCCAAACGCTTTTACCATAACCATAATTTTTGCATTTGGTTTCAGTTTGGACTTAAAGAAATTCAAGTTATAACTGATTGCATTAAGGTTAATTTCCAGAACAGTCTCATGTGTTTTTTCTTCGAGCAAATAAACAATTTCTTCAAACTGGAAAGACCGTGCGCCTTTTATCAAAATGGTCTCATTTGCAAAGTCCAAGTTTTCAAAATTGGATATAAATCCAGCCGTATCTTTGAATACAATGCAGTTGACAAAGGTATCTTTGAATTCAGATATCGTTTCTCCAATGCCTATAACTCGACTAATGTTATTAGAAACAATCAATTGCGAAACTTTGGAATACAGTTCCTCATTGGACAAACCGCTTTGGAAAATATCAGAAAGTATAACCGTCTTCTTTGGGAATTGATTTTGACTTTCCAGAAAATCCAACGCGATTTTTAAAGACTGAAAATCAGAACTATAACTGTCATCGATAAGACTGCAGTTGTTGATTCCAGTTTTTACTTTTAATCGCATTTCCACAGGAAACAGCAACAGCATCCTAGATTGAATTGTAGCAATATCGTAATCAAAATACAACAATACAACCAAACAGGAAATCGCGTTTTCAATGGATGCAGTATCTTGAAATGGGATTTTCAACGTATAGGCATTTCCTTTGTATTTGTAATATAAGACTGTGTCTTGGTCCTCTGTCTCTTTTTTATAAACAAAAACATCGGCTTCAGCCCTTCTAAAGCTCCAGCTAAATGTTTTTGTTTTTGGAAGAATCAATTTATCTACAAGATCCCTTTTTTGATATATTAAAATTTCAGCATCTTTAAAAAGAATTAATTTTTCTTTAATTTTTTCTTCTAAATCAAGAAAACCTTCATCATGAGATGAACCTATACTTGTTAGAATTCCAATGGTAGGTTGAATGACCTTTTCCAATTTCGCCATTTCGTTAACGGTAGAAATTCCAGCTTCAAACACACCCAGATTGTGCTTTTCGTTAATTGCAAATATTGATAACGGGACACCCACCTGAGAATTATAACTCTTTGGACTGCGGATCACATTAAAGTCAGGGCTTAATAGAAAGTTAAGCCATTCCTTTACTATCGTTTTACCATTACTTCCAGTCAAACCAATAACGGGAAAATGAAAAAGGCTGCGATAATAGGCGGCAAATTGCTGTAAAGCAACCAAGGTATTTTCTACAATAAGAAAATTAGCCTTATCTGCACACCCTTCTGGAATACGCAAAACAACAAAGTTTTGCACCCCGGTTGCTATCAAATCTTTAATATAAGAATGCGCATCATTATTTGGGCCAACCAATGCGAAAAATAAAGTATGATCGCTGTTTTGCAATGATCGACTGTCGATAGAAACAGTGTCGATAACTGCTTCTGCAGTATTACCAAAGGCTCTCGCCTTCAGAATAGGAACTATGTTTTGAATAAGTATGCTCATTGCTATATTATGCGATTAATGCAGATTTTATTTATATTAGTGTTACAAACGGTATACTCTTATACCAATAACAGCATGCTAAAAAATAATTATTATTGTGAACTTTCTCAAAAATAACACTTCTCTTCAAAGTTACGACAACATAATTAAAAAGAGAGAAACCATTTTGCCTTTCGCATAAATCACAACCGTTTTAAAGGAACTCCGTTACTCTATTTCACTGGTTGAGTATAATTATTAAAAACGTCAATTCACTTTATCCCGAACTTGTTGCGGGAAGTGTTTTTTTGAGTAGTGAAATGGAACAAAACTTATCGCTAAGCTCCGCTACACGAAATGGCGTGTATCGAGAATCGTTTTAAATAACTTTTTCTTGTTCTCGATATGATTCGCCTTTTCGAATCAATCGCCCTGACGAAAAATTATCATCAAAAACAGACTACACCCTACGGGTTATATTCCTTATATTTGTTTGGATAATTAATTGCAGTACTGTTGAAAAAAATTCTTTCCTTATTTTCTTATGTTTTTCATCCGGTATTTATTCCGGTTTACGCTACGCTATTTTACCTTTTGTCGAATAACTCTTATTTTTTTAACCAAGAAAAATATTTTGTTCTACTCCAGGTGCTAATTATCACCGTCGTGATTCCGATTCTCTTTTTCTTTCTTTTGCGGGCAACAGGTAAAATTGGCTCCATTATGGCTCCACTATTATCCGAACGTAAAATACCGCTTCTGATTCAATGTTTTTTGCTTATCCTGTTGGTTCGAAAAGGCATTACGGTGGACCGATATCCGGAGTTGCACTTTTTTCTTTTAGGAGCCTTATTCAGTACTCTATTTGCGCTATTGTTATTGTTTGTAAAGACAAAAGCGAGCCTTCATATGATAGGTATAAGTGCATTGACGGTATTTGTTTTTGGACTAAGCGTCCATTATCAATCCCAAAATATTTTTGCCATTACGTTTCTTACTATTATGAACGGATTTGTTGCTTCCTCCCGTTTAGTGATGAAAGCACATACTTCTATGGAATTAATTATCGGGGTTCTTTTGGGAAGCATTCCACAAATACTTTTATTGTACTTGTGGCTATAGGACATAAAAAATAATACCAATATTTAATGCCTTCATGTTTATCTTTTCCCCGTCGATTTCTGCCGTTTTAAAAATAGAATTTAACCCATAATAGGCATATACATTCACTGTATTATAACCCACCGAAAGATAGAGACCGTACAGGAATTTATTAAAATCCATATTATTAGTAATTTCTACTTTACTTAAATCGTCAGAGAACTGAGACTTATTGTAAACTACGTAACTGAATTTTACACCACCATAAATTCTCCAAAATTTATAACTCTCATAAGTGGATGTCCTCCATCTAAACTCAATGGGCATATCAACTAACAATTGCGTGAATTTATTTTTGTTAAATACTGTTTTTCCATCAATAACAGCATAGACAGGCAGTTCCCCAGTTCCAGTTATAGCAAGGTTTTGAACGAAATTGTTATGCGTAATACCTAGACCTGCGGCTATAGCATGTGTTCGGTCTTTATTTATCGGCATATCTCTAAGAAAACCGGCAGACAAACCTACTGAAAACTTATTTTGCGATACCCCTTGTGGTTTCTGTTGTAATGTATTGTAAGTAAACCCAAAATAAAATTGATCTTCTCTATATAGAGAGTCAACCTTCACTTCCGCACTATCTTTAATCGGCTCTACTTCTTGTGAAAAAATAGAAGAAACTGACAGTACTAGAAAAAAACTAAAAATGATTCGCATAGTGTTCTTTTGGTTTAATGATTGTTTCATAGCGGTCTTAACTAGATTCTTCATTTAGCTTCTTTTCTATAATTATACAAATATAGGATTTTGAAGGGTTCTCGATGCGTATTGTTTTCAAAAAACTCTTTGAATTGAAACGATCAACTAAGAAACATAATTATATTAAAAAGCCCCGCTAAAAAATTAGCAGAGCTTTGTGTGGTTGTAGGGAGAAACTGATTGCCTCTGGCGTTCCCTAAATAGAGAATCTCATAAATAAATAAATTTGTATTACATGCCGAAGCCTTTCTTGTTTTACCACTTACGCCAAACAAGAAAATTGTGATACTCTAAAAAAAAATGCTCCCCTTTCAGGAAGCATTCATTTCATTGCAGAGAGGATGGGATTCGAACCCACGATGCAGTTACCCACATACTAGCTTTCCAGGCTAGCTCCTTCAGCCACTCGGACACCTCTCTATTTATTTAAGGTTTGCAAAGAACACTAAAAAAAGTGACTTACAAAAGTAAAATCACAATATTATAATACTTCCCCTCGTAAAGAAGTTTCAAAACTAGTTTTAAAGTCTTTTTGCGCACTGTTTTGGCATAACAAGTACATTAATTTAGTAATGGCAGCCTCCGTTGTAATGTCTTTTCCTGAAATTACCCCTATCGCTTTCATACCCGTGCTAGTTTCATATTGCCCCATGTTTACGCTTCCCCCAGAACATTGGGTTACATTGATCACATGCAGCCCTTTATCTATTGCTTTAACCAATAAAGCAATAAACCAGTCCTCAGTATTTGCGTTCCCTGCACCATAAGTTTCAAGTACAATTCCTTTTAAACCAGGTATGCCAAAAATAGCAGACAAAACAGCTTCACTCATTCCCGGAAACATTTTAACTATCACTACGTTATTGTCTAGGTTTTTATGCACTATCAATTCCTTACCTTTATTTTTAACTAAAAATAACTCCGGTCTCATCTTTAAATGAACCCCGGATTCGACCATAGCCGGATAATTGGGTGAAGTAAATGCTTTGAAATGCTCCGCATTTATCTTGGTAGTTCTATTTCCTCTGTATAATTTATATTCAAAATAAAGACATACTTCAGTAATAACGGGCGACCCATTTTCTTGCAAAGAAGCAATTTGAATGGCGGTAATTAAATTTTCTTTGGCATCTGTCCGCAAATCACCTATTGGTAATTGAGAACCAGTAAAGATGACCGGTTTTGCCAGATTTTCAAGCATAAAACTCAATGCAGATGCAGAATAAGACATCGTATCGGATCCATGAAGGACAACGAACCCATCAAATTCAATATAATTTGACTCAATTATGGTTGCCATTCTAGCCCATTCTCCTGGATTCATGTTGGAGGAATCAATCGGCTCTTCAAATGAAACGGTTTCGATTTCACAATCCAATTGTTTCAACTCGGGAATTCGCTGTAATAATTTACTAAAATTAAATGCTTTCAGGGCCCCAGTATCAAAATCCTTGCGCATCCCGATGGTTCCCCCAGTATATATTAAAAGAATTTTAGCTTTTGGGTTCATTCGTGTCTTTTAATTTATTAACGACCGGATTCGCATACATATCAAGTAATCCTTGCAATGCAACCGGGTTTTCAGCATCTATTCGCATCTCTAATCTACGTTCAAACAGCGATTTTTCATCTTCTGTGTACAGATCGGAATAGGTACTGGTTTTATTTAAAATATCATAGGCTATATAATTAGTTGGCCATAATTTATAATTCTTTATTATAGAATCATCAATTACCTGAGCAAGCGCTTGAATTTGCTTATTTGAGTTACTGAATCCTTCCTTGATTTCATCAATTTCAGTATCGAGAACGTCGCCTATTTGAATATGAATTCGCTTCTTTTGACCCATTACTCCGCTTAAAAGAGTCATGAAATCTTCATTCTTTTCCTTAATATACACTTCGTTATTGGCCTCAGCTAATATTTGCGGGATTTTCAGAACATCGGTCGGATCATATTCATAAGAAATGGATACGGGAACTACCTTTATTTTTTTGAAATAGTCCATCAGATTAGTCTCATCAGATCCCATTCCAACCATTTTCAAAACCCCTGGATTTGTGGCATCATTACCGTCTTTAGTCCTACCCTCACGTTGTGCTATCCACACAGATCGACTTTCATGCGTCAATAAATGACCTATATATTCAGATAATGTTTTTGAACTTCCCAACATCTCACGCGGAGTCAAACCTCTTTTTACTAAAAAATTACGGTTCAACTTTGCCAATGTGTTAAGAAAATCTTTTTTTACCAAATTGTCACCAATCGCTGAGGCAGTCATTACTAAACCATGCTCGAACAAAGCCACATTGAGCAATGTCGTGTCCAGTAATATATCTCTATGGTTTGAAATGAATAAATAGGATTCCCCTTTCTCTAACTTTTCAAACCCGGAGGTCGTCAAACCGTCAGAACTTTTTTCAAGCACTTTCAGAAGCGTATGATAGATAAAGTTACATTGAAAGTCACGGATAGAATGCGTTTTTGTAAGTCGCTCTTTCCATTCTTCATCGGGCATCTCAGGAAAGGTAAAGTTCATCAAGGACTTCATCATCGGATGATGAATCACATTTAGTATAGACTCGTTAATTTCGGCATCATAAAATGGCCGAATAGCGTCAAATTTTTGCATTTTGGTCGTTTTGGTTATTTCAGGTGGGCAAATGAACAAAAAAAATATTAATTTTCAATAAATTCTATTTTAAATCCCGAAAATCACTTTAGAATTTTCGGTCGTTATAGTCGCAATTTCTTTTGCTGAAAGATCATAAATGACAGCCAATTTATCAATTACGTTTAATAAATAACTACTTTCATTTCTTTTCCCTCGAAAAGGAATCGGAGCAAGATATGGGGAGTCTGTTTCTAAAACAATGTGTTTTAAATCAATTTGATTCAAAAACTGGTCAATTTTTCCGTTTTTAAAAGTAACGACTCCACCAATTCCCAATTTCATATTATAAGATATCGCTTGTAATGCCTGCTCATAAGTCCCGGTAAAACAGTGAAAAACCCCAAACAGTTCAGGTGATTTCTCCTCTTCCAATATTTCGAATACTTCATCAAAAGCCTCCCTACAATGAATCACAATAGGCAGTTTATATTGCTTTGCCAATTGAATTTGTTTCCTGAAAGCAATTTGTTGTTCTGGCAAATGAGTTTTATCCCAGAATAAATCAATTCCAATTTCTCCAATGGCATAGAATTTTCTTTTCGCCAATTCTTCTTCGACGTGTTGCAATTCCTCTAAATAATTCTCCTTTACATAGGTTGGATGCAATCCCATCATCAAGAAAACCTGCTCGGGATAGTTCTTTTCTAAATCATACATGGCGGCAGTATACGAAGAATCGATTGCAGGAATAAAAAAACGAGAAACCCCAGCACCAATGGCCCTTTGAATCATTTCGCTACGATCCTGATCAAATTCTTCTGAATATAAATGGGTATGCGTGTCAGTAATTGTCATTTTATATATTTGAATGTGGTAAAGTTACCATTTTGAATTGTTAGTTTTTGAGTTTCTCGGTTTTTTTAGATTACTTTTGATCATCATTACTACTTCATGAAAAGCCTACAAGACATTCTTAAAAAAGAAAAATATAAAAAAATTAAATTTAAAATCACCAAAACACAACACCTTTTGATAAAAGCAAAAATCAATGGGGTGTCTGGCAATTTTATCCTTGATACCGGAGCCTCAAACAGTTGTGTGGGTTTTGAAAGCATTGAGTTATTCCAACTTACAGCGAAAGCCTCCAAAACAAAAGCTTCGGGGGCAGGAGCTACCGGAATGCTTACGCAAACTGCATCAAATAATAAACTGCAACTTGGCTTTTGGAAAAATTTAGAATTTGATTTAGTGATTTTTGACTTATCTCACGTAAACGAAGCTTTAATTCAGCACAAGTCTAAACCCGTTCATGGAATCATTGGCGCTGATGTATTATTGAAGGGAAAGGCGATTGTAGATTGTTGTAATAATTATTTATATTTAAAAAAATAGATTTACTGTCAAGACTTTAAAACCCCATAAAAACCGTTTATCACCATCCAAACCATAACATTCCAACACCACAAGTTAAAATTATTGACCCACTTATAATCTCAATATACTTTTCAAAACCCTTATAATTTATTGAATTAGCTCCATAAAACCCTACTAAAACCAAAGCAACCATAGTTAAAACAGTAGCCAAAGTGTAGACTATAATTAAAACCCCAACTTCTGTCAAAGAATAATCAATTGCTGGATAAATAATTAACGGTATCATAGGCTCGCTTGGTCCCGATGCAAAAATAAAAAACATGACCCAAGGAGTTATTTTATAACGTTGATTAGGAGCTACACTTTGTCCGTGTTGATGTTCAAAAACAAAAATTTCACCATCTCCTGAAGTGTCAAAATGTTTGTGAACTTTATTTTTATTCAAATTATAAATCGCATACAGCACATATCCGCACCCAAAACCAAATAACATCCAAGAAGCAAATCCACCTCGAATAGATTCGAAATCAAAAGTTTTGGATAAAGTCCAGCCTAAAAAAAAACCTAAAACACCTAAAACAACAGAACTAAGCACATGAGCCAGTCCGCATAAGGAAGTCCAAAATACTGTTTTTTTTAAACTCCATTTTTTGGAACGGGATAAAACGATAAATGGCAAATAATGGTCCGGCCCGCTAAAAGTATGTAATGCACTAATCGAAAGCGCCATTAGGCAGATTAAATTAAAATCCATTTTGTTTGATCATTTTAGTCATTTCTTTCATCCATAACATCAGTTTTTCGGCTTTGTCATGCAAAATTTTTACCACTAAGCCATTGGTAGGCGTTTCGGAAATTCCGAAAACACAATTTTTATCATTCAAAAAAGAATCCAATTGCTTTTTTAATATTTTTACTTCACAGGAATCATTCAGAAAAACCAAACTCAACTGATGTGTAAAACCTTCAAATTGACCTAAATTCAATGGATTAAACTCGGATGGTTTTAAATATAAATTTTCAAAAAACACCAGTTTATCTTCTTGATAGATTTTAGTTACCGTTTGAAATTGCTCGAGTTCAAAAATCTCATCTTTTATTTTTCTGCCACAGGTTAATATTTCACCCCAAACAATTGACGCTTTTTTTGCCAAATAAATCGTATTGCTACTCTTGAAACTGGACCCTTTGTGTGGCACACAAGGATGTGGCAAATACAACAAAAAAGCATTTTCTTTCACAGTTACTTTTGTTTCTTGAAAAGCACTTTTTTCCATTGTAAACAATCGTTGAAAAGATTGGGTAGTAATCTCCAATTGACTATTTTCATGCAAGGTATAATCAAAATACAACTCGTCTTCGTCCAAAACACCCGGAGAAGAACACATCAAGATAAGTTCCAACAAAGGGTTTCTCCTGTCTTCACGAATAACTACAACTTTAAAAGGGGTATTAAAAAAAGCCGATTTCAATTGGGTAACCCCATTTTTTTCTTCCGACTCTATGCTTACTCTTGAAATCATCGTACTAAGTTAGGTTCATTTACCTCTTCTAAAAGAGCGTATTTTTGTATCCATCCAATCACATCATTCAAGCCTTCTCTTTTCATTAAATTGGTGAAGATAAAAGGTTTTCCATTTCTCATTTTTCGGGCATCACGTTCCATTACTCCTAAATCCGCATTGACATATGGAGCCAAATCAATTTTATTAATCATCAACAAATCACTGCGGGTAATACCAGGACCTCCTTTTCTTGGGATTTTGTCCCCTTCAGCAACATCGATTACAAAAATGGTCAAATCAGCCAAATCAGGACTAAAGGTAGCCGATAAATTATCGCCCCCACTTTCGATGAAAATCAATTCAATATCCGGAAAACGTTCCGTTAATTCATCAATGGCTTCTAAATTCATACTTGCATCTTCACGAATTGCAGTATGAGGACAACCTCCAGTCTCTACACCGATGATTCTTTCAGCTGCTAACAAACTGTTTTTGGTTAAGAATTCAGCATCCTCTTGGGTATAAATATCATTGGTAATTACGCCCATCGAATATTGGCTAGCAAATTCACGAGTTAAGCATTCAATCAAAGCTGTTTTTCCCGAACCTACAGGCCCTGCGACTCCTATTTTTATATAATTTCTTTCCATTTTTATGTTTTTAAGACATGTATAGTCTTGAATATAAATTTTCGTGCTCCATAGCCCGAATATCGAATCCAGTGGCACTCATGCCTAGTAAATCAAGATTAGGTTGTAAAGCCTTTTGAGTTAAATTTTCTAAAAAAGGCAATAGTTTAAACAACATTATTTGTCCTGAATCTTGACTTAAAGGGATTAGTTTTACTGCATTTGTAATATAACTAATAGCAGTATTATAGAAAAACCCTTCTATAGCCTCCTTTTTTTCAATCCTTAATTCGTGAGCATAAATCGCATATAAAATACAATAATGACCGTAGATACTTTTAGTCTTTAGCGCCACTTCTAATTGTTTGGTTAACTCGGTTTTGATTAAAGGATTGAAAATTTTCATCAACCGAGTTCCTAATTTCTGACTGGCCATTCGAATTTCTCTAGGCAATTTAGACGCATTACACAAGCAATCGAGTTCGATAATTTTGTCCCAGTCCTCTTGTTCACAAGCGTCAAAAACGAGACTTATAAAAAACGCTTCATTAGGCAAAACACTGTGTGTTAAAATTTCGGTCAAAAACAACCGCACGCTTTCTACCGATTTTACTATTTCCTTTTGAGTATAAGTCTCTAAACCATAGGAATGAGAAAAACCGCCAATTGGCAAATTAGGATCAGAAAGATGTAATAGATGCAGTAAGGAACTTTTCATTATTTTTGAGTTAGATTCATTATCTTAGAGAACAAAGTGCCACTTTCTCCATGAGGTGCCACTGAGGTTCTTAATGGGGTTAATAAAGCTCTTTTTTGCTCATAGACCTCAAAACCCATAGCTGTAAGTTGGCGAAAAAGTGGTTTTTCTAAAGGGACTAAAAGTGCTTCTTCTTCGTAAAACAAAGGCAAATGTTTGTTCCCAATTTCATAACAAATAGAGGCTGTCTCAAAATTATTTTTCGGAATAATGACTAGACAATCGCAAGGAAGAATGTTAACTAAATAATTTATATCTCCTTCTTGGTGTAAAATTTCATCTTGTTTTAAATTAGGGTTTTCGTTCAAAAACTTCAACCGAAAAATTTTGCCGTCTCTTGCCGTTTTGTGCTGGATGCGTTTACTTGTTTCAAACCATTCAAAATCGATTAAAATTGCTACTTTTAACCCAATACATAGCACTTCGTGTTTAATTTTAGTAGTTATGATCATTAAAATAAAAAATACCTTTGTGCCATTGGCAATTCTCTCAAAGGCTCACATGTAATATGCTCACCATCTACCTTTACTTGATAGTTCTCAGGGTTGACTTCAATATTTGGTGTTTTATCGTTATGAATTAAATCTTTCTTTCCGATGTTACGGCAATTTTCGACCGGAAGGATAATCTTATTTAATCCGTATTTCTCTATGGTTTTATTTTCGATAGAAATTTTCGAAACAAAAGTAACACAGGTTTTGTGCAAAGCCTTACCGTAAGCACCGAACATAGGTCGATAAATTACAGGTTGAGGCGTAGGAATTGAAGCATTTGGATCTCCCATGCGGCCGGCAATAATCATTCCTCCTTTGATGATGATTTCTGGCTTTACACCAAACATAGCTGGTTTCCACAATACTAAATCCGCTAATTTCCCTGGCTCTATAGACCCTACGTGTTTTGAAATTCCGTGCGAAATAGCAGGATTAATCGTGTATTTTGCAATATACCTTTTCACTCTAAAGTTATCATTCTTTTGAGCTTCATCTTCAGGCAAAAAGCCTCTTTGAATTTTCATTTTATGGGCAGTTTGCCAAGTTCTAATAATCACTTCGCTCACTCTACCCATAGCTTGAGAGTCACTACTCATCATACTAAAAACACCCAAATCGTGTAGAATATCTTCTGCAGCTATCGTTTCGGGACGAATTCTAGAATCAGCAAAAGACACATCTTCGGGTACTGATTTGTCTAAATGATGGCAAACCATTAGCATGTCTAAGTGTTCGTCAATCGTATTTATGGTAAACGGACGCGTTGGATTTGTACTTGATGGCAAAACATTCGGATACATAGCAGCCTTTATAATATCTGGCGCATGACCACCTCCGGCGCCTTCGGTATGAAAAGTATGAATTACTCTTCCGTCAATGGCTTTAATGGTATCTTCTAAAAAACCACTTTCGTTAAGCGTATCAGTGTGTATTGCTACTTGAATATCGTATTTATCCGCAATTTTTAAAGATGCATCAATGGTGGCGGCAGTTGCGCCCCAGTCTTCATGGATTTTTAATCCCAATACGCCAGCTTCCACCTGCTCTTCAAGAGGCGCAAGTGTTGAACAGTTTCCTTTTCCAAAAAAACCTAAGTTCATTGGAAAAGCTTCTGCACTTTCTAACATTTTTTGAATGTTCCAAGCGCCAGGTGTCACGGTGGTAGCATTGGTTCCGTCAGCTGGACCAGTACCTCCACCAATCATGGTGGTCACTCCACTATATAAAGCATGATCTATTTGTTGTGGGCAAATAAAATGTATGTGTGCGTCTATCCCACCTGCGGTTACAATAAGCCCTGCGCCCGAATGCACTTCGGTTGATGCACCAATAATCATATTTTCGGTAATTCCATCCATGGTGTCTGGGTTTCCCGATTTTCCTACCGCAACAATTTTCCCGTCCTTGACACCGATGTCTCCTTTCACGATCCCCCAATGGTCAATAATCATAGCATTAGTAATCACAAAATCAAGCACTCCTTCATCTCTTGTTGCTCTTGCTGATTGTGCCATTCCGTCTCGAATGGTTTTTCCTCCACCAAATTTCGCTTCTTCACCATAAACGGCAAAATCTTTTTCGATTTCGATAAACAGTTCGGTGTCTGCCAATCGTATTTTGTCACCAACTGTTGGCCCAAACATATTGGCGTATTTTATTCTATTTATTTCTATACTCATTCTTCTACTGATTTTAGAAATTGATCTAACTGCTTTTGGATCTCTTCTGGATTTGAACTTACAATTGCTCCATTGACTAAATTATTGAATCCATACAAGATTTTATTTCCGCTTATTTCGACCAACTCTACCTCTTTTTCTTCGCCTGGTTCAAAACGTACTGCTGTACCTGAGGCAATATTCAATCGCATCCCTAACGCTTTCATACGATCAAAATTCATTTTTTTATTGACTTCAAAAAAATGAAAGTGAGAACCAATTTGAATAGGACGATCTCCAGCATTAGTCACTTCAACTACAATAGTTCTCTTATTGGCATTAATTTCGATGGGGTCTTCTTTTAAAATGTATTCTCCTGGTATCATTTGATTGGGTTGTGAACGGTTACTAATTTAGTTCCATCAGGAAAGGTGGCTTCAATTTGAATATCATGTATCATCTCGGGCACTCCTTCCATCACGTCCTCACGATTAAGAATTGTAGTTCCGTAGTGCATGAGTTCTGCTACTGTTTTTCCGTCTCTTACTGATTCTAAAAGTTCAGAGCTTATTAAAGCAATTGCCTCGGGATAATTTAATTGGAGACCCCTCTCTTTTCTTTTGTGAGCTACTTCTCCAGCTAAATGCAGGAGCAACTTTTCTATTTCTTTTGGGCTTATGTGCATGGTATATACTTTGTACTTATCGTACAAAAATAGGACTATTTTTAAATGAAATCAGAATCTAAACTCTAAGATTTTGAAAAAAAAGACCCGAAATACTTATTTCGCAAAAAATTATCGTTTCAAAAATAACATTGCAAAAAACATGGGTGTAAAATTATAAATGTAATAATTCTCACAAATTACCCCTATTTTTATACGTACTAATGTTAAAATAAAGATAATTTCGCTGAAATAAAAACAAACTTAAAATCAAATTTCATGAGAAAAATTATTTTAGCACTTACAACATTAGCAATGTTAACATCATGCAAGAAAACTGCATCTACTGAGTCTACAGAAGAAGTCGATACTGTAAAAGTGGGAGTTCTACACTCCTTAACAGGAACAATGGCCATCTCTGAAACTGATTGTAAAAACGCAACCCTTCTAGCTATTGAAGAAATAAACGCTGCTGGAGGTATTTTAGGAAAAAAAATTGCACCTATTGTTGAAGACGGCGCTTCGGACTGGCCCACATTTACAGAGAAAGCGACTAAATTAATCGACCAAGATAATGTGAAAGCGGTTTTTGGATGCTGGACCTCATCAAGTAGAAAAGCAGTTCTACCTGTTTTTGAATCTAAAAACAACTTGTTATTCTATCCTGTTCAATACGAAGGAATGGAAGCTTCTAAAAACGTTGTTTATACTGGAGCTGCTCCTAACCAACAAATCCTTCCTGCTGTTGATTATTTAATTAGAGAAGGTAAGAAAAAATTCTTTTTAGTAGGTTCAGATTATGTTTTTCCTAGAACTGCTAACAAAATTATCAAAGCCAAATTAAAATTAGAAGGATATGAAATAGTAGGCGAAGAATATGCTCCACTAGGACATACCGATTTTACTTCTATTGTTCAAAAAATTAAAAGTTCTGGTGCTGATGCCGTTTTAAACACAATAAACGGAGATAGCAACATTGGCTTCTTTAAACAAATGAAATCTAATGGATTGGTAGCGCCAGCAATAACTTGTATGTCATTCTCTATTGCAGAAGTGGAATTAAAAGGGATAGGAGTTAATATTATGAAAGGTCAACTGACTGCTTGGAATTACTTTATGAGTATGAAAGGTAAAGCTAATGAAAAATTCATCAAAGCGTATAAAGCTAAATATGGTGATGATAAGGTTACTGATGACCCGATCGAAGCCGCTTATTTTGGAGTTTATTTATGGGCAGAAGCAGTAAAAAAAGCAAGTTCTTTTGAACCAGCTGCTGTACAAAAAGCAATTGGCGGCGTTAGTTTTGATGCTCCAGAAGGAACAGTTTCAATTGACCCAGTTACTAACCACACTATCAAAAACTTTATGGTAGGTAGAGCTAATGATAAAGGACAATTTGACATTATGTATCAATCTCCAGAAATGATAAAAGCAGACCCGTTTCCAAGTATTGCGACCGATAAAAGAGTAATTGCTCCAGGTAACATTCTATAAACAAACAAAAAATCAAAGTAGCCGATTTAAACTAAAATTTAATTTTTAAAGATTAAGTCGGCTACTTTATGTCTAATTTGAAAAAAAAACTATAATGAAAAAAATTATTTTGATAACGGTTATGGGGCTATTTACTAGCCTTATTTTTGCACAAGAAAAAGGAACATTTGATATTACAGCTTCTTTAAACAACCAATGGTACTGGAGAGGATATGCCGTGGGCCCTGATCCTTTAGTGTCAGCACAGGCTAGTTTTAAATATAAAGGTCTTGAAATAGGTACTTGGAACGGTATGAGTTTATCTGGCACCTTTAAAGATGTAGACACTTATATTTCATATTCTAATTCAGGATTTACAATTTCCTTATGGGATATATTTAATTATAGTGATTATACTGCTTCTGCTGGTTTTGCAGGGTATTTAAATCATACACAAGCCAATTATTTTAATTATGGAACAGGAACTAGACACTTTATCGATTTATCTATTGGATACGCTATTCCTAAAACTAATTTGAATCTTTTCCTTGCTACAATTATTGGGGGTAGAGATAGAAATGCAGATCACTCCCAAAGATATAGTTCTTATTTTAAAGCATCGTATAACTTTAGCTTAGAAAACAATGTAACCGTTAGCCCTTATGTGTCTTATGGTTTTGCATTAAATAGTGATGGTGGTGGAACTTTTTGGCAATGGACAGACAAAGCCGTTACAGACGCCAAGAGTTCCGGTTTTAACGAAATAGGAATCAACATTAGTAAACCTATAAAAATCACCGACACTTATAGCATCAAAGCAAGCGCAGGCGCAGTCGCCAGTCCGATTAACCACACAATGACAGGTTTACTTGGTGTTACCTTATTCTAAAAATAACGCACATTTTCAGCATACAGATTTCATGAAATAATCAAGTATTAATTCATGATATCTGTATGCTTTTAACAAAAAATTATAAAGTCATGGGAGATATTCTACCCTTTTTATTCAACGGATTAAGTATAAGCTCTATCCTTCTACTCACTTCAATAGGGCTGAGTATTGTTTTTGGAATGATGGGAGTAATCAATTTTGCTCATGGTGAATTTATAATGATTGGCTGTTACAGCAGCTATATTGTAAGTCTAGTATTAGGAAATGAAGGCACTTGGTTTACCTTATTAATAGCATTTTTCCTTTCGTTTATACTTTCTTTTGGAATTGGCTTTCTCGTCGAAAAATTTATTATCAAAAGATTATACGCCCGCCCTTTAGATAGTATTCTGGCTACATGGGGAGTCAGTTTAATTCTGCAACAACTTGCTCGCAACATTTTTGGCTCTAACAATGTAAATGCTCCAATGCCTAAAATTTTAAATACTGGCTGGAAAGTTTCAGAAGACATTACACTACCCTATAATAGAATCTTAATTATTTTTATTTCTCTTTTGTTGTGTCTATTTGTATATTATTTCATGTACAAAACTCCCAAAGGACGAATTCTTCAATCGGTGATGCAAAACCGCTCTATGGCAGCTTGCATTGGTATCAATACAAAAAAAGCAGATTCCTTTGCCTTTTCATTTGGTTGTGGACTTGCAGGAATTGCAGGGATTTGTATCTCGATGCTAGGTTCAATTGGACCATCAACAGGACAAAATTATATCATTGATACTTTTTTGGTGGTGATTTTAGGAGGAATTGGAGGTTTAAGAGGGTCTGTCTTGGGCGCCTTATTAATTGGTATGAGCAGTCCTTTTATCGAAAGTATTACAAGCTCTAGCATGGCCAAAGTAATTATTTTGTGTTTAGTACTTATCACCCTTCAGTACAAACCTCAAGGCCTATCGCCAATGAAGGACAGAACCATTGATTAATCTTTTGAATTATAAAAAATGAAACAAAAAACAATATCTATATTATTAATTGCAATCCTCATAATTGTTCCAATTTTTGTATTATCAGATTTCCGTCTTTCTTTACTAAGTAAGTTTTTAGTATTTTCAATAGTAGCAATCTCTATCAATCTATTATGGGGTTATAGTGGTATTTTGAGCTTGGGACATGGTGTCTATTTTGCTCTTGGCGGTTACGCTATGGCTATGTACCTCAAGTTGCAATCCCAACCCCTACCTGATTTTATGGAATGGTCCGGAATAGAAGCGCTACCTTGGTTCTGGAAACCCTTTCAATACCTTCCTGTTGCCTTAGCAATGGTTGTTATTTTACCTGTGTCTCTTGCTTTACTAGTTGGAATACCACTTTTTAAATCAGGAACTAAAGGGGTCTATTTTACCATTATTAGTCAAGCCATAACACTAATAATGTCTATACTTTTTATAGGCCAACAAGGTTTAACAGGTGGATCAAACGGAATCACAGGATTTAAAGGATTATTTGGATACCCCTTAGGCGACCCAACTTTAATTAAAATATTATACCTAATTGTAGTAGCCGTATTAATCGCAATCTATTTTATTTGCAAATTCATGCTTAATACGCACGCTGGAGCAATTATAAGAGCTATCAGAGATAGAGAAACAAGACTTCGTTTTTTAGGTTACAAAACAGACTCCTTCAAAATACTTACACTAGCAACATCAGCTGCAATAGCAGGGATTGCAGGCGCATTATTTGTACCTATTGTGGGAATTATATCCCCCTCAATTATGAGTATCTTAATGTCTACCGAGTTTGTGATTTGGGTAGCTATCGGAGGAAGAGCTACGTTATTGGGTCCAATCGTTGGGGCATTAGTAATAAACTATGCTAAAACTAGTTTTTCTGAATCCATGCCAGAGTACTGGTGGTATTTTTATGGTTTTCTATTCATTACGGCCACTATAATAGTTCCAAAAGGGATTATAGGAAGCTTAATTGAGAAAAAATGGTTTTACAACGTATTTAACAAAACTAAAAATGAATAAAGATTTTTACAGATTAATTGATCCCATTATTGGTTTATATGATGTCGAAGTGAATTTTGACGGCTACAAAGCACTAAATAACATAAATATCGATTTCCCAGCAAAAGGAGTTCAATTCATTATTGGCCCCAATGGCGCAGGAAAAACTACCATTCTGGATGCTATTTGTGGTAGAGTCAAAACTTCAAAAGGGAAAATTATATATAAAGGAGATACTGAAATCCAAAACGACAAACCGGAAAACATTGTTCATTTAGGCATTAGTCGAAAGTTTCAAAACCCGACAATTTTTAATAACCAAACAGTTTATGAAAACATGAAATTAGCCTTAATTTCAGGAAAATCTACTATTTGGTATCTTTTCAATTCTAAAATTTCTGGAGAACAAGAAGCTCTAATTGACGAAACACTAGAGAAATTAAATTTATTACAATTTAAATGCTCTATTAGCGGATCTTTATCGCATGGGCAAAAACAATGGCTAGAGATTGCAATGGCTATCATAAACAGCCCCGAATTACTATTAGTTGATGAACCCATAGCCGGAATGTCTCCAAACGAACGCGACAAAACTGGTGAATTACTAACCCAGATTGCTGAAGACCGAACTGTGTTTGTAGTAGAGCATGACATGAAGTTTGTAAGCAATTTTTCTACAACTGTACTTGTTATGCATGAAGGTATGATAATAGACCGTGGTACTTTTGATCAAATTGTAAATAATCAACAGGTGATTGAGATTTATTTGGGGAGACAAAAATAGACTCATTATATAGTCTCTCCAATAGTCAACACCGTTATAATAAAATAAAAATGTTAGAAATAAAAAATTTGACCGCTGGATATTCAGATGAAACCGCGGCTATTCACGATATCAACATTAAGGTCCCCAAAAATGAAATTTGTTCCATAATAGGAAGTAATGGAGCTGGAAAAACAACTCTTTTAAAAGCTATTATGGGATTACTGCCTACTTCCAATGGAGAAATAATTTTTGACGGAAATGATATCTCTAAAATGGATTCGGAAACTATATCACAATTAGGAATTGGATATGTACCGCAAGGACGTATGATTTTTCCTTATCTAACAGTAGAAGAAAATCTTTTATTAGGCTGTGAAGTTCGAAAAATGAACTTAAAAAAAGCACTTGAAATTGGGTATGGGTATTTCCCAGATTTAAAAGGAATCAGCAAACGCAAAGGAGGCATGCTTAGTGGTGGACAACAACAACAATTGGCAATTGCTCGCATGCTTGTCATAGAGCCTAAAATGATCATTCTAGACGAACCTGCCGAAGGAGTACAACCCAATGTCGTACAGGAAATAGGAAGAATATTAAAAAATATCACCTCTGAATTGAATGTTTCTGTACTTTTGGTAGAACAATTTGTAGGTTTTGCACTAAATTTATCAAGTTCTTATTATTTCCTTCAAGGCGGACAAATCACAAATGGAGGAATCATTACCGATGAAAACCGAACTTCGATTATTGAAAATATTAAACTATAAAAGACCTATACAGTTTTAAAGTATAGCACAAAAAAATCCCGTTTGAATAGTCAAACGGGACTTTTAGTTATTTTAAAATATAATTCTTATAACTCGAAAGCTTTCTTAGGGTCATTATCCAATAATAACTCCATTGGGTTTTCTAGCGCTTCTTTAACAGCAACCAAGAAACCAACAGACTCTTTACCATCAATAATCCTATGGTCATATGAAAGTGCAACATACATCATTGGATGAATTTCTACCTTACCGTTTACGGCAATTGGACGTTCGATAATGTTGTGCATTCCCAGAATTCCTGATTGTGGAGGGTTGATAATTGGAGTAGACAACATGCTTCCAAATACACCACCATTGGTAATTGTAAAGGTACCACCAGTCATATCATCAACAGTGATTTGTCCATCACGTGCTCTGATAGCTAATCTTTTGATATCAGCTTCTACGCCACGGAAAGTCAAATTCTCTGCATTACGGACAACAGGAACCATTAGTCCTTTTGGTCCTGAAACTGCGATTGAGATATCACAGAAATCGTAAGCAATTTTATAATCCCCATCCATCATAGAGTTGACATCTGGATATAATTTCAATGCTCTTGTAACCGCTTTTGTAAAGAAAGACATATATCCTAAACCAACACCCGCGTGTTTTGCTTTGAATGCTTCTTTGTACTCGTTACGAATCAAGTTGATAGGCGTCATGTTTACTTCATTAAAAGTAGTCAACATGGCTGTTTCATTTTTAGCGGTAACCAACCTTTCTGCTACTTTACGACGTAACATTGACAGTTTTGTACGCTCAGATGCACGGCTTCCTCCGGTAGGAGTTCCCATAGATGGCGTAGCATTTACGGCATCATCTTTAGTAATCCTTCCGTCTTTTCCTGTTCCTTTAACTGCAGTAGATGCTATGTTTTTTTCGTCTAGAATTTTTCTTGCAGCTGGAGATGGTGTTCCTGAAGCATATGTTGCGGCCGGAGCGGCTGCTGCTGGAGCTGGAGCCACTGCTTTTGGCGCTTCGGCAACCGGAGCTGCCGGAGCCGCTTCTGAGTCAGAACCTTCTGGTTTAGCTCCTTCTGTGTCAATTAAACAAACTACTGCTCCTACTGCCACTGCATCACCTTCTTCCGCTTTTAATGTGATAATCCCACTCGCTTCCGCAGGTAACTCTAGAGTTGCTTTATCAGAGTCAACCTCAGCAATTGCTTGGTCTTTCTCTACATAATCTCCGTCTTTTACCAACCAAGTTGCAATTTCAACTTCTGTTATAGACTCCCCTGGTGATGGGACTTTCATTTCTAAAATCATCTTGTATAATTTTTAAATTATGAATTTTTATTATTCGAATTGTTTTAACAACAACTACTGCTTATTTTGTACTCGTATTTTAGCTCTGACGGAAAACGCTGCCCCAACTTTTTAACTTAGTTGAAGCATCACGGACTTCGGTATTAGAAAATAGCCTCTAATTATTAAATAAATCTTTATCAAAAACCATTCGTATTGCATCTGCCATACGGCGTTTAGCTCTCGTGGAGCTTCCTGAAGCTGATGCAGAATAGGCCTTCAAAGACGCCAATCTCCATTTTACTAAGTTGAAGTTCATTAACATGAAGCTATATGCCCCCATATTTTTTGGCTCTTCTTGTGCCCAAACGTAATCGTCAGCATTTGGATATTTTGCTATGATTGCTTTTAACTGCGCTACCGGTAACGGGAACAATTGCTCTATTCTTACAATCGCTACGTCTTTGCGTTCATTTTTCTCTCTTTCGGCGGTAAGCTCGTAATAGAATTTACCAGTACAGAAAACTAAAGTTTTAACATCTGCTTTATTCACAGTATCGTCATCGATCGTTTCCTGAAAACTTCCGTTTTCGAATTCTTCAATAGTAGAAACGCATCTTGAATCACGCAATAAACTCTTAGGGGTAAACACGATAAGTGGCTTGCGAAATTTCGTTTTCATTTGCCTTCTCAACAAGTGAAAAAAGTTAGCGGGTGTTGTACAATCAGCTACATACATGTTTTGTCTTGCACATAATTGCAAATAGCGCTCCATTCTTCCTGACGAGTGCTCTGCCCCTTGTCCTTCATATCCATGAGGCAATAATAAAACAATCCCGTTTTGATTGTTCCACTTATCCTCCCCACATGAAATGTATTGGTCTATCATAATCTGGGCTCCGTTACTGAAATCTCCAAATTGCGCTTCCCAAATTGTTAAGGTATTTGGATTTGCTAATGCATATCCATAATCAAACCCTAAAACTCCGTATTCAGACAATAACGAGTTGTAGATATTAAAGTTTCCATTTTTACCTTCCAATCTATCGATTAATGTTACTTCTTCTTCAGAGTCTTCTACTTTTACGACCGCATGACGATGAGAGAAAGTTCCACGTTCTACATCTTGTCCAGAAATACGAACATCAAAACCTTCCTGTAGTAAGGATCCATAAGCTAAATGCTCAGCCATTCCCCAATCAAGCCTGTTTGTATCGAAAAACATTGTTTTTCTATCGTTGATTAACTTTTGAATTTTATTGATAAACTTTTTGTCCGTTGGCAAATTACAAACAGCATCAGCGACCTGAGTTAACCCAGCTTTTGAGTAGGAAGTATCTACCTTTTCCAGCATTTGTACGTCAGTGACCTGCTCAAAACCTAACCATTCATTTCTCATGAACGGTGTGATTATTGTTAAATCTTTCTTACGAGAAGCTTCTAGGTTCATTTCCAGATCAGCTTTGTATTCCTTTTCAAGACTTTTTACATGAGTGGCGTCAATTATACCATCAGCTATTAATTTGTCAGCATAAATATCTCTAGGGTTTTTATGTTTTGCAATAATTTTATAGAGCACCGGTTGCGTAAAACGAGGTTCATCACCTTCGTTATGACCGTACTTTCTATATCCTAATAAGTCAATAAATACATCGCGTGCAAATCGCATTCTAAAATCCAATGCAAAAATCATAGCGTGCACCACTGCTTCAGCATCATCTGCATTTACATGAAGCACTGGAGATAAAGTTACTTTAGCTACATCTGTGCAATAAGTTGACGATCGCGCATCTAAGTAATTTGTTGTAAAACCAACTTGGTTATTAATTACAATGTGAATTGTACCACCTGTCTTATACCCCTCTAATTGAGCCATTTGTACAATTTCATAAAGTATCCCTTGTCCCGCAATCGCAGCATCACCGTGAACGGCAATAGGTAATACTTTTGAAAAGTCATTCGGGAAATACTTATCTTGTTTCGCTCTTGTAATTCCTTCGATTACTGCACCTACTGTTTCAAGGTGTGAAGGATTAGGCGCCAAGTTGATATTGATTTTCTTCCCTGTTCTTGTTGTCTTATCAGCAGTAAGCCCTAAGTGATACTTAACATCACCGTCAAAATATTCTTTATCGTAATCTTTACCTTCGAATTCTCCAAAAATATCTTGCGTAGATTTGCCAAATATGTTTGCCAATATATTTAAACGGCCACGATGTGCCATTCCCATTACAAATTGCTCCACTCCCATCTCGGCAGCTCTTTCAATTAATGTGTCGAGAGCTGGAATTATTGACTCTCCTCCTTCCAATGAGAAACGTTTTTGACCCACGTATTTAGTGTGCAAAAAGTTCTCAAAAGAAACTGCTTCATTTAATTTCCGAAGAATTGATTTCTTCTGATCAACTGAAAAGCCGGGCAAGTTGTCGTTTTGTCCTACTTTTTCTTGTATCCATTGAACAATCTCTGGCTTTCTTATGTACATATATTCAACACCAATGTGCTGGCAATAGATAGCATCTAGATGTGCTATTATTTCAGTAAGTGTAGAAGGCACCTTGCCTACTATTTTACCGGCATCAAAAACGGTATTTAAATCCGCAGATGAAAGTCCAAAATTACTGATATCGAGGGAAGGTTCAAAAACCCTTCTGTCTCTAACGGGATTTGTTTTTGTAAACAGATGCCCACGGGTACGGTACCCTTCTATCAGTTTTAGTACGTTAAATTCTTTGTGAAGTTTTTCCGAAATTTGATCATAGTCAGCGGTTCCAGCAGATGGGCTGGCAACGCTTTGTGCTGGAGCCTCCCCGTCGAAGGATTCCATTCCAAAGTCAAAACCTTGAAAAAAACTTCTCCAACTTGGCTCTACGCTATCTGGGTTGTCTAAGTACTGATCGTATAATTGTGCGAAAAATTCTGTATGTGCTGCGTTTAGAAATGAAAACCTATCCATAATATTAGTGAATATACTTTTAGTTAAAATAGTCGTACAAAAGTACAATAATCCGCTAAATTTATATTTACTTTTATATATTAATATGTTAAAAGAATAAATACTTATGCGAAAAAACCGATATAAGACTATTTCAAAGTCCGTTTTGATTGTCTTTAGCACATTAATTTCAAATACTTTGTTGGCACAACAACAAACAATTACACCTAAATTGAGCGGTAATTTCTGGAAAAATGTCCAGTATGGAGGAGGAATTGGTTTAGGCTTTGGATCTGATTATACTGATATTTCTTTGGCTCCAAGTGCCATTTATAATTTTAATGAGTATGTAGCTTTAGGTATTGGAGCTCAATACACCTATCTAAAACAACGAAATTACTATGCGTCCCATTTATATGGCGGCAGTATTATAGGGTTGTTTAATCCCATTCAAGCAATCCAGCTTTCTGCCGAATTAGAAGAGCTGCGTGTCAATATCAATTTAGATGGATCTAACAGTAACTCTCAAGATTATTGGAATACCGGTTTGTTTTTAGGAGCTGGATACCGTAGCGGAAATGCGACCATAGGAGCCCGTTACAATGTACTAAACGATACCAATAATATTTACGGTAGCGCTTTCATGCCTTTTGTCAGGGTTTATTTTTGAGAAAGAAATAGAATATAGATTAAAGAGAATAGACTAAAGAACCGAAGGTAGTCGCGCGTTAAACCCAATAAAACCGATCCTCTAACTGTATTTATTTTTAAACCAAACTTTTTGCCATTCTCTTTTTAGTATCAGAAAAGAGACCTGCTCTGCCAATATGACCAAATCTGAACCGTCCATTTTTTTGACTTCATCTTCAGAGACATCGATAATATATAGCAGATTGAGGTATTCGGCAAATTTGTACTGAATCAATCGATATATTTTTTCATGCAATTGAATTTTTAATTCATTGGGAGAAATACTGATTGGAAAATCTATCGCTTCATTGGCTAAATTAAAATCCTTATTAATTTGTTCAACTAATTTAAGATATAAAGCTTCTTTTTCTGCTTCAGAAAATAGTAAATCTGTATTTTTAGGAGCTATAAACATGGTTGTTTTTGATTGTATACTGTTGATTTTTCGACTAGATATTTTGCATAACTATCTGCAAAATCAAACCTTTCGCCCCATTAAATTTTTGCCAAAAACTCTTAATACATCCTTTTTCGCTTCTTCGATATTCATTTTTTCCAAGGTTTCAAAAGCCTTAAAAGTATAATCTTGTATTGCGTCTTGAGTCGCTTTAGATGCTCCTGAATTATTAAAAATTTCTTTTACGGAGTCAATTTTAACTAAATTATCCTCAAGCTGCGTCGAAAATAACTGCTGTAATTGAGCTGCTTCTTCTTTTGAAGAAAACGCGATAGCTTTTAAATACAAGTATGTTTTTTTATTTTCTATAATATCACCCCCTACTCGCTTTCCAAAAGTTTTTGGATTGCCAAAAGCATCAAGATAATCGTCCTGCAATTGAAAAGCCAAACCTAAATTTAACCCAAACTCATAAATCAACTCAGCATTTTCCACTGAAGCTTCAGCTACTATAGCTCCCATTTTCATGGCTGCAGCCACAAGAACCGCTGTCTTATACTCAATCATTTTAAGGTACTCCGGAATGGTAACGTCATCTCGGGTTTCAAAATCGACATCCCATTGTTGCCCTTCACAAACTTCGAGTGCCGTTTTGCTAAATAATTTTGCCAATCTCATAAAAACACCTGGCTCATATTGTTCAAAATATTGGTATGCTAAAATAAGCATGGCGTCACCCGATAAAATCCCAGTGTTAACACCCCATTTTTCATGAACAGTTATATTCCCTCTTCTCAAAGGGGCATCATCCATAATATCATCATGAACTAAGGAAAAATTATGAAAAACCTCTACAGCCATAGCTGCAGGAAGCGCTTTATTATAATCTCCATTAAAAACTTCTGTAGTCATTAATGTTAGGACTGGACGAATTCGTTTTCCACCTAACCCTAATATATAGGCAATAGGCTCATACAAATTTTCAGGCTCTTTAGTAATAGCCTGCTTTTCTAAATAAGTGATGAAAAAATCCTGAAACTGGTCAATGGCATGCATAAAACTAAATTTTTGGGCTAATTTACAGCATTCATCCTTCATTACAAACTACGTTTTTAAATGAACTGTAAAATAAATAAAAAAAACAACGGAAACTATTTTAGTATTCAAAGTTTCCGCATTACATTTGCATTCGCAATTTAACTTATTATCATCATGAATTCATCCCTCCCCATTACAGCCACAAAATGGACTATTGACTCCAATCAATCTGATGTTCTAATCAAAGCAAGACATTCCATAATCGCATACATAGCAGGCTCTCTTAATAAATTTAATGGACATTTAGATATTTATGAAGATGAGATAGAAGATGCCTCAGTTGAATTTCAATTAGATGTCAAAAACAATGAAACCAGCATCGATCACATTGACAATCATTTAATCCTAAATGATTATTTAGACATTGACACCTTTCCTTCTATCCATTTCAAATCAACATCATTTCAAAAAATAAGTAAAAACATCAATTTCTTGAAAGGAAACCTCAGGATTAAAAATATTACGAAAGTAATTGAACTTGATGCCGAATTAATTGCGATAACCACTTGTGAAGGAAAAAGAAAAGCATTGTTTGAAATTACAGGACAAATAAATCGTAGAGATTTTGACCTCACAACAAACTCCTATACGCAAACAGCTGGGCTTGCTTTAGGTCAGGACATTAAACTGATCGCCAACTTGGAGTTCATGATTTAATCCATATAATGTTAAACTTATGCAAATACTTTGGAAACTATTTTGGTGTTCAAAGTTTCCGCAATACTTTTGTGCTGCAAAAACTTCACGACAAATGAAAAAAACAGCCCTTATTACCGGAGCATCTAGCGGAATAGGATTTGAACTTGCTAAAATATTTGCCAGAGAAGGAAATGATCTTGTATTGGTCGCAAGAAATGTCTCGAAACTTCAAGAACTAAAAAACAGTCTTGAAAAAGAATTTTCAATAAAAGCATTCATTATTGCAAAAGACTTATCAAAAATTGATTCAGCTCAAGAAGTGTATAATGAACTAAAAAATAAAAGCATTGTTATTGATTATTTGATAAACAATGCCGGATTTGGAGATTTTGGAATGTTTACGGATACCAATTGGAAAAAAGAAGAAGAAATGATTCAATTGAATATTACAACATTAACCCAATTCACCAAGCTCTTTTTAAAAGACATGGTTCTTCAAAAAAAAGGCAAAATAATGAATGTTGCCTCTACTGCTGCATTTCAACCAGGGCCAACAATGGCGGTATACTATGCAACAAAGTCCTATGTATTGCATTTCTCAGAGGCAATTGACAATGAGGTTCGTGATAAAGGTATTACTGTGACCGCATTGTGTCCCGGTGCCACCGAAAGTGGATTTCAAGATGCCGCTGACATGAATGAAAGCAAATTAGTAAAAGGCAGAAAATTACCAACATCAAAAGAAGTGGCAGAATATGGTTTTAGAGCAATGATGAAAGGAAAAAGAGTCGCAATTCATGGTTTATTCAATTCCATCATGGCAAATTCAATTCGGTTTACACCAAGAGCTCTAACCGTAAAACTGGTTAGATTAATCCAAGATAAATAATGAAAGAGAAAATAATTAGCAAAGCAAGTGAAATGTTTATAAAACTAGGTTTTAAGAGTATTACAATGGACGATATCGCCGGTGAAATGTCTATTTCTAAAAAAACGATTTACAAATATTTTTGCAATAAAGAAATTCTAATTGAAGAAAGCACCGCCTTAATGCATACAGAGATACACGAAATCATTAACAACATTGTAAGTAAAGAGCACAATGCAATTCGAGAAAATTTTGAAATTCGAAAAATGTTCAAAGAAATGTTTCAATCATCAGATACCTCTCCTATCTATCAATTAAAAAAACATTATCCTGAAATTCATGAAAAAGTAATGCTACGAGAGATAAATGAATGTAATACTGTTTTTAAAAAAAATATTGAACAAGGTATTAAACAAGGACTTTATCGAGAAAATATAAATATTGAAAACTATACAAGATTTTATTACAACTTAATCTTTTCCATAAAAGAAAGTACCAGTTCAGAAAAAGAATCACAACAATTAGAATTAGAAATTTTAGAATACCATACCAGAGCTATGGCCACTGCTGCTGGACTAATCGAACTTGAAAAACATTTACTAAATCCGACAATATAATGAAGAGATTAATTTTAATATCATTCCTAACATTTGCTTTTATGGCAAATGCACAAGAAGTAAAATCACTTACCTTGAAGGACGCTATTACTTATGCTTTAGAAAACAAATCTGATGCTAAAAAAGCAAGACTTAAAGTAGAAAATAGCAAATACCAAATTCAGGAAGTTCGTTCCAGAGCCTTACCGAAAATTAATGCGAATGGAGGACTGACTTACAATCCCATTTTGCAAACTACTTTTCTCGATGCAGGATCTTTCGGAGGAGAGCCGGGAACTACTATTCAGGCTACTTTTGGTCAAAAATGGGTTTCAACTGCTGGGGTTTCTTTGACTCAAAACTTATTTGACCAATCTGTTTTCACTGGTTTACAAGCGGCTAAAACAACCCGAGAGTTTTACCAAATAAATGAACAGTTAACGGAAGAACAAGTAATCGAGAGAGTGGCAAATAACTACTACCAAGTCTATGTTCGCCGACAAAATTTAAACGTTTTGGACAGCACTTATTTAAACACTGCTAAAGTGAAAAATATTATAAAAGGACGCTATGAAAATGGTTTATCAAAAAAAATTGATTTGGATCGAATTATAGTGAAACTTTCAAATATAAAAACACAACGACAACAAGTATTGAATGGCGTTCAAATTCAAGAAAATGCCTTGAAATTTTATATGGGAATGCCAATTGAATCAAAAATTGAAATTCCCCAAGCTGCTTTTGAAGTAACGCCTCAGGCATTTTCAGAAATACCGAATACGGAGACCCGAACAGAGTTTTTACTGATGAAAAAACAGGAACAACTGTTAGAATTCCAAAAACAATCAGTGATTGCGGGTTACTACCCAACACTATCGCTTTCTGCAGGATACAATTATATAGGTCAAGGTCCAAAAATGCCTTGGGGAGCAAAACCGACCGATGGAGTTTATTGGACTGATTTTTCCTCGATAGGTTTAAATTTGAGAGTCCCTATTTTCTCTGGATTTGAGACACGCTCTAAAGTTAGACAAGCAGATATCCAATTAAGAGCTGTAAAAGAAGATTTAATAGACACAAAACTATCTCTTGATTTGGCTTATGCCAATGCAAAAACTCTAATTGACAATAGTATTATAACGATACAGAACCAAAAAGGGAATGCACAATTAGCGCAAGACGTATTAAAAAACACCAAAAATAATTACATACAGGGTTTAGCTTCTTTAACTGATTTATTAGATGCGGAAAATGCCTTTACTGAGGCACAAAACAACTACACCTCTGCAATCTTAGATTACAAACTAGCAGAAATTCAACTAATAAAATCCAAAGGAGAACTAAAATCACTACTAAATAATTAATACAATGAAAAAAAATATAACTATCGCAATTGTAATACTCGGCGCATTGGGGCTTATTACTTTTACTTTAATGAATAACAAAAAAGAAAACGCAGCAAAAACCGCGATTGTCGCAGAAAAAAATGCTAGTGTATCCGTGAAAACAGAAGCAGTTAAGACCGAAGAAATTTCTTTAGACTTTTCAGTAAATGGAAATTTTGAACCGATACAAGAGTTAACTTTTTCAGCTGAAAAATCGGGGAAAGTGATTAGTGTTCTTGTAAACGAAGGGGATTATGTAAAAGTAGGTCAAACATTAGTCATTATTAGAAGCGACGCTATAAATGTAAATGCCCAAATGGCTAAAGCGGTTTATAATAACGCCCAAGCGGATTATGCCAGATATGAAAATGCGTTTAATTCCGGAGGAGTCACCAAACAACAATTAGACCAAGCGAAATTAGCTATGACTAATGCGGGATCTAACTTGAAACAAGCGAATATTAACGTAGGCGACACCAAGGTAAAAGCGCCAATAAAAGGATTTATCAACAAAAGATATATTGAGCCGGGTTCTATGCTGACTGCGATGCCTGTTACGGCAATGTTTGAAATTGTAAATGTTTCCTCATTAAAGTTGACTGTTACAGTTGACGAAAGCCAGGTTGCTAATTTAAAATTGGGAGGTCCAGTAAACGTTACCGCGAGTGTTTATCCTGATGTCAACTTTACCGGAAAAATTACTTTCATCGCTCAAAAAGCAGATTCCAGCTTAAACTTTCCAGTAGAAATAGAAATTACAAACAGCGCTTCTAATGACCTAAAAGCGGGAATGTATGGAACGGCAGAATTTGCTTCAAAACAACAAAAACAATCTATGATGGTAGTACCTCGAAATGCCTTTGTGGGAAGTGTAAGCAGCAACCAGATTTTTGTCGTAGAAAACGGAATAGCTAAATTAAAGAATGTAACGGCAGGAAGAATTCTTGGTGATAAAGTAGAGATCTTAAACGGACTTTCTGATAATGAAATTGTAATTGTCACGGGTCAAATTAACTTGACTGACGGAACAAAAGTGGAGATTATCAAATAAATCGAAAATTGTTCCAGATGTAAAATTTCAAGTTTGTTAAACTAAAATTTTACCCCCTGAAACCTGAAACTAAATTATATATGAAATTAGCAGAAATATCCATAAAACGTCCGTCGTTAGTAATTGTACTGTTTACGATTTTGATTCTTGGCGGGCTCTTTAGCTACAGTCAATTGGGCTATGAATTAATCCCTAAATTTGAACAGAATGTTATTACTGTGGCAACCATATACCCTGGTGCTTCTCCTTCTGAAGTAGAAAATACGGTAACTAAAAAAATTGAAGACGCTGTAGCTTCTTTGGAAAACATTAAAAAAATTGACTCTCGTTCGTACGAAAGTTTATCGACAGTTTCCATTACACTGAACACGAAAGCAAAAGTCGATCTTTCACTAAACGATGCGCAACGTAAAATAAATGCCATCATAAGTGATTTACCTAAAGATGCTAAAGCACCGTCCTTAAGCAAATTCTCATTAAGTGATTTACCAATTATGACCATTGGTGCCAATGGTAATATGGATGAAGTTGCTTTTTATGACTTAATCGATAAAAAAATAGCTCCCGTTTTATCCCGTGTAAATGGAGTGGCTCAGGTAAACATTATTGGTGGACAGGAACGTGAAATACAAGTGAGTCTTGACGCTATTAAAATGCAAGGGTATGGCCTTTCAATCCCGCAAGTACAACAGATAATCTTATCCTCTAACTTAGACTTTCCTACTGGTAATATTCAAACACGTGACAAAAAAATATTGATTCGTTTAGCTGGTAAATACAAAAATGTACAAGAGCTAAGAAATTTAGTCGTGTCTTCAAAAAACGGAATCCAAATTCGTTTAAGTGATATTGCAGATGTTCAAGATGGACAAAAAACAGCTGAAAAAATTGCTCGTGTTGATCAAAAGAGCGCTATCATTTTACAAATCGTGAAACAATCGGATGCCAATGCAGTTGCAGTTAGTGAGCAAGTGTATAAAACCATCACGAAATTAGAAAACGATTATAAAGAAAACGCAGTGAAATTGAATGTCGCTAATGACAGTACTATTTTTACCTTAGAAGCTGCTGATTCGGTAATCCATGATTTATTGATTGCTGTATTTCTTGTTGCCTTTGTCATGTTATTTTTCTTGCACAGTATCAGAAACTCCTTGATTGTGATGGTTTCTATTCCTGCTTCTTTGATCTCTACCTTCATCGGATTTTACTATCTGGGATATACTTTAAACTTAATGAGTTTATTGGGACTATCGCTGGTTGTGGGTATTCTTGTTGATGATGCCATTGTGGTATTAGAGAATATCTACAGGCACATGGAAATGGGAAAAAACAGGGTGCGTGCAGCTTATG
The DNA here is from genome assembly GCF_002836475.1 of Flavobacterium sp. ALD4. Classification (GTDB taxonomy): domain Bacteria; phylum Bacteroidota; class Bacteroidia; order Flavobacteriales; family Flavobacteriaceae; genus Flavobacterium. Next base: position 1,109,584 of record NZ_PJBJ01000030.1, on the reverse strand, counting down.
AAGGAACAGCCGAAATAGCCGGAACCGTAACCTCCATTACCCTAGTAATTGTTGTCGTATTCTTACCGATTGCGATGAGTACGGGATTAGTTTCAAATATCATTACACAGTTTTGTGTTACGGTAATTATCTCCACTTTATTCTCCTTACTGGCGTCATTTACGATAATTCCTTGGTTGTCTTCTCGTTTTGGGAAACTAGAACATATTGAAGGTAAAAATGCTTTTGGAAGAGTTATTCTTGGATTCGAAAAAATATTAACTCGTTTTACTAATTGGATTACCAATTTATTAAAATGGTGTTTAGATCATTACAAAACTACTTTAGCTGTTGTGCTGGTTTTATTCTTTAGTTCAATAGCATTAGTTCCGTTTGGATTCATTGGTGGAGAGTTTTTTGCCAAATCAGATAGTGGAGAATTTTTGGTTCAAATAGAATTGCCAAAAGATGCGTCATTGGAACAAAGTAATTTTATGGCGCAAAAGGCAGAAGCTTTTTTGAACACACAAAAATATGTGAAAAGTCTGATTACTAAGGTAGGCCAAACCAGTGAAGGCATGGGTGCTTCTCAATCTACTGCATACAAATCAGAGATTGATGTGAAAATGATTGATCAAAAAGACAGGACAGATGATTCATACGTCTATGCCGCCAGGATGAAGTTGCAATTAGAAAAAATATTGGTTGGTGCCAAAGTAAAAACAGTGCCGGTAGGTATTCTTGGAACTGCCGAAGATGCACCTATTGCATTAATTGTTACAGGAACAAGCTTAGAAAGCGCGATGGTTTTTGCAAAAGCCGCCGAAAAAGAACTAAACAAAATCCCCGGTGCTACTGGAGTTAAATTATCTGTAGAGACTGGAAACCCTGAAATTAACGTTCAGGTCGACAGAGATAAAATGGCCGCCCTTGGACTTTCGTTGCAAACTGTTGGTATGACCATGCAAACTGCTTATAGCGGTAATACGGACGGTAAATTTAGAGCTGGTGAATATGAGTACGATATCAACATCAAGTACAGTAGTTTCGATAGGAAAAGTATTAATGATGTAAGCAACCTTATTTTTATGAATGACAGAGGGGAACAAATAAAGTTATCTCAATTTGCCACTATCAAAGAAGGTTCAGGACCAAGTCAATTAGAACGTAGAGACAAAACAGCATCCGTTACCGTAAAAGGACAAACTGTTGGTGTTCCAGTAGGAACAGTTGTTGCTCAACTTGAAGAGAAATTGACGATAATGAAAAAACCGGTTGGAGTGAATTATATTTGGGGTGGTGATCAAGAAAATCAAAGTGAAGGTTTTGGAACCTTAGGTTTTGCTTTATTAGCTGCTATCATCCTGGTTTATCTCGTGATGGTTGGATTATATGATAGTTTTGCTCACCCGTTTGTGGTATTATTTGCCATACCCCTTTCCTTTATTGGAGCCTTGTTAGCCTTAGCTTTAACAAACAACACTTTAAATATATTTACCATTCTTGGAGTTATTATGCTAATTGGTCTGGTTTGTAAAAATGCGATTATGCTTGTGGATTACACGAACCAGCGACGAGCTGCCGGTGAAACAATCAGAACCGCATTAATCCAAGCCAATCACGCCCGTTTGCGTCCTATTTTGATGACAACAATCGCCATGGTATTTGGTATGTTCCCTATTGCTTTAGCAGCCGGAGCAGGAGCCGAATGGAAAAATGGATTAGCATGGGTAATCATTGGTGGTTTAATCAGTTCACTATTCCTCACGTTGATTATTGTTCCGGTAATTTATGAAATCATGGAAAAACTAATCTATAAATTTACAAAAGGAAAGAAAACAGATTTTGACGCGCTGATAGTCGCTGATTATGAACCTCAAGTATTGAGCGAGGATGAATATAATAAGGAGCATAAAGGGTAACGGTATTTCTTTAAAACACAAAAATTCCTGTTCATTAGTTTGAACAGGAATTTTTTTTGCGTTAGACTGTATTATTGCATTCCCAACTTTACTAAATAAAAAAAGGCTTCCGTCAGTAACGAAAGCCTTTTTAAAAAATTATTTTTTTTTACTTATTCAGCAATAACCAAAGCATCATGTTTCCAACTTTTAACCGAAGCAATTTTATTATTTGAATAATCTACTTCACTTAAAGTAGCATTATTCCAAAAAAACCACTTCCCAGTTTTTTGACCTTTATCATATACTGCAATAGCTGTTTTATTACCATCGGTATCATAAGAAGTCCATTCTCCTTGTAATTTCCCGTTTTTATAAAAACCTACTTGCTGCATCTTACCATTGTCATGAAAGGAGGTTGCTTTAACTAACTTTCCAACAGCTTCTAACTGTGGCTTTTCATTTTGAGCGAAAATCATTCCTGAAATGAAGACGGTGGCTATAGCTATATATATTTTCATGACGTACTATTTTAATTGTTTCTCTAACAAATATAAAAGATTATTTACGTTTAAAACACAATTTGATAACAATTTAATAACATTGAGTAAAAACTTAACATTGGAAATTCATGAGCTATGCTATCTAATTACAAACACACATTCCTTGTATTGATTGTTTTTCGCTAAAGCGATTAATGAAATAGCGTTAAACTTAATAACTATAATAACAGGAGAAACAAATCTAAAAGGAATGAGCTCGACACAATATCGAGCTCATTATTATTACAATTACTTATAAATTTGTCCACACTTTTGGGTACAGTCTAAAAAATGATGAACCTTTTTTTGTGTTTAATATGAAGCCCCTAATCTAAAAGTGCATCCACCTCTCCTTCAAGACTCGGTGACAAAGGTCTAGCAGCATCAGCTTTTACAATTTTTCTATTTGGATCTGTCAGAATGAATCTTGGGATTCCTGAGATAGCATAGTCCTTTACAAACTGAGAATTCCAGTCATTATCAACAAAAACTTGAACTCCGCCTAATTCTTTGCCTTTTACCATCGATTTTCATTTCTCGATATCCTCTAGTTTGTCATTGGAAATACTCACGAAAGCAATGTTTCGATCATGGAACTTCTCTTCTATCTTTTTTAAAGAAGGAATTTCGGCAAGACAAGGACCGCACCAAGTAGCCCAAACATCAATGTAAACATATTTCCCTTTAAAATCTTCGAGTTTCGTTTTTCCGCCATAATAGTTATCGCAATCAAAAGAAGGCGACAAATTAAAATTTAGCTTATTAGCCTCCCTTATTTGTCTATTATATTTAGTCCAAAATTTCACAGACATTTCTATAATTTTCTTTTACAGGATTACGCAATTAGGATCTAACTTTTTGTCGTTTAACTTTAAAAAGTAGGGCGCCTTTTTTTCGTTAACAAGCTTCGCAAAATCAACAGTGCTTGAAGCCAAAAGCGTATTATAATCGTATTTAGTATACGCTATTGCGTTTTCTGCCAAAAAATTATTTTCCCGAGCATCTTTTTCAGAGTAGACAATCGATTCATCAAATTTTTGAGAAACAGTTGGGTATACTCCAAACGTAAAACAACATATAAAACACCTCTTCCACCGTAAAAGAATCCTTAATAACACCATGACTACCAATTTAAATCTTTTTAATTTCCTTTCCATTATTCCTGTAAAGAATACTAATTGAATAAGTGTTTGTGTTAGCAATCTCTGCCTTAAAAGAAACTGTTTCTTTTGTCTACCTAATTCCACTAAAAGAGCAAACCAACACTAATGTTATAAAAATATTTCATTCCTAAAATCTAGTTTTCTTACGATTAATAACACGTGATTTCATTTTCTTAAGCCTAATAATAAATTAACAAAAAATTAATTTATTGAAGTTTCCCCGTTTTCGGGATTAATTTAATTTTTGTCGTTACTTTTGTATCCTAAAATTTTGATAATGTATAGAAGTCATAATTGTGGCATTTGAAATTAAAAGGAGGAAGCCCAGCGGGCTTCAGGTATTTTGCATTAGTAAAAACAGCATATAAAAATAAATAAAATGTATAGAAGTCATAACTGTGGTGAACTCAACGCCTCACATATAAATACTGAAGTTACTCTTGCCGGTTGGGTTCAAAAATCTAGAGACAAAGGATTCATGAATTGGATTGATTTGCGTGACCGTTATGGAATAACACAATTAATTTTTGACGAAGGTCGTACCGAAAAAACAGTTTTTGAATTGGCAAAAACGTTGGGTCGTGAATTCGTAATCCAGGTTAAAGGAACCGTTATCGAACGTGAAGCTAAAAACAAAAACATCCCAACAGGTGAAATCGAAATTTTAGTTACTGAACTAACTATTTTAAATGCCGCTTTGACACCTCCTTTCACTATTGAAGACGAAACAGATGGTGGAGAAGACATTCGAATGAAATACCGTTACCTTGACATAAGGAGAAATCCAGTGAAAAACAGTTTGCTATTTCGTCACAAAGTAGCTATGGAAGTACGCAAGTACCTTTCTGATTTAGATTTTTGCGAAGTAGAAACACCCTATTTAATAAAATCAACTCCTGAGGGAGCCCGTGATTTTGTTGTTCCTTCTAGAATGAATGAAGGGCAATTTTATGCATTACCGCAATCTCCACAAACCTTCAAACAATTATTGATGGTAGGGGGAATGGACAAATATTTCCAAATCGTAAAATGTTTTCGTGACGAAGATTTACGCGCAGACAGACAGCCGGAATTCACTCAAATTGATTGCGAAATGGCCTTTGTGGAACAAGAAGACATCTTGAATGTTTTTGAAGGACTGACAAGACACCTGTTGAAAGAAATTAAAGGCATCGTAGTGGACAAATTCCCTCGTATGACCTACGATCACGCAATGAAAACATACGGAAATGACAAACCGGACATCCGTTTCGGAATGGAATTTGGCGAATTGAACGAAGTGGCAAAAAACAGGGAATTTCCTGTTTTCAACGCTGCAGAATTAGTTGTGGGTATTGCAGTTCCAGGCACTGGAAACTATACTAGAAAAGAAATCGACGCTTTAATCGAATGGGTAAAACGTCCACAAGTAGGTGCTTCGGGAATGGTTTATGTAAAATGCAACGAAGATGGCAGTTACAAATCATCAGTAGATAAATTCTATGATCAAAATGATTTAAGTACTTGGGCAAAAACGACCGGAGCACAAGTAGGCGACATGATTTTTGTTCTATCCGGTCCTGCCGATAAAACAAGAACACAATTAAGCGCATTACGTATGGAATTAGCTACGCGATTGGGATTAAGAATACCAACCGAATTTGCACCGCTTTGGGTTGTTGATTTTCCATTATTGGAATTTGACGAAGAAAGTGGCCGTTACCACGCGATGCATCATCCGTTTACTTCCCCTAAACCAGAAGACATGCACTTATTAGAAACAAATCCTGGAAAAGTACGTGCCAATGCTTATGATATGGTGTTGAACGGAAATGAGATAGGAGGCGGATCTATACGTATTCACGATAAGGCGACACAGCAGCTAATGTTCAAATACTTAGGTTTCACGGAAGAACAAGCCAAAGAACAGTTTGGGTTCTTGATGGACGCATTCCAGTTTGGAGCACCCCCACACGGAGGACTTGCTTTTGGACTAGACCGATTAGTTGCCATTCTTGGAGGACAGGAAACCATACGTGACTTTATTGCTTTTCCAAAAAATAATTCCGGACGAGACGTTATGATCGATGCTCCATCGGCAATTGATGAATCTCAGTTAAAAGAGCTACATATAAAATTAAACATGTAGTACTTCATCGGTAAAAAATGTCGGAAAACGTTGAATATCAATTATTTTCAAAAAAAAAGAATATTTAATAACAATCATATGATATTAAATATTACATTTGCCCATTATAAATTATTATTACAATTACAATGCGTACAGGTACAGTTAAATTTTTCAATGAATCAAAAGGTTACGGATTCATTACAGACGAAGAAACAGGAAAAGACATTTTTGTTCATGCATCAGGAATCAACGCGGAAGAATTGCGCGAAGGTGACAGAGTTAGCTATGAAGAAGAAGAAGGAAGAAAAGGAAAAGTTGCTGCGAAAGTAGCAGTTATCTAAGCAAAAAATTTATTTTTTGCCTACGAATGTCTAAGACGTTTCGATTTATTTCGAAACGTTTTTTTTTTGGTTACACCTCAAAAATTGACCTAAAAGGAAAGAATTGAAATTATTATTCATAATGATTAAAAATTATAAGCCAATTGGATTCTCCATGCAACTAAATTTTGTATTCCACTTGTGTTTTAAATCCTTGAAACCTATCTTTGTTGCTTATTTTAGTACATAAACATCATAAATTATGCAATCTGATCAATTAAGTTACGTCCCGATTTTATTACAGTTTTTATTAGCTGCGGGATTTGTTGTGGGAACTATTATTGTTTCCGGTAAACTGGGACCTAAAAGGAAATCAGAAATAAAAAATAAAAACTTTGAATGTGGGGTTGAAGGGATAGGAAACGCACGTATTCCATTCTCTGTAAAATACTTTCTAGTTGCTATTTTGTTTGTATTATTTGATGTAGAAGTCATCTTCCTATATCCTTGGGCAATCAATTTTAAAGAGTTAGGAATGGAAGGCATGGTCAAAATGGTCATATTTATGGTTCTCCTTTTGGTGGGGTTTTTCTACATTATCAAAAAGAAAGCGCTAGAATGGGAATAAGAAATTATGATAAACATTGGATCACAACCAACTTGTATGGTTTATGATCCAAATTTTCTAATTCAAAATATAAAACGATGAGTAATTCAAGCATAAAAATAGTTGAGCCGCCAGAAGGCGTTGTTGGAGAAGGATTTTTCGCCACAACCCTAAATGATGTTGTAGGTATGGCTCGCGCCAATTCACTTTGGCCATTGCCCTTTGCAACTTCTTGTTGCGGTATTGAGTTCATGGCTACCATGGCCTCTCATTATGACTTAGCTCGATTTGGATCTGAACGTGTTAGTTTTTCTCCCCGTCAAGCAGATATGTTAATGGTAATGGGTACTATTTCTAAAAAAATGGCACCTATCTTACGTCAGGTATACGAGCAAATGTCAGAGCCAAGATGGGTTATTGCAGTTGGCGCTTGTGCTTCCTCAGGAGGTATTTTCGACACCTACTCTACTCTTCAAGGAATTGACAAAGTTATACCGGTTGACGTTTACGTACCTGGATGCCCTCCAAGACCGGAGCAAATCGTAGATGGCGTAATGAAATTACAAGAATTAGTTAGAACGGAAAACGTAAGACGAAGAAGTTCACCTGAATACCAAGAATTATTGGCTTCTTATAATATCAAATAATACCATGGCATTAGAAAACACAGTTATCCAAGATAAATTAACGGCAGCGTTTGGCGAAAATGTGCTTCATTTCAAGCAAGAAAAAGATATCTTCTCGTTTGAAATACCTGCTGATAAAATTACAGCGATTATTCTCTTTTTAAAAAATGACCCTTTACTGCGTTTTAATTTTTTGACCGACTTATGTGGAATACACTATCCGGATAATGAAGTTGACCGACAATTTACAATCGTATATCATATGCACAATTGGTATGAAAATAAACGTATAAAAATCAAAACGTTTATTAGTGGTGAAAAGCCTGAGATAAAAACCATCTCTAACATTTTCCTCTGTGCAAACTGGATGGAAAGAGAAACCTATGATTTTTACGGTGTAGATTTTATTGGACATCCACAATTAAAGCGTATTTTGAACATGGATGAAATGGTTTCGTTTCCTATGCGCAAAGAATTTCCCATGGAAGATGGAGGACGCACCGATAAAGACGATCGTTTTTTCGGCAGAACAATCGACAATTGCTAAAAATAGAATTTATAATTTTTCACATTCAATAAATGTCAGAACTATTATTACCACCAGAGCATCGCTATGCTAAAATAATGAAAGAGAAGCTAAATGAAGATGGGAGCGAACTTTCCATATTAAATTTAGGTCCTACTCATCCTGCTACGCACGGAATTTTCCAAAACATTTTATTAATGGACGGGGAACGTATTTTAGAAGCCGAACCAACTATTGGTTACATACACCGCGCTTTTGAAAAAATTGCAGAAAACCGACCTTTCTACCAAATAACTCCCCTTACAGACCGAATGAACTATTGCTCCTCTCCTATCAATAATATGGGATGGTGGATGACTTTAGAAAAACTACTCGATGTTGAAGTGCCAAAACGTGCTCAGTATTTACGAGTTATTGTAATGGAATTAGCAAGAATTACGGATCATCTTATCTGTAATTCTATTTTAGGAGTTGATACAGGTGCTTACACTGGATTTCTTTATGTTTTTCAGTTTAGGGAAAAAGTATATGAGATTTATGAAGAAATTTGTGGAGCTCGACTGACTACCAATATGGGAAGAATTGGTGGTTTCGAAAGAGACTGGTCACCTGAAGCTTTTAGAAAGTTAGATGTTTTTTTAGAAGAATTTCCTGTAGCTTGGAAAGAATTCGAGAATTTATTCGAAAGAAATAGAATTTTCATGGACCGAACTATAAATGTAGGTGCAATTTCTGCTGAACAAGCAATTTCTTATGGTTTTACAGGACCTAACTTACGTGCAGCAGGAGTTGATTACGATGTACGTATCGCACAACCGTACAGCTCTTACGACGATTTCGATTTTATAATCCCTGTTGGAACATCGGGAGATACCTACGATCGTTTTTGCGTGCGTAATGCTGAAGTTTGGCAAAGCTTAAGTATCATTCGTCAGGCTTTGGAAAAAATGCCAGAAGGCAATGATTTTCATGCTGACGTTCCTGACTATTACCTGCCTCCAAAAGAAGATGTTTACACCAGTATGGAGTCCTTGATATACCACTTTAAAATTGTAATGGGTGAAATCCCTATTCCAGTTGCGGAAATATACCACCCTGTAGAGGGAGGAAACGGAGAATTAGGTTTTTATTTAGTAACTGACGGAAGTCGTACTCCATATAGACTGCATTTTAGAAGACCCTGTTTTATTTACTATCAAGCCTATCCAGAAATGATAAAAGGAGCATTACTATCTGATGCAATTGTAATTTTATCAAGTTTAAATGTAATTGCAGGAGAATTAGACGCGTAAAGATTTCAGATTGAAGAATAACGATTTTAAATTTCAGATTTAAAAGAAAAATGGAAAGAACACATTACAAGCAAGAAATAAATATTACGGAAACATTGATGAACCGCATCAATGAATTAATAAGCCACTATCCCGAAGATAAAAGAAAATCAGCTTTACTGCCCGTTTTGCATGAAGTTCAAGATGCTCACGACAATTGGTTGAGCACAGAATTAATGGATAAGGTAGCTGAGGTCATCCAAGTATTGCCAATTGAGGTATATGAGGTGGTTTCTTTTTATACCATGTACAATCAAAAACCAGTCGGAAAGTATATGTTTGAGTTTTGTCAAACATCACCATGTTGCTTAAACGGAACGGAAGATTTAATGGATTACACTTGTGAAAAACTAGGTGTTAAAATGGGAGAAATTACAACAGATGGACTTTTTGAAGTAAAAGGAGTAGAATGTTTAGGAGCATGTGGCTACGCACCGATGATGCAATTAGGAGATTTTTACAAAGAGCATCTAACAGAGGAAAAAATCGATCAATTAATCATTGATTGTAAAGACGGAAAAATAATATTACAAGATAAATAATATGTCAAAAAAGATATTATTAGACAAAATTAAGGTTCCAGGAATCAAAACCTATGAAGTTTATCGCCAAAACGGTGGTTACGCTTCAGTGGAAAAAGCAATGAAAGCAATGACTCCTGACGAAGTTGTTGAGCAAGTAAAAGCATCGGGACTTCGCGGTCGAGGTGGTGCTGGATTCCCAGCTGGATTGAAATGGAGTTTTATTGATAAAAAATCAGGAAAACCAAGACATTTAGTTTGTAATGCAGATGAATCTGAACCAGGAACATTCAAGGATCGCTACTTGATGGAATTTATTCCTCATTTATTGATCGAAGGAATGATTACTTCCAGTTTTGCTTTGGGTGCAAACCTATCGTACATCTACATTCGTGGAGAATATATGTGGGTTTATAAAATCCTGGAAAGAGCCATTGCTGAAGCTAAAGCTGCCGGTTGGTTGGGTAAAAACATATTAGGAACCGGATACGACTTAGAACTGCATGTTCATATTGGTGCCGGTGCCTACATTTGTGGTGAGGAAACAGCACTTATCGAATCATTGGAAGGAAAAAGAGGTAATCCCCGTATCAAACCACCATTCCCTGCAGTTTCAGGTTTATGGTCAAATCCTACCGTGGTGAATAACGTCGAAACCATTGCATCAGTGCCATGGATTGTTAACAACTCTGGCGATGATTATGCTAAAATTGGAATCGGAAGATCTACTGGAACTAAATTAATTTCTGCTTCAGGGCACGTAAAAAATCCTGGCGTATATGAAATTGAATTAGGACTTAGTGTCTACGAATTCATGAATTCAGATGAATATTTAGGCGGAATGAGTTCTGACCGCCCCTTGAAAGCATTAGTACCCGGAGGTTCATCAGTGCCCATATTACCTGCAGAGCTAATATACAAAACAGCTAACGGTGAAGACCGTTTGATGTCATACGAATCGTTAAGTGATGGTGGCTTTACAACAGGATCAATGTTAGGTTCTGGAGGATTCATCGTCTATAATGACACTTCTTGTATCGTACGTAACACTTGGAACTTTGCCCGTTTTTACCATCATGAAAGTTGTGGACAATGTTCCCCATGTCGTGAAGGTACGGGATGGTTAGAAAAAGTTTTATGGCGTATCGAAAACGGTCAGGGACGTGAAGAAGACATTGATTTGCTATGGAGTATTCAAAGCAAAATTGAAGGAAACACAATTTGTCCGCTAGGTGATGCGGCTTCATGGCCAGTAGCAGCAGCTATTCGTCACTTCAGAGATGAATTTGAATATCACATTCGTTTCCCAGAAAAAATAAAAAACAGAAACCATTTTGTTGCCGAACCTTTTGAAAAAGTAAAGCATTTAGTTTCTAAAGTAATAGTATAAGTTGAGTCGAAAGTTAAAAGGTTAAACGTTGTAAAACATTTAACATTAAGGCATAAATAAAAATGAAAGTAACAATAGACGGTCAAGCAATTGAAGTAGAACCAGGAACAACCATTCTACAAGCAGCACGTATGATAGGTGGAGAATCTGTTCCACCAGCGATGTGCTATTACTCTAAATTAGAAGGAAGCGGAGGAAAATGTCGTTGCTGTTTAGTGGAAGTCGCTAAAGGAAGTGACGCAGATTCACGACCAATGCCAAAACTAATGGCTTCCTGTGTCACAGGATGCATGGACGGCATGGAGGTCAACAGCAAATCTTCAGACAGAGTTAAGGAAGCACGAGAATCAGTAACCGAATTTTTATTGATTAATCACCCACTAGATTGCCCAGTTTGTGATCAAGCGGGAGAATGTGATTTACAAGATCTGAGTTTTGAACACGGAAAAGGTAAAAGTAGATTTATAGAAGATAAAAGAACTTTTGAACCTGAAGATATTGGGCCAAATATTCAATTACACATGAATCGCTGTATCCTTTGCTATCGTTGTGTCATGGTCGCTGATCAATTGACAGACAATCGCGTACATGGTGTGATGGACAGAGGAGATCATTCTAATATTTCGACTTGCATCTCTAAAGCGATCGACAACGAGTTTTCAGGAAATATGATTGACGTTTGCCCTGTAGGTGCACTAACCGATAAAACATTCCGATTTAAATCACGAGTTTGGTTCAATAAGCCTTATACTGCACATAGAGATTGTGATAAATGTTCTGGTAAAACAACCCTTTGGATGTTTGGAGGCGAAATTCAAAGAGTAACAGGACGTAAAGACGTTTACCACGAAGTTGACGAATTTATATGTAACGGATGTCGTTTTGACCACAAAGACCCAACTCACTGGGTTATTGAAGGACCAAGAGCTTTTGACAAAGACTCCGTTATCAATCAAAATAATTATACTCAAAAATTAGAGACAGTTGTAATCGATACCGAAGATTTCATATTAAAAGGTAGAGAACAAGACCGTTTAAAAATAAGCATGCCTGCTATCCCCTTGAATAAGGCAGAAACAGACGATTTTAAACTTGGTAACATTTAGAATATGGATAGTAGTATAATTATAGAGAAAAGCGTCATTATCTTGGTAGTTTTTGGAATCACCATGTTAATGGCGATGTATTCCACTTTAGCTGAAAGAAAAGTAGCCGCTTGGCTTCAAGATCGTGTCGGTCCCAACCGAGCAGGTAAAGGTGGTTTATTACAACCTCTTGCAGATGGATTAAAATTGTTTGCCAAAGAAGAATTTGAACCTGATACCCCAAACCGCTTTTTGTTTTTTACAGGACCAGCGATTGCAATGACTACTGCTTTAATGACAAGTGCTGTGATCCCCTGGGGTGATCGATTTCATCTCTTCGGTAAGGACATAATATTACAGGCAACTGACATTGATGTTGCTTTACTTTACCTTATTGGAGTAATGTCAATAGGTGTCTACGGTATCATGATTGGTGGATGGGCATCCAATAATAAATTTTCATTAATTGGTGCTGTTCGTGCCGCCTCCCAAATGATATCTTACGAGGTAGCCATGGGACTATCATTAATAGCATTATTGATGATGACCGGAACATTAAGTTTACGCGAAATCTCAGCGCAGCAGTCTGGAATGAACTGGAACGTTTTTTACCAACCGTTGTCTTTCCTAATTTTCTTAATTTGTGCTTTTGCAGAAACAAACCGAACTCCCTTTGATTTAGCAGAATGTGAAACGGAATTAATTGGTGGGTACCATACAGAATACTCCTCTATGAAGATGGGGTTCTATTTATTTGCTGAATACGCAAATATGTTTATTTCTTCTACCATTCTTGCTGTTTTATTCTTTGGAGGATATAACTATCCTGGAATGAGTTGGGCAGTAGAAAACTGGGGTGTAAACTTTGCTAATGTATTAGGAATCGTCGCTTTATTTATAAAAATATGCGGTTTCATTTTCCTTTACATGTGGGTAAGATGGACTATTCCAAGATTTAGATACGATCAGCTGATGCATTTGGGATGGAGAGTATTAATACCATTATCTATCGTCAATATCATTATAACCGGGATTGTAATATTGAGAGCAGAAATAGCAATTTACTTAGGACTTTAAGTAACATTTACAAATGTCTAGGTCTGATGACAGTGAAAACCTCATCTTGCTTACTTTACTAAGATGAATTTTAACGAAAAGCAGGAATAGCTTCAAAAAAATAAAAAATGTCAATAGAAACAATATCCTTATCTGGAAGAAAAAAATTAGTCTCTCACAAAGAGATGTCTTTTTTAGAAAGAATGTATCTACTTGCGATTGTCAAGGGAATGATCATCACAATTAAACATTTGTTTACAAGAAAAGTTACCATTCAATACCCTGAGCAAGTTCGAGAACGAAGTCCAGTTTACCGCGGTCAACACCAATTAAAACGTGACGAACAAGGTAGAGAAAATTGTACTGCTTGTGGTCTATGTGCGTTATCATGTCCTGCCGAAGCAATCACAATGACAGCAGCAGAGCGCAAGCCGGACGAAAAACACTTATACAGAGAAGAAAAATATGCTTCGATATATGAAATAAATATGTTGCGCTGTATTTTTTGCGGTTTATGTGAAGATGCATGTCCAAAAGACGCTGTCTATTTGACAACCTCAAAAACACTTGTAGCATCTAGTTATGAGAGAGAAGATTTTATTTATGGAAAGGATAGACTAGTTATGCCTTTAGATATCGCTATGAAAAACGCACAACTTAAAAACGCCAACTAATGTCGACTATATTAATTATCTTTTGTGTTTTGGGAGCTGTCACTATCGCCACCGCTTTTCTGACCATCTTTAGCAGAAACCCCATTCACAGTGCCTTATATCTAGTTATTTGTTTTTTTACAATAGCAGGACATTATTTATTATTGAACTCTCAGTTTCTGGCGATTGTTCACATCATTGTCTACTCCGGAGCCATTATGATTCTATTTTTATTCACCATCATGTTGATGAACTTGAATAAAGAAAATGAAGTCCATAAACCACGAATTACAAGATTAGGAGCAGTTGTTTCTTTTTGCTTGATAAGTGTAGTTTTGATTTTAGTTTTCATCAATTCTAAGCCTATCATTGGAGAATACATAAGTACCGGCGAAGATTACCAATCTATCAAAGTATTGGGTAAAGTCTTACTGAATGAGTATATGGTACCGTTTGAATTTGCATCTATATTACTTTTAGTAGCAATGATTGGAACGGTTTTATTGTCTAAAAAAGAAAAAACAGAGAAATAACATGAACAATATTTTAAATGAAATAGGTATCGAAAACTATATTTTCCTTTCTACGATACTTTTTTGTATTGGAGTCTTTGGAGTTTTATACAGACGAAACGCAATTATCGTATTTATGTCTGTCGAAATTATGCTAAATGCGGTCAATCTTTTGTTTGTTGCATTTTCTACCTATCACCAAGATGCACAAGGACAAATTTTCGTCTTTTTCTCTATGGCTGTAGCTGCTGCCGAAGTTGCTGTAGGTTTAGCCATTCTAGTTTCTATCTTTAGAAATTTAGGCTCAATTGACATCAATAATTTAAAAAACTTAAAAGGATAAATTTCAATGGATACAAGTTTAGCTTTACTCTTATTACTAGCTCCTTTTATAGGGTTTATATTTAATGTCTTCTTTGGAAAAAGTATCGGGAAACCAGCTTCTGGCATAATCGGAACTCTGACTGTTGCCCTTTCGTTTGCAGTGTCGGTTTATTTTTTCCTCCAAATAAATCAAACGCATCAAGCCATCCAAATTCAATTATTTGATTGGATTCAAATCAGCAACTTTAATGTAGATTTCGGTTTTCTATTGGACCAGTTATCTATCTTATGGCTGCTTTTTGTTACTGGAATTGGCGCATTGATTCACATGTACTCCATAAGCTACATGGCTGATGATGAAAACATGCATAAGTATTTTGCTTATTTGAATCTTTTTATCTTCTTTATGATTACCCTGGTAATCGGAAGTAATTTATTGGTTCTTTTTATCGGTTGGGAAGGCGTTGGTCTTTGTTCGTACCTTCTTATCGGGTTTTGGCATAAAAACCAAGAATTCAATGATGCGGCTAAAAAAGCATTTATCATGAACCGAATCGGAGATTTAGGTTTACTGATTGGAATCTTTATCATAGGATCTCTATTCTCTACTTTAGATTATGCTACTTTAAAAACAGCCATTGCCGGTGCTACAGATTTAAATATGTATTGGATCTCTGCTGCCGCTTTTGCTTTATTCATAGGAGCTTGTGGAAAATCAGCACAAATTCCATTATACACTTGGCTACCAGATGCCATGGCGGGTCCAACACCTGTTTCAGCATTAATACATGCTGCGACAATGGTTACTGCAGGTATCTTCATGATTACACGATTAAACTTTGTGTTTGATTTAGCACCAGATGTTCAAAATATTATTGCCATTGTAGGAGCCGTTACCTCTCTTGTAGCAGCCACCATCGCTTTGGTTCAAACAGACATTAAAAAAGTACTAGCTTACTCTACAGTTTCTCAGTTGGGATTGATGTTCTTGGCTTTAGGTCTTGGCGCATACGAAGTAGCCGTATTTCATGTTATTACACACGCTTTCTTTAAAGCTTCATTGTTCTTAGGTTCCGGATCTGTTATCCACGCTTTACACGGAGAACAGGATATGCGCAAAATGGGTGGATTGAAAAAGGTAATGACAATCACATTTATTACCTTCCTAATCTCTTCATTGGCAATATCAGGTATCCCTCCTTTTTCGGGATTTTTCTCGAAAGACGAAATATTGATGGTTGCGTTTGAGCACAATAAAATACTTTGGTTCATTGCTTCATTGGCCTCCATTATGACAGCCTTCTATATGTTTCGCTTGTTATACCTTACTTTCTTCAAAGAATTCAGAGGTACGGCAGAACAAAAAAATCATTTACACGAGAGTCCTGCTTTGATTACGTTTCCTTTAATTGTTCTGGCAATTTTAGCAACATTAGGGGGACTAATTAGTTTACCTACAAACAGCTGGCTGAACGAATATCTAGCTCCATTATTTACTAAAGTAGCTACAGAAGAGCACCACTTTGGAACATCAGAATATCTCTTAATGCTAGTTGCCGTAATCGGAGGGTTAATAGGAATTGGAATTGCTTATGCAAAATACATCAAGCAAAATGAACTTCCTGCTGACGATGCTGCAATAACGGGTTTTACAAAAGTGCTATACAATAAATATTACATAGATGAAATTTATGACTTTTTATTCGTGAAATCAATTAACAGCTTGTCAAGATTCTCTAGAGACATTGTGGAAACCACTTTAAGCTCTTTAGTTTTCGGTTTAGGAAAAGTAACCAACGAAATAGGGTTTCAAGGAAAGAATATACAAAACGGAAGTATCGGACGTTATCTTTTTGCGTTTGTTTTAGGCATGTGTGCCATTGTAACCTATTTATTTTTAGCTCAATAATTTTATACCATGAATGTATCTATACTACTAATTATACTTTTTGTTGGCGCATTTGCAACGTATCTGGCTGGTGACAAACTGGCTTCAAAAGTAGCATTATTCTTTGCCTTATCCTCTTTGGGATTTTCAATCGTATTGTTAAATCAATTTAACGCTGGTGAAAACATTAGTGTGATCTACCAATGGATCAACCAACCTAATATTTCATTTGCTCTACAAGCAGATGGTTTGTCAATCGCGATGATTTTATTGACATTATCGTTGACACCTATAATTATCTTTTCTTCTTTTGGGAATGTTTATAAAAATGCAAAAGCGTTTTATGCTCTAATCCTATTTATGGCATTTGCCATGGCAGGAACATTCTTAGCTTCGGACGGTCTTTTATATTACATCTTCTGGGAATTGTCCTTAATCCCTATTTATTTCATTGCCCTAATTTGGGGTAATGGTGATGTTGAAGAACGTAAGAAAGCGGTGGTGAAATTTTTCATCTACACCTTAGCAGGATCTTTATTTATGCTACTAGCTTTCGTTTATTTGTACCAAAAAGCGGGAAGTTTTTTATTAGAAGATTTATACAAATTAAATTTATCTGCAACAGAGCAATTATGGATATTCCTAGCCTTTTTCTTAGCCTACGCTATTAAAATTCCACTTATTCCATTCCATACTTGGCAAGCAAGCGTATACCAAAAAGCACCTGCAGTGGGAACAATGTTGCTTTCAGGGATTATGCTAAAAATGGGACTGTATAGCATTATTCGCTGGCAATTGCCTATCGCTCCGCTTGCAGCAAAAGAATACATGTATATCTTCATCAGCTTAGGAATTGCTGGAGTGATCTATGGTTCAATTGTCGCATTGAGACAGAAAGACTTGAAAAAGTTACTGGCTTATTCTTCCTTAGCCCATGTTGGGTTAATTGCAGCGGGAACGTATACACTTACTATTGATGGATTACGCGGTGCGGTGCTACAGATGATTGCTCACGGCTTTGTGGTAGTTGGCCTGTTTTTCATATCTGAAATAATTTTTAGAAGATATGAATCTCGCACTATTGCTGAAATGGGTGGTATTCGTACTCAATCACCAAAATTTGCTTCGATGTTCTTGCTCTTAGTATTAGCATCTGTTGCACTTCCTACTACTTTCAACTTCGTTGGTGAATTCACAGTGTTATATAGTCTTTCCCAAATTAATGTATGGTTTGCCTTTTTAGGCGGAATGACTATCATCCTGGGAGCATACTATATGTTGAAAATGTACCAACAAGTTATGCTTGGAGAAACGAATACAAAAGTGTTTGCGGATGTTACTTTTAAAGAAGGATTTGCTTTGGTTCTTATCATAGCGGTTTTATTCTTTTTTGGGATGTATCCAAAACCAATTACAGACTTAATCACACCAAGTTTGGAAAATATTTTAACTCATATTAATAGAATTAACTAGTCAAGTAAAAAAAATGAATACATTAATAGCTATAATAGGATTAGGTGTTTTATGCCTTTTATTTGAAATTTTAGATTTACGAAAAGCCATTATACCCATAACAATTATTGGGTTACTGGCCATACTTGGACTTGATATCTCTGAATTCAATTCCCCTGCCGCATACTACAACAACATGATTATTGTAAGTAAATTTTCGACTGCATTCAGTGGTCTATTTATCATCTTAACCATTTTTTTAGTGGCACTGAGTCATAAATTCTACGAACATCATCAAACTAAAATCTCTGATTTTATTGCCATAAAAGTGTTTTTATTGGCAGGAACGGTTGCCATGGTTTCTTTTGGAAACTTAGCCATGTTCTTTTTAGGAATAGAAGTTTTATCTATTGCCTTATACATTTTGGCAGCGAGCAACAGATTGAGTTTAAAAAGCAACGAAGCAGGTTTAAAGTATTTCTTGATGGGATCTTTTGCTTCCGGTATTATCCTTTTCGGTATCTGTTTAATATACGGAGCGATGGGAAGTTTTGATGTCATTGAAATTAGCGAATTATCACAATCCGCGGAATTGCCGGTTTGGTTCCCTATTGGAATTGTACTAGTAACTATCGGAATGTTTTTCAAAATTGCAGCAGTACCATTTCATTTCTGGGCTCCTGATGTATATGAAGGCTCTCCTACTTTGACCACTGCCTTAATGAGTACATTAGCAAAAGTGGTGGCTATTGCCACTTTATTTAAATTGCTAACGATTATGAACGCCGATATTTCGCCTTCATTTCAACTTATTATTGTTATCATTTCTATGGCTTCGATGACCGTAGGAAATATAATGGCATTGCGACAAGTCAACGTAAAACGAATACTGGCATATTCGGGAATATCCCATGCTGGTTTTATGTTGATGACTTTACTTAGTACTACAAATGCAGCAGGAACATTATTATATTACAGCTCAGCTTACGCATTAGCAGGAATCGCAGCCTTTAGTGTAATTATCTACGTTTGTAAAGACAATGAAAATGAAGACATGACCAACTTCCACGGATTAGGAAAAACCAACCCCTTATTAGCGGCTATCTTAACGGCCTCTTTATTTTCTATGGCTGGTATTCCAATTTTCGCAGGTTTCTTTGCCAAACTATTTTTATTCAATAACATGCTACAAGCGGGTTTTATCGCTTTAGTGATAGTTGCCGTAGTGAATTCGATTATAAGCGTAGGATACTACTTTAAATTGATACTGGCGATGTATACCAAAGAGCCTAATGAAGAAAGAACAGGAACCCCTGTGGTAATTTATGCAGTTGCCGTTATCGCCATTGTTTTGAATATCGCTTTGGGTTTATTCCCATCTTTAGTTCTAGACTTGCTTGCATAATAATTCAACACGATAATATACAAAAACCCATCAAGATAAATTTTGATGGGTTTTTTGCTTGAATCTGTTTATGTAAAACTAACGCGCTGACATATTTATGCTATATATACTACATAAAATAGCAGCTGAGCACAAGTTTATGGCTGTACAAAGTTAATCCATGATCTAAATAATAAAATTAATATGAGTTTATACTTTAAAATTTGGGTAAATGCTATACTAAAAATAAGAAGAAATCCTTTGCGAAAGGAAGATTGGAAGTGGATGGTTCAAATTTATATGGCGATAGCAATGGCATTGAATTTAATGTTCTTACTTGCTGTTCTTCAAAGAAATATATTTAATTTTTCTTTTTATGACATCGAAATCAATTTGTTTGCTGTTAAAATTTTAAACGATTTACTTTCTGGATTTATATTGTTCTTTTTACCGCCTTTATTGATTAACTATTTATTAATTTTTAAAAATAAAAAATATTTAGATTTGATTGAGAAATATAAATCTGAAAACGGAAATTATTTTTTTCAATATTTTTTTACTTCTTTATTTTTACCATTAATAATTCTAATAATTGCCTTCTCTTTAAATAAAACTCGACCTGCAAATTCCCAATAAAAATACAAACCCAATTCAAATCCGAATATCTTTCCTTACATTTGTATATACAAACAATTGAAGCTCCAATAAATAAAAAATACAATGGAAAATAAATTAAAAATACAAATCTGGTCCGATATCATGTGTCCTTATTGTTACATAGGAAAAAGAAGGATTGAAGGCGCTCTCGCACAATTTGAGCACAAAGATGCCGTTGAAATCGAATGGAAAAGTTTCCAGTTAGACTCCAACTTCGTTGCGTCGGAAGATGACGATATGGTAGAACACCTTGCCACGAAATACCAAAAAGACAAAAAATGGGCCCAAGAAATGATGGACAGCATGACGGAAAACGCTAAAAATTCAGGATTGGATTTCCATTTTGAAAAAGCGGTAATGGCGAATTCTTTTAATGCACATCGTCTGCTACATTTGGCAAAGAAACACAACCTATCAGACGAGTTGGAAGAACTATTGTTTAAAGCCTACCTGACCGAAGGTGAAAACATCAACGATTTAGATACCTTAAGCGAACTGGGGATTAAAGCTGGGCTAGAGAAAGATGAAATTGAAACGGTACTACATTCAAGCGCTTACGGAGCAGCCGTGAAACAAGACATCGAAATGGCGCAGAAAGTAGGAGTTCAAGGCGTTCCTTTCTTCGTTTTCGACAATAAATATGCTGTTTCTGGAGCTCAACACGTGGAAACCTTTGTGAAAACATTAGAGAAAGTATGGGAAGAAGGCGATTTTGAATCCAAAATTACGATCCTAAATTCACCAAATGAAGATAGCTGTGGTGTAGACGGGTGCAACTAAAAAAAAACAAAATGTTTGCTGTACTTAAGAAAACAACTTTTGTACGGCGGGGAATATTAGTCTGTAGTAATGTCACCGAAAAAAAGCAGCCCCGCTTATCAAAAATACGGTGATTCGAGATAAATGCCGTAATGGAAAAGAGAAGGGAAAAAAGCGCAAGATTATGCAAATAGAAACGACATTAGTAAATACTATACTAATGCCGATGCACTAATCAATGATCCAGATATAGATGCCATATATTGCGATGCCCCCTGACTCGTACAAATTTTACAATCTAAAGGTTGCCGAAGCAGGCAAAATATGCTGCGTCGAAAACCCTTATCTGAAAACTATAAAGACAATAACACTATATACTAAGCCTATCAAAATAACAACGTTCTATCATTTGTAGCTTATTAGAGAAGGACTTTACCTCGATTTATCCGAATAAAAAACAAGCTAGACACATACAGCATTGGAGAAGTCAGACATATCAACTGTCATCTAAGCAAACCAGTCTCTGAATAAGATCTATCACAGGTTTATAACTGGCGTACCACTTCAAAGGTAGCTACCGCTGGCTGTTTTGATGATCTAGCTATTCACGGATTAGACTTATTAGTACTCCTTTTAAGAAACATAAAAGAAGCTTCAGGACTGATTCTGAAACAACAAGGGCTATATTCTGCCGAAGATGCCGTATCGGCAAGTTGGCTTCATGAATCAGGAATTAGCGGTTCTGCGAGTTGGAACTTTGGTTCTTTTATTAGAGAAGATATCGTTGAAATATACGATAGTAAAGGAAAAATAATTTTTCTGTATTCGATAATATACTGCTACAGCGAACAAAAGATGAAAGTGAAACTACTCTTATTATAGTACACCCAGAAAATATTCAATTATACCATGTGTAAAAGATGTACGAACGCTTAACCTCTAACAGTATAAACCCTTCTGATGGAAATACGGCAACTCATACAAGCTAGTTTTGGACAAAATTATTGAGAATATATTATAAAAAGAAACAGCTCTAAAATAGAGCTGTTTCTTACTACATATTATTAACTCACTAATTACTTAGCGCTAATCTTTTTAACAAAAACCTTATCCGCATAACTCATGATGAACGTATATTCTTCATTATCTAAGTTTTTAATATCGAAATATTTAGAAATGTATTGCTCTTCTATCAGTGGACTACTGTATACTAACTCATCAGCAGCATTATAAACTTTAATAGTCACTGGATTTTGATAAACATTAAAAATACTTACAGAAACTAATCCATTTTTGTTCACTAACATTGGTTTATATGTCTCTTTAACTGCATTTGAAGTAAGAATAGCCGTTTTCCCTATCACAGAAATTTCATATTTCGAAATTTTTGTGTCAGATTCTGCGACAAGAAAATAAGTTCCTTCAGGTAAAGCATTTAGATCATAAGTTCTATTGACACTTTCTTTGGAATTTATATTTTCTGAATGTATCAATTTATTATCTAAATCAAAAATTGATAATTCTACTTTATTTACCTCATTAAGAACAAAAGTCACTTTCTTTCCTTGTCCTTTTTTTACAACTAGAGAAAAGTCATTTCCTAATGCACTTACATTCAAAACAGTCAATAAAGCCGCTACTACTGAACTAAATTTTAAAACCTTTTTCATAATTGTAATTTTTAAATTTGTATTCCTTTTAACCTTTACAAATTTAAGTCAATCATTCCGTTGAATATAATGCAGAGTTTTCACAATTCTATGCTATTTTACCTTTAACGAAATCGATAAAGGTTAAAAAACTCAACAATTTCGCAATATTGTGTAAATTTGCATAAATCCGATAAAAGTAGAATATGAGACCTATACTCCCTAACTTAGAAATCATAATTCCTTCTTTTGGTAGTTCATTTTCTATCAGTAAACACGAAGAAAATACAAATATCCACGCCGGCCACTGGCATTACCACCCAGAAATTGAATTGGTCTACATTAATGGAGGCTCAGGTAAGCGACAAGTAGGCAATCACGTCTCTTATTATAACGATGGTGATTTAATACTAATAGGTAGTAATCTCCCTCACTGTGGGTTTACAGATCAAGAGACGGGAAATAAAAAAGAAACAGTGATACAAATGAAGCCTGACTTTCTTGGAAATGCTTTTTTTGAAATTTCTGAAATGACAAATATTAGAAACTTATTCCGCCAAGCCAAACAAGGCATCTCCTTTACTGGCAAAACCAAAAAAATACTTGGCGAAAAAATAGAGGCACTTGATGAACAAACGCAACTAGAGCGACTGTTGAATATTCTATCCATCTTAAACGAGTTGGAATTATCTACAGATAGTGTGATTTTGAATGCCGAAGGCTTTTCATTCGAAATGCAAATGCAAGATAACGACCGAATGAATGTTGTCTACAATTATGTAAAAGATAATTTTCAGAATAATATTAGCCTGGAAGTAATTTCGGAGCTTGTCTCCATGACTGTCCCATCATTTTGCCGTTATTTTAAGAAGATAACCAATAGAACCTTTACTAAATTCTTAAATGATTATCGATTGGTTCATGCATCAAAATTATTAGCTGAAAAGCCCATCAGCATATCTGACGTCTGCTGTGAAAGTGGCTTTAACAACTTCGGCCATTTCAATAAATCCTTTAAGGAGTTTACAGGTAAAAGTGCATCACAATACCGTCAAGAATTGCGTTCCTATTTAAAATAGATACTACCCAATACTATATTGCATACTAACATATTTTGATTGGACATGCTAACTTAGTCATCACAGAAGGTTACTAAATAAGATTACTTTTTGGCCCTGTATGTAATGAGGGTGTAAGCTCAGATCCTAAAATGTTTTAATTGTTATACTTAATGCAATAATATTCCATGGCGTTTTTTTGTGCAAAAAGTGACATAAATACACTCAAAACAAAACATTTATTTTTGTTGAAAATGATGTTTTTTAGGGAGTTTAAAAAGTTATACCTCAGAAAATATAAACCAATTTCCATTACTGTATTACGGATATTGATCTACAACCTTATGTTCTCCTGTAGAAGGTATGGAGACACATCGCAAACGCGTTGCATTGAAGTCAAAGACATTCATCAATGATATAATCATAGAAAAACAATATAGACTAGGTCAATATTTTGCGGATCATGATAGAGATACTTATACATTATAAAAAGTGAAGTATAATTAGAGCATGAAACAAAAACAACAAAACCCAACACCTTCAATTGACTCAGACATAGCTACGCTAAAAACCTATTAGACACCGGAACTACTTCACGATATGCAGGAATTATTAGGGCAATAGCGGCAAAACCACTGAAATATAGAGTCTTGTAAGTACAAAAGCCTGTGAAAAATATAAAATCTGTTCGATAATTTATGAGTTTTTTATTATACATTTGAAATTATTTTATATTCAATAAATACGCCATTGCGTGATGCTTATCTCACATATTTAACTAAAAAAAGATGACTTTGTGTGGTTTTGTCAAACATATATGCGAGTTACCTGCAATTACAAAAATAAAAAGGACAAAAAAGAAGTATCTCCTGTTTTGAATAGAATTAAAATTTATTAAAAAACGAAAATATCAAAAGGTTTGGCAAAGGTTTGGCAACTACAATTAAAAAAAGCCTGTAATACTTGATAAACAAGCAATTACAGACTTTTTAAGTACCCGGAGCCGGAGTCGAACCGGCACGGTTTCCCACAGGTGTTTGAGACCAGCGCGTCTACCAATTCCGCCATCCGGGCTTAGCAGACATGAAATAACGACAGTTATTTCAACGCAATAAAAGATGAGATTGTAATAAAATCAACCATCGATTCCTTTAACACGGTGCAAATGTAAAAAATAATATTAAAAATTCTACTAAAAATACTTAAAATTTTCCTTTCAGAGTTGAATAAATTTTATAAATTTGCACCTCCATAAAACGGTACACACTAACTAACTACAAAACAACAAATTAAATGTCACACCTAGAACCAGAAGCTAAAATTTTTGCTTGTTCACAAAGTGTCTATCTGGCTGAAAAAATTTCAAAGCAATACGGAATTCCATTAGGTAGAGTTACCATGGCTAAATACAGTGACGGAGAGTTTCAACCTTCTTACGAAGAGTCTATCAGAGGTTTACGCGTATTTATCGTTTGTTCCACTTTTCCAAATTCAGACAATCTGATGGAATTGCTACTTATGATTGACGCGGCAAAACGCGCATCAGCAAGACATATTACAGCAGTAATACCTTACTTCGGTTGGGCGAGACAAGATAGAAAAGACAAGCCAAGAGTTCCGATAGGAGCAAAACTAACCGCAAAACTGTTAGAAACTGCCGGAGCGACTAGAGTAATGACAATGGATCTGCATGCAGATCAAATTCAAGGATTTTTTGAAAAACCGGTTGATCATCTTTTTGCTTCAACTATCTTTTTACCTTACGTGACAAGTTTAGGACTGGACAATTTAACGATTGCCTCTCCAGATATGGGAGGTTCAAAAAGAGCGTATGCCTATTCTAAATTTTTAGGGTCAGACGTAGTTATCTGTTACAAACAAAGAAAAGAGGCCAACATTATCGACAAAATGGAATTGATTGGTGAAGTTAAAGGTAAAAATGTAATCTTGGTAGATGACATGATTGACACCGGAGGGACTTTGGCGAAAGCCGCTGATTTGATGATGGAAAAAGGAGCATTGAGCGTAAGAGCAATTTGTACTCACGCCATCTTATCAGGAGACGCCTACGAAAAAATAGAGAATTCTAAATTATTAGAATTAATAGTTACCGATTCTATTCCTTTAAAGAAAGAATCAAATAAGATAAGAGTGTTGAGTTGTGCACCTCTCTTTGCCGATGTTATGCACATGGTGCATCACAACAATTCCATTAGTGGGAAGTTTATAATGTAATATTATTTAATAACTATATTTTTTTTACAATGAAATCGATTACAATTAAAGGATCAGAAAGAGAAAGCGTAGGCAAAGTAGCAACTAAAGCCTTACGTAATGCTGGAGAGGTTCCTTGCGTGTTATACGGAGGAGATCAGCCAGTACATTTTTCAGCAGAAGAAAAAGCATTCAAAAGCTTGGTTTACACTCCAAACGCTCACACAGTTGTGATCGACCTTGGAGAAGGAAAATCATTCAATGCTATTCTAAAAGACATTCAGGTTCACCCTGTGTCAGACAAAATTTTACATATTGACTTCTTTCAATTATTTGATGACAAAGAAATCACTATGGAAGTTCCAGTAAAAGTGGTAGGTACATCTCAAGGTGTTCTTGCAGGTGGTGTTTTACGTTTGAATACTCGTAAACTTAAAGTAAAAGCTTTACCACAAGATCTTCCGGATTTTATTGAAGCTGATATTACTCCACTTATGATGGGGAACAAATTGTACGTTACGAAACTTGTTTCTGACAAATACAAATTGATTCACCAAGACAACACAGTTGTTGCTCAAGTAAGAATCTCTCGTGCAGCTATGAAAGCAGCACAAGAAGCAGCGAAAGCAGCAAAAGGAGCTCCTGCAAAAGGAAAGAAAAAATAATATTTTTTCACTCAAATTTAAAAGCATCAGTTGTAAAACTGGTGCTTTTTTTATTTAATGTGTCCCGAAAGCTTTCACGATTATTTCAGGCTCTTAATTATTAGGAACACAATCACCTCTTCATCCACATCAGTTGCTCCACTAACGGAACTTCGGGACGGTTCAATATTTTTGTCTACCAAAGACAGGGGGAAAAAGATTTTCACTGCTATGAGATCTGTTTTACAACGCTTTATTATCCTCGGATAACTCCTTCAGCCTCCTCCATCAAATTATCTAAATATCTCATTGACAAATTATCTAATTAAGCTTACTTTTGCACAATGCTTAAATGGATATCAGATATATTTTCATCAAAACAAAAAGAAGCCAATACCGATTGTATGAAACCGGAGGTTCACGAACACCAAAAAAACAATATAGAAAGCGTGAGTAATAAATTTTTAATAGTAGGACTAGGAAACATAGGCGCTGAATACGTTAATACACGCCATAACATTGGATTCAAAATACTGGATTATTTTGCTAAAAAAGAACAGCTTTCATTTCAGACAGTCAAACTGGGTGCTCTTGCAGAGTACAAATTTAAAGGAAGAACTTTTTTTCTTTTAAAGCCAAATACCTACATGAACTTAAGCGGGAAAGCAGTCCAATACTGGATGGACAAAGAAAACATTCCGCTTGAAAACATCCTGGTCATTACCGATGATTTGAACCTGTCTTATGGAACGATTCGCATCAAACCAAAAGGAAGTGATGGCGGCCACAATGGATTAAAAAACATCAACTTAATCCTGAACACCAACCAATATACCCGGTTCCGTTTTGGAATTAGCGATGAGTTTAAAAAAGGAAAGCAAATCGATTACGTTCTTGGAGATTGGGATGATGCTGAAAAAACTGCACTTCCAGAACGACTAGCACTGGCATCCGAAATAATAACCTCTTTCGGGACTGCTGGATTAGAAAATACCATGACTGCATTTAATGGAAAATAAAAAAAGGGAAACATGCTATCATGTTTCCCTTTTCTATTAAAATCGATAATCACTATTATTTGATTTTTGCATATTTCAAACCATTGAAAATAATATATAAACTAATAAATCAGTATCTTTTTTATTTCCTTTTTACTTCCATCAATAATTGTTAAAAAGTAAAATCCTGGCTGCGTATTTACCAATTGAATATTTTCGTTATAATCATAATTACCCCTATAACTCATCGCATTCTCGAATATTTTTCTACCTAATACATCATGAACTACTATTTTAATTCCACTTTTTGACGTACTAATAAACTGAAGAATAAAACTTCCTTTATTCGGATTTGGATACAAAATAAAATTAGTTAATTCAAAATCGGGCTCAACCAAGGTGTAATTTTTGGTACAAATATTAATAGAAGCGGAATTTAACATGCCAGCATCAGTTTTATACGCATCTCTTATTTTAAAAGTCCAATCCCCTTGAGGGTTTTCTCCATTAAAAACAGCTAATGCTTGAAAAGGAACTACCGTTTGCAGCGATGTTGCAGCACATACTAGATCAGTCCCAGAGTCGTCATAGCTAAGCAGTAATGTACTATTTGTATTACCACAACTCCTATCAAACAATTTTACCGTCGTTCCTTGTGCACTTATTACTTCCATCTCAACATCAGATAAATAAGAATGAGTTAGGCTTACATTAAAGTTTACGTCAGCAACCGAGCTTAAAGTAGACGGAACAGTAATAGTTCTAGCAGTATAGGCAACTTGTTCCGGAATAACAAAAGGAGCTGCAAATGTATAAGTAGTGCAAGTAGACTCAACTGAATATCCTATGGCAAAAGCGGTACTGTTCACTACATAATAAATATTACCAACTGGCTCAATTAAAATCCTGCAGTTCTTAGCCGTAACATTTGGAACTATAATTACCTCAGAGCCATCATTTGGGGTGTTACTTACCAATAGCGTTGGAAAAGTAGCTCCCCCGTCAACAGAAAGTCTAATATTCACATTAGCGGAACCAGGCAATGTATTAGTATTATTTACAGACCAATTGATTGTATTACTTTGCCCCTGAAACCAGCTTAAATTATCTGTATTTTGGGACGTAATTACAAATGGTCCTGCTGTTCCGCTGACATTCACGGTCATCCCATCTGTATTAGTTTGTGCAGTTCCCTGTGGCGCATTATCTCTTGCTGTTAATGTAAAATGTAGCGCTCGGGCAACATCCGAAACCGATTCCCACTTACTTCTTAACTTATTTGACAATACGTTACTATACAATGGCATATACCTCACAGGACTAGCGCTAGGATATACAGATCGGAAGAGAGGACCATCAGGTTTTGTAGCAACAGCCAAACTAATGTCTCCACTGGAAGTTACCGCAGCATCATTTTGTTCCCACGTGTACATAAGAACATCACCTGTAGCATCTGTTCCGGTTCCTTTTAAAACGAATGCAGTCCCCTTAGGAATAGTGTAATCTGCTCCAGCGTTTACTACAGGAGGATTATTACTGATCATCACCTTAGTAGGACAGGTTTTTGTGGCAAGATTAGTTTGAATTTGCAAAATACTAACATAGGCAAAATAATCATCAGAGCTAGCCTGAACGTCATAATCAGTTGTAATACCAGCATACCCCATAATTGTTGAACCACTTCCCGGTTCTACATTTACATTTACAGGAGTTTCTTCCAGCTCATGCGAAAAAGTATGATTTGCACCCAACTGATGTCCTATTTCATGCACAACAAAATCAATATCAAAAGTATCGCCTTGTGGAACCCCATCCGCAGGCGAAGTGTAAGCACTTCCTTTCCCCAACGGAATATTAATAGTAGGTGAAACACACACGCAGCCGATGCATCCCGCATTTCCACCTCCACCGGTAGCCCCAAACAAATGACCAATATCATAATTGCCCTCCCCAATCACATTCGTTAAAGTAGCCTGAGCCTCCTGACTCCAAGCACCAGTTGCACCTGTTGAAGCGGCTGAGTAAGGATCAGTTGCAGCATCGAGATAAACTATAGCATCGTTATTGGCGATAAGAACGAGTTGGACAGCCAAGTCTTTATTAAATATACCATTCACTCTAGACATGGTCGCATTCATTGCCGCAAGTGCTTTTTCCTTCGTTCCACCATGGTAAGCTGCATATTCACCAGTACAAGATAAACCCAACCGCAAAGTATTAAAAACCTTGTTATTTGACGCTATTTTAGTCGTCTCGTTTAGCAATTGCTTGTTTAAAGTCAAATCTTCCGTTTTACAGACAAATGGCAAGTTTTCTTTATCCCTGTTCTTAGAAGAAAAAAGAACGTATAAAGAAGGGTTTTCCTGATAAGACTCTATAAATTCTGAACCGCTATCGGCTCTAAGAATCATAGTTTGCAGTCCTTGCGGCGACAAACTAAAATTAAGTGAAGCTCTTGGATCTGTAATACCTACCCCTGCGTATGCTCTAATATTAGGATATTTGGCTTGAAGTTCCGGCTCGAAATTGGAGGACTCCCAAACTAAAAACTTTTCTAAAACCCCATTTAAATTTGGAATGGTGATTTCGACACCACTACTTTTTGAAGTCTTATTTTGGTTAGACAACAACAACTTTTTAAATCCATCCTCATCTAAACGAAATAAAAATTCTTGGTTTGGCTTGGATTTACCAATGTTTTTAACACTATTTGACTCCATGTCTTTACCTACCCTCTTCCAGAGCGGCTCGTTTTGAGCATGGATTGGCAAACACCACACCGCAATTAACAGGATAAGAAGACTTTTTTTCATGGTTATATCGTATATGTCTCAAAATTAAAGAATTTAAATCTAAAATTTAGATAAATTCTTTAATTTAAGATTTTCATCGAAAATCGATTCTATTTACTATTGCATTTCATATAGATAGTATAAATTTGCAGCACTATAAAACATTTGCTTTGAAGATTTTTCATTCTATAAAAGATTTCAGTACTACAAAGAAAACGATTCTCACCTTGGGTACTTTTGACGGTGTCCACATAGGGCATCAAAAAATTCTGGAAAATCTTATTGATAATACTGTAAACGAAAAATACGAAAGTCTTGTTCTTACTTTCTTTCCACACCCCAGAATGGTTTTACAGGAAAAATTAGAAATAAAATTACTGAACACCATCGAGGAAAAAATTCACTTATTGGAAGCAATAGGGATTCAAAACCTTGTCATACATCCTTTTGATGCGATTTTCTCCCAATTAACTGCTGAAGAATTTGTACAAACAGTTCTGGTGAATCAATTTGACATCCATAAAATAATTATCGGTCATGACCACAGATTTGGAAGAAATCGTACAGCCAACATTGACGACCTTATTGGTTTTGGAAAAAAATATGGATTTGAGGTAGAACAAATATCTGTACAAGAAATAAATGATCTTTCGGTAAGTTCGACCAAAATCAGAAATGCTATTTCAGAAGGAAATATGCCTTTGGCGAATGAATACTTAGGTTATGACTATTTTTTATCTGGAACTGTTTTCAAAGGAAAGCAGCTCGGAAGAACCATTGGATTCCCCACCGCAAACTTAAAAATAAAAGAAGACTACAAACTGATTCCCCTTAATGGTGTTTATGTGGTAAAGAGTATCATCAATCAAAAACCCATTTTTGGGATGATGAACATTGGGTTTAACCCTACTGTATCAGGAGAAAAACTATCCATAGAAATCCATTTTTTTGATTTCGATGTCAATCTCTACGACCACAAAATAACCGTTTCAATACTTAAATACCTCCGACCTGAGCAAAAATTCGATTCCGTTGATTTACTGACCGAACAATTGGAAAAAGATAAAAGTACCGCAATCACTTATCTACACCAACTTTAACTTTTATTAGAAAAAATCTTAAGCTACTTCAAATATATTCCTATATTTTTAGTAAATTTGATAGTAACCAACCTGTATTACAACATACTGCTTTTTAACCGTCAAAAATAAAATGTATGAAAATACCTAAAGAATTGTACAACGGAATTATTATTTGGATAGGAATTAGTGTTTATTTCCTAACAATGAAAGCTTTAAACCTTGCGGATTTATTCTATCTCAGAGCGCTAAATATTCTCTTTATTTACTATGGCGCAAACAGAATGTTAAAAAGCAATTACAAAGAAGGGAAAACTAGTTTTCCAGCTAATGCAACCTCTGCCCTTGTGACAGCTCTTATTGGTGTGTTTATTAGTATTATTGGATTAGTATTTTACAGTTACCTTCAGGGTGGTGATAAATATATCGAATCACTTTCGGCCTCATTTTTATTTGGTGGAGACCCAACTGTCGTAACCTACGGTATTTCCTTACTCTTTGAAGGTATAGTATCTGCAGTAATCGTAACTTACACTTTAATGTTATTTTGGAAAAAGCGTTATCCTTCTGACTAGTGACAAGCAAAAATCAACAGCATTATTTCTTTTTATGAAGTTTCGAAAAAATGACCGTAAACGAGAAATTTATTAGATTTGATTTATATTTTTAACAGCTGACAAGATGAAATCACTTAAAGAATTTGTGAATGGTTGTATTATTTTTGCTGCGACGAGAGCTTTTTTTTTACTAATGACTACTGTAGGTTAAGGCCATTTGTTCTGTTTACGCCTAATTCATGTGTTTTTTGTGGAGTCAATAAAACCAATAAAATGAATGTAGCTGAAGGTGAAAAAAATTTGTCCCTAATAGTGTTGCGACACCACTAACTTCGCTTGTTGGTCTGTTTTTGAGTATTATAAGTCAAATGATTTACAGTTATTTATAAGGAGGCGATTCTTATGTTACATCGCTTTCAGAAACATTTTTTTGGGGGAACCCTTCTATTTTTGCTTATTCTATTTCTCTATCCTTTGAAGGAATAGCATCTTCTGTAATCGTTGCCATGCTACTAATGCTATATTGGAACAACCGACTCACCTCTGACTAAATCTCAATTCTACATTATTTACCGTTGGCTACTTAAAGTATATTGCATTGCTTCATTAGAAGAATTTGAGTACTTTTAAAACATTAAAAAACCGAATCTATGAGCACCACTAGACATAATTGGACAAAAGAAGAAATTATTGCAATATATAATAAACCGATGATGGATTTGCTGTATATAGCAGCCTCCATACATAGAGAACACCATGACCCAAACGTGGTTCAGGTATCCACTTTATTGTCTATAAAAACTGGCGGTTGTCCAGAAGATTTTGGCTACTGTCCGCAAGCAGCAAGATACCATACCTCGGTTGAAGGGAATGACTTGATGTCTGTTAATCAAGTAAAAGCGCAGGCTTTGAGAGCAAAAGAAAGTGGCTCCTCTAGGGTTTGTATGGGAGCAGCTTGGAGAAATGTAAAAGACGGTCCTGAATTTGATCAAGTCTTAGAAATAGTTCGAACAATCAATAAACTCGAAATGGAAGTTTGTTGCACGCTTGGAATGATTACCGAAAATCAAGCCCATCGTTTAGCCGAAGCAGGTTTATATGCTTACAACCATAATTTAGACACTTCTGAGGAATATTATAAAGAAGTAATTTCAACTCGTGGATTTGAAGACCGTTTACAAACAATAGAAAATGTTCGTAAAACGAATGTTACGGTTTGCAGCGGTGGAATAATAGGAATGGGAGAAAGTATTGAGGACAGAGCAGGAATGCTAGTGGCTCTTTCAACATTAAATCCTCAACCGGAATCTGTACCTATTAACGCTTGGGTCCCCGTTGAAGGGACCCCGATGGAAGAAGAAAAACCAGTCGAAATATGGGAAATGATCCGCATGGTCGCCACATCCCGAATTATCATGCCTGAAACTAAGGTGCGTTTATCCGCCGGACGAATAAACATGAGTCGCGAAGGTCAGGCAATGTGCTTTTTTGCTGGTGCAAATTCTATTTTTGCTGGAGACAAATTATTGACTACTCCAAACCCAGACGTAAATGAAGACATGAAAATGTTTGAAATGTTGGGTTTAAACCCACAAAAACCATTTACTAAAGTTTCTCAACCAGCAACAGTTGAAGCTGCAAATTCTCAATTTACTACACTTGGAGAAAAACCAAAATGGTCGAGACCAGGTCACACTATTGAGAAAAACCTTGAAGCATCAGGTAAAAGAAAATAATATTTTACAGTTATAAAAATCCCATTCACCGCAGCGAATGGGATTTTTTTTAACCATGAAAATAAAACTACCTTTTAGAAGATTACTTTTTTAGAAATCACCTCACCATTAGTTAGAGAGACCTTCACTATTCCTATTTGATCCTTCAAGAAAGCAATTGATGCCTGGAATACTGTATCATTTATAGCCTCTTTTTCAAATACTTTTTTTCCAAGCATATAAAAAATAACAACCTGTTTTATATTTTCCGATTCCGATTTAATTTTCAATTCCTTCTTCTCTTTAAAAATTAAAACTCCATTCCCTGTTCGTTCAAAATCAGAAGCACCCAGAGTACCACTGGTATAGCGCAACACAAAACGAGTGTCATAAGTGCCTTTCTGAGTGAAAAAATGATACGAAGACTGTTTTAAATTATGAGTCGAACTGTTCAGTTTATCATCTATATATATATCCTGCCCCTTTAAGTCGCCGTCAACCTCATCGATATCAATGGTATAATTCCCATCCACTGTTGTTTTGTATCCTAGAGTTATCTCATCTTGATCATTAAAAAGCAAACCTTTAGCTTGTATCACTAAGTTCTTCTCTCCACAAATACTATAAAAATCTATGTATTTATTGGCATTAATAGTAGTTCCATCTAAAAAAGGGTCATACGCATCTGTTGCTCCTGTCATATACCCCACTAACACTTGTTTAAATGCGCCTTCAGTATTATATATATTTAACCAAAATCGATGCTTTTCAATAGCGTTCAACTCTGTAGACTTTTGCGAATTGTTCATTTTGTAAAAATTACTATTTTGCCCCACAAGCCGCATTTTATCATTAAATTTTGCAATCCCCCCTCCACTAGCAGCTGCTATAAAAAAAGACTGACCAGAAGCCACTTTACCATCTGGTCTGAAATTATTAACACCAATATTTTTTGAGGGACTTGTACCTACCTCTCCTAATAAATTATAAACAGCATAATCATCTGAAGTATACATATTATTTGTAATAGGCGTATTATGTGACCATAGATATATTGTCCCTTTTAGTAAAGCGGCATTTTCCTTTAAAAAAACATCTATATCAATGGCTGAAGGATATGGATTTCCTACCAAATTAAAACTTGCTGCAGGTCCAAGAAGCACTATCTTTTCGCCATTATTGGGAATCCCCGTAAAACTAGCCTCATAAATAGTTCTAGTTGTTGCAGAGAAACTTTCTGGTCCTCGAATAATATACTCTTTGGCGGCAACCATAATTTTACTGGGAGCTTCAACAAGCCAATTATCTGAACTTGAATTAAAAGAATAGAATTTACCTGAAAGTGTTTTAGGTGATGTATTATACAATGATTGATTTGCCACCGGAGAAGACCAATACGTATAATCATATTTCAAAATGGGTGTTGTCTTTCTTGTAAGCTGAATAGTTCCCGTGTTCACTATCTCATCATCTGACTGCTAAAGGACTGCATTGCTTTCTAAGACTAAGGTTCCAGAACCCGAATAATCAAACACTAAAGATAACGAATTACTTCCCGGAATAGTTACTGTCTTACCTGATGCGACTACACATGAACAAGCTTTAGAGGTGGGTAAACCCTCTAAATTATCGTTAAACACGAGCGTTTTATCAACCGATGGAGATCCATTATCCCAAACAGAACCGTCCCAAACGGAACTGTTTATACATAATTTAATACGGGCAACACGGTGCTTAGACACTCCTAAAACCGAATTAAAATTCCCTCCAATTATCACTTTGTTATCTGCCCTAAAACAACTACTAAATACAGTACTATTTAAAGCCAAAGAGAAAGTGGTGTCGTATATTCCATTATTCACCAAACGGGCCATTCTCTTAACCAAAATACCGCTGTAGTCACCTGAGAACGTACCCCCGAATAAAATTCGATTATCAGCTTGCACTAAAAGAGAACGCACTTCCCATTACTTAAACCAGTGCCCATAGCAAAAGAACTGTCTAAAGATCCATTCGTATTTAATCTTAAGATACGTTTGCGCTACTGTTCCCATAATTTAAAAAAATCCCACCACCAATTAGTTTACTATCGGACTGTACTGCTAATGCATAAACATTTTTATCAAAGCCAGCACCTACAGAAAAACCTCTGTCCAAACTTCAGTCCGGATTCAGACGAGCAAGCCTATTATCACTAATTCCATTAAAGTTGGAGAAACGTCCACCAACTACAATTTTACCATCTGATTGCACTAAAACAGCTTCCACTATTCCATCTGCACCCAAGCCCACATTAAAACTGGTGTCAAGGTCACCGCTAGGCAATAACCGAAAAAACCTATTGGCTACAACAACGTTATACAAAGTGAAATTTCCCACAACAATTATTCTTCCGTCTGCTTGGATTGCGAGATCATAGATCTGATTATTCGCCGCTGTTCCAATCGTAAACGTAGCATCCTACGGCACTATCAGCTAATACTCTTGTAATCCTATTTGCAATTATTCCATTATAACTGGTAAAACTTCCCGCTATAACTATTTTCCCGTCTTGTTGAATAACCGCACTTATCACAATATTATTAGCACCTGCAACAGTAAAATTAAATGTGCGATCCAATGTTCCGTCCTCAAGTAAACGGGCGATCCGTGGCGAATTCACTCCATTAAAACGAGTAAAACCTCCAAAAGTCATCGATTTATTATCAGCCAAAGCAATTAGTTCATAAACTGCATTATCAGAACCAACCCCGGGAGTGAGGTAAGCTATATCAAGTGTTCCATCAGGATCTAATTTTGCCAATCTTCCCTGATTTTGAGATTCGAAGATAGAAAAAGAACCTCCTATGAACCAAGACCCATCTAATGCATATTCTATAGTATATACGGCAGCACTTGAAGGTCCGGAACCAATATCAAAGCCTATAACAATTACCCCATTACTATCTAACAGCACTAACCTATTGACATCTGAACCATTGTATTTTTGACTAAAAGCCCCACCAAGCATAATAGAACCGTTAGAAGCTACTTTGATCACGTTTACTCCACCAGTACTAAAACCATTTCCCGACACAAAAGACAAATCGACTGATCCATTGCTGTTTAGCCTTATGATTCTATTAGCAATCTTTCCGTTATAAGCCGTAAAAACTCCACCCAGTAAAATTTTCCCGTCAGCCTGAAGGAATAATGCGGTTGTATGATCATTAAAACCAATACCTGTGATAAAAGAAGTATCAATACTTCCGTTTGGATTGAGTCTGATTATCTTATTACACAACACCATAAAACGTATCAAAGGAGCCCGCTAGAATTATTTAACCAGCCGTTTGTACTTTAACCTCGCCCACAAGTCCGCTTGCCCCCGATCCAATCGCAAAAGTAGAATCGAGACTTCCATCAGGCAAAATTCGTACGACCCTGTTCGCATTTGTTGTATTGTATTTTGTAAAACTCCCTACAACAATGGTTTTTCCGTCTGACTGCTGTGCCGTTGCGTATACAATATTATTAGTAACGCCTAAACCCGTGCTAAAAGAAGTATCACTAGAACCATTACTATTGAGTCGTATCAATCTCCCTACTGCGATACCATTATAGCTTGTAAAAGAGCCTCCAACAATGATTTTACCATCGGGTTGTATTAAGGTACTATACACTTTACCGTTAAAACCACTTCCTAAATTAAACGAGGCATCAACCGTACCATCTGGTTTTAATCTACTTAAATACGGCAATGAAATACCATTAAAGTATAAATAATCTCCCTCTACAATGAGATCCCCATCAGCTTGTAAAGCTACAGTCCTAACTATATTATCAAAACCATCTCCTTGAAGTCCATCATCAACCGTATTAAATGTAACATCTAATACACCTTGCTGTGCCATAATACTTCCTAAAAAAAGAAAACATATCAAAAGCAAATAACAACGTAGTTTTGAATTCATATTGAAAAGGCATTAAAGATTAATACTGAGAAAAGACATTTTTTAAACTAAGAAAACTGCTTTTAATTTCTTTAACTCAGTATTTACTGAACTAGCCATTTACAAACAATCTCTTATAAAACTATTCTTAATATTCTCTCTCCACATTACCCACTTTCAGTGATTTTTAAACCATAAAACACTGACTTTAAACATATACCGAAAAACACCATTAGCTATTTGAGAAAGTATAATATATAGCAAAAAACAAGCTTTGTTTTAAATCTATGAACCCAATAAGAAAAATTGTTCCACTACATATCATGCTTCCAAAAAAAACACCTCATTATACAATTGTATAATGGGGTGTTTTAAAAAAAGTTTAATTGATATGTTTAAAATAAAACCTTCTTAGTAACAACTATATTATTTTGCAATAAAACCTTTACAATTAAAACCTGATTACTAGATTCTAAGTTACTCATGATAAATTCATTTTTATCTATTTTAGATTTTGAGAAAATCTGCTTCCCTGTTATATCATAAACAAATACCTTGTCTATATAATTTACTAAAGCATTGATTTTAATTTCTCTATTTTTATTAGAAATTAAGACACCATAATTCAAATCTTTAAAGTCATCTGTAACAAGAGTTTTGTTAGTATAACTCAATACAAAACGATCGTTATATGTCCCTTTTTCGGTGGTAAAAGTATAAGGCGCTAGACTTAAGTCTTGGGTTTTACCCAATAGTTTATCTTCTAAATAAATTATCTTATTGACAAGTAAACCATCCGTTTCATCGATAGCTATTTTAAATTCTCCAACAATAGTCGTCTTATAACCCAATGGTACCTTATCATTATCATCAAACGGTAAGGCTCTTCCCTGGATAACAAAATTTTTATCCTTACTTGTACTATAAAAATCAATATAAGTATTACCATCAAAGCTGATTCCATCATAGACATTATCGTACTCATTTGTTGCGCCGGTAATATAGCCAATCAAGGTTTGTTTAAAAGCCCCACCAGTGTTTGTTAAATTTAACCATACCCTAGTTTTCTCAATAGTATTACTAGTTTTCGAATTTGACTTTATTTTAAAAAACTGTGAATTATCTAGAGGCGTATCATCGGCACCTACTCGCATAGAATTTTTAAATACCGCCTTTTTACCAGATGCTATACTAGTTGCAAAAAAGGCCTGTCCAGCTGCAATTTTACCCGTAGGCTTATATCTAATTTCACCAACATTGTTATCACTTTTTGCTTTTGTACCTTTTTCTACACCAACACCACCAGTTATGTTGTACGAAGCATAATCATCCGACGTATAAGCTAAATCTCCAGAGCCGGCAGTTCCTGCAGGAAGTTCATCTCTTAACGTTATAGGAGTAATATGAGTCCAGAAATAAATAGTTCCTCCTAGCACTAACTTATTATTATCCTCCAATAAAAACTTATCCGCATCTATAGCTGAAGGATATGGGTTCCCTATTAAATTAAAACTATCCTTATCACCTATGCTGATATCCTTAATCCCATTATTAGGGATGCCAGTAAAAGTTTTCGTAAAATTACCAGCTACATCCCGTCTTATTGTATACCCTTGGCAAATCTGCATATCAAGTAGTCCAGGCACCCTCCAGCTATTTAACTTTGCGTTCCACAAATATTTAATAGTTGAAGAGAAGTCAGCCAATTTTTGACCTCGTACGGGAGTAGACCAGTAAACATAATCTTTCGCTTTAATTCCAGTGACCGCTCGATTATAAGTTATATTACCTGAATTGTCAGCAGCATCATTTACCTGTACTAAACTGGCGTTATTTTTGAAAATAAGAGATCCACCAGAAACTACCATATCATTGGTAATTGTGATGGACTTTCCATTTGGGATAACAACTGTTCCCGCTTTTACTTCGCAAGCACAGCCTTCCACATCTACATTTTCACTGTAATTCCCTTCAAAAACAAGTACTTTATTAATCGTTGGAGGACCATTTGTCCATTCTGTCCCGTCCCAAATTGCAGAAACTGGAGCTACAATTTCTATATTGGCTGATGGTACCGACTCGCAATCATCAACTCTAACGGTGAAATTATACGTTCCAGCAACCAGCCCATCAATAGACATCGTAGTTCCTGAGCCACCTGTTACTACATCACCTGGACTTCTTGTTAGTGTCCAGGTCCCTGCTGGCAATCCACTTAAAAAAACACTACCTGTTGGCTGGACGCAAGTTGGCTGGACGATATCTCCCAGCGCAAATGTTGGCGCTGAATTACTTACTATCGTTACTTTAACAGAAGGCGATATTAAGTTGGCACATCCGTTTTCTGATTTTGAGTATTTTATTCTGTACCATGTAGTACCATCAATAAAACCTGGTGAATAAGTATTGCTTGTTGCTTCTCCTATATCTGTAAATCCTAATCCTCCATTAGTGGTGCTTTTTTGCCACTGATACGAACTAATTGCACTATTACTACTAAAAATTAATGGCGCGACTGATTGATCAGCACACAAGCTCTGATTGCTTGGCGAAATCGATGACGTATTATTTTCACAAGAAATAGAACCACTCGAACACGGACCTGTAGTACAGTTATTTGTTGAATCACCTACTGTTGAGCTACCAGTTGTAGTAATTGTTCCTGTAGTTT
Source organism: Flavobacterium sp. ALD4 (assembly GCF_002836475.1). Lineage (GTDB taxonomy): Bacteria > Bacteroidota > Bacteroidia > Flavobacteriales > Flavobacteriaceae > Flavobacterium. The sequence continues at coordinate 1,069,489 of NZ_PJBJ01000030.1, read as the reverse complement.
GAAAAACTCCACTCCCATCCACTTGGACGTTTCCGACAGTAGCGTTATAATTACCATTAATTTGGACGTATCCAGCAACATCAAATCCTCCTCCTTTGCCATTATTGTTATCTGTTACATTTCCATTTACTTCTAAAGTTCCATTAATAGTGATGCTTGTTCCATTGTCTATAGTTAAAGTACCCGTTATAAGAGTTGAACCGTCGGTAACAGTCAAAACAGAATTATCTAAAAAGGCCTCGCCACCAAAAGTTGTTGTGCTATTATTTGCTATTATTAATACTCCACCCGAAGTCATAGCTGTTAGTTGACGACTACTTCCATCATCAGTTACATTTGAATTAAAAGTATATTCTCCTGTACCAATTGTGAGGTTTACATCTAAAATAATAGCATGATTAACAGTTACAATATCGTTTGGACCCGGCACTACTCCGCCCGCCCATGTTGAAGATGATGACCAATTCCCCGAAGTTAGCGTTGTAATTGTCTGCGCAAAACAAGTACCATGCATCAAAATTAAAAAAATGACGAAAGCTGTTTTTTTAGCAGCATTACCTAAAATAAAAAAAACTTTAAAATTTTTTATTTTTGAGAAAATTAAATTGATGATAAATATCGTAGTTTTAGCGTAATATTGCTTCATAAAAAAATTGACTAAGTTGTTACCCATCCTCAATCAGTACTTACCTGCTTCGGAAAATTATACTATTGACGAAATTGCAAATTAAACAAGCAAAATAGGACTTTGAAATAAAATCGTTAAACGGCAGATATATCGGCTATAAAGCACACATAACATCAATTTCGAAAGTTTTTGTATTATATTTTTCGTACTTATTAAAAAAGAATTCACGAAAAACAATTTCTAAATGCTAAATTCTAAAGTTTAGATAAAAGCAAGCAAACCCAAAAAAAACCGCCACGTTACTCCGTCTGTGAAGAACGCTATAACCAAGAGCCAAAACACCGAAATTGAAGGAAATAAAAGGAGAAAAAAAGCATCATAATAAACTCCCAATCGCAAAAAAAAATTTTAAATGCAGCACAAGGCCTCAAATTTTTAAATACCAAAGCGAGGTTCATACTTTTCTCTACATGAAAATCAGCTCGCTTCCAACAAATAATTACCTGAATTTCGAGTTTCTAAAAATTGACAATGAAAGAAGTATATTCCATAAAAGAAGCCATCCATAAGATGGAGCATTATTGTGCTACCAGAAACGCTGTCATACTGAACTGGAACAGAAATTAAGAACCCTGAAAATGGATTCTGAAGAAACGAGTGTCATCATATTCGATCTTATCAACGATCATTTCCTCGATGAAGGTTGCTTCAGCTGCAGTTTTGCCATAGGAAAACACCGGATCAAGCATAGGGGACGAGTACGAATCGTAAATGAGCTGAAATTTAGAAACAGCAGCACCTACAACATGACCCTAGCACTAAAAAAAAATCACAGGAAGAGTATACCGCAACTTTTGACACCGTTTACTAAAGACAATGGGAGAATAAAAATCCCATTCGCGATAACGAATGGGATTTAAGGCATCTCTATTTTTAAGTTTCTAATAAATGATCTTTTTAGAAATTGTTGTTCCGTTTATCAGGAAAACCTTTACGATAAAAACCTGCTCTGATGCATTTATACCTGAAAGTATCAATTCCGTATTTTCAATCTTCTTCTTTTCCTTAATTAATTTTCCCGAAACATCATAGACCATCACTTTATCGATCAGTTCCACTTTAGACTGTATTTTGATTTCCTTGTTTTTACTTGATATTACCACACCGCTCTTTTCAGTTTCAAAGTCATCTGTCGCTAAGGTTTTGCTAGTATAACTCAGTACAAAACGATCGTTATATGTCCCTTTTTCGGTGGTAAAAGTATAAGGCGCCAGACTTAAGTCTTGGGTTTTATCCAATAGTTTATCTTCTAAATAAATTTTCTTATTGACAAGAAAACCATCCACTTCATCGATAGCTATTTTAAATTCTCCTACAATAGTTGTTTTGTAACCTAAAGGGACGATATCATTACCATCAAACGGCAAGGCTCTTCCCTGGATAGCATAGTTTTTACTGTTTTGTACACTATAGAAATCAATGTAGGCATTACCATTGAAGCTGACTCCGTCATAGACATTATCATACTCATTTGTTGCGCCTTTAATATAACCAATCAGAGTTTGCTTGAAAGCTCCCTGAGTATTTGTTAAATTAAGCCACAGCCTGTTTTTCTCAATAGTATTACTGGTTTTTGAATTTGAGTTTATTTTAAAAAACTGTGAATTATCCAGAATATCTCCCGCCTTATCTAGTCGCATAATATTCTCAAATACTGCCTGTTTACCCGATGCTATACTAGTTGCAAAAAAGGCCTGTCCAGCTGCAATTTTACCAGACGGAACGCGATCTAATATGTCGTTAGCTGCTTCGTAAGTCTTAAGCCCTCCTGTACTGTTCCATGCTGCATAATCATCTGATGTATAAGCCAAATCACCTGAGCCTGCTGTCAGTAGAATATTTATTCTTGCCTGGATTGCCGTACTATGCGTCCAGAAATAAATAGTACCTCCCAAAACTCCGCTGTTGGTATCTAAAAACTGGCTCGCATCCAAAGCCGAAGGATAAGGGTTGCCTATTAAATTAAAACTACCAATATCACCTATGGAGAATTTAATACTCCCATTATTAGGGATGCCCGTAAAAGTTCCCGTAAAATTACCAACTTCATCCCGTCTTATTACATACCCTTGGCCAATCTGCATATCAAGTAGTCCAGGCACCCTCCAGTTATTTAACGTTGCGTTCCACAAATATTTAATAGTTGAAGAGAAATCAGCCAGTTTCTGACCTCGTACCGGAGTAGACCAGTAAACATAATCTTTCGCTTTAATTCCAGTGACCGCTCGATTATAAATTATATTCCCCGTGTTTTGTGTCAATGCATTATTTGGATCAGGGTTATTAACCTGGACCAGGCTTGCTGAATTTTTAAATTCTAATATACCTGCGGCTTTCGTTGCAGTTGAAGCCGCAACAGTAACTTGATTCTGTGTTTTCAATGTATGCCCTGAGTAAAAAACAACTTTTACACCCGCATTTACTTGACAAGAACAACCTTCTAGTACCACTTTGTTAACCTCTAGATTTGCTGTAGAATCGTAATTCGATGCAAATTCAATCACTTGAGAACTAGTTGGTGAGCTGCCAGTAGACCATACATCATTCCAGGTATTAGTAATAGCAGGAGAAGTATTGATTGTAACATTAGTAGGAGTTGAGATACATCCTGCAGCATTTTTAACCGTAACGGAATAAGCTCCAGCAGCCACATTAGTAAATGTTCCAGTAGTGTTAGTATAAGTTGCACCGTCAATACTATAGGTGATTCCAGTTCCAGCAGGAGCAGTCACCGTTATCGCTCCGGTAGGTTCCGCACACGTAGGGTTTACTTGAGTAAACGCAGGTGCAGTTGGTGTTGGATTAACAGTTATACGTGCCGTTGCGTCCCCAAAACCTGCTGTCCTTATACAACCAACTGCATTTGTTATCGATATTAGTGTATAATTAGTTGTTATTATTGGATTGACAGCAACATTAAAAGGTGTTAAGGAAGCAGTTTGGATATTTGCCGTCCAGTTAGTAGTCCCATCTGTATATACTATAGTATAGGGCCCTCTAAAATCTGTATTATCAGGGTTAAATTTTAGTGTTCCTTGACTACCATTACAAATGGTTTCACCAGTAAAACCATTTAAAACATTATTAGGTACTGGATTCACCGTTACCGTAACCGCTTTCCTTACCGTTGTGTAAGCTAAAGTTCGATTTGTAGCTGCATATGTGGCAGAAACATAATATGTTTTTGTCGTAGTAATTGTACCAGTATTATAAATACTATTATTTCCACTTAGCAAAACTGTTCCGCCACTTGGCACATCATACCAATTAAAAGAAGCCCCATCAGAAGGCGATGCTGTTCCTGTGATTTTAGAACTCTCTGAACCGCAAATTGAGCTAGGCATTGCTGTAGCTGTAATTGGGCTATATCCTCCTTGATTTACTAAATTCACAAAACTACTTTGAGCTCCCGCCCCTTGTCCAGTGCAACTTGACACTACAAGGTCTCCTATTCTTATTCGATCTGAACTACTACAAGCATTATCATCAGTAATAGGAAGTAATGTCCCACTTCCATTAAATGTAATTGAAGACCCTGCAGCAAGTGTTAGGTCATAATTTTGGATTCTAAAATCAATGTTAGAACTATTATTGATAATTAATTGAATAGGGCCTAAACAAGTTAAGTCTAAATTATCGTTCATCAATAAACTCGAACCAGCAGACCCATCACCAACAATTATTACTTTTGTACCTGCAGTCTTGAGCGTACTGCAACTTAAAGTAGATGCACTTATATTTCCAGTAATTGTATAAGTTTGAGCCAAAACTACAGCCTGAAAAAAAAATAATAAAAAAGCAAAAAAAATCTTTTTACCAAAATTCCCAAAACCACAAAAATCCCAAAAACTTTTTATTTTAGAGAAAACTAAACTGATGACAAACATCGTATTGTTGGTGTAATATTGCTTCATAAAAAAAAGTAATTAACTTGTAAACCATCCTCAACCGGCACTTACCGTCGTAGGACAATTACGTTCCGAAAGCAAAACAAATTGAAAAACAAATGCAAAAAATACGGCTTCCCACAAAAGTCGTTAAACGGCAGATATTTCCGTTACAAAGCGCTTGTACTATTTATTTTGAAAGTTTTTGTGTCAGATTTTTCGTATTTATTAAAAAAGAATTTACGAAAAACAATTTACAAATACTAAATTCTCAAATTCAGATAAAAGGAAGCAAACCTAAAAGAAACCGCCGAGTTAGTCCGTCCGCGAAGAACGCTATAACCAAGAGCCAAAACACCGAAATTGGCGGAAATAAAAGGAGAAGAAATAAGCATCATAATAAACTCCCAATCGCAAAAAAACTTTCCATTGCAGCACAAGGCCTCAAATTTTTAAATTCCATAGCTACTTTCATACTTTTCTGTACATGAAAATATACCTGCATCCACCCAATCTCTTACTTTGAACGAAAATCAACGAGCTACCAACAAATAATTACCTAAATTTCGGAAATGAAAGAAGTGTATTCCATAAAAGAAGCCATCAGTAAAATAGAGCATTATTGCGCTTATCAGGAACGCTGCCATACTGAAGTGGAACAAAAATTGAGAACCATGAAAATGGATTCTGAAGAAATTGATGAAATTATCGCCCATCTAATCGGCTCTAATTTTCTTAACGAAAGCCGGTTTGCTTGCAGTTTTGCTAGAGGAAAACACAGAATCAAACATTGGGGAAGAGTACGAATCGTAAATGAGCTGAAATTTCGTAACATCACCACCTACAACATTAACCTGGCACTAAAAGAAATCCCACAGGAAGAGTATACCGCAACTTTTGACACCGTTTCCGAAAGACAATGGGAGACTATAAGGGAAACGAATATACTAAAAAAAAGAAAGAAATTTTGTGACTATCTGCTTCGGCGCGGTTTTGAGAGCAATTTAGTCTATGAAAAAGTTAAAGAATTTGAATCTACAGAATAAATGGAACGGGGAACACACGGATATTGCGGATAAAAAAGGGCTTTTTATTTTCATAACCATACGGATCTTTTAAATCTGCGACGAAAAAATAAAAACACTCAACAATCGCAACACTTCGCTAATTTCTTCTTTAGAATTATAACTATGTAAACAAAAACGAATTCGTTCCTGCCCTTCGGGAACCGATGGCGACAGTATTGCTTTCAAATCAAATCCTTTTTCTTGCAGTTTTTGAGATATGGATGTAACATTTTCATTTCCCGGAATAATAGCCGAATGTATTGCTGATTTACCATGCACAAAAAGCGCTTTTAAACCCAACAAATTCTTTTCTTGCCTAAAATGAATGATGTTTTCCCGAAGTTGTGCTATGGTTTGTTGTTCTTTTTCTAAATGTTGGTAGGCAATTAATATTGTAGCAACGGAACGGAGCGATAGCCCTGTAGTATACTTAAAGCTTTGGGCAAAATTCACTACACAATCCCTCAAATTAACCGAACCTACAATCGCTGCTCCGGTACATCCTAAAGCACTTTCGAAAGTCATAATACGAGCAAAAATAGAGTCTTGCAAACCAAGCATTTGAACGAATCCTTCCCCTTTTAAACCAAAAACCCCCAAAGCATGTGCTTCATCAACTACTAAATAACAATGCTGCTTATCTGAAATCCGCACTAATTCTTCCAGATTGGGACAATCGCCATCCATAGAAAAAACAGATTCGGTGACGATATAAATAATCGTCTTTGGATTCCGTAAAATCAATTTTTCTACAGCTTCAAAATCGTTATGGTCGAATTTAAGGGATATGGCATCCGACCGCTGGAGTCCGTCCCGAATGGAAGCATTACACAATTCATCGTATAAAATCAAATCTCCTTCTTGAGGAACTGCACTAAAAAAACCAATAGTAGCATCGCGACCCGAATTGAAAAGTAGCGCTGTTTCCGTTTGATGGAAATTAGCAACAAAACCCTCTGTTTCCTCAAACAGCGACCGGTTCCCAGATAAAAATAGGGAACCGGTCGCTGCTTTTTCAATGCATTTATTTTTAACTAAATACTCGTCCGTAACCTTAAAAAGGATTTCTGACTGAGAAAAACCTAGGTAATCATTCGATGCGAAATCGATTAAATCGTTGGGCAAAGAGCCTTTTTTCAAAGCATCGTTCTGTTCCCCTTGATTTAGTTCCGGCTGTATTGAATTTGGTAAACATTTCATATACCGAAAATATAAAAAGTCTGTCAATAATCTGAAACTTTAAGTTTAGATTGTGATTGTCTATCTAAAGTTATATTGCACTCCAAATAACAAATTGCCTTTTGGCATAGGGACTAAATTTGTTTCTGAATACTCCGTGTTGAAAATATTGTTAGCAAACAAAGACAACTCAAAAGCATTTAAAGTATAGGAAGCACCCAAATCTACAACTGAATATGAATCTCCTGCAATTCGTTCCGAATAACGATACGAAATCGTATTGGTAAAATTTTTCAAAAATTTCATATTGTAACTCCCCACAAACTGATGCTTTAGTGAATTCAAAGAATACTGTGAGAACGTATAGGTACTTTCTTCTATATCATTCTGAATAAAAGAGTAACCAAATTGTATTTTTTGCGCAAATGAATTAAGATTAAAGCTATAAAGCAGTTGCGTTTCAAAACCTTTAGTGATAACATCTTGAATATTTTGCGCTTGCCAAGGATCCGTAACCTTCATTTTAACGTAATCAATTAAATGATTAGAATTACGATTAAATACCGCCGCAGAGAGATTAAAATTGGACATATTCCATTTCAAACCAATTTCTTGCGAAAATGCTTTCTCTGGTTCTAAATTAGTATTCCCTATCGTAGTAGGAGATTTATAATTCAAATCGGTAAAAGTGGGGATTCTGTAGGTATAACCTAAATTACCATATACCTTAACATTATCAAGCAATTGATATCCAACATCGATACCTGGAAAAGCAAAAAATTTGAAGTCAGAAAAATAAGTCACAGCTACTCCCGGCGTGATATCTAATTTTTTATTAAAAAATTCCATACGATGCTCTAAAAACAAAGTACTTAGAAAACGGTTATTATCCCCAAGGTTATTACTCGAAAGAAACACTTTAGCCGTTTCTATACCAAAGCCAGTAACACCAATATTTGACGTATACGATCCATTTAATTCTGCGGCAATTTTGTTTGAAATATGCAAATTCCTGTAAATAGACGGATTCTTTCTAATATAAATATATTCGTCTTCATTACGTCTCCAATATACCTTTGGCTTCCAAGTAAAATTACCTTTTTTAATAACCGTTGAAAAACCGACTAAACTAGCTGTTGTTTCCTCATATTGATCAATAGCTGCTGGCGAAGCATAAAAACCATTTGCACCAAATTTTTTGTCTGAAAGAGCAACCAACATCGTTATTGGCAATTTATTTTTATTAAAAAAACTCTTCAATACAAAATTTTGATTGTCGAAGTCTGTATTGTAGCGATACCCGTTCGATATGTTTTTTGAAAAATGCACAATATGATTGCTTTCATTCAAACTCACTCCAGAGGTAACAGCAGCACTAAATTGGCCATAAGAACCCGCCTGAAGACGTAATGAAGCATCATTATCAAGCGAATCCTTTGTAATTATATTTACGGCGCCGGTAAAAGCATTTTGACCAAAGACACGACTCGCAGGCCCCTTTATAATTTCAATTCTCTTAATAACTTCAATCGGCAAAGCTAAATTCATCGAGTGATGTCCAGTTTGCACATCGTCTAACTTGAATCCATCTATAAGGAGCAGCGTTTGATCAAAACTTCCACCACGTATATATAAATCAGCTTGCATACCACTAGTCCCGCGACGTCTTACATCAATACCCGCAATTTGTTGTAAAGCATCGGCAACATTTGTCACTCCGGATTTTTTTATATCTTCAGCAGTAATCAACTGAATGGTTCTGGAATTTTCTTTGAAAGGCAAATCAATCCTACTGGATGTAATAACCACTTCTTGTAAGGTATCTGTCTTTTGTTGGTTTTGTTGTGCGTTTACTATCAAAGAACAGATAAAAAAAAAGGCTAAAAAGTATTTCTTTTTCATTTATTAAAGTGTTGAATTATTTTAAAACGCTGCAAAAGTAGTACCTTTCCGGACTACTAAAATAGTCCAGTTTTAAAATGATAGATAGTCCGGTTAATACATTGTTAAAAAGGCTTATCCACTTTGACAAATCAAGTGCCAGCCCTGTGTATATCCAAATCTCCCAACAAATCATCAATGCCATTCAGCGTAGTTATTTAGAAGGAGGCTCTTTATTGCCCGGAACTAGACCCTTTAGCCAATTAATAAATGTCCACCGCAACACGGCCGTTGCGGTATATGACGAATTAGCTTCTCAAGGTTGGGTTGAAATAATTGCTAACAAAGGAACTTTTATTGCGGCTCCTGAACAAAGAACAGCTACAATAAAAGCGGGTTCGAACCTCATAGGAAACATTTATAATTTTGCAGAAACAACTGGATTTCCCTTTCAATCCTCTTTCCATTTATCATCAACAACAGAATTTTCAGACGCAAAGTATGAACTTAATGATGGACAACCCGATTTAAGGCTGCATCCCATTCATGAATTTTCAAAATGGTATGGCGCTTCCATGAAACGCAAATCATTGATTTCGAAATGGAATCAAAATAAAAAAACAGGGTATTCCGTCTTTGAAAACCAACTGTGTAATTATCTAAACGCTACAAGGGGACTTCATATAAACCCAAAAAACGTAATTAGTACAAGAAGTACCGAAATGAGTTTGTACATCATATCGCAACTTTTAATTCGCCCAAAAGATATGGTTTTGGTTGGGAATTTGAGCCATTATGCTGCCAACATGATTTTCCAGCAATCGGGCGCCAGTATCAAAACGATCCCGATTGACGAACAAGGCTTAAATGTCGATTATATTAAAACCCATTTTGTAAAAGGGGCAATTCGCTGTGTTTATATTTGTACTAATCGTGATTATCCCACCACTGTTTCACTAACAGCAGAAAGACGCTTAAAACTTTTACAACTTGCAAAGGAATACCAGTTTGCCATTATTGAAGATGATTATGACTATGATTTTCAGTTTGACGGCCTAGCTATGCTACCTATGGCTAGCTCGGATGTAAATGGAATGGTGATTTATTTGGGAAAGCTTGGACAATCTTTATTTCCGAGTTTTCAAACAGGATTTGTGGTAGCCCCGGAAAATTTAATCTCAGAAGCTAAGAACTATTTGCAAATGCTAGACCGCCAAGGCGATTTAACACAGGAACAAATGCTATCCGAATTGATTTATGAAGGTGAAATTCATCGATTACTCAAAAAAAACATACTGGTCTATAAACAAAGACGCGATTTTTTATACCAATGTCTTGAAGAAAATTTTAAAGACGCTATCCGTTTTAAAAAACCAACGGGCGGCTTGGCAATATGGTTACAGTTTAATACAGTAATTTCATTGGTTCAACTTTCAGAACAAGCACTACGACATGATTTGTTTTTACCTAAAACCATACTTTATCAAGACAAAGACACTTGCGCTATCCGTTTAGGCTTTGGTCACTTGAATGAAGAAGAAATAGAAATCATAGTGAAAAAATTGAAACAGGCTTATGATTTGACCCTAAAATAAAAAAGCCTAACAGTTATGTTAGGCTTTTCATTCTCACTAAAATTATTTTAGTCTACTATCTCAAAATTATCATGCGTATTAAAAGAAAGGTATGCCTTATAGGGAGTCCCAACAATCTGTGCCTTATTCTGACCATCTACCAGTTTAATTGGGTTTAATTGTTCCCCATCACTCATAAAAGACATAATAAAAGGCACCCCATTTAAAGTATACTCAATTGTTGTTGCTTTAAAAATGCCGCTGCCTTCTGAATTTGTTTTTACTAATAACGCATAGTTAGTATTGGGATTAATGCATTCCCCTTGCAATAAAGCGGAACCGTCTTCATGAACAAAAGCGATACTAGCGGGAGCAATTGTTTTAAACTCTTCGTCCTTTGAACAACTACTTAAGACAATTATAAATACAATTATAATGCTAAATGATTTATATTTCATAAACGTAAAGTTTAATTTGTGATTGGTCATAGATCCTGACGCCTTTCTATTTTTAGGTGTTGTTACTGGCAATATCATAACGCGTTTTTTAGATTAATTACAATTTCTTTAAAACTTCCACCAACTTTAACTTCATAAGTACCTTCACTTAAATTGCTGAAAATTGCCTGCCCATTATCAACTACTTGAGTACCTAAAATAATTCCTCCTGTACTTAAAACAACCTCTTCTTTTTCTATAGGAAATAAAACCTTAATCGACCCTCCTTCGTAACAGACTGCCTCTTTTTTATAATAGCTACCGTTACCCGTTGCCGTTTTAACAACAATTGTCCATTGCTGCACTATTGATTGATCTTCTGAAAGCACATTAAAAAGGGTTGGGTTTGTAAAGTTAAGTTCGTTTGCCCCAGAATTTTGTTTTACAGTTCCAATATAAACAGAAGCACCAAGACTCAAACTAAAACTAGTGTTCAAGGCAGTTACTCCTTGATCTTTATTGAGGTATACTGTTACCTGGGAGCCTTCAATCACAATGTTGTTTTTAACAACTCCAGCAAAGCTAACATCAAGTATCTCTACCTCTGATTTTAAAGCTGGACTAGCAAAAGGATAGGCCTGAAACAGATTTCCATAATGTTCATTTGCTTTAAAAGCTACTGTTTTATCAACACTTTTTACTTTATCCTTTCCCGAATCATAAATTTTAAAACTAACCGTTTCATTATTTACGTTCGAAAACACCGTCAAGTAAGCACAATATCGCTTTTCACTTTCCACATAGATCACATTAGTAACCCCACAAACCTCTCCATTTACAAAGGCAGCCACTTTGTCATTCGGATTAACTAATCCATTTCCATCATTATTTAAAAACCCCACAAAGGTCATCGTATATTGATAGTTATTTTCGTTTACAGACCAACTTGGAGCCTGTCCAAAAATGGAACTACTTATTAAAAACAGTGCGATGGCACTATATATATAATTTTTCATTTTTTGAAATTTAATTCATTAAAGCTGCCGAACTACTCTCTTGAAAGTACTTTAGGAGCTGTATACTTTAACACTAGTTTTTCATCACTTTGTTTATGATCTTTTCTCCGTTGATTTCAATTTGAAGTAAGTACGCTCCTGATGCAACCCTTGGTTGGATCTTTAATACATTTTCACCGCTTACAACATTTTGTTTTTTATCAAGTAGGATTTGACCCGTCAATGAATACAACTGTATGGAAACAATTTGATCCTCAACTGCATTCACTTTTATAGTTATTTCATTGTCAAATGGATTAGGATAAATCGTAACATTGTCTTTAATCTCCTCAATAACTATTGGTTTGGCAAAAGTTCCAAGCACATCATTGCCCTTGAAACTAAAACTTTTAGAGGTTCTTTTCTTATTGATTCCATCTCCTATATAAAACACCAATGTCTCAGAAATTTCACCATATACAGTTATAAAGCTAAGTGCTGTGTCATTTACATATTGATTCACTGTAGCTCCTTTCAAAACCCCACTTGCATCATACACAAACAATTGGTCATATCCTTGAGGTAATGAAACAACGGCATTCATGTTATCAGCATACTTTGTAAATTCTGGTCTGATTGTTTCTTGACCTAAGTCAGTTACACTATTAGCATTTTTGCCCGCATCTATTTTGCCCGATTTTGCCAAATAAGTTGGATACTTGAAGGTTTGGTCTTTACTAGAATTGATCATGTATCCTTTTCCGGACTCTAAATAATTCAACGTTCCGTTCCAACCTACAATAGGATCATAAATGGCAAATAAACTTTGGGATTTAATCACATCACCATCCGTTGCATCAAAATAAGCTAATGCTTCGTTAGTGGGCTGGTTGCCTAATAAAGAATAAGGAAGCCAGTTCCAATTTGTTTGGATTGGGAAACTCCAGGTAGAAAGCTCTACAGGAACTCCTTTTATAATTAATGATTGCTCATATGTTGTAAATACTTTGTACATTTTAGTACTAGTAAATCCTCCTCCAGTACTGATTTGTCCATCCCAACCATTTGGTGACGTGTAGGTTTCTAAACGAGCGGGCGAATGACTTTGAATTCGATCATTTGTTTCTAAACTTAAACCGTTAGTCAATTGATTAAGATCTGCAAAATTAGCATCAAGCACATTCATCGAGATCCAAGTCCAGCCTTTATTAAAAGCAATTTTTTGCTCGACTAGGCCAGAATTTTCGAAAATCGCCGGTAGACTTAGTTTTCCTAGAACCCCATTTTCTTCAAAAGGAACTGATGCATTTGTGTCTATTGTTGTGACTATCACTTTACCTTGTGACGAATCCCAAATTTTAAATTCAATATTCTCGCCAAATGCTGAATTACTGTAAACCGTTAAGAAGGCAAAATATTCTTGATAGGCTGAATTATAAACCAAATTCACGGAACCTCTAACTTCGCCATTATAAAAAGCTGCAACTTTATCATAAGAATCTTCAGAAAACTTTGCGTCCACTTTAATTCTTCCTACAATGTTCATACTGTAGTTATACAAACTAGGGTCAACAGCCCAATTGGGCTCTTGTGCTAAAACTCTAAGTTTAATTTGTAATTTTTCATCGTAACCAAAGTCAGTTTGTAAATACATATTCTCTAAGTACTCCCCCGCAGTTAACTCTTTATCAATTGTTGCCATGATAATAATTTTACTATCTGGATTGATGGTCCCAGAGCTTCTACTGAGTTTTAACCAACTCGGGATATTTGAAATAGTGAACGGTTGTCCTTTTCCACCTTTGTTCAGTACTGTAATTTCAAATGATTTCTCTTCACCACTCTTTTTTACAATATCTACAATTTCATTATAACCTTCTGCAAACCAACTTACTTCATTACGCTTTACATAAGCTGTCCAAGTTATTGGAGATTGCTGCATATTATTGGCATTGTCAAACATTCTATGCACTGTAATATCCAATACTTGTCCTTCTAACGAAGCCCAATCCGAAACTACAGGTTCTAAAATCATTTCATCCTCATTAATCACATGATTCACTTGGAATTTTATTAAATTTCTTTCTGGTTTAATTGCAGGAACATCATCTGAGTAATTCACAGTTCCATTGTTTAAAACAGCATTACTTGAAATTACTGCTTGATTGCTATACGCATGATAATAACTTGGTCCATTTCCATTTGAAGGATCAGGCTCGTTCATTCTTGCATATAATACCAACCCAATACTTTCAATATCAACTTCATTGAATCGATCTCTGCTTATTTGCTCCACATTTCTTAAAGTATTCCATAAACGGAATTCGTCTATTTTACCGGTGAATTCACGATCAACTGTTTCATTACCTGCTAGATCCTTTGATCCTCTTGCTCCTAACCATATATTATTTCCTGAAAAACCACCAATATCTGTCATTAAATTTGAAGAAACTGGTGCAGCATCAACATAGGTTCTCAAAGATCCAATACGGTTAAACAATAAGGTTACATGGTGCCAATTGTCATCTGCAACAGATTGGCTCGTTAATAAATAAGAGCTCCCTTCACTATCTAATGTTAAATTTCCTGAACTTGTTATATTAATTGCCCATTTATTTGTCAACCCATTTGATTGAACAATATCAGATCCATCACTTTTACCATTTGAAAACAAGGTTGCTTCTTGAGAAACTCCTGTTTTCATCCAAAAAGAGATAGTAGCATCCATTTCATTTGTCAACTGTACAAAGCCTGTATTGTCTAATGCTAAATAGTGGCCATTTGTAAATTCATATGAATTCCCTTTAGGCTTAATATCCCAAGCTGAATTTACTGCGGCATGTTTAAATCTGGCTAAGTCTTTTGCTAGTTCACCTCTACCTTCATCCATTGGCCAATACCCTATTAAATTGGCTTCATTCCCGATTAGCTTGTCATACATTTTAGCATATGCATTTTCTAAACTTATCGTTTTATTCCATAAGCGTAAGTCATGAATATTTCCTATAAAATCTCCACCACCAATTATTAATGGATTGTTATTCGTAAAATTTAAACTAGGATTTGCTGTAATACCAGCAATTTCAACATCATCTTGATACATACTTATTTCACCAGTACTGTTTTTATGGGTAAATGTATAATGATGAAATAAACCATCATTTGCAATACCTCCTTGTACAGTAATACCTCCCAGCGTAAAGAATAGTTCACCATTATTGAGTCCAATATTTAAACCGCCCTCTTGCTTAATAATAGTTGCATTTCCAGCAATTGTAGCATTGTTCATCCAAAATTCCAACGTTATATCTCCTGCGGTGATTTTTGGACTGTTGATAACCGTAGTATTCGTTGCACCTTCAAAATGTAATGAAACATTATGATTGATTGGCAATTGATTTGTTTGTCCTTTAATCTCAATAGTACTTACTGCCTGATTGTAAAAGATGTTTTCATTAAAACTCACTCTTAAATCTTCACCAGCACCTAAAATACCATCAATTGGCAATGGTGTCCCAAATTTTTGAGGCGCATGTAAATCAATCCTACCCGTAATAACTTCTGAAATAAACTCTGTGTCATTTGTACAAGAACTTCGAGCTCTAATTTCATAATCTCCATCTAGCAAATTCAAACCTGCAATATCAAATGAATAGGACAGTGACGAACTACTGATTAAAGAAATTTCAGATTCAGCATTTACAACAGCATCATCATAAAATGCTTGGCTACCATAATAGCTATGTAAACGTGTCCAATTAGGAGAAGTTGCCAATCGATACTCTAAATCAATTTTTTTGAAACTTTCAAAAGCGGTATTAAAACCTATCATGTTTACCATTAATGGTTTTGTTGAACCATCTAAATTATAAGCCTCATCTCTATTATACGTCCAATTATCTAATGGTGCATTTACAGTAACTTCAGAGCAAGCCGGAATAAAATGAGCAGAAACCTCTACCTCAGAATACACATGCACCGGATCACATTTTGAAGATAGATATACAATTATATCCTCATAATCAAACTCATCCGAAACTGACTTCCCTACTGTTAACGTAAAATAAGTGGGCTCTCCATAAGGTACATATACACTATTCCCGTTTGCACCTATGTTAATTATTGCATTTAAAGGATTAGAAGTGTTTTCTACCACTAAATCAAAATAATTATAGTCAGAATTGCTACTATATATATCGCTTAAATTTTCCAATTTTAATACAAATTCTGCATTTTGGCCTTCTGGTATATTACTTATATCGTTTGGTCCCTCAATTGTTAATAGTATGTTTTCAACACTTTGTGTAGCAAAACTTAATTGAGCCTTTGCAAGATCTGTACAACAATCTACATCTTTAGAGAAATCTAACTCAAGTAGCGTTCTTTCAGCTACTAAAGTCCGTTTTAATAATAAATTAGTTGGCGTTGGAAGCTCTAGTATTTCCTTTTGATTTGCATCAATTCTACTTTGAACATCAAAATAGCCAGCAAAGAAAGCAGCAAATTTAGCCTCTGTAAAAAACTTAGATTCTTCTGGACCTTCATAAGGACAAGAAGTTCTTCCACCTTGCGTTATAAAAATTGGACCATTACCATCAAAAGAATTCACCACATCAACACTTAATAAGTTTGCTGGATCATTATCCTTTAGCGTATAACTTATGTTTGCAGTAGTTTGCTCCTCTTCGGTTAAAGATGTATTTATATCTTGTTGAAAGTACCCTTTTGTTTCGTTTAGAAACCCTGCGTCATTTATAGAGAAACCTATTTCAAGAGTAAACTCTTCATCTAAAGTTAAATTATATTCAGTTGAAGTTTCTGATATTACACTCGTTTCAACACTTCGTGTAAACTCAGCTACCCCTGCATCAAATGAAATATTATCATCAAAATATTGATCTAATAAATTATTTATTTTGTTTGATTCAGCCAGTTTAGCTCTCAAATTTGATTCACCAAGCGGATCATCACTATTGTTTATGGCTGATGTAATTTCTCTATTAAAGTTAGAGATCACATTTGCTAAAGTAGCCTTGTATTTTTCTCGTTCGTTTTTTGCTAAATACTTGCTTTTTTCATTATCTAAAATCACTTTTTTCCACAATCTAATTTGTTCTTCATATCCATCAATATCTCTTGGGTATGGTAGACCATCTTCAGCAGTGATGCTGTTTTCAAGATTATTAATGAACAATTCATATTCTGGAATTAAGGTTGTTAAAATATGTTTTTGCGAAAAAACAAAAAATGTTTCAGATGGCTCTTCCACAAAGTATACTGCTTTTTGTTTACTCAAATAAATTGTTTCCCCTAAATCATTCTCTAATGAATATGCCGCTCCACCATCAAAAGAAGCCGTTGAAACTGTTGATGCCTGAATATCATTAAAAGAACCATATGATTGATTTTTTGAATTTCCTATATATAAATCACCGTCTGCCCCCACATAATCAGGATCGTCACTGGTAGAAATGGTTTGACTGAACGTATATGTTTTTGTTAAACTTTTACCATCTTTGGAAGAACCAGAAACTCCAATTCCAACTTCAAGATTATTAGATACTTTAGATTTAACTACCGGACCTGTTAAACCTCCTCCAATTTCAAAAGTTGCCCCTAAAGCAACTTTAAGTTTACTTTCACCACCCTCAGTAGCAGCAAATGAACTCTCTGTTGTGAATGTGAAACTTGTTCCTTTTTCAATAGAAGCAAAACTATTAGAACCTGGTGGATCTCTTAAAATTATGTCTGGTATGTCTGGAGCTTCTGTTGTAAATGTTCTTGTACCATCAGATTCCCCTCCTAAAATAATACCCGTATCCTTATAATTTTCAACAGGATAATCATCACTATTTATTCTGTACCTTAGTGTACTCTCTTTTGTAAATGGATAAGAATTTGCAGGCAATCCTCCTTTAAATGTATAGGTTAAAATACTTCCATCATTTGGGTCAACTTCAATAGTTTCAGAATCAGCCAATGCCAAATTATTATTTGCAAGTAATTCACCATCAATTACAGGTACCAAATCTTCTACTTCACTATTATCATCATAATTAGTGTAACGCTCAAACCTATTTAAAACAACTTTGTATTCTTTAAATTGAGAATATACTGGGAAATCAAAACCTCCCGTACTTATTTTAATGCCATCGATCTCTACGGTTTTATCAGAAGTTTGTTCAACTACTTTTAATACAGGCGTAGAACGATACGTAAAACTTTTTGCATAATGATAAGGAGTACCCGTTTCAAAAGTTCCATCATCGTACTCAAATTTTGGAGTTGTTACATCAACCGCTTCTGAAAAATTAAAAGGTTCAGCCCCGTCTAGAATTGAAATATTTGCTAAATTATTTGAAATTATGATATCATTTGGTAGTAATTCATAATCTAACGGTAATAATGCTACCCTATATTCACCTGATTCACTATTAGTTGTAGGAAAGTAAACTTTAGTAGAAGGAATAACTGCTGCTCCACCTGCTTTGTAACCTAATGTAATGTCTGCTACTCCAATATTATTTTTTGAACTAATAGTTATGGTTTTTGGATCTCCATTTGTATCCGTAATTGTTTTTTCAAACAGTCCGTTTTCTCCAAAACCAATTACTTTTGCTGCTTCAACAGATCCACCAACAACTCTACCCACAACGGTAACTCTTGTATCATCAATAAAAATTACTTGTTCATTTGAGTCTTCAAAAAACTCCTTAAATGTTCCTGTTTCTGCAGGAAATCTACTGTTATAAACAAATGTATGTCCGTCTTTTTTTAAGGTAATGTAATGGTTTCCAATAGGAACACTTACATCAAAATAACCTTGCTCATCAGAAACTACTGGAATATTATTTTCACCCAATACTATATTTCCGTCTATATAAATATTTACGCCTTCAGATGCAATATCCGCATAAAGTTCTAAATAATCATCATCTTTTAAAGCATCATCAACACCATCGTATGGTGTGCCATTATCATTTAGCCAATATTTTCCTTTTGGATATTTTTCACTTCCTATTTCATAATAATTATAACCTTCATCTTTAATTCCAGGATCACTTATTACATTATCTCCTTCTATTTGTCCTTCTAATTCAGCAAGAGGTTTAAACACACCTCTTGAATCAAACAACACTTTTCCTTTAAAACTAAAAGAAGATTTATCAATAAAATCAATTTTATTAACCACTTCAGATCCTTGTCCTAAGAAAACTAATTGTTGCCCTGGTTCAAATTGATGTTGGCCATATAATGGGGTAATATTAAATGATTCTCCTGTACCGGAATAAGGAATAGAAGTAATTTGGTAATTCCCATTTTTATCGGTAACCCCTAAAACACCTAATTGATCTGAGCTAGGAGTATTACCAGTCCCTGTTAACCAGGTGGTTGCAACTAACTTTCCGTTATTTTTATTGTAAATAAACCCGTTTCTAGAAAAATCGTAGGCAAATTCTCCAACATTTTCATTGGCACTTAAATAACTAATTAAATTATCATTATTACCACTAATATAGCGCGTATAATCTGTTCTTATTTTAACAGTATCTAATGCTATTCTCCAAACTCTCATTTCGTCTAAAATAGCAGCATTTTCACCTCCTAAATAAACATTATCCCATTTATAATTTGGATCTGATAACGTTAATGAATTTGTTTGTGTCGGTAATTCTATCTCAAAATAAGGAGTTATATAATTAGCATCTACATTTACCAATTTCGCATGAGTATCATTTCTAAAATAAGTACTTATTTTCCTACCATTAATAAATAATGATGGTACTTGCCCATCTCTCATTATTACAGAAAAGTGAACAAACTTTGTATTAAATTTTGAAACAGCATCTAATTTTTCATCTCCTCTATCGTTGAGTGTTCCTGATGGATAGTAATTGTGTAATTTATAAATGCTCCCGCCTATATTTACTTCAAGAATATTTGAAGTAGCGAATAATTTTACTTTTACATCAATAGATTTACTATCCCCTAAACTTTCCAACTTAAATAAACGGATTGCGTCACCTGTATCATCAGTATACGCAGCTTCAGGCTTTAACCAAGCTTGAAAAGTAGCTTCGGTTGTAATGTTTTTAGTTATTCCTTTAATTTCCACTTGTCCTTCGCTGGGAATTTCAAGCGCACTTCCAAAATTAGTAGCAGCTCCATCTGAGCTTGCTCTAATAACAACATCTTTTACAGGGCTTCCTCCATTAAAACTCACATTTCCTGTAACTATTGCTGTTGGGTTTCTAAAACCAATACCAGTAATATAATTTGCATATAATTCTTCTGTATTATTTACACCCTCTGCAAATAACTTATATTCGTATAAAACACCACCTTCTACATATTTATCTTCATATTCACTATCAGTTTTTGAAATATTTTTCAAAAAATCGTCTTCATTACTCCAAGGCAAAGGAGTATCACTATATTCTCGTCTATACAATTTAAGTGTGGTAATTAAATCGCTATTACTCCTTAGACTCCAGCTTATAAGTACTTTATCTCCAAAATATCCTTTTGAAACTTCAAAAGATCCTTCTCTATCTGTGAAAGTTGGGTATAAATACAATACATCCCACGGAAAACGAATGTCTAACGGATTAGTATTACGCTCACTATTAAAATTTTGTCCTAGATACGGTGCACCAACCTGTATAGAATACTTCTTGCCATCAGAGGCCGTTTTCTGTATTGCTTGTGAAACAGTAACTACTTTAGCCCCGGTATCATTTTGCGCCCATAGCCCTGTAACCAGGAACCATAAACCCAGTGTTATAATTATTTTTTTCATAATTAGAGCTTATAGTTTAATTATATAGTTTACACCGTAATTTACTGGGCGAGTTTCTGCAGTAATTCCTTTATTTTCTGTACTACCCTGTATTTCATGGTTGTGACGACCATTTGTTTTATAAAAGCCCCCCCCATGTATACCACCTGTACCACCACCCGAATCAACAGTACCTCCCCATCCATTACCTACCATTAAACCTACACCTGATCTAGGTTCTATTTGATCCTGAGTTAAAGCTCTATCCCCTGTAGTTAGATTAAGTCTGTGGTTGTGATTGGCTAAATTAGCTTGGTCACCTTGTGTTTCATTTACATCTGGTCCATCATTTCCTGCAAAACTCCCTCCATTGCGATTTATTCCTGCACCTCTTAAAAACATACCACCTAAGTTTGGTGTATTATTACTATTTAATAGTGCAATTAATTTTGTTGCAGTACTTGGTAAAAGATCACCATTACAAAGTGCCCATCCTGTAGGTACTTGATTGGCTGCTCCCACAAACGGCATAATAGCACCTGTTGGCACCCCATTATTTGCTGAAATTGCGTAAGGCACGTACTTTAATGGTTCGTCAGAAATTACAGTTAGATTATTTCCTATTTGAGTTTCAATTTTCAATTTCATATTATAATTTGAAAACAGCGGATTACTTTCAGGAAGAACATTCATCACATAAGAAAAAACTCCAAAAGCGTCTGGTATTATATTTGGTACCCTTTCATAATAAGCATTTTTACTTGTACCTGCATCATCATAATAAATAGTGAATTCAAGAGTTATTGGCTCTCCATCTGTAATAGCAGTATTATTATTATCCCTAACAATACCTTGCACAGCAATACCTGCTTGTGTAAATGATACCTGAGCGTAATTTGTTGTAATAGTGAACAACATTAAAAACGATAGTAAAAGTAATTTTGTTTTCATGGGTAGTAGTTTTTTAGTTTTTTAGTTTTTTTAACCATTAATCAACTGCACTCTAACTCCTTAAGGTTAAAGCTTGAGATTTGTAAAGGTAGATGTAGCCTTATTAGCATAAAATACGTAGTACTACGTATTTTATGCGTAGCGCTTGTTAAGTGGCATAAAGCTTAAAAAACAGTGTGTAATTACAGTGATGAAATAATATCCTTATTATAAATTGCCCAAGAAGTTAAGGCATTTGCTTCGCCTTTTAAATTCAATTTATTAATAATATTGCTGCGGTGTTTCTCTACAGTTCTTAAAGAAACCGATAAATTTATAGCAATGGTATTTGTAGATTGTTGTTGTGCTATTAATTTTAGTATTGTAGATTCTGAAGGGGATAATAATTTTAGATGTTGCAATTCTTCAGTAACATAAAGCAGCAAACTATTACCTAAAGAGACGCTATAATAATTTTTATTGTTTAAAACTGCAGTTATGCAACGTTCTATTTCATTAAACGAATCTTCTTTCAATAAATAGCCTTGTATGTTTAATGATTTTGCCTGCAATATGTATTCAGATTCTCCATGAAAAGACTGAATGATAAATTTTGTAAGTATATTTTTCTCTTTGGCAATTTTAATAACTTCAAAGCCTGACAATAAAGGCATATCAATATCTAAAATTGCAAGTGTAGGGGCTCGTTTTAAAATTAATTCTAAAGCTTCTGATCCATTTGTTGCTTGGCCAACAACCTTATAATTATTTGAAACCAACTCTTCATTCAAACCTTTTAAAAGCATTGGATGATCATCAGCAATAATGATACTCGTATTTTTTTTGTTTTGCATTTAAACAGGTATTATCAATTTTACAACAGTACCTTTATTAAGTTTTGTTGTAATTTCTAAATTAGATTTTATAATTTTTGCACGTTCATTTAGCGTTTTCATTCCTAAACTCACATTTTTATTTAACTCCTTTACAAAATCAAATCCTTTACCGTTGTCTTCAATAGTTATATTAATAAGTTTGTTGTTTTTTTTAATGGTAATATAAGTAGCATTTGCATTTGCATGTTTTACAATATTATTTAATACTTCTTGTATAATGCGGTACAAATGAAGTTCCGATTCTTCGCTAAGCACATTATCAATGTTTTCAATATCATTGGTAAAAAAAATAGCAGTATGTTTATCTACCCCATTAATCATCGCTTCTAATGCGGCCGTTAATCCTAAAGCCTCAATTGCAGGAGGATGAATGGCTTGTGAAATAGTTCTTAATTCATCTAAAGTACTTTCAGAAAGAGAAATCAAATCCAAATCTGTATACATTTTGGTTCTTTTTGTCAATAGCATTAGTTTTTGCCCAACACCATCATGAAGTTCTCTTGCCAATCTAACACGTTCTTTTTCTTGTGTCATAATAAGATTTTGAGCATAAATTTCTTCTGATTTTTGTCTTTTTTTAGCTGAATTTATAGACCGGATTAGTAGTATAAACGCAAAAAAACTAATTAATCCAGTAGAAGTAAATATTAACCATTGATTTTTTACTTTATTCCGAGCATCTAATAAACTAATATTCTCTTTTTGCTCTTTAATTTTAAGGTCTCTTTTCCCTGTTTCATATAACGTTTGGTAGTATGTTAATATTTTTACTTTTTGAATATCGTAAATAGAATCTTTTAGTGAATAGTAATTGTTGAGATGGTAATATGCATTTGTTTTATCACCAAGTGCTTTATATACTTTTGATAAAAACTTCTCTGCATTTAGAATTTCTTCCTGTTCCCTACCCTTGCCAATAAGATCTAAATGTTCTCTCGCAAATTTTAATGATTTTTGATAGTCTCTTTTTGCAAAAGTTACATTTTTTAAAGCTTCTAAATAATATGCTTTATTCGCCTTATTATTATATAATTCAATATTATTTTCAATTTCTTTTATATATTTTACAGCCTTATCAATCCTTTTACCCTCTGCATATGCTATTATTATTTTACACACTAAAATGGGATGTAAGTAGGCGTCCTGCTCAATTGTTTTATTAATCTCTATTGCTTCTAATAAGTTACGAGTACCTTCTTTAATATTTCCTATTCTTTTATAATCTTCTGAAGCATTAAAATATAAATAAACTAAATTTCTATTTCTATTTGATTTTTTAGCTAAAACTATAGCCTCATCCCTTTCTAGTTTAGCCTCCTTATAAAATGCATTTTTAGTATACAAATTAGCCAATGAATTTTTAACACTTAAAATATTAAAGGTGTCTTTTACTTTTTTAAAAAAAGTATATGCATTTTTGTAATTTTGAACAGCTTCATAAGAATTATCTATGGATTCATAAACTTGCCCTGTATATAAATTTACAAATCCTAAAATACGCTCATCTTTAGCCTTTAACGCAAAGGTTCTAGAAATTTCATACGTTCTTAATGCTTCCTCAGGTTTCTCATTAAAAAAATAACTATCAGCGCCATTTAAATACAATCTCGCTAATGCATGGTTGCTTTTTACATTAATTGTTTTTCCTAAAAAATCTTTAAATAACCTTAATCCCTCCTTAGGTTTTCTAACAATACTATTGTAATAATAAATTAAATCAGCGGTATTATTTGCTGCCATGTTTAAGGAGTCTAGTACAAGTGCGTAAGCTATTGTATAAGACACCAAAGAGTCGTAATGTAATGTGAGTTGATTCTTTACAAGGTTGCTCAGGCTATCCATTAATTTTAATCTCTCTCCCTTTTTAGCAAGTTCAATTTTAGTTTTTAAGACAGAAATTTTTGCAGAAATTTCTGATTCCTGCGCAGTAAGTAGCGTTGCGAAAAGTAGTAACAAAATTAGAAATCGGGTTCTCAACGTAGTTTAATTTATAAATAATATGTTTTTAAAATAATGAAACACTAATCTTTAAAAAACACGAGATAATAGTCTGCGCACAATTTCTTTAGAAGTTACAAACAAACCGCTTGACTTCAATAGTCCATTTCTCGTTTATAGCTATAAATTGATCCGTTTATAAAAATTATCATTTAATAACTTACAAAGTAGCTAAATTAAATTGACCGTACTTAATTAATCGTTGAAAGTTATTAATATCCGCTTAAATACTTGTTTTAGGGAGTTTATCAAGAAAATACTTGTTTTTTTATCTAGACACTGTTCCTGAAGTATTCACGGATTAAAATACAATCCTTAACTGTTGTAAACAAAAAAGCCTAACATCACTGTTAGGCTTTTCTTATATATTCTAATTATTCTAGTCTACTAAAACAATTACTTTATTGTCTTTCATTTCTATAGTTCCAGATGAAATAGATAAAGTGTAATTCTGCTCATCTACTTTTGTAAACATAGCAGCCACTTCTTTACTAAACTCTAAACTTGGCGCTGTAATACTTACAGTCCCTTTCTGAAGCAACGAAACAATCGGTGCGTGATTATTTAAAATTTGAAAAATTCCGTCAACACCCGGTACGGATATCGAAGTTATTTCTCCTTTGAATAATGAAGCTTCCGGTGATACTATTTCTAAAATCATAATATTTGAGTTATGAATTATAAGTTATGAATTATGAATTTATTAAAAACTCATAATTCATAACTCATAACTATTTTTAAGCTTCTGCCAACATTTTTTCTCCAGCCTCAATAGCTTCTTCAATTGTCCCTTTAAGGTTGAATGCTGATTCCGGTAAGTGATCTAATTCACCATCGATAATCATATTAAATCCTTTGATAGTATCTTTAATATCAACTAAAACACCTTTTAAACCTGTAAATTGCTCAGCAACGTGGAATGGTTGAGATAAGAAACGCTGAACACGACGTGCTCTTGAAACCGATAACTTATCTTCTTCCGATAATTCTTCCATACCTAGAATCGCAATAATATCTTGCAATTGTTTGTATTTTTGAAGGATCTCCTTTACTCTTTGTGCACAATCATAATGCTCATCACCTAAAATTTGTGGAGTTAAAATTCTTGAAGTAGAATCTAACGGGTCAACCGCTGGATAAATACCTAATTCAGCAATTTTACGAGACAACACTGTTGTTGCATCTAAGTGAGCAAATGTTGTTGCCGGTGCTGGATCTGTTAAATCATCTGCAGGAACGTAAACCGCCTGTACAGATGTAATAGACCCTTTGTTTGTCGATGTGATACGTTCTTGCATCGCTCCCATTTCTGTAGCTAATGTTGGTTGGTATCCTACTGCAGAGGGCATACGACCTAAAAGTGCCGAAACCTCAGAACCTGCTTGTGTAAAACGGAAGATATTATCAACAAAGAACAATACATCTTTCCCTTGATCTGTTCCTGCTCCATCACGGAAATACTCAGCAATAGATAATCCAGAAAGTGCTACACGAGCACGAGCTCCTGGTGGCTCATTCATTTGACCGAAAACGAAAGTAGCTTTAGACTCTCTCATTCCTGGCATATCCACTTTAGATAAATCCCATCCTCCATTTTCCATAGAGTGCATGAAATCATCACCGTATTTTATAATCCCTGACTCTAGCATCTCACGAAGTAAGTCATTCCCTTCACGTGTTCTTTCCCCTACTCCTGCGAATACAGAAAGTCCACCGTGACCTTTTGCGATATTGTTGATCAACTCTTGAATCAATACTGTTTTTCCAACACCTGCACCACCGAACAATCCAATTTTACCCCCTTTTGAGTAAGGCTCAATTAAATCAATTACTTTAATACCTGTGAATAAAACTTCAGATGAAGTTGATAAATCCTCGAATTTAGGAGCTTGACGGTGAATTGACATTCCGTTTTCTCCTGTTTTTGGTAAGTTTCCTAGTCCATCGATTGCATCTCCGATTACATTGAATAAACGACCGTAAACATCAGCACCAATCGGCATTTGGATAGGATATCCTGTTCCAACTACTTCATAACCTCTACTCAAACCATCTGTTGAGTCCATCGAAATGGTACGAACCGTGTTTTCACCAATGTGAGATTGTACTTCAAGTACTAATAAAGTACCGTCTTTTTTTGTGATTTCTAACGAATCATAAATTTTTGGAAGTTCAACATCTTTACCGTTGAAAACTACGTCAACTACTGGGCCAATGATTTGGGCAACTTTTCCTATTACTTTTGACATTACTTATGTATTTATTAAATAGCTATTTAGGTTTATGAAATAGAACTAACCGAAACTAATCGATTAGACACTTTTATCAGGGTGCAAAGATAATTTTTTAAAATAAAAAATCAATAATTTTTTATCTAAAAAACAGGAAAAAATTAAAAGCTTTTTTAAAAACCCAAACCTGTCCCGATTAGGTATTAAAAAAAGCAAAAAAACCGCTCGACTTTCGACGAGTGGTTTTTTATTTTTTATTCGAACAAATTTAAATTAAAGTGATTTTGGAAACAATATTCTATAATTCCCTAAATCAACTGCTTTTAAGTTTGAACCGTAAGTCGTATTAATGGCTTGAGTAAATTTGTTTGCAATCATTGCGTACCCCCTTGGAGAAGGATGCACACCATCCGTTGAAAATCCACCACCTATAACAAAGGCAGCAGTTACAGTAAATCCATTAGCCGTAAATCCAGGACCTGCAACTTGTGTCATTAAAGCATTAATATCAACAAAAGCCAATACTTTAGCTGTTGCAACTGCTTTAATTTTTGTATTGTAAGCGTCCGTCGCTGTCTTCAATTCTAAAACCTCACTTTTAGACAAAACCCACTTATCAGCTAAAGGAAACTGGGTACCGTTCCCTAGAGGTAAGAAAGCTTGGGCACTAACCCCGCCCGATGATAAAAGTACATAATCTGCTGAAGTTGTTTGTCTCAAAGAAGGTAGCACCAATCCAGCTGCAGGTACATTTACAGTAGTCAAATACTCATCATTCATAACCAACCCATTTGCGCCAGCAGTAAAACTAATTGTTCTAGCTAATCTTTCTGCCTCTGTAATCAACGATGCGTTTTTAGCAGCTGTTAGTCCACCGTTATAGGCCGCGTATGCGCTATTCAAAGCAGAGGCTTGCGCCGCCGTTACCGCAGCTGAATTATATGGAACTGTTGTGAAGAAGGGAGTTGTAGTTACGTAAGGAATATTTGCAACAACTCCTTTAGCCCCTCCAGAGGTCAATGTATTTACCAAAGCATCATAAGTAGCATCAAAACCTGCACCTGCAGGACCTGCAGAAGGTGTAATTGGATCTGTTCCATCTCCACCCGTTATTGCATAACCCAAAACATCGTTGGCTCCTATCCAAAGTGAAAAGAAAGTTGGCGCTTGAGACATTGCATAAGTCAAAACCGAAGTAGTACCATTTGGAGCAAAACGAACATAATACGGATTAGCAGTTTTTAGAGCAATACCTGCAGCACTACCATAGCTGGGCGATAACAAATGAAAACTTTTCGCCCCCGGAACACCACAGTTATTGTAAGGACCTCCCGAAACTATTGAAATTAAAATCTCCGTTGTAGGAACTCCTGAGACTGGAGTTGGTGCTCCACCACCCGTCGAAGCCAATCTTGGACCATACCCAGGAATCTCGGCCCCATTAATTTTAAACCCACCTATATTGTCTGACATAAATGGAATTTTAAAATCCCCGCCACCAACTGCTTTAAATTGGTCCGCCATTATATTTGTATGAGATGCTTTTTGACCTTCGATAAACAAGGCACCATCGGAATAACCAGAGGTCAATGAATTTCCTAATGCAACATATTTTGAAAAGTTAGCAGTCCCAGCTGTTAAAGGCAAACCGTCTGAGGAGTTAGAAACTACCACTACGGCATCATCACTATTACATGCTACAAAGGTTAAAGAAACCAATAGTAACCATTTAAAATTTTTTATCATTATTATGTTTTTTTTTAAAAGTTTTATAAGTACTACGGGTTGATTGTCCAAGAGGCAAAATACTGTTGCCCGATCAATCCAGCACCTAATACTTGTCCATATTCCTTCCCTCCAATATTTGAAGCACCTAGCTTAAGCGTTGATTTTAATTTAGGAAGCTCATAATTGACTTGAGCATCAATTACAGTAGCGGCAGCGATAATCCCATCCGCGAATGTAGATTGCCATAAATAAGAAGTGTTATATCGTCCACTCACATTAAAACCAAAGTTCTTAAATAATTTTTCATTTCCGAATGATGCTTTCACTCTGTGTTTCGGAGTGTTAAAACCAGCTTCAAAACTTGGGTCTTTTGCCTGATCAAAGTTAAATTCAGCATAGTTATAATTAACTCCTACTTCGAAATCTTTATATACTTTTCTAGAAAGACCTAAACCAAAACCAAGTGACTCAATTTCCACTTTAGTATTAGTGTACAATTGAAATGCTCTAAAATTACTGTTTGCAAGAGCATGAACAGACTGAAATCCTGGGTCAGCGCTTGGAATACCACTTGGAGAATCTTGAGCGGTACCATATAAAGGAGCAACCACATTAAGATTCCCAATGAAGTCATTATAGATATTGTAATAACCATTAACATCTACCGAGAACCCTTTTATGAACGAGCGATACCCTAATTCAAAAGCTTTTACTTGTTCCGGTTTAACATAATCCACGTTGGTTTTTCTCAATAGTGCAGGATTTCCAGCTGCTGAAAATGCGCCTACTGAAGTTGCAGTGTACGAGTTATTATAAGCATTCAACCCATTGACTGTTACCGTTGGACCACCAGCAAATGCCTGACCCACAGGAGTACCAACCGCTAATACTTCGCTATATCTTGTTAAGTTATCTGGGTTAGAACCTAATAAAATTGCACTACCTACGTTAAATCCGATGTACTGGTCTTGTGTAGTAGGGTTTCTAAAACCGGTTTGAAATGATCCCCTAAAGTTATGTCGTCTGCTTTCACCACCAGAATATACCAGAGATACTCTAGGCGAAACGTTTCCATCATAATTTTGTGCTTTATCATAACGTATCGATCCTGTGAATTTTAATCTATCGTCCATGAATTTTTTTGTTAACTGCGTATATGTGCCATACTCGTTGTAATATATTGGTCCATCTTTATCAGTATATATTCTTCCAAAAGAATTTAACTGATATTGTCTAAAAGAACCTCCCACTTGAATTTCTGCAAATTTTATAAGATCATGAAAATTGTAATTAGCGTCTGAATGGTATATTCTAGAATTGTCTACCAATTTAGACCCAGAAAGCACGCTTGCTTCATTAGTAACTTTATTAAAAGCCGATTGAAATCCTGGAGTCCCAGGAATTAATCTACCCGTATCAGCAACGTTTCTTGCTGCAATATGAGCATTTTCTGGAGTTGACCCATTTAAAGTAGCCCCAGCATAAGTAGCTGCGTACTGCCCAAACCAAGTCTTATCATCTTTCCAAACTCTATTAATATTTATACCCGTAAAAAGCATGTCATATGAGTTTCCGCCATCTTCTGAAGTGGTGTACCCTCTTAAGAAAAAGTTTTTCCCTTTTATCTCTAACTTATGCTGCTGCATAAAAAAGTTATTCAAGTAATACCTGTTTGCTCCTTGATAAACCGCATTACCAAACCCAAATTTACTTTGCCAAATAACCTCAACGTCATTAGCAAATGGCTTGTAATGAAGTGAAAAATCGATCTTGGTGTTGCTTGCCTTATTATCCGTAAGATCAACCTCATTATACCCCGTTCTACTTACATTGTAGTTAGGTAGTATACTATTAAAAGCAGCAAATTGTGACTGAGTTATAGCGCCCGCACTCAACAAGCCTGCAGCAACTCCTTTAATATTTGTAGTAACTTCATCACCATAAACATTTATCCCATCATAATTCACATGACTCCTGTCTCTTCCAACATTGGTCTTGTCATCATAGTTTGTAGCATACCAGTCAGTACCACGCAAATAGGTAAAGTTAGCTTTTGCAGCAAGTTTCGGACTAAATGCATGCGCCATTCTAATCCCATAATCAACATAGTCATTTGTCCCAGCAGCTTTTTGACTTGTTTGTCCAAATTTTGCATAAGCAGTAATCCCCTGCTTTGTAAATGGGCTTTGACTAGTCATAAATAAAATACCATTAAATGCATTAGCCCCATATAAAGCAGAAGATGCCCCTGGTAGTAACTCTACACTTTGAACGTCAATTTCTGAAACTCCAATTAGGTTTCCTAAGACAAAGTTTAATAAAGGAGAAGCGTTGTCCATTCCATCAACTAACTGCATGAAACGCGTATTTGCAACTGTTGCAAAACCACGAGTATTGATAGACTTAAAAGACAAACTACTTGTATTCATTTGTACTTCTTTCATATTTTCCAAACCATCATAAAAAGTAGCAGATGCTGACTTTTTAATATCCGCAATTCCCATTCTTTCAATGGTAACTGGGGACTCTAAAACTCGCTCGGGAGTTCTTGAAGCTGACACCACAATCTCATTAAGCAAATTTTGCTCATCTTTTAAAATGATATTTACCTTTTGATTATTCGTCGTAATATTTACTCGTTTGGAAATAAATCCAATACTTGAGATTTCAATTACATACGGTAATTTGCTTGAAGCGTTTAGCAAGAATTTTCCTTCGATGTCAGTAACTGTCCCTGCGGCGCCTCCAACAACTTTAATGTTGGCTCCAAAAATTGGCTGAACGTCACTATCAGTAACTGTACCAGAAATTGAATTCTGAGCAAAACTTATGCTGCAAAAAAACAATGACAAAAAAAGTAAATACATTTTCATTTGGTTTAATTTTATAGATTTAGATTACCAAAGTACAATTATTTTTAATATTAATAAAAAAACGCTAAAAAAATTTCATTATTACTATCTTTTTGATCCCATTTTAACATTTTATATATTGTTATTTCATCAATTAAAATTAAAATTTTACTCCTAAAACACCAAAATACTATGCATACATATAAAATTAGTTAAAAAACTGCGTTTATCGTAAAAATTGCGTTTTAAAATTATTTTAAACAAAAAAAAAAGCAAGATTCACATCTTGCTTTTTTTCTGTTTAAATACATTAAATTTCTTACTCTACCGTTACCGATTTTGCCAGGTTTCTAGGTTGATCTACATTACAACCTCTCATCACCGCTATATGGTATGATAAAAGCTGTAATGGTATTGTTGTAATCAATGGAGATAATGCATCTGAAGTTTCAGGAATTTCAATCACATAGTCCGCTAATTCACGAACTTGAGTGTCTCCCTTAGTTACTACGGCAATAATTCTTCCACTTCTGGACTTAATTTCCTGTATATTACTTACAATCTTATCATAATGACCTTGCTTTGGAGCAATAACCACTACCGGCATCTGCTCATCAATTAAAGCAATTGGCCCATGTTTCATTTCGGCTGCAGGATAACCTTCAGCATGAATATATGATATCTCCTTAAGTTTTAAAGCTCCTTCAAGTGCAACAGGAAAATTATAACCTCTTCCTAAATACAAACAATTGGGCGCATCTTTAAAAGTAGCCGCAATTTCCTTCGCACGATCGTTAGTTTGCAAAGCTTCTTTTACTTTCTCGGGAATTAACTCCAACTCTTGCAAATACATATGAAAATCAGAAAGAGACAATGTCCCTTTAGCTTTTGCTAAACGCAAAGCAATCATTGTTAACACTGTAATTTGAGTTGTAAAGGCTTTAGTCGATGCAACACCTATTTCTGGCCCTGCATGAGTATAAGCACCTGCATGAGTTTCTCTCGAAATAGAAGAACCTACTACATTACAAACTCCAAAAACAAAAGCTCCGTTCTCTTTTGCTAATTTGATAGCAGCCATCGTATCAGCCGTTTCACCAGATTGAGATATAGCAATTACTACATCATTACTATTGATTATTGGGTTTCTATATCTAAACTCTGAAGCATATTCCACTTCAACAGGTATTCTTGCGAACTCCTCGAAAATATATTCAGCCACTAATCCCGCATGCCATGATGTACCACATGCAACTATAATAATTCTGTCCGCATTTAAGAATTTCTCTAAATTATCCTCGACACCAGACATTTGAATGATTCCTTCATTTGCGTGTAACCGACCTCTATACGTGTCTTTTATTACGCTAGGTTGCTCGTATATTTCTTTTAGCATGAAGTGGTCATACCCTCCTTTTTCAATTTGCTCCAAATTCATTTGAAGCTGCTGAATATAAGGATCAACCAAAGAATCGTCTTTGATTTTTCTTACTTTCATTGATTTATGCAACCTAATGACTGCCATCTCACCATCTTCTAGATAGACCGCATTTGAAGTGTATTCTATAAATGGAGAAGCATCCGATGCGATAAAGTACTCTCCTTCCCCAATACCAATTGCCAAAGGGCTGCCTAAGCGAGCTGCAATAATTTCCTTTGGATTTTTTTTATCAAAAACAGCAATTGCATAAGCTCCAACTACCTGGTTAAGGGCAATTTGAACTGCCTTTCCTAATTTAATATTTTCTTTTTTTTGTACTTCTTCGATAAGATTAACAAGTACCTCAGTATCTGTATCGGAATGGAACACATAACCTCTTTTAATCAACTCTACCTTTAAAGCAGCGTAATTCTCTATAATTCCATTGTGAATTATTACCAAATCTCCTGAATTAGATAGATGTGGATGTGAGTTTACATCATTAGGAACGCCATGTGTCGCCCAACGCGTATGACCAATTCCAATTGTTCCATTAGTAGTCATTTCCTTTGAAGCTTTCTCTTCAAGATCCACAACCTTTCCTTTTGTTTTACATAATTTAATGGCTTCACCATCATGTATCATAACGCCTGCGCTATCATACCCCCTATATTCCAGTCTTTTTAATCCTTTTATAATGATAGGGTAAGCTTCTCTGTAACCTATATATCCAACAATTCCGCACATAGCTTTAAGTTAATTAGGTTTTGTGTAAAAAATTTCAAGTTTTAATCTTTTATCTTCCGGTACGGTAGATTTACTGCCGTATATAATAGCTCCTAAAGGACTCATAACTGAAGCCCTAGGCACCTGCGATAAGGAAGCTGTTGGCGTTCTCAATTTATTAGAGGTTGTGGTGTTTATATCTTCGGTAACAACGACTCCCAACCTAATATTAGTAGAATCTTTATTTTGAATAAGAACTCTAATTTGGTTCGTAATTCTAAGCTTATAAACTTCATTTCCGGCATTATCTTTAGTCAGAATACCTCCGTACGAAGTCTTCCCGTTTTTAGTATTTGAACCTGGGGCCGCATCAGTTACATAATCAAAAATGGGACGATTATTCTCGAAATCATATAAGTAGATTCGCTTTGCTACATAACCGTTTGTCATTGCGCTTGCGTCAACATGAAACACTAAATTAGCTTCATTTATTAACCAACCATTCTTTCTAATCGTTTCCAGCTCATCAGCAACACCATTATTATCAGCATCTGGACCAAAAAGCTTTATAATCGATAGAGAACCTTCTCCTCCTTTTAGATATAAAGTTTCGTCCCCAAGAGCCGTATTGATGTTTGCTGGTGTTGTTGCATTAGCATAAGAAGTTTTTGTATTACTTTGGTCTAGTAAACTAACCGTGTTCCCCGTAAGGTTAAGTACAATCGTCTTTTCAACTCTTGCGGCATCCGTATCAGAAGTGTCTTCTTTATAATTTATGGTAATTTTACCTTTTTTAAAGTCTAACGAAGCCATATTAGAAGGGCTGCTTCCTGATTTCTCTACTTTAAAATACAATCCTCTAAAGTATTCTTTAAAAACATCATTGCCCGCCAACTTACCTGAAGTCGAGGCTTCGATGATTTTAGTTTTAAAATAATCAGTATTCAAATCCAAACGCATTCCCGGAGCGACACGAGTAACCACATCTACTCCGTCTTTAGTAGTTGTAGACTTATATTCAACAGCGCTAAAGACAAAAGCATCATTTTGACTTGCATTCGAGGAGTTATTCAAACGGCTCCCCACTTTAACGTTATTAAAATCGGCATTCTGATTGGTATAATATTTTTGAGCTTCTTTAAAACCGCCAGCAGGATCTAAATCCCTCATGAAGTAACCAGACTCAAAAACACTCAGCATAATTTTAGCGTCTTTAGGACCATAGATTGAATCTAACTGATACGTTCCGTCTCCATTAGTGTCAGTAGATTTTAAAGTACTAAAATATGGAATTGTCAAAACAACACTTTCAATTACCGGATTCTTTCCGATAGTTGGATTTGCTGACTCTAAAACTAATTGTGTTGCAAAATTTGCCGTGGTTGTGCCAAAAGCAGGATTGTCAAAAATACCTAATGCATTTATGGGAAGATTATTAGATTGTATGGGACCTATTTTTTGATTATAAGCGACAACACTTGATGTATATTTTACAAAATCAAAGTGGTTGTCCCCTATCAAGCCATCCCCAATTGAATTATAATCTTTATCACATGAATAAAGAAAAACAACACACGCCACTAATAGAATTTTCTTAAAAAAAGAATTATTGTACATATTCGCTAATAAAATTTTAAATTGATAGAACCTTTTCTTGATAAAAAGCGGTATAAGCTTCCGTGAATTCATCTTTAGGGACGAAAGGTAAAAAAGGTTTCCCTGAAGATTCTATAAATTTTGTTAAACTTGGAGACAGACTATCCGAAGCGATAATAACAGCATCAGAATGTTTGATAGTCGCCTTTATAATGCTTTCATAATCTGGCGTTTCTAAATCAGAAATAGCATCTAAAGGAACTCCGTCCAATTTTATTTTATTAATCATTTCCGCATCTAAAGACCCTTCAAATGACTGACTGTATACTGAAGTAACAATTTTTGTATCAGAAAACAACGCTTCATTTTTATAGTAATGTTTCATGTAGATTGGCAACATTGCAGCCATCCAGCCATGAACATGAATAATATCCGGAACCCAATTCAGTTTTTTCACGGTCTCAACAACTCCTTTTGCAAAGAAAATTGCACGCTCATCATTATCTGCATACATCACTCCTTCTTCATCGGCAAATGTCGCTTTCCTTTTAAAATATTCATCATTGTCAATAAAGTAAACCTGAATCCTTTCTTTAGGTATACTAGCCACCTTTATTATCAGGGGCATGTCCAAGTCATTCACAACCAAATTCATCCCCGAAAGCCTAATTACTTCATGTAATTGGTGTCTTCTCTCATTAATATTCCCATATCTCGGCATAAAAATTCTGATTTGCCCTCCTTGATCATTGATCATCTTCGGTACGTCGTAAGACATCAGAGACACCTCATTCTCAGCTAGGTAAGGCACCACTTCAGATGATACATATAATATCCTCTTATCTTTCATATTGTAATTTGCTTAAATTGTTGGTAATAAAAACCACGCAAAATTACAAAAATTTATGCAGTTATTAACTAATATATTATGTTTGCACTAAATTTAAATAAAAGAACCATGCCTATTTTCTATGGAAAAGCAGCTTTGATAGACTATTTGAAATCTATTAAGACCCAAAATTCTACTATTGGTTTCGTTCCCACGATGGGTGCATTACATCAAGGACACCTTTCCTTAATGCAACAGTCATTAGCAGAGAATGACACTACCGTGGTTAGCATCTTTGTAAATCCTACTCAGTTTAATAACTCTGAGGATTTATCAAAATATCCAAGAACCTTAGAAGCAGACATAGCAAAAATAAACGGACTAAGTACTGATATTGTTTTATATGCCCCCTCTGTAGATGATATCTACGACGGAAAAGTACTATCCCAAGCATTCGATTTTGACGGATTAGAAAATCAAATGGAAGGAAAGTTCAGACCAGGTCATTTTGACGGAGTAGGAACAATTGTAAAACGTCTTTTCGAAATTGTAACCCCTACAAATGCTTATTTTGGAGAAAAAGATTTCCAGCAGTTACAAATTGTGAAAAAGATGGTCAAAAAAAATAAACTTGAGGTCAATGTGATTGGATGCGCTATTTTCAGAGAGTCCAATGGTCTCGCAATGAGCTCCAGAAATGAGCGATTGACAGCTCAGCAAAGAGCAGACGGGTCTTTAATTTTAAAAACATTGAATCACGCAAAAGAAAAATTTAAAACAAATAGTGCCACGGCCGTAACGCAATGGGTAGAGAAATCATTCAGTGCAAGTACTTCATTTGAGTTAGAGTATTTTCAAATTGCAGATGAAACAACACTTAGACCTTGTTTAAGAAAAAGCAGTACTAAAAAATACCGCGCTTTTATAGCAGTTACCGTGAATAACATAAGATTGATCGATACCATTTCATTAAATTAATTTACTTTTGTAGCATGCAAATCCAAGTATTAAAATCAAAAATTCACCGGGTAAAAGTAACCGGAGCCGACTTAAATTATATCGGCAGTATTACTATTGATGAAAATCTGTTAGAAGCCTCAAATATCATTGAAGGTGAAAAAGTTTCCATTGTCAACATTAACAATGGCGAACGCTTTGAAACTTATGCCATAAAAGGAGCGCGCAATTCAGGTGAAATCACTCTAAATGGACCTGCGGCAAGAAAAGTTCAAAAAGATGATATTATCATTATTATCTCCTACGCTACCTTAGAGTTTGAAGAAGCAAAAACGTTCAAGCCCTGGATTATTTTTCCAAATGAAAACGACAATTCTTTAACTTAAATCATAGAAAACTAGTTTTTCCTCAACTTACGACAGTATCTTGAAGCCTATGTCCGTTTTTTATACGGGCTGAAATTCTATTTTCAACATGAAACTGTTTTAGGTATCCTATTTTTCCATTAAAGTAAATAAAGCATTATATTGCTACTCCATTTAGAATGAAATTAATTTTTTAAATAAGTCTAAATCATGAAACAGCTACTCCTATTGCTCTTCTTTACTTTTTCTATGTTTTCTCAAAAAACTACAGAATCATTTATTTCAAACAAGCTGGGAGAAACTCGAGAAATAACCATTGGCTTACCTTCCACATATGACCAAAATCCAACTAAAAAATACCCTTTACTTATATTATTGGATGGCGATTACTTATTTGATCCTTTTTATGGCGCCTTGGACTATGGATGTTATTGGGATGATTTACCTGAAACCATTGTTATTGGTATAAATCAAAGAAATAATCGAATGGAGGACTGCAAATATAATAAAGACAATGGCTTGCCGTCCGGAAAAGGAGCTGCTTTTTTTGAATTTATTGGCGGAGAATTATTGCCCTACATTGAAAAAAAATACCGTACCGCACCATTTAGAATTATTGCTGGACATGATACAACAGCAGGTTTTTTGAATTTTTTCCTCTATAAGGATAGCCCACTATTTAATGCCTACATCTCTTTAAGCCCCGAATTAACTCCAGAAATGGAAACTCGAATTCCGGAAAAACTTGCGAAATCAAAAAAAGCTGTTTTTTACTATCAATCATCCGCTGATGGCGATATCAGGCAGCTTCGCGAACCGATAAAAAACTTAGACGCCAACATAAAGATGATTACTAATTCAGATATTGATTATAAGTATGATGAGTTTCATAATGCCTCTCATTATTCCCTAGTGCTATATTCGATTCCTAGTGCATTATATCAAATTTTCGACTCCTACAAACCCATTTCTTCCTCTGAATTTACAGATCAAATTGTAACTCTTCAAAGTGGATATGTCGACTACCTCATAAAAAAATATGATCTGATATCAGACAAACTAGGTCTGACAATTCCAGTCAGACTAAATGACTTTAAAGCAATTGAAGCTGCGATTCTAAAAAACAATGCTTATGATGAGTTAGACAAACTAGCAGAAATTGCCGATAAAAACTATCCGAAATCAATGTTAGCCTCTTATCAATTGGGCTTAATGTACGAGAAAATGGGCGATGCTAAAAGAGCAGCCAGCAAATACCAACGAGCATCTCAATTAGAGGAGATCGGTAATTTAACAAAAGACATGATGTTTGATAAATATGACAGCATGAACGGTTTAACACAAAAAAAATAATGTCGAAAATAAAAACTTCTTTTTTCTGCCAGAATTGTGGAGCTCAATATGCCAAATGGCAAGGGCAGTGTAACTCCTGTAAGGAATGGAACACTATCGCCGAGGAAATTATCCAAAAACAAGAAAAAGTGGCCTGGAAAAGTGAAGCAACCGTGACAAGTAAAGCACCCAAGCCATTAAAAATAAATGAAATCGATTCTACCCAGGAAATCCGTATGGACACTACTGACTCTGAATTAAACAGAGTGCTTGGAGGCGGTATCGTTCCCGGATCCTTAATATTATTAGGCGGTGAACCCGGAATAGGAAAAAGTACGCTCTTGCTTCAAATCTCACTGAAATTACCCTACAAAACTTTATATGTTTCTGGCGAAGAAAGCCAAAAACAGATAAAAATGAGAGCAGAAAGAATCACCACAACAAGTGACAACTGCTATATCCTTACCGAAACTAAAACGCAAAATATCTTTAAACAAATTGAAGCTATTGCCCCCGAAATTGTAATCATTGATTCAATTCAAACACTTCATACCGATTATATTGAGTCTACAGCAGGTAGTATTTCCCAAATCCGAGAGACCACTGCCGAGCTAATCAAATTTGCTAAAGAAACGAATATTCCCGTTATTCTGATTGGTCATATTACCAAAGACGGAAACATTGCCGGACCCAAAATATTGGAACACATGGTCGACACTGTTTTACAATTTGAAGGAGATCGAAACCATGTCTACCGCATTTTACGATCCCTAAAAAATCGTTTCGGCTCTACGGCTGAAATTGGAATTTATGAAATGCTTGGAAGCGGACTGCGTGAAGTCTCGAATCCATCGGAGATTTTAATTTCGCATAAAGACGAAGAGCTCTCTGGTACGGCCATTGCTTCTACTCTGGAAGGCATGCGCCCATTAATGATTGAGATACAATCATTAGTCAGTACGGCAGTTTACGGCACACCACAGCGCAGCACAACAGGTTACAATGCCAAACGGCTGAATATGATTTTGGCTGTTCTGGAAAAAAGAGCCGGTTTCCGTTTAGGAGCCAAAGACGTTTTTTTAAACATCACGGGCGGAATCAGCGTAGACGACCCGGCTATCGATTTAGCGGTCGTGGCAGCCATTTTATCCTCTAATGAAGACATTCCGGTTAATAAAGGTTTTTGTTTTGCGGGAGAAGTAGGATTATCAGGAGAAATCCGTCCCGTGAACCGAGTAGATCAACGCATTCAAGAGGCGGAGAAACTGGGTTTCTCGACTATTTTCGTGTCAAAATACAATAAAATCACATTGAAAAATACTGGAATAAAAATTCAACTTGTGGCAAAAATAGAAGATGTGGCCAGCATGCTGTTTGGGTAAAATAATTTAAACCCAACACTTTTATGATAAATGCAATACTACTTTGGACGTGACCAACAAAAAAAGTGGGTCGGACTATTCGCTACAATCTTTTTTATCTCACCCCAAAATGGCGAGATAAAAAAGGATTTTCGCTTCTATCCCACACGCAAACCCATAAATTCGAGAAGATAATTCGCTAAAAAGTTAAATCAATCTTATACTCAAAGAATACCTCACCCAGCAATCTAATCCTATTTCTTTTATAAGCGACACCGCTGATAGCTCTAACCATATCAAGAACGTTATGGCTTATTTATTCCACTTATATAGCAACATCATTCTTTCTATTTGCTTCTACAAATAATCTAAGACTTCATCTTCATTACTAAATAAATTTAAATTATTAATTCCTCCTTTTTCATCAAAATAAAAAGATTCCCAACAAGGTTTATAATCAACTAAAATAAAAGCATAATACTTAACCCCATTATTTATAGAACACCAATTATCAGATGCTTTATTCGCTATGGTTTTTTCTCTAAATGATTTAGTAGCCATAATATTAATAGTCTTTAACATATCGTTTTGTTCGAAATAATAAGAGCTTACAGCTAATTTATGCTGTAAACCCTACTGTGCATTCTATGACAAAAAACAAGTGAATTTAAAAAACTTTCCACTGCAACAACTCTCTTTTGTATAACAAGTTAAAATTACAACTTTTTAATTTTATATACTTTATAATACAGTATCCATTTTGGCTATCCCAGCTATTAATTGGAACGGGGACGTAGTCAGGACAATTCCTACAGCAGGTAAAATCAGAGGATTTAGTCATCAGGCTACTTGGGTAAAAATAATTCGAATATAAAAGCGGAACTAGTACAACAGCAGTACTCTCTTCACATTGACCTTTAGTTATTTACATGTTAATTTTTATGCTATCCCTAATTTATTTCGTATTTTTATAAAGCAAGGGTTTGAATCTATCAATTTAAAAGCAATTTTAGAACTCGCGTTCAAAATCGTTTTCCTAATAAAATCAGAACTCTCTACTATAATTAATAACACTATCAAACGTATAAAACATGAAAAAGCAAACAGGCATTTGGATTGACTCAACAAAAGCAATCATTGTAACTCTTGAAGACGGAAAAGAAGCGGTTAGTGAAATCCAATCTGATCTTGAGAATAGAGTCTATCACGATAAAGAGGGTGACAAAGGAAGTTTTTTTGGAGGTCAGCACATGGACTCACAAAAATCCTTTGACGAAAGAAAAAAACATCAAATCAATAACTATTTAAAAGATATTATATCTAACGTTAATGGTTCTGACGAGCTTTACATTTTTGGTCCTGCTGAAACTAAAACTAAATTGGAACAAAAAATAAATGCTGAAAAATCAACTATTGCTAGCAAACTAAAATCTGTTGAAACAGCGGACAGTATGACTTCTAATCAGATTATAGCAAAAGTAAAAAAATTCTACGATCACAAACAACCCTAGTTATAGTTGTTTATTAGTACTTAAATTTATGGTGTAATGCCGATATAGCATGAAAATAGTCTGAGTTTAATTGCGCGATATTGAATAAATAATCGGTATAATGCCATTTATATTAAAGATTTAGCCTTATTTTAAACCATAATATATCCCACGTTTCAAAAACTACAATACGCAACTATTGTAGTTTTTTTTGCTCAAAACAAAAAATCAAGCTCTCCAAACTAACTATTTCAGTTTAAAAAAAAGATTAGCAGATATTCTTTTAAATTTGCTTCTCAATCGATTCTTAAACTATCATGCCATTCATGAAAACCGGAAACCAAAAGATAATTTTACTCCTGAAAGTGCTTATGGTATTCTTAACACTAATCGCAATCGTTTTTTTTGTTTTTAGAGATTCTATTTTACAGCAAGCAATCGAAAAAGCTTCAACTAAAATTGAGCAGAAATACAACAGTGATTTGTCCATAAAAAAAGCCTCTTTTGACGGTTTTTCAGGAATCAGCCTGACTGAAATCACTTTTGTTCCTAAAAATGCAGATACCCTCTTTAAAATCCAAAAAATGAAAACTAGTATTAATTTTTGGTATTTGCTGTTCGGCGATGTTCAACTGGGTACCCTGGAAATTAAAAACGGAATGGTACAACTCATACAGAAAGGAAATGTGAAAAATTTCGCCGCATTCCTAAAGAAAGATGATGACGAATCAACTACCAATGAAAAAAGAGAGTATGCCGCTTTTGCTTATAGAATTATTTCGAAAGCATTAAACTTGATTCCAACTGATATGAGCGTCGAAAACCTGCAATTCAAACTGGATGATAATGGTAAAAAAGCAACAATCGACATTAAAAAATTAGTGCTTTTTGATAAAAAGCTTGAAACTTCGATAAATGTCCAAACCAATACTTTTGCCCAGCGTTGGGAAATTAGCGGTTTCGCAGATCCAAGAAATAAAAAAGCAGATATCCGAATCTTTAATAAAGATACTGGAGCCATCAAAGTGCCGTATTTTGACGAGCGTTATAATTTAAAGTCCAGCTTTGATTCGATTCGGTTAAATATTGACAATATCGACAAGAGCGGAGATGAATTGCATATTGATGGCTTCACGTCGATCACAAACTTTAGGATAAACCATCCAAAAATAGCCAGCAAAGATGTTGTAATCAAAAATGCGCGATTTGACTATCGTTTCTTACTTGGCTCTGATTTCATATCAATAGATAGCAGTTCCGCAGTACAATTCAATCAGATTAAATTACGCCCCTATATTTTATATGATACGGAAGCCGACACTATTTACAAACTCAAAGTGATTATTCCTAAAATGAAAGCCCAGGATTTTATATCCTCTCTCCCTGATGGGTTGTTCACCCATTTTCAAGGGATGAAGGCCGAGGGAACCTTTGATTACAAACTGGATTTTAAATTCAATAAAAACAAACCCGAGCAACTGGTTTTTGACAGCAATTTAAAAAAGGAAAAATTAAAAATAACAAAATACGGAGAAGCAAATCTCACCAAACTGAACGGGGAATTCGTCTATAGGGCAATTATAAAAAATATCCTGCAACGGCCAATTTTAGTAGGCTCGTCTAATCCAAATTACACGCCGACAGACCAAATTTCTCCTTACTTAAAAAAATGTGTTTTAACTACAGAAGACCCTTCTTTCTTCTCCCATCATGGGTTTATAAATGAAGCGTTCAAACAATCTATTGTCAAAAACATAGAAACAAAAAAGTTCTCGCGCGGTGCTAGTACCATCAGCATGCAATTGATAAAAAATGTTTTCCTTACCCGCGAAAAAACGGTATCTCGAAAACTGGAGGAAATCTTGTTGGTTTATATTTTGGAAAACAACCGCATCGTCAGCAAAGAACGCATGCTTGAAGTATATTTTAATATTATTGAATGGGGACCCAATGTATACGGAATAGGTGAAGCAAGCCGTTTCTACTTCCAGAAAAGCCCTTCTGAATTAACTTTTAACGAATGCTTGTTTTTGGCTCGAATCATCCCTAGCCCAAGAAAATTCATGTATCAGTTTAATAACTATGGCAAGTTAAGAGAATTTGCAGCTAAACAGGAATCCTTTTTAACGAAAATCATGACTAAAAGAGGGCTCCTAAATATTGACGATACGATTTACAAATCGCAGCATATGCTGATTTCAGGTCCCGCTAAATCATATCTCAGATTAAAAGTGCAGGACTCAATAGTTGTTGACTCTTTGACAATCAATAACGATTTTGAATTTTAGTGCATAACCGCAAAGTTCGCAATGATTTTAAAATTTGAATAGAACTAAAAAAGCCCACATAAAACAGTTGCTCTTTGTGGACTTTACGTGAAAAATTCGCGAACCTTGCAGTCAAGAATCAGGGTGCAGGATCAGGAATTAGAGCCTGAACAGCATTGATTGCTTGTAACAGATCCTCGGACAAAGTCACCTTGATGGTATTAATATTTTCTTTTAATTGTTCCATAGTGCTAGCGCCAATTATGGTACTAGTCAAGAAAGACTGCTGCTCTATAAAAGCCAAAGACAATTCCGTCAATGTTAAACCATTTTCATGTGCGATTTCCTGATACAAGCGAGTCGCCTCAGCACACTGCGCACTATTGTATCTGGCCATTTGCGGAAATAGATTGAGTCGGGAATTGGGGTGATTTTCTCCTGATAAAAACTTACCGGACAAAACACCAAAAGCCATTGGCGAATAAGCCAAAAGACCCACATTTTCCCTCATACAAATCTCGGCTGAACCATTTTCAAAAAGTCTATTCAATAAAGAATAGGGGTTTTGAACCGTTTTAACCCTGGGCAAATGATTGTATTTACTTTCCTCCAGAAAACGCATGATTCCCCACGGCGTTTCGTTAGAAAGGCCTATATGTTTAATCTTCCCTTCCTTAATCAAATCTCCCAAAGTATCCAAAACAGCATGGATATTATCTTCCCAAGCATCCTCTTGCACCGTAAAACCTCTTTGTCCAAAAAAATTGGTTTTTCGCTCCGGCCAATGCAATTGATACAAATCAAGATAGTCGGTTTGAAGGCGTTGTAAACTGTTATCTAAAGCGTATTTTATGCTTGCAGGCGAGAAGTCATTCTTATCGCGCATGTAGGTAAAGTTTGGGTTGGGGCCTGCTATTTTAGAAGCCAGAACAACCTCTTCTCTTCTTCCCGTTTTTTTGAACCAGGTCCCAATAATTTTCTCGGTGCTTCCATAGGTTTCCTCACGTGCTGGAACAGAGTACATCTCGGCTGTATCAAAAAAATTAACTCCTTTTTCAAGTGCATAATCCATTTGTTCATGTCCTTCTGCCTCGGTATTTTGTTGACCGAAAGTCATTGTGCCCAAACATATTTTGCTGACTTTTATTTCAGTATTGGGTAGAGTTGTATATTTCATTTTTTAGATTAAAAGTTAAAAACAATTAAAAGCGTGCAACTACAAATGTACCTTTTATTGACAGTTCATGGTATCCCGTTAACAGATTTTTCAGAAACTTTCATTTTATTTAAATACAAAAAAGTTCAGCTTCTTACGACTGAACCTTTCTAAATCAAAAACGTTACAACTTAGTTTATTTCATTCAACATTTCAGCGA
Source organism: Flavobacterium sp. ALD4 (assembly GCF_002836475.1). Taxonomy (GTDB): domain Bacteria; phylum Bacteroidota; class Bacteroidia; order Flavobacteriales; family Flavobacteriaceae; genus Flavobacterium. The sequence continues at coordinate 1,024,648 of NZ_PJBJ01000030.1, read as the reverse complement.
TTTCATCTAATCTTGGCGTCAAGATAATCTCAATTCTTCTGTTTTTCGCTTTTCCTTCCGCTGTTGCATTACTGGCCAATGGCGAAAACTCCCCTCTTCCTGCAGCGGTTAAGTTTTGCTTATTGATATTATTGTTTTCGCTTAAAATGGCAACTATCGCAGTCGCTCTTTTAGTGGATAAATCCCAATTATCAGCTATAGGACCTGAAGCACTGAAACGGTCATCATCAGTATGACCTTCAATCAGCACTGAAATATCTGGATTGTCTCCCAATACTTTTCCCAGTTCGACAACTGCTTTCTTTCCTTCAGAACCTACAGCCCAACTACCTGAGTTGAACAGTAGTTTGTTTTCCATGGATACATATACTTTTCCGTTTTTTTGCTCTACGGTCAGTCCTTTTCCTTCGAAACTATTTAAGGCATTTGAAAGCGTTTCTTTCAGTTTTTTCATCGTTGCTTCTTTGGCGGCAATCAATGATTCTAATTCTTGCAGTCTTTGGGCACTTTTGTTTAATCGCTCCTGTTCAATTGCCAAAGCCTTTCCTTTAGCATCTAATTGCGAAAGCAAATCACGATTTTTACTCATGTTACTTTGCAAAGCCTCATTACTGTTCTTTTCTAAAGCATTGTAGGATTCCTGCATCACATCCATCTTATTGCTTAAAGCACCATAATCAGCCAGCCATTTATCTCGCTCTGACTTTACTTTACTCAGGTCTGATCTTAATGCATCTTGGTCAATTTCCAGTTGATTTTTTGCTTGTAAAAGGTTTGAGTTTTCATCAGCTAAGGTTCTGTTTTCTTTCTTTAAATCTGTGAATCTATTTTCTAAATCATTGTAAATTTTCTTAGATACGCACGAAGTTGAAAGCGCTACAATTAACAATCCTATTGAAATTTTTTTTATCATTTTTTATACTTTAAAAATTATTTTGTGATCAATTATAAATCTACTCTATCTCCACTAAAACGGGACAATGATCAGAATGTTTTGCTTCGGGCAAAATAAGTGCTCTTTTTATTCTTTCCTTCAAAGGCTCGCTGACCAAACAATAATCAATTCGCCACCCTTTATTACTTGGTCTTGCACTAGGAACACGCACGGTCCACCAAGTATAGTTATCCGGTTCTTTGTTTAGAAAACGGAAACTGTCAATGAATCCATTGTTCAAAAATGTATCAAGCCAAGCTCTTTCTTCGGGCAAAAACCCAGATACTTTTTTACTTTGAACTGGATTATGGATGTCTATCGCTTCGTGACATATATTGTAATCACCGCAAATTACCAGATTAGGAATCTCTTTCTTTAAATCCGTAATGTAATTCTGAAAGTCATCCATAAACATGAATTTATGATCCAATCTTGCACTATTTGTTCCCGAAGGCAGATACAAACTCATCACTGATAATTCATCAAAGTCTACCCGTATCGTTCTTCCTTCGAAATCCATATGTTCAATTCCAGTTCCAAAAACGATGTTATTCGGTTTTGTTTTTGATAAGATGGCTACTCCGCTGTATCCTTTTTTTGTAGCCGGAAACCAATAATGATAAGGATATCCTGCTAATTCAAAATCCAATAACGGAAGTTGTTCCGGAGATGCCTTAATTTCTTGTAGACAAACTACATCAGGATTTGCCTGTTGCAGCCAATCAATGAATCCTTTAGAAATTGCAGCACGAATTCCGTTAACATTATAAGAAATAATCTTCATTTTTATATAATTTTGAATTTCAAAAGTAATAAAAAATAAAAACGAAACAGTGGAAAAAACAAGAAAATCGAATGACCCAATAGCCTAATCATAGACTTTTTGTTTATCTTCGCCTTTCGTTCAAAAACTATACGAAAATGGGTTTAGTTACCGCCAAAGAAGTTGCAAAAGCAATAAACGCTCAAAAATATGGAGTTCTGGGAACTTTTTCCGGTTGGCTTTTGATGAAAGCATTAAAGATATCTAAGCTTAATAAATTTTATGACGGTAATAAACATTTAAAAGACGTTGAGTTCTTAAATGCCATATTATCCGACTTACAAATAAAATTTGAAATCCCAGAAGAAGATTTTAAACGGCTACCAAAAGACGGTGCGTATATAACCATTTCCAATCATCCTTTGGGCGGCATAGATGGTGTTTTATTGTTGAAATTAATGCTCGAACGAGAACCAAACTTCAAAATAATAGCAAACTTCTTATTACATAGAATTAAGCCTCTCAAAAAATACATCATGCCTGTCAATCCTTTTGAAAATCATAAGGGTACCAAATCAAGTGTGATAGGGATTAAGGAAACTTTACGTCACTTAAGTGATGGAAAACCTCTTGGAATGTTTCCAGCCGGAGAAGTTTCCAGTTACAAAGACGGAAAACTTATGGTCGACAAACCATGGGAAGAAGGGGCTATTAAAGTAATCCGTAAAGCGCAAGTTCCAGTTGTGCCTATTTATTTTCACGCTAGAAATAGTTGGTTGTTTTATTTCCTTTCTAAAATTAGTGGAACCTTTCGTACTGCAAAATTACCATCAGAAGTTTTTAGTCAGAAACATCGCGTCATAAAAGTCAGAATAGGAAAACCGATTTCTGTCGCAGAACAAAATGAATATAAAACAACAGAGCTTTATTCTGAATTCCTGAGAAAAAAGACCTATATGTTGGCCAATCCTTACGATAAAGAATTTAAGTTACTGACAACACCACATTTAAAGATTCCCAGAAGCCCTAAAGAAATCGTGACTCCTGCAAATGGAGAAAAAATAATTGCAGAAGTCGATACTTTACGAAACACGGATTGCAGACTGTTACAAAGTAAAAACTACGAGGTGTTTTTTGCCGAAGCGAATACAATCCCAAGTATTCTTCATGAAATCGGACGATTGCGTGAAATCACATTTAGAGAAGTGGGAGAAGGAACAAACGAGTCTATCGATTTAGACAAATTCGATCAATACTACCACCATCTTTTCTTATGGGATGAAGAGGCGAAGAAAATCGCAGGAGCATATAGAATGGGACTAGGCTCAGAAATTTATCCTAAATACGGAATAGAAGGTTTTTATTTGAATGAACTTTTTCGTTTTGAGCCAGAACTTGACGATATGATGAATCAGTCCATCGAAATGGGTCGTGCATTCATCATCAGAGAATACCAGCAAAAACCGATGCCCCTTTTCTTGCTTTGGAAAGGAATCATTCATACCACCTTACGTTTTCCGGAACATAAATTCCTTCTTGGGGGTGTAAGTATCAGCAATCAATTCTCTGATTTTTCAAAATCTTTAATGATTGAATTTATGAAATCAAATTATTATGACCCTTACATCGCACAGTATGTTCATCCTAAGAAAGCCTATAAAGTAAAACTGAAAGATGCTGATAAAGATTTTATTTTTAATGAAACAGAAGCTGATTTAAATAAATTTGACAAAATTATTGATGAACTCGAACCAGGAGTTTTGCGTTTGCCGGTATTAATTAAAAAATACATCAAACAAAATGCAAAAGTGGTTGCTTTTAATGTTGATCCATTGTTTAATAATGCTGTTGATGGCCTTATGTACATTAGAATTGCAGATATTCCTGAAAGCACTATGAAACCTGTTATGGAAGAATTTCAGGCAGAACTAGAAAGAAAATTAGCCGATAAAGAAGATTAGTCAGATCCTAACCTTTTCCAAATAAGAATTAAACGTAAAAAAGTCTCGGAATTCCGAGACTTTTTTACGTTTATACCAGAATTTATTTAGAATAACTAGTAAATATAATTGATATCAAAACCAGCCTTTTTTGTTTACCTGATAGGTTTGATAAAATTCCTCATCTGATTTAGTCAAATAAATTATCCCTTCTATAAACCCTAACAGGGCAGTTACTGTACCGCAGGTAACAAGACTAATCACAAGCCATATTATACCTTCTGTTGTATATCCTAAAAGGAATTTATGAATTCCAAAAGGTGCCAGAAGTAGTGCTAATATGCCTGCTGCTATTTTTTTGTTGTCTTCTTTAACAGGTTGTGGATTATTCCAATGTTCCTTGTTTGAATTTTCCATGATAGCTGATGAATTGATTGATATCTAAGTAATAAATATATTAAATTTTATCTAAATTGAGATCAATCGGCTCCAAAAATTTAATTATAATCCCTGTTAGCCCAAAAACTAACTAAACACAACGAATTAAGCAACTAATTTTTAATCCCTTTTTTAATTTAAAAATACGGCCACCAATAGTCTGCCCTTTTAAATTAAATATTACTCGTATTCACTAAAATACTTAGCCTTAATCTTATCTACAATCACTTGCGCCAGCCGTTCATGACTTTCGAAAGTCCATCCGGCGACGTGAGGCGATAATATGACATTATCCGCTTCTAACAAGAATCGAAACGCTTCAGGTGTATTGTCTTCTTGAAAAAGAGTTTCAAAAGATAATTTTTCATACTCTAATACATCCAGTCCTGCACCCAGAACCTTTCCTGCATTCATAGCCGCTACTAAATCTGCCGTAACTACATGATTCCCCCTAGAGGTATTAAACACCCAAAAAGACTTCGTAAAAGCATCAATAAAAGCAGCGTCAACCATTTTATTGGTTTCCGGTGTCCAGGGAATATGCAAACTCAGCACATCCGCTTTTTGTTGTAACTCTTTTAAAGAAACCTGCTTTGCGTTAGCATCACCTACATGCTGCTTAATATCATAACACAATACTTCCGCTTCAAAACCACTCAGTTTTTTGGCAAAGCATTTTCCCATATTACCATAGCCTATAATACCTACAGTTTTACCATCCAACTCATGCCCTCTATTTCCTTCTCTGTTCCAATGTCCTGATCGAATCTCTCTGTCTGCTTTATTTAGATTATTAAAAAGCGACAAAATCATACCTAAAGTATGCTCCGCAACCGCATTCCTATTCCCTTCTGGAGCAGCGATGAGCGTAATGTTTTTTGATATCGCATATTCACAGTCGATACTTTCCAGACCGGCGCCAACACGTGCTATAAACTGTAAATTAGTAGCTTTATCCAAAAAGAACTTATCAATTTTGAATCTGCTTCGAATTACAATCCCTTGGTAAGACTGTATTTTTGCCTCGATTTCTTCTTTCGAGGAAGTGAAATCTTCGTGATTTTCAAAACCCAGTTCTTGCAATTGCCTCATTAAAATGGCATTGTTGCTGTCAATATGAAGAATTTTAATATCCATGAAAGTGATTCTAAGTTTAGAAAGCAAAATTAACGAAAAAAACACGATTTATTGTTTTAATACCGATTATGTATTCAGTATAGTAACCGAATAGATTCTAATTTCGACCTACTGAAAATTAAAAAAACCATTTCCAAATTATTTAAATTTAGAAATGGTTTTCCAGCTAATAGTATTTAAATTGAATACTATTATAATTCTCTTCTTTTAAAACACCGGGTTTAATTCTTTAAAATGGTGAAACATCTTGTCCTCCAAATAAAAAATTAGAAATTCTCTCGTAAAAACTGTAAAGTAAATTTTTCATCATAATGTATATTAATTGTTAGTTTTCAATTATTCCATTAGTGAGAAAAGTAAGAGTAGATTAATAGGGTACCACTAATCTACGTTTAATTATAGTTCAAATAAAGTACTTCGTCTTTTTTTCGACGTATAGCATTTTAATCCGATGAACTACATGTTATTTTTCGGTTTTATGTAGCATATTGAATATAAGATGCTTATATTAAGCTACATTGAACGTTTATGTTACAGAAATTTAAAATCAACCTTTTATTTGAGTTAAAGAGGCTTTGATTCCTCGTATTAATGAGGAGCTAAATCCATGCATTTCCATTTCATTAAGTCCAGCAATGGTACAACCTTTAGGAGTAGTTACCCTATCAATTAACTGTTCCGGATGCACTTGTTCTTCCATAAGCATTTCTGCCGCCCCTTTCACGGTTTGTGCCGAAATAGCCAATGCCGTTTTCCAATCAAATCCTATTTCGATACCGGCCTGCATTGATGCTCTAATGTAACGCAACGCAAAAGCAGTTCCGCTCGCCGCCAAAACAGTAGCAGCATCCATTAATTTTTCATCGATCACTGGCGCCGTCCCAAGATCCGCAAATAAAGAAATAACAGCTTGGGCTTGCGATTTTTTGTTTTCACTGAATGAAATACACGTTGCAGACTCCCCAAATTGTGAAGCAATATTAGGCATGATTCGAATAGCATGATTTTTCTCACCTATCTTACTTTGAAGCGCTTCGATAGACAAACCACTCACTGCAGAAGCGATTGTTTTATTCGTTATTTTTGGGAGTATATCAGCCAAAACGACATCCACTTGATAGGGCTTTACAGTAAGAATAACTACGTCAGCTTCTTCAATGTTGTGTGTGTTATCTGAAGAAACCGTTATTCCAGCATTTTCGAGATGGGCAATACTGGCCGTGTTTCTTCTGGTGATGGTAACCTGATTGTTTTTCGAAAATTTAGATATTCCTATTGCGATTGAAGTTCCAAGGTTCCCTCCTCCTATTATATGTACTTTCATTTCTATTTTTTGGTTTTTTGGTTTTTTGGTTTCTGTTTTGAGTCAATAATTTTGGTAATCACTAACAGTGTATTATTCTACAACAATCATAGGCCTACCGTTAAAAGCCTAAAATAATTCTTGCTATTGAGAAATAAATAAGGATTCCGCAAATATCATTACTTGTCGTGATAAACGGACCAGTTGCCAATGCAGGGTCGATCCCAAATTTATCCAACAACAAGGGCACAAATGTCCCTATAAGCGACGCAATTATAATTACCGAAACTAATGCCGTGGTGACGATTACCCCAATGACAATTTTGACATCCAGAAGATAATGACTCCCTACGAATAAGATAACCGCAAGAATTAACCCATTAAGCAAACTAAGAGACACTTCTTTCACCAATCGACTAAATAAGGACCCACTCAAGGTGTTGTTTGCCAAACCTTGCACAATAATCGCTGATGATTGTACCCCGACATTTCCTGCCATTGCAGCAATAAGTGGTGTAAAAAAGAATAATTCTCCATGCTTTAGCATAGCGCCCTCAAATAATCCGAGTACTTTAACGGAAATAAAACCTCCCAGCAACGCTAAAACCAACCAAGGCAAACGAGCTTTAGTATGTTCTAAAATACTATCATCCGCTTCTACATCCTTAGAGATACCAGCTGCTAACTGGTAATCTTGATCTGCTTCATCCCTAATGACGTCAATAATGTCATCAATAGTGATACGCCCTACTAAACGACCCATTTCATCTACAACAGGAATTGCTTCTAAATCATATTTTTGCATGATTCGAGCCACCTCAACATCTTCGGTGTCTACGTTAACGGAGTTTACTTTCCGGATGTAAATATCACTGATATGTGTTTTTGTCGATGTAGTCAATAAATCCTTTAACGAAAGTCTTCCTTTCAATCTGTTTTCATCATCGACCACATAGATAGAATGTACCCGGGAAACGTTCTCGGCCTGGATGCGCATTTCTTTGACACAAGTCAGCACATTCCAGTTTTCATTCACTTTCACTAATTCCTTCCCCATCAATCCCCCTGCAGAATTCTCGTCATAACGCAACAAATCAACGATGTCTTTTGCATGCTCAACATCATTCAATTCAGAGATTACTTCGGCTTTTAAGTCCTGAGAAAGCTCAGCGATAATATCGGCCGCATCATTCGTATCCAGCTCATCTAATTCCTCCGCGATCTCTTTTGCCGAAAGGCGGCTTAAAATATTTTCACGCAAATCATCCTCCAATTCAAGAAGAATTTCTGCAGTTTTATCACTATCTAATACCTTAAAAATATAGGTTGCTTCATCAAAATCAAGCTCATCCAAAATCTCAGCAATATCAGCATGGTGCATGTCACTCAATAAGGCTTCTAGTTCCTTATCGTTTTTATTGACAATGTGCTGCTCTAATTCGAGTATTAAGTTTTTGCTGATTTTAAATTCCATCCGCCTCTATTTTTTGGGTAAGTTCAATAAATTGTGCTACGTCTAACTGTTCCGGACGAAGGTCAAAGATCGGGTCTTCTCTTAAACTATCTGACAAGTTCATTGTTTTCAAACTGTTTCGCATGGTCTTGCGACGTTGTTGAAAAGCCGTTTTAACCACAGTAAAAAACAATTTTTCCCCACAAGGCAAACTGTAATCCTTCTTTCTGCGCAAACGCAAAACACCTGATTTTACTTTTGGCGGTGGAATAAAAACATTCTCATCTACCGTAAAGAGATATTCCGCGTCATAAAATGCTTGTACTAAAACTGATAAAATTCCGTATGCTTTAGTCCCCTTCTTTTCACAAATACGTTGTGCCACTTCTTTTTGGAACATTCCGGCAAATTCAGGAATCTGATCGCGGTACTCTAATGTTCGAAAAACAATTTGCGTCGAAATATTATACGGGAAATTCCCGATAATAGCGAACTGCCTACCTTCAAAAATTTCATTAATGTTATATCTCAAAAAATCTTTTGAGATAATCTTATCCTTCAATTTTGGATAATTTTCGTCCAAGTAAGTTACTGATTCCGTATCGATTTCAATCACATACGTAGTAACCGGTTTTTCTAACAAATATTTAGTTAAAACACCCATCCCCGGCCCTATCTCTAATATATCATCATACCCTTCCAGATTGAGCGTGTCAGCAATGTCCTTAGCGATGCTTTCATCTTTCAAGAAGTGTTGTCCGAGGTGTTTTTTGGCTTTTACTTTTTCCATTTTCTTTTGTTTTACCACAAAGCCATAAAGGCACTAAGTGTAATTTTGATTGTAACTTACTTTTAGCGACTATGCAAAAGCAGGTTCCAGACTCTATTGCCTGAAAACTTAAAACTGAATTTAGTGTTCAGAAATCACTTCCAACTCCGTTCTAAAGGCAAGCATTTTATCTCCAAACAACTTCAATCCTTCTTCACGAAATCTTGGCGCGTCTTCCTGGTAATATTTTTCTAATGTTTCCTTACTTTCGGTTGTGTACTGAGCCGAATAGGTCACACCGCCCATTTCTTCTTCTATTAATACGCGAACTAATCTAGCGGCAGTAAATTTGCCTGTAGCCAGAATTTCAGGAATGTGTTTGTGTTGCATCCATATCATCCATTGGTCATGAACGCTTTCATGTATGTTTGTGGTAACGTTGTATATTATCATTTCTTACTTTTTAATTGTTGATTTGTTTGATCGGCTAAGCGATTAAACTATAAATTAGTATCTCCCCGTAATTGCCTGAAGCTTTTTCTGGCTTCCACAAAGTAGATACTGTCTTCGTGATTGAAAATTATCTTTTCATATAACGGCTTAGCCTTTTCTACTTCTTTCAATTTTTTATTATAAATCTCAGCCGAAAAAAACAAAGCCTCATCAATGTAAATACCGTCGTTATGATGGTCAATAATTTCTTGATATTGGCTTAAAGCCAAATTATAGTCCGCTGTTTTCTCATAAATCTTTCCTAAACGAAATAAAGTAACCGCTTCTATTTCCTGTCCCCTATTATTTTTCAAGATCGATTGAAACTGAACTATCGCTTCCTGATTTCTATTCTGATATAAAAGATAGTCTCCTTTTGCAAATTCCTTTAAGGCTGTTTGTGTCGAATCAGCCGCCGTATTATCATTTATCAATAAAAAATATTCTAGTGCATCATTTGCTATCAGTTGGGTATTGGCTGCTTTTAGCTCCTTAAACTGTTTCAATGCCCACACAAAATCAGCTTTAAAATAACTTGTTTTGGCTGCTTTCAAACTCGCTTCATGCGCCACCACATCATTTTTCAAATCCATCTCAATCTGAGAATAATAGATTAATGCCTGATTGAATTTTTCTTCGAAAAGCAAAATATCCGCTAATTCCATTTTAACCTTCGCAACTCTATAATCATCCAGCTGTAAATCAAGTGCTCTTTTTATAATTGTTCTTCCTTGCTCCGGCTTTTTTAAATTAAAAGCTACAAAATGCGCCTGAATTAATTGCAAAGATAAGGTAAATGGGGTGATTTCATATTCTGTTAACAACCCTTCTATTTCTGCATTGATAGTTGCGAAATCTTTTTCTTCTGCCTTTTCTATTTTTATTCTGATTAGGTAGGTATGTGCCTGGACAAGCAATTCTAGATCTTTGGTGTTTACAAGTACAAAACCTAAAATTTCAACTGCCATTTCCTCATCACCTTCTTCAAGAGCAAGATTTGCTAAATTGACAATATTTGACAGTGATTCCGAATTGCGCTTGTAAATGGCTTTCTCTTGAATGAAGGCTTTCGAAAACTCTTTTTGTTGCACGTAGAACCAACTCAAGTAATGGTTCCAAAATAGATCTTGATTTTTCTGGACCCGAACAATCAATCCTTTTCTAAGTGACTCGTTAAAGTTGTCGCCACTATCATCTGACATGAAGCGAGACAACTGATTTTGAATCAGTATCGAATTTTGCGGATTCGCATACGATTCATCTAGAAAAGTAGAAATCATCATTTCCATGTTTCCCAATTGCCCGTAAAGCAATCCTTTCTGATAGTTAAAATTATATTTTACCTCTAAATCTGTAGCCGTTTGATAGGATTTTAGAGCATAATCCAACAATACTTTTTTCTCGAATGAACTAGCTATGCCATAGACTTCATTCGGGTTTTTTTTGATTCGGTCTATCGCTTGGTCGTAGTAACTTTTGGCTTTAGCCTCATTTTTCTGCAACTGAAAGTTATAACCCAATTCTACTACAAGGTTTCCCTGATTGTATTTGTTAAGTCGGTTTGTGATTGCTTCCTCCGCGCTATCAAATTGCTGCAGTTGCTGGTAACAGTCAATAGTTCTTAAGAAATATTGCATGTTTTGAGGGACACTGTGCAACAATTCCTCATAGCCCATTTTAGCCTTTTCAAAATCGCCTTTATCATAATAATACTGCGCTAATTGTTCGTTTTGAGCAAACGCAAACAGCGAAAATGACAAACTGATGAATAGAAAAAGCTTTTTCATAAATCTCAATTTTCAGGTTTTCAGTTTTCAGTCGCAACGTTGAAGACTGAAAACTGAGACTGATAACTACAATAATTAGTCTATAATATCAAACCCACAGTACGGACGCAAAACTTCAGGTATCACGATTCCTTCCGCTGTCTGATAATTTTCAAGGATTCCTGCAAGCACTCTTGGTAAAGCCAGTGAACTGCCGTTTAAGGTATGAGCCAATTGGTTTTTTCCGTCTTTGTCTTTGAAACGAAGTTTCAAACGATTTGCCTGGAAAGTTTCAAAGTTAGAAACTGAACTTATTTCTAACCAACGGTCTTGTGCGGTAGAAAACACTTCGAAATCATAAGTCAATGCCGATGTGAATCCCATATCACCGCCACAAAGGCGTAAGATTCTATACGGTAATTTCAATTCGTTAAGTATGTCTTTTATATGTTCGACCATTCCGTCTAAAGCCTCGTATGATTTATCAGGATGCTCCACACGTACAATTTCCACTTTGTCAAATTGATGCAAACGATTTAATCCACGTACATGCGCTCCGTAAGAACCTGCTTCACGACGGAAGCATGGTGTATAGGCTGTAGTAAGAACGGGTAATTCATTTTCGTTTAAGATTACATCTCTGAACATATTTGTCACTGGAACCTCAGCCGTAGGAATCAAATATAAATTATCGGTCGCGTCATGGTACATTTGCCCTTCTTTGTCTGGCAATTGTCCAGTTCCGTATGCAGAAGCTTCGTTTACCATATGAGGCACTTGCACTTCATTATAACCCGCTGCTGTATTTTTATCTAAGAAATAATTGATTAAAGCACGTTGTAATCGCGCTCCTTTCCCCTTGTACACAGGAAACCCTGCTCCGGCAATTTTATTTCCCAACTCAAAATCAATGATGTCGTATTTTTTTACTAATTCCCAATGTGGTTGTGCCCCTTCGTGCAAAACAGGAACTTCACCCGCTTCAAAAACGTTTAGGTTTTCCTCCGGCGTTTTCCCTACTGGTACAATATCTGCCGGAAGGTTGGGTAATGTATATAGTTTCTCAGTAAGTTCAGTAGCAAGTGCGTCCGCTGTTTCGGCTAATTTCTTGCTTTTCTCCTTGTTTAATACCGTTTTTTCTTTTAGGATAGCGGCTTTGGATTTTTCGCCGTTTTTCATCATCTCGCCAATGTCTTTGGACAATTTATTAGATTCAGCTAAAATACCGTCCAACTCTACTTGCGCAGCACGACGTTGTTCGTCTAGTTTCACGATATCTTCCACAACACTTTTGGCATCCACATTCCTCTTTGCCAAAGCCTGGATTACTCTCTCCTGATTCTCTCTAATAAATGCAATTTGTAACATAGCTTAAATTTTATAACTCTTGGGTTTTTATCTCTATACAGAAAGCAAATTTAAGGAAATGTTTGAGACTTATCAGACAAAGTTTCCGGGAAATAGCTGTTTATATGATTTAAAAAATTAGTTGTTTCGCAAAGAAGCACAAAGAGTACTGGGAGATTCGCAAAGTTTTAAATCTCCTTTTGTGTAGTTCTGCGTTTTTTCTTAGCGAATCTCTGTGGAATAGCATAATAATAGTCGTTTCGCAAAGAACGACAAAGCACACTAAGAGGGTCACGAAGTTTTTAAAACTCTTTGTGTATCTTTTTTTTTCTTAGCACATCTATGCGGAATAGCTATCTATGCCCTTTTAATCTCGTGCCCAACAAATTCTTCCAGTGTGGCAAACATATCGTCTACCGAAAGTACTTCCAGGTCAGGGTGGGATTTTAAAAAAGCTGCATTGAGTTGCACTAAGTTTTCTTCTATTTCAAAAAAAGCGTCGCTGTTCATCAAATCGCGTATTGGATTTACGCCTTCGAGCTTCGATTTGAAGAATTTATCTCGTTTTACCGAGCTCATCAATTTGACTTTTTTACATTGTTGTTGGAATAACTCCAAATGCTTTTCAGCTCCCAGCAATTGCAATCCTTCTTCGATCAGTTCGTTTAATTCCGCGTTCCACCTGGAATTATATACAAATTGAGCAAAATTCCCTTTGGTATATTGGGAGCTGTAATAATCTAAATAATAACTCATCAACGCATCTTCGTGAATCAAGTCATCGTCAATTTTTTCTTCGCGCATTAGGTTAATCACCGAAATATTAGAGTTGATAACGTCTTGTGGATTTTCGCTATTCACTGCGGTTTCTGAAATAATGATACTTCCGAATTCCATGTGGGTTTTTATTTAAGAGTTGGTTGCAAATTTGGGGTAAAATAATGAGGGATAAAAATGTTTTTAAACTTCCGTTTTTTTAATTGGCATAGATTTTCTGAGATGGATTATGGATAAAAATAGGGTAATCAGTCAAATAAAGCTTTATTTCGATTCGGAATCCTCATTGTTGTTTTTTTGATTCATTTTTGCAACCAAAGCTTTCAGGCGCAATGCCATTTCTTTTTTTTCCTGTTGCAGTTTTGCATTTTTTCGATTTAGTAATTTAGTATGCAAGGCTTTGTTTCTAGTGTTTTTCTCGGGTCCTTTTGCCATGATTTACGTTCTTCTTTAATTACGTTTACAAATGTAAAAAAAGTAGCTTTCCTTACTGATTAGTTAAGCATAAAAACAAGTTCTTTAATTGGAAGCTAATTAAACCCACAATCATAACAAATTTTGGGTTCATTATACAATCGCCTTATTTAACATGATCCCCTAGCCCCGATAACAGTATAAATCCTTATTGTTTTTTCTTTAAACACAATAAGATTGCTTCACCTAGCTTTTATTTACAGCAGAGTTCAGTGAATATATTTGCAACGTATAGCGGGAAATAGCTTCAAATAAAAATTCTATTGCCTATTTTTGCATCCAATAAAATTGAATCATGACACAGAATCCAAAAAGATATACGATTACAGCGGCATTACCTTATACAAACGGACCAATTCACATTGGCCATTTGGCGGGTGTTTACGTGCCTTCTGATATTTATTCCCGTTACCTGAGATTGCAAGGAAGAGACGTTTTGTTTGTTTGCGGAAGCGACGAACACGGTGTGGCCATTTCGATGAAAGCCAAAAAAGAAGGCATTACGCCACAGGAAGTAATCGATAAATACGATGGAATTATCCGTAAATCGTTTATTGACTTTGACATTTCGTTTGACAATTACTCTCGAACTTCGGCTAAGATTCACCACGATACAGCCTCGGAATTTTTTACAACTTTATATGAAAAAGGCGATTTTATAGAACAAGTAACCGAGCAATTGTATGATGCGAAAGCAGATCAGTTCTTGGCAGACCGTTTCGTAATAGGAACTTGCCCAAAATGCGGTAACGAAGAAGCGTATGGAGATCAATGTGAAAAATGTGGTTCGACGCTAAACGCTACCGATTTAATCAACCCAAAATCAACAATAACAGGAGAAACACCTATAATGAAATCGACGAAACACTGGTTTTTGCCTTTGGATCGTTACGAGGATTTCTTGAAAGAGTGGATTCTTGTGGGACATAAAAACGACTGGAAACCCAATGTTTACGGACAAGTAAAATCTTGGATTGATGGCGGACTAGAGCCTCGTGCAGTAACACGTGACCTAGACTGGGGTATTGATGTTCCGGTTGAAGGTGCCGAAGGAAAAAAATTATATGTGTGGTTTGATGCGCCTATCGGATATATCTCGGCTACAAAAGAATGGGCTTTACGCGAAGGTAAAGAGTGGGAACCCTACTGGCAAGATCAAGATACAAAGTTGGTTCACTTTATAGGGAAAGACAATATTGTTTTTCACTGCATCATTTTCCCTGCGATGTTAAAAGCCGAAGGAAGCTATATTTTGCCGGACAATGTGCCCGCAAATGAGTTCTTGAACTTAGAAGGAAATAAATTGTCGACGTCTAAAAACTGGGCAGTTTGGCTGCACGAATATTTGGAAGATTTCCCGGGTCAGCAAGATGTTTTGCGTTACGCATTAACATCAAACGCTCCGGAAACTAAGGATAACGACTTTACTTGGAAAGATTTTCAGGCGAGAAACAACAATGAATTGGTAGCGATTTACGGTAATTTCATCAACCGAGTAGTCGTTTTAACCAATAAATACTACAATGGCGTTGTACCTACACCAAATGAATTTTCTGAAGTGGACGAAGCGACTTTAACCGAATTAAAAGCCTATCCGGCGGTAATTTCCAGTTCTGTGGAAAGATATAGATTTAGAGAAGCGCTTGGCGAGTTGATGAATGTGGCTCGTTTAGGAAATAAATATTTGGCCGATGAAGAACCTTGGAAAGTAATCAAAGACAATCCGGAGCGCGTGCAAACACAAATGTATGTGGCTTTGCAAATCGCTGCCGCTTTGAGTTCACTTTGCGAACCTTTCTTACCATTTACCGCCAAGAAATTATCCAAAATTTTAAAAATAGAAAGTCCGTTGAACTGGAGTACGATTTCAGAGACTTCGGATTTGATTCTGGCAGGACACCAAATTGGTGCCGCGGAATTACTTTTTGCCAAAATTGAAGACGAAGAAATTCAGAAACAAATTGACAAACTAGAAGCCACAAAAACAGCAAACAAAGCAGAAAATAAAGTAGTAGAACCACAAAAAGAAGCGATTCAGTTTGATGATTTTGCCAAAATGGATCTGCGTGTGGGTACGATTATCGAAGCTTCGAAAATGCCTAAAGCAAACAAGCTCTTGATTCTAAAAGTAGATACCGGAATAGATGTTCGCACCATCGTTTCAGGAATTGCCGAGAGTTTTAAACCAGAAGATATTGTAGGTAAAAAAGTTACCGTATTGGTAAACTTGGCTCCAAGAAATCTTCGTGGTGTGGAAAGTCAAGGAATGATCTTGATGACTACCAATGCAGAAGGGAAATTGGTTTTTGTGAACCCGGATGCAGAAGTTACGAATGGCGAGACGATAAATTAAAAAAAAAAACACAGATTTCACTAATTAACACTAATATATTCGTGAAAATTAGTGAAATTCGTGTTTTTAATAGCCTGTAAAATGACGAACGCAAAACCAAGATTAGCTTTAGCTTTTGGAATACTTTGTATTTCTATTTTTCCAATATTAGTTAAACTCAGACTGACCCCTGGATTGATTTCTGCGTTTTACAGAATGGCAATCTCACTATCGTTGCTTTTACCGTATGTACTAATTACAAAAAAATTAAAACTACCTAACAAAAAAATTCTAATCCTAGCCGTACTTTGCGGAGTATTGTTTGCTTCTGATGTTGCCGTTTGGAATATCGCGATTCAAAATTCAAGTGCTACTCAAGCTTCCTTGCTTGTTAATTTAGCTCCACTTTGGGTGGGTATTATCTCCTACGTCTTCCTTAACACGAAACCAGCAACTAATTTTTGGATTGGAACGACAGTGGCATTATTTGGAATGGCTATGTTGGTCGGTTTTAAATTTTTCTTGGAATTAGACTTTGATACGGCATTTCTATTGGCCGTATTAGCCGGAGTTTTGTATTCGATATATTTACTAGTGAGTAAAAAAGTACTTTCTCAAATGGACGTACTATCATTCATGACGATCAGTTTACTAGTATCCACCGTATATCTGGCTGTTTTTTGTGTGGCACTTGACGAACCTTTTTCCGGCTTTTCAAACACAGGTTGGTTCGTTTTATTGGTTCAGGCGTTGGTATGTCAATTGACAGCCTGGCTATCCATTAGTTACGCTACACAACACATGCGTACCACTAGGGTTTCATTGAGTTTATTAGGGCAAGCCGTTTTGACGTCAGTATTAGCTTGGTTCTTTTTAGATGAAAAAATCACATTGAATATGATTATTGGCGGTCTTATTTTACTTTTGGGTATCCGTATAACCTTTTACACTAAAACACTTTCGATAAAAAACACAGTAAGTAACATTAAAGAGGATATTCCTCTATAGTACTAAAAAAATAAAATGAAAAATTTAAAAGTAATTGCCTTCGATGCTGATGACACTTTATTCATCAACGAAACCTATTTTGCTGAAACAGAGCAAAAATTTTGTGGCTTGATGGAAGATTATTTGTCGCATCAAAGTATTTCTAGAGAACTGTTTAAGATGGAAATCGATAATCTAAAGTTGTACGGATATGGTATAAAAGGCTACATTCTTTCCATGATTGAAGCAGCCATGCGTATTTCAAATAATACCCTTCCCATTGAAATAATCGATAAAATATTACAATACGGTAAAGAACTACTTGAAAAACCGATTGTTTTATTAGCTGGTGTTGAAGAAACACTAGAAGCTTTACATGGGAAATACAAACTAGTAGTTGCTACCAAAGGTGATTTATTAGATCAGCGCAGAAAACTGCATAATTCGGGATTAGGACATTATTTTCATCACATTGAAGTGATGTCAGACAAACAGGAGGTGGATTACACGGACTTGATTAGACGATTGGAAATAAAACCATCCGAATTTTTTATGATTGGAAATTCATTGAAATCGGATATCTTACCTGTTCTGGCTATTGGAGGACATGCCGTTCATATTCCCTTTCATACCACTTGGGCCCATGAAAAAATCGACCATGAAATAATCCATGAAAATTTCATGACCTATGAAAAAATGACGGACGTCTTAAAACAATTGCCATAAGACGTTTTTTCCTATTAAAAATCTCATTTTAAATTACCTAACTGTCAAAATAAAAAATTAAATAGCACCGAAAACCAGGTGAATAATTATTAAAAACGTAATACAAAGTTAATTATTTAAGGTTTATCGTTAGTTTTTATATAATTATATTTAATTTTTATAAAATTTACTGTTCGAAATTTCTTATTAAACAAAATTAGCTAATTTTGCACAAATTCTAATCAATAGATAACAATGAAAAAGATTATACTTACGTTGGTTTTTGCTTCGGCATTCGCAACATTATCAGCTCAAACAGAGCCTGTAAAAAAGATTAACCCTGAATTTAACCAATGGTCAGTTGAATTAGCGGGTGGTTTTAACAAACCACAAAGACCTATGAGTGCAGGTACTAGAACCGCAGTGGTAAGTCCTTACGTTGCTGATTTAGGAGTTAGATACATGTTTAACAACAAGTTTGGTATTAAAGCTGACTTCGGTTACAATAGCTTTACAAATGGTGACGATTCAAAAAGTTTCGACACTAAATACTACAGAGCAGATTTACAAGCTGTTGCTAACTTGGGAAGAATCATGAATTTCGAAACTTGGACTAATACACTTGGCTTATTAGGTCATGCTGGTTTTGGTTTAGGTTTTTTAGAAAAAACAGATGGTGCGTACGCTAAAGATAGAGTAGGTAATTTTATGGCTGGTGTAACTGGTCAAATTAAATTATCTGACAGAGTTGCTTTAACAGGAGATTTTACAACTATCCTTAATGCAAAACAAAGCTTAACTTTTGATGGTGCAAATGGTGCTAATACAAGAGGTTTTGGTGGAATTCTTTTTAATGGTACAGTAGGTGTAACAGTTTACTTAGGTAAAAATGAGAAACATGCTGACTGGGTAACTCTTATCGACAAAGATGTATTAGCTTTGACTGACAGGGTTGACAGTCTTGAAACTATGCTGATTGATACTGATCAAGATGGGGTTGCTGATTACTTAGATCTTGAAAAAAATACAGTTTCTGGCGTAATGGTTGATTCTAAGGGTAGAGCTATTGATTTAAACAACAATAACGTTCCTGACGAATTAGAAAACTACTTAACAGCAAACTACGTTAACAAAAAAGATCAATCTACTGCAACTGATAACGAATTGATTAGAAATTTAGTCAACGGTGGTTATATAGCTACTTATTTTGATTTCGATAAAGCAAATCCAACTACTGTTTCTACTACAGGCATTGATTTTATCTTAACTTATTTAAGAAACAATCCTAGTGCTTCAGTTGACATTATTGGTCATGCTGACGAATTGGGAAGATCTGCATATAATGACAAGTTATCTAATGAAAGAGCTGCCAACGTGAAAAAGATTTTAATGAAAGCTAATATCGATGCTTCAAGATTGAATGTACTTGCTGCTGGTGAAGACAATTCAGTTGAAAAAGATTCAGAAGGTGCTAGAAAATTAGTTAGAAAAGTTACTTTCAGAATAAAATAATTTATT
Organism: Flavobacterium sp. ALD4; assembly: GCF_002836475.1. Classification (GTDB taxonomy): domain Bacteria; phylum Bacteroidota; class Bacteroidia; order Flavobacteriales; family Flavobacteriaceae; genus Flavobacterium. Next base: position 1,005,513 of record NZ_PJBJ01000030.1, on the reverse strand, counting down.
CTTAGATTATAAAAAAGCCCTAAAAGGAAATCCTTTTAGGGCTTTTTTTATATCCTTGTTTTTTGACCTGCACCCCACTTTCGTTAAAATTAAAGAAAACATAGAACACGACTACCTCAACTCCATTGCTTACTTCACGAATATCTGGACAAATGAATTTATAAATTAAAAGAATAGCTGTACTTTTGAAAAATAATTTAAGTTACGAAAACCTTGAAAACACTTTTAGATCTTGATAATTGGCCTCGAAAGGAGCATTTCCATTTTTTTAAACAATTTGAAGAACCTTTCTTTGGCGCTACGGTAGAAATCGACTGTACCACTGCCTATAACAAATCAAAAGCGCTTGGAGCTTCCTTTTTCATCTATTATCTACACAAAACATTGGTTGCAGTCAACACCAATGAACCTTTTCGCTATCGCATTTCAGATGACAAAATATACATCTGCGACCGTGTTGATGCTTCGGCAACAATAGGCCGTGAAGATGGTACTTTTGGCTTCTCCTTAATACATTACGATCCCGATTTTGACCACTTTAAAGAAATCGCTTTAAAGGAAATAGAACGCATACAAAGCACCACTGGACTTTTTACCCGCACATTTGAAAACGATAACGTAATTCACTTTTCGGCAATACCATGGTTAGATTTCACTTCATTATCACATGCGAGAAGCTATACTTTTCCGGATAGTTGTCCCAAGATTTCTTTTGGTAAAATGAAGGTTTCCGAAAATGGTAAAAAAACCATGCCCATGTCAATTCATGTACACCACGGATTAATGGACGGCTTACATTTGGGACAATTTGTAGATTCTTTTCAAAAAATCATGAATCAATAAAAAATACGCCTGACGACACTCCTTACTATTGAAAAACGTGACTCTTAAGTTAAAATAATTATTTCAAAAATTAAATAAATCCTATTTGACACCGCAAATTATCCTAGTAAGAAAAAGTATCTGAATTAATGGGATTGACTTTATCATTAAGAAAACTTATAATAATAATTTAAAACTTTACGAGTACAGAATCAAGCGCTATATCACGTCACTGACTTAAGCAGGAGCCAATACTTGTTATAATACATATCATATAACTTATTCCCTCGAATGAAATTAATACTAAATTAGAAAAGATGAACTTTAGTACCTTTAAGGATATTATTACCTTTTTTACTACTTCAAAATAATTTTTATGTTTCCAATTGCATTTCATCCAATATATCAGCATCCTTTGCCAGACGGCCATCGATTTCCAATGTTGAAATATGAATTACTTCCTCAACAATTATTACATGAGGGAACAGCTTTACAATCCAACTTTTTCGAACCCGAAATTTGTGATTTACTTCCTGTTTTAGCGATTCATAAACAAGAGTATGTAAATGATCTAATTCAATTAACTTTAGATCCAAAAGCGGCACGGAAGATTGGATTTCCTCTTTCAAAAGAACTTGTTGAACGTGAATTAAGGATTGCACAAGGAACAATAATTTGTGCTCAAAAATCTTTTGAAACAAAGGTTTCTTTTAATATTGCGGGAGGGACACATCATGCTTACTCCACTCATGGTGAAGCTTTTTGCTTGCTAAATGATCAAGCAATTGCAGCTCAATTTTTATTGGATAATAAACTCGCAAAAAAGATTCTAATTATCGATTTAGATGTACATCAAGGAAATGGCACTGCTGAAATTTTTAGTAAAAACCCTAATGTATTTATCTTTTCAACACACGGCAAAACTAACTACCCATTCAAAAAAGAAACTTCTGACTTAGATATTGCCTTTGATGATAATACGTCAGATGAAGAGTTTCTCAAAGTAATCTCAAATGTTGTACCAAAATTAATTGAAACTCAAAAACCTGATTTCATCTTTTACTTAGCTGGCGTTGACATTTTAGCTACTGATAAACTAGGCAAATTAAACTGCTCCCTTGAAGGCTGTAAAAAAAGAGACGAATTAGTTTTCGAATTTTGTTCACAATACCAAATTCCAATTCAAGTTTCAATGGGTGGTGGATACTCTCCTGATATAAAAACTATTATCGAAGCTCACGCAAATACTTATAGGGTTGCTAAAAACATATTCTAAAAACAGCTAAAACTAGAACTATTTACTTTTTAACTTTAATTCTATTAGGCTTTTTACTATTGCTAATTGCCCTTGTAGTTTCGAATTTCAGTTTCGTAATAGCAACTAAATCTGGAACAACTAAAATAAAAAAGACAATAATAATCTGATGTTCGATCTTTCATTTAAAAAGGAAGGAATTAAATAAAACATCACATCATATACAATCTTGAACTGAATTATTAGGTTTAATCTACGTGGAATACTCTTCACTGAATCTTGTAATAAAAACGATAGTATTTCTCGTTTGAAAGTTAAAAAGTAAATTGCACGAATTTTTTACGCAATCCGTGCAATTAGTAACATCCTCTTATTTGCCTAATAAAAGTACTTCAGTAACGACCACCTCTGTGAGATAGCGTTTCTCCCCGTTTTTATCATCATAACTCCTATGTGTCAACTTCCCTTCTATTGCAATTTCTTTACCCTTAGTCACGAATTTCTCAATGATGTCAGCCGTTTTACCCCAAGCAACTAATCGATGCCATTGCGTTTCCTCCACTTTTTCTCCTTTGTCATTTTTGTAGCTCTCATTAGTAGCTAATGTAAAATTGGCTAATTTTCTTCCTCCTTCAAAAGTTTTGATTTCAGGATCATTACCTAAGTGTCCAATTAACTGTACTTTGTTTCTTAATGCATTCATGGCGTGTAAATTTAAATGTTATTGTTAGATTAAAACCCCTGCCGATTGTTATTTAATTTCGACATTGCAAAGATTATAGGTTTGGAGAAATTTATTCGGTTAACGTTCAATTACTTTCGGTTGTAAATACTTGTAACCGTTTGAAAACGGATACAATTTTTCCTATCTTAGCCTAAAATTTAAACTCCTTTATGCCAGCGAATATTAAATCAATAGAATTACGTAATCTACAAATTGAAGATTATAAACAATTAAAAAAATCCATGATTGAATCCTACCCAGAAATGGAAGAATCATTTTGGAGAGAAGAGCAAATTGAACTTTTATTAAAAAAATTTCCCGAAGGACAATTGGTAATCGTGGTAGATGGCGTTGTGGTTGGTTCAGCACTATCCTTATTAGTTACGGAAGATTTTGCTTTTAAAACACGGTCTTATAATGCTATTACTGGTAATTTTACGTTTTCAACTCACAACCCCAATGGAGAGGTCCTATACGGAATTGATGTTTTTATTAATCCTAAATATCGCGGACTTCGATTGGGTCGCCGTTTATATGACGTTAGAAAAGAATTATGCGAGCAGTTAAATCTAAAATCTATCATATTTGCGGGAAGAATCCCCAATTACGGAAAGTTTAAAGATGAAATCACTCCTAAAGTTTATATCGAAAAAGTAAAGAAAAAAGAAGTTTACGATCCTGTTTTATCGTTTCAACTAAGTAATGATTTTCATGAGCTTCGTGTGCTTAAAAATTATCTAGAAGGCGACACGGAATCTTTAGAATATGCCGTTTTACTAGAATGGAACAATATTTACTACGACGATAGCCCAAAATTAATCAACACCACGAAAAGTGTGGTAAGACTTGGATTGATCCAGTGGCAAATGCGTTCCTTAACTAATTTGGATGCCCTTTTTGACCAAGCCGAATTTTTTATTGATACCGTTTCAGGTTACGGTAGTGATTTTGCCCTATTTCCAGAATTTTTTACAGCACCGTTACTGGCTGATTTTAATCACTTGTCAGAAGCAGAAGCGATTAGAGAACTGGCAAAACATACCGAAGCTGTAAAGCTAAAATTCCAGGAATTTGCTATTTCCTACAACATCAATATCATCACGGGAAGCATGCCTTTCATAGAAAATGAACACGTGTATAATGTAGGTTTTCTTTGTAAACGTGATGGTACAAATGAAATGTATCGCAAAATTCATATTACACCAAACGAGGTTTTCCATTGGGGAATTACGGGTGGAGACACTATCCAGACCTTTGACACCGATTGCGGAAAAATAGGGATCATGATTTGTTACGATGTGGAATTTCCCGAGCTTTCTCGTCTCATGGCCGACCAAGGCATGAATATTTTATTCGTTCCTTTCCTAACAGATACTCAAAATGGATATACACGTGTAAAACATTGCGCCCAAGCGAGAGCTATTGAAAACGAATGTTATGTGGCCATTGCAGGTTGTGTTGGGAATTTGCCAAAAGTAAACAATATGGATATTCAGTATGCACAAGCGGCTGTTTACACCCCTTCTGATTTTGCATTCCCAAGTAATGGAATTAAAGCAGAAGCAACTCCAAACACCGAAATGACCTTAATTGTAGATGTGGATATTAATTTACTGAAAGAATTACACGAACACGGAAGTGTAAACACCATGAAGGACCGAAGACACGACTTGTATAGTTTGAAAAAATTAAAGTAATGAAAAATTGTTTAGAATGTACAGAAAAAATTGTGGGCCGCGAGGATAAAAAATTCTGCAGCGATGGTTGTCGCAATGCCTATAATAACAAAATAAACAAAGACAGCAATAATTATATGCGCAACACAAATAACAAGTTGCGCAAGAATTATCGCATTCTATCAGAACTTAATCCGGAAGGAAAATCAAAAACAACCCGAGCAAAATTATTGACCAAAGGTTTTGATTTTGAATTTTTAACTAATATATTGAAAACCAAAACAGGAAATACCTACTATTTTTTGTATGATCAAGGCTATATGCTTTTGGATAATGATTTCTATATGTTAGTCAAAAAAGACATTTAATACCCTCCCAAATTTCCCAAATATGAAAAAAAGCTTTTCCTCACTTTTTGCCGTCAGTTTTATTATAGCAATTCTAGCAATACTTTTCCTTACCATGATGCCGCAGTGGACATCAGACAACGGCGTACTGCTTTCTGAGTTTTCAACTGAAAGGGCATTAGAAAAAGTAAAAGCAATTTCGAAACAACCGCACTATGTTGGTTCTCAAAATCACGACCAGGTTGCTGGTTATCTACAAAAAGAGTTACAAAAGTTAGGACTGCAAACTTCCATACAGGAAGGCTATACTTTGACCGAGTGGGGAAATTTAGTAAAGTCACGGAATATTTTGGCTAGAATAAAAGGAACGTCTAGTAATTCGAAAGCCCTACTACTTCTTTCTCATTACGACAGCGCACCCCATTCCTACTCCCATGGCGCAAGCGATGCCGGTTCTGGAGTGGCAACAATCTTAGAAAGTGTCCGCGCCTTTTTGTATGCTAAAAAAAACCATAAAAATGATATTATCATCCTGTTTTCGGATGCAGAAGAATTAGGATTAAATGGAGCGGCTCTTTTTGCAACCCAGCACAATTGGGCAAAAGAAGTAGGACTAGTCCTTAATTTCGAAGCCCGCGGTACTTCTGGGCCAAGTTATATGTTAATGGAAACAAACGGCGGAAATGGTGGTCTGGTAAAAGAATTTGCCGCAGCAAACACAACTTTTCCGGTAGCAAACTCATTGATGTACAGTATTTATAAAATGCTGCCTAATGATACTGATCTAACTATTTTTAGAGAACAAAAGAACATTCAAGGCTATAACTTTGCATTTATCGACGACCATTACAACTACCATACCGCCCAAGATGATATCAATCATTTAAACAAAAACACATTAGCACACCAAGGAACGTATTTAATGCCTTTATTGAAGTATTTTTCAAATGCCGATTTGAACACGACAAAATCTGATGAGGATTATGTCTACTTTACCATCCCTTTTACATTTATAAGTTATCCTTTCAGTTGGGTTTTACCAATGACTATTTTGGCATTTCTACTCTTTCTTTTTCTTGTTTTCATCGGACTTGCCAAGAAAATATTAACATTTCAAAGAATTTTAAGAGGATTTATACCGTTTTTAGGTTCTCTGATTTCCACTGGTCTGATTACTTTTATTGGTTGGAAAGGATTATTACTACTCTATCCCCAGTATAATGATTTACTAAATGGTTTTACCTATAATGGTCACGCCTACATTGCTGCTTTTGTATTTCTTGCTTTAGCGATAACCCTATTTTTTTATAGCCGTTCTGCTTCTAAAAAAGTTGCGGTGAATCACTACGTGGCTCCTTTATTTATATGGTTAATCCTTAACCTACTATTAGCCGTTTACCTAAAAGGTGCTGGTTTTCTAATTATTCCTATTTACTGCGGACTATTCCTGTTTGGCTACTATATCGTCACGCAAAAGGTCAATACAACACTAAATCTTATTTTCAGTATTCCTGCCTTGTTGTTGTTTGTTCCCTTCATTCAAATGTTCCCGATAGGCTTGGGATTAAAAGTGCTTTTTGGAAGTGCACTTCTTACTGTTTTGACTTTTGGATTGCTATTCCTTGTTTTTGGTTATTTCACCAAAAAATGGTTGTGGTCCGTTCTTTTTTTACTGATCTCCATTGGCTTTTTTGCGAAAGCACATTACGAATCCGGTTATGAAGAAGGAAAGGCAAAATCAAACAGTTTATTATACATTTATAATACCGATACCGATAAAGCCAGTTGGGCAACTTATGATGTTAATCTGGATCCTTGGACCAAAGAATATTTGGGAGAAAACCCGAAATCCGCTACAGCCTTGAATCAAACCCCCTTGTTCAGCAAATACAATTCGGCCTTTACTTATGCTGCCCCTGCTCCAAAAAAAGAACTCCAGAAACCTACTATCGAATTCTTAAAAGACAGTATTGCAGGAAATAAAAGGTATTTAAAACTTCGAATCTCTCCCAACCGAGCAGTAAACCGTTATGATGTTTTTGCCAATAAAAAAATGGTGTTCTATAATTTAAGAGCTAATGGCGCAACTCATATGAATCAAAAAGGAACCCAGTTTAACCGAAAAGGAAAAAAACTGTTGAGTTACTATGTTGTGGATAACGCCCCTTTAGAAATGGAGTTCAACATCAATATAAGAGCCGTTTTTGATATGGAATTAATGGAAAGCTCGTTTGATTTAATGCAGAACCCCTTGTTCTCAATTTCAAAAAGAGCTTCTTGGATGATGCCTACTCCTTTTGTCCTGACTGATGCCGTAATTATTAAACAAACAATAAAGCCTACTTTATTCATTCAGACTGCTAAACCAATCAGCACTGAAAGCGCAACACAAAACACAACCATTGTTGCGACACCAATAAACTCAACTGTTCAAAAAAAAAATAGTAATAATTGCGAATGATACTATAAAAGTTAAATAATTTTACTCAAATTTGCGCAAGTCAATTTGTAGTGTCATTGCTTGCGACGCTGCTTAAATTTTATTGACAAACAGAATATAAAAATGAAAAATATCAGCATTTTAGGTTGCGGTTGGTTAGGGTTACCATTGGCGAAAGCAGTATTGGCAAAAGGGATTCGTGTCAATGGTTCGACTACTTCTCCCGATAAAATTTCGATTTTAGAAAAGGTCGGAATCCATCCTTTTTTAATTGCGCTTGAAGCCGACCGTATTTCTGGTCCAATCGAGGATTTTTTAAAAGGCAGTACAATTCTGATTATTGATATTCCACCCAAATTAAGAGGAATCAACAAAGAAAACTTTGTTAGTAAAATCGAGATCTTAATCCCATTTATCGAGAAATCGACCATTGAAAACATCCTTTTTATCAGTTCAACTTCGGTTTATGGGGATGACAATGATCAAGTGACCGAAGAAACAGTACTAAACCCTGATTCTGAAAGTGGAAAACAATTAGCTATAGTAGAAGGTGTTTTGCAGGGTAACAGTCGTTTTAAAACTACGATACTGCGTTTTGGGGGTTTAATTGGTGAAGATAGAAATCCGATTCGGTTTTTAGCAGGCCGCGAAAACCTCGAAAACCCTGATGCGCCAATTAATTTAATCCATCAAACGGACTGTATTGGTATTATCCTTAAAATAATTGAAAAGAATTCTTGGGGAGAAACCTATAATGCGGCAGCTCCAGCACACCCTTCCCGCGAAGCGTATTATACCAAAAAAGCATTGAAATTAAATTTAGTGCCGCCCAAGTTTAACCATGATACACTTTCGGTTGGAAAAACTATTTTAGAAGATAAATTGGTAAAAAAACTTAACTATACTTTTACAATAACGAACCTATAAAGTGAAGTCTAAAATACACACTGCTTTTTCGACTAAAATAAATGCTGTCGGATTGCCAATAATAGCCTTATGCTGGGTCTGTTTTTTTTGGGGAACTACGTGGATCGCTTCAAAGGAAGGGGTACGACACATGCCTGCATTGCAACTAGCAGGAATTAGACAATTTATCGGAGGTATACTTTACGTTTCCTTTTTCATCTACAAAAAGGAGGTTTGGCCCAAGGGAAAACAATGGAAAACAATCATCATTTTAAGTATTCTTAATTTTGCATTAAGCAATGGATTAAGTACCTGGGGAGTAAAATTCATCAGTAGTGGTTTAGGTGCTATTTTAAATGCTGTTTTCCCATTGTGGATTGTTATCATTACTTTTTTCAGGGGTGAAAAATTAGCGAAGCTAGCTATTCTGGGCCTAACAATCAGTTTTAGCGGTGTTTGCGTCATTTTCTATGATCATCTTAGCGATTTTCTACAACCCGATTTCAGATTTGGAATTCTTCTTTCATTTATCGCAACGATCAGTTGGGCTTTTGGAAGTTTATACACTAAGAAAAAAGCGGCTACTTTCAATCCATATTTTAGCCTTGGACTACAAATGCTGATTTCAAGCTTGATCCTTTTTGCCGTTACTGGTGCAACTGGAACTGGAGTCAATTTAATGTCAATTCCAGCAATTTCATGGTGGTCCATTGCCTACCTTGTAATTATCGGATCCGTATTGTCTTTTATTGCCTACATCTACATGCTGCAAAATCTTCCGGCAGAGATAAATAGCATCTATGCCTACATCAATCCAATTGTCGCTGTTCTGTTAGGTGCTCTGATTTTTGGAGAAGCACTTACAATGGTGATTGCAATTGGAGGTGGAATAACTATTTTTGGTTTGTATATGGTGAATCATTCGATTAGAAAAGCCCGCCGATTGGCCTTAAAAAACACGATTACGTAGACCGTTTTACGCTTTCGCAAAAGCACAAATAAACTAAAAAATCCCAAGCGCTAACTTGGGATTTCTTTTTGCTAAAACTATTTTTTATTACCAGATTTTAACCCTTTTCTCTGGAGCAATATACATACCATCATTTGCTTGAATACCAAACGCCTGGTAAAAGGTATCCACATTTTGCAATGGCACGTAAGCGCGATACATTCCTGGAGAATGTGGATCTGTTTTTACCTGATTTTTAATCGCTTCATCACGCGCTTTAGATCTCCAGATTGTAGCCCAAGAGAAAAAGAACCGTTGTTCTGGTGTATACCCATCAATTAAACCCGGGTTTCCATTTTCTTTTAAATACAATTGTAATCCATCATAAGCGGCATTTATTCCTCCTAAATCACCAATGTTTTCTCCCAAAGTAAATTTACCATCAACAAAAGTTCCTGGTAATGGCTCGAGAGCACTGTACTGAGTTGCAAGAGCTGTGGTCAGCGCTGAAAATTGTTTTGAATCCTCTGCTGTCCACCAATCTACTAAATTCCCTTCGGCATTGTATCGTGATCCTGAATCATCGAACCCATGAGAAATTTCATGTCCGATAACCCCTCCAATTCCTCCATAATTTACCGCTTCGTCTGCTTGGTAATTATAAAATGGTGGTTGTAAAATAGCTGCTGGAAATACAATCTCATTATATGATGCGTTGTAATAAGCATTCACTGTTTGTGGAGACATTCCCCATCTTGTTTTGTCAACTGGCTTAGTTAAGTCTGCAAGATCTTCCTCATAACGCCATTTAGCCATATTTTTTGTGTTTTCAAAATAAGTCCCTCCTTCTTCTGGGTTCTTAATTACTAAGGCTGAATAATCTTTCCATTTGTCAGGATACCCAATTTTAATTTTTGACATGTGTAATTTTTCAACTGCACTTACTTTTGTCTCTGGTGACATCCAAGCAAGGTTATTGATTCGATTTTCAAAAGCAATAAAGATGTTTTTTATCATTTTCTCTGCTTTGGTTTTGGCTTCAGCCGGAAACATCTTTTCTACATATAATTTCCCTAAAGCTTCCCCGATTCTTCCATTAATTACTTGCAAGGCACGTTCATCGCTTGGTCTTTGTTTTACGGCACCTGTCAAGGTCTTACCATAGAACTCAAAGTTTGCATTTTCAATTGCAGTTGACAATTGACTTGAAGCTCTGTTTAATAATGACCAGCGCATATAAGCTTTCCAGTAATCTACTTTATTTTCTTTAAAAACCGACTCTAAAGTAGTCATATACTTCGGTTGTGACACGATTAACGAATCCACGTTTTTCAAACCTATTTTAGTAAAGTAGGTATTCCAGTTGATAGAAGGCGTCAATTTTTGTAAATCGGCGACAGTCATGGGGTTATACGATTTTCTTCTGTCTCTTCTTTCTACACGGTCAAACCTAGGTTTTGACATTTCGATTTCAAGTGCTAAAATCTGTTCCGCATGTGTTTTAGCTTCGGTAGGCTTTTCACCAATAAATCCTAACATTTTAGCTACGTGAAGCACGTATTTCTCTCTTTTTTCTTTTGAATCAGCATCTTCAGAAACATAATAATCCCTGTCTGGTAAACCTACACCTCCAGGCCCCACACTGATTACATTTCTATTACTGTTTTTAGCGTCTGGACCAATGTTTGCGCCAAAGAAACCAATCCCTCCTAAGGGCTCCATTTCGATTAATAAGGCTTCTAAATCCTTGGTGTTTTTAACCGCATCAATTTTTTTTAAGTAGGGTTTTAATGGTGTAATCCCTAATTTATTGCGGCCTACAGTATCAAGTATCGTTTTGTACAAATTGATTGCCTTCCCTTGGTCAGTATCTGATTTGTATTTTGGATTTGTTGCTGCCTCTTTTAAAATTGCCAGAGCATCTGCGTCTGTCTTTTTTCTTAATTCATCAAAGCTTCCCCAACGTGTTCTGTCAGAAGGAATTTCAGTATTGTCTAACCATGTCCCGTTTACATATCGGAAAAAGTCGTTGGCAGGCTTCACTGACTTGTCCATATAATTGACATTAATACCCGGTTCTTTTACGGGTGGAACTGTTTGTGCCTGCGTAACTGTAAGTCCAAAAAGTGCAGGAATCACAAAAAGAAGCTGCCTGTTGCTGTTTTTTTTCATTTTTATAGTTGATTAGTTATCTTAATTTATCTTTTTTAGACTTCGCAATTTATAAAAGGTTTAATCAAAAAAGCCAATAATTTCATATCCTTTATTTCAAAAGTCTCTTCAATTGAAATGCTTGAAATATTTATTGGTGGTTTCCTTTTTTTTTAAATTAGGAAATCCCAAGCTTTCACTTGGGATTTTTTAGTCATGGTAGTTTGACAACTACCAGATCTTAACTCTTTTATCAGGTTCAATATACATACCGTCGCCTTTTTTAATGTCAAATGCCTTATAAAAAGCATCAACATTTTGAGCCGGCACATACGCACGGTACATTCCTGGAGAATGTGGATCCGTTTTTACTTGGTTTTTAATCGCTTCATCACGTGATTTGGTTCTCCAAACCGTGGTCCAAGAAATAAAGAAACGTTGCTCTGGGGTGAACCCGTCTATGAGTCCTGGATTTTTATTGTCTTTTAAATACAATTGTAGACCATCATAAGCGGCATTTATTCCTCCCAAGTCACCAATGTTTTCTCCAAGAGTAAATTTACCATCTACATGAACTCCTGGAAGCGGTTCTAATGCGCTGTATTGGTCTGAAAGAGCAGTTCCCAGCGCCGTAAATCGTGTTAAATCTTCAGCTGTCCACCAGTCAATTAAATTTCCATCTGCATTGTAACGAGCGCCTGAGTCATCAAATCCATGAGAGATTTCGTGACCGATAACAGCTCCAATTCCACCGTAATTTACAGCTTCATCTGCTTGGTAATTATAGAATGGTGCCTGTAAAATAGCTGCCGGAAATACAATCTCGTTATACGACGGATTATAGTAAGCATTTACTGTTTGTGGCGACATGTACCACTCTGTTTTATCAACTGGTTTGTCTAACTTGTCGATATCTTTCTGGAAACTCCAACGGGAAAGATTTTTTATGTTTTCGAAATAGCTTCCACCCTCGGCTATACTTTCTATATTCAATCTCGAATAATCTTTCCACTTATCTGGGTATCCGATTTTGATGTTAATCTTATTCAATTTTTCAATCGCTTTCACTTTTGTCTCTGCTGACATCCAAGTTAAATTATTAATCCGATTTTGATATGCCAAAATAATATTACGGATCATTTTCTCCGCTTTTTCTTTTGCTTCAGCAGGAAACATCTTTTCAACATACAATTTACCTAAAGCTTCACCAATTGTTCCGTTAACCGTTTGCAAAGCTCTTTCTTCAATTGGTCTTTGTTTAATTGCTCCGGTTAGTGTCTTTCCGTAAAAATCAAAATTAGCTGCATCGACCGTAGTCGACAATAAACCTGTTGAACCGTTTAATAAAGTCCACTTCATATATTCTTTCCATGCAGAAACATTGTTTTCAGAAAGTATTGTTTGCAACGCTTTCATGTATTTTGGTTGCGCAACGATTACTGTATCTAACTTTGTAAAACCAATACCCGCAAAATAGTCGCTCCAATTAATTGCCGGCGTCATTTTCTGTAATTCTGCAATGGTCATCGGGTTGTATTGCAATCTGCCGTCTCTTCGCTCTACGCGGTCCAACCGTGGTTTAGACATCTCGATTTCCAAAGCTAAAATTTGACTAGCACTTGCTTTGGCTTGCACTGGAGTCTCTCCTATAAACTGAAGCATCCTAGCAATATGTTGCTCGTATTTATCTCTTTTTTCCTTCGTATCTTTTTCTTGTGAAGAATAATAATCCTGATCGGGCAAACCTAACCTTCCAACACCTACACTTAATGAGTTTTTAGCGCTGTTTTTATCATCAGCACCCACTCCTACCCCAAAAAAACCTATCCCACCAGTAGGTTCCATTTCAATTAATAACTTTTGCAAGTCTTTAGTGTTTTTGACCTTATCAATTTTTGCCAAATAAAGCTTTAACGGGCCAATACCCTGTTTATCTCTTGCAACCGTGTCCAAAATTGAATTGAATAAGTTAATTGCTTTTCCCTGATCCGTTGTTGATTTATAAATTGGATTTTTTGATGCTTCTTTCAAAATAGTTAAGGCATCTTTATCGGTTTTTTTAAGCAATTCATTAAAACTTCCCCAAGAAGTTCTGTCACTTGGAATTTCGGTTTTATCAAGCCAAGTTCCATTTACGAATCGGAAAAAATCATCTGCGGGTTTTACTGTATTATCAAAAAACGAAACATTTATTCCCGGTTCTTTACTTGAGGTAACGGTTTGAGCTTGAGCCTCCGCAAAAGCAATCATTGCGGGAACCACTAAAAGAAGCCCCTTATTGAGTTTTATTTTCATTTTAATTGAATAGTTGGTTAGTTTCACAAAACTATCGATAAAAAATATAGCAGTGTCAAAACACTTGTTAAAATTACAATGGTATAAATTAACGGTAAAAAGCCCCGTTTTTTGTATTTTTACAAAAATTATTTATATGAAATCCATTTATATGAAATACCGAATATTTATTGGTGTTTTCCTAGTCTTCTCCATTATCACGCTATGCTTGTTTTATATAGCCCTCAAGCCCACTAAAAGCCTTCCTACGTACAATCCTTCTGACGTAAATCCAGAGCTAGTAGACAGCACCATACAATACATCAGTAAATACCACACCATAGCCGACTTTTCATTTGTCAATCAAAACGGAAAGACCATCACTCAAAAAGATTATGAAGGCAAGATCTATGTAGCCGATTTTTTCTTTACTACCTGTGGCTCCATTTGTCCAAAAATGACTGCAAATTTATTTGAAGTCCAAAAAGCGATTATTGATAACCCAAAAGTGATGTTACTTTCGCATACTGTGTTTCCAGAAACAGACAGTGTACCCGTTTTAAAAGCATATGCAATGAAATATGGCGTCAATGATAAAAAATGGAACTTGGTTACCGGTGATAAAAAAGAAATATACACCATGGCCCGAAAGTCCTACTTGGCTGTAAAACTGGGAAAACCGAGCGAGCTATACGATATGGTTCATACCGAAAATTTTGTATTAGTCGATGCTAAAAAAAGGGTGCGTGGTTTTTATGACGGTACCAAAAAAGAGGATATCGAAAAATTAATAATCGATATTAATTTTTTAAGCAACGAGTAGCACTGCCAAACGAAAGTAAATAACTTTTTACTATTTAATACCAAGCTCTTTAATACTTTTGCTTGATCCTAATTTATTTGAGTGTCAGTATAAAAGTGACAATTAACATTCGTTTTAGTATTAAAATATGTATTTTTGCAATATTAATTCAATCTAAATAAGACTTGCGAACAACGATAAATTCACTTAAAAAAGGGGATAAAGCCATTATCAAAGATTTTGATATTGACATCATTCCATTAAAGCTACTCGAGATGGGCTGCTTGCCTGGAAATACGGTTGAATTGCTTCAAATCGCACCTTTTGGAGACCCTTTATATTTAAACATTAACGGTTCCCATTTAGCTATTCGAGTTGAAACAGCTCAAGAGATTGAAGTTGAACTAATCAAAATCAAGCTTTAATGATTAATCAGAATATTAATATTGCTTTAATAGGCAACCCAAATACAGGAAAAACTTCGGTTTTTAATCAGCTTACCGGCCTCAATCAGCAAGTTGGTAATTATCCAGGAATCACTGTTGAGAAAAAAATTGGTTTCTGCAAATTACCCAATAATGTTAAAGGAAATATACTGGATTTACCAGGTACATACAGTCTGAACGCCAGTTCCATCGATGAAAATGTTGTCATTGAATTAATGCTGAACAAAAAGGACAAATTATATCCTGATGTAGCAATCGTAGTTACTGACGTAGAAAATTTGAAACGTAATTTACTGTTGTTTACCCAAATAAAAGATTTAGAAATCCCAACCATTTTAGTCATTAATATGGCTGACAGAATGGAATATAAAGGGATTACCTTAAATATACCCTATTTAGAAGAGCACCTAAAAACAAAAATTGCCCTGATCAGTTCTCGAAAAGGCTATGGTATTGATGAATTAAAAGATTTGATTGTCAACTACAAATCCATTCCAACGGAACCCTGTCTGAATGCCTCAAGCATAGACCCAGAATACTTCAACAGCCTTCGTAAAGCATTCCCTAATCAATTATTGTATAAATTGTGGCTGGTAATCACCCAAGACGTGAATTTCTTAAATTTAGAACGTAAAGAGATTCAAGGTTCCTTTACTAAATCGCATTCAGATTTAAAACGATTGCAACAAAAAGAAACCATTAAACGCTACCAATTTATTAATGACGTCTTGAAAGAGGGCTTAAAAGTAGACGCCTCAATTGCCAAAGATTTTCGCAGTAAACTCGATCGAGTGTTGACCCACAAACTGTGGGGATATGTTATTTTCTTTGTCATCTTATTTGTGATCTTTCAATCTATTTTCGAATGGTCCAAAGTCCCAATGGATTTTATAGACAGTACTTTTGCTTCGTTAAGCACTTTAGCAAATAACGAACTGCCGGCGGGTGTATTAACTAATTTAGTATCCCAAGGAATTATTCCCGGCATTGGAGGAATTCTGATTTTCATTCCACAAATTGCCTTCTTGTTTCTTTTTATTTCCCTTTTAGAAGAAAGTGGTTATATGAGTAGAGTGGTCTTCTTAATGGATAAAATCATGCGGAATTTCGGCTTATCAGGAAAAAGTGTAGTCCCTTTAATTTCCGGAACAGCCTGTGCTATACCGGCAATTATGGCAACACGAAATATTGAAAACTGGAAGGAGCGTTTAATAACCATTCTAGTTACTCCGTTCACAACGTGTTCTGCCAGATTGCCCGTTTATGCAATTATTATCGCGTTAGTAATTCCGGATACGTATGTCTTGGGCATATTTAATCTTCAAGGATTGACATTAATGTTACTGTATCTAATCGGTTTCGCAATGGCAATATTCTCAGCTTACATTCTAAATATAATCCTGAAAATAAAGTGTAAAACTTTCTTTGTAGTAGAAATGCCAAGCTATAAACTGCCCATGTTAAAAAACGTAGCACTTAATGTTATTGAAAAAACAAAAGCATTTGTTTTTGGCGCGGGAAAAATAATTCTAGCAATATCAATTGTACTATGGTTCATGGCCTCTTATGGTCCTGGGGAAAAATTCAATAACGCAGAAGCTATACAATTTTCAAAAACGGAAAACGCTGGCTTACCACAAGAGGAACTAGAGAATAAAGTAGCTGCTTACAAACTAGAGAACTCTTACATTGGAATCATGGGAAAAAGTATTGAACCTGCTATTTCTCCTCTAGGGTACGACTGGAAAATTGGAATCGCAATCATTAGCTCTTTTGCGGCGCGAGAAGTCTTCGTAGGTACATTAGCCACTATTTACAGTGTAGGAAGTACTGGAAATGAAGACACTATAAAAAATAAAATGGCGGCAGAAGTCAATCCCGTAACTGGTGAGAAAATATTTAATTTTGCTTCAGGGATTTCTTTGTTGTTATTCTATGCTTTTGCCTTGCAGTGCGCAAGTACGATTGCGATAACGAGAAAAGAAACCAACTCTTGGAAGTGGCCATTAGGGCAGCTTATATTGATGAGTGCCTTTGCATACATCGTAGCGCTCATTGCGTATCAAATTCTAAAGTAATTTATCCGCAGCACTTTTTTATACTTATCAACAAACGTTAAAATTTACACTTTTATTATTTTTAATTTGTCTAAATAAGTTTTGGAATATACCTTTGCACGCAGAATTAATTTAAATAAAAAAATGAGGAATAATATAATTGTAGCTTCTTTATTAGTTACATCCGTTTTGTTTGCACAAGAAAAAGAATTTTCAAAAAATCAAAAAGATAGTATTGAAAGTTTGAATGCAGTAATCATTACCACAGACGCAATTATAGGAAGTAAATTCAACGCCAAAAACAAAGCAGGTTCTACTTATTTTATATCTCCAAAAGAATTAAAAACCTTCAACTATGATGATGTTTCTCGAATTCTAAGAACTGTACCAGGACTAACTATTCAAGAAGAAGATGGTTTTGGCTTACGACCAAACATTGGAATGCGAGGAACCAGCCCTAACCGAAGCGAGAAAATAACATTAATGGAAGATGGGGTTCTTATTGCACCAGCACCATACTCTGCTCCTGCAGCGTATTATTTCCCAACAGTAAGCAGAATGCAATCTTTCGAAATATTAAAAGGTGGAAGCCAGATTCAATACGGCCCCTACACTACCGGAGGTGCTATCAACATGGTTTCTACTCAAATTCCAAGACGTTTTTCAGGCCGTGTCACTGCTAGCATAGGAAGTTTTAATACAAAGAAAACCTATGTCAATATTGGTGATCAACATAAAAACTATGGTTACGTTTTAGAATACAACAATCGAAATTCAGATGGATTCAAAACAATTGACAATAGTTCAAAAAAAACAGGCTTCATAGGAAACGACTATGTGGCAAAATTTAGAATTAACTCAGATGCTGATGCAAAAGTATATCAATCGTTAACCGCTAAAATTCAATATAGCGAAGACTTCGCGAATGAAACCTACCTTGGATTAACCGACGACGATTATAGAAAAAGTCCCTACAGAAGATATGTAGGTTCTAGCGAAGATTACATAGATGCAGAACACCGTCAAATCATGCTAACGCACTTAATAAAACCTACCAAAAACTTTAACATAGTCACTAAAGCCTATAAAAACCAATTTTCTAGAAACTGGTATAAATTAGACGCTTTAAAATTAGGTTCCTCTAAAGTTAGTATAAATAACATCCTAACAGACCCTACCGCTTATAATGCAGAATACCGCGCTATATCCGGTGCTAATAACACAATAGACAATGCATTATTAGTAAAAGCAAATAATCGCAAATATGAGGCTAAAGGAATTCAATCGGTCGGAAACTACAGCTTCGAAACTGGTAAGGTAAAACACGATATTGATTTTGGAATTCGCTACCATGAGGATTATGAGGATCGTTTCCAATGGATCGATGGATATGCTATACAAAATGGAGTAATGAACAGAACCAGCAATGGAACTCCAGGCACAGACGCCAATTCAATTATAAAGGCAGAAGCTATTGCAGCACATATTCTCTATAATTTAACTTTTGATAAATTCACTTTCACACCCGGCATTCGTTATGAAGACATCAAGCTAAATTCACTGAACTATGGAACTAATGATGTTACTAGAGCAGGAACAACTTTAGCGAGAGCTAATAATAAGACCAACGTATGGATCCCAGGTTTAGGAATTCTTTACAAAATCAGTGATGGTTACAATATATTTACCAGTGTTCACAAAGGGTTTTCGCCTCCAGGAATCAAGGCAGGAGAAGATGCTGAAAACAGTTTGAACACAGAATTAGGTTTTCGTTTCGATAAAGGAGCGTTACACGGAGAGGTTATAGGATATTATAACAATTTCTCTAATCTACAAGGTTCTGATTCTATGTCTGGCGGTGGCGCTGGAACAGGCGATTTATTTAATGCGGGTGCAGCTACCGTAAAAGGAATTGAGCTATTGGCGACTTATGATGTAATCGACAACAGGGAAAAAAGATTCAAGTTACCCGTTACTTTATCATATACTTTCACTGATACTAAATTGAAAAACAACTTCAAGAGTTCTATTTGGGGTACAGTAGAAAGTGGTGATGAAATTCCATACATCGCCAAAAATCAATTGGCAATCACCGCCGCTTTAGAAACTACAAAATTCAACTTTTCTGTTAGCGGTAAATACGTAGATGCCTTCAGGACGCTTGCCGGGACTGGAACCATTCCTGCGCAAAACAAAGTACCTTCTAATTTTATTATTGATTTATCAGCTAGATATCACGTCTCGGAATACATCAGCCTAATGGGTAATGTCATCAATGTATTAGACAAAGAATATGCCGTTTCTAGAGTTCCAGCAGGCTTAAGACCTGGACATCCTTTTGGAATAAACTTCGGAATTATGGCAGAATTCTAAAGACCGCTAAATAGTTTAACTTAAAAAGCAACCTTTTTCGGTTGCTTTTTCTTATTTTTGTACTATGGATATTCAAGAAATAATAGCTTTTGTTGCACTTGGAATAGCTTTAGTCTTCCTAAGTAAAAAATTCTTTTTCAAAAAGAAAAAATCTGCTAAAGATTGTGGCAGTGGAGATTGCGGATGTCACTAAACTATTTGCTATACCCTATTTTTATATAGTACGCTTTAGGGTCAATTTTAACACCCTCTTTTGGGTAAGGTACAACATTGATACTCTTTATGTTTTTTTGACTCCGAGGTAGGTAATTCATAAACCATTCTTTGTTTATTTGATCGTTTTTTTCGGAAACGACTAATTCTTCCTCTTTAATCAGTTTTTTGCCCTCATAAACAGATACAACCACTTTAATTTCCCCCACCCAAATACATCTAACTCCTTCAGGACACCGGGAGTCTGAAAGCACCTCTTTTAAAACCAGCTGAACTCCTTTTTGATTGGAACACACTTTTTGAATGACTTTTACGTATTTGACCCTTTGAGATTTTGAACTTTGCGCGAAAGCAAAACTGCTGATAAAGATAAAAAGGAATAGTACTGACTTTTTCATATGCTATATTTAAAAGGTAAATCTAAGCTTTCTTTCAATAGAAATTAATAAAGACTAGAGCTTCCTACCCGAGAGCCACATCCAAAACCATCATGACAATAAATCCGCCAATAAATCCCATCGTAGCAATATCGGTGTTTTTATCCTGTTGCGTTTCTGGGATTACTTCTTCTACTACCACAAAAATCATTGCGCCTGCGGCAAAAGCCAAAGCATACGGTAAAATTGGGGTGAAAAAAGTGACTGCAAAAGCCCCTAAAACAGCTGCAACAGGCTCAACTAAAGCTGATCCTTGTCCGTACATAAAACTTTTCGATCTACTCATCCCCATACGTCGCAACGGCATTGCTACGGCAATTCCTTCTGGAAAATTCTGAATTCCAATCCCAATAGCTAATGTAATTGCTCCTGCAATAGAAGCTTCCGGAATACCAGCTGCCACTCCACCAAAAAGAACTCCAACAGCCAATCCTTCCGGAATATTGTGCAGTGTAATTGCCGAAACCAACAAGGTAGTTCGTTGCCATGGTGATTTAATTCCTTCGCTGACTTTAAAATTGATATGAAGATGGGGCAATACTTTATCAATCCCAAAAATAAACAAGGCACCAAGGAAAAAACCAATGGATGCCGGCATCACTTTAGCAAAACCTTCCCCGCCGGTCATTTCTATGGCTGGAGCCAATAAACTCCAAAAACTGGCTGCAACCATTACACCTCCGGTAAACCCGAGCATTCCATCAAGCACCACACGGTTCATGGTTTTAAACATAAAAACGAAAGACGCCCCTAAAGCCGTTAGAAACCAGGTGAATAAACTAGCATATAAAGCGGCTAATATTGGGTCAATGCTTGTGAAATAATCAACTATAAATTGAAACATAATTATTTGATATATAAATTACTTGCTATTTTATTTGAAATCGATAAACTCTCGTCATCCACTTTTATTTTTACGGACAAATCAAAACTTTCTTTACTTACTACCTCTATTATAGAGCCCAAAGCGATTCCTTGTTTGTCTAAATATTTCAAGAACTCTGATGAAGTATCTTTCACTCCCACACAAATCCCTTTTTGATTCTCGGCCAGTTCCGAAAGTAATTGCTTATCAATTTTTAAAATTTGTCCTTCAGCATTCGGAATGGGATCGCCGTGAGGATCTTCAGTAGGATTTCCTAAAAAATCATCCAGTTTATTAATCAGTTTTTCTGATTTTATATGTTCTAATTGTTCTGCGATTTCATGTACCTCGTCCCAAGAAAAATCTAATTTTTCTACCAAGAAAACTTCCCAAAGCCGGTGCTTTCTAACAATCATTTTAGCCGCTAACTTGCCCCGCTCTGTCAGGGAAACTCCACGATATTTTACATAATTTACCAAATCTTTTTCGGCTAATTTCTTGAGCATGTCGGTGACGGAGGACGCTTTTGTGTCCATCATTTCGGCAATGGCATTGGTACTCACTTCGGCGTTGGAAACCACTGTGAGATGATAGATGCCTTTAAGATAATTTTCTTCTGAGAATGTCATTTATATATATGTTTTAGCCCCGATAATAGCGGCATCCTTTATTTTTTTCTTTAAAAAAATAAAGATAAAGCGGATAGCGGGATTAGGCTCCTTATTATTTTAATTTTTTACGATCAACAATGGAATAGAAATCTTGTGTCGCAATTTGTCAACGGTAGTTCCAAAAACTAAATCTTTGAATCCAGTATGACCGTGGGTTCCCATGACCAAAACATCAAAATTTCCTTCATTGATAATCTCCGGTATTACTTTATTTGGCTTACCAAAGCCCAGTTGAATGGTTACTTTAAAGCCTTTTTCTGACAGAATCACTTTGTACTTTTCCAATAATTTTTCATCGACTGATGTTTCATGATCATCAATATTCTCCCCATAAATCATTGCACCAACCGTTTCTACTACATGAATCAACGTATAGTTAGCTGCTGTACCCCCTAATTCAAAGGCGCTATTCAATGCGATTTCATCAGCAGATGAGAAATCAACAGAAACGGCAATATCTTTTTTAGCATAGCTTTCTGATTTAGAAAATTTCAGCTTTAAATTATGTGGCGAATGGTTTTGAACTGTGATTTTTGACTTCGTTACAAACGGCTTAAACACAATGTACAGTAATAATATCAAGAAACTTAATGCCAATGGAACAACCGTAAGCCATAAAAGAATAGGGTTTTCTGAAGCTTCTAACCAACCGCTTATTTCATCATAAACTAATTTCCCATTCAGTGCCACAATAATAGAAGCCACAATCCAGGATGCTACTTGTGTTGTTCTACTAATATGAAACCCCCGCATTTTAGATTTATCACTTACAAAATGAATCAGCGGAATAATGGCAAAACCCAGTTGCAAACTCAAAATCACCTGACTCAAAATCAATAATTTCCCTGTCACCCCTTCCCCAAAGATACTAATTACGACAACTGCCGGAATAATGGCAATCAGTCGAGTGATTATTCTGCGCACCCAAGGCTGAATCCTTAAATTAAGATAACCTTCCATGATAATTTGACCGGCTAACGTTCCTGTTATCGTCGAACTTTGTCCTGCAGCGATCAAGGCTACGGCGAATAAAATAGATGCCCATTTAGTCCCTAATAATGGAGCTAAAAACTTATGCGCATCTTGAATTTCGGCAACTTCATACATTCCCACTTTATAGAAGGTGGCAGCAGCCAAAATTAATATCGACGCATTTACAAAAAAAGCCAAATTCAATGCAATCGTCGAATCAATAAAATTATATTTTAAAGCCTGCTTTATACCTGCCGTAGTTCTGTCAAATTTTCTGGTTTGCACCAATGAAGAATGCAGATATAAATTATGTGGCATCACGGTAGCCCCTATAATACCAATTGCAATGTATAATGCTGTTTCGTTAGGCATAGAAGGAATTAAACCATAAATCACATCCCCCATATCAGGCTGTGCAAAAATCATTTCAAAAATAAAAGAAACCCCTATTACCATAACCAGTACTATGATAAAAGCTTCCATTTTTCGGATACCTTTATTGATCAAGAACAGCAACAGGAACGTGTCCAATACCGTAATAATTACTCCTTCAATAAGCGGGATACCAAACAATAGATTTATACCAATTGCCATTCCTAACACTTCAGCAAGATCACAGGCGGCAATGGCAACTTCAGCCAAAAAGTAAAGAATGTAATTGATAAATCGCGAATATGTTTCCCGCGAAGCCTGAGCTAAATCACGCTGGGTAACAATTCCTAATCGCGCACTTAAACTTTGAAGCAACAAAGCCATGATGTTACTCATCAATAAAACCCAAAGTAACGAATACCCAAATTGGCTACCTCCTGCAAGATCAGTCGCCCAGTTTCCCGGGTCCATATATCCTACGCTAATCAAGTATGCAGGACCGAAAAAAGCTAATATTTTCCTAAAAGCTGACTTCTTATTTAGAGTCGAAACCGATTCGTTTACTTCCTCTAAGGACTTTCCCATGTTCTAACAATTTGAGGCAAATGTAATTATGTTTTTTTGTTATATCAAATATAATTTTTAGCTTTGCCTAAATATTTATTTAATCTATTGCTAAAACATATTTGTGAAAAATCTAATTTTACTTTTTTGTATTCTAATTAATACCATCTCATTTGCTCAAACCAAGATAGAAGGAACTGTCACTGCTGACGGCATGCCTTTACAACTAGCCAATATTGTATTGAAAAACACTAAATATTCAGCTACCAGTAATGCCGACGGTACTTATCATTTCAATACTGTTCCATGGGGAAACTATGAAATTATCGCTTCCTATACTGGTTTTAAATCCCAAAGTCTAAACATCGTAATTACAGATAGTACTGAAGTTATCTTGAATTTTAATTTAAGGGAAAACAATACACTCGACGAAATAGTAATCACTGGAACGCTAAAACCAGTCAGTCGTTTAGAAAGCTCCGTCCCAGTAGAGGTTTATAAACCCGTATTTTTCAAGAAAAATCCAACGGCAAATATCTTTGAAGCGTTACAGAATGTAAATGGGGTTCGGCCACAATTGAATTGTAATGTTTGCAACACAGGAGACATCCACATCAACGGGCTAGAAGGGCCTTATACTTTAGTATTAATTGACGGAATGCCTATTGTCAGCGGACTATCGACTGTCTATGGCTTGTCTGGAATTCCCAACTCCTTGTTAGAACGTATCGAAATCGTAAAAGGACCGGCGTCCTCATTATACGGAAGCGAAGCCGTGGGAGGCTTAATTAACATCATCACGAAAAACCCGAAAAATGCGCCCGTTTTTTCTGCTGATGCCTTTGCCACTGGCTGGGGCGAAGTGAATGTAGATATCGGCTTTACAGCAAATGTTGGCAACGCCGCCTCCGTACTAACCGGGATTAATTATTTCAATTACAGTAACCCAATTGACAACAACAAAGACAACTTCACTGACTTAACACTGCAGGACCGTATTTCGATTTTCCAAAAATGGAGTTTCAACAGAAAGGACAACAAATTACTCTCTCTCGCATGGCGTTATTTTTATGAAGACAGATGGGGAGGTGAATTACAATGGGCAAAAAAATACCGCGGTGGAACTGAGGTATATGGTGAAAGCATTTACACAAAACGTTGGGAGTTACTGGGCGCTTATGAACTTCCCATTAAAGAAAAAATGTTGTTTTCGTTTTCTTATACGGACCATGACCAAAACTCCGTTTACGGTGATATGCCTTACCTCGCCAAGCAACGCATCGGCTTTGGACAATTGACCTGGGATAAAGAAATTAATAATCATGACTTGCTTTTTGGAACTGCCCTCCGTTACCAATATTACGATGACAACACAACCGCAACAGTGAAAGAAGATATCAATTGGATTCCGAGTCTCTTTGTGCAAGACGAAATCACCTTAGCAAAAAAACATAAAGTTCTTTTAGGCGCACGATTAGATTACAACAATAATCATGGCACTATCTTTACTCCAAGACTAGCCTATAAATGGAAAATTAACGACAATAATATAGTACGTTTTAACACGGGAACTGGCTTTAGAATTGTAAACCTTTTCACTGAGGAACATGCGGCGCTAACAGGTTCTCGCGATGTAATTGTAATGGAAGAATTAAAACCAGAACGTTCGTACAATGCCAATTTGAACTATTTGAAGAAGATGTATACTAAAAACGGAACCTTCATCGGGCTGGAAACCACGGCTTGGTATACCCGTTTTTCCAATTCTATTATTCCGGATTACGATACTAATCCAAACCAAGTTATTTATAAAAATCTAGACGGCTATGCCGTAACAAAAGGTGTTAGTACCAATGTTGATTTGGTTTTCAACAATGGTCTAAAAATGATTTTGGGTGTCACCTTTATGGATGTGACCAAAACAGAAAACAATACCACCACGCGACAAATTCTTACCGAAAAAATATCGGCAACCTGGGCAATTTCCTATCGTATCAGCAAGCTGTTCCTAGATCTTGACTATACCGGAAACCTTTATGGCCCGATGCGATTACCACTACTTGGAAAATTAGACCCCAGAAAGGAATATTCCCCAACTTGGAGCGTTCAAAACATCCAATTCACTTTCAATAAGTTTAAAAATTTAGAATTGTATGCGGGAGTAAAAAACTTATTGAACTGGACACCAAACAAGGGAAATCCTTTTATTATAGCAAGAGCCAACGACCCTTTTGACAAAAATGTAAAATATGATAGCAATGGAAATGCACAAATGACACCCGACAATCCTTATGCTTTAACCTTTGATCCTGGATATGTTTACGGGCCTAACCAAGGAGTCCGAAGTTTTTTTGGGTTACGTTACACTTTGAACTAATCTTTAAAGGTGGGATTGTTTTGGGTAAAACTTTAAACACATAGAAACATAGGTTCGTTAATTATAGAGAAAGGCATTTCATTTTTTAATAGAAAAACAGCGAATTTCACGAACGCTATAATTACAAATCTACAATTGAGAAAACGTCAGTTCGCGTATTTTTGTGTAGTGTAACGAAACAAAAGTGTATCGAGAACCGTCTTGAACTAATTATATTATTCCCGATACAATTCATCGCGGCGAATCATTCGAACTAACGAAAATTATACTTCAAAAACTAATGATAAAACAGTAATGAAAAATAAAATATTCTTGTTATTAATTTTCCTTTGGGCGATTCCCTCCAGTTTTGCCCAGTTAAAAACCTATTCCTTCGAAGAAGTGGAACAACTATCTGTACAAAACCCAAAATCTATTGTTGTTTTTGTGCACACTTCCTGGTGTAAATACTGCAAGATGATGGAAAACACAACGTTTAAAAACCCAGACCTTATTAGTATAATGAATGAACATTTCTATTTCATCTTATTAGATGCCGAAAGTAAAAACGACATCACGTTCAACAATCACACTTTTAAATTCAAACCAACAGGTCCAAACACCGGAATCCACGAATTAGCCATTATTTTATCGACGGTAGAAGATCAGGTGACTTATCCGACAATCACTATTATGGATCGCAATTATTCGCTTCTATTCCAAAAGCAATCCTATTTAAAAGCGAAAGACCTTATTTCTATCCTTGAAAAAATAAAAGAATTCCCTATTTTTGAGAAGAATTCTTCAAACTAAAATGAAACACTACGATTACATTTTTACGGGTAGCGGTTTAGCCGCTTTAATGACGGTCTATAAAATGGCACAGTCTGAAGCATTTAAGGAGAAAAGTATTTTGTTATTGGATGAAAATTCAAAAAAAACAAATGATCGCACCTGGTGTTTCTGGCAAACACAAAAAGGGGATTGGGAACCATCGATTTCAAAAAAATGGGAATCGGCGCTTTTTGCAAATGCTGATTTTACTCGCGACTTAGATTTGCATCCATATCAATATAACATGATTCAAGGACTGGATTTCTACAATCAGGTTTTTGAGTTTATTTTGAATGAAAAAAACATCAGCTACGTCAATCAAAAAGTCACTGATATAAATGAATTGGAAAGCCACGTTTTCGTAGCCACTGAGAAAGAAACGTATACCTGTGACTCCGTTTTTAATAGTATTTACAACAAAGCCGAAGTTGAAAGTCAAACCAAATACCCCTTATTGCAACAGCATTTTATAGGTTGGTTTATAAAAACCAAAGAACAAGTATTCAATACTAATCAAGCGACTTTCATGGATTTTTCAGTTGAGCAAAAAGGCAATACCCGCTTTATGTATGTGCTACCTACTTCAACCAATGAAGCCTTATTAGAATATACTTTGTTTTCACACCATCTTTTACCAACAGCAGAGTACGAACTCGAAATTGAGAAATACATTCAAAAACTTGGGATTAGTGATTTCGAAATAATCGAAAAAGAACAAGGTAGTATTCCTATGACCTGCTACCCTTTTTGGAAAAAAACGACTAAACGAGTCCTAAATATAGGAACTGCCGGCGGATGGACAAAGGCAAGTACGGGCTATACATTTAAAAATTCCGACAAGAAATCAACTCAATTAGTTGCCTTTCTTCAGCAAGGAAAGGAATTGAGGAAATTTAATACGAAAACTAAGTTCTGGTTTTATGACTTGTTGTTATTAGACATTTTAGACAGACACAATGAATTAGGCGCAAGCATTTTTTCATCCATATTTAAGAAAGGGGATCCTGCATTAGTTTTTAAATTCTTAGATGAAGAGACCTCTTATTTTGAAGATTTCCAAGTTATATCAAAATGCCCTCAACTTCTTTTCATCAAGGCTATAGCGAGAAGCATGCGCTATTTTTAGTGTTTTAACTGTATCTTTTTGATTCGGATATAGTTTACAAAATAACCAAAAAAACAGCTATTAAACTATAACAAAACTTTATAATTCTAACCAAGGACTTATTCCTAAACTTCGTAACTTTGCTTTTCAAATAATACAAATTAAAAATATAAAAGATATGTATCCACAAGAAATGGTAAACCCAATGCAAGCTGAGTTAACAGCTGCAGGTTTTCAAGATTTACATAGTGCAGAAGCAGTTGAAAACGCAATGAAAGCAGAAGGAACTACTCTAGTTGTAGTTAACTCTGTATGTGGTTGTGCTGCTAGAAATGCGCGTCCGGGAGCTAAAATGAGTTTAGAAGGAGCAAAAAAACCAGATCATTTAATTACTGTTTTTGCAGGAGTTGATAAAGATGCTGTTGATGCTGCAAGACAACACATGTTCCCTTTTCCTCCATCATCACCAGCTATGGCTTTGTTCAAAAACGGAGAATTAGTACACATGCTAGAACGTCACCACATTGAAGGTCGTCCAGCTGAGTTGATTGCTGAGAATTTACAAGATGCTTACAACGAGCACTGTTAATCTAGGGGAAAAGCAACAATTTAAAACCACGCCTCGGCGTGGTTTTTTTATTTGAAGCAATATTTTATTTTTCCGTACTATCTCATTTAAACATAAAAGAGGGAATGAAAAATAATTACACTGCTCTCAGGGATACTACTTTTACTACTGTTGAAGATTTATCAAATTATGACGATACTTAACCATACTTCAGCTTTATATTCAAAAAAAAGAATCCAAACACCTAGTAATATTTAACACGAAAAAGATGTCGGTACTTGAGGATATGTGCTAGCTTTACATCAGATAGAAAGTTTGAACAGATGGGAGTAAAATAACTTAAAGAGTACTCTCTTTTTTTTACTTTCTTACCCGCTATAAAAGAGCATAGTACTACCAAGTGTATAGCTAATATCATCGTATCGTACTATTCTTTTATTGTAACAAAAAAGGAGTTCGGACTCTCGGTATGAAACCAAAACGCAATGGCCTAAAACTATTAAACCTTCTTCTTTAAACAGGAAAGCTCCCTTGCCAGAATAAGTTTACCTTTAAAAATTATATAAATTTTGTAATGAAACAAATCATTTCTATAGACTTTTATTTTAAAAATTTAGAGCATATCCCACTTATTGACGTGAGGTCGCCTGGAGAGTTTACTAAAGGACATATTCCAAATGCTACTAATCTTGAATTGTTTACCGATGAAGAGCGAGCGGTAGTAGGCACTGCTTATAAACAAGAGTCCAAAGAAAGGGCTATCGAAATTGGTTTTGAATATGTAAAACCCAAACTAATTGATTTTATCACTAAATCTGTTGCAATTGCACCCAACAAGGAAGTTGCAATACATTGTTGGCGAGGGGGAATGAGAAGTAATGCTTTTGCCGATCATCTTATCGAAAATGGTTTTGAAAAAGTTTATGTTATTGAAAAAGGGTACAAAGCTTTCCGCAATTATGTAGTACGCTTTTTTGAGCAACCCTTTAATCTTAAAATTCTCGGTGGATATACCGGTACTGGTAAAACTGAAATACTGCATTCTTTAAAAAAGAAAGGACAACAAGTGATTGATTTGGAAGGATTGGCTAATCATAGAGGTTCGGCTTTTGGGGGGATAGATCTTCCGCCGCAGCCAACAACGGAGCAATTTGAAAACAATCTGTTTTCTATAGTTCAGAATTTAAATCCTAACCAACCCATATGGGTTGAGGATGAAAGTAGGTTGATTGGCCAAGTTGCGATTCCTGATGCATTTTATACTAAAATGAGAGAGATGCCAGTCTATTTTTTAGACGTTCCTCTAGAGGAAAGAACAAAACACCTTGTTACCACTTATGCAAGTCTTAGTCATGATCAATTAGCAGATGCTATTAGTCGAATCGCTAAAAGGCTTGGATACGATAATGCCAAATTTGCTCAAGAAGAGCTTGAAAAGAGAAATTATTACAAAGTAGTAGAGATTACCCTTTTATATTATGATAAATACTACCTAAAGGGATTACAAAAACGCGAAGATTCTAGAATTCTAGAATTTAAAACCCCTACCGTCAATCCTGAGGAAACGGCTGGTTTTTTAATAAACTTACTAAATTAAAGAAAATGAACGAAGGTATAAAACTAACAAGTTTTAGTCACGGTGCAGGTTGCGGATGCAAATTATCACCAAAAGTATTGACTACGATATTAGAGTCTGATAGCCCAAAAATGGAAGACACTCGTCTTTTAGTGGGTAATGATACTAGAGATGATGCTGCGGTATACGATATGGGAAATGGAACGGGAATCATAAGTACTACTGATTTTTTCTTGCCCATAGTAGACGACCCATTCACTTTTGGAAGAATTGCAGCTACTAATGCTTTAAGCGATGTGTATGCCATGGGAGGAAAACCACTAATGGCGATTGCAATACTAGGATGGCCCATAGATAAATTAGCCCCTGAAGTGGCTGCTCAGGTAATGGAAGGGGGTAGAAAGGCCTGCGCTGATGCAGGAATAATAATTGCCGGTGGCCATAGTATTGATAATCCAGAACCTATTTTTGGACTAGCAGTTACAGGTTCAGTTGCAATTTCTAATTTAAAACGAAATGATAAAGCAGAACCAGGAAGTGTCCTTTATCTAACGAAACCTTTGGGTGTTGGGATTTTAGCTACGGCACAAAAGAAAGGTCTTTTAGAAGACGAACATAAAGACATTGCTGCAAATTCGATGATTATTTTAAATGATGTTGGATTAGAGCTCTCAGAAATGGAAGAAGTAACCGCCTTAACTGATGTAACTGGATTTGGACTCATGGGACATTTACTTGAAGTGTGTGAAGGAAGCAATGTATCTGCTATTGTTAATTATAGCAAAGTGCCTGTTTTCAAAGAGATACATGAATATATCGATAAAAAATGCGTCCCTGGAGGCACACTAAGAAACTGGGATAGTTACGGTCATAAACTTAATATTGAAAATGAAAAGCAAAGACATATCTTATGTGATCCACAAACTAGTGGCGGACTATTAATTGCTGTCAAGAAAGAGGCTGCCCAAAAAGTGGAATCAATTCTAAAGAACAAAGGGCTTTATGCTGAACCAATAGGAGAACTAATAGAAAAATCCGAATCGCTAGTATATATTAAATAAAAGTAAAAAAGGGGCACTAAGACAAAACCTGCTAGAGTGTTACCGTCTTGAAGGCCAAATAGCTGAATTACAATGTTAGTCCAGTCAAAAGATTATAATTTAAAACCACGTTTCGGCGTGGTTTTTTTATTTGGAGCTACTTCCAGTTGTACACTATATCTTTTTATGGTCACGTCAAAAAGACAAGACCATAAAAAGGATGCCGTTTCCATCTGGGCTAAAAACGTACTGACTCTAAATGACGATTCTAAAAACTACTACGCAAGTGTTCTATAGATCACTATTAATAATCTACTTGCTGAATAGCATTTGGTACGAGAAAGGGGTGTCTATTTGGTAGTGTGTACTAATTATTCGTTATTAATCAAAAGGTAAAAAACATGTAGATTTCTTATTCGAAAAACAAAGTTGTCGGCTATCCCGAATTAGGAATTCAGAAATCACTTTTTAACTGGGACGATTATGAGAGCATCAAATACAAATATCGAGATTATGTTAATGCAGGTAAATATGGATTATTAAAGAATGACTATTGGATGCTAAAGGATTTCAAAATAAAAAATATATTTTTTTATTTTAAAAATGTAATATTAAAACGAGAGAAAGGAATTCCAATCTATAATATGACACCTCAATTAATAATTTTGTCAGACGCTAATTATTATAAAAATATTTAGTTTTTGGTGTTTCTTATCAAAACCGTTCGGATCTTGGTGATTTTGAATCACTCGTTGTGGTAATAACAAAGATTAAAAAAAAGTGGATTCTAGTTGATAAAGCGCGGCAGTATTGGTGTGATTAAATCCCGATCACGCTAATTTACCTCAACCGTTAGCGCAGAATTACATTTAAATAAGAACTAAATCCGTACTATCTTTACAGTAAGCAATTGAAACGAATACATTCAAGCCGTCAGTTCTTTAAATACGTATATTTACATTTAAATAAATACGCTAAAATTAGCAATGCCTTTTATCGTAACGATTCAGCAGACGGGTAGTAATCGTTCTCGAAACTAAAAAAAAATAGAATGGATAAATACTTACGACAATTAATTACAATAGAATTTGACGACAAAAAAGAAATTTTTAGTGGTTTTCTTATTGATTGGACTGAAAATTGGATCTTAATTAAAAACAATCCTGTCGATTTTATAATTGATGGTTATACGATATTGAGAAACAAAAATGTAAAGGCAATTATCCAAGATAAAGATCATGAATTTACTGAAAGAGTAATTAAACTCAAAGGATTAAAAACAAGTGCAGCCGACATAATTCCGCTTACAGATGTATCTTCCATCATCTATTTTTTAGCAAGCAAATATGAGATTTTTCAAATTGCAACAAAGTCCGATAAAGCCGTTTACCTGGGTAAACTCATAGAAATGGATGAGGAAGAGGTAGTAATAGACTTTTTGGGAGACGAAGGAATATTTGAAGGAGAGATGAGTTTTAAGCCAAACAAAATAAGAGTGATAGAATTTGACACGGATTACATCAATTCTTTGAAACTAATTGTTGAAGAAGATAAGAAAAAATGAAAACCAAATTTGCCAACTCCATAACCGTTAGCTATGCGGAGAATAAAATACTACAGTAAAGACAAAACCCAGCTTTAATTATTTCTTTCGAAATCAAATAGGAATAATAGCTAGGTTAAATTTTTTATAAAAAACGGACTAGTATCGCTGTTTTTTATAAAATGTGATATATTTAAAAAATGAAAAAACACCTAATAACGCTGTGCGTTTTAGCAGCGCTTTTATTGTCTTGTAATAATAAAAATGGCGACAAAAAAGTAGCGACAGAAAACGACAGTATCGCAACCGAAAAACAACTCTCAAAAGCAGATTCTATAGTTAATCGTGCCATTGAAGCGCATGGCGGAAAATTATATGACAATGCCGATTGCTCCTTTGTTTTTAGAGGTACGAAATATCGTTTTAAGAACGATGGTAATTCTTTTACATACTCATCTGAAGTGCAGAAGAACGATTTTCTAATTAAAGATGTATTGATAAACGATACGTTTAAAAGGTACATCAACAACAATTTACAATCTTTAAATAAAGAAGATGTTGCTAAATATTCTGAAGCGTTAAATTCGGTTATTTATTTTGCTACGCTCCCGTATAAACTGCAAGACACTTCAGTAAATAAAAAATTCATTGAAGAAATTACAATCAAAGAAAAGCAGTACGATGTTGTGGGGGTAACTTTTGGTAAAGACGGCGGAGGAAAAGATTTTGATGATGAATTTCATTATTGGATAAACAAACAAACGCGTAAGATTGATTATTTAGCGTATGGCTATCATACAAATGATGGCGGAATTCGCTTTAGATCCGCTTTTAACACAAGGGTAATTGATGGACTGACGTTTCAAGATTATATCAACTATGAAGCGCCTTGGGGAACCCCTTTAAAAGATTTACCAAAACTATACGAACAGGGAAAACTGAAAGAACTATCACAAATACTTACGGAGGATATAATTAATAACAACAAATAAGTGATTTTGACACAAAGAAATCACAAACTGTATAATTATCGCTCGTGATAGCGAACAGCTGGACACGAGCGAAGTAAACTGACAAAGCAAATAGTCCCAAAGCTGACTGTTTTAATTAAAATCGTTTCCCTAGTTTAAGACCTGCATAGGGAGCGATATTAGTCACAAATCTATATCTAGCATTTGTTATTGGGCCAACATCTATTCCGAAATTGAACCCTTTCGATCCGTAATAACTAAGTCCTATTGGAACATAGATAATTACAGCTCTTCCCCCAATAAAAACACCATCTCCAAGATCAACATAAGTTGTTGTTAATCCAATATTAAACATCATTTTTTGCTCTTGGATTTTGCTGAAAAATATTTTTGCACCAATCCCAATACTTGGTATTCCCACACCAACTTCTAAACTGACGTGCTTTGATACAATTCTTTCATAAGTCAAACCGATTGCCGGCGTTGTTCCTAAAAAATTAAAGGATATTGCATTCTTTCTTACACCGCCAAAATCGTCTTTATTCTCCTGAGAAAATACAGTTGTAGAGCATAAAATTACAGAAATAATAAAAATTACTTTTTTCATGTTTTTTTGGTTTATTAAATTGGGATTGATTCAAAATCAATTAACCATACTCGAATATAGCACATAAAATCACAAACTATTCAATGACTCAGCAAATTTTTGATTTAACTTTTTGAATACAGTAACAACACATCCACAAATTGGGGAAGCTTTTTTCACAATCGGGCCATTGTCTCTCTCAACCTTTTACTTACTTTTGCAAAAATAATTTTTCACACTTAAACTGTTTATAGCATGCAACTGTATAACACATTAAGCGCAGAAGAAAGAGCCATCATGATTGATGATGCCGGAAAACAAAGACTTACTTTGTCTTTCTATGCTTATGCGCAAATTCAAGACCCTACACAATTTCGTAACGATTTATTCCTAGCTTGGGACCCTCTTGAGGTTCTGGGTAGAATATATGTGGCCAATGAGGGAATCAACGCCCAATTATCACTTCCCGCAGATAACTTCTATGCTTTCAAGGACAGCATTGAAACCTATAATTTCATGAAAGGCATCCGATTGAATATTGCCGTAGAGCAAGACGATCACTCTTTTTTAAAATTAACGGTAAAAGTTCGTGACAAAATTGTTGCGGACGGATTAGTAGACGAAACATTTGATGTAACGAACATCGGGATTCACCTGAAAGCGAAACAATTCAATGATCTATTAGAAGACCCAAACACGATTGTGGTTGATATGAGAAATCATTACGAGAGTGAAATTGGTCATTTTACCAATGCGATCAAGCCAGACGTAGATACATTCAGAGAATCATTGCCCATTATTGAAAGTCAACTTGCAGCCCACAAAGAAGACAAAAATCTGTTGATGTATTGTACCGGAGGAATTCGATGTGAAAAAGCTAGCGCTTACTTTAAGCACAAAGGTTTTGACAACGTCTATCAACTGGAAGGCGGAATCATTGAATACACACGCCAGGTAAAAGAAGAGGCTTTGGAAAGCAAATTCATTGGGAAAAACTTTGTTTTCGATCACCGCTTAGGCGAAAGAATTACAGACGATATCGTATCACAATGCCACCAATGCGGCAAATCATGTGATGTGCATACCAACTGTTTAAATGAAGGTTGCCATTTACTTTTTATCCAATGTGAAGAATGTGCTCAGGCAATGGAAGGTTGTTGTTCACAAGACTGTATTGATGTAATTCACTTACCAGAAGAAGAGCAAAAAGCAATTCGCAGAGGAATTAAAAACGGTAATAAGATTTTCAAAAAAGGAAAGTCGGATGTATTGACTTTTAAAAATAATCTAGAAAGCCTCGGTACTTTTGTTGCAGCAGAATCAAAGGTAGCTATTAAAAAAGAAATGAAAATCAAAAAACAATACGTTGGAAAAGGAACTCATTTTTATCCAAAACCAAGTATCGGTCAATTTTTAATAGAAGAAAACGAAATCCATATTGGAGATACCGTCCTGATTATAGGAACGACAACAGGAGAGCAAAGATTAATTATCGAGGAAATGTTAGTGAACGAAGTAGTTGTTGAAAAAGCAGTCGCTGGAGATACCTGTACATTCAAATTACCTTTTAGAATTAGATTGTCCGATAAGTTGTACAAGATCTAAACCCCTACTTTTTAACATAAAGTTCTTAAAAAGCCTATTTCATCTACTTGAAATAGGCTTTTTTTTATAAAAACTTTAATCCTTTGTAGTTTTTTACTTTTGTATGATTCACTTAAAAAATGCTATATTTACACATTAATCTTTTTAAGAACATAAGTTGTGCTCGTCACAACACTATATATAAAATTATGGCATGTACAAGTTGTTCAACTTCTGATGGTGGATCACCAAAGGGTTGTAAAAATAATGGGACTTGCGGCACTGATAGCTGCAATAAATTAACTGTATTCGATTGGCTTTCTAATATGAGCTTACCTACTGGACAAGCACCTTTTGACTGTGTTGAAGTGCGTTTCAAAAACGGAAGAAAAGAGTTTTATCGCAATACTGAAAAATTGACTTTGAGTATGGGAGACATTGTGGCAACTGTCGCTTCTCCTGGACATGATATTGGAATTGTCACTTTGACTGGGGAATTGGTAAAAATCCAAATGAAGAAAAAAGGAGCAAACCCCGACAGCAACGAGGTTCCTAAAATCTACAGAAAAGCATCACAAAAAGACATTGATATCTGGTCTGCTGCACGAGAAAGAGAAGAACCAATGAAAGTTCGTGCTCGTGAATTAGCGATTTCCCAAAAACTGGAAATGAAAATCTCTGATATTGAATTTCAAGGAGATGGATCTAAAGCCACGTTTTACTACACGGCAAATGACCGAATTGATTTTAGACTTTTAATTAAAGATTTCGCTAAAGAGTTCAGTACTCGAATCGAAATGAAACAAGTGGGTTTCCGACAGGAAGCAGCCCGTTTAGGAGGAATTGGTTCCTGCGGAAGAGAATTGTGCTGTTCCACTTGGTTGACAGACTTTAGAAGCGTCAACACTTCAGCAGCCCGCTACCAGCAGTTATCATTGAACCCACAAAAATTAGCGGGACAATGCGGTAAATTAAAATGCTGTCTCAACTATGAGTTAGACACTTACATGGATGCTTTGAAAGGGTTCCCTGACTTTGAAACCAAATTAGTGACCGAAAAAGGAGATGCAATTTGTCAAAAACAAGATATTTTCAAAGGATTAATGTGGTTTGCCTACACTAATAATTTTGCCAATTGGCATATCCTAAAAATTGAAAAAGTACAGGAAATCATCGCCGAAAACAAATTGAAAAACAAAGTTTCCTCGCTTGAGGATTATGCAATTGAAGTGATTCAAGAAACAGAAAAAGATTTCAATAATGCAATGGGTCAAGAAAGTTTAACCCGCTTTGATCAACCTAAAAAAAGGAAAAAACCAAACAAAAAACCGAAGTCAGCAGGAGAAAACAAGCC
Organism: Flavobacterium sp. ALD4; assembly: GCF_002836475.1. Lineage (GTDB taxonomy): Bacteria > Bacteroidota > Bacteroidia > Flavobacteriales > Flavobacteriaceae > Flavobacterium. The sequence goes on along the minus strand of NZ_PJBJ01000030.1, from coordinate 968,680 downwards.
AGCAGGAGACAATAAGATTGTCGCAAACAATAAAAAACCGGTAAATAATGCCCCTTCCGTTTCAAACGAGAAAAAGCCTGCGATAACAAGAAAACCAATAATTATTACTAAAAATGAGGCTAAAAAATAGCGTTTTTTTCGTTTTGATTGCGATACTCTTTTTTTCGTGTGACGAAAAAAGAGTATTTGACGAGTATAAGTCTGTGGGAAGTGCCTGGAATAAAGATAGTATTGTAACATTCGATTTACCAGAATTAGATTCCACAAAACGATATGATCTATTCATCAATTTAAGAGACAATAATAATTATCAATACAATAATCTCTTTTTAATTGTGTCTGTTGAAAAACCAAACGGCTATACAAAAGTGGACACCTTGGAATACCAAATGGCAAATCCTGACGGAACCCTATTAGGTAACGGATTCACGGACATAAAGGAAAGCAAATTGTTCTTTAAAGAGAATGTAAAATTCAAGGGGAAATACAAAGTCCATGTAAAACAGGCTGTCAGGGAGACCGGTAAAATCGCTGGAGTGGCGCTTTTAGAAGGAATTACAGAAGTGGGATTACGAATAGAAAAAAAAGACTAGGTTAATATATGGCTGCTAAAAAAAATAACAATCAGGGCAATACTGCCGATAAAGATTTTAAGTATTACACTAAAGCATTTTGGAAGATTTTTCTTTTAGGAATGGGCGGTGTCCTTCTCTTTTTCTTATTTGCCTCTTGGGGACTTTTTGGATCTATGCCGTCCTTTGAAGACTTGGAAAACCCAGATTCTAATCTAGCCACTGAAATTATTTCAGCAGATGGAGTGGTCCTAGGAAAGTATTTTCAAAAAAACAGATCCCAACTAAAATATTCTGATTTACCTAAAAACCTCGTTCAAGCCCTAGTAGCAACCGAAGACGAGCGTTTTTATGAACATTCAGGTATTGATGGAAGAGGGACATTACGAGCTATTGCAAGTCTTGGAAGTAGTGGTGGAGCAAGTACACTAACACAGCAACTGGCTAAACAATTATTCCATGGCGAAGGTTCAAAGTTTTTGCCTTTTAGAATAGTACAAAAAGTTAAAGAATGGATTATTGCTATTCGATTAGAAAGGCAATATACCAAAAATGAAATTTTAGCTATGTACTGCAATGTATATGACTTTGGAAACTATTCAGTGGGCGTAAGTTCTGCTGCGCAGACCTATTTTTCAAAAGAACCAAAAAATTTAAATATCGAAGAATCTGCCATATTAGTGGGGATGTTCAAAAACTCAGGATTGTACAATCCGGTTCGAAACCCGGTAGGGGTAAAAAACCGTAGAAATGTAGTACTTGCGCAAATGGCAAAAGGAGACATTATTACGGAAAAAGAAAAAGAAAGACTACAAGGTTTGCCAATTACACTTCATTTTAAACTGGAAAGCCATAGAGAAGGATCAGCAACTTATTTCAGAGAGTACCTTCGTGATTACATGAAAAAATGGGTTGATGAAAACAAGAAACCCGACGGATCTGATTATGATATCTACAAAGACGGATTGAAAATCTATACTACTATTGACTCCAGAATGCAATTACATGCTGAAGAAGCAGTTTCTGCCCACATGGCAAACCTACAGGAAGAATTTTTTATTCAGGCAAAAAACAATAAAAACGCCCCTTTTGTAGGCATCTCAGACAAGGAAACGCAACGCATTTTAACTCAAGCGATGAAATCATCTAACCGATGGGCTGTTTTAAAATCTGCAGACAAAAGCGATGATGAAATTATAGAATCATTTAGTGTAAAGACAAAAATGACCGTGTTTACGTGGAAAGGAGAAAAAGACACTATTATGACTCCAATGGACTCGATCCGTTATTACAAACATTTTCTACAATCTGGAGTTATGGCTATGGAACCTCAAACTGGTAACATAAAAGCCTGGGTAGGTGGAATTGATTATAAATATTTTCAGTATGACCACGTAGGTCAAGGCGCCAGACAAGTGGGCTCCACATTTAAACCTTTCGTTTACGCTACTGCGATCGAGCAATTGAACATGTCTCCATGTGATTCCATTATAGATGCCCCTTTCACAATGCCTGTTGGACGCCACCACGTTACTGAAGCTTGGACCCCAAGAAACTCCAATAACAAATACATAGGAATGGTTACGTTAAAAAAAGCATTAGCTAATTCCATAAATACTGTCTCTGCAAAGCTAATGGATAAGGTAGGTCCTGAAGCAGTAGTTAAGTTAACACATAAGTTAGGAGTTAAATCTGAAATACCTATTCAACCATCCATTGCATTAGGTGCAGTAGATATCACAGTGGAGGATATGGTTGCGGCGTACAGTACATTTGCAAACCAAGGCGTCTATACTAAGCCCCAATTCTTATCGCGAATCGAAGACAAAAGTGGCGTCATTATTTATGAGCCAATCCCTGAATCACATGATGTATTGAACAAAGACATTGCTTTTGCCATTATTAAATTATTAGAAGGGGTAACCGAGGGAGGATCTGGAAACAGATTAAGAACCGATGGTGGAGGTTATGGATATAATAGAATTACGGGCTATCCTTATAAATTCACCAATCCTATTGCAGGTAAAACAGGAACAACGCAGAACCAGTCCGACGGTTGGTTCATGGGAATGGTTCCAAATCTAGTAACAGGTGTTTGGGTAGGTTGTGAAGATCGTTCGGCCCGATTTAAAAGTATTACCTACGGACAAGGGGCAACAGCCGCATTACCTGTTTGGGCTTACTTTATGAAGCTTTGTTATGCCGATGAAAATTTAAAAGTATCGAAAGGTGAATTCGAAAGACCTCCAAATCTTTCTATAAGAGTAGATTGTTACAATGCACCTGTTGCAAAAGACACGACAAATACGCTACAAAATACCGATGAATTTGAATTCTAATGCCAATTATGTATTCAATATAATCCAATAAAAATCGGATTATTTTCATACTCCATCCGCATTATACAAGATGTTTTCGGACTAATAAAGACCTATGATTGGTATAATACCGAAAAAGACTAAATAGATTTACTAATTTTCGATATCCGGCAGTTTACCTCAAAAAGGGCTTATAATGCAGCTGTTTGGACTTAAAAAAATAGACTATGATAAACAAAAAAGTAGATAACGTTCAAGTTGCACTTGAAGGGGTTGAAAACGGAATGACCATCATGCTGGGTGGTTTTGGTCTATGTGGCATCCCTGAAAATTCAATCGCTGAATTGGTGAAAAAGGAAACTACTGGTCTGACCTGTATTTCTAACAATGCCGGTGTCGACGATTTCGGTCTTGGCCTCTTATTACACAAAAGACAAATCAAGAAAATGATTTCTTCTTATGTTGGAGAAAACGCTGAATTTGAACGCCAGATGCTTTCCGGAGAGCTGGATGTGGAGTTGATTCCTCAAGGAACTTTGGCAGAACGTTGTCGTGCTGCTCAGGCTGGAATCCCCGCTTTTTTTACTCCTGCAGGTTATGGTACTGAAGTAGCCGTTGGAAAAGAAGTCAGAGAATTCGACGGAAAAATGCACGTGATGGAGTTGGCTTTCAAGGCTGACTTTGCTATTGTGAAAGCGTGGAAAGGAGATACAGCAGGAAATCTGATTTTTAAAGGAACCGCCCGAAATTTTAATCCGTGCATGTCCGGCGCCGCCAACATTACCGTTGCTGAAGTGGAAGAATTAGTTGAAGCAGGAACACTTGACCCTAATCAAATTCATATTCCTGGAATATTCGTGCAACGTATTTTTCAAGGTTCAAAATACGAAAAAAGAATTGAGCAACGTACAGTAAGAATTAGATAATGAAAAAATGAGTTAATTAGATAATGCCGACCAATTATCTAATTTCCTAACTTTCTAATTAACAAATTAATATTATGGCATTAGACAAAATAGGTATTGCAAAACGTATTGCAAAAGAACTTAAAGATCGCTATTTCGTGAATTTAGGAATAGGTATCCCAACATTAGTAGCCAATTATATCCCAACAGGAATTGACGTTGAATTTCAAAGTGAAAACGGCGTTTTAGGCATGGGTCCCTTCCCTTTTGAAGGAGAAGAAGATGCGGATATTATCAATGCCGGAAAACAAACGATAACAACATTACCGGGAGCCTCATTTTTTGATTCTGCGCTAAGTTTCGGAATGATTCGAGGGCAACATGTTGACTTAACTATCCTGGGCGCTATGGAAGTTTCTGAAAACGGAGATATTGCGAACTGGAAGATTCCAGGAAAAATGGTGAAAGGAATGGGTGGTGCCATGGACTTAGTGGCTTCTGCCGAAAATATTATCGTTGCCATGATGCACGTCAATAAGGCAGGTCAATCTAAGATTCTTAAAAAATGTAGTTTGCCATTGACTGGAGTTGGTTGCGTAAAAAAAGTAGTCACTGAATTGGCTGTATTAGAAGTAACACCCAAAGGGTTTAAGTTACTAGAACGTGCGCCGGGAGTGACTGTAGAACATATTATTGCTTCCACTGAAGCAGAATTAATTATTGAAGGAAATATTCCCGAAATGGTGATTGACTAAAGTCTATTTTCATTCCTAAAGAAAGAAGTAACTCTTTCCAAACAAATATAGGTCGTTCATAAAAAGAGTGACTCAATTACTCCCCTACTTAAATCGGAACAGGATTACTTCTGTTCCGATTTCTTTTTTCCATTAATTTTGGATTTCTTTTTTGTAGAAGCACTTTTTTTTGCAGGTAGCGCCACTTTGAAAAACTCATGATGCTTTGGCAACTAATCCCTACGTATACAAGATCAGTTTCACCGTTAAATGTCCCCTACTATAGTTTCTGAAGAAGTTATAAGTTACTTTAATCGCCTCCACATTTATTAGAATAAACATTCTTTATCCTTTGCTTTTACTGGTACAATAGAGCCTAAAAAATAAATCCGTAAAATTTAAAGGAATTGTATTGGTAAGAAAGTCCCAAATAGAATTATTTACACAAAATAGCGCGTATTTACACTCGACTTCGTCAATTATCTGGCAGTTAATAATATAAAACAACGTCAAAAACTGATTTATCTCCTCAAAGATCCGAAAAAAAATATTCAACATCTCCCGCTATTACCGCCTTTTCACGTTTATCAGCAAATAAATCCGATGAAATACAAAATAAATAATAAATATTGCTCCTTTTCTTACTTTTTGTTATAAATTCGGAGATGAATAATTTAATATTTTATTAACATTTAACCTACAACCAAATGAAAACAAAATTACTCGGTAAAATTGCGCTTTTAATAAGCGTATCATTGTTTGCTATCGAAGGAAATGCCCAAGATTCCTCCACAAATGTAAAACAGAAAGTTCTAAATGAAAATGGGAAACCATCCCTAATTACTTTTAATGAGAAATCCACTTACAAATCAGCAGATTCTCAAAAAATATTCACGGAACAATTAGAATTAAAGAACAATTCTAAGTTTGCTCTTTTAAAATCTGAATCTGACAGATCAGGTTTCTCCCACGATAAATTCCAATTGTACCATCAAGGTGTAAAAGTAGAATATGCAACTTACTCCCTCCATTCCAAAAATGGAGCATTAACTTCTATGAGTGGTGAATATTATGACATTAAAAATGCAGCAGCCACTCCAAGCATCTCAAGAGAAACTGCTTTTAAAAAAGCTGTCAATCATATAGGCGCTTCAAAATACTTATGGGAAAGTCCTGAAAACGCTTCAAAAATAGGATACCGTAAACCTGCAGGGGAATTAGTTTTTCTTCCTTCTATGATTGATCAAGGCGCAAAAAATAGCAATCAAAAAGTTCGTTTGGCTTACAAATTTGACATCTATGCAACAAGCCCTGTTAGCCGCGGTGACTTATACATTGATGCAGTAACTGGCGAAGCATTGTACTATAATGCTACAATCAAGCACCTTGGCGAATATAGCCATGCAAAAAATAGTTCCATAAATGTCACTGGAACAACAAACACAAAAGCTGCTAAAGCGCTTTTTGTATCGGCAAATGCCGCTACAAGATATAGCGGAACCCAGTCAATCCAGACTACGTTAAGCGGTTCTTCTTATATATTATCTGATGCGACACGTGGAAACGGAGTTCAAACATTTAATATGAAAAAAGGAACTAATTATAGTACTGCGGTAAATTTTACAGATAGCGACAATAACTGGACTGCTACGGAGTTTAATAATGCCAATAAAGACAATGCTGCCCTTGACGCACATTGGGGTGCAGAAAAAACATACGACTACTTTTCCGCAGTTCATGGAAGAAACAGTTACGATAATTTAGGTGCGGCGATAAAAAGCTACGTCCATTATGACCTTGCTTATGACAATGCTTACTGGAATGGTAGCGTTATGACCTATGGTGACGGAAGCGACACCTATTTTGATGCATTAACATCAATAGATGTTGCTGGACACGAAATAGGACATGCCGTTTGTGAGAAAACAGCAAATTTAGCCTACCAAAAAGAATCTGGCGCGATGAATGAGGCTTTTTCTGATATTTGGGGCGCATGTATCGAATATTACGCAGCACCAGGGAAATCTACTTGGTTAATCGGAGAAGACATAGAAAGGCGAGCAGGTCGTCTAGCATTACGTTCTATGAGTGATCCAAAAAGTGAAGGGCAACCAGATACTTATGGCGGAACAAATTGGAAACTAATTGAATGTGGCACTCCAACACAAGCAAATGATTATTGCGGGGTGCATACAAACAGTGGGGTCTTAAACCATTGGTTTTACATCTTGACGATAGGAAAATCAGGAACAAATGACATAGGAAACTCTTATAATGTTACCGGAATAAATATTGATAAAGCTGCCAAGATAGCTTATCGTTTAGAAAGTGTTTATTTATCTGCTAATTCTACCTATGCTAATGCCAGAACTTATGGTATTCAAGCAGCAACTGACTTATACGGAGCTGGATCTCCTGAAGTTATAGCTACTACGAATGCATTTTACGCTGTAGGTGTTGGTTCAGCTTATGGAGTTCTAAATTACTGTGCTTCAAAAGGAAATAGTGTTGCCGATGAATATATCAGCAAAGTTCAATTAGGAACAATAAATAATACAACTACTGGTGGGACCGGTTATAGTGATTATACTTCCATTTCGACTACTCTAACCAAAGGAGTTTCCGGTACAATTACAATTACACCAACATGGCCTGGAACAAAATATAACGAAGGCTATGCCGTCTGGATTGATTACAATAAAAATGGTGATTTTAGCGATGCCGGAGAATTAGTTTGGAGTAACGCGATATCTCAAACAACACCAGTATCAGGTTCATTTACTGTACCAACATCTGCTGCTACTGGACCGACCCGTATGAGAGTGTCGATGAAATACAATGCAATCCCAACACAATGCGAGGCCTTTTCTTATGGTGAAGTTGAGGATTATACAGTAAATATTGCAGCCGCTGCCGCAGATACAACTGCACCATCTACACCATCAAGCTTATCCGCTTCTGGAACAACAACTACAACTACAAATTTATCATGGAACGCTTCTTCGGATAACGTGGCGGTAACTGGATATAATGTATATCAAGGTACTACTTTGAAAGCGACTGTAACAAGCACTTCATATGTTGTCACCGGATTAACTGCCAGCACTGCTTATACCTTCTCTGTAAAGGCAAAAGATGCTGCCGGAAATATATCTGCCACGAGTAATGTGGCTAATGTAACTACGTTAAGTAATACTCTGGTATATTGTACTTCTAAAGGAAATTCTGTAGCTGATGAATATATTGATTATGTTTCAATAGGAGGTATTAATAACACTACAGCTGGAAATGCTGGATACGGGAACTTTACCAACCTTGTAGGTAATCTTCCTTATGGTTCAAATACTATATTGTTTAGTGCTGGTTTTAGCGGTACAGCTTATACTGAATATTGGAAAATCTGGATTGACTATAATCAAAATGGAACTTTTGAAACTTCTGAAGAAATGGTTTCTGGATCCTCTTCTAGTAGCGCAAACCTTACAAGTACATTTACGGTGCCTACCTCTGCTTTAGCAGGTCCAACTCGTATGAGAGTGTCAATGAAATATAATGCAGTACAAACTGCATGCGAGGCTTTCTCTTACGGAGAGGTTGAAGACTATACTGTTAATATTGGTGCTGCGGCAATAACAACCATTACAACTGCCAAAGCTGCAATTGATTTAGGAAACGAAGATTCAGTTTCAGATGTAGTAATGTATCCAAACCCTGCAGATAACATTTTAAATGTAAGAATGTCGGATAGCAGAAAAGGAACTTATCGACTTATTAATTTCCTCGGTCAACAAGTTGACGCAGGTAAATTATCCGAAAGCGGAATAAACGTTAGTAAATTAGGAGCTGGAGTTTATATCTTAGAAGTAAATGACGGTCAAAAAACAGTGGCTAAAAAATTCGTAAAAAATTAATAGTATAATCAATAATAGAAAAGCCTCACATCGCTGTGAGGCTTTTTTTATGGACAAGTTAATCACAAGAAATACTATAGTTTAACCGGATAATAATTATTAAAAATACTGGTTGAGTTGCTTTAAATTTTTCTCTACTAAATGGTTTTTGGAGAAAATTAATTATTTTGTTCGAAAATTTGCATTGGGTTTTGTAAAAGCAATAAATTTAGTAATCACTTCTTTGCTATTCTTTTTTGAACTGATCTAGAGCTTAAAAAAGAAATGAGATATTCTTGATTTTAATTTTAAAGCAATGTTGATGACATAAATATAAAATTCCTTTTTTTTATATGGCGAGACAATTAAATCTACTTTGGAATAGTCAAACTAACCGCCACTCCCCTTGGGTATAGCGTCAATCAGCATCTTTGTATATTCTTTTTGGGGATTGGCATACAAAGCATCTGCATCTGCAATTTCCTCTATTCTTCCCTGATTCATAACTAAGACCTGATCGCTCATGTATTTTACAACCGCCAAATCATGCGAAATAAAAACATAGGTGAACCCGAAGTTCTCTTTTAACTCGTTTAAAAGGTTTAAAACCTGTGCCTGTACAGATATATCCAATGCCGAAACGGATTCGTCACAAACGATTAATTTGGGCTGTAACGCTATCGTCCTAGCTATTCCGATACGCTGTCTTTGCCCGCCAGAAAATTCATGTGGATATCGATTAAAATACTCGGCTCCTAAACCTACCCTTTCGAGAATTTCAATCGTTTTGGCTTTTCTTTCTTTGTCATTTTTATGCAATCCATGTACTTTCATGGGTTCCATAATGGCTTTACCTATAGGAATCCGTGGATTTAACGAAGAGTAAGGATCTTGGAAAATAATTTGAATTTCCTTTCTCAATTTTTTGATTGCTGCGTTTCCAAGTTTAGTAATATCCTGACCCCTATATAATATTTGTCCTGAAGTCGCTTTGTCTAATTGCAAAATGGCATTCCCCAATGTCGATTTCCCACAACCGCTCTCTCCTACCAACCCTAATGTTTCGCCCTCATACAACTTAAAACTCACGTCATTCACCGCTTTAAATCCTGATTTTTTTCCAAAAAAACCCGCTGTAGAAAAATATTCTTTTTCTACATTAACTACCTCCAAAATAGGTGTCTGACTGTATAATTTATCGTGAAAACGACCTCTGTCTTCCTGAGTTACAACTTTAGAGTTAATCGTGTCATCCAAGAAGTCCTGAATAGTAGGTAATCTCTTCAAACGGAAATCCAGTGAAGGTCGCGAAGCGATCAAGGCTTTCGTATAATTATGTGCCGGATTTATAAAAATTTGTTTTACTTCCCCCTGCTCCACAATTTCCCCCTGATACATCACTAAAACCCGATGGGCAATCTCTGAAACCAGCGACAAATCATGTGAAATAAAAATAATACTCATTCCCGTTTCTTGCTGAATGTCTTTCAACAACTGGATAATTTCTTTTTGGACAGTAACGTCTAAGGCTGTTGTGGGTTCATCCGCAATCAACAATTGTGGTTTGCAAGCAATCGCCATAGCAATCATGACGCGTTGTTTTTGTCCCCCTGAAATCTCATGGGGATATTTATCGAATACTATTTCTGGATTAGGTAATTTTACTTTTTCGAAAAGCGAAAGTGTCTCAGTTCTGGTCTCTGCTTTGGATAACCCCGTGTGTTGCAACAAAATTTCCTGCACCTGAAAACCACACTTCAATGACGGGTTCAGTGAACTCATCGGTTCTTGGAAAATCATCGCGATTTGGTTTCCTCTGAGTTGTTGCAATTCTTTTTCGTTTAGATGCCCTACATTTTTACTGTCAAAAACAATCTCGCCTGCTGAAATTTTCGAAATATTGGCAGGCAACAAACCCATAATAGCTAGAGAGGAGACTGATTTCCCAGAACCGGATTCCCCTACAATTCCGAGGATTTCATTGTGTCTCAAATCATAACTGATGTTCTTGATAACAGCGGTATAAATCCCTTCTTTTTTGAATGAGATTTCGAGATTTTGAATGGAAAGTAGGGGCTTAGTCATAATGGTAAAAGTAAAAATTTAACCGTTTGAAATACATTTTTTTTTAAAAGACCCTCAATCGACGATATCACCGTCACAACAATTGCAGTAACCGCTTACTTTACGTTTATTTAAATTTTCCACAGCCATTTTTATTATACATGAATAATTTCGTCATCAATCAACAAGTCTTCTCTTCTCAGCCTGAGAAAAATCTGAGCAACGGCAATAGTGTCCTTTTCACAATAAGTTACAATCCGGTCAATATCTTTATCTACATAAAAAACATGTCCTACTTGACTGCCGTCAATATCGCCTTTAGGAGAAGGTATGCCAAGCACTTTGCACATTAATTTTAAAGAGGTGTAATGTTTATAGTCGCCAAACTTCCATAACTCCAAAGTATCCAGATGGGGGATTTCCCATGGTTTCTTGCCGAATAGATTCAGTTTATCAGGCAGTGCAATTTGGTTGATGATCATTCTTCTAGCCATAAACGGAATATCAAATTCTTTGGCATTATGTCCGCACAAAATATGTTGTGGTTGATTGAAGTGGTTGTTTAATAAATTATTGAAATCCTTCAGAATTTTCTTTTCGTCGCCAAAGAAGGAAGTAACTCGAAAGTTCCTTATATCTCCTTTAGTCACAAAATAACCAACAGAGATACAAACTATTTTTCCGAATTCTGCCCAGATTCCCGCTCGATCGTAAAAATCTTCTGGGGTATGTTCGTCTTTTCGTTGGTATTGGGTTTTATGCTCCCAAAGACCTTTCATTTCCGAATCCAGTTCATTATAATCAGCGGCTTCCGGAACGGTTTCTATATCAAGAAACAGGATATTATCCAGACGGATTTTTTCAATCATAGGTAGATAATTTTAAAATAAACTTTGTTGATTTGTTGGATTTTCATGTTCCAAAAGCCATTTTTTACGCCATAAACCTCCTGCATAACCGGTGAGCGAACCGTCTGTACCAATGACACGATGACAAGGAACAACAATCCAAAGTGGATTTTTTCCATTGGCGGAAGCTAAAGCCCTAATTGCTTTGACATCCCCTAATACTTTGGACTGTTCTAAATACGTTCTGGTCTTACCATATGGAATATCTAATAATGCTTTCCATACTTTTTGTTGGAATTCAGTTCCTTGAGGATTTATCTTAAAACTAAAGCTATGTCTTTTCCCTTCAAAGTATTCGTTGAGTTGAGCAACCGCTGCTTGTAAAACAGGGGTAATTGTAGTCGAAATAGTTCCTTCATCTGAAACAGAAATAGAGGAAATTCCGTTATTGTTTCCAGCAATTTGAGCTATTCCTAATGGAGTTTGAATATGAGCTATTTCCATTCCATAAATATAAAAAATATTCTTTAATATCCGCTTAAAAAAAACAAACTAGAAGATGAGAATCTTATAGGACGTTCACTCGACAGTGCTATAAATCAAAAACTTAATCGACAATGAAGACGGCATCTTTTCTGTTTTATCTTTAAAAATATGAAAATACAGTGTGGATCAAGGTAGCGCAGCTGACGATACAATTATTGTAATTTACTGTAAATATAAGCTTCTAAGCCTTTTAATTCTTCTTCAGACATGGCTTTTGTAATTACAAAATTTGTTTTCATCACTTCGTATTGACTCGGGTCTACTATTGGCGCAGCGTCCTCTACTAGGAATGCGATAATATTCCCGTTTTTAGCTTTGTAAATTGATGCTATGTCTTGTACACTAGGTCCAATCACTTTTTGATCTACTTGATGACAAGCCACACAATTCCCTTTACCATTAAAAAGAGACTCTCCTAATGCTACTGGGGTTCTCCTCTCTGCGGCCATTCCCTCATTAACACTTGCTTCAGGATTTTCAGTATCATTTACTTTTCCAATAGTATCCTCTCCCTTTCCTTTACACGAGAATGTTAGTAATACAATCGCAATAAAAATTATTTTTTTCATAATTTGTAGTGTTTAAATGTAAGGTTAACGTACTTATAAAATGATGCTTATCCCTTTTGTTTATTTAAAATCACAGCAGCTTCCTTTGCGAAATAAGTAGAAATTAAACTTGCTCCAGCACGTTTGATACACATTAATTGCTCCATCATAGTCTTATCATGGTCTAACCATCCTCTTTCGGCTGCGGCCTTAATCATGGCATATTCACCAGAAACATGAAATACCGTTACCGGCACATTTACTGCATTTTTTACTTCACGTACAATATCTAAATAAGCAATTCCGGGTTTTACCATAACCATATCTGCACCTTCTTCAACATCCCAAAGGGCTTCTTTGACGGCTTCAATACGATTAGCATAATCCATTTGATAGGTTTTTTTATCTTTTGGAATTTCTTTATTGTCAACTGGCGCACTGTCTAAGGCATCACGAAATGGTCCGTAAAAAGCCGAAGCATATTTAGCCGAATAGCTCATAATTCCCACATTATGGAATCCTGCAGCATCAAGTCCTTGGCGCAATCTCAAAACACGTCCGTCCATCATATCAGATGGCGCAACAAAATCGGCTCCAGCAGCTGCATGTGAAACAGCCATTTTTACCAAAGCATCATTTGTAGCATCGTTAGCTACATCTCCATTTTCTATAATACCGTCGTGACCATATATAGAATAAGGATCTAAGGCTACATCTGGCATGACGATCATTTCAGGACAAACCACTTTGATGGCACGAATAGCTTCTTGCATTAACCCGTCCTTATTCCAAGCTTCTTTTCCAGTATTGTCTTTAAGATTTTCGCTTACTTTTACATAAATGTTCACCGCACGAATGCCCAAAGCATAGATTTCTTTGATTTCTTCCAAGGTTAAATCAATCGATCGACGAAAGATTCCCGGCATCGACGCGATTTCTATTTTTACATTTTCTCCCTCTGCAATAAACATCGGAAACATAAAATCTGACGGACTTAAAGTGGTTTCACGAACAAGACTTCTCATGGATTCGTTAACGCGTAATCTTCTACCTCTGTGTAATGGGAACATATAATTTATGATTTTAGATTAACGATTGCTGATTTATGATTTAAAACAAATTGTTGAAGTCAGAAAATCTGAAATCAAAAATCGTTGCTCATCAATCTACAATCCATTTTATTGGCTCTTCTAATACTTTGACTAACTTTTCTTCTTCGCTTCCAGATTCCGGATGATGATCGTATACCCACTGTACATTTGGTGGTAAAGACATCAATATGCTTTCGATTCTGCCGTTGGTTTTTAGTCCAAATAAAGTACCTTTATCATGAACCAAATTGAATTCTACATAACGTCCACGACGTATTTCCTGCCATGTTTTATGTTCAGGCGTGTAAGCTAATCCTTTTCTCTTTTCTACTATTGGAACATACGCTTCGAGGAAACTATCTCCTACTTCACTAACAAAGTTAAACCAATCCTGCATACTTTGCTCTTCGTTTGCTTTGCAATAATCAAAAAATAACCCACCTACTCCACGTGCTTCATTCCGATGTGCGTTCCAAAAATAATTGTCACATTGTTTTTTATATTTTGTATAAAAATCCGGATTATGTTTATCACAGGCTATTTTGCAGGTTTGATGAAAGTGCGTTGCATCTTCTTCAAATAAATAATAAGGAGTCAGATCCTGTCCTCCACCAAACCATTGCTGAATTATATTTCCGTTCTCATCATACATTTCGAAATAGCGCCAATTGGCATGAACCGTTGGCACCATTGGGCTTTTTGGATGCAGAACTAAACTGAGTCCGCAGGCAAAAAAATCGGCTTCTCCTACATTAAATAATTTCTGCATAGCTTCCGGTAATTTACCATGCACCGCAGAAACATTTACTCCGCCTTTTTCAAAAACAGCTCCATTTTCGATAACGCGGGTTCTACCACCTCCACCTTCCAGACGTTCCCAAAGATCCTCCCGAAATTTAGCATGACCGTCGACAGCTTCTAATCCTGCGATAATTTGATCTTGAAGATTTTGTATGTATTTGTAGAATTGTTCTTTCATTTTAAATTTACTTTTGCAGAAGCTATTTTATTAAAAATTTCAAAAGAAAATGTTTTACTTCCGGATTGAATATGCTCGTAAATAGCAATTGCTTTGTCTGATAAATCAAATGAATTATCCTTTGAAAAAGCGATTAAAAAATCACCAAATTGCTCTTTTTGAGCCCAATCCATCTCCTGTTTATCCAATAACGAAATCAAGTCTTTTTCTTCAATTTGATTCAGAATATCGGTTGTCAATCCAAAATGGGTTAACTGATTATCAAGGAGACTTGTGTCTTCGATATTCCAAAATTTCGGAACAAAAGCCAAAGAAAGTAAAGTACTTAACATAGTGTCCATTTTCACTTTCTTTTCGTCTCGAAGTCCTTTATTCAGCATCTATTTCTGCTTGTATTCTTTCACCGCGTCGACAAATGCTTTAGCGTGATCCACCGGAATGTTTGGCAAAATACCGTGTCCGAGGTTTGCTATGTATTTGTCTTTCCCGAATTCGTCAATCATTTCATTTACCATTTTCTTAATCACCGGAATAGGTGACAATAATCTGGAAGGGTCAAAATTACCTTGTAAAGTAATATTTCCACCTGACAAATATCTTGCATTTCTTGGTGAGCAAGTCCAGTCCACTCCTAATGCAGAAGCGCGACTTTTTCCCATTTCGCCAAGGGCAAACCAACATCCTTTTCCAAAAACAATTACCGGAGCATCATCGGCCAAAGCTTCAATGATTTGGTTAATATATTTCCAAGAGAATTCTTGATAATCTACAGGAGATAACATTCCGCCCCAAGAGTCAAAGACTTGAACGGCATCTACGCCCGATTTTACTTTTTCTTTTAAATATAAAATAGTAGTATCAGTAATTTTTTGCAATAAAACATGAGCTGCTTCTGGATGTGAGAAACAAAACCCTTTCGCTTTATCAAAGCTTTTAGATCCTTGTCCTTCTACCGCATAACACATAATTGTCCATGGTGAACCTGCGAAACCAATTAACGGCACCTCATCATTCAACATTTCTTTTGTCAATTTAATAGCGTCAAAAACGTATCCTAAAGTTTCATGTACATCAGGAACAATTACTTTCTCTACATCCTGAATCGTACGAATCGGGTTTGGTAAAAACGGACCGAAATTTGGTTTCATCAATACTTCAATTCCCATTGCTTGCGGAATAACCAAGATGTCTGAAAATAAAATCGCTGCATCCGGAGCAATGCGGCGAATAGGCTGAACCGTGATTTCTGCTGCCAATTCTGGTGTTTGACAACGGGTAAAAAAATCATATTTATCACGCAAAGCGATAAATTCTGGTAAATATCTTCCAGCTTGACGCATCATCCAAACTGGCGGACGTTCAACAGTTTCTCCTTTTAATGCTCTTAAAAATAAGTCGTTCTTTAACATAATTCTATCTTTTTTATTCCCCACCGCAACGAGGTTATGGGATTTTTTAATTTTCAGCTGTAGGCTCTATAATTTCTTCCGGATTATAATATTGAATCACTTCAATAATTACGTCTTCGATTGTTGGTATTTCGGCAATTACAATGTTTTTAACTTTGTTTAATTCTAATGATTTTGCGGTGGTATTGCCTACACAAAAACAAATTTCATTTTTGATTTTGTTGTTTGTCAAATAACTTTCAACAGCAGATGGACTAAAAAACATTATTCCATCAAATTTTTCCTGTTCTGATATTTTGAAAGGTGCTAACGTAGTTTGATAAACTTCTATTTCATTAAATATAATCCCTTCGCTTTTTAATGCTTCTGGTAAGGTTTCCTTACGCAAATTTCCGCTTAAAAAAGTATAGCTTTCTTTGTTGTAAATTAAAGTAATTATCTCCGCTAATTCGGATGCATAATCCATATATACATCCACGGTAAAACCGTTCACTTCAAGTAACTCTTTTGTTTTAATTCCTACACAAAAGACACTTTTAGTTTTAAGAATTTCCCAACCGTTTTGTTCCAATAAACTTAAAACAGCATTTTGGCTACTGAAAATCAAATTATTATTGATTTTATTTAATTCAAAAAGGTTGTTTTTAATTTCGATAAAATCTTGTTCTAAGAGATCAAAATTAGCATCAAGAAATGCTTGCCTTTGTTCATCTGACAATGTTTTGGTTGATAAAATACTTGTTTGACTCATTATTTCTTCAATTTGTTTTTAATTTCTGTCATCAATTTTGTTCCGCCATTATTTAAAACTTCCTGAGCAGAAAAGAAACCTAATTTTTTCCATTCTTCAATAGGGACAACTTTATCCACTTCTATTTTTTCTTTTCCGTCAAGCGAAAATAAAACCCCTTGAAAATGAATCGTATCTTGCTCTTCGTTATAACGCGCTAAAGCTCCAATCGGTGCGGTACAACCACCTTCCAGAGTTTTTAGAAACTGGCGTTCGATATAAGTTACTATTTCGGTTTCAATATCATTTAACTGAGATAAAGCATCTAATGAAAACGCATCTTCCTGCATTGCGACAACCACCATTGCTCCTTGGGCGGGAGCGGGAATCATCCAATCTAAATTGATATAATTTTCAGGCTTTAAGTTGATTCTTTCCAAACCTGCCGCTGCAAAAACAGCTCCGCTCCAGTCGTTGTCATGCAATTTTTGCATTCTAGTATTTACGTTTCCACGTAAGTCAACTACTTTGTGCGTTGGATACTTATTTAGCCATTGCGCTTGACGGCGCAAACTTCCTGTAGCAATAGTTCCTGATTCGTTAAGAAAATCAAGATTGCCTTTATGTACTAAAATATCCAATGTTGTGGCTCTTTCCAGAACCGCAGCTTGAACAATTCCTGTGGGCAGTGCAGTGGGAACATCTTTCATGGAATGCACTGCAATATCTACCTGACCGTTAATCATGGCAATATCCAATGTTTTTGTAAATATTCCTGTGATTCCGAGTTCGTAAAGGGGTTTGTCAAGAATAATATCCCCTTGCGCTTTGACAGCTACAATTTCGGTTTTATACCCCAAATCGTTAAGCTTTTTTTCTACCGTATGTGCTTGCCATAAGGCCAGTTCGCTGTCGCGCGTTCCGATTCGTATAATTTTATCTGCCATTTTTATTATTTAAACCAGTAAGAAATTAAGATTAATTAAGGTTTTTATTTTACGGTAACGCCAATTTTGAAAACTTTTTCAATCCATTCGATGCTTTCATCTACCATGGTATCGTCATCTTTCAAATGGTTGGCAAAGTGTGTTGTTATTTTTTGGATTATTCTTGCACTGATAATTTCAGCCTGTTCTAGGTTAAAATCAGAAATTTTTCTGCTTTGAAAATCCAATTCCGAAGTTTTTATAGCATTCAATTTTTCTTTCAACGCATTAATCGTTGGCGCAAATTTTCTGCCTTTTGTCCAAGCAACAAACTCTTCTTTTATTTCTTCAATAATGGCTTCAGCTGCGGGAATGTGTTTTTTTCTGTTTTCTAATGTTTCGTCCGTTAGTTGGGACAAATAATCCATATGGATTAAAGTAACACCCTCTAATTCCTGCACGTCTTGATTCACATTTTTTGGAATGGATAAATCCAAAATCAACAAAGGTTTTTTTAGGTTCAAAATTGCTTTATCCACAGTAGGGTTTTGCGCGCCTGTTGCCACCACAACCACATCTGCTTTTTGTAATTCAAGATGTAATTCTGAATAATCTTTTACAATTAAGTTGAGTTTACCCGCTAATTTTTCCGCTTTATCCTTCGTCCTGTTGATTAGAGTAATGTGCTCGTTTTTGGTATGTTTTACCAAATTTTCACAGGTATTTCGACCAATTTTTCCTGTTCCGAACAATAGAATATTTTTGTTCCCAATGTCTTCGACGTTCTTGATAATATATTGAACGGAAGCAAAAGACACCGAAGTGGCTCCGGAACTTATTTCTGTATCTGTTTTAATTTTTTTACTCGCCTGAATTACCGCATTCACTAATCTTTCCATGAAATTACTGGCAAGACCTAACGATTTCGACTGGCTAAAACTGGTTCTTATTTGGGAAATAATTTCAAAATCACCAAGAATTTGGCTATCTAATCCTGTTCCCACTCGAAACATATGACTTATGGCCTCATGATTTTTATATACAAAACCAACTTTTTGGAATTCTTCAACACTGCCTTGACTGTTTTCACAAATCAATTTTATTAATTGAAAAGGGTGTTCTGCAAATCCGTAAATTTCAGTTCTGTTACAGGTCGAAGTCACGATTAAGCTTTCAATACCGTCATTTTTTGCTTGCTCAAGTAAACGTGTTTTAGCTAAAGCATCTAAGCTAAATCTTCCTCTAATCTCCGCATCTGCTTTTTTATAGCTTAATCCAACAGAGTAAAAATAGAGGTGCTTTGATAAGTTGTTATTTTCCATATAAATACTTTTCCAAAAAGTGGTACAAAATTATCACTAAAGACTTTATAAAAGTAACGCTAGAAGTACTTTTTGTATCGCTGTATGTTTTTTTATTTCTAATCGTCTGTTTTAATGTAAAAACACCTATTTTTGCAGTGAAATCAAGTTATAACGCTTTACTAATTTAGAGTCGTTCTAAACTAAAGAAGTTTGTAATCGTTATCTTTTAAATTAAAAAATATCGCTATGAGTTCTCAAGAAATTATAAAAATCGAAGATGACTTTACCTTAATTCGTTTTCAGAATGACAGCACAGAATCCTTTAATGCCCAACGTGAAGTCAGCAGTGGCTTGATTCAGTTTCATTTTGGATTAAAAGGAAGTGCTAAATTTATATTCAATCAAGGGAATTACGCCTTGGAATTGAAAGAAGAAAAATCCCTACTTTTATACAATCCTCAAAAGGAGTTGCCCCTAAATCTCGAACTAGCTCCGAATTCATGGGTGATTTCGGTAATCATCTCCATCAAGAAATTTCACGCTCTATTTTCAACAGAAGCAGATTATATTACTTTTTTAAGTGGAGACAATAAAGATAAAAAATATTATAACGACGGAAATATAAGTCCGTCGATGGCAATTGTGCTGTCGCAATTATTTCATTACAGTTTGCATCCTTCGATAAAAAACTTATATTACAAAGGAAAAGGCTATGAGTTATTGAGTTTATATTTCAACAGAACAGAAGACCCCAATGCAGAACAATGCCCGTTTTTGATCGATGAAGACAATGTGATGAAGATTAGAAAAGCCAAAGAAATCATCATTGCTAATATGGCTGAACCACCAGGTTTGCAGGAATTAGCGGACGAAATAGGATTGAATTTAAAGAAACTAAAAATGGGTTTCAAACAAATTTATGGCGATACTGTTTATGGATTTCTATTTGATTACAAAATGGATTTCGCCCGAAAATTACTTGACAGTGGATCTTATAACGTAAATGAGGTAGGACTAAAAATAGGATACAGCACAGGAAGTCATTTCATCGCCGCATTCAAAAAGAAATTTGCTACTACGCCAAAAAAATACTTGATGTCAATAAATCCGAATACGTAATCAATCATTGCTTTTACGTATTAAACAATAAATAAAAAATAGTTAATCGTATTTTATAGAAAAACTACTTTGACTACTTTTACGATAAAATTACTCATTCTTCAAGTTCGATCATTTTTAACAGAACGACTGAAGCAATAATAACAAAAAAAATATTTTATGAAAGGTGTATTATTAGTCAATTTAGGTTCTCCCGAAAGTCCAACAGCAAAAGATGTAAAGCCATATTTAGATCAGTTTTTAATGGATAAATATGTAATTGATGTTCCATTTTTGTTGAGAGCCTTATTAGTTCGAGGAATAATTTTACAAACAAGACCTAAAAAATCAGCTGCTGCTTATGCAAAAATATGGTGGGACGAAGGTTCTCCTTTGGTAGTTATTTCTAAAAGAATGCACAAAAAAGTAGAGAAATTAGTCGATATTCCTGTTTCCCTTTCTATGCGTTATGGAAATCCATCCATGCTATCCGGCCTTCAAGAGCTACACGATAAAGGGGTTAATGAAGTGCTTCTTTTTCCTTTGTATCCTCAGCACGCAATGGCTTCGACAACCACCATTTTAGAACTGGCAGAAGAATTGCGCAAAAAGCACTTCCCAGAAATGAAATTTACAATCGTTCCTGCATTTTATAACAAGCCAGATTACTTGCAAAACCTAGCTGATTCAATAAAAGGACATTTAGAAGGTTACGACTATGACCACTTATTATTCTCATATCACGGGGTTCCAGAGCGCCACATCCGCAAGACTGATATAACCAAGTCACATTGTAAAATTGATGGCTCTTGCTGTAATACCCCATCGCCAGCACATGAGTTTTGTTACCGTCATCAATGTTATGAAACAACAAAGCAAGTTGCCAAAATCTTAGGTATACCGGAAGGGAAATACAGCCAAACATTTCAGTCGCGATTAGCTGGAGACAAATGGTTAACTCCGTACACAGATGTCGAAGTTAACAAAATGCCTAAAAAAGGAATTAAAAAACTCGCTGTTGTTACTCCCGCTTTCGTATCTGACTGTCTAGAAACATTAGAAGAAATTGCAATGGAAGCCGGCCACGAATTCAAAGAGAACGGAGGCGAGGAGTTTTTGGCAATCCCTTGTTTGAACGATAGTGACGCTTGGTGTAAAACCGTAAGCAATTGGATCAGTGAGTGGGCAATTGTTGAAAAAAGCATTGCGTAAATGGCAGTTTCAGCCGAGGAACTAGGAACCGAAGACATTAAAAAACTCTTGATAAAACAAGCGGTTCCAGCATCTATAGGGATTTTATTCATGTCCGTCAATATTCTTATTGATACTATATTTGTCGGACAATGGATCGGTTCTCTTGCTATTGCGGCTGTAACGGTGGTCTTACCGATAACGTTCCTGATTTCATCATTAGGTATGGCTATCGGTGTGGGCGGCGGTTCAGTTCTTTCTAGGGCTTTGGGTGCAAAAGACCCTGAAAAAGCGAAAACTACTTTTGCCAATCAAATTATGATGACCTTTATTTTGGCATCACTTTTTGTAGTACTAGGCATTTTTTTCAGCACTAAAATGTTACTGCTTTTTGGCGCTAAAGGGGCTATTATGAAACCTGCGAACGAATTCTTCTCCCCAATCATTATTTCAGTACCTTTCCTGGCCCTTTGCATGATGGGAAATAATATTATAAGGGCGGAAGGCAAAGCTAAATTTGCTATGGTCGCCATGATAATTCCCGCTTTTGTAAATATTATTTTAGATATTGTTTTTATAAAAGTAATGGAATTAGGGATGTTTGGAGCTGCTTTAGCCACGGCCATTTCCTATTTTATGTGCTTCCTTTTTGTCCTTTGGTTCTTTGTTTATAAAAGCGAATTACAACTAAAAGCGAGACATTTTAAATTACATATACCCATAATAAAAGAAATTACAGAGCTGAGTTTTGTTACTTTTTCAAGACAAGGAGTAATAGGTATCCTGGCAATTATCCTCAACCATACTTTATACTCATACGGGGGGGAACATTCAATTGCCGTTTACGGAATAATCAGTAGAATGTTGATGTTTGCCTTATTTCCTATTCTTGGAATCACACAAGGGTTTATCCCAATTGCCGGTTATAATTATGGAGCTCAAAATTATGAAAGAGTAAAGGAGAGTATTCAAATATCAATAAAATATGCGGCTCTACTAGCATCGTTAATTTTTGTTGTTATTCTCTATTATGCCACCCCTATAGTAGCTATTTTCACTACCGACTCAAAAGTTATTGCCGAAACACCAGATGCCTTGCGTTGGGTATTTGCCGCTTCTCCTATTATCGCCATCCAGTTAATTGGAGCTGCTTATTTTCAAGCAGCGGGAAATGCTAAGAAAGCGTTGTTGCTGACTCTTAGTAAGCAAGGCTTTTTCTTAATTCCATTAGTACTCCTACTACCTAATTTTTTCGGCATTTTTGGAGTCTGGGTCGCCTTCCCTATTGCGGATGTACTGTCAACCCTACTAACGGGTTATTTCCTAAAAAAAGAGATTACCACAAAATTGATTAAAACTGCCGCTGAGCCATTATAAGAATCTTATCTTTACAATTCATTACTTAAATTTCGGTGGTACGACGTGCGAAACTGTAAACAATCGGATCAGTAAAAGAGTGGCTCTCGAAAAAAAAATTAATGGCAATAACTGACGAAGAACTAGGCACGACAGACATAAAAAAACTACTAATAAAGCAGGCAGCGCCTGCCTCTATAGGGATTTTGTTCATGTCACTAAATATCCTTGTTGACACCATTTTTGTAGGACAATGGATCGGTCCACTCGCTATCGCAGTCGTAACAGTAGTTTTTCCAATAACGTTCCTAATTTCATCATTGGGAATGGCTGTAGGTGTGGGGGGTGGTTCAGTTCTTTCGCGCGCTTTAGGTGCGAAAAACCGTGCAAAAGCAAAACTTACTTTTGCCAATCAAATTATGATGACCTTCCTTTTAGCATCCATTTTTGTGATTTTAGGATTCTTTTTTAGTAGGGAGTTGTTGCTTTTTTATGGAGCCAAAGGAGATATTATGGCACCCGCTACTATATTCCTATCACCTATTATAGTTTCAGTGCCATTCCTTGCCCTTAGCATGATGGGAAATAACATTATTAGAGCAGAAGGACAAGCCACATATGCAATGGTATCGATGATTATTCCAGCTCTTGTAAATATTGCATTGGATGTTGTATTTATAAAACTAATGGATTTAGGGATGTTTGGAGCTGCTTTAGCCACGGCCATTTCCTATTTTACGTGTTTTCTTTTTATTCTTTGGTACTTTATATATAAAACCGAGTTAAAAATGCAAGCGAAAGATTTTAAATTCCATATACCAATTATCAAAGAAATCACCTCACTTAGCTTTGTCTCTTTTTCTAGACAAGGTGTAGTAAGCATTTTAGCCATCATTCTCAATCATACTTTATACTCATATGGTGGAGAAAATTCTATTATTGTTTACGGGATCATCAGTAAGACACTAATCTTTGCACTCTTCCCCGTTCTTGGAATAACGCAAGGATTTATTCCAATTGCCGGTTATAATTATGGAGCTGAAAAATATGACAGGGTAAAAGAAAGCATACAAATTTCAATTAAATACGCAGCGCTATTAGCATCATTGGTTTTTATACTTATACTGTATTACGCTGCCCCCATCATTGCCATTTTCACTACTAATGAAAACATAATTGCAGAAGCAGCAAGCGCGTTGCGTTGGGTATTTGCCGCTTCTCCAGTAATAGCAGTGCAATTAATTGGAGCTGCTTATTTTCAAGCAGCGGGAAAGGCTAAAAAGGCGTTATTACTAACACTAAGCAAACAAGGCTTTTTCTTAATTCCATTAGTACTCATACTACCGAATTTTTTCGGTATTTTTGGGGTGTGGGTTGCCTTCCCTATTGCTGATGTATTATCAACATTACTAACAGCTTATTTTCTAAAAAAAGAAATGAATACAAAATTGATTAAAACTGCCGATGGACTATTATAACTACCTCAAATCCCTACACCTCATCTTTGTAATTACATGGTTTGCAGGTTTATTTTATATTGTACGCTTGTTTGTGTACCAAATTGAAGCTGCCCAAAAACCATCGCCAGAAAAAGAAATTTTACAAGCGCAGTATAAAATAATGACTTACCGCTTATGGTATATTATAACATGGCCTTCTGCTATATTGGCAAGTATTTTTGCGTATTGGATGCTGTTTTTTACTGACCTAGGTAAAGCTTGGCTACAAATGCCTTGGATGCATGTAAAACTTGGTTTTGTATTTGCATTGTATTTATACCACGGGAAATGCCAACAATTTTTCAATCAATTGCAAAACGACCAAATTAAACACACTACTAACTTTATGCGCTTATGGAATGAAGGAGCTACCATCATTCTTTTTGCGGTAGTCTTTTTAGTTATTCTTAAAAATGCCGTCAATTGGATTTACGGAGTTATTGGAATTTTTATATTCGCACTTACAATCATGTTAGGTTTTAAGTTTTACAAAAGGATACGAGAAAAAAGTAATTAGCATCTAGTTATTAGTAATTAGTATTAATGCTATGAACTACTCACTATTCACTACTCACTAATAACTAAGAAATGCTAAAAGACTTCAAATTATCGATGCTTTCATTACGAATTCGGATTTTTCTTTCGATGATCGTACTGATAATCGTAGCATCTATTTTGTTAGCTTCAATCTCAATTATCCAGTTTAAAAACGAGGCCAAAGAATACCACCAGGAACGACTGGAAAGGAAAGAAAACGCGGTGAGGGAACATATTAATTACGTTCTTTCGACCACGACTTATCCTTTAACAACTGAAAACCTAGATTTAATCTTTAAGGATAAGATTCATGAACTGGCGCACATTCATAATATTGAAATAAATATTTATAGTCTCGACGGGGAGCTGTTAAAATCCTCAAAAGAATCCTTTTCCGTTGATAAGGTTTCGCCACCTATTCCAAAATACATATTAAAACTAGTCCGTTCTTCGATAGAAAAACGATATGTAGAGATTAAAACTGTAAACAATGTTAAAAACAGGTCTTCTTTTACCCAAATAAAAGACGACAAATTCAAACCATTAGGTGTTTTGAACTTACCGTATCTAGAGGATGACAATTTTTATGAAAAGGAACTGCACAGTTTTTTAATTCGTCTAGGACAAGTCTATTCTTTCATGTTAATTGTGGCATTTGCTCTAGCTTATTTTCTATCCTCTTACATTACCAAGTCCTTGAAAACAATTTCAGACAGGATCAACGAAACCAGTTTGAACCAAAAAAATAAAAAAATAGTATTAGAGGCGAGCAGCAAAGAAATAAACTTACTAATCAAATCGTATAATCGAATGGTGGAAGAACTCGAGATAAGTGCCGTGAAGTTAGCTCAAAGCGAAAGAGAAGAAGCTTGGCGCGAAATGGCGAAACAGGTAGCACATGAGATTAAAAACCCTTTGACACCAATGCGTCTCACCGTGCAAAGCTTCGAAAGAAAATTTAATCCTGAAGACCCAGAGATTATACAAAAAATGAAAGATTACTCGGAAACGTTGATTCAGCAAATTGACACCATGAATGCTGTTGCATCCGCTTTTTCAAATTTTGCCTCGATGCCGGCCCAACAAAACGAAACGCTAAATGTAGTGGAAGTAGTCGAACTTGCATTAGATATTTTCAATGAAGAGCATGTAGTCTTTGAAAGTGAATCCCCTGAAATTATTTCTAAAATAGACCGAACGCAACTGATCCGAATCATCACCAATTTGGTTAAAAATGCCATTCAATCTATACCCGAACAACAGGAAAATAAAATTGTTTTTGTAACGGTTAAAAAGGACCTCAACAATGTATTAATCATCGTTGAAGACAATGGAATCGGCATTAAGCCCGAAGACATCAGTCGTATTTTCGAACCTAAATTCACCACTAAAAATAGCGGAATGGGATTAGGATTAGGTATTATCAAGAATATCATTGAAAATTATAAAGGAACAATTATATTTGATACAGAATATGGAAAAGGAACACGATTTACAGTGTCACTTCCAATAATTAACTCTTAAATCACTAAAATGAGCTACAATAACATTCTAGTTGCAAAAGAAAACAGCATTGCAACCATAACTATAAACCGCCCTACGAAACTTAATGCGCTAAATACAGAGACCATCCAGGAACTGCATAAAGCTTTTCAAGAATTGGAACAAAATCCTGAAACCCGAGTGGTTATTTTAACCGGGAGCGGCGAAAAAGCTTTTGTGGCGGGAGCTGATATTGCCGAATTTGCCGACTTTTCAGTTGAAGAAGGCGTTCAATTGGCAGCACAAGGGCAAGACATCTTATTTAATTTCGTCGAAAACCTAAAAACACCGGTAATTGCGGCCGTCAACGGTTTTGCGCTTGGCGGCGGACTGGAATTGGCAATGGCATGCCACTTCAGAATCGCCTCCGACAATGCTAAAATGGGCTTACCAGAAGTGTCTTTAGGGGTTATTCCGGGTTATGGCGGAACGCAACGTTTGCCGCAATTAATTGGCAAAGGACGCGCTATGGAAATGATAATGACTGCAGGAATGGTAACTTCAGATGATGCCTACAGAATGGGGTTGGTGAACCACGTAGTTCCGCAAGCGGAATTAATGGATTTCTGCAAAGGAATTGCCCAAAAAATCATGAGAAACTCACCTTTAGCGATAAGCAGTGCCATCAAGTCCATCAACTCTAATTATAAGGATGGAGAAAACGGATTTGAAACAGAAATCAAATCCTTTGGTAAATGTTTTGCCACCGAAGATTTCAAGGAAGGGACAACTGCCTTTTTGGAGAAAAGAAAAGCCGTTTTTACGGGAGAATAAACCATTTTATTTTCATTCAAACACTATTAACTGGAGATTCTACGATTTTACAATCATAGCGTCTGCAGTTATTTTTTTTTAACAAACCAATACCGTTCATCCATAAAGGAAATTTTTTCTTTATTATTCGGCTATTTTCACTTACAAAACCTAATTTTGCAAACTTAAGTCCGGAAATAATTAAACAACTAAAAAATCATCATTATGTCTTTTCAACCTGTATTCGTTCAATTTTGGGAAAAAGTAAAAGAAAGTATCCAAAACGGTACTTATGCCAAATTAACTTTAGCGAAGACCATTGGTGATACAGAGTTGAAAAACATCTATGTACGCCCTGTATTACTAGAAAATGATGTTTTTAGTCTTTCCCTTAGTGCTAAGTACAAAATGGAGGAAATAGAAAGTTTTCATACGCTTGACGAAGCCTTTATAGTATTAGCTCCTTATATGAACAACCCGTTTTTGACTGCCCTTTTATTCACGACGGAAAACGACATCACCTTCAAACTCAACAAAAAAAGAGTGGGAACCATCATAGAACAGCCACCTACGTTTAAAAATGCTTCAGATGTGATTATCGAAATGAAAGAAAAAGGAATTTCGATTTAATATTTTTGATTAATGATTGCTGATTTTTCATTTAAAATTAGCAATCCAAAAAAAATCTGAAATCGTTAATCCGTAATCAAAAATCTTACTTCTCCCCATCCCATTCCGCATAAAATTGCGCAATAAATGTTTCCATAAAACGGTGTCTTTCCAATGCAATTTGTTTGCCGGTTGGCGTATTCATTTTATCTTTCAGAAGCAACAGCTTTTCATAAAAATGATTAAACGTTGGCGACTCACTATTTTTATATTCCTCTTTTGTCATTTTTAAATTCGGAGCGATATTAGGGTCATAAAGCGCCCTGTTTTTGAATCCTCCATAATTGAACGTCCGAGCGATTCCAATAGCTCCAAGCGCGTCTAAACGATCTGCATCCTGAACGATATCTAACTCGACAGAAGAGAATTTTTTTTCGAAATTACCGCCCTTATAGGAAATGTTTTCGATGATTTTAATCACATGGCTTACAATTTCTTCTTCAACACCTTCTGATTCCAAGAAAGCTCTTGCTGTTTCTGGCCCGATAGCTTCGTCTCCATTATTGAATTTGCTATCCGCTATATCATGAAGCAACGCGCCCAATTTTACAACTGTTTCATTACAAACTTCGTGCTTTGCAATCGATAATGCATTTTTATAGACTCTTTCGATATGAAACCAATCGTGGCCGCCTTCGGCATTTTTCAATTTTTCCTTGACGAAAGTAATTGTTTTGCTAATGATATCTGTGTTGTTCATCTTTTATAATTTTATAAAAAAATGTTGATTCTTAAAGTGATTACACTTCAAAAATCAACATCTGTATTTTATTTTAATGGTGATCCCAAAATTCCAAAATCAACATTCATTGTTCTTCAATCTGAAACCTACAATCTTGCCGGTTCTACCCATTTAAAAATATGGGACTCTTGAGGAATAGTCATTCTTTCAGAAATCCGTGTCATTCTAGCCGGTAATTTCATCAAGTAATCACGCGCTTTCTCCGCTTCATCAGTCAATCCGGTAATTTTATCAATTTCCCATCTAGCCATCAATTTTTGCATGATATCAATATAATCCGCAGCAGTGTAGACTCCGATGCGTTGTGCTGAATCTGAAAACTGTTCGAATGCCGAACTTATTTTCTCCCCTGATTCTCTCAAGAAATGTGCGGGCATTACAATTTTTTGCTTCATCATGTATTGAAAAGCAATCATCATCTCACTAGGATCCACCTTGAAAATAGCACTTACAAACTCAGAATAAGCATGATGATGACGCATCTCGTCGCCAGCAATCATCTTACACATCTTAGAAAGTTTATTATCTCCATATTTCTTGGCCATTTGTGCCACTCGATTATGAGAAACATAAGTCGCAAGCTCCTGAAAACTCGTGTATACAAAGTTTTTATATGGATCTCTTCCTGTTCCAATGTCGAAACCGTCACTGATAAGGTGTTGGGTTGTTATTTCAATCTCACGCATATTCACACGCCCAGACAAATACAGGTATTTATTTAATAAATCACCATGACGATTTTCCTCACCCGTCCATTGTCTGATCCATTTAGACCAACCGTTTCTTTCTACATTATCTATTCCTTCTACATCCATCAACCAAGATTCATAGGTAGGAAGGGCTTCTTCCGTAATGGTGTCCCCAACTAAGGTTACCCAAAAATCATAAGGTAAATCCTTTGCTATTTCTCGCAACTCCTTTACTTCTTCAAAAAAGGTATCACCCTCTGAGTTTGGTAAAAAATCAGCAGGTTGCCATATTTTTTCAACAGGTATTAAATATTGATCAACATAGCTATCAACGTTTTTTTCCAAAAACTGCATAACTTCTAATCGAACGTTTTTTATTGACATCTTATTTTATATTAAAATTTTATTCCTTTTACTATTTCACTTTCTGTCTTCTCTATTAATTCCTTAAAATCAAAATCACTCACTTTCATGGGTTTATGCACCGTAAAGGTAAGGCGATTTCCCAAGCCTAATGGAAAAAATCCGTATTTAAACACTTTCCAAGAATTATTAATACTTAAGGGAACTACATAAGCCGAGGGTGTGTTCTTACATAATATTTTTAAACCGGTTTGCGAAAATACTTTTGGCTTCCCTGTTTTACTTCGAGTTCCTTCCGGAAAAATAACTGCTGAACGATGGCTTTTTTCTATATACTCGCCAAGTCCTTTAATTGCAGGAATCGCTTGTTTAGAATCTTTCCGGTCAATTAATACAGAACCTCCGTGACGCAAATTGAAAGAAATACTTGGGATTCCTTTCCCTAATTCTTTCTTACTTACAAATTTACAATGAAATCTTCGTAAATACCAAATCATTGCAATGATATCGTACATACTTTGATGATTAGAAACAAATATGATTGGCGCATTCTTAGGAATTTCATCAATATTTTCAAATCTATAGCTTGTACCCAAAAGATTACTCCATTTTAGTAAAATAAAATTCATGTAGTCCACAGTCTTTTTATGGGCCTGGTATCCAAAAACATTAAAACAAACCCATTGAATGGGGTGAAAAATGACCAACGTAAGACCAAATAATAGATAATAAATTGCAGATATGGGATACGATATTATTTTTTCCATGCTTAATTTGTTAACCACAAAAGTAAGAAATATATTTTTACCGCTATTTAATTCCTAAACAATAATAGACTTGGGGTTTAATTGTACCTTTGTTGACTATAATCCTTGTCTTTTAATAACAATGAATTTCACTTATCCAAAAAAAGAAAAACTAAAAAGTAAAATCACAATTGGACTATTATTTTCTGAAGGGAAATCTGTATCTAAATATCCGTTACGACTCGTTTACCATTGCGGGCATTCAAGCGATGATCAAAAAATAAAAATGGGTGTTTCTGTTTCAAAGAGAAACTTTAAAAAAGCAGTGGACCGAAATTATTTCAAACGCGTCCTTCGCGAGACCTACCGTCTCAACAAACATATCATTTCTGACAATCTAAACACACCCTGTTCTTTCATGTTCTTTTATCAAACCAAAGAACGCTTGTCTTATGAGGAGATCAATACTAAAACCATCCAGCTGTTTGAAAAATTTATAGCACAGCACACTAAAGATAATCACGTAGAAATAGATAAAGACCTTGAAAAAAAATAGTTCTCTCTTGTTTTAAACCACTGAAAAGAGATTCCTTATCTTCCTGTTCCATTATTGATGATTTATTGCTAATTTAGTGGTCCATAAATCAAGACCATGATTCCTATATTCAAAAAAAGATATATCATTCCTGTTGTAGCCTCGGCACTTTTGTTTTTAGGTGCCAGTTTCAAAAACGACTTTTTTGAAATAGCAAAACAAATAGAGATATTCACGACACTTTTCAAGGAATTGAACACTAATTATGTTGACGAAACAAATCCCGGGGACTTAATGGACAATGCCATCAAAGGCATGTTAGCCGGCCTGGATCCCTATACTGTTTATTTCAATGAGCAGGAAGTGGTGAAGTTTAAAATAAACAACACCGGAGAATATACCGGAATTGGTGCTTTAATCACCCGAAAAGAAGATAAAATAATCATTCGCGAGATTTACAAGGACTTTCCTGCTGATAAAGCCGGTTTTAAGCCCGGAGATGAAATCATCCAAATAGGAGATGTTCTTTTAGCGGACTTTAAAGACGATGCCTCCCAACTCATGAAAGGGGCAAAAAACACCAAAATCGACGTCAAATACATCCGTCAGGGAAAAACAAATACGGCACAAATTATTCTTGATGAAGTCGAAATAAAATCAGTTGTGTTTTTCTCTAAAATAGATGAAAAAACAGGGTATATCGTCTTGGCTCATTTTAACAAAAAAGCCTCCTTTGAAACCAAACAGGCATTAGAGGAACTAAAGAGACAAGGTGCTGAAAGAATTATTTTAGACCTAAGAGGAAATCCAGGAGGCTTGTTGAACGAAGCGGTAAACATCTGCAATCTCTTTGTGCCGAAAAATGAAATCATCGTAACCACAAAATCAAAGAACGAAAAACACAACAACACCTATAAAACAACAATGGAACCGGTAGACACTGAAATTCCATTGGTTATTATTATAAATGATAAAAGTGCTTCAGCATCAGAGATTGTTGCCGGGGCACTACAGGATTTGGACCGTGCTGTTATAGTGGGAAGCCGAAGTTTTGGAAAAGGCTTGGTGCAAAAACCAATAGAATTAATGTATAATACCCAGTTGAAAGTAACGATTTCTCGATATTATACGCCCTCAGGCCGATGCATTCAGGCCTTAGACTATGCACATAAAGATAAAAATGGAGCAGCCATCAGAACCGATGAAAAAAACTATAACAGCTTTAAAACCAGAAAAGGAAGAAGTGTTTATGATGGTGGTGGCGTCTTACCAGACATACAACTTGAAGAAACGAAAACAAGCTCCATTGCAAATGCCTTGCTGAAAAATGACGGAATATTCAATTATGCTACTGCCTATTACTATGAAAATCCAAATTTAGGAGAGCAAATACCTCCTTTTACCAATGCGGACTACTTAAATTTCAAACAGTTTTTAAAAACTCAGAAAATCTCTTTTGACACGGAAACAGAGCAGGCATTAAAAAACACTTTGGCTATGGCCAAAAAAGAAAAGATTGACGGTACTATTATTACGGAATACCAACAACTCCTTTCAGCACTTCAAAAAAGCGAAGAAACACTATTGGATAAAAACCAAGAAGAAATTAAAGGTTTAATTGTTGATGAAATCATTAAACGATACCAGTATCAGGAAGGGCTTTACCGGTATTATGTAAAAACAAATTCCGAAATAAAAAAATCAGTCAGTATTTTAAGCAATAGTGTTGACTATAAAAACATCTTAAAAGTTTAATTTTGAAATATTTTAAGATCATAGCCTTACTAGCCTTTGGCTGCCTGAACGCTCAATCAAAAAAAGTGGAAACCGTATATTTTGATTTTGATAAATACGGCCTTGACAGCAAACAGCAACAAACCATCTTAGATTTTATTGCAAAGGCAGACATTTCTAAAATAGAGTCCGTTCAGATCTATGGCTATTGTGATGATCGAGGAAATGCTGATTATAATTATAAACTATCAGAAGAAAGAGTCGGTACTGTTAGAAATCTGCTGACTGCTAATGGTTTAAATAAAAATAAAATTGTAATTATTGAAGGAAAAGGACGCGTAATTTTAACTGATGATATTTTAGAAAATGTGGGTGAAATACGCTCAAAGAACCGGCGTGTTGACTTGGTGCTTGTCCAGAAAAACAGTTTTGGAGAAGGATTATACAATTCCTTCCATGATCACCATACCGTAGGAGACCGCATTTACTTAGAAAAGATATATTTCCCTTTAGGAAGCAGTATGTTAAACGAGCAATCTAAACAAGAATTAGACAAAATCGCAAAAATTCTTGACTCAAACAAAAGCATTGAATTTGAAATCATAGGCCATGTATGCTGCACTCCCAGTCATTACCATGACGCCATCGACCGGGCAACTAATGAGAGAAAATTATCTGTAAATCGCGCCAAATCCGTTTTCCTATATCTAATAAATAAAAATGTCAACAGCTTAAGAATGTCCTATAAGGGTGTTGGAAATAAATTCCCTTTGGGAAAAGGGGAGGAATTTGATAGAAGAGTTGAGTTTCTTATCACTAAAATATAACTACTCCCTTTTCATATCAATGTGTGGAATATCGTCTTCTAGGTACATTTCACTGATTTGTACAAATCCGTGGCTTTCATAGAATTTCTTCAAATATAATTGAGCTCCAATGGTTATTTTACTTTCATCGTAATGCAATGCTATTCCAGCGATGGCTTCCCGCATCAAATCATGCCCCCATTTTCTATCACGGTAATTAGGGTCGACAACCACTCTTCCTATCGAAGCGTTATCAAAACTGATTCCGGGTTTAATAAGTCGCGCATGAGCCACCACTTTTCCTTCAAACTCTGCAAAAAGATGCAACGCCAGCTTGTCTTTACCGTCGAGATCGAGGTAGACACAGTTTTGCTCCACTACAAAGACCTCACTCCTTACTCTAAGTAAATCATACAGTTCGTTAACTGTAAGTGCCTCAAAAGGCTTTATTTTCCATTGTATTGCCATGGATAGTTTATTTTATTTTAAAATTTAGATTTCGAAACTTACGCTAATTTATAATTCTTTTTTACGTACGGTAACTGATTTTATGATGGATTCCAATTGATGCATTAAATCCCGTTTTTCTTTCGATGGAGAGTAGCAGAACCCCTCCAAAAGTAGCACTCTATCGTTCTCTTCATCAAGAATTGCGTAATTAATAAAAGGTCCCGACATGAAATCATTCCTCAACTCCCAGGTTCCTTTCATCTCATACGTTAACTTACCGTCTAGTTTAATCTTAAAAAAATAAGGGGAATAGGCTTCTTCTGTAATCATATCTGTATCGGGTTCTTTTCCGTGAATGTATAAAGCACCTACAGAATCCCTCATTTTAATGATATTTGAAACCAAATTATTCTTGTTTTTTATGGCATTAAGCGGAACTTGATACAGTAACAAACTAGTGTTCCCACTGACTAATTCTTTCTTCAACCATATAAAATCAGGTTCTTGGACCATATATTCATAATCGGAAGGTACGTCTATATTGATATGGAATTTATTGGTGATTATTCTTGGATTAAGAAGTGCTTTTTTATTAATTCTTTGGCATTCCTCAATTTCTGTCCGACGAATAATTTGAATTATTTCAGGGCTGTGTTTTTCAAAAATTGCCAAGATATCAGCACCTGTTTTCCCTGAAATATGAAAGACATTTTGGGGTGAGGCATATTGGTCTTTATTTATGACAAAATTATTTTTTTCTCCTTTTTTTACTATAATGATGTTCCGGCTGTCCGTCATAAACCCTTCAAGTAGTTTAACAGGATATTGATTTATGGTAAAAAGAGGCTCTTCTTGCGGCAGACCGATTACAGGGGAAGCAAACTTATTTCTTATACTATCCCCTATCTCGCCGTTCCACTGCTGATCATCAATAATAACAGAGATGTTATTGACTTTTCCTGTAGTTTTTCGAATAACGTCGCTGCTTTCCTCTTTACAAGAAAAAAACAAAATGGAAATAAGGAGCACTAAAAAATGGGGTTTCTTCATTCTGATTGTATTATGTAATAAAACCCAAATTTATAGAAGTTATACCAATTTTAGTTATTAATTATTCCGAAAATTAATGGTTTAATGATAATAACTTGTGCCGATTTTGCGGCATAGTATCAAAGTAGTTCTCCCGATGTCTAGGGATTATTGGACTATATTGAATACCTAATCGGTATTCTACATATTATCCGCTGACTTTCAACTTCATTCCTGGTTTAATCTTTTCATCGCGAATATCGTTCCACTTTTTAATATCTGAAATCGTTACCCCCGGATGCTTTTTGGCTATGCTATACAAAGAATCTCCTTTTTGAACATAATAATCGGCTCCTGGTTTTGTAGAGACCGCGGCGGCATTATCCCTTTTTTTGAATGAATCTACCGAGGTTTTCGAAGTATTGATGGCAACTTCATTTTTTGCAACAATCAAAACTTTACCTAAAACGATGTTTTGACTCGATAACTGATTCCATTCTTTTAAATCGGCTAAAGAAGCACCAAATTTCTTCGCTATATTCCCAAGGTTGTCTCCTTTTTGGACTGTATATTCGATATCTTTCGGATCGGCTTCTGCGGTAGGATCCGCCTTAGCGTCGGTATTTATTTCCGCAACGGTTAAAGACGCCCCTAATTGAACCGTCGTAGTCAAGAGGTGGTTCCACTCTTTAATTTCAGCTACCGTAACATTATTTTTTTGAGCAATACTTTTTAAATTATCGCCTTTTTGAACAATATAAACAGTGGCGGTATACGCAGATAATGTATCTATTCTAACCTCTTTTATAATTTTAACTTCCTTCACGACGACTTTTACATCTGCGGAAGCAATCTCTGTTTTAGGCTCTTTCTTAACGGTTTGAACCACGCTTTCTGTAGTGATGATTTTTAAACTTTTTCCATAAGCGATGGTATTGCTTCTCAGTGCGTTCCATTTCTTAATTTCTGAAACAGCGACGTCATACTTGTTGGCAATCGTACCAAGGTTATCCCCTCGTCTTACTTTGTAATATTTTGTAGTGCTACGTCTAATTGTTTTTGTTTCGCTACTATTTTCGTCACTTTTCACTACCGCTCTTGAATTTTGGGAAGGATTTTCCTTTAGCTCTAACTCATGTTGGACATAAGCATACATTTTGTCTTCGTTCGAAACGAATGCTGCTATTTTCTCTGTCGGTAATCTCAAATAATGATTTTCGTCGTTGTAAAAAGGAATGATATTTAATTTGTAAGACGGATTCAGTAATTGCAATTGCGAAACGGGAACATCCAGTAAGTCCGAAACTTGTTTGAATGACATTTGCTTTTTGATCATTACGGTGTCAGTGGCAAAGTGCTGCACCACTGCTCTATCCGCTTTGATTCCGTGCTCGTTGTGGTATTCATATAAATACATGGTCGCTAAAAACGCTGGAACATACCCTTGTGTTTCTCTTGGAAGGTGTTTTCTGATGTCCCAATAGCTTTGTTTTCCTCCAGAACGTCTGATTGCTTTAGATACATTCCCAGGTCCTGAATTATAAGATGCCAATACTAACTCCCAGTCTCCAAAAATGGAATACATATTAGACATGTATTTTGCGGCAGCGGCAGTTGATTTCAAAGGATCACTCCTTTCATCAACATACGAATCGATCTTCAACTTGTATTGTTTTCCAGTTTGATACATAAACTGCCAAAGTCCTGTGGCACCCATTCTGGAAACTGCTTTCGGGTTTAATGCTGATTCAACAATAGACAGATACTTTATCTCCAAAGGCACATTTTGTTTGGCGAAAGCCTCTTCAAACATGGGGAAATAATACTCTGAAATTGCCATTAATCGCTCAAAAGAATGTTTCCTGTACTTCAGGAACGATTTAATTACATTTTCCAAACTCTGATTGTATTCAATCTTAAAAGGCGATTTTGCGTTCATGGCCTCCAACCTTGATTTCAACAATTCAGTAGGCAATTCATAATCTACCTTTTCGTCCATATTGATATTCTCAATATCAGAAGTGATGTCATTATACAACTCTAGATTGGTCAGTTCCTTCATCCATAAACTGTCCACACAAGCAGCCATTTCATCTTTTACGAAGGTCTTTTTAATGGAATCTAGGTAAGATAGATTTGTCTCCATACTAACAATTCCTTTGCTTTCTGCAACTTGTTGCGAAAACGAAGGAATTGATGTTAATATAATGAAGGATATTGATATGTTTTTTAAAGTCATATTTACATTGTTAACACACTTAATTCTAAACGCTTAAGGGATTGTTATTTTACAAACTTAATATGTTATAACTATAAACTTCTATAAAAATTGTTAAAACTGAATATCTAGTCTAAAATTGCTGCGATTCCTGGTAATACTTTACCCTCAAGCATTTCAAGCATAGCTCCTCCGCCTGTAGAGACATAACTCATTTTGTCCTCAAGACCAAACTGTTTTACTGCCGCTACTGAGTCACCACCACCCACAAGAGAAAAGGCTCCCTTTGCAGTGGAAGCTGCTATATATTTACCCAGTTCAGTAGTTCCATTAGCAAAATTTTCCATTTCAAAAACTCCTAATGGGCCATTCCAAAGTATCGTTTTAGATTCCATGATTACTTTTTCGAAGTTAGCCAATGATTTCGGTCCTGCATCAAGACCTTGCCATCCGTCAGGAATGGAGTCCACATCCACGATTTTAGTTTCGGCATCATTTGAAAACGCATTTGCGGCAACCACATCAACAGGAATATGAATTTGTACTCCTTTTTCTTTTGCCAATCTTAAAATTTCCAAAGCCAATTCCTGTTTGTCATCTTCACAAATAGAATCTCCAATTTTTCCTCCCAATGCTTTTACAAAAGTAAAGGTCATTCCACCACCGATAATCATATGGTCGACTTTGTCCAAAATATTTTCAATAACGGTGATTTTTGAAGACACTTTTGATCCACCAAGAACTGCTGTTACCGGTTTTTCGCTATTTTTTAATACTTTATTTAAACTCTCTATTTCTTTAGCCAATAATAATCCGAAACATCTTTTATTTTGAAAAAATTGCGCAATGATCGTAGTCGAAGCATGCGCTCTGTGCGCAGTTCCAAAAGCATCATTCACATAAATATCTCCCAGTGCCGCCAATTGTTTTGCAAAACCAACATCTCCCGCTTCTTCTTCACTGTGGAAACGTAAGTTCTCCAATAACAAAACCTCGCCTGGTTTCAATTCTGCAGCAGCATTTTCAGCTTCTTTACCAATACAATCTGAGGCAAACTGCACGGGTACTCCAAGCACTTCTGAAGTTGTCTTCAAAATATGTTTCAATGAGTATTTTTCTTCCACACCCTTTGGCCTCCCTAAATGAGACATCAAAATTACGCTACCACCTTGTGCTAAAATTGCATCTATAGTGGGTTTTGCCGCTTCAATACGAGTAGCATCGGTCACGTTAAGACTTTCGTCTAAAGGCACATTAAAATCAACACGTATTATTGCTTTTTTATTTTTGAAATCAAAATCATTTAAAGTCTTCATCAAGTCTGTTTTTAGTTTGTTTATTTGAAAGAATAACAAATATAGAATTTTAGATTATTAATAAATTCGGATAAATCAAAAAAAACTACTTTTAACCAACGAAATCGTTGTAATTCTACAAATAATTTATTTTATCACTATTTAAAATGAATTATTTTCAAGAAAGGGCGTCCGTTCCCGTTTTAAAATCAAAAACAAAATTTAAAGTCATTATAGAATCATCTTTTAGCAAACTTTGCCAACGAAAATTTTAGACTAACTCATTTTCTTATATCTTTGCTTCATGCAATTTTCTGAAATTTTAGGGCAAGAACACATTAAAAATCATCTGACAAAAAGTGCAGAATTGGGCCGGATACCGCACGCGCAATTATTTGTTGGGCCGGAAGGAAGCGGGACTTTAGCTATGGCGATCGCTTATGCACAATACATTTTATGCGGCAATCAAAACGGGGAAAACTCGGGTCCCAATGAAGCCTGCAACCTGAAATTCCAGAAAACATCACATCCCGATTTACATTTTGCCTACCCTACGGTAACTACTCCGAAAGTAGATAAAAAGCCTAAAAGCATAGATTTTATTGCCGATTGGAGAAAGTTCCTTTCCCAAACCCCTTACGGAGGGCTTTTTGACTGGTACGCAGTTTTAGGTGTAGAGAATAAACAAGGATTAATCAGAGTTGATGATGCACAAGAGATCTTAAAAACACTTTCTTTAAAATCATACGAAGGCGGTTATAAAATAATGATTGTCTGGATGGCCGATAAAATGAATTTAGATGCATCCAACAAGCTTTTAAAACTTCTGGAGGAGCCGCCCGAAAAGACAGTGTTCATTTTGATTTCCGAAAATGAGGAAGACATTATCCAAACCATACGTTCGCGCTGTCAGGTTTTGCATTTTAACGGTTTGAGCGAGCCTATAATAGCAGAAGCTTTGATCTCGCGAAAGCAGACCGACCCAAACATAGCGGCAAAAATCGCACATCAAGCACAGGGAAATTACAATATCGCGTTACACCTACTTCACGATGATAATGACGAATTTCCATTTGAGCAATGGTTTGTAACTTGGGTTCGGGCCGCTTTCAAGGCCAAAGGAAATGCAGCTGCAATCCAGGATTTAATACTTTGGAGTGAAAAAATCGCAAGCCTCGGAAGAGAAACGCAAAAGAAATTTCTAGAATTTTGCATCGAAATGTTTCGTCAAGCATTAATGATGAATTACGAGACTAAAGGATTAGTTTATTTTGAACCCAAAGTTGATAAATTCAAATTGGAAAATTTTGCTCCCTTTGTAAATGGCAATAACATTAACGATATCTTCAAAGAACTCTCTGACGCAATGTATCACGTAGAACGCAACGGAAATGCCAAAATTATTTTAACCGATTTATCAATCAAGCTCACACGACTAATCCATAAAAAATAAGCATATGAACAACGTTGCCTCCATCTTACTTTTAATTTTTTTAGCGATATCTTTTCTCCAATCCGGTTACGACAAACTGTTTTACTGGAAAGATAATGTCGACTGGCTAAAAGATCATTTTGCTAAAACACAATTACGAAATCATGTGCCATTGGCTTTGGCAAATGTTCTTGTATTAGAATTAATATCAGGTGTTTTGTGCATTGTGGGTTGTATCGAATTATTGGTAAACAACGGTAGAGTATTTGGTTTTTACGGCGCGCTCTTTTCTTGCATCACCTTACTTATGTTGCTTTTTGGTCAACGACTGGCAAAAGATTACGATGGAGCAAGAACTATTGTCATTTATTTTATACCGGCAGTAATGGCGGTGTACTGGTTAAATTAATAGACAATAATAAATCGCTACGGCCTTAAAGTTCATAGTTCAGCTACTTAAAGTAGGCGCAGCTCAAAACTTGCCAGAGCTTACAAGACTAAATCATGTTAATCGTCTTAATCTAGGACGAAAAGGCTTTTAAAAGCTACTATGCTCTAAAGTACATAGTTTTAACTATTTTTGCTACAAATAAAAGAAAAAAGTAATTACATTTACATATAAAATGAGACCAAAACATCCTTCCGAATCTTTGACAACATTAACTGATTTAGTGTTGCCCAGCGAAACAAATCCTTTGAATAATCTTTTTGGTGGTGAATTATTAGCTCGCATGGATCGTGCAGCAAGTATTGCTGCGCGAAGACATTCCAGAAGAATAGTGGTCACGGCATCCGTGAATAGCGTAGCTTTTAATAGAGCCATTCCGTTAGGCAGTGTAGTTACTGTCGAGGCTAAAGTCTCCAGAGCTTTCAAAAGTTCTATGGAAATTTTTATAGACATATGGGTAGAAGACAGAGAATCTGGTAATAAAACGAAGGCTAATGAGGCCATTTACACTTTTGTTGCAGTAGATGACACGGGAAGACCGGTAGAAGTACCCCAACTAATCCCGGAAACAGAACTAGAACAGGAACGTTTTGATGCGGCCTTAAGACGCAAACAACTCAGTTTGGTTTTAGCCGGAAAAATGAAGCCAGAAGATGCTACAGAATTGAAGGCCTTGTTCATATAAAAACAATCATTTGACACTGTCTTTTTTTCCTAAAATCAGAGGTTCAAAAAAAACATAAAAGTAAAAATTCACATCATAAAAAGAAGTATTTTTACTAAAACATACGATTACTTTTAAATGAAATTTTCAGGATAATAATCCATCCTGTTAGTTTGTTACAGATAGAAAAACAATACAAATAGATGAAAGAAAAGGTAAAAGAGAAGATGAGTACAGAGAAAGAAGCTAAATTAAAAGCGCTACAACTTACGCTTGACAAACTGGATAAAACCTACGGAAAAGGAACTGTAATGAAAATGGGCGATAAAGCCATTGTAGAAGTAGAAACTATTTCTTCAGGGTCTTTAGGAATCGATTTAGCATTAGGAGTTGGTGGTTACCCAAGAGGAAGAGTTATTGAAATATACGGTCCGGAATCATCTGGAAAGACAACATTAACACTTCATGCTATTGCAGAAGCTCAAAAAGCAGGTGGAATAGCAGCTTTTATTGATGCGGAGCATGCGTTCGACAGAAATTATGCTGAGAAATTAGGGGTAGATATTGAAAACCTTATTATTTCTCAACCAGATAATGGAGAACAAGCATTAGAAATTGCTGAAAACCTAATTCGTTCAGGGGCAATTGACATTGTTGTTATTGACTCCGTTGCTGCTTTGACTCCAAAAAGTGAGATTGAAGGTGAAATGGGAGATTCCAAAATGGGACTTCATGCGCGTTTAATGTCTCAAGCATTAAGAAAATTAACTGGAACAATTAGCAAGACTAATTGTACGGTTTTCTTTATCAATCAATTGAGAGAGAAAATTGGAGTGATGTTCGGAAATCCTGAAACGACTACCGGTGGAAATGCATTAAAGTTTTACGCTTCAGTACGTTTAGATATACGTCGTTCTACGCAAATTAAAGACGGGGACAGCGTACTAGGTAATAGAACTAAAGTGAAAGTGGTAAAGAACAAAGTAGCACCGCCTTTTAAAATTGCTGAGTTTGACATCATGTACGGTGAAGGAATTTCAAAAACAGGAGAGATTTTAGATCTTGCCGTAGAATTTGAAATCATAAAGAAAGCAGGTTCTTGGTTCAGTTATGGTGAAACCAAATTAGGGCAAGGCCGTGATGCGGTAAAATCGTTGATTAAAGACAATCCGGAATTAGCTGATGAACTTGAATTAAAAATCAAAGCTAGGATAAAAGAATTAGCAGACGCATAAAACTAAAAAAGAGTTGGCCATGGCCAACTCTTTTTTTATAATTTATATTTTGCAAGCATCAGTTTTTTCTCGTTTGATTCATTCTCAAACTGTACTAACTGAGCATAAATAACATCACGAACTTCCTCCCTGATATGTCTCCTGTCTACCGCCGTTTTTCCAAAGGTTTCAATTTGTTCGTGTATTTTAACCCGCATTAATCCGGGACCACCGCTAAAAAAAGTATAGGAAAGTCTCTTTTTATTATCGGCAAAACTGATAGGTACTATTGGAATTTGATGTTCAATCGCAAGTCGGAATGCGCCGTCTTTAAACGTATCCAAAAGTAGAGATTCATCATCAGGAACGCCGCCTTCAGGAAAAATACAAACGCTTAAACCGCGGTCTAATCTTTTCTGAGCCTCATTAAAAACTTTTAAACGGCTTTTAGAACAACCCCTGTCTACCAAAATACAGGTTCTTTTATAGAAAAAGCCAAATAACGGAATCTTACCCAACTCCACTTTTCCGACAAAAACGAAAGGGTTTTTAATCGTTGCGAGCATTAACATAATATCAGTCATAGAAGTATGATTAGCCACAATCATATAGCTTTTGTCCGGTTCTAATACTTGGGTTTTTTCGATTTTATAGTAAAAACCCATTCCGAAGAGAATAAATTTCGCCCAAATGCGTGCCATTTTAAAGTAATACGGATAGCCTTTTTCAGAAACTATAGACACTAATAAAAACGGCAACATAATCACTATGGGGATAGTAAATAAAACGTAAAACCACATCCGCCATAAAGTCCAGAAGATTATTTTGATTCCTTTCATGACGTCAAAAGTAAGGAATCGAATGTTATCATTATTATAAAGTTTCGATTTATAGAACCAGTCAACTTATTAGTATTTCACAAATCCACACAAAAAAAGACTCAAAGATGCGCAAAGAGCATCTTTTATTAGATTTTGCATCTCTTCACTCCGGTTTTACTCCGTTATCCTTTGTGTAATTTTGTATGATAATTGAGTTTTGAAAAAACATACAAAACTAATTCTACAAAACTTCGCGAATTATCTTCGCATCTAAACGCTACGAACCTTTGTGTAAGTTTTTAAAAATTACCTCAAAAAAATAAAAAACTTTGCGAACTTTGCAATCAAGAAAAAAATACAATGGCTAAAATACTTACAGGCGTTCAAAGTACAGGAACTCCACATT
This sequence comes from Flavobacterium sp. ALD4, assembly GCF_002836475.1. Classification (GTDB taxonomy): domain Bacteria; phylum Bacteroidota; class Bacteroidia; order Flavobacteriales; family Flavobacteriaceae; genus Flavobacterium. The sequence continues at coordinate 925,579 of NZ_PJBJ01000030.1, read as the reverse complement.
TAGGAAACTTACTGGGCGCAATTATACCGGCAATACAATTGTCGAATGACCCTAAAAATGAATCGTTCCTTTTCATTGCCGATTTGCACTCTATCACGCAAATAAAAAATGGAGAATTATTAAGAACAAATACTTATAGCACAGCCGCCGCTTGGCTGGCTTGTGGATTAGATGTTAACAAAGTGGTTTTTTACAGACAGTCAGATGTGCCGCAAACGGCGGAATTGTCGTGGTATTTGAGTTGTTTTTTCCCTTTTCAACGTCTGACATTAGCGCATTCATTCAAAGATAAAGCCGACAGACTGGAAGACGTCAATGCCGGATTGTTCTCCTATCCTATGTTGATGGCTGCCGATATTTTATTATACGATGCACAATTGGTTCCCGTAGGGAAAGATCAGTTGCAACATCTTGAAATCACTCGCGATGTGGCTTCAAGATTCAACCATCAAATGGGAGAAACCTTTGTCATTCCAGAAGCAAAAATTCAGGAAGACAATATGCTGATTCCCGGAACTAATGGCGGAAAAATGAGCAAATCTGCCAATAACATCATCAATATATTCCTTGACGACAAAGCATTGCGCAAGCAAGTCATGAGCATCGAGACCGACAGCACGCCACTGGAAGACCCAAAAAATCCCAAGACCTGTAATGCATTTGCTATCTATAAATTATTGGCTAATGAGGAGCAATTGGCCGCAATGACTGCCAACTACCTAGGTGGAAATTACGGTTATGGGCACGCCAAACAAGCTTTGTTTGAACTAATTTGTGAAACATTCAAAATCGAAAGAGAAAAATACAACTACTACATGAACAACCTCCCTGAAATAGACGAATTGCTTAAAATAGGCGCTAATAAGGCTTCAACAGTTGCTCATGGTGTATTATCAAGAGTAAGAACTAAACTAGGCTTTGAAACCGCTTAATTTCTAAGATTAATAACATCAAAACCCCTTTCCACTCAATACGGAAAGGGGTTTTGTTTTATAAACTAATACAAGCTATTTACACGAAAAAAATACTATTTCACAAAAACTTATATGGCTTATATGGTAAAAATCATATCGCCTCAAACAATTTCCCCGGCAACGGCCTGACCACGCCTTTCAGCTCCATATTCAAAAGCATTCCTGAAATTTTATAAATGGGGAAATCACAACGTAAGGCAATGATATCCATCAATTCCTTTCCGGTTTTCAGCAGATAATCATAGACTTTCTGTTCATCGTCCTCCAGCGTCACAAACAACTGTTTCTGAACGGATTTTGATTCCTTCTGAATATCCCAATTCAGGATGTAAACCAAGTCGGCGGCGCTGGTGAGCACATTCGCTTTCTGTGTTTTTATGAGGTTATTGCAGCCCTGGCTGTACTTGTCGGTTACACGTCCCGGAACCGCAAAAACATCTCGGTTGTAATCGTTGGCCATGTTAGCGGTGATCAATGAACCGCCGCGATCAGCTGATTCAATTACGATAGTTGCCTCAGACATTCCCGCAACGATTCGGTTTCTTCTTACAAAATTTTCTTTGTCAGGATTAGATGTACTCCAGAACTCGGTCATGAAACCGCCATTCTCTTCTACTTTAGCAACATATTTTTTATGTATTTTGGGATATATTTGGTTCAATCCGTGTGCCACCACTCCTATCGTCTGCAGATTATGTTCCATAGCCAATTGATGCGCCACGATATCTACGCCATAGGCAAAACCACTTACGATAATGGGATCCAGCGGTGCCAAATCCTCTATTAGTTTTCTGCAAAATTCGGTTGCGTAAGAAGTGATGTGGCGCGTGCCCACAATGCTGATTATTTTTCGGTTTTTTAAATCGATATTTCCAGAAGTGAATAATAAAAGTGGTCCGTCAATACAATGTTTCAATCTGTCTGGATACTTTTCATCTTGAAAATAAACGGCATTTATATCATTGAATTTGATGTACTCCAGTTCTGCATTGGCTTTGTCAAAAACAGATTTGTCTTTTAGATTTTTAAGAGTCCACGAACCCACACCATCAATGGCGGCAAGTTGCGTGGTTTTTGTTTTGAAAACTGCCTCGGCAGAACCGCAATGAGTAAGTAGTTTCTTGGCCATGATGTCGCCTACGCCTTCCACTCTTTGCAATGCCAATAGATAAAATAAATCTTGTTCTGTCATGCTAATTATTTGTAGTTGAAATGTATAAAAAAATTACACAGATTGTTAATAAAAATTGTGAATAAAATTTTGATAAGTATTTTGGTTGTATAACTTTGTATACATGAATATCGAACCTTACATCGCGCAGCTTTTATATCGTTATCAATGTGTTACCGTTCCTGGATTCGGTGCATTTTTGACTGAAATCCAATCGGCTCAGTGGGTTGAAAGCGCTAATTCCTTTTTTCCTCCAAAAAAGATGATCTCTTTTAATGCTAATCTGAAAAATAACGATGGCCTTTTAGCCAACCATATTGCTCAAGCAGAGAAAACCTCTTATGATTATGCCGTAAGCGCTATTCAGTACGAAGTGTTGAACTGGAAAAAGGCATTAGAGGCAAATGGCAATTTTTCGATAAAAAACATTGGAGACATCAGTCTTAACACAGACAATAATATTGTTTTCAAACCTTTTGACCAGACGAATTATTTGTCGAGTTCTTTCGGTTTAAGCGCCTTTGTTTCTCCGGCTGTAAAAAGAGAAATCTTCGAACAAAAAATAGAAGCATTAGAAGAGAATACCGTAATCACTTTAGACACTGAAGAAAGAACCGGTCGTTCGTATTTAAAATATGCCGCCATTTTTGTTTTAGGACTAGGGTTAACCGCGAGTGTTAGTTATTCCGTATATCAAAACCAAATCGCCACCGAAACTGTACTGGTTGAAACAGCCGTTCAGAAACAGGTAAATAATAAAATTCAAGAAGCTACTTTCTTTATAAAAACCCCAATACCGGCAGTAACTCTTTCTGTAAAAGAAAGTAAAATGTCGTATCATATTGTGGCAGGCGCTTTCAGAGAAGAAAAAAATGCCGATAAGATATTCAAACGTCTCTCTGACTTAGGATACAAAGCCAGACGTATCGAAGCCAATAAATATGGCCTATACCCTGTGCTTTATGGCAGTTATACCACCTATGCAGAAGCAGATAAAGCGAAAAAAGAAATTCAGAAAACAGACAATCCGGAAGCTTGGCTTTTGATTGAGTCTCTATAATATAAAAACCTTGATGGTTTAAACTACCCCCAAAAAGCGAAAAGCTATTTGGGGGTGTTTTTTTAGAAGCAATCTCCAGCTATCCGCTTTATCTCTTGCGGTCTCGTAAAAAAACGAGAGCACAAGAGGATGCCGCTGCTATCTGGGCTAGGCATTTGGAATGGCTATGATGTCTGGTATCCAAATAGGCTTTTTTAAGTGGTTTAGAGTGTGATTGTTTGTTTAAACATACACAATGTCGCCTGAAGGCAAATCACGCCCTAAAAGCTCTGTTTTAATCTCCGTTAGCGGAGTTGGTGGTTGCGGTACCTCCTGTAGTGCAATAGTAAACGAGTATTGATTCAGTTTACGGGGATGAAATACAATTTCGCGCTATCCGAGTAGTTTAGTCACTAGGGATTATGTTTGAAGTATTTAATCTCAACTACAGCATTTCCTAAAAACAACTCCATAAAAAAGCAACCCTTTTACAGGTTGCTGTGTTTTAAGAACTGCGTCGCAAACGCTACATTTTGCATCTCTAACAAAAGAGCATCAACAGATTTAAATTTGATTGTTAAATAATCGCACTAATTTGAAGTTCTCCAACAACATTAGTGTAATTAGGTATATCTGCCGCAAATTTTGCTGCGTGAGGCGCAAAAGAGGACTGAAAAGACTCCATAGAATCAAATGTCAAATGTCCTATTGCCACATAAGGTGCTAATTCGCCGGGTACCCTGCCCCCCATTCCTACATTCAATTCCATACTTATTAAAGCATCTCCTAAAGATTCAGCTATCATGGGAAGGTGAGAGTTTTTATAATAATCAACATCAAAGGTCGTCTCTGGACCGTTTGGATACATTATGCTTACTTTTATCATACTATTTTTTATTTTATACGTTTAGATTTTATTGAACTTTTTTCATCAAATGCCTCTTTCATTCACAAGGTTAAATGCTTTCAGCTATTTACTTATAACGCCATTGTTTAGAAATTCTTAGTCATTAAGTTCATTATCATTGATTGCCCCTTTTGGCAACATATTCAGAACCATTGAATTCACTATTCTACTTTTTCTCAAATCTGGTTTTACGATCACCGCCTTATGGAACACACCTAAGGTTTCCGGAGCGAACTTTGGATTGCTGTTATTGATCAAAACAATTGTATAGGTATCGCTTTGATCTAAGTTTACTTTAGTGGTATAAGGCGCTAGTTCTGACTCTTCATCTTTAAATATTGGAGTGAACTTTTTAAGATAATCCTTTGTTGCAGCGTTGCTTTCATTCGCATATTTATAATAATCCGCTATGTGCAACTCGCTTTCTATTTCACTTTGTTCGTATCCCAGCATCAAAAAAAATTGATCGGCGGCATTATCTACGTGAAAAGGGGTATTGACTTGCTGGTCAAAACGTACAAGCCAATGATAGCTTAATTTTTTGTTGTATTTAACAGCAGTGAACTTTGATAACTCATGCTTAAGATGCACCATAATCGACCTAAATTGGTAAGGCGTTAAATCTTTCCCGAAGTCAAGATGAATAAAGCCAACCTCATTTGTATTTGTTCTAAATACATTTTTGATACATTGCTGCGTTATCTCTTTTATGTTGATATCCTGTATTACCATGCTGATTAAGTTAGTTCTGCTATTAAAAACCTTCTCTAAGACTGTCACTAAATTTACTATAACCCCATGTCAGCTTTGTAAAAGATTCATCTGTTACTGGGCCATTCCAAGTATCTTTTTAATGTTTTCGATTCGCTGGTAATAAGATACCGTCACTGTCTTTCTATCAAAACTTCATCAGTCTTTAATAAACCCGTATATTTATAAAAGCTCACTAATTTGAACTTGTGGCTGAACATTCGTAAAGTTTGGAAGATCGGCCATAATCTTTTCGGCATTTGCTCCAAAAGAATGTTCAAACGACTCCATAGATTCAAAAACCATGTTCGCTATTACGACATAAGGCGCCGGTGTGTCAGGAGCACCACCAGCAACTCCCATATTTACATCAGACGAAATTATAGCATCACCCAGCAAATCTACAAGTAATTGCCCGTGTTTAGTTACGTAATATTCTTTATCAAATTTTAAACCCACTGTGTTAGGGTATAGTACGGTTAATTTTATCATTGTTTCTGTCTTTAATATTTAATTTATTTTTAATATTCTATTTTGAAATATCCGTTTTGTTCATAGATTATTATTAATTCCGTTCCATCTTTCTTGTACTAAAGCAAGCTTTCTTTTTGTTAAAAAAACCATTTCTTTTGTATTTATTTAGAAGAGAAGTGCAATATAATAAAGTCTGAACTTATCTTGTAAAGATATTAATTTATAGTTCTGCTAAAATTTGGCGTATCATTTGATTGGTAAATCCCCATTCGTTATCATACCAGGTCATTACTTTTAATAAATCTCCGTCAACAACTCTTGTCATACTCAAATCAACTGTTGAAGCGTAAGGGTTCTTAACGATATCTGACGACACTAAAGGTTCCGTGGTCGTTGATAATACGTTATTGTATCTTTCCGTCGCAGCTTCTTCTTCAAAAATTGCATTTATTTCTTTAACCGTTACAGGACGTTCCGTTACAAAAGTTAAATCTGAAATAGAACCTACAGGAATAGGAACACGCAAAGCAACTCCATCAAATTTACCTTTAAACTCAGGCAATACCTTTGTTGTAGCGATAGCAGCTCCTGTTGATGTTGGGACTATATTGTTAGCTCCTGAACGCCCCATTCTAAAGTTCTTTTTAGAAGGTGCATCAACTATTGCTTGTGAAGCTGTGTAAGCGTGAATTGTTGTCATTATAGCTTTTTTGATTCCGATTCTACGCCCAAGGACTTCAACTACGGGGCTAATATTATTTGTGGTACAACTTGCACAAGAAAAGACATCTGTTTTTCCGTCTGCAGAATTAACACCGTGAACTACATTTGGTATATCTTCGCTTTTTGTAGGCGCAGATATTATTACCGATTTGGCCCCTGCTTTAATATGTTTTTTTGCATCCTCACTTGCTGTAAAAAAACCTGTGCTTTCAATTACTACATCAATATTGTTTTCTTTCCAAGGTAATTCTTCTGGATTACGAACTGAATTATATTGAATCTTCTTACCATCTATAATAAGGTTTTTATCATCAAACGTTACTTCCTTTTCATATACACCATAAACAGAATCATATTTAAGGAGGTATGCAATGTTTTCTGCAGAAACGATATCGTTTACTGCTACTAATTCCAAATTTGGTGTGTCCAATATTACTTTGAGTGCGGCTCTTCCTATTCGCCCCATCCCGTTAATTGCTATTTTTTTCATTTTTTTGGATTTAATTAAATTAAATTTCGAATATTATTCAGGAGAGGTTTCAAAATAAAATCGCTTTCTTGTCCTACTTTGTTATTCGGAGAAATCTACCATTATAACATTATCGGAGAAACTTTGATAAGCCGCTTCAATTTGCTTTGCCATTTCATCTGGAAATAAGTGAAAATCACCTGCTTCAAGTGCACTAATAATTCCTTCAGAAACGACTGTAGTAGCGGCAGCATTTTCAAAACCTGCGGCAACTGCCATAGCTGTCGCAACCGGACCAGGATGAACACTTAATACAGTAACTCCTTTTGCTCCTAACTCTGTTCTTAATGCTTGTGTCAATGAATATGATGCCGCTTTTGAGGCAGAGTAGGTAGAAAGATGGGGAAAGTTTTTAACAGACGCTATAGAGTTCATCTGAACTAAAGCTCCTTTATTTGCTTCTAATGTTTTAGCAAAAGCATTAGCCACACGTAGTAAACCGAAAGCATTTACTTCTAATTGAAAAGCAAAATCTTTTTCTACATCTTCACCAAGGATTGATTGAGGAGTACCTACACCTGCATTGTTTACTACAATATCCACATCAATCGCTTGCTGCGCTAATGCTTGGACTGATGCCGTATCAGATACATCTGCCTCAACGGTAATTACTTTATCCCCAAATTTTTCTTCTAAATCCGTAGTTGAATTTACATCACGGACGGCCAAATATACTTTTTTAGCTCCGTGATTTATCAACGATTCTACTATCGATTTACCAATTCCTCTGTTTGCACCTGTTACTAAAGCGACTTTGTTTTGTACTGAATAACTCATAATTTTATTGTTTAAATATTTTAATTATTTATTTTTATGGATTTCTATACCTGTAACACTATTACTATTTGAAAACGATAGTAAATAATTGTATGTAAAGCTGTTACACTCAAATTTACCGATTATAAATTGACGGATATGTGTTTTTATGTTTTCTTTAGGATTATTCATAAACACTGATAGTTTATGAGGAACTAGGTTTCAGTCAACGTATTTGTATTCCTCAAACCTGATAAAGTCATTAATAAAAGCTGATATTAGACGGTAAACATCTCGAATCGTGTAAGTAACTACTTCGATTAAATAACTCCTTTCCTATACCTAAAATATATTAGTCATATTCTACGGTTGCTCCAACTCACAAATACTTTTTCGATTACTTTTCCGTTAACGGTTACTTTTCCAACATAACATACATACGTTAAAGCATAGAGTCGATTGGCTATTTAAAAATGTAATGATTTGTAGCAAAGGTACTTATATAATTATGTTGTTTTCTATTCCAACACAATGATTTAGTATTCCGATTTCTTGGCTGTTTAATTCTCTAATAAAGTCAAAATTGATTTTATTTTCAGATAAATCGACGGAAAAGGATTGTCACTTTATCTTGTATTTAGCAGGAATTTCTTGAGTACTTTAACCCCGCTTTTTTTGCTTCTATCTACTAAATCTTAGTTTAGGCTAATTCCAGCGCAAATGCTCTTCAGACCTCCTAAAATCAGACTATTACTAAAGCACGATTTTAGCGCTTTACTTTTAAATTTTGCCGCTTTCAATGTTTATAAAAACAAGTCACAAACCTAATTATATTTACTAATCAGTCGATCCCGCAGCCCGCGCTGAGTGGAACTCTTTTTTGTGCGGCGAAGCCAAACAAAAAAAGCGGGAACGGAGGGCGGATGAGCTGCCCAATTAATTATATTACAGTTAGTGACTTGCTATTATTTTTAATTATTTTTTCCAAGCGAATTTTTGGAAAGCTGCATCCACCGGCGTGTTTGCGATATGGTTGGTGTAGTTACTGATTACTTTTTGAGACAAACCTAGGATTATTTCCAAAACTTGTTGCTCACCATAACCTGCTGTGTAAAATGCTGCCAATTCTTCTTCAGCAACATGACCACGGTTGCGAACAATTGATAATGTCATGATACGTAAAGCTTCTAATTTAGGGTTAGCCAAAGGAGCTTCGTTACGCAAAGCTTCCGTAATCGCGTCGTCTACTTTCATCATTGCAGCGATACCTGTATGCGCTGGCACACAGTAATGACAAGCATGTTCCACGTTGATTGATTGCCAAACCACTGTCAATTCTTCTTCATTGAAAGAACTGTTTACAAATAATTCGTGTAATTGTTGATACGCATCAAGTATTCCTGGAGCTCCTGCCAAAACGCCGTGCAATCCCGGAATCATTCCGTATGCTTTTTGAGATCCTTCTAATAATACTTTACTTGCTTCTGGAGCAGATTCGATGTTATGAACTTTTAATGTTGTCATGATTTTAATTTTAATTTATTAGTATTTAAATCTAAGCGAACGCTTAGTTTGTGGTCAAAAAAAAGCTTAGATTTTTCTGAAAGTTAATTCAATGTAATCTTCGATTTCTTTAGTATTGTTTAATCTTGATGCTGCAGCTAAACCGTGTTTTGCTAATAATAAGTAGTTCGCTTGCTTCTCAATGCTTACTTCGTCTTTTGCATTATCCGCTCTTAATTTCGTAATGAAAATCGTTTTAAGATTATTCATGAATTCGTTCATTTGCCCGCTGATGATTTGATCCTCGGTATCTGCAAATTCATTGTAGGTGTTGGTCAATAAACAACCTTTATGATCCCCTAATTCTGATGGCATTCTTACTGAATCATAGAAAAAAGCTTTTATGTCATTTACCCCGTCTGTTCCGTTTTGTAATTTTTCGAAAATAGAATATATTTTAGTTTTATAACACTTTAAGCTTTCTAAGAAAACGCCGTGTTTGTTTCCGAAACTTGCATAAATAGAAAATTGGTTGATACCCATTTCCTTTTCCAACATACGTACAGAGGTATTTTGATACCCATTGCGCCAGAACAAAGACATTGCCTTTTCTATCACTTCTTGTTCGTTATATTGTTTATTTCTTGCCATTGATTATTAATATGGTACAAAACTAAGCAGTTGCTTTGAAATAAAAAAACGTTTAACAGACTTTAACATTTAATCTAAAAAGTAACGCAGCTCAGTTTACAATGAATCATTCCTCCCTATCCCACTCACGCAATCAAATTCTATTTTCGGGAGTTATATTGGCTCGCTTTCCGTCTACTTTTAAATAAATAAGCAAACCAACTGCCAAAGCTGCGCATATTGAAAAACCAACAAATAGTGGCAACGCCGTATCTGAAATAAATCGGCCAATAAAGATACTGATAGGAACAGCCATAATGGTAGAAATAAAACCGGTAACCGCTGCCGCAATACCTGCAATGTGTCCTACAGGTTCCATAGCCAGGGCGCGTAAATTTCCGAAAAGGAAACCAATACTAAAAAATTGCACCGCAAAAAACACCAACAAAACGCGAACATCGGGATTGGGAGTGTTATAAAACAAGCCAACATAGGCGGCCGACACTACAAAGAAGGAAATTAGAGCAGTGGTGACTAATTTTTCCATCCCATATTTTATAACCAGTATTCCATTAAAAAAAACAGCCGCACCTATAGCTATAGCTAATCCGGCGAAAATGAATGGAAACTCTTCTTTTAAATTGTATTGATTCTGGAATATTTGCTGTGAACTGCTCAGGTAAACCATAAAAGATCCTGTAATAAATCCTTGAATAATGGTAAAACCAATAGTTTTTTTAAATTTAATCACTTCTTTAAACTCCCCTATAAATCCCTTTCTAGTAAAAACTTTCTTGTTTTCAATCGATAAAGTCTCTGGCTGCCGTTTCCAAAACCAGAACGAAACCAGCATACTGATGATCACTTGAACATAAAAAATGCCATGCCAATTATAATAGTCCAATATAAATTTACCCATCGCAGGAGCAATCACTGGAACTAATATAAAAACTACAGTCACGAATGACATGATGCGCGCCATATAATCTCCGCTGTACATATCACGAATGATAGCGATACTTATTGTTCTGGGAGCAGAAAGGCCAGCTCCCTGCAAGATCCTTCCTATCACCATCATTTCTAAAGTTTCGGCATTTACGCAGATGAAACTGGCGCCTATAAACAAAGCAAAACCCATATAAACGACCGGCTTTCTCCCTAAGCTATCTGAAAGCGGACCGAAAACCAAAGGACCAAATCCAAGTCCAAGAAAGATCATCGTGATCAGCAACTGGTTATCAACAACATCTGTAGTGCCAATTGACACCCCAATAATGTCCAGTGCCGGTAATAAGGCGTCTATTGCTAACGCCACTACAGACATTAGTGACGCCATAAGTGCGACAAACTCAAATTGAGAAGTCTTTATATTTTTTTGCATCTGGCAAAAATAAGATTTTGAATTGGTTTCTGCGTTGTTTTATGGGATTGCAAGAGTCTTAAATTAAAAACAGTTAAAAAGAACCAAGCTCTAAATTTCGCCTTAAGTCGTACTATTTTATGACCGTTGATCGTTAAGAGCTTTGATCAGCTCCTCTTTTTACCCCATTATCTTTTTGATTTCACCCATTACAGAGCAGGAAGCCTTGACTGTGTTAAATATCGTTCCAAACTTTTCAATATTCTTATGAAGTAAATCAATGTTTAAGCTGTCGTCTTGACTGTAAACGCTCAATTCATAAATTATTTCATCCATTCTTGGCGGTTGCTTTAGGCGTGTTGCGCTCACTGTTATTTCGGCTTTCGAATATTCAAAATTCATTATGATGGAAAAACGTTCCACGTTTTTAAGAGCACAAGCTGCAAAGGAACCTAAATATAACTCTGCTGGGTTGGGCAAAATATCGGCTGTTTCAGGGGTAATCCCAAACATAATTTCGGATTCCTTGACGTTTACCGCAGCGTTCTTTGTTGCAGTCGCACTTGCTTTAATAGAATACTTCATAATGAATTCGTTTTGGTATTAAAGATCTGGAATGAACCATTTACTATTAAATATACAAAAAATATCGTATTACTCTTTGGTTAAGTTAGTTATAAACAAGCAGACACTGTAATCCTAGGTAGCAGTTCAGGTAACTATCAATCCTACTGTGGCGTGACTAAAAACAAGTATTAATTTAGTTTGCGGGCACGGAATACAATTCCTCGCTATCAATGCGGGTACAAATATATCCGCAAAGGCAGGGCTGCACTTTTATGTAAACCTATTTTTAAGACAAGACGCTTATTTAGTTCGAATTTAATATTTCAGCTGCTTTCAACACAAGCACTTCAGAAAACTCTCCAAAATAACTGATACAATCGCCTTTTTTAGAGATAACGCCAAAACTATTATATAAATAATGATGTTGAAAAAAGCGTCTTTCAATATGATTTCCAGGGTCTTGAATCCACTACTTGAATCCATCATTTTTACCATATAATCCAACGGTATCTTTATAAATGCATATAATTGTTGATTATTTTATTAATTCCTTTTTACATTTCGTTGAACGATTTTCTCACTTTTCCTCTAGTAGCAGAACCACTCGAATTCCACCAATCTTTTCCTGGGTAATAAATTATGACTATCGGTTTTGATGAATCAATCTTATTATTTGTTGCGGAACTTAGCAATAAATCAAGTATTTCTTTATTTTGTATCGTTCCTTGCTCCTCTCTAACTAAAAGAACTTTATGATTGATAGAATCACCTTGGATGTCCAAAAATTTATTTGTGCGTCTTATGTTTTCAAATTCTTTTTGAGTAAGTGGGTTATAATTTTGATCGAAGTATTTAATGACATTCTTTTCACTATTCTGATTTTGTGAGTATGAGAAATTTGAAATTAAAATAATTATACAAATTATTTGAAGTACTTTCTTCATACGTGATACCACTTTAAGATAGCTATGATAGACATCACACCCTATTCATATTCAAATATATAATAAATATCTTACTATTGGTAATTATATAAAACAAACTCCCTCCATAGCCCCGATAGCAGTGGAAATCCTTTTCTTTTTTCCTTAAAAAAGAAAAGATTGGAACGCATAGCGGGAGGATTCGTTCTAAGAAACAGCAATTGTTCAGCTCTTAAATACAAAAAACTAATTCAAAGTCGCTTTGTACATTCGGGCTTCGTTCCAAGTGAATTTATCACTATTTTTCTCCATTAATGCATTAAGCGATTCCTCTTTATAACCTTGGAAAGCTTGCGCTAAGGTCTGTATTTTATCCTCGGGCAAAACCTCAGTAATAGACACGGCTTTGATTTGTATCAGTTGGACAAAATGCGCATAAATAGTTTGTTCTGTAAGCACTCTGATGGTGGCAATATCTGATATTGAATTCTTTTCTACCCACAATTCATAGGTTTCCTGAACGGTCGATTTCTTGGGTGCTTTCTTGGTCACTTTTTTAGAAGTATAGCGTTGCAAGTCGGCTTCGTCCTCGATCAAAGTGACATTTTCTTTTTTGAATTGGTTTTGAATCGCTTCGGTTTTTCTGCTGATGTATTTCTTTATTTCATCAGAGGTCAGTTTTTCCTTCGAAATGGTTTCTCCGGCAACGACAGTTTCAATCAAAAGCTTGGCTTTCATCAATCGCAAAACAGCTTTGGTTTGCAATTCTTCGAGCACGATGAGTTCGTCATAATAGGACTTGCTTTTCTTGACGCGCTTCACTTCTTCTAGTTTCCAAAGGACTTCAAAAACTAGCTCATCCATGGGTTTTAAGAAGTACCCAAAAGCGGCTTCAATCCTTTCGGAAACATGGATTAAATCGACGGTTTCATTATTGAAAATTTTGTTAAGCTGCCCCATGAATTTTTTGGACGGATCCAAAAGGGAATCAATAGCTTCCATTTGCTTAGTCGCCCAGAGGGAATGTTTCGATTTGGCTGAACTTTCAGACTTGTCCCCGTAACTGTACTTGTGATTGCGCCATTCCTGCGCTAAATCAGCCCAATCAAAACTGTTCATAAGATAGTTATGGATGAAATTCTTAGTTTCAAAATGCAGAGAATTTTTCAACAATTCTTCGGAAGCCTTGTTTAAAGAATAATCCATGACATCCTGGTCATTAGAAATTCCGTTCATTCGCAATGGAGATAGCAAAATAAGCCCTTCTAACGAGCGCAAACGAGATAACGCCACATACGCCTGCCCCGGCATAAAAACTTGCGAAACATCAATCGCGGCTTTATCAAAAGTCAATCCTTGACTTTTGTGCACCGTAATTGCCCAAGCTAGTTTTATAGGATAATGCACAAAAGTCCCTAATACCTCCTCCTCAATTTCCTTTGTTGCAGGATCAATTTTATAACGGATATTTTGCCATTCGTATTTTTCGACTTCTATCGTTTTGTCCTCTTCAGGAAAGTGGACCAGAATTTCCTGGCTCGAAAGGGATTTTATCACTCCCATTTTTCCGTTGAAATAGTTCTTGTCGAAGGAAAGATCATTTTTTACAAACATCACCTGTGCACCCAGTTTTAACTGTAAACGTTCCTCGATAGGGAAAATCTTCTCGGGAAAATCACCTACGATATCCGGCTTATAAGTAATCAGCTCTCCTTTTAAATCTTCCAAAGCTTGTGCGTTCATAGCATCCGCCTTCGCGTTGTGAGTCGTTAGTGTGATATAACCTTTGTTATTTTTTAAATCAAAATCAGGTTTTACGTACTTATTCAGCGCCTGAACATCGGCCGCAGTAATCTGATTGTTTCGTAAGTTATTCAAAACCGAAATGAACTCGGTGTCGGTTTGACGGAATATCTTAGATAATTCAATGTACAACGGCGGACTTTGCTGTACGGCATGCGAATGGAAAAAAAATTTTCCTTTGTAATAGTTACGAAGCGTACGCCATTCCTCATCGCGAATTACCGGCGGCAACTGCAATAAATCTCCAATAAACAATACTTGAACCCCTCCAAAAGGATTGGTATTCTTGCGCACCGTTTGCATCATGTAATCCATCGCATCCAACAAATCAGCGCGCAACATACTCACTTCGTCAATCACCAGTAATTCCATATTGCGAATCACTGATTTCTTCAATCCGCTCATTTTAAAATGCCGGCGCAAGGTATCCTTAGATTCGAACTTTACCGTATCCGTAAATTGGGAATCAACGCCAAAGGCAGGAATAAACCCTCCGAAAGGCAATTGAAACATGGAGTGAATCGTAACACCGCCCGCATTCAAAGCGGCAATACCAGTAGGTGCCACTACCACAGTGTTTTTGTGAGTGGTTGCGATAATTTCCTTTAAAAGAGTGGTCTTCCCGGTACCCGCTTTTCCGGTCAGAAAAACAGAGCGTTGGGTTTGGTTGATGAACTGTAAGGTATAAGCGGCGGCTTCGGAAACGGTTTGCATGGGTCGTATAGATTAAAGACGGAATGTATTCGAACAGCTTTTAAAGCTTTCTAAAAAATATGATAATACAAGAACGTAAAAGTACTTTTTTTTAAGGATTAAATCCTGTTTTGAAATATGAAACAAAAAGGAATGCTCTTGAACACGAGCCGAAAGATAAACCCAAAAAAAAACCTCCTTTCTAATTCAAGAATGGAGGATTTTGATTGTTATAAAAAAAGAAACTTATTTCTTTTCTTCTGTTTTAGCTTCTGCTTTCTCTTCTACTTTCTCTTCTGTTTTAGCAGCCGCTTTGTACTTGTCATTTAATGCTTTTACTATGTCTTTTGTGATGTCGTATTTTTCTTCAGCATATAAAACGGATGCAGCATCACCAGTACCGTAGATATAAGAATATCCTTTTTCTTTACCGTATGCTTTGATGAATTTTTTTACTCCACTTACTAAAGTGTCCATTTCTGTTCCACTTTCTTGTTGCAATTGTTGTGATAATGCTTGTTGTGCATAACTCAATTGTTGCTCTCTTTTTTGCAACTCAGCTCCTTTTTGTTGTGCCCAAGCCTGACCGTTTGCCTGCGCTTGACTTTGAAAATTAGCAGCGTCTTGTTTAAAACGTTTAATCTCTGCCTCTAATTGTCTTCCTTTTTCTTCAGACTGTGCTTTATATTTTGCTTCAAGGTCTTTCGCTTCTGTATATTCTTTCATCAACACTGAAGTATCTACGTAAGCCGTTTTTACTTCTTTAACATCTGCGGTCTTGTTACAAGCAACAACTGAAATAGAAATTGCGATAATTAATAATACTTTTTTCATTTTGGTTTATTTGTAATTTATGTGTTTACCTGTTTATAGCAAAAATATAAAAAAATAGATAGTATCCTCATAAACTTTGAAAATTGGCTAAAATTTATACTATCAAGTTTTCTTATTAAAAAAAACGCATTTATAATTTATTTCTATAATTATTGACTTTAACAGCTTTTAAATAAGCCTTGAAATCAAAATATGCAATGCAATTACACCCGATAAAGGAAATCACGGCTTAAATCGCTTTAAAATTCAATTTACTTGTTTTTTAGGACATAAATGTGGGACGAATATTCAGAATTTTGCTTCGCCTTTACATTAGACTGTAATCCGACAAAAAAGGCTTTAACGAAATTCATTTTTCCGTGTTTGTACTTTTCAGATAAGAGGCTCACATAAAAAGAGTCAAATTTCATAGGAAGCACTTTTTCTAATTGTATGTCTTCTTTTTCAAAAAGCATTTTTATAGCTTTTTTCGAAAAGTGCCAGAAATGAATCGGTACATCATAAGCCGCCCAAAACGTTCCGTAATGTTTTGCATCGAAAGATTTAAAATTAGGAACCGCTACAATTAAAGTACCCGATGGTTTTAGCAATCGCTTCAATTCTTTTATTTGATTATCCAGATTAGGAACGTGCTCTAAAACATGCCACATGGTAATCACATCAAAAGAATGGCTTTCCAATCCCAAAGTATCCTCGACAAATGAAACTGCTTTTTTCAATGCAATAGCTCTTGCTTTATCACTCGGCTCCACTCCTACTGTTTCCCAACCGTTCTCCTTGGCTACAGCCAAAAAATCTCCAGTTCCAGCACCGATGTCTAAAATACTTCCTTTATTAGGTTGCTGTGAATTGATCAGCTGCAACTTATTTTTTAAAGCTATGCTTTTTACAAAATGGTATGCTTTTTCAAATAACGATCGTTTCCCGTCCGTATGCGAAATGTAATCTTCGCTTTCATAATACTTACCCAAGTTATCTAAACTGGGTTGCGGATATGTAATTAACATGTCCGTCGTTTCGTCTTGGTATAAGTCAAATGTTTCTTTGGAAACAGAATGATCTTTTACGGTAAGAAAATGTTTTTTATTTGAAATATCCATTGTTACTTATGAGTCGTCAGTTTTCAGTCGTCAGTTTAATTGTGAAGCTGGAAAATTAAATATTAAAATTTATTTATTTTTATAACAGAAGTTCCTTAGTAATAACAAGGCTTCCGGCCGTAGTTTCACGTGGAACATATCATTTGAGAATTAAGATTAACGATTTTTAATTGCATATTTTAAAAAAATCATAAATCAAACATCTTATCTTCCCATATAAATCAATAGTACCGACACGTCACTTGGGGAAACACCGCTGATTCTAGATGCCTGTGAAATAGTCACTGGCCGAATCTTAGTTAGCTTTTGTCTGGCTTCAATGGACATCGATTTTATTAGATGGTAATCAAAGTCCTCTGGAATTTTCACATCTTCTAAACGAGTCAATTTATCCGCATTGTTTCGTTCCTTGTCTATGTAACCGGAATACTTCACTTGGATTTCTGCCTGCTCTAAAATTTCCTGATCTAAATCATTCTCTTCAATATAGCTTTTGACTTTATCAAATTTCATGATGTCATCCATGTCAATTTGAGGACGGGAAAAAACCTTAAACAACTTATCCCCTTGGGTGATTAGCGCAGTATCTTTTGATTCTAATATTGGATTTGCTTCCGCAACGCTAACACTAGTCTCTCTGAAAAAAGACACCATATTGTTCGACTCTTTCAATTTGTGCTCCATACGACGCAAACGCAATTCAGAAGCCAAACCTATTTCATGACCCTTTGGAGTCAATCTAAAGTCGGCATTGTCCTGACGCAATAACGTTCTGTATTCGGCTCGCGAGGTGAACATGCGATACGGCTCTTCTGTTCCCTTGGTAATTAAATCATCGATCAACACTCCAATATACGCTTCATCTCTTCTCAAAATCAAAGGCTCTTTTTCATGCACTTTCAGATGCGCATTAATACCAGCCATCAATCCTTGCGAAGCCGCTTCTTCATAACCTGTCGTTCCATTGATCTGTCCTGCAAAATAGAGACCTTCCACTAACTTCGTTTCTAAGGTATGTCTCAATTGCGTTGGTGGAAAATAATCGTATTCGATCGCATAACCCGCACGCAGGAATTTCACGTTTTCAAAACCGGCAATAGACTTCATCGCCTTAAACTGAATGTCTGCAGGAAGCGAAGTAGAAAAACCATTCACATAAACCTCACAGGTTTTCCATCCCTCCGGTTCGATGAATAACTGATGTCTTTCTTTGTCGGCAAAACGATTTATCTTATCTTCAATAGACGGACAATATCTAGGTCCAAGGCTTCTTATTCTACCATTAAACATCGGAGAACGATCAAAACCTTCCCTTAAAATATCATGCACTTCCAGAGAAGTATAAGTCATATGACATGATCGTTGATGAGTCAAAGGCGCCGTCAAATCAGAATAAGAAAACTTATCTGGTTTAGCATCTCCCTTCTCCTCGTTCATTTTCGAATAATCCAGAGAACGCCCATCCACTCTCGGAGGTGTTCCCGTCTTCATTCTTCCGGCTTCAAAACCAGCAGCAATTAAATCTTCAGTAATTCCAACCGAAGCGCTTTCGCCTGCTCTTCCCCCACCAAAGTTTTTATCACCAATATGGATTTGACCATTAAGGAAAGTACCATTAGTCAACACCACCGACTTCGCTTTTATTTCAATACCCAGCGCAGTGCGTATTCCTTTTACTTTTCCATTTTCAATAATCAGCCCCTTCACCATCTCTTGGTAAAAATCTAGATTTGCAGTTCCTTCCAACATCAATCGCCATTCTTCCGCAAACCTCATACGGTCACTTTGAACTCTTGGCGACCACATCGCAGGACCTTTTGATTTATTCAACATCTTGAATTGGATAGCCGTCCTGTCTGAGACAATACCGGAGTACCCACCAAGAGCATCAATTTCACGCACGATTTGCCCTTTAGCAATTCCTCCCATAGCAGGATTGCAAGACATTTGAGCAATGTTTTGTAAGCTCATGGTTACCAATAAGGTTTTCGAACCCAAGTTAGCAGCTGCTGCAGCAGCCTCAGAACCGGCATGTCCAGCACCCACCACAATTACATCATATTCTTCTTGAAACATATTATTATCTGAATTTACCCGGTATACGGGGATGTGATTTCAATACTAAAACTTATTTCTATTATTGAAACCTAAATTTATTTTCTCGTTCCCTGTGCCGCAACTCTAGTTAGATTCTTATACCCATCTCCGTTGTTCCACGTGAAACATTCTAGCGCTTACAATAAACTAAATCTTTATTGTTCCACGTGGAACAAGACTAGCTTTTCATTTTCCTTCGAGCGCATCAACAATTCATCAGCTTCTCCCTTGTCCTTGTATCCGCAATAATGCAAGACGCCGTGCACCATCACTCTTCGTATTTCCTCTTCAAAAGGAACATTGAAATCCGCTGCGTTTTCCTGAACACGTTCGACCGAGATAAAAATATCCCCGTGAATTTCATTCCCCATAGTATAATCAAAACTAATTATATCTGTAAGGTCATCGTGGTTTAAATATTCAAGATTGATCTTGTGTAAGTATTCGTCATCACAGAAGATGTAGTTGATTTCTCCCTCTTTCTTGCCTTCCGACAAAATTGCCGCAGAAAGCCAGTTTGCAATAGCGTCTTCGTTCTCTAAGTTGAATTCACTTTCGTAATTAAAATTGATCATTTTTTATTAAAATATTCTTGAACCTTGCGGTTATAATTTGAGCGCAAAGGTAATGATTGTCTGTTTAATATCTCAATGCTATTCAAATAATCTAACAATGCGTCCTGCAACGGTTTAGATTCGTTATTAAACTCTCTTTTATTGCTCACCGATTGCCGCTTCTTTTCTTCCCCCTGTTGCTGAACAGCCGAATTTAATTTTAATAATTCCTGCTTTACGTTCAGGATTTTTTGCAATGTCTCGCTCTTAAAGCCTTTATTCAATAATTGTTTTTCTATCTGTTTCATCAGCTCTAAAGCATTCTGACCACTGCCCCCCAAACCTTGTTTGTTCAGTTCATTTTCTAACGCCTCTCGAAGCTGCTTCTGTTCCTTATATATCTCTAGCAAAACCTGCGCGTCTCCCTCTTCCATACCTCCATCTTGAGAACCATTCTTTCCTTTTTTGTCTCCATCACCTGGCTTTCCGTCTTTCCCCTCACCCGGTTTCTGCCCTTCCTCCATTCCTTCTTTCATTTTATCACCAAGGCCCTGCTGCTTTTTAATGATGTCAGGAAGTTGCATTCCCTCCCCACTACCAGGTTTAGGTTTACCAGAACCCATACTAGATAAAGACATTTGCATGTTGTTTAAAATATCACTCAGGAAATCGCCAAGCTTATTGGCGGAAGACACCGCGTATTGTTGATGCGATAATCCTTTCGGTATTTGGGAATCGGACAAACTGACCAACGACTTGTCAATATTGTAATGTACATTCCCTATCTCTTTGGTGATGTCTTCAGCGATTTTCGGGTTACGTAACGACAAAGCGAACAGGCTATCGTCAACATGTTTGAACTGCAGTTTCAAATCCTGTTGCAATTTAATATTTTTATTAAAGCTCGGAGAACCTCTTTTGAGGTCGCTGAATTGCACCATCACATATTCCTGAGATAAAGAAAAAGCCAATAGGTTATCTAATATTTGTCTCAACATTTTCACGTCTTCTTCCATCTGATCCTTCTTGCTTCCCTGCAAACCTTCCTCCATCTTCTTCGCCATGGCCTTCATTTTGCCAGCAGCTTTTTTCTGACTCGGTTTCGCCTTCGCCTTGTTTTCATTTTGAAGTTCGTCGCTTGCCTTCTTTAAATCGTCTACTATACTTTTTTCAACTCCAGGGTCATTAGGTATATCAACCGGTGATTTTAACTCGCCATTATCTTTATCTAAATCTTTAAGTTCTTCCTGAATTTTTTCGAAATCAGAGTTAATCGCTTTCTGTTTTTCAGCAGAGTTTTCTTTTTCGTTCTCCGCTAACTTATCCTGCTTCTCCGAAAGTTTATCTAGTTTATCCGCTAATTGTAACGCCTTCTTTTCTACATAATATTTCTTGGTCAGTTCTACCAACTGCTCCAAATTCCGTATTTGGTTTTTACTTTTCTGTTTAAACTGATCCAATTTCTTCAGTAAATCTTCATTTTTAATTTTATCGTTCAGCTCTTTTAGCTCGTCCAACAACTTCTGATTTTTTTCTAAATCCTCGTCTGCCTTGTCCAAGCGCTTCTTCAAATCTTCCTTTACTTCGTCTTTTATAATGGTTTTCAATAGATCCAGATTGTCCTTCATTTTCTTAGCAAATTCCTTCATCATCTCATCCTGCTTTTTCTGACGCTCAACAAAATCCTTTACGTTTTGCTGCTCCTTAAACTCAAACTGCTCTTTCTCTTTACCTGTCTTTTGTAACTTATCAATCTCGGATAATTGCTTGTCTTGATTTTCTAATGACTTTTCCAGGCTATTGATATTGTCATTTTGCTGCTGTAGCAGTTCATCCTTTTTTTCTTCATCGGTCACAATACGATTAAAGAATACAGATGTTTTTGAGCTTTTAAAACCATTCCGTGCATCATTGTCAAAAACCTCAAAATAATACTCATAGGACACTCCTTGTTCAACGGGCAACCTGTCCGGAAAAGAATACCAAAACTGACCATAAACTGCAGTTTTTATTGGGATATCTCCACGTTTCACTAACATTGGTTTGTTCTTAGGATAATATACAATTTGTAGTTTAGACAACCCGTAATCATCTACAATTTGTCCCAAAACAAAGCTTTTATCTACTTTTAAACTGTCCGGAGCATAGCTTGCACTGATCGTGGGAAACTGGTCCTTAATAACGGTTAGCTGATAAGAGAGTTTTTCATAATCTTTTATACGTTCGTTAGAAGTAACAACCTGGTAATCTGTGTTTTGAACTATGTTTTTAGACAACGAAAACAAATCAGATTCCTTAATAAACTTAAAACGAGCGGTTTCACTCGAATAATCAATATCCTGCGTCGCCAAAGCAGTTATTTTCCAAGTTACTTTCGTTCCCTCAGGGATTACGGCATTACCGGTTCCTTTAACCACTTCCACTTTTCTATTCAAATAGGATGGGTAGTTTAATTGCATCTCAAAATTGGCTATCGTTGGCACTGCAGCAACTTTCAACTGATACTCTTCAGACGAAACGGCGTTGCCTTCCACGTGAAACAATACATCAGTCATCGGTTTGGTAATCTTAAACTGGAACTCACCCAGCTTACTATTTTCCATAAAATAACTCTCGCCGTTTATGAAAATCATTACATTTTCCGGAACTACATTTCCCTCCGTTTTGATCTTCAGCATAAAATCTTTGTTCTGCTCCGTTTGTAAATTGCCGTTGAGCAACACAAATTTAAAAGGTGCGGGAGGCAAAAAGGTATCATTAAAATGGACCACTCTGTTAAGAGTCTGAGAAATCACAGTATTGTTCCCGGAAACATAGAACACCAGAATAAGCAAAATGGGAACGATCGCAAACGGCAAATGCTTACTGTTTGATTTAAAATTTATGGCATTGCCAAAAGGTATCGGTTGCAGAGCGTTTGCTTTTTGCTCGATTGAGGCTAAAAGTAATTCGGAGGAATGTTCCTCCTTGCCAGAATCTGACAATTGAAGAAAATTGGTTAAGCTGTCATTGACATCGGCAAAGTGACTTCCGATAATTTTTGAAGCCTGATTGTAATCGATTCCCTTTTGAAATTTTAATAATTTAAATATGGGGAACACAATAAAACGAAACAAAAGGAACACTTCCACACCGACGAAAGTCCAAAACAATACAGCTCTTGCCATTGGCTTCAGCCATAAAAAATATTCCACAAAAAGCGTAAAAAGAAAATACAACAATCCCAAACCGATGAAGAGTACTATTCCTCGAATCAATTCATTCGTGTAATACCTCCTGATAAACGCTTCTAATTTTTGATAAATACTATTTAAAGATTCCAAACTACTATTTGTTTTATATAACCTTTAAAAGTAATAATTTAATATGAATAAAGAAATGTTAAAAAAGCATCAATCTCAAGAATGTTAAAATTATCTCGTTTTCAAATTCTGCAGTTCAGCGATTGAAATTGTATCTTTGCCTCAAAATTTATAAAAATGTCGAAGCAAGTTCGTGTGCGTTTTGCACCCAGTCCAACGGGACCTTTACATATTGGAGGAGTTCGTACCGCCCTATTCAATTATTTGTTTGCCAAAAAAAATAATGGTGTTTTCTTTTTACGGATTGAAGATACCGACCAAAATCGTTTTGTTCCAGGTGCCGAAGCCTATATTATGGAAGCGTTAGAATGGTTAGGAATTCCTCCTGATGAAACAATAGCGAAGAATGAAAAATTTGGTCCTTATCGTCAGAGCGAAAGAAAACCTTTATATAGAGAATACGCTGATCAACTAATAAACAGCGGTTGGGCTTACTATGCTTTTGATTCTGCTGAAGCATTAGATGCAGCAAGAAAAGAGCAGGAAGAACAAGGTAAAACTTTTATTTATAATCATACCAATAGAGAAATATTAGATACTTCTCTAGTAGTTTCTGCTGAAGAAACTGCCGAAAGAATTGCTAACGGTGCTTCCTATGTAATCCGTTTTAAAACTCCCGTTGGTGAAACCTTGCATTTACAAGATATCATTCGTGGTGATGTGAAATTTGAAACTAGCTTACTAGATGATAAAGTATTGTTTAAAAGTGATGGAATGCCAACGTACCATTTAGCTAATATTGTGGATGATCATTTGATGGAAACATCCCACGTCATCCGTGGTGAAGAATGGTTACCCTCTATGCCGTTACACGTTCTATTGTACAGAGCTTTCGGTTGGGATGCACCTGAATTTGCACACTTACCATTAATTTTAAAACCTATTGGAAACGGAAAATTATCCAAACGTGATGGAGATAAATTAGGCTTTCCTGTATTCCCATTAGAATGGAAAACAGAAGAAGGTATTTCATCAGGTTACAGAGAAAAAGGATTTTTCCCAGACGCGGTAATTAACTTCTTGGCTTTGTTGGGATGGAACGACGGAACAGACAAAGAAATATACTCATTAGAAGAATTAGTAGAAGCTTTTGATTTGAGCAGAGTGCACAAAGCCGGCGCTAAATTTGATCCAGAAAAAAATAAATGGTTCAATCACCAATTTTTAATCAAGCAAAAGGACCAAGATTTAGCAAAAGCCTTCGCTATTGTCTTAGAATCAAAAGGCGTAGATTCCTCTCTTATCGGAATGACAAAGTTGGTTAAAATTGTATCTCTTATAAAAGAACGAGCGTCATTTGTATCCGAATTTTGGGAACTCAGCGACTTCTTTTTTGTTGCTCCAACAACCTATGATGACAAGGCAACTAAAAACTGGAAAGCAGAAACTCCAGCTTTAATGCAGGAATTGATTGCTATAGTCCAAGAAATATCTGATTTCACCTCTGTGAACATCGAAACTCTCGTTAAAGACTGGATTACGAAAAACGATATTGGCATGGGAAAAGTGATGCAACCTTTCCGTTTGAGTTTGGTTGGTGCTTTAAAAGGTCCTCACCTGTTTGATATCGTGGAACTTATTGAAAAAGAAGAGACAATCAAAAGGATTCAAAAAGCAATAGCCACATTATAAAAATAAAAAAGCCTCCGATATAACGGAGGCTTTTTTTAGAAATATAGAATTATATTTCCATTGAGTATTCCAGGGTTTCCTTTAAAATCAACTCCAAACCCTTTACTATTTAGATTTTCAAGAATGTTATTGATTCCGTACTGATACGAAAGATTAATTCTAAAATGACGCACCCCGGCCGTAATTCCAACGGTTGGATAAAAGTTAAATTTAGAAATATCAATGATGTCCTTTGCTAACAAAGTGGTACCGTTAATCGCATTGTTTTCTTCTTCAAAATCAATTTTAAACTTCCCGTTCACCTGAACAATTGGTCCAAACTCCAAACTCAAATGATTTTCGACCAAAACATAACTTAACTGTAGTGATATCTGCGCCGAAGCAAGTTTATAATTGACATCTACATTTTGAATATTTAATTTTCTGGTGGCAACCGAGAAATTATTTTCGCTGAACTGCAGTGCGTAAACCATGTCCCAGTTCTCATAGAAATTTCCTCTCACAGATAAGCCCGCGTTCCAACCAAGATCTGGTGTTGTTTGAAAATTATCAGTATTCAAATTAAGTTGGTTTGCCCCGAATGTGACCCCTATCCTATTGGAATCCCTGTAACCGTACTGTGCAAAAACGGTACATGCAACCAAAATCAGTACTGATGTAAAATATAGCTTTTTCATATTCTTGAATTAAACATTCACAAACCTAAAGATTTTTTGTAATTTAACAGTTATTTTTAATCTAAATTATAAATCTTATGAACATTATCTTAATTGTCCTTCTTGTTATTGGACTCTTTATTCTCATGTCTTCTTTTTTTACGGTGAAGCAACAAACCTCTGTTATCATTGAACGATTCGGTAGATTTCATAGCGTCCGACAATCTGGACTCCACCTAAAAATTCCACTAATTGATAGAGTTGCAGGACGAGTAAATCTTAAAATCCAACAATTAGATGTAATTATCGAAACCAAAACAAAAGATAATGTTTTTGTGAAACTTAAAGTTTCCGTACAGTTTATGGTTATCAAGGAAACAGTTTATGATGCCTTTTACAAATTAGAATATGCGCATGACCAAATTACTTCTTACGTATTTGATGTGGTTCGTGCAGAGGTTCCTAAATTAAAGTTGGATGATGTTTTTGAAAGAAAAGATG
This sequence comes from Flavobacterium sp. ALD4, assembly GCF_002836475.1. Lineage (GTDB taxonomy): Bacteria > Bacteroidota > Bacteroidia > Flavobacteriales > Flavobacteriaceae > Flavobacterium. The sequence continues at coordinate 900,041 of NZ_PJBJ01000030.1, read as the reverse complement.
ATATCGCCATCGCCGTAAAAAGCGAATTGAATGAAGCGATGACTACTTATGGTTATACAATTATCAATACATTGGTCACTGACATCGATCCTGATATTCAAGTAAAAAACGCCATGAATAGAATTAATGCTGCTGATAGAGAGAAAACTGTAGCGGAATTTGAAGCGGAAGCATCCAGAATCAGAATTGTGGCAAAAGCAAAGGCAGAAGCAGAAAGCAAACGCTTACAAGGACAAGGTATTGCAGATCAAAGAAGAGAGATTGCCAGAGGATTAGTAGAAAGTGTGGATGTACTGAATAGAGTTGGTATTAACTCTCAGGAAGCTTCCGCATTAATTGTGGTTACGCAACATTATGATACCTTACAAGCTATTGGTGCGGATACTAATTCTAACTTGATCTTATTACCCAATTCACCACAAGCAGGTAGCGACATGTTAAATAATATGGTTGCCAGTTTCACCGCAAGCAACATGGTAGGTGAATCCATGAAAAAAGGCAATCGAAAAGAAAAAGCAAAAGCTCAAAAGATTCTTCCCATAGAAGAAAAAGAGGAAGACACTCCAGAAACAGAAGAATAATACACTATGTTCATATGACAAAAAAGAGGCCTAGCGGCCTCTTTTTTTATTTATTATCCAATTGATTACAAATGGAACAACAACGTTTAATATATTTCCCAAAGAGCCACTAAAGACTGTTTTAAAGGATCCTAAGAAATTATTTAGCAAATGATGCGGTGTTATGCTTTCCCTCGTCCTATTGTAACCTAAAACAATTTTTTGATAGCTAATTTCTTTTTCAATTTTTAAAATCTCCAGTTCCCTATCGATTTGAGCGTATGATGAATATTTTTTAGTTTCCATAGTTTAATCGTTAAAAAATATTTGTGAAAATTTCTCTAATAGAGGTCCTTCCACTACCTTATCTCTTACCAAAAATAAAAGTCCCGAAGCAACGAGGTAAAATCCTCCAACGACTAAAAACCCTAAAGGATAGCTATCCAAATAATCTCCAATGGCATATGCGAGCGCAAAAGAACAAAATAATAAAACCATGCTAAAACCCAATAATATCAAAGAAAACTTTAAAATCGTCGTCGTCGATTTCATCGCCATTTTGAAAGCTCGCAATTTATAATAAGCAAGATTATTTTCAATATAGGCTTGAGCCTGATCTTGCATATCCTCTACGTTCTCTTTGATTTCTTCAAATGCCATATATATATATATTGGTTTAATTATGATAATTTACGGGTTTTATTTCTTAAGCTTTGCATTCTGTTCTTTCAGATCAGCCAATTTTATTTCCAAAAAAGAAATAACTTCTTCTGTTTTATCGCTCATATTAGCAAGTAAATCTTCGTAAGTCGAGTCAAGATCTAATTTAGCGCTTTTCAATTTGGTTTTCATATCTTCTGACAGACCTTGGTATTTAAGATCTAAATCCTTTTTTGCCTCTTTATAACCATCTTTGATTTTGCCTCTGGTTTTATCTCCTTTTGCAGGAGCAAATAAAATTCCTACTCCAGCTCCGATAGCCGCACCAGCAATTAGCGCAATTAATGTATTCCCCGCATTGTTAGACATGATATATAATTTTAGTTAATAATACTTAAAAATACAAAAATTACTAACAGCTTCTTGTTAACAAGCCGTTAAAGTACTTACAACAAAGGTCATCCTTAAAATAAGGAATTTCTGGGTATAAATGCCATGCAAACACCTAATATCATACTGAAACCAAAAAAGTGGTTTAAAACACCGCTACGAAAGTCGTTTTTGATTGCTTTTATTTATCAATATCCAAAGTAAAATAGTATTTTACAATACAAAAAAAAACGCCTGCTTCAGACGTTTTTACTATTATTACAATCTATTATCAAAAAATGAATTTACAATTTTAGGCCGTTTAATAAATCCAACACTTTTTCATTCTTCTCCGTGTTTTTTAATTCAGCAAGTTGCTTTTTAAATTCATCAAAATTATCGGCGTCTGCCTTCACATTCTCAATCGCTAAAATTCTAACGGCGGCCAATTGACTTTTTGACGACATGGAATATAATTTTATCAATACCTCCTTTTCAATATCCTTTGACTGCACTTTATCAGAATGCATTAAGATTAAATTAGCAAACAATAAAGCATTGTTGTCATTTTTAACGTTTTTGACAACTGTTTGATTGATTAAACTAAAATTATCTATGCTCTGTATGTTAGCAACGATGTTTTCCAACATTAAATCTGCATTCAAAGCATCTTTTTCTTTTACATATTTGTTAATTTCCTTTTGGGTATTCATCAATAGGTTTCCTTCTTTCTTCCCTTTTTCTTCCCAAGCGTCTTTAAGTCCAACTGTTTTATTAAAAACAAGTTTTCCTTCCCTGCTGTCTTTGTCTGTATTGAAATAACCCAAACGTTGGAATTGAAAATTGTCCCCAACAGTACTAGAAACTAAACTTGGCTCCACAAAACCTTTCACGATTTCAAGAGAGTTAGAATTTTTGAATTCTAAAAAGGTTTTTTCCTTATGGCTGTCCGGTGCTTCATCGATAAACAAACGATCGTACAAACGAACTTCCGCTTCAATGGCATGTTTAATGGAAACCCAATGCAAAGTTCCCGCTACTTTTCGTTGTGAAGCTTCACTCCCACTTCCACTTCGGCTCTCTTCATCATAAGTCACATGGATTTCGGTAATAGTACCTTCACTGTCTTTTACAACAGCTTCCCCTTTGATGATATACGCATTCTTAAGACGCACTTCATTTCCGATACTTAAACGGAAAAATTTGGCTAGTGCCACTTCAAGAAAATCTTCTCTTTCTATGTATAGTTCCCGAGAAAAAGGTAGTTTTCTAAAACCTGCACTATCATCTTCCTGGTTATTTTCTGCATCTAATGATTCTACTTTATCTTCCGGATAATTGGTAATAATCAATTTTACCGGATCTAGTACAGCCATTACTCTTGGAGCTATTTTATTTAAGTCTTCACGAAGACAAAACTCTAAAAGCGACACGTCAATCACATTTTCTCGTTTTGCAACACCAATGATATCACAAAACTTACGGATGGACGCAGCCGTATACCCTCTTCTTCTTAATCCCGAAATAGTAGGCATTCTTGGATCATCCCATCCATTAACAATGTTTTCCTGCACCAGTTGCAATAACTTTCGCTTGCTCATTACGGTGTAATTAAGATTCAAACGCGCAAATTCGTACTGATGGGGTCTTACTTTATTTTCATCATAGATTTGGTCCAAAAACCAATTGTATAACTCCCGGTGCATTACAAATTCCAGCGTACAAATAGAATGCGAAATTTCCTCGATATAATCACTTTCGCCATGAGCAAAATCATACATCGGATATATCTTCCATTCGTTTCCCGTTCTATGATGATGACGGTGTAAAACACGGTACATTAAAGGATCCCGCATCAACATGTTTGCAGAAGACATATCTATTTTAGCTCTTAAAACATGGCTTCCTTCTGGACAATCTCCATTTTTCATTGCTTCAAACAAAGTTAAATTCTCGGCAACAGACCGATTTCTATAAGGCCCGTCTACTCCAGGCTGAGTAGGTGTTCCTTTTTGAATTGCCATATCCTCAGAAGACTGACTGTCTACATAAGCCTTGTTTTTTTTTATCATTTCCACCGCCCAATCATACAGTTGTTGAAAATAATCAGAAGAGTAACGTTCTTCAGTCCAATTAAATCCCAACCATACTAAATCTTCTTTTATAGCATCCACATATTCCTGCTCTTCTTTAGCGGGATTCGTATCGTCAAAACGCAGATTAACTGGGGCATTGTACTTTAGTCCCAAGCCAAAATTCAGACATATCGACTTAGCGTGACCAATATGTAAATAGCCATTTGGTTCCGGAGGAAAACGAAAACGAAGTTTATCCTTTGGAAAACCATTTACTAAATTTTCTTCTATAATCTGTTCTATAAAATGAAGTGATTTTTCTTCTGTCGACATAAAATTGTATTAAAAAAGCAAAGTTATTAAAATTGTTGGTTAAATAGCGATTGCGGGATTTGGTTATTTGTTTTTAAGTGGATAAAATTCAAATATTTTGTACTTTTATAAAATAAATAAACAATCTACTTAAAGACGATACTCAAAATGGGGACTATTAAATTAAAAAATATACAAACTTACTCCTATCACGGTTGCCTGATCGAAGAAGGAAAAATTGGTTCCGATTATTCGATCGATCTGGAAATAAAAACCGACTTACGAAAATCCTGCCTGTCAGATGATTTGAATGATACTGTAGACTATGTGCTATTGAATAAAATTGTGGTGGAAGAAATGCAAATTCGCTCCGATTTACTAGAACATGTAGCACAAAGGATTATTACACGGGTATTTAGTGAAATTCCTGAAGTTTCCAGAATACTTTTGGGAGTGTCAAAATTAAACCCTCCTATTGGTGGTGATGTTGAAGCGGTTACTGTCGAATTAGAGGAATACAGAAGTTAAACCACTTGCAGCTAACGCAAATGTAAAAGCATTTTAAAGTCATAAAATCATAATTTTTAAAAACTTTTGAGGTTTAAACTTTTAAACTCTAAACTTTTTAAGTACTTTTGCCATCCATTCAATATATGGCGTCGTGGCCGAGTGGCTAGGCTGGGCTCTGCAAAAGCTCCTACTGCGGTTCGAATCCGCACGATGCCTCTAAAACCTCCAAAGCAATTTGGAGGTTTTTTTATGTTTAATTTTAAGCACTATATAATGCGCTTCTCCGATCACTTCGGTACGCAGGATATAACTATACCATAGTCTCGGCACAAAGCAATTTGGACATTTTTTAATGTACCACACTCTCAAACTTACCGTGACGACGAAGAAGAAAACTCCCTTAGCATTTTTACAAAATAAATATGCAAATAATATAGAAAAAACCTTTGCTACCATAACTCTTTCATTGCAATGACAATACAAAGAATATACTTCAACTACACTAAAACGTATCATTTCTCTAGATTAATACCCTTTTACTAAAGAAAATAGAAATAAAAAAACCTCTCGACAAGAGAGGTTTGCTTATAACATGAACTAAAAATTAAATTACTTTTCTATTTTTTGAAATGCATTTTTAACCATTTCTTTTTCTTTTGGAAACCAACCTTGTGTTATTAAAATCATGCCAAAAACCATTAAAACAATACTGATTCCTTTTTTGATTTTAAATATATTAGTAGGAGTCATTTTTGTTTTTAACTGTTTAGCTAATAATATTTTAACACAATCCGTCAATAAATATGTGATGATTACTGCGCTAAAAAAAGTCACCATTCTAGAAGTTTGCATATCCAATTTTGGACCTATGGAGATAATGATTGCCAACCAAAAACCAAGAACTCCAATATTAATGATATTTAAAAAGAAACCTTTAATAAAAAGACTGAGATAATTCTTTTTTATAATTTCTTTATCAATTTCTTTTGTGTCAACCTTCTTTTCTTTTCGTAAACTGATAAAAGAAATTATTCCATATGCCAGCATAAGTATACCTCCAAAAATAAATAGAGCCGGTTTATCTTTTAAAGATTGAATTAATCTATAACTACCGAGGTATGCGATACCGATAAATACAATATCTCCCAGAATAACACCTAAATCAAAAACTATTGCGGCCCTAAATCCCTTTAAGATACTTGTTTCAAGTAAAATAAAAAATACAGGACCGATCATAAAACTTAAGAAAATTCCCCAAGGAATTCCGGATAAAATATCGTTTACCATTAAAATTTGTAACTATAAATTATTATTTTTCTATGATACTTCCTCCAAACAATGTTTCTTTATTGATCTGTTTTGGACTTCCATAAATGTAAATAAAGCCTCCTGCTCTAATTTTTGCATCCACAAGGGTTGTAGCATATATTTCGGCATTTCCTCCTGCAGACACGTTTATAGTAGTTTGTGAGGTCTGTAATTCCTTTGATTTCAAAATCCCGCCGGTCATAAGTTTTACATCCTGGTTTGTCGCCTTACCAGACAATTCAATTATTCCTCCAGTTACCGCTTTTACATTTACTTTTTCTACATCCACATCAATCTTGATCTCTGCTCCTTCCCGAGCGTCTAAATCCATGATGGTTTGCTTAAAATTAGCATCGCTAGAAACATAAGAACCTTCACTGGCTGAAATAGATTCTATATTTTTAAAATATAATTTAATTGCAATATCTTCCCCTGATAATAATTTAGGGAAAGGCATTCTTAATTTTAATTCACCGTTGTTATTTACTACTTCCACTTCGCCTTCCCGGTTACCGGTAATGACTATTTTATTGTCAGTGGATGAAATTAAATTAACAGTCAATCTGTCATATACCTTAATATCACTAAATTCTCCTAAATCTTTGGTTACTTGTGCAAATGTTATTTGAGTAACAAGAGCCAACAGTACCAACAATACCTTTTTCATTTTTTTTATTTTAATGGTTCTTCAATACGTCTTAAAAAATTAAAATCCAGTTGTTTTTTAACCAGATCAGCATTCTTGACCTTAACGTAAATTTCATCCCCTAATTGCAGTAATTTTTGAGAAGTTGCTCCCACAAGTGCATACTGCTCATTATCAAAAGTGTAATAATCGTCTTTTATATCTCTAATTCGACACATTCCTTCACATTTGTTTTCGATAATTTCGACAAAAATTCCCCATTCGGTAACACCCGAAATTACACCCAAAAATTCTTGATCTTTATGATCCTGCATGTATTTCACTTGCATATATTTAATAGAATCTCTTTCCGCACTAGTCGCTAAACCTTCCATCGTAGAAGAATGCAAACATTTAGCTTCATATGTTTCTTCATCCGCTGATTTTCCACCATCGAGATAATGTTGCAATAAGCGATGGACCATTACATCAGGATAACGACGTATCGGTGACGTAAAATGGGAATAATAATCAAATGCTAGTCCGTAATGTCCTATATTATCAGTGGAATATTTCGCCTTACTCATCGTTCTGATGGTCAAAGTATCCACTAAGTTTTGTTCTTTTTTTCCGACAACTTCACTCAATAAACTATTCAATGATTTCGAAATATCATCTTTACTTCTTAAATCAATTTTATAACCAAATTTTGCGATAACCGTTTGTAATGCGACTAACTTATCGGCATTAGGCTCATCGTGAATTCTATAAATAAATGTTTTCTTTTGTTTACCAATAAATTCAGCTACCTTTTTATTAGCCAAAAGCATAAATTCCTCAATCATGTGATTGGCATCTTTTGAAACTTTAAAATAAACGCCTTCCGGTTCCCCTTCTTGATTTAAATTAAATTTAACTTCTACTTTGTCAAAAGAAATCGCTCCGTCATTCATTCTGTTTCTTCGGAAAATCTTAGCTAACTGATCCATTTTTAAAGTAGCGGCAACAATCTCATCAGATACAACATAAGAACTTCCGATTATGGAAATTTCTTCCGGCATAGTATTGTCTTTTGTTTCTATGATATATTGCGCTTCTTCGTAAGCAAAACGTTGGTCAGAATAAATAACTGTTCTTCCAAACCATTGATCAACCACCTCACATTTATCTGTTATTTCAAAAATAGCCGAAAAAGTATATTTTTCTTCATTTGGACGCAACGAACAAGCAAAATTAGATAACACTTCCGGCAACATAGGTACTACTCTGTCCACTAAATAAACAGAGGTAGCTCTTTGATACGCTTCGTCATCGAGAATACTTCCTTCTTCTAAATAATACGAAACATCGGCAATATGAATACCTATTTCATAATTTCCATTTTCCAATTTTTTAAATGATAAAGCATCATCAAAATCTTTGGCATCTTTTGGATCAATAGTGAAAGTCAAAGTATCGCGCATATCGCGACGTTTGGCAATTTCACTTTCCTCTATTGAAGTATCAATTTTTTGAGCAAAAGTTTCCACTTCAATCGGAAATTCAGCCGGTAGACCGTACTCAGCTAAAATAGCGTGTATTTCGGTATCGTGTTCTCCTGGTTTACCCAATACTTTTATAACTTTTCCAAAAGGACTATCCGCTCTTGCAGGCCAGTCTTCGATATGGACCAATACTACATCACCTTGCTCTGCCTCGCCTATTCTATCTTTTGGAATAAAAATATCCGTATACATTTTTGGATTGGCTGTAGAAACAAAAGAAAAATTCTTTTGAATATCAATTACCCCTACAAAGTCAGTTTTATGTCTTTCAATCACTTCAATAACCTCACCTTCGGGTCTTTTCCCTTTTCTTCGGTTGTAAACATAAACTTTGACAATATCTTTATCTAAGGCATGATTCAAATTATTTGTCGGAATAAAAACATCCTCCTCTAATTCAGCACAGACAAAATAGGCAGTTTTTCTACCCGTCATGTCAATCTTGCCCTCGTAATACTCTTTGCTTTCCGCTTTGATTAAATATTTTCCAGGCTCCGCTTCAATAATTTTATTTTGGCTTGCCAGTATCTTTAAATCCTTTATAATTTGGTTCCTGCTTTGCGTATCATCCAGCTCCAGCTTTGCCCCTATTTGTTTAAAATTAAATGCTTTATTAGCACTTTGCGATAATATTTTTATAATTTGTTCAGAGAAATCTTTCTCTTTCTTTACCGGCTTTCTTATTCTTTTACTCATAAATCTGTTCTTAAAAGTCGAAAATTACAAAATAGTTAGCAAATGAAAGAAAATAGAAGGCAGTTTTAAATAAAATATAACTTTAAAGAATAGTTGTATCTTTATTAAAACAATAAAAATGGAAGCATTTATCACCATAGCCATTTTTGATTATATCCATGAAATAGAAATTCTAAAACATCGATTAGATCAGGAAGGTTTACAGTATTATTTTCAAAATGAATTAATGTCATCTATTGTTCCTATGTACTCAACTGCACTTGGAGGAATTAAACTTAAAATTCATCCCAATGATTTTGAAAGTGTAAAAACAATTTTACAGGAAATGCGTTACGATAACAATTTAAAAATTGTTTGACTTTTTTCTAAAGTTGTCAACATATATATAATACAATAAAAAGAAAAATTAAATTTAAATTATTTATTAATGGGTATTATAGGGTGTTAATAGTCGCAATAAATATTTAAAAAAAAGTATTGGAACCAAGTTGTATTATTTTATTGGGAGTTGTTAACAATGCTATATGTTCTTAAATATCTAGTTTTAAAGAGTTTTTAGATTTTAATTAACAACGGTTGATAAACTAAAAGTATTTGATTTTGTAAATAAGTATTTATTTAAATTTTGTTAATAAACTACTTTTTAATAATGATAACTATTCTAAAAAATCACCAAAGTAAATTTGGATTTCTTATATGGGTTTTGGATTACTTATTTTTTTAATACTAGAGAAAAATAGTTCTAATATTCTATCTGAAGTTATCAACAATCAATGTTAATTTAAAGTTAACTGAATATCAAGCAATTGCGTTTCTCTATTAACAATGCAATTTTTTAACATTTTATATTTATATTATTTATTGATTATCAATGTTTTATGAATTAATAAGAATTGTTGATAACTGCTAAAAATATAGTAATGTGCTTGTTACGGTCCAGTAGAATGAGGTGCTTACTCCGGTGGTATTTTTTTAGCAAATAAAGAATTCTATACTTTAATATTACAAAATTGTTTTGGTAGATTTGCAAGACACAACTTAATAGAAATAAAATGAAAATAGCTATTGGAAATGACCATGCCGGTCCAGAATATAAAAAGGCTATCGTTGATATGCTTAAAGCAAAAGGATACGAAGTAACTAATTATGGAACGGATTCAACAGATAGTGTAGACTATCCTGATTTTGGACATCCTGTTGCAACAGATGTAGCTGAAGGAAAAGTTGATTTTGGAATTGTTATCTGCGGAAGTGGTAACGGAATCGCAATGACCGCAAACAAACACCACAAAGTACGTGCTGCTCTATGTTGGATGAAAGAGATAGCAGCTTTAGCGCGCCAACACAATGATGCGAATATCATTAGTATTCCAGCTCGTTATACTTCTATTCCACAAGCGGTAGAAATGGTAGAGACTTTTATAAATACGGAATTTGACGGGGGAAGACACCAAAACAGAGTGAATAAAATTACCTGTCAGTAAGTATTTTTTACAAAAACAATTTGTCATAAAAATAAAATAATCCCACGGCTACTATGGTTTGTAGGATTACAATTCTGTAGAACTTAAAAAGATAATATTTTTTTGAAGTTTTATGTCTAAGTAGATACATGGCTAAAGCCGAACCAATTGTACCGCCAATAGCGGCAAATGTTAAAAGGGTTTCTTCTGAAATCCTTTTTTTATTGGCAATTGCCAGTCGTTTATCATAGGCCGTAATTAGGAAAGCAAGAAGATTTAGTATAATAAAAGCATATAAGTAAATCATATTGATATCAATTTAAGTTCAAAGCTATTATTTTAGCAATAAAATAATTAGACCAATTTATAGTTTATAATTACACATTTTTATTTTTATCACATTTTAAAATTATCCAATACTAGAATGACCAATATACAATTTATAGCCAAAGCTGTCACAACAGCAGTAATTAATATTCAGAATACAGTACAGTTATTGCAGGAAGACTGTACGATTCCTTTTATAGCCCGTTATCGTAAAGACAAAACGGGAAATCTGGATGAAGTGGTTATAGAGCAAATTGGGAAGCTTCAAAAAGAATATGAAGTCATTATAAAGAGAAAAGAATCTATTATTAAATCGATTCAAGAACAAAATGCACTGAGTCCTGATTTAGAGAAAAAAATCCAACAAAGTTTCGATATACAGGAGCTTGAAGATTTCTATCTCCCTTATAAAAAGAAAAAAACAACAAAAGCAGACGTTGCCCGTGAACATGGATTAGAACCACTGGCTAAAATCATCAGGGCGCAAAATAATGATGATGTTGATTTTATTGCTACACAATATTTGAACAACAATGTCATTAATGAGGATGCCGCTTTGCAAGGGGCAAGAGACATTATTGCTGAATGGATAAATGAAAATATTTATGTTCGTAAACAGCTAAGACGCTTGTATCAGCGAACAGCTACTATTAGTACCAAGGTAGTAAAAAAGCAAAAAGAAGAAGAAAAAGCACAAAAATTCGAACAGTATTTTGATTGGTCAGAACCATTGAGTAAAGTGCCATCGCATCGGTTATTAGCAATGTTGCGTGCTGTTAATGAAGGTTTTGTAAAACTTAAAGTGGAGGTTGATGTTGATGCCGCTTATGATATAATAGATGCGTTGATTTTAAAAAGTCAAAACAAAACTACGCCACACGTACAACTTGCTATTGAAGACAGTTTCAAAAGATTGTTGAATCCGGCTATTTCAAATGAAACTTTACAGGAAGCCAAAGCCAAAGCAGATGCAAATTCCATCCAGGTTTTTGCTAATAATTTAGGACAATTGCTATTAGCGCCGCCATTAGGTGAAAAAAGGATTTTGGCCATTGACCCAGGATTTCGTTCGGGTTGTAAAATTGTCTGTTTGGATGAAAAAGGGGATTTATTGTATAATGAAACCATTTATCCGCATGCACCCCAAAAAGAGGAAGTGATGGCCATGAAAAAAATTCGTTCGATGGTGAACTCGTATAAAATTGATGCTATTTCGATAGGAAACGGAACGGCTTCCCGCGAAACGGAGTTTTTTATTAAGAAAATTGCGTTTGATAAACCGGTGCAGGTATTTATAGTTTCAGAAGCAGGTGCTTCTGTTTATTCAGCATCTAAAATTGCACGTGAGGAGTTCCCTAATTATGATGTGACCGTTCGTGGTTCGGTTTCTATCGGGAGACGATTATCAGATCCTTTGGCTGAATTGGTTAAAATTGACCCAAAAGCCATTGGCGTAGGCCAATATCAACATGATGTAGATCAAACTAAACTGAAAGAAGAATTAGATAGTACAGTAATTCGTTGTGTGAATTCTGTTGGAATTAATATTAATACAGCGAGTAAGCATTTATTGAGTTATGTCAGTGGAATAGGAGAGAAGCTTGCTGAAAACATTGTGAATTACCGCTCCGAAAATGGTCCTTTTGAAAACAGAAAACAACTGAAAAAAGTACCTCGTTTGGGCGAAAAAGCTTATCAGCAAGGGGTTGCATTTATCCGTATTTCGAATGCCAAAAACCCTTTGGACAACTCTGCGGTACATCCGGAAGCCTATGGAATTGTGGAAAAAATGGCGAAAGATTTGAAATTGACCGTAAATGATTTGATTGCTAACAAAGAGAAAACAGCCTTAATAAAACCGGAAAATTACATCACTCCAGAGATTGGTTTATTAGGATTGAAAGACATTATAAAAGAACTCGAAAAACCAGGACTGGACCCTAGAAAATCAGCCAAAGTATTTGAGTTTGATCCAAATGTAAAATCGATTAAAGATGTGAAATCAGGCATGATATTACCGGGAATTGTGAATAACATCACTAATTTTGGATGTTTTGTCGATATTGGAGTGAAAGAAAGCGGTTTGGTTCACATCTCGCAGCTCAAAGCAGGTTTTGTGAGCGATGTCAATGAAGTGGTGAAATTACACCAGCACGTAGAAGTCAAAGTCGTTGAAGTAGATGAAGACAGAAAAAGAATTCAGTTGACGATGATATTATAAAAGCATAAAAAAAGTCCCGAATCGTTTTTTAGAACGAGATCGGGACTTTTTTTATTTTTTTTCGTTTTCAGTTTCGTCTTTCTTGTCAGTAGAAGACTCTTCTTTAGCGGCGTTTTTAAACTCTTTAATTCCGCTTCCTAATCCTTTCATTAATTCTGGAATTTTTTTACCTCCAAAAAGTAATAAAACAACTGCTAATATAACAAGGATTTCTGTAACACCAAATCTTCCCATGATTGAATAGTTTATGCCGAAGCAAATTTGTAATAAATCTTGCGACAAAGGTAAATAGAATAACTTAATAAGATTTCAATTTAACTATTATTTAATTCAGTTAACGTTAAAAATGTATTAAAATAAAATCGTTGACAGGAATTATGCCGAACTAAGTGGGCAAAGCACTTTCGTTGACATTAATTATTATATTTGTAACATAAAGAAAAAGTATGTCAGAAAAAAGATTGAAAAGAAAAAAACTGCACCGTAAATTATTCACTAAAAACCGTCTCGTTATTTTAAATGAGGATACTTTTGAAGAAAAATTTTCTTTAAAATTAACCTTAATGAATGTTTTTGTTGTGGCGACAATTGGGGCCATTTTTTTGATTTCAGTCACTACTTTTATAATCGCTTTTACCCCTCTAAGAGAATTTATTCCAGGGTATTCTTCTTCTAAATTAAAAAGAGATGCGACTGAATTGGCCTTAAAATCAGATTCATTAACCATTGCATTAAAGAAAAACGAGGTCTATATTCAATCCATTCAAAAAGTGCTTAACGGAGAGTTAGAATACGCAAAATTTAACAAAGATTCCATACTTTCATCCAGTGAAGAAGTGGTGCCACAAGTAAAATTATCGGCATCAGAAGAAGAATTGGAATTAAGAAAAGAAGTAGCAAAAGAAGAAAAAGAACCTCTTTCTAAAAAATCGAAATAAATAACAGTACATTGTTATTTTATAAAGAAACAAAAATGTCAATAAAATCAATAGCAGCAAAACTATTTGCACAAAAAATCTATGCGAAAACGCAAGCTTGGGCCACCAATCCCATTGGAAGTCAAAAGGCTGTTTTTGCATCATTAATTAAAGAAGCGAAGAAGACCGAATTTGGAATAGATCATCATTTTGAACAAATAAAAAGCTTTCAAGATTTTGCGGAACATGTTCCAATCCGGGATTACGAGGACTTAAAACCCTATGTTGAAAAAGTGGTAAAAGGAGAAGAAAATATTCTTTGGAAAGGAAAACCGCTTTATTTCGCTAAAACATCAGGGACGACTTCTGGAGCAAAATACATCCCCCTTACCAATGAATCCATGCCGTATCATATTGAAGCGGCTCGAAATGCCATTCTATTGTACATACATGAAACAGGTAAGGCTGATTTTGTGGACGGAAAAATGATTTTTCTGCAAGGAAGCCCTGTGCTGGAAGAAAAACACGGAATCAAATTTGGCCGATTGTCAGGAATTGTAGCTCATTTTATCCCTAAATATTTGCAAAAAAATAGGATGCCTTCTTGGGAAACCAATTGTATTGAAGATTGGGAAACGAAGATAGATGCCATTGTCGAAGAAACCTTTAATGAAAACATGACCATAATTTCAGGAATTCCTTCTTGGGTACAAATGTACTTTGAGCGTTTGCAACAAAAAGGAGGGAAGACCGTGGGAGAAATATTTAAAAACTTCAATCTCTTTATTTATGGAGGGGTCAACTTCGAGCCTTACAGAGCCAAATTTGAAAATTTAATAGGCAGGAAAGTGGATAGCATTGAGCTGTTCCCAGCCTCTGAAGGTTTTTTTGCTTATCAGGATTCTCAGAAGGAAAAAGGAATGTTACTGTTGTTGAATGCTGGGATATTTTATGAATTTGTCAAAAGTGATGAATTTTACTCCGATAAACCAATTCGGTATACCATTGGAGAAGTCGAATTAGGAGTCAATTATGTTTTGATAATTTCCACTAATGCCGGACTTTGGGGATATAACATTGGGGATACCGTTCAGTTTACTTCCTTAAAACCGTATCGAATTATCGTTTCAGGAAGGATTAAACATTACATATCCGCTTTTGGCGAACACGTAATTGGGAAGGAAGTGGAATGTGCTTTAAAAGAAGCCATGGAAGGAACTGATGCACGGGTAAATGAGTTTACGGTTGCTCCGCAAATAAGTCCAGTAAGTGGATTGCCTTATCATGAATGGTTTATTGAATTTGAAAATGAACCCGAAGATGACGCCGCTTTTAAGGAAGCGTTAGACAATGCCATGAGAAAGCAAAATATGTATTATGATGACTTAATTGTAGGCAATATTCTGCAAAAAGCAGTGATAACAAAAGTGGTAAAAAACGGCTTTCAAGAGTATATGAAATCGATAGGGAAGTTAGGAGGGCAAAATAAAATCCCCCGCCTTTCAGACAACAGAGCTATTGTTGATGTATTAAACATAAAATAAAAAAAGTATATTCGTAGGTTAGAAACTATATAATAATGAAAGAAACTAAAAATATATCTAGATCCCGAGCACAAGAATCATCGGCAGCCATTGAAAAAATGTACATCACGATGCGGCACTTGTTCAACAGGGGATTCTATAAACCAATGGGTATTTCAGGAGATACGTTGCGTGAAGCATTGTTAGCCCTACGTCCGGAAATATACGGAAACATTGCAGAAGAAAAAGTTGAGTTAAACGGACTTCTGTATGTTATTGAACGACTTCCTGTAGGAATTGAAGAATGCCGTTTTATTAACCTTACTTCTGATGAAGGGTATTCTAAATCTCATTTTAAAGCAATCGTTCCCCCTAAAAGGAAAAGAAACTGTTATCGCATAGACGAAGAGCAAATGAACGTGGAGATCACGAGAGGCCGTTCAGATATCTATGATATTTTGACCCATTTGACCTTTATTTTTATTGAATCACATAAAATACGAAATCGGGTTTTACTTGACGACGCTGGAGAAGTATCGCGTGATTGGATGAAACTACAGCACGCCGTTTCCCAGAATAAAAAATTGACGCTTGTAGAAAAAGAGAAAGCAATTTCACATGCAGCCAATATCCTCGGAAGAACTTTTGAGGAAGTATTGGACATATATGATGCTTTTGGATCAGATGCCTCTCCGGATCGTTTTTTACACCTAATTTTCTGGTTAGGAAAACTGGCGATAGAAGAAATTATCGACAATCACAAACGAACCATCACGTTCAGTCCTATTTTAAGGGAGCGATTAGGGCATCACATACATGGTGAAATATGGGCTACAAACATCAAGGAAGTCTTAAAAGCAAATCAGTTGTTAGCTCGTCCTATTCATGTTATCAGTGCTAATATGCACAGTGTAATGAATTCCATTTTCGCCACAACGGTATTAAAAACCAAGTTTAAAGATAAGTCAGACTTCTTCATTTATGAAGAGTTGAGTAGATCTGGAGCGCATGAAGTGCGAAATAAAGTGGAAGAAGTGGCTTTGAAGCACGGAATGATTTCGATACCGGACACCTCTGGAACTAATATCGACGTGCAAATTTTTGATACGGCAAAAATTAATTGGGCTAACAGCTCTTTTCCATCGGCCAAATTAGGGGGTAAAAAACCGGTATTAATCGTAATGGATTATGCTTTCGGTGAGCAAGCGTATGAAACGATTGATGAGTTATTAAAACCATTCAAAAAAGACACTTTACTGAATGTAGAATCGGTTTCCATTATGGGAAAAGCGGGAATTCTTGAAGGAGGAAAAGGAGACATTATGATTCCGAACGCCCATATCAACGAAGGAACGGCCGATAATTATTTTTTCCACAATGAATTAACCGCTGAAATGTTTGAAGGTAATGATATTGCTGTTTTTGCAGGGCCAATGGTTACCGTTCTGGGAACATCACTTCAAAACAGGGACTTATTGAAGTTTTTCCATGAATCCACCTGGGGGGTAATCGGATTGGAGATGGAGGGATCTTATTATCAGAAAGCCATCCAATCAGCCTCGAAAATAAGAAAAAGTGTTCCTCAAGACGTCAAAGTGAGATACGCCTATTATGCTTCAGACAATCCTTTGGAAACCGGAAGCACTTTGGCTTCAGGCGGACTGGGAACAACAGGTGTAAAACCTACTTATTTAATTACCATAAAAATATTGGAACAGATTTTCAACGTAAAATAAATTTTTAGGATGAGTACAAACGTACTCCAGAATCAAGAAGATCAGGAAATAGACTTGTTCTTAATTTTAAAAAAAATAGGCAATTTTCCGCAATGGATTAGTACGATGCTATTTAAAAGTATCCAGTTTTTTATAAAAAATGGGATTATCATTTTAGTATTATTGATTATAGGATTTGGTTTGGGGTATTATTTAGATAAAAATCAAAAGGAATACAATCATCAAATTATTGTAGCACCAAATTTTAAATCAACGGATTATCTGTATTCCAAAATTGACTTACTGGCTTCTAAAATTTCCGAAAAAGACGTTCTTTTTTTGAAATCTATCGGTATTAATGACCCTTCGCAACTAACCAAAATTTCAATTGAACCCATCGTTGATGTTTATAAATTAATAAGCAATAACGAGCAAAACTTTGAACTTTTGGAATTAATGGCTCAAAACGGCGATTTAAAAACAATCGTTAAAGAAAGCACCACCAGTAAGAATTATAATTACCATACCATTATTCTTTCAACAAATGGGGTGACGCGTCAAAGTGATTTTGTCGATCCAATACTGAATTATTTAAATAGCAGTAGTTATTTTGAGGAAATACAAAAGATTTCAGTTGGTAACATTCAGCAAAAGATCAAAGAAAAAGAAGCTACTGTTTTACAAATTGACGGAATAGTAAACGCATTTTCAAACCGAAATGGGAACGCTAAATATAGTGATAAACTGATTTATTACAATGAAAACACCCAATTAAATAGCATTATTAAGACAAAAGATTCGTTGATAAATGTTTTGGGAACATTAAAAATTGATTTATTCAATTCGAGGAAAGTCATCAGTGACAATGCTATAATTTTGAATATTAAAAACAATAAATCTATTAATGGTAAAATGAAATTAGTTCTACCGATACTGTTTATTTCCTTATTTATTATTTTTGGATTCATCTTCTCGTTTTACAAAAGTCAATCGTTGAAAGCAAAATAAATATCCATATATCGAATAAGATAGCAAAGTAATTGTTTTCGAATTTAACTGAAATGAATGGGTTATCAGATATAAATATGTTGAAAATAATTAGGCGCTATCTTCAAAAAATAAAACAAAATCCCTTTATTCTGCAAAGTTTAATTACGCTGTTATTACGGGTTATTGGCGTATTTATTTTGTTTGGATTTACTTTATTTCTCACAAAAAACTTTGATCCAAAAACAGTAGGTCAATATGATTTTGTCCGTTCATTTTTATTGGTAATATGCAGTATTTGTTTGTTGGGATGCGACCAGTCTATTTTGTATTTTAGAGGAAGATTGAAAATTTCGAATACTTCAAGTGATCTACGAAGTATTTACATGAAAATGGTAGGTATTGTATATTCAATGTCTGTATTTTTATTCGTAATAGCTTTAAGTCTAGATAAAGAGTTTATAAATACTTTTTTTGCAGACGATGGAGTTTATCTGATTCTTTTGAAAGCAACCGGAATTTTATTTTTTTATGCCCTAACAACATTAAACATAGAAGTTTTCAGGGCCTTGGATCATTTGTATGTAGCTGAATTGTTTAGAAATAGCATAAAGTATATTCCGATTATAATTGGCGCTGTTATACTCTATTATTTTTATGATGAAGCTTACTTGGTTGATGTTTTTCTTTTTGGGTTTGTAATTCTTTCAGCGATAACAACAAGTTTAGTTTTTTATTATTTCACTCAAAATGAGGTCAAAAGTGATAAAGAGGCCGTTTCATATAAAGAAATAATTAGCAAGTCATACCCTATAGCTATCAGCGGGATGGCTCTATTTTTATTGATGAGTTTCGATATTATGTTTTTAAAGAAATACAGAGACGATGCGAGCGTTGCTTTTTATGCTTTGGCAGTTAAATTTATGACTATCGTATCTATGGTAATCATTACTGTAAACATTACGATTTCCACAAAAATAGCGGAATATTTTTCGAACAGAAACACTATTGAACTGAATAGAATATTAAGAAATAGTTCTAGGTTAATCTTTATGCTGACTTTGCCGGCTACCATCATAATTTGTCTATTTTCTGAATCCATTCTGGGTTTTTTCGGCAAAGATTATGTTGCAGCTAAGGATGCTTTGCTTATTTTGATGATTGTTCAAGGTATTTGTTCCGCTTTTGGAGCGGTTCCTATTTATTTAAATATGACGGGAAGACAACATGTTTTTCAAATCATACTAGTACTCGCTGTAGTAGTTAATTTTGTTTTAAATAGGCTATTAATACCGGATTACGGGATGACGGGAGCGGCAATTGCTTTTGTTACAAGTTCATTTTTTTGGAATATCACAGTGGCGTCTGTAATTTATAGAAAAGACAAGGTGAAGGTTTTTTTGAATTAATGATTAATTAATCCCCCAATATTTACACTAGAGCAAATTACTGATGAGAATAGTACACATTATAAATAGTTTGGAGTCAGGAGGAGCTGAAAAACTGGTATTGGATACATTACCTCTTTATAATAAAATGGGGATTAAGGTAGACTTGCTGGTATTAAATGATCTAGATTATCCCTTTATGAATGCTTTAAAGGCAGCAGAATGTTGTTCTATTTTTTCTTTAGGGCTTGGTTCCCGGTATAAGCCAATACATATTTTTAAAATCATTCCCTTTTTAAAAATATATGATGTCGCACATGTTCATTTGTTTCCAGCTCAGTACTGGGTGGTATTAGCAAAATTAGTATCGGGTTCTAAAATAAAATTAGTTTATACGGAGCACAGCACTTCTGGTAGAAGAGTAAGGAGTCGAATTTTTAAAGGTATAGACCCTTTTTTTTATAAACAATACCAAAAAATAGTTTGTATCACTCAAACAGTAGGTGATGTTGTTAAAAAACACACTGGATTATCAGATTCAAATATTGAGGTCATAAATAATGGAGTGCCAATCGACACGTTTAAAAATAGTATTCCTAGAGATAGATTTGATTTTTTTTCAAATGCCGATTCGGATGTTAAAATAATCATCCAGGTTTCCAGTTTTAAAGAGCCCAAGGATCAGGCTACCTTGATAAGGGCGATGTCTTATTTATCAAGTGATGTAAAACTGCTATTGGTGGGAGAAGGAATTTTGCAACAGCAATGTAAGGAACTGGCAGAAGAGTTAAAAGTTGATGACCGAGTATTGTTCCTTGGAATAAGGATGGATGTACCCGAATTAGTAAAAATGACCCATATAGTGGTGCTTTCTTCAAACTATGAAGGATTTTCGTTAGCTTCTATTGAAGGGATGGCGTTGGGGAAGCCGGTTATTGCTTCTGATGTAGACTGTTTAACAACAATTGTTAAAGATGCTGGTATCTTATTTAAACCAGGTGACGCTAAAGAACTTTCGAGTTATATTGATAAACTCCTTACAAATAACATATATTACCAAGATGTGGCAAGTAAATGCCATCAAAGGGCAGCGCAATACGATATTAAGTTTATGGTGGATCAACACATTGAATTGTATACCGGATTATATAAATTATGAGGAGAATAGTAAAAAAAAATAAAGCGGCTTTTATGCTATTATTTATTTGCAACTTATTTGTTGCGGTACTGGCATTTTACGTATTGCCCAAACGGTTTTTTTACGACGCTACTCTTATTGCATTCGATAAAGGAAATGAGATTGGTTTTTTAGGAAGTTATCCACTTACTATATTATTTTATAAAATAACAGGGTTGCGTTATTTGCCTTTTCCTTTGATTGCATTAATTCAATATCCCATTTTCGCTTATGTTTTATATAAGATAGGAGTGACTGCTACTTTTGATAAAATTAATGTAAAGAATCTCCTGGTTTATTTAGGGTTTTTTATGATTGCTATTTTTATGTCGATGCTTTCCAAAGAGTTTATTACTTATTTGTATTTGGCACTCATTGTATTTATTTATAAGAGTGAGAGTATCTCTTTCAAAAAATCAATTTTTTTGTCCCTGTTCTTATTGGGGGTTTTGGGAGCTTTTTATCGCCCTTACTTTTTACTAATACCTATTATTGCATTTGGGATGTATTTAGTGTGTTTTATCAATTTTAAGAATAAAACGCTAACCACTATTTTTTACGGACTTTGTATCGCTGTTTTTTTATCCTTAAGTTATGGTATCCTGAAAGGACAGTATCTTTCTGAAAGTAGTAGGGAAGTAGTTAATAGTGGTAGAGTACGGTCACAAGATGCTAACTCCATGATTGTTTCTCCTCTTAAACCAGACACTTGGTATGGCGAAACTGTGGGTATTGTCTATGGTTTTTTCACGGTCAACTTTCCTGTAAATGGCTTAAAACACTTTTTATCTCCTCAGATCATCGCATTCGTTATTTGGCAACTTTTATTATTTTATATTCTTTTGGTACTCTTTTCACGCTGTTTAAAGAATAGAAAAGAACAGGAATATGAACTGTGGATATTGCTTATTTTGTTTTCATATTTTATTGTTCAAGGGGTTTTTGAACCCGATTTAGGAACCGCAATTCGTCATAAAATAGGAGTGTTTCCTTTAATTTATTATGCCTTATACTATGAACATTTCAGAAAAGAACTTCAATAAAATTTTCAATATTTTTCTATTTCTAATTGCAAGTACATGATTTTTAGAAAACCATGTACTTGGATTATTATTGGATTTGTCTTGTTTAATTTAGTCTTTAAAAAAAAATTAAAACTAACTCGATTAGCAATATTATTGGGTTTGGTTATAGCTTCACCATTAATATTAGAGATTTTACTTTTTTGGAATAATGATTCTTTTGGAGAAGGATTGAAATCGGTGGAAAAAAGTATTTCGTTACTACTCTTTCCGGTGTTTATTCTGGGGAATTATAAGCGGGTGCAATTTATTAAATTACTGCAATTTTATAGCTACACAATGACTGCGATTGTATTGTTTTTCTTCATTCGGTTTATTGTCGTTTATCCGGACTTGATAGATAAATATGTAAGCGGTACTGATTTATGAGAAATGGGATACAGTTTCTCTAATTCTATCGAAATTCATCCACCGGCGCTCAATATGCACCTTGCTTTTGGAGCGATTATTAGTATGTATTTTGTTCTTTATGCTTTTCGAAAAAAAGAAAATTTAGCTTATAAATTACTTAGAGTATTGGTTTTTGCACTTTCTTTTTTCTTTGTGCTTTTTGTGAATACCCGAATGGCTCTTTTTAATGTAATTGCTGGTACAATTATCATTTTTTTCTACGAAGTCATTCGAAATTATAATTTTAAGAAAGTGGCTGTAATCATAACTTTGGGGGCTGTTTTGTTAGGAGGAATTCTTTTGCTGTTCGTTAAAAACAATCCCTATATGAAAAAGAAATATAGCACGGTAACATTTGCATACATGGATAAAGTGGGCAAACTAGATGAGATTGAAAACCCGGAAGCAAAAGTATTTAATTCATTTGTTACACGCGTGTCCATTTGGAAATCTGCCTGGGAACTGTCCTTAGATCATCTGCCTTTTGGAGTTGGTGCTTCAAATGGGAAACCGGAATTATTTAAATATTACAAACAAACCAACCAGCATTTTCTAGCGAAATATGAATTTCCAACACACAATCAGTTTCTGGATTTTCTATTAAAATTTGGAGTTCTGGGCCCAGTTGTAGTCTTTTTATACATTTTCACAATCGGATATTTAGGGTTTGATTTAAAAAATGCAATTGTTATATTTTTCTTTGTTCTCTTTTTAACTTCAAATCTAACGGATGATTTTCTATTGCGCTTTGACGGAATCGCTTTTAGCGGATTTTGGTTTTCTGTCTTCGGCAGTTTTTGGCTGCAAGAGAAAGCTACTGTTTGTAAAGAGCGATTAATAACTTAAAATTTTTCGCACTGTCAAATAAATCTTGGCACCTTTCTAAGCCTTTTATCCCAAAACGGTGTCGCACTTCTTCGTCTTTTAGAATTTCGATATAGTTATCTAATTCAGCGATCTCATCAAAAAGGAAACCGGTTTCACTATGTACTACTACATCTTTATTCCCGATAATATTTGTTGCTAAAACAGGTTTCTGCATAGCCATTGCCTCGAGAACCGCAATCGGCAAGCCTTCCCATAGCGAAGTCTGAATATAAATATCAATAGTATTAAGCGCTGTAAGTGCATCTTCTCTATCAAGGAACCAACCAGTGATCCTTATGTTTGAGGCAGTTAGTAGTGATTGTAATTCTCCGTCTCCAATCCAGAGAAAATTCAGATTAGAATGTCTTAATGCGATTTCATTAAATAATTCTGGATCCCTAGCTTAAGTTATTCTGCCAACAATGCCTATCGTTAGGACGATATTGTCGTTTTTAGAACTGTATTTTTGAACCTTTTTAATATCAATTCCGTTTCTAACCAGATGCGACTTTCCAATGGTTTTGGCTATTCCATATTCTGTATCACCACAAGCAATAGTCGCACCACCAAATATTCGTTGGAAACTACTTTCAATTAATCGATACATTTTTTTAGTAAAACTGGAGGTATCGGTTCGCAGGAACGAATAGCCATGTGGTGTATAAAACAGCTTTGTTTTTTTAAATAATAGAAAACAGGCAATTCGTCCTAAAACACCTGCTTTTGAAGAGTGCAGATGGATGACATCCGGTTGTATTCTTCGAAGTTCCTTGGTTAGTTTTAAAAGTGATTTTAGATCTTGAAGAGGTGAAAATTCGCGAACCATTTTGAGCTCAACAAGCGACACTCCTTTTGAAAATTCCGTGTTTATTTTTTCCGAATCAACTTTTTTTCGGGTTTCGCTGTAAATAATAGTGGTATCAATAGCCTCCTTTATTTCAGAACTCCCAAAAAAAAAGGATAGCTCTTTGAAATAAGTGTGAACTCCTCCCGCTAGCGCTTCAACAATATGGACAACTTTCAAATTTGGTGATTTTTTTCTGTAAAAATATATAAAATTGACTAGGAATAGTGGTGTTTAGGAACGTAATATGGAAGATAATATGAAGTTTAGATGTAATTTTAAGCAGTTTTTCTTATTTGAACGAGATACCACAACTACTATTTTATTAAATGTTTTTTAATACCTTGCAAGGGTAAAATTTATTTATGAAAAGGATACTTATCACTGGTGCAGCCGGATTTTTGGGATCACATTTATGTGATCGTTTTATTAAAGAAGGTTATTTTGTTATTGGCATGGATAATCTCATCACTGGAGATTTAAAAAATATAGAACACCTGTTCAAATTGGAAAATTTTGAATTTTATCATCACGATATCACAAAATTCGTTCATGTTCCAGGTCAGTTGGATTATATCTTGCATTTTGCCTCACCAGCAAGTCCTATCGATTATTTAAAAATTCCAATTCAAACACTAAAAGTGGGTTCGCTTGGAACGCATAATCTTTTAGGTTTGGCACGAGTTAAAAAAGCTCGAATTCTGATCGCTTCAACATCGGAGGTGTATGGAGATCCTTTAGTTCATCCACAAACGGAGGAGTACTATGGTAATGTGAACACAATAGGACCCAGAGGCGTTTATGACGAGGCTAAGCGCTTTCAGGAATCCATAACGATGGCGTACCATACTTTTCACGGGGTAGAGACTAGAATTGTGCGTATATTTAATACTTATGGACCAAGAATGCGACTTAATGATGGAAGAGTTATTCCTGCATTTATCGGTCAGGCTTTGCGTGGTGAAGACCTCACCATTTTTGGCGACGGTATGCAAACACGTTCTTTCTGTTATGTGGATGATCAGGTGGAAGGTATTTTCAGATTGTTGCTTTCAGACTATGTCTATCCGGTCAATATTGGGAATCCGGATGAAATAACAATCAAAGATTTTGCAGATGAAATTATAAAGCTGACTGGTACCAATCAAAAAGTAATTTATTTCCCGTTACCAATCAATGATCCTTTGCAGCGTCAACCCGACATTACCAAAGCAAGAGAACTATTAGGATGGGAAGCCAAAGTAAGCCGAGCAAAAGGAATGAAGATTACCTATGATTATTTCAGATCAATGTCTAAAGAAGAACTTTCCAAAGAAGAACACAAAGACTTTTCGAAGTATATAAGTTAATGACGCTACTATAGACTTTGCAAAAATGTAAAGAGGTACAAATAATTTTTAGTTTGTATGACAAGAGTTCACATTGAGTATATTCTGTCTTTTGTATAGTTTTATTATACTATGATTGTACTTCAGATGTAGAAAATAACGTCATAGTTACCAAATCATATTTTTATTAGATAGTTTATCGTTTGAGGGTGTTTAGTTATTATAATAGAATTTTTAGGTAAAGTATTGGAACCATTATGATTGCAGTAAGGGTAAATCAATTAAAATAATCGTAAACAGTTTACTGTGCAATCAAATTGTGACAGGGAGTATTTTTTAATGTAATTATTCAAAAAACGTATGGAAGATAATAGCTAATCATGACTGCATCTAATATAGGAAGATATTCAAAACACATCAGACCCATTAGTATCCTAATGGACTTAATGATTATTTCTATATCAGGCGTTTATTTATTTGAATATCAAGTTTTTAATATTGGATATTATATTGCTTATCTGATAATAGGTTGGTGTGCTGTTGCTGTCTTTATTAATTTTTACGATGTATATCGTTTTACAGCGCCAATTGAAATCATTTCAAAAATAATTAAGCAAGGCGTTCTATTTCTTTTAATTGTCCTTGCCTTTTTTCCATTTTCCAAACAGTATGCTTTTAGTGAGAAAGCAGTGGTTGTTTTTATGATTTCTAGTATAGCTCTAGTTTCAATGTCAAAATGTGTTCTGTTTTATTTCTTAAAAAAATATAGAATAATAACTGGGAGTAATTTTCGGAATGTTGTTATTATCGGATACAGTCCAGAAGCAATTCGATTAAAAAAGCTTTTTGAATCAAGAAATGATTATGGCTATCATTTTTTCGGATTTTTTTCAGATAAACAAGAGAACATAGAAATCAAAGGAAGATTAGAGAAGCTGAAATCCTTTGTTTTAGAAAATGAAATTGATGAAATCTACTGCTCTATGAAAGAGGTTTCTAATGCGCAGTTAAACAAAATAATCGCTTTTTCTGACGAACATAAAAAAACAATTAAATTTATTCCAGACTCGAAAGATATTTTTTCAAAGAACTTACAAATTGATTATTATGACTCTTTTCCAGTTCTTTCTTTAAAGAAAACAGTCTTAAATGATCCAACAATAAAGGTATTTAAACGTTTGTTTGACGTTGTCTTTTCGACTATTGTTATCATTGGACTACTGTCCTGGTTGATGCCACTTTTGGCGATTTTAATAAAATTGGAATCAAAAGGGCCGGTGTTTTTTAGACAAGGAAGGCCGGGGATCGATGAAAACGAATTTTATTGTTACAAGTTTCGATCGATGAAAATAAATGGAATGACAGAAACGGAAGCGTCCAAAAATGACCCTAGGGTTACCAAAATAGGAAAGTTAATGCGGAAAACTAGCATAGACGAAATGTCTCAGTTTTTTAACGTACTCCTTGGTGACATGTCTGTGGTTGGACCGCGTCCTCACCTATGGTCGCAAAACCTTTCTTACGCGAACAAAATAAAAAAATATGCAATCCGACATTGTGTAAAATCCGGGATTACCGGTTTAGCTCAGGTCAGTGGATTCAGAGGGGAAATCGAAACAGAAAGAGACATGATTAACAGAATAAAATTTGATGTTTTTTATATCGAAAATTGGTCATTGATTCTTGATTTAAAAATAATATACCAAACGATGTTGAATATTTATAAAGGAGAAGAAAAAGCATATTAAAAATGGAAGCATCCTTAGTATCTATAATAATTCCGACCTTTAATTCTGAAAAATTCATCTCAGAAACCATTCAATCGGTTTGTAGCCAAACGTATAGAAACTGGGAAATTATTTTGGTTGACGATTGTTCGTCAGACAATACCGCGGCTATTATTTTAGAAATGGTCCAAAAGGATAACCGAATACATTTTTTTCAGCTTGAAAAAAATTCTGGTACTGGTGTTGCCAGAAATATGGGTATTTCTAATGCTAAAGGACGATTTATTTCCTTTTTGGATGCGGATGATTTATGGAAACCAAACAAATTACAAAGACAAATTGATTTCCTGGCGGCGAATAATGTACCGTTTACTTTTTCTTTTTATGATTGCATCGACGAAGAGGGAGAAGCATTAGAAAAAAGGGTTGAAGCACCACTGAGCCTTTCATATAGGCAATTGTTCTTTTGTAATTATGTTGGGAATCTGACTGGAATCTACGATGTCAGTTATTTTGGTAAAATATCTATTTCGTCTATCCGAAAAAGACAAGATTGGATGCTTTGGCTTACAATTCTTAAAAAAATAAAAGTGGCTAAACCGGTTCCTGAAAGCTTGGCTTTTTACAGGATTCGAGAAAATTCGATTTCTACTTCTAAACTCGATCTGATTAAGTACAATTTTGCAGTATACAGAAGTTTTCATCGCTTTAACCTCCCATTGGCACTACTTTACATGGCGGGGTTTTTATTTACGCAATTGGCTATAAAGCCAAATTATATCATGAAAATTAAACCATTGATTTAAACTGCTTCAATTTGCCTCGTTTGTTTCTTTTTAAAATATCTTTTTTGATAAAACTGAACTTTAAATTCGGTTCCAGATATAAAGCGATGGCCTGTTCTATTTTTTTAATTTGGGACTGACTTAAAACAACAGCACCTATATATTTAATTTCAAAAGTATCGATTTTGATTTGCCTGATTGTAAATTCTTTTACATTTCCGTCATCCTCGATAATGCTTTTTGTGATGTAATAAAAGGTTAAACCGGGCGCTTTTTTACCGCTGGGTAAAATTGCAACATCATTGGTTCGGCCAATTAGCTGCTGCAAAATAGGTTTTTGCAAGGTGCCTTTTTTTTCTAAAATCCCGATATCACCAATATCATAGCGAATAAATGGATGGGCTTTGTTGAACAAAGAAGTGATTACAATTCGGCCTTTTTTCCCGTAGGGGAGGGCAACACCATTGTCATCTAGAATTTCAACAAACAAAGTTTCAGCATTGACTTGCCATTCTCCTTCTGGGTTCTGAAAAGCGATTAAGTCTAGTTCTGATGCACCATATTCGTTGATAATTGGAATACCCAGCTGTTTTTGCAAAAGTTTTTTATCCTCTTCAAAAAGCATTTCAGAAGTAACCATACAGGCTTTTAATGATGGGCACACGTCTTTTAAAACAATGTTTTTTTGCTGTAAAAATTTGGCGAACAAAACGATTGAACTTGTATAACCGTTGATGTAATCGAATTTTTTAGTTCGAAAATATTTTAAGAAACGCTCTAAAATTGGATAAGATAGGTCAAAGATTGGTAATCGAAAACGATTGCTCAAAAAATCCTTAATCCTTTCTTTTTGGTAACCAATAAAATTCATGGGAATTCCATAAAAACGGGCTTGATAAGACGTGTTTAAATCAATTCCGTACCAACCATAACGGTAAGCGGTAGAAGCCCAAAATAATGCATGAGTGTATTTGTCCCTGGCGAAGATAAAGGGGTCGCCGCTGGACCCCGATGTTTTGCTGACATAACTGTTTTTAAGAGAATAACCGTTGGAAAGTCTTTCAATTAATGGTTTTTGCAGGTTTTGTTTATTTAAAACAGGCAGTTCATTCCACTTATTAAATGATTTTGAACCAACTAGTTTCTGATAAAAAGGATTGTTATTTAGATGGAATTCAACAATTTCTCTTTTTTTATTTTCGATGAATTGCTCTTTTTCGCTTGCCGTTAAACCTGTGATTTTTTGCAGTTCAGCTTTAGCCTCCTTAATCGGATAGCCATTAAATTGAAGTGATAAGTCAAAAAGAGGGAGCATTTGTCGTTTTTAGTTATTCAAAAATAATGTATAAGAACAACTAATCGGGTAGAAGCAACAACTTTTTGGGAATTAATTATTTTTTACGTCTAAAAGCAATTATTTTTGCAGCATCCTCCAAAAGGCGGATAAGCAACTAAACAACACAACAGATGACAATTTTACTTTTAGGTTCAGGCGGAAGAGAACATGCATTTGCATGGAAAATGATTCAAAGTCCACTTTGCGACAAACTTTTTGTTGCGCCGGGGAATGCCGGAACCGCTGCAATAGCAACGAATGTAAATGTAAGTATCACCGATTTTGATGCCATAAAAACATTTGTTCTTGCTGAGAAGGTTGAAATGGTTGTTGTGGGTCCTGAAGATCCTTTGGTAAAAGGAATCTATGACTTTTTTCTAAATGATGAAAAATTGAGTCATATTCCGGTTATTGGACCTTCTAAAATTGGAGCCCAACTTGAAGGAAGTAAAGAATTTGCTAAAGAATTTTTAATCAAACACAAGATACCGACTGCCGCTTACGATAGTTTTACTGCCGAGACAGTAGAAAAAGGATGTGAATTCCTTGCCACTTTACAACCGCCTTATGTACTTAAAGCCGACGGATTGGCAGCGGGGAAAGGAGTTTTGATTATTTATGATTTAGCGGAAGCCAAAGAGGAATTAAGAAACATGTTGGTTCATCAAAAATTTGGCGCTGCCAGTGCTAAAGTAGTTATTGAAGAGTTCCTTGACGGTATAGAATTGAGCTGTTTTGTTCTTACCGACGGGAAAAGTTATAAAATACTTCCAACAGCAAAAGATTACAAACGCATTGGCGAAGGCGACACTGGGTTGAATACAGGTGGGATGGGAGCTGTTTCTCCGGTTCCTTACGTTGACGCCGTATTAATGGAAAAAATAGAAACACGAATTGTTAAACCTACAATTGAAGGATTTCAAAAAGACGGGATTGCATACAAAGGTTTTGTGTTTATAGGATTGATTAATGTAAATAACGAACCGATTGTTATTGAGTATAATGTAAGAATGGGGGACCCGGAAACAGAAGTGGTTGTTCCAAGACTAAAAACAGATTTAGTGGAATTGTTTTTGGCTGTAGCCAATGAAAAACTAGACGAAATGACACTTGAAGTCGACGAGAGAAGCGCCACAACAGTTATGGTTGTATCTGGAGGGTATCCTGAAAATTATGAAAAGGGAAAAATTATCTCCGGACTGGAAAAAATTACGGACTCCATTGTTTTTCATGCCGGTACGAAGCTCGATAACGGCAGTGTTGTCACTAACGGAGGAAGAGTATTAGCCGTAACATCTTATGGGAATGACTTTCAAGAGGCCATAAAAAAATCTTATCAAAATATAGACAAGCTAGATTTTGATAAGATGAATTTTAGAAAAGATATCGGTAACGATCTATTATAAAATAGGATTATAATTAACCCTAAAATTTATTTAGGGTTAGCTTCGGTTTATTTAAAAAAAGAGTGCGCTGTAGTATCTTGGTTTTCTTCACCGTTGTCATCGTGTAATTTCAATTGCATAACCCAGTATACCATTGCGACTGCGCAAATAATCATGAAAATCCAATTGATCGTATTGGCAACAAACCATGAACTAAGTTCTAATGAACGTAAAAAGTCTAATGGAGTAAATAATATATTTACAAATAGGTACTGAATTCCTTCAAAAAATGATTTCATATCGTTAAAATTATGTTGTTGTTCTTTTAATTTCCCGTCAGTAAAGAGTGCTTTTCTTAAGAATCTTTTTCAACTTGCGGGTTTCCTTTTTAAACAAGTATTATATTTACAGTTTTAAAGTTACAAAAGTATAAAATATCCTTATGATTACAAGTCTTTTTAAAAAATCTACGCCATTAAATTTTTCATTGATGGTAATTTTAATAGTGAGTTTTTTTTTGATCTATCAAATTCAGGATTTGAGATCGACAGATTCCATGGGATTAGTTATTCAAAAAGTGGTGATTTTACTTGTTTTATTGGGTTCTATTTTTATATCAAATTTCATTTCAAAAAAGAACGGACTGAGTAAAGACAGTAGCTACACGATCTTTTTTTATTTTTTATTTCTACTTTTTTTCCCTTCAGTTTTAGATAACATTAATTTAGTCTTTGCCAATTTATTTATCCTGTTAGCGCTACGTAGATTACTCTCTCTTCAGTCCCTAAAAGCTTCCAAAGAAAAAATATTTGATGCTTCCTTATGGATTTTTGTGGCTGCTTTATTTCATTTTTGGTCTATTCTTTATTTAGTATTGGTGTTTATTTCGATAATGTTCCACGTTTCCAGAGATTATAGAAATTGGATTTTGCCATTCATTGCCTTTTTTGCAGTAGGAACTCTTTTTGCACTTAGTTCGATACTTTTTGATATCAGCGCGTTGGAATATATCAAAAGCAGTGTAAATACTAGTTTTGAAATTAACTATTTCACTAATAATTATCAAAACGGTGCTTTGTCCATCTATGCTACCGTGGCGTTGTTTTTTGTAATTTCTATGTTTGCGACGCTATCCAGCAAACCAATGATAACGGATGCTGCTTTCAAAAAAATCATTGCTTCATTTTTCATTGGAGTACTAATTTTCTTAGTTTCTTCAAACAAAAGCAATGATTTGCTAATATTTACATTTGCTCCATTGGCGATAATGGCAACAAGTCATATCGAAATGTCCCAGTTAAAATTGAAACAAGAAATGGTTTTGTTTGTTTTAATAGCCTGCAGCTTGTTTGCTTTTTTCTCGCAGTTATAATTTAGTTCCGTACGATAAGTCTCCTGCATCGCCAAGTCCTGGTACAATATAACTATGAGCGTCTAGTTTTTCATCTAAAGAAGCTACCCATAGATGGCAAGTGTCCGGCAAGTGTTCGTTAAGGTGGGCTATTCCTTCCGGGGCAGCAATTACTACAGCAATATGAATTTCTTTTGCCACTCCTCTTTCCATCAATCGATTGAAAACCGCCACGATCGATTGTCCAGTGGCAAGCATGGGATCTACTAGTAATAAATATTTGCCGTTAAAATCGGCAATAGCTTGGTATTCAACCAGAATCTCAAAGTAATCATCGTTATTTGGATGGTGTCTGGATGCAGATATAAAACCGTTTTCTGCCGCATCAAAATAATTCAAAAAACCCGTATGCATTGGAAATCCGGCACGTAAAATAGAACAGATAACCAATTGATCGGCAATCTCCGTGGTCTTTTTAGTCCCTAGAGGTGTTTGAATCTCTACCGCTTTATAATGCAATTCTTTACTCAATTCATATGCCATTATTTCTCCTATGCGCTCAATATTTCTTCTGAAACGCATGCTGTCGTTATGTATATTTACATTTCTTATTTGGCCCAGAAAATGATTAAGAACGCTGTTGTTTTCCGAGAGATTATGAATTTGCATGATTTATGGTGTTAACATTTTTAGTTCCCAAATTAGAGTTAAAGCTGATTTTTAGGTTCTAGATTAGATTTGTGATTTGTAATTTTTTTATAAAAGTATAAAAAGTATCTTTGTAAGTATAAAATATAAAATATGTTTTCAAAATTAGCGTACGCCGTATTCGAACAAAGCATCAAAGATTATCATCGATTTGATAATGTAGATCAACCTATAAATAACCCTTTTCCGAAAGAGCAATTTGAACATTTGTTGTATCTAAAAAATTGGATTGACACTGTCCAATGGCATTTTGAAGATATTATTCGGGATCCAAATATTGATCCTGTTGCCGCTTTGACGTTGAAAAGAAGAATTGACGCTTCTAACCAGGAGCGTACTGATATGGTCGAATATATTGATGGTTATTTCTTGCAAAAATATAGCGATGTAAAAGTAAAGGATAATGCGAAAATTAACTCAGAAAGTCCAGCGTGGGCTTTTGATAGGTTGTCCATATTGGCATTGAAAATTTATCATATGAATGAAGAAGCGACTCGTGTAGAAGCTTCTAAGGAACATAGAGAGAAATGTCAGACCAAATTAAACATATTATTGGAACAAAGAACCGACTTGTCGACTGCAATTGATGATTTATTAGTAGACATCGAGAGCGGAGATAAGTTCATGAAAGTGTACAAGCAAATGAAAATGTACAATGATGATGAATTAAATCCTGTTTTATATCAAGGAAAAAAATAATTGACGAGTACTAATTTGTCAAATAGAATAAAGCATATTGCCGTCATGAGACTTTCCGCAATGGGAGATGTCGCCATGACGGTTCCTATTTTACGTGCTTTTGTAAATCAATATCCTGAGGTTAAGCTAACGGTCATATCCCGTCCTTTCTTCAAACCCTTTTTTGAAGGAATACCTAATATTCATTTCTGCGCTTTCGATGAAAAAAAGCGGCATAAAGGTTCCTTGGGCTTATTGCGGTTATTTGAAGACGTAAAAAAGCAGGATATTGATGCTTTCGCCGATTTGCATAACGTTTTGCGTTCTAAAGTAGTCAGAACTTTATTTACCTTGAGTGGAAAAAAAACTGCCTATACAGACAAGGGACGTGAAGGTAAAAAAGCATTAACTCGTGCCGAAAACAAGGTTTTTATGCCCTTATCTACTGTTTTTGAAAGACATGTGAAAGTGTTTGAGGTACTTGGTTTTCCGTTAGATTTGTCAAATCCGATATTTCCCCAAAAAGCCAATTTAAATAAAGAAATAGTAAATCTTATTGGAACAGATAATCAAAAATTAATAGGAATTGCTCCTTTTGCACAATACGATTCCAAAGTCTATCCCTTGGATTTGATGCAAGAGGTTATCCATCAATTGGCCGAAAAGCGAGATTATAAAATCCTGCTTTTTGGAGGAGGAAAGAAAGAAATAGAGATCTTAGATTCTATTTCAAGCTCAAAAGACAATATTATTAACATGGCTGGGAAAATGAAGTTCCAACAAGAGTTGCAGTTGATCAGTAATCTAGACGTCATGGTTTCTATGGATTCCGGGAATGCCCATATTGCAGCAATGCTTGGAGTAAAAGTCATTACACTCTGGGGTGCTACTCATCCTTATGCAGGGTTTGCAGCTTTCAATCAGTCTTTAGAGAACGCTCTAATTTCCGACAGGAAAAAGTATCCAATGCTACCCACTTCTGTTTATGGAAATAAAATAGTTTCTGGTTATGAAAAGGCGATGAGAACCATAACTCCAGAGAGGGTAGTGCTCAGTGTTCATTCACAGTTAGTGGATTAAATTTCGTAATACTTCCAAAAAAAATTCCAAATCCCAATTTTTAAAGTTGGATTTTGGAATTTTAAAGAATAGTATATTTATTTTTTAAACATCATCATAATCTACATAAATCGTTTCTGATGTAGGATGCGCCTGGCAGGTAAGAACCAACCCCGCAGCTATTTCACCAGCCGTCAGGATAGAGTTTTTTGTCATTTCTGCCGTTCCGGATGTTACTCGAGCTAAACAGCTGCTGCAAATTCCTCCTTGGCAGGAGTAAGGAGCATCTAACCCTTGTTTTAGGGCGGCTTCAAGTAGGGTTTGTTTTTGAGACATTTCAAAAGTAGTTTCTTCGTCGTCTACCATAACGGTAATTTTAGAATGTCCTCCTAAATCTTGTATCACGTTTTCATGTGAAGACGCAGTAAATAGCTCAAATTTAATAGCCGATTCTTTTACGTTTTTCTCTTTCAAAACACCAGTAACTACTTCGATCATTGTCTCTGGGCCACACAAGTAGAATTTATCAAATTCTAGTTCTTTGTGTTTGTTGTTCATAACATAGTTTACCGTTGACTTTTCGATTCGACCAAATAAAGCATGCTCTACTTTGGCTTGGCTAAAAACACTGTGAATAAAGAAGCGACCTACATGTTGCAGTTGTAAATCGTGTAATTCTTTGCTAAATATCACGTCTTCAGGTGTTTTGTTACCGTAAACTAGTACAAAAGAGCTTTTAGGTTCGCTTGTTAGTACGCTTTTAATGATCGAAAGTACCGGTGTTATCCCACTTCCAGATACAAAAGCAGCATAATTTTTTTGTCGATCTGCTTTAGACTCAAATATAAATTTTCCTTCAGGTTGTCCTACTTCAAGAGCTTGTCCTACTTTTAGTTTAGTATTGGCAAATTGAGAGAACACTCCGTTTTTTACTGCTTTTACTGCGATACGAAGCTCACCACTTTCTGGAGAAGAGCAAATCGAATAGGCACGGCGAATTTCTTCACCGTCAAGCGTTAACCGTAAATTGAGGTATTGGCCGGCGATAAAAGCGTATTTGGACTTTAATTCTTCAGGAACGTTAAAAAGTATGGAAACAGCATCCTTGGTTTCGCGTCGGATTTCCTTTATAATTAGTTTTAAAAATGAGGACATAGTTTAATTTTTTTACAAATATACTAAACAGAATAGGTTTCTTAAATCAAAGTCTTTGAATTTTTTTATACATAGAACAGTTATGTATAAGAATCTTATGTATATTTGGTTTGATTAAAGGAGTTAGCTTATGAAAAATTCACAGTTGTATAAAGGAAGTTTGAATACCATCATCATGAAATTATTGGAAGAAAACGGTAAGATGTACGGTTATGAAATTACACAAAAAGTAAAAGCCATTACGCTAGGGGAACTCAATATTACCGAAGGTGCTTTATATCCTGCCTTACACAAACTGGAAGCTGAGGGCTTGCTTGACGTAGAAATAGAAAAGGTGGATAACCGTATGCGGAAATACTATAAACTGACGGAAGCGGGTACTGAAGAAACCGTTAACCGACTTGCGGAATTGGAAGACTTTATCAGAACCATGCAAAGTTTAGTGAATCCTAAACCGAATTTAGAATTTTAATTTTTGAAGATGAAACTAACCAACCAACAAATAACCACAATAGAGCAAACTTTAGTTTTAAACGGAGTTGTCTATGACGATATCAAACTGGAACTATTAGATCATATTGCTACAGAAATTGAATCTATAATAGACGAAAGCCAGTTTTCATTTGAAGAAAACTTAAAAAAAGTTTTCGCAAAATGGAAAA
This sequence comes from Flavobacterium sp. ALD4, assembly GCF_002836475.1. GTDB lineage: Bacteria > Bacteroidota > Bacteroidia > Flavobacteriales > Flavobacteriaceae > Flavobacterium. The sequence continues at coordinate 864,307 of NZ_PJBJ01000030.1, read as the reverse complement.
ACGAACTTACACCAAGTAGCTCTTTTTGGATTAGAAATAACAAATCAATTCCTAAGATAGTGATTCAAAAATCCATTAAAATGATTCAGCACGTTTTCTTGATGTCTTTTTGTTTAGGATTAGGAACGGCAGTAGCTATTACCCTAATCTTTAAAAGCAATGCAAATCAGGAAGTGCTTGTGGTATTGAATACATTACTGAGGGTAATGGGGATTTTAGGAATTGTGTTGCTGATCTATGCTAAATTTAGGCTATGGCAATCCAAACAAGAATCTACATATAGTTATTTATTCAATCAAAATGGCTTTTTACAAATTTTCAATCTAGTATTGATCGCTACAGGTTTATTTCGATTTAAAGGGAACACCGCTTTTTTTGATTTTCATTTTATGAGCACTTTTTTTCCAATCACTTTATTATTTATCTCAGGGTTCTATTTAAACATAGCTTTCAAACATATAAAATTTGAAAATAAAATAAAAGTTATATGAAACTTACCCCAACACAAATAGGAGATGTTAATACATATATGCAATCATTTGACATCAAATGGTATGAACTAGAAGTGGAATTGACCGACCATTTTATCTCTATTGTAGAGGAGATTTGGGAGAAAGATCTTGATCTAACATTTTATCAGGCAAAACAGTATGCTGAAAATCGTTTTGGACGAAATGAATATAAAGAAATTGAAAAAGAAAGAACAAAGATTCTCGTAAAAGAATACAATCGAAGTCAACGTAAAGCAGTTGCGGAATATTTGAAATTCCCAAAAATAATCATAAGCTTTTTAGGGTTAATTGTAGTTTATAAACTTTCGTTTTATTTTGAGAATGCTGCTCAATACATAAAATATTTGTCTAACACTTTCTTAATACTAGGCATCATTCATATGGTTATTTGGCTTTTGTTTCAAAAAATTGGAGACGAGAGATTTTTATCTGTAGAAATGATGTTCAGAATGAATAGTAGTTTTTTGCTCGGTTGGTATGGCTTGCTAATGATTTCAAAAGATTATTTCCAAATCCAATATGGATTGTTGATTGCCTGTAGTTTATTTGTTGTAGGCATATTACTGATAGTAACAGCTTATCATTTGACTAATAAAGTCATTTCAAATACCAAAAAACAATACCAATTAACTTAATTTTTAAAGATGAAACTAACCAACAACCAAATAGAATATGTTGAAAATTATATCATTTCGAAGGATATTAAATGGTATGAGTTACAAATAGAGCTGACCGATCACATGATAACTAGTATGGAAGAGTTCTGGAAAAAAGATCCTGAATTGACTTTTCATCAGGTAAAATACTATGCTGAAGATAAATTTGGCAGAAACGGATTTAAAGTAATTGAAGAGGAGCGTACTCAAATTCTTAGAAAAGAGTTTAAAAGAGCACAATTAAAAATGGTTGCAGAGTATTTTAAATTTACCAAAATTATTTTATGTATTCTGTTAGCCTTTTTAGCTTTTAAGGCATCTTTTTATTTTGATGAACCAGTAAAGTTTGTTGAAAATTTATTCCTTTTACTAGCAATACTTTTTATTCCAGCACTCTATTCTTTTTTTACAAATAGAAAAATTAAAGGGAAACGTTTTTTAGAATTGAATATTAGTCATGGTACTTTCACAGGAATTTTCGGATTGATGTACTGGGTAATGTATCTATTAAATTCTTGTAAGGAGTCGGTTCAATTGCATCCACTTTTAATATTAGCTTTTTGTTGTTTATGGGTAGTTGGAATCTTATTTTTAGTTACAGGAATTCATCTTCAAAAGAAGACAATCGAGAACGTAAAAAGACAATACCAACTCACTTAATTTGCTATGAAACTAACCAACCAACAAATTATAACGATAGAAGAAACTTTAGTTTTAAACGGAGTTGTTTATGACGATATCAAACTCGAATTAGTAGACCATATTGCTACAGAAATCGAGGTTTTAATGGAAGGAAATAGTCTTTCATTTGAAGTAAACGTACAAATGGTTTTTAAAAGATGGGAGCCACAATTAAAACCTTCGAATTTATTTTTTACAGGAATTAGTAATAGCTATCCAAAAATGATTTTAGATAAAAAGCTTGCTCTAATAAAAAAACAATTATTTATCGGGTTTTTAATAAGTACAACTGTTTTAGTTACTTTTTTAGTTCTTAAAGAATATTATAATCCGCAGTTTCTAACGTCTCAATTTCAAAAAGGAGTTCGATTTCTATATATTGTGGGATATTTATTGCTGACTTTCAGTTCCATAAGAATCTGGAAATCAAAATTAAATACGTCATTTAATCACCTCTTTAAAACAAGAGTAATGATGTACCTATTTTATATATATCCATTTTTTTTCTACGCCTACAACTATTAATAATCAAGTAATACTCGTTATTTGTGAGTCTTTAATGCTATTCCATCTTTTATTAAGTTTTCAATTGGTGAGTAACCATATTCAGTTTGAAAAAAAACTAAACATCTACAAATCATGAAACTAACCGCCCCTCAAATAGACCATCTTTTCACTTTCACTCGCCAGCATTATGTAGAATGGTATGACTTACAATCAGAGCTAGTGGATCATTTAGCAAATGCCATTGAAACGCAATGGCAGGAAAACCCAAAGCTTACTTTTGACCAAGCCCTAAATACCGAATTCAAGAAATTTGGCGTTTTTGGTTTTATGGATGTGGTCGAACAACGCCAAGTTGTTTTGAGTAAAAAATACAATGGCTTAGTTTGGCATCATTTTAAAGACTTTTTTGGAGTCCCTAAGATTGTGTTGACGATTGCAATCACTTTACTATTATTTAGTGTTTTGAAAATAGGTATTTATAGCGAATGGATTTTTATTAGTTTCTATAGTATTTTATTAGGGCTGGCATTTTATAAGTTAGTCAAAAACAGTTTACTCAAAAAAGGAAAAAACAAGCAGGAGAAAAAAGATGGTTGTTTGAAGAAATAATTCATCAATATGGCGGTTTTGCCGGAATCATTATTTTTCCGTTTCATATATTCGTTCAAATCTTTAATCACACAGATAATTTTTTAGGAGATGACTATTACATACTTGGCTCAAGTTTCTTTTTGGTGCTATTTAGTCTAGTGCTTTTTATCATCTTTAAAGTTATTCCATCTAAGGCAGAAGATTACTTACTGGCCACTTATCCAGAATATAAGTTGGCAAAACTGTAACATATTCTTATTTTTAATTACTTATAACAAGACTAAACTATTAAATTATGTTCAAACGTTTTATTTATCTTGAATGGAAGGCTTTTACAAGATCAGCTTCCTTCGGAACTAATTTGGCTGTAAAAATCTTGATGGGGTTTATAGCCGTTTATTTCATGTTGGTTTTTTTGGCATTGGGAGTCCTAGCTTTTTATATTCCAAAGAAAATGGACTTGGATCCTATCCTAACGGTAAATAAATTTATGATTTACTATATACTTGCTGATTTAATTATCAGATTTATGCTGCAAAAAATCCCCGTGATGAATATTCGTCCCTTATTGATTTTTCCCATAAAAAAATCCACGATCGTACATTTCTCTTTGGGAAAAACTATTTTATCATTCTTCAATTTAATACACGGCTTTTTCCTAATTCCATTTAGTATAGTTTTAATCGTCGAAGGTTATGATGCAGTATCAGTATTACTTTGGTTTACTGGGCTGTTTTCATTGCTGTACATTAATAATTTTCTAAACATAATATTGAGCAATAAAGACAACCTATTTCCTGTTTTCCTTGGTATTGTTGCTGTTTTAGCCGGCTTACAATATTATGGATTATTCAATATTACGGATTATACAGCGCCGTTTTTTGAGGCTATTTTTAGTAGCTATTGGGCTTTTACCATTCCGGTATTGGTTTTAGTCGTTTTATATTATGTTACGTTTCAGTATTTTAAGAGTGATTTATACCTCGATGCGGGATTGACTGGCAAACATGATGTTGCCAAAACAGAGGAGCTGACTTGGTTGAACCAGTTTGGAACTATCGGGACGTTCTTAAAAAATGATATCAAATTAATCAAAAGGAATAAACGATCTAAGACTACTGTGGGATTAAGCGTTATGTTTCTTTTTTACGGTCTTCTTTTCTTTACAAACGGAATCGAAGCGTATAACAATCCTATAATGCACATTTTTGCTGGAATTTTTGTTTCGGGTGGGTTTCTGATCACCTTTGGACAATTTGTTCCTAGCTGGGATAGTGCGTATTACCAGTTAATGATGACCCAAAACATTCCTTACAAAGGTTATTTGAGTTCTAAATGGTGGCTGATGGTAATTGCTACAATAGTTAGTACAACAATTGCATCTTTCTACCTCTACTTTGGATTGCAGGTGTACTTAACCATTGTTGTAGGTGCAATTTATAATATTGGAGTCAATTCACATCTGGTTTTGTTGGGTGGCGCTTACACGAAAACACCAATTGACCTGAGCTCTGGTAAAGGTGCTTTTGGTGACAAAAAAGCATTTAATATGAAAACTATGCTGATTTCGATACCGCAGCTGGTGTTACCTGTTTTATTGTATTGGATAGGCTCAACTTTAGCAAATGCCAATGTGGGATTAGCATTAGTAGCATCGGTAGGAGTTTTAGGGTTTGCTTTAAAAGACAAAGCTTTCTCCTTGATCGAAAAAATCTATAAGTCCGAGAAATACGCAACAATCGCTGCTTACAAACAAAAAGGATAAACTTCTATTTTCACCAAGCGACAAACGAAATCAATAATTAACTGAATAAATTTTTCAAAAATGATACAAGTAAGTAACCTTTCGAAAACATATAACGGAACAACCGTATTAAAAATAGATAACCTAGAAATAAAAAAAGGAGAAAGCTTGGGCCTTGTTGGGAATAACGGCGCAGGAAAAACTACGTTTTTTAGTCTGTTATTGGACTTGATTCAACCTTCAACTGGAAGTATCATTAATAATGACGTTCAGGTAAACGTGAGTGAAGCTTGGAAGCCATTCACGGCTTCTTTTTTAGACGAAAGTTTTTTGATAGGCTATCTTACTCCTGAGGAATATTTTTATTTTATAGGTGATTTGCGCGGACAAAACAAAGCTGACGTTGATGCTTTACTGGCCAAACACGAAGAGTTTTTCAATGGGGAAATCCTCAAAAACAAAAAGTATCTACGTGATTTGTCGAAAGGAAATCAAAAGAAAGTGGGTATAATCGCCACCCTTATAGGAAATCCGGAAGTGATCATTCTGGACGAGCCCTTTGCTAATTTAGATCCCTCAACCGTAAACCGATTAAAAAAAGTAATAAAAGAACTTTCAGAAAACCCTGATATAACAATCCTGGTTTCCAGTCATGATTTGCAACATACTGTGGATGTTTGTAATAGGATTGTGGCTTTAAACAAAGGTGAGCTTGTGAAAGACATCCATACTTCTGAAGAGACTCTAAAGGAGTTAGAAACGTTTTTCGCCGTTTAAATCTCTATATTTCAAAAAGAAACGTATTTTTACCAGTCATTATACTAAAAGACATTTTTAAAAGTTTAATGTTAAAAACGTTTATCATTGAAAATCAACTCATTTAAATACTCAATTCCGTTAGGATTGTTGTTTTTTTTGGTAGCCTGTTCTACTAAAAACAGCAGTTTCTTGTCCAGGAATTCCCATGCTTTACACACTAGATATAATATTTTATACAATGGTGAAATTGGTTTAGATAAAGGGGTTGTAGGGATAGAAGCCAATAGCAAAGACAATTTCTGGAAACGTTTGCCTATAGAGAGGATGCAAGTCACGGATGAAGTTACGTCAGAAGAAAAAGCAAAAAATTCTGATTTTGAATTAGCCGAAACTAAGGCAACCAAGGCGATTCAGAAGCATTCTATGAATATCGATGGAAGAGAAAGAAACTTTCAAATAGATGAAGCGTATTTGCTTTTGGGTAAAGCCAGATACTACGATCAAAGGTTTATTCCCGCATTAGACGCATTCAATTATATATTATATAAATACCCAAACAGCAGCAAGATTTATGAAGCTAAGATTTGGCGAGGAAAAACCAATATGCGCTTGGGTAATGATGCTTTGGTTGTAAATAACATGACGACTCTTTTGAAGGAGCAAAAACTTAAAAAGCAGGTCGTTGCCAATGTCAATGCCCTTTTATCTGAAGCATACTTGAATCTGGAAGAAAAAGACTCCGCTCTGATCAGATTAAAAGTAGCCGAAAAATTCACTAAACAAAATAGAGAAAAAGCAAGATATCGATTTATACTCGGTCAACTTTACGAAGAGTTAGATAAGAAAGACAGCGCGATTTATAGCTATGAATCGGTAATAAACATGAACAGAAAATCGGATAGAAAATATGTTATTCAAGCACAGGCTAGAAAAGCGCAGTTGTTTGACTATCAAAACGGGGATACTACCTCCTTTCTGAAAACCTACAGAAAACTAATTGCCGACAGAGAAAACAGGCCGTTCCTAGATGTTTTAAACTATCAAATGGGTGTTTTCTACGACAAACAGGACAATCAGAAAAAAGCGTTGGACTTTTATAATATTTCTCTAAAAAAAGCATCTGCTGACCAGTATTTAATAGCTTCGAACTACAGAAATATGGGGAACATGTATTTTAGAAATGCAGCATACCCGGTTGCGGCAAAATATTACGACAGTACATTAGTGAATCTTGACCTTAAAACCAGAGAATTCATTCACATTGAAAAGATCAGAAAAGATTTAGACGAAGTAATTCTGTATGAAGCAATCGCTTCAAGAAATGACAGTATTTTACACGTTGTTTCCATGTCAGAAGGAGGCAGAGTCAGCTATTTCGAAAACTATATTGACACCTTAAAAAAGAAGGATGAAGCCAAAAGGATTGTAGAAGAGAAACTTAAAGAAAAGCAAGAGAATATAGATAGAAACAGTAAGACAGGAGCTAATGACCCTGCCGTTTCTGGTCAAAACTTAGGAAACCCAATGCGCAATTCGCCGTTTGCTCCCCCTTCTATGACTGCTTCAAATGCATCGGCAAGTGTTTTCTATTTTTATAATCCTACGACTGTTTCTTTTGGGAAATTGGAATTCAAAAGAACATGGGGAAATCGAATATTAGGAGGTAATTGGAGGCTATTAGCAGTAGGTAAGACCAATTCGGTTTCAAAAGAAACTTTGGATACTGATGTAGCGCAGCAGGAAGATAAATTGAAAGAGGAAGAGAATACTGTAGTCGAAGAATATACTGCTGATTTTTATTTAAAACAACTCCCCACTTCGCAAGAGGTAATTGACAGTATCGGAAAAGAACGCAATAAAGCCTATTATCAACTTGGGGTAATTTACAAGGAAAAGTTCAAAGAATACGAATTAGCAGCGAACAAGCTGGAGCAATTATTGGAAAATAATCCGGAAGAAAAATTGATTCTTCCTGCAATGTATAATTTATACAAGATATACCAAATCACAAACAGCGGCAAAGCAGAAGCAATGAAAGGCAGGATTAATTCCCAATTTCCAAATTCCCGCTATGCTCAAATAATAAACAACACAAATCCTGAGGGAGCCGTATTGAAAGATACCCCGGAAGGAGCTTATGATACATTATACAGACAATATGAAGAGGAACAGTTTGCGGCCGTTTTAGAACAATCTGACGGGTTGATCAATCAGTTCTCAGGGGATGAAATCGTTTCTAAATTCGAGCTACTGAAAGCGAGTACAATTGGTAAACTTAAAGGACTAATAGCCTATAAAAACGCATTGCAGTTTGTGGCGGATAATTATCCAAATAGTGAAGAGGGTAAAAAAGCGCAGCAAATTTTGAAGGAGCAAATTCCTTTTTTAGAAAAACTAGATTTCACTACTACGGACACTAAAAACTGGAAAGTGCTTTACAAAGTACCGGTATCAGACGAAAAAGGTACAAAAGCAATGGAAGAAAAGATTAAAAAATTCATGACTGGTGCTACCTTTCAGGATTTAAAGTATTCCATAGATGGGTATAGCGATACGGAAAGTTTCATAACGATTCACGGTATAAATTCGGAATTATATGCTAAAAACATTAGTACAATTCTAAAAGAAAACAAGGATTTTAAAATAGCGACATCTGCTATTATCCTTACCAATGAAAATTATAAAGTGGTCCAAATTAAAAAAAATCTTGATATTTATTTAGGATTAAAAAAAGAGTAAAAATGTTTAATAGAAAAGCAAAGCCCTATACGGAGCTTTTAGGAAAAACAAATAGAATTGTAGAAGGAACAATTATAAAAGGAGATATTGTATCCCAAGCTGATTTTAGACTTGACGGAGAATTGATTGGAAACTTTTTCTCTACTGGGAAATTAGTGATTGGTCCGGCTGGAACTATAACTGGGGATATTAAATGTAAAAATGCAGATATCGAAGGTAAATTTGAAGGAACTATTCAAGTTGCTGAAATACTTAACGTAAAAGCTCAAGCGGTGATCAAGGGTGAAGTCACGGTAGGGAAACTATCCGTAGAACCTGGGGCTGATTTTAGTGCGTCCTGTATAATGAAAATTAATGAAGAAAACTTCTTGATAACGGATGGAAAAGAAACCCAACAAAAAACCATCTAACAAATGGATTGCCTTAATTAATATACCCATTCAAATGGGGGTTATCATTTTTTTGTTTGCTTATGGAGGAAACTGGCTAGATGAAAACTACCCTAATCCCAAAATATATTACAATAAAATTTTAGTCATGGTTGGTGTTGCTTTGGCGTTATATAATGTGATTCGGCAAGTGAACGAAATCAACAAATCTTAAGAAATTTTTAATTATTAAAATAAAAAAGCCTCCGTTCTTTATGTCTTGGTGAGCAAATAAATAAAGCATGAATTTTAAAAATCAAAAACCTCTTATTAGCCTAGCATTATTTTCTGGTTTAGCGTACTTATTACACAAATTTAGTTTCTATTTATTTAAAATTAGTGCTGCGTCTTTTCAGTATTCAATTGAAGTACTCTATCTATTATTTTTTGGTATGTCCACTCTAATTTTCATAGTCCTATTAAAAGTTAAAGAAAAAAGTTTTGATAATGTGGGGATGTCTTTTCTTTTAGGAACAAGTATCAAAATGGTCTTTTGTTATTTGATATTAAAACCTATCTTGCACATCGTGACGTACAACAATACAATTGAGAAAGTTAATTTTTTTGGGATGTTCATTCTTTTTTTGTTAATAGAGACTGTTTTAACGATACGAATATTGAAAGAAAAACAATAAATCAGTAAATACATCAGAGAATTGAAAAAATAAGTTTTTATACTCTTTTGAATAATAATAAAAAATGTACATTTGCACCAAATTTCAGAAACGTAAAAAATTAAGATATTTAACAGTTATGGTGATTTCAAATAGACCACTTAGATTTATAATAGCGACTTTAGTAGCATGTCTTCCTTTAATGAGTTTTGCAAATCCTCAGGTGGATTCTGTACAAGTTCATACTGAAGTTGCACACGAAACAACTGAAAAAAGCCAGGAAGGAGCTCACGCTGAACCTACGGATGTTAAATCTGAAATTAAAGCGTTCATTGGTCATCACGTTTTAGATTCTCATGATTTTACTTTTCTTTCAGACGAAGTAGAAGAGGAGCATTATGGTTTTTCTTTACCGGTGATTTTGTGGGATAACGGGATACACTTCTTTTCATCTTCTAGATTTAATCATGGAGAAGCAGTCGCAGAATCTAATGGTAATTTCTATTTAATAAACCATCACGATGGGAAAATATATAAGACAGATGCTTCTGGAACATTAACAGAGGGAGAAGATGGTTATCCAACGAATGGTCGTCCGATTGATTTTTCAATCACTAAGACGGTTTTATCTATCTTAATCGCTTCTTTTTTAATGATTTTGTTATTTGCTAGTTTAGCAAGGTCTTATTCTAAAAACGGTGGGATTGCTACTGGTGGAGGAAGAATCTTTGAACCCGTAGTATTGTTTATCCGTGACGAAATAGCTATTCCAAACATAGGAGAAAAGCATTATAAGAAATACATGAGTTATTTATTAACTATTTTCTTCTTTGTGTTATTCCTAAATATTTTTGGGTTGATGCCTTTTGGAATTAATGTTACAGGTAATTTAACCATCACGTTTGCATTAGCCGTCATGACCTTTTTAATTACAAATCTTACTGCTAATAAAAACTATTGGGGTCATATTTTCTGGATGCCAGGAGTGCCAAAATTGATGCGTATCGTATTGGCACCAATTGAATTATTAGGGGTTTTCATTAAGCCATTTTCATTAATGATTCGTCTATATGCAAACATTTTTGCTGGGCACATAGTCTTGATGAGTATCATCGGTTTAATGTTTATTTTCAAGAGCTGGTTGGGAAGCACGCTCTCATTTGGATTGTCATTTGCGCTTTCTATCTTAGAGATATTGGTTGCATTCTTACAGGCTTATATTTTTACATTGTTATCAGCGCTTTATTTTGGAGCTGCAGTAGAAGAGCCTCACCACGAGGAGGCACATTAATAAATTGAGTGTTTAATTTTTAATTATATATATTATGGAAGGTTTAAATTTTGTAGGAGCTGGATTGATCGTAATCGGAGCAGCTTTAGGTATTGGTAGAATTGGTGGTTCAGCAATGGACGCTATTGCTCGCCAGCCAGAAGCTTCAGGAAAAATTCAAACGGCTATGCTTATCGCAGCTGCATTAATTGAAGGAATTGGTTTCGCTGCATTATTTGCTGCTTAATTAAAATTCAAAAAAACAATAGTTACAACGGTTGGTTGTAACTATTGTTTTTATTATTAAATTAAATATTATTATAGATACATAACATGGAAAAGTTAATACATCAGTTTGAGTTTGGTTTGTTTGTTTGGCAAGTATTGATCTTTGTTGGATTAATTTTCTTATTGAAAAAATTTGCTTGGAAACCTATTCTAGATGCAGTAAATGACAGAGAAGAAGGAATCAAAAATGCATTACTTTCTGCAGAAAATGCAAGAAAAGAAATGCAAAATCTTCAGGCTGACAATCAACGTATTTTACAAGAAGCAAGAATGGAGCGTGACAACATGCTAAAAGATGCACGTGAAATTAAGGAAAAAATGATTGCTGATTCTAAGGATGAAGCGCAGGCTCAAGGTTTGAAAATGATCGAACAAGCAAAGGCAGCAATTGAAAGTGAAAAAAATGCAGCTATGGCTGAGTTGAAACTACAAGTTTCTACTTTGTCGTTGAGTATCGCAGAAAAATTATTGAAAGACGAATTATCTAATAAAGAAGCTCAAACTAAGTTAGTTGAGAAGATGTTAGGTGACGTAAAGCTAAACTAATATTATGGCAAGTACAAGAGCAGCAATTCGTTATGCAAAAGCAATTCTAGAGATCGCAGAATCTAAAGGAATAGCTCTAGCAGTTAGTGATGATATGAACCTTATCGCGTCAACTATAGGTGGAAATGTAGAATTAAGCACTTTTATTCAAAACCCCACTTTAAGAGTAGAAGTTAAGGAGAATGCCTTACTAGAAATTTTTGCAAATGCTAATGGCGTAACAAAAAGTTTATTTCATTTGTTATTTGTAAACAAGAGATTTGAAATCTTGGAGACTGTTGCAGTAGAATACAGTAAATTATTTGATATTATGAATGGCGTGGAGGTAGCTCAAGTTACTACGGCCATTGCTATGGATGCAGTGCTAGAAGCTAAGGTATTAGCTAAAATCACGTCGTTATCAGATAAGAAAATTACAATAGAAAATCATGTAGATCCTGCAATTATTGGAGGTTTTGTTTTGAGAATAGGCGACAAGCAATACAATGCGTCAGTAGCCAATAGATTACAAGTATTAAAAAGAGAATTAAGTAACTAGTTTTATTGCACATTTAAGTGTCTAAATTATAAATTAAGATGGCGGAAATCAAACCTGCTGAAATTTCAGCAATATTAAGAAAGCAAGTAGAAGGTTTTGAATCTGGCGCTACGCTAGAGGAAGTAGGAACCGTACTTCAAGTTGGAGATGGTATTGCTCGTGTTTACGGGCTTTCTAATGTTCAATACGGTGAGTTAGTAGAATTTGACAATGGTTTAGAAGCTATTGTATTGAATCTTGAAGAAGACAATGTTGGTGTGGTACTTTTAGGCCCATCAGTTGGAATTAAAGAAGGTTCTATAGCTAAAAGAACACAACGTATTGCCTCTCTTAAAGTGGGAGAGCAAATGGTAGGTCGTGTAGTTAACACTCTTGGTTTTCCTATTGATGGAAAAGGACCAATTGGTGGAGATTTATACGAAATGCCTTTGGAAAGAAAAGCTCCTGGAGTTATCTTCCGTCAACCGGTAACGGAACCATTACAAACAGGGATAAAAGCAGTAGATGCTATGATACCAGTTGGTCGTGGACAACGTGAATTGGTTATTGGTGACCGTCAAACAGGTAAATCAACTGTTTGTATTGACACTATTTTAAATCAAAAAGAATTTTACGATGCAGGAAAACCTGTGTTTTGTATATATGTTGCAATTGGACAAAAAGCGTCAACTGTAGCAGGAATTGCAAAAATGTTAGAAGAGAAAGGGGCAATGGCTTATACCATTATCGTTGCAGCTAATGCTTCTGATCCAGCTCCGATGCAAGTTTATGCTCCTTTCGCAGGTGCAGCAATTGGAGAATATTTCAGAGATTCAGGCCGTCCAGCTTTAATTGTTTATGATGATTTATCTAAACAAGCTGTTGCTTACCGTGAGGTTTCTCTTTTATTGAGAAGACCACCGGGACGTGAAGCATACCCGGGAGATGTATTTTACTTACACAGTCGTTTACTAGAGCGTGCTTGTAAAGTAATTGCTGATGATGGAATTGCTAAAAACATGAATGATTTACCAGATTCATTGAAACCAATCGTAAAAGGTGGAGGTTCATTAACTGCACTTCCTATTATCGAAACTCAAGCTGGTGACGTTTCTGCATATATCCCAACAAACGTAATTTCGATTACAGATGGTCAAATTTTCCTTGATGGAGATTTGTTTAATTCTGGAGTGCGTCCTGCAATTAACGTAGGTATTTCGGTATCTCGTGTTGGAGGAAATGCACAAATTAAATCAATGAAAAAAGTAGCAGGTACTTTGAAACTAGATCAAGCACAATTCCGTGAATTGGAAGCGTTTGCTAAATTTGGTTCTGACTTAGATGCAGTTACTTTAAACGTAATTGAAAAAGGTAGAAGAAACGTTGAGATCTTGAAACAAGGTTTGAATGATCCTTACACAGTAGAAGATCAAGTTGCGATTATCTATGCTGGTTCCAAAAATCTTTTGAGAAATGTTCCTGTGAATAAAGTAAAAGAATTTGAGAAAGATTTCTTAGAATTCCTTAACAACAAACACAGAGCAACTCTAGATGCTTTGAAAGCAGGGAAACTTACAGATGAAATTACAGATGTAATCCAAACTGTAGCAAAAGAAATTTCAGCAAAATATAACTAATATAGTGAAAAGTGAAAAGTGAGTAGTTGTACTATTCACCTTTCACGACTCGCTCTTTACTATAAATTAAAATGGCAAATTTAAAGGAAATCCGTAATAGAATTACTTCCGTTTCATCTACGATGCAAATCACATCAGCGATGAAAATGGTTTCTGCAGCAAAGCTAAAGAAAGCACAAGATGCAATTACAGCCATGCGTCCTTATGCCGAAAAATTAACGCAATTATTACAAAATCTTTCTGCGACACTGGAAGGTGATGCAGGTGGAGAGTTTACTACACAACGTGAAGTAAAAAAAGTATTAGTTGTCGCTATTACTTCAAATAGAGGTTTATGTGGTGCATTTAATTCGAATGTAATTAAAGCATCTAAAAGTCGTTCTGGATTTTATGCTGAAAAACAAGTGGATATTTTTGCAATAGGTAAAAAAGGAAATGATGTTTTAGTTAAAACTAGTACCATAATTGACAATCAAAGTGCCGTTTATGATGATCTAACTTTTGATAATGTAGCTGCGATAGCAGATGCTTTAACGGAGAAATTTATTTCTGGAGATTATGATAAAATTGAATTGATCTACAATCAATTTAAGAATGCCGCAACTCAAATCGTTCAAATCGAGCAGTTTTTACCGTTGGCACCAATAAAAGCAGATTTAACACCTTCAGTTGGCGATTATATTTTCGAACCGTCTAAAGAAGAGATTGTCTTGACTTTGATTCCAAAATCATTGAAGACACAATTGTACAAAGCAATCAGAGATTCATTTGCTTCAGAGCATGGTGCTCGTATGACTGCTATGCACAAGGCAACGGATAATGCGACTGAGTTGAGAAATGAATTGAAATTGACATACAATAAAGCACGTCAGGCTTCGATTACTAATGAGATCCTTGAGATTGTTGGTGGAGCAGAAGCATTGAACGGATAAAAATTTTGTTTATCTTATTATAAAAGCCTCGCAGTTGCGAGGCTTTTTTTTATTAATTTTAGACTGTAAATTAACAACGGTAATACCTATGCAATTGTATCTGAAAGAACTCACCACCGTAGCCGAAATGCTAAAGAATATTGAAATGATGCGGTTTCTGTATCCAAGCTTTTCATTGGAAAAGTATGAATCGTATCTTAATGAAATGGTTCCGCATAATTACAAACAACTTGCAGTGTTTGAAAATGAGATATGTGTTGCCGTAACGGGGTATTGGAGAGGAACAAAATTATGGTCGGGTAAATACATTGAGATTGATAATTTTATCGTTCATCCAGAACATCGTTCTAAGGGACTTGGTAAAATGTTGACAGATTACATTGATATAAAGGCAAAAGAAGAAGGTTGTAGTATGATTGTTTTAGATGCTTTTACTGGAAACTTTACTGCCCATCGGTTTTATTATAATCAAGGTTACGGCCCTAAAGGTTTTCATTTCGTTAAAATCATCAATGAAGAGGGATTATCTTAAATCATTTTGCAATGGGTTATATTAAAAAAATAGTGGTCTTAATTTTGATGACAGGAAGTCTATCTTTTTGTGCGTCTAAACAGAATAGTCAAATGGATTTTCCACAAAAAATAGCGGCGGCGTACTTTCAAAAAATAAACACAGGAGGAGGTCAAGTTGGAACCGGTAATGATTTTTATATCGAGTTCGAGAAACCGCTTAAGAAAGGAATTACGTTGAATAAAGTCTATTTTCGAAATCAGGTAGCTGTACTTGAAGAAGAGAATGATAGGGTTTTTGTGGCTCGTTTTTATGATGTTCCAACAAAGCAAGATTTAATTTTAGACAGCGATTCCTTAAAAGAGTATGGTAACAAAGCGCCTGTTATTGCCAAACCAAAATTCGATTTACAACCCACCGAGGCGGTATTAGAATATAGAAAAAAGAACGAAACTTTTTTTTATACCATCGAGGCAATAAAAGAAAGACCAATGATTGCTAATCGATCAGAGATTAAACCAAAGAATTAGTTATTTTTGTCCTCTAAATATTAATAAGAAGTACCATTTTGGGATTATATAAAAAACTTTTTAAACAGACTGCGATCTACGGACTCGCCACAGTATTGCCGAGAATGTTCAGTTTTTTCTTTGTTCGGCTTTATACTGATTTGCTTCCAAAAGCAGAGTACGGTAAAGTGTCTGTTATTTTTGCTTACATGATATTCTTTAATGTTGTTCTAGCCTACGGAATGGAAACGTCCTTTTTTAGGTTTTTTAATAAGGAATCCAATAAAAAAGTAGTAGAGGAGACGTCGATGGTTTCAATCTTTTGGACAACTATTTTATTTTTAGTCCTCGCTCTCTTGTTCCGTAGTAGTTTATCCGATTGGTCGGGAATCGATTCCCAATACATAACTTATACGATTTGGATTCTGGCTTTAGATGCCTTGGTCATCATTCCATTTTCAAAACTAAGGGTGAATCAGAAACCGATGGCGTACGCGGCAATAAAGATTGGAAGTGTGTTGGTTAACCTGATTCTGAGTGTTGTTTTTTTACTTTATATCCCCATGTTTATAGAAGCAAATCCCCATGGTTTTTTGAGTTCTGTCTACGTGGATAACTTTCAAATAGGGTATATATTCTTAGCTAATATTATTGCGAGTTTACTGACCTTTGTTGCCTTGTTTCCTAACTATGTATACTTGAGCTGGAAGATAGATACTGATTTGTGGAAACGAATGATGCGATATGGAACGCCTATAATGGTGGCGGGAATTGCCTTTGCCATCAACGAACAATTCGATAAAATTCTTTTGTCAAAATTGCTGCCGGCTAACATTGCGGAAGCTGAAGTAGGAGTCTATTCCGCTTGTTATAAGCTTGGTTTGTTCATGGTTTTATACAGAACGGCGTATACCCTAGGAATTGAACCATTCTTTTTCAGCCATTCTGATGATAAAAATGCCCCGCAAACTTACGCGATGGTAACCAAATACTTTGTTATTTTCGGATCATTTATATTATTGTCGGTAATCGTTTTTGCTGATCTTTTTAAACTGCTGATGATTCCAGACAGTTCATATTGGGAAGCGATGAAAGTAGTACCGTTAATTATTTTAGCTAATTTCTTTTTGGGAATTTATACTAATCTTTCTGTTTGGTATAAATTGATTGACAAGACGTACATCGGAGCTTATATTTCGATAGTGGGTGCCATCATTACTTTAGCACTTAATTTTCTACTGATTCCTACAATGAGTTATTATGGTTCAGCCATAGCGACAATTGCTGCTTATGGAAGCATGATGACTATTTCCTATTATTTGGGAAACAAATATTATCCCATTCCTTATGATTTAAAAAAAATTGGGGGCTATCTCTCGCTATCGATACTTTTTTCAGCCGTATCGTTTTATGGTTTCAGAGAGAATTATTATGTTGGAATCGGTTTATTAATCGTGTTCCTATATTTTATCTATCACAATGAAAAAGTAACGCTGATGAAAATTATAAAAGGGTAGAAATAGTTAGGAGCTATTTCCTGCTATTCGCTATATCTTTTCTTTCCTAAAAAGTCAAGAAAAGGATGCCGCTACTATCAGGGCTATAAATAAAAACATCAGTAGAACAAGTCAAGACCTGTCACTGAATTAAAATAAAAAACATGAAAATAAACATTATCAATAAATCACAACATGCTTTGCCTAACTATGAGACCATAGCTTCTGCGGGAATGGATTTAAGGGCAAACCTTACTGAACCTATAAGTTTACAACCTTTAGGGAGAACAGTAGTTAAAACGGGTCTTTTTATCGAATTACCGATAGGTTTTGAAGCGCAAGTACGACCAAGAAGCGGACTGGCTTTTAAAAATGGAATAACGGTGTTGAACAGCCCCGGAACAGTTGATGCAGATTATCGTGGTGAAATTGGTGTGATTTTAGTAAATTTATCCAATGAAACGTTTGTGATCCAAAACGGAGAACGTATCGCACAACTGATTATTGCTAAACACGAACGCGCTGACTGGATTGAAGTTCAGGAATTATCTGAAACATCACGTGGAGAAGGCGGATTCGGAAGTACAGGAGTGAAGTAGTTTTAAGACTCCGTATTCAGTTTGTAGAATCAATTGTACAACTGTAAAAATAACAGAATAAAGAAATAAATAAACTTTGTGAACTTTGCGAAAGCTTCGTTATTAAAACAATAAAAAATGAAAATAATAGTACCAATGGCCGGACGCGGTTCTCGCCTTCGCCCTCATACCTTAACCATTCCAAAACCATTGATTCCTATTGCAGGAAAGCCAATTGTACACCGCTTAGTTGAAGATATAGCCAAAATATTAAATGAGCCTATTGACGAAATCGCTTTCATATTAGGAGATCCCGCTTTTTTCGGAGATGATCTTGTGAAAAGTCTAAAAGAATTGGCAGAAAGCTTCGGTGCGAAAGCATCTATTTACCGCCAGCTGGAGCCTTTAGGAACAGGTCATGCCATTATGTGTGCCAAAGAATCGCTTTCTGGGCCAGCTGTAATTGCTTATGCAGATACGCTTATCAGAGCTGATTTTGACCTTGATCCTGAAGCAGATGCTGTTATTTGGGTTAAACAAGTAGATCAGCCGGAAGCCTATGGTGTAGTAAAGCTAAATGATGCTAATGAAATTGTTGAACTGGTTGAAAAACCACAAGACTTTGTCAGCGATTTAGCCGTTATTGGAATCTATTACTTTAAAGAGGTACGTGACTTAAAGGAGGAGCTGCAAAATGTTTTAGACAACAACATTCAAAATGGTGGAGAGTACCAAATTAATGATGGGATTAAAGCAATGATGGCAAAAGGAAAAGTCTTTAAAACGGGTAATGTAGACGAGTGGATGGACTGCGGTAATAAAAATGTAACTGTAGAAACGAATTCCAGAATGCTGGGCTTTTTACAGAAAGAAGACGCAGCCTTAGTGGCGATAAATGTCAGAATAGACAATTCAACAATTATTCCACCTTGTTATATTGGAGAGGATGTGTTTTTAATTAACGCGACTGTAGGACCAAATGTTTCTTTGGGAAAAGGATGTCATGTTACCGGTAGTGTCATTAAAAACAGTTTGATTCAGACACACGCACACATCAGCAATGCAAAGTTGGACAATGCCATGATCGGAAATCATGTTCGTTTTGACGGTGATTTTACTAGCATAAGTATTGGAGATTATTCGGTATTAGAATAACGAATTTTCTCCGAAACGCATAAAAAGCTATTTCGCAACAGCTTTACATAAGCTGTTGCGTTTAAAAAAAGAGTCAATGAAAAAATCGGCTTTATATATTCTACTTCTTGTTTTGCTAAGCAATTCAGCATTGCTATTGGCACAAACGGAACCGGAAGACATAAAGTTAAATAGTGATAAATTCAGCGATTATTTTTATGAGTCCTTAAAGCAAAAAGCAATCGAAAACTACGATAAAGCGATTGTGGCTTTGGAGCAATGTTTAAAAATCGAACCCGAGAATGCCACCGTTCATTTTGAATTGGGGAAAAATTACTTGGCCTTAAAAGAGTATAAAAAGGCCTATAGTTCTTTTGAGCATGCGACACAAATTGATTCTACAAACAAATGGTTTTGGGTAGGAATGTATGACGTCGATTATGAAACAAAAGACTATGTCAACGCCATAAAAACGATTGGCAAACTAATCCCGTTTGACGCTAAATTTAAAGAAGATCTGACTTCGCTTTACATGAGCACCAGTCAATTTGACAAAGCATTGGAGCTCATCAATGAACTCAATGAATCGTCCGGAAAGTCAGAACGAAGGGAATCCTACAAAATGCAGATTTTATCGCAGGGAAAATATCAGAATGCAGAAATCACCAATTTAATTGACCAAATCAAAAAGTACCCTAAAGAGGAATCGAACTATATTTCGCTGATTTATCTGTATTCTAAAAACAATGAAACCGATAAAGTGTTGGAAACGGCACGAAAATTGGAAACAGCAATACCCACATCCGAATGGGCGCAAGTCAGTTTGTTCAAGTACCATCTGGAGAATAATGAAGGAGAAAAAGCCATAAATGCAATGAATATCGCTTTGGCTAGTGCCAAAATAGATTCTAAAATAAAACACCGGATTCTAAATGAATTCTTGATCTATGTAAATGCAAATCCGCAGTTTGCCCCTGCTTTAGAAAAAGCAGTTGGTTATTTTGATGGCGATCCGGAAGTGAATGTGGCCAAAGAAATTGGGAAGTTTTATCAAAATAAGAAACAATGGGATAAAGCTATTGGATATTATGAAAAAGCGAATGCTAAAAATACGGAGATCGATATTGAAACGAATTTACTTTTGCTTCAGGCATATACCGAGATAAAAGAGTTTGAAAAGGCAGCAAAAAAAGCCATGGATATGGTGGATGTGTTTCCGGCACAGCCACAGTTTTATTATTATTCCGGTTTAGCATATAATCAATTGGCTCAATTTAAAAAAGCAAAAGAAATGTTGGAAATAGGACTGGATTATCTGGTAGACGACAAGGCATTAGAAATAAACTTCAACATACAACTTGGTGAAGCGTATCATGGTTTAGGAGATGAAAAGAAAAAGGATTTCTATTTTTCCAAAGCCAACCAATTATTAAAATAATAAAATTAAAATGAATAAATTTTTAGCAGTACTGGCAGTTGCTGTCCTACTATTTTCGTGTAAGTCGAAAGCGATTGTGACAGGAGCCACCGTTCCGGTTACGTATTTAAAGTCAAGTAAAATAATAGCGAATCACTATAACAATAAAAGCGATTTTTCCACATTATATATAAAGGCTGATGCTAAATATTCAGATGACCGATCGTCACAGAATGTTACCGCCGAAATCAAAATTAAGAAAGACGAACAGATTCTGGTTAGTATCCGTTTTCTTGGGATTACGATGGCTAAAGCAAGCATAACACCAACATCGGTGAGTTATTATGAAAAAATAAGAGGTACGTATTTCGATGGTGACTTTAGCGCTTTAAGCCAATGGTTGGGAACTGATTTGGATTTTAACAAAATTCAAAACATGTTGTTAGGCGAAGCCTTGGATGATTTGTCTAAAGGAAAATACAAAGAATCGTTAGGAGAGCAATTGTATCGATTGGATGATTTGGCAAATAACAATACAAAAAAAACATTCTATATCAACGCCGGAAATTTTAGTATTCAAAAACAAGAAATTACACAAACAGCCGAAGGCAGAATGATTCAGGTAGCCTATTCAGACATCAAGGAATACAAAGAAACAATGTTGCCAGGTAGCGTGGTGATTAATACGTTTCAGCCTAAAGGGAAATCAGTGATTGATTTAGATTACAATAACATAACATTTAATGAAGCACTTTCTTTTCCTTATAGTGTTCCAAATGGTTACAATAGAATTATAATTAAGTAAATTCGCAAAAATATATTTTTAAGATGCCAAAATTTCTCCTTAGCCTACTGTTTATGTGCATGACTTCTATGATGTGGAGTCAGTCTTCACAACAAGAAAAGTTAGAACAACGAAAAGCCGAAATCCAAAGGGAGATTAGAGAAAACGAGAAAATGTTGACAAATGTTAAGTCAAAGGAAAAATCGGCAATGAATATATTTTTAATTCAAAAAAACAAGATCAGACTAAAAGAAACCTTGATTAATACTACCGAAAAGCAAACTAAGCTTTTGGCTAACGATATGTATATTAATCAAATGAAAATTAATAAACTGAACAAGGAACTTTTAGTTCTTAAAGAAGATTATGCTCAGATGATTGTAAAGTCCTACAAAAGCCGTTCAGAACAAAGCCGGGCGATGTTCATACTGTCTGCTGAGAATTTTTTACAAGCCTATAAAAGAGCGCAGTATTTGAAGCAATATACCAGTTTTAGAAAAAACCAAGGAGAAGAAATAAATACCAAGTCAACCCAACTGGTTGAATTTAATGATAAATTAAACCTTCAAAAAGTTGCTAAACAAAAGCTTTTAGTTGAAAATAAGAAAGAAAAAGAGACGCTTGTAAAAGAAAAGCAAGAACAGGAGAAGTTAGTGAACTCTATCAAGAAAGATAAAAACAGAATTGTATCTGACATTCGAAAAAAACAACGGGAGTCCAAAACAATCGACAAACAAATTGACCGTTTGATTCGCGAAGCGATTGCTGAAGCGAACAGAAAAGCGGCATTGGAGAAAGCTAAAGCGAGAGCTTTGGCATTAAAATCTAATGCAAGTCCTAAAGAAGTTGCTGCTGCAGTGGCTAAGGAACCTGTATCCTCTTCTAGAATAGCGTTGACGCCAGAAGATAAGTTGATTGCGGATAGTTTTAAAGCAAACAGGGGAAGTCTTCCTTGGCCTGTCGAGAAAGGGTTTATATCATTAGGGTACGGAGATCAGGCACATCCTATTTACAATACGCTGGTAATTCATAATAGCGGTGTCGAAATCACCACTAATGAAGGCGCTACGGCAAGAGCGGTTTTTGGCGGAGAAGTAGCCAGTATTATGGTGCTGTCACCGGTAAATAAAGCTGTAATGGTACAACACGGGGATTATTTTACCATCTATCAAAACTTAAGTTCAGTGTCTGTGAACAAAGGGGATAAGATAAGCATCAAGCAAAGTCTAGGCAGAGTGAGAACGAATGGAGATACGGGTAAAACGGTAATTAAATTTTTACTGTTACAAAACACTACTTACACCAATCCACAGTCCTGGTTGTCCAATAAATAATTATAGCGCTATTGTATGGCGCAATAAACTAAAAAAAGCGAATCGTATGATTCGCTTTTTTTGTTATAAGTTGTTCCATTATTGTTGTTATTGTTGTTATTGTTGTTATTGTTGTTGTTCAGCATGATCTAATTCTTTCTGAAATTCAGACGACACCTCTTGTAATTGAACATCATTTATTTCCTCAAAATGTCTCCCGTCTTCATACCCAATGGAAACGAAAACCGAAAGCGTTTGTTTTGATAACCCCTTAAAAGTTCCTTTTATGGGTGTACAATCGGTGAAATTTAATCCAACCGATAGCTTTACATGGTTGTCCATCGTCCAAATGTTATTAGTGGGGTCTATGCCTAGCCAACCTTGTTTTGGCGTATAAATTTCTACCCAAGCATGGGTTGCACCTTCACCCCGTAGACCACTTTCATTGGGGCAAATATAACCGCTTACATATCTTGAAGGAATGCCTGCAGTTCTTAGGAGTTGTAACAAAACATGGGAGAAATATAATTACGGGAATTCGATATCCAAATTATATCGAGAGCAATTGATGGAACAAAATTTGTCGATATAATTTTTAAAGCAGAAGACTATAGCGACAGCATAGTAACGAGTTACCGTATAGCCACCATGTTGTTCTAAGTAAAAAAGTCGCAACAGTTGTCAGGATGACAATCATTGCGGCTTTTTTATTTTCTAATGGCAAGGGGACTGCTTTAAAATTCAGATTATTTTATTGATAGGCCAAAGAACGACAGCGTATGCGTCATCTCAACTTATATCAATTATAGATTCAATATAGTCCAATAAAAATCGCACTATTTTCATATTATATCGGCATTATACTAAATGACTTTATAATAATTATAAATGGTATTATTTGCTAAAAGTGGATTCCGTAGAGTTCATCATTCCTTCCGTTGTCCAAGTACCAGAAACGATCATACGTCTGATGGTGTAAAGGGGATCGATTGAATCTCTTTTGGTCGAAAGGATAAAGGCCATGTGGTATCCGCTCTTTTTTACTTCAGGAATCGCTTCCTTATTCCATAAACCAAAAGGATATGCAAAATAAGTCACTGGTTCCCCTATGATTTCTTCCAGTTTTGCCTTTGGTTTTACCAATTGGGTATTCCAGTCTTCACCAGTGTATTTCGTTACCCTGTGATGATCCCAGGTATGCGCTGCAATTACATGACCGGTATCTGATAGTGCTGTAATTTGTTCTTTTGTCAAATAGTTGGGACGGTTAATGGACACAGTCATTACAAAGAACACGCCTTTAAAGCCATATTTTTCCATTTCGGCGGCACCTATTGTGTATTGTTCTCCGCGGGTATCGTCAAAGGTGATCATGATTGGTTTTGAAGGCAGCGGGCCGTCGTGCAGTAAATAGTCGTATAGTTGCGCTGGCAAAATAGTATGATAGCCTGCTGCTGACAATGCCTTCATTTGTGCTGCAAAGTCCGCCGGTTTTACTGAATAGACTTTAGTCATAGGACCGTCATTGGTCTCAAAATTCTTAATGTTATGATAACACAGAATAGGGACTTCCTTTTTTGAAAGAATGGTGGCCGCATCATTGGTCACTTTTTGCGGGGCTGTTTTGTTTGCAACCTCATTTACCATAGCTATTTTTTGCGGAGCTTCTTTAGTAGTTTGTGCTTCTTTTGATTGGCAGCCTGCCAAAAGAACAAGTCCTAATATCAGGCAGGCGAAATAATTTTTCATTATCCGGTAAATTATTGAAATTGAATGTAGCTTGGTTTTGGTGTGAATTGCAACAACTCTTCAGGAGTGTAGATTTTTGAATTATTCCAATTGTCATTTTTGTAAAATAATTTAAACCCTGTAAACATCACGGGTTCTCTATAGATATAGGTCAGGTAGGTCGATCTTTTCAAGACTCTGCTCCCAAAGCCATCCATATCCATCACTACTTGTACTTCAGGCAGTTTTTTTATTTTTTTATAGTCCGTTATCATTCCTTGGGTAAAACGGTGTACGACAAGCACTTTTGGCGGAAGCTTATTTTCACGAACAACCTTAGCTAGGATATCAATGGCATCATTGATATCATCAGCGGTAAAACTACCAATTTTAGTACCTGGAACGTGTCCGTTTTTTAGTGAAAATTCAGGATCAATTCCTAAATGAACATTAGGTAAGGAAAGGTATTTTACCAGTTCGGTTACTTCTGCTTTAACGGTACTGTGCCCCACTTGGATATCTAAAAATACCAAAGCATCAATAGGTTTTGCCCATTTAAGAACCGTGTCGATTTGTTTGAATGGCATGCGCATGCGGTGCATATTGTCTCTTCCGGGTGATCCTTGTGCTGTTACGGCAATATAGTGTAACGCTGGGATTGCTTTTGTGGTAGAGTCTGCAGCCTGCCATTTAGCCACCTCACCCTGTAATTTTTTGATCATTTCGGCTCTTGGAATTTCTCCCAAAATCCCCATTCTTGTGGAATATAAATTTCCGTAAAACGCGATGATTCTATTGTAAGGCAATAAGGCGCCCGGCAATGGATAAGGCGTTTTTACTGGCCATCTTCCCGTGGTGTCGTTATTGCTTAAAGCCAGCATTCTTTTGTTGTAGTCAACGGTGTCGATTGTATTGATTGCTTTTTTCTTTACAGAATCAACGGCGACAACAGTTATTTTTTTCAACTCTTTTTTTTCATCGGCAGCTTTGGTATTATTACAGCTGGAAACAAAAAAGAAAAGCGAAGGTATAAGAAGTGCAAGTGCGTAATTTTTCATAAAATAAATCTTGTGTTTAGTGCAAAGGTATTGTTTTAAAAGAACGGGGTACGTATTAAAAAAGTATTCCGAAGCTATATTTTTTATATAATTCACGGATAGTGCCGCAGATAGTTGTAGTATGAGTTTTTTGCAAAAAGAGCAGGTCGATAAAGCACATTAGAAATACAGGAAACAAGCTATAATTTTTCGAGGAGCGGTATTGGTTTTAAAATAGAATCACAACTAATTTTATTGGCTACGGATTTTTGATAGCAAAACAGAATAGCGTAGCTTTATACCCCTTTTTAATCTTTATTTAAAACAAAGTTGGTGTATAAACAGTTCCATTTTTTTTACGTTATCCTATTTCTGTTTGTGCATCACGGGGTAGTTTTCAGTCAGGTCAATAAAGACACCACGGCACTTCCTGCAATAACCATACTGGCTTCTCCCACAACAGCGACACTTCAAAACAGTGCAGCCTCTATAGTGGTTATCAGCAGAAAGGATCTTGATAAAAGTGACGGTGTCATTCTGACTTCAGTGCTCAATAAAATTCCCGGTGTGTATATGCAACAAGGTGCTTTAAACACTAGTAGAATCAGCATTCGCGGTATTGGCTCCCGTTCCCAGTATGGAACCCAGAAAATAAAAACATATTTTGAAGGAATCCCGTTAACGAATGCCGAAGGCGAATCGACGATTGAAGACATTGATATGGAGACTATCGGGAGCATCGAAATCATCAAAGGACCCAATAGCACCAGCTTTGGTTCCGGTTTGGGAGGTGTTATAAATTTGTTTGCCCGCGAGGTTCCAGCTGATGAATTCTTGACCAAAGCAACCACTACCTATGGAAGTTTTGGACTCTTGAAACAAAACTTTTCTGGAAATTATGGTAAAGCCGCCACCATGGGTTCCGTTAATTACAGTCATTTACAAAGTGATGGCTTTCGCCAAAATTCCTCTTATGACCGAAAATCACTTACGCTACAAGGCCAACAAAAGGTAAACGCCAAAGCAGAATTGTCATTTATAGGCATTTATACCCACCTCAAAGCCTACATTCCCAGTTCTATTAACGAGGGCGATTTTAATAATCATCCCGAAAAAGCGGCGAGCAATTGGGCTCAGGCACAAGGATATGAATCCTACGACAAATTAATCATGGGCGTTGGGTACCACCAGCAATTGTCTGAAAAATGGAGTTTTAAATCTAGTGTTTTTTCCAATTTTAAAAATGCCTACGAGCCAAGACCTTTCGATATCTTAGATGATCAAACAAACAGTATTGGTTTTCGCTCTACTTTGAATTACAAAGACACACTCTGGTCTGTGCCATTTGAGACTAGTTTGGGGACGGAGATGGCTTTTGATGCATATACTTTTTCTCTTTTCAAAAATTTATATGCTTCGCAACCCAATCAAGGGAGTATTGCCGGAGCCCAATTCAGCAACAAGCAACAGAATAGCAGCTACCAAAATTATTTTTTACAAGCTGATTTTTCATTGTCCCAAAAACTTCATTTAGAAACAGGTCTGGCCTTTAATACCACACGCTATTCCTTGTGCGATCTTTTTGCGGCAGTGGAAACAGTTCCAGAATTGGCCTATACCTTTGGGGAAGTATGGTCCCCGAGAGCAGGACTTTCCTATAGCTTCACTAAAACCAAAACGATATATGCGGCCATTAGTAAAGGGTTTTCAACACCAACAGTTGCGGAAACGTTGACTCCCGGAGGCGAGATTAACACCAATCTAAAACCCGAAATAGGGTGGAACTATGAACTGGGATTGAAGATGCATGGCCTGAATAATAAATTGTATACTGAGTTGACTTTCTTTAGTGCTCAAATTAGTAATTTACTAGTAGCAAGACGCACTGCCGAAGATCAATACATTGGAATCAATGCCGGCGAAAGTTCGCATGTTGGTATCGAATATGTATTAAATTATCAGCTTATAAAAACGGCTCAATGGGAACTTAGTTCTTATTTTTCGGGAACAGTAAATAGGTTTAAATTTAAGGATTTTGTTGATGGGGCTAATGATTATTCGGGAAACGAACTTACCGGCGTCCCTGATGCGCAATGGAACGTAGGACTGGATGTAAGTACCCAAAGCGGTTTTAATCTAAATACTTCTTTTAGCAAAGTGGGCAAAATCCCAATGAATGACCGAAATTTCAAATACAGCCAAGCCTATAGTCTTTTAGATATTAAAGCAAGCTACGCTTTTACCCTATTGAAAAGCCTGAAAACGGAATTAAGTGCGGGAATCAACAATGCTGGAAACACAAAGTATGCCGCCAGTATTTTACCCAATGCAATAGGTTTTGGAAACGCACAACCGCGAGCGTACTACCCCGGAAATCCTAGGAATTATTATGGAGGGATTAGCTTGAGCTACCTTTTTAAGTAAAAGCTTGAGTTTAGTTCCAAGATGAGCTGCATCCGTTATCTTTTTAAGATATATTATAGAACGTGGATGAAACGGATTTTAGCGGATTATCGCAGATCGTAATTGAAGAAGTTAATAAAATCCGTTTTCACCAGTCAAATCCGTGTCATCTGTTGGCTATTTTCCGTTTTAGGCCACATTGGAGACAGTCATTACAAAAAAAACACTTCCCGAAATAAATTCGAGATAAACTGAACTGACGTTTTTGATAATTTCAACCTACTTACTTTTTTACCAGTGCTACTTCTTCAAGGCTAACACTCTTTTTTTGTTTGTTGCTCCAGGAATTCATGATGTAATTCATCACATCGGTCACTTCCTGATTACTAAGTCCCATCGCTGACATGACGTTGTTAAATTTCTTACCGTTGACCACAATAGGGCCGCTCAATCCAAATTTTAGCGCGTGAATACTTTGGGTTCTTTTTTCTTTGAGCCAGTTGGACCCATCCAAAGTGGGAAAATTAACTCCATCTCCTTTTCCGTTTGGAAGATGGCATTGCATACAAAAATCAGCATAGACTCCTTTTCCGTTAGAGATGCTTTTTTGCAAAGGGGTTTGTTGTTGGATTTCAGAAACAGGAAGGTAGTTCGTTTTTGAACTAGTGCTTGGATTGGAATAAAATAAATAAGCGGATGCAAACAATGCGATGCCGAGGTGTAGTTTTGGGATTATCATTTTAATCTCTTTAGGTTTAATTGCGTAAAGTGCTGCTTCGATGTTTTTGCCACAGATTTAAAAATGATTCTTACTATCTGTTAAGCTGTAGCTATTATTTCACTAATACCATTTGGACTTTTTCTCGAGGCAATTTAATTAGGTATAATTTTAAGAATTCCTTTTCCCTCTACCCCCAGATAAACAAAACCGTCCGGACCTTGTGCCACGTTACGTACCCGACCAATATCAGTGGCAATTTTTTGTCTACCAATGATTTTATCCCCATCTAATTTTACTAATTGAAGATATTGAAACTTTAAAGAACCCACTAGCAAGTGCCCTTTCCATTGCGGATATTTGTCTCCGGTTACAAAGGTCATTCCGCAGGGAGCGATAGAAGGAACCCAATAATAGATGGGATCTTCAATTCCTGGTTTTTGGGTTTTGTCGCTAATGGTCGTGCCATCATAATCGATACCGTAGGTCACGATCGGCCAACCGTAATTAGCGCCTTTTTTTATAATGTTGATTTCGTCCCCGCCTTTTGGACCGTGCTCGTGATCCCAAATAGCGCCTGTAACTGGATTTTTGACTAATCCTTGTGGATTGCGATGCCCGTAGGAATAAATAGCTTCTTTAGCACCTGGTTTTCCCACAAAAGGGTTGTCTGCAGGAACGCTGCCGTCCGCATTGAGGCGGTAAATTTTTCCGTTGTCTCGGGTGATGTCTTGTGGATTGACAAACTCTGCCCCGCGTTCTCCAGCCGAGAAATACAAATAGCCATCGTTGTCAAAAACGATTTTGGAACCAAAGTGCTGTCCCTTGGTTGTATTTGGTCCGCATTTGTATAGTGATTCTATTTGGGTCAGACTTTCATTTTCCAGTTTGGCTCTAATGAGTTTGGTGTTTCCGCCTTCTCCTTCGCCTTCCGTGGAAGCATAAGTGATGTAAATCCAACCATTTTCAGCATAATCAGGATGCAACACAATATCGAGCAAACCGCCTTGACCGCGATTGTAGACTGCGGGAACATTCTTCACTTCGGTTTTTGCACCGTTTTTGATGTGGTATAAAATTCCGCTTTTCTCGGTGACTAACATGGAGCGGTCCGGCAACCAGGCCATTCCCCAAGGAATAGGAATACCATCAACAACGGTTTCCAAAGTATAGTTTTTCACTTCATCCTGAAGCGCGACATCGTTTGGATTGGGCTGGGCTTGACAACTATATATAATGAAGGAAAGTACAAATAGTTTGATTTTGTTCATGATTTTATTTTTTAAATCGGGTTTGAATAAATCCTAACACTCGAAGATAGTAAAACAAGAGAAGCGAAACAATCTAATTTAGAAAGCTTTGCAAAAGCTACTTTTTAAAAAGGCATGATGTCTAAAAGGATTTGATTGTTGTTTTCTTTAAGCATTATTGAAAGCAGTGGGGTTTTTTGGATGCTTCAGTTTCAACAGAAGAAGACATCAACAAAGGTGGAGAAGGACTTAGGGGTGTTGTTAATGGAGGATGAAATCAATTCAGCCTTCATTTTTTCATTCATTTTTTATGGTTTTTATAAATTAGAAAGTTCTCTGTAAGGCGAACTATAACCCAATACGAAGTAGTAAAAACAAGGGCATCAATAAGAGTGGAGCGTAGAGCAGGATAAAGCTCCTGGATATAAATCGTCTTCGGATCAAAAACAAAAAAGACCATCGTTACCGACGGTCTCTTTCTTCAGGACAACTGTTTAACCAAAACCAATTTGAAAAACAGACTCCATAAAGGGGGCAAAAGCCTTTGAGATAAACTTTGGTAGGAAACTTCCCCGGGCTCCAGAAGCGGCTGTTGCAGTCAAGAACAGCGTTACCAATGGATAACGGTATTGAAACTTCCCTTAATCAACACGCTCTTCCAAGGTGCTGGCTCCAAAGTTTTATTTTTTTATAACTGAAATTCAGATATTAAGCAAACATAACCGGCTTCGTTGGTCTCTCCACGCATCTTCCCGTAAACGGAGACTTTTCGTCCCATTCACTGTACTAAATTAAGCGAAGGGGTCTTAACAAAAAAGGCTATCGTTTCCGATAGCCATTTTTTCACTTTACGTACACATCCAAAAAACCTACAAGAATAATGGACGCTGCAAAGCAATACCTTATGTTACCTAATGTAAATGTACAGGCCAGTTTTGAGCTTTCCTTACGGCTTCCCGTAAAGGCCTCATTTTTTTTGTAAATAATTGATAAAAAATGGAATTTCAGCCTTTTATCAGGGGGTGACAGCGTATTTTTTTTATTAAAAAGAGAGAAAATAAAATAGGGAACAAAAAAAACCATCGGTGAGGATGGTTTTCGACTTGCTTCGGATTGTTTCTGTTTTTGAGGTATTGTAATGTGGCTATTTAGAGGACAGCCGCCTTTTTGATTTGTGTACGGCAACTATAAACCCAATAGTGATTTTTTATTCGTGCAAGTTGTCAATGGGGTTTGAATGCGAGGGAATATTTTAAATGGGTCAATTCCGGACTTACTATACAACCCGATGATAGTACTTAATACCAATTCGTCAGCGGCTATTTCAAACTTATGTTAACAGCAGCGTATTTAATACTTGACGAACCATTTATAATTAATCATAGCCCATCCTTCATAACTTTCTTTCTTATTTACATATGGATATTCATGTTTCCAACCGTCAATAAGTAAACTTCCATCGTCTTTCAGCTCATATGTTTGTAGTGATTCTTCTGAAATATTACTTTGAAGGTTTTCAACATTTTCTTTCGTCAAATCACATCGTGGACAGGTAATAATAGTTCCATCATCAAAATAAGCACGCAAGTCTACATTTGAATAGTGTAAAAATCGTAATTTTCTATTTTTAGATTTTTTTGTATTTTTTGTAACTATTGGAGGTATTTGTGTGTCTACATCGGCTGCTTGTGCACCCAAACTAGATTGAGTTGTATCGGCTTGCTCTGTCGCAAGTTCTTTTTCTTTCAATTGCGACTCCTTTGATTTATTATTGCAGCTGAAAAGGGTTAAAGAAAGTATGAATATTATTAGTAGTCTTGTCATTTTTTTTTATTTAATCGAATAGTGGTTAAAATCACTGTGTTTTGGTTATCCTGCCCGTAATAGGGCTACAGTCTATCCAAAATTGGTTGTTTTTTCGCCGTAAACGAGCTTAATTTATTATTTAGCAAGATATTGATTATTTAATCAACAAAGGCAATAGTAATACCCTCTTTTAGCGCTATTTCAATTTCTGCATCTCCGCACTAATTTTCTCCTGTACTACTTTTCAGTAACGTTCTTGTGTGATAACTCTACTCGAATGAGCCAATAACGATGAAACGATTTCCATTGGTGCACAATCACATGGAGGTACGGTTGAGGTAAACGTTTTCCGGGCGATGTGATCTGTCAGTCATTTTTCAATTCTAATTATGGCGACGATTTTTTCAGCTAAGAATTAGACTTATGATTGCTTATTGATAAAAACAGTCGGTTGTTTTTGAATTAAATTAGTTCACTTTTTGTTCCCGTTTTAAACTGATTTTGATCAATACATTATTTCTTTAAATAAATTAATTTCCCAAAAGGGAACTGATTATTTTTGTTTAACTTTGCGCAATAAATGTTAAACAACTAATTATTTGTTTTCAATAAATAATTTTTGGTCTTCATTTAATAATAAATTTAAAAAGCAAATAGCATGGAAAGTAAAAAACCGGATAATGTTGTATATTCAGATGACGAAGGATTTAATGCAAGTGTATTGCCATATGGTACTAATGTAGGGGCACCGGTGATTAGAATGGATGATGTTGTCTCGTGGAAAAGCAGGGGGATTAGCAATGTAAACAAGCAGTTTGAAAGTAAGTTTAACGAGCTAAAAATACAGTATCAAAATTTAATGGAAGAATACGAATGGAATGAATTAGTTTATAATTCGAAATTCTCATTTGAACCAGTTATTGGCGAAATTTACCATTTATATAGAGATGCTGCAGGGTTAAACTTTCTTTCGTTGATAGGGCCGCAAGAATGGAATAAAGAACACATTGGTACTTTTAAATTAAACAGTGAAAAAAAATGGATATTACTCAATTAAAAAAATGTGGTATGACAGCAAATAATAAGCTGTTAGTTCTGATTATTAAAAGCCAACTAAATAAAAAAAGCCCAAAACTAGGAGTACAGACTAGCGCGAAATGTTGCATTTTACAAAGCACATTGAAAATAGCAGGGAAGGCATTAGTTAAAAAATTAGAACGACTTGATAAGTAATGAGCTTGAGTAGTTCTTGTGTGCGGTTTGCAAATCAATTGTAGCAATTATTGTTTATTGTTATAAAACAATAAAGAACGATAGTTGTAATTTTTCTCATGTCTCAATGACTTGGCAAAATTATAAATGAAGAATACCTATAGTCGCCGGCTATGTTTTTTTTGTAGTTTAAGCACATGAATTGTATTCTTTTTGACGAGAAGAACTAGTTATACTACAGGCCACAATATATCTAAGGGAATTAGTAAATCAATACTTCGCTCCAAAGGAAGGAGTAGTTATTTCTAGTGGTTTTGTAGCCCCGCCGAGAATCGAACTCGGATCAAAAGTTTAGGAAACTCCCATTCTATCCGTTGAACTACAGGGCTAAAACAAAAAAGACCTTAGATTGCTGTAAAATCTTTTTAAAAAGCTGTTCCCGATAACTATCAGTGCTATGATTAACAAGCCTTATATTTTTCGAGTAACGTTACTTATTGTTATTTCAGGATATATCTTTAGGTTTTGAACGGCATTTGATCTTAAGAAAGAGAATCCAATCGCTATCATTATGTCTAAATTTTCCTGTTTCAGTTGAATTTAAATACTGAAATAAAACAATGGTCAAAAAAGTTAAATGTGCATTCGATCATTATTCCTTAGAGACATTTTAATGCTATTTCAGTTTAGTTGCAATTTGTGAAAAAGCATCCAGCCGATTGGCCTTTTGTAAAGGTGTAGTGTCAGAACGCAAATTCAATCTTGTAAAAACGTGAATGTCAGAATCCATCAATTGTACATCGATATTTCCTCCGGAACTCGTTTTTAAACCTTTGTAAATTAACACGGAACTTGTCGAACTTGCTACCGGATCGTGCAAGGAATGAAATGCTTTTAGGTACGTATCGGTTGGAAGTTTTACGCCATCTTCTAAATTTTTGCGCACTACTTTCATTACGTCATTTAGTTCAGTAATTGTTTCCTGTGGTCTAAATCGATACCAATATTTATTCTCTTCAGAAGTCTGGTCTACCTCCGTAAAGACCAACATGGGGCCAATTAAACCAACAACTGACTGCAGTTTAACGGAAGGAACCACGATTGCATCTACTAAAAATAAATTTTGTGGATGCAGATGTGAGTTAAAATAACCGGAACTTATTAATTGTAAAATTAAAGTTCCTCCTGTTGAAGAGCCTACCATACTAATTTTAGTGTATCCGAGCGCCTCTAATTTTTCATATTCTTTTGTAATAGCTGAGCTCCAGTCTTGCCATTTGGAAGCTTTAAACGACTGATAGTCTCTTCCGTGACCATCCAGTAAAACCTGCGAAATTCTAGAGGAAGAAGACGGAGCTGACCAGTCCGCAAATTCTTGCCACTCAAAAGTGGTGGCCGAATAGCCATGAATAGCAAGTATGATATGTTTATCCAAATCAGCTGCCGTGGGATTAGGGTATTTTGCAGACACTAAGAATTGTTCGGGATTATATAATGACGGATCAAAAATGGCATTACCATCTAATAAATCATCGGTAATAGCTGGATCGCTGCATGAATACGATACTATTGCGATTAAGAATACGATTAATAGGTTAGACTTATTCATTGTTTTACGGTTTAAAAAATGTGTAATAAATATCAAGGTGAAAGTAAAGCGGCTGTAAGGTTCCTGGAGAATAGCCGTCCTTTTCTGTAATGATGTAATAGCCTGTACCCACATTTAGTGAAATGGGCAATTTTTTAAAATCGTATGAAAAACCGATTTCTGGTGAAACAAGAAACGCAGTGTTCGGAATTTCTTTGAACATATCTTCTTCTAAATCGGAATAGAAGTAACCTGCATTTAGTCTTGTTACGAAATGGTAGGGTTTGTTTTTGTTAAAATGCCAACTAGCCGATAGTAAGTAATTATCCTGCTTGATAGCATTGGAATTAAATGCCGTTCCCAGTCTGGATGACACAAAATCAAAACCGACAAAAAATTGATTAGGTTTAAAATTTTCAAATGAATATTGGGCCGAAATTCCGTTTTCCCAATACATGTTTTGTGTTTTTTGTATTCGCGGTCCAACCTTGAGCGTTTGTGCTTGTGTTATTGAAGCGAAAAAAATAAAAATAAGAGACGGCATTATTTTTAAAATAAGCGTCTCGTTTTTAATTTTATTATATATCATGTCTTCTTGATTTTTAAATAATTTCAATCCTATTTAAATTGATATTTTTTCAAATATAGCGTTTATTGAATATCAAACAATTATATAATTTTGGTTCGTAACCAATTATGTCATATCGGTTGGAGAGGGTCAGATCAGGCTATGCAATTATGGCGCAAGTCGTGATGCGAAGGTTGATGGAAGGAAATCAAATCATGGAATCGTTTGCGAAAAAGAGGTTTGCCTATTTGGAGCTCTTGTCTTATTTGGTTTTTCGGGGCAAAATACTAATTTCACTATGGCTTAAAAACAAAAAAGACCTTACATTACTGTAAAGTCTTTTTAATAAAAGCTCCCTCTCTTGGGCTCGCCCCTCGGGACAGAGTAGCAGTTAAATCAAGACTTGACGTTGTTTTACTTCTAATATGATGGCCAATTTGATGCCTATTGATAATTAATTTAAATGTATTTATACAAATATACGAATGTACTTAATTGATAATTTATTAATCTTTCATTATTTTTTGTGTAGCTTTTATATCTACAATTTAATCTGTTTTAATTGTTGTAATTTAGAATAAAATAATATTTTTGTCCTGTCCGTATATAGTATAGTAGTATAATAGGACACTAATTTTAGTATGTTTATATGTTTACTAACGAATTCCAATTAGAAGGTTTTGTAAAAAATTTAAGTCCTGAACAGCTAAAAGAATCTATAGAGTTTTTCAGAATAACCAATCCAGAAAAAGCTTCTGAAATGGAGCGTCAAATAGAGGAATATAATTCTAATCTTTTGAAACCTGACTCAAACGATATTCAAGTTGAAGACCTTCACGAAATACCATCTACACTTAACAATAGCAGAGAACCTAAGATAATTGATTCTACTATTGAAATAGTTGCGCCTATTGTTTTAAAAGGCAAGAATAATATTTCAAAAACAGGAAAGAAAAATGTCAATGTTTCTAAGGATGCCGATTCTATTTTTTCAAATGCCTTTGACCTTTATAATAAAAACACTGTAGAAATACCAAAATTATTAAATCCCTTTTTACAAAAAGTAGGGTTGGCATCTTTAGTTGGAACTTCAGATTCTGGTAAATCAACATTCCTTAGACAATTGAGTTTAGCTATAGTTTTAAAACTTGACACTTTTTTAGGTTTTAAAATTGAGGCTACAACAAACAAAGTATTGTATGTAAGTACCGAGGATGACGCAAATGCAGTAAGTTTTGCAATTAAAAAGCAAGTGGATTATTTGTTTATTGATAATGCTACTGACCCATCAGAGGATAAAATCGATTTAGATCTAAAACTTCTAAGCAATTTGGAGTTTATGTTTGAGACAGATTTCCTTTTAGAGAAGATAAGTGAGAAGTTGGAGTTGGAACCAGTTGATTTAATCGTTATAGACGCATTTACAGACGTATTTACGAAAGAGCTGAACGCTAACATACAAGTTAGACAGTTTCTAAACGAATACGATCAATTAGCAAAGAAACACGGTTGTTTGATACTATTCCTCCATCACATTGGTAAAAACACTTTAAGGTCGGCTCCTAGTAAAGATAGTATTATAGGAAGCCAGGCATTCGAAGCAAAAATGAGGGTTGTTCTAGAGTTAAGGCCCAATCGATTTAAATCTAATCACAAGGATTTATGGGTTTTAAAAGCAAACTTTTTGGACGCATCTTTTAAAACTAAATCCCATGAGATTAAAATGAATAACGATCTTATTTTTACCGCAACTGGAGAAAGAAGTGAAAAGACTCAAACTTCTAAATCAGCTAACCCACTATTAAAAGATAAGGTATTAGAGTTAAAAAGTCAGGGCTTATCTTATAGAAAAATTGAGGATGCCCTTAAAGGAACTGATCTTGAAATTGGTAAGTCCGCTATTGCTGAATTGGTAAAGAAAAGCACAAGTTCGAAAGGGTAAAAGGGTTCGATTTTAATTACAAATTATCTATATATCAGAAATTACTTTATCACCTGCTTTATTAAGCTCATTATATACTCTAAATCCTTATCATTTTCGATTTGAATTTGATATTCACCATTTCCAAGATGACCAATCTTTGAAACGTCTTTTGCTACACCTTTCGGATCGTCCAATGTCCCTATTTTAGCATTTATAAATATCTTTAATCCTTTCTTTTGCATTTCAATATCAGAAATATTACTGCCTTTCTTAAAAGCAATGTAAAACTTTTGAGGAATAATTTCTATACCATCTGCAAGATTTATTATTGCAACTTTAAATTTTTCGTATAATTCAATAGAAGTGTCAGAGCCTTTACTATAATGGTCTTCCTCTGTATATACTTTTATGTTTTCTTTTACCTCCTTTAGTTTCTCACTGTTTTCTAAAAGTGGTTTTATACTTGGTGCTCCACTACTCTTTTTAATACTGTTGATACTTATAGTATTATTCTCAAATTGCTTTACTTCCCATAATTCTATACCAAAATCTTTAAAATCACTTGCAGAAATTTGATTTTCTGTAAAGCTTGGAGAAACAAATGCAACTCTTGATTGTGACCAATCTACATCTTTACTGTGTAAAGTGTCTTTTAATGTTTCGTTGTAAGTAAGTATGAATTCAGCTTTGTTTTGAAGCATTAAATTAAGATACGTTAAACCTTGGTCTACTACACTGTAGTTTTTGTCTCTTTTGTACTCAATAATGATAAATGCATTAGTTTGTTTATCGTAAGCTAGTGAATCAATACGCTTATTTTTTATAGCAAATTCTGACTTTACTAATTGCAAGCTCATCACTTCTTGAAGATTGTTTTCAAAAATAGATTGAATTTCCCGCTCTAACTTAAATGGCTTTTCCTTTACGTGGTTAAGTTTAGAGGAATTATTGTTGTATAAAACCATATCCATTATTTAATTATAATATTACCTTTTTTATCTTCTTTTATTTTGTGTTTATAATATGGATATAACCATAATGCTGAATCTAATTTAGTTACATATATCGTTGATTTTATTTTATCTTTTTCAGTCTTAACATCATACTTAAAATTGTATCTTTTTTGTAAATTATTTAAAATGAATTTTTTTTCATCTAATTCGTTACTCAATTTTATAATTTTTTCATTTTGACTGTTTTCTAATGGATCATTTTTTGATTGTGAACTTGACTGTATAACGATTTTTCCCTTAGAATCCCTATAAGTTTTAATACCATAATTTTCTTCAATTTTTTTTAGGATTAAACTATCATTCGCAACTTCATTTTGTAATCTACTATTTGCTTCTAATGCATTATTTGCAATATTTAATAATTCATCAATACTTATAGATTTATTACCTATGGTGAATCCTCTAACTGAATTTTTACTGTTATTCAATGAATCAAACTTGTAATTATTAGTTTCTATGATTTTTGCATACTTTTTAATTTTATAATCACTTAGACTATCATTTAATTTCATTTCTTGCCTTAAGCTTTCAATTAACAGCTTATCATCTTTCATTTCTGCATATAAGAGGTACAAAAACAATAACATTGATGAAAATAAAACGATAAATATCAAATTTTTAATTTTATTATTTTTCATATTTCCCTCCTTTCATCTCATTATAATCAAGGATTTTTTCAAGTAACTTACCATTAATAGAGTTTTCTTCTATTTTTAAATAATAACGATCTCTTTCCTGTTGTTGGATTTCTAAAGCTTTATTATCTAAATTATTTTGAAATATTTTCTTTTCTTGCTCAAGTTTATCCACGTACCTTTCTTTAATGTCACTAATTCTATCGTTATAATAAAATTGCATTATAAGAAAACATAAACCAAACCCTGCACAAAAAAAGCCAGTCATTGCTGTGAAGGGATTGTTTTCTATCTTTTGATTAATAGTTTCTTTTTTTCTAGCCATACCCTAACTATTTTCCACAATTGCAATTTCCTCATCACTCAATCCATATAATTCATACACCATTGCATCGATTTCTCTATCAGTGGAGTCAATTTGTTGTTTTAAGGCTTGGGCTTCTGCTTTTTTAGTTTCAAAAACATCCATCCAGTCCATTTCATCTAGTTTGGTTAATTCCTTAATGGGTTGAAGTTCATTTTTAATACGTTCTTTATTGGTTTCTTTTATGCCTTTGTTTATTTCTTTTATAAAATCTCCAAACGATAAATAATACCAATTTTCTAACTTTCTAGTTAGTTTTTCTATTGTAAATTGGGATTGCAGGTATTTTGTGAATTTTGAATTTTTTTCTTGTAATTCCTTATTCAAAGACAACATTAAATCTGATTTAGATATAAATTTTTCCTGTTTGGAGAGGGAGATTTTTTTTATTTTAGTGTTTTTCAAATTTGGAGCTGAAAACAATAAGTATCCTCCAGACATTCTTAAACCATCAAAAAGACACTCAAAAGTGTAATTATAAAGTTTGGAATTTAACCAACAAACTAAGTATTCTGGTATAAATAAATCTGAAAAATTATAAATACAATTTGTATTTATTGAAGCAAATTCTGCATTTTTATCATAAAAAGCCTCGCATTGTAATCCGATTTTTGAAATAATTATTTTCTTGTTACTATATAAACTATGTCTGTTTTTAGATATTACATCTGAATCTTTTGGCAAATAAGGGAATAAATATTTTACTCCTTTGTCAGTTAGATAATTCAAACCCCAAAATGAAGAATAAGGATCTATTGTTCCGGTATTAATTAGCTTATATCCAATATTATCTGAGATAAGGTTAGAATATAAATCAGCCTCACTCGCAGTTGATGTAGCACTAATTTTCCCGCAATTTTCTAAGGATTCAGATTGTTCAAAAACTTTAAGGGTTAAATTTATTTTGTCATTTAATAAGAACCCCAAAATCGAGTCATCTAAAATACTTAACTTATCGGATGGATAATAATTTGAAATCAAATTTTTAGTACTTTCATCAAACTTTCCAGTTAGTAAATCATATTTTTTTGAAGACTTTTCATTTTTAATAAAAGAAATTACTGGATATGTACTTGCATCGGCAAAAACAATTTTGTCACTATAGTCAATTAATGAAATTAATTTATATTCAGCTAAAAGAATTTCTCTAAAAGCTTTCCCATAACTAGCTGATAAAAATCTATTAGGTGTAATATAAGCTAATAGCCCATCCTCTTTTAATATTTTTAACCCTTTTTCGAAGAAAAACAAATACAAATCAACTGTCCCTTTAGCAATCTTGTATTTTGACTTTAAATAATTATATTCCTCTGCAGTTGAATTTTTTTTAATATCATTTGCATTCACATAAGGTGGATTCCCAATAATTACATCAAAACCACCTTTTGCAAAAACCATAGGAAATTGTTCTTGCCACTTAAAGGCCTTATTTCCTGCAACTGCTTTACTTTCAATTAAACTATTCCCACATTTTATGTTACTATTTAGGTTGTTTAATTTACGTCGTGGTTGTGCGGTACGCAGCCATAACGAGAGTTTGGCAATTTCTACACTTTCTTCGTTAAGGTCAACTCCATAAATGTTGTTTTCAAGAATGGTATTTTCAATATCACTAAAGACTAATCCTCCACCTAATATTTTGGCTTTTAGTTCATCAATATAATTGTGTTCTTTTATTAAGAAATCTAAAGCTTGGTTTAGGAAAGCACCACTACCACAAGCTGGGTCACAAATGGTGAGTTGCAATAGCCAATCCCTGTAGGTATCTAATATTTCTATTAATTTTACAATAGTGGCTTGTTGTCTGTTTTTACGTCCTTTAAAGTACTCTTCTTCTTTAAATCCAAGTTCCGCTTTCTTTTCTTCACACAGTTTACCAATGGTGTTTTCTACAATATATTTGGTAATGTATTTCGGAGTATAAAAAACGCCGTCTTTTTTACGTTTGCTTTTTTGTTTGTCAAAATCACCTCCTTCAATTTCAGCATTTACGCTTTCAATTTCATTAAGTGAGTTTTCAAAAATGTGTCCTAAAATATTAACATCTACCTGACTTTCAAAATCATAAGAAGCCAGTATTTGCGTGTGTTTGAATAGTAATTCGTTGTCAATTTCGAGCTTATCTAAAAGAGAATCTTCTTTGAATAAACCACCATTATAGGCGTAAATTTCGGCTCTATTTGTTGTTCCTTGTCTTCCAGTATCTAAAAACCTAAAATACTGCTTAAACATATCGTAAAGCGGTCTTTCATCTCCAAAATCTACATCAGATTTCCATTTATTAAGTATTTGTATAGTGCTGTTAGGCGGTAATAATCCTCTGTCTTCTGCAAAGAAAACAAATAAGAAACGATCTATTAATTTTTGTGATTTCTTAAATAAAGTAAGCTTTAAGTTTTTATCTAAACTTAATTGTTCTGCTTTAGATTCTTCGTCAATCTCAATATCTGTGAGACTTAAAGTGCTTTTTAATCGTTTTGCATTACGCTTGACTAAATCTCTAAATAATTCCCTTTTAAAAATAGAGTAGTCTTTATAGAATTGCTTTGTTATTTCCTCTTCTACAACAATAGACGCTTCTTTTGTTTTTAAAGGAATATTATTTAAAATATTATCCTTTTGCAAACATAAATACAAAAGTTCAAAACGGTCTTCTGTTAGTTCAAACAAATTAAACTCTTCAAACTCGGTAGCATCGTTAATGTAAAAACGTAGCTTTTCATAATTGGAGGTAATTACATAAGTACATTCTTTATGATTGGCTTTATAATCAAAAGCTTGTTGGCGTATACTTTCTAAATCTTTGGTTTTTGTTCCTTTTAACTCAATTACTCCTATAGCTAAATTGTTGTTTAGTATTGCACCGTCAGCCTTACGTGAATTGCTTTGATTTTTATATTCTGCAACTAAATTAAAGTCAACATTGGGCTTTAAAGTATAATCCAACACGTTTACAAACAATTCAGTTAGAAA
Source organism: Flavobacterium sp. ALD4 (assembly GCF_002836475.1). GTDB lineage: Bacteria > Bacteroidota > Bacteroidia > Flavobacteriales > Flavobacteriaceae > Flavobacterium. The sequence goes on along the minus strand of NZ_PJBJ01000030.1, from coordinate 822,925 downwards.
AATACCTTGGTACTCCTCTTCTTTAGAATTACGAATGTTATTTTGAATTGTTGGATTTAGAAAATACTTGACATATTTTTTGTAAGCCTTACTTACTTTAGGTTGTTCTAATTGTTTGAGATATTTATTAAGAACTGATTTTTGATATAATGCCATTTTATTGAAAGACTTATTTTGTACCGTTAAAAATAGTAATCTTTATTGGAAGTATATTTTATTTTGCACAATATTTCTCACGCTTTTTACTTTATTCAATATTACTTTGAAAGCTATTTATATATTAAACAAAAAAAGACGGCTATTACACCGTCTTAGTTTTTACAAATACTCCCAGATAAAACCTCCGGAACTATCCCGTTCTTCACGGCAACATTTTGAAATGCAGGTTTTTGAAACTCCAGTTTCCTTTGAAGCTTCTGCAACTGAAAGGAATTTAGACACAACAGTACCATCTAATAAATACTGTACTACTACTTTACGCCTGTAATCTTCTGTAGGAATAAATGGCTCTACATATTCATAGCTCCATAAATAATCTCCTAATTTGTTATTAACACTCCAACAGGCACGGGATATATCTTGTTTTCTTACTGATATTGTTTCTGATGCGAGGGTCAAGTTTTCAAATGTGGCATTTAATGAGCCATTTAAATTATATTTATAGACAGTTTTCTTGATGCCACCACCCTTGTCGGAGTTATAGCCGTTTTCAAGGGCGGAATACTCTGAAATATAGTTGATCTCCTTAGATGCGAGCTCGTCACTGCTTGAAGCTATGTCAATTTGCTCCCAAGTAAAAGCATCAGAACCATAAGTACCGATTGCTTCTTGAAAATAACCACCCACTTTTTTATTGGCTTTTTGTAGGTGGTCTGCTTTTCTCTCCTCAAGAGATTTTGTAGTTGCGCCGATGTATGTTTCACTTGTAAAAGTGTTTTGCGCTTTGTATATAATATAAGTATTTATAGTGTTTTCCATATGTGATAAGTAATTAATTTTGAAATTGATAAAAGGCAGTTGTTTTAATAAAGTATAGGGTTATTTCTATCCTATTTTTGCGGTTGTGAATACATTAAACTTTAAAACAACTGTATTCATTATTTCTGCTACTAATTTTGCATCACTTTCTTCACAAAACAAAGAGTCATAGACATATCCAACGTAAATCCCTTTATAATTTAGCTGTTTAATGCATTCTGTCATTATTTCAACTTCTTTAGCAAACATCCTCATAGAGGTGATTCTATACTCTTTTAAGCTCATTTGTTTCTCCTTAATGATTGCTTCATTCATCACCATTTCTGATTCACTATAGTAGCTATAAATGGGGCTACGCTTCATTCCTTGCACTCTTTCATTGAAATAAGAGAGGTGTGCTATTTTAACATTAGACAAGTCAATATTGCTATTCTCTGCAACTTGAATATGAGTCAAATATTTTCTTAAACCTCCGTAAAGTGACATTGCGATATTTGGATGCAAAGCACTGTAATCAACTTCAACGATAGATTTTCCATCGATTTTAACTAGGCTTCTAATCCAACTTGGCATTAGAGTAAAGCTGTCTACTACTCTTCCACCAGATTTATCTGTACCTATGATTGGAATCATAAATCCTCGCTTGGTTAAATAATCAAATAACTTTATGTTTTGTTCAACAAAACTTCTTGCACTGGCATCTTTATAATATGACTTCGGGTGTTTATTTAAGAATGTAAGGATCTTACCTTTTTTAGTTCTATAATTTACTTTTGTTAATCTTTTCCCCTGTAGTCTGATCTCAGCATGACTTGGAAGTTCAATTGTAGAATACAAACTAATTAAGTTATTTGCTATGGGATTGTCATGAGCCTTTTTTAACTGACTGTAAAAGAACTTATTTCTTTTTTGAAGAATTCCTTTGTCTTTGATGATATACTCGACTAAATCGCCCTTAAAATAGGCGTCTGTGAAGCCGTATTCTTTGCATACTACGCCTTCTTGGTAGGTTTCGTTTCCAAATTTATTTTTTTTAACCATAATTATTGCTTCTATAGTATTCGTAGAATACGTAAGCGCTTTAATAATGTGGTTATAGACAAATGTATTGTCTCTTCCTCTTTTACTTTGTTCGTCCAGGTTTGTTGAGGACAAACTCTTAAATCTATCATCAGCATAGTATGTTGAAGATAGGTTTGAAACAAAGGCGAGGCATTTTTCAATGGCAATATTTTTATCCCTGTCAATATTTTTCAAATACTGGTTTGGCACAAATCTTTCTAAATGAGTTTTGACCTTTTTAGGAATAAAGATTGTGGCTATATTGCTTTGAAAAAATAGCGGAAAACCTGTATGATTTTCACCTGTCATTTCGATGTCATAGCACTCCTTAACCCTTGATTTTACTGGCTTTTCAAGAGGTTTGTCCTCTATTCTATCATCAGTAACATATATGAAGGGAGACATAGATGAATAGGAGTAAGAAGGAGAGGGAGTTGAAGTACTTGATTGATTAATTAATTTGTCATTGCAATTTACCATTGCCATTTGCCCAGTGTTATTCTGAGACTCATCGTGTTTTAAAACCATTTCTTAAAAATTAATTGAATAAAAAAAAATTTGAAATGCAATTACTCTAAATGCTTTATTGCTTTTGACTGATTCTTTTCAGGTAAAAGTGTACTTAGATAATTTGCAAAATGGAATTAAGCTTAATAAAAAGCGGAAGTGATGTTATGTGTTTTGTAGATTTTTTGTATTTTCTTTTGTGATCACGAACCTTATGAAGTTAGCTCGATTCTATAAGCACAAAGATAGTAAATATTATTGACAATTCCTAATATTTATTAAGTTATTATCATGTTAAAAGTTAAATAACTTACTTATTCTTAAAATAAGAAGCAAAACTACACTTAAAAATGCAATAAATGTAGTTTGTGCAACTTAAAACAATAGCTATTTACGTTTTCAGGGGTTTTTTGATAAAGCTGAAACCGTCTCAAAAGTTTTATACTATACAAAATACAGCATAACAGCTTTGCCTAATTACATTATAATATCAAAGTGATAGTAAAAATAGGCGTCATTATTAATTATGTAAACGGTTTTTAACTCATAGGTAACCTTGATTTCTTGCACTAAAACAATCTGTCCTCTCTTTAGTGTTCCAATTTCTTGCAAAACAGTCACGCGAAAAGGACAAAAGACACGTTTCAGTACATTATAATGCGTAATTACATAGATTTCTCGCGGAGAACTGAATTTTAACAGCTCTGCCAGCTCTCTTTTTGTCATTTTTATAGAGATATTATTGTTTATTAGTGGGTAAGTTTGTTACCTATTTACCGATAAAAATGCTATATAATATTAATGGATGAAATAGTTCAATTCCTCCTTTTTAACGCTGTTTAACAGGTAGTTTACATAAGCATACGCATTTACATTCCTTTCTAAGTTACTATCAATGTAAGTGCTCTTATTAGCTTCAGTGAACAGGTTGTAAAGGTTCCAAAAGCTAATGGTATTGTTCTCGGATTTAGAAAAGTGAGCATCTGTATGATAATCCTTGACAACTATGTTTAATTGGCTATCTTTCATTACTAAAGGAAAAAGCATCTGCTTCTCTTCTTTACTCAAATAAGCGAATAGCTTCATCTTACCAATTAGGTGTGCAAATTGAATTTCTGTTAAGGAGTAACGAAACATACGTTCCATATTAATAAGGTGTTCTTTCTTCTTGTAATTATTAATGAGCTCGTAAATTTTGGCTCTTAACTCCATAATTGAGCTGACCCGAAGATCTTCTTTAAGTCCATCAGTACTTATGCAAAGGTTTGTGCAAACCGTGTTCTGGAAGCCCACAAAAACTTTAAATTTCTCCATAGATTTTTTACTGAAGAGGTTCTCTTGATTGTAACTTCTCACTCCGCCAATGGTCAAGTTGAGTTTATTCCCATTAATAACTTCGCTAATTTCAGGTACCTCAATAACAAATGCCATTCGCTCATAATAAATGGTTTTTTCGTATTCTAGGAGGTCCTTTGCAGGCTTTCCAATTGCAGTTGGTATTCTTCCTTTTATTACATGAGAAACTCGTATATCGGGCTTTAAAACGCCTTTGTAATTTAAGATATCTTCCACAACTTCTTTGGCACTGTTGATAAATTCATAGTGACTTATGGTACATTCGTTGTCTTTTGCAAAAACAGGAATAGTACAGTCGTTTTTGAGGTGATTCAGGGATACTTCAGTTGTATTTGCTTCTATGAAATTCCTTTTTGGAAAAACAATAACTTCTGCTTTATCTATAATTTGACTACTGTGATTATTTAATACTAAATTCATTTTCTAGTGGGTTTAAGTTTTTAATAATTTCTTCTTCGTAGATTAATTGTGCTGATGTTTGGTCTAAAATCTGTTTTCTAGCCATTACAATAGAGTAAAGTTCAGTACTTAGATTTGGATATTTATTGTAGATCTGTTTTAATCCTTCAGCTGTTTCACAAGAGCTGATTTCATCTTTTATTCTCTCAATTGAAATTCCTTGATTACACCATTTGATTAGTTTTTTCCCTGTTGATGAGTTGATAATGAATTCAGGTTTTCCAGAAAATAATTCTGTTCTATCTTTAGATGCTGACACGAGGTGATTGTCGTTTAGAAGTTCAAAATTGACCGTAAGCTCGTATTCAAAACCTTCCCTTGTAATTGACTTAGTACCCAATTTCATTACTTTTGTTTTCCCATTACCATCTTTGTCTAAGCTGTAATCCACTTTACTCCTTGAAGTAGTGATAATATGACATTTAGACAATATGATAGCATCTATAAAAGATTGGTGACGAGGAGTTACACGTGCCCAATCTTGAAATCGACCACCCAACTGTTCGTGAATTTCCAAGCAACCGCCTTTTCCCATCCATTCTTGACTGATACTATCAATAATGATGATTTCTATGTCTGAGTTTTCACATAGCTGAATAGCCGTAGTATAGCGTTCTGGGCTAAATGGTTCTTCTAATGAAAGGGTATTAAAATCCCCTAAATGGGAATACAAACTAGCTGATTTATTTTCAGTGTCGATCAAAGCAATTTTGTTCCAATCATTTGTAATTCCGTACGCTAATAATAATGCGGAATAGGTTTTCCCAAATCCACTAGGACCTGAAAGTCCAATGCGTAATTTAACTTGATGGCGTTCTGCCTTTTGTAATTTCATGATTTTAGATTTAAATGTTTAATAGGAGGTAATCTTGCATTTCCGTTATGCACTAAACAAAAAAAGTCTCCTTGTTAGGGAGACCTTTATCATTATTTAGCGAATTTCTATGCGACGAATTCTGCAGCAACAACTTGTTCTTTAATTATTTCCTCAGTATCTGCTACAAATTCGTAACGGAAATTTAGTTCGACAACTTCGCCAGTTTCCTTTATCGTGTATTCATAAGGATCGCTAGCCACTTTCTTAACAATACCTTCAAATTGTGAACCGATCAGACTTTTACACGTTTCTTCGTCAAAGGTGGCGGGTACATTAACCGTTCTTGCAGTAAAATACATTTTACCCGTAGCTTGACTTTTTACAGACTCAACTCCTCCCTGTAGTACCAACACTAAGAAGCTCTCTCCGTCTTCTTTTTCAATAGATTTGTAACCAATTACACTTACCATAGTTTTTTGTGATTTATAAGATTATACAATACGATAAGACATTGCCCTTGGCGGAATTATGAGGATGAAGATTCAACTCTCCCCATGTTCTGGCAGGGGCATCGCCCAAAACCTTATGAAAGTCGGGGCATGAATTTAGCTTAGGTTACGCTTGCTTTGAAAAATTTTTAAAAAAATATTTTTGGAATTGTGTTAAACCAAAAAGAGCAACCGTATTGGCTGCTCTTATTTACTTTATTAAAATTTAATTTGTGTAAATTCAAATTTTAAATCTTTTATTCTACTCTCTTTTGTATAGTCTTTAAGTGATTCATTATAGAAAGATTCTGAAAATGTTAGTAGAAGTCCGTTATGAAGAATCGTACCCTTCCATTCATTAAAGACGTTTGGCTCTAATAACGAATTGTTATTAAGATCTAAATTAGAATATTCGTTAGGGTCATAAAACTGCATTGAAATCCCTCCATTTTTAATTTGATACTTTACGATACCTGACGCTATATCAGCTTCTAAAACTAAATCAGCATTTATTAAAACTTGTTTGAAATCATTTTTATTAAGATCCATATAATTCTCTAAATTCTCAAATTCATCGATAGCTACAAATCCGTTTTTAGTAAAAAACATTATGAAAAACATCTTGAAAATATCTCCATTGTAATCAGTTCCATTAAAAATGGATAAATAATAACCATCCGTTCTTAGTTTTGCATTAGTATTTAAATTGAATGCATTGCTGTGTTCAGATACGATTGATCCGTGAGGATTACTTTTTTTGTAGGCGTCCCAATTTTTTTCTGTGTTATTAGTCAAAAAGCTATCGTAGATAAATTTACTTGCAATAAGTATTACTGCTGATAAAATAAGGTACATCATCTTTATTAAATTAATTATTGTTTGTTTAATTAAATTTTTTGATTGTTTCAATCAAATGCAAAACCATTTTTCCATTAAGGCATTGGTCAAATTAATTATAGCAAGTTTTATCCGTTGTTTTTTTATTTACTTTCTCGAAATTCTTTCTAATTCATAATAAGCTTCACCTTTAGCTAAAATATCTTCCACTCCTTTCTGAACCATTGGTTCCAATTGAAGTGAAAGATTACGTGTTTTAGTGATTATTACACTGTAAGCTTCTAATAGGGTAATGTTACGGGAATGTATAGAGGCAACCAAAATAGGTCCTTCCATATTCCAATTATATTCGTCCATTCTATTTAAAATTTCATTACGAATAATGAACGTTAGACCTATTACATTCTCATCAAAGTCACTTGGAAAAGTGCTGTTTTCAATATGATTTCCAAGTAAATCTAATTGTCTATTCAGTTCGTTCATTGCTGAACCCAATTTAGAATATTCCTTAATTTTTTTAGCGAATCCAAACATAGTATTGATTTAAGTTAATATTTAATTGTCTCTGGCAGTTAAAATACTCCAGTGTGTATGTCGTCAGGTCGATTAATCGTTTTAATGTTGTATTGCCCAAACGCTGATAAATGCAAAATTATAAGAAATGAAAGTAGAAGTAGTTTTGTGATAAATCTATTTATGGGATAATACTAATTGAATTTAGGTTGTTAAATTGTTGCGCGATGGTTATTTACAAAGTAAATTCTTTTAAAAAGCATTTCATTACGAGTTTGCTCATCTGTAGGGAAATAGTTTAAAGAATTAGGCATATTGAACAAATAAATAGATATTATTTAACATATACAATACCAACTTTTAGTGATTTTTACTAATTTTTAAGTTTAATTTCTTCATCTCGTCGCTCACTTTTCTTTGCACTACTTTCCCATAACTTTCCTGTGTAATAAGCATGTTGGAATGCCCCAATAACTCTGATACGATTTCCATTGGAACATCATTGTATAGGAGGACAGTTGAGGCAAAGGTTTTACGTGCGGTGTGATGTGTCAATCTTTTCTCAATTCCAGTTATATCCGCAATCTCCTTTAAGTACGAGTTGAATTTCTGATTGCTTATAGATGGGAATATGAGGTTGCCGTCAGTTGAATACTTTTCAATTATCTCTTGAGCTTTAGGAAGTATTGGAATGGAGATTTGACGTTGTGTTTTCTCTCTCTTCATCTGAATCCAGTTAACATTGTCAAAACCTATTTGAATATTCGATTTCTCAAGATGTGCCATTTCATTATAGGCTAATCCTGTGTAACAACAGAAAATGAATAAGTCTTGAATTATACTAAGTCTATTTTGTAGTAATACAGCTTCTTCAAGGGTTTTGAGTTCCTCTGTAGAAAGGAATATAACGGTTTTACGGACTGTTTTAGACTTGTGCATTATAAACGGGTCTCTATCCAAATAGCCTTCTGAGATAGCTTGCTTTATAGGTGTTCTTAGTCTTTGAATGGTTTTGTTGATCGTAATTTGCTCTTGCTTCTTTTCTGTCTTAAGATAGTAGTCAAAATCAGTTAAAAACTGTAGACTTAGTTCTTTTAGTGGGTAATCTGTTTTCTTATATTTCCATTTGAGGAAAGCTTCTAAGTGGTTGCCTACATATACGAACTTGTTATAGGTATTATCTTTGATTTCTAGTCCTACTAGTTTTTTAATTTTGGAGAGATACTGTTTATAATAGGAGAGAATAAATTCACTTTTCTTTAGTTCTTTACCAAAGTATTTGTCGTGAATGTCTTCAATAGAAAAAGGATTTTCTTGTAATCTTAAAATCATGTAGATACTATTGACCTTAGATTTTATCTTGTCAAGTTGAGAGTTGTATAGAATTGCAGATTTGTGGGATTTTAGAATTACTTGGTCTTTGGTATCCCAATGCTCGGACTCAATATTAATGCCTGTGCTAAGCTGTTTTCTGTTCCCATTTAGGGTTAGTCGGCAAAATAATGGAGATTGATTCTTCTTGTTTTTTCTATTCTTTCCTTCAATAAATAGAATTTTGAAATTGTCTGTAGTCATAACTTTTTGTTTTAGTCAGACATGCAAATGGTTACGATAAAAAAAGTGATGCCTTTTAGAAAAAGAGATGATGCCTAATATGTTGCCTTTTTTTAGTAAAATAACTTGGCAATTTGGCAAAATCCAGAATTAGCTTTTATCTACTGAATCTCCGTGAAATACTGATTTCACTATGGCTTAAAAACAAAAAAGACCTTACATTGCTGTAAAGTCTTTTTAATAAAAGCTCCCTCTCTTGGGCTCGAACCAAGGACCCTCTGATTAACAGTCAGATGCTCTAACCAACTGAGCTAAGAAGGAAACTGAGCAATAAATTGTAACGTTTGTTACAGTTGTAAAGCGGTGCAAAGATAGGCTATCATTTGATTTGTGCAAACAAAAATTAAACTTTTTTTAATTTTTTTTATTTCCCTACAATTGCCTTGTAAATATCGTTTCCGTTGGCAAATAATAACAGTGATATAAGTAATACGAAACCAACCATTTGTGCATTTTCAAGGAACTTGTCGCTTGGTTTTTTACCGCTGATAATTTCATATAATAAAAACATGACATGACCTCCATCGAGTGCTGGAATAGGCAATAAGTTCATTACCCCAAGCATAATTGATAATAAAGCCGTGATGTTCCAGAACGTTTCCCAGCTCCATGTACTAGGGAAAATATCAAATATGGCTTTAAAACCACCCACTTGTTTGTAGGCCCCTGTGCTAGGACTGAAAATCATTTTTAGTTGTTTTCCGTATCCTACCACTTGGTTTTTTCCTTTTATAATCCCTACTGGAATAGATTCTAAGAAACCAAATTCTTGTTGGCTTACTTTGTAGTAGCCTAATTTTTCCATGGAAGCAAAACTTAATCCAGCAAGTTTAACTCCTAACACTCCGTCATTGTTAATTGTAACTTGGATTTTTTTCTCTTTTTGATCGCGCAATACCGTTGCAGAAATGGTTTTTCCTTTGTTGTTTTCTAATATAGCTTTTGCCTGATCTATGTATTTTGCAGCTTGACCATTAAGGGTAACTACAACATCTTTGGCTTGTAAATCTTTATTGGTAGACTCGTCAGTAACCGCACCAATCACAAACGGCCTTCTGATGTCCAGTAAGGTTCCTTTTTCAAATTTAGACAATTGATCGATAAAATCAATAGGCATTTTTATGGTTTGCTGGGTTCCGTTTCTTTCGATAAGGATCTCTTTTCCCAAAACAACTTTCATATTGATGTCATTGTCAAACTTCATTATTTTTGTGCCGTCAACAGAAATGATTTTATCACCCGTTTTGAAACCGGCGTTCAGCAATGCCTGATTTTCAATTAATAGACCGTCTTTCATGTCTGCATTGGCAATATAAGTGTCTCCGTAAGCAAACGCCATCCCAATATATATGATGAAGGCTAAAATGAAGTTGACCGTCACCCCACCTAACATGATAATCAAACGTTGGTAAGCTGGCTTAGAGCGAAATTCCCAAGGTTCAGGGGGCAAAGCCATTTGTTCCTTGTCCATACTTTCGTCAATCATCCCTGAAATTTTAACGTATCCGCCCAGAGGCAACCATCCGATACCGTACTCTGTATCTCCAATTTTCTTTTTTAGAAGAGAATATTTAACGTCAAAAAACAAATAGAATTTTTCGACTCTGGTTTTAAATAATTTAGCGGGAATAAAGTGTCCTAATTCGTGAAGTATTATTAATAATGATAAACTCATTAAAAATTGCGAAAGCTTGATAAATATATCCATTTTTTATTTTAAGTTCTTATTTGAATTGCACAAAAGTAGGGTTTTCTATTTTATTTTGAAAGTCTTATAATTACGCTATTTTACAATTGCTTAGTCAACAATTATGCTGTATGGTTTTTTACTTGGCTGGATGTCGCGTAACTTTACGGTATCGCATTTAGAACGATTAAAATTTCAACTCATATTTTATAAAATCATCATTATGTCACCTCTATTATATTCCCCCTTACAGATAAAAAGCCTTACGCTTAAAAACAGAATTGTTATTTCACCGATGTGTCAATATTCAGCTGTCGATGGCTTTGCTAATGATTGGCATTTAGTGCATTTAGGTAGTCGTGCTGCGGGTGGTGCAGGGTTAATAATCCAAGAAGCCACTAGTGTTTCTCCAGAAGGACGCATCTCTCCAGAAGATTTAGGTATTTGGAAAGAGGAGCATATAGAAAAATTAGCTCAAATAAATCAATTTATCGTGAGTCAAAATTCAGTTCCTGGAATTCAATTGGCGCATGCTGGTAGAAAAGCTAGCGCAGCATCTCCATGGAGTGGTGGACGAAAGGTAGCCGCTGATCAAGGAGGTTGGGATTCAGTAGCTCCTAGTGGGATTGCCTATCATGAATCAGAAAAAGCACCTATTGCATTAGATGAAAATGGCATCCATAAAGTGATTGCTGATTTTAAGGCAGCAACTATAAGAGCGGTAAAAGCAGGGTATCAGGTTATGGAAATTCATGCGGCTCACGGGTATTTATTGCATCAGTTTCTTTCTCCTTTATCCAATGTTAGAACGGATGCGTATGGAGGAAGTTTTGAAAACAGAATTCGTCTGACACTTGAGGTGATCGAAGCAGTACAATCGGAATGGCCAATAGAATTGCCGTTGTTTGTCCGTATTTCGGCCACAGACTGGGCAGATGGAGGTTGGAATACAGAAGAATCTGTACAGCTTTCTATAATCTTAAAAGAAAAAGGAGTTGATTTAATCGATGTTTCGTCTGGTGCCTTGGTACCTTATCAAAAGATTCCTGTAGCTCCTAATTACCAAGTGCCATTTGCTGAAAAAATCAAAAAAGAAAGCGGAATCCTAACTGGAGCTGTAGGCCTAATAATTGAAGCCCATCAAGCAGAAGAAATCATTAGCTCTGGAAAAGCAGATTTGGTTTTATTTGCTAGAGAATCTTTGAGAAATCCTTATTTAGCTTTAACTTTTGCTCGAGATTTAAATGAAGATGTCTCTTGGCCAAAACAGTACGAACGCGCTAAAACAAAATAAGCAGAGACGTTCATTAAATTGATGCTGTTTTTAACTCTTAAGTAATCTAGAAAAGTTGAGACTGGTTAGTTTTTTAAACACCGAGACACATAGAATTTACAAGCCTTACAAGGCGCTTCACCTTTTTTTTGACATCGCATAGCTATGTTGCCCGATAGCAAATGCCGAAAACACGAAATAATTTAAGCTTGGCTTTTAAAAGCGCCCGAATGTTTAAATGGATTTATAGGACGTAGATGCTTAAAAGAAAAGTTTATAATAAGTTTGCTTTTTGTTAAAGCGAAGCTTTCTCGGTTTAATCAAAATTAACTCACTTCTTTATGTGGTAAAAAACCTTACCGCTATAAAATAAAAAGTATGCAAAAAATAAAAACAGCCTTGCTATCCTACGGTATGTCCGGAAAAGTATTCCATGCACCATTTCTTGAATTTCACCCTGGATTCGAACTGGTCGGGTCTTGGGAGCGAAGTAAAAAATTGATTCAACAGGATTACCCCAACGTAAAGAGCTATAGCACTTTAGAGGGCGTTTTGGCGTCTGATGCTCAGTTAGTCATCGTGAACACGCCGGTGGGAACCCATTTTGAATATGCCAAAAAAGTGCTGTTGGCGGGAAAACATGTCGTAGTAGAAAAAGCCTTTACCACCACAGTGGCTGAAGCAGAGGAACTGGTTGCCTTGGCCACGGAAAAAGAAGTGAAACTTTCAGTTTTCCAAAATAGGAGATGGGATAGCGATCTTAAAACAGTGCGCCAGGTTCTTTTGGATGGTGTATTGGGTAACATCGTCGAAGCTGAATTCCATTTCGACCGCTACAACCCGCTTTTGAGTCCGAAGCAACATAAAGAAACTGCCAATGCCGGTGCAGGAATCCTAAAAGATTTAGGCCCACATTTAATTGATCAGGCGTTGTATTTATTTGGATTTCCGCAAGCTGTTAATGCTGATATCCGCACGACACGTGAACACTCTTTGGTGGACGACTGGATTGACATTTTACTGTATTACACCAATTTTCGAGTGCGGTTAAAAGCTAGTTTTTTTGTTCGGGAAGCGAATCCGGCTTATACCATTCACGGTAAAAAAGGATCGTTCCTGAAACCACGGGGCGATGTGCAGGAAGACGATTTGAAATTGGGCAAAAAACCGAATCTGGAGAGTTGGGGAACCGAGTCTATCGAAAAAGAAGGGCTCGTACATACCGAAATTGACGGCAAAGTAGTGCAGGGTAAAATACCGACTCTACAGGGGAATTATTACGACTTTTTTGATGGGGTATACGATTCCATTACAAACGACAAAGAAGAACCCGTTACCGGACAAGACGGGCTGAGGGTTATGCAAATTATTGAAGCGGCGATTCAAAGCAGTGCTCAGAAAAAAGTGATTGATTTATAGTCGCTGACCCCCGGGGTTTAATTTGTTTTTGATGAAAACCTTCCTCAGGTCGAGTATCACGCTTTTTAGCGAGATGTATCGAGAATAAGTTCGGGATAAACTGAACGGACGTTGTTGATAACTACATTCGACGAGTTAGTTATTATTCCAGTTTTAAAAAAGTAACTGTTAAGAGATTAAGAAAAATTAAAAGTTTATTCTCAGGTAACCTTAATTCCTTAATGTTTTAAAAATCAGCTTTTTTACCTTCTCCAGAAAAACAGAGGTGCTTTACAGGTAACAATTTGTCTCTAGATAAAATATTTTCTTTATCTCAAACACAGTATTACAAGAGGTCTAACGTGTAAAAAACGATTAAATTAACAATTATTTATATTATTTCATCAAAAATTAACAAAGGCATTGTATTTTAATTACATTTATAACTTGAAAAAAAGAATAGAACTATTCTCTTGGTTTCTAAATACCACTTTTAGAACCGCTTTCAAATTAGTCCTTTTTGGTTTTAAACCAAATTTACCAAAAACACTTTTCTTTTATTGCCGATGCATTATCCTATTTTGGATTTTTTTTATGCCTGGTAGTAAAATCTATCCTATTTTATTTAAAAGATAAAGTCCCCAAATTGGTTGGTGGACTTATTGTGGTGATAAAGAAAATGGATTTATGAAAAAAGCTGGGTTGATGTTTTTTGTTGTTTTACAAATGGGATTTGCTTTCGCACAAAACAAAACGGGAATTTCAGGGACGGTATTGGATGCCAAAACACAGCGGCCTTTAGCTTATGTAGTCGTTTCTGTTCAAAACACGAATGCCATGCAGCTGACCGCCTCCGACGGACAATTTAGTTTTGACGACTTAATTGTGGGTGATCAATTGCTGCTTTTCCACAGTCAAGGCTACAAAGACGCGCTTTTTCCGGTAACAATCCGTATCGGGCAACTACTTGATTTAGGCACGATAATGCTGGAAGAAGATGAAATTTTAGACCAGCAAAGGAGTTTAATCCGACTTTTCGAAAATGAGTTAACTGATGACAATAGCGGTTCAGAGAGTACTTCAGGATTGCTGCAGTCTTCTAAAGATGCGTTTCAACAAGCTGCCGCTTTCAATTGGGGTCAGGTACGTTTCCGGATTCGGGGACTGGACAGTGAAAATGCGATGACTATGATCAATGGGGTTTCCATGAATAAATCTTATGATGGCAGGCCGCAGTGGGGCAATTGGGGTGGACTAAACGATGCCACTCGAAACCAGGAATTTGCTATTGGGACCGCTCCTTCCGATTATACTTTTGGTGGAATATTAGGGACTCAGGAAATCAATACCCGTGCTTCCATTTATAGAACAGGAACAAGAATTACTGTTTCGGCAACCAACACGAATTACAGGGGACGCATGATGGGGACCTTTGCCTCAGGAATGGGTAACAGCGGGTGGGCTTTCGTAGTTTCGGCGGGAAAGCGATATGCAGATGAAGGCTATTTTGAAGGAACGACTTACGATGGGAATTCTCTTTTTTTGAGTGTCGAAAAGAAATTAAACGATAGTCATTCCCTGAATTTTACAGGATTTTATACTCCAAACAGCCGAGGAAAAAATTCGCCAAATAGCGCTGAGGTGACTGAATTGACCAGCGAAACCTACAACTCCTATTGGGGATATCAGGACGGAAAGAAAAGAAATGCTAGAGTAAAAACTATTGAAGAACCAATCTTGATGCTGAATCATTATTTTAAGATTAATGATCACAGTAATCTTAACTCCAGTGTGATGGTTCAGTTCGGCAAAATAGGCAACAGCAACCTGGATTACCAAAATGCCAACAGTCCAGATCCAACTTACTTTAGAAAACTACCCAGTTATTACAGTTCGCTTTACGGAAAAGACGAGGGAGAATATTCAGGAGCTTTTACGCCAGATAATGAAAATGCAGAAAAGAGCCGTCTTCAGTTTTTGGCAAATTCCCAAATTGATTGGAATGCCCTGTATCAGGCCAATCAAAAAGCAATAATAGATTCCAATGGAAATATCACGGGGTATGAAGCAGCCAAAAGTCATTATGTTTTATACGAAGACCGGACGGACGATCAAACGGTGGTGGCTTCTTCTAATTTCAATACGCAACTAAATGAAAATCTTATTATGAATGCGGGAGGGTCGTTGCGG
The DNA here is from genome assembly GCF_002836475.1 of Flavobacterium sp. ALD4. Taxonomy (GTDB): domain Bacteria; phylum Bacteroidota; class Bacteroidia; order Flavobacteriales; family Flavobacteriaceae; genus Flavobacterium. The sequence continues at coordinate 807,746 of NZ_PJBJ01000030.1, read as the reverse complement.
AATTTGAAATCGCATAATTACCAACAGCTTTTGGATCTGTTGGGCGGTGCCTATTTTGAGGATATTGATGGTTTCTATAGCGGTAATCAGGCTCAATCTGATTTGAATAATCCAAACAGACAGGTTGTTGTAGGAGATGCTTATGGATACAATTATAAGTATGCTGCCACTATTTTTGATGCTTTTACTCAGTTTAAATTTTCTTATGACAAAATTGAGTTCTATTTGGCGCAATCTTTCTCCAGTACGAATTATCAAAGAGAGGGCATGTACAAAAACGGAATTTATGAAACAATTTCCTTTGGCAAAAGCGAGAAAGTACCCTTTGAGAATTTTGGTTTTAAAGGCGGTATCCTATTTAAAATTTCAGGCAAGCAATCCTTGAATTTCAACGGGGCGCACCTGTCTAAAGCACCCACAATCCGAAATACGTTCCCGAATGCACGATTGAATAATTCTATTGTGGATGGATTACAAAGTGAAGCTCTAAACAGCCTCGATGCGACCTATGTTTTTCGTTCGCCAAAACTAAAAGCGCGATTGACGGCTTATTATTCGACGATAAAAAATGCCACTAAAACTTCCTTTTTTTATGCGGAAGGTATTTTTGACAATGGCGCCGGATATACGAATACGAATGCTTTTGTAAGTCAAACGCTGACCCATCTGGACCGAAAGAATATTGGTGGGGAATTCAGTTTTGAATACCAAATCACCAGTACGATAAAAGGAAATTTTTCAGCAGGATATGGTAAGTTTACCTATGACAGTAATCCCAATGTGAGTATCAATAACGATGCGGTGGCTACCACAGAAAACACGAACCCGTCATTCGATTTTGGATCGGCGCTTTTAAAAAATTACAGGCAAGCCGGCATGCCACAACAGGCTTACGGATTGGGAATTGACTACCGAGACCCTAAATACTGGTGGATAGGAGCCAATATTAATTTACTGGCAGACAGCTACATTGATGTTTCACCGATAGTAAGAACGGATGGTTTTTATACTAATCCCGCCAGCGGGTTTCCTTTTCCAGAAGCCACGGAAGAACGGGCGAGGGAACTATTGAAGCAGGAAAAATTCGATCCTGTGGTACTGCTTAATCTTATAGGAGGGAAATCATGGCGCATCAAAGGAAAAAATCTAGGGCTTTTTGCGAGCGTCAATAATATACTCGACTCCAACTATAAAACGGGCGGTTACGAACAAGCAAGAAATGCCAATTTCAGACAACTAAATCAGGATGTTTCCAGCGGAACACCCTCTTTTGGTAATAAATATTTTTACGGCTACGGAAGAACGTATTTCGTTAATCTCTACTTCAATTTTTAAATATAAAAAACCCAACTTATGAGATCCACTTTCTATAGTTTCCTTTTTTTGATGGTGTTTGCCACTGGTTTTTTAGGCTGTGCAAACGATGCGGTGGAGATACCAAAACTGCGCTGTACCCAGCCAGATTTTACCGCAAATAAAACGGTAGCGGAAGTCCGTACTAATGCCGGCGCCATCGTTACCCAATACACATATGACGATATAATTGAAGCCTACGTGGTTTCTAGTGATGAAAATGGCAATTTTTTCAAAGCTATTTCTTTGCAGACTATTGGAACGGCGACAGCTCCTGCGGTAGGGTTTAGCGTTCCTGTGGATGCTACCAATACCTATGTTGATTTCAGAGTGGGAAACAAAGTATATGTAAAACTAAAAAACCAGTATACCGATATCAATTATGGAAGTCTTCGTATCGGGGGGATTTATGTCAACTCTTATAATGAAGGTGCCGTGGGGCGACTGTCGCAAAACGACTATAAAAACGTGCTGCACGCTTCCTGTACTACTTTAGGCGAAGATCTTTTGGTTCGGCGCCTTGCGATTCCAGATGTAGTTTCCGATGCCAATATAAACACTTTGGTAGAATTGTCTGATGTTCAGTTTACCGAGGCAGCGCTTAGCCGACACTATTTTGAAGAGACCAATAATGTTGGTGGCGCGACTAACTGGAGCCTGATAGATAAATTTGGGAATCAGGTGCTTTTCAGAACGAGTAGTTATGCTGATTTTGCCCAAAAGATGGTGCCGGCTGGAAACGGAAAGGTGAGAGGGGTTTTGACTAAATTTGGTTCGGATTATCAGTTGCTGGTGCGTTCCGAAAAAGATGTGGTGATGACTGCGCCAAGAACAGTCCCTTTTTTCTCCCAAGATTTCCAAACGGTGGTGGATAAAACCAATTTGAGTCTTCCCGGATGGGCAAATATCGTTCAGAGTGGCACCATCTTCTGGAAAGGAACCGTGTATTCCGGAAATGGGTACGCCGAGTTCAATACCACGGGAGCCAAAGTGCTGTCTAATATCGCTTGGTTGATTTCGCCCAAAATTGATATGGATGCACATACCAATGAAATACTGACTTTTAGAACCGCCCAACATCACCTTGATGTGGATTGGCCTTTGAATTCGCTGGAAGTATTTGTTTCCACTAATTTTGACGGCTTGAATGTCAGTAAGGCGACTTGGACACCGCTCAAGGTGATTTTGCCCAAACAGTCCACGCCTTGGTATCAGTTCGTGGGTTCCGGCGGAGTAGACTTGTCCTCTTACACCGGGAAAATCAACATCGCTTTCAAGTACATCGGTTCCGGAAAAAATCTAGCTTTGGACGGCGCTTTTCAGGTGGATGATGTACAGGTTTTTGGGAAGTAAAATTGGTTATTAGACATATAAAACATATGCGATTTATGTAGCGTGTAATTTTATATATTTGCAGCTCTATAAATCAAATCAAATTATGAAATATATCTTATTATCACTTGTTTCTTTATTATTTGTTTCTTGCATATCAGATACAAAAAAATCATCGAATGTTGATTATACGGCTCAAAATGAAAAAGAAATTGTCGACTATATTGCCGCAAATAAATTGATTGCGCAAAAAAGCAGCACAGGTTTATATTATGTGATTAATAATGCTGGAACTGGAGCTCAACCCACATCATCCTCTAATGTAACTGTAGCCTACAAAGGGTCTTATACTAATGGAAATGTATTTGATAAAAGTAGTGATGATGGTATATCGTTTGGTTTACAACAAGTAATCAAAGGATGGACAGAAGGGATTCCTTATTTCAAAGTTGGCGGTAGCGGTATGCTATTAGTACCGTCTCACTTAGGGTATGGAAGTAATGATAGCCGTGGGATTCCAGGTGGCTCCGTGCTTATCTTTGAGGTTAAATTAATCGCTGTAAATTAAAAAGATTAAAATTTCATTAGCTAGATTTCTAGCTTATAATTGTTCTATAATAAAAGAGGCTGTCTTGATAGACAGCCTCTTTGTATTTTAATTACTTTTTGATTTCAATGATGCTAACGGCATAACCTCCGCCCGGTGCACTCAATTGAGATAATTTTGATTTGTTGGTCACAACCACTTTACGGATGACATAGGCTTGCGGGTTTGTTTTATAATGCGCATCTTTCGCATCGGCATAGATAGTTGCGGTGTATTTTTTTCCTTTCTCCAAGAAGTCAAATTTAATGTTTGACGTACGAGGTGTTTCACCATTAACATTCCCTACAAACCAGTTGCTGGTTCCTTTCGCTTTACGAGCAACAGTAATGTATTGTCCCGGCTCTGCTTCTAGGTATTTACTTTCTGTCCAATCAATAGCCACATCTTTAAAGAATTGGAAAGCATCCAAAAAGCGATTGTAATGCTCCGGTTAATCGGCCGCCATTTGTAACGGGCTGTACATCGTCACATATAAAGCCAATTGGTTTGCGATCGTGCTGTTTACATGCGAATGATTGTCTGGATTCAATTTGCTCAAATCCATTTCAAAAACCCCCGGCGTATAATCCATTGGGCCTCCGATTAATCTGGTAAAAGGTAATAAAGTAACGTGGTTGGGTTTAGAGCCACCAAAGGATTGGTACTCCGTTCCTCTGGCTGATTCGTTCCCTATTAAGTTGGGATACGTTCTGCTTATTCCAGTAGGTCGAACGGCCTCATGCGCATTGATCATAATCTTATATTCGGCTGCCTTTTCTAATGCATATTGATAATGGTTTACTACCCATTGGTTGTAATTACTTTCCCCTTGCGGTAAAATATTCCCGACATAACCACTTTTTACAGCATCATATCCGTTGTCTTTCATGAATTGGTAGGCTTTGTCCATGTAACGCTCGTAGTTGCGAACAGACCCTGAAGTTTCATGGTGCATAATCATTTTTATTCCTTTAGATTTTGCATACGCTTGGATTCCCTTCACGTCAAAGTCGGGGTAAGGAGTTACGAAGTCAAAAACATAGTCTTTAGAATGACCAAACCAGTCTTCCCATCCTTCATTCCATCCTTCTACTAAAACACCTCCAAAACCATGTTCAGCAGCAAAATCAATATATTTCTTGACCTTTTTTGTAGTTGCTCCATGCGTACCATTCGGTTTTGCTTTTGAATAGTCCGTTACGCCAAGTTGAACAGAAGGGTAGTCATTAGTATACGACCAAGAACTTTTACCAGTAATCATTTCCCACCAAACACCAACATATTTGATTGGTTTAATCCAAGTGGTGTCCTCAATTTTACAAGGTTCATTTAAGTTCAATGTCATTTTTGAAGCCAAAATATCTCGGGCATCATCGCTCACCATAATAGTACGCCAAGGAGAAGTATTTGGTGCTTGCATATATCCTTTGTCTCCTATTGCATCAGGAGTTAACCAAGATTCGAAAATCATATTTTTATCATCTAAATTCAAGTGCATACAAGAATAGTTGATTAATGCCGCTTCGTGAAGGTTGATGTACAATCCGTCTGCTGTTTTCATCATTAATGAAGTCTGCACTCCTGTAGTTGAAAACGAAGTTTGGGACACATTGGCTGTTTTTGCTTTTTCGCTTTAGCCTCTAATTTCAGATAATTTAGAAGTCGTAAAATCGTATTCTTGCGTATCGTAGTCTCCAGGAATCCAAAAAGCGGTATGATCACCTGCCATGGCAAATTGGGTTCTTTCTTCTTTGATTACAAAATGAGCAAGGTTCTTCTGGGATGGGAACTCATAACGGAAACCAAGACCCTCGTCAAACAAACGAAAACGAATTATGATTTGTCTGTCTGTTTCTTTTTGGGTTAAAGTAATGGCAAGTTCATTATAATGATTGCGAATTTCGGCTACTTCACCCCAAACCGGTTTCCAGCTTTCGTCAAATGTGGCGGTTTTCGTATCCACTACCGTGAAGTCATTCAGTAATGATTTTTCGTCGTTTTTTAGGGTTAAACCTAATTTACTGGTTTTTATAACTTCTTTGCTCTTGTATTTTAAAGCATAGGTAGGCGTTCCGTCATTTTGTAACGAAAAGTCCATTGTAAAGGCTTCATTCGGTGATTTTAACTGTTGCGCGTGGGCACCACTGAATAAGGCAAGCCAGATAAGGGAAGTGATAATTAAATGTTTCATTTTTTGGAATAAATTAAAGATTACTATTTTTTGGGCGTAGTATGTTTTTTGTTTTTACGTAACTTCGATATAGTAAATATATACCCTTTATGCCTTGAATGTTTTTGTGATTTTAAAAAAGTAGATTCCGTATAGTTTTATTTAGCTTAAGTTCTTAATTAATAAGTAATTAATGTTGTTTTACAATAAAAAAAAGTAGTAAATTTTTAACTTATAAAGGGAACAGTTAGACTATATTGACTGTCAAACGTTGTTGCAAAGCGTAGGTTATGTTACTTTGTGTTCGTTCCTATTTGCATGACATTAGCCTCGAATTCCTCGCGAGGCCCCGCTGCTTTGTTCTTGATTTGGGAACGATAATTATAAACAGTGGATACTGAATAGCGAAGAAAAACAGCTATTTTAGCACTATCTTTAATACCTAAACGGATCAGTGCCACTATTCTTAATTCGGTATTCAGAAGGTCTCCATCTTTGAGCTGGGTCAATTCAGTATCAATAAGCAACCCTTCAAATTCTTTGATAAAGTCAGGAAAGAGTAGTAAAAAGGTTTTGTCAAAATTCGTGTAGAACTCTTTTAGTTCGGCTTCAATAAATTGTTTTGACTTTATGGCGCTGATGAGGTTATTCATTTTACCGGCTGTTGCCATCACATTCAATTTACGGCGATACCCTTCTAATTTACCGATATAATCAGAACATTGATCCATGTATCTGCCAATGTAGATGTCTTTTACAAGGTTGGCTTCCGTTAGCGTGCTGTTCGTTTCTTTTAGTTGTAAATTGCTGGTTTGTATGGCCACATTGAGTTCTAATAATTGTGAGTTTGCTTCGTTCAAGTCTTTTTGCGCCATCTTTAATTTTTTCATCTGCTTGAAAAGCAGGATCAGGACAATTAATAAAATGACGGTCAATAGACTCACACTTCCCAGAAATAGTAGGAGTTGCTTTTGGTTCATTTTATTCTGATGCTGATATGCTTCACTGATGATGGGCATCATTTTGGATATCTCATAAGTTCTTAAACGGGCGTTGCAGAAGAGCGCATCTTCCAAAGAGCGTTGTATGTAGCTGTAAGCCCTGTCGATGTCGCCTTCTTCGTATAATAAAAACGCCAAATTCCGCAGTGAAATATTTTCTTTTTTAGCCAATTTCAAATCGGAAATAGCAGAGATGGCCAACCATCTTTTTTCAGCATCTCGGTCTTTTTTTTGATGATAGGCATGAGAAATGATGTAGGCAAAAACGGCTCTATCCGGATCAGAAAGAGAAATAGTGGGGAAAACGGCAAGAAGCTGCTGTAATGATTGGTTCTCTTGGCCTTTTTCTATTAATAGTTCCGCTTGAAGAATGAGGTGTTGACGGGCCTATTTTGGGAAATATAGCAGCGACGAATCTCGATAGTTTTGTGTTAATGCAGCATATTTTTCTTTTTCATAAACGGAGGTGGCATAATTATACATATAGCCGTACAGAACCCTATTTACAACGTAATAATAACCTTTTAATTCTGGAGAACGATTGCCGGGGTTTTTTGCAAGAATTTCAGTAGCCTCTTTGTACATCCCTAAAGTCCCCATTATGGAGGCTAGATTCAGCGCAGCTTGATCGTTTCTTTTCGGATCGTTCAGACTAATTGCGATCTGCATACTTTTTCGAGCAAAAACCAAGGCGGAATCCGATTTATACACCCGATATTCTTCATATAGTTGATCATAAATCTCCTGTTTTTGAAGGTCGTTCATAGCAGGTTTTACAAGCTGTTTAAGGGAGTCAATTGTATGTTCTTTTTGGTTGGAATAGTATTGGTGATTCTCGATTGTCTGATCTAACTCTCGCAGTAAAGATGCTGAATTATCTTGAGCCAAAAGCAATGTAGGGAAAAGTAGAACAAAGAAGAATGGCAAAAATCGATTCATTAAAAGGGAATTAAGGTCGGGTAAAATTAACTAAAAACACAAAGGAATTAGCGATTCCTTTTGCTAAATAAATTAGTGTTGCATTTGTTAGCCATCAAAGGGAACCGGTGTTTTAAAACTGTTGACGACTGAGCGTAACTGCATTTATTTCTGATACACTAGAAAAAGTATAATTTTTTAAATCTTTCGTTTTTTAGGAAGACATATATTCTGAAAGTAGCCCATAAATCCTTAAATTTGTATCTTACTCAAAGATTATGTTAGAAAAAGAAGTATTAAATTTCGAAAAAACAGCCATTGTTGGGATTGTAACTCAAAATCAAAGTGAAGAGAAGCTCAAAGAATATCTTGACGAATTAGAGTTTCTAACCTTTACAGCAGGTGGACAAGTAGTCAAACGTTTTTCACAAAAAATGGAACGACCAAATCCCAAAACATTTGTAGGGACAGGGAAAATTGAAGAAATACATCAGTATGTAAAAGAGAATGAAATTTCAACATTGATTTTTGATGATGAATTAACTCCTTCGCAGCAAAAAAATATTTCTAAAGTTATAGTGGAATGCAAAATTCTCGACAGGACACATCTTATCCTAGATATATTTGCGCAAAGAGCGGAGACCTCCTATGCCAGAACCCAAGTAGAGTTGGCACAATGCCAATACTTGCTACCTAGGCTTTCCGGAATGTGGACTCACTTGGAACGTCAAAAGGGGGGAATTGGAATGCGTGGACCTGGGGAAACAGAAATTGAAACCGACAGACGTATTGTACGTGATAGAATTTCCTTATTGAAAGATAAAATCAAAGCGATTGACAAGCAAATGGGCACGCAACGTGGTAATCGCGGGGCTATGGTTCGTGTGGCTTTGGTGGGGTATACCAATGTGGGAAAATCAACCTTAATGAATGCCATCGGGAAAAGTGATGTTTTTGTTGAAAACAAGCTTTTTGCTACTTTGGACACCACGGTTAGAAAAGTAGTTATTAAAAACTTGCCTTTCTTGCTTTCTGATACGGTAGGTTTCATTCGAAAATTGCCTACACAGCTAGTTGATTCTTTTAAGAGTACCCTAGATGAGGTTCGTGAGGCTGATTTATTGTTGCATGTAGTTGACATTTCTCATCCTGAATTCGAAGATCATATTGCCTCGGTAAATCAAACGCTAACGGATATCAAAGCAAGTGATAAGCCGGTAATTATGGTTTTTAATAAAATTGATGCTTATTCCCATTTGACGATTGATGAGGATGATTTAATGACTGAAAAAACACCAAGACACTATACCCTTAAAGAATGGAAGTCCACTTGGATGGGTCGAGTAGGAGAGGAAAATGCGTTGTTTATTTCGGCAACAAACAAAGAAAATTTTGAAGAATTAAGAGAACGTCTTTATGAAGTGGTAAGACAAATTCACATTACGCGTTTTCCTTACAATAAGTTTTTATATCCTGATTATAAAGATGCTATAGAGAAAGAAGTAGATGAAGACAATGAGGACGATTAATTAAGCCTTTTTATTATAAAATACAAAATCCCTTTTGAATAATTTTCAAAAGGGATTTTTCTTACGTGATAACCGCTGTAATTTGCTTTTAATTTTAGAAGCCATAATTAGCTCCTATCCCAAATATTTCCCTTACTTGAACTGCTTGAACGGAATTGTCATCATATATGGTTTGCAAAGCGACATTTGCTGTTAGGTATTTGTTGATTCTCATGACCACATTCATCTGGTAATCGATATCGACATTTTGCGGATCATCCAAATAATTAGAATATAAATTCAAACGGTTCTCTATGGAAACGTTCGCCATTATAATGAGTTTGTAGTAACCTGTAACGCTAGCTCCAAATTCAAATCGGGAGCTGTCTCCTTGTAAAACACCAAAGGACGGCCCAAAATCAGTAAAGTGATTATGAACCAATATCAGCTTTGACGTAGCGGGAGAAAAATTCACACTCAGGTTATCACTTTTTTTCCATAGCATACCTGGCCCCAACTGGAAATAGGCCGGTGAGAAAAAATGAGATATTTTTACTATGTTTTTATCATAGCCGGTATCCATCTGACTTTTAAAATTGAAAAACATAGAATAGTACCAGTCGCTATTTGCTTTTTTACCCCAAAGAGAATTCAACTCTAAGCGATCATCTGTTTTGGCTGTTCTATTATCACCTTTAATTTTACTTAACCCGTAAGCAAGAATAAATTTATTATCCCAAACTACGTCTCCTTTTTTATAGTTAAAGTCATAGTTAATGCCAAAATTCCCAGCTATGTTCGATGTTCCACCGCCTAGCCACTGTTTGTTGTAGGCAGATTGGTTAAATAGTAAAGAAAGATTTCCTTTTTTTGTCCAAAGTTTGGTCGTGTCCCTTGGAGTTTCCTGAGCATGTCCAACGAGTACAGCCAAAATAAAAACAATAGAAAGTAGTGACTTTTTCATATCTCGGTGTTTTTAATTCATTCTATTTTTTTGCTTTGTACAACGGAACGGCAGAGCAAGCCTCGCCGTACATTATGCTACGGGCGTAGGGTTGTAAATACTGTGCGGCCAATACATAGGCACGTGTAGGAACCGGCTTTTGCGAACAGCCTTTTATAATAATTGACTTATTAACATATGCGGAAAAGTCAATCTTAGCCAGTAATTCTTCATACAAAGCAGCATTTAAATCATCTATGTTTCCGTCTACTATTTTCTTCGCGAAAGGGGCTAGTTGAATTGTAACTAATATGGAAGCCCATGCCGGAACAATTGCATCGGTGCTGCAATTGACAGCGACAAATTGACCCTGGTACTGAGTCCAATCGTGGTTTTTCAGGTGTTCTCTAAAGTCTTTTTCTTTCAAAAGAAAACCTTCTAGGAGCCATTGTGAAATGTCGACCTGAGATCGAACACCCTTCGGGTAATGATCTTCTAAATCGAATACCTCTAGTTTGCTAGTCGCGACTTTATTAATTATTTCGTCCATTTTTTAAATATTGATTGTTCAGGGTTCAGTTTTTTAGTGATTAGTTATTAACTGAACACCAAAAAACTAAAAACTGAAAACTATTTTAAAGCATTCCTAATTCTAATTTTGCTTCTTCACTCATTAAGTCTTTGCTCCACGGCGGATCAAAAGTAATCTCTACTTCAGCATCTTTTACATGCTCGACTGTTTTTACTTTTTCTTCTACTTCTCGTGGTAAACTTTCTGCAACAGGGCAGTTAGGCGAGGTCAATGTCATCAGAATTTTTACTTCGTAATCGGTATTTACCATTACATCGTAGATTAATCCTAATTCATAAATGTCTACAGGAATTTCAGGGTCGTAAATTGTTTTTAATTTTTTTACGATTGCCTCTCCTAATGCGTTAGTGTCTATTTCTTGTTCCATATCTTATTTTTTTATTTTGATCTAATCCTTGTTAATAATTACCTGCGTATGTTTTTTATCTTTCGTAGAAAATGTTTGTTAACTTAAAGTCGATTATCGATTCATTAGCGATTCCAGAAGATTTATACAGGACATCAATCATGTTATATGAATCGAGACAATATTATCTACAGCCTGTAGCTCTTAAATCATTCGATTTTTAGTAAAGAAATCACGTTTGACTCTAGCGACAGCTTATCGTAATCAAAAGATATAATCAATGCTGATTGAAAATAATCTATCTAAAAATACTATAGGCTTAACGTGTGTGTAGTTTAATAGCCGCGTCATCCACTTGATATTCTACATGTCACAATTTTTTTTGAAACCTTATTTGAAAGCAAATTATTCATTTAGCCTAAAAAGAGATTACACATAAATGTACTTATATTTAGCAAATGGTTGAAAAAAAGTATAATTTAGTTTTGTGATTCGAATGCCAAAGCATACATTTTGATGTTCTTAATCATGGATACTAGTCCGTTAGCGCGCGTTGGTGATAAATGTTCCTTTAAACCAATGGCGTCTATAAAACCCATATCAGCTTCTAGAATAGATTTAGGGGTTTGATTTGAAAAAGTACGAATCAAAATCGCGATAATGCCTTTCGTCAAAATCGCATCACTGTCTGCGGTGAAAACGATTTTTTGATCGTGTTTTTCGCCTTGCAACCATACTTTTGACTGGCAGCCTTTTATTACATTACTATCGGTTTTGAATTCGTCTTTGATCAATGGAAGGCTTTTGCCTAGCTGAATGATATATTCATAACGTTCCATCCAATCATCAAACATGGAGAATTCGTCTACTATTTCGTCTTGTATTTCTTTAATTTTCATCTTTTTGTTTTACAAATGAATTTATTTTATTTACTAATCTTGTAACTTCTTTTGGTGGAAAACCATGATCAAAACTAGGTGTTTCATAGGTTTTGCCTTTAAACGTGATTTTAAAATTAGCAATTGGCGCACCGTCATAAAAACGTTTTTCGGTGGGTGATTTCAGCGTTGGCAGGTTGTTCAATTCTATTTTCTTGAAACAAATCACTAACTCTTCCCAATCATCCGCAGCTATTTTCGTAGCCACGGCTTTGTCGTTTCCACTTCTATCGTTTGAAATTAAGACCATTTGGTCTTGAATAGATATTTTCTGGTAAAACCCTCTAGAAGTCGCCGTGTATTCAATAACGGCAGATTCTAGATCTTGCTTGTTTTGTCCTTCGCAGCTCTTTCCAAGAAGAAAAGTCAATAATAGTAAAGATAGTATTTTCATCGTTTAAATTGTTAAGACAACATGAGTGCTGCTCTTTTCACCGCTTCAACCATAACATCGATTTCTTCTTTGGTATTGTAAAAAGAAAAAGAAGCTCGTATTGTTCCCGGAATATCGAAAAAAGTCATAATCGGTTGCGCGCAATGATGCCCTGTTCTAACCGCTATTCCTAATTTGTCAATTATTGTGCCAATATCATATGGATGAATGCCTTCAATGTTAAATGAAATAACTGAGGTTTTCTCTTTTGCTGTACCAAAAATCTTCAACCCTTCAATTTCTAATAAGCGCTTGGTTCCATAGTCTAACAATTCAAGTTCTTGTTTTTGAATGTTTTCAAAGCCAACTTCGTTCATATAATCGACGGCAGTTCCTAAAACGATTCCACCAGCAACATTCGGCGTTCCTGCTTCAAATTTGTGAGGCAGTCCAGCATAAGTAGTTTTCTCAAAAGATACGTCTTTAATCATTTCGCCACCACCTTGGTAAGCAGGTAGCTTATTTAGCCAAGATTCTTTCCCGTACAAAATCCCTATACCCGTTGGGCCGCATATTTTATGTCCTGAAAAAACATAAAAATCACAATCTAACTCTTGCATATTGGGTTTTAAATGGGGAACAGCTTGTGCTCCATCGATTAAAACAGCTGCTGCATAGGTATGCGCTTGATCAATCATATACTTGATTGGGTTGATTGTACCTAGTGCATTTGAAATATGGATTATAGCAACAATTTTAGTTTTTTCTGAAAGTAACTTGTCGTATTCGGCCATGATCAGTTCCCCTTCTTGATTCATAGGAATGACTTTTAGTACCGCACCTGTTCTTTCACAAAGCATTTGCCAAGGCACAATATTACTATGGTGCTCCATTGCTGAAATTAATACTTCATCACCAGGTTTTAAAATAGAGGCAAATCCGTTTGCAACTAAATTAATTCCAAAAGTGGTTCCAGGAGTAAATAGCACTTCATGAGAAAATTTAGCATTGATGTGATTTTGAATTTTACCCCGCGAAATCTCATAAGCATCAGTAGCTAACTGGCTTAAAGTGTGCACGCCGCGATGAATATTGGCATTAATTTCTTGGTAGTATTTTGAAATAGCATCAATCACAATTTGTGGTTTCTGCGATGTGGCGCCGTTGTCGAAATAAACTAAAGGTTTTCCATTAACTTTTTGTGAAAGTATGGGAAAATCGGCTCTTATTTTTTGAATGTCTAGCATAATTATTTAGAATAATTGATAGTTACAAAAGTACTGAAATACAAATTGTTTTTAGGGTTAAATTGCTCTTTTTTATGTTTGTTTCCTATGCTTTCATAGAGATATCGTATAGTATCAAAAATGATATATTTTACTAAATTGCGTTAAAATTTTGTCTAATGAAAAAAATATTGAAACTCGTTGGTTTTGCCTCTTTTGTAGGTCTGTTTTATTACGGATTTATAACATATCCCAAATTGGATTTAATTTCGGGTTTCTCAGCTAAAAGTATTGCTTCAGGACATTTTATTGATAAGCGTGCAAAAGAAACAATTGAAAAAGGAGACAATGATATTGACTTAATAGATTTAGCTACAAATGTCATCGATGAAAAGGGACAATTTGCGACAGCTTCTGTCTATGGATTGAAAGAACGAAAAGCGATCTATCGGGAAGGTTTGGGAGCTATGTTGATAGATGCTGATTTTGATGAGACTACCCCGTACAACGTTCCTAAAAGAATTAAAATCATTTCAGGGTTAGCTTTTCCTTACGGGAATCAAGAATCTAAAGACACTGTTTTTAGTTCAGTTGATTATGCTAAATTGAATGCGGCAGTAGCCAATGCCTTTGATACTGGAGTAAAAAAGGACAAAAGAACCCGTTCTGTTATTGTCATACACAAGGACCGAATTATTGCTGAGAAATACGATATGGGTTTTAATAAAGACAGTAAAATTCTGGGTTGGTCGATGACCAAAAGCATTACGTCCACCATTTTTGGAATACTGGAAAAAAAGGGAAAATATGATATATACAAACCAGCTCCAATAGAGGAGTGGCAGCAAGATAAACGTAAAAATATTACCACAAACGATTTGCTTCATATGAATTCTGGATTGGAATGGGAAGAGAATTACAGTACGATTTGTGATGCTACAACGATGTTATTTCAGTCTCGGAATATGGGAAGGATACAATTAGAGAAGACAGCTGCTTTTGTACCTAACACCCATTGGAACTATTCCTCTGGGACGACTAACTTACTGTCCTATATTTTAAGAAGTCAGTTCGAAACACATCAGGAATATTTAGATTTTTGGTATGCGGAGTTGATTGATAAAATCGGGATGCACTCCATGGTAATTGAAGCGGATATGTCGGGTAATTACGTGGGCTCTTCTTACGGTTGGGCAACGACGCGTGATTGGTCAAAATTCGGATTATTGTACTTGCACAGAGGAAACTGGAATGGGGAGCAGATTCTAGAGGAGAGTTGGGTGAAATATGTCGCAACCCCCACCGCAACTTCAGAGGGTGCTTATGGGGCGCAGTTTTGGTTAAATGCGGGTGGTAAGTTTCCAGATGCGCCTCGGGATATGTTTTATTGTAGCGGTTTTCAAGGACAGATGGTAGCTATCATTCCATCATTGGACTTGGTTATCGTACGCATGGGCTTAAAAGAAGATCCCGATTTCGATTTTAATGGATTTTTGAAAGGAGTGATCGGTAGTTTGAAGAACTAAGGGGTTTAGCCGGAATGTTTTTCTTATTAAAATGAGGTCTAACCGCAAAGAGCACAAAGGAAAAGCGTTAAGTTCACAAAGCTTTTAATCCTTTGCGTAAAACCTTGCACCCCGATAATCAGGGGGATTGTGGTTCAGAATTTAATACAAATCCAATCCTATTTTAACTCCTTATTGGAACGCCATAATTATTTTTTAGACTGGATAGTCGGGAGCTGGAGATTGCTCTAAAATAAAAAAAACCCTTTCAAAGCTCAAAACTCTGAAAGGGTTAAATTATTCTAGGTCCTCAATTGTGTTACAAATCAAATCCAATTTTAACGCCTAATTTGTTAGCGATAATTTTGGTGATTCTTTGCTTCAGTTCAGGTATTTTGATACTTTCGATAATGGCATTCGAGAACGCGTACATTAATAAAGCTTTTGCTTCTTTTTCTGGAATTCCACGTTGACGCATATAGAACATAGCGCTTTCGTCTAATTGTCCAATAGTGCAACCGTGTGAGCATTTTACGTCATCCGCAAAAATCTCTAGTTGTGGCTTAGCGTTTATAGTCGCTTTATCACTCAACAAGATATTATTGTTTTTTTGGAATGCGTTTGTTTTTTGGGCCTCTTTTTCTACGTAAATTTTCCCGTTGAAAACACCGGTCGAACGGTCAGAAAAGATTCCTTTATAATCTTGATGACTTTCACAATTTGGAGTAGCATGCTGCACCAAAGTGTAATGGTCTACGTGCTGCTTCTCTCCAATAATTGTAATTCCATTCAAGTAACTTACTATTCTTTCTCCAAAATGGTAGAAATTCAAGTTGTTTCTGGTTAGGTTTCCTCCAAAAGAAAAAGTATTCACTGCAACGCTGCTTTCTTGCTTTTGAGACACATAGGTGTTGTCAATCAAATTTGCAGTCAGCTTGTCATTTTGAATCTTATAGTAATCTACAATAGCTCGTTTTTGAGCAAAAATTTCGGTTACTGAATTAGTCAATACCGGATTCTCATTTAAGCTTTGGTGGCGTTCAATAATTTGAACATGTGAATTCTCTCCTACAATTACCAAATTCCTTGGCTGTACCATTAGTGCTGCTTCGCTTCCAGTTGAGAAATACATGATTTCGATAGGTTTGTCAGCGACTTTGCTTTTTGGTATGTTGACATAGACCCCTTCGATGGCAAAAGCCGTATTCAACGAAGTTAAACTTTCTTCCTTGTTGGCAATTTGATTGTAGTAGTTATCAATAATCATTTTGTACTTGGGTTTATTCAACGCCGAAGACATTAAACAAACATCTATTCCTTCGTGCGTTGTCGAAGACAAGTACGAACTGAAAACACCGTCAACAAAGACGACTTTGTAGGTGTCTACTTCATGTAAAAAATATTTTCTTACTTGGCTAAACTCAACAGAGCTTTCATGTTTTGGAAAAACAGTAAAGTCATTTTTTAAGAGTGCATTTAGCGAAGTGTATTTCCAGGCTTCGTCTTTTTTTGTTGGGAATCCCTTATTTTCAAAGTTTTTTATGGCTGCGGTGCGTACATCATAAAGTTCTGAATGAACATCGATTCGCTCTTCAAAAGCCATAAAAGACGATAGTAATTTTTCTTTTAAATCCATTTTGTTTAGTTATGAGTTGTGAGCTATGAGTTATAAGTTTTGAAAACGGATAACTGAAAACTGTTAACTAATTTATGCTTCTTGTTCTAATTTGATCCAGTCGTATCCTTTTTCTTCTAGTTCATGCGCCAATTCTTTACCGCCTGTTTTTACGATTTTTCCATCGTAAAGTACGTGTACAAAATCAGGAACGATATGATCTAGTAATCTTTGGTAGTGCGTGATAACAATGATGGCGTTTTTATTGCTTTTTAGTTTGTTTACTCCATTAGAAACAATTCTAAGTGCATCAATATCTAAACCAGAATCAGTTTCGTCAAGAATTGCCAATTTTGGATCTAACATAGCCATTTGGAAAATTTCATTACGTTTCTTCTCTCCACCTGAAAAACCTTCGTTTAGGGAGCGAGACAAAAACTTTCTGTCGATTTCTAGTAATTCTGATTTTTCACGGATCACTTTTAACATTTCGTTCGCTGGCATGTCTTCTTCACCGTTTGCTTTGCGAGTTTCGTTAATCGCAGATCTGATGAAATTGGTAACTGAAACTCCAGGGATTTCTACCGGATATTGAAACGAAAGGAAAACTCCTTTATGTGCTCTCTCTTCAGGAGCTAATTCACGAAGGTCTTCTCCTTCTAAAATGATTTCACCTTCGGTTACTTCATAGGTTTCGTTTCCAGCAATGATTGACGCAAGCGTACTTTTTCCGGCACCGTTAGGTCCCATTATTGCATGAATTTCTCCTGCTTTTACTTCTAGATTGATTCCTTTTAATATTTCCTTACCTCCAACTGAGGCGTGTAGATTTTTTATGCTTAACATTAGTTTTTTAGTTTAAACCCTTTAAGGTATTAAGATTCATTTGATTCTCTTTTTGTAGTAGGAAAATTATCCTACTGAACCTTCAAGAGATATTTCCAATAGTTTCTGCGCTTCCACAGCAAACTCCATCGGTAACTTATTCAGTACATCTTTACTGAAACCATTTACGATTAAAGCGATTGCTTTCTCAGTTGGAATTCCACGTTGATTGCAATAGAAAACCTGATCTTCACCAATTTTACTCGTTGTAGCCTCATGTTCAATTTTTGCAGATGGATTTTTGCTTTCGATGTAAGGGAAAGTATGTGCTCCACAGTTATTACCCATTAATAAGGAGTCGCATTGCGAAAAGTTTCTCGCGTTATCTGCATTTGGTGAAATTCTCACTAAACCACGATAACTATTTTGAGACTGTCCAGCAGAAATTCCTTTAGAGATAATAGTTGATGTGGTATTTTTACCTAAATGAGTCATTTTCGTTCCGGTGTCAGCCTGTTGAAAATTATTGGTAACAGCAATCGAGTAAAATTCTCCAACTGAATTGTCTCCTTTAAGTATAACAGATGGATACTTCCAAGTTACGGCAGAACCGGTTTCTACTTGCGTCCATGAGATTTTTGCATTTTTCTCACAGATTCCTCTTTTTGTTACAAAATTGAAAACTCCACCTTTACCTTCTTTGTTTCCTGGATACCAGTTTTGTACAGTCGAATATTTGATTTCGGCATCGTCTAAGGCGACTAATTCCACTACTGCGGCATGCAGTTGGTTCTCGTCACGACTCGGTGCGGTGCAACCTTCAAGATAACTTACGTAACTTCCTTCATCTGCAATTAGTAAGGTTCTCTCAAACTGTCCTGTTCCCGCTTGGTTGATTCTAAAATAAGTAGAAAGTTCCATTGGACAACGAACACCTTTTGGAATATAACAGAACGATCCGTCAGAGAAAACAGCTGAGTTCAATGCGGCATAAAAGTTGTCTTTCTGTGGAATGACTGTTCCTAAATATTTACGAACTAATTCTGGATGTTCTTTAATAGCTTCAGAAATACTCATAAAGATTATTCCTTTTTCACCTAACGACTTTTTGAAGGTCGTTGCGACTGAAACGGAATCGACTACGATATCCATAGCTACGTTATTCATCATCTTTTGCTCATCAACAGAGATGCCTAACTTTTTATACATTTCTAAAAGCTCTGGATCGACATCGTCTAATGTTTTATTCGGGTCTACCGCTTTTGGTGCTGAATAATAGGAGATCGCCTGAAAGTCTGGTTTTGCATAATGAACATTAGCCCATTCTGGCTCTGTCATTTCCTGCCAAGCACGAAAAGACTCGATACGCCAGTCAGTCATCCATTGTGGTTCCTCTTTTCTCAACGAAATAGCACGAACAATATCTTCGTTCAAGCCAATAGGAAAAGTGTCCGCTTCTAATTCGGTATAAAAACCGTACTTATATTCTTTAGTTTCGAGTTCGATTTTTAAATCGTCTTCTGTATATTTTGGCATATTTTTAAATTGAAAAACTTAACGATTCAAAAATTGAAAAATTAAATTTTATTATTTTATCTAAATAGAAATTAAATCGTGGATTCAAAATTGTTAATTTTAAAGAGAGAAACTCTCTCCACATCCGCAAGTTCTATTTGCATTTGGGTTGTTGAAAATAAATCCCTTTCCGTTTATTCCGCCAGAGAACTCTAATATTGTTCCGGCTAAATAAAGGAAAGATTTTTTCTCCACTGCAATTGTTATTTCATTGTCTATGAATATTTTATCGTCTTCGCTCTTGGCTTTGTCAAATTTTAAATCATAAGACAGACCGGAACAGCCACCACTTTTCACACCTACTCTAACGTAGTCTTTAGTAGCGTCAAAACCGTCCTCTTTCATCAAATCGATGATTTTCTTTTTGGCAGTATCTGAAACCTGTATCATTGTTATATTGATTTTGTCTAAATTAACGACAAAGATAGTGTTTAAAAACCTTTTTCCATACCTGATAACATTTATATAACAAATGGCAAAATAGAAATTATTGATTTAGATGGTTGAATTAAAAAAATAAATTATATTCCTAAAATATTAACAAGAATTAACGTTATCGCAAATGGAAAAACAATTGTCAAAGGCTAAAAGCCATACGCTGGGATTTCAAGGAAATGGAGGTGACTTTTTTGGAGTGATCACTGTCAATTGGCTTTTAACAATTAGCACTTTAGGTTTTTATTACCCTTGGGCAAAAGCAAGAAGATTGCAATATCATTACGGAGAAACGTCGCTAGAAGGAGGTGAATTTGCATTTAATGGCACTGGAAAATAAATGTTTAAAGGTTTTTTTTAAGTCATTTTATTATTTGTTCTGCTGAGTATATTGGCTTACGTGATTGTTGATTTATCCGAAACAAGAATACTTGTGCCTATTTTATTTTATGCGGGGATTTTTACCATATTACCTTTGGCAATTCACGGTTCTTACCGCTATAGAATGTCAAGAATTTCTTGGAGAGGGATTCGTTTTGGTTATAGGGGGGATAGAAACGAATTGATTCAAAATTTCTTCAAGTGGATTTTCTTTACAATTATTACCATCGGAAATTATGGTCCTTGGATGACAATTAATTTACGTAAATATTTATTAGGTAATGTTAGATTTGTGATGCTGTTTTTACTGTCCTATTATGGTTTTCATAGTATTGTCTTACTCGTAAGTAATTCCGTGGATAGTTGAAAAATCAGTAGTGTTGATTCCAGAAGAGTAAGACAATAAATTATGGGAAACCTTTATCGAGTAAAACATGTTTTTTAGCTCAGATGACTCGGCTAAAACGAACACTTTAAATTTATTTGCTAAGGAGCTAAAATTACGCAATACTAAAAAGCTGCATTTTAAAATGGATGATTCTGATATCGCAGATGCGTTTGTGCTTCCTGACGCAAATGTTGTTATTTATTCAGGTGTTATTGAGTCTATGAAAAATTAGGATGAGTTAGTGGGATCGCTGGGTCATGAAGTGACTCACGTAAACCAGAGGCATGGGATAAAAAATATTATGTAGAAACTGGTAGGGATATTTATTTGTTTTGGCAATTTTAGGCGAGGCTAATGGTATCATGGCAATAATGGGGACTACTGTTAATAGTTTGCAGTCACTTTCTTTTTCAAAAGAATTTGAAAAAAAATACAGATTTAGAAGGTTTTGCCATTTTAAATAAAAACCAAATCAACCTATGGGAATGTCTAATCTATTAAAGCGTTTACAGGATAAGACGTTTATTTCAATTCCCGAATTCTTAAGTTCACATCCTGTCAGTGGAGAAAGAATTGATTATATTAATCAGATGGTTGAGGACAAGTCTTATCCGTATAAAGAAAACCCAAAATTAAAAAGCTTGTTCTTAGAAATTAAACAGTAGTTTTCATAAATTGCGATCTCTTTATGAAAAAGACGAAGATTCAAAGAGAGGTCTCTTATTTGTTAAATGGTAAGACAATCTAAATGGAATTTTTTACTTTTTCATTCTTTTGAATTGAAAAATTAAAAAAATGAAACTGTATCCTATAGAAACCGGGAATTTTAAATTAGATGGTGGCGCAATGTTCGGAGTTGTACCAAAAACCATTTGGAGCCGCACCAATCCTGCCGATGCCAATAATTTAATTGATATTGCTGCAAGATGTCTACTCATTGAAGATGGCAACCGTTTGATATTGATTGATACCGGAATGGGAAACAAGCAATCAGAGAAGTTTTTTGGGTACTATTCGCTTTGGGGGTCACACTCCATGGATAAATCGCTGGCTAAACATGGTTTTGACCGCGATGACATTACCGATGTTTTTATGACGCATTTGCATTTTGACCATTGTGGTGGAAGTGTACAATGGAACAAGGACAAAACAGGCTACGAACCTGCTTTCAAAAACGCCAAGTTTTGGAGTAATGAAAGTCATTGGGAATGGGCAACAAAACCCAATCAGAGAGAAAAGGCTTCTTTTTTGTCGGAAAATATTTTGCCGATGCAAGAAAGCGGGCAGCTTAATTTTATCAAAAGGCCCGAAGGGGACTTTCTGGAGCAATCAGAACTGGGGTTTGGGATTTTCTTTGCTGATGGCCACACCGACAAGCAGATGATTCCCCATATTCAATACAAAGGCAAAACGATTGTTTTTATGGCAGATTTATTGGCAACAGCCGGACATATACCTATTCCGTATGTAATGGGGTATGATACAAGACCGTTGTTGACTATGCCGGAGAAGACTAAATTCCTGACTACCGCAGCCGACAATGATTACTATTTGTTCCTGGAACACGATGCGCACAACGAGATAGTTACCGTGCAACATACCGAAAAAGGCGTGCGATTGAAGGAAGTTTTTAAAGCGGACGAAATCTTAAGATAGTGTTAATCGTTTTTATAATGTAACAAAATCAAGTATTTTAGACCAAAATTTACAATTTAATAAATAAAATAATAAATGAATAGCATTAAACCCATTTGCCTTTCTGCCTTTGCCTTTTTGGTTTTGGCTGGATGTGGAGCTCAAAAACAAGTTTCAAGTTTTAGTTCGGTAGCCTTAATAAGCGCCCCTTTAAATATTAAAAAAGTAGCCCCTTTAAAAGAAAATGAATTACAACGTTGGAGTCATTTGGACATCGTAAATGATACGATTCCAGGAATGAGTGTTGACAGAGCGTATTCAGAACTTCTGAAAGATAAAAAGGGAGTAAAAGTAATAGTTGGAATTGTAGATTCAGGTGTTGATATCGAACATGAAGATTTAAAATCGGTAATTTGGACCAACTCAAAAGAAATTGCGGGTAATGGTATAGATGATGACAATAACGGTTATGTTGATGATATTCACGGTTGGAACTTTCTTGGCGATATCACTAAAGAGAATTTGGAATACGAAAGAATTATTAAAGATAAAACCTTAGTAGATGCGGTAACGTATAAGGAAGCTAAGAAAATCAATGATGACAAAATAGCTCAAGCCAAAGCAGGAAAAACTCGTTTAGAGGGACTGTTAACTTTAACGGCGAGTGCAGATCAAGTTATAGAAAAGCATTTATCCAAGCGTGTATATACTGTTGATGAAGTAAATGCAATTGATTCCAAAGACAGCGCAATTTTAGAAAGCAAAGCAACAATGCAAAGAATGCTATCTTATGGCATGAGTGTTGTTGATTTAGAGAAAGCAATTCAAGGAGATATTGATGGAATGACGACTATTCTTAATGGAGATAATCTAAAGCAAGATTACAGAAAAGTAGTGGGTGATAATCCAAACGATATCACCGACACAAAATACGGAAACAACAATGTGATGGGTCCAGACAAAGAAGAAATTCTTCACGGAACGCACGTTGCAGGAATCGTTGCTCAGGTTAGAAATAACAGTATTGGAGGAGACGGAATTGCAAACAATGTTGAAATTTTGACCGTTCGTGCTGTGCCAGACGGAGATGAATATGATAAAGATATCGCACTTGGAATTCGCTATGCAGTTGATAACGGTGCAAAAGTAATCAACGGTAGTTTTGGGAAAAGCTTTTCTCCGCACAAGAAATGGGTATATGATGCTATCAAATATGCAGAGAAGAAAGACGTGTTGATAGTACACGCTGCGGGAAATGATGGAAAAGATATTGATAGTAATGAAAACTTCCCTAACGATTCTGATGATAAAAAAACAGAATATGCAGACAATATGTTAACTATTGGTGCTTTGAATTTTGAGTATGGTGATAAAGTCGTGGCGCGTTTCTCTAACATTGGGAAAGTGAACGTTGATGTTTTTGCACCTGGCGTAAAAATTTATGCAACAACACCAAATGATACTTTCAAATATTTACAAGGAACTTCAATGGCTTCTCCAAACGTTGCTGGAGTTGCTGCTATAATTCGTTCTTACTATCCAAAATTAACAGCATCGCAAGTAAAACATATTTTGATGGATTCAGGTGTATCAATTACTGAAAATGTCGTGGTGGCAGGAAATCCAAAAGACAGCCGTTCTTTTACTGCTTTGTCTAAATCAGGAAAAATAGTAAATGCATACAACGCATTGTTAATGGCAGATAAAATGTCAAGAAAATAAATAGTATAGTTACAAATCCAATGGAAGGACAACAGTCCTTCCATTTTTTTATTTAAATACCATGAAAAAAATTATTTTATTAGCGATTGTCACACTTAATTTTAGTTCACTTGTCGCGCAAAGCTCCACATACTGGCAGCAACACGTTGACTACAAGATGGATGTCACGATGGATGTGAAAAACTACCAATACAAAGGAAAGCAGCAATTAGTCTATAGTAACAATTCATCTGATACCTTAAAAAAGGTATATTATCATTTGTTTAATAATGCATTTCAGCCCGGAAGCGAGATGGATGCGAGACTACACAGCATCAAAGATCCTGACGGGAGAATGGTAAACAAAGTAAAAGTAGACGGTAAAGAAGTTAAGGTTAGTCGTATCGAAGGCTTAAAACCAGATGAAATTGGGTATTTAAAGATTTCGAACTTTAAGCAAGACGGCGTTACTGCTGAAGCAAAAACAGTAGGGACAATACTTGAAGTTACTTTGGCACAACCAATATTACCTAATACTAAAACTACTTTTACTTTAGATTTTGATGGACAGGTTCCTGTACAAATTCGTCGTTCTGGAAGAAATAATTCAGAAGGAGTTGAATTGTCAATGACGCAATGGTATCCTAAAATGGCTGAATTTGATTTTGAGGGTTGGCATGCGGATCCTTATATCGCTAGAGAATTTCACGGTGTGTGGGGAGATTTTGATGTAAATATCACGATCGCCAAAGAATATACTTTGGGAGGTTCGGGTTATTTAGAAAATCAAAACGAAATTGGACACGGATACGAAGACGCCGGTGTTAACGTAAACTATCCTAAGAAAATGAAAATGTTGACTTGGCATTTTGTAGCGCCAATGGTTCATGATTTTGCTTGGGCTGCCGACAAAAATTACATGCACGATATCGTAAAAGGACCAAACGATGTTGACTTACACTTCCTCTATAAAAACTATCCGAAAACTATTGAAAATTGGAAGAAATTAGAGCCGATGATGGTTAATGTGATGGATTTTTTCAATAAAAATATTGGGAATTACCCGTACAAACAATATTCATTTATTCAAGGTGGAGATGGAGGAATGGAATATGCGATGAGTACCTTAATGTTAGGAAACGGTACACTCGAAGGGATTTATGGAACAGCTACACATGAGTTGGGGCATTCTTGGTTCCAACACGTTTTGGCTTCCAATGAATCAAAACACCCTTGGATGGATGAGGGATTTACAACCTATGTTTCAGATTTAGCAGAAAATGAATTTGCAACTAAAAAAGTGGCAAACCCCTTAGAAGGAAATTATAGAGCGTATTATAGTTTAGTGAATTCTGGGAAAGAGCAACCACAAACTACCCATGGAGACCGTTATGACGAAAACAGACCATACAGTATTTCTTCTTATGTAAAAGGGAGTATATTTTTGTCACAATTAAATTACGTGATTGGAAAAGATAAATTGGCCGAAACCATCAAAAGGTATTTCCATGATTTCAAGTTCAAACATCCTACGCCAAATGACATTAAAAGATCAGCAGAGCGCGTTTCTGGAGCTAATCTGGATTGGTATTTAGTGGACTGGACTCAGACTTTGAACACGATTGATTACGGTATCAAAATCGTAACTGAGAACGGTGAAAAAACTACAGTTAGTTTAGAACGAATTGGTCTAATGCCTATGCCTATTGACTTATTAGTAGAGTATACTGACGGAACTATGGAAAGCTTTTACATTCCGTTGCGCCAGATGCATTACGAAAAAGAGAATCCAATGCCTGCGGTAAAAAGAACGGTTTTAAGCGATTGGACTTGGGCAGCTTCTAACTATGATTTTACTATTGGGAAATCAAAGAGTACGATCAAGAAAATCACTATCGATCCAAGCGGATTAATGGCTGATGTAAAACAAGATAACAATGTTTATAAACAATAAAAATGTGGCACTATCTTTAAGTCTTGATTCATGAATATTAATTATAACAAATCTAACAAATCTATTGAGATTAAGGACGCTCTAAAAAATCATCTCTTTTTAATCAACTTACTGATGGTTTTAAACCTGGTGAATGCGATTCTAAATTTATCAGATGTAAAAGCAAGCTTTGGCTTCATAAAAATAATATGGCTGATATTAGGAACTATTTCGATTGTAATACTTTATAACTCCATTTTTAAAAAAACAGGAATGGAGAAAATACCAGTCGACCAAATAAAAGGGTTGAATCAGCGGGTTTTTTTAGGAAGAAAAAAATATTTCATAGAATTAAAGAACGGAAAAACCCGTGATTTATTAGAAGTAAAATCAGAATCAGAATTTGCCAAATTGCGTACCATGTTTACAAAAAATGGAATTCTAGAATAAAAGCAAAAGGTCGCTAAATTTATATTTCGCGACCTTTTTTGTGTTTAGGAAAAGGAGAGTATTGTGTTCGACGAAAGGAAACACTAAATTTGTAGTAAACGATTTTATAAAAAGACATGAAACCAAGTATAACGATTATTGGCGCAGGAATTTCGGGACTTTCAGTAGGGTTACATTTGCATCGCGAGGGCTTTTCTGTGAAAATCATAGAATCCAGTGACAGAGCAGGTGGACGCATAAAGACAGATATCGTTGACGGATTCAGGCTTGATCGCGGTTTTCAAGTTTTACTGACTTCTTATCCAGAAGCGAAAATGCTTTTGGATTATGAGGCATTACAACTTAAGACTTTTTTGCCCGGAGCTACTGTACTTTATGATGGAGGTCAATTTGAGATAGCCGACCCGTTTAGAAGACCGTCGGCCTTACTTGCTACGGTTTTTGCACCAGTGGGATCTTTGAAAGACAAAATTAATACTTTCGTATTGAAGCAAAAATTAATCAGGAAATCGATTAAGGGCATCTTTTTGCAAGAGCAAAAGTCAAGTTTGGAGCAATTGAAAAGTTACGGATTCAGCTCGAAAATGATTGATCGTTTTTTCAAACCCTTTTTCTCAGGAATTTTTCTCGAAAATAAGTTAGAAACTCCCAACAGGATGTTTGATTTTGTTATGAAAATGTTTTCAGAAGGTGACGCCGCACTTCCCGCATTAGGGATGGAAGAAATCCCAAAACAACTGGCTAGTCAATTGCCTGCAGATACTTTTTTATACAATACAAAAGTCGTCGACATTCGTGAAAACAGTATTTTCACCAGCACGGGTGCTGAAATAAAATCGGATATTATTATTCTTGCCACTGAGGCAAACGAACTTGTTTCGAAATTAAAAAGTAATGTTGAAACCCAATATCGTTCTGTTACTAATGTTTACTTTCAAACTACGATTGCACCTTCAAACAAAGCAGTTGTAATTTTAAACGCCTCTGAAAAGGAAAAAGTGGTAAACAACTTGACTGTCATGACAAACGTCAGTTCAGCCTATGCTCCCGCGGGGAAAGTTTTAATTTCGGTATCCTGTAATGGGATCTTAGATTTTGAGGGCGAGGAATTAGCCGAAAAAATTAAAGAGGAACTAGAGCCTTGGTTCGGGAAACAAGTAGAAGATTGGTCGCATTTAAAGACCTATAAAGTTAAATACGCATTGCCAAACCTCACTGTTCTTAAAGATGATTTGACAGTTACTGATATGAAAATCAACGACAATCTATATTGCTGTGGCGACCATTTGTTAAACGGTTCCATAAACGCTGCTATGAAATCAGGTCGTTTGCTGGCTGACTTGATCATTTTAGAGTGTAATAAAAAGTAAACGGGCGATTAGTATCACTGCGGTAGTATTTGGGCAATATCTCTTAAGCTATTTGATTACTCCTATACACTGTAGCTGCTGAGCTAAGGTTTTCTGACTTTTTATTCAGTACCTAAGAAAAGCCCAATAAAAAATAATAATTTTTATTGTTTGATAGTAGCTTTAGTTGAGCCAAAAACAAGATTAACTACTAACAAAAAAATCATAAAAAATAGCACAAAAATTATTTTAGCTAAAATTGTATTTTTGCTTACCTCGGTAATTGTACTTTTTTTCACAATAATAGATATATTCAATCAACAATCTACTAAGGACAGAATTGTTGGTTCATGGTTCTCGGATGTTGACTCTAATAGTATTTGGATCTTTTCGTTAGATGGTAATTGCAAAAGATACTATGCAGAGAAACTTTTGAACACATCTGATTTTACCATCACAAACACGTCTTGTAAAAATAAAATTGATTCGAAAGATGAGTACTTAAAGTTGATAAAAAGTACAGGAAAAAATATATTGCGATGCATAAATGGTATTACTCAAGATGGTAATGATATATATTTATCAATAGAGTTTAATGGAAACCTTTCGCCAATGCTATTTAAGAAACAAGGAGTATGATGCATTATCGATTTATATAATAATATACTAATGTTCCTTCCTCATACATTTTCTTCGGTAATGATTCTTTACCACTAATTATAAACATTGGTAATATAACTGATAAATGTTTTGTGGCTTAATTGTTCTCAAATCAAAAAAGTCTAGTTTTCAAGCTAGACTTTTTTGTATTCTTATTTTTTTGGATTATTTCAAATGTTCCAGCATATCCGTTGTCATAGTTTCTAGATCATATTTATGTTTCCAGTTCCAATCCGTTCTAGCGTCATTGTCGTCTATACTCGCAGGCCAGCTGTCGGCGATTTTTTGACGAAAGTCCGGTTCGTAGCTAATCGTAAATTCAGGAATGTGTTTTTTGATCTCCGCTGCGATTTCTGTTGGCGTAAAGCTCATTGCGGCCAGGTTATACGAAGAACGGATTTTAATATGTTCTGCTGGCGCTTGCATAATTTGGATTGTTGCGGCAATGGCATCATCCATATACATCATTGGCATTTTAGTTTCTGAAGATAAAAAGCACTCGTATTTTTTATCGGCTAATGCTTTATGAAAAATATCTACAGCATAATCCGTAGTTCCACCACCAGGAGGTGAGGAATAACTGATTAATCCGGGGTAACGGATGCTTCTTACATCCACACCAAAGATATTATGGTAGTATTCACACCATCTTTCACCGGATTGTTTGCTGATTCCGTATACCGTAGACGGCTCCATGATGGTATATTGAGGCGTATTTTCTTTTGGTGTTGTTGGACCAAAAACAGCAATACTTGATGGCCAGAATATTTTTTTTATTTTTTTGGCTTTAGCCAAATTCAAAACGTGAAATAAAGAATTCATATTTAAATCCCAGGCGAAAGCAGGGTTTTTTTCTGCTGTTGCTGACAGTAATGCTGCCATCAAATAGATTTCATCGATTTTATGAACTTCCACAAGGTGCTCAATCTGATTGAAATCTAATGCGTTTATTACTTCAAATTTACCTGAATTAACAACGTCGTTATTTAGTTTTCGAATATCAGAAGCGATAACATTATCAGCTCCGTATATTTTTCTAAGAGAATGTGTTAACTCGGTACCTATTTGTCCACAAGCGCCTATAATTAATATTTTCGTACTCATATTGATTATTTTTTGAGCGGTAAAGGTAACGTTTTCGCAAATATTTTTGCCGAGTTCTTTCGGGATTATAAATCCGTTATAAAAACACCTGAAATGATACTTTTCTGTTCCTTATTTTAGCGTTTTTGATGCTATAAACGTAGTGTTTGGCATTGAATGGGAATTTACATATTCGAATCTGTAATTATAAATTTACTTTGTAACTTTGTACTTTGTTGTAATCGCAATAAAATGAGCGTAAAAGAAGTTTGACGGCGAGACAAAAGTGGCTTTGCTAATGACAAAGGGCTCTAAAAACAATAGACAGCATTCCTATGAAATATAAAATAATACCCTTTCTTTTTCTGATTATTAGCCTTACTTCTTGTAAAGATGATAACCAAAAAAGGATAGCAGAAAATGAAAAAGACGCCAAAAAAAAGGAGGTCGTTTTTTCTAACATAAAAAAAGGTTGGGATTTTTATGATACACCCATAAATACCACTGCAGAAGAAAGTGTTGCTACCTGGAATGAGCTTCGTCTGTTTTTGACTGAACTGGCTCAAAAACCGAAAAGGACTATTGGAGCATTTCAACAAAAAGCGACAGCCATCTCTAAAAAAGCAATGGCATTGAATGAGAATGTGCCGATTCAATTTAATAAACCACAAATTAAAAGTAGAATCTCAACACTAATCACTAAAGTACGATTGCTAGACCTGTACATTCATTTGGATGTTATTTCAGATAAAAAGGTGGTTCATTTGATTGCCGAAATCAACAATGAGCTAGCTTCGTTACAGAGGCAGATGGATAAAATCGTTGAGAAAAGTAAAATTCCCGCAGAAGAAGGGGAATCTGAATTAATGAAAATGATGGATGACTCACGAGCCATTCCAAATAATAATCAAACTATGATTGATCCAAATATCCCAAGAGTTGAGTAAAGCTGCCCTATATAATATCTTCGATAATTCCCCTAAAGTTCAAAAAATTATTGACCGTTTACAGGAAAATAATCAAACTAAATTGCATCTCGATGGCTTGCTGGGATCAGCAGTGTCTTTTGTAATACGTGCGCTATTCAAAAAAGCAGACGCTCCGTTCCTGATCATTTTAAATAATAAAGAAGAAGCGGCCTATTACTTGAATGATCTCGAACAAATGATTGGTGACAAGGATGTCCTATTTTATCCAGGCTCTTATCGTCGTCCGTACCAAATTGAAGATACGGATAATGCCAATGTTTTGCTTCGTGCCGAAGTGCTTAACAGAATCAATTCCCGCAAGAAACCGGCTGTAATCGTAACCTATCCCGAAGCACTATTTGAAAAAGTAGTTACCCGTAGAGATTTGGAAAAAAACACTTTAAAAGTGTCTGTAGGTGATAAGATATCGATTGATTTCATCAATGAGGTTTTATTCGAATATGAATTCAAAAGAGTCGATTTCATTACAGAACCGGGAGAGTTTTCTGTTCGTGGAGGTATCGTCGATGTGTTTTCTTTTTCGAATGATAACCCATACCGAATTGAGTTTTTTGGGGACGAGGTAGAGAGCATCCGTAGTTTTGATGTAGCGACGCAATTGTCCTTAGAGAAGCAAAAGAAAATCACGATAATTCCGAATGTGGAGAACAAAGTTTTTCAGGAAAACAGAGAAAGTTTTTTAGATTATATTTCGGAAAAAACGGTGCTATTTATCCAAAATTCAGAAGATTTATTTTCACAATTGGATAAGCAGTTTGACCGAGCGGAAGAAGCTTTTGAAAAATTATCGAAAGACATCAAACATGCCACGCCAGATCAATTATTTTTAAACCAAAAGAGTTTTATAAAAAGAGCCTTAGATTTTTCGATAGTGGAACTGAGTGTTAAACCGATTTTTAGAATCGCCCATAAATTTGAATTCTACATTCAGCCACAACCGTCTTTCAACAAGCAATTTGATCTGTTACTTAACAATTTGAGTGAAAACCAATTTAACGGGTATAAAAACTATTTGTTTTGTTCTAATGAGGCACAGGCCAAACGTTTTCATGATATTTTTGAAAGTTTAGACGAAACAAATGCCGAGAACGTGCGTAAACAATACAATACTATTGTTTTGCCTTTGTACCAAGGTTTTATTGACGAAGAAAACCAAATTACCTGCTACACGGATCACCAGATTTTTGAACGCTATCATAAATTCAACATTAAAAGCAGCTATTCGAAAAAACAAAATATCACCTTAAAAGAATTGACAACGCTGTCCGTTGGGGATTATGTAACACACATCGATCATGGAATTGGACGCTTTGGAGGTTTGCAAAAAATACAGGTCGAGAACAAAACACAGGAAGCTATAAAACTGGTTTATGCGGATAATGATATTGTGTACGTTAGTATTCATTCGCTGCACAAAATTTCAAAATATACAGGTAAAGACGGGACACCGCCTAAAATTTATAAATTAGGCTCGAATGCCTGGAAAGTTTTAAAACAAAAAACAAAGGCAAGAGTAAAAAACATTGCGTTCAATTTAATTCAGCTGTATGCTAAAAGGCGATTAGATAAAGGGTTTCAGTTTTCGCCTGACAGTTATTTGCAAAACGAATTAGAAAGTTCTTTTATTTATGAGGATACACCAGATCAAACTAAATCAACGCAGGAAGTAAAAGCTGATATGGAAAGCGACCGTCCCATGGATCGATTGGTTTGTGGTGATGTAGGCTTTGGTAAAACGGAAGTTGCCATTCGGGCTGCTTTTAAAGCTGTGGATAACGGTAAGCAGGTTGCTATTCTAGTTCCTACAACTATTCTAGCTTATCAGCATTACCGTACTTTTACGGAGCGATTAAAAGACATGCCAGTTACCATTGGATATTTAAACCGATTTAGAACTGCCAAACAAAAAGCAGAAACTATAAAAGATTTAGCAGAGGGAAGACTAGATATCGTTATTGGAACTCATCAATTGGTCAATAAAAATGTAGTTTTTAAAGACCTAGGTTTGCTGATTGTTGATGAAGAGCAGAAGTTTGGGGTTAATGTCAAAGACAAATTAAAAACTATTGCCGCTAACGTCGATACGTTGACATTGACCGCCACGCCAATACCTAGAACTTTGCAGTTCTCTTTGATGGCGGCACGTGACTTATCGATCATTACGACTCCGCCGCCCAACCGGTATCCTATTGATACCAATGTAGTCGGTTTTAGCGAAGAGTTGATTCGGGATGCTATTTCATATGAGATTCAACGTAACGGGCAGGTATTTTTTATTAATAATAGAATCGAAAACATAAAAGAAGTCGCAGGAATGATTCAGCGTTTGGTACCTAATGCTAGAGTTGGAATAGGACACGGTCAGATGGAAGGGAAGAAACTGGAAGAATTGATGTTGGCTTTTATGAACGGAGAATTTGATGTTTTGGTGGCTACTACCATTATTGAAAGCGGCTTAGATGTTCCCAATGCCAATACGATTTTCATCAATAATGCCAATAATTTTGGTTTGTCTGACTTGCATCAGATGCGCGGTCGTGTGGGACGAAGCAACAAGAAGGCTTTTTGTTATTTTATCTGTCCGCCGTATTCAGCGATGACGGATGATGCTAGAAAGAGAATTCAGGCATTGGAACAATTCAGCGACTTAGGAAGCGGTTTTAATATCGCTATGAAAGATCTGGAAATTCGTGGTGCGGGAGATTTATTGGGAGGCGAGCAAAGTGGTTTTATCAACGAAATAGGTTTTGATACCTATCAGAAAATCATGAACGAAGCCATTGAAGAGCTTAAGGAAAACGAGTTCAAGGACTTGTATCCTACAGAGAATAATTTAGAAACGAAGGAGTACGTAAAAGACCTGCAAATCGAAACTGATTTTGAATTGTTGTTCTCTGATGAATACATCAATAACATTAGTGAACGATTGAGTTTGTATAGCGAATTAGGGACTATAAAAAATGAAGAAGAGTTGAAGCTTTTCCAAATAAAATTGATTGATCGTTTTGGGCCTATGCCACCAAGAGCGATTGCTTTAATGAATAGTATTCGTATCAAGTGGATTGCTACTCAAGTAGGAATCGAGAAACTAGTGCTAAAGCAAGGTAAAATGATCGGTTATTTTGTGTCAGATCAACAATCTGATTATTATCAGTCGAAGCGCTTTACGTCAGTAATGAATTTTGTTCAAAAACAAAGTTCAATCTGTAAGATTAAAGAAAAAGAAACCAAGACAGGGTTGAAGTTGTTGTTGACTTTTGACAATGTTAAATCGACGAGAAGAGCATTGGAGTTGATGAAATTGTTGGGAGATAATGAAGCATAAAAAAAGCTTCCACCTTTTGAAAGAGGGAAGCTTCCGCTATAAATTCTAAGTCTTTGTTTTAGTTTTTCAAATCTTTGATCACTTTAAAAGCAACGTCTACCTGTTCTTCACTTACTAAAATAGTAAACTCATTAGAAGTCGAGATTACTTCATTGATGATGATTCCTTCCCAGGCCAAACGCTGAAAGATGAAATAATAAATACCGGGAACGACAATATTTTCTTTAGGTAATTTAACGGTGATTGATGCCAGATTGTCCAGTTTTTGAATCAATTTTTCACTTACAAAATGCTTGTCAACCAAGTGATTTACACTATTGCTTACGACAAGGTTGATTTCATTTACCCCTCTAGATGAGGTATAAAACACATCAGGTAAAGCATTGATGTCAGATATTAATTCTGCTTGTTTGTTCAAAACCGTTTCAGAAACGGAGAACGTATAATCAGTCAAAGCAGAACGTACGGTGATTTCACCTATGTTTTTTATTACTTTATTGATTTTGTGGTTTAATCTAAAATCTAGTTCTTCAGTTAGTCTCTTTAATGACATTACAACCGCCCCTTGCTTTACTTCTTTGCCAAACTCACTTTCTAATTCTGACATTATATTTCTGGACAATGAAGTCAGATTAATGATTCCAAGAGATAGTGCGTTTAAAAGAAAAGGCTTTGTTTTGATATAATTTTCAACAATTGAAGAGACAGTTTTCATAATCTAATATTTTTTATGTGTCAAAACACAGTGCAAATATAAATAAAAAACATTTTGTTACAAATACAACATCAAGAAAATACAATTAAAAATGATAAAAGGCATCTATAAGATGTTCAATAACAAAAGATTTACCTTCCTTATGGATGGCAATGATATCAAAACGGACTTCAACGGCCAGATCTTTTTCATTGACATAGGCGTCAACCGCTTTTACGAGTAGCTGAATTTTTTTGGGTTTCACAAAATCCTGCGGCAAACCAAATTCCAATGAGGATCGGGTTTTCACTTCAACGATAGCGAGGGTGTTTTCTTTTTTGGCAATGATATCAATTTCTGCTTTTTGAAAAGTCCAATTGGTATTTAAAATAGTATAACCGTCTTTCCTAAGGAATTCGACCGCCATTTCCTCTCCCAGCTTACCTAATTCATTATGTTCTGCCATTTCTTTAGTTTACAGTATTCAGTGCCCAAACTTCCACAATCAAAAATCGTTAATCAAAATTCAAAAACAGTATTCATTTAGTAGCATACACATTCAAAGTCTACTTCCATTAAGTCGCCCCTTCCTCCTGATAGCTATCGGGAGGAAGGGGGCCGGAAGGAGGATTATTCTAGTCAAATATTAAAACACTCTTTTTGGCACTGACATCAAGATGAACCATGCTTCCCATAACCAGCGCTCTGTTGTCGCGGATGTGTCCAGCCGGAAAATTGTAGACAACGGGAATGTTGTATTGCTTAGTGACATCTTCTATTATTTGAAGGGCATTTTTTCCCCATGGAATATCATTGTCCCTCATTTTGTACATGGAGCCCACAACAATTCCTTTTATACTTTCCAAGCAACCATTGCGTTTTAGATTCATCATCATGCGATCGATATGATACAGGTATTCATCTAAATCTTCTATAAACAAGATTTTATCGGTACAATCAAGAGCTGAGTTAGAACCTAATAAACTGTATAAGATTGATAAATTCCCACCTACTAATTCGCCTGAAGCGGTCCCAAACCGATTCATGGCGTTAGGTTCGATTTCGTAACGTATGGGATTGCCAAATAAAGCCAGTTTCAGACTTTCAATTGCCTCCGTAGTGGCTCTCGGATAAGTGATAGGCATAATTCCATGAATGGTTTTATACCCCATGGTATTTAAATGATTATGTAAAACAGTAATATCGCTAAAACCAACAATCCATTTTGGACTTTGCTTAAATTTGGTAAAATCCAGTAAATCAATAATTCGAACCGTCCCATAACCGCCTTTTACACACCAAATCGCTTTAATGTTTGGATTGTCTAATTGCTTCTGAAAATCGGCTGCTCTTTGCGCATCAGTGCCAGCCAATTGATTATCATCCAACCCGATTGTGTTGCCGATGACCACTTCCAGTCCCCAACGGTGTAATAAATCTATGGCAGGTTGCAAGTTGTTGTCAATATTTTTTCTGGCTGTTGCCAAAATTGCAATGGTATCTCCTTTTTGTAAAATAGGTGGTGTTGTCATTAGTGTATTGGCTTGACTGTTGAAAGAGTGTAAAACAAAAAATAAAAGTAAGGCTTTATAAAAACCAAAACTACTATTTATAGACCAAAATCGGGTAGTGTGCATATTTTTGTTTTTCTGGGATATTTAAAATAATGCAAGTCAGTAAAATTGACTTAAAATCAAAGATACTGAATTTCAAAAATAATTCGCGTTTTGTTCTGAAAATGAAGTATTTTTACTTCAAGAGTTATCAGTGCAGAGGTTATAATTAATTTTTTACAAATCAAACATGAGAGTTGCACGATTGATTTTAGTGTTGTTTTTTATTGTACCGGTAGTAAATGGATTTGGGCAGCAAAAAAAATACGCGATCCATACCGTTGCATTCTACAATTTTGAAAATCTTTTTGACACCATCAATGATCCCGCTACAAATGATGATGAGTGGACGCCACAAGGAGCCCAACATTGGACTTCCAGGAAGTACAATCAAAAACTACAGAATCTTTCCCGTGTTTTGCTCGAAATAGGCTCTTCAGAAAACGCAAATTCCCCTACATTTATTGGCTGTTCTGAAATAGAGAACAGAGGCGTTCTGGAAGATTTAATCAAGGAGTCAAATTTCCTTAATAAACAGTATGGAATAATCCATTTTGATTCCCCAGACAAGAGAGGGATTGACGTGGCGTTATTGTATCAAAAACAATATTTCCGACCAACGACTTATACCAATATTCCATTAATAGTATACCGTAAGGAAGTGTTAAAAAAACTGGGTTCCAAATTAGAAGCAGAAGAAAAAACGGACGATACTTTACAAATAAGCAATTTTAATAATCGTGTCTTTACGAGAGATCAGCTATTAGTGACCGGATTTCTGGACGGGGAAGAAATTAATATTATTATTAATCATTGGCCGTCACGATCAGGAGGGGAGAAAAAATCAAGTCCTTTTAGAGAAGCAGCAGGGGAATTAAATAGAAAAATAATAGATTCTTTGCAGCGGATAAACCCAAATGCAAAAGTATTAACCATGGGAGACTTAAATGACGGGCCTTACAATAAAAGTGTCAAAATAGCACTTGGCGCCAAAGCCAGTAAAGCGGATGTGCTCCCATTAGGGGTTTACAATCCTTTTGAGGAAATGGCCAAAAAAGGTTTGGGGACTATAGCGTACCGAGATTCATGGGATATCTTTGACCAAATCATGGTTTCCCAGTCGCTGATTCAGCAAGATTTCTCTTCTTTCAACTATTGGAAAGCAGGGATATATAACAAGGCTTTTTTGATACAAACTTCTGGTCAATATAAAGGATACCCTAAACGACATTCTCCGAGTGAAGTTGGTTACAGTGATCATTTTCCAGTTTATATTTATCTGATAAAAGAGGTTAAGTAAGAAGTCAGTTAGGTATGGATTTTATTGAGCTAAAACGAATTTTAGTAATGTAGTTTTCGTTCTGCGTCCCGGCGGTTGCTACATTAATTGCACATGGTACTAGTTTATTATTTTAAATATTTTTCCGCTTGGGACTTTTTAGTAACTTAGCGCAACATTAATTTTAATAACTCGCATAAAATGGCAATTTCAAAACCTTTCAACCTTACTAAATGGATTGATGAAAACCGTCAATTGCTGAAACCGCCTGTTGGGAATAAAAATTTATATACCGATTCCGCTGATTATATTGTAATGGTTGTCGCGGGTCCAAATGCGCGAAAAGATTTTCATTACAATGAGACTGAAGAATTGTTTTATCAACTTGAGGGTTCTATAACAATCATCACTCAAGAAAATGGAGAACGCAATGTGTTAGAGCTTCATGCAGGTGATATGTATCTGCACCCTGCAAAAATACCGCATTCCCCTTCCCGTTCAGAGGGTTCAATAGGCTTGGTGATTGAACGAAAAAGAGCAGGGCAGGGCTACACTGACGGTTTACTTTGGTTTTGTGAGAACTGCAACCATAAACTACATGAGGTATATTTTGAGCTAAACGACATCGAAAAAGATTTTCTACCTCATTTTAAAAATTTTTACGAGTCGCTGGCGTTGAGAACCTGCGTAAAATGTGGAACAGTTATGGAAACCGACTCTCGGTTTACGGATAAATAGTAATTAATTAGAAGGTATCCTTTTAATTATTTGGAGCTATTTCCCGCTGTCCGTTATATCCATGGCGTTATTGCTTCGTCCGTCGCAATAATACCATGGGATGCCACTTCCATCGGGGCTATGAAATCAAGGGCATAAACCTATATTTTTTCAAGCGAGAAGAATTGCAGAAAAGAAGCGGTGTTTAGAAGGTACTCCCTATTCTTAAAGATATTTTATAAGGTGATTTTTGTATAATAAGTCTTTAAACAATATCTTTACAAAAATAATAATATAACAATTTATAACAAATAAGTTACAATGATAACAATAGCAAATCAATTCGGAATGAAAGAGGCTTTGGCACAATTGGGCATAAAGGACATAAATGAAGGAACTTCAACAGGATTAAATCATTTTTCAAATGGAGCAATCCTTGAAAGTTATTCTCCTGTAGATGGTCAATTGATAGCGAAAGTTAAAACTTCTACAGCGGCAGATTACGAGAAAGTAATGGAGTCCGCTACCGAAGCTTTCAAAACATTCAGATTGATGCCGGCACCGCAACGTGGTGAAATCGTACGTCAGTTTGGAGAGAAATTACGTGAAAATAAAGAAGCTTTAGGTAAATTGGTTTCTTACGAAATGGGGAAATCATTACAAGAAGGATATGGTGAAGTTCAGGAAATGATCGACATCTGTGATTTTGCAGTGGGTCTTTCTCGTCAATTACACGGATTAACGATGCACTCTGAACGTCCACAGCACAGAATGTATGAGCAGTATCACTCCTTGGGAGTTGTCGGGATTATCTCAGCGTTTAATTTTCCGGTAGCGGTTTGGGCTTGGAATACAGCTTTAGCTTGGATAGCTGGTGATGTTTGCGTTTGGAAACCATCAGAAAAGGTACCGTTGTGCGGAATTGCTTGTCAAAACATAATTGCTGAAGTAATTAAAGAAAATAACCTTCCAGAAGGAATTTCCTGTTTGATCAACGGAGATTATAAAGTGGGAGAAATGATGACTAATGACAAACGTGTACCGTTAATTTCTGCAACAGGTTCTATTCGTATGGGTAAAATCGTTGCTCAAACTGTAGCCGGTCGTTTGGGAAGATCATTATTGGAATTAGGTGGAAACAATGCAATCATCGTTACACCGGATGCTGATATTAAAATGACCGTTATTGGTGCTGTTTTTGGAGCTGTGGGAACTGCAGGACAAAGATGTACTTCAACACGTCGTTTAATTATTCATGAAAGCATTTACGATAAAGTTAAAGATGCTGTTGTTGCAGCTTACAAGCAGTTAAGCATCGGAAATCCATTAGACGAAAACAATCACGTTGGACCGCTAATCGATACGGATGCAGTCGCAATGTACAATAGTGCGTTGACTAGAGTAGTGGAAGAAGGTGGAAAAATCCTTGTTGAAGGTGGTGTTCTTTCAGGAGAAGGGTACGAAAGTGGATGTTACGTGAAACCTGCAATTGCAGAGGCGGAAAATTCATTTGAAATCGTACAACACGAAACTTTTGCTCCAGTATTGTATTTATTGAAATATTCGGGAACAGTAGAAAATGCGCTTGAACTTCAAAACGGAGTGGCTCAAGGATTATCATCTGCGATTATGACTAACAATTTAAGAGAAGCAGAACATTTCTTATCTGTTGCAGGGTCTGATTGTGGTATTGCCAATGTAAACATCGGAACTTCCGGTGCTGAAATCGGTGGTGCTTTTGGTGGTGAAAAAGAAACTGGTGGAGGACGTGAGTCGGGTTCAGATGCATGGAAAGTGTATATGCGTCGTCAAACCAACACGATTAATTACGGAACTTCCTTGCCTTTGGCACAAGGAATTAAATTTGACTTGTAGTACATAGAAGACATAAACTAAAAAAGGCAATTTGAAATTTTCAAATTGCCTTTTTTATTGTAAAAATGTAGTAATTCGTTTGTGCTACAAATTAAATGATGCTCCAATATTTAGAACAAACTGATTGTTTAAACGGTCAAATCCACTTGTGTTTTTGTCGTATTTAGCTATCGGTACGCCAGCTTCACCAAATAATCCAAAACCATCGGTAAAGAAATAACGGAAACCAAGATGTGCGCCAAAGTTATGCAGACCTAAATCCAAGCCCGGATAAATATCCATGTTTGGTTCCATTTTCAATACATTCCCTATATTAGCATTAAATCGTGCTTTCAAATCTACCCGTTGTGCAAAATCCGGAATGTTTCCAAACTCGTCCTCGTTAACCGACAATAAATAGTTAGCGGTCAGTCCCAAGGACATGTTTTACCAATACCGAAATCAGAAGATAAAAAGATACCTGTTCCTACGTCTTGGGTATTTAAACCTACTTGACCTTTAACATCTCTATTTCCCTTGAAGGCGTGCGCGCTTGTAAGCCAAACGGACGACAGTAATAACAATGTGATTACTTTTTCATATTTATAGATATTTTAAAACTATTCGGAAAAAATTAACGTATTAAATTTTAATTCCTTCCCTTTTCGTCAAAATACAAAGTGCTCAAGGGCTCGCTTTGCCAGAATTCTTTTGTGTCCACATCCAGTATGGTCAAAGGTCCTTTAAAAGCGGCTCCTGTATCTATATTCCAGACACAAGCCATCTGGACGGGTTCGGTTTTACCAATTCGGGTCACAGGGGTGTGGCCTATATAGATTTCGTCATACAGAGTCAATCGTTTCGGATAGAGTAAATCGTTGGGTTTGATACTTCGGTCTAATGACAGAGCAGTTTCCCACAAGGTTCTGTCCCAGTAAAATAATTTTGGAAAGAATTCATAAGCAACCCCATTCATGTTCGTGAATCCGGCATGAACAAAAAGCCGACTTTTTTTATCTAAATAGTAGTCTTTTAACGAAAGTAAAAAGTCAACATGCAATTGTTTTGTAACGGCATCTACTTTTTCATAAGCAAGTACAGTTGCTTCGCCACCATGCTTGTACCACATAAGATTGTCTTTGCTGTCTTTTAACCAGTGCAATAATAATTCATCATGATTGCCTCGGATAAAGACGCAGCTGTTTGTAGTATTCAATTCAATTAAATAATCAAGGACCTGTGGAGATTGACTCCAGCCATCAACGTAATCCCCTAAAAAAATCAGAGTGTCTTCTGCAGTAACTTTGGCTCTTTCCATGATTTGGTGTAGTGCACGTAAGCCTCCGTGTATGTCACCTATAACTAATGTTCTCATTTTGTGTATTGTCAATCGCGATTACAAAAAAACAGCAACAGTGTTGTTTTTCTAATCCATAAAAATAAGTAAAAGAGTTGGGAAGTGATAATTTTTAATTAATTTTTTACCTTAAAATTAATTAGAACGGCAAATAGTATGAGAAATAAAAGAGCTTTGATTGTGTTTGTAATGTTTTATTTAAGTCTAATAGTTCACAACCGGTGCAACCCTATCGGTCGGTCTCATGGGATAATCGTATAAAAAGCAATAAGTGGAGAAGATTATTTTGTAGAAAAAGGGTGCCTCAAATTTGAGGGTAGTTGGATTGAAGGGACGAGCGGAATATGTTGTCGATTTGTTTTTTAAAGTGTTGGTTTTGAAATAAAAAGGTTGATTTTGTATTACAGAAATATCACTACTTTTAGTGATTGTTTACTCTGTTTTTTTTCGTTAATTTTACAAAAACAAATCTTCAAGCAATGAATACACTTATCGTCTTATCGCTTTTAATTATTCGAATTATTACCAGCTTCATCAATGACCTTTTTGTTGCCGCTTGTCATTTTTAACACACAGCAGTAGAAGGAACTTCTTTTTAAAGGAACATCGCTAGTGTTAATGTTTTCCTATGTTTTTTGGTATTTTTTTTTCAAATTCAGACGGGCTTCGAGAGCACTCAGCAATTCTGAGCGCAAGTTTTTAAGCCAAGGTATGATTCGTTGGTTGACTTATGCGGACTTAAATTTTTTAGTGTACGTCGTACTTCATCTTTCTCAAAATCCGCATCGCTTCTTTAAAAGATAAATAAATTTGGGGAAAAGGCTTTAAGAGGGGCTTGGCTTCCACCAGTTTTCCTTTGGCATCATCAAATCCGTTGAGGTAACAGATCATGAATGTCGAGGGTACATTTTCAAGGTCCTTGTGTTCACTCACAGTTAATGTCAGTCCTTTTTTTAGTTTTGCCAGCAAAGCAAGATTCGAATTGTAAATGTGATATAGCATTTTTTGGCTGAATTCTGGTGGTTGGAAAAGCATCTCGTTTTCTATTTTGTAATACCCATTTTCATAAAAACAGATGGTTTGTTTCTCCAAGGGATAATAACTCGTTTTATCGTTCAGGCCCAAAGAGAGATATTCAATAATAGTAAAAGTATCCTCATCGTAAGTAATGGTAACCACATCTTGATCGGAATAAAACAATTTAATTTGCTCATTGATCAGTTCAATGTCGACACGTGACAAAAACGTTTTGTCTCGTACTTTTTTTGGAGTTCCTGCCCAGCAAATAACAAATAATTCTTTGAATACTTTGTACTCCGGTGCCATGTCTTTGTGGCGAAAATTCATGAAATCAAATACGCCATCTAGGGTGTATTTGATGTTGTTTCTGGCATTATTCTCAATCCCGATTACGGTTTCCGAGTTTTGAAAATTCTTTTTAATTTTCTCTTCTGTCGGCATCGTGTTACTGCCGTGTCTAATAAATACACTATTGATTGGAATAGTATGAATTCCTTTTTTAAAGTAGGAGGTGTTGTTTTTTGGTTTTACGGTTACTAATCCAATTACTTTGTCTTTTGGTAAGTTTGGGAAAGGGACATTTTCATATTGAATTTTGGGTGGGTTTTCTAAATAGGCATTCACTAAGTTCTGAATGTGGCTGTCATCAAAAAAATCCACTCCCACTATTTCATTGTCTTGATCTTCGACGCCTACTACAATATAGGAATTATTGGCAGGGTTGGAATTTGATAAGGCGCAAATGTGTTTTAAAAACTTTGCTTTTCCTTCACGAGTGTGCAAGTTTAACTGGCGCTTTTTGTCATAAAAGCTACTCTCATCATTTTGAGCGAGCAGATTTTTAATTAAAAGGCGCTTGTTGATCATTTAGGTTACGGTTATTACTTATTGACCCGTAGGCTGAAAACATTTAAAAATTAAAACACATAGAAACAGAGCAAAAAGAAGGACTCTATAGTTTGTCCGGCCTTTGGTATCTATTTACAAAGCTATGTTCTACTTCAAAAAAAAGTGAAACTCCTACAAAAACTACAATATAAGCTTTGTTGCTATGTGTTTAAAAAAACTAATTACTCTATAATGCGTTGCTTTAATCTTTTTTTATAATCGTAGAAGAAGCTTGTGCAGTACTCATTACGACTAAATCGGCAATATTGACATGATACGGTCTCGATACTACAAAGTGAATAATATCGGCAATATCTTCTGGTTGCAAGGGTGTGAACCCTTGGTACACTTTTTCCGCTCTATCCGTATCTCCTTTAAAACGCACTTCACTAAACTCAGTTTGTACCATTCCAGGATGGATTGCACCCACTCTTATTCCGAACGGATTTAAATCCATTCGCATGCCTTGATTTAGAGCATCAACTGCATGTTTTGTAGCACAATATACATTACCGTTTGGATATACTTCTTTTGCGGCAGTGGAACCGATATTGATAATATGGCCTGATTTTCTTTCAATCATTTGGGGGATTATGGCTTTCGAAACATACAACAATCCTTTTACGTTAATATCGATCATAGCATCCCAATCGTCTAAATCACCAGTTTGAATGGGATCCAAGCCATGCGCATTGCCCGCATTGTTAATAAGAATATCGATTGTAGAAAACGCTTCAGGTAAAGAAGCGATGCTTTCTGAAACGGCTTTTTTATCGCGTACATCAAAAAGTAAAGTATGTACCGCGGTCAGTTTTGAAAGTTCTTTTGAAAGTTCGGCCATTCGGTCTTCGCGTCTTCCGCAAAGGATAATTTTGTAGTTATTTTTCGCTAAGATTTCGGCGGTTGCTTTACCGATTCCGCTAGTCGCACCGGTTATTAGGGCTGTTTTAGTCATGGTTTATTGTTTCTGTCGAAATCATTACTATTGGATTTCATTGTTACTTTTTTAGAATTGCAATTGCACTCAATTTAAGGTACATCTTCGCCCATGCTTTCTGCCCAGATGGCAAACCAATCTTCTTTTTCAAGGTCTAGTTCGACTGCTTTCATCAACGACTGTATCCTGGCGATATTTACCGTACCTGCAATAGGAAGCACTTTGGCCGGATGTTGTAAAACCCAAGCGAGTAAAATCGTATCGGCACCTAGATGGTATTTTGAAACTAATGTTGCCAATATTTTCTTCAA
The DNA here is from genome assembly GCF_002836475.1 of Flavobacterium sp. ALD4. Classification (GTDB taxonomy): domain Bacteria; phylum Bacteroidota; class Bacteroidia; order Flavobacteriales; family Flavobacteriaceae; genus Flavobacterium. Next base: position 763,941 of record NZ_PJBJ01000030.1, on the reverse strand, counting down.
TCGATGGGTTTGAGGAATATCTTTTCTGAAAACAAATCCTAAAGGGTTCCAAGACATTGGGCGAATATTATTCAGTTGCATATAATCAAAACTTCCATCAACCATAGGTTCAAAATTCGTAGCCGAAAATTGTACCTGATTGTAGCTGATTTCTGTTTTTTGACGAATCAATTCGGTTTGGGAACTAGTAAAATTAGAGAGTCCAAAGTCAAGTATTTTTCCCTCTGATTTTAGTTTTTCCACCGCTTCGGCAATTTCATCCGACTGCATCAACGGACTCGGTCTGTGCAACAAAAATACATCTAAATAATCAGTCTTTAAATTCTTTAACGATTGTTCAACTGACCAGATAATGTGTGACTTAGAGTAGTCGTAATGTTTGATTTTGTTATCTCGGTTTTCAGCCAGCATTTGGATCCCACATTTGGATATCAGTTGCATTTTTTCTCGGGCTATTTTGCTGGAAGCAAATGCTTTTCCGAAATCAGCTTCAGTGGTGTAAGAACCATAAATATCGGCATGGTCAAAGGTGGTGATTTTGTTTTCTAAACAGATATGAATCATGTTTAGCATTTCTTTTAAAGTTAGGTTTTTATCCCAAACTCCCCAATTCATAGTGCCTGCAATAATAGGCGATAATGTCGTTTTGTTCATGGTTTTTATTTTTTACTGAAACTCGTATTTTTCTTAATTCAAAGTATATTTTTCAAAGTTCTTAAAAATATAAAAATTGTATCATAATTCATCCTTAAAATTAGCGCTTTATTCGAAGTTTTAACCATTTTTTAACATCTTACCTCTAAAAAATAATTCAATTTGCACTCTCAAATATAAGGCATTAAAATCAAGGTTTTAAATAAAACGATATGGAAGAAAATACATCGACTTTAGACATTAGAGCAATCAATGAAAAAATAGAAAGAGAGAGCGCATTTATCGATCTCTTGACAATGGAAATGAATAAAGTGATTGTGGGTCAAAAGCACATGATTGAAAGATTGTTGATTGGACTTCTTGGACAAGGACATATTTTACTGGAAGGTGTTCCGGGATTAGCAAAAACATTAGCCATAAACACACTTGCCCAGGCGGTACACGGATCGTTCAGTAGAATACAGTTTACACCGGATTTATTGCCGGCAGATGTTGTGGGAACAATGATTTACAACATTAAACAAAATGAATTCTCCATAAAAAAAGGGCCTATTTTTGCCAATTTCGTTTTAGCAGATGAGATTAACCGTGCGCCAGCTAAAGTGCAGTCTGCGTTATTAGAAGCGATGCAGGAAAAACAAGTAACTATTGGTGATACTACTTTTAAACTGGACAGACCTTTCTTGGTATTGGCAACTCAAAACCCAATTGAACAAGAAGGAACCTACCAGCTCCCGGAAGCACAGGTCGATCGTTTTATGTTGAAAACGGTTATTGACTACCCTAAAATGGATGAAGAGCGCATGGTCGTTCGTCAAAACTTAAAAGGAAGCTACGAGAAAGTAAATCAAGTCGTTTCGGTAGAACAAATTCTACGCGCACAGGAAGCGGTTCGCGAAGTGTACATGGACGAAAAAATCGAGAAATACATACTTGATATTATTTTTGCAACCCGTTACCCAGAAAAATATAAACTGGCCGACTTGAAACCCTTAATCAGTTTTGGAGCTTCTCCGCGGGGAAGTATCAATTTAGCCAATGCTGCCAAATGTTATGCTTTTATAAAACGTCGTGGTTATGTAATTCCAGAAGATGTTCGCGCCGTTGTTCACGATGTATTGCGCCACAGAATTGGTATAACGTATGAAGCAGAAGCGGAAAACATTACTTCTGTTGATATTATCAATAAAATCATAAATGAAGTAGAGGTGCCTTAAATTTAGTTTGCAGTATAGAGTCGCAGTTTCAGTTTTTACAATACTGGTCACTGGGACTGATTACTGGGACTGATAACTAAAGAAGATGGATACAAAAGAGCTTTTAAAAAAAGTACGAAAAATAGAGATTAAAACCCGAAGATTGAGTGATCATATCTTTTCAGGGGAATACCACACTTCATTCAAGGGACGGGGGATGACTTTCAGTGAAGTACGACAATACCAATATGGGGATGATATTCGTGCTATTGATTGGAATGTTACAGCACGTTACAATGAAGCCCACGTAAAGGTCTTCGAAGAAGAGCGCGAATTGACCATGATGCTAATGGTAGATATCTCAGGATCGGAAAGTTTTGGTTCTAAAAACCAATTCAAAAAAGATATTGTTACGGAGATTGCCGCTACTATGGCTTTTTCGGCAACACAGAATAATGACAAAATAGGGTTGATTTTATTTTCAGACCAAATTGAGTTATACATTCCACCAAAGAAAGGACGGTCACACGTTTTGCGGATCATTCGTGAATTGATAGAGTTTGAACCTAAAAGCCTTAAAACCGATATTGCTCAAGCTTTAAAATTTTTATCTAGCACCCAGAAAAAGAAAGCGATTGTATTTGTTATCTCTGATTTCATGGCGGAGGATTATGAGCATACGTTGAAGATCGCAGCCAAAAAACATGACATCACAGGAATTCGAGTGTATGACATTCGGGAACAAAAAATGCCGGATATGGGTATGGTGTCGATGCTCGATGCTGAAACAGGGGAAACGCAATTAATTGATACCGGTTCAAAAACAGTTCGATTCAATTACGAGAAACACTATAATGAAAAATTAAATTATTTCAAGGAAACATTCAGTAAGTCAGGTTCCGGGGTGGTAAACACCAGGGTTGACGAAAGTTATGTGACCAAATTATTAAGCTATTTTAAATCGAGATAGAAGCCCCTCTCCCGCCTCCGGAAAGTGGAGGAGATTATAGGGGAAAACATAAAAAATGAAGAAAAACATATACCTACTAATTTTGCTTTTTTCCACTTCTATTTTTGCCCAGCAAAAGCGAGTGATGACTAGCATAGATACGACTAAGAACAAAATTGGCGCAGAGTTTAAATTGACGGTGAAAACGTCGGTGGACACTTTGTCTAAAGTTGATTTTCCAAATCTCAAAAACATCGGGGCTCTAGAAGTAATTCGGTCTTATCCCATAGACACGGTCAAAAATAATGATCGTTATGAATTAATCAAGAAATACGGATTAACACAGTTTGATTCCGGAAAATATACGATTCCGAGTATAAAGATTTTCATCAACAGCAAAACGTATTTGACAGATTCAATTTCGGTTGAAGTTGCCAATGTTGAAGTGGATACTTTAAAACAAAAGATGTATGATATTAAAGACATCGTTCCGGTAAAGGATTCTATAGGTGACTGGTGGAAATACCTTTTGATAGTAGCGCTTATTCTTGGAATTGGAGCATTAGTGTATTGGTTTGTTAAAAGACAACAAAAGAAAAAGATTGAAGAAGAGGTGTACAAAACACCGATAGAAAAAGCGACCAGCTTACTAAATACCTTAGAACAAAAAGAGCTTTGGCAAAAAGGAGAAGTGAAGGCCTACTATAGCGAATTGACGGATATTGCCCGTAATTACATTGAAGAGGCAATAGATATTCCAGCTATGGAAAGTACTACTTCCGAGTTAATTCTTGGTCTTAGAGCGGCCTCCGTGAGAAAGAAAATGACGGTTTCACAGGAGACCATAGAGAACCTGGAGCGCGTTTTAAAACAAGCCGATTTAGTAAAATTTGCCAAATCTAAACCCTTAGATTACGAAATTACAGAGGATCGAAATAAACTACAAAAAGCAATTCTCACATTGGACAGTTCTATTCCTGTAGAAATCGAAATCGAAGAGGATGCTTTACTGAATGAAGTACAAAAACAAAAACAGATCCAAATTCAATTAAAGAAAAAGAGAAGTAAGCGCATTCTTATTGCAGTAGCTTCCGTTCTTTTCTTATTGTTAGCAACGACTACTTATTTTATTGCGACCAAAGGATTTGACTATGTAAAAGATACTATAATTGGGCATCCAACAAAAGAATTACTCGAGGGAGAATGGATAATAAGTACCTATGGAAACCCTGGGGTTGCCATTGAAACTCCGAAAGTGCTTAAAAGAATTGATTTAACGAAATCGCTTCCCAAAAATGGATTGCAACTGGTTAAAGAAATGCAATCTTTTGCCTATGGTAGTTTTATGGATAACTTTTACTTGATGGTTTCGACCATTAAATACAAGCAAGAAGCGGAAATTGATTTGAAGAAATCAATGGAAGTTACCTTGCAGACATTGGAATCGCAAGGGGCGCAAAATATGATTGTGAAACAAGAGGATTTTGATACTAAAGAAGGGGTAAGTGGTTTAAAATCATACGGGACTTTTTCGAGATTCAATATCGATTCTAAAAGCAGTGAAAAGCTGTATTATGAAGTGGTGTTATTTAGTCAAGAAGGCGGATTACAACAAATCATGATTTTCCATGAAGAAGGGGATTCGTATGCGAATGAAATATCAGATCGAGTTTTGAGCTCTGTCGAATTAATACAAGTAAGTAAGTAAGTAAGTAATGGGAAATATCACATTTTTAAATCCTGAGTTTTTCTGGTTGTTTCTTTTGATTCCAATTGCTATAGTTTGGCTGGTTTTGAAAAGAAACCATCAATCAGCAACTTTAAAAATAAGTTCAATTAAGGGGTTTAAATATTCGGAATCTTTATTGGCAAAGCTGAAGCCTTATTTGAGCGTATTAAGATTAGTTGCATTGAGTTCTTTGATTGTGGCTATGGCTAGACCCAGAACGGTTGACATAAGCAATAAAACAAAAACAACAAAAGGGATAGATATCGTTATGGCAGTCGATGTATCAGGGAGTATGCTTGCCAAAGATTTGAAACCTAACAGGATGGAAGCGTTGAAAAGAGTGGCGGCTGACTTTGCTGATGAAAGACCCAATGACAGAATAGGACTTGTTGTTTATGCTTCTGAAGCCTATACAAAAACACCGGTCACCAGTGATAAAGCTGTTGTTCTGGAGGCCATCAAAAGTATAAAATACGATAATGTTTTACAGGACGGGACCGGAATAGGGATGGGATTGGCAACAGCGGTAAACCGCTTGAAAGATAGTAAAGCTAAGAGTAAAGTGATTATCCTGCTAACAGACGGGGTGAATAATGCAGGTTTTATTGAACCGGAAACGGCGGCAGATATCGCAAAACAATATGGTATAAAAGTATATACCATAGGTATTGGAACAAATGGAATGGCAGAGTTTCCATACGCGGTGGGTCCAAACGGTCAGTTTTTATTCCAAATGATGAAAGTTGAAATTGATGAAAAACTAATGAAAAGTATCGCCAATAAAACGGAAGGGCGCTATTTTAGAGCAACAAGTAACAGTAAACTAGCTGAGATTTACGGCGAAATCAATAAATTAGAAACAACCGAAATTGAGGAGTTAAAATTCTATGACTATGATGAGAAATACAGGCCTTTTGTTTGGCTTGCCGGTTTTTTAATATTAGCCGAAATTGGGTTGAGGAACACGGTTTACAGAAGTTTTATATAGGACTTTCCCCCCAGCCCCCTCCGAAGGATAGAATGACTGGATGTGAAAACTGGAATTTAATTGAAGAGTAACTATTACTAATTTGCTTAGAAGAGAAAAGTGAATGATTACCACTTTTTGGGAACTGCAAACTGAATACTAAAAATGGAATTAGACGAAATAAAATATTTATACTTACTTTTTATATTGCCGGTAGTGGTGGTATTATTTCTTTTCAATTTCTATTGGAAAAGAAAAAAGCAACGCGAATTTGGGGATTTAGAATTGGTAAAGAAACTTAGTCCGGAACGTTCTGTTTTTAAACCTATTTTTAAATTGGTTGCGATTATTTTAGCTTTGACAGGATTGATTTTTGGATTGGTAAATCCAAAAATTGGAACTAAAATGGAGACGGTAAAACGAGAAGGGATTGATATCGTTTTTGCGATGGATGTCTCCAAAAGTATGCTTGCCGAAGATGTTGCTCCAAGCCGATTAGAAAAAAGCAAGCAGATTGTTTCGCAAATAATTAATGAATTAGGAAATGACAGAATAGGGATTGTGGCGTATGCAGGTAGTGCTTTTCCGGTGCTGCCCATTACCACTGATTACAGTGTGGCAAAAATGTTTTTGCAAAGTATGAACACCGAAATGGTGTCTTCTCAAGGAACATCGTTAGATGAAGCTATAAAACTGTCTTCAACCTATTTTGACGACAAGAGCAAAACGAGTAAGTTGCTGATTCTGATTTCTGACGGAGAAGACCATTCTGAAGGTGCCCAAGCAGCGGCAGAAGAAGCGAATAAGCAGGGAATGAGAATCATTACGATAGGTATAGGAACCGAAAAAGGAGGGACTATTCCTTTAAAGAAAAACGGCGTCGTAGCAAGTTATCAAAGAGACAATAATGATGAGGTTGTTGTAACAAAATTAAACCGTGCCAGTCTGGAGACAATTGCTAAAGCGACCAAAGGAGGCTATATCAATGGGAATAACACGAAGGAAGTGCTAGCATACATTAAGGGCTCGTTAGACAATATTCAAAAAACTGAATTTGAGTCTACGCAAATGGCTGATTTTCAATCGCAGTTTCAATGGTTTCTTGGATTCGCATTTGTTTTGTTGTTTTTGGATCTGTTTTTGTTTGAAAAGAAAACGAACTGGGTAAGGAAGTTGAATTTATTTAACGAAGAAAAATAAATGTCTGTTCCTTCAGGGTTGAACCTGTAAGGAGTAGCATAATTTAATAAAAATGAAGAATTTTAAAAAATACATATTTACTGCTTTCTCACTTCTCCTTTTAGGGCTGGGAGGTGTATCTGCGCAAGAGAAAGATAAAAGTTTACCTAAGGCAAATGAGGAATATGCAGACAATAAATTTGCTGATGCAGAAGCCAACTATAGGATTTCAAATTCAAAATTCCCGAACAGAACTGTTGCGCCTTACAATTTAGGAAACGCCATTTACAAACAGAACCAAGCGTCTGAAGCTAAATTTGCTTATGCAAAAGCAATTAAAAACACTAAGTCAAGAGCTCAAAAACACAAAGCCTATCATAATTTAGGGAATGTGTTTATGAAAGAAAAAAATTATACGCAAGCCGTCGAAGCCTATAAAGACGCCCTGCGCAACAAACCTTCGGATGAGGAAACAAGATACAATTACGCATTGGCAAAAAAGATGTTGAAAGAAAATCCGCCTAAGGACGACAAAAAGGATAAGGATAAAAAAGACAAAGACAAAGACAAAGACAAAAAAGATCAGGACAAGAAAGATAAGGATAAGAAGGACGACAAGGGCGATGACAAGGACAAGGATAAAAAAGACGGGAAGAACAAGGATGATAAACCCGAAGATCAGCAAAAACCAAAACCGGGCGGGATTTCTAAGCAACGATTAGAAAATCTTTTGGATGCAGTTAACAATGAGGAAAAGAAAATTCAAGATAAAGTGAATGCCCAAAAAGTAAAAGGAAAACCAACACAAACCGAAAAAGATTGGTAATTCAGGTTTGTTTGTTGGAGTACTTAAGGTACAGTTGTAAAAAAGAGGATAAAATAAATCCGAAAGTAAAGATAAGGATTGAATAAAAGATGAAGAGATATTTAATTTTAATACTGTTTAGTTTTCAAGGACTTTTAGCTCAAGTACAATTTGACGCTAAAGTGAGTAAAACCACGCTCGGATTGAACGAAAGACTGCGGGTTGATTTTGCTATGAACATTGATGGCGATAACTTTAACCAACCTTCTTTTGAGGGATTCAGGATTATTGCAGGACCCAGTCAACAAGTGAGTCAGTCATGGGTTAACGGAAGAAGTAGTTTTGAAAAGGTATACTCTTATTATCTTGTACCCAATCAAAAAGGAAATCTTACGATCAAGCAGGCTACTATTGAATACAATGGACAGGTATATAAAACCGATCCGGTAAAAATAAATGTCACCGCTGCCGTTGAGCAACCTAGAGACCCTAATGATAGCAGCATTTCAGTAGATGATAATTTGTATTTAATTGCTGATATTTCTAAGATAAATCCTTATGTAAATGAGCCCATAACGGTGGTTTATAAATTGTATTTCAGTAATAATATTGGGATAAGCAATTTTAGAGAACTCAACAAACCCAAATATAATGATTTTTGGAGTCAAAACATTGAGATTAAACAATTGACTGCCGAAGAAGGAATGTTTAAAGGGGAGAATTATCGTTATATAGTTCTTAAAAAAGCAGTTTTATATCCGCAAAAATCAGGTAAATTAACCATCGAGCCGCTATCATTAGATATCGATGTGCAGTTGCCTACGAATCGAAGAGATGTTTATGGTCGTGTTGTCATTGCTGAGGATAGTAAAAGAGTATCTGCAGGTTCTAAAACGATTAATGTAAGAGCACTTCCTGAAGCAGGAAAGCCACTTGATTTTTCAGGTGCTGTAGGGAATTTTGATTTCAAAGTGACACCCACAAAAACGAGTCTTAAAAACGGGGAGAGTCTTGATTTGATTGTAAGCGTTACGGGAAAAGGGAACATGAAGTTATTCAGTTTACCTAAGCCAGTTGTCCCAAATGCATTAGAAATGTATGATGCAGTTCATAGTGAAAATGTGAATACCTCATTGTCGGGAACGTCAGGGAAAATTTCTGACAGTTACACTATTATACCACAGTACAAAGGAAATTACCCTGTAAAAGCAATGGAATTTTCTTATTTTGACCCTAGGTCGGGGAAATACAAAACCATAAATGCTCCAGAGGTTATGGTGACTGTTTTAGACGGCCCCACAGCTAATAATGCAACTGCTTCGAATTCAGAAAACGGTAAAAATAAAATTTTAGATACAGAGCAATTCAAGTTTATCAAGTTGAAAACAAATCTGGTGGCGGTTGCTGAAGATGATTTTCTTGGTTCTATGTTGTTCTATGGATTATTGTTTCTTCCTTTTTTGATGCTGCCGGTAATTGTATTGCTTAAGAAGAAAAAAGAAGCCATTGACGGAGATGTAGTAGGGAATAGGATAAGAAGAAACAACAAGCTGGCAAAGAAATATTTATCGCAAGCCAAAAAACAAATTAATAATAAAGAACCGTTTTATGTAGCCCTTGAGAAAGCAATGCACAACTTTTTGAAAGCTAAATTACATATTGAAACTTCAGAAATGAGTAAAGATAATATCAAAGTACTCTTGTTGACTAGGAATGCAAATCCTGCGGCAGTGGATGATTTTATCGCGCTGACTGAGAATTGTGAAATTGCTAGATACGCTCCTTCATCCAGTGCTACCATCCAAAAAGATTATGATAAAGCAGTATCGATAATTTCTGATTTGGAAAAGCAGATATAACAATGGACAATAAATAATTTGTAATTGACCCTACTCGAAATGAAGAATATTTTTTATATATTATTACTTACAACTCAAGTTTTCTTTGCCCAAAGCGGCTTTGAAACCGGGAATGCTTTGTACAAAACGGGGAAATACGAGCAAGCCATAGATGCTTATGCAAGTGTATTGAAAACAAACCAGCATTCTTCAGAATTGTATTTTAACCTCGGGAACTGTTATTATAAATTGAATAAAGTGGCACCGGCTATTTATAGCTATGAGAAGGCCTTAGTGCTTAGTCCCAATGATAGGGAGGTCTTAAATAACCTTAAATTTGCCCAAAAACGAACTATTGATGAAGTAAAAGTAATCCCAAAAGTAGGATTTGGAAAGCTGCTTCGTGATTTCACCGGAATTCACCATTACAATACCTGGGCGTGGATTGCGGTTGTATCGGCAATTTCGTTTTTATTGGTTTTTTTAGGCTATTATTTTTCAGAAACTACGGTTGTCAAAAGAATTGCGTTTTTTGTAATGTTTGCACTTATTTTTGTTATTCTGATTGTGATTTCAGCGGCCATTTTTGAAAAAAGCCATTACGATAGTGAAAAACCGGCGATTGTTTTTGCCGAAATTGCAGAGGTAAGAAGCGAGCCACAAAAAGCAAGTTCCGCTATTTTTATGCTTCATGAAGGGGCGAAAGTCTACGTTGAAGAAAAGGTGGACAGTTGGAAAAAAGTCCAGTTAACGGATGGCACGGAAGGTTGGATTGAAAGTGATGCCATCAGGGAAGTGAAGTAGGTTATAGTTTAGTCTGCCGCTTTTTGGTGTTCAAATATTTTAAGAAACGAACACTATTCTGACTTACTGGTTTCTTTGAAATCATTATACCACTTTTCTAATGAGGGATAAATGTATTTTGAGACTTCTTGAATGGGATTGTAAAAGATTGAATTATTGAGCGTCTCTTCTTTCGCAATCATATTGTTTACATTAATTTTCTGAAAAAGATTAATCACAATGCTTAAAAGCAAAATGGTTTTTAGAATACTAAAAGCACCTCCAGCCAGTTTATTGAATATACCCAAGAACGCAAAGTCCATAATCCCGGTCAGTACTTTTGCCAATAGATGAACGGCTACTACCACAGCTACAAAAGTGAGGCCAAAAGCGATGATTTCAATATATTTTGGTGACCAGGAAACGTGATTGGCAAGCATTGCTCTTACCATATAGGAGCATTTTATTGCGATGTAGATTCCTAAAATAAGTGAAATCAAGGAAGCCAGTTCAATAAAAAGCCCATTTTTCATGCCTTTGAATAAAGCGTAAAGAAGTAATGCACCTAAAACAATATCTAAAAAACTCATAGTTAAAGAATAAAGAGAATAGAGCAAAGATAAAAGAATAAAGAAAATAGAGAGAGGAACAAAGAGAAAAGAAAGCAAAAGAGCAAAATCATTAAAAGATTAAAGAAAATAGAGAATAGAAAATCCCGAAGTCAAAAACGTAGTTCCTATCTTTGCCAAAATTAAATTTTTAAAACTCAAAGGATGAAGTCTTTTATCTTTATTCTTTATTCTATTTCCTAAATAAATGTCAAGAGACAATCAACTTAAAGAACGCTGGGAACAGCTTGTAAACATACTTTCCAATCAATTTTCACAAGGAGAAGACCTAGATTTAGATGCTATCATTTATTTGATTGGGGTCCAGGAACTCGGGAAAGTACATCGTGAATACAAAAAAGACGAGAAATTAAACCTGATGCATATTGCGATTTGCCGATTATTAGAGCCTTACGGATTCTATGAATTCGAATTTTTTGATGAAGACGGTTGGCCGCATTATAGTGTCAAAGAGGAGTTGCCAACGCTTAAAGCGGGAGAGCAATCCGTGTTAATGAAAGAAGCTATCGTAAGTTATTTTATCGAAAGAGAGTTGATATCTTAAACAATATTCTGTATTCAGTAACAGTTTTCACTCAATATTACTGAAAACTGCGACTGCGACTGTATACTTAGTAAATAAAAAAAGCTTAAATTTGCACTCTCAATTATTGGATGAAAATGATAGACAAGATAAAAGAATATATTGGGGAAGCGCAAGCATTCTCTACGCAAGATAAAGCAGAATTAGAGGCCTTTAGAATTAAGTTTCTTGGTAGTAAAGGACTTTTGAAAGAACTTTTTGCCGAGTTTAAGAATGTTCCTAATGACCAAAAAAAGGAATTTGGACAGGTAATTAATTTGTTAAAATCCTCTGCAGAAGAAAAAGTAAAAAGCATTCAGGAAGTTTTTGAAAGCAAAGAAGAAACTAAAGGTTTTTACGGTGATTTGACGCGTTCGTCTGAACCGGTAACTATTGGTTCCCGTCACCCTATTTCATTAGTAAAAAACCAGATTATAGATATTTTTTCTAATATTGGTTTCAATGTTTCAGAAGGGCCGGAAATCGAAGATGACTGGCATAATTTTACAGCATTAAACCTTCCGGAATACCATCCGGCACGTGACATGCAAGACACCTTTTTCATCCAGACTGATCCAGATATTTTGTTGCGTACACACACTTCATCTGTACAGGTGCGTTACATGGAGGAAAATAAGCCACCTATTAGAACGATTTCTCCGGGAAGAGTTTTTCGTAACGAGGCCGTTTCATCCCGCTCTCACTGTATATTTCACCAAGTAGAAGGCTTGTACATTGACAAAGATGTTTCTTTTGCCGACTTGAAACAAACTTTATTGCATTTTACTAAAGAGATGTTTGGTAAATCAAAAATACGCTTGCGGCCCTCTTATTTTCCGTTCACGGAACCTAGTGCGGAAATTGATATTTATTGGGGTTTAAAAACCGAAACAGATTATAGAATTACCAAAGGAACCGGTTGGTTAGAAATTGGTGGTTGTGGTATGGTAGATCCTAATGTCCTTAAAAATTGCGACATCGATCCAGAAGAATACACTGGTTTCGCCTTCGGAATGGGAATTGAAAGAATCGCCATGTTGAACTATCAAATTGGTGATATTCGTATGTTTTATGAAAATGACATTCGTTTCTTAGAGCAATTTAAAGCCACTATTTAAAATTTAAAAAAGCCCTTAGTCTTTATTCAATCGTAATTTTTTTTGCGCTACAGACTTAGTACTAAAAACTAAGGACCAATCACTTATACCAAAAACATGAAAGCAGATATTATTATCCCTGAAGTAGAGAACGTTTTCGTAGCTGCAGTCCAAGAATGGAGTGACGACTTTATGGAAAAAGTATGGTATGCTTATTTAGTGAATGACAGTGATTTTCTTATCGAAAGTGTGATGGTTGTTTCTAAAGCATTTGGAACGATCGATGGTGAAATGAAAAAAACATCATTGTTGCGCCATGCCTTTGTGGAAGTACCTCCAGTTTCGGTTGTAAAAATAGAAATGTTAGAAAAAAGCGTTTTAGTGTTGAACAATGAGTTCATGGTTACTTTTTTTATCGGAGATAAATTACACGATAAGAAATTTATATTTAAAGCGGATTCCATCAACTTAGCTGCGATAGAAGAAGTGCCTATTTTGTTTGTTGACGGAATTATCGTGAGATAAAGATTTCCTGAATTATTATAAAAAAAAGCAGCTACACCTTTATTTTAAAAAGGGATAGCTGCTTTTTATTTTTCACTTCTAAAAAATAGTGTGCATTTTTTTATAAATCGGTAACCTTGTTCAAGGTGTCTGTAGCTAAATAACTTTCGTCTTTGTTGATGTACTAGGCCCTAACTTTGGGTATTTTGATTCCAGAAAAATTTTCTTCGTCACTTAGAAGGATATGTTCGCCATCATTTTTAGTTACATCATGGTAAAACTGGTATACTTTAAAGCATAAGTTTTTGGGTCAAAATAAAAATACCAGGAATCTTTGCCGATACCCTCGTCGTATTTGACTTTTAAGACGAGATATTCCTTACCCAAAAAATCTTTTCTTTTTACCGCTGAATTAATAATGGTTCCGGACTCTTTAAGCTTCATGGGTAACCCGTACAAGTAAGTATAGTAGTTTTCCATCAATTGAGCTCGTGCTTCGGTAAGATTAAAAGTTTTCACTTCCTCATCGGTAAACTCCTTTTTACCATCCAGGCTAAACATGGATTTACCATTACTTACGACGTATTCGACTGCTCGGCCATTTTTAACCGTACTAAGTTTAAAATACTGATGAGTCAAATCAATACTTATTTCACTTAACCGCTCATTACCTTTGGTCCTTTCATGCCTAAGGAAAGTTTGCCTTTAAATTGATCCCAGTTGCCTTTTGGGTCGTGGTAATGGATTGCTTTTTCCAATAATTGTTCTCCGCTAATCTCTTGAGCGGAAGCGTTGCAAAACATTAAAAAACAGAATAAAAGATAGTTCTGCTAACGAAAGCAATGCTTGTTTTAGGAAAAGAGATTGTCATATTATTTAGGGACTGAATTAAAAGAATAGGAAATCTTGTTTAATCGAGTTTATCCGTCAATTTCTTGAAAACGGCTCTGGCATCTTTTCCTTCATATAAAATCTCATAAACAGCATCTATAATAGGCGTTTTTGCGCCGTAGCCCTGATTGAGTTTGTAAGCGCTTTTCGTGGCGTAGTACCCTTCAGAAACCATGCTCATTTCCATCATGGCGCTTTTTACCGTATAGCCCTTTCCAATCATGTTTCCGAACATCCTGTTTCTTGAAAAAACAGAGTATCCGGTTACCAATAAATCACCCAAATAGGCCGAATCATTTATGTTACGCTTCATTTTATGGACCTTCTTGATGAATTTTTTCATCTCCCGAATTCCATTACTCATCAATACGGATTGGAAATTATCTCCATAGCCCAAACCGTGCGCTATCCCTGCTGCTATGGCATAAATATTTTTAAGCATCGCCGCATATTCAGTTCCTATGATATCATCAGTAATCTTCGTTTTAATATAATTTCCTGATAGATGTGCTGCGACTACTTTTGCTTTCTCGGCATCGCCGCAAGCAATGGTTAAATAGGATAAACGCTCTAAGGCTACTTCTTCAGCGTGGCATGGACCTGTAATTACGCCGATGTTATGATAAGGGATGTCATATTTAAAGTGAAAATGCTCTCCTACAATCATACTCGTTTCAGGAACGATTCCTTTGATAGCAGAAAAGATTACTTTGTCTTGCAGAGAAACAGTCAATTTTTCTAATTCTCCATTTAAAAAAGCGGAGGGTATGGCGAAGATAATATAATCAGCACTGGCAACTGCTTCATTAATATCGCTTGTTATTTTTAGCTTTTTTGTATCAAATTCAACGGAACTCAAATAATTCGGATTGTGTTTATACTTTTTTATATGTGCAATCGCTGGTTCATTTCGCATATACCACGAAACTTCAGAAAGATTTACGCATAACATTTTTGTTATCGCTGTTGCCCAACTTCCACCACCAATAACTGCAAATTTTATTTTTCCGCTCATCTGTTTATTAAATTTAATCAAAAGTACTTAAAAATGGATTGATTAAACAAAAAATAAGTGTTCATACTGTAGGCTTTGTTATTAAAAAAAAGCATGAAATTATAAAAATAGAAAATATTTTATAATTTCATGCAATATAGATATTTTTTTAACGTTGTAACTTGCTATCAGTTAAGTTATTTAGCATATTATGAGATTTGAATTAGTTAGTTTTGTTTTGGTGTTAGCAAAAAAGGCGTCCTAGAATTTAATTCAAGAACGCCTTTTTATTGTTAGTTGGTTTTTCACCATTTCAAGCTAGTAACTCATTTCAACGATAGCTTTCACTTTATCTAATGTGACGTTTTGCTTTTCTCCTAAACCTTTCCAGCCTCTTTCGTCAAAACGATTAACAATAAAATCAGCGGTTTTATCATAGTCTTTTGTGTAATCAGATAATTTAGTATCCATTCCCATTGTGTGGAAAAATTCAACTGTTTTATTGATTGCCTCGTTTGCGATTTCATCGTCAGTTCCGGTTAAATTGAAAATACGTTTTCCGTATTGTGCCAATTTTTCTTTTTTGGTTTCAAACATTACTTTGTATAAGCTTGGTGCGATAACAGCCAAGGTACGCGCATGATCGATTCCGTACATAGCAGTCAATTCATGACCGATCATATGTGTTGCCCAGTCGCTAGGTACGCCTTTTTGGATCAATCCGTTTAACGCCATAGTACAACTCCACATAAAGTTAGATGCTAAAGCATAATCTTTTGGGTTTTCTACCACTTTAGGACCAACTTCGATTAAGGTTTGTAGAATTCCTTCTGCAATTCTATCCTGTAAATATCCTTCATGAGGATATGTTAAGTATTGTTCCATCACGTGAGTGTAGGCATCAACCACACCATTTTGCAATTGTCTTTTTGGTAAAGATTGAATTACTGTTGGATCAGTTATAGAGAATTTAGGAAACAAAGCAGAACCACCAAACGCTAGTTTTTCTTTCGTAGCTTCAATAGTAACTACAGCGCCAGAATTCATTTCGCTTCCTGTAGCTGGTAAAGTTAATACAGTTCCAAAAGGCACTGCATTTTCTTTAATTAAGATACGTTTTTGCAAAATTTCGATTGGGTCACCCTTGTAGTTAACGGCTCCAGAAATAAATTTTACACCGTCAATTACGGATCCACCACCTACTGCAAGAATAAAATCTATTTTTTGTTCTTTAACAATAGCAACCGCTTTCATTAAAGTTTCAAAATGTGGATTAGCTTCAATACCTGAAAATTCGACGATTTCGTGTCCTTGAAGGTTATTGATTACCTGTTCGTGAATTCCGTTTTTAAAGATGCTTCCGCCTCCGTAAGCCAATAATATCTTAGCTCCTTTTGGTACAAGTTCGCCTAGTTTTTCTATTTGTCCCTTACCGAATACAAGATTGGTTGGGTTATATAGTTCAAAGTTTAACATGCTTATTTTTTTGAGTTTAATTGGTGCAATAGTTTTTCAGCAACTAATTTAGAAGAAGCTGGGTTTTGACCTGTAATCAATAAACCATCTTCTACTGCATATGGATGCCAATCTTCTATTGATGAATAGGTAGCGCCGTTTGCTTGTAAAGCATCTTCTAATAAGAATGGAACAACATCTGTTAAACCTACTGCTGCTTCTTCAGCATTAGAAAAGCCAGTCAGCTTCTTTCCTTTCACTAAGAACTCTCCGTTCACTTTTACATTTTTAAGCGCTGCAGGTGAATGGCAAACAAATGCTACCGGTTTTTCGTTAGTATAGAAAGCGGCAATTAAATCAATTGAATTTTTGTTCGTCGCTAAATCCCATAACGGTCCATGACCCCCTGGATAAAATACAGCATCATAATCAGACTCTTTTACATCAGCTAATTTGTGTGTGATTTTTAATTTAGCTTGTAATTCAGTGTCTTTGTCAAATCTTTTTGTGTCCTCGGTCGCTGCAGATGGATCTTCACTTTTTGGATCGATAGGAGGTTGACCTCCTTTTGGGGTTGCAATGTCAATAATCACTCCCTTATCTGCTAACTCATAATATGGAGCTGCAAATTCTTCTGTCCAAAACCCTGTTTTTTCTCCTGTGTTCCCTAATTCTGAGTGACTAGTTAGAACGAATAATACTTTTTTCATATCTCTTTTATTTTGTGCAGTTGTATCTAGACAGCCTGCGGTTAATGCTATAATGGCAAATAATGCTACTTTTTTCATGTTTTAATTTCTTTGTACAAATTTACGGCGAATATGTTATTAGTAAAAATAATTTAAATTATGTTTGTAATAAATATATTTATATCATGGTTAATTTAGAATGGTACAGAACGTTTAAATCCGTTTATAAAAACGGAAACTTTTCATTAGCGGCTAAAGAGCTGTTTATTAGTCAGCCGGCTGTAAGTCAGCAGATGTCAATGCTGGAGGCGCATGTTGGTTATAAATTATTTAACAGAAAATCCAAAGGGGTCGAGCCAACGGAATATGCTAAGTTACTCAATAATTTAATCATTGAAGCTTTGGACCGACTAGAAAATGTTGAGAATGGTTTCCGAGCTAAAGCTGTGAATACGAACCAATTAATTTCTGTAGGAATTTCCCAGCACCTGTTCAGCAGTGTAGGCTGTTCGTTGCTTTCGAAATTTGATTATATTGACTTTAGTTTTCATGAAAACGAAATGCTTTTCGAATTGGTCGATAGCAAAAAACTAAATTTTGCGATTGTCACTAAAAAGTATGACACTTTTGATACCGTCCAGAAAAAGGTGGGAGATATCAAACAAATTATCGTTGGATCATCGAATATTGATGCTGCAGAAGTGAAATCCAAAATCAAAGTCAAAGAGTTCACGGAAGTGGAGCATTGGTTAAACAAGCAAAAATGGTACAATCATGATTCAGGCATTCCGCATGTAAAATTATTTTGGCTGTACGTTTTTAATAAAAAGAGGCCTTCTATGATTTCCAATTTTATTATCCCTTCTGAATATGAAATGCTGGAAGCGCTTTCAAAAAATACTGGGGTTGCGGTAGTCTGGAATTGTAATGCCAGGCCATTTATTCAGGATAAAAAACTGCAAATAGTGTGGGACAGCAAGCAAATGCCCAGCACAGAAGTCTTCTTGTTATCGGGTAAAAATGATAATCTTATTAACGCTTTTCAAGAGATTGAGACAGAGTTAAAGATTGTGCTGGAGTGATTATTTCTTGTAAAAATTATTATGGTCAATATATTCCCACACCTTAGCCGGTAAAAGAGGCTGAATATTTTTTCCCTCCTTAATGTTGTTTCTAATAAAAGTAGATGAAATCTCGACTATGGGAGCGTCAATCAAATGCACTTTTGGGTGATTTTTTAAATCTAGAATTTCAGCTTCAGATGAAATTCGAGGATAGACATAGATGGCGTGGTTTTCTAAAATGACCTCATAATTTTTCCACTTGTACAAGGATTTTAAGTTGTCTTCTCCCATAATTAACGAAAATTCATGATTCGGGAATTTCTCTTCTAGGTGAACCAGAGTATTTACCGTATAATTAGGCTGCGACAATTTGAATTCAATATCGGAGGGTTTCAATTTTGGGAAATCTTCGGTGGCAAGGTGCGCCATTTGCAGACGATGGTAGTCATCAAGCAAGGTGCTTTTTTTCTTGAAAGGGTTATGTGGCGTAACAACTAACCAAACCTGGTCTAAGTCTGAATTTTCAGCCATGTGATTGGCAATGATCAGGTGCCCAACGTGAATGGGGTTGAAAGTTCCGAAATATAGTCCTATTTTCATAAATATTTTGTTTCACAGAGATTCACAAAGTTTTCGCCAAGACGCATGAAGTACTTTACAAACTTTTTGTGGATCTCTCCTTACTGTTCTTTGTGAATCTTTGTGTAATAACTATTTGGTTACATAATCTTTCACTAATCGATACGCTTCTTCTTTGGCGGTATCTAGATCATAATTTTTTATGATAGTGTCAAACTGCGGGGCAGTGGCTAACTCAACGGAAGCTTTAGCGATTCGCATATTGATTTTATCTTCACTTTCAGTAGAGCGTTCTTTCAGTCTTCTTTTCAATTCATCTACGCTGGGCGGTTTTACGAAAACAGCGAGTGTTTCTTCTGGGAATTTATGTTTAATACGGAGTCCGCCAACGACATCAATATCAAATATCACATTTTTCCCTTTGGCCCAGATGCGGTCTACTTCGCTTTTTAAAGTTCCGTAGAAATTGTCTCTGTATACTTCTTCCCATTCCAGAAAGTCGTCATTCTTGATGTGTTGTTTGAATTCTTTAGTAGACATGAAATAATAATCTTTTCCAGTTGCTTCTTCACCTCTTGGTTCGCGGGAAGCTGCTGAAATCGAGAATTCTAAATTCAAATCTTCTTTACTTAATAAATGTCTTACTATCGTCGTTTTTCCGGATCCCGAAGGTGCCGAAAACACGATTAATTTTCCTCTTTTGCTCATTGTAGTGTTGTTATTCTTTTCTACTAGGTTTTTAAAACCTTGTAGGTGTAATTTAATAAAAGGTTGTAAAAACAGACCTAATAAAGCTAGTCGCTACAAGTGAATATTATAGCACATTTAAAACCTGTTCCTTAATTTTTTCTAATTCGTCTTTCATCTGAACGACTAATTTCTGCATTTGTGCATGATTGGATTTAGACCCCATGGTATTAATTTCACGACCCATTTCTTGGGTAATGAAACCTAGTTTTCTCCCGTTAGCTTCTGTTCCGTTTAGGGTATCCAAGAAATAATCCAGGTGATTTGTTAAACGTACTTTCTCTTCGGTTATATCTAGTTTCTCTAAATAATATATTAATTCTTGTTCAAAACGATTTTCATCGACATTTACTTTCAACTCATCAATAGCAGTTTGTAAACGGTCTTTTATAGCCTTAACGCGTTCCGGATCCAATGCTAAAGTTTCAGTCATGTACTGACGAATGTTTCCTATTCGCAATTGAAATTCTTTTTCTAATGAAAGTCCTTCATCTCTTCTAAAAGTCTTAATGTTATTCAAACTTTCTTCGATCACGACTTTAATTTGTGCCCAATCATTTTCATCAATTTCATCGCGCTCAATTTTCATTGCGTCAGGCATTCTTACTGCCATTTTCATCAATTCTGTTTGATCTGCATCTGCATCAATTTCTTTTAATTGATTGATGTATGCTTTCACGATTGGCACATTCACTTTAGTAGTAGTTTGTTCAGCGGTGCTTTCGATAAAAATAGAAAAATCTACTTTTCCTCTTTCTAGTGCTGAAGCAATTTGAGTACGTAAACCCAATTCCATTTCGCGGTAAAGGGAAGGCATTCTCACATTCAAATCTAAACCTTTACTGTTTAAGGATTTTACTTCTACTGTTATTTTTTTTGTTGGTAATTGAATAGTTGCTTTACCAAAACCTGTCATTGATTGTATCATATAATTTTCTAAAAGAGTTCAAAGGTAATAAAAAGTATTCAGTGTTCCGTTTTTAGCGGTAGTCGCAGTTTTTGATAGAACTCTTTCTAACATCATTAACAGTGAGCATGGAGCATAAATTAATTTCTCTTCTGTGTCACCAAATAAACACCCACAAATATCAAAATTGCCGATAGTGTTTTCACCAGATTTAATTCATCTTTGCCTAAGCCAATGGCGAATACCGTGGCAAAAACCGGTTGGAGATAAATAAAAACAGCAACGGTTGTTGGTTTTAATTCTTTCATCGTAAGCAGGTTCAACAAATAGGTGATAAAGGTGGAGATCACCACCACGAATCCTATTTTCCAATAGACCAATGTGGGTACCACTGCCCAGTCAGCTGCTTCAAATTGGCTCCAGCCAAAAGGCAGGACCATTAAAAATCCGAATAAATAGATCCATTTCACAAAGGTGAAGGCATTGTATTTATCCATCAATTTCTTTACGATTATCAGGTAAAAACCGTAAGACACGGCATTTATTAAGACCAGCATATTACCGAGGCTCGCGTTTGTGGCGCTGCCGATTGATCGGCCGTATAATATAAGAGATCCCGTGCCTATTAACCCTAGAATAATACCCGTAACCATGCGTTTTCGCATGCGTTCTTTCATGATAATTGCCGAAAGAATTAACACAATCATTGGGGTGGTAACCATAATCACGGATGCCGAAATAGGGGAAGTAAGGCTTAATCCCTTAAAAAATGTAAGCATGTTAAAAGCGACACCAAAGAATGCGGCAGCAATAATCCGTGGAAAATCGTTGAGGGCTATTTTTTCCTTTGGCATAAACAACCAGGACAGCCAAAACAAAAGCATAGCGCCACTTACCCTTAGCAAAATAAAACCATAAGCATCAATGTACTTTGGCATTACATCTTTTGCTATGGTGAAAGTCACCCCATAAATTACGGAAACAATAGTAGCACCAAACAGCGCAACATTCCTTTTAGACATTAGCCAATGCTTTCATTACTTGAAGCATGTTTTGTTGGGTTCCGCCAACGTAAACGCCATTTTCAATGACAAAAACAGGTCGGCTCAAAAAAGTATAATGCTCTAAAATGTAATTTTTATAGTCTTCTTCGGTCAAGGACTTGTCCTTTAAATTCATAGACTTATACAACTGGGCTTTTTTGCTGAACAACGCTTCATAACTTCCTGAAAGTTGGTACATTTCCTCTAGTTCCTCTGTTGTAAGTGGATCTTGTTTGATGTCACGAAATACAAGGTCATTGCCCTTTGGTAACGATTTTATAATTTTTCGACAGGTATCGCAGGAAGCGATATAGTATATTTTATTCATATGTTGGTATTTATTGTTTTTACTGACCATCTGTAATTGGTGCATCATCATTGGCCTTTGCAACTACTTTATGACAATGCTCATTTCATAATAAACTTCATTTTCTTTGTGCAAAGAAAATTCATTTGAGATGGAAAATGATTATTTTTATAAAAAAATTAGAAAAATGCAAGAAACATTAGAACTTACCAGAACAAGCAGGAAAATAGTATCTCAAATGCTGGCGGGGTATACTTTGGAACAATTGAATAAAATTCCGGAAGGATACAATAATAACTTAATCTGGAATATTGCCCATATCGTTGTCGTTCAGCAGATGTTGGTTTACAAATTATCGGGAATGCCTATGATGATTTCAGACGAAATGGTCGAGAAATATAAAAAAGGAACCAAGCCAGAACATATTGTGACTCAAGCCGAGGTCGATGAAATCCAAACATTACTTATGGAAACAATCAATCAAACCGAAACCGATTTACAAAATAAAAATTTCACTAATTATCAGGAATACCCAACATCTGCAGGGATTGTACTAAAAAGCGCTTCAGAGGCGATGGCTTTCAACGACTTTCACGAAGGGTTGCACATTGGAATTATAATGAGTATTCGTAAGTTTATTTAAGGGGATTAGTATTAGGAGCTAATCCCGCTTTTCGATACAACCTCCTTCATTCCACTGTTTTTTTCAATGCTATAAAAGGAGCTTCCTCCGGTCGCTCTTTTCTGCCAGAAAAAAAAAGGATGGAGTGCACGAGGGTTTCCACTTCTATCGGGGCTAAAGGCTTTGTGGGAGTTTCAAGATTTGGGTATTCATAAAACCGAACAACACCTATTACAACCTTTTTCAAAGTTCGAAACTTTGACAAAGGTTGTAATAGGTGTCTAAACCTAGGGTTTAAAAGGCAAACTACTTAATCAATAAATACTCATTGACTTCTGTATAGGACAACAACAATTCTTTCGTCCCGTCGGCATAGGAGGCGGTTTCGTATGGATTGTAAAATAAAAGCAATCCTTTATCGGTATAAAATATGTTTTGCGGCAAATGAAAAGTGTTATTTTCAAACAGCAGTCCTGTTGCGTTAATCGATTCGTTTTTTGGGATTTTATATTTGTTTCTGAATTTCTTTTCGGCGAAAGCTCTAAAGGCATTCCGATCCTTGAACAATTGATGTTGTAAAATTGTTTTTCCTGTTTTGGGGTCAAACAGTAAGGAACGTAGCCCTTGATACCCATGAGCACCCCCAGTGTAGGTGTAGTGCTTGATTTCTATATTGATAATGTTCTCAGACAGGTATTTTACTTTACCTTCAATTTCAGCTTCCCATCCAAAAGAATCTTTTGGAAAATCTTTTTGCAGTTTCTCGTACGAATCTATGAATGAGCTGACTAGCCCCTTGTAATCGGTCGGGACATAAGGCTTTTCTCCAAAGTACACAATCTCTTTCAAAACAGAGAATATTTTTTTATTGATGCTGTCGGCCACGATTGGGACGTCTTTGGCAATAGGAATTTGCACACTGATATGAGGGCAATGGTCCTTGCAGGCCAAACTTGTTTTCTTTTCAAAAGACTGATTTTCAAAAACTAGTTCTTTTTCACAACGTGCCAACAGAAAGAATAAAGAGGCAAAAAGGATGTAATTTTTCATCTCAAAAAAGTGTTAATTAAAGACAAAGGTAGCAACTTGTTGCTTCCTAAGAATAAATTAATGGGTAAGTTTGTGTAGCAAGGAAAAACTGAAAATAAAACCATATGAAATTCAATACTAAAACAATACACGGCGGGCAACATCACGATCCAAGTACAGGGGCTGTTATGCCTCCCATATATCAAACAACTACATTCGCACAAACAAGTCCGGGGCAGCCTATTGGGGACTATGAATACAGCAGAACTGCAAATCCTACAAGAACCGCTTTAGAAAATGCACTAGCAAGTATCGAGAATGGAGCAAGAGGATTGGCTTTTTCATCGGGATTGGCGGCAACAGATTGTTTGATGCGAGGATTGAAAGCAGGTGATGAAGTTATTGCTATGGATGACTTGTACGGAGGAACTTACAGATTGTTTACAAAAATATATAAAGATTCAGGTATAGTATTCCATTTTGTAGATATGAATGACATGGAAAAGTTCAAGTCATTAATTAATGAAAACACCAAATTAGTTTGGGTCGAAACGCCAACCAATCCGATGATGAAATTGGTAGATATTGTAGCAATTGCTAAAATCACTAAGGCCAATAAAGTGCTTTTTGCTGTTGATAATACTTTTGCAACGCCGTATTTGCAGAATCCATTGGATTTAGGGGCGGATATCGTTATGCACTCAGCAACAAAATACCTTGCAGGACATTCTGATGTTATGGCAGGCGCTTTGATTATGAAAGATGCAGAATTAGGGAAACAAATGCATTTTCAACAATTTGCTACCGGAGCGATATTGGGACCTATGGATAGCTTTTTAGTGCTGAGAGGAATAAAAACATTGCATTTAAGAATGCAAAGACATTGCGAAAATGGAGAGAAAATTGCTCAATTTTTGAATAATAATCCAAAAGTCAAAACCGTCTATTATCCAGGACTGCCAAGTGATCCCTTTCATGAAATTGCTAAAAACCAAATGCGTGGTTTTGGAGGAATGGTTTCTTTCAATTTCGTCTCCGGTAAAAAAGAAGATGCAATTAATTTTCTTGAAAAAATAAAGCTGTTTACTCTCGCAGAATCTTTAGGTGGAGTAGAGTCACTGGCAAACTATTCGGTAATGATGGCACACGCATCGATTCCGGAAGATAAAAGAAAAGAAATTGGAATCACAGATGATTTAGTTCGTTTGAGCGTAGGTATCGAAGATGCAGATGATTTAATAGACGATTTAAAAAGAGCATTAGCATAAATAGCTTAGTACCTTCCTCTTTCTTTGAGAGTAATAATCCATAAAAAAGCCCAATTCTAAATCTTAGAATTGGGCTTTTCTATAAAATTTTCAGGCCTATTGCAGGTAGTAGATATAACCAACATTAAGCCAGACTAACCAGTCGTTGGCTTTATTCTCTTTGTAAATCTCAGGATTTGGATTTAAACCATCTACCCAATTGGAAAAAAAATATTGAAATCTCAAATCAATCATTAAGTCCCTTAATGGGCTTAATTTATAACGGGTTCCTACACTGGAAACAACTGACCAAACTGTACCCCCCTCTGTAGAAAAACCATAAGGGCGATTGTCAGTTGGGGTTAAGTATTTTGGGAATGTAGTTATTGGTGTACCTAAAGGGCCTAATGTGGAATAGGCTTTGGCGTTATAGTAACTGAATTGACCTCCAAGACTTATAAACGGCCCCAAACTACCCGTTCTCGCAGTGAAATCTCGTATACTGAAAGGGAAATATTCTAATTGTACACCTATATTAGTAACTGCTGTGCTTCCTTTCATTGCTCGCAGTTGCTTTGCGCCAAGACTGTTACGCTCAGGGGATACCCACTCTCCAAAATGTTCTAAATCAGTTTTATTATAGGAGAGTTCACTACGTAGTTTAAAGTGGTCATTAAAATAAGTGTCAGGAGTATAACAGTTACATTCTGCTTCATAGGAAAAATTGATATAATGAATAATCCCGATTCCTAGACCCGTATTCCCTGCATTTGTATTTAGGTTATACCGCTGTCCGTAATCCGATTGAAAAGCCACAGGTCCGGCTATTATGCCTACTTCATGCGAAAAGCCGAATTGCGCATTTGCATTGAATGAAAAACCCAATAGAACAAATAAAAAGGGAGCAACGTGTTTGAGCATTTTTTGTTAAAATTTCAAGTCCTTACAAATATATAAAAAACATCATTCATCCATTAAAAATAAATTTTAAAATAAATAATTAAAAGCTGAATTGCATAAGAAAAGTACAACGTTTTTCAGTAATTCACAACTTCAAAAGCTAATTTTTTATGGAATTAGTATTGAAAAGATAATTCGCCAAGATATAGTTAAATAGTATTAAGAGGTAATCTTAGAAAACGTATATTTGCAACCACTAACGAAAACGTTTTCTTAAACGTTAATAATCTAATAATCATGTCACAAAGTATAACTACTTTTATTGAAGAGGTTACAAAAAGAAACCCAAACGAGCCAGAATTCTTACAGGCAGTTTTAGAAGTTGCTGAAACAGTAATTCCTTTCATTGAAGAAAATAAAAAATACCAAAACAAAATGCTTTTGGAAAGAATGGTTGAGTCTGACCGAATCATTACTTTTCGCGTAGCTTGGATTGACGATAAAGGAGCTACTCAAGTAAACAGAGGTTATCGCATACAAATGAATTCCGCTATCGGACCATATAAAGGAGGACTTCGTTTTCATCCTTCTGTAAATTTAAGTATTTTAAAATTTTTAGCATTCGAGCAAACTTTTAAAAATAGCTTAACCACATTGCCAATGGGTGGTGGAAAAGGGGGTGCTGATTTTGATCCTAAAGGTAAATCAGATAATGAAGTAATGCGTTTTTGTCAAAGTTTCATGACTGAATTGTCCAGGCACATTGGTTCAAATACGGATGTACCTGCTGGAGATATCGGTGTTGGAGGAAGAGAAGTTGGATTTATGTTTGGTCAATATAAAAGACTGAGAAATGAATTTACAGGAATTTTAACGGGTAAGGGACTTTCTTTCGGGGGTTCATTAATAAGACCCGAAGCTACCGGGTACGGAAACGTATACTTCGCTCAAAGTATGTTGGAAACTAAGGGGAGTAGTTTCGCAGGTAAAACAGTTGTTGTTTCAGGTTCTGGAAATGTTGCTCAATATTCTACTGAAAAAGCAACTCAATTAGGTGGTAAAGTAGTTACTATGTCAGATTCGGCTGGGTACATCTACGATGCTGAAGGGATTGATGCTGAAAAGTTAGCTTTTGTAATGGAGCTTAAAAATGAATTAAGAGGAAGAATTAGCGAGTATGTTGAGAAATATCCAAACGCTAAATATATCGCGGGAAAACGCCCATGGGAAGTAAAATGTGATGTTGCATTACCTTGTGCAACTCAAAACGAATTGAACGAAGAGGAAGCTAAAACTTTAGTAGCAAACGGATGTATTTGTGTGGCTGAAGGGGCTAACATGCCAACTATGCCAGACGCAGTTATTGTGTTCCAGAAAGCAAAATTATTGTTTGCTCCAGGAAAAGCAGCAAATGCAGGGGGTGTTGCAACTTCAGGATTAGAAATGTCTCAAAACTCATTGAGATTGAGCTGGACATCTGAAGAGGTAGATCAAAAATTAAAAGAAATTATGCTTAATATTCATTCTTCATGTGTGAAGTACGGTTCTGATTCAAATGGATATGTTGACTACGTAAAGGGGGCAAATATTGCTGGTTTTGTAAAAGTGGCTGACGCTATGCTTGCTCAAGGAGTGGTATAAATCTTTTTTTAAATAAATTGAATGCCTTCTACCATTCCGATATTCCGGGATTGAGTAGAAGGCATTTTTTTTGGTTATACCAAAAACCGAATACTTTGGTTTGTGTTATATTTGTGAATCATAAGTACCCTATTTAATGAAAATAATATTTTATAGCTTTCTGATTTTTTTAATCTCACAAATGGGATTTTCCCAAAATAACTTGCTGTGGCAGGGCTATTTTTCATACAATGATATTAAGGATGTTTCTGTCTCATCTACCACAATTTTTGCTGCCTCAGAAAACGCTTTGTTTTCTAAAAACACGACCGATAACCAAATCAAAACTACCAATACTATTGATGGGCTTTCAGGCCAGACAATCAGCGCCCTTTATTACAGTGCCGTTTTTGATAAAACACTGGTAGGTTATGAAAACGGCCTTATAGTCGTGATTAACGAAGCTGATGGCGCCATGTTGAAAGTAGTTGATATTATCAATAAGCAACTTCCTGCAAATAGGAAAAAAGTGAATCATTTCACGGAATTTGATGGGGTTGTTTATATTTCCTGTGATTTTGGTATTGTGCAATTTAATTTAAAGAGTATGCTTTTTGGCGATACTTATTTCATCGGGGATGCTGGTACAGAAATAAGTGTTAGACAAACAGCCATTCATAATGGTTTTATTTATGCCGCCACAAATAACGGCGTCCGAAGTGCTTCCATTATAAATAAAAATTTAAATGATTACAAGCAATGGGTTAGGAGTGCGTCTGGTAGTTGGTCTGGCATAGAAGCCTTTGCTGCGGAGTTGATTGCAGTTAGCGATTCCGGAAATATAAATAAATACGACACCAGTACAAATTCTTTTATCGAGTTTTCGACATTACCAGATTCTGCTCTCGACATCCGCGCAACTGGGAATTATTTAATCGTAACTACCGCTGCCAGTGTCTATGTCTATGGTGAACAATTAAGTTTAGTACGTCAAATAAACAACGTTCAAGTTACGGGTTATAGTCCTGTTTTTACTTGTGCGACTAGTATTAACGATGTAATTTACATTGGTACAAAAGAAAATGGTTTACTAACTACTACAATTGTCATGGTTTCTGCTTTTGAAAACACAACACCCATGGGACCTTTGCGAAACAATATTTTTGCCTTTCAGGCTACCTCAAGTTCCTTGTGGGCAGTCTACGGAGACTATGATGTTTCTTATAATCCGTATGATTTAGATAGTTACGGCATCAGTAAATTCAGTAAAAACGGATGGTTAAATATCCCGTACACCTCTGTTTTAGGCGCGAAATCAATATGTAGAATAACCGTGAACCCTAATAAAGAGGATGAAGTATATGCCAGTTCTTTCTTTTCGGGATTATTAAAAATAGAAGCGGACAAACCTACATTTTTATATAGTCAAACCAACAGCGGCTTAGAGTCATTAACATTTGTGGGTCCAAACTATTTTGATGTTCGAATAAATGGGGCGGCATTTGATAAATCAGGAAATCTTTGGGTGACGAACAGTAGGGTGAAAAACGGATTAAAAGTGGTAAAAACGGATGGGCAGTGGCAGCGTTTTTCGACTGATAATATATTAGATTCTAGTGAAGATAATAGTTTTGGTAGAATGGTCATTGATAAAAATAGTACAAAATGGATGGCAACAAATAGAGACGGTGTTGTAGGTTTTAACGAAAGTAGTAATACTTTTAAAAGAATCACAATAGGTACGGATACTGGAAATTTACCGGCTTCAGATGTTAGAGCCCTCGCTGTAGATAACAGAAATCAATTGTGGATAGGTACAATAAAAGGTCTGCGCATATTGTCCAATGTGGGGAGTTTTCAAACAGGGAGTCAGCTTACGGCTAATCCTATAATTATATTAGATGATAATCTTGCTCAAGAATTACTTTATGAGCAATTTATCACAGATATTGCCGTGGATGGAGCAAACAATAAATGGATAGGTACCGCAGATTCCGGATTGTTTCTGGTGTCGCCAAACGGTCAGGAAACTAAGTATCATTTTACGATAAATAATTCTCCTTTGCCCAGTAACGTTATTAATGACATTGATATAAACAATGTAACTGGCGAAGTTTTTATAGCCACAGCCAAGGGAATGATTTCGTTTAAAGGAATCGCTACAAAAGCTAGTGAAGATTTAACGAATGTTTATGTGTATCCAAATCCAGTTCGACCTGAATATGACGGAACGGTAAAAATTGCGGGATTAATCAATAGGGCCAATGTAAAAATCACCGATATTGCTGGTAATTTAGTATATGAAGCTATTTCAGAAGGTGGCACAATGGAATGGGATACTACTGCTTTTGGGAAATATAAGGTGGCTTCGGGGGTATATATGATTTTTATATCGGCGCAAGACGGAGTGGAAACTAAAGTTAAAAAAGTAATGATCATCCGTTAAATTTTAAACACGCATGCAAGTTAAAACAAAAGCGATAGTTCTTTCGTCGATAAAATTTCAGGAAAAAAGTTTGATAGTAAAATGCTTTACCCAATCTCATGGATTAAAGTCCTATTTTGTTAGGGATGCCTTTTCAGGACGAAAATCCAATCAGAAAATAGCTTATTTCCAACCCTTAACAATCCTAGAAATAGAGGCCGTTCATAAGAACAAAGGCACATTAGAGAATTTTAAAGAGATAAAAGTCAGCACTCCTTTCCAGACCATACACACTAATATTTATAAAAGTACTATTGTCATGTTTGTTTCTGAAGTTTTACATCATTCAATACGTGAAGAGGAAAAAAACGAATCACTTTTTGACTTTCTAGAAGCGGCTTTGCTTTGGCTGGACAATCACGATGAAATGGCTAATTTTCATTTGATTTTGATGCTGGAGATTACAAAATATCTAGGGTTTTATCCTGACACCTCTGATATGGATATGCCTTTTTTTGAAATGACTGAGGGTGTTTTTACTCCCTTTCACGCTATTAGTTCTTTGAGTGAGCATGAGAGTAATTTGTTTAAAAAACTAATTACTTTGCGCTTTGATACCGATCAAAAGATTTTTCACGTTATCGAAAGACAGCTGCTATTAAAAATATTGATTAATTATTATCGACATCATCTCGATGGATTCAAGAAACCAAAATCGTTGGATGTTTTAAAAGAGATTTTTTCATAAAGTTAAAATTTTTTCGAAAAACAATTTTCGTCTTAAAAAGTAAAGTATGTTTCTTTTTAAATCAAGTTTGTTGTTCTTTAAGAAAAGCAAACTTTAATTGTTTTGCTTGTGAAAATAAAATCAGAACAAGAAGAGGCTATTGAAAAAATCGATAAAATTAACGGCTACCAGCTTCCAAATAAATTTAAAATAATTGGCTTAGTATTGTTTATTAGTTCAATCATTTTAGTTTTCATTATTTCAATCTATTTGGGGAGCTTGAACACCAAGATTTATTTCACAGAATCGCTTGGACTTTTGCAGTTTTAAGGTTAATTGTGATTTCAATTTCAAAAGAAAAAATAGAAGATGAATTAATTGCAAAAACCCGAATGCAATCCTATAACTATACTGTAATAGAAGCGGTACTCATAAATTTGATGATGCCATTTATTAATTATGCCTTTGTGTTTGCTTTTTCATCAGCGCCAAGAATGGAAGGTAATAAAGATATTCCTCTTTTAGCATTTTTGCTGACTATGCAGATTCTTACTTTTAGGTCGTTAAAAAAAGCGTACAATGAAGAATAAGCTAAAAATTGAACGGGCCATTTTAAATATTACGCAAGAGCAACTGGCAGAGAAAATAGGCGTTTCTAGGCAAACAATAAACTCAATTGAAACAAATCGTTTTGTACCGTCAACGTTATTAGCCTTAAAATTATCATTGTTATTTGGGAAATCTGTAAATGAATTTTTTGAGTTAGATGATAGTGAAAAATAGTAACTAAAAGATGGGGTTTATAAGAAATTGTAGTGATTAAATCGTGTCGATAAACAAAATCGGTGTCAATTCGTGAAATTTTCGTTTAATTATTGAAAATTCCTTACTTTCGCATTTCGATTAAAGAAAAGGATAAAATGAGCACAAAATTTACTGAATACAAAGGACTTGACTTACCAACAGTAGCATCAGAAGTACTTGATTTTTGGAAGAAAGAAAACATATTTGAGCAAAGTGTAGCTACACGTGAAGGGAACCCCCCTTTCGTATTTTTTGAAGGTCCGCCTTCGGCAAATGGATTACCGGGAATTCACCATGTAATGGCACGTGCTATTAAAGATATTTTTTGCAGATATAAAACACAAAAAGGATTCCAAGTGAAGCGTAAAGCGGGTTGGGATACGCACGGATTACCGGTGGAATTAGGTACCGAGAAAGAATTAGGTATTACAAAAGAAGATATAGGAAAGTCTATTTCCATCGAGGAATATAACGAGGCTTGTAAAAAAACCGTAATGCGTTATACTGATGTATGGAATGATCTGACTGAGAAAATGGGGTACTGGGTTGATATGGAAGATCCATACGTGACTTATAAACCTAAATATATGGAAACGGTTTGGTGGTTGCTTAAACAAATCTATAATAAAGATTTGATGTACAAAGGCTACACCATTCAGCCATATTCTCCAAAAGCAGGAACAGGATTGAGTTCTCACGAAGTGAATCAGCCAGGAAGTTACCGTGATGTAACGGATACGACTGTTGTAGCCCAATTTAAAGTTTTAGAATCATCAAGAGAACAATTATGTTCGAAGTTTTATGATTACATCAGTTCAAAAAATCTACAACATTATAAAGCATCAGTTTTAGACCTTGATGAGATTTATTTCCTCGCTTGGACAACAACCCCTTGGACTTTGCCATCTAATACTGCATTGACTGTCGGTCCAAAAATCGATTATGTTTTAGTAAAAACGTTCAATCAATATACCTTTTCTTTAACGAATTTGATTTTGGCTAAGAATTTAGTTGGCAAACAATTCGGGAAAGGATTTTATGAAAGTAAAGATCTAACTGATTTTGAAAATTTCAAAGAAGGAGACAAGAAAATTCCATACCAAGTACTTGCTGAATGTAAAGGAGCGGATTTAGTTGGAATCAAATACGAACAATTAATGCCATTAGTACTCCCGTATCAAAATGCTGAAAATGCTTTTAGAGTAATTTCAGGAGATTTTGTTACAATTGAGGATGGAACAGGAATCGTTCACACGTCACCTACTTTTGGTGCAGATGATGCAAAAGTAGCGAAAGAGGCAGTGCCTGAAATTCCGCCAATGTTAGTTCTTGATGCCTATGGCACTCCAGTTCCATTAGTTGATTTACAAGGGAAGTTTACCTCGCACGTAGGTGAGTATGCCGGTAAATATGTAAAAAACGAATATTATAATGCTGGTGAAGCACCAGAACGCTCTGTTGATGTTGAGATTGCAATTCGTTTAAAAGAAGAAAATAAAGCATTTAAGGTGGAGAAATATGTCCATAGTTATCCACATTGCTGGAGAACGGACAAGCCAATCCTATACTATCCTTTAGACTCTTGGTTTATAAAAATCACGGAGGTCAGAGACAGAATGTTTGAGTTAAACGAAACGATTAATTGGAAGCCAAAATCGACAGGAGAAGGCCGTTTTGGGAATTGGATTAAAAATGCCAATGATTGGAATCTATCCCGTTCTAGGTTTTGGGGGATCCCATTGCCAATATGGAGAACAGAAGACAAACAGGAGGAAGTTTTAATAGGTTCGATAGGAGAATTATACAACGAAATAGAAAAGTCAATTCAGGCCGGATTTCAAAAAGAAAACCCTTTTAAAGGATTCGAAATTGGAAATATGGATGACGACAATTATGATTTAGTTGACTTGCATAAAAACGTAGTTGATGAAATCACTTTAGTATCTGCTTCTGGAAAACCAATGAAGCGTGAAGCGGATTTGATTGATGTGTGGTTTGACAGTGGTTCTATGCCGTATGCACAATGGCACTATCCTTTTGAAAATAAGGATAAAATTGACGCGAATAAAGATTTTCCGGGAGATTTCATTGCTGAAGGTGTGGATCAGACTCGTGGATGGTTCTATACGCTACATGCAATTGCGACGTTAGTTTTTGATAAAGTAGCCTATAAAAATGTAGTTTCAAATGGACTGGTTCTGGATAAAAATGGACAAAAAATGTCTAAGCGTTTAGGGAATGCAGCAGATCCTTTTGAAACATTAGCAGAGTATGGGCCGGATGCCACAAGATGGTACATGATATCGAATGCAAATCCTTGGGATAATTTAAAATTTGACCTTGAAGGAATTGCTGAGGTCCGTAGAAAATTCTTTGGTACCCTTTACAATACCTACTCGTTCTTTAGTTTGTATGCTAACATCGACGGATTTAAGTATGAGGAGGATGAAATTCCATTAAAGGAACGACCTGAAATCGATCAATGGATCATTTCAGAATTGAATACCTTGATAAAGGACGTAGATGGTTTTTATACTGACTATGAACCGACAAAAGCTGCTCGTGCTATTTCTGATTTCGTACAGGAAAACTTGAGTAACTGGTACGTTAGATTGTGTAGAAGACGTTTCTGGAAAGGAGAATATGCACAGGATAAAATTGCAGCCTATCAAACGTTGTATACCTGCCTATTAACAGTAAGCAAATTAGGAGCGCCTATCGCACCTTTCTTTATGGATAAGCTTTACAGAGACTTAACTCTGACAACGCAATCAGAAAAATTTGACAGTGTACATTTGTCTGAGTTTCCAAAGTACGTTGAAAACTTTGTTAATAAATCATTAGAAAGTAAAATGCAGAAGGCACAAACTATCTCGTCATTAGTTTTATCACTCCGTAAAAAGGAAATGATTAAGGTACGTCAGCCTCTGCAAAAGGTAATGATTCCAGTACTTGACGAGAAACAGAGGCTTGAAATTGAAGCAGTTTCCGACCTTATAAAAGCAGAGGTAAACGTTAAAGAAATCCTATTTTTAGATGATGCCTCTGGGGTTTTAGTGAAGCAAATTAAGCCTAATTTTAAGACTTTGGGGCCCCGCTTCGGAAAAGATATGGGATTGATTTCCAAAGAGATACAGGGTTTTTCTCCTGATAAAATCAATCAGTTGGAAGGCGATGGGACATTAGAATTAGTTATTGGAGGAAAAAGCATAACTTTAACAATAGAAGATGTAGAAATTTCGTCCCAAGATATTGAAGGATGGTTGGTTGCTAATTCAAACGGAATAACGGTAGCACTTGATATAGTCATTTCTCCGGAATTGAAAAAGGAAGGAATTGCAAGGGAGTTAGTCAACAGAATTCAAAATATCAGAAAGGATTCGGGATTTGAAGTGACGGATAAAATCAAAGTACATTTGCAAAAAAATGATACTCTGGAAGAGGCAGTAAAAGGGAATGTGGAATATATTAAATCAGAAACACTAACAGAAGAATTGGTTTTTGTAGATAATATCCATGACGGTACTGAAATAGAATTTGACGAGATAAAAACAATAATAATAATAATAACAAATAAATAGATTATGGTAGAGGCACCAACAAGATACTCTGACGCTGATTTGGCAGAGTTCAAACAGATAATTTTGAATAAAATACAAAAAGCACAATTAGACTTAGACTTGATTAAGAGTGCTTACATGAATGATTTGAACAATGGAACTGACGACACATCACCTACATTCAAAGCATTTGAAGAAGGCAGTGAATCTATGTCTAAAGAAGCGAACTCACAATTAGCGATCCGTCAGGAGAAGTTTATCCGTGATTTAAAAAATGCATTATTCCGTGTAGAGAATAAAACATACGGTGTATGTAGAGTTACAGGTAAACTAATTAGCAAAGAGCGACTGAAAATTGTTCCTCATGCGACCATGAGTATAGAGGCTAAAAACTCGCAACGATAAGAAATTTAAAATTTCAATAGTAAAATTCCAAATTCCAATAATAAGTTATAAAATTATTGGGATTTGGAATTTAATTTTTAGAATTTAACTACTTTTGCCCCACTTAAAATTTATAAAATGTCATTACGAAAATCGTATCTACTTATCTTCATAATATTAATCGTTGATCAAGTTTCGAAAATATATGTAAAAACTAATTTTGTATTAGGAGAAGAAGTGGAAGTTTTCAAATGGTTCAAAGTTCTGTTCATTGAAAATGAAGGAATGGCATGGGGTACTGAAATTCCTGGGACATACGGTAAATTATTTCTAACTCTATTTAGACTTGTTGCTGTTGGTGGAATTGGGTACTGGTTGTGGGATTCGGTAGAAAGGAAACACAGTTCAAATTACTTGGTTGTAGCTATCGCATTAATACTTGCAGGAGCTTTCGGTAACATAATAGACTCTGTTTTTTATGGTGTAATTTTTGACGATAGCCACTCTCAATTGGCTACACTATTTTCAGAACAGCCCTATGGCACCTATTTTCACGGTAAAGTAGTCGATATGTTTTATTTTCCGTTTTGGCATGGAAACCTGCCTGATTGGTTGCCTCTTTGGGGCGGGAGAGATTTCACCTTCTTTAATGCCGTTTTCAATATCGCCGATATGGCCATTTCCACAGGTGTAGGAATATTGATATTTTTCAACAAAAAAGCTTTTCATAAAAGTTAGTATTAAAAACTCAGATAAAAAAAAAGACCAATTCAGATTCTGAATTGGTCTTTTTTTTTATCTTTTATTATGCCCTGGTGCATAATTTTTGGCGCTTTTATCTCCATGAATTTTTTTTGCTTGTCCTGGAGGAATCTTTTTCGCTTTATAATTAGAGCGGTGTGTGGTTGTCCTGAAACTGCAACTTGACAATGATATGGTAAACAGAATAACCAGAAGGGTTACGGCAAATTTTGAAGCTTTAATAACTTTCATAATTTAAAATATTTTTAGGACGCGAATTTAGGTTTTATTATTCGAACTTATGAATATTATTTGGAGTGATACAATAATCCATCCGGATGTCATCTTCATAAATATCGGTAATCGATTCCTCAGCTTCAAAAAAGGAAAGTCCAATCTTAATGGTTCCGGGACTGCACTCTCCTAGGAACTTATCATAAAAGCCTTTGCCATATCCCACGCGGTGCGCTTGTTTGTCGTATGCCAATAACGGCACAAAAACAACTTCAATTTTATTTGAAGGAACTTCAATTCCATCAACAGGTTCGGGAATGTTATACTCATTTTTCTTGATTTTCGTATTGTCTGTCAAAAGGAAGTGAGTCATCTTACGACTATCAAAATCAGCTTTTGAGATGATTATTTCTTTGTCTTTTCCAGAAAGTAAGTGCAAGATTAATTCAGTATCTACTTCTTTTTGTTCTGTAATGGGTAGAAAAATATGGAAATACCTTTTCTCCCAAATAGGAAGTGTAAGTAAGAGGTTTGTAATAGCCAAACTCATGGTTTCTACATCATTATCAGAAAGTTGACTCCTTAAGGCTTTGTACTTTGTGCGTAATTCCTTTTTGTTACTTTCCATCTCTAATTGTTTTGCTTATGTGGTAAACAGCATCGCCTTGATAAACAATAGGAGAAAGGTTTGCATTGATGATGTAGCCATCGTTAGGGGCGTTTACTTTTCGTTCAAACTCACCAAAAGGATCCGTAATGACAGCAAGAAGGGCGCCTTTATGAACGTAATGGCCTATGCAGCCATTATCGTGTAATAAACCGGAACATTGCGCTCTTATCCAGGACGATTTTTCAATATAAATAGTCTCCGATTCCGGTTCCTCAATACTGTGTTTTGGATCTAACATATCAAGGTGACTCAAAAGTCGTTTTACACCTTGCACTCCGGCATCTGAAACAGATTCGTCAATGTCGAGGGATTTTCCACCTTCAAAAAGTAACATTTTCACGTTCAATTTATGGCTTGCGTTCCTAAATGAACCGGGAACGTTTTTAGAGAATAAAGTAAACGGGGCATTAAAGACATTGGCCAATGTTATTAATTCCGGATTGTTTGGAGCGAGACGAATTTGAGGGGCATTGAATCGGCTGGCGCCTCCTGCATGAAAATCAACTGCGTAATCAACTAATGGCATAATTTCAGTTAGCATGTAATACGCAAAGCGACTGGCAAGAGAGCCATTTTTGCTCCCCGGAAAAACGCGATTCAAGTCTCTGCCATCAGGAAATTTTCTGCTTTTATTAAGAAAACCGAACATGTTAATTATGGGAATGCAAATGATGGTTCCTTTTTTAGGTTTGTTGATTTTCTTCGTGATAAGTTGACGAACAATCTCAACGCCATTGATTTCATCTCCATGAATTCCCGCCGAAAAAAGCACAATGGGACCATCGATTTTAGAACGCCTGACTATTATTGGGATTTTTAGTTCTGCGGTGTTGTGTAGTTTAGCAATTTCCATATCAATTGTTTTGCTTTCGCCTGGCAATATGGATTCTCCTAAAATGATTATGGGCTTTATGTTTTTCATATTGTATTAAAAAAAATCAAAATTAGAGATTATTATTTGTAATTCGTAAATTTGGACTTAAATAGATAAGTTCAAACTAATAAGAATGATATGCATCTCGCTAAATCAAGATGTATCTTTGTGAAATAACATTATAATGCAAAACCCAACTCTAGCACTTCAAATACAAACCTTACCTGATGGTCCCGGTGTATATCAATATTATGATAAGGACGGCAAAATATTGTATGTGGGGAAAGCCAAGAACCTGAAAAAAAGAGTTTCTTCTTATTTCAATAAAATTCATGATACTGCCAAGACGAATGTATTGGTAAAAAAAATTGTAACCATCAAACACATTGTGGTCCCTACGGAAACGGATGCCCTACTGTTAGAGAACAATCTTATAAAAACGTTGCAGCCGCGCTACAATGTATTGTTACGCGATGATAAAAGTTACCCTTGGTTGTGCATAAAAAAAGAGCCTTTTGCACGAATTTTTGCCACCAGGAGAATGGTAAAAGACGGCTCGGAATATTTTGGCCCGTACACTAGTTTTAAAACAGTGAATACGATCCTAGAGCTGATAAAAGAGCTTTATCCATTGAGAACATGTAACTATGATTTAAGTAAATCGAACATAGAAAACGGGAAGTTCAAAGTTTGTCTCGAATATCATATAGGGAATTGTAAAGGGCCTTGTGAGGGGTATGAATCTTTAGAGAATTATCAAAAGCAAGTGGATGCCATTCGAGAAATACTGAAAGGAAATTTTAAAGAAAGCATGAAAGACTTTAAAAGGGTAATGATGGAATTAGCCCAGAATATGTATTTTGAAGAAGCGCAGAAGATAAAAGAGAAAATCGAAGTGCTTGAGAATTATCAGTCGCGCTCCACTATCGTAAATCCAAAAATCACTAATATTGACGTATTCTCGATCGTTTCTGATGAAAGTGCCGCTTACGTGAACTTTTTGCAAATTTCACATGGTTCGATTATTCGCTCCCATACCATGGAAATCAAGAAGAAACTGGAGGAAACGGATGCGGAATTATTAGAATTGGCCATAATAGAGCTCCGAGAGCGTTTCCAGTTATTATCCAGGGAAGTTATTGTTCCGTTTGCGGTAGATTTAGGAGAACATTTAAAAGTGACAGTACCGCAATTAGGAGATAAAAAACAAATTCTGGATCTTTCTGTTCGAAATGCGAAGTTTTACAGAATCGAACAATTGAAACAATTACAAATTGTAGATCCAGATAGGCATACTAATAGAATCATGGCGCAAATGAAAAAAGATCTGCGACTGTCATTTGAACCAAGGCATATTGAATGTTTTGATAATTCAAATATTCAAGGAGCCAATCCAGTTGCTGCTTGTGTGGTTTTTAAGGATGGTAAGGCCAGTAAGAAAGATTATCGTCATTTTAATATTAAAACGGTTGAAGGACCGGATGATTTTGCCTCAATGACCGAAGTGGTGTATCGCAGGTATAAAAGACTGTTAGAGGAGAATCAGCCTTTGCCGCAGTTGATAATTATTGATGGGGGAAAAGGACAACTATCGGCTGCGCTAAAAAGCATCGATGATTTAGGATTGAGAGGAAAAATAGCGATAATTGGTATAGCCAAAAGACTGGAAGAATTATTTTACCCTGGAGATTCGGTTCCTTTGTATTTAGATAAAAAATCAGAAACGTTGAAAGTAATTCAGCAATTGCGAAATGAAGCGCATCGATTTGGAATCACGCATCACAGAGACCAAAGGAGTAAAGCAGCGTTAAATTCTTCGATAGAATCTATCCCCGGGATTGGCGAAAAAACCATGTTAGCGTTAATACAACATTTTAAAAGTGTCAAAAGATTGAAATTAGCAACAGAAAAGGAGATTTCGGATGTTATAGGTGCTTCAAAAGCCAAAAAAATTGTCGACTTTTACAAAATGGTAACTGAATGACTTTAAGTGAAATATTAATTAAATAAACAGCAACGCCATTAAAAACTCCATGCTTTTTATGAAAAAACAGAGCCTCTTACTTTTTTTTTTATTTAGTTGTTTGACCTTGTTTTCACAAGAACAGGACAGACCGAAAATAGGCTTGGTTTTAAGCGGCGGCGGTGCCAAAGGTTTTGCGCATATAGGGGTTTTGAAAGTCCTTGAAGAAGCAGGTTTAAAAATCGATTACATTGGAGGAACGAGTATGGGTTCAGTGGTTGGGGGGCTTTATGCCTCAGGATATACCGCAGCTCAAATTGATTCTATTTTTCAATCGACAAATTTTGATGAATTGATAAGTGATTTTATTCCAAGGTCTTCTAAGAACTTTTATGAAAAAAGAAATGATGAATTGTATGCACTTGTTTTACCATTCAATAATTTTAAAATTGGAATACCAGAAGCACTTTCTAAAGGGATGTATAATTTTAATTTATTAAGTAGAATTACAAGGCACGTAAGGCATGTAAGGGACTTTAATGAATTACAAATTCCTTTTTTATGCATGGCTACTGATATAGAAACAGGGGAAGAGGTTTTGTTAAATAAAGGGAGTCTGGCAGAAGCTATGATGGCAAGCTCCGCATTTCCTTCCTTATTTTCTCCGTTAGAAATAGAGGGTAGACTTTTAGTAGATGGAGGAGTGACTAATAATTACCCTATCGATGAAGTAAGAAAGCTTGGTGCAGATATAATAATTGGTGTAGACGTGCAAGACGATTTAAGAGATAGAAATTCTCTCAAAGATGCTACAAAAATTTTGGTACAAATTACAAATCTTCATTCGATAGAAAAAATGAAGGACAATATAAGAAAAACTGATATTTACATTAAACCGGATATTCAAGATTACGGTGTGATATCATTTGATAAAGGAAAAGAAATCATTGTAAAAGGCGAGGAGGCAACATTTGCAGTGTATGAAAAAATAGAAGCATTAGTAGGTGATTCAAATAAATATCAAAAGCCCAAATTAAAAATCGTAACAGATAGTTTACAGTTAGTAAAGATAAACTGTAATGAATTAGATAATTATACTAAAGATTATGTGGAAGGGAAACTAAGATTTAAACCTTGGGCTAAAATCACTTATAAGCAGTTAGAAGCGGGTATAAATAATATCAATGCGACAGAAAACTTCAGAACCATTAATTATACGCTAGAAGCAAACGAGCTAGGGGATGATTTAAATCTCACGTTAAAAGAAAACACAACAAAATCGTATTTAAAATTCGGGTTGCATTATGATGGCTTGTTTAAGAGTGCTGTTTTGGTCAACTTAACTCGTAAAAAAACGTTATTTAAAAATGATGTTGCATCGCTGGATGTTGTGCTAGGAGATAACTTCAGGTATAATTTTGGCTATTATATTGAAAATGGTTACAATTTAAGTTTTGGATTTAAATCCTATTTTAATCAATTCAATAAAAACATAGCCAGAGAAATAAGCACTTTAGATTTTGATGTTTTGGGAGTGAATTCAATCAATGTTGATTTTTCGGACATGACAAATCAAGTTTATTTTCAATCTTTATTTGTGCAAAAATTTCTTATCGGAGGAGGGTTAGAGTATAAGCTTTTAAAAATTAAATCAGGAACATTGGCTAATAGTAATCCTGTGATCGATAAAAGTGATTACTTAAGTCTTTTTGCTTACATGAATTATGATTCATTTGACGATAAGTATTTTCCTAAACAAGGGTGGTATTTTTCTGGAGACATACAGTCTTTTTTAGTTTCTTCTGACTATACAAATATGTTTAACCAGTTTTCTATTGCAAAAACTGATTTTGGATTCGCGGCTACAATCCTTAAAAACACAACGCTTAAAATTCAAACAGAAGCTGGGTTTTCATTTGGAAATGATAGTGTTACA
Source organism: Flavobacterium sp. ALD4 (assembly GCF_002836475.1). Taxonomy (GTDB): domain Bacteria; phylum Bacteroidota; class Bacteroidia; order Flavobacteriales; family Flavobacteriaceae; genus Flavobacterium. The sequence continues at coordinate 722,637 of NZ_PJBJ01000030.1, read as the reverse complement.
TTTTTCAACTTTGTACTTGGAGGATACGGCTACAATCAAATCAATAATTTCAGGCATTTTTATGGATATGATTTTTTGAGTATAGCAGCTAATAGTTATATTAAGTCGACAGGGACCATTGATTATGAGTTTTATAAAAAAAATCATTTGAATTTTTCTGCAAATTTCGCGAACCTGGGAGACCGGTTGTTTGAATCCGTTGGATGGGTTTCGCTGCCTAAATATTCAGGTTATGCAGTTGGTTATGGTTTAGAAACGATCATTGGCCCAATAGAAATTAAACATACATGGTCTCCGGAAACCAAAAAAGGGTATACATGGTTTAGTGTTGGATTTTTATTTTAAATTTAATATATATCAATATAAATCCCGATATTTGTTATAATGAAAACTAAATGGCTAGGTTTATTGGATTATCTTCAATTCTTCATCAAGAGAAATCCTGAGTAAGAGGTCAATTAGATAATGAGGTCAATTAGGAAATTAGATAATATATTTAAGTTGTTTAATTGGATTTTATTAATTGGGAAAATGGTCTAATTATGTCATTATCTAAGTCTGTAATATCGGTTTAATTAGAAAAGGTGTTTAATTTTCTAATTATTTTATTTCTAATCTTCTAATTTAAATTTATTATGCCGTTTTATCATAAATTAGGGACTTTCCCTCAAAAAAGACACACACAATTTGAAAAACTTGAAGGAGGTTTTTATTACGAGCAACTTTTTGGAACAGAAGGGTTTAGCGGTAATTCTGCCTTGTTGTACCATGTTCACCGACCTACACAAGTAAAAGAAATTCTTAAGTCCTATTCTGTAGAGCCTAAAATTGCCATTGGCAAAAACATTAAATCCTTATTGCTAAAGGGATTTGATCTAAAACCAGAAGATGATTTTCTCGACAGTCGAAAAGCACTACTTGTCAACAAAGACTGCACTATAGGGTTAGCGGCACCACAGAAATCATTGCGTGATTATTTTTATAAAAATGCGGATGCTGATGAAATGATCTTCATTCACAAAGGCAAGGGGAAATTACGTACTATGATGGGAAATATCCCGTTTGAGTATGGAGATTACCTCATTATCCCAAGGGGGGTTATATATCAAATTGATTTTGATACAGCGGTCAATCGATTGCTGTATGTAGAATCTTTTGCGCCAATTTATACGCCAAAACGATACAAAAATGAGTCGGGGCAACACTTAGAACATGCTCCATTTTGTGAGCGTGATTTTATTTTGCCAACGGAGCTCGAGACTCATGATGAAAAAGGCGATTTTCTTATTAAAATTAAAAAAGAAGGAATGATACATGAGGTAGTTTATGCCACTCACCCTTTTGATGTAGTGGGTTGGGATGGCTATAATTATCCATACGGATTTAGCATTCATAATTTTGAACCAATAACAGGACGTGTTCACCAACCGCCACCAGTGCATCAAACATTTGAAACATCCGCCTTTGTGATCTGTTCTTTTGTGCCAAGGATGTATGATTACCATCCAAAATCAGTTCCCGCTCCTTACAATCATAGTAATGTAGATAGTGATGAGGTACTGTATTATGTTGACGGTGATTTCATGAGTAGAAATAACATTGAACAGGGGCATATCACACTACACCCAAAAGGGATTCCACACGGTCCTGCACCGGGAGCGATGGAAAGAAGCATCGGTCATAAGGAAACACATGAGTTGGCCGTAATGGTTGATACTTTTAGGACGCTTATGGTAACAGAAGAAGCGATGGGAATTGATGATGGTGAGTACTATAAATCTTGGGTTGAGTAAGTCATTGTATGGAAGCACACAAACTCACTTAGTATGTCAATTTAAATAAGGAGCTTTTTCCTGCTATTCGTTACAATCTTTTTTCGGTTAAAAAACCTCAAAAAAGGATTTTCACTGTTATCAGGGCTAGGCTTTAGAACAATCAACAACATTTTCGGTCATAATAAAAAACCGAATTATAAAAAATATATAAAAATGGATAAAGAAGTAAAATCAGTAGAATACGGACTGGAAAAAATATTTGAAGGAGCACAAGATTTCCTTCCTTTATTAGGAACCGATTATGTAGAATTCTATGTAGGAAATGCAAAACAATCAGCACACTATTATAAAACGGCTTTCGGGTACCAGTCATTAGCCTACGCAGGTTTAGAGACAGGAGTGAAAGATCGGACTTCTTATGTGTTGATGCAAGACAAGGTGCGAATCGTTCTTACTACACCTTTAACTCAAGACTCTCCTATAAATGACCATTTGAGAAAGCATGGAGATGGAGTGAAAGTAGCTGCTCTTTGGGTGGAAGATGCCACTAGTGCTTACGAAGAAACAATGAAGCGTGGTGCTCGTTCTTTTATGGAGCCTACAGTTGAAAAAGATGAATTTGGTGAAGTGGTGCGCTCGGGGATTTATACCTACGGAGAAACCGTTCATATTTTTGTTGAGCGTAAAAATTACAAGGGTATCTTCTTGCCGGGTTATAAAGAATGGAAATCTGATTACAATCCAGAGCCAACCGGATTAAAATACATTGACCATATGGTTGGGAATGTAGGTTGGAATGAAATGAATACCTGGGTTAAGTTCTATGAAGATGTAATGGGGTTTGTGAATTTCCTTTCTTTTGATGACAAACAAATTAACACAGAATATTCAGCCTTGATGAGTAAGGTAATGAGCAACGGAAACGGACGCATTAAGTTTCCAATCAATGAACCTGCAGAAGGTAAGAAAAAATCGCAAATTGAGGAGTACCTTGATTTTTATGGTGGACCGGGAATACAACATATTGCCATTGCAACCGATGATATCATTAAAACAATAAGTCAGCTAAAAGCCAGAGGTGTGGAATTTTTGTCTGCTCCACCTCATACATATTATCAAGCGATTCCAGAACGATTGGGAGACCACATGAAAATGATGAAGGAGGATTTAAATGAAATAGAGAAGCTGGCTATAATGGTAGATGCAGATGAAGAAGGGTATCTATTGCAAATCTTCACAAAACCAGTGCAAGACAGACCGACTTTGTTTTTTGAAATTATTCAACGAATGGGGGCCAAAGGCTTCGGGGCGGGTAATTTCAAAGCGTTGTTTGAGTCTATAGAGAGAGAGCAAGCATTGCGAGGAACGCTGTAAAAACCTATTTTTTTTACATTATGTTAAAAAATAAAGGACGAACAACATGTGATTTTATTGATGATGTGTTAAACTTCATTTTTTGTTTAAAAATGTAGTTTTGTTAACTACCTTTGCACTCGCAAAAAGGAAGGGGTGGTTTCCTTCCGTATTGATATAAATTTCATAATTTATAGTTTTTTGGTTAGTTAATAGCATAAAAACTCAGTCATTATTTGACTGAGTTTTTTTGTTTTAATATATTTGGAACAGAATTTGCAAGTTCAGTTAATGAAACAGACAAAGTAAGTTATGAAAAAATATATACTATTCTTATTATTGATATTAACGGTAAGTTTCGATGCTCCTCAAGAAGACGCTTACGATGTAGGTGAATGGTTTAAATTCCGAATCCATTATGGTTTTGTAAATGCTGGGTATGCAACGCTGGAGGTCAAAGACGCCGTAGTAAACAATAAAAAAACGTTCCATGTTGTAGGTAAAGGATATACGACAGGAATGTCTCGCTTTTTTTTCAAAGTGGACGACTTGTATGAAAGTTATATCGATAAGGAATCCGGTAATCCCCTAAAGTATTTGAGGAAGATCAATGAAGGAGGGTATATTAAAAATCAAGAAGGTTTTTTTAATCAATCAGCCAGTAGTGTTTTGGTGAAAGATTATAAAAACAGAAACGAAAAAACTTTTGTCACTCCAAAAAATACTCAAGACATCTTATCTGCATTTTATTATTTGAGGAATTATCCTAATATTGATAAAATCAATCAAGGAGAGTCTATTGTCATTAATATGTTTATTGATGATGAAACCACAAAATTTAAGTTAAAGTTTGTAGGTCGTGAAGATATTACGACTAAATTTGGTGTTGTGTCATCCATGGTCTTTAAACCTTTGGTGCAATCAGGTCGTGTTTTTAAAGAACAGGAGAGTCTAACGGTTTGGATTTCAGACGACGACAACAGGTTACCTATTCGAATAAAAGCTGATTTAGCAGTAGGGTCAATAAAAGCGGACTTGGATGAATTTAAAGGACTGAACAATCCATTTAAAATAAAAAGATAATGAACATTAGTCAGAATGCAGAAGCTATTTTAAACGAAATTGAGAAAAAATATGCATCCATAGACCAAAAAACAGAAACGCACTTAGAAGGCTTACTTTGGTCCAAACCAATAACGTATTGGGACTATATCCAGACCGATGCCTTATTAAATATACAAACTCAGAGGACAACACTTCCGGATGAAATGGTTTTTATAATGTATCATCAAGTGAATGAATTGATATTCAAGATGATTCTTTGGGAAATGAATCAAATTGCCTATTGTCAAAATATTAAAACTGATTTCTTCGCAGAAAGATTAATGAGAATCAGTCGGTATTTTGATATGCTCACCACCTCTTTCAGTATTATGGAAAATGGTATGGAAGTGGAACAATATATGAAGTTCAGGAACACCTTGACTCCTGCTAGTGGTTTTCAAAGTGCCCAGTACAGATTAATTGAATTTTCTTCTACTGACTTGATTAACCTTATTGATAATAGGTACAGAGGCTCTATCGATAGAGATACTCCTTACGAACATGCTTTTGAACATTTATATTGGCAAGCCGCGGGTAAAGACTACGCAACAGGCAAGAAGTCGTACTTGTTAGAAGAATTTGAAAGAAAATACAAAAAAACCTTCTTGGACCACATGGAAGAGTACAACTCCATTAATATCTGGCAGAAATTCAAACAACTTCCAGATGGCGACCAGAAAAACCCTGAGTTGATAAAAGCGATGCGTCATTTTGACCATACCGTTAATATCACCTGGGTCATGCAGCATTTGAATGTTGCCATTAAATATATTGACCAAAGCGGAAAAGGTACTGGAGAGGCAACGGGAGGAAGTGATTGGAGAAAATACATGCACCCAAAATACCAGCGAAGGATATTCTTTCCAGAGTTGTGGAGCGCTGAGGAATTGGCAAATTGGGGTGTAGAAATATAAGTTGAATTAAAAAACAAAATACGGTTTGAAGAAAGTATTAATTATTTTAATAGTATTAACATCAATACTATCATGCAATGAATCCAATGATAAACCAGAAGCAAAGACTAAAGTTAAAACCGTTAAACCGATAGCAGAGAATTCTGATTTTGGATTTAATTATTCTGAATTTAATGTCGTTCAGGATACCATTAAAAGGGGAGATAATTTTGGTACAATTATAAGTAAACAAAACATCGGCGACCGAAAAGTGTTCGAGATCGTAAAAAGCGTGAGGGATACTTTTAATGTTCGTTACATTAGACCTAACAGAGCTTACACGATGCTTAGGTCAAAAGATAAAACAAATAAGCTACAGGTTTTTGTGTATCAACCAGATGCTTTGAACTACTATGTATTCGATTTTCGTGATACTACGATAGTGGCTTATAAAAAAACGAGACCAATTACTATCAGAAGACGAACTATAGGCGGCGTTTTAAAAGGGTCGTTATCTGAAACTCTTGGGAATGCCGGAGTAGAGGCTGCTTTAGCGAGTAGAATCACAAAAATATATTCATGGTCTATTGACTTTTTTAAACTAAAGAAAGGGGATCGTTTTGCCGTTACTTTTACGGAAAGATTTATTAATGATTCTGTTTATAATGGCGTTGAGGATCTGGAAGCTTCGTTTTTCGAATATAAGGGAAAAATTATTTATGCCTTCCCATATGTTCAAAATGCCGCCTCTGGGCAAGTAGGGTATTACGACGAGGATGGAAAAACCTTAAAAAATTTCTTTCTTAAAACACCTATTAAATTCAGCAGATTGACTTCCCGGTTTTCCATGAATAGGTATCATCCTGTACAGCACAGATGGAAAGCACATAAAGGAACCGATTATGCCGCACCAAGAGGAACGCCAATTACTACTACTGCTTCAGGCACGGTGGAAAGAACAGGGTATACTGCAGGAAACGGTAACTATGTCAAAGTGAAACACAATGGGACGTATTCGACTCAATACTTACACATGTCAAAAATTTTGGTTCGACGTGGTCAACATGTAAATCAAGGAGATGTTATTGGTAGGGTCGGTAGTACAGGTCTGGCGACGGGACCTCATGTATGTTATCGTTTTTGGAAAAACGGAAGACAAGTTGATGCCCTAAAGTTAAAATTACCAGGAGGAGAGCCAATGAGAAGTGCTAATAGAGCTCGTTTTTTAACGACTATTGAGCCGTTGAAGTTTGAGTTAGACAGCGTTGGTAATTTATAAATTAATGGGTTTCCTTTGAGTTAATTTATGATAAGATGATTTATTAGGGAGGGCCATTATTTATATTAAATAATGGCCCTCCCTTCTTTTTTACGATGATAATATCTTTTCAATTCCCGCTAAATTGTGATATAAATTAAAAGGGTTAAGCAATTAAAACTAATTTCAGTATTTTTGCCAAAACAGGATTAATACTTGAATTAAAATAAAAATGGCTTTAAATACAATAAACCCCACAAATACAGCGTCTTGGAAAAATCTACAAAAGCACTTTGATGATATGCGAAATGCCACGATGCAGGAGATGTTTCAAGTGGATGTTAGTAGAACAGCAAAGTTTCACCTGAAATGGAATGATTTTCTAATAGATTATTCAAAAAATATTATCAATCAAGAAACAATAGACCTTTTATTGGAATTGGCAAATGAGGTTGGTCTAAAAAAGGCAATTTCGGATTATTTTGCCGGGGAGATAATTAATCAAACTGAAAACAGAGCGGTGCTTCATACTGCTTTAAGAGCAAAAGAATCAGCGGTTATAAATGTAAACGGGCAAAATGTAGTTCCTGAAATTTATGATGTAAAAAGAAAGGTTAAAGCTTTTTCGAATGAAATAATAGCAGGAGAAAGAACGGGATACACAGGGAAGCCTTTCACTGATATTGTAAATATTGGTATTGGGGGTTCTGATTTAGGTCCGGCGATGGTTGTTGAAGCATTGCAGTTTTATAAAAATCAGTTTAATGTTCATTTTGTTTCGAATATAGATGGAGATCATGTAAATGAAATCATAAAGAAGCTGAATCCTGAAACAACCCTTTTTGTTGTTGTTTCTAAAACGTTTACAACTCAAGAGACGTTAACAAACTCCGAAACCATCAAAGAATGGTTTTTATCTAAGGAATTTGGAACAACGCAAGAAGATATAGCCAAACATTTTGTGGCTGTCTCCACCAATATTCAAAAGGTGACTGAATTTGGAATTAATTCAGAAAATGTTTTCCCGATGTGGGATTGGGTTGGCGGTCGTTTTTCATTATGGAGTGCCGTTGGGTTAACCATAAGTTTAGCGATAGGCTTTGATAATTTTGATGAATTGTTAAGTGGTGCAAATGAAATGGATGACCATTTTAAAACGGCTGATTTTGATCAGAATATGCCGGTTGTTCTTGCCTTGTTGAGTATCTGGTACAATAATTTTTTTGGAGCGGAGAGCGAAGCGTTGATTCCTTACACACAATATCTTCAAAAACTAGCTCCTTATTTACAACAGGGAACAATGGAAAGTAATGGTAAAAGTGTGGGTAGAGACGGGATACCTGTTAACTACGAGACTGGAACTATTATTTGGGGAGAACCCGGAACTAATGCGCAACATGCTTTTTTCCAGTTAATTCATCAAGGAACGAAGTTAATCCCTTCAGATTTCATTGGATTTGTAAAACCGTTGTATGGCGATGAAGAGCATCATGATAAACTGATGTCTAATTATTTTGCACAAACGGAAGCTCTAATGCACGGAAAAACAGCAGAAAAGGTAAAGGCTGAATTTGATAAACAAGGACTTGATGCCGAGAGAGCAAAATTCCTATTGCCTTTTAAAGTTTTTGCAGGAAATAAGCCTACGAACACCATCTTAATTGAAAAATTGACTCCAAAAGCATTAGGGTCTTTAATCGCATTGTACGAACATAAGATTTTTGTGCAAGGAGTGATTTGGAATATTTTTAGTTTTGATCAATGGGGAGTGGAGCTTGGAAAGCAACTGGCCAACTCTATTCTAGAAGAACTTAATTCGAAAGAAATAAGCAATCACGATAGTTCAACTTCATTTCTTTTGGATTATTATTTGAAGAATAAATAGAATTGTGAGGTTAAAGGAAAGAGTTGGAATTATATTTCTTTTAATTTTTCACTAAAACCGATATGATGTAGAGCTCTTGTTTTTCAAAAACAGGGGCTTTTGTTTTATAATAATAAAAACGGCTGATAACAAAGAGGGTGGAACGGTCAGTTCTACTTTTGGGAATAATTATTATTTTAAATATAAAGCCACTTATTCCAAAAGAAAAATGGCCAATGGACTTTCGGCTGTAGTACTATTTAGCCAAACTCGTGGTGACGGTTACGTTGATGGAACTCAATTTAGAGCAAAAAATTACTTTATTGGCTTAGGCTATGAATTAAATCTTAAAAATAGTTTTCAGTTTATTTTTACTGGTAGTACTTACTGGCATGATCAAAAAACTACCAACATCTCTATTGCAGACTATTTGAAATATGGAGCTAGCGGTGAACCAAATAGAAAGCTAAATATAGATGTCGAATATTTAAATGGCGAAGCGTTCAACATGAGAACGAACTATTATCATAAGCCGGTGGCGTCATTCAGCTAGGGCTTTGAAATATCCGAGGAAACGAAGCTTTCTGCGGTTTTATACGGTTCGTGGGCAGGCGGTGGTGGAACATCAGATAGCGGAGGAATAAGAGGGTTGCAATACACGGATGATAATTTTGCAAACAGTGACGGAAGTCGTGATTATGATAAGATTTACGCATGGAACAGTGGTAATGCTATTTTAATTAACGGAGTTCGTCAAACTAGGATTTTGACTAATGGATTGTATATAAACTCTGATGAGTCCGGAAGAACGGGTTCGGGTACTGCGGCAAATCCGTATGCGTACAATAATGCAACAGGTATCACTAAGGCTGCTTATACGAATTTGCATAACTGGTATGACGGGGCGGCAAGTTTAAATACAAAAATTGCTGAAGGGATCACGTTAGATGTCGGAGTGGATTTAAGAACTTATAAAGGAAGTCACTTTCGTGTTTTAAATGATTTATTAGGAGGGGATGCCTATAGAGATAATTTAACGGATTCCGATGGAGATATTAATGCTCCGCAACCTAATATTATTACAAATACCTATCGTGTAAGGCCAAGTATTAATCCATTTTGGAATTCAGATTATCAGGAAAAGATAACTTGTGATACAGACAGTAAAATAAATTGGTTAGGGGCATTTGCTCAATTAGAGTATTCTAAAAACAATTTAACTGCCTTTGTACAAGGTGCCTTTTCCAAGAAGTCTTCAAAAGAATTGATTATTTTAGATTTACAGACGCAAGTGGAAATCAAGAAACCGATTTCAAGAAAATAGTGGGTGGAAACATTAAAGCGTGCTTGAATTATAATATTAATGAGAATCATAATCTATTTGTGAATTCAGGGTATTATTCAAAACAACCTTTTATGTATGCGGTATATCCTTTTGGTAGAAATTATGTAAATGATAATTTAACCAACGAAAAAATTGTAGGTATGGAATCAGGGTACGGATTTCATTCTTCAAAATTCACTACAAATCTAAACTTATACAGAACGACCTGGAAAGACCGTTTTCAGACTGTGGGCGATCGTACTGTAGTTGCGGGTACTTTAGAAAACCCTAATGGTTATTTTTTATATGAGGGTTTAAGTAAAACGCATCAGGGGGTAGAGTTAGACTTCAATTTTAAGCCTATAAATAAATTGATGGTCAACGGTATGTTGTCTTATGGCAATTGGTTTTATAACGGAAATGCGACAAGTACGAGATATACTCTTTCCAATCAATTATTTGGAGCAGGTGCAAACGTATTGTATTTGGATAAAGTTAAAGTGGGTAATGCGGCGCAAAGTACAGCGGCAATTGGTGCAACTTATGAGCTGGTAAAAAGGGTGAAAATAGATGCGAACTATCTTTATGCTACCAATTTATATGCTGATTTTATCCAACATATTTAACAAGTGTATCAGATAAAGGCTCTTTGAAATTGCCGTCGTATGGTTTAGTTGATGCCGGTGTCTCTTATAAGTTGCTATTGGGTCAAAATAGAGGTGACTCGGTTCTTTTTAGATTAAATGTGAATAACGTTTTGGATGCGGTTTATATCTCAGAATCAAAAACGGATATCATAAAAAGTCAGACGGATTTTGATACCGCTGTCTCATACCAAACGTATAAGGATGCTCAACTGTTTAAGGGAATTGATACGTCCAATAATGTAAATTTTGGTTTCGGAAGAACATGGAATTATAGCTTGTTTTACAATTTCTAAAAAAACAATAAAGGAGGTTCGGCTGCATTTGTTTTGGATTGTTTTTGAAGAAATAAGTTGCCTTTTTTACAGGTGTAAAGATCTGATTTTAAGTAAAAAAAAGGTCCTTTCACTTTTATCGTATTCCTATTAATTTTTCATTTAATTAAAAGTATTAATTATTAAAATTAATTAAAATTATTAATTCCGTACTAATTAAGCAAAATAAATGAAATTAGTAGTTTTTATTTATCCAAAATCAATAAAACGAAAGTTTTTTCTTAACACTGTGTTAACCTTTTTAGTTAAAATTGTTATAATTTTGGCAAAAATAACAAAAAACAAAAAATGGAGACAATGAAAAAAATTAATCGGCTTTTATTACTGACTGTAACATTATTATGTTCTTCAGTTATGATGGCTCAGGTCACTTCATCTAGTATTATTGGGAGAGTTACAGATGCTGTAGGACCTCTTGTAGGCGTAACAGTAATTGCAACTCATACTCCTTCAGGCACCACCTACGGTAGTGTAACAAATTCCGAAGGAAATTACAATTTACCAGGGATGCGTGTTGGTGGCCCTTACAGTGTTGAAGTATCTTATCTTGGATATGGTAAAAACACAACTAATAATATTACGATTAGGCTAGGTTCAGCTTATCTTCATAATGTTATTTTAAATGAGGAAAATGTTTTTTTAGATCAAGTTGTTATTTCTACAAAGAGAACAAAGTTTTCAGGAGATAAAACAGGAGCAACAACCAACATATCTAATGCGCAAATAACGGCTATGCCAACAATTAATAGGAGTATTACTGATATTGCTCGTCTTTCTCCATATGCTAATGGAATGAGCATTGCTGGTGGAGACGGTCGTTCGACTAACTTTACAATTGATGGCGCTAACTTTAACAACAACTTTGGATTGAGTTCTAGCCTACCAGGTGGAGGAAGTCCAATTTCAATAGATGCTATTGAAGAAATTCAAGTAGTAATAGCTCCTTTTGATGTGCGTCAATCTAATTTTATTGGTGGTGGTATCAATGCTATAACTAAATCGGGAACTAACAAATTTAAAGGTACTGCTTATACTTATTTCACCAACCAAGATATGCGAGGCAATAAAATTGGCGATGCTGATTTTGGATTACGCCCTGAGGCATCAACAACAACTAAAGGTTTCACTTTTGGAGGTCCAATTATTAAAAATAAATTATTCTTTTTTGTTAATGCAGAATCTATAGTTCGTCCAGGACAAGTTGTTAATTGGAGACCTTCAGAAGATGGTGTTGCAAACCTTGATTTATTACTTTCACGCACTAGTATTGCGGATATGGAAAGGGTGAAAGAGCATTTAAGTACTAACTATGGCTATGATGCAGGTTCATATAGTGATTATCCTGCTGATGAAACTAATAAAAAAATTCTTGTACGTCTTGACTGGAATATCAACGATGCAAACAAATTGAGTGTGCGTTATAACCATACTAAAAACCAAGGATGGAGCCCAACTAATGGTAACTCAACAGATGCTGGTGTCCGTAACAGAGCAATGGATCGTATATCACAATATTCCATGGCTTTTTCTAATTCTATCTATTCTACGGATAACATTGTGAATTCACTTTCATTAGATTTAAATAGTAGATTTTCAGATAAGTTTTCAAATCAGCTCCTTATTACATCTTCAAAAATACAAGATGCACGTGGTTCAAATTCTTCTCCTTTTCCGTTTATTGATATCATGAATGGGGTAACAACAGCTGGAGCACAGGTTCTTGAACCTTATATATCTGCTGGCTATGAGCTATTTACTTGGAATAATGCCGTTAACAACAACACATTCACAATTACAGATAATTTGACCTATTATTTAGATAACCATAAAATAACAGGTGGTCTAAGTTTTGAGCACCAGTTGGCAAATAATTCTTATATGAGAAATGGGACAGGTTATTATCGTTATGCTAGTGTTGATGATTTTATAAATCAAGCTGCTCCAAGAGACTTTGCGCTGACTTATGGTTACGATGGCGAGTTAAATCCAACTGCTGAAGTTGCTTTCAATCAATTTGGAGTTTATCTTCAGGATGATTGGGATGTTAATCCTAACTTTAAGTTGTCTTATGGGATCCGTGCCGATTATTTGAAGTATGAAGATAATATTCTAAGAAATAACTCTATTTATGACCTAGATTTTGGTGGAAGAAAAATTGATACTGGTAAATGGCCAGATGCCAATGTTCAGTTCTCTCCAAGAGTTGGTTTTTCATGGGATATAAAAGGAGATCAATCAATGAAACTTCGTGGAGGAACTGGTATTTTTTCTGGAAGATTGCCATTGGTTTTTTTCACCAACATGCCAACCAACTCAGGTATGGTTCAGGGAAGTTATGCAGCTACTACCACATATAATTTCGATGGTTCTGTGAAAAAGGTTGATCCAGCCTTAGCGGGTTTAGCAGGCCCAATGATTACTGATGTAAATGAAATGATTCAAAGATTAAATTTGCCAAATACAATTACTCCTGAGGATGGTGTTTTACCACGCGATATTAATGGTGTAGATCCTAATTTTAAAATGCCACAAGTATGGAAATCTTCTCTAGCCTTAGATTACCAAGTTCCTGTTTCTTTCCCATTATCAGTTACTGTTGAAGGAATTTATACAAAAACTATGAATGGTGTGATGCTTAAAAACTATGATTTAAAGCAGCCAGATTCCACATGGGATCGTTTTTCTGGTGCTGATGACAGGTATGTTTACCCAGCTAGGGCAGATATTAGTTATAATAGAAGAAATGCATACGTGTTATCAAACACAAGCAAAGGTTTTAGTACTATAGGAAATATTACAGTTAATTCAGAACCAATAGAGGATTTGAAATTAATGGCAGCATATACTTATACTGAATCTCAGGAGATTTCTGGCATGCCTGGTAGTAATGCACGTTCTGCATATGATGGATTAGTTACAGTTAATGGGCCACATTTGCCAGACCTTCAACGTTCTCAATATGTGGTGCCAAGCAAAGTAATTGCATCTGTATCGTATAAACTTCCTTGGTCAAATGATATTTTAAAATCTGCTTCTTTTATTAATTTGTTCTATTCAGGTTACTCTCCTTACGGAAATAGCTTTACGTATTCGAATGATATGAACGGAGATGGCATTGCTGCAGATTTAATTTACATACCAAAAGCGAAAGGGGATATTAAATTCATCGACACTGCTAGCGAAGATGCATTCTTTAACTTTATGGAACAAGATAGCTATTTGAAAGCGAATAAAGGTAAATATGCTGAAGCCAATGCTGCCCTTAGCCCGTGGGTTAATAGTTTTGACTTAAGATTATTACGTGAATATTATTTTAAAGTAGGTGGAAGAACTAATACGCTACAATTTAGTATGGATTTTATAAATGTAGGGAATATGTTAAATTCAGAATGGGGTGTTGATAAAAACAACAATATCTCTGGTAGGGGTCAAATTTTAAAATATGAGGGAAAAGATGCTAACAATGTTCCTTCTTACTCATTTAATAAAGTTAGTGGTGAATACCCAGTTAGTACATACGATTATAACTCAACCTTTACTCAAACGTGGAGACTTCAAGTAGGAGCTAGGTATTCTTTCTAAGTAAAAAGTATTTTTTTTAATAATTTACTGGAAACTAACTTTAGTTAGAATGTTGAAATTAATTCATGTTTGAATTTTTAAACCAATTAAATGTCAAAACCACGCTTTAAAGCGTGGTTTTTTTTATGCTTTCTATTAATATGTTATTACACCTAAATCCTAATATGTTATTCTTGCTTTTTCATAGTATGCTTCATCCATTACTCTTATTAGTGGAGATCGTAATTATCAACTCAACTATAGCCAATTTAATAGTTACAGCTAAATTTATTGTTTTTACAAGCAGTGACTCCAAATGTTGTGTGAGCTTTAGTATGGACTCTTTTAGGAGCAAATAGATTTGTGAATATTTTTTTTAACACTATTTTTAAGGATTAATGTATGTACACTAAGGCAACAAAGTAAAAACGAATTCCACAATTACTAGTATTATGTTGCCTTACGATATAGAAAGCGATTACGGAATGTCAAGCTCGGCTACTTCTTCTGCTTCAATTCCTAAGCTGCCATCATTGTCAAGAAATATAGCTGACTTTGCAAGGTTAACTCCGCAGGCACAGATTAGTGGAGATGATGTTTTGTCTATTGGAGGTCAAAATAATAGGTATAATGCGATCTATATTGATGGAGCTGTTAATAATGATTTTTTGGATTATCTTCGAACGGTACTAATGGCGGTCAAACGGAAGTTAGCCCAATATCTCTTGATCCAATTGAACAATTCCAAGTAAGTGTTTCTCCATTTGATGTTAAATTATCTGGATTTGCAGGAGGCGCAATTAGTGCTATTACTCGTTCTGGATCAAATAATTTTGAAGGATCTACTTATTTTTTCTACAGAGATCAAGCATTAGCAGGGAAAACTCCTCCAGAAGCTGGAAGTACTAGTACAAGAGAAAAATTAGCTGACTTTTCTGCTCAAACTTATGGTGTAAGAGCCGGTGGTGCTATTACAAAAAATAAATTGTTTTATTTTATCAATTACGAAAGACAAGATAATGCTACACCAAATCCTTTTGATATCAAAGATTATTTAGGGAACAGTGGCGCTAGAATACCAGAACTTGTAAATTACTTAGGAGATAATTATAATTATAATCCAGGTTCTTTTACTAATAATATAAGTACATTAGTAAGTGATAAGTTGATTGCTAAAATAGATTGGAATATTAATGACAACCATAAATTATCTGTTAAAAATAGTTATGTAAAAGCAACTAATTTTTCACCAAATAGATCTTCTTCAAGAGGTATAAATTTCTTGAATGGTTCTCAAAACTTTGTTTCTACAACAAATTCTACAGCGCTTGAATTAAATTCACGTTTCAGTAATAAATTCTCAAATAATTTAGTGATCGGTTATACAGTAGTAGATGATAACAGAGACCCTATTGGTGATCCTTTTCCTAGTGTAGAAATCATTGATGGTTCAGGAAGGATGTATTTTGGAGCTGAGGCATTTTCAACCGCAAATTTATTAAAGTAAAGAATTCTTACAGTGTCTGACAACTTTGAAATCAATGTAGGGAAACATAATATTTCGATAGGAACTCACAATGAATTTTCTTACGCTAAAAATGTGTTTGTTGGAAGAAACTTTGGTTATTACAGGTATAGCACTCTGCAAGACTTTTTGGATGACGCTAAACCAGATAGATACTGTTTAGGGTATTCATTATTTGGTGGTTCAGGGGATGACTCTCAAGGAGCTGCAGAATTTAATGTTACCCAATTTGGGGCTTATATTCAAGATAATTTTAAAATTACTAATAACTTTAAACTTTCTTACGGTTTAAGAGTTGATGTACCGGTTTGGGATAAAGGGACTGTAAATAGTGATTTAAAAACTAGAACGATACCTTTGTTAAACGCTGCAGGTAAAAATCTTCAAGGTGCAATAGTTGGTGATAGAATAGCTACTACAGCTCATTATTCTCCTCGTGTTGGATTTAATTATGATTTAAATGGAGACAGAGTTACTCAATTTAGAGGAGGTCTAGGTATTTTTACTTCTAGATTACCTTTAGTATGGCCAGGTGGTGCATATAATAATAATGGAGTTTCTCAAGGTGCAATTGATATTAGTAAGGGAACGCCTAATTTCAATCCAGATACAAGTGTAGAAAGCCAGCTTAATAATAACGGTACTGCTCTAGGTCCATTGCCTGGAAGTGGAAAGCTGGGAGGAAATGTTGATTTGTTTGCTAAAAACTTCAAATTACTTCAAGTGTTTAAAGCGAGCTTTGCAGTAGATCAAAAATTGCCAGCAGGATTTGTGGTTTCTGGTGAGATTATTTATAACGATAATATATCTGCGGTTACTTATGAAAACGTAAATCTTGGTAATTCAACCTCAAATTTAATTGGAGCTGATACAAGACCAAGATATAATGAAAGAAATAACCGTATTGATAATACGTACGTTGGTATTTTCTTAGGTTCAAATACAAGCGCAGGTAAAGCTTGGAACTCATCAATCACAGTAACTAAAAATTTCGCATCTGATCTTGTTGATGCTAATATTTCTGCAACTTATGCCTATGGGAAATCTACTGTATTGTTAGATGCTACATCTTCTCAAAACAGTTCTCAGTGGAATAACATTGAAACAGTAAATGGTTCTAATGCAATTGATAGAATTTCAAGATCTGATTTTGATCAGGGACATAGATTTTTGAGCAATTCGTCTGTAAAATTCAAGTGGTCTGAAAATATGAAAACTACAATTGGACTTTTCTACGAAGGATCTCAAGGATCACCGTTTAGTTATGTTTACAATGATAGAGGAAACTTGCTGCAAGATACATTTAGTTCTTCAGCATTGATTTTCGTGCCGGGTAATAGAGCAGATATAAACTTAGTTTCAAATTCAAATTTTACAGCTGATCAACAGTGGGAAGCACTTAGTGCTTTTATAGAAGGAGATAGCTACTTAAGAGGCCGTAAAGGTAAGTATGCTGAAAGAAATGCCGATCGTTTAAAGTGGAGTCATGTTGTTGATTTAAAATTAGCACATGAATTCTCAATAAATGTTAACAAAAAGAGTCACAAGATAGAGTTGACAGCTGATGTGTTTAACTTCACTAATCTACTTAACAAAAATTGGGATAAGAGATATTTTGTATCATTTGGTCAAGTTCAGTTACTTGAACAAAAAGGATTCTTAGCAGATAAAACGACACCAACATTTAGTTTTGATCCTAATAATGCCAATAGAATCAATCAAGTTGATGATTTAGGATTGCAATCTTCAAGATGGCAAATGCAAGTTGGTGTGAGATATTCTTTCGAATAATTCTATTTTTGATATCAAATTTTTTATTCTTAAAAGCCTTCATTTCGATTAGAAATGAGGGCTTTTTTGTTTAGTAATATTTGTATTTTAAAAAACAGGCTAGTAGTACAAAGCTCTCATTGAGTTTGTTTGTATTTTGCTAGTTGTAGTCGTATTTAGTCTTTTTACTAGGATAGTTGCTATAAAAATATAGTAATTATGACATGTGAACGGAGTATTCTTGAATTGATGGATGCAGGAGATGAATTTAAAATTATATCAGGGATTAACAGAAAAACGGGCGGTCAAGTAACAAATATTTTGAAATATCATGTAGAGAATGGAAATAGAGCTCCAAGTTCAACTACTTCATACTCTACTTCTGCTGACGTTTTGATTACAACTTTATATACGCCTAATAAATTTACAATTTTAGTTGGTACTGTAAAAATTAACGATGTAGTAGGGACTACTAATGGTACAATTAAAACGTTTAATATTCAAGGTACTAATGTAGTAATTCAAGTAGTAGATAAAGTATTACATCCATTTTTGTAGGACTTTAATCTAAATTTATAAAAACTGCCTAAAATTAATTTTAGGCAGTTTTTTATATAATATTAATTAGGCAGCCACTTTAGCTTATAGCAATAAGTGGTTTTTTACACCTTTTTTGTTTATATTTGTTTTTAAAAAATAACATTTACTTTATGTACGAATTTATTCAAAAGTTTCATTCAGGTTGGGCTTATATCGCTCTTTTATTATTGGTGATTGCAGTAGTTAATGCTTTTATTGGGATGTTTTCCAAAAAAGAATTTACTGCCAAAGACAGAAAAATTGCAGTTTTCGGATTGATAGGAACGCATACTCAATTATTAATCGGATTGATTTTGTATTTTGTTTCTCCGCTTGGTTTTGCTTCATTGGGACAAATGTCTGATAAAGCATTGCGATTGACTTCGTTAGAGCATCCTTTAATTAATATTATTGCGATTGCATTAATCACCATAGGATGGACAAAACACAAAAAATTGACAACAAGTGACTTTAAATTTAAGACCTTTTCTATTTTTTACGGATTGGGATTATTGCTTATATTGAGTAGAATTCCATGGTCAATGTGGTTCTAAAAAATCATAAAAAAGCCCTATTTATAGGGCTTTTTTCATCAAGGTATGGTTTTTGTTTAAACAGATTCGAACTAAAAAGTTAATAATGAGAAAATCAATAACAGTCCTATTTTTATTTACAATTGTTGCATTGGTGAGTAGTCAAAGCCAAACTATAAATAATCAAAAAACGTTAATTCAACAATCTGCCATTCCAAAGACTATAGCATCCAAAGACACTATTAAAAAGTCCAAAGTAGTAATACTTCAGCAAGAAGTCAAAAAAGATACGATAGGTGAATTAGTCGTGTACAAAAAAGATGCCCATGCCTCGTATTATGCTGATAAGTTTCACGGTAGGAGAACAGCTAGTGGGGCATTATTTGATAGGAATAAATATACTGCTGCTCATAAAAAACTTCCTTTTGGAACTAAATTAAGAATTACGAATCAAGGTAATGGACGATCTGTTATCGTAGAGGTAACTGACAGAGGACCGTTTGTAAAATCCAGAAATATTGACCTTTCTAAAAAAGCGTTCATGGAAATAGCAAAAAACAAAGGCGCAGGGGTTATGACGGTAACGATTGAGGTTTTTAAAAAATAATTAGCTCCAATTTACAAATGGATTGTTGCTTAAATTAGAGTTGTAATAGCGATTGTCATTCGTCACTTCTTTTCCTAGCCAGCTTGGTTTTTCAAAATTTTCACTTTCAGACTGAAGCTCTATTTCGGCAATAACTAAGCCCTTATTTTCGTCGTAAAATTCATCTATTTCATACGTGTGGCTGCCTACTTTTACTTCAAAGCGAGTTTTGTCAATAACCCCTTTTTCGCACAGTAACAGTAGTTTTTCGGCATCGGTTACAGGAATTTCTTTTTCCCACTCAAAACGGGACATACCCGTCTCGTTTGACGCTCCTTTTATCGTTATGTAGGCTCTGTCCCCTTTTATTCGAACTCGAACTGTCCGTTCAGGAATTGAGCTTAAATAGCCCTGTTTAATGCGGTTTTGAGAAAAAGCTTCTTCTTTAAATAGATCTGATGTGACTAAAAATTTTCGTTCTATTTCTATCATTTGAAATTATATTTTTTTTTTGTAGTAGTAGCTTATTACGATTGTACATTACATTCTTTTATTTTTTAATCTGAAGTAAATTCAGGTTACAGAAAAAATAATAGGAATACCCCTTTTTCCGACGCTTCTGGACTGGACTATGAGGAATTCAAATGTATCAAATATTTATAGTCCAATAGAATGTTTTAATAGAAAACCTATTTAAATTTGTATCATGTCCGAGATCACTTCAAATAGAAAAATTATACACATCGACATGGACGCTTTCTACGCGTCTGTTGAGCAAATGGATAATCCTTCCTTGCGAGGGAAACCTGTCGCTGTTGGTGGTTCTGAAAATCGAGGTGTTGTTGCGGCAGCGAGTTATGAAGCAAGGAAATTTGGCGTCAGAAGTGCTATCAGTGGATTTATGGCAAAGAAAAACTGTCCTGAACTTATTTTCGTCAGTCCGCGATTCGATCGCTACAAAGAGATTTCGAGCAAAATTCATACCATTTTTAGGGAATATACTGATATGGTGGAACCGCTTTCACTGGACGAAGCTTATTTAGACGTTACCAAAAATAAAAAAGGAAACCCTAGTGCCAGTCTGTTGGCGGAAGAAATTCGTTTGCGTATTTTTAATGAAGTAGGGCTAACCGCATCAGCAGGAATATCAGTGAATAAATTTGTTGCTAAAATCGCCAGTGATTACAACAAACCCAATGGACAAAAAACAGTAAATCCAGAGGATGTAATTGATTTCTTGGAAGAGTTACCCATTCGTAAATTTTATGGTGTTGGAAAAGTGACTACCGAAAAAATGTATCAATTGGGAATATTTACGGGTGTTGAGTTAAAAAGCAAAACTTTGGAATTTCTGGAAAAACATTTTGGGAAATCAGGAAGCTTCTATTATAATGTAGTGCGGGGGATTCATAATAGCGAGGTGAAATCAAATCGAATTACGAAATCAGTCGCTGCGGAGCATACTTTTGATATCAATCTTTCGTCAGAGATATTTATGATGGAGCAACTTGAACATATTGCAAATACATTAGAGATAAGACTTAAAAAACAAAATATTTCTGGTAAAACGGTTACTTTGAAAATAAAATACAGTGATTTTACTCAACAAACTAGAAGTAAAACCTTACCTTATTTTATTTCTGACAAGGGTTTAATCTTAGAAACGATAAAAGAACTTTTGTATCAGGAACGCATGAAAGATTCCGTGCGATTGCTAGGGATTTCCTTAAATAATTTAAATACAGAGCTAAAGAAAGCTGTCGTGGTACAGTTGAAATTTGCTTTTTAAGTGGCACTTAATCATCTTCAACAATAGTTAAATGATGTGAAATAGTGTTTTATTTTTTTAATTAAAATTATATTTGCTCTAAAATAGTTTCTATGATAGATTTTAAACAATACGATATCGCACTCGCAAAGTATTATAATAGCCTTGATATTGCTGTTACACCTGTTATGTCATGGAACTTTCACCGTGAGTACTTAGATGAAGTAAAGAAAATCTATGAAGATTGTAATAAACTAAGTGTAATTGCAAGTAATAGTAAATGGACAGAAAATGATTGGGATTTCAAAAACATGCTGAAAGAGGAAGTAGTCATCGTTACTGACGCTAAATTAGAAATCGTGTTTGCGTCACATAATATGACTAAAATGAATGGATATATAGAAAAAGAAGTGATAGGGAAAAGCCCGAAAATGTTTCAAGGGGACAACTCTAATTTAACAACTTCTAGTGAAATCCGACAAGCAATCCAGTTACAGCAACCTTTTGAGAAAACAGTTGTGAATTATAATAAGAATGGTGAAATCTATATATGTCTTATCAAAGGGTTTCCAGTATTTAATTTAAAAGGGAAATTATCTCATTTTATAGCTTTTGAAAAAGCAGCATAAAAAAACCCTTTCCAGCAATGGAAAGGGTTTTTTTTTAATGTCAAATTTTGATTAGTCGTTACTTGAAAGTTTAGAAAGCAATCTTAAAAACTCAATGTATAACCAAACAAGAGTAATCATTAGTCCCATCGCGCCAAACCACTCCATATATTTAGGCATTTTTTGTTCCACACCTTTTTCAATTCTATCAAAGTCCAAGAATAAATTCAAAGCGGCGATGATAATTACAAATACACTAATTCCTATACTCATCATCGAATTGCCATGGTGAACAGGTGCAAAGCTAGTAAACATCGAAACTACCCACGAAATAATGTAATAAGTGGCAATAGCAAGAGTGGCCGCCACTACAACTGATTTAAACTGCTCTGTTACTTTTACAATTCTATATTTATATAATCCCAAACAGACTGCAAATGTTACGAATGTTGCGCCAACCGCCTGTATTACAATTCCAGGATATTTAGCTTCAAAAATAGCAGAGATTCCACCAATAAACAGACCTTCGAATAAGGCATATCCAGGCGCTAAATAAGGGGAGTATTGTGGTTTGAAGGCAGCAATAACTACCAGAACTAATCCTGCTATAGCGCCGCCAATTGCCGGTACTATGGGATTTGTGCCATTAAATGCCATCCACCAAATCACCATGGCAGAGGCAGTAAGCAACAAAAATAACAGTAATGTTTTATTCATTGTGCCTGACAAAGTCATTTCTTGGTCGTAACCAATAACAGAGGCATGGTGCACTTCTTCTTTTCTTGATGCTGTTGTAGCTGAAAAAGATTTATTAGTTAAAAACGGATTTTTAGTTTTATAATTCATCTTAAGTAAAATTTATTTTTGCAAAGGTAAAATAAAATTAAGCACAAAAAAACCGTCCTGTTTAATTTCTGACAAGACGGTTTCTGATATACTATAATTTTGATTATTCTATTTCTGAAACTCTCATGGTATTGACCATTCCTTTTTCTTTAATAGGCATTGCGGCTAAATTGATAAGGAAATCACCTTTAGATACGTATCCTTTTTCTCTTGCGATTTCATTAACATCAGTTACGGTGTCATCAGTACTTACGATCTTATCATAGTAATATGATTTTACTCCCCATAACAAACTCAGTTGTGTAACGATTCTTTTGTTTGATGTAAACACTAATATATGTGCTGATGGTCGCCAAGCAGATATTTGAAATGCCGTATAACCACTATTTGTCAAAGTGCAAATTGCTTTCGCTTTGATTGCGTCAGCCATAATTGCAGCATGACGACAAATTGTTTTAGTGATAAAACGCTTTGTTTTTATTTGCGGTGTGTTCTGAGGCACTTGAATTAACGGAGAGTCTTCAACAGCTTTAATAATCTGTGTCATCTTCTCGATTACTTGTACGGGATAATTACCTGTAGCAGTTTCTCCTGAAAGCATTACGGCATCCGAACCATCCATTACGGAGTTGGCAACGTCATTTACTTCAGCTCTTGTCGGAGTTAAACTAGTAATCATTGTCTCCATCATTTGAGTAGCGACAATAACTGGAATTCGCGCCATTTTTGCTTTGCGAATCAATTCTTTTTGAACTAAAGGTACTTCATGTGCAGGAAGTTCAACCCCAAGGTCACCACGAGCTACCATTAATCCATCACAATAAGCAACGATTTTATCTATATTTTCTAATGCTTCCGGCATTTCGATTTTGGCAATAATCGGAATTTTATAATCGGAATGTTCCGCAATCAGATTTTGTAGGTCTTTTAAATCTTGAGGTGTTTTTACAAAAGAAAGTGCAATCCAATCTACTTTTTGTTCAATGGCAAAAATAGCATCAGCAATATCTTTTTCTGTCATTGCAGGAAGAGATATTTTTGTATTAGGTAGGTTTACCCCTTTTTTAGACTTCAATTCTCCACCTTGTATTACTCTGGCAATTACTTCTGTGTTTTTGTCAGTTTCGACAATTTCGAAAATAAGTTTTCCGTCGTCCAATAAAATTCTTTCTCCGGGATTAACATCATTTGGAAAGTTTTTATATTTCATGAACACTTTTTGTGCCGTTCCAAGAATGTCTTCAGCCGTTGTAAACGTAATTAAATCACCGTCATGTACCACAACTCCTTCATTCATTACTCCTACACGAAGCTTTGGTCCTTGTAAGTCTCCAAGTATTGCCGTTGTGTATCCATACTCATCATTAAGATCTCTAATGATTTTCATTTTTTCTTTGACATCAGCATAATCGGCGTGAGAAAAATTTACTCTAAACACATTTACTCCTGCGTCAATCATGTCTTTTATAATCTCTCTTGTACTACATGCAGGCCCTAGTGTCGCTACAATTTTGGTTTTTTTGTTTGAAATCATTTGTGTTAAAAAATTAAATTGTTTTTTGATTTTATTTGATTTGTATCTACAGTATAAACAGCGGATATGCTATCAATGGTATTTAATATTGTTCTTATTTTTGAGACATTCATCGTGTCTTCTGTGTGTTCAATTTTTAAAAAATAATCTGCTTTTTTAAATTCTGGAAGTAAGTACACTTTTGTAGAAATTTCCAGTGCTATATGTGAAAATAAATTTTGGACAGGATCTTTTTTTTGTTGCGATACTTCGTTTTTGTTTTGAATCAAATTCCAGGAAATTACATTTTCTGAATCATAATAATAAAATCGGGAAAATTTTGTCTCTCCTTCTTTTATGCTGATTTGAACTTCATCCTTACTTTTACCTAAGTTTATAGGAAGCTTTTGGTTGATGAAATAGGCTATTCGATAATCCTCCAATGAAGTATGTATAGCAATAAGATGGTAATCTACTTCGTCAAATTCGCCAAGATTCAGTTTATGAATTGCCATTTGATGATAAAATAAGTTGTAAATGTAATGTATCCAAATAAGTTATGATGTACTAATTCAGGTTGTTTTGTTTAATTTGCTAACGAAAACGTAATAGCTTTATATAAATAGATGTTATTTCTTATCTATTTTTTCCTGTAGAGCAAAATAGGTGCGCTGAGATGCTTTTTCTTCTGCTTTCTTTTTTGAGGTAGCTCTTGCTTTTGCAATTACTTTACCGTCGATACTTAATTTTACGCCGAAGAAACGTGTCCCGTCTATTCCGTTGTCTTCATAAATATCATAATGAAATATTTTTTTCTCTTTTTGACACCATTCTATAACCAAGCTTTTGTAGCTGATTACTTTTCCTTCTAAGCGGGAAATATCCACATAGGGAACAATTACTCTTTTTTGAATGAATTTTTCGCAGTATTCATAACCTCTATCTAGGTAAATTGCTCCTATTAAAGACTCAAAAATATTGCCGTGTATGTTTTCTCCAAAATGCTGTACAGGAACCTTACTTTCGATAAACCGAATTAGATTTAAATCTTTACCTAATTCATTCAAGTGTTCTCTGCTGACAATTTTTGAACGCATTTTGGTGAGGTAACCTTCGTCTCCTTGCGGTGCTTTGTTAAACAGATGAGCTGCAATCACTGAGCTTAACATGGCGTCTCCTAGAAATTCCAATCGTTCGTAATTAATGGGGTGCCCTTCAGTATTAAGCTTACTAGTGGAACGGTGCGTAAATGCTTTTCTGTAGTGATCTATGTTCTTAGGGGAGAAGCCTAAAATAGTTTGAATGGAATCAAAAAAAATCCCGTCTTCTACTGAACGGGATTTTGAAAATATTTTTTTTATTATATTCATTTAGATTACAAGTCTAATTTTTTAACTAATACACAAGCATTATGTCCACCAAAACCAAACGTATTGCTCATGACAACATTCATTTCTCTTTTTTGTGCAACATTAAAAGTGAAGTTCAGTTTATGGTCAATATTTTCATCATCTGTAAAATGATTTATTGTTGGAGGAACTATTCCGTATTTCATAGAAAGAATAGAGGAGATAGTTTCAACAGCTCCAGCCGCACCTAAAAGGTGACCAGTCATGGATTTTGTTGAATTTAAGTTCATTGTGTAGGCGTGTTCACCAAATACATGTGTGATTGCTTTAGATTCTGCTAAATCTCCCAGCGGAGTCGAAGTACCGTGCATGTTGACTCCGTCAACATCTGTCGGTTTTAATCCCGCATCTCTCAAGCAGTTTAGCATTACGTTTTTCGCACCTAACCCATCAGGATGGGGTGCTGTAATGTGATAAGCATCAGCAGACATACCTCCACCACCAATTTCGCAATAAATAGTTGCGCCACGAGCGATTGCGTGTTCGTACTCTTCAAGAATTAATGCTCCCGCACCTTCCCCTAAAACAAAGCCGTCTCTGTCTTTGTCCATTGGTCTGGAAGCCGTTTTTGGATCATTATTTCTTGTGGATAATGCATGCATGGCATTAAATCCACCCATACCTGCTATTGTTACTGCAGCTTCAGAACCTCCGGTTACCATTACATCTGCATGTCCTAATCTAATATAGTTAAACGCGTCAATTATTGCATTTGTAGAAGAAGCACAAGCTGAAACAGTTGCGAAATTAGGTCCTCTAAAGCCATATTTTATTGAAATATGACCGCAAGCGATATCCGAAATCATTTTTGGAATAAAGAAAGGGTTGAATTTTGGAGTACCATCACCCGCAGCAAAGTTCAACATTTCTATTTGAAAAGTTTCTAATCCACCGATACCTGATCCCCAAATTACTCCTGCTCTGTCCTTATCCAGTTTCTCAAAATCAAATCCAGCGTCAGTCACAGCTTCTTCAGAAGCAACCATGGCATATTGCGCATATCGGTCCATTTTTCTGGCTTCCTTTCTGTCTAAAAAATCTTCAGCATTAAAGTTCTTTAATTCGCATGCAAAATGAGTTCTAAATTTAGCAGGATCAAAATAAGTTATTGGGGCAGCTCCGCTAACACCGTTGATAAGAGCATTCCAATATTCTTGAACATTATTTCCAATAGGAGTAAGAGCTCCTAAACCCGTCACAACAACTCGCTTTAATACCATAACGTATATATTTTGTTATCTTTAAACAAATAAAACCCATGCTTTCTTCACTGTATTATTATTACAAAAGAGCCATGGGTATTACAATAAATATCTTTTGATTGAAAATCAATCTTGAATTTAATTTTTAAAAAAAAATAATAACACCCGCATACATGATAGTAGGCGGGTGTTTAAATTATTATTTTTTAGCTTCTTCGATATAAGAAATAGCTTGACCAACAGTAGCAATGTTTTCTGCTTGATCATCTGGAATTTGAATGTCAAATTCTTTTTCGAATTCCATAATAAGCTCAACAGTGTCTAATGAATCAGCCCCTAAATCATTAGTGAAGCTTGCTTCTGTTACAACTTCGTTTTCGTCAACACCTAATTTGTCTACGATAATCGCTTTTACTCTTGATGCAATGTCTGACATAATCTTTAATTTTAGAATTTAATTTGTTGGCAAAAATAAAAAACTTTATTTTAAAACAACGAATAAGTTGATAAATGTGTCAACTAAATTATAAAATAAATTTTAACAAAGATTTCCTAATGTTATTTATTTTCATTTTTTATTCCTTTTTTTGCGTAATCTAAACTTAGGTGGATTATGAAAAAAATAGTTGTTTTTGCTTCCGGATCGGGTACTAATGCTGAAAATATTATAAAGTATTTTGCTGCAAGTGAAACTGGAACAGTGGTGGCAGTTTTGACAAACAACCCAACTGCCAAGGTAATTGAACGAGCAGAAAATAATAAAATACGAACAGAGGTTTTTTCGAAAGAAGAACTAATTGAAGGAAAGGTATTACAAACGATAAACACAATTGCTCCGGATTTAATTGTTCTTGCTGGGTTTTTATTGAAATTCCCTCAAAATATTATTGTTTCTTATCCCAATAAAATTATAAACATACACCCTGCATTGCTGCCAAAATATGGTGGAAAAGGGATGTACGGAATGAATGTTCATAGGGCAATTGTTGAGAATAAGGAAAAGGAAACCGGTATAAGTATTCATTATGTAAACGAAAATTATGATGAAGGTGGACTTGTTTTTCAAAAAAAGGTAACCTTAACTGGAACCGAAACGCCAGAAGATATCGCTGAAAAAATCCATGAATTAGAGCAGGAATTTTTCCCTAAGGTAATCGCGGGATTATTGGAGTAGGTATTTAAAGTTTCATTTCTAATATTGCACAAATCTATTTTAACTATAATGAATTACGACGTACATATATATACGGATGGTGCTGCTAAAGGAAATCCTGGTAAAGGAGGATATGGAGTAGTTATGGAAAGCGTGAAAATGGGTAAAACCTACAGCAAAGAATTTTATGAAGGGTTTAGGCTAACGACTAATAATAGGATGGAGTTGTTAGCAGTAATTGTAGGCCTGGAAAAATTAAAGAATCCAAATACAAAAGTACTTGTCGTTTCTGATTCCAAGTATGTAGTTGATTCAGTATTGAAAAAATGGGTTTTTGGTTGGGAGAAAAAACGATTTGTAGATCGAAAAAATGCTGATTTATGGAAGCGTCTCTTAGTGGCTTATAGAAATCATCAAGTCGATTTTAAATGGATAAAAGGGCATAATAATCATCCGCAGAATGAAAGATGTGACGTACTTGCCGTTATGGCTACACAAAGCACTCCGTTGTCAATAGATGCTTTTTATGAGAAGGAAGAAGGAAAAGTTTTATGAAAACTTTCCGAGTTTGAACCTTTGCAATATTGTAACTTATAAACTACCTTTGCGCTTTAATTCCAAACTCATAAAATGAACAAATTATTGATTGTCGGAACGGTCGCTTTCGACGCAATTGAAACTCCTTTTGGTAAAACAGATAAGATCTTAGGTGGTGCAGGAACCTATATAGGTCTTTCCGCTTCTTTTTTTAATTTGCAATCAGCGATAGTTTCTGTAGTGGGCGATGATTTTCCGCAGGAATATTTGGATTTACTCCTTGAAAGAAATATTGATATTTCTGGTCTTGAAGTAGTTAAAGGAGGGAAAACATTCTTTTGGAGCGGTCGTTATCATAACGATTTAAATACAAGAGATACTTTAGAGACACAATTAAATGTTTTGGCTGATTTCCAGCCTAAAGTTCCAGAGGACTATAAAAATGCCGATGTTGTGATGCTTGGGAACTTGCATCCATTAGTACAAAGCGGAGTTTTGGACCAAATGGAAACGAAACCAAAATTAGTTGTTTTAGATACCATGAATTTCTGGATAGATTGTGCATTGCCTGAATTACTTGATGTAATGAAACGTGTAGATGTAATTACAATCAATGATGAGGAGGCAAGACAACTTTCCGGAGAGTATTCGTTGGTTAAAGCAGCGGCCAAAATTCAAGCTATGGGGCCAAAATATGTTGTGATTAAAAAAGGAGAACATGGTGCTTTACTGTTTCATGATCTTCAGGTTTTCTTTGCACCGGCTTTACCATTGGAAGAGGTTTTTGATCCAACAGGAGCGGGAGATACTTTTGCGGGTGGGTTTGCAGGATTTATTACACAAAGTGAAAACGTGTCGTTCGAAAATATGAAAAATGCCATTATTTATGGCTCTAACTTAGCTTCTTTTTGTGTCGAGAAATTTGGTACAGAAAGAATGATTGATTTGGATAAGAAGGAAGTAGTGTCAAGATTGAAACAATTCAAATCCTTAACACAATTTGATATAGAATTATAATGTCTTAAAGCCCCGGAAACGGGGCTTTTTTGATTATTAGTCTTACAAACTATTTGTAGGATTTTATTTTAGAAAACAACAACACAACAAACTACAACACGATGAGCGATGCTTTACAACATGAATGTGGGATAGCCTTAGTTAGACTACTTAAACCGCTTGAATTTTATAAAGAAAAATACGGGACTGCTTTCTACGGAATACAGAAAATGTATCTCCTAATGGAAAAGCAACACAACCGTGGACAAGATGGTGCTGGTTTTGCAAGTATAAAGCTTGATATGGAGCCAGGTGAAAGATATATTAGTCGAGTGCGATCGAATCATGCGCAACCAATCCAAGATGTGTTTGCTCAGATAAATGACAGAGTAAATGAGGAAATGGCTGCACATCCTGAATATGCGGATAATGTGGCGCTTCAAAAAGCAAATATTCCGTACGTAGGGGAATTGTTTTTAGGGCATGTTCGTTACGGAACATTCGGGAAAAATAGTATCGAGAGTGTTCATCCTTTTTTGCGTCAGAACAACTGGATGCACAGGAACCTGATATTAGCCGGGAATTTTAATATGACTAATGTAAAGGAACTTTTTCAGAGTCTGGTTGAATTAGGTCAACATCCAAAAGAGATGGCGGATACTGTTACCGTAATGGAAAAAATAGGTCATTTTCTTGATGATGAAGTGACTGATTTATACCAAGAATGTAAAAATGACGGTTTATCAAAAAGAGAAGCTTCTCCGGTTATTGCGGAAAAATTAGATGTAGCAAAAATATTAACCAGGGCTTCTAAAAACTTAGATGGTGGTTATGCTATGGCAGGACTTCTGGGACATGGAGATTCATTTGTGTTTAGAGACCCTGCTGGGATACGTCCCGCTTATTTTTATCAGGATGATGAAGTAGTAGTAGTAGCTTCTGAAAGACCAGTTATTCAAACGGTTTTTAATGTCCCTTTTGAAGCGGTACATGAAATAGACCCGGGAAAAGCATTAATAATCAAGAAAAACGGGACTGTTTCGATGCAGGAAATTTTGACACCAACAGTGAAAAAAGCCTGTTCTTTTGAAAGAATCTATTTCTCTAGAGGAAGTGATGCTGAAATATATCAAGAAAGAAAAAATCTGGGAAGATTAATTTTGCCAGCAGTTCTTAGTGCCATAGATCAAGATACGGACAATACTGTTTTTTCATATATTCCTAATACGGCTGAAACATCATTCTATGGCTTAGTGGAAGCAGCTCAGGATTTTTTAAATCAAAGAAAGAAAAATTATATTCTCAAAAACGCAGATAATTTAAATGAGGATTCCTTAGAAGAAGTACTTTCAGTTAAGATCCGTACTGAGAAAGTAGCGATTAAAGATGCTAAATTAAGAACATTTATTACTGAAGACAGCAGTAGGGATGATTTAGTGGCGCATATTTATGATGTGACATACGGTGTTATTAAACCAACGGATAATTTAGTGATTATTGATGATAGCATTGTAAGAGGGACAACATTGAAAATGAGTATCATCAAAATGATGGACCGTTTGAATCCGAAAAGGATTGTTGTTGTTTCATCTGCACCACAAATAAGGTATCCTGATTGTTATGGTATAGATATGGCTAAGCTGGAAGGTTTGGTAGCTTTTAGAGCAGCTTTAGAATTGCTTAAAGAAAGAAACTTATATCATATTGTTGATGAAGTTTATTTAAAATGTAAAGCGCAGGAAAACTATAAGGATCATGATGTGGTAAATTATGTTACGGCCATTTATGAGCAATTCCAGCCGCAAGAGGTTTCAGATAAAATTGCAGAAATGTTGAGCTCATCTGAGATTAAGGCTGAAGTAAAAATTATATTTCAAACAGTTGAAGATTTACATATTGCCTGTCCAAAAAACTTAGGAGATTGGTATTTTACAGGAGACTATCCTACACCGGGTGGTAACAGAGTAGTGAATAAAGCCTTTATGAATTTCTATGAAGGAAAAGACGCTAGAGCGTATTAATCGTCCGCGAAGCGCATTTAAACGTTTATATTGGTTGTTCATCTAAAATTTTTGCCAAAACCCTTGATTTAATTTAGTTTTGGCTCACCATAAAATTAGTAGGTTAAGTTTATGGTAGATTTGGGGCAAAAAAGGTGGAAGTAATTCCACCTTTTTTATTGGAGTAAAATTGAGGTAGAAAAAGCAGTGAGTTTCATAAATTGAAATGCACTGCTTTTTTTTAATTGCTGTAAAAGAGGACTAGTTTTTTGTTTATCCAAATTCATAACATATCTTTTTACTATGTTGAGTCTCTTAATTATCACGGGAATAATTTATTTTTCAGTAGGTTATCGACTTTATAGGTTGTTCGTCTTAAATAGTTGTAGACAATGTTTATTTGACTTAAGTTTATATCACCATAAAATTAGTAGGTTAAGTTTATGGTAGATTTGGGGCAAAAAAGGTGGAAGCAATTCCACCTTTTTTATTGGAATAAAGTGAAGAGATATGAAGTTAGAGAGCAGCAGTAAAAAAACCATAAAAAAAGTCGTATCAACTATATAGCTCATACGACTTTTTTATTCCTAAAGTTCATTAAAGTCGGTTACACGATTCGTATTTCCCAAGTCTAATTTCTAACCTTTTTTATTATTTTTCAGAAGCAAATCTTCGAGATACTTCTGTCCAGTTAATTACGTTAAAAAAAGCTTCAATGTAATCAGGTCTTCTATTTTGGTAATGCAAATAATAAGCATGTTCCCAAACGTCCATTCCTAAGATTGGAGTTCCGCCACATCCTACTCCTGGCATTAATGGATTGTCTTGATTAGGAGTTCCGCAAACATCTAGTTTTCCACCTTTGTGAACACAAAGCCAAGCCCAACCTGAACCAAACTGTGTTGCTCCAGCTTTGCTGAATTTTGCTTTAAATTCTTCAAAAGTTCCAAAAGCACTTTCAATTGCAGTTAGTAAATCTCCTGTTGGAGGTCCGCCTCCATTAGGAGTCATTACATTCCAAAAAAGATTATGATTGTAAAATCCTCCACCGTTGTTACGAACAGCAGTGTTTTTCATGTCAAGGTTAATCAAAATATTTTCGATTGTCTTGCCTTCCATATCAGTACCTGCCGCTGCTGCATTAAGGTTAGTTGTATAGGCGTTATGGTGCTTCGAATGATGAATTTCCATCGTGCGTGCATCAATATGAGGTTCTAATGCGTCATACGCATAAGGTAATTGAGGTAATTCAAAAGCCATGATATAATTGTTTAAAGATTTATAAAATTTATTCAAATTTAAACATTTAACTTTGGAATTGGAAATTCTATTTAGTTATTATAACATTAATTTAATTGATAGTCTCATTTTTTCTTATGATTACCCACCTTTAGTCTCGCTGAAATAAGGCGATTTTTTAAAATATGTAATAATTTAAAAAACAGTGTTCTGACTAAATAAAAAATCTCATGATTGTGCCATGGCCATGCATACTATACTAACTCTCGCGCCCGGAATTTTCAACAAAGCTCTGGAACAGGCCTCCAATGTAGCCCCTGTCGTGATGACGTCGTCAACTAGGAGATAATGTTTGTCATGGTCTCTGTCATTAAAATAAACATCAAAAACAGCATCGATTCCTTCGCTTCGGTCTAGTCTATTTTTCTTGGATTGTGTTTTTGAATAAGTTGTTCGAAACAAAAGAGAATCATTATACGGTATATCGAGTTCCTTTGAAAGCGCCAATCCAAAAGTAGTTACCTGATTATACCCTCGTTCTCTTAATTTTTTTTTATGCAAAGGAACCGGAATAATTATATCGGCTGTTTTTACGGTGGTTTTTTCTTTTAAATCTTCAGCATACCAGTTGCCTAAAACAGATCCTATTTCTTGATGCCCTTTATATTTTAATTTATGAATAATTTCTTGTACGATTCCTTTTTTGTGAAAATAAAGAAACGCAGAGGCATATTCCAGTGGAATTCTGCCATAAAATTTCTTAAAAGCTTCATTTTCTGGATTTAAATGATGATTTGTTAAAGGAATATGGTGTCTGCATAGCGTACATATAACTTTTTCATTTGTCAGTAAAAATGAGTTACAGCCAATGCAGACAGGAGGGAAGAATAGGTTTAAAATGTATTTTAACATTTAATTACTGATTTATTTATAAAAATATGAAAATGAATGGTTCAAACATCCGTTATTTCTCTTTTTTTAAGTTCGCTTTTTATATTTTTGCACTATGGCAAAACAAGAAGACATATTTAAGAATGTAATTTCGCATGCAAAAGAGTACGGATTTATTTTTCCGTCAAGCGAAATATACGATGGTTTAAGTGCAGTTTATGATTATGCGCAAAACGGAGTAGAGTTAAAAAAGAACATCCGTGAATATTGGTGGAAAGCAATGGTTCAGTTGAATGATAATATTGTAGGTCTTGATGCCTCAATATTAATGCATCCGACCACTTGGAAGGCTTCTGGCCACGTAGATGCTTTTAATGACCCATTAATTGACAATAAAGATTCTAAAAGAAGATATAGAGCCGATGTTCTGATTGAAGATTATGCTGAAAAGCTTAATATTAAAGCAATCAAAGAAGTCGAAAAAGCAAGGACTCGTTTTGGTGATGCTTTCAACGAACAGGAATTTGTAACCACAAATCCTAGGGTGATGGAATACAAATCTAGAGAAAGAGAAATCCTAGAGCGTTTAGGGCGTTCTTTAGGAAATGAAGATTTAGAAGATGTAAAAGCGTTGATAGAAGAACTTGAAATAGCTTGTCCTGAAACTGGATCCCGAAATTGGACAGAGGTAAGACAGTTTAACTTAATGTTTGGAACAAAATTAGGTGCGTCAGCAGATACCGCAATGGATTTGTATTTGCGTCCTGAAACTGCGCAAGGTATTTTTGTGAATTTTCTGAATGTGCAAAAATCCGGAAGAATGAAAGTTCCTTTTGGAATAGCTCAAACCGGGAAAGCATTTAGAAATGAAATTGTAGCGAGACAGTTTATCTTCCGTATGCGTGAATTTGAACAAATGGAAATGCAGTTTTTTGTTCGTCCGGGGGATGAAATGAAACATTATGAATTTTGGAAAGAAGCGAGATTGAAATGGCATTTGTCTCTAGGTTTAGGGAAGGAAAATTACCGTTTTCACGACCACGAAAAACTAGCGCATTATGCTAATGCAGCTGCTGATATAGAATTTAATTTTCCGTTTGGGTTCAAAGAATTAGAGGGGATTCACTCTCGTACTGATTTTGATCTAAAAGCACACGAGAAATTCTCAGGTAGAAAATTACAATATTTTGATGCTGAATTGAATCAGAATTATGTTCCTTATGTAGTGGAAACATCCGTTGGATTAGACAGAATGTTCTTGGCTGTTTTTGCAACTTCTTTAAAAGAAGAAACTTTAGAAGATGGATCAACAAGAACAGTCTTGAAATTACCTTCGGTATTAGCTCCTACGAAAGCAGTAGTTTTACCATTGGTTAAAAAAGATGGTTTACCTGAAATAGCCCATAAAATAGTTGAAGACTTAAAATGGGATTTCAATGTGGGATATGATGAGAAAGATGCGGTAGGTCGTCGTTATAGAAGGCAAGATGCATTAGGAACCCCATTTTGTATTACTGTGGATCATCAAACTATAGAAGATCAAACCGTAACGATTCGTCATCGCGATACGATGAAACAAGACCGAGTTAAAATTGCGGACTTGAATGCTATTATCGAAAATGAAGTGGCGATGAAAAACTGGTTGATGAAAATGTAATAACTTACTTATAGTACATTAAAAGGCTTTCCAAATTGGAAGGCCTTTTGTTTTTTTGGGCTATTAAATCCGTATGGTGTTTAAAACGAGGTCTTTTGTACCTATAGTGATAATGTATTTAATCGGATTTATGTGCATTTCGTCTTAATCTATGAACATTTGTTAACAACATATGAACATCTGACTTTAATACTCAACGAAACATGTATTTTTAGTTTGTTAAATAACGATAAATAATTTGTTTTTTATTTAATGAGTTTCCCAAAACTACCATCGGTTTTAATTTTTTTGAAGCATATACTGCTTTAAACGCTTAATAATATGCCGAACAATTTAGGAAGAGCTATAGATGAACTATTCGTACATTATTATTGACGACGATCAAGAAAGTGTTTTGAAAACAAAAGCCATGGCTGATAGTTTTTCGGAGCTTGCCTTCGTAGCTTCGGCAAATAA
Source organism: Flavobacterium sp. ALD4 (assembly GCF_002836475.1). GTDB lineage: Bacteria > Bacteroidota > Bacteroidia > Flavobacteriales > Flavobacteriaceae > Flavobacterium. Next base: position 687,258 of record NZ_PJBJ01000030.1, on the reverse strand, counting down.
TTATGAAGAAGGTCTAAACCTTATATTAGAACATATTCCCCAATTAATTTTTCTCGAGATTGACCCTTCAGATAAAAAAAGCAAGCTGTCATTGATGCTTATCAACGAGTTGCACCGTTATCTGAAAGTGATACCTAAAATTATTGTTACTACTTCCAAAAAGGATTTGGCCTACGAAGCAATCCAATATGAGGTTACAGATTATATTTTAAAGCCTTTGGCACGTATCGATTTTATAAAGTCAATCTTAAAGTTGAAAAAATCGGATTTTGACAGTGCTGGTGTTTTAGCGCATCCCCATGTTCTTGAGGAGAAGTCAACGGTTGTAGTACAACATGCAACTCCCGCTATCGAGGATCCTCTCGTGTTGTGTATAAAATCGTATGGTGATCACAGGTATATTGATGCTAGGGATATTTGTTACTTGCAAGCAGATAACAACTCTACAGATATACACTTAAATGGTGGCGAAATGATTACTGCTTTCAAAACCTTGAAACATTTTGAGGGCGTGTTGTCGTATCCCTTTGTAAGGATTCATAACAGTTATATTGTTAACTCGCGTTACATTTCAAGGATCCACACCGGAAATGCAGTCTGTTATATCAAAAACACTACGGTGAAAATTCCTTTTTCTAAGTCTTATAAAGTTAATATCGATCTTATAATTTCCGAAATTTCGAACGGGAATTACTTAGAGATCTAAAAAAATACCCATCTACCAAGATTTGGGCCCCATTCACTATCAGATGATTGTATTCCACCATTTAACCTTTTTTTTGTAAGAAAAAAAGAGAGATGCTATCTACATTTACATTGTAATGACGCTACAATAGCATGTCATATATAATGTGAACATAAACATATAACATAAAAATCCCCTATTATGAAAAAAGCAATCTTAACAATCGGAATTTTCTCTTTAGTAATGTTTTTAACTTCTTTTACTACACCAGAAACTAATAGTATTATCGGTGGAAATGCAACTGGTGGAAATATGAAATTGGATATTATCGGTGGAAATGCAACTGGTGGAAATATGAAATTGGATATTATCGGTGGAAATGCAACTGGTGGAAACATGAAATTGGATATTATTGGTGGAAATGCAACTGGTGGAAATATGAAATTGGATATTATTGGTGGAAATGCAACTGGTGGAAATATGAAATTGGATATTATCGGTGGTAATGCTACAGGTGGAAACATGAAACTAGACTGATTATTAAATTAGAATCCATAAAATTATTTAGGCTATCAATTATTTGATAGCCTTTTTTTATGACAATAGTTTTATTTTACTATTTTTGATAAAATTCTCAATCAATAATTGAAAGATAGATATTATATATACCTAGGATTACTACTTCTGTCTGTTTTTTTTGGTTGTGCCAAGAAAAACGAGCGGAAAGGCAACCTAGAATTTTCACAAGACAGTTTGTCAAACTATTTTACTTTAGCTAATGATTTAGCTTTACCTAGAGAAAAAAGATTACAGTATACTCAAAAAGCTTATGATATTGTAGTTAATAATGATAATGATTCCATAAATCGAGTGAATCTTTTTAGAGTTGCGAATAGATTTTATAATATTAATGACTGGAGAAAATACAGTAAAACTGTTTATTTGGTTTTAGAAAAATCACAAATAGCTAAGGACTCCTCTAGTGAAGCTAAGGCTTACACTTATCTTGGAGATTATTATATTTCTAAATCTGTGCAGGATAGTGCGTTTCTGTTTTATGACAGGGCTGAAAAAGCATATAAGGAGCTTGGAGATAAATTCAATCAGAGTAGAATTTTAATTAATAAAGCAGATTTACAGTTTCGCGTAGGAGATTTTGCAGAAACCGAAAAAATAGTATTTGATCTATTGCGGATTATTAAAGATGAAAAGCGGAATAATGCTATTTACTATGATGCATATAATATTTTAGGGACTACATATTGCGAGCAAGGAGAATTTGAAAATGGAATTATTTATCACAATAAAGCACTTGCAGTAATTGACGATAACGTAATCCCTGAAGAGTATCAATCCAGAGCCACTTCATATAATAACATAGGATTTTTATATTTAAATGCTAAAAAATATGCATTGGCCAAAAGTTATTTTCAAAAAGGACTGGAACAAAAAAAATTAAGTACACAGAAGCCTTTTGTTTATGGCTTATTATTAGATAATTTAGCGTATTCAAAGTACAAACTGAATGAATCAAATGACCTTCCGGAATTATTTTTTAAATCTCTTAAGTTTAAAGATAGTTTAAAATTAACCAGTGGTGTATTTGTTAACAAAATACATTTATCAGAATATTTTGCGTCAAAAAGGGATACTTTAAATGCCTTAAAATATTCAAATGAAGCTTTGTTGTTAGCTGAATCGACTGATGTTTCTCGAGATGTTTTAGTCGCTTTAAAGCAATTATCAATTATTGAACCGGAGAGGGCGGCAGTATACAATAAGGAATACATTCAAATTAATGAAGAGTTGCAAAAAGAAGAACGCAGTATGGGCGATAAATTCGCTCGTATTGAATATGAGACAGATCAAATTAAAGGAGAGAATTCAGATTTAACAACTCAAAACAGGAATTTAGTATATGTTTTAAGTTTTGTAACAATCTTAGGATTATTTATTTATATCATTAAAGCCCAGAAAACTAAAAACAGGGTGCTTTTATACAAGCAGCAGCAGCAAAAAGCCAATGAGGATATTTATAATTTAATGATTTCCCAACAAACTACTATGGATACCATAAGGCTAAAGGAGAAAAAAAGGGTAGCTCAAGAACTGCATGATGGCGTTTTAGGGAGAATGTTTGGTGTTCGTATGAATTTGGATGGCTTAAATGGGTTTCAGGATGATATAGCTGTAAGTCAAAGAATTAGTTATTTGTCGGAATTAAAGAATATAGAGCAGGATATTCGTGAAATTTCACATGATTTAAATAGGGAAAAATCGGAATTAATTAATAACTTCGTCGCTATCGTCGACAATCTATTTGAAGAGCAAAGGAAGACGTTTCAAACTAAATTGATTTCAAGTATTGACAGTACTATAAAATGGGAGTTGTTAGTGAATTCCGTGAAAATCAATTTGTACCGAATCATGCAAGAATCGCTTCAAAACATTAATAAATATGCCAATGCAAATACTGTCAAAATAGAATTGAGAAGGAAGGGTGATAATCTGGTTCTTGTCATTATTGATGACGGCATCGGATTTAATGCAAAAGTAAAAAAGAAGGGTATAGGTATTCAAAATATGCTTTCTCGAACAAAAGAATGCAATGGCGAATTTCAGATTAATTCAAAAAAAGGAGAAGGTACAACTATCACCATTATCGTTCCAATAGAACAAAAACTAATATATACATAGAAATGACATTTGAATCTGCTGCCTCAACAACGATAAAAAACAATATACTAATTGTGGATGATCACCCTTTTATTATACAAGGGTATAAGAACGCAATTACAAGGTACAACCCAAAGAATCATGAGTTTTCTATAATGGAAGCCAAAGATTGTGAATCAGCATATAATTTAATTACAGATCCTGAATCTGTAGTTTTTGATATCGCTTTTTTAGACATAAGTATGCCGCCCTATGAGGATAAGGGTATTTATTCCGGTGAAGACTTGGCGAAATTGCTTTTAGAATTCATGCCGAATTGCAAAATCATTTTGCTGACGATGTTTACGGAGTTTCTAAAGATAAAAACCATCATAAAAAATATAAATCCCAATGGATTGGTTATAAAAAATGATTTGACATTTGACGAATTATTATTCGCCTTCGATAAGGTGATAAATAATGAAACGTATTACAGTCAATCGGTTATTAAAATGTTAGAATCACAAGAGCATAGTATTGAAATTGACTTGTTTGATAAGCAAATTTTATTTCATTTATCAAAAGGGACTACAAGCAAAGACATAACACAATACATTCCCATATCGTTAAATGCAATCGAAGTACGAAAGTTAAATCTTAAGGATTTGTTGAAAGTAATTGACGGAACTGATATCGACTTGGTTCGTGAAGCAAGAAATATAGGATTGTTATTTTAACGGTCCACTAAGGATAAAAAAAACGGCATTTATAAATTTATAAATGCCGTTTTTTTATTTTTTATTCAGTCACAGCATCCCAACCACGTGCTTTTAGCGGAATTTTAGTGTCTGCGCGAGTGATCAGATGTAGTCCTTCACTTTCTTGGGTCATATGGCCTATGATGGAGAAATTAGGGTTTCCTTTAATTTTTTCAAAATCCTCCATGGCAATAGTAAAAAGTAATTCATAATCTTCACCACCGTTTATAGCCACCGTTGTAGAATCGATGTCAAATTCCTCACATACATTAATCAACTGCGGGTCAAGTGGTAATTTATCTTCATACAAATTACAGCCTACTTTTGACTGCTTGCATAAATGCATGATTTCAGATGATAACCCATCAGAAATGTCAATCATTGATGTTGGTTTAATTTCCAAGGCATGCAATAAGGTACGAACGTCTTTTCGAGCTTCAGGTTTCAGTTGACGCTCTATTAAATAAGTATAGGCGTCTAAATCAGGTTGTGAATTTGGGTTTACCTGAAATACCTGCTTCTCCCGCTCTAATACTTGCAGTCCCATATAAGCCGCACCAATGTCGCCGGTAAGCACTAATAAGTCAGTTTGTTTAGCGCCATTTCTGTAAACAATCTCCTCTTCATCTGCTTCACCAATCGCAGTTATGCTGATGATTAATCCTTTTTGTGACGAAGTAGTGTCTCCACCGATAACATCTACTTTATATTCATTTGCAGCATGTGTAATTCCAGCAAATAATTCGTCTAATGCTTCCAGTGGAAAACGATTAGAAACTGCAACGGAAACTGTAATTTGTGTAGCTTTTGCATTCATCGCACAAATATCAGAAATATTGGTAGTGACCGCTTTATAACCTAGATGTTTCAAAGGCATATAGGCCAAGTCAAAATGGACGCCTTCAACCAATATATCTGTAGAAATAACGACTTTTTTGTCCTTAAAGTCCAGCACTGCAGCGTCATCACCAATTCCTTTTAAAGTCGAAGCTTGAGTGATTTCAAAGTTTTTTGTTAAGTGATCAATCAATGCAAATTCTCCTAATTGAGCAATACTGGTACGTTGTGGGGTTTTATCTTCAATCATATTTTTTAAGTTTGTTTTTCTGTACGGGGTTTTAAAGCGGGCGGTACAGAGTTGCAAAGGTACAAAGGTTTTGTCTAATACGAAGTGGATTAATCACCCGAAAGAAACTAGTTAAATAGCATTTTATGAGGTTTAAATATTTTTTTGCATCTTTAGGGTAGCAAAATCAAATAAAATGAAATCATTCGACATCGTAACTCTGACAGTGAGCCCTGCTTTAGATAAAAGTGCTCATTTTTCGGGATTAGTTCCTGAACAAAAAATTCGTTGCCAAACGCCTTTGTTTGATGCAGGAGGGGGAGGAATCAATGTGTCTAAGGCAATATCCAGACTGGAAGGAACCTCGCTGGCTGTAATGACTTCGGGGGGATCGACAGGAGAGATGCTAAAAAAGCTTTTAAAAGAGGAATCAGTGCCTTTTGAAGCTATCGAGACTCAAAGTTGGACACGGGAAAATTTCGTCGCAGTTGATGATAACACCAATTCTCAGTTTCGGTTTGTTTTTCCAGCACCGCCGCTTACAATTACGGAAAAAGATAAAATTATTTCAACTATTCAAGAATTAGACTTTAATTATTTGGTTTTAAGCGGTGGTTTGAGTGAGGGGTTGTCGGTAGATTTTTATCAAGAAATAGCCGAAATGGCTAAAACATCAAATTCAAAACTGATTATAGATACCAGTGGTGACCCATTAAGAAAAGTATTAGAAACAGGGGTTTACATGATTAAACCTAACGTGGGTGAATTGGCAAAATTAATTGGTGTGGAATACTTGGAGGTGGAGGAAGTTAATGAAGCGGCAAAAGAAATAATTAGGAAGGGCGGTGCCGAAGTTGTGGTTGTTTCCCTTGGGCCTCAAGGTGCGGTATTAGTTACAAAAGATTCCTATGACTATGTTCCGGCACCCAATGTTGCTAAAAAAAGCACCGTTGGAGCTGGAGACAGTATGGTGGGCGGAATGGTCTGGGCATTGTCTCAGAATAAAAGTCTTAAAGAGGTTATTCGCTGGGGAGTGGCTTGCGGATCAGCAGCAACGATGAATGAAGGCACTCAGCTATTTAAATTAGAAGAGGCCAAAAGATTATTTGAATGGTTGAAGGATAAATAAAATCCTTTAGCGCCGCCGGGGAATAAAATGGAAAAGCATAAAAAAACCTGACAATTTTTACATCGTCAGGTTTCTCAATATTATATTTCTCCCGTCGGGGGCAAGGGGGGGTTAGTCGTTCAACTTCAAAACAGCCATAAAAGCTTCTTGAGGGATCTCTACATTTCCAACTTGTCGCATACGTTTCTTTCCTTTTTTCTGTTTTTCCAATAATTTGCGTTTACGGGAAATATCACCACCATAACATTTTGCGGTAACGTCTTTACGTAACGCTTTAATGGTTTCACGGGAAATCACTTTCACACCAATCGCTGCCTGAATAGGAATATCAAATTGTTGACGCGGGATTAATTCTTTTAGTTTCTCACACATTTTTTTACCTATGTGGTAGGCGTTATCTACGTGAATCAGCAGTGATAAAGCATCTACGACAGTAGCATTCAATAATATATCTACTTTCACTAAGTTTGATGTTCGCATTCCAATAGGAGCATAATCAAAAGAAGCATATCCTTTAGAAACGGTTTTTAAACGGTCATAAAAATCAAATACAATCTCAGCGAGTGGCATATCAAAAGTCAATTCAACACGATCCGTAGTTAAATAGGTTTGATTCGTAATCAAGCCTCTTTTTTCGATACATAATGACATTACGTTCCCTACAAAATCAGATTTCGTAATAATGGTTGCTTTTATGAAAGGTTCTTCTACGTGATCCAATTTAGAAGGCTCCGGTAAATCAGTTGGATTGTTTACTACTAATGCAGTTTCAGGATTTTTTTTGGTGTAAGCAAAATACGAAACGTTGGGGACTGTAGTAATTACAGTCATGTTGAACTCACGTTCTAAACGTTCCTGGATAATTTCCATGTGTAACATCCCTAAGAATCCACAACGGAAACCAAATCCTAAAGCGGCGGAACTTTCAGGTAAAAAGACAAGTGAAGCATCGTTCAATTGCAGTTTTTCCATAGAGTTTCTAAGGTCTTCATAATCTTCGGTGTCAACAGGGTATATCCCTGCAAATACCATTGGTTTAACATCTTCAAAACCTTTAACCATCTTGGTCGTTGGTGTTTTTGCGTCTGTCACTGTATCTCCAACTTTTACTTCTTTTGCCTCTTTAATTCCTGAAATTAAATAACCAACATCACCAGTGGAAATAACTTTTTTCGGAACTTGGTTCAGTTTTAATGTTCCAATTTCGTCTGCGAAATATTCATTTCCAGTAGCCATGAATTTAATCTTCTGACCCTTTTTAATTTCTCCATTTATAACACGGAAAATAACTTCAATTCCACGAAATGGATTGTAATGAGAGTCAAAAATCAAAGCTTGTAACGGCTCATCAACATTTCCTTTTGGAGGTGGAATTCTTTCGATAATAGCAGCCAAGATGTTTTCTACTCCTAAACCGGTTTTTCCAGAGGCGTGAATGATTTCTTCGAGTCTACAGCCCAATAAATCAACAATATCATCACTTACTTCTTCGGGATTGGCACTTGGTAAATCTACTTTATTCAGAATAGGAATAATTTCCAAGTCATTTTCTAAAGCTAAGTATAGATTTGAAATGGTTTGAGCTTGTATGCTTTGCGCTGCATCTACAATCAGAAGCGCCCCTTCACAGGCCGCAATAGATCGGGAAACTTCATAAGAAAAATCTACGTGTCCGGGAGTATCAATCAGATTCAAGATGTATTCTTCGCCTTTGTACGTATACTCCATCTGGATCGCATGACTTTTTATCGTGATACCACGTTCGCGTTCCAAGTCCATGCTGTCAAGCAATTGTGCTTTCTCTTCACGTGCCGTAACGGTTTGGGTAGCGGCAAGTAAACGGTCGGCAAGTGTGCTTTTACCGTGATCAATATGTGCAATAATGCAAAAATTTCGTATGTGTTTCATATCCTGTTTGTGTCAATTTTATTAAGGGCTTGTTCTCCGCGGCGAACGGGCTTTTTATCGTAATCTTAATTACTGTAATCTCACAACTACAAGTGTTTTGCCGCAACCCCTGACGCAATCTGCTAAAGTGCGACCATTAATCTGCAAAGATAGTTTAAATTCAACAGTTTCAAAGTCCCAAATCGCAAACTAATGAGTTAAGTAATAAGTCTTTCATCGGTGCTATTTCATGCTTTGATCAAAAAAGCGTAATTTTGCACAAAATTTAAGCAGATGATTAAGATTGGCAACATAGAATTACCGGATTTCCCTTTACTTCTCGCTCCTATGGAGGACGTGAGCGACCCACCTTTTCGTAGGTTGTGTAAGATGCACGGAGCCGATATGATGTACTCAGAATTTATTTCTTCCGAAGGGCTAATTCGTGACGCCATCAAAAGCCGCATGAAATTAGATATCTTCGATTATGAAAGACCCGTGGGTATTCAGATTTTTGGAGGAGACGAAGAGGCAATGGCTATGTCTTCTAAAATTGTTTCTACTGTAAATCCGGATATTATAGATATTAACTTTGGTTGTCCGGTAAAAAAAGTGGTTTGTAAAGGCGCTGGTGCGGGAGTATTAAAAGACATTGATTTAATGATTCGCCTAACGCAAGCCGTGATCGATAGTACCCATTTACCGGTGACGGTAAAAACCCGTTTAGGATGGGATGATAATTCTATTAATATCGATGAGGTAGCGGAGCGTCTTCAAGACATTGGAGTTGCTGCATTGAGTATTCATGCTCGAACACGTGCCCAAATGTACAAAGGACATTCAGATTGGTCACATATTGCTCGTGTAAAAAACAACCCAAGAATTACGATGCCTATTTTTGGTAATGGAGATATTAACAGTCCTGAAAAGGCACTACAATATAAAAACGAATACGGTATCGATGGCATTATGATTGGTCGTGCTGCAATTGGTTATCCTTGGATTTTTAATGAAATCAAACATTATTTTAATACTGGAGAACATTTGGCTAAACCCACTGTTGTCGATAGAGTCGAAGCAGTACGCAATCACCTTACTTGGGCAATGGAATGGAAGGGAGAGCGCCTCGGGATTGTAGAAACGAGACCGCATTATACAAATTATTTTAAAGGAATTCATTCGTTTAAGCCGTACAAACAAAAATTGGTAACCTTAGATCATCCTGAGGAATTATTCGCTGCGTTGAATGAGATTGAAGAGTCGTATGCAGGATACGAGTTTGTATAACTAGCTATTTTAAATATGAATTCCACGAATTTGCATTAAATTAATTCGTCGAATTCGTATTTTTTTTAAATCTTAAAAACTTCGCTATCGCTCGGGTTAAAAATCCTAATCTAGCAACTTCTTACTTACTCGACTACTTGCAATTAGTGAAGCGATAAAACCCAAGGTTACAATCGTCCCCATAACAATCAATACGTTTTCAAGTGTAAAAACCACTGGGTACGCCAGTGTTGGGGTAATCATCACGAGCTGAAAATGTTGTTGTAACAATACAATTGCAATTCCTAAAAGGAGTCCAATAACTCCACCAAAAACACTTAGTAGCGTTCCTTGAAGTAAAAATATTTTACGTAAATCCTTGATTTCTGTTCCCAGATTAAAAAGTGTTTTTAAATTTCCTTTTTTGTCGAGAATCATCATAATTAGTGCGCCAATAAGGTTGAAAAGTGCCACCACGATAACCAAAGTAAAAATTAAATACACAGCGATATTCTCTGTATTCAGCATTTTATACAAGGCTTCGTTGAGTTGGGCCCTATTTTTTATCGTGATTTTATTGTTGAAAATGGTTTGTAGTTTTTCGATGATTGCCGCTTCATCTGCATCCTTTTTTTCTTTAATCTCAATTCCCGAAATTTGATTTGTTTTGTATTCTAATAATTCCTGCGCCAGTCCCAAATCCGCAAAAACGTATTTAGAATCAAGATCTTCACTGATGGCATAAATGCCCACGGGAAAAACATCGGTTTTATTAAAAGCTTGCGCGGGGTTTGTAATGGCCCCTCTTCCGGGCTTAGGAACTAAGACTTCCAGTTGTTTGTTGAAGTCCAGTAATCCCATCGAGAATTTCTGTGCAATTCCATAACCTACGACAACCTGGTAAGTATCAGGCTCAAACCATTGTCCATTGTACAACGTTTTTTTAATATCGTTTACTTTACTGAAGGTGGGATCAACCCCCTTTAAATATGTTACGACTTGCTTGTCTTCAAAAACAAATAAAACGCGTTCTTCTATAATTTTGCTATAGGAAGCTATGCCGTCTATTTTATTTATTTGTTCTTCTTGTGATGGAGAAACGAGAAATGATTTTCCTAAAATACTGCTTATTTTTAGATCTGGGTCAATGTCGTTAGTGAACGAAAGACTAAACACTTTCAATCCGCTAAAAACAGATAATACCACAAACAAAGCCATGGCGCCAACTATGATTCCCATACTCGCAATGCGATTGATGATGTTTATAGCATTGTTTTTACTGTTACTCAGAATGTAACGTTTGGCGATGTAAAGGGGGAAAGTCAAATTATATCAGCTTGCGTTTCTCTAAAAGATCTCTGTTTTCGATAGGGTTATCTTTATTGGCTAAAGCAGTATCAATTTTTTCTATGTAGTCTAATGAGTCATCAATAAAGAAAACCAAATTAGGTACTTTTCTTAATTGCAAACGTACTCTTTGTGATAAATCATGTTTTATTGTTTTAGAATTCGACTTAACTGCCTCTAAAATCTCTTTTGCTTTATCCTGAGGAAAAACACTTAAATGAACCGTTGCCACAGATAAATCTGAAGTTACAACAACTTTGGATACCGAAATAATTAAATTACTTACTCCGTTTTTTCTCACCTCACCTTGTAGGATATCCACTAAATCTTTTTGGATTACCCCGCCTATTTTTTTCTGTCTATTTGTTTCCATAGTGCAAAAATAGTACTTTTAAGCAATAAACGAGCAGTTTTTAAAAGCAACCTAGCAATAGTTCTGTTTTTAGGAGCTTTTTCCTGCTATACGTTGCAATTTTTTTCTAAATCTGGAAGATTTAGAAAAAGGATTTTCACTTCTATCAGGGCTAGTTCTAGTAGTCATCGTCACAGAGTATAATAATCCTGCCGTATAAAAATACAAATAAAAAAATTTAAGCTAATTTGGAACATAAAGTAAATCCAGTTTCGACTCCGTCTCCTTCGGGAAGGTTGGTCAGACCATCATTCGCCATATATGATGCATCCGCAGGTTCCGGTAAAACGTATGCACTTGTAAAAGAATATCTGAAGATCATTTTAGTAGCCCCTAAAAATGATGCGTATCGTAACATTCTCGCCATTACGTTCACCAATAAAGCGGTACACGAGATGAAAAGCCGTATTGTGGGAAGTTTGTCTGAATTTGCTAAAGACGAACCTACTCAAAAAGCGCAGGATTTGATGAAGGATTTGGCGATGGATACAGCGCTTTCGATTATTCAAATTAAAAGCAAATCACAACAAATCATTAAGCATATTATTCATAACTATGCTGCTTTTGATATTTCTACTATCGATAAATTTACGCACAAAGTCATCCGTGCTTTTGCGCATGATTTAAAGTTGCCCATGACTTTTGAGGTGACCTTGGACACGGAGAATTTGTTGATCGAGGCGGTTGATGCAATCATCGCACAAGCTGGGGAAGACGAAACTCTGACCAAATTACTCATCGATTTCACAATGGAGAAAACGGATGATGATAAATCCTGGGATATTTCGCGCGAGATTCTGGACACGGGGCGTTTAGTTCTTAATGAAAACCACCGAAATGAAATTACTCATTTTCACGATAAAACCATAGCCGATTTTGTCGAAATTAAAAAGAAGCTGATTGAGTCTTGCAAAGTTTTGGAAAAAGACAATGCCGAATTTGCTCAAGCTGCCTTAACTCTCATAGAAAATAACGGAATAGACTTGAAATCGTTTTCCAGAGGAACGTTTCCAAATCACTTAATTAGTATTCGAGAAGGAAAATACAACCCTAAAAACAAAACTTTTCATTTGTTTGATGACATTGCAATTAACAAAACGGCCAAAGACCGTGCATTAATAGAAAATATAATTCCGGAGTTGATTGAGATTTTGGGAACAGTTTATAAAAATTTCGAAAAAAGAGATTTTTATAAAGCCTTTCTTAGAAACATAACGCCGTTGTCTTTACTAAATACAGTGAGCAATGAATTGGCGAAGATTCAGGAAGAGCAAAATGTGCTTTCCATTTCAGAATTTAATGCGATTATTCATCGCGAAATCCAAAATCAACCTGCGCCATTTATTTACGAAAGATTAGGGGAGCGTTACCGCCATTTTTTTATTGACGAATTTCAGGATACCTCAGAGATGCAATGGCAAAACCTAATTCCATTAATTGATAATGCGCTTGCTGGTCAGGATGATTATGGAGAGAAAGGAACTTTGATGATTGTGGGCGATCCCAAACAATCCATTTACCGCTGGCGTGGTGGAAAGGCAGAGCAGTTTATCGAACTCAGCAAAGACAACAACCCCTTCGCTAATCCTGACAAGAAGTTAGAGCATTTAGATAAAAACTACCGTTCTTATTCGCAGGTGATTGATTTTAATAATGAATTTTTCAAGTTGTTGTCATCAGAGTTTGAACAGCCTGATTACAAAGATTTATATGAAAATCACAGCCATCAGAAAACCAATGATAAAACTGGTGGCTACGTTAATATTTCCTTTATCCCAAAAGTGGAAACGACTGAAGTGGACGACGAAGGCTTAGACAAAACGGAGTTGTTTGTTTTAGCCACTTTGAATACGATTCAAAAAGTAGTTCAAGAAGGATTTGAATACAAGGACATTGTGATTTTGACTCGTAAAAGAAGTCAGGGAATTGCAATTGCTAATTATTTGACAGAACAGAATATTCCGCTGTTGTCTTCAGAAACATTGATGATTCAGAACGCAACCGAAGTCAGACTGATTATTCACCTTTTAAAATACCTGAAAAACAATGCCGATTTAGAGGCGAAAGCACATTTTCTGCATTATGTAGCCGAAAATATTCAGGATCAGTTGCCGGTTCATGATTTCATCGCGAAGGGAATGGAGCAAAAACTAGAAGTCGATTTTGAGAAATGGCTAATGAGTTATGATATTTCACTATCCTTTCAAAACATTCGAAAAAAATCATTGTATGAAGCGGTGGAAGTCGTAATCACGAAATTTCTATCGCCAAATCTCGCCAAAGGCGGCGGAGCGTATGTTCAATATTTCCTTGATATCGTGCTCGAACGCGATGTCAGAAACCAAGCAGGAATATCAGACTTCTTAAATTTTTGGGATAAAAATGCCGAGAAGTTCAGTATCCCATCACCTGAAGGAAATAATGCGGTTCGTATTATGACGATACACAAATCCAAAGGATTGGAATTTCCGGTGGTAATTATGCCTTTCGCTGAAGAAGATTATAGTCGAAAGCCTAAAGATAAATTATGGCTTGACGGTGAAGAAATGGATTTTGGTCTGCCAAAGGTGCTTGTGGACAACAGTAGTGCGGTAGAAGGCTTCGGTGTTGAAGCAAAATCCGTCTATGATCAAAAGAAGCAAGAAGAATTATTGGATAATGTTAATGTGCTGTATGTAGCATTAACTCGTGCGGAGGAGCAGCTGTATGTTATTTCAAATATGAATTTGTCCAGTAAAGGGGAAGTTCCTAAAAACAATATGTGTACTTTTTTTATTAATTATTTGATGAGTAAAGCGGTTTTTGACGAGAATAAATTGGATTATGAATTTGGAAGTGCTACGAAATTATCGAACAAGGCAATGCATATTGATACTTCAAAAGCAATCCGGGTAGTTGCTGAAGTTTTGAATCCAAAAAACATAAAAATAGCACAGCGGGAGGCATTGATGTGGGGAACACATCAGCAAGAGTCTATCGAATACGGGAATGTAGTGCACGAAATACTATCTTTTGTAAAAACTAAAAAAGACATTGATCTTGCTGTTACTAAATCCATTGAAAGCGGATTGATTACTTTCAATCAAAAGAAAGTGGTGCGCCAGACGATTCAGGATATTGTGAATCATACAGCGTTGGATTCTTATTTTTCTGAACAACATCTGGTATTGAATGAGCAAACCATAATTCAAAAGGAAGGAAAAACAATAAAGCCAGACAGAATGGTCGTGACTAAAGACAAAGAAGTTTTTTTATTGGATTATAAAACGGGAGCTCACGATACGAAATATCAAAAACAATTAGAGAATTACCAATCGGCAATTGAATTAATGGGGTATAAAGTCGTAAAAAAAGCGTTGATTTATATCGGAAAAGAAATCCATGTAGTAAATTTGTAGCGTTAAAATGAATTATTCGCAAAAAAAGTAAATTTATAAAAAGATAAAAAATGTACGGAAAAATTAAAGAGTATTTACAGAACGAATTGCAAACGATAGAGGATAATGGGATTTTTAAAAAAGAAAGAATCATTACTTCTCCACAGGGGGCAGAGATTACAATTTCAACAGGAGAAACTGTTTTGAATTTTTGTTCCAATAATTACTTGGGATTATCATCACATCCAGAGGTCGTTCAAGCGGCAAAAGATGCCTTAGATACCCATGGATTTGGAATGTCATCTGTCCGTTTTATTTGTGGAACACAAGATATTCACAAGACCTTAGAGAAAAAGATTTCTGATTTTTATGGTACTGAAGACACTATTTTATATGCAGCAGCTTTTGATGCAAACGGAGGTTTTTTTGAGCCTGTATTTGGCGAAGGGGATGCTATAATTTCAGATAGTTTAAATCATGCTTCCATCATTGACGGAGTTCGTTTGTGTAAAGCGGCACGTTACCGTTATGCAAATTGTGACATGGAAGATTTAGAGCAACAATTGATCAAAGCAAGCGAAGCGGGCAGTCGTTTTAAAATAATCGTTACTGATGGTGTTTTTTCTATGGATGGTGTTGTTGCGCCTTTAGATAAAATTTGTGATTTAGCGGATAAATATGATGCTATGGTAATGATAGATGAATGTCATGCTACTGGTTTCATTGGAGCGACAGGAAAAGGTACGCTTGAGGCTAAAGGAGTAATGGGTAGAGTAGATATCATCACAGGGACTCTTGGGAAAGCTTTGGGAGGAGCTATGGGTGGATATACCACTGCTAAAAAAGAAGTTATTGAATTACTACGCCAACGTTCTAGGCCTTATTTGTTTTCTAATTCTTTAGCGCCCGCAATTGTTGGAGCGTCAATTAAAGTTTTTGAATTATTGGAAAAAGACACGAGCTTAAGAGACAAATTAGAATGGAATACCAATTATTTCAAAGCAGGAATGAAAAAAGCCGGATTTGATATTGTTGAAGGTGATTCTGCGATTGTACCGGTTATGCTCTATGATGCCAAATTATCTCAAACTATGGCAGATGAATTGTTGAAGAAGGGGATTTATGTCATTGGATTCTTTTTTCCAGTGGTGCCTAAGGATAAAGCAAGGATTAGAGTCCAACTGTCTGCTGCACATACAAAACAACATTTAGACACAGCAATAAATGCATTTGTTGAGGTAGGTAGGGCTTTAAATGTTGTATAATTATAATCTAAAGTTATATAATTGCCATTTTTTCGTGTTTTAATGGGGTTTTTTTAACATATCCTTTTGTAGTTTAACATTTAGGTGTTACTTTTGTTTGTAATTAACTAAATTATTTTAAAAAAAAATAAGTATGAAACATCTTAGCAAAATTTTAGTTGCTGTAATGATGGTGATGGGCTTAAGCTCTCACGCACAAGACAGTAACAACCCATGGGCCATCTCTTTTGGAGTAAATGCCGTAGACACAAGAACTAGTGCAGATGGTGGGAATGGTTGGTTAGACCAACATTTTTCTCAACCTTTCGCTGTAAAAGACAATTGGAATGTTCTTCCGTCAGTATCTTACATCAGTGTATCGAGGTACTTAGGGGATAATATCTCTTTTGGAGTACAAGGTTCTGTAAACAAAATTGATAAGTATATAAAATTTGATCCAACTGGAACAGGATATGATTCAAGAGGAATGAAAGTTTCTAACCCTGGTGATTTGATGTATTATGGTGTTGATGCTAGCGTTAAATACAGTTTCATGAGTCTTATTAACTCGAAAGTGATTGATCCTTCGATACATGTTGGTGGAGGTTATACTTTCTTTGGCGACAGTAGTTATGGTACTCTTAACCCAGGTGCTGGTTTAACTTTTTGGTTCACAGAGCGAGTTGGTTTTTCTCTTGAGACTTCTTATAAAAAATCTTTTGGAGATAGAGAGGATGCTAATGGAACTCCTGATGCTCCATCTCATTTTCAACATACTGCTGGTCTTACTTTCAAATTTGGAGGGAAAGATACTGATGGTGATGGAATATACGATAAAGATGATGCATGTCCAGAAGTTGCTGGTCTAAAAGAATTCAACGGTTGTCCTGATACTGATGGAGACGGAATTCAAGATAGTGCTGATGCTTGTCCAGACGTATTTGGTTTAGCTGCATTAAACGGTTGTCCTGACACTGACGGTGATGGTATTGCTGATAAAGATGATGCTTGTCCAGATGTATTTGGTTTAGCTGCATTGAAAGGTTGTCCAGATACTGATAAAGATGGAATAGCTGATAAAGATGATAAATGTCCTACTGTTGCAGGACCAAAAGAAAACGCTGGTTGTCCTTGGCCTGATACTGACGGTGACGGAGTTTTAGACAAAGATGACAAATGTCCAGAAGTAAAAGGTACTGTTGCTAATAATGGTTGTCCTGAAGTTTCAGAAGCTGTTATGATGAAATTGAATGAGTATAGTAAAACTATCTTGTTTGATTCTGGAAAATCTTCTTTCAAAAAACAAACTTACTCAACTTTAGTGTCAATCACTGAAATCTTAAAAGAATATCCTTATTCAAGATTCTTAATTGAAGGTCATACTGATAGTGATGGAAGTAATGAGTTGAACCAAGATTTATCTATGAACAGAGCTCATGCGGTTAAAAATTATTTGATTGAAAACGGTATCAAGGCGGATAGATTAGAACATACAGGTTATGGTGAAACAAAACCAATGGATACTAATAAAACAGCTGCAGGAAAAGCACACAACAGAAGAGTTGAAATTTCTTTAATTAAAGAATAAATTTTTCTAAAATAGTTATGAAAAACGCTCCGATTTATCGGGGCGTTTTTTTTATTTAACATTTTTTTTTGTAGTTTAATTTTTACGTGTTACTTTTGTATATAATTAACTAAATTATTTTAAAAAAAAATAAGTATGAAACATCTTAGCAAAATTTTAGTTACTGTAATGATGGTGATGGGTTTAAGCTCTCACGCGCAAGACAGTAACAATACATGGGCTATCTCTTTTGGAGTAAATGCCGTAGACACTAGAACTAGTGCAGATGGTGGGAATGGTTGGTTAGACCAACATTTTTCTCAACCCTTCGCTGTTAAAGACAATTGGAATGTTCTTCCGTCTGTCTCCTATATTAGTGTGTCGAAATACATAGGAGATAATTTCTCTTTTGGAGTTCAAGGTTCTGTAAACAAAATTGATAAGTATGTGAAATTTGATCCAACTGGAACAGGATATGATTCAAGAGGAATGAAAGTTTCTAACCCTGGTGATTTGATGTATTATGGTGTTGATGCTAGCGTTAAATATAGCTTCATGAATCTTATCAACTCTAAAGTGATTGATCCTTCTCTACATGTTGGTGGAGGTTATACTTTTCTTGGAGACAGTAGCTATGGTACTCTTAACCCAGGTGCTGGTTTGACTTTTTGGTTCACAGAGCAAGTTGGTTTTTCTCTTGAGACTTCTTATAAAAAATCTTTTGGAGATAGAGAGGATGCTAATGGAACTCCTGATGCTCCATCTCATTTTCAACATACTGCTGGTCTTACTTTCAAATTTGGAGGGAAAGATACTGATGGTGATGGAATATACGATAAAGATGATGCATGTCCAGAAGTTGCTGGTCTAAAAGAATTCAACGGTTGTCCTGATACTGATGGAGACGGAATTCAAGATAGTGCTGATGCTTGTCCAGACGTATTTGGTTTAGCTGCATTAAACGGTTGTCCTGACACTGACGGTGATGGTATTGCTGATAAAGATGATGCTTGTCCAGATGTATTTGGTTTAGCTGCATTGAAAGGTTGTCCAGATACTGATAAAGATGGAGTAGCTGATAAAGACGATAAATGTCCTACTGTTGCAGGAGCAAAAGAAAACGCTGGTTGTCCTTGGCCTGATACAGACGGGGATAGTGTTTTAGATAAAGATGACGATTGTCCTAAAGTTGCTGGGCCTGCAAGTAATAAAGGTTGTCCAGAAGTAACTGCTGAAGCGATAAACAGCATTAATATGGAAGCAAGATCAGTTTTCTTTAATTCCGGTAAGGCGACTTTTAAATCTACTGATGTTCCAGTAAGATTGGATGCTATTTCAAATATTCTTAAAGAATATCCTAATGCTAAATTTACTATAGAAGGACACACAGATAGCGACGGTTCAGATGCTTTTAATCAAAAGCTTTCTGAAGACAGAGCAAACGCTGTTAAAGACGCATTAGTTCAAAGAGGTACTAAGGTAGATAATTTGACTACTATTGGTTATGGTGAAACTAAACCTGTAGCTACAAACAAAACTGCTGCTGGTAAAGCTCAAAACAGAAGAACTGAAGTTGTTTTTATAAAATAAATTTCGTAAAATATTTATTGCAAACGCCTCGATTTATCGGGGCGTTTTTTTTATTTTTATAAAATGAAAAATACTTCCTTTTTAGATAAAATCGCGCAGGTTTTAGTAGAAAATTATTCCGATAAACTATCCGATACGATAGTGGTTTTACCAAATAAGAGAGCTAAAATTTTTCTTATTGAAGCCCTGAAAAGGCAAGTCGATGTTAATATCCTTTCTCCTGAAATTATTAGTATCGAGGATTTTATTCAAGACATCGCAGGAATTCGTACTGCGGATCCCATAGAATTGTTGTTTGAATTTTATGATGTGTATTTGTCAGTTACTGAGAAAACTAACCAACAGTCATTTGAATTGTTTGCCAATTGGGCCAAAACACTCTTGCAGGATTTTAATGAAATCGATCGTTATCTGTTAGACCCATCTTATGTTTTGTCTTACTTAAAAGACATTGAAGACATCAAGAAATGGGGAATCGAAGTCGAAAATAAAACACAACTACTCGAGAATTATATCGACTTTTGGAAATTATTGCCCAATTACTACCAAACATTATATAGCCACCTACTCAAAAAAAAAATTGGTTATCAGGGATTAATCTATCGAGAAGCGGTAGGGAACCTGAAGCACTTTTCGAAGTCAATTACTAATAAGAATTATGTTTTTGCGGGGTTTAATGCCTTAAATGCCTCCGAAGAAAAGATCATTCAACATCTTATAGCTGCTGACCAGGCAAAAATATACTGGGATGCTGACCAAACCTTCCTAAATGACCCCTATCATGATGCGGGCTTATTTGTAAGGCGATTTAAAAAAAGTTGGAAAGAGTACAAGTCAAATTCCTTTGAATGGATTGTAGATGATTTTTCGCAAACAAAAAACATTAAAGTTATTGGTACTCCGAAAACGATAGGTCAAGCAAAAATTGCGGGCGGTATCATTGAGAATATAATTAATGAAAATCCCACTACAACGCTGGATAAAGTGGCTATAGTTCTTGGTGAAGAAAATCTTTTGGTTCCACTTCTTTATTCGTTACCCTCCTCTGTTGGCGCTTTGAATATCACAATGGGCTATCCAAGTAAAAATAATCCTGCCCAAATTTTGATCGCGAAGTTATTCAAGATGCATACTAACGCATTGGCTAGAAATGCAAAAAATTATGTGCTGTATTATAAAGATGTGCTGGATATTTTAACACATCCATTGGTGGAGCCTTATGCGCAAACAAGCACATTAGTTAATCTTATTAATAAAAACAACTACACTTTTATTACTCATCATAAATTAATGGAATTGAATGCCTATCCCACTGATTTATTTCTGTTGCTATTCCAAAAATGGGAAAATGGTTCGATTGCGGTCTTGGAAACTGTTTCTAAGTTGTTACTTACCATTAAAAATAATTTAAGCAATGACAATAAAGAGGAAAAGATCACAAAGGCCTTTGTTTTTTCCATTTTTAAAGTGATTAACAAGCTGATTAACTATTATTCGCAACACGAACACATTGATAAGATTGAGACGCTTTATGCCATATATAAACAAGTAATTGACCTTGCCGAAGTTTCTTTTGAAGGAGAGCCGCTGAACGGTCTGCAAATTATGGGTGTTTTAGAAAGCCGTGTGCTTGATTTTGATACTGTTATTGTGACTTCCATGAATGAAGGAAAGTTCCCTGCTGGAAAATCCCAGAATTCGTTTATTCCGTATGATGTGAAACGGGAATTAGGATTGCCTACATTCAAGGAGAAAGACGCCATTTATACCTATCATTTTTATCATTTACTGCAACGTGCTAAAAACATCTATTTGCTTTATAACACTGAAAGTGAAGGATTAGATGCAGGTGAGAAGAGTAGATTCATCACGCAGTTAGAAGTAGAAAAGCAGGCAAAGCATACCATAACACACGAAATTTATAATGCTGTATTACCGGAAACAGCTTATACGCCGATGGTTATTGAGAAATCAGAATCTGTGATGCTACGTTTAAAGGAAATTGCCGATGTTGGTTTTTCGCCATCTGCGTTGACGAGCTATATCAGGAATCCGATTCAGTTTTATTTTCAAAAGATATTGCGAATCAGAGAAGTCGAAGAAGTAGAAGAGAATATAGCTTTGAACACTTTGGGAACCATTATTCATGAGACATTAAAATCACTGTATGATCCGTTTGTTGGGAGATTTATTTCAGAATTAGACATTCAAAACTGCTTCAAACAAATCGATGCCGAAGTGCTGAAACAGTTCAAAGTGGTTTATAAAGAAGGGGAAATCAAGAAAGGTCGTAATTTACTCGCTTTTGAAGTTGCGAAACGAAATGTATCCAATTTTCTAAAGGTAGAGTTGGAAAGTATAAAAGCAGGAGATGCAATAAAGATTTTAGCATTAGAACAAACATTTGAACGTATTTTAAATCATCCAACTTTACCATTTCCGGTATTGATAAAAGGGAATGTAGATAGAATCGAAGAACGCAACGGAGTAATTCGGATTATTGACTATAAAACTGGTAAAGTAGAGAAGTCCAGTGTGACGCTGAAGACATGGAAAGGATTAACCCAGGAGATTAAAAACGACAAAATTATTCAGGTTTTGGCTTATGTCTACATGTATGAAACTGAAGCTAAATCAAAACCCATTGAGGCAGGGATTATCTCTTTTAAGAATCTAAAATCTGGGTTTTTACCGTTTAATTTCAAAGAAGAAAAAGAAGGGAATATGATCATAAATGAAGTGGTGATGACTAATTACCTGGAGCAGATTGTTTTGTTGTTGAATGAAATCTTAGATGTCAGTATTCCATTTGAGGAGAAAGTGTAGCAAC
This sequence comes from Flavobacterium sp. ALD4, assembly GCF_002836475.1. Classification (GTDB taxonomy): domain Bacteria; phylum Bacteroidota; class Bacteroidia; order Flavobacteriales; family Flavobacteriaceae; genus Flavobacterium. The sequence continues at coordinate 665,445 of NZ_PJBJ01000030.1, read as the reverse complement.
ATAAAATAGTATGACTTTACAAAAAGCAAATAACATATTTGAGTTCTTTAAAAGTAACTTAGTCATTAACTTGGCTGTTTGTGTGGTACCAATTCTCTTTTTAGGGTTATTTGCGTTTAAATACACTTTTTTGACCGTTGGTTTTGCTGCTAGTATAGCGGTTAAGGAATTCAATTCTAAAAACGAATATTTATTTTACTACAACAATGCTATTTCAAAAACTGAACTTTGGTTGTATGCTTGGTGCTGTACGTTTGTATCTCTAATTGTACTAAGTTTTGCCCTTAACTTTATAGCTACACTATTTTGAAAAAGCATATTTTAGAAGTAGATAGTGTACAGAAAAGATATGATATTCAATCCATTCTTTCAGATGTATATTTAAAATGCGAAACTAATGACATTATAGGTTTGTTAGGTCGGAATGGTTCCGGAAAATCTACTTTATTGAAAATCATCTTCGGAATTGAAAATGCTGATTTTAAGTTTGTGCGAATTGATGGAGTGGTAAAAACTAAAACCAGAGATCTATTTAATGAAATAAGTTATCTCTCTCAAGACAATTTTATTCCGAATCAATTATCGGTCAAGAAAGCCATTTCGCTCTCCATAAATAGCGAACAAGCGGATGATTTTTATAATGAGGAAATGATCCAATCGATTAGCAACAGAAAAATTTCGGAGTTATCAGGTGGGGAATTACGTTATTTAGAAATCAAGTTGGTACTTTGTAATCCTTCTAAATTTGTTCTTTTAGACGAGCCTTATAATGGGTTGTCGCCTCTTATGATTGAAAAAGTAAATGCACTAATAAAAGAAAACGCTACACGAAAAGCGATTGTAATTACAGATCATAATTACGAAAATGTAATTTCGATTTCGACAAAATTGATGCTAATGAGAGACGGTAAAGCATATCATCTTAAAAGTAAAGAGGAGCTAGTCGATAAAGGGTATTTAAATCCTGAAGTTTTTTAAATATTTTTAAAAAACTTTAGTAATACTGCTGTTAAATCCTCCTCGTTTTCAATATGAGTCATATGTCCGTCCGGAAAAACAATCAACTGCACTTCTGTGTTTTCTACCTGTTGTTTTGTTTCTTCATGTGGTAAAACGGGATCTTTCTCGCCAAGAATAAGTAATTTTGGAAAAGCCGTGAGATGCAATAACGCTTCACGATCATTTCTGATTTTCATTCCTTCCAGCGAAGCGACGATACCTTGCAGTGGTGTTTTCAGCGCTTTGTTTTTTACACTTTCAATTTCGTTAACTAGTCTTTCTCGGTTTCCTTCGCTAAATAAATTGGCAATGGAGAGCGATATGAAATTTATAAAAGAATGTTTGACGGCTTTAATCGCACGATCCCGATTCAGTTTTCGTTCTTCGCTGTCTGCTCTGGCTGTTGAATTCAACAAAACCAAGCCTTTTAGATATTCAGGATACAGCTCGGCGAAAGCCAAAGCCACGTAACCGCCCATCGAATGACCAACGAGAATTGCTTTGCGGATGCGCAACTCGGCTAAAACCGAATGTACGGCATCTGCATTGTCTTCCATGGAATGGACATAACCGTAACACTCTGTTTCTCCGTGACCCAGTAAATCAATTGTGATGACTCTGTTTTTTTTGGAAAAAGTCTGGATGTAGTTATCCCACATGCTTTGGTTTTCCAAGAAACCATGAAGCAGGACAATAGCGGTACCTTTTCCGGTATCAGAATAAGAGATGCTGGTATTTTTGAACTGAATTTGTTTCACCGTTTTGTTTCGTTTTTGAGCGACTTCAAAATTAGTGCTTTAATTTTCTTGAACCATTTAAGTTATAGATTTTTTTTGAATAGCCGAATTTTTTCATTCGTAGAGGACATATAAGCTCATGTAAGAAAAATAACTATCTTTGAAAAGAGCAACTTTTTAAATATGAACAGACTTGTTATTATTGGAAATGGATTTGATTTAGCACATGGATTGCCCACTTCGTATAAAGATTTTATGGATGATTATTGGAAAAACATAAAAGATTCTAATCATGATGAATTAGTTGCATTTAAGATTGGTAGTTACGCAGAGTTTAATGGGCATAATAATTTAAATGATTTAATCGATATCATTTACCCTATAGATGTAAAATATAAAAAGGATGGTATAAGTATATATAAACTTGCGGATAATCCAATTGTATTTGCAAATAATAGAATTCAAATAATAGATTATAAAAATTATTTTTTTAAATCATTAAATCAAAATTCGATTAAGAATTGGGTAGATATTGAGAATATCTATTATAATAATTTAAAAGAGATAGCAAAAGACGAAATAGAGGGTAAGAGTTTGATAAGGGGTATTTCTAAATTAAACGAAGAATTTGAACAAGTCAAAAATTTACTCGCAAGATATTTAAACGAAAAAGCAATAAATCAATATGATTTAGATTTTATAAAAAAGAAATCTAGCGAGTGGAATAGTTTTTATAGTGTGCTAAAACCTATTTCTTTATTTAGTAACGAAAATAATATTCTAAAAGAATTTATTAATGAAGAAGATATCAAATATATAAAAGAGCGCTTTGAAGAAGAAGGTCGGGAAGAAGTTGTTAATAATTTATATATTTTAATTACACTCCAATTTCAAGCATTTATAGTGAGCTGCTAAATAGTGATGCTAAAATACAAAGTAATATTAATTTTATTCATGGAAGTTTAGGTAACGTTTCAGATAATAAAATTAATTTCGGTTTTGGAGATGAAATGGATGACGATTACAAAGTGATAGAAAACTTAGGTAATAATGAATATTTAAAGAATTTTAAGTCTTTCCAATACTTACAAAATTCAAATTATAACGATTTACTGCGATTTGTGGATAGTAAAAGATTTCAAGTTTTAATTATGGGGCATTCTTGTGGTTTGTCTGATAGAACATTATTGAATACTATTTTTGAACATAATAATTGCAGATCGATTAAGCCTTTTTATTATCAATTTAAAAATGATAAAGATGAAGTTGTGGGGGATAATTATACTGAAATAGTTCAGAATATTTCAAGGCACTTTAATAAGAAAAAATTAATGAGGGAGAAAATTGTAAATAAGACGCTATGTCAACCTTTACCGCAAATTAAGCTTCCTTTTAAATAGACACTGGCCTCCATTTTTGAAGGCCGTTTATCTATGAAGGTTATAAAAATTTAATAACGATTATCTCCATCCAGTAAATTTCCTAATCCGCCTAATACACTTCCTTCACCGCGGCTAGTTCCACCTGATTTAGGTGCTGAAGCAATAATTCTGTCAGCGAGTCTGCTGAATGGTAACGATTGCACATACACGGTTCCGGGGCCTCTAAGGGTGGCGTAAAACAGACCTTCTCCGCCAAAAATGGAGTTCTTGATTCCGCCAATGAATTCTATATCGTAATCGACATCTTTTGTGAATCCTACGATGCAACCCGTATCTACTTTTAGGACTTCGCCTGCTCTTAATTCTTTTTTGGCCAAAGTTCCTCCAGAATGTACAAATGCCATTCCGTCGCCTTCTATTTTTTGCATGATGAAGCCTTCTCCGCCAAAGAATCCACGGCCTAGTTTTCTAGAGAATTCAATTCCAACAGATACACCTTTAGCAGCGCAAAGAAAAGAGCTTTTTTGACAGATGAATTTTCCTTGAAATTCGGTTAAGTCAATCGGGAGTATTTTTCCGGGATAAGGTGAGGCAAAAGAAACTTTTCCTTTGGAATTAGCTTGATTGATAAATGCAGTCATGAATAAGCTTTCGCCTGTAAGGACTCTTTTACCAGCATTTAAAAGTTGGCCAAAGATTCCAGATTTTTGTTCTGAACCATCTCCAAATATCGTTTCCATCTGAATGTTATTGTCCATCATCATAAAACTCCCCGCTTCGGCAATGACGATTTCCTGTGGATCTAATTCGATTTCTACATATTGCATTTCTTCGCCAAATATGTGGTAATCTATTTCGTGTGCTTGCATGATTTTTAGTTTTTTGATTGAATTAATAGGTTGAATTTAAGGACTAAATGTTACAGCTTTTTTTGATTTTATAATTGATTTAACATTTTGAGTTCTTATGAAAAATAGACGTTATGGCTAGCCCTGATGGCAGTGGTATCCTCTTGTGCAGTGATGACGAAACAAGAGATATAACGGACAGCAGGAGGAGACGTAGATAAAAAATAGAAATTTCTGCTCCAAAAAAAAAGCAGCCTAGATCGTTCTAGACTGCCATTTTTAAACAATAAAAGCTTTTATGAGTTCATCAAACTTTCAATTTCATCCACTTCAATAGGAATGTTGCGCATTAGGTTGAATGGTTCGCCACTTTCTTTAATCACGAGATCGTCTTCCAGACGAATTCCGAAACCTTCTGCAGGAATATAAATTCCAGGCTCTACAGTGAAAACCATATTGGCTTGCATTGGTTCAGTCAAAATTCCATAATCATGTGTGTCTAGGCCCATGTGGTGCGACGTGCCGTGCATAAAATATTTTTTGTAAGCAGGCCAGTCCTGGTTTTCGTTTTGCACGTCGGCCTTGTCGAGCAGTCCTAGACCAAGTAGTTCCGAGGTCATTAATTTACCCACTTCGATATGGTATTGTTTCCAAAGTGTTCCTGGAATAAGCATTTTAGTGGCTTCATTTTTAACGCGTAAAACGGCATTGTAAACGGCTTTTTGTCGATCATTGTACTTTCCTGAAACAGGAATGGTACGGGTCATATCACTGGAGTAATTTGCATACTCTGCGCCAGCATCAATTAGGATTAAATCACCGGATTTGCACTGTTGGTTGTTTTCGATATAATGCAACACGTTCGCATTGTTTCCTGAGCCAATAATTGGTGTGTATGCAAAACCTTTGGAACGGTTGCGAGTGAATTCATGAATAAATTCAGCTTCGATTTCGTACTCCATTACATTGGGTTTCACAAAAGACAGAACTCTGCGAAATCCTTTTTCTGTAATCGTACAGGCCTGTTGGATTAAGTCTAGCTCTTCGCTTTCTTTTACAGAACGAAGACGTTGTAAAATTGGGTTACTTTTTGCCACGGTGTGTGCTGGATACTTCTCTTTCCACCATTTTACAAAGCGGGCTTCGCGTGTTTCAGTTTCTACTGCCGCTCTGTAATGTTCATTCGTATTGATGTAAATAGTGTCAGCATGCGTCATCATTTCGAACAATATCTTTTCAAAATCTTTTAGCCAATGTACTGTTTTGATTCCGGTAACTGCCAATGCGCGTTCTTTGGTTAGTTTTTCGCCTTCCCAAACGGCTATATGGTCGTTTGTTTCTTTCAGAAATAATATTTCTCTTTGGTGTTCATAAGGAGCGTCCGGAAATAATAATAAGACGCTTTCTTCCTGATCTACGCCGCTTAAGTAAAAGATATCGCGGTGTTGCTCAAATGGCATCGTGCTGTCAGCACCTATTGGATAAATATCATTAGAGTTAAAAACGGCAACACTTTTTGGCTTCATTTGAGCCATAAATTTACCTCTGTTTTTTATAAATAAGTCACGGTCAATTTGATGGTATTTCATGTTATTTCGATTTAATCTTTATAAGTATTCAAAAATACTAAGATTTAATTGGTTCGAGTTATGATTTTGACAATTTTATATAAAATACACGAAGCGCGACGGTTTAAAATTCCACTTTTAAACTGATGCGCTTCGCTCGTAATACCGATTATGTATTCGATATTATAAGAATTATAATTGATATAGCTTAAGTCAATACTATTTAAAAATGAGCTGCTTCCGTAGAATCTCCTATGGTTGTAGACGACGTTCCGGCGGTAACGGTATTTTAAACTGGGTAAAAATAGTATGTTCCTTAGAAACTTTGATGCTTAACAGCTTTGAAATCGTGTTTTTTCGACGGGGCCAGTTATGTATATTCTTCGGTTATTTTATTAAGTTCCTCCCGAGTTAATTCGTTTTGCATTAAAATTGCACGAAACGTTTTTTGCAAAACAAGCGAACGTTCGAGAAAGTAGCAGAAACCTTTTTCATGTCTTTTAGCGTATCTTTGAAAAAACGAAAGGAACGGAACGGAAAAGCAATGTGGTTACGGATCTTTTTTTTTTCGAAATAAATGCTTGTTTACAAAGACAAATAGTATGTTTATATGACTGTAGGAAAAGAATATATAAAGTTGATTTTTGGGCTTAAGTTAAAACAAGCCCGTACTAATAAGAATTTATCGTTATTTGGCTTGGCCAAAATTACCAATCTTTCAAAATCGTATTTGAACGAAATTGAAAAAGGCAAAAAATATCCGAAAACGGATAAGATTATTCTTTTATCAGAAAAGCTGGAGATTTCGTACGATCAGATGGTTTCTTTGAAGTTGGATAATAATTTGGCTCCGATTGGTGAGATCTTAAAATCGGGGATCCTAAAAGAAATACCTTTGGATATTTTCGGAATAGAGGAAAATGACCTTATTGATATTATTGCCAATGCTCCGGCAAAAGTAAATGCCTTTATTAGTACGATTATTGAGATAGCGCAGCACTATAATTTAACGCGGGAGAGTTTTTTCCTGGCCGCTTTGCGCTCGTATCAAGAGGCGCATAATAATTATTTTGAGGATTTGGAACAGAAAGTGTTGGACTTCTCCAAAGCCTTTCAGATAAATATCAACACTAAAATTTCCATAGAAGACTTGACTGCTGTATTGACGGAAGAATATGGTTATAAAATTCAGGAAATTGTTTTTTCAGAACAAGAGGAGCTGGGGGACTTGAGATCCATATATGTTCCCAAAAGTAAAACCTTATTGCTTTCAATGGATATCGATGAACAGCAAAAAGCATTTATTCTGGCCAAAGAGATTGCTTATAATTATTTGGAAATAACTGAAAGATTGTACACGTTTAGTTGGATTAAATTTGATAATTTTGATCAGGTTTTAAATAATTTCTATGCTTCCTATTTTGCCGGTGCGCTGTTAATTCCAAGAAAACAACTGGTCAGTGAATTAAATTTATTCTTGGTAAAAACAGATCCTAAGCCACAGGAAATGATTGAATTGATGAGTAAGTTTAATGTGTCTCCGGAATCGTTTTACCAACGATTAACCAATATTTTGCCGAAAGACTTCCAGTTGAAAAACATCTTTTTTCTTCGATTGTCTCATAAAAGAGGAGCGGATACTTATCAGATTAAAAAAGAGCTGCATATTACCAATCAACAGGAGCCACATGCCAACGAAATGAATGAGCATTATTGTCGTAGGTGGGTTTCTGTCAAAACAATTGTGCAATCTATAGAGCATAATAGCAGTCACTTTTTTGATGCGCAGATTTCGCGTTATGAAAACAGTGGCAATGAGTTTTTGGTTTTCTCATCGGCTACGGAAGACCCTTTCAAAAAAGACTGTTTGAGAAGTATATCCGTGGGGATTTTGATTACGTCAAGTATGAAGAAGAAATTCAAATTTATCGATAATAAGTCTATCAAAAAACAAATCGTCGGAGTGACTTGCGAAACCTGTGCTGTAAAGAACTGTGAAGAAAGAGCTTCGGCTCCAATTCAATTGGAACTCAAAACCCGAAATGAAAATACGGATCTTATTGTTCAAAAATACATGACTAAATTTAGTTAAGTGCTGCGGATAAGTGTTGTTATTTTAGTAGCGGTAGGTACGCAGCTTTCATTTTTGATGGATTTATGTGTGTGATGTTCGGTAATAATTACAATAATTATATTTTTATTGTGCTCTGCTATTTTTAAAACAATTTAGAAAGAAAGTGAAATATTTTAACGTATTGTAAGCGAGAGGTTAAACAGCTTTATGGGCGTTTTAATTTTTTTTAAAAATACTTTAAAATCATTATAAATAAGGACTAAAAGGTTGTAGTTGCACTCAATTTGCCGTAATTTTGTGCTATTCGTAAAACAAATTATTAAATCTTATGGCACAATCTGCATTATTGAAGTCGTCGATAGCTAAAAAAGTGGCTATGGCGCTTTCAGGAATTTTTTTAATGCTGTTCTTAGCACAGCATTTTTTCATTAATATTACTTCGGTATTTAGTCCTGATACTTTTAATTTACTTTCCCATTTTATGGGTAACAATCCCTTAGTTCAATATGTCATTCAGCCAATTTTAATTGTAGGTGTTATTTTTCACTTTATAATGGGTTTTGTTTTAGACTATATCAACAGAAAAGCGCGACCGATAGCGTATGTTAAAAACAATGGAGGAGCTAATTCATCTTGGTTTTCAAGAAATATGATTCTGTCAGGTTCAGTTATTTTAGCCTTTTTAGGACTGCATTTTTATGACTTCTGGGTGCCAGAAATGGTTTATAAATACGTAGAAGTAAATCCACTGGACTCTACAAGATACTTCCACGAACTAGCGGAGAAATTTGAAAGTCCAGTCCGTACCGCAATTTACTGTGTGTCATTTGTTCTTTTGTCATTACACTTGTTGCATGGTTTCAATTCTTCAATGCAGTCAGTTGGTTTCAATAATAAATATTCGAAAGCACTACACAAATTAGGATATGCTTATGCAATTGTGATTCCAGTTGGGTTCATTTTCATTGCATTATTTCATCATTTCAATCATTAATATTCAATTATAATGGCATTAGACTCAAAAATTCCAAATGGTCCGATTTCGGACAAATGGACAAATTATAAAAATCACATTAATCTTGTTAATCCTGCTAACAAACGAAACCTTGATGTTATCGTTGTTGGGACTGGATTAGCTGGGGGTTCTGCTTCTGCAACATTAGCAGAACTAGGATATAACGTAAAATCTTTTTGTTTCCAAGATTCGCCACGTCGCGCGCACTCTATTGCAGCACAAGGTGGAATCAACGCAGCAAAAAACTATCAAGGTGACGGAGATTCCGTTTTCAGATTGTTTTATGAGACCGTAAAAGGAGGAGATTATCGTGCACGTGAATCAAACGTACATCGTCTCGCTGAAGTTTCTGCTAACATCATTGATCAGTGCGTTTCTCAGGGAGTTCCTTTGGCACGTGAGTATGGAGGGTTATTGGATAATCGTTCTTTTGGAGGTACACTTGTCTCTAGAACTTTTTATGCAAAAGGGCAAACAGGACAACAATTGCTATTAGGAGCTTACTCAGCAATGAACCGTCAGATAGGTCGTGGAAAAATAAAAATGCACCACCGTCACGAAATGCTTGATCTAGTTATTGTAGATGGAAAGGCTAGAGGTATTATCGCACGTAACTTGGTTACTGGTGAAATCGAAAGACATTCTGCTCATGCAGTAGTAATAGCTTCAGGAGGATACGGAAACGTATTTTTCTTATCAACTAACGCAATGGGATCTAACGCTACGGCAGCTTGGAAAATACACAAGAAAGGGGCGTTCTTCGCAAATCCTTGTTACACACAAATTCACCCAACATGTATTCCTGTTTCAGGAGACCACCAATCGAAACTGACTTTGATGTCAGAATCATTGCGTAATGACGGTCGTATCTGGGTTCCTGCAAAACTAGAAGATGCACAGGCGATTCGAGATGGGAAGAAAAAACCAACGGAATTAGCTGAAGAAGATAGAGATTATTACTTAGAGAGAAGATATCCTTCTTTTGGGAACCTCGTTCCTCGTGATGTTGCTTCTCGTGCTGCAAAAGAAAGAAGTGATGCTGGTTTTGGAGTTAATAAAACAGGAGAAGCAGTTTATTTAGATTTTGCTGCTGCAATACAGCGTTACGGAAAAGAACAAGCATACATAAAAGGATTAGATGCTAATGATGAAAAGCTTATTATTAAATTGGGAGCTGCAGTAGTTGCTAACAAATATGGTAACCTTTTCCAAATGTATTACAAGATTGTAGATGAAGATCCATACAAAACTCCAATGATGATTTATCCCGCGGTGCATTATACTATGGGTGGAACTTGGGTTGATTATAATTTACAAACTACGATACCAGGTTGTTTCTCTATTGGAGAATCAAACTTCTCAGATCACGGAGCAAATAGATTAGGCGCTTCAGCTTTGATGCAAGGTTTGGCAGATGGTTATTTTGTTCTTCCTTATACTATAGGAGATTATTTATCACCAGACATTAAAATGGGACCTATATCTACGAATTCTCCAGAGTTTGAGGCGGCAGAGAAAGGAGTTAAAGATCAGATTGAAAAATTCATGAACAATAACGGAACACATTCTGTTGACTATTTCCACAGAAAATTAGGAAAAATAATGTGGGACAAAGTTGGAATGGCTAGGAATGCTGAAGGATTAAATGAAGCTATTGTAGAAATCGCTGCTTTACGTGAAGAGTTTTATAAAGACGTAAAAGTACCGGGTACTGATAAAGGGTTCAACCAAGAGTTAGAAAAAGCAGCCCGTGTTGCTGATTTCCTTGAATTGGGAGAGTTATTTGCTAAGGATGCACTACATCGTAATGAGTCTTGTGGTGGTCACTTTCGTGAAGAATACCAAACGGCAGATGGAGAAGCAACGCGTGACGATGAAAATTTTGCTTACGTAGCTGCATGGGAGTACAAAGGGAAGCCAAGTGATGCTGTTTTACATAAAGAGGCGTTGGTTTTCGATAATGTTAAATTGGTAACTCGTAGTTATAAATAGTAATTAGTTAAATTAAGAATGCTGGACGGTCTCAGAATCGGATGCATTAGATTTGCTAATTTCAAAACTAAAAAATATGAAACTTAAATTAAAAATATGGCGTCAGAAAAACGCCCAAGATAAAGGAGCAATGGTCGATTATCAAATCGACGGTATTGAGCCGGATATGTCATTTCTTGAAATGCTTGACGTATTTAATGAGGATCTAAGTAACAAAGGAGGACAGCCAGTTTCATTTGATCATGACTGCCGCGAAGGAATTTGCGGTATGTGCTCTTTATATATTAATGGGGAAGCACACGGACCGGATAGAGGTGTGACGACTTGTCAATTACATATGCGTATGTTTAACGATGGAGATACGATTACGATCGAGCCTTTCCGTGCAGGTGCATTTCCAGTGGTAAAAGATTTAGTTGTTGATAGAAGCGCATTTGATAGAATTCAACATGCAGGAGGATTTATATCGGTAAATACTTCAGGTAATCCTGTTGATGCAAACTCAATTCCAATTAACAAAAAGGATGCTGACTCTGCTTTTGATGCAGCGACTTGTATTGGTTGTGGTGCTTGTGTGGCTACTTGTAAGAACTCTTCAGCGATGTTGTTTGTGGCGGCAAAAGTATCCCAGTACGCTTTGTTACCTCAAGGTAGAATTGAAGCGACCGATCGGGTGTTAAACATGGTTAGTCAAATGGATGCAGAAGGTTTTGGTAACTGTACAAATACAGGGGCTTGTGAAGTAGAATGTCCTAAGGGAATTTCTTTAGAGAACATTGCTCGTATGAACAGAGAGTACTTAAGCGCAAGCTTAAAAGGATAATTTTAGATTAAAATTTTCTTATATATAAAAAAACGCATTCATTTATTTGGATGCGTTTTTTTATTAGGCTACCCTCTGCAATCTGTTATTCCATTGTGTTGCATAAAAGGATTTCCACTGCTATCCCTGAGCGTAGAACTGTAGCGTTTACATATTTTGGCTTTACAAAATTTGAAAGTTACATACTTTAAAAATAGACGTTTTTTTATCTTTATCAAAATTAAAAATTATGCGAGTAGTCTTAATTCAATCTTCCTTAGTTTGGGAAGACCCACAGGCAAATAGAACCTATTTTGAAGCTGAAATAAATACTATTTCTAGCGCTGTTGATTTAATCGTTCTTCCAGAAATGTTTACTACCGGTTTTACGATGAATCCAAGCACTATTGCCGAGACGATGCAAGGCGAAACGGTATTGTGGATGCAATCTTTGGCGAAAGCCAAAAATGCGGCAATAACAGGAAGCGTCGTGATTGAAGAAAACGCTAATTATTATAACCGCATGCTATTTGTCTTTCCTTCCGGAGAAATACAACATTATGATAAAAGGCATTTGTTTACACTAGCAGGTGAAGACAAAGTGTACTCCAAGGGCGCTCAGAAATTGATTGTAGAGTACTTAGGTTGGAAGATATGTCCTTTTGTGTGTTATGACTTGCGGTTCCCGGTTTTCTCACGCAATATTGAGAATTACGATTTGTTGATTTATGTCGCGAGTTGGCCAAAGACAAGAATAAATGCTTGGGACATATTGATTAGGGCACGCGCAATTGAAAACATGAGTTATGCGGTTGGTGTCAATAGGACCGGAGAGGACAAAAACGGATATGCTTATGTAGGGCATTCGCAAGTAGTCGATTTTCTTGGAGAATATATTCTTGAGCCACAACAAGCGGAGGGTGTTTTCTTAGTTGATTTGAGTAAAGAAAAAATGATAGAAACCCGATTAAAATTGGATTTTTTGAGTGACGGAGATAACTTTGAAATACAAGGATAATACAAATGCGATTTTTGACTTCAAATCTTGTAGAAACCAAAAATCAAAAATCGCCAATCATCACTCTGAAAGCCTTACTTCTTTGCCGCTTTCTTTTTCTGTTCTGGAATATAAGGAATGCTGACGTCAAAAACTTGTTCCACATCCCAGTTTGCCCGTACATCTATTTCTTTTGAGTAATAAACCACTTCTTCAGCATATCTTTTCTCCAAATAATTGCCTGAATCATAGACTTTGTTTTTATTTTCGTCATAGATAAGGCTGAGTGAAAATAAGGCAGGTTCTAGTAAGCTGAAGTCAACTGCAGTATTGCTTTCGGAATATTCGCTGGCAATAAGGTCTCCTTTTGCATTTGTCAATTCAACAATGACAGGGAAGTTTTTTACGTTTTGCAACATCACTCTTAGATTTCCGTATTCTGCAGTGCTTTTTGTATTTACTTTATAAATCAAAGTGTCATTTGATTGTTCAAAAAAATCAGTTAAAGCGCCAGGTAAAATGGTGAAGGTGTATTTCTCGGAAGGATTTTTCTTGAAGTCAAAAAATAATTTCTGGTTGAATTCGTCGTACTCGGTCGTGAATGATACTGTTGCAGAATCTTTAATGGTGAGCTTTATTTTTGAATTGTCAAAGCGAACCAGCGGAGTTGTTGTTTCTAAAGTAAAGCGGTCCCTGAAATTTAAAGTTCCACCGTATAAAGCAGAGATGTTTAGTGTGTCTTTTCTTTGTTCTTTAATTTTAAACACGAAATCATCTACATATTTGTTTTTCATCACTTTCAAGGCCAGGGAATCTGCCTTCATGGGCTTGTACCATATTTGAAGCGAATCTTTTTTGGGGAATTGGGTTATAATAGTAGATACGGTTTCGGTATCGTTTTTCAAAGTTACCTTCGGTCTCGAGTTTGCCAATTTCATATTTCCTTCATAGCCCATCAGAAGACGGTTCCCGGATGCCTGGACAGGTTTATCCGCTTTAAAAGTCGATGTTTCCTTGAATAGGCTCAATTCATATATAGTGTCGTTAGGAACCGTGATAAAGCCTTTGATGAATGCAATTTTGTCTTCTTTAGGATTGAATTTATTGTTGCTGTTTTTATCTTTCATAGCTACTAATAGATATTTACCTGCTTTTAAATTTTCTAATTTGAAAGTTTTCAGACTGTCAAGCGTATTTGTAATATACCGTGGGTTTTCTTTATAAACAATGGAATCGTTAAAGTAGTCATTGGCCTCGTAAAGCATAACGGAAACGAATGGTTCCGCTTCTTTGTTGTACGCATCTTTTATTTTTCCGCCCAAAGCCAGTGAATCAATATAGTCACCAGTTGAAAAGACATATTTGAATTGATTAAAAGGATTTCCTTCATTATTGTCTGCTATGCTTTGGCCGAAGTTGAAGCTATAGGTTGTGTTGGGCAGTAAGGTGTCTTTTATTTTTATCGACAGCGTTTTAGTTGCAGAGGTAGGAGATATTATTGGTTCGTACTTCATGGGGGGTGAAATAACTAATTGCTTGTTTAGATTTTTGAGTTTGATGTTTTCGTCAAAGACTAATTTAATCTCATTTCCTTTAAAGTTCGTGCTGTAATTTTCAGGGAAGCTCACTTTTAATATAGGTGCGATACTATCTTTCAAGCCACCTGTAATAGTTCCTCTTTTTGCGCAACTTACTATAGCTATTAGCAATAGAAGGGGAATATATTTTAAATTGTTTTTCAACATATCAAATTAGGATTAGAAGTTACAAAATAACAATTATAATTAATGGAATTGAAATTTTTTATAAATTTATTACGGGTTTGCAATTCGGCTTACTTTTGCTCCTCCTTTCATGCTTTTTAGTTTTTAATGTTTAATTTTACATACACTTTAATTTTACAACTGTAGATCATTTATGCTTGAGCGTTTGATTTTGTAAGTAATAATCCGTAGAATATTTATACAATGAGAAAAATAGAACACATAGGAATAGCTGTTAAGGATTTAGAAGTTTCAAATTTATTGTTCGAAAAGCTTTTTGGCGCTCCAGCTTATAAATTTGAGGAAGTCGAAAGTGAAGGTGTGACGACTTCTTTTTTTAAAAACGGGCCAAATAAGATTGAACTTTTAGCGGCGACAAATCCAGAGAGTCCTATTGCGAAATTTTTGGAAAAAAAAGGAGAAGGCATTCATCATATTGCCTTTGATGTAGAAAATATAGAGGAAGAAATTGTCCGATTGAAAAAAGAGGGCTTTGTTGTGTTGAACGAAACCCCTAAAAAAGGAGCTGATAATAAGTTGGTGGCCTTCTTGCATCCTAACAGTACTAATGGTGTTTTAATTGAGTTGTGTCAGGAAATAAAATAATTTTGCCAAGTTGAAAAGTTTACAAATCTAATAATCAGTCGTTTTCGATTGCAGGAACTGTAAAATAGCCGTTAACTGAAAATCTGAGGTAAAAATATTTGGAGTAAACGAAAAATAGTAGTAATATTGCAAACTCCTAACCGGTCCTATAGCTCAGCTGGTTAGAGCACCTGACTCATAATCAGGTGGTCCCTGGTTCGAGCCCAGGTGGGACCACGGTATAACCCTTAAAATTATAGATTTTAAGGGTTTTTTTAATCATATTAAAGGTGAAACTGGTCCAAAATTCATAACTTTAGTAAAAGTTTTGTTTTTTACAAAATATGATGTTAAGTTTGATGTTGAACTAAATGAATCTTAATAAATAGTTTAGATTTTTTTTTATAAAAATTGATTCCCTATTTTTGAAAATTATGAAAATTGTATCGAAAAGATTTTTATTAACGCTTTTACTGGTGTTGTGCTGGGTGGCAGTTTTCTCACAGGACCCCGGAGATGGTGGTACTGGGGAATGTGAGTGTGGCAGGTCTACTGACGGTGGTGATAGTGGAAACCCCGGTCCTCCTATCCTTCCTGGGGAATGTCTTCCTTGTCCTGTTCCAATTGATGAAAGTATTATGATACTAGTGGTAATTGCGCTTTTAGGCGGGATTTATATCATTCACAGGAATAACTTAAAAACAAAAAGCCCAATCTAAATTGGGTTTTTTGTTTTTATAAGGCTTGACGGTTTTATTTGTTTGCGTATAATCGAGACACGTACTTACCTATTACATCAAATTCAAGATTTATTTTTGTGCCTACTTTAAAGGTGTTGAAATTAGTGTGTTCGTAAGTGTATGGGATAATAGCTACGCTAAATTGATTTTTTTTCGAATCCACGACCGTGAGGCTTACGCCGTTTACGGTAATTGAGCCTTTTTCGATGGTGATGTTGCTCAGTGCTTCGTCATACTCAAAAGTATAAAGCCAGCTTCCTCCAGTTTCTTTTGCGACAATGCAGGTTCCAACTTGGTCGACATGGCCCTGTACCATATGACCGTCGAGTCGATCGCCTAGTTTCATCGCTCTTTCAAGATTGACACTATCGCCGACCTGCCAATTTCCCAGATTCGTTTTTTTGATTGTTTCGTTGATAGCTGTTATCGTATAGGAGCTGTCTTTTATGGCGACCACGGTCAGGCAAACTCCGTTGTGAGCGACACTTTGGTCGATTTGGAGTTCGGCGGTTATTGACGATTCCACTGTGATGTGAACGTTGTCTTTCTCTTTTTGTATTTCTTGGATGGTACCAAGGGTTTCTATGATTCCTGTAAACATTTCTTGTTTTATTTTACTAAATTTGCACTTCAAAATTAGTAATAAATAACTAGAGGTAATGATGAAAAAAGCAGAAAATATAATAGTTGGAATTTCAATAGGAGATTTAAACGGTATTGGAAGCGAAGTGGTGCTGAAAACTTTCGAGGATTCACGGATGCTAGAGCTTTGTACGCCTGTTATTTTTGCCAATGTGAAAATAATGTCATTTATAAAAAAGAATTTAGATTCTACGGTTGCTCTGCACGGAATTGATAAACTGGACCAGATTCTGCCCGGAAAGATTAACGTTCTGAATCTTTGGAGAGAAGGGGTCGATTTGAATCTTGGAGTTAACGATGATAAAGTGGGGCAGTATGCGGTAAAATCATTTATTGCGGCTACAGATGCTTTAAAAGAAGGATTGGTAGACGTTTTAGTGACGGCGCCGATAAATAAATACAACATTCAATCAGATGAATTTAAGTTCCCAGGGCATACGGATTATTTAAGCCAGGAGCTGGAAGGGAATGCGTTAATGTTGATGGTGCAGGGTAATTTAAGAGTAGGTTTGTTGACAGACCATGTCCCGGTAAGTGAAATAGCCTCTAGACTTACAGAAGAATTGATTAAAGAAAAAATTGAAACGATAAGGAAGGCATTGATTCAGGATTTCAGCATCAATAAGCCTAGGATTGCTGTTTTAGGCATAAACCCGCATTGCGGCGATGGTGGTGTGATAGGTAAAGAAGATGATGTGATATTAAAGCCAACATTAAAAAAAATATTCGAAAAAGGAACGTTGGTGTTTGGTCCTTTTGCGGCAGATGGGTTTTTTGGAAGTGGGCAATATGAAAAATATGATGCGGTAATCGCTGCATATCATGATCAAGGTTTAGTGCCTTTTAAAACACTGTCTTTTGGTAACGGGGTGAATTATACGGCAGGTTTGAATAAGATCAGGACGTCTCCAGATCACGGCACCGCTTATGATATTGCAGGAAAAGGGATTGCGGATTATAACTCTTTTAAGGAAGCGGTTTATCTCGCTTTAGATATTTATCGTTCCCGAATTCAATATATAGAAATCAGTCAAAAACCTTTAAAGGTTAGGGAAAAACAACACTAAATAAAAAAAGATAAATAACGTTATTAGATTTGTAATAATTTTATATCTTTGCACTCCCGAAGTTTGGGGCAAAATTTTGTTGAAATGAATAAGACTAAACAATATTTGATTCCGTTTGTGGGATTAAAGCTAGGAAAACATCATTTTGAATATCAAATAAGTAATGCGTTCTTTGAAGCCTTTGATTATGATGAATTTGAAAATTCAGACATCAAAGTAAATGTAGTTTTAGAGAAGAAAAGCACGATTCTGGAATTGATTTTCAAGCACGAAGGGACGGTTAATGTACCTTGTGATTTAACGAGTGAAGATTTTGATTTGCCGGTACAAGGGGAAATGAAATTGATAGTTCGTTTTGGTGACGTATATAATAATGAGAATGAGGAATTACTAGTTCTGCCATTTGGAGAATTTGAAATAGATGTTGCTCAGTATATATATGAAATGATTGCGCTTTCTGTGCCTTTAAGACGAGTTCATCCAGGTGTGCAAGACGGAAGTTTAAAAACGGAAGCTCTTGAGCGACTAAAGGAACTAATACTGGAAGAGCATAAGGAAGAGGTTGAAGAAAAAATTGAAGAAGAAAAAATACAAGATAAAGAAGAGAATATTGACCCGCGTTGGGACAAATTAAAGCAACTATTAACGGATAAATAATATAGTAAAATGGCACATCCTAAGAGAAAAATCTCCAAAACAAGAAGAGATAAGAGAAGAACACATTATAAAGCTACTGTAGCACAAATCGCTACTTGCCCAATTACGGGTGAAGCGCATTTATATCACAGAGCCTATTGGCATGAAGGGAAAATGTATTATAGAGGGCAAGTTGTTGTAGATAAGTCTGTAGCTGTTGCTTAATGCATTTTTTTTTAAATGATATTTGGAACTCTCACATCGTGAGAGTTTTTTTGTTGTTTATGATTTTAATTAAATAAGAAGTTCTAAAACAAGAGGTTTAGATATTTTTTTGTAATTTTCAATTCTTTTAATCGTTTTTTCAAATGTCATTATTTGAAAAAAAATATTCAAATACCATGAATACAATCACAGCCGCAATAACCGCTGTTGGAGCCTATGTTCCGGACTTTGTACTTTCAAACAAAGTTCTAGAAACAATGGTCGATACAAATGACGAGTGGATCACTTCTCGAACAGGAATTAAAGAAAGAAGGATTCTTAAAGACGCAGACAAAGGAACGTCGTACTTAGCTATAAAAGCAGCACAGAATTTATTAGCTAAAGGAGATATTAATCCTTTAGATATTGATTTGATAATAATGGCAACGGCCACGCCTGACATGCCGGTTGCTTCGACTGGAGTTTACGTGGCTACAGAAATAGGAGCTACAAATGCTTTCTCTTTTGATTTGCAGGCAGCTTGTTCCAGTTTTTTATATGGAATGTCTGTTGCCTCAGCCTACATTCAATCTGGAAAATATAAAAAAGTGCTACTCATAGGAGCTGATAAAATGTCTTCTATTGTAGATTATACGGACCGATCTACTTGTATAATTTTTGGAGACGGTGCAGGTGCCGTATTATTCGAACCTAACGATGAAGGATTAGGATTACAGGATGAGTATTTAAGAAGTGACGGTGTAGGCCGTGATTTTTTAAAGATTGACGCTGGAGGATCTCTTCATCCCACTTCTTTTAAGACAGTGGAAGAGAACCGACATAATATTGTTCAAGACGGAAAAACTGTTTTTAAATATGCAGTGACAAATATGGCTGACGCTAGTGAGCTAATTATGAAAAGGAATAATTTAACTAATGCAGATGTTGATTGGTTAGTTCCTCATCAGGCGAATAAGCGTATAATTGATGCTACCGCCAGCAGAATGAATTTAGAAGATTCTAAGGTTTTAATGAATATAGAAAAGTATGGAAATACTACCTCTGCAACATTGCCTCTAGTGCTTTATGATTTTGAACACCTATTTAAAAAAGGGGACACAATTATTTTGGCTGCTTTTGGAGGAGGTTTCACGTGGGGGTCTGTATATCTAAAATGGGCATACGACAAAAAATAAATTTAAACTAAAAACAAATAACTATGGATTTAAAAGAAATTCAGAACTTAATCAAATTTGTAGCAAATTCGGGAGTTGCAGAAGTTAAATTGGAAATGGATGATATTAAAATCACCATTAGAACAACTATAGAAGGAACTGCATCAGAGACTACGTATGTGCAACAAATGCCTGCTCACAATCAACTTCAACAAACAATGCCTGTTCAAAATGCTGCGCCAGTTGCAGCTGCTGTAGAGGCACCTGTCGTGGAAGAAAATAAATACATAACTATAAAATCTCCAATTATTGGAACTTTTTATAGAAAACCATCTCCAGACAAGCCTATGTTTGTAGAGGTAGGAACTACCATTGGAAAAGGAGATGTTCTTTGTGTAATTGAAGCAATGAAATTGTTTAACGAAATTGAATCTGAAGTTTCTGGTAAAATTGTGAAAATATTGGTTGACGATATGTCACCGGTAGAATTTGACCAACCTTTATTCTTAGTAGATCCATCATAACATTTTAAATTACGATATTCTAAATTCCAAATTTCAACTGATGAGATTTGGAATTTCGAATTTGTTATTTGAATTTTAAATTTAAAATAGATGTTTAAAAAAATATTAATTGCAAATAGAGGAGAAATTGCACTTCGTGTAATTAGAACTTGTAAAGAAATGGGCATTAAGACTGTGGCCGTTTACTCTACTGCTGATGTAGAAAGTTTGCACGTAAGGTTTGCTGATGAAGCTGTTTGCATAGGACCGCCTCCAAGCAACTTATCCTATTTGAAAATGTCAAATATTATTGCTGCTGCAGAAATTACAAATGCAGATGCAATACATCCGGGATACGGGTTTCTTTCTGAAAATTCAAAATTTTCAAAAATATGTCAGGAACACGGAATTAAATTTATTGGAGCTTCTCCAGAAATGATTGACAGAATGGGCGATAAAGCATCTGCAAAAGCCACGATGATTGAAGCAGGAGTACCTGTTGTTCCTGGTTCAGTAGGGATTCTGGAGTCATTCGAACAAGCGCAGGAGTTAGCGCAATCTTTTGGTTACCCAGTAATGCTCAAAGCTACTGCTGGTGGTGGTGGAAAGGGAATGCGTGCCGTTTGGAAAGAAGAGGATTTACTTAAAGCGTGGGACAGTGCCCGTCAGGAATCTGCCGCTGCTTTTGGGAATGACGGAATGTATCTTGAAAAACTAATCGAAGAGCCTCGTCATATCGAAATCCAAGTTATTGGTGATTCATACGGAAAAGCATGTCACCTTTCTGAAAGAGACTGTTCAGTACAAAGACGTCATCAAAAATTGACTGAAGAGACTCCTTCTCCATTTATGACTGACGAATTGCGTTTGAAAATGGGTGAAGCAGCAGTGAAAGCAGCTGAATACATAAAATATGAAGGTGCTGGAACGGTAGAGTTTCTGGTAGATAAGCACCGTAATTTCTATTTCATGGAAATGAATACTCGTATTCAGGTGGAACATCCTATTACGGAGCAGGTTATTGATTATGACTTGATCCGCGAACAAATTTTAGTAGCTGCAGGAGTGCCTATTTCAGGTAAAAACTATTTACCTCAGTTGCACGCTATCGAATGTCGTATTAATGCTGAAGACCCTTATAATGATTTTAGACCGTCTCCAGGAAAAATAACGACACTTCATATGCCAGGAGGACACGGAGTTCGATTAGATACTCATGTTTATTCAGGGTATACGATTCCGCCAAATTATGATTCTATGATTGCAAAACTGATCACTACTGCCCAATCTCGCGAGGAAGCAATTAGCAAAATGAGAAGAGCTTTGGATGAATTTGTAATTGAAGGAATTAAAACTACAATACCTTTTCACAGACAATTAATGGATGATCCTCGTTATATTGCAGGGGATTATACTACTGCTTTTATGGATACGTTCAAGATGATCGCTCCAGAATAAAAAGCATATATAAAAGCAAAAAACCTCACTGAAAAGTGAGGTTTTTTTATGTCCGCTTGTAAATCTATAAGGTTTCTTTCAGCCATTTGAAGAATTCTTTTTGCCAAACTTGGGCATTTTGTGGTTTTAAAACCCAATGATTTTCTTCTGGGAAATATAAAAATCTACTTTTTATTCCACGCAGTTGTGCGGCTTGAAAAGCTTCTTGACCTTGTCCTATTGGAACTCTAAAATCTTTTCCTCCTTGGATGATCAGGATTGGCGTGTTCCATTTTTCCACTAAATTAATAGGGTTGAATGTAGTATAGGTTTTTTGAGCTGTAGCATTGTCTTTTTCCCAATACGGGCCACCAAAATCCCAGTTGCTGAAGAAAACTTCTTCTGTTGTTCCAAACATGCTTTGCGTGTTGAAAACGCCATCATGAGCAATGAAAGTTTTAAAACGATTGTTGTGTATTCCGGCCAAATAGAATGCCGAATATCCACCATAACTCGCGCCAACGCAACCTAAACGAGTTTTGTCAACATAACTTTCTTTAGATACGTCATCTATAGCCGAAAGGTAATCGTCCATTACCTGTCCGCCCCAGTCTTTACTGATCTGCTCATTCCATTCCACTCCATGTCCTGGCATTCCGCGACGATTTGGTGCCACAACAATATAGCCATTTGCAGCCATTAGCTGAAAATTCCAACGGAAAGAATAGAATTGTGTAAGGGCACTTTGTGGCCCTCCTTGGCAATATAATAGTGTTGGGTATTTTTTTGTAGCATCAAAATTTGGGGGTAAAATTACCCATACTAACATTTTCTTACCGTCAGTTGTGGTTACATATCTTCTTTCGGTCTTGCTTAACGCCAATGAGTCGTAGGTAGCTGTATTTACATTGGTGATTTGTTTCCAAGTGTTTTTCTTTAGATCGAAAGAAAAAATCTCCGAAGCATGGTTCATATCTCCTCTGGTAACAATAATACTGTTGCCCGCAAATCCAACGAGGTCATTTACATCAAAATCTCCTTTTGTGATCTGTTGCACATTTATTGCAATTCTAGTCATACCAGGAAAATTCACTTCAAATAGTTGTTTTGTTCCATCAATTGCAGCAGTAAAATAGACTTTTTTACCATCTTTGCTCCAAAGAAAGCTATCAACTGTACCGTCCCAATTAGCGGTAAGATTCATTTCTATACCTTTAAAATCAACAATGATGTCATTTTTATCGGCTTCGTAGCCTTCGCGTTTCATTTGCAACCAAGTCAAGTTTCCAGACGGAGAAAATTGGGGAGCTACATCATAACCAGGATTGTCTTCCGTTCTGTTTGTTGTCAATCCAGTCTCTAAGCTATATTCATAAATATTGGTATTTGTAGAAATAGCATACTGAGTACCCGTCTTTTTTTTACTTACATAAAGAATTTTTTTACTGTCTGGAGACCATATGTAATCTTCATCTCCACCGAAAGGCTTTTGTGGACTGTCAAACTTTTCGTTGCCCATGATGTCAGTTCCCACAGACCCTTCTGTATTTTCTTTGTAAAGAACATGGTTGAATTTACCTTCGTTCCAAGTGTCCCAATGGCGGTAGTCTAAACCATCGTAAATTTGGACTTCAGATTTTTCCAAGTCAGGATAGAAATCTTTTCCAAGAACATTGTTGATCTTTACCTCTTCATTATAGACAAGGTACTTTCCGTCAGGCGAAATGTTTTTGTCTTTTAGCAAATCCTTTGTTTCCTTAACTTCGGTTGGAATTCCGCCGTTTACAGGAATAACATAGAATTTTGAATCGGATTTGTTTTCTTCAATAGAAGGTGTAGTTACTTTGTAAACTACGTTTTTAGCATCCTTAGAAAGACCTAAGGCACTCACGCGTCCAAGTTTCCATAGGGTTTCTGGTGACATTACGTTTTGGGCCATTGCGGTTAAACTTATCATTGTTAGGGTTGTAAGAAGGATTTTTTTCATAAAAAGTACGGGATTATTTAGGCTTCTAAATTACGACAATATTCTAAAAAAAATCAGAGGATTATGTTAACTCTTTTCAATAATCATTATATTAAAAAAGGGTGTTTCATACCTGTTTACTAGACTAAAAATATTATTTTTATAAAAATTTTGCAGATGCAGCTAAGTTATTGGGAATTAAAAAATTGGTTTACAAAGGTGGATTTTACGGTAGTGGGTAGCGGAATTGTAGGGCTACATGCTGCTTTGCGCTTGCGCGAAAAACATCCGGAAAGTAAAATACTGGTGCTGGAAAAAGGAATGTTGCCACATGGGGCGAGCACTAAGAATGCTGGTTTTGCATGCTTTGGAAGTATTTCTGAAATTATTGATGACTTAAAATCCCATTCAGAGGAGGAAGTTTTTCAACTGGTTACAAAACGATGGGAAGGGCTGCGGATGTTGCGGAAACGCCTTGGAGATGAAGCCATAGATTTCAAGCCTTATGGAGGTTATGAATTGTTTTTAAAGGAAGATGAAAGCTGCTATACAGAATGTATGAATAAATTACCGTTCATAAATGAGATTCTAAAACCTCTTTTTCGATCGGATGTGTTTGTCAAAGAAATAGATCGTTTTGGTTTTAATGGGATTCGGGAACATTTAGTTTTCAATCCGTTTGAAGCTCAAATTGACACTGGAAATATGATGCAGGAGTTGCTGAAACAAGCGGTGTCCAGTAATATATTGATTTTAAATCAGCAGACAGTAACTTCTTTTGTAGATAAAGGAGCAGATGTTGAAGTTGTATTGAATGATTTTAGTTTCAGGTCAAAGAAAGTATTGTTTGCCACCAATGGTTTTGCAAATGGATTGACCGGGAGCGCAGTAAAACCGGCCAGAGCACAGGTATTAATCACAGAACCAATCGAAAATCTTGATGTCAAGGGGACTTTTCATCTGGATCGAGGCTATTATTATTTTAGAAATATTGGAGACCGAATATTATTAGGTGGTGGTAGGAATTTAGATTTTGATGCCGAAAACACAACGGAGTTTGCACAAACAGAAATTGTGCAAAATAAATTGGAGCAATTATTAAAAGAAGTAATATTGCCCAATCAAAAATATGAGATTGCTCATCGCTGGAGCGGAATCATGGGTATTGGTAACAGCAAGAACCCTATCGTTTCGCAATTGTCTGAAAATGTTTATTGTGGCGTAAGGCTTGGCGGAATGGGAGTAGCAATTGGAAGTTTAATAGGAACAGAATTAGCAGATTTAGTATAATGGCGACAAAAATAACGCAAAAGAAACCGATCAAGAAATCGGTAAAAAAAGAATCGAAAAGTTTTATGAGTACACTAAGTCGGTTTTTGTTTAAAATGGTATTATGGTTCTTTGGGGTCTCCTTGTTTTTTGTAGTGCTGTATAAATTTGTTCCCGTTCCGTTTACTCCTTTGATGGTGATACGGGGTATTGAAAATAGCGGTGACGGAGAAGAAAACTCATTCGGTCACGATTGGGAGCCTATCGAGAATATTTCTGTCAATTTACAGAAAGCTGTTATCGCCAGTGAAGACGGAAGCTTTCTTATTCATAACGGATTTGATTTCAAAGCAATGCAAAAAGCATACAAGAGCAATGAAAGAGGGCGAAAAATAAAAGGGGGAAGTACCATATCGCAACAAACGGCCAAAAATGTATTTCTATGGCAGGGACGCAGTTACTTCCGGAAAGGGTTAGAAGCCTATTTCACGGTTCTTATAGAATTCGTCTGGGGCAAGGAGCGCATCATGGAAGTGTACCTGAACAGTATCGAAATGGGGAATGGCGTGTATGGCGCTCAAGCAGCGGCAGAACATTGGTATAGAAAAGGTGCTAAGGATCTTACGCCCATTCAAGCTGCTGGAATAGCTGCAATTTTGCCCAATCCCAGAAGATTCACTGCAACCAGTTCGTCGTCGTATATCAATAATAGGAAAAGAAAAATTATGCGGGTGATGCGAACCGTTGGAAAAATTAAATATTAAAATGTGGTAAAAAAGACCTATATTATACTTCTGTTTATGACAACTACTTTTTTTTTAGGACAAAGTAGGACAAAAGAAATAGGACTGATAACAGATAATGATCTGTATACTTCCTCTAAGAACGACAAGTATTATACAAATGGTCTGAAAATTTTTTACCGATTTTTAGCAAAAAATGACAACGAGAAAGTAAATAAAAAAATTGTCGAGTTTAGAATTGGCCAATATATCTATAATCCGCAATTCATAAATAAGGGAGCTATAGCGGTAATTGACCGTCCTTTTGCAGGTTATCTTTTTGGGGCGGTAGAGAAAAGCTTTTTTCTTCAAAATGAATCAGTCTTTAAGGTTGGTGTTGAACTGGGTTTTTTGGGGTCTAATTCCTTTGCTGAAGAAACACAAAAAAGATTACATAAATTCCTCAGGTATAAATCAGTCTACGGTTGGGAGACCCAAGTTACAGAGGCAGTAGCGATACAAAGTCATTTTTTATATTCAAATAAACTACTTCCGGCACTAAATAATGATAAAATGGATTTTCATTTTCAATCAGAGGCTAATTTAGGGACGATTTTCACGGACGTATCCGTTGGTTTTATAACGCGGATTGGATTCAAAAAATTAGTTCCAGTTTATGATTCTAATTTATATGGAGCGTCGGTTACCAGAGAGCTTTGGAAATCAGAAAGCGAGTTTTATTTTTATATTGCCCCAAGTATAAAGTACCAAGTGTATGACGCCACAATAGAAGGAAGTCTTTTTAACAGTAATAGCCTTGTGACTTTTGATTTAATTCCTGTTCGTTTTAATGGAGAGGCCGGTTTCAAATACCGAAAAAGTAATCTTAATTTATCCTACGCCTTTGTGTACAGAAGTAAAGAATTGCACAATAATATCAATACGGGGTATTTTTATGGGTCCATATTGGTTTCCTATTTATTGAAATAACGTCGTGATACTGTAAACGGGATATATTTCAGTTAATTTTGCAACATAGAAGTCAAGCGAGTTTAGTATAATAATCCTCTTAAGAAGCGTGAAATGCCAATAGAAAACATACCGGAAATTTATAGTAAAGACAAGGAAGTTAATGAAGGTCTGCTAGTATATGATTTTAAAATGACCAATGATGTTGTAAAAAGCAAGGTCAATTTAAGTATGAATATGTTTAGTTTTTTGCAGGTGGGTAAAAAACAGGTGCATTTTGCAGATACTTCAATAGCCGTGAATAGCAAACAATCTTTACTTCTTAAAAAAGGAAATTGGCTTTGGACAGAATTACTAGACACCGAAGCTATTTATTATTGTAAACTCTTCTTTTTTTCTGAAAAAAAACTTACTGAATTTCTACAAAAGCATACCAAAAAT
Organism: Flavobacterium sp. ALD4; assembly: GCF_002836475.1. Lineage (GTDB taxonomy): Bacteria > Bacteroidota > Bacteroidia > Flavobacteriales > Flavobacteriaceae > Flavobacterium. The sequence continues at coordinate 638,912 of NZ_PJBJ01000030.1, read as the reverse complement.
AGTCTCCCTCATAAAGACGAGATTCCTTATTTCGTGATTGAAAATGACGATTATATTATAACCTTCTTAAATTCACTATCGGTTTTAAATACCGCCTCATCTGATTATTCCGAGAGGTTGCTTTTGGTAAAATTTGAAGAAATTATGCTGTACCTTCTATATAAATACGAACAAAAATTTGAGTTCTATTTGTATTCTTTAATCTCCAAAGAAGTTTCGCCGTTTAAAAATGTCGTCGAAAGCAATGTCCATTCTAACTTAAAACTGGAAGAAATTGCCTTCTTATGCAACATGAGTTTATCTACTTTTAAACGTCATTTTGTAGTAGAATACAATGAGGCGCCAGGTAAATGGCTGCAAGACAAGCGCTTGCAAAGAGCAAAAGATATTCTGCAGGAAGGTCAACTGAAGCCCTCAGATATTTATTTAGACATGGGCTATAACAATCTTTCCAATTTCAGTATAGCCTTTAAAAATAAATTCGGAAAAAGTCCAAAAGAAATTATTTAAAACACAAAAATAAAAACAAACATCTAATTATAAGTTAGTTATGTGTTTTTTTATACAGTTTTTATTTTTAACAAACAAACACTGGTCTTTTTTCATAAGTTTTTGACCCATATCAATAACTTGATAATTGAACTCTCGCCATATCTTTGCAGTGTAATTAAAACAAAGCGTTTTTGAAAAAGTAATTACACTTATATAATTTAAAAAAAAATAAATAAGATATGGCAAATGTAACTAAACCCGTTTTTAAAGATAGATACGACAATTTTATTGGCGGTAAATTTGTTGCTCCAGTTAAAGGGCAATATTTTGACAATCCTTCACCAGTCGATGGTAAAGTTTTTACTCAAGCTGCTCGTTCAACTCAAGAAGATATTGATCTTGCTCTAGACGCAGCACACGAAGCTTTTCCCTCTTGGAGCACAACTTCAGTGACAGAACGCAGTAATATGTTGTTAAAAATTGCGCAAGTAATGGAAGACAACTTAGAGTACTTAGCAACTTTAGAAACTATTGATAACGGTAAGCCAATCCGTGAATCAAGAGCAGCAGATATCCCTTATTGTATCGATCACTTCCGTTATTTTGCGGGTGTTATCCGTGCAGATGAAGGAAGCATATCTGAGCATGACAAAAACACCTTAAGCATCGTTTTACACGAGCCTATTGGAGTGGTTGGAGAAATCATTCCTTGGAACTTCCCAATGTTAATGCTAGCTTGGAAAATTGCTCCAGCTTTAGCAACAGGTTGTACTGCAGTTGTTAAACCAGCAGAACAGACTCCAACAAGTGTTATTATGTTGATGGAACTGATAGGTGATATTTTACCTGCAGGAGTATTAAATATTGTAACTGGTTTTGGTTCAGAAGCTGGACAAGCTTTAGCTACTTCAAAACGTATTGCTAAACTTTCGTTCACTGGTTCAACAGAAACAGGTCGTAAAGTGTACCACAACGCAGCAGAAAACATCATTCCTGTAACTATGGAATTAGGTGGAAAATCGCCAAACATTTTCTTCCCATCTGTAGCAGCTCAAGATGACAAATTCTTCAGCAAAGCTGTAGAAGGTGCGTTAATGTTCGCGCTTAATCAAGGAGAAATTTGTACAACTCCATCACGTATTTTGGTACATGAAGATATCGCTGATCTTTTCATTGAAAGAATGCAGGCTCGTTTAAAATTAATCAAAGCAGGAAACCCACTTGATCCAGAAACAATGATTGGTTCTCAAGTTTCTAAGGAACAATGCGATAAAATCCTTAACTATATCAATATTGGTAAAGAAGAAGGTGCGGTTGTATTAGCTGGTGGAGAAGCTGGTAATCATGAGGGTGATCTTTCTGGAGGATACTATGTCCAACCAACAGTATTGAAAGGAAATAACAAGATGCGCGTGTTCCAGGAAGAAATCTTTGGACCGGTTGTAGCTTTAACAACATTTAGTTCTACTGAAGAAGCTATTGCTATCGCAAACGACACGCCTTACGGATTAGGTGCAGGTGTTTGGTCTCGTGATGCTCACGAATTATTCCAAGTGCCACGTGCTATTCAAGCGGGTAGAGTTTGGGTAAACCAATACAATACGTATCCTGCTCACGCTCCTTTTGGTGGTGTTAAAGATTCAGGTTTTGGTCGTGAAAACCATAAAATGGCATTAGATCATTATCGTGTTGTAAAAAACATGCTAATCTCTTACGATAAAGAGCCAGTTGGATTCTTTTAATTGAAACTTAAATACAGTTTACAAAACCCCGGTGATGCCGGGGTTTTGTTGTTTTAATCAATAGTCTTAACTAAAGATTTTAATCGTATTTTATCATTAAAAAAGTATTTTAAGCCTTAGTGTTTTTAGATTACATTCCAAAAGGCGAAGTAGATTTAGACTAAGGGATAGCTGGATTACGTATCTTAGTAAATCGTTAGATACGTTTTTAATCGTGTTGGTCCTGTTGATCTAAAACACCGCCAATCAATAAAAAATCAATAAATTGGCTATTAAAAGAAAGTAAACCATGAGTAGAGGATTTGTAAAAGAAGATGATCAGGAAGAAATTCCTATTGTACCACCAAGGGCAGACTTACCGAAAGGTATAGTAAACTATGTTACTCAAACTGGTATCGACGAACTTTTGAACGAAAAGCAAGAATTGATTAACGAAAAAGAGAATATGGAAATTGCGGATGAAAATGAAAGGCGAATTGCATTGAATCATATAAATGCAAAATTACAATTGTTGAATAACCGAATCTCTACTGCTAAAATAGTCGATCTTAATACACAGCCAAATGATGAAATACGATTTGGTGCTTTGGTAACTCTAAAAATTGGGGGTAAAACAAAGCTTCAACAATATCAAATAGTAGGCGTAGATGAGGCTGATATTTCAAAAGGGAAGATCTCATTCATTTCTCCAATTGCTAGAATATTGATAAACAAAAAAGTGGGAGAGAGACCAGTACTAATATTGGCAAACGAAGATCGGATTTTTGAAATTATGGAGGTAGTCTATTAAGAGTTTTAAAGTAACTAATCATGTTATAAAAAGCAGCTGCCTTTTGCTTCAATAGCCTTGGATATCGAATATTCTTTACTGCTTTAAAAAGGAAATTGACTTTGTATAAAATTAATGAACACTCAGGTCAAATAAAATTAGGACAAAAAAAACTCAAGCCGTTTGACTTGAGTTTTTGTTTTGTGGAGAATACCGGATTCGAACCGGTCACCCCTTGCCTGCCAGGCAAGTACTCTAGCCAAATGAGCTAATCCCCCAAATCTAGCCGCAAATATAATATAATAAAGGTTTCAATTCACGTTTATAAAAAACAACTTTCAATTATTTTTAAAAAGAGTGGTTTCAGCTGAATATTTTTAACTTTACATAAAAACAGCTAAAATGGAACAAAAAAAATCAATGGGTTCATTAACCACGACAATCAATAACACAGTTGCTACGGTGCAATTCAGTCATCCGGCAAGTAATTCTTTTCCAAGGAAACTGTTAGACGGATTAACCGAAGAGTTGAGCCAATTGAGTGCAAATGCCGCTGTTTCTGTAATTATTTTACGAAGTGAAGGAACAGGAGCTTTTTGTGCTGGGGCGTCTTTTGATGAACTTTTAGCGGTATCTGATCTGGAGGAAGGAACGGAGTTTTTCTCCGGATTTGCAAATTTAATAAACGCCATGCGCAAGTGTTCTAAGATAATAGTGGGGCGCATCCACGGAAAAGCAGTAGGAGGTGGCGTAGGAATTGCTGCGGCCTGCGATTATGCTTTTGCGACCATTGAAAGCGCCATAAAACTTTCGGAACTTGCGATTGGGATTGGTCCATTTGTGATTGAACCTGCGGTAAGCCGAAAAATAGGTAAAACAGCAATGACAGATATGACGCTCGCAGCCACCGAATGGAAAAATACAGACTGGGCACATGATAAAGGACTTTACGCCAAAGTAGTGGAAAACCAGGTAGAATTAGATATTCACATCGCCCATTTTACTGAAAAGTTAGCCTCTTACAATCCGGAAGCCTTAGTGCAAATGAAGAAGATAATTTGGGAAGGAACAGAAGGCTGGGATACATTACTGCTGGAGAGAGCTGCTATTTCAGGAGAATTAGTGTTGTCTGATTTCACCAAAAACGCTCTGAATCAATTTAAAAAATAATAGAGAATAAGAAGTAATGCTCTTGTACAACAAGTAGATATTGCGGAAAAATTAAAAAATGCGACCGACAGCAGTTGCTAGATAGGAGTGACTATTGTTCCTTTGTTCCGTTTGTTGTTTTAATCGGATTTGCTTATTGGATGTATGCTTCTCTGAAAAAAAGACACAAAAACGGTTAATTTTTCACTAAATTTGCAACCAAAATTAAAACGGAAATGAGCAATATCAGAATTACAAAAAAATTTAGTTTCGAAACTGGTCATGCACTGTATGGGTATGATGGCAAATGTAAAAATGTTCACGGACATAGTTATAAATTGTCTGTAACCGTTATCGGGAGTCCTATCGAGAACCGTGACAATGTAAAGTTTGGAATGGTTATCGATTTTACCGACTTGAAGAAAATTGTAAAAGAAGAGATTGTAGATCAGTTTGATCACGCTACCGTTTTTAATGAAACCACTCCTCATGTAGAATTAGCACACGAATTAAAGAACCGAGGTCATCATGTTATTTTGGTAGATTACCAGCCTACAAGTGAAAATATGGTGATTGATTTTGCACAAAGAATAATAGCTAGGTTGCCTGCAGATATAAAGCTTTTCGCTTTAAAGTTACAAGAAACAGAGTCGTCTTTTGCCGAATGGTATGCCAGCGATAATTTGTAATTCAAAATTCATACTTTAGTTTCATGTATTTAGCCAACAATAAAAAAATATATTTTGCCTCCGATCAGCATTTTGGTGCGCCAACAGCAGCACTTAGTTTGCCAAGAGAAAAGCGATTCGTGGCATGGCTCGATGAGGTAAAAGGTGATGCTGAAGCTATTTTTCTAGTGGGCGATTTGTTTGATTTTTGGTTCGAATATAAAACCGTTGTACCTAAAGGATTTGTTCGCGTTTTAGGTAAAATAGCCGAAATTCGCGACAGCGGAATCCCAATCTATTTTTTCGTAGGAAATCATGATTTATGGATGGATGATTATTTTGAGAAAGAATTAAACATTCCAGTGTACTATGACAATCAAGAATATACTTTTGGAGATAAAACTTTTTTGATAGGCCACGGAGACGGAAAAGGTCCCGGAGATATGGGATATAAACGCATGAAAAAAGTATTTACAAATCCGTTTTCTAAATGGCTTTTTAGTTGGTTACATCCCGATATTGGAGTTCGTCTGGCGCAATACCTATCCGTAAAAAATAAATTGATTTCTGGTGATGAAGACATCACTTTTCTGGGAGAGGATAAGGAATGGCTAATTCTATATTCAAAGAGAAAATTGGAAACCAAACACTACAATTACCTCGTTTTTGGACACCGTCATCTACCTATGAAAGTTTCTGTTGGTGAAAATTCTGAATATGTAAATCTTGGCGACTGGATTACGTATTTCACTTATGGCGTTTTTGATGGGGAAAACTTCGAGATTAAAAAATACGGGAAGTAGTTTATTGGGATAAATACTATAAGAAAAGCCGGCAACGAATGTCAGGGTTCATTACCGACTTATTGATTTTTTAAACTTAATGAAGATTCTTCTTTTTTAGTTTCGCCAATGTCTTTTTTATAAATCTAGTTTTTGATAATATCTATATTTATGATTTGCTCAAAACCAAATAAAATTCACTCCTGATTTTCATGTTCCTCTAAATCTTTAGTAAGATCAAGTTTTCTGAACGTAGGGGAGATTATTCCGGTTGTTAACACAACAAAGAGCGTCATGCTTCCTCCAAAAACAACTGCCGTAACTGTTCCCATTAGTTTTGCTGTAAGCCCGCTTTCAAAAGCACCTAATTCGTTTGAAGAACCAACAAACATCGAGTTTACTGCCGAAACCCTCCCGCGCATGTGGTCAGGCGTTTTAAGTTGCAAGATGGTTTGACGTATCACCACCGAAATACCATCAAAGACACCGCTAAGGAATAAGGCTAATAGGGAAACCCAAAAAATGGTGGAAAGACCAAATACGATGATACAGATTCCAAAAGCAAAAATGGCGGATAATAATTTCATCCCTGCATTTTTGCTCAAGGGAACGTATGCCGTAATCAGCATGGTAATAAAAGCACCAACTGCCGGAGCAGCTCTGAGAAAGCCAAATCCTTCAGGTCCCACTTTCAGGATGTCTTGAGCAAAAATGGGTAACAGCGCTACCGCTCCTCCAAAAAGGACCGCCACCATATCTAATGTAATGGCGCCTAAAACGGTTTTGTTATTGAACACGAACTTTAGTCCTTCAGACAAACTTTGCATTACAGGTTCCCCTATTTTCGGATTCATAATCGGTTTTTTTTCAATTTGTGATAAAAAAAGCATCGCAAAAATGGAACAGGCAAAAACAGAACACATAGACCAGTGAACTCCAATCAACGTAATGGAGAAACCGGCCACTGCAGGTCCCGCCACTGAAGCTATTTGCCAAACGGAACTACTCCAGGTAGCCGCATTAGGATATACTTTCTTTGGAACCAATAGTGCTAAAAAAGAAAAAATAGTGGGGCCTAAAAAAGCCCTCACTAATCCTCCCAGAAAAACTAAGAAATAAATGGAATACAAAATCGTTTTAGTGGCGTAATCCTGCACGACCGCAGGCCAAGTCAATAGAAAAAGGCCGAAACTAACAACCGAAAAAGCCAAAATGCATTTTAGCAACAGCCCTTTCTTTTCCTTTTGGTCTACAATGTGACCAGCAAACAAAGCCATCGATACGGCGGGGATCACTTCCATCAAGCCGATAAGACCTAATGAAAGCGGGTCTTTGGTTATGCTGTACACCTGCCATTCGATTACGATAAACTGCATAGACCAGGCGAAAACCATCGCAAAACGCAACAATAAAAAAGTATTGAATTCTTTGTAACGTAAAGCTGCGTATGGATCTTTCTTTGTCATTTTTTAGGCTAATTATCTGATATTTTTTAATCTTAATTGGATCGAAATTTTCCCATTCCATTCGTTTTCGTCGATGCAGTACACGGCTTCAAATGCTTTTTGATTCGTGGTTAAATCAATTTTATTTCCTAATCCAAATCCTATGGCAGGAATTCCTTCGGAATTATTTTGTTTTACAAACAGTTTCAAATGCTCATCTTCGGCACCCAGTTTCTTTGCATATCCCGTATCTTTTACGTTCTTCGTCAAAAATACCGGCGTCATGTTTTGCGGTCCAAAAGGTTCAAATTGTTTTAAAATTCGGGTAAGTTTAGGGGTGATGTCCGCAAAATCTATTTCGGCATCAATCTCTATTTCAGGAATCAACATATCCGGATGAATCGTTTCCTGCACTTGTTTTTCAAAGGCTTCTTTAAAAATGGAATAATTCTCTTCTTTTAATGTCATTCCGGCGGCATACATATGTCCTCCAAATTGCTCTAAATGTTGCGAGCAGGCTTCGAGTGCATTATAGATGTCAAAACCTTTGACTGATCGTGCGGAAGCTGCATATTTATCACCACTTTTTGTAAAAACTAGGGTAGGGCGATAGTGGGTTTCAATCAATCGGGAAGCGACAATTCCAATTACGCCTTTGTGCCAGTTTTCCTGATAGACAACTGAGGTAAAGCGGTCTTTTTCTTCGTTTACTTCAATTTGTAATAGTGCTTCTTTAGTAATTTGCTTGTCTAAATCTTTGCGATCTGAATTATATTGTTCTATTTCTGAAGCAAATTGCTGTGCTTGTTCAAAATCAAATTCCGTTAATAATTCTACGGCATGATTACCATGTTTGATGCGTCCCGCGGCATTAATTCTTGGTGCGATGATAAAAACAACATCGGTAATATCTAAGGTTTGTTTTTTGACTTGATGAACTAAAGCTTTGATACCCGGTCTTGGATCGCTATTAATCACTTGCAAACCAAAGTAGGCGAGTACGCGGTTTTCTCCAGTCATCGGAACGATATCAGCGGCTATTGCAGCGGCAACTAAATCGAGATAAGAGGTTAAATCTGCTACCGTCTGTCCTTGGTTTAATCCTAATGCCTGAATTAATTTAAACCCTATTCCACATCCGCACAATTCATCATAAGGATAGCTGCAGTCGTCTCTTTTGGGATCCAAAATGGCAACAGCTTCGGGTAGGTCTTTTCCAGGTCTGTGGTGATCACAGATGATAAAATCGATATTTCGTTCTTTGGCGTACCGCACATGATCGATTGATTTTATACCGCAATCTAAGGCAATTATCAGGGACATGCCATTGTTATCAGCAAAGTCAATCCCTTTAAAAGAAATCCCATATCCCTCATCGTAGCGATCTGGAATATAGGTGGCAACATTAGGATAATAGGTTTTTAAGTAGGACGACACTAGCGAGACAGCGGTCGTTCCATCGACATCATAATCACCAAAAACCATAATGTTTTCGTGATTTTCGATGGCTAATTCAATGCGAGCCACCGCTTTTTCCATATCTTTCATCAGGTACGGATCGTGCAAGTGGTCTAATGACGGACGAAAGAAGTTCTTAGCGTCTTCGAAAGTTTCAATCCCGCGCTGTACTAATAAGGTAGCCACAAAATCCTCCACATTTAAGGCTTGCGCCAAATGCTTGATTTTATCTTCGGAAGGTTTTGGTTTAATAGTCCAACGCATGTTGATTTTTGATTTGAGGTTTCGTGTTCAAAAATTAAATATCGTTTATCATAATTATTAAATAGTCTTCTTCAATTCTAAAGCTTCACCATAAAATGCAATTCCGTCCCAACCAGTTTTCATGAAGTTGCGAATGTTTTGGTGACTCGTTCCTTCCGGATCACCTAAAACGTCTTCTTGATAATAAGCGCCAAAACAAGATAATGTTGCTGTTTCAGACAAGTTTTGAAATTCGGCGAAAGCGAATAATTTACAAGAACCAGAGTTTTCTCCCGCTGCATTGTGGAGTATTCCGTTTTCAAATGCCGTTGGAGAAAAAGTATAATTTTCTTCAATCACCGCGATGGTTTCTAGGAATGTGATGTTTTGTGGAGTTTGTTTTAATTTTTCTAAAAAAGAGTTCAGATTCATATCCTTAGTTTGTTAAAATTGGGAGGCAATATTTTTAGCTGCAACTACCGCTCCCTCCATGTATCCTGGATTTGCTGAGGCGGTCTCTGAACCTGAAATATATAATTTACCGTTTAATAATGGTTTTTTATAGTCGGGATGTCCGTTGTTTTCATGTCCCATGAGCAGTTGCTCGTACGGGAAAAAGGTGAGTGGTTCGTCGCGCCATACTTTTTCGTGATATTCCACGTAATTTGCGGCTTCAGTACCGAAAAGTTTTGTTAGCTGAAGGATTACTTTCGCTTTTCGTTCTTCTTCTGACAGGGTATGGGTACCGCCGTTCAGAAAACCTTTTAATGCATATCCTTTGTTGTCGGAAGTATTGTGATCATACATTTCCTGAATGATGCTGGCCTGACTGAATAGCGTTCCGGAATAATTGAGTTCTCTCCAAAATGGGCTTGCATATTCCATTGCAAATTTTATGGATTCGCCCATCCAAGTATGCGTTTTCCGCGCTAATTGCTGAATAGAATCAGGTAAAATTGGCTCGAATGTTATAGTTTGAATTAACAAATGCGGAGGTAAAGTGCTGATGACTGTAGCGCCTATATATACTATTCCGTCAGAATCTGTAACCTCCAAGTGGTTATCAACTTCTTTTATGGCAGTTACTTTAGTTTGTAGTTGGATATTTTGAATACCAACTCCGGCAACTAATTTTTGAATTAATGTGGCCGTTCCACCGACTATTCGATAAGAGGGCTCTTCGGCATCTGAAATTTCAAATTTTTGCGGAGGCACAAAGGACATGGTTTCAAAAAAAGAGATGCCTTGGGTGTGTTGCTTAAAATAAGCTATTTTGAGTTCGTTTAACAAGGCAATAAGATGCTGATGCGGTTTACTGAACCATGTTGCTCCCATTTCCATTGTTGCCCCAGTTGTACCGGTTATCGTTTCTATGCGGCCACCAATGCGAGTGTCGGCTTCAAATATAATAACTTCAAGCCCTTTTTTTTGTAATAAATAAGCGATCATTAAACCCGATAGACCGGCACCGACAATGATAATTTTTGTATTATTCATGCGTTATTCGTCTTTCTGGAATTTACTTTTCTTCACTTCTTTAACGATTGGTTTTCCGCCTACTACCACAACAATTTCGCCTCTTGGTGCTGTTTTTTCAAAATGGGCTAGAACTTCTTGTACTGTTCCTCTAACATTTTCTTCGTGTAGTTTAGATAATTCTCTTGAAACGCAGATCTGTCGGTCTTCGCCAAAATAAGTAATAAATTCTGTTAGTGTTTTTAGTAATTTATGAGGAGAAACATATAATATCATGGTACGCGTTTCTTCGGCTAAAGCCAAATAACGGGTTTGTTTTCCTTTTTTATCAGGCAAAAAACCTTCGAAAACAAATTTATCGTTTGGCAGTCCGCTGTTGACTAATGCGGGGACAAAAGCGGTGGCGCCCGGCAGGCATTCCACGGTTATGCCGTTCTCTACACAAGCACGAGTCAACAAGAACCCTGGGTCTGAAATCGCAGGTGTTCCTGCATCGGATATCAGTGCAATGTTTTCACCAGCTTTTAATCGGGAGATTAAATTCTCGATTGTTTTATGCTCATTGTGCATGTGATGACTGTACATGTGCGTACCAATCTCAAAATGCTTTAAGAGTTTTCCGCTGGTGCGGGTGTCTTCGGCAAGAATCAAGTCGACCTCTTTTAGAATCCGGACGGCTCTAAAGGTCATGTCCTCAAGATTGCCTATTGGCGTGGGAACTATATATAATTTTGACATACGCGGTTATGCGGGAATTTTATTAGTATTAGATGCTAGTGATATAAGAGCGGCGCTGTCTATAAAGGGAACGGGTCTTATTTTCAGTATTTAGAAACTTATTTAAAGGAATTTTTTCTCGATGATATCCATGAATCGTTCGGCATAATCATCTTTTCCTTCCCAATTGTTATAGTCTGGTTTTACCATTTCTTCAATGAAGTTTCGTGTTTCATAGAAATTGTCAAAAGTGATTAATTGATTCAATACACGGTTGTAATCTTCGTTGCTATTTCCAAAGAGGTGTTTTACAAATGCAATTCTGTCATTGAGATCAATGTCGATTCCTTTCGAAAATTTGTCATTCAGTGAAACCGTTTTTAATTCGGTAGTTTTTTCGATCGCGATAGCTGGAGGTGTTTTTTTGTTTTCTGTTTTTTCTATAGCTTCAAACACTGTTTCCGGCGGTAACGCTTCTATTTCATCGACCTTTACAAAATCAGGTTCGCTATAATGGCCTCCAAGTAAATCTTCAAAAGAGATTTGCATGGTTTGTGCGTGCTTTGGGGTTTCAACTTCAGTGAGTTCAAAAGTAGCCTTAAATTCAGGTGCTAGCTCTTCTTCGGTTGCTTCGATGTCGTCTAGTGGCTTTTCTGTTATATCTGCTGCAAAATCGCCTAAATCATTTACGTCTTCGGCAGTACCTTCTTGTTCCTCTTCTTTATGTACTTCTTTGCTCGCTATTTTTTCTTGAGCTTCTTCACTATCTTTTTCTTCCCATGTTTCCGCGGTGTCAATTTCAGTACTCGAGTCTTCTTCTTCGATTGCTTCGATGTCCTCTAGTGGCTGTTCTGCTATATCAGCCGCAAAATCGCCTAATAGATCTACTTCTTCTGCAGTAAGTTCATCTTCTTCAGTACCGCTTTTCTCATCGATTGGTTCTTCCGTTTCCGTCGCGATTGGTTGATGTATGTATACTTCTTCAGCAGGGACTTCTTCTATAGGTGCAAATTGTACGATTGTATCTTCTAAAGGTACCTTTTCTACAGGAACGAATCCAGTCATTTCAATCATCGTTTCAAGAGGTAGATCGCTACTTTTGTCGTAAAATGCTTCGATTTCTTTTTCAATTTCGGCATGGGTTAATGTAGGCCTGATAGTGCCATAATGCTCATTAACGAATCGTAAAACCGACAGTTTTTCATATAGTTTTTGGGTTTCCAAAAACAATTGATTGACGTCAGACTTGTTCTTAAGTTGTAATATTCTGTGAGCAATGCTGACTAAATCGGCTTCCAATCTTTTTTTCATGACTTTTGAATTATTGTATATATGGCGTATGTGTTTATGCTAATCTATAATTTTTATCCTACTTAAGGAATAAGGTTCTTTTGCATTGAACATTTAATTTTTAATTAAGCGTTCACAAATCATCGAATTGATAAAAATTTTCTACTTTTGAGACTACGTAAAAGTATAAAATCTTAAGGCGGTTTATTACATTACAAAGTAATAAAAACTATTCATTTTTTAAGTTAGAAAAATACAAAAATGTTTCTCGAAAATACAGTAAATCATAAAGAACAATTTGGTTGGATCGAAGTTATTTGCGGTTCGATGTTTTCGGGTAAAACCGAAGAACTGATTCGACGTCTGAAAAGAGCGCAATTCGCCAAACAAAAGGTGGAAATATTTAAACCCGCCATTGATACCAGGTATCATGATGAAATGGTGGTATCTCATAATGCTAATGAAATTCGTTCTACGCCGGTGCCTGCCGCTGCCAATATCGCGATTTTAGCACAAGGCTGTGATGTTGTCGGTATTGATGAAGCACAATTTTTTGACGATGAAATCGTACGGGTATGTAATGATTTGGCTAACCAGGGAATCCGTGTCATTGTTGCAGGATTAGACATGGACTTTAAAGGAAACCCTTTTGGCCCCATGCCGGCTCTAATGGCTACTGCTGAATACGTAACCAAAGTTCATGCAGTATGCACACGAACCGGGAATTTGGCGAATTATAGTTTTCGCAAAACGGACAATGAGAAATTGGTGATGCTCGGGGAAACAGAAGAATACGAGCCGCTGAGCCGCGCTGCATATTATCACGCAATGAGGAAGGATCAGGAGGGAAAATAAAAACCCTCTTCGTTCACGACGGTTCGGGACTTACCGAATTAGAGGGAGGCTAATCGAAAATATAGTAAATAATAAACCCTTTCAAAATCGAAATTTTGAAAGGGTTTATTATTTATAGACATGCTTAATGTATCTAAAATCGTTAATCAAAAATATAAGATCAACAATCTTATATCTTCTTCCTCATTCTAGCAACAGGAATATCCAGTTGTTCTCTATATTTAGCAATAGTTCTTCTCGCAATAGGGTAGCCTTTTTCTTTTAACAATTCCGCCAGTTGATCGTCAGGCAATGGTTTTTTCTTGTCTTCTTCCTCAATGATATTCTGAAGTATTTTTTTAATTTCCAAAGTTGAAACATCTTCTCCCTGATCATTTTTCATGGCCTCTGAGAAGAATTCTTTAATCAGTTTGGTTCCATAAGGAGTTTCAACATACTTGCTGTTTGCTACGCGGGAGATTGTGGAAATATCAAGACCTACTAAATCAGCAATGTCTTTCAGTATCATCGGTTTCAACTTAGTTTCGTCGCCATCTAGGAAATATTCTTCCTGATAATGCATAATGGCGTTCATCGTTACAAAAAGTGTTTCCTGACGCTGTCTAATGGCGTCGATGAACCATTTTGCCGAGTCCAGTTTTTGTTTGATAAACTGAACGGCATCTTTCTGTGTGCCTGATTTGTCCTTGGATTCTTTATAGGTCTGCATCATTTCCTGATAATCTTTAGAAACATGCAGAGAAGGGGCATTTCTCCCGTTTAAAGTCAATTCTAGCTCGCCATCAACTATTCTAATGGCAAAATCGGGAACTACATTCTCCGTGATTTTATTGTTTCCGGTAAAGGCGCCGCCTGGTTTCGGGTTGAGTCTTTCTATTTCGTGAATCGCTTTCTTTAACTGCTCATTCGAAATGTTGTATTTCTGGATTAACTTATCGTAATGTTTTTTCGTGAAAGCGTCAAACTGATTTTCGATAATATCGGTAGCCAGTTCCACGTATTCCGTAGGGGTTTTATGTTTCAATTGCAACAACAAACATTCTTGTAAATCTCGAGCGCCTACTCCTGAAGGTTCTAATTCATGGATTACGTTCAGCATTCTTTCCACAGTAGCTTCGTCAGTGTAAAGTCCTTGTGTAAATGCCATGTCATCTACAATATCAGGGACACTACGACGGATATAACCCATGTCGTCGATGCTACCTACCAAAAATTCAGCAATATCCCGTTCGTCATCATTCAGGATAAACGTATTCAACTGATTGATTAGATCCTGATGAAAACTAACGGGTGCTGCCAATGGAGATTCACGCTCCTCATCGTCATCACTGTAATTGTTCGTTTGGGTTTTATAATCAGGCGTGTCATCGCTGCTTAGATACTCGTCAATATTAATGTCTTCTGCTTCAACTCTATCGGATTCAGAATCATCATAGTCATCATAATCTTCGTTTTCAAACTCATCTTTTTCGTACTCGTCTTCCTCTTTACCTGCTTCCAAAGCGGGATTTTCATTCATTTCCTCCAACAAACGTTGTTCGAATGCTTGCGTAGGCAATTGAATTAACTTCATCAGCTGAATTTGCTGAGGAGATAATTTCTGAGATAACTTTAAATTTAGAAATTGCTTTAGCATAGTTAAGACACGAATTTATTTTTAGCCACTAAGACGCAAAAGCGCAAAGTTTGGTATTATTTATTTTGTTAGAAAACCGTGTTTTTTGCCAGTAAGGCTCAAAGTTTTTTAATAGTTCTTTTTTGTGTTTATAAACCTTCGGATACCACTCTTTATTAATGGAACATTAAAATTAATCAAAAATTCCAAATCTTTATTTAACAATTTCAAATGGCTTATGATTTGGGTATCTCAAACAGGATTTCCCAGTTCTACTACTTTTACTTGAGTATTAATACAATTTTAAACTAATAAATCCAGTCGTAAACCTTTGCTAAATTCAATGCCATCGTAAACAATAGGAATGTCGATTTGTCTTTTTACATCAAGACTCGCTTTACTTGTTTCATGCGCCAAATAAACTTCGTAAACTCTTTCCAATAAAACTGGTCCAAGCTCTTTATGAACTTTGAAAGCCGAATTAACAACTATTCTAGCAATATGGTCGGTTCTCTCTGTAATTATGGTTTAATTACCGCTGAGAAGCAAAGACGCCAAGTTATAAATTACTTTTATTAATATAATATCTTTAACTTTTTGTTACCGTTTTTGCTTCTTAGTGGCAAAATATTTTAAAAAGATTAGAGCCTTTATGGCAAAAAACCATTAACTCTTCTTAGTGAAAAATTTCGTGGTAAAAATTAAAACTCCGCATTTAAAGGTGTTCTTGGAAAAGGAATCACGTCGCGGATGTTTGTCATACCAGTAACAAATAACACTAGTCTTTCAAATCCGAGTCCGAAACCTGAATGAACTGCTGAACCGAATCGTCGTGTATCTAAATACCACCATAATTCTTCTTCGTCAATTCCTAGAGCTTTCATCTTTTCTACCAAAACATCAAAACGCTCTTCTCTTTGGGAACCTCCCACGATTTCTCCAATTCCAGGGAAAAGGATGTCCATGGCACGAACTGTTTTTCCGTCCTCATTCAAACGCATGTAAAATGCTTTTATATTGGCAGGGTAGTCAAACAAGATTACTGGGCATTTAAAATGTTTCTCCACTAAATAACGTTCGTGTTCTGATTGTAAGTCAGCACCCCATTCTTTAATGATATAGTTGAATTTTTTCTTTTTGTTTGGTGTACAATCTCTTAAGATGTCAATTGCTTCGGTATAAGAAACCCGTTTGAAATTGTTTTCAAGCACAAAGTTTAATTTTTCCAATAATGGCATTTCGCTTCTTTCCGCTTGTGGTTTTGATTTTTCTTCGTCTAATAAACGAGTTTCAAGAAATTTCAAATCGTCTGGACATTTGTCCAATGTATATTTAATCACATACTGAATAAAATCTTCAGCAAGATCCATGTTGTCATTCAAATCATTGAACGCCACTTCAGGTTCGATCATCCAGAATTCGGCCAAATGGCGTGATGTATTCGAGTTTTCTGCTCTAAATGTAGGTCCGAAAGTATATATCTGTCCTAAAGCCATCGCAAAAGTCTCTCCTTCTAATTGTCCAGAAACTGTTAAGTTGGTTTCTTTTCCAAAGAAATCTTCTTTATAATTTACTTTTCCGTCTTCGGTTCTTGGCGTTCCGTCAAATGGTAAAGCCGTAACTTTAAACATTTCACCAGCACCTTCAGCGTCAGATCCTGTGATAATAGGTGTGTTTACATAAACAAATCCTTTTTCCTGGAAATAACTGTGAACGGCAAATGACAAAACCGAACGCACGCGCATAATGGCGCCAAACATATTCGTACGGACTCTTAAATGCGCATTTTCACGCAAGTAATCTAAACTTGGTTTGTTCTTTGGTTGTATCGGGAACTTTTCTGCATCTGAATCTCCTAGGATCTCTAGTTTCGCAACTTGAATCTCAAATTGTTGTCCGGCACCTTTACTTTCCACTAAGGTTCCGGTTACAGAAATAGCAGCGCCGGTAGTAATTCTTTTTAAAGTTTCATCAGGAGTGTTCTCAAAATCGACAACACATTGTATATTGTTGATGGTTGACCCATCATTTAAAGCGATAAATTGATTGTTTCTAAAAGTTCGCACCCATCCTTTTGCATTTACTTCGTGAAGCGTCGCGGTACTGTTTAGTAAGTCTTTAACTTTTGTATGTCTCATTTTAATTTTAGATTTTTAACTACACCATTTATGATATCAAAGCGTATCGAAGAATAGTACATGCAAATGTAATTGATTTGTTTTAATTGTCATTACAGGGATGTGTCAATATGGAACTTTTTCTTGCTCCTGAAGCTTTGGGACGCTATATCTTTTACGTTTTAATCTTAAATGTGTTCACATTGTAAGAAATAAAGTAAAAGGATGTCTTGCGAAGCGTCGGGACTATCTGGGTTATGAAAGAGTGGAATTAAGGATTTTTAAGAATGATTTTAAAAAGCGCAACAATTCCTCAAATCGAAGTGCTTGTAGATTTACTTCTTTTTATAAAGCTACTAAAATTATAGTAGACTCCGTATCCTACAAGTATAGGTGAGATTATTAAGGAAATGGTTAAACCGAGATAGGAAACTATAACTACAAGTAAATAAATTATTGAAATATGTTTGAGCGCTAAGTAATCCTTTTTTACAATAAAGACTATTCCAATTGGTAGACTAGATGCCACGAAAAAAAATACGTAGATAATTAAAATATATAATTCAAAAAATTTATTGATAATAAAATAATCATAGAATAGTGGTAGTATAACTCCAAATAAAAATACCGTAAATGCAATTCCCAAAAGTAAAAAATGAAAATTCTTTTTTAAGTTCTTAGTATTCATATTTACGTAATTTATTGAAGTAAAACAGGTTACTCATGGATGTGAGGTTTCTTCCTTACTAAAATTAGTAATTTTACCAGACAATTTAATCATAATAATGCTAATTTTTTTGTTTGTAACAAAAAACCCTTAATTTAGGAGCTTATTTATTTGTGATGAAAAAAATATTTTCGGTCCTCCCTTTTTTAGTGTTATTTATAGTATGTTCATGTCAAAACAAATTAGGAAACCCAGAAGTAAATCCAGTTGAAATTCAAAAAAAGTTTATCGATTGGTGGACATATCAATATAATGAGATTATGCTTTCCAGAGATTTTGTAGCATTAGATTCTAATTCGAAAGAAATTACTAAAGAGGCTTTTCTGAAAATGTTAAGTGAAGGAAATTATATTCCGATTCGCTTAGAATCAGACGAAGCGCTTTTTTATTATAAACTTTTTAAGATTGAGTCGACTTCAGATACAAGTATTAAAGCTGTAATTGCCGAAACGGCTTTCAATGAGATTCAAAATCTTAAAAAAGAAGGCACACCATTTCCTGAATTTTCATCAAAAGATTTAAACGGTAATTTGATCACAAATGAAAGTATGAAGGGGAAAATTGTGGTAGTAAAATGCTGGTACATTCATTGTGCGGCGTGCATTGAGGAATTCTCTAAAGTTAATAATCTAGTTAGCAATTACAAAAATAGAAAAGACATCGTTTTTATAAGTTTAGCCGAAGATACTCCAGAACAATTAAAGCCGTTTTTAGCTAAAAAACCGCTTTCCTATTCCGTTGTTCCTAATATGAAAACCTATATGAATTTGACCTTGCAGCTCAACGCATTTCCCACGCATTTTATCATTAATAAAGACGGATCTATAGCTAAAGTTTTGTCAGATTATAAAAGTCTGGAAGTAGCTTTGTATAAAGTTAGCGAAAAAAATTAGTTTCAAGTACTGGAGTTTTGAGATAACAGAAGCTAGGCACTTGTTTTTTTATTTTAAAAAAAAATAGCTTCCATTTTTTACAAACGGGAAGCTATTTTATAAAAATGTAAAAAGATACCACAGATTTAAAATTGCGCTATTGTTTTTTCCTATTTATTATTTTGAACATGAACATCCATTTGCGGGAAAGGGATATTGAGTTTGTAATCTCCAAAACGGGTATACACTTTCTCATTCATATCATAAAATACGCCCCAGTAATCTTCACCGTCAACCCATACCTTTACAGCAAAATTAACAGAACTATCAGCAAGTTCAGAAAGACCAATAAAGGGTGAGGGATCCTTTAAAATACGACCGTCCTCAGCAATAAAATCATTAATTGCTTTTTTTAAATTCTCAACATCATCTCCATACGCTATTCCAATTGTCCAATCAACTCTTCTTAGAGTTTCAGCGGAAAAATTGGTAAGTGCACCCGTAGAGAGCGGGCCATTAGGGATTATTACTAATTTCTTATCTGGTGTGTTCAACAGGGTAGAAAAAATGCTAATTTCCTTTACGGTTCCCGTATAGCCTTGCGCTTCAATAAAATCTCCTATTTTAAAGGGTTTTAATATTAAAATAACTACTCCACCTGCAAAATTCTGAAGCGTTCCGGATAGTGCCAGTCCAACGGCTAAACCAGCGGCACCAATGATAGCTACAAATGATGTCATTTCGATACCTATCATTCCCATCACGGTAATAGCTACTAAAATTTTCAATATTATGTTTGTGATGCTTCTTACAAATGGCACGAGGGACTGATCGATTTTTGATTTTTCTAATGATTTTCCAACCCCTTTAGTAATTAAATTGGTAACCCATAAACCAATAAATAGTACTAATATACCGCCGATTAATTTAGGTGCGTATTCAAAACCGAAATCCGTTATCTTTTCAAGGTAGTTGTTTACAACTGTCGCCTGTAGTTCCATTTCTTTTGTTTTTTTGTTTTTCTACTCATTAGGCTTTTCGAATTCGCCCCGTTTTATTTGTGGTCACTGGACTCCACTTCTAGATTATCATCACCTCGTTGGAAGTATTGCAATTTGTCCGATCTGTTTTTCAAACTGGTGGTTCACGTGATTGGATGTATCGACTTTCTGGTCGAACGTAGTCCAATCTCCTTATTGTGATAGATCTTCTCCACTTGAATTAGCATTATTTTCAAATATACCCATTTTAAAAAGGAACGCATAATAAACAGGAATTCCGGTATAAAAAAAGCTTCCCGTCTGAAAAGAGGGAAGCTTTTTGAGTTTTATAAGGTATGCTTTTAAAAAAGCGTACCAGTTATTTATCTGAATTTTCAGTCTCTTTGTCAGGCTTGTTCAAAATATCAATTTTGGGTTCGATAAATTCCTGTTTGTTGGCTAACGACTTGTTTAGGGTTAATACCAAACAAGGCAATAACATCAAGTTGGAGAGCATTCCAAATGCCAATGTAATGGCGATTAATCCACCAAGGGCAACGGTTCCTCCAAATTCGGAAAGCATAAATACGGAAAAGCCTGAAAATAAAACTACCGAGGTATAGAACATGCTGAGGCCGGATTCTCTTATAGTGGCAAAAACGGAACGTTTGATTTTCCAGTTATTTCGAGTTAATTCTTGGCGGTATTGTGCCAAGAAATGTATAGTATCATCGACTGAAAGCCCGAAAGCAATACTAAATACCAATATTGTAGACGGTTTTAGCGGAATTCCAAAATAACCCATTAATCCGGCGGTAATCATTAGCGGCAACAAGTTAGGAATTAAGGATACGACCACCATTTTGAAGGAGCGGAACATGAAAACCATCAACAAAGAAATCAGAAAGACCGCAAATAACAGGGACATCAGTAAATTGTCGAGTAAGTATTTCGTTCCTTTTTCAAAAACCAATGCTTTTCCGGTCATTACCACCTTGTAGCGATCAGACGGGAATATTTTATTGATTTTGGTCCAAAGCGTATTTTCAATTGTCGCCATGTTGCCGGTTCCGATATCCCTCATGAAAGTCGTGATGCGAGCGACCTGACCGGTGCTGTCCACATAACTTTTCATGATATTGTTTTGGGTGCTTTTAGTTGCGTTTTTAGCGTAGCCTAAAATGAAACTTTGCTCCTGGGACGTAGGCAGGGAATAATATTCAGGATTACCGTTGTAGTACGCCTGCTTAGAATATTTAACTAAATTAAGAATGGAGATTGGTTTTGAAAGTTCAGGTACTTCTTCAATCGTTTTTTGAAGTTCATCCATCTTTCTCAAGGTAGAGAGCTTCATAACCCCTTTTTTTCTTTTAGTATCAATTGTAATTTCCAATGGCATAATTCCATCAAATTCTTTTTCGAAAAAAAGAATATCTTGGTAAAAGCCAGTGTTTTGCGGCATGTCTTCAATTAAACTTCCTGACGTTTTAATTTTTAAAGCACCAATGGTACTGATTAGAAATAAAAATACAGCTACAAGATAGACATGTCGTCTATTGTATTTTACCATTTTTTCGATCCAAGCCATAAACACTTTCGTGTAATTGCGGCTCAAATGTCTCAGGTGTTTTTCTTGTGGAACCGGTTGATAACTGTAATAAATAGGGATGATGATAAGGCATAAAAAGAATAGAGCAACAATACTTAATGAAGATATGATACCAAACTCTTTCAATAACTCACTATTGGTAATGATAAAAGTCGCAAAACCGGCAGCTGTGGTTAAGTTCGTCATCAAGGTAGCGGTTCCTACCTTTGTAATTACGCGCTGCAATGCACGTGCTTTATTTCCATGAGCAATATATTCCTGTTGGTATTTATTGGTCAGAAAAATACAATTGGGAATTCCGATCACAATAACCAGTGTAGGGACTATAGCGGTAAGTACGGTGATTTGATAATTGAATAACCCAAGAAGCCCAAAGGTCCACATCACTCCTATAATTACAATCAAAATGGCTATTAATGTAGCTCTAAAGGAACGGAAAAAGAAAAAGAATATCAACGAAGTCAGCAATAGTGAAACTCCAATGAATAAACTAATTTCATTCATGATGCTCATGGCATTGAGCGTCCTGATGTAAGGCATCCCTGAAACACGTAAATCAATGCCAGTCTCTTTTTCAAAAGCTTCAATTTTCGGGATAAAGTCATTTACGATATAGTCTTTACGTTGCGCCGTGTTTACAATTTCTTTATCTAAATAAATGGCTGACCGGATGGTTCCGTTTTTTTTGTTGAAAAGTAAGCCTTCATAAAAAGGCATATTTAAAAACAGATCTTTTTTGATAGTGTCAAGGTAGGCTTTGCTGACCGTTTTGCTTTGGTCAACAAACGGTACTAATTCAAAAGTTTTGAGGGAATCGTTTTTTTGCAATTTTTTCAAATCACTTATTGAAACGATTAGATCTACTTCTTTTTGAGCCTTTATTTCGCTCATCAATTTATTCCAGGCAGCAAATGCTTTCGGCGTAAAAAAAGCATCGTTTTTCACACCTACAACAATTAAATTTCCTTCTTCTCCAAATTTGTCTAAAAAGGCGTTGTATTCTTTATTGACGATGTGGTTGTCCGGCAGTAGATTAGCTTCCGTAAAAGAAAACTGTATGTTTTTCCATTGTAGTGCCAAAAAAATCGTTATCAGAACGATAATACCAAGGATAACGACTCTGTTTTTAAGTACGATACGGGCAATAAATTCCCAAAACCCTACTTTTAATTTCTTTTTCATAAGTGTGCTAAAAATGGCTGCAAATGTAGTGAATACCAACACAAAAGACACGATTTTTGCAAATCTTTTTATCTGTTTTAGAGTTGTTTTTCAGCTATTTTGTAGTTTTTTAATTTCACTTAAAAATTAATTTTAGCCTTGTAAAACGTATTATAGAATTTTACATCTTTGTGTGATTTATAAAATTAATATACCACGGTACGATGGATTTAAAAAAATATAAAAACACCTTGTTTTATTTCACTGTAACGGGTGGTTTCACGGTATTAATCTATTGGATAATTACAAAGGGAAAACTGCTTGAAGGAAGAAAGAATTTGATGGTTTCAGAAACGGGAAATGGTTCGTGGAATGACTTTATATCTTCCATGAAACATAATTTTGATGACCCTTTGGCAATACTTTTGGCACAAATTGTTATGATTATCCTTGTGGCCCGCCTTTTTGGTTGGGTTTTCAAGAAGATTGGACAGCCAACAGTTATAGGTGAAATTATAGCGGGAATTGTTTTGGGTCCCTCGTTATTGGGTATGTATTTCCCTGGTTTTTCTGCGGCTTTGTTTCCTGTTGAATCCTTGGGAAATTTAAAGTTTCTTAGCCAGATAGGGCTCATTCTTTTCATGTTTGTTATCGGTATGGAGCTTGATATTAAAGTGCTTAAAAACAAAGCCAGTGAAGCAGTTGTAATAAGTCATGCCAGTATAGTCATTCCTTTTGCGTTGGGTATTGGTTTGTCTTATTTTGTATTTAACAGGTTTGCACCTGAAGGCGTTCAGTTTCTTTCTTTCAGTTTGTTTATGGGAATTGCCATGAGTATAACCGCCTTTCCGGTTTTGGCAAGGATCGTTCAGGAAAGGGAAATTCATAAAACGAAGCTTGGCGCTATAGTAATTACTTGTGCGGCAGCTGATGATATTACGGCCTGGTGTCTCTTGGCTGTGGTAATCGCAATAGTAAAAGCGGGAGATTTTATTAGTTCGCTATATGTTATTTCGCTTGCCGCAATTTATGTTCTGGCAATGATTTTTATTGTTAAGCCGTTTTTGAAAAGAATAGGTGATTTGTATGGTTCTAAAGACAGTATAGGAAAACCGGTTTTAGCTATTTTCTTTCTTTTTCTGATTCTGTCCTCATATGCTACAGAAGTAATTGGTATTCATGCCCTTTTTGGAGCTTTTATGATGGGATCCATTATGCCTGACGTTACTAAATTCCGAATGATATTTATTGATAAAGTAGAAGATGTCGCGGTAATTCTTTTATTGCCCTTGTTCTTTGTGTTCACAGGACTGAAAACTGAAATTGGACTTATAAATGATTCGTATTTATGGAAAGTTACTGGAGCAATTATCATGGTTGCTGTGGTGGGTAAGTTCCTAGGAAGTGCTCTGGCAGCAAAATTTGTGGGACAAAACTGGAAAGACAGCTTAACTATTGGTGCATTAATGAACACCAGAGGGTTAATGGAGTTGATTGTTCTAAATATAGGGTTAGAGCTTAAGGTTTTAACTCCCGAAGTATTTACAATGATGGTTATAATGGCGCTGGTTACCACTTTTATGACAGGACCCGCTTTAGACTTAATTAATTATCTATTTAAAGACAAGAGCGTGCCTGATGCCGAAGAAATATCGAGTCAAAACAATTACAGAATACTATTTTCATTTGGAAACTACGAGAAAGGAAAATCACTATTGCGTTTAGCGAATAGCCTGACCAAAAAACAAAAAAGTAGCTCTATGGTTACAGCGATGCATCTCTCCCTTAGTAATGAACTGCATACATTAAATATGGAAGAGAAAGAAAAGGACAGTTTCTTAGCTATTTTTGAAGAATCAGGGTTGTTGAATATAGAAATTGACACTATTTTTAAAGCAACAATTGATATCGAATCTGAGATTGCAGATATAGCAAATCAAGGAGATTATGACTTGTTGCTTGTAGGTTTAGGGAAATCTATTTTTGAAGGAACTATTCTTGGTAAGGTAATAGGGTTTACGACTAGAATTATTAACCCAGACCGATTAATTGACAAATTTACTGGTAAAGAAGGTTTGTTTGAAAACTCTCCTTTTGACGAAAGAACTCGACAAATTGTTGCTAAAACAAAAATGCCTTTGGGGATTTTGATCGATAAGGAATTTCAAGATATTGATCATGTGTTCATTCCGATTTTCAAATCAGATGATTCTTTTTTAATTGATTATGCCCAAAAATTAATTTACAATAACAATTCAAAGATTACCATTTTGGATGTAAACGGACATGTGAAGAATAACTTTGTTATTCTAAGTGCAGTGACTTCTTTAGAACAAATACATCCTGATAATTTATCGATAATTACAGATAAGGTAGTAAGTTTGCCTTTTCTGGAAAAGCAGGATTTAATGCTTATTAGCCTTGAAAGCTGGAAGTCAGTACTTGACTCAGATAGCGATTGGTTGATTGGTGTTCCTTCTGTTTTAATAATTAAGCCGTAATTTATGAATTGGATTTTATTAATCATTGGTGGGTTATTCGAAGTAGGTTTTGCTTCCTGTTTAGGTAAAGCCAATGAAACAAAAGGTGTTGTATCTACTTATTGGATGTTGGGTTTTTTAGTTTGCCTAAGTATAAGCATGCTTTTACTCTATAAGGCAACGCAGGAATTGCCTATTGGTACTTCGTATGCTGTTTGGACAGGTACAGGAGCGGTAGGTGCCGTTTTGGTCGGTATTCTTGTATTTAAGGAGCCTGCTACTTTTCGGAGAATCTTCTTTTTGACGACTTTAATAGCCTCTATTATTGGATTGAAGTTTGTCTCCAGTTACTAGAGCCCAAGGTTAAGGACGTAACTCAGTTTCACTGCAATGTTGTCTTCAAATTGAGACAATTGATTTGGCCCATAACGGTAAAAAGCGGTAAGACCCAATCCTTTAAAAATTTGATTGAGTTCTATTCCAGATTCAAAATAACCTTCATTTAGTGTTTTGTAATCTAATCCCACATGCTGCTCTGGTTTTTGCAAATTCCCCCACGCCATTCTGGATACTAAAACTAAGGAAGGTTTGACTTTTTTGAGAATAGTGACCCTGTTGAAGCCATGTTTAAATTGGAAATAGACGAATTCAGTCGAGAAAAATTCGTTGAAGAACATCGTTTCAAAACTGTTTTTTCCTGCAAAGGTGATTCTTTGAATAATGCTTTCTTTCGTAATGTTATTTGGAGAGGTGTTGTATAAATGGGTTAATGGAATGTCACCTATGGCATAACCTGCTTCAAAAAGTAAATTTGTTTTTTGACCATTTAAATAGTTTTTCTCAAATTCCGTTTTAAAATCAATTTTACTGAATTCAAAATCATTATCCAATACTTTTGGTAGGGATTGCGTAAACTGAAAAGTGAATTTTGGATACCCTTTTTCCACTTCAACTCTGCCGTTTGGAGTTTGCATATAATCACTGAAAGGATTCCATTGCAGGGAAACCATAGCCGTTGTCATGATGTAATTAGAGTATAATTTATTGTTTAAATTATAGACATAATTGAATTTGGGCTCAATTTCGGAGCGATTGAGCGTCCAAATACTTTCTGTCTTAGGAATGATTTGGGTTTTCAAAGAGGCTTTCCAACTCACATAGTTATAAAAGGTACTAATGTTTATAGGTCTTGGGTCGTAAAGCTTAAAGGGTCTTTTTTCGATAGTATATAAGGTGCTAGCTATCTCTCTAACATCGTCCGTATAGGATACGCCGATCCACGAATCAGAAAGTTTACCCACACGTGTTGATAGCCCTGCATTATATTTGAAATTCCCGTCTTTTGTTCCGTAAGCGGTATAGCCTTCGATTCTGAAATTTTTTAAAAACTGGTCGTTCGTAATACCTCCAAAACCCAATCGAAACCCTTCGTAGTTATTGTAACTTATAATTTTCCTTAAGTCCATATCAAAAAAGCCCAAAGGTAAAAACCCGTTGATGATTTTTCTGCCGAAACGAATTCGGCTTGCAATTCTTCTTTTAATGGCGATACTATCCAACGCTAAATAGGTCTTTTGGCTCCGAATGTCCAAACTGTCTTTCCGGTAGGAATCCCAAAAACGTTCTGACTTATTAATGGCATCTTCTTTTATTTCGACAGAAATATAGTTTTGCTTTATTTTGATAGGGGTGTTATATTGGATATCGAAATTATCTGTTTTAGACAACAGATAAGTAATATCCGAGGGTGTTTTTTTTCTAGTCTGGAAATCTTTTTCAACGTCACCGTCAAACTGAACCGTTCCCCCAAGAATTTTTATATCATCGTCATTTTTCCCTTTTACGATTTTAAAAGTTTTGCGGATGGGAAACCAAATTTCTTCTTGAGGAATATATTCAAACTCATGAATACCGCTGATATCAAGAACCCCTTTTATTCGCATAATAGCCTTTGAAACGGCAAAATTATTTTGGTCTATACACAGTACGCCTTCCAGTCCTGAGGCCTTACTTTTCTTTTTATTTTTAAAATAAATCATGTAAGACATTCTACCATTTATAGCGATGGTGTCGAGTAATTTATAATTATAATCTGTCGGGGCATCATTGGCAATTGGACTGTTGTACTTTGTTTCAAAAAGTTCATAGCTGGAATCATAGACTGAAAAAGATTGTAGGTTGAAAGCTAAAATCTCATAAACAGGTTGTTTAAAACCGGCCATCTTTGTTCCTAAAATAGTTTCTTTTAACTTCTGGTTTCCAAATTGATATTGCGAGACTTTCTCTGTTTGAAATAAATGTTGCTTGTTTATGATCTCTTTAAACTTATAAGCGGAGGAATCGATTTTAGAGAATGTCTTACCAATGGATTTTTCAATAAACACCGAGTCAATAGCTCCTTTTATCGAGTCCGGATTAGCAGAAACAATTAGTTTGTTATAGGACTTGAATTCGAAAGTTTTTAGTTTTATTTGGGGATTGTTTTTGTTTTTATTTTCAATCACCTTATTTATAATAGCTAAAGCAGGTTTTTTATTTGAAATATAAACTTCCTTTAAGTCATCCCTTTTAGGCAGGAGGAGAACGGTGTAATAATTTTGTCCTTTTACTATGGGAACCGTAGTTTTAAAATATCCGACGTAGGAAACCTCAAAGGAGGGGATGCTGTTTTTTGAGGAAAGACTAAATTTCCCGTCTACATCTGAAATTGTAGTGGCGCCATCAATAGAAGTGATTGTAGCAAAAGCAAGCGGCTTGTTTGCGGTTGATTCTTTTACAATTCCGTTTACCTGAAATTGGGCTTGAATTGATAAAGTAAAAAAGAAAAACAATATACAAAAATGCTTCATAAATAAGGTTTATTACAAAACGGCTACAATCATATTATGGTATGAGTGAAACAAGAATAAGAAAATCCGTCTCGCTATTTAAACGGGACGGATTATACTATTGATTTATTTAATTTTACACCTTCATGATGTCTGCTTCTTTGTAAACAAGAAGTTCATCTACTTTCCTGATGTAACTATTGGTTAGGTTTTGGACTTCGTCTTCGGCACTTTTACAAATGTCTTCGGATGTTCCGTCTTTTTCTAACTTTTTAATCTCTGTATTCGCATCTTTACGGGCGTTTCTAATACCAACTTTAGCATCTTCTGCTTCTACTTTAGCCTGTTTGGCAAGATCGCGTCTTCGTTCCTCTGTTAATGCGGGAACACTTATGATAATTACGTCACCGTTGTTCATTGGGTTGAAGCCGATGTTTGCTATCATGATCGCTTTCTCGATAGGATGCAACATGTTTTTTTCAAAAGGCTGTAAGGTTATCGTTCTTGCGTCTGGAACACTGATTTTTGACACTTGCGAAAGCGGTGTGGCCGAACCGTAATAATCTACAAAAACACTTCCTAACATCGCTGGAGATGCTTTTCCTGCGCGAATGTTTAGGAACTCTTTCTCTAAGTGGGCAATAGAGCCAAGCATTGATTCCTTGGTGCTATCTAATATAAATTCAATTTCTTCAGTCATAATTTCCAATTTTTTTGTCCCCTTTAGGGATTTAAGGGCTTATATATTTACTACCGTTCCTATGTTTTCCCCTTCACATATTTTCAATAAATTACCTTGTTTGTTCATATCGAAAATTACGATAGGCAATTTATTTTCTTGGCTTAATGTAAATGCCGTAGAATCCATTACGTTCAGTCCTTTTTTAATTACATCGTCAAAAGAAATAAAATCAAATTTCGTAGCATCTGCATTTTTTTCAGGATCTGAATCATAAACGCCGTCGACGCGTGTTCCTTTCAAAATTACGTCGGCATGTATTTCTACACCACGCAAAACAGCTGCCGTGTCAGTTGTGAAATAAGGGTTTCCGGTTCCGGCTCCAAAAATCACGATTCTCCCTTTCTCAAGGTGACGTACTGCTCTTCTTTTAATATAAGGTTCAGCTATTGCTTCAATTTTTAATGCGGTTTGTAGACGGGTGAGCATTCCTTTGTCTTCTAATGCGCCTTGTAAGGCCATTCCGTTGATAACTGTGGCTAGCATTCCCATGTAATCCCCTTGGACACGGTCCATTCCATTGCTGGCTCCCGCAACTCCCCTAAAAATATTTCCACCGCCTATTACAATGGCAATTTCGATCCCTTTATCGTGAATTTTTTTGATTTCTTCGGCATATTCAGCTAATCTTACTGGGTCAATACCGTACTGTCTGTCGCCCATTAAAGCTTCACCGCTTAATTTGAGAAGAATTCTTTTATATTTCATGTGTATGTTGAGTTGTTTCGTGCAAATATAGTGATATTCTTTTTTTTGAAATACTATCGCTTAATTTTTATAGATTTAGTTTTTCAAAGGAGCTCTTGGCAGCTTCGTAGCCAATTTTAAAAATAATGTCCATTTTTGCTTTGTTCATCTCAAAGGTACTATATATACTCAGTTCTGTAGGTTCGATTATCCATTCGCAGATATTGAACTTTTGCGTATTGGTATTGGCAGAAAGAATGTCAAAAGCTCTCGTAGTAACTGCTCTGATGGAATTTAAATCTTTGGCTTCTATTTTTTGGATAGGACTGACATAAACACCGATAATATTGTCACATTGACCTTGTAATATATCTGTTGGGAAATGGTTTAAAATTCCACCATCGCTATACGGCTCACCATTGATTTCATAAGGAGATATAATTCCTGGAAAAGCAGAAGAAGCTAATAACGCATCACTGATTTTTGTTTCTGCCTCAAATATTTTTAATCGCCCCCTAACCATATCTGTTGCTGTAATCTGTGTAGGGATTTTCAATTCTCCAATCAGCGCGTCTTGAAAGATAGCTTGAAAATACAGCCTAAAGGATTCGGAATCGACCAAGCCCGCTTTTTTAAAAGTGAAATGCCTCCACTGAAAAAGATAAACCGACTTAAAAAACTCTAAAATCTCATCAGGGCTCTTTCCCCAGGAATACATTGCGCCTACGATTGCGCCTGCGCTTGTTCCGGCGATCCGAGTGGGGCGAATGTTTTGCTCTTCTAAAAATTTAATGGCACCTGCATGAGCTATACCTTTTGAACCTCCCCCGGAAAGGACAAGTCCAATTGACTTTGAATTTAAATCCATTTTCCTTTTTTATTAGTGCCTAAATTACTCTTTTTGCTTGTTTGAAAGTGGTTTTGTCCTCTTTAAAACAATTAATTTTTGCTAACTTTACTTAAACAAAATAAAATCATGAAAAAGTCGATTGCAAAGGCGTTGTTTAAGAGTCATTCGTATTCTGAATATAGGAAATTAGTTGTAGACTTATTAAAAGAGGAAAAATCTACAGGAAGTGAGCAGTCCTCTGCATTGACTAATTATAGTCTTTTGAATGAGACGCGGATGGATCGTTTAGAGAAGACATTAAAAATACCGCAAGAGTATGCCCAGTCGTTGAAGTCCTTAAAAAACGAATACATTTGGATGGTTATTTCTGAAGGGTGGTCAACTGATGCGGCAGAATTGCTTCCTGTTTTTGATAAAATGGTTTCCGAGGCTGACGGTAAAATAGATATAAAAATTGTTTTGCGTGATGAAAATAAAGAATTAATGAATTTATTTTTAACCAATAAAGCCAAATCAATTCCAAAACTTATCGTTATTAATAAAGAAACGGGTGGCGCATTAGCACATTGGGGACCAAGACCTAAGGGAGCCGCTGATTTAATTGATAACTATAAAAAAGAACATGGTACACTTGATGAAACGGCAAAAACTGATTTACAATTGTGGTTCTTTCACGACAAAGGATTGTCTACTCAAAGTGAAGTGATTGATATGATGCTTGACTTGGACAAGGAAGAAGAATAACTGTATTTTAGAGGCTGATCAAGGAAATTCCTAAACTTATATTTCCTGAATCTCTTTGATTGTTAATAGGAAACGCATAATGGTTTAGTTCGATAAAAAGTAAAACATCATCGGCGTTTTGTATACCTAGACTAATTTTTTGATAGTCTACGGTCAAGGTACCCCGACACCCCGACCTAATGCGATTGCTTTTCCAATTCCTAGTTGAAGTGTAATTCTACTTTCCTTCCCTATTTTTGGGCTTAATCTAAAATTGGCAAAAACAAATTCCATAACTAATTTATTGGACTAATCCCAGTTGAAACCGCGATGGATTGCTAATCCAACCCATTTTTTATAGTAGAGGCCATAACCAAATTTTGTTCCCATACCATCCGGAATGAGCCAAGATTCTTTTATGTTAGTACTCTAGTCAACTTCTCCACGTTAAGGATTCCCGGTAAAGGCTAAGGTGACGTCAAATTGAGCGTAAGTAATTTTTTTATCGTGGGCAAAAAGACTCCCGCAAAAAAAAGAGTATGATTAATAGTGTTTTTTGAAAATTCAAAACAGGGTTATTTTGATTCTAAATTATCTTCGAATACAACAACATCCACAGCTTCTCTTACATTATAATCTCCAATTTTTGTACGACGCAGCGCTGTTAAATGAGATCCTGAATGCATGGCACGTCCAAAATCAAAAGCTAAAGAACGGATATAAGTACCCTTGCTGCAAACTACTCTGAAATCAATTTCAGGAAGCGCTATTCTGGTGATTTCAAATTCGTGAATTGTAGTTTTTCTAGTAGCGATTTCTACGGTTTTCCCTGCACGTGCATGCTCATATAGTCTAACGCCTTCTTTTTTTATAGCAGAAAAAATAGGTGGTTTTTGATCTATTTCACCTAAAAATTGTTTTAGGGTTTCCCGTATTAAGGCTTCGTCTATGTGTGAAGTAGGGAATGTCTCGTCTATTTCAGTTTCTAAATCGTAAGAAGGCGTAGTAGCTCCAATAAAGAAAGTTCCAGTATATTCTTTGGCTTGACCCTGAAGCTCGGTAATCCGTTTGGTAAATTTTCCGGTACAGACTAAAAGCAGCCCTGTTGCTAGCGGATCTAAAGTTCCCGCGTGACCAATTTTAAACTTTTTAGGAAGCCCTAATTTGTTAATCAGCGCATATTTTAATTTATTTACAGCCTGAAAGGATGTCCAATTCAAAGGCTTGTCAATTAATAAAATTTGTCCGTTTAAGTAGTCTTCGTCTGTCATTAAATGATGGTCAGGGGATGAATGAAAAAATGAATAATCAGTAAAATGATTCCGGCAGCAATTCGGTAATAACCAAATACTTTAAAACCTTTTTTACTCAAAAATCCGATAAAACTTCTAATGGCTAAAAGCGCCACGATAAAAGCGATTACATTACCAATAACTAATAAATTGATTTGGTCGTGAGTCAATACAAAACCATCTTTGTAATAATCAAAACATTTTTTTGCTGTTGCGCCAAACATGGTAGGGACAGCAAGAAAAAATGAAAATTCAGCTGCTGATGTACGACTTAGCTTTTGGGACATTCCACCCACTATGCTCGCGCCACTTCGGGAAACTCCGGGAACCATTGCGAGGCATTGGTACAATCCAATTTTAAATGCTGTGATATAAGTGATTTTGGTATCCTCAGAATGACTAAACCATTCGTCTACTTTTAATAAAACGATACCACCAAGTAAAAGTGAAACGGCCACTGTGACAGGGCTTTCTAATAGTTCATCTATCAGATCGCTGAATAATAATCCTAAAACTACAGCAGGAATAAAAGCAACAAATAATTTAAAATAGAAGTCCCAGGTCTGAAAGAAACGCTTGAAATATAAAACTACAACCGAGAGAATAGCACCGAGTTGAATTACAATAGTAAAAAGTTTGGTAAAATCATCACTGGCAATCCCAAAAAAGGAAGAAGCGATAATCATATGTCCAGTGGAAGAAACAGGTAAAAATTCAGTAATCCCTTCAATGATAGCAAGGATGATAGCTTGTAATGTGTTCATTTATGCTTTCTTTGGATTTTTTAATATGGCATATACGGTTATTCCGAAACCAATTAAAACGGTTGTTGGAGCGAGACGAATTCTTCTAAAATCAAAAATAGCATCGCTATATACATTAGGGTCATCACTTCCTCCGCCAGACATTAGAATAAATCCGAGTGCAATTACTCCAATACCAATCAGTAGAATTATATAATTTATTTTTCCAAAAAGAAAATCTTGTTGTGGGCCTTGGTCTTTCATTTATGCTTTTTTACTTTTTAAATTCTGAAATTAAAATTAATACAAATCGTCAGTTCTTAAATTCAAGAATTTTTGTGTCGCAAAGTGAGTACTTAACCAAGTAATCAAAATACCAATTCCGAACACGGACAATAAAACACCTGCAATAAGAATTTTGTTGTCAAGAATTCCTAAATCAGGAAAGCTGGTCTCGACGTACAGTAACACCGCAATTAATGCAATAATGGCTAAGCTAGCACCTAACATCCCAAGTTTTATGCTACGCATAACAAATGGTTTTCTGATAAATGATTTTGTTGCGCCCACCATTTGCATGGTTTTAATGATAAATCGGTTGGAGTGAATTGACAGTCGTAACGAACTGTTAATTAATAAAACAGCAATAAAAGCCAGGAATCCGCTGATTATTAAAATCCACATACTCACTTTTTTAATATTGTCGTTCACTAAATTTACCAATTGCTTGTCGTAAACAATATCTGATATCATAGGATTTGTTCGCAATTGTTTTTCAATTTTCGCGATGGAATCTTTTTCGACGTAATCCGCTTTTAAGTGAATATCGTACGAGTTTTGTAATGGGTTTTCCCCCAAAAACGTCATGAAATCTTCGCCGATTATATCGGTATGTTGTTTTGCAGCCTGCTCTTTAGTTACATAAACCGTAGACTTCGCGTAGGGCGCAATTTTTAATTTTCCTCCAAAAGTTCTTAAAATAGTGTCGTTCGCTTCATTTTTGAAAAACACCGTCATGGCAATTTTTTCCTTAAAGTCGTCGGCTAATTTTTTGGAGTTTATAATAAAAAGGCCCAACACTCCTAATAAAAATAAAACTAAGAATACACTTAGAACGACCGAAAAATAAGAGGAAATTAACCTGCGTTTTTGAAACCTATCAAATGAAGAACTCATAGTTTACTTAAATTATGGGGTAAAAATAATAAAGAATTTCTTTATTTGAAGTTAATAACGTCCAAAGTTTCAACTTTCGTACAATAAACGTAAATTTGCCACCTAAAAATAGGTATCGTGATAAACTTTGCAACGTACGCACAATGACTTAAGCTGTAGCGACAGCATGACTCCGTTAAAATAAAAATAGAAAGAGGGAATGACTTGAGCTTTAGCGACAGCATGACTCCGTTAAAATAAAAATAGAAAGAGGGAATGAAATATAATCCGAACGAGATAGAGGCCAAATGGCAAAAATATTGGGCAGAAAATCAAACTTTTGCCGCTGTAAATAACTCTGAAAAACCAAAACATTATGTGCTAGATATGTTTCCTTATCCATCAGGGGCAGGACTGCATGTGGGACATCCTCTGGGGTATATTGCATCTGATGTGTATGCGAGATATAAAAGACACCAAGGGTTTAATGTATTGCACCCTATGGGTTATGACAGTTTTGGATTACCTGCAGAACAATACGCCATTCAAACAGGACAACGTCCGGAAGATACCACTTCTGTAAATATTGATGGTGGAAATGATAAGGAAGGAAATGAAATTGCCGGATATAGAAAGCAATTGGATAAAATTGGATTTTCGTTTGATTGGAGCAGGGAAGTGCGCACTTCTAATCCGGATTATTACAAACATACGCAATGGATTTTTATACAATTATTTAATTCGTGGTACAACAAAGCCAATGATAAAGCTGAGGATATTTCAACTTTGATTTCAATTTTCGGAAAGGCTGGAAATGCTACTGTCAATGCGGTTTGTGATGACAAAATAGCGCCTTTTACGTCAAGTGAATGGAATACTTTCGATAAAGAACAACAGGAAAAAATCCTTTTGCAATACCGATTAACGTATTTGGCAGAGACTGAAGTCAACTGGTGTCCCGGATTAGGGACGGTTTTGGCGAATGACGAAATCGTAAACGGTGTTTCGGAACGTGGTGGATTCACCGTGGTTCGTAAAAAAATGACACAATGGAGCATGCGCATATCTGCTTATGCAGAGCGTTTGTTGCAAGGGCTTAACAACATAGATTGGAGCGAAAGCATCAAAGAGAGCCAAAGAAACTGGATTGGAAAATCAGTTGGTGCTATGGTTACTTTCAAAGCGATAGCGTTAGACAAGGGCCAAGAAGAAAGAGGGGTCGAAGTTTTTACAACGCGTCCTGATACTATTTTTGGCGTGACTTTTATGACTTTGGCGCCTGAGCATCCTTTGGTTAAAGAAATCACTACTGCTGAATGTTTAGATAAAGTAAACGCTTATATTTTAGCGTCGTCAAAACGTTCTGAAAGAGAACGTATGGCTGATGTTAAAACTATTTCTGGAGTGTTTACAGGTGCATTTGCAGAGCATCCATTTACTAAAGAAGCCATTCCGGTTTGGATAGGGGATTATGTATTGGCGGGTTACGGGACAGGCGCCGTTATGGCGGTTCCCTGCGGAGACGAAAGAGATTATGCTTTTGCTAATTTCTTCAAAGGACAAAGCGGAATGCCAGCAATCAAAAATATTTTTGATAAAGACATTTCAGAAGCTGCGTTTGGATCTAAAGACGGTTTCAAATTAGTAGATTCTAATTTCTTAAACGGATTGGGCTATAAAGAAGGAACATACAAAGCAATTGAAGCATTAGAAGAAATAAATCAAGGAAAAGGAAAAACGAATTACCGTTTGCGTGATGCCGTTTTTTCTCGTCAGCGTTATTGGGGAGAGCCATTCCCGGTATATTATGTCAAGGGCTTGCCGCAAATGATTGATGCAACGCATTTACCAATTGTATTACCAGAAGTAGAAAAATATTTACCTACGGAAGATGGTTTGCCACCTTTAGGAAATGCTGCCGTTTGGGCATGGGACACGACTAAAAATGATGTGGTCAACACTGATTTAGTAGATCACAAAACGATTTTCCCTTTAGAATTGAATACGATGCCAGGTTGGGCAGGAAGTTCGTTTTACTGGATGCGCTATATGGATCCAAAGAATGAAAACGAATTTGCTAGCAAAGAAGCTTTGGCGTATTGGGAAAGCGTTGATTTATACATTGGTGGTAACGAACATGCGACTGGTCACTTGTTATACTCTCGTTTTTGGAATAAATTTCTAAAAGACAAAGGTTTTGCGCCAACGGAAGAGCCTTTCAAGAAACTGATCAATCAAGGAATGATCTTGGGGACTAGTGCTTTTGTATATCGATTAGAAGGAGATAATACATTTGTTTCTAAAAATAAAATTGACGGACGAAATGTACAACCAATTCACGTTGATGTTTCAATGGTCAATTCATCGGATGAATTAGAGATAGAAAAATTCAAGAAATGGAGAGAAGATTATGCTGATGCTGAATTTATTTGCGATGAAAATGGTAAATATATCGTTGGTCGCGAAGTAGAGAAAATGTCAAAATCCAAATACAATGTAGTCACTCCAGATGATATTTGTAATGAATACGGAGCAGACACTTTGCGTTTGTACGAAATGTTCTTAGGGCCATTAGAACAAGCGAAACCTTGGAATACGGCAGGGATTTCGGGAGTTTTTGGTTTCTTGAAAAAACTGTGTCGTTTGTATTTTGACGAACATAATTTGATCGTGACTGATGAAATGCCAACAAAAGACAACTTGAAAACATTACACAAAACCATTAAAAAAGTGGCAGATGACATTGAGAATTTCTCTTTCAATACCTCGGTTTCACAGTTTATGATTTGTGTCAATGAATTGACTGCTCAAGGCTGTCATTCTCGTGCTGTTCTGGAGCCGTTGGCTATCGTTATTTCTCCATACGCACCACATATCGCAGAGGAATTATGGTCGTTATTAGGAAATAAAGGTTCTGTTTCAACGGTGTTTTTCCCTGTTTTCGAACCCAAACATTTAATAGAAAGCAGTAAGGAATACCCAGTTTCTTTTAACGGAAAAATGCGTTTCACTATCGAATTACCTCTGGATTTAACCAAAGATCAAATCGAGGAAATCATAATGAAAGACGAAAGAACGATAAAACAATTAGAAGGAAGAATGCCAAATAAGGTCATTATTGTTCCTGGAAAAATTATTAATTTGGTAGGGTAAACATTAATAGTGTAAGCTTGGAAAGGATTACTGCAGAGAGGCACAGCAGTGCGTCTCTAGTTATATATTAAAATCCAAATTTCATATTTAGTGGAGTTTGGATTTTTTTGTGTTTATTTTAACGAGTGTCAAATTGACATTGTATAAATTTGGTTCGTAATTTGATATTTCATTTATAACTTTATAGAGAAACAAAAAAACAAAATATATGGGAATGAGTTATTTAATTCTTGCCGGTGCAATTATGCTGGCAAGCTGGGCAGTAAGTTCAAGATTGAAAAGTAAATTTGAGCACTATTCTAAGATGCAATTACAAAACGGAATGAGTGGCGCTGAAATTGCGG
The DNA here is from genome assembly GCF_002836475.1 of Flavobacterium sp. ALD4. Lineage (GTDB taxonomy): Bacteria > Bacteroidota > Bacteroidia > Flavobacteriales > Flavobacteriaceae > Flavobacterium. Next base: position 601,751 of record NZ_PJBJ01000030.1, on the reverse strand, counting down.
AGAAAATGCTGGCTGATAACGGAATTCGTGATGTGCGCGTGATTTCGGTAGCGGGTCAATTGACAGATCACTACAACCCGGTTAACAAAACAGTGAATCTTAGCGAGGCAGTATACAATCAAAGGAACGCCGCTTCGGCAGCTGTGGCAGCACATGAGTGTGGGCATGCGGTACAGCACGCAGTAGGCTATCAATGGTTAACTATGCGTTCTAAATTGGTTCCTTTTGTAAATGTAGCATCTTCGTATATGCAATGGGTTTTGATAGGTGGAATTTTATTGATGAATAGTTTTCCGCAGTTACTGCTTATCGGAATTGTGCTTTTTGCGGCAACAACAATCTTTTCATTAGTTACTTTGCCAGTTGAATATGACGCTAGTCATCGGGCTTTGGCTTGGTTAGAGAATAAAAGGATGCTTACGCAACAAGAGCATGACGGGGCCAAAGATGCTCTGACATGGGCTGCGAGAACTTATGTGGTAGCTGCTTTGGGTTCTATTGCAACTTTACTGTATTATGTTTCCATTTATATGGGAGGCGGTAGCCGAAGAGATTAGATGATGTAGTAATTAGGCAATCATTACTATATGCACAGAAGCCGTCTCGTTTTATGAATGAGCCGACTTTTTTTAATTATCTCATTTTCTAATTGCTCTATTATCTCTTTAAAGCTGTATTTGTCTGTCTATTTGTTGGTCTAAAGAAATGAAGGTCTCCGTTCTGGATACGCCTTCTATTGTTTGAATTTTGGTGTTTAGTAAATTCATTAAATGCTGGTTATCTCTACATATGATTTTAATTAAGATGGACCAGTTTCCGGTGGTGTAATGACATTCCAGTACCTCGGGTATTTTTTTTAGTTCTTTTACAGCTTCAAGGTTTCGTGCCGCTTTGTCTAGATAGACTCCTACAAAAGCCATGGTGTTGTAACCAAGAACTTTTTGGTTTACTACAAATTTTGATCCTGAGATTACCCCGGATTGCTCTAGCTTTCTCAGCCTCTGATGAATAGCAGCTCCTGAAATGCCTATTTTATTTGCGATCTGAAGGATTGGTTTTCGGGCATCTTCCATCAAGAATCTTAAAATTTCTTTGTCGATTCCATCTATTTCCACTACCATGGAGTTTATTTTCATAGCTTTTATTTTAGAACTAAAACCAATATGTTTAGTTGTAATTGAAAACCAAATTTAAACAAAAACAAATAATAATTTGATATGTACGCCTTATTTAGTGAGATAATTATAGTTTAGAAGACGGGATTAATAGAAATTCAGCAGACTGTGGTGCTTTTTTTAAAAGGCAACTGGAACTTGATTTTGTGGAAACTAGACAAAAAAAAACCATCTGTAGAACAGATGGTTTTTTGTGATTTTTATTTGAAGTCGAGTCAACAATTATTTTCCCTTATTAGCTTCAAGAATATATTTTTCTAAGGCCATTGTCATAGAAGGGGTATCTGGCGATGGTGCCAGAATATCGATTCTTAAACCATTGTCCAAAGCTTCCTTGTGAGTGGTGCTTCCAAAAACTGCTATCCTGGTATCGTTTTGTTTAAACTCCGGAAAGTTTCTAAACAATGACTTAATTCCAGTTGGACTAAAAAAGGCCAGAATATCATAATATACATCTGCTAAATCAGTTAGATCGCTCATCACTGTTTTGTAAAAAATAGCTGGAGTCCAGTCTACTTTTAATCCATTAAGTGTTGTTGTCGCATCTGCATTTAATTGATCTGATGCTGGCAAAAGAAATTTCTCGTCTTTATATTTTTTTATCAAAGGAGATAAGTCTGCAAAATCCTTGGGACCTACATAAATTTTACGCTTTCTGTAAACAACGTATTTTTGCAAGTAAAAGGATACTGCTTCTGATTGACAGAAATATTTCATTCCTTCAGGTACCTTGAAACGCATTTCCTCGGCAACTCTAAAAAAATGATCTACGGAATTTCTACTTGTTAAAATAATTGCAGTGTAATGATTGAGATCGATTTTTTGAAGTCTAATCTCTTTGGCATTAACTCCTTCTACATGAATAAAAGGCCTGAAATCAATTTTAACTTTATGCTTCTGTTGGAGTTCAAAGTAAGGAGAATTCTCTACTTTAGGCTCGGGTTGTGACACCAAAATTGTTTTCACTTTCATATTTTAACGTTTTCTAAGTGCCTCCTTTTTTAAACATAAAAAACATAAAAAAATAGGGGGCTATTTCGAGAGCGCAAAGATATAAAATAAAATAAAACATCTTACTGAATATTAGTTGTTGATATTTTTTTATTGAAATAAAATAAGTTAAAACGTTGATTGACAATACTATATATATTATTATTAATGGAATATTTCTTGATATTGTGTCGTAATAAAATAATATAATGTTGATAGGTAGGATAAATAACCCAATGTAGGTTCTGTAAGTAACCTTTTGAAGGTTAAATTGTTCTACAAATTCCTCAATATGGAATGCGGTAGCGATAATTTTTTCTATTAAATATTTAGATAAGACAAAGAATAGCAAAAAAGTAATAATCTGAATGTAAAGTATAAAGTCCGTCTTTGAGCCAAAGCCAAAAAAACTTAGGGAAAGCTGGATAAAAAACGCAAAGGAAATTACTTGCACAAAAAATAGTGATATGGTAAAACTCCCTTTCAAATGACTTCCATCACGATACACCTTAGAATATTTATCTGAAAAGATCAAATTCATAAAATCGCCAAATCGATTTTCATAAACGGATTTAGTAATTGCAATAATAGCAAATGCCAAGACAAATAAAATGGTTGCCCAATCTTTGCTTTCTGTTATTCTTGGGTGAAGTAGGTGTTCAATCATAGCTGGGCGAAATTACTAATTTTTTAGATCAATCTTTTTATTATAATTTTATTATGAATCAAATGCCATAAAAACGTTACTTTTGCGTTGAAATTACGAGAAATATGAGTGACTGTATTGTTATAATTCCTACCTATAACGAAATTGAAAATATCGAAAGCATAATCAGATCGGTGCTTTCTCAGCATAAAACATTTCATATCCTCATAGTTGACGATAATTCTCCAGACCAAACCGCAGATAAAGTTAGGTTACTTCAAACGCAATTTGAGGGTCGTTTATTCTTGGAAAATAGAAAAAAGAAATCGGGACTGGGAACAGCATATGTTCATGGGTTCAGGTGGGCATTAGAAAAAAAGTATGAGTTCATTTTTGAAATGGATGCTGATTTTTCTCATAATCCGAATGACTTGGAAAAATTATACAACGCCTGTCATTTTGGGAATGCTGATTTAGCCATCGGTTCACGTTATGTTACGGGAGTTAATGTGGTCAATTGGCCATTAAACCGGGTGTTGATGTCGTATTTTGCATCGGTATATGTTCGAATTATCACGGGGATGAAAATTCATGATGCTACAGCAGGTTTTATCTGTTACAAAAGAGAGGTGCTTGAAGGAGTCGACCTCAATAAAATAAGGTTTGTTGGTTATGCGTTTCAGATTGAAATGAAATACAGAACCTTTTGTAAAAAATTCAATATTGTCGAAGTGCCAATAATTTTTACAGACAGAACAAAGGGAGAATCAAAAATGAGTAATTCAATAATTGTTGAAGCTGTTTTTGGGGTGATTTCTCTACGATTAAAAAAAATATTTAATAGTTTATAATAAAAAGTACAATGAATAGGGTTTTAATTAAGAATGCCAAAATAGTAAATGAAGGGGTGATTTTTGAAGGCGATGTTTTAATTGAAAATGACTTAATTGTTGAGATTTCAGAAAGCATAAGCGCCAAGTCATCTCAATGTGTGATTATAGATGCAGAGGGGAATTATTTAATGCCAGGTGTTATTGATGACCAGGTCCATTTTAGAGATCCGGGTCTTACTTATAAAGGGGACATAGAATCAGAGTCTAGAGCGGCAGTTGCCGGGGGAATTACTTCTTTTATCGAGCAGCCCAATACGGTTCCAAATGCGGTTACCCAAGAAATTTTAGAAGAAAAATACCAGCTGGCCGCTGAGAAATCGTATGCGAATTATTCGTTTATGATGGGGGCGACCAATGATAATTTGGAGGAAGTTTTAAAAACAAATCCTAAAAATGTTGCCGGAATAAAAATATTTCTAGGTTCTTCGACAGGTAATATGCTCGTTGATAATGAAGTTACTTTAGAAAAAATATTTTCGAGTACCTCTATGCTTATTGCGGTTCATTGTGAAGATGAGGCCACCATTAAAAGCAATTTAGAAAAATATAAGGCAGAATATGGAGAGGATGTTCCCGTTACGGTTCATCACCTTATTCGAAGTGAAGAGGCTTGTTATATCTCCTCTTCAAGAGCAATCGCACTTGCTAAAAAAACAGGCGCACGTCTACATGTTTTTCATCTGTCGACTGCCAAAGAAATGGATTTGTTCACTAACAAAATTCCGTTGGAACAAAAGAAAATAACTGCCGAAGTTTGTATACATCATTTATGGTTTACCAATGATGATTATGCCACCAAAGGGAATCTGATAAAATGGAATCCGGCAGTAAAAACAGCAAATGACCGAAAAGTACTTTGGGAAGCTTTATTAGATGGAAGAATCGATGTGATTGCAACGGATCATGCGCCACATACATTAGAAGAGAAAAAACAACCCTATCTAAAAGCGCCTGCTGGAGGGCCATTAGTTCAACATGCTGTTGTGGCGATGTTTGAGTCTTTTCATCAGGGTAAAATCAGTATTGAGAAAATTGTGGAAAAAATGTGCCATAATCCAGCCAAGATTTTCAAAATAGAAAAACGTGGTTTTATTAGAGAAGGGTATTATGCCGATTTAGTGATTGTGAATTCAGGTTTGCCATGGAGTGTAAAGAAAGAGAATATATTTGCTAAATGCGGATGGTCACCATTTGAGGGGTTTACTTTCAAATCCAGAATCACTCATACTTTTGTAAATGGGCAATTAGTCTATAATGCTTTTAAAGTAAAAAATATCCGTCCAGGAAAAAGACTCTTATTTGATCGAGAATAGACAAAATAGATGAAAAAAACACTGTTACTTTTAACTCTTTTAATCGGGTTTATCAGCTGCAAAGAAGAGGCAGTAGATAAGCCTGATGATCTTATAGCAAAAGATAAGATGATAGATGTAATGTATGATTTATCGATTTTAGATGCTATCAAGTATCAAAATCCGACATCATTAGAGACTTATAAAATTAATCCATCTCAGTACATTTATAAAAAGTATAAAGTTGACAGTGCACAATTTGCGCAAAGCAATATCTATTACGCTTCTAATTATACGGACTATAAAGACATGTATGATAAGCTTATCCAAAGGATTGACGAAAAAAAAACAGTCTTGGATTCATTGGTGATAAGAGAGGACAAAAAGCAAGCAAAGATACAAGCTGATTCGATAAAACGAATTAAGGTTACCCCCATAAAAAAAGATTCTTTACTATTGAAAAAGCTGAAGCTTTTTAAAAAAAGGAAAGATACTTTACAGATTCAATAGGTAAAGGATTTTATAAGTTTAAAATTTCCTTGATGTACTGATGGATGTCCACGAAATCAGTTTTTAATGCCGTTTTTATTTTTTCAGTTGAATACTCATGTTCAGAATAAGATGCTTTGGCCGTAGCTCTAGTTAACTGTCTTTTTTTACGAAAAATGTTCGCTAAAACCCAATCCACTCTCCATACAATTTCCATTACGTACGGTTTTATGTGACGGCTAGGTCTTTTTACCTTCAACGTATCAGCGATAGTGTTCAGTATATCTCGAAACATTATGTTCTGCGCAATTAGGATAAAACGTTCGTTGCGAATATCGCTTTTCATCAATTGAACCGCCATTCGTGCTACATCGCTAACTGTCACGAACGCTGCTAATCCAAGAGTATAATACCGTAATCCGTCGGCGACTTTCTTAAATAGCAGGCCGCTTCCTTGGTCTTGAAAACCGGGGCCAATAATAATTCCCGGATTTACAATTATGACATCTAACCCTTCTTGCTGACCACGCCAGATTTCCATTTCGGCGCCATATTTAGAAATAGCATAATCGCTATGTGGTTTTTCTGGATTCCATTCCGTTTCTTCCGTAATAATCGTTTCAGTTCCTGCTAAATCGCCCAATGCAGCCGTCGAACTGATGTAACATAATTTTTTCACTCCTTTGGCTAGACAAAAATTCACGATGTTGGCCGTCCCTTCAATATTGGTTTTGCGCAGTATGTCTTCGTCCTTTGGGTCAAATGAAATTAAGGCAGCACTGTGGTACACGTAATCAATCCCTTTAAAAGCATGTTCCAATGTAGGCACATCAATAATATCACCGTGAATCCATTCTATTGTATCAAATAAGGATGATTTGTCGTAAAGTTGAAACAGGGCTTTTGTTTTTTCGATAGTTTCTAAATTTCGATAAATCGCGCGTATTTTCTCAACTCCGAGACTTTCGGATTCTATTAAATACAGCAATAAATGTGCGCCTACTAAGCCGGTTCCTCCTGTTACTAAAATCATTTTGTAAAGATAATTAGATTGTTGGATTTTTAGACCGATTGATTTTCAAATTATGCAATTAAAACTATCTTTGTGAAAATTGATTTTTAGAAAATGAAAAATATTATTTCCGAATTACAATGGCGTGGATTGGTGCATGACATTATGCCTGGAACCGAAGAACAACTTCAAAAAGAAATGACCACTACCTATATAGGATTTGATCCAACATCAGATTCTTTGCATATTGGGAGTTTGGTGCCCATCATACTCTTGGTTCATTTAAAAAATTTCGGTCATAAACCAATTGCATTAGTTGGCGGAGCGACTGGAATGATTGGTGATCCTTCGGGAAAATCGGATGAGAGAAACTTGTTGGATGAAGCGACATTGGACCATAATGTTGAGGGAATAAAAACGGTGTTGTCTCGTTTTCTGGATTTTAATTCGAAGGAAATAAATGCTCCGATTCTTGTTAATAATTACGACTGGATGAAAAACTTATCCTTCATTAATTTTGCGCGTGACGTGGGTAAACGCATTACTGTGAATTATATGATGGCCAAGGATTCTGTCAAAAAGAGATTGGCAGGTGAAGGTGAAGGAATGTCTTTTACGGAGTTTACGTACCAATTAATTCAAGGGTACGATTTTTATCATTTGCATAAAGAATACAACTGTTTGTTGCAAATGGGAGGTTCTGACCAATGGGGAAATATCACAACCGGAACTGAGTTGGTGCGAAGAATGAATGTAGGCGAAGAAGCCAAAGCTTACGCGATGACTTGTCCTTTGATCACGAAAGCAGACGGAACAAAATTCGGGAAATCTGAAGGGGGAAATGTTTGGTTGACGGCGGATAAAACTTCGGTTTATAAATTTTATCAGTTTTGGATGAACACAACTGATGTGGACGCAGAGAAATACATTAAAATATTCACGTTTTTAGACAAGCAAACAATCGATAATTTGATCGAAGATCATAAGGCAGCTCCTCATATGAGGGCGTTGCAAAAAATATTAGCTGAAGAGTTAACAACTTTTGTTCATTCGAAAGAAGAACTAGAAAAAGCGATCAAAGCGTCCAATATTCTCTTTGGAAATGCAACAGCCGAAGACCTGAAACAATTGGACGGAGCTACTTTCTTGGAAGTTTTTGATGGTGTGCCTCAAGCTGAAATTGCGAGAAACGAAATGGAATCGGGAGTTGATATTATAGTCCTTTTGAATGAAAAGACAGGGTTTTTTAAATCGAATGGAGAAGCCAGACGTGCGCTTACAGCGAATTCAATTTCGGTTAATAAAGAAAAAGTGAAAGAGGATTTTGTTCTTTCTTCCAAAGACTTAATTAACGATCAGTTTGTGCTGTTGCAAAGTGGTAAGAAAAATTATTTTGTGGTGAGAGTGGTTTAATTGGTTAATTGGAATCATCAATTAAATAAATAACCAGTTAATCTTCAAAGTATCATTAAATTACAACCGCGAATATCAGAATTATCAAAACGTCCCAATACCTCGAAAGAGTTGTTGGGATTTTTTTTGCCTAGGTCTTGCGTGGCGATAAAAGAACAGGAATTAATATTAGCTAGATCAATCACATTGATTCCGCCTGTTTTTCCTTGCGGAATATAGGTTAGTGCATCTTCGGTGTCGCGGAGGAGGATTTGGATCCAAGAAGGGCATTCAAATACGCCGTCTCCTAAGGAATACGCTTGTGAGAGCAATTCGGTCATACCGTATTCAGAGTGAATGGCTGTCACACCAAAGCCTTTGCAAAGTTGCTGATGCAGTTCTTCTCGAATCATTTCTTTTCGTCTGCCTTTCATACCACCGGTTTCCATAATAATGGTGTTTTGCAATTGAAACTGATGTTTCTCGATTAGGTCCAATAAGGCAAAAGTAACTCCAATCAGAATTACGTTTTGACCGGACTGGTCTAATTCGGTTAATTTCTTTATGAGTTCGTCGTGATTGTGCAAATAAAAACCGCTTTCGTCATGATTGGACAGCTGAATCAAATCTTCGACCATATAGATCAAGGAGGACCCTTCTCTTTCCAAGTAAGACGGTAGTAAAGCCAAAACTACATAATCTTCTATATTGCCATAAAACTGAGAAAAACCTTTTTGGTAACTTTCTTCATAAATAGAAGTGTCTGTTACCAGGTGTTTGCTTGTTATCGTTCCGGTTGTTCCGCTGCTGGTAAATGTCTTTTGAACCGCGTTGGTATTAGAAACCACAGCGTGACTTTTGAAAAATTGAATGGGTAAAAACGGAATCTGTTCGAGTGCTTTTACTTTTTGGGGTTCCACTTTTAAGAGATCACAAAATTCTCTGTATACCAAGTTACTTTCGTGTTGATAACGAAATACTTTTAAGGCTATTTTTTCAAATTGCTTTTGACTAGAAATGGCAAATATATCAGTGGCTGTGATCAAGAATTTTTTTTGCAAAGGTATAAATTTTAATAGCTCTTTCAGATATTAAAAGGCATTCCGATTTCAAATAAAAAAAGCCCCAATTGAAGTTGGAGCTTTTTATGTTATTTTTTGAAGGTAAATCTTACCTTACAATAAGTTTTCTGGTAGCCGTTGCATTCTCTTCATTAATCTTAATGATGTAAACGCCGGGATTTAGACTTGAGACATTTAGTTCTTTTGAACTAATTAAAGTTTGTAGTACTTTCTTTCCTAAAAGATCAAAAATAATTATTTCTTTATTTGAATCATTTTTTGTGGAAATATATACCTTCCCGTTACTCACGGGATTCGGATACAAGTTTAAACCTTCAATTACGGAGGTTTCTTGTAGTTTTGGTTGTTGCTTTATATCTTGAGCACTAAGACCCATGGAAAAGAAAAAAACCAATAAGATTGCACTATAAAAGTAATTTTTTGCCATTAGCTTAATTTCGTTAAGTAAATATACGAAAAAAATTAAGTACTATACCGAAAAAAAACACCTCCTGAAAAGAGAGGTGTTATACTGTTGTATCTGTATATTAATTATTTAGTCCAATCAGCCCAAGAAGGTAGAGTTGCACCGGCACCAGCACCAAGTTGATTTGTTACATATGTTGCTGTAGTATTATTTGCAGTTACAAAATTTGCACCGTTTATTTTAAAGTCTCCAGCTGCTATTCTTGCAGTAGCACCAGTACCTGAATCTAATTTAGCAAACGTAGCGATACCATCAACAAATAGGTTTGTATAAGTTTGTTTTCCACCACCTTCTTTGAAGTTGATTGCTTTCTCAGAAGCTGTAAATTTAGTGGCTGTTCCTTTTACAATTGAAATATTTATGATTTTTGCATCTGTCATTGGCAAAGCGATATCGTTTTGTCCATTGTTTGATCCTTCAACACCACCAAATGAAATACCGCTGATGTAAAGGTTCGTGATTGTTCCAATGTATCCATCTGCGAAATCTAATGAATCATCGTAAGAGTTAATTAATACAAGGTTACTTGCATTTACTGCACCTCCAAAAAATTCAATAGCATCATCACCACTTTCAAAAGTATAGATATTTGATACTTTAGTACCACTACCTACTCCAAAGAAAGAAACGCCATTATATTCTTTGCTATCACTAAATTTAGATCCTGTGTAAGAAATTTTCAAGTAGTTGATTTCTCCAGATGAATCCGCATTGTTGTTACCTCCGTATAATAATCCACCTACTTCAGATGTTCCATTGTCTCCTGTGTTTACTTTTGCATCACCACAGATAATCAAACCACCCCAGTTTCCTTCAGCAGGAGCTACTTTGCCAGATGTCATGACTACTGGTTTAGCAGCAGTACCGTTCACAAAGATTTTAGCGCCTCTTTCTACAGCGATGAAAATTGTTTTAGCTATTTCTGTATCAGCTGTTGGATCAGATTTAATTGTTGTTCCAGCAGGAATAATTAAAGAAGAACCAGATCTTACGATTAATCCTCCAGTTAATGTATACGTTTTTGTAGCATCTAAAGTTACAGTCTCCTTGTTTGTTATTTCACCTTTTAAATTGTCTACTTTTAAATCAAAAGTATTTGCAGGGATTGTTTCTGAACTATCACTTGTACAGCTTGTAAATGCAATTGTTACTACGGTTAAAATTGCTAAAATTGATTTTTTCATTTTTGTTTAATTTTTGTTTATGTTTTTTAACACTACAAAGAAACAGGTTTACTGTTTTTATCAGGTTAAGCGATTATTACGATGCTGTTAAGAATTCTTCTATGACTTTCAATACAATTAACATTAAATTTACACGTCTTATATAGTAATAAAAAAGAGGTAGTTGATCATCATCAGCTACCTCTTTTTAATGTAATATAAAGTTGGTGCTAGAACTTATAATTCAAAGACAAACTTAAGTTAGATCCAATTTTATAAGAACTTGCTAATACATCAGCAGTTTTAATTAATGGTGCGCTGCTTTGATCAGTGAATCTTTCATAAACTGGATTTAAGATGTTTTTATATGACAATCCTATGTTTAATTTTTTAGTTAAGTTAGATTTTAGAATAAAGTCTAATCTACCAATTGATTTGTCTATTAAGTTTCCTCTTTCTGAAGTTCCTATTACAGCTAATTTATCAGAAACATAGGCATAAGTTACCGTTGCAGTAATGTTTTTGTCGTTTTTAAATTCTTTTGTATAAGACATATCTGCATTTGCTAAAAAGTCAGCAGCTCCTGATAATTTTGAGTTTTTGTAAGTAAAATTAGCACCGAACCCGTTTTCATTTAAAACTTTAGCATTACTTAAATCCATGTCCTGATACATATAGGATCCGTTAAAGCCGAAAGTTAATTTCTCTTTTAAATTGGTTTCATCGCTAATTTCAAAAATATTTTTTCTAAATTCTAACTCGATTCCAGCTACTACTGCTTTATCACCTGTGTTTGCCCAAGTAATGTTTCCAGAAGAGGAATTGGTAAACATTTCATTGATTGGGTTTTGGATTAATTTTCCGAAAGCAGTTACCGAAAGAATTTCGTCGTTACTAGGATATAATTCCCAACTTAAATCAGCATTGTAGTTTGTTGAAGCGTAAAGTTTATTGTTACCTTCATAACTTTGTCCTACTTCTTGAAAAAGGATTTTTACTTTTTCTTTAAATTGCGGTAGAGTATAGGTATTACTAGCTGCAAATTTTAAGTTTTGCTTGTCATTTAATTTGTATTTAGCGATTATGCTAGGCAAAAACTTCACTGGCGCGTAAGTATTTCCAGTTCCGTCTGGTGCATCCAAACTCACGTAATAAACATATTGCTCTATTTGTTCAAATCTACCTCCTAAAATCACTGATAATCTATCAGTAAAATTGTATTGTGCATTTCCGTAAACGGCATGAATGTTTAAATCGCCATTATATAGTTGAGAAAGTTTGCTAGAACTGTCGCCATTTGCTAAATCAAAATTGGTATCATTTAAGTACAAATCAGTATTGTTAAATCCATCTTTTGGAAAAAGCGTTTTATTAGTTTCGGGAAAAAAGGAGTACTGTTCAGAATTAAAGTCAACGGTTTTCATCTTACCAGAGTATCCTAGTGTAGCTTTACCTTTGAATTCCTCTTCATTTGTTTTAGCAAAATTATACGAACCTGAAATATTTGCTGACCATTCTTTTTCAGTTAAACCTTGGTAATAACGGTGATTGTTTATGCTTGAGTTTTTGAAAAAAGTATAATCTGTAGATCCATCATTTGAGGGGACAAAAGTATTTTGCATACGATCTGGAATAGTGTTGTCCAGTATACTGTATCCAAGACTCCAATTTGCTGTGGTTCTTTCATTGTATTTGTGCTTACCTAATAATTGGTTTACAATTAATTGTGTTTTATCGAAAGTTCCGCGTTTTATAAAACCAATTTGGTCTAAACCTGAGAACTCAATATCAAACCCTTCGTACTCACTGTAATCTTGTGAAGTAGAGTTTAAAAATAAAGTAGTAAACAAAATAGAGTTATTTCTATTGATTTTGTAATCTGCGGTACCCATTACGGTAGAATTAGTATTGAATTGATACGATTTTCTAAAGAGATCAGTATTGGCAGCACCTTGTGCAGTGATGGTTGTTCTATAGATCCCTTCGTTATATTTGTTTTCAGCATCAAATCCAGCAGTTATGAAAGCACTAATAGTGCTGTTTGCGCCGACATTGAATTTTTTTCCTGCAGATAAAGAAATATTATTATTTAAAGTGTTTTTTCTTTCTTGTCTGTCCCAGCTATTATTATAGTTGTACGGTAGTAAAGGATTGCTTGGAGCATTTGTTTTATTGAAACCAAAGTAAGAAGGGCCGTCTTGCAAGTAAAAATTATCAAGTTTAGCTACGTTTGTGTTCGTACCTACACCTACACCAATTTGAATAAATGGAGAGCCTGTCATTTTCTTTGATACAATATCCACGTTTGCTCCTCCAAAATCAGCATAGTTTTGTGATTCAAATGTTTTGCTGATTCCTACAGATTCAACAATATCTGTAGAGAAAATATCCAAAAGTATGTTCTTGTTTTTAGGGTTGTTAGACGGTAAAGGCAATCCGTTTAAAGTGGTCACATTATAACGGTCTCCTAAACCTCTTACAAAAACACTTCCTGAACCTTCTTGTTTAGAAACACCGCTTATTTTAGTCACTGCAGTAGCAACATCACTAACTCCTTTTCTAGCTAATTCTTGTGAACCAATGCTTTGTTTTATTTCAACCGCATTTTTCTGATCCATTAACAAGGCGGTTTCTTTTTGCTTGTTTACGATTGTAGTAATAACTACATCATCTAGTTTGTAACTGGACGCGCCTAATGCTTTGCTTAGTGTTATTGTCTCTCCACTCTTTACTATAATAGTAACCTCTGCTGATTCGTAACCAATAAAACTATACTGTATTACATAGCTTCCTGCAGGAGCATTAAGTGAGTATTTACCATCAATGTCAGTTGTGCCATTTATTTGTGTTCCTTTTAATAATACGTTTGCAAAAGGTAATGTTTCGTTGTTATAATCTTTATCAGTTATGACCCCGGAAACAGTACCTTTATTTTGAGAGAAAGCAAGGGTGCTGATAAAAAGCGTTAAAATGAATAGTTTAAATTTCATAGTTTGTTTAATTTTTTGCAAAGTAATGGCGTCTTTGTAAACTCTGCGTTACTGTGAGGTTACCATTATGTGTGTTAAGCATTACTAAAAGGTTACCAAATCAAATTACAGTTAATACTGCCTTTTTGCTATTCATTTATTATTACATTTACCAATGCAAACGTAAATTTGCCAAATATGAAAAAGAAACATACCAAGATTTTACTAGTTGATGACGAACCGGACATTTTAGAAATTGTAGGTTATAACCTCACCCAGGAAGGATATCAAATTTTCACGGCGGCGAATGGAAAAGAAGCGGTTGCTAAAGCTAAAAAGGAATTGCCAGATTTGATCATAATGGATGTGATGATGCCTGAAATGGATGGAATGGAAGCTTGTGAAAATATCAGGAAAATTGCGGAGTTAAGTAATGTGATTATTACTTTCTTGACTGCAAGAAGCGAAGATTATTCGCAAGTTGCGGGATTTGATGCCGGAGCTGATGACTATATCACAAAACCGATAAAGCCAAAACTATTGGTCAGTAAAGTGAAAGCATTGTTACGTCGCTTGAAAGAGAGTGAGCAAGACAATGGAACTTTAAATGTAGGTGGGATAGAAATAAATCGCGAAGAATATAAAATAGTAAAGGATAATATCGAAATTGGACTACCCAGAAAAGAATTTGAGTTGTTTTATTTGTTAGCGTCTAAACCAGGAAAAGTATTTAAGCGTGATGAGATTCTTGATAAAGTTTGGGGAAACGAAGTAGTTGTAGGGGGAAGAACTATTGATGTTCATATTAGAAAGCTCCGAGAAAAAATAGGCGAAGATTTTTTTAAAACTATTAAAGGGGTTGGTTATAAATTTGAGGTTTAAATTAAATATAATAAAAGTTGTTTGTAAAAGTGGGATAGGGTCTTCTTTGTAAGACTAGATTAAATAGACAACGTACGCACTAAAAAATGAAAATAAGTTTTAAAAAAACCTATAAGTTTGCCGTAAAATCAGCATTGTATATCAGTCTTTTTTCAACGGGATTTGTTATGCTGCTGGCATCTAATATGTTCAAGTTACATTTCCGTAGTCTGTATTTATTTGGTTTTGTTTTCATGTTAATAGTGTATCTTTTTTCATTTATTGTTTTACAGTATCGAGTAGAGCGTTTTATATACAGACGTGTAAAAAAAATCTATGATGATGTTTCGCTGTTACAATCAAGTACATTCATAAATCAACCGATTACGACAGATATGGAAACCCTGACTAGGGAGGTAAAGAAATTTGCGACTGATAAAAAACTGGAAATTGAAATGTTGCAAGTTCGAGAAGAATACAGGAGAGAATTCTTAGGAAATGTTTCACATGAACTGAAGACCCCATTATTTACTGTGCAAGGGTACATATCCACTTTGTTGGATGGGGCAATGGAAGATAAAGTAATTAGAAAAAAATACTTAAAACGTGCCGAAAAGGGAGTGGAACGGTTGATCTACATTGTAAACGATTTAGACATGATAACCAAACTTGAAGTAGGGGATTTGAATTTAGATATTTCAGAATTTGATATTGTTGAATTAATTCAGAACGTTTTTGACCTATTGGAAATGAAGGCAGAAAAAAAGAAAATTACGCTTTCGTTTGAGAACTACCATCTCTTACCTAATTATGTGAGAGGAGACAGAGACAGAATTCAGCAAATCATTGAAAACCTTCTTGTTAATTCAATAAAATACGGGAAAACTGGCGGGGCGACTGAGGTTGCCGTGGTTAATTTGACAAAAGAGAAGGTACTAATCCGTATTAGTGATAATGGAGAAGGAATAGAGAAGCAAAATATCAACAGACTTTTTGAGCGTTTTTATCGGGTAAATAAAAGTGGCTCCCGTTCAGAAGGGGGTTCGGGATTGGGATTAGCAATTGTAAAACATATCATCGAAGCTCACAAAGAAAAAATATACGTTGAGAGCGAATTTGGTGTAGGTTCAGAATTTTCTTTTACGGTTGCAAAAAAACAATAAATAAGCACGAAAGGGCTGTTTCTAATTTTATAGAAACAGCCTTTGATCTTTAGTTGAACTGTTCGTTTTTTTAATGTTCCTACTTGGAATAACAATAACAATTATACTTACTGTTTAGTTTTAAATTTTCTGGTATAATGCCGCTATAGTATGAAAATACTCTAATTTTTTATTGGACTATATTGAATACATAAGCGGTACTAACTACATAAGACTATGGAAAGATAAATAGGCATTCCAAATGTTATATTAAAAGGAAAGGTAATTGCCAATGCCATAGGCAGAAATATTCCAGGATTTGCCTTTGGAACTGCGATTTTCATGGCGGCGGGGACCGCAATGTATGACGCACTCGAAGCCAAGACCGCAAAAATAAATCGGTTACCGATATCATCTGTTATAAAATGACTTAGGTATGCAACGACAATACCGTTTATCAATGGGATGATGATTGCAAATAGGAAGCTGAACCATCCGCTTTTTAAAAAATCGTTTAATTTTCGACCGCTTACAATTCCCATATCAAGTAAAAATATCGCTAGAAACCCTTTGAACATATCTGTTGTAAAAGGCTTGATGCCTAAGGCTTGTTGATCACTGGCTAAAAAACCAATAATTAAACTTCCTGTGATTAACAACACACTGCCATTGGTAAATGAATGCTTGATAAGGGAACTCATTTTGGTGCTTTGAACATCATTTTTACTGAATAGTCGAATTAAAATCACTCCAACTATAATTGCCGGAGCTTCCATTAGTGCCATAACGGCGACCATGTGACCGCTAAAAGTATAGTTTTGCATTTCTAAGAAAGTAATTGCGGTTACGAATGTAACAGCACTAACAGAGCCATAAGCTGCAGCAATGGCGCCTGAATTGTCGATACTAAAATGTTTTTTAAGAATGAAAAAACTATAAAGTGGGATTATGACTGCGATTAGAACTCCGAATGCAACTGACCAGATGATGTCAAGTGTAAAATGACTGTGTGACAATTCTTGTCCTCCCTTAAAGCCAATTGAAAAAAGAAGATAAAGTGAGATGAATTTAGATGAATTTTCTGGGATTTCTAAATCACTTTTTAGTCGTACAGCGATAATACCGAGTAAAAAGAATAGTAAGGCTGGATTCGTGATATTTTCAAGTAGTAAATCGAAGTTCATTGTTTGGTTTTAGAATAATTTATTTTTTTGTAGCCCTTTCAAGTCTGTCGTTAATGGTTCTTCCCAAACCATGATCAGGAAATCTTTCGGCGATAATTACATCAAGCTCTAATTGATCGAGTTTATGTAATGCATTGTATAACTGGGATGCGGCTTCCGTTAAATCTCCGGTAGGGGATAAAATCTCATTTGCTACTATGTTTTTATTCTCAAAATGATCTTGGTAGGTTAACAGTCCTATTCTTTTTGTAGCAAATAATACCAGTGCTTGAGAAATGGTTTCTGTTAATACGGTTGTCGTTTTAGGCGCATAATGTTTTGAGAGCATTCCAGGAGCTAATGGCGCTTCTCCTTTGTGTGTTTTTATTTTTAGCGAGCCAATAACAGCTTCAATTTCTTCAATGGTTATGGAGCCTAATCGATATAAAACAGCTGATTCATCCTCAAAACCAATTATCGTAGATTCTATTCCGCTGCGGCATTCGCCACCCTCTAAAACGGTCAGTGAAGATGTTGCAAAATAGTTAGCTACATGTTCCGCTTTCGTTGGGCTGATGGAGCCAAAGGGATTTGCGCTTGGAGCAGCCAGTGGAAAGTTCAATTGTTCCAAAAGAGCTAATGTTACTGGGTGATTAGGAACGCGAACGGCAACAGTGTCTTTTCCTGCAGTAACTAAATCCGGAATTGTGTGTTGCCTTTTTAATACTAAGGTTAGTGGACCTGGCCAAAATACATCCGCTAATAATTTTGCTTGTTCGGGAATTTCAGATGCAATCTGATTCAGATCAGCGCCCGATTTGATATGAACTATAAGTGGGTTGTAAAAAGGTCTTTTTTTTAGTTCGAAAATCTTTTTAAGAGCCTTTTCGCTGTAAGCATTTCCAGCTAATCCGTAAACCGTTTCCGTTGGAATGGCGACAATTTCATTCTGATTCAAAAGTGCTGCGGCATCGCGAGATGAAGTGCTGATTAAAGCCATGTTTTTTTAAATTTTTAAGCTATGGATTCTAATTTTTTTGCAGGGACAAGGGATATCTGGATAGTTCCTTCTATTTTAAACTCCATATCGTTTGGAATGGAGTAAGCTATTAAGTCTGTTATGTTTTTTGCAGCAATGGTAAGCAACTCAACTCTGCTTTTGGAATGAGCGGTGCTCTCGCTAAATCGGATCTCGTTACTAAAATTTTCTAACTGATGAAAGTTGATTTTACTGTTTATTAAAGCTAATAGAATTTTTTTTGCCTCTAGCGGCGAGTATTGCCCTTCTACTAATTTGAATTGGTAGTCTTTTTCTTTTTCCATTGTTTTATTTTTTTGCAAATGTAGAATTGCTAATTCATATGTTTTTATTTATATTTGTAATGGAATACATAAAAATAATTTATGAACTATACTTTGCATCAATTGTATGTTTTTCTTAAAGTAGCTCAGAATAAGAGTATTACTAAGGCAGCTGTAGAGTTACATCTTACTCAACCGGCAGTTTCTATACAATTAAAGAATTTTCAGGATCAATTTGAATTTCCATTAACGGAGGTTATTGGTAGAAAGCTATATGTGACAGATTTTGGTGAGGAAATTGCCATCGCTGCCGAGAAAGTTTTAAATGAAGTCGAGGCGATTAACTATAAGACCTTGGCTTACAAAGGAGAACTAAGTGGGCGCTTAAAGATTTCCATTGTATCTACTGGTAAATACGTGATGCCTTATTTTCTCGCTGATTTTTTAAAACAGAATCCCGGAGTAGATTTAATTTTGGATGTGACCAATAAGAAACAAGTTTTAGAAAGTTTAGAGCATAACGAGGTGGACTTTTCTTTAGTTTCGGTATTGCCAGAATCCGTGCAAATTAATACAGTAGAATTGTTGCCCAATGAACTATATATGATGGTAAATGCAGAACAAGCTTACGAAAAAGATATTTATAAGGTTTCTATTTTAGAAGAATTAGCGGTTATTTATCGTGAGGAAGGTTCGGGAACACGTTATGTTATGGAAAAGTTTATCGAAAACAATAATCTGATTGTCCCAAAAAAGGTGGAGCTTACAGGAAATGAAGCAGTAAAACAAGCTGTTTTGGCTGGATTAGGTTGTTCTATTATGCCTTTAATCGGAGTGAAGAACGAGCTTAACAACGGTAGTTTGCAGATTGTTCCAGTAAAAGGGTTGCCAATTAAATCAAATTGGAATTTAATTTGGTTAAAAGGCAAGAAGTTTTCGCCGGTAGCAACTGCTTATTTGAATTTTATTCAAAACGAAAAAGAAAGAATTATTGAAACGTCATTTAAATGGATTAAGGATAAAAGTAAGGGTGTCGGAAATTAGAGGTTTAAATTATATAGGTTGATCTAACACTAAACTATTCTGTTCAACTCCTATTTGCAATTTGAATCGAAAAAAGCACTTTATGTTTTTCATGTATTTAAGTAAAACGGTTTGGTTTTTTTTAGATTTATTTTTGTTGATTATTAGGTAGTTATGTTTGTGTTTTTCACGAAAATTGTATACTTATAGTGCGTTTTTTAAATTAAGCAATCTATTATATGCAAACTGATTTGAGTTTCTGGATTGGATTTAATTTAATGTGTTTGTTTTATTCATGTTGGCATTGGATTTAGGGGTTTTTAGTCGAAAAGCACATGAAATAAGTATTATAGAAGCGTTGATCTTGACGGCAGTGTAGATAATGTTGGCAATGTGTTTTAGTAAAACTATGTATTATAGGCATGGAGAGGTAAAAGCAGTAGAGTTTCTTGCGGGTTATGTTATAGAGAAAGCACTAAGTGTAGATAATATTTTTGTGTTCGTTTTATTTTTTGCTTGTTTAAAATACCAGAGATTCATCAGCATAAAATTTTGTTTTGGGGAATCATTGGAGGATTGATGATGCAATCTGGCCTTATTTTCGCTGGCGTTGCCTTACTCAAAAAATTTCATTGGATGATTTACGTTTTCGGGGCATATTGATTTATACCGGATATGAAATGCTTATGTAAAAAGAAAAAGCAATTGAATCGGAAAATTAGAAGGAGGTTATTTTACCTTAAACTATAAATGGGATTTGGCAAAAAATCAATTACTCTATCCATTTGCTAAATTTCAGTACTATGATGGCGGTAAGAAATTTTAAAAAGACGACAGAAGCTACACGGTAAGAGATTATGAAGTAGGTTTAGAATGGCAGCCTTATAAAGCATATAAATTCACTGCAACTTGAGTTATGGCTGACGTAACTTTTGAGGATAGTGCACTTAAGAACAACAGTCAACAGGAAAATTTATTGAGGTTACAAGCTCAGTTTAATTTTTGAAAATATACAACTCAACAATACAAAAAACATCAGAGGCTCATGATGAGTATTTGATGTTTTTTTTATTTCTAAAAGATCTAATTTAAAATGTCCTCTATTTATTTTATGAAAAAGATGGGATTTATTTATAAACTTATAATAATTAGTAGTTTAGGTATTTTGATTGCTTTAATTTATTGTTTTGTTAACCTTTTCGTAACAGTAAAAAGCTTTCTTAACATTAATTTTGCACCGGAATAACACAATAACAACAAATTATTAAAATGAAAAAATTTTTATTGAGTATCGCGCTAATGCTTACTTGTATTGTATCAGCTCAAGAAGCATCAGTTGAGAAAAAATTGACTGAAAATAAGGGATCGGATGCAGCTTATCTTATATCTAAAAAGGGACTTGGCTTTACGGCTAAAGACAGCTTGTTTCAAATGAATATAGGTTTCAGGGTTCAAAGTAGAGCAGGGTTTCAAAAAGACGAAAATAAATCTGGAGTTGTAGAAGGTGAAATCAGAAGAATGAGATTAAAGTTGGATGGTTTTGTTTACGATCCTAAATTTGGATACAAAGTGGAATTAGGTTTTTCTGCGAGAGATATGGCAGTGTCTGGAAATAACGGAAATGTAATTCTTGACGGAGTTCTTTTTTATAAGCCTACAAAAAACTGGGTAATCGGATTTGGACAAACTAAGTTACCTGGAAATAATCAAAGGGTTATTTCTTCGGGATCTTTGGAGTTTACTGATCGTACGATAAACAACTCAAAATTTAATATCGATCGTGATTTTGGACTGTTCTTGGATTACTCGAGACAAGATGCTGATCATTTTTCCTATGCTTTAAAGGGAGCTGTCACTAAAGGTGAAGGAAGAAATTACACAAGTAGCGTAAATGATGGTATCGCCTTAACAGGAAAAGTTGAATTGTTTCCTTTGGGGGCATTCACTAGAAATGGATCTCATTTTGAAGGAGATTTGTTGAGGGAGAAAACGCCGAAATTAATGATTTCCGGTGCTTTTAGTCAAAATAACAATGCGAAAAGATCTCAAGGCCAATTAGGGAATGACCTTTTTGAAACCAGAACATTACAATCGGTATTTTTGGATGCCATGTTTAAATACAACGGATGGACAGCTATGTCATCATATATGTCTAGAGCGACTGACAATGCAATTACAGTTAATCCTTTGGATATTACTAAAAAACAAGCGGTTTTTGTAGGTCATGGTATTGATACTCAATTGAGTTATGTATTTCCTTCAAAATATTCATTAGCGGGAAGATATTCTGTGCAGAGAGTGGGTGCTGATATAGAGAAAATCAGCCCTGATGTGAATGAATACGCGATCAGTTTGTCTAAATATATTTTTGATCACAAATTGAAAGTTCAGACTGAAATTTCATATGAGGAAGAAAAATTTTATACGGGAAACACTTCTGGGAATTGGTATGCACGAGTGCAGGTTGAAATCGGAATATAATTATTGGACAATAGCAAATTGTATAACACTCACATAACATTTAGTTAACATTGGGATTATACTTTTGTAAAAATTTTAAATCAAATAAAAAAACATAAAATGAAAACATCAAAATTATTTTTAATCTTACCTTTAATAGGTATGTTGAGTTGTGGTAAAGCAAAAACTGAAGATAAAGGAACAGAAGCTGCTACTACTGAAGTGTCTGTAACTATCAAAGGAAGCGATACTGTTTTGCCTCTGGCACAAAAAGAAGCTGAAGAATTGATGAAAACAAACTCTGGCGTAAGTGTTACTGTTGTAGGTGGTGGTTCAGGTGTAGGTATAACTGCAATGATTGACGGTACTACTGATATCGCGATGGCTTCAAGAGATTTGAAGACGGAAGAAAAAATGAAATTTGCAGATGAAAAAGTGGAAATTGAGCAAGTTATAATTGCATATGACGCATTAACAGTAATTGTTAATCCAGCAAACAAGGTTTCTAAATTAACTCGTGAGCAGTTAGAGCAAATCTTTACTGGAGCAATCAAAAACTGGAAAGAAGTGGGTGGTGCTGACGAAAAAATAGTTGCTTATTCAAGAGAGTCTTCATCTGGGACTTATGAGTTCTTTAAAGATGAGGTTATGGACAAGAAAAACTATGCAACAGATATCTTGAACTTACCTGCAACTGGAGCAATTGTTCAGGCAGTAGGGCAAACTAAAGGAGCTATAGGTTATATCGGATTGGCATACGAAACTAAAGAAGTAAAACAATTGGCTGTGTCTTATGACCAAGGAAAAACTTTTATTGAGCCGTCTGTAGCTAGCGCTAAGGATAAGTCATATCCAATATCTAGACCATTGTTCTACATGTTTGATAAGAAAAATGCTGCTAAAGTAAAAACAGTTGTGGACTATGCACTTTCTGCTGAGGGACAAAAAATTGTTGCAGAAGTTGGTTACATTCCATTGAATTAATAAAGATTAATTTTTAATTCGGAGAAAGGTTGCCTCATTAGAGGCAACCTTTCTTTATTTATAATCGAGTTATAATTTCGAGCCGCACGGATCGCTTAACATTAAGTTAACATAAGGTTAACGATGCGGATACATTCAGGACCTTTGGCTGGTGTAATTTTGCTAAAAATAAAAAACACTCTTTTGAAAACAAATTTTAAACAGATTAAAGAGAAGGTGATTGAAGGTATTTTGATGTTAAGTAGCGCCGCTACTAGTATCACAGTAATTTTAATTGTCTTTTTTCTATTTATAGAAGGTGCTGGGGTTTTTACCAAAAAACCTATTGATAAGGGTTTTTTATTGGCAGTAAATGAGTCAAATCCAGTAAGTAGATTAGAGCCGTCACAAATTAAAGATATTTTTGATCAAAAAATTAAAAATTGGAGTGAACTTGGTGGGAAAGACGAGCCTATCGTTTTGTTTAGAACAGGAGATATAACTGATTACTATACAGAAGAAGAGCTTGGTGAAAATTTTGTTAATTTTCCCGATAAAATAAATGATCTTATGGCTAAAACGCCAGGGATTATTGCGTTTTTCTCAGATAAGTATGTAAATAAAGAGTTTAAAGGAAAAGAGTTAGATATTAACAAAATTACTGTTTATAAATTCTTATCCGGTGAAGAATGGTTTCCTACCGCAGAACCTGTCGCTCAAATGGGTGTTAAGCCTTTAATTTATGGTACATTATGGGTGAGTTTTGGGGCTATTCTATTGGCTTTGCCTATCGCTTTGGCGGCAGCCATCTATTTAAGTGAAATTGCAAAGAAAAGAACCCGTAATTTATTAAAACCGCTTATCGAACTTTTGGCTGGAATCCCGTCCGTTGTTTATGGTTTTTTTGGATTGGTAGTTATTGTGCCTTTAATTCAAAGTCTTTTTGGTTTACCGGTTGGTGAAACTGCTTTAGCGGGAAGTGTGGTGCTTGCAATCATGGCTTTGCCTACGATTATTACTATCTCAGAGGATGCAATGCGCAATACGCCACGTGCCATGAAAGAAGCTAGTTTGGCTTTAGGGGCATCCCACTGGCAAACGATTTACAAGGTGGTAATTCCATATTCTGCATCTGGTATAACAGCCGGTGCCATTTTAGGAATAGGTCGTGCCATTGGTGAAACCATGGCCGTATTAATGGTGACTGGAAATGCTGCTGTTATACCTCATTCCTTTTTAGCGCCTGTTCGAACAATTCCTGCCACTATTGCAGCGGAATTAGGTGAGGCTCCAAACGGAGGTTTGCATTATGAAGCCCTATTTGCATTGGGTTGTATTCTATTCATAATTACTTTTGGGATCAATATGTTAGTAGAATTAGTGACCAATAGAAACTCCCATAAAAAACATTAAAATGAGTACTGAAAATAAATTAGCCAACAAAAAAAGGAGAAGTCAAAAAATTGCCTTTGGGATTTTTACCGCTACAAGTTATGCCATTGTAGGACTTTTATTTGTAATATTAGCTTTTATAGTAACGAAGGGTATTGGAGTTATTAGCTGGGAATTCATCAGCGCTATGCCAAAAAACGGAATGACTGAAGGGGGTATTTTTCCTGCTATTGTTGGAACACTCTGTTTGGTTTTGGCGAGTATGATATTTGCTTTCCCTGTTGGTGTATTAGCCGCCATTTACATGAGTGAATATGTGAAAGACGGCTGGCCAAAAAAAATAATTAAGCAAATGACAAATAATCTTGCTGGAGTTCCATCCATTGTGTTTGGGCTTTTTGGAATGTCATTATTTGTGAATAAGTTAGAATTTGGAGATTCAATTTTAGCGGGTGGATTAACTTTAGGTTTATTAGTGCTTCCGGTTATCATCAGAACAACGGAGGAATCATTGAAAGCCGTTGACGATACATTTAGACAAGCTAGCTTTGGGCTGGGAGCCAGCAAGTGGGAAACGACGAGTAAAATTGTATTCCCAATCGCATTTCCTAATATCATTACCGGATTAATATTATCCGTAGGAAGAGTTTCCGGAGAGACGGCTCCTATTTTATTTACCGTTGCTGCCTATTTTTTACCTAAATTGCCAACTTCTATTTTTGATCAGGCGATGGCGTTACCTTATCATTTATATGTGATTGCGACTAGCGGTACTGATATTGAAAAATCAAGAGCGATGGCCTATGGTACAGCACTTATATTGATTATTATTGTATTAATTTCCAATTTATTGGCGAATGCACTTCGTAAGTATTACGGGAAAAAAGTAAAAATGAATTAAGACCATTTGCTACGTCAAAGTAGTCTTTTTATATAAGGGATGAATGGGATAATGGTATTACATTAGAATAACTGAATTAAAGAATAAAATTAAAGGGATAACATGCAAAAAATACAATCAAACAACGTAAATTTTTATTACGGAGAAAACCATGCTTTGCGCGACATTTCTTTATCGATGAAAGAAAATACCGTTACAGCATTAATTGGACCGTCAGGATGTGGTAAATCAACGTATCTGCGTTTATTGAACAGAATGAACGATCTCATAGATGGTACTAAAATGACAGGAAGTATTATTATTGATGGTGTAGATATTTACGGAAAAAACACGAATGTTGATGCTTTGCGTAAAAACGTAGGGATGGTTTTTCAAAAACCAAATCCATTTCCAAAGACTATTTATGAGAATGTAGCCTATGGTTTGCGTGTGAATGGGATTACTGATAAAAATGAAATTGAAGAGCGCGTTGTTACTACTATTGAACAAGTGGCGCTTTGGGATGAGGTAAAAGACAAACTAAAAAAATCAGCTTTTGAACTTTCTGGAGGACAACAACAACGGTTATGTATCGCTCGTGCTTTAGCAATAAAGCCTTCTATCTTATTGATGGATGAGCCAACATCAGCATTAGATCCAATTTCCACTTCAAAAATTGAAGAACTTATTTACGAGCTTAAAAATAAGTATACGATCGTTATAGTAACACATAATATGCAACAAGCAGGTCGTGTAAGTGATACTACTGCCTTTTTCTATATGGGTGAGTTGATTGAGGTCGATAAAACAAAAACGATTTTTACAAAACCGGCTATCAAGCAAACGGAAGACTATATAACAGGAAGATTCGGATAAAAATTACTTTGATATTTATTAAGAATTTTGTAGATTTAAATATTAAAATCTTTAGATAAAAATGGCATCACACTTAGAAACAGAACTTGGTAAGCTTAGAGGTATAATTATAAAAATAGGAGGCCTTGCTGAAAATCAGGTCGCTGAAGCTGTTAAGGCAGTGCTTTCAGAGCCTGTTTTGGAAAGCAAAGAAGTAAAGAAAACAGAAAATAAGATTGATAAACTCGATGTTAAAATCGATGATATCTGTCAGAGTGTTTTTGCTTTGCAACAACCTGTTGCTTCTGATTTACGATTTATCATCTCCGCAATGCAAATTAGTAGGGAGATAGAAAGGGTTGGTGACTTGTCGATGAGTATCATCAAACTGACTAAAAGTATCAAAGAGAAACATGAGCTTATCTCAAAATTTAATATTGCTGATATTGTTAGAGAAGTCGAAGATATTACCATAAAGACAAATGAGTGTTTCCAAAATATGGATGAAACCAGCATTGAAGAAATTTTCAAATTAAACAGTGATATTAAAAGTAAAAGCAGCGATGCAATCGATAATATCATTGGGGAAATGAAGCATAATTCTAAAACAGTAGTTTCTGGAACCAACTTAGTTATTGCCTTGAAACACTTTGAAAGAATCGCAGATCACAGTACAAATATTGCCGAATCTGTTTTCTTTATGATTAATGCGAAGACTATAAAGCACGAAAAATTTACCGATAAGAATTAATTTAATTCACTATTTAATTATATTTTAAAGCTGAATTTTATATCAAATAACGATATAAAATCCAGCTTTTTTAATGGAACGATGGTTTTAAATTTCAAAAACACTAAAGAATTGTTTCCAATTGGGAGTGTTGTTAAAGTAGGATAAGCCGGTGTACATTTTTATTTCGGGTAAGTTGTCTATTTTAAAATTATTCTGCTCTGCATAAGGTGCCATACCGTCTTCTTTTAGCTTTTTAGCTAAGTACAATTGCTCATATTGACCAGGGGTGGGAATAAAAAATGCTTTTTTCCCCAGTCTTACTAAATCCATAATTGTGGTATAGCCTGAACGTGCCAGAACAATATCACTTTCATTAAAAGTTTGTTCCAGTTGACGGCTGGTCATAAAGTTAAAATAGGTAATGTTTTTCAGCTGTTCCTTTTTTTGTTCCTTTTCTACAATTCCTTTAATGAATACTACAGTACCTCGATATCGTTTTAACTCTATTTTTAAGATGGATTCTAATAAGCCGCGTTGTGGTTCAGGACCGGAGAGAATAACCATTAAATCGTATTTTTGCTGGGTTTCTTTTTGATGCATACGGCTTAACGGACCTATGTATGTAGGTACAAAGGGTAGATTGTTCGAATGACTCAATTCTCCTGCGAGGTTTGGTTGACCTGCAACATCAGGTACCCAGCATTTCGTATATTTTTTAATGATATTTTGATGTAGTTTGCTCGTTAACCAAGTCGTTTGTCCGGTCATCACGTTGAGCTGGTGCGTTATATACACACAGGGAACTTTTTTATTAAAAACCCCCAATCTGTTGTCT
The DNA here is from genome assembly GCF_002836475.1 of Flavobacterium sp. ALD4. Taxonomy (GTDB): domain Bacteria; phylum Bacteroidota; class Bacteroidia; order Flavobacteriales; family Flavobacteriaceae; genus Flavobacterium. The sequence goes on along the minus strand of NZ_PJBJ01000030.1, from coordinate 574,573 downwards.
GATATTATTCCGTCGAAATCGTATTGTTTCATCCACGAAGCCACCAACTTTTTTTCATTCCAAATGGCTTTCATCATTTTTGGAGCATTTTGCAACAATTTCCATTTAAAATTTTTGCCGTTTTTCGCATACTCTATCTGATAAGAAGGCAATTCGAGCATTTTTAGATAGGGGAATTCTTTGCGCAACATGGCAAGGGCTATTCCGTCAGAAGCAACTATAGGAATGTAATTGTATTCTTGTAATGCCTTTATTATAGGAATGCAGCGCGTTGCATGTCCCAGGCCCCAGTTCAAAGGTGCGATCAAAATAGTTTTCGGGGCATTGTTAATCTCCTTCTTTATTGACATGGCTGCTTTTTTAGCGAAAGATACACAAACAAAGGTTTTGTGAAGAAACACTTTGCATTACCAAACCTTTAAATTATTAATTTCTATTCGAATTAAAAATAGGCTCTTAATTGTATATTTCCAGTATGAATGGCTTGGCTTGATTCGCTTTTTCTTCCCTGATAATTGAAATTAATATCCAGAAATTGGGTTATTTTTTTTTGCAAGAGCAATCTCCAAGTTATATTTTGACCCGTCTGTAAACCTTCTAGCATCTGAAAACCAACAGAATAGAATTCATTGCCATTAAATTTATTTTGATAAAAGGAAATCTCACCATTCATAGTGATTTTTTTATCATTCGCATATGAGAAAGAGGTGCCGAAACGGTTTTGTGTCAAAGTCTCGAAATTACCAATCTGGTTTTCTTTGTTTTGTAACTCATAAAAAACATCTCAACTAGTGTTTTTTGAAAACAGATAACTGATTTTTGGTGCTAATTGATAGCCCCTAATCATATAATTGTTTTCAGGAAAATTTTCCGATGCTGTAGCAGTTTGTATTGTTTTAGCAAAGGTACCAAACAATCAACTTTTCCTGTACAAATGCGAATACTGTACTTGATGGGAACTATTTTTGGAATCCTGCGATCCTATAGAGAGTAGATTTTTTGTTTTATTTTCTAAATAAGAGTAGGTGACGGAGTGCTTTTGTTTTCCTCTATTGTAAAACAGACTATTTCTAAAACTGGAACTCAGCCCTAATACATTTTCCCACTGATTTGGATTTAAAATAATAGATTGTGAAAATTTGGTTTGATGTGTTTTTATATACACGCGATTGGGCAGGTAAACCCTAATGTATTTCGCCTGATCGATAAATGGAGCTACTTCAAATTCCTGTAATTCCTGAATCCTGTTGGCATTATAATCATTCCAGGTATAAACACCTTGTCCGGCAGGGACTTCAAGATAGGTGAACTCCCGCTGTGGCAATGTTCCTGAATTGGTTTCATAAGCACTTGTTCCTTGAATCAATTGATCAAAAAAGCGGTCATTGTATACTATTCGCGAATTCAGTGAAGGCTCTTTCTTGGAATCTACAAAATCCAATACCCGATAATTTGCATAAACGGATAAGTCACTTTTTTCTGTTTGAATTAATTTTGATTTAAAATAGTACGTTTGAGAATTGTTTACCCTTTGTAACAGGCCATTTTGGATACTGTCATTAGTTCTTTTTAACAAGCCCAATTCGACAAATACCTTTGTGCTATCTCCTCGACCTGCGAATACTCCATATTCTGAAAAGCGTTGACTTAAATCCGAAAATTGGCGAGTTGATTTATTTTTTTGTTGATTGTCCTCAAAACGTTGGCTTGTACCAATCCAGTTTTTGTCAAAATGATACCGAATTTGGGATTGGTTTCTAACGAAATTCGAAGTAGTAAGTGTGCCGTCGCTTTTTAAATAGCTTCCTTGGTTTTGAAAGCTCCATTTTTTTAGATTAAAGTGCCCGTTTATACTATGTCTGTTCCCGGAAAAGCTTTCAGAAAAGTCTAGTTTTTCAAATTGGTATTTTAGCATCCCGCTGTTATTAGGTTTTGTAGAGGGACTTAAGTTAAAGTTCAAGCCCGATACCAGTAAACTTTGATCCCCGACTGCTGTCGTCCCGAGATTCCAATCCCTGTCAAATTCAATGGTGTAAAGCCGTTCGACGGTTCTGAATTCTTTTTGGGTAAATTGATAATTGGCGAAGGCAGCGACGATCCATTGTTTTGAAAATAACCGTTGTTTAGCATTTATTTTAGCGCTTACTCCCTGATTGTTCGAGTCATCAGTTGTAGAGAAAAGATTAGCGTCATTGTTGCTCACTGCTATTTCGAAATCAACAGCTGTTTCTTCGGAGGGAGTGTATTTACCTAAAAAAGTAGCCACTTGAATTTTAGTAGGAGCCACTAATTGAATAATGGGGGCATAATCTCTTTGAGGAATGGTGTTTATTGGGGCAATATATTCGTAGATTCTACTGATGCTGGCTGCGTTTTTCAATATGTAATTTCCTTTATTAGGACCCGCTAAAGTAAATCGGACATTGAACAACTCTTCTTGAGGGTCATTTGAATATTCGAAAATTTCAACCGTATTTATCAACGTTTTCCGATACAGTACTTTATTATCTGAGAAGGAGTCTGGGTACGCAGATGGTGCGGTCATCAATTCCTGATTGTCTCCGGCATTCACCAGAATTTGCGCTTGTTCTTTAGTGAGGTTTTGCTGCAAGGGTTGGTTTTTGATATCGTTTTCAGAATAGAGATAACTACCAAAGCTCCATTTAGCATTTTGATGCGTGGCGCCTGCATAAGTCACAAATCGAGTATAACTCCTGTCGGAGTACTGGTATTCAATCGCAATACGCATTTCAGATGTTATGGTAAATAAGGGTGTAAATGTTATTTCTCCTGCGTTATAGTCAATCGTGTAGTCATTATTCTCCCCTCTTTTTAAAAGGATGCCGTTTACATATACCCGCTCTGATCCCGATATGACAAGTACGTATAATTCGCCATTTTGACCCTTTAACTTATATGGGCCTTGACTGCCTTCGACTCCGGTGAAATTACTTTTAGCATATTGTCCCCTTACCAAGGCTGCGGATGCAAAAACGGAAGTTTTATTTTCAGGGGTGCCAAAATGAAAATAAGCGGAAAGCCCTTGTACCTTTTTATTAAAGGTTAGAAATTGGCTAGCGTGATTTTCAAGAAAAAGATCCCCTGCTCGTATATTCCATTTTTCGCTTAAAATCTCCATGAAAATATTATCAAACTGGTCTAGCCGCTGTGAGTAACCACCATCTTGTAATGGAATATTACTGTCTTGTAATGAGGCTCGTAAACTAACTTTTTCTGATAACTTACCCGTGATTTGCAAATCCAGATTGGAGTTTAGAACCGTGTTTTGATTGTTACCTATCGTTACTCCACGGGTAATACTTCCTGAAGTGCTGAGGCCATCAAAAGGGATGTTTTTTTCAGGAGCGTTCGTGTTTATTTGATATAATTTATCCGAATTAATATCGTTGCTTACCACGCGACTGGGGTCATAAATACGGTATTCTTTCGTTAAGAAATCAGGGTATTTCAGGTACTGAACCGTTATGGAATCGGATTGAAAAAGAAGATTGTTTTTTAAAAATAAAGTTCCTTTTTGAAAATCAACTTTATAATGAGTGCTGTCTATGGCAGTGTTATTGGCGTCAAGCAATTTGAAAAAAGCTGTGTTGATGCTTACTTTTTCGAGGTGTATGGTGTCACTGGAAACGGGAATTTTTTTGGTAGCGTATAATGAATTGTTTTCCTGGGCATATAGCCCAGAAAAACATATAATCATCGCCAAAAGAAATACTTTTTTTACCATAAAGAGAATAACGTCTATAAATCAAAAGTAGTGTATTCTATAGAATTATGGGCAACAGGATGCTAAAGCGGGTAAAGAATAGATTTTAATTTTCGCTAGTCACAATTTGCATTGTTTCTGTACTGATCTGTTTTAAAATCACTTTTTTGCCATTTTCTACTGTTTGAGCAGCGGAATCATTAAAATGTCTAATAGTATATAAAGTCACATTCTGGCTATAGTCCACTTTAAATTTTTTTGATAAAATAGCATTCAACTCGTTGAAGTTGTAAAATTTATCTTCGACGCATACTGAAAAGCTAATAGCGGTATTCTGAATTAAATTTACTTTCAATTTAAACTCATGGAATAAAGAAAATATCTCACTGATATTTTCTTCCATAATAAAGGAGAAATCAATAGATGAAAGTGAAATAAGCAATTGGTTTCTTTTAACGATGAAGCAAGGTAAATATGGCTCTAAGTTAACTCCTCTTGATACACTTGTTCCTTTTAATAAAGGATTAATAAAGGACTTTACATACAAAGGAATTTCCTTTCTTTGTAAAGGTTGTAATGTTTTTGGATGAATAACTGTTGCCCCATAAAAGGCTAATTCAATGGCTTCACGGTAAGAGATCTGATTTAATAAACTAGCATTCTCAAAATAGCGTGGATCGGCATTCATCACTCCAGGAACATCCTTCCAGATAGTAACGCTGTCAGCATTCAAGCAATAAGCAAAAATTGCAGCGGTATAATCAGACCCTTCACGGCCTAATGTCGTTGTGAAATTATTTTCATCAGAACCCAAGAATCCTTGGGTAATGTTCAATGTTTTTCTTTTTACATTTTTCGAAATATTCTTATGGGTAAGATCCCAGTCTACTGTGGCATCTCTATAATTAGAATCTGTCTTTATGAAGTTTCGAACGTCAATCCATTGTGTTTTTATATCCATATGGTTCATGAAATGAGCAAGTATAGTGGTCGATATCAATTCACCATAGCTGACCACTTGGTCATAAACAAAATCATAGTTGGGGGATTTGTTATGTGCCAAAAAATAATCAAGATCAGAAAACTGCGCTTTTACAGCAGTAAAAACAGCGTTACTATCATCTTCAAATAAATCCAATAAGATTTGATTGTGGTATTTTTTCACTTCTTGAACTGAAGATTGCAGTGCTGAAGACTTATCGAAATAATCTTTTATAACTACTTCAAGAGCGTTCGTGGTTTTCCCCATTGCAGAGACAACCAATAAAACATCCTCATAGCCTACCTTTTGTAAAACATCATAAACGTTTTTAATTCCCTCAGCATCTTTTACAGATGCACCTCCAAATTTGAATACTCTCATAATAATAAAAATTCCAATATTTTAAATTCCATTGAATAAATGGAATTCTATTTCTTTAGCTTACTGTCTACGAATTGGTTGACTCCCTCTTCGTCCATTTGTACTACGTACCAATCTCTAAGTACTTTGGCGCCTGATTTTTCATAAAAATCAATTGCCGGAGTGTTCCAGTCTAGGACATTCCATTCCACCCTGCGTACCTGATCTTTTTTACCTTGTTTGATGATTTCCGAATACAAGGCATAGCCAGCTCCTGTGCCGCGCATTTTTTCTTTTACCACGAGGTCTTCTAAATGTATAGTTTTGCCTTTCCAGGTAGAGTAACGATAGTAGTACAAAGCAATTCCCACAATCTCCGACTCCACTTCAGCTACAAAAACATGAAATAAAGGGGTGGGCCCAAATCCGTCGCGGATTAAATCATCTACATTAATCAAGACGGCATCTGGTTCCTTTTCAAAATCGGCTAATTCTTGAATTAATTCGAGAACAGCGGTCATATCTTCGGGGGTTCCTTTTCTAATAATCATAAATTCGTGTTTTAAAGGTCAAAAAATTAAATTAAAGTTTTCTAGACCCGTAATTTAGGCATTATATCAGCAAATATACAATACTGATAAACTAAGTAAATTTTATTCAATTCATTTTCACAAAAAAAGCGATATTTGTGAATTCAAATTAACTACAACGATTTCGTAATGAGAGAACGCAACAAAACCTTAGGGGAATTTATTATTGAGAACCAAAATGCCTTTCAATATTCATCTGGCGAATTATCCCGAATTATCAATTCGATTCGATTAGCAGCCAAGGTAGTTAACTACAAAGTTAATAAAGCAGGGCTTGTTGATATAGTAGGCGCCGCTGGTGAACAAAATATTCAAGGGGAAGACCAGCAGAAACTAGATGTTTATGCCAATGAAGTTTTTATTCAAACATTAATAAATCGTGAAATTGTATGCGGAATAGCTTCTGAAGAAAATGACGAATTTATTACTGTTGAAGGAAGTGATAATAGCCACAATAATAAATATGTTGTATTAATGGATCCACTCGATGGTTCATCAAATATAGACGTAAACGTTTCTGTGGGAACTATTTTTTCGGTCTATACAAGAATAACTCCAATAGGAACTCCCGTAACTATAGATGATTTTTTACAACCTGGAACGAGTCAAGTTGCTGCCGGATATGTAATTTACGGAACATCGACCATGATTGTTTATACAACAGGGTATGGTGTAAATGGCTTTACTTTAAATCCTGCAATTGGAACATTTTACTTATCACATCCTAACATGCAGTTTTCTGAAGATGGACATATTTATTCAATCAATGAAGGAAATTATATACACTTTCCTCAGGGGGTTAAAGATTACATAAAGTACTGCCAGTCAGAAGAAGAGGATAGGCCTTATACTTCCCGTTATATAGGAAGTTTAGTTTCTGATATCCATAGAAATATGATTAAGGGTGGGATTTACATTTACCCAACAAGTACTAAAGCTCCAAAAGGGAAATTACGTTTGTTGTATGAATGCAATCCAATGGCTTTTATTGTAGAGCAGGCGGGTGGAAAAGCATCAGATGGGTTTGGAAGAATAATGGAAATTGAACCAACTGAATTACACGAACGGGTGCCGTTTTTCTGTGGTAGTTACAATATGGTTGAAAAAGCAGAAGAGTTCATGCACAAAGCAAAATTAAGTAAATACTAAAATAATAGAAAAGAGCCCTGAAATTCAGGGCTCTTTTTATTTTATAGATGTTTTTCCATTTCTGAAACAAAATCATCAATATCTGTCTTGTTATCTACCAACAAAAGGGCTTCAGCTACAACTATGTCTACATTTTGCAGAGTGAAACCGATTCCTAAACAAAGTTTTTTCAACATAACTTCTTGGTTGTCTCCCAAAAGGTGATCAACACGGACTATTCTGGCTAAATCGTACAAACGCTCTAATCTCATTGAATTTAAGTAAGGAGGGTTGATCGGGTACTTTGAAGGGTTTTCTAAAATCTCTACATATTCTGCAGGAGAAATCTCAAGCCTAATGGCTAATTTATCTAAAAACTCTTTTTCTTCAGGGGCAAAAAACCCGTCTGCTAATGCTAATCTAACTATAGAAGAAAAGTGACCTTTGTTTCTTTGTTTGAATTCGCTATCAAATAAATCTGAAAATGACATAATTAAGTGTATTTTTTTATGGTGCAAATATAAATCATTTTTTAAATTATTAATTTATTTTGGTTTTAAATTTTATTTTATAATTGTAGCTGTAGCTTATTCAAATATAAATTTAGGATTTGAGTCTTCAGTTCTACCATTTTCAAAATAAATCGTAAGTTTACAATCCCTTTATCAACTGTAATTATAGTACCTATGTCAGAATTTTTAATTTATTTTCAAATAGGATTAAAACACGTTTTGGATATTCATGCTTACGATCATGTTTTGTTTCTCATAGCTTTAGTTGTCCCGTTTTCTTTTAAAGATTGGAAACAAATCATACTCTTAATAACGCTTTTTACGATAGGTCATACAATGGCTTTATTACTTTCTGTATTCGGTATTATTGCCGTTAAAGTAAATGTAGTCGAACTTTTAATCCCAATTACCATATTGATCACCGCTTTCTTTAATCTGTTTACCGCCGGTAAGTCAAATAAAAAAGAAAGTATAAATCTGGTTTTTTTTGTCACTCTTTTCTTCGGTATTATACATGGATTAGGATTTTCTAATTATTTTAAGGCTATCCTTGGCGGAAGCGCCATATCAAAATTACTGCCTTTGGCGGAATTTGCGGTAGGAATTGAAGCCGCACAAATTATTGTGGTTTTTATAGTATTGATTATATCGTATATTGTACAAACGGTTTTTAGATTCTCTAAAAGGGATTGGACCTTGGTGATGTCAGCATTTATAATAGGGGTAGTATTGCCGATGATAATTGAAAATGAAATTTGGTCGAGATAAAATGGAAGCAAAAAAATTAAATAAATACGATAAGGCTTATCTGAGGATTGCTACTGAATGGGGGAGTTTGTCTTATTGTAAACGCAAACAAGTAGGGGCAATCATCGTTCGTGACCGAATGATAATCTCAGATGGTTATAATGGAACACCAAGCGGTTTTGAAAACTGCTGTGAGGATAGTGAAGGGCTGACTCGATGGGATGTCTTACATGCGGAAGCAAATGCCATCCTAAAAGTGGCAAGATCCACACAGTCCTGTGAAGGATCTACTCTCTACATCACCTTGTCACCATGTAAAGAGTGCAGTAAGTTGATACATCAATCTGGAATAAAAAGAGTGGTGTATCACAAAGGCTACCGTGATGATTCAGGAATTCAGTTTTTAATAAAAGCTGGTGTGATTGTTGAGCATATCTCAATTTTAGAAGAATAGATGAAAACTAACGTTAAATACCTGCCAATACTAATTGGCGCAACCCTTGCGCTTGGGATTGTTATTGGCGGGTGGTTAAATACTTTTAATGGGAATCATTTTTTTGTTGAAAATAGTTCTAAGACTAAAATCAATAAATTGATTGATTTTATCGACAATGAATATGTAGATAATGTAAATACCGATTCTATTGTAAATATTACGGTTGACAATATTCTAAGTCATCTTGATCCACATTCTGTTTATATTTCTCCAAGTGAACAAACCCAAGTTGCTGAGAGCATGAAAGGTGATTTTGTTGGTATTGGGGTTAATTTTTATATGTACAAAGATTCTGTGGCGATAATAAGACCCGTTGAGAATGGTCCTTCGGCTAAAGCGGGAATACAGGCAGGGGATAGGATTTTATATGCAGATAAAACAAAATTATTTGGACGTAAATTACCCAGTGATAGCCTTTTTTCTAAGTTAAAAGGAGAACAGGGTTCTGTGGTGGAGCTTACTATTTACAGAAAATCTGCTGATAAGAAAATGAAAATTAAGATAAAGCGAGGGGTTGTTCCTTTGAAAAGTGTCGATGCGGCAGTGCTTTTGAATGATACTATGGGTTATATAAAAATCAATCGTTTTGCAGAAACAACGTTTGAAGAATTTCAAAATGGGTTGGTCAAATTAAAAAAAGAAGGAGCAAGAGCACTTGTAATCGATCTTCGAGATAATGGAGGCGGATATATGGAAGAGGCAATAGACATTGCGGATGAATTATTAAAAGACAAGCAATTAATCGTTTTTACTAAAAATAAAAAAGGCAGGATACAAAAAACATACGCGACTAAAAAGGGAGCTTTTGAAGTGGGTAAAGTATTTGTATTGTTAAATGAAAACAGTGCTTCGGCGAGTGAAATTCTGGCGGGGGCGATTCAAGATAACGATAGGGGTATCATTGTGGGACGTCGTTCTTTTGGGAAAGGATTGGTACAACGGGAAATGGATTTTGACGATGGTTCGGCGGTTCGTTTGACGGTGGCAAGATATTATACACCTACAGGGCGCTCTATACAAAAGCCCTACCTCAAAGGGAATGAAGAATATTTTAATGAGTCGGAAAGGCGTTTTGAGAACGGCGAACTATATGAAAAAGACAGTATTAAAGTAGCGGATAGTTTAAAATTCAAAACACCAAAAGGGAAAATTGTTTACGGCGGCGGCGGTATTGTTCCGGATATTTTTGTTCCTCTCGAAGTGGAGCATGGAAATGAAAATACAGTTTACTTGATGAAATCCGGAATCGTGGTAAATTTTGTTTTTGAGCAATTAGATAAAAACAGAATGACTTTCAAAGGGTTGTCTTTTGTGCAGTTTAAGAGTAAAATGGAGAGAACTGATTTGTATTTTAACGCTTTTCAAAAATACCTTTTGAGAAACAGGTTAGATGTAGACTTATCGAAAAACAAAGTCATAGTAAAGCGCTATCTCACGGCTGAATTTGCCCGGCAATTGTATGGGGAAAGCAACTATTACGAAATTGTTTTAAAAGAGGATGCAATGGTTAAAGCAGTGCTGAAATAGAATTTTCAATGTCAAATGTAAAAATTTATTGCAATTTTAAATAAATAGGGGGTTTAATATTGGATACTTCATTGCAATCTAACACCTTTATCTTGTAACCTCTACGTTCCTTATATTAGGTCATTCCAGTCTTTCCGGAAACGAATAAGTTCTTTGTCAATTAGGTCTTTCGATGTTTTTAACAGAAATTCCACATCATCAGAATATAGAGGAGGGAAATATGTCATTTTGATCTCAGTGGTCCGTTTTCCAAAGCATTTTATGAAATGTGGAATAAATGTATCGTTGTCAATAAATGCATCTTTTTTCTCTTTATAGTCAATGGCAATAGGGATTACAGCTGCTTTTATTTTTGTTGCCATTGCAAATGAGCCGTAATTAAAGTCGGTCGTTGTGGGTAAAATATGTGTTGTTCCTTCCGGAAAATTAATAACCGAATGTCCTTGGCTAAGTGCTTCTTTGATCTTTTCGCAGGTGTTTTGTCTGCTTTCACAATCGTTTCTATCAACAAAAATAACTCCTGATATTTTGCAGATGTATCCTATAAGAGGCCATGATGCAACTTCCTTTTTTCCTACGGGAAAGGTTTGCCTGTGATTCAACATCACTATTGGGTCAAAATACGAACGGTGATTAGCAACAATCAGTCCTCGTACAGTAGGAGGGTCTCCGTAAATATGGAGGCGGATGCCAAGCAGAGAGTTTAGTAGGCTAATTAAAAAATCACGAAATAAAAGAGCATTTCGTGAAGTTGCTTCTTTGCTCCAAAACAAGCTTGCTAAATAGAAAAGAAGAGAGAAGAAAGAAATATATATTATAAAAAGAATCAGTCTCGTTAGGCCTAATAAAAATGATAGCATAATGTGTTTTGTAAAAAAGGTAAAACTAACATTATTTTCGAATAATTAAGTGGGTTTTATCTAATACTATCGTGAACATGTGTCTGAACACCGTTATTCCAACGAGTGAGAATATCTGTGGCTACTGCAGCACCGCTTCCGGCGGCAATGGCAAGTTGACTTCTCCAACCTGCAAGAGTTCCTGCTACGTAGATGCCTTCAGCAACTTTATGGTCGGTGTTGTGTAATTGGATTCTTTGTTTTTCCGGTAATGATTTTTGATGGGGCTCGACAAACTGCATCAGCCCTTCAATTGAAAAAGTATTTGCAGCGCCAATAGCGACTACGATTGCTTTTGTTTTATACGTGCTTTTGTTTGTCGTAACAGTAAAATCTGGAGATTGCCCTTCAACTCTCAATATTTTTTCATTTGGTATTTGAGTGATGTGAGGGTAGAGTTGGGATAAGTGTCCTGTGCTTTTCATTAACAAATCTGAACCCAATGCTCCTGCAGGAATTCCGTATGCGTTATTAAAAACAGCTTCCTGGAGTGATGATGATTTTTGATGGGTGAAAACTCCAATTTCTTTTTCGGCTGCAAAATCTTTATCTTTTGCAGATCCTAATACAAGAGCACATGACATTCCGGAAACGCCACCACCAAAAATTAAAACATCAAACATAACTACAGGTTGTCATTCATTTTTTCTTCAATTTTTTTAGACATTCTAAAAATCAAAAGGATTAATACAGCGCAGAATGAAGCTCCGATTCCAATAGTTGCGACCATACTGTCTCCTTGAAACGGGTGATTGAAATCTAGCAATGTAATATTGAAAATAACAAGCCCCAATGCCAGAAACACTAATATGTTAGTAAAGATTTTCATAATATGGTTTTTTTTGCCTGAATCGTAAAAAAATATTTGAGGAGTATTCTAAATTGAAACATATCTCAAAAAAATCAGATTATATTTAAAGGCTACATTAGAGGGTAAATTTATAAAAAAAAATAGTAGACAAACAAACCTTTAACATTAGTTTTGAATAATTTAACAGCTCTAGCGAGAAGAATAACCCCGAAAGCCTTACTAGCAACAGTCATTCCGTCTTTTCCTGACATCCTTTCGGTTTTAGAAGATGATTTTATTACAATGTAAGTTAAAAGGATGTTCGAAATGATCACGATTATATTATTTATAGTATAGAACTGCGAGTTTAGGGAGCGCTAAATAGTCGTCGTTCTGGCCTAGCAGTTATTGGAAACAGAATAGAGACTATGGAGGTAGGTCAACTTGCTCAATCGCGTTAGGTGCAAATTACCAGAATCATTTCTAATGCCAAAAAAACAAAGGGTTAGGTGACTTGAAAGGAGCTGACCTCAATACCAATCAGCTTTAAAAGTTCTTCACCCACAAAGAGGAATGCAATCGTAGTAAAATCCGATGCTTAAAAATCTTTTTCGGATTCAGTGGGTGTAAGTTTGAATCCTAGGGCAAGAGCATGGGAATGGCCCTAATATTTATAATTACGGCAAATAGCACCATAGCAACAGTAATTACTTCCCTTATGTCTAGTTCTCTAACGTATTTTTTATTTGCAATTTTAAACTAAATAGCGAGATTTTGATAAAGGTGAAAGTTTATTTAAATGTAATTATTTTCTTTTATTAGGTGTTCAGGTAAAGTTTTTTTGGAATTAATAATAGGATTTAATCGATAGTATGAGATTATAAATTGGAAGAGGCATTTGTTCCTCGCCTCATATAAAAAGCAACATTTAACAGATATGCTTTGTCTTAGTTTGACTATCTTTGCACGGTATAATCTCAGTACCCCATAATAATGTTTCAATTAGGAAAAACCATCGTTTCAGAAGATATTTTAAGTAAAGATTTTGTTTGTAATTTAACAGCCTGTAAGGGTGCTTGTTGTGTTAACGGCGATGCCGGAGCACCGCTAAGTCTGGAGGAAACAAAAATCTTAGAAGAAATATACCCAAAGGTAAAGCCGTTCCTTCGTAAGCAGGGGATCGCCGTTATCGAGGCTCAAGGTACTTCGATAACAGGTACAGATAGTGATCTTGAAACGCCACTGATTGACGACCAAGATTGCGCATATGTAATTTATGACGGTAAAACAGCACTTTGCGGTATTGAGCAAGCTTATAATCAAGGGGTAATAGACTGGAAAAAACCTGTATCCTGTCATTTATATCCTATTCGTGTAAAAGATTTCACTGAATTTGCCGCTGTTAATTACGATAAGTGGGATATTTGTGATCCAGCCTGTTCTTTAGGCCAGGAGCTTGAGGTTCCGGTATACAAATTCGTCAAAGAAGCTTTGGTTAGAAAGTTTGGCGAAGATTGGTACCTGGAACTTGAAAAAGTGGCTGAAGGCATGAAAAAATAATTCTAGGAAAACTCAAACTTTTTATCGTGCTCAGTTTTTAAACTCCTATGTTTTACGGTGCTTTAGCTGCTATTGCGAAATTTAAGCTATTGACTGTAAAGTATTTATAGTTTTGTGAAAAACATTACGTTTTCCCCTCTTTGTTAAAAACTATAGCCGATTGTGGATAAGTTTGGCTTTTAATTATGGCAATATTTTACAATCTTTGTAAAGCACGAAATACTTAAGAATTCGTTTAAATCAAAAAAAACAAACAACAACAATGTCACAAATTGAACCAATTTTACAAGAGAATAAAAATCGTTTCGTAATTTTTCCTATCAAACATCATGATATCTGGGAATGGTATAAGAAGATGGAGGCTAGTTTTTGGACTGCAGAAGAAATCGATTTATCGCAAGATTTGAATGACTGGAACAATAAGTTGAATGATGATGAAAGGTATTTCGTGAAACACATTCTTGCCTTTTTTGCTGCTTCTGATGGAATTGTAAATGAAAACTTAGCAGAAAATTTTGTGAACGAAGTGCAATATGCTGAAGCAAAATTCTTTTATGGTTTTCAAATTATGATGGAGAATATTCATAGTGAGACCTATTCATTATTGATTGATACCTATGTAAGAGACGAAGCTGAAAAGGACAAATTGTTCAATGCATTGGAAGTTTTTCCAGCTATTAAGAAAAAAGCGGACTGGGCTTTACAGTGGATAGAATCTGATTCGTTTGCGGAGCGATTAATCGCTTTTGCGGCCGTTGAAGGGATTTTCTTTTCAGGAGCATTTTGTTCTATTTATTGGTTGAAGAAACGTGGCTTGATGCCGGGATTGACATTTTCTAATGAATTAATTTCTCGTGATGAAGGAGTACATTGTGATTTTGCAGTGCATCTGCATAACCATCACTTGATTAATAAGGTACCTAAAGACAGAATTAGAAGCATTATTGTAGATGCCTTGAACATAGAGAGAGAATTCATTACAGAATCTCTTCCAGTAAGTTTGATAGGTATGAACGCTGTCTTGATGACACAATATTTAGAATTTGTTGCTGATCGATTATTAGTTGAACTAGGTTGCGACAGAGAATACAATACTACGAATCCGTTTGATTTTATGGATATGATTTCTCTTCAAGGGAAAACAAATTTCTTTGAAAAGAAAGTAGCCGAATATCAAAAGTCAGGAGTTATGAATACCGATGGTGAGGCTCAGAAAATATCTTTTGACGCTGACTTTTAATTGGTAGAATCAAAGAAATCAGGTCATGAAGAAAGTGCAGGCTTAGTTGTGACGAAAAAATTATAATATTAGAAACTTTAAGTTTTTGCACCTTTATGGATAGCAGAGATGAATTACTGAAGCATAAGCGTATTATGCCTCAGCGTCCTAGTGGCAAAAAATAAATAACAAATAACAAGAAACAGCGAAGGGATTTACTGTTTTAAAAACAAACAAAAGTATGTACGTAGTAAAAAGAGACGGCCACAAAGAGCCGGTAATGTTCGACAAAATCACAGATAGAATTAAAAAGCTATGTTATGGTTTGAATGATTTGGTGGATGCCGTTAAAGTGGCAATGCGAGTGATAGAAGGACTTTATGATGGAGTTTCTACGTCAGAATTAGATAATTTAGCAGCGGAGACCGCGGCTTCGATGACTATTGCGCATCCAGATTATGCACAATTGGCAGCGAGAATTGCGATTTCAAATCTGCATTCGAATACAACAAAATCATTTTCGGAAACAATGACCGAAATGTTTGAATATGTTAACCCAAGAAATGGACAATACGCTCCGTTAATTGCTGATGATGTATACAAAGTAATTCAGGAAAATGCTGAGTTTTTAGACTCACATATTATTTACAACAGAGATTTTAACTACGATTATTTTGGGTTCAAAACATTAGAACGTTCTTATTTGCTTAAGATAAACGGGAAAATAGTGGAGAGACCACAACATATGTTAATGCGTGTTTCTGTTGGGATCCACTTAGATGATTTAGAATCGGTTTTAGAGACCTATGACTTAATGTCTAAGAAATTCTTTACACATGCGACACCAACATTATTTAATGCAGGAACACCAAAACCTCAAATGTCTTCTTGTTTCCTTTTGGCTATGCAAGATGATAGTATTGACGGGATATATGATACGTTGAAACAAACGGCAAAAATCTCTCAATCAGCAGGTGGTGTAGGACTTTCTATTCACAATGTTCGTGCAACAGGTTCTTACATTCGCGGTACAAATGGAACATCAAATGGTATTGTTCCTATGTTGAGAGTATTTAACGATACAGCACGTTATGTAGATCAGGGTGGCGGAAAGCGTAAAGGGAGTTTTGCTATTTATATCGAAACTTGGCATGCAGATGTTTTTGATTTCTTGGATTTGAAAAAAAACACAGGAAAAGAAGAGATGCGTGCGCGAGATTTATTCTTTGCGATGTGGACTTCTGATTTGTTTATGAAAAGAGTTCAGGAAAACGGGAAATGGACTTTAATGTGTCCTAGCGAATGTCCTGGGTTGTACGATGTATATGGTGAGGAATTTGAGAAAATGTACATTGGCTATGAAGAAGCGGGCAAAGGAAGAAAAACAATTAAAGCACAGGAATTGTGGGAGAAAATTCTAGAATCTCAAATTGAGACTGGAACACCGTACATGTTGTACAAAGATGCCGCTAACCGCAAATCAAATCAAAAGAATTTAGGAACAATACGTTCGTCAAACCTGTGTACCGAAATTATGGAGTACACTTCTCCTGATGAGGTAGCTGTTTGTAACCTAGCGTCACTCTCATTACCTATGTTTGTAGAGAACGGTAAGTTTGATCACGAAGCACTTTATAACGTAACGAAACGTGTAACCAGAAACTTGAATAAAGTTATCGATAGAAATTACTATCCGGTAAAAGAAGCAGAGAATTCTAACCTGCGTCACAGACCAATTGGTCTTGGAGTACAAGGCCTAGCGGATGCTTTTATCATGTTGCGTTTGCCTTTTACATCTGATGAGGCTAAAAAATTGAATCAGGAAATCTTTGAAACATTATATTTTGCTGCTGTAACCGCCTCTATGGAAATGGCAAAAGTGGAAGGTCCTTATTCAACATTCAAAGGGTCGCCAATCTCTCAGGGAGAATTCCAGCACAATCTTTGGAATATTAAAGATGAGGAATTATCAGGCCGTTGGGACTGGGCATCATTAAGAAAAGAAGTAATGGAGCACGGAGTTCGCAATTCATTATTGGTTGCGCCAATGCCTACTGCTTCGACTTCTCAAATTTTAGGAAATAACGAAGCATTCGAACCTTATACGTCTAACATTTACACCCGTCGTGTATTGTCTGGTGAGTTCATCGTGGTAAACAAACATTTATTGCATGATTTAGTAGATCTTGGTTTATGGAATGAAACCATGAAACAGGAACTAATGAGAAATAACGGTTCTGTTCAAGATTTAGATATTCCTCAAGACTTGAAAGACTTGTATAAAACAGTTTGGGAAATGTCGATGAAAGACATTATCGATATGTCACGTCATCGCGGTTATTTTGTAGATCAATCTCAATCATTGAACTTGTTTATGCAAAATGCCAATTATTCAAAACTAACTTCTATGCACTTTTATGCGTGGCAGTCTGGATTGAAAACCGGAATGTATTACTTGAGAACTAAAGCGGCAGTTGATGCGATAAAATTCACATTGAACAACGATAAAAAAGCAGAACCAATTGAAGTGATGTCTAAACCGGCTCCGGCAGCAGCTCCAGTAGCTGTTGAAGCGGCAGTAGAGATGAGTTCTGAAGAGTACAGAGCGATGATCGAACTGGCTAAAAATGCAGGCCCGGATGATTGTGAAATGTGTGGGTCTTAATTAGAAAATAGAAAATAGAATAAAGAGAAACAGCTATCAAATTTTTGGTAGCTGTTTTTTTATGTTACACTTTTTTAGCATTGTAGCGATTTCCCGTCTCGTCCTTAAGACGAGATTACAATCTTTTTCACTTGTTGTCCACACTCGCTTTTCAAGCGAACTTCAACGGAAGTAAAAAAGGATTTATCCCTGCGCTTTGGGACAATCAGGGCCATGGATGTAATGTAAATACAGTATCTAAGAACCAAAAATAAACTTGTAATAATGAATACTCTGATTAATATTTTAATATTAATTGCTTATATTTGAGTAGGTTAATACGAGTTTTGTTCTTTTTGGTGTCTAAAAAACTGGTAATATGAAAAATAAAAAATTTACAATTACAGAGAATGTACTTGCTTCACAAGGACAACGTTTCCTGAACCTAATAATCGACTTAGTCTTTATTTACATCCTTATTTTGAGTGTAGGAACTACTATTGTCTTAATAGCCGAAGCCACAAATAACTTTGCTGTTTCTAGCTGGGTTGAAAATATGAATTTAGTAGAAATTATTGCATACGGATTGCTAATACTGTTTTTGTATTACTTTTTAACCGAAGTTTATTTCTCCCGAACACTGGCGAAATTAGTTACGCGAACTATTGTTGTTACAAGTGATGGTTCAAAACCCACGATCAAAATGATTTTTATCAGAACCTTAAGTCGGTTTATTGTTTTTGAAGGCTTGTCTTATTTAGGCTCGATTTCCAGAGGCTGGCATGATAGTCTTTCGGGTACCTACGTGGTTAAGAAAAAGAGACTGGCAAAAAGCAAACGGTTTTTTAATAACCCAGAAGAATTTGGAAAAGCAGAATAATACAAACCCCAAGTACCTCTGTGGGACTGGGGTTTTCTTATCGTATTCAATTATAGTGTTCTGAATTAAAAAAAGAGAGACTCATATGGTCTCCTTTTTGGATTAACAGTAACGAGTAGTATTCTGTAAATATTAAAATTTATAATTCAGTAAACGGATCTATCCCATTATTAATTTCTTCGATCGATTGTCCTGTCTTAACATTTTCTAGTTTTAAATCAATTAAGCCTTTATGGCTTGTTGCAATCTTTAGATTGTTTTGAAGTATTTTCCAATCTTCCCAAGTTGTTTCCAGTCCGCCCACAGGAATAATGCTAACCCACATGCGCCACGCTTTTGGCATATAATTTTTGTCTAATAACCATACATAGGAATCTCCAGGTGTGCTTCCGCCAGAAGCATAAGTAATCATTAGAGCTTCTTGATTATCCTGCATCACGATACTTCTGGTAGTACCAGCGTCTCGTAATTTGAAAGGCGCAATAAGCCAGAAGGAATCATTATTAAAGTGGTCATTTGCTTTTTTTATAGCATCTGCTTTTTCAGAGTCGGTGAGTTTTTTATCGTTTTCATAAGCCACGCCTTCTAACGTTTGAGTATTATAAAGCACTTTTTGACTATCCCACTCTACTTGCACTAAATTGCGTTCTTTGTCCCAGAGGTAATGATGATTTCCTCTAAAGCTAAAAGAAACTGCAGCTGTAGTATCCCAAGCTTTTTGATTAATAGCCTCCTGAATTTTGTCAGTAAGTTGTTCTGCTTTTAGTCCTTGCTGTCCTACAGGTAGTGTCTTGCTTATAAAATACAAGAACCCTGCAATCGAGATAGTAAGGCCAAGAATAATAATGGCAATGATTTTGAGGAATTTTTTCATTATTTTTAAGATTGTATTATTTTTTAATAATCTCAAAAGTACTAAAATAAGAGTATCTGTACCAAATGTTTCTGGGTTTGTTAGCATACAACAAAGGGTTTAGCTTATTAAAGCCAAACCCTTTGTGTCCAAATTTGTGATGGTATATGAAGTTATTATTAAACCAAAACCTTTTCTGCCTCTTCAGTAAGTTCTACTGCGTTTTCTATACTCCACTCGCCTTCAATCATGCGGTGAACATAACATGCATCGGCTTGTTTAAGTAATTCCCTTTTTTGTTCTGCATTTAAGTCGCCTTCAATTTTAATTTTAGCAGTAACATGAGTACTTAGTTTTCCGGCTTCACCGCGTTTTACGTTTAGTTCAAATTCGCCGTCAACTTCTCCAATTTCCCATTTATTTTTTCTGGCAATGTAGCGCACAGTAGCTACCTTACACATCGCAATACTAGAGAGAATTAAATCCTCAGGTGAAAACCCTAAATCGGTTCCTGCGCTTGCTGTAGGCTCATCACCTACAATTGCATGTCTACCGTTTGTAATTAAGGATTGGTATCCCGTAGGTAGGTTTTTTATGCTTATTTTCTTTCCCATTTTTTATTGTTTTTTGAAGTTTTTAATCTCAGTTACAATTTCCTCTGTAGTAAAAACATGGCTTGCAATCATTTGAAAATTTACTAAAGCCGCTTCGTAACCATTTAACCCTGGCAAAATAGCGGCAGCTGTTGCATCTTTTACTACTGCAACCTTAAAGCCGGATTCTACTAAGTCCCTCATATGAGATTCTGTGCATAAATTGGCAGACATCCCCGCTAAGATTACGTTATCAAAACCATGTTTTCTTAATTGTAAAGCCAAATCATTTGATTCGGGACCATATACTTTATGGGGACTAGTCACAATTACGTTTGTTTCTCCAATATATTTTTTGTACTGCTTTAGCCAATCGGCACCAGAGTTTTCAAACCCTACAGTTGTTAGTACACCTGTTCTATTAAACATATTGATTTTATGCATTAAGGCTTCTAGGGATCCCTCAATTTGCCAATTATGATCATGTTTGAAATAGTAGTGTGGAGATACAAAAACAGTGATATTTTCTTCTTTGGCAATTTTAAAAAGCTGATCTAAGTTTTCTACTGTATTGTTACTCATTACACTCTCTCCGACGACGCCCCAAGTTGCTCCTTCTGGGCTGAGGAAATCATTTTGAGGATCAGTAATAACAATGGCGGTTTTTGCATCTACTTCAAAACCAGGATCTGGTAATTGGGCAAATATTTGATTCGCGAATAATAATACTATTGATACTAATGTTAATTTTTTCATGATTTTAATTTTTTATAATATTTGTTAAATCACTATTCATCTTTGATTTGGTTTTTACTCCGTTTTGAGTACTTATAATTTCTCCGTTCTTAAAATAGAGTGAGGCAAGAATACTTCTCACTTTAAACTTTGCTGACAGCGCTGGGTTTTAATTAATTCAAAGGATTTTAGTTTCAATCCGTAACATCGTTATTAATCACAATTCAACAGCTAAAGGGAAATCAATAGGCACATCGGTCACATTGTGAAGAATATTGGTGACTGTAATGACTCCAATTGCAACAATTAAGTCAACCAAGTTCTCTTTAGTGTAACCCGCAGCATGAAAAGCGTTCAAAGAATCAGCTCCTATTTGTCCGTTGGATTCCGCAATGCGTTGTGCCGTTTGTGCTAAAACATTGGTTTTGTTATTCCAGCTTGCTTCTCCTTTTCTTAGTTCAATAATCTGATCGTCCGTAAAACCGTTCATTCTACCCGTCGCAGTATGTGCTGCTTGGCAGTATTTACATCCGTTTAACTGACTAACGGCCAAGTTAACCACTTCTTTTTCTTTGTTGTTTAATGAGGTCGCAGCACCTAAAAATTGCATATAGCTACCCAAGGCATTTTTAGAATGTGCCATTGCGGCATAAATGTTAGGAACAAATCCAATACCCTTTTCTAGGTTATCAAAAATGGCTTGATTGTTTTCAGAAACTTGGTCTCTTGTTGGTACGTTGAAATTTGACATGATTTTATTTTTTTGTGTATTAATAATTATATAAAATAGCTGCTTTAGTCACAATAGTACTTTGTAGTTGCTGCATTCGTTAAAAAATTTCTTGTGCTACTGCAATTAATTCAGTTAACCTTATTGGAGTCTTAAGACCTAATAAATATTTAAACCTGTCGATAACTGTCTATTTTTCTAATTAAATATCTGTTTATTAGGTAGTTGTAGTCAATATACGAAAAAAAAAATACTTTTAAGTTAAGTTGTGTTTTCCGAATAGTTATCGTTCTTTTTTTAACGCTTTTTTAAGGATAAAGAAGGGGATTCCTTCTGTTTTTTTAAAGTAGACAGTTTTTGATGCTTTTGACCATGCTGGTCCCTCAATTCATTCGATCTCTTGTGTTGCTTTTCGTTAGCGCAAGAAATGCCGTAGAGAATCAAATTCTCTGATATTAGCTTTTTACAATACTTTTTAAATAGCTTGCCATCGTTGACTTGTTTTGCACTCCGTTTTGAGTGCCTACAACTTCTCCGTTTTTAAAATAGAACAGTGCAGGAATACTTCGCACTTTAAATTGTGCTGCCAGCTCTGGGCTTTTATCTACATTGATTTTTGAAATCACCGCTGTACCTTCAAAGTCTTTCGCTAATTCTTCAAGAGTAGGGTGCAAAGCCTTACAAGGCCCACACCAGTCAGCAAAAAAGTCTACTAGCACTACATCATTCGTATTTATAGTTGTATCAAAATTTAATTTATCTAAATGTTGTATCATTTTTTCTATGTTTTAAATTGCAAAAGAGATTTTAGTATTCCTTTTTGCAAGTTTGTTAATTACAATTCTACTGCTACGGGAAAGTCAATTGCTACATCAGTAACATTATGAAATAGGTTGGTAATAGTAATAATCCCAATAGCGACAACTAAATCAACTACGTTTTCTTTAGTATAACCAGCAGCATAAAATTCTTCCAAAGCTACTGTTCCTATTTTCCCATTGTTGGCTGTAATACTTACCGCAGTTTTTACCAAAATGTTAATTTTGTTATCCCAGCTAGCAGTTCCTTTTCTTAGTTCAATAACTTGTTCGTCTGTAAATCCATTCATTTTAGCTCCAGCAGTATGTGCTGACTGGCAATACCTACATCCGTTCAATTGACTAACGGCTAGGTCAACTACTTCTTTTTCTTTTTTGCTTAATGAAGTTGCTGCTCCCGAAAATTGTAAATAGCTACCTAAAGCATTTTTTGAATGCCCCATTGCGGCATAAATATTAGGAACAAAGCCCACACCTTTTTCAAGGTTATCAAAAATGGCTTGATTGTTTTCAGAAACTTCTTCTCTTGTTGGTACGTTGAAATTTGACATGATTTTATTTTTTGTTTGAATTAATAATTATACAAATAAGTTGCTTTCGTCACAGTAGTAATCTGTGATTGTCATATTCTGGCAAAAATTCTCTTGTGTTACTGCTATTAATTGCGGTGTTTCTTTTGTAGAGCTAAGGCCTAAAACACTTTTAAAGCCTTCGACAATGGCGCGTATTGTTTTCATAATTCCTATTGTTTCAGTTTGATGGTACAAAGGTGCGACGAAAGGAAGCCTTGAAGTTAGGTTGCTTTTCCCTCAGAGTTACCCATTCTTCCCGTGACGTCTTTTTTGGGGTAAAAAAGCATTTTTTTTAGTTTTAGGAGCGCAAAATGGAGTGGTTTTAAAAAAGCAGGTCCCGCTTTCCGTTGCAATCTTTCTATTTTTAAAGGAAAAATAAAAAGGATTTCCACTGCAATCGGGGCTAGGTGATAACGTTTATGAATCTTAAGAAAGGGCATACGGAAGAGTGCAACTACTCAAATTAATGACAGGATGCACTTTAGTTGCGCAGCGTAGCTATTAAAATCGTCAGTTCAAGTGTTTTTTTGTGGAATGCGATGAAAAAAAGTATCGAAAAGCGTTATGGATATAATTGTCAATTGAGGAATACTCGGACTGAAGAAATTTACAATAAAAAATTGAGGCAATCGGAAATGCATAATCGCTTTAGCCAAGATAGGAGCGAGATCCTCTTCTGCTGGGGTTGAGCATAAAAGATAGAGTAGATCGCTGGAGTAGCTCTTAAAAAAGGAATTAAACTGTTTTTTTAAAATCAGAAGGGGAGACGCCTTCTATTTTTTTAAAAAACCGACTGAAAGACTGAATGTCTTCATAACCTATTTCATAAGCAATCTCTTTGATGCTTTTGTCAGAATAGCGTAATAGTCTGCGCGCTTCAAGAATGGTGCGATTTTGAATAACTTGCAAAGGAGACTTTTCGTTGTACTTTTTGAATAGATTAGAGAGTGTTTTCGGACTTTTATTCAGCATTTCAGCATAATCAGCTACTTGATGTTTGGTTTTGAAATTGCTTTCAACTAAGTAATTATATTCCCTTACAATATCCAATTGTTTTTTGTCAAATGTAGTCAGCTCCGTTTGCTCTTTGTACACGCGGGTACACAAGATTAGTAAGCGTTTGAGCATCATTAGTAGCATATCATTTTGCAAATCGTCTTTGGACTCCATTTCGATAGCAAACATTTTCCAGAGTATCTCAAATTTCTCTAACTCTTCATCAGGGATTGCTATTTTTGGGAATTGAGAAGCACCAAAAAATAAAATCCCTTTACAGCCTACTTCGCTATCGTGATCTGCAATGCAGTAAAAAGCCCTATTAAAATGAATTAAACGGGCACTGGTTACTTTTAAAACCGCTACTTTGTGGTACTCTGTTAAAAATAAAACTGAATTTGCTGGAAACAGGTGCTCGCTTCCGTCAACATTAATTTTTAATTCGTCTAAAGACCAAATTACACTTAAACCATCAGTAATTTTCTCTTTAAGTAAATCAGAATTGCTAGCGTCAATTTCTGCTAATCGTATGAATTCATTGAGTTGTCCTGTATACAGCATAATTGTCTTTTAATTAAAATTTATTTGTGTGACGTTGTTGGTCTCTTTCAGTTTGGCCCAAACGGTCTGATGATAAGACGCAACGGGTAGTGATTCCTGACCGAAAAAGGTCCTAATTGTATTTTTAATTTTTTGGGACCACTGCTCTTGCGGTTATATCTCCATTCAGGAACCGATAAAAGTATTAAGTATAGATTTATCTAATGCGTTATACGGTTAATTATAAGATTTAGTTATTAGGGCGCAAATTGCTAAATTCAGATGAATATCATTAAACTCAGTCGTGCCCCTTTCTACCTTAGCGGTATAGTAATTAATAGTATGAATTCAGCCACCAATACGGTTTCTAGCTTCAATAATTTCGATATAAAAACTTTTATTTTGTAAACGGAAAGCGGTTAATATTTCGCTTAACGCCTCGCCTAAGGGCTAATATTTTATTTATCTAAATATTTTTATAAATAAAAACTGACAGTGTAAAAGCACTATCAGTTTTGTGTTAAATAAGAATTGTTCTAATAAATTAATTTCTTCCAGCCATAACACCACCATCAACATCTATGATAGCGCCAGTTGTCCAGCTTGATTTGTCTGATAATAAGAATACAATGGCGTTAGCTACTTCATCAGCAGATCCAAATTTACCTATTGGATGAAAGTCATTAAATCCTTCAAGTGCTTTTTCGGCTTCTTCTTTTCCGCCAAAAACGCCGTGATACAAAGTAGTATTTACTACTGCAGGAGAAACGGCATTCACACGAATATTGTAATCGGCTAATTCCATAGCTAAGTGCTGTGTGAAGGAATGTAAACCTGCTTTTTGCATTGAATAAGCCGAAGAAGGGGTCGCCTTAACAGCTTGTTTTGCCCACATAGAACCTACATTTACAATACTTCCACCACCATTTTCTTTCATTTTCCTTGCTACCGCTTGCGTGATAAAAAAGAAACCACGGTTTAAATCTAGGTAAGAATCGTAATCTTCAAGAGTATGATCTAAAAATGGTTTTGGGCCAAAAATACCAGAGGCATTGACTAAATAGTCAATTTTTGCTATTGAATCTAGCGCTGTGATAAAAGCGTTTACTTCGGCAGTGTTACTGATGTTTACTTGATGTGCAGTTACTTTACCTACTTTTCCGATTTCGGTTTTTGCTTCATTTAGCTTGTTTTCGGTTACACCTACAATATGCACTTCAATACCTTGTTCTGCTAATTGCAGTGCAGTTGCTTTTCCTATACCACTATTTCCTCCTATAATTAATGCTGTTTTCATGATCGTAATTTTTAATTTTTATAGTTACGAAGGTAAAATAATAGTATTTTATAAAATGGTAATGCAGAGAGGGATAATGGTAAATTAGGGAATGATAGCTTGGAATTGTTTGGGAGTAACTCCAGTTGCTTTTTTGAAATACTTGGTAAAATAAGTAGGTTGATCAAAGCCTAAATCAAAGGCGATGGCTTGAATAGAGAGTTGTTTGTTTCCTAGCTTGCGCTTGGCCTCCAGAATTTTCACATTCTTTATGATTTGCGCGGGTGTGCCTCCTAAATATTGTTTGGTTACAGCAGTGAGTTTTTTGGTGTTAGTATGAAGTTGTTGGGTATAGTGTCCTAATGAAGGAAAACTATCCCGATGGTTATAGACTCTTTTTTTGAACGCGTAGGCAAGCTCAAAGTCCATGTTTTTAAAAATCACATCTGTTGTATTTTGATTTTTGATGCGTTCGATGCTTAGTAAAAGACTGCTCAGCAAGAAAAACAACTGCTCTTTTTGCACAGGATCCGTTTGTTGATTTTCTTCTTCAAGGAATTGAAGAAGGGCATTGATGCGGTCAACCTCATAATTTTGCGCGGTAATATAGGGTTGCCCAATTTCGTTGAAGATCGAAAGGGAAAATCGTTGTGCTAGTTCTTGATTGAATTGGTTGATGAAAAAATCATTAAAATGAATAAGGACTCCTTCGTTGTCAGCATTGGGATAGAAATAATGAACCTGGTTGGTGTTGATGAATATAAAACTGTTTTTTGGATGGTCAATGGCTTCGTAGTCAATATAATGAATTCCCGCAGAGGTGAACCATATTAATTGATAGAACCCATGCGTATGTGCTTTAGAGGCTGATTCTTTATGACGGTCAAAATAGGATTTGAGGTCCTGGACTTCAAAATGAAGCTTAGAGAAATCATCTTTATGCAGGTAGTATTTTTTTATGTTTTCTGGATTTTCCAAGTGCTGTTTTTAATGAAATACAATAAAGGCGTTGGTTGTAAATAATAATAAGCAAGTTACAATATTTTGTATACTGTACGAAGTTGTCCTTTTTTTATCGTACGTATGGTACTAATCAATTGCTATGAAAACTATTGATTAAAGATATTTTAAGTTATCGCTATTTTTTTATCTTTGAAAAACAATGAAATTATTCAAATCCGAAAAACACAAGATGAACTGGGAACAACTTTTATCACTAAAACGCCAAGGCGACACAAGCAAAAGATTGCGTATTGAACAGGACGACACCAGATTGGGTTTTGAAGTAGATTATGATCGTATTATTTTCTCTGCTGCTTTTAGAAGTTTACAAGATAAAACACAAGTGATTCCTTTGTCAAAAACTGATTTTGTACATACGCGTTTGACACATAGTCTAGAAGTCTCTGTTGTTGGACGTTCGTTAGGAAGATTGGTAGGGAAGAAAATTATTGAGAAATACCCGCATTTAAAAGAAGTTCACGGTTTTCATATGAATGATTTTGGCGCCATCGTCGCTGCGGCTTCATTGGCCCATGACATCGGGAATCCGCCGTTCGGACATTCTGGCGAGAAAGCAATTGGAGAGTATTTTTCTATTGGAAAAGGGAAACAATACAAAGACCAATTGTCCAAGAAACAATGGCAGGATTTGATTGATTTTGAAGGGAATGCCAATGGTTTTTCAGTTCTTACTGCCAGCCGTCCCGGAATTGAAGGTGGTCTTAGAATCTCCTATGCTACTCTTGGAGCTTTTATGAAATACCCGAAAGAGAGTTTGCCAAAAAAACCAACCAAAAATATATCAGACAAAAAATATGGTTTCTTCCAAACAGACAAAAAGTTCTTTGAAGAAGCGGCAAAAGATATGGGGTTAATACCAAATAAATCTGGAGATGATATCGGTTTTGAAAGACATCCACTTGCTTATTTAGTGGAAGCGGCAGATGATATTTGCTATACTATCATAGACTTTGAAGACGGAATCAATCTTGGATTGGTTTCTGAAGATTTTGCTTTAGAGTATTTAATTAAATTGGTAAAAGACAGCATTGACACCTCAAAATATAAAACGCTTACTACCAAAGAGGATCGCATAAGTTATTTGCGTGCTTTGGCAATCGGTAGTTTGATTAATGATGCAGTAAAAGTTTTTATAGATAACGAAGAAGCAATTTTAAACGGAAAATTCCCTTTCGCTTTAATGGATAAAAGTAAGTATAAAGCACAAATGGATGACATCATCAGTATTAGTGTGAATAACATTTATCAGAGTAGGGGAGTGATCGAGAAGGAGATTGTGGGCTACCAAATCATACAAACGTTGTTGGACAAATTCATTACTGCCTACGATAATAAGTATAATGGAAATGCATCTAATTATGATGCGTTAATTTTAAAATTATTGCCGGAGAAACACCATCATGAAAAGTCAGACTTGTATGAAAGACTACTGCATATCTGTCATTTTGTTTCATTACTTACGGATGGTAATGCTTTGGAATTATTTGAAACAATCAAAGGAAAGAAAAAGGATTAATTAGAAACTATAAACGATTCCGACTCCTAAAACTTGTTTTAACTGTGTTTTTGGACCTACGGTAACCTGCTCTCCGTTGATGTCTTCTTTGGCTTTAATGTCATCATCATAGATAATATGAAGGCCTATATTAGTTTTGACATATTCGTTGACCACTAACTCTACTGTCAGGTCATAATCGAGATCAACGTTTCCAAATTTATTTATATAATCAGAATATAAACTCAATCTGTTTTCAAGAGTAATGTTTTTGAATATTTCTTGTTTATAAAAACCAGTTAACAGAAAACCAAGTTCCACTTTTGATTTTTCTCCTTCAGCGATTAAATTTTCATCCAAATCATATAGCGCTTTTTTAACCCCAAAAGCACCTTGATTGGCTAATATTTGGTCTAGTACCATTGTGATTTTGGAAGTGAAAGGGGATAAATAAAGCAATTTGTTTTTGTCTTTTGTTGCATATTCCGCTCCAAGTCCCAAGAAAATATAAGCGGGTGCAAATGGTCTAGATATGGAGATTTCCTTATTTGGATAAGCATATCCATCTGTAAATTGGGTGTTGAAATTTAATTTTGCGGTATGGTACCAGTTAGATAGTGTGTCTTGACGGTAACCTAAAGCAGAATTAAACTGAAGTACATCTTCCGTTTTTCGCAATTCGATTCCATCTTGTTTATTCAATCCATAACGTACAATCAATTCATTTGTCCAATTATAATTATTTTTGCTGTATGTGCGATTAAATTTCCCTTTTAATAATCCGGAAATGGAGCTGGTTCCACCGGCATTCCAATTGATAAAAGCAATTTCAGAGATATCAAATCCGATTTTATTTTTTTTAACCCAAGGAGAAAGAGTGTCTGGTTCGATTTTTTTTGGGCTATCTAAGGTAGTGATAATTTTCTGGGAGAACATGTTTGCTGTAAACAGCAATACAAAAAACAGGAGGGGCAAAGGCAGTAATTTCATTATAAGCTCATAGTGTTTAATGGTTGCAAAATAATTACTTTGACTCAATAGAAAAAAGTTTTTCTAAACTTTTAACGTCAATCTTGCAGTATTTTTGTAGTTCTTCTACAGTTCCATGTTCTATGAATTCATCGGGGATTCCCAGTAATTGTATTTTTGCACTATAGTTGTTTTTTGCGGCAAACTCTAGGATTTCGCTTCCAAATCCGCCTTTTGTAACTCCATCTTCGAGTGTTATAATCGTTTTAAAGATTGTAAAAATAGAATGCAATTCTTTTTCGTCCAAGGGCTTAACGAATGCGAAATCGTAATGAGCAATTGTTTTTGGATTGTTTAAATTGGTTAAGGCCAAAGTAACGTTTTTGCCTATTGGGCCATTCGATAAAACAGCCGTTTCAGTTCCGTGTTTTAAGCAATTGGCACGACCGATTTCAGTTTTTTCATAGTTGCCGAAGTTCTTGGTTTGCCAGTCTGAGATAACGCCACGACCGCGAGGATAACGGATGGCTATAGGATGGTCTAAACCAAGTTGGGCGGTATAAAGCATGTTTTGCAGTCCTATTTCATTTAGCGGAGAGTAGATAATCATATTGGGAATACAACGCAAATAAGCCAAATCAAATATTCCGTGATGGGTTGCTCCGTCTTCCCCCACGAGTCCTGATCGGTCCAAGCAAAAAATCACGGGTAAATTTTGTATCGCTACGTCGTGAATTACTTGGTCATAAGCCCTTTGTAAAAAAGTGGAGTAGATGTTGCAAAAAACTACCATTCCTTGAGTCGCCATTCCTGCAGACAGGGTAACGGCATGCTGCTCGGCAATGCCCACGTCAAAGGCACGTTCCGGCAAAGCATCCATCATGAACTTCAGGGAGCTTCCTGAAGGCATAGCGGGTGTAATCCCGACTATTTTTTCATTTTTTTGAGCTAGATCCAATACCGTTAAACCAAAAACATCCTGGTATTTCGGAGGAAGGTTTTCTTCTAGTTTTTTATAGATTTCTCCTGTAGTGGCATCAAATTTCCCAGGGGCATGGTATTTTACCTGGTCTTCTTCGGCTTGTTTTAATCCTTTGCCTTTTGTGGTGATAACATGAAGGAATTTAGGTCCTTTTATTTTTTGTAAACGTTTCAGTTCTTTAACAACGGCAAAAATATCATGCCCGTCAATAGGACCGGAATAGTCAATATTTAAGGATTTAATCATGTTATTTTGCCTCGGATTTTTTCCGTTTTTTACCGCAGTGAGGTAATTTTTTAAGGCACCTACGCTTGGATCAATTCCGATAGCGTTGTCGTTCAGGATTACCAATAAATTTGCATCAGTGACTCCGGCATGATTTAATCCCTCAAAAGCCATCCCTGAAGCTATAGAGGCGTCTCCAATCACCGCGATGTGTTGTTTGTTGAAGTCTCCCTTTAGGTTGGAAGCAATTGCCATTCCCAAAGCGGCAGAAATAGAAGTGGAGGAGTGGCCTACGCCAAAAGCATCATAGATACTCTCACTTCTTTTTGGGAAACCGGATAGGCCACCCAATTGTCTGTTTGTATGAAAACTGTCTCTTCTTCCGGTCAGTATTTTATGTCCGTACGCCTGATGCCCCACGTCCCAGATCAATAAATCATCGGGGGTGTTAAACACATAGTGCAAGGCGATTGTGAGTTCGATAACACCTAGACTGGCGCCGAGATGTCCTTCTTTTACGGAAACAACATCGATGATAAAATCACGTAATTCTTGTGCTATATGTGGAAGCTGGGCTTCGTCGAGCTGACGCAAATCAGCGGGAGAATCGATATGTAAAAGTAAATTCTTTGGCATAAAGCAAATGTACGATTTGAAATTGTATTTTTACATTCGATAAAAAAAGTTGTTCCACAAAGATTCACAAAAATTTAAAATTTGCGCATTCGCAGTTAATACTATGATAAATCCTTTTACTGATGAGTACTTCATGAAAAAAGCTTTGCAGGAAGCCGAAATGGCTTTTGATAAAGGCGAAATTCCCGTTGGGGCCATTATTGTTGTCAATGATATAGTAATCGCGCGAAGTCATAATTTAACTGAGTTACTAAACGACGTCACTGCCCATGCCGAAATGCAGGCTATTACCGCCGCGGCAAATTATTTAGGAGGGAAATATTTAGTAGGTTGTACGCTTTACGTGACCCTAGAACCTTGCCAGATGTGTGCTGGCGCCTTGTATTGGAGTCAAATATCAAAAATTGTTTTTGGGGCAAGCGATGAGCACCGTGGCTTTTCAAAAATGGGTACGCAACTGCATCCAAAAACCGTCGTAAAAAGAGGTGTTTTAGCAGAGGAAGCTTCAGACTTAATGAAGCGCTTTTTTTCTGGGAAAAGGAAATAATATTTTTATGATATGCCCCAGTATTGGTCCTGTTTGAATTTAGCCACGCGGTTTAATTAGTTTTATCCATTGTTATTTCATGATTGTAGCTCCCACATTTAAGGTCGGTCCACTCCCACCCGTCATCCTTAATTAGTGACAATAATAATCGGCGCCTGGTTCTCAGTTTTTCATATTCCAAATCTACCATTTCACCAGATATGATTTTGATTCCCTTATTTTCAAGTGCGGTAAGAAGTAGAATAGGAGGCGTTTTTTTGCCTGGAGTTATGTATGTTGCCGGCAGTGTTATAAGGTAGCTTGAAATAGCTTTTCTGAGCCTGATAAGTACATTGTAGGCAGGTCGTTGTTCCTCTGGGATGTTATGAAGCAGTACGGTAAGCAACTCGTCGAGGTTTGTGATATTGAGTACAAAAGCTTCTCTCTTGTCCGATGAATGGAAAAAATGCAATACAGAGTATGCTTTGTGATTTTGGGCGTGTAAAATGATAGAATTAATAAGGGGGAAAAAGGGCCGTTCCAACTCCTTAAAATCTTTTCCATCCCAATAATTCAATAGCATCTCCTCTACAGAGCCGCCAATCGTATTAATAGTAACACTTATTTTTCTCTTTGTTATCTCAGCTGAAACAACTGGAATTAAATACGTAATAGCGATGGAAATCAGAATCAGTCCAGTAAATGAGAGTATTGCGGTAAGTATGTCCCAGAAATTACCTTCAGGTTCTATGTCTCCCAATCCCAAAGTGGATAAAGTATAGCCAGTGTAAAATATCTTATTCACTACCGTTGTAGGAGAGTTGGTTTCAACATTCATCAGCGAATCTGGCTGGCTAATGAACAATAGGCTGGCAGAAATCCAGATAAGCAGCAACCAGTTAATCAAAATAGAAACCAATATAACAGCCCCGCCAATTTCCAACACTTTTCTGCGCCCCATTTTTTTATTAATCGTCAGCAGTACGCTCCAGATAGACTTGGATAGCCGTTTCGTAATAAAACCTGCCCCGCGTACGGATAAGGAAGTATTGATTAAGTCAGCGGCAGTAACAAGAAGAACAATGATTCCTATAAAAAACACAAAATAGTTCATGGTGTTGATTTTAATCTGTTGCAATAAAACAACTTTAGTATTGGGGTATTATACGCAGTCGCGCTAAGGCTTTTGTCGTCTTGGCAGGTGGCTAATATAATAAATAAATGGCTATGTAAAATGATACTTGCGCCAGCTGTTAGATTTGAGAAGTGTTTTTTTAAATTTCTGGGGATGGAGAAACTTATGTGTTCTCGTTGCATTCCTATATTCGTAATATTGGTTGTTGATTTGGACACGTTAGCTGGATTGTTTTCTCTTAACATATTGTGAAGCAATTTGTCTTTCCGGCGAAGGAGGAACCTTCGTTAAATTAGCTTTTTAGGTAATAGAATTTGGTGGTAGGGATTGTTGTTTTTCAATAGTATAAAGATTGCTTCGGTAGTTTGGGTGGCTCCCTCGTGCCCTCCTTTGTGGGGGTAGTAAATAGGGAGGATAATTTGTTCTGACATAGAGCAGAGCGTACTTTGCAGAGATTTAGTTTATTGCCCTGTATCACTGGTGCTTCGGGATAGTTGAATAAAATTTTATGTATTTTGTTATATTATTTTAATTTTACGTGCCGCTAATTGGTGACCCGAAAATGCCAACGGCAAGTTCTGCCCAAATGAGTAGGAGGAGTAACAGAAGCGCCGCGCAGATGGCTACACGGTACTTGGTTTTACAGACCTTTCTTAATACTAACTCACACAAAAGACCAGTGACGAGTAATAGTGCTCCTGCTATGACAAAATCAAACAGAGTCCAGTTTACTTCAGCGGTAAACTGCATCGCTATTAATGGTACTAGTAATAGAATTGCTGTTGTGACCGCGATGATGACTCGTCTTTTATTTTGCATAAATAGTTGCTCTTATAGGTTTAACGTTTTAGGTAATATTTTTTAATTGACGCTATTCCATCCCGCTAAAAAATGTCCTAAAGCAAAATGAACAAAAAACAATACAATAATAATGGAGAAAACAATTGCTATGGTTTTCAAAGTTTTGTGGTTGTTCTTTTGCATGGTTTTTACGGTGGTAGTTGATTTATTCCTATTTATGTTTTCTATAAAGTCAGTAATGATTCATACTTGCTCTTTCTATGACGCAGAGACTATGCATTATGCAACACTAATGTATGTTGTTTTTATTACAAATAAATAATTAAGTTGTTAACAACCGGATACTTTAATTATTATAGACCCTAGCCTGGATAGCAGTGAAAATCCTTTTTTTTCCATTTTTTGGGATAAAAAGATTGCAACGTATAGCCGGATTAGCTCCTAAAAAATCTAATTATTTGCTTAAAAAAAGGCAAAAAAAAACTCCTCAATTTCTTGAGGAGTTTCTGATTTAGTCTTTTATAACATTTCCCGTTTTGTCGTAGAAATGATATTCTAAATACGTGTAAGCGTCACGCGGTATGATTTTTACCCACTTTTTATGTTCAAAATACCATTTTGAACGTAATGATGGAAAACCTTTGGTAAGGTATGCTGCTACAAAGGGGTGTGTGTTAAGCACAACGTCTTTGTGAGTTTTTAAAACTCTTTCTAAATCAGAATTGATTCTGTCAATGATTAAAATTGGCGCTTCAATTTCGCCATTCACATCGTTTGGATCTTCTTCTCTAGTTTTAATGTTTACTTCTGGTCTTACTCTTTGTCTTGTAATCTGGACTAATCCAAATTTACTAGGGGGTAAGATCTTGTGTTTCGCTTTATCATCGTTCATTTCTTCTCTCAAGAAGTCGAACAGGATTTTACGGTTTTCAGGATTAGACAAGTCGATAAAATCAATTACGATAATACCACCCATATCACGTAGACGCAATTGTCTTGCGATTTCGGCAGCGGCAATCATGTTGACTTCCATTGCGGTATCTTCCTGGTTAGATGCCTTATTAGAACGGTTTCCGCTGTTTACGTCAATGACGTGTAAGGCTTCAGTATGTTCGATAATAAGATAAGCACCTTTACTCATGGAAACTGTTTTTCCGAATGAAGTCTTGATCTGTCTCTCAATGTTGTATTTCTCAAAAATGGGCGTATCATTTGATTGATAAAACTTAACAATTGATTGTTTTGAAGGTGCAATTTCTTGCAAATAATCCTTCGTTTGGTTGTACAACTCTTCATCATCAATTTGGATACTAGTAAAAGTATCATTAAAAACGTCTCTTAAGATAGAGGAAGCTCTATTGAGTTCTCCTAAAATTTTTGACGGATGATGAGCGGTCGGTAATTTTTTACACATTGCATCCCATCTGCTAAGCAGGTTTTGCATGTCTTTTTCTAATTCGGCTGTATTTTTGCCTTCTGCTACTGTGCGAACAATAACACCAAATCCTTTTGGCTTGATGGATTGTACAAGTTTTTTTAGTCTGTCTTTTTCTTTCTTATCTTCTATTTTTTGAGAAATAGAAACACGGTCAGAAAACGGAACTAAAACAATAAATCTTCCGGCAAGAGAAAGCTCAGCGCTAATTCTTGGGCCCTTGGTAGATATTGGTTCTTTTACAACTTGTACTAAGATGGATTGATTGGCATTGATTACATCAGTAATAGTGCCGTCTTTGTCTATCTCTTTATCAAACTGAAAGTTTTTTAGGGAGAAATCTTTTATTTTACCTGCGCTTACAAGTTTTATGAATTTCAGTTGGGAAGTTAAATTAGGACCTAAGTCATGATAGTGTAAAAAGGCGTCTTTTTCGAAGCCTACATTTACAAAAGCAGCATTAAGACCTGCAACTGGTTTTCGTATTTTGGCGATAAAAATATCACCTACTTGAAAGTTGCTTTTTTCTTCTTCCTTGTGTAATTCAATTAGTTTTCCATCTTTTAATAAGGCAAAATCTACAAAATCAGAACTAGATCTAATGATTAATTCTTTATTCACGTTGTAAATTTTTATCCAAACTTTTAATAAAGAGTAAAGAATATCGAATAGAGAATATATAGCAAGAGTATAGAATGTGACAACTAGAGTTAGAATTTTTATTCTCTATTTTCTACAATCTTTTTTCTGCCTGCTATTTTCTAAAATCTACTTTCTGAGCTCAAACTTAAAGCTAGGATGGATTAAACAATAATTTTAACAGGTATTGAACCCGGAGAAAACTAGCTGGCAGTGCGCCATTTTAGGTGGTCAGTAAACTGAACACTTATTACTGAGGACTGAATACTAATTTTCGATTTCAATGAACTTTTAAAAAAGAAAAAGTAGTTAAAAACTACTTTTTCTTTTTGTGACGGTTAGCTCTCGCTCTTTTTTTACGTTTGTGAGTTGCTACCTTATGTCTCTTTCTTTTTTTACCACTTGGCATATCGTGTCGATTTTATGATTAATTAATATTTTACTTTGCTTCGTTATTTATCTTTACTCCTTCAACAAAAACTTTTGCTGGTTTGAATGCAGGAATATTGTGTGCAGGAATTTTGATTGTTGTATTTTTGGAAATATTTCTTCCAGTTTTTTCAGCTCTAGTTTTCACAATGAAACTTCCGAAACCTCTTAAATAAACATTGTCTCCAGTTTCTAATGAATTTTTAACTTCATTCATAAAAGTCTCTACTGTTGCTTGTACATCACCTTTTTCTAGACCTAATTTTTCTGAAATTTTTGCTACGATATCTGCTTTCGTCATTTTCTTTCCTTATTTATTATATTGTAATCATTTTTTTGAGTGTGCAAATATATGAATTTAAAAAACAATTATTCAAGCTAATTCATTAAAATTTAATCACATAAACTTTTACTTTTGTAAACAAATAATTAATAATGAGATTTTCTAATACACTTATACAATGGTACTTACGAAACAAGAGGGATTTACCTTGGCGAAGTACTACCAATCCTTACCACATTTGGCTCTCCGAAATCATGCTTCAACAAACCCGTGTTGTTCAAGGTACGCCTTATTTTTTAGCTTTTTCAGCTGCATTTCCCACTGTTTTTGATTTGGCTGAAGCCAATGAGGAAGAGGTGTTAAAATTGTGGCAGGGACTAGGCTATTACTCTCGTGCTAGAAATCTGCACAAAACAGCTCAATACGTTGCTTGGGAATTGTCAGGGATTTTTCCCGCTACCTATAATGAATTGTTGAAGTTGAAAGGAGTAGGGGAATATACCGCTGCCGCGATTGCATCTTTTTCCTATGATGAGGTGGTTCCTGTTGTGGACGGTAATGTGTTTCGAGTGTTGTCCCGTTATTTTGACGTAGAAACCGATATTGCTTTGGCTTCCGCCAAAAAGGAATTCTCGGCGCTGGCTTTTGAATTAATGCCAAAAGACAATCCTGCTATTTTCAATCAGGCGATCATGGAGTTTGGGGCTTTGCAATGTGTTCCTAAAAGTCCAAATTGTAGTATTTGTGTCTTTAACGGTAGTTGTGCGGCACTGCAGAAAAATAAAGTGAGTCAGTTGCCGGTGAAGTCTAAGAAGTTGAAAGTGCGCAAGCGCTATTTTAATTACTTGGTTGTTGCTGACGAAAATGAAGATACTCTAATTCAAAAGAGAATAGCCAAGGGGATTTGGCAGAACCTATATGAGTTCCCTTTAATAGAAACGGCCAAAGAAGAAGGGTTTGATCATGTTGCCGAACAGATACAAATGGATTATTTTGCCGAGAATGAGGTGGTCAGTATAATGTCATGCAATGAGAAAAGTATTATCCATAAGTTATCGCATCAACACCTATATATTAAATTTTGGAAAGTAAGTCTTAAAGGAGCGGTGGAAAACGGAATAAGTAACGAAGTTTTGAAAACTTTTCCATTCCCGATAGTGATTCATAACTTTATTGAACAGGAATAAAAACAAGATGTAAAAAAATGTACCTTTGATTGAAATAGACACCTAATATCATGAATGGAACGTTAAATAAGGTTATGCTGATCGGGCACCTTGGGGATGAAATAAAAATGCATTATTTTGATGGGGGAAATTGTATCGGCAGATTCCAATTAGCCACAAACGAAGTCTATATTAACAAAACGACGAACGAAAAAATCACTTCTACGGAGTGGCACAATCTGGTTGTGCGCAATAAAGCGGCCGAAATCTGTGAAAAACATTTATCAAAAGGTGATAAAATATATGTAGAGGGACGTATTAAATCCCGTCAATGGCAGACAGAGGATGGGACGACAAAGCACACCTCTGAAATTCAAGTCACGGAGTTTACCTTTTTGTCAACGAAGAAAGCTGGTGAAAACAACAAACAAATTGACAGTTCGGAATCCACAAAAAATACTAACTTTGACCCACAAAATAATGTCTTGCCTATCAATGATTTGCCATTCTGATTGTTTAACTAATCTTTTTTAATTTGGACCCAGAGCCCAGTTTGAGTTTCGCATATACATTAGATACGGATCTAGTGTTTGGTTTTATTGGAATATTTGTATTGCTTCTTTGCTCTGCATTAGTTTCTGGTGCCGAAGTGGCCTTGTTTTCCTTGTCGCAACAAGACATTGACGAAACAATACAAGGAAATGTTTCAAAAGGAAAAATTATCGCGGATCTAATCGATAGGCCTAAAAAACTTTTAGCGACCCTTCTTGTGGCCAATAATTTTATCAATATCGGAGTAGTAATTTTATTTTCATTTATTGGGAAAGATATATTTTCTGCGATCAGCTCACCTGTTTTAAAGTTCACGGTCGAAGTAATAGTGGTTACCTTTTTACTTTTGTTATTTGGCGAAGTGCTACCGAAAGTATACGCCAGCCGAAACAACATTAAGTTTGCAAAATTGATTGCTTACCCTGTTGCAGTACTAGATAAATTGCTTTCACCTATTAGCGTTCCTATGCGGGAATCAACAGTCTATTTGCATAATAAACTGGGGAAGCAAAAAACAAATTTCTCAGTTGATCAGTTGTCACAAGCATTAGAGCTTACTTCATCAGATGAAACTTCTTTAGAAGAACAAAAAATATTGATGGGAATTGTAACTTTCGGTAATACGGATACGAAGCAAGTTATGAGTCCGAGGATTGATATTTTTGCCTTAGAAATAACGGAATCTTTTGCTGATATCTATTCGAAAATCATCGAAAAAGGATATTCTAGAATTCCGGTCTATCGGGACAATATTGACCAGATAGAAGGCGTTTTGTTTGTTAAGGATTTATTGCGTCATCTTGATGATGAGGAAGATTTTGCTTGGAACACCTTAATACGGGAGCCGTTTTTTATTCCTGAGAATAAAAAATTAGATAATCTGCTAAAAGACTTTCAAAGAATGAAAAGCCATCTTGCTATTGTGGTGGATGAATACGGGGGGACCTCTGGTTTGGTTTCTTTGGAAGATGTCATTGAAGAAATTGTTGGGGATATTAGTGATGAGTTTGATGATGACAATGTCAATTTTACGAAAATTGACGAAAAAAATTATCTTTTTGAGGGTAAAATAAATCTGAAGGATTTCTATAG
Organism: Flavobacterium sp. ALD4; assembly: GCF_002836475.1. Classification (GTDB taxonomy): domain Bacteria; phylum Bacteroidota; class Bacteroidia; order Flavobacteriales; family Flavobacteriaceae; genus Flavobacterium. Next base: position 536,014 of record NZ_PJBJ01000030.1, on the reverse strand, counting down.
AATTATGGAAGTTAACGAGGAAGTTTTTGAGATAAGAAAAGGCGAAGCCGAAACCCTAGCGGGATTTATTCTTGAAATATCAGGAAATTTCCCAATGAAAGGTCAGAAAATCTCTTATGCAAATTGCTTGTTCACAATTGAGACGGTTGATAAAAAACGTATAAAACAGATAAAAGTAACGGTTGATGTTTAATTTGAAACGGGATAACAAAAAATATTTTTCCATAGCGGTACTTGTGATGGTGTTTATGGGGTTGTTCCTGTTTTCAAGTTGCAAGGAAGATGTTTTTCCAAAACCGTCCAGTTACTTGCGCTTGGATTATCCGATTGCGAAATACGCTGCTTTTGAAAATGAATGTCCCTTTAGTTTTGAGATGAATTCAGAAGCGGTTATAACAGGAGAAAAAGAGTGCGGATTTACGATTACGTATCCAAAAATGAAAGCGACTATTTATTTGACTTACAAGCCCGTTAATAATAATATCAATGCCTTATTGCGGGATGCTCAAAAATTGACATATGAGCACGTTATAAAGGCCGATGATATATTAGAACAGCCTTTTTTGAATCCTTCCAAAAAAGTGTACGGTATGTTTTATCAAGTAGATGGGAATGCAGCAACTAATTCGCAATTCTATGCGACTGATAGTACGAAGCATTTCGTTACCGGCTCCGTTTATTTTTATGCTAAACCCAACTTTGATTCTATTATGCCTGCCGCGAGTTATATTAAAAATGATATGCAGCGTTTGATGGAAACTTTGAAGTGGAAGTAAGTTGAAAATTTAAATGTATATAAAAACAAAAGGATCCGCCACTGGCGGATCCTTTTGTTTTGGATTAACGTTGGTTACTTATGATTCAATATTGTAAACCGTCCAGGTTTTACAGTCTCCGGTTGCTTGAACCATTTTAGTTAATCTTTCGGGTGTTTGTACCGTTTTGTCCGCAGTAACCGTTGCTGATTTCGTATTTGAATCCAGCGTAGCACTTTGTACCTCGTCAAGATCCGTTAACTCTTCGTGGATTGTTTTAGCGCTACCTATAGTATAAATAATTCTTTCGACTGAAAAAGTACCCGTTTATAGGTGTTCGGCAGTAGATTGTTTTTTTGTCTGTGGGGCTTGTATTCCCATTTTTGTTTTTGCTTTTGAGATTTTCTCCTTACTTTTTTTTGATTGCCAATAAACGATTAGCTGAAAGCTATGGTAGCGATTTGTTTTAGAAAATCCGTATTATTTGATTTTAAGTGTTTTAGCCAATTTTTTGATTAGAAATAAAATTACTTAAAAAAAAACAGAGCTAATTCATAAAATTATTACAATTTTGGGGCAAACTAGCAAGTATGGAATCGAAGCAATTGAAATGGATTTATTTAGTAGGACTTGCCTTGATTTGGGGAAGTTCCTTTATTTTAATTAAAAAAGGATTGATTGGATTATCGGCTTTACAAGTCGGTTCCTTACGAATCATTTTTGCTGCTATTTTTTTATTGCTGATTGGTTTCAAAAGTTTGTCAAAGATTCCAAAAGAAAAATGGAAATTCATTGCGATGACTTCGATGTTTGGGACTTTCGTTCCAGCATTTCTTTTTGCCATAGCGCAAACTGAAATTGACAGTTCCGTAACGTCCATATTAAACTCTTTGACGCCCTTAAATACCTTAATTTTGGGTGCGTTAGTTTTTGGTGTTGGTTTTGAAAGAAGACAGGTTTGGGGTGTTTTTATCGGGCTTGTGGGAAGCTTACTTTTAGTTTTCAATGGAGCAATGAATCATCCGAATCAGAATTACTATTACGCTATTTTAGTCATTATCGCTTCGATTTGTTATGCGATAAATGTCAACTTAATCAAAAAATTCTTATCAGATTTGAGTCCGGTTAGTATCACAACCGGTAATTTTCTGGTATTGCTTTTTCCTTCTTTAGCGATATTATACTTCAGTGGTTTTTCTGAAGTGATACATGTTGAAAAAGTACAACATGCAGTTGTGTTTATTATGATTTTAGGGGTTCTGGGAACGGGAATTGCCAATATTGTTTTCTTTAAACTGATACAGATGTCTTCGCCGGTTTTTGCAACCTCGGTGACTTATTTGATTCCGGTAGTCGCCTTCTTCTGGGGATTGTTGGATAATGAAATGCTAACGCCGGTACAATTTGTAGGTGCTTTTATAATTTTGATCGGAGTATATCTATCTGCTAAGAAAAATAAAATAGTTACTAATTAAATGCAGTGACTTTGCTATATAGACTCTTTATGTAACAACAAAGGCTGCCTTAAAAGACAGCCTTTGTTTATTATTCTAGGATTTAATTATTTAAAATCAGCATCGGTTACTCCTTCGTTTATTTTCACCTCAGACATTTTGATATCCAATTCGAAGCCTACGTTCTGGATGATGTTAAAAGGGATTTTAACGCCTTTAACTTCTCTATAGTCAGCGAAATTAGTTACTTGAGTAATAGATTTGCCTCCTTGATCCATTGTTTTCGCGTCTGCGAGTTTTAAACCGGTAGTCACATCATAATAGAGCGTGGTTTTACCATCTTTAATAGCATAAGTGTCCTTGCCGTTTATGGTCTCGATACCAGCAAGAGTTACGCCGTCTTTTTTAGCAAGTAGTAATTCATCGAATAGGACTGCACTATTTTTCATTTCAGCTAACTCATCCCCTTCAAAGTCTTTTCGTTGTCCTTGTTGTAGTACATAAGCACTAGTTTCATTGACTACTTGTTTCATCATGCTCATAGTTCCCATTGCCAGTTCTACATTTAATTTTCCTTTTGCATCCGCTTTTGAAGTAAAAGTTAAAGGCGATGGCGCTTGAGGTATTACTGTTGAACCTACCATAGAGATTGTTTTTACGGCTTTCACAGCTTTTTCTCCACCGATGGCAATTATGTAGTTGTCTAAGACACTTTTAATAGTTATGCCTGCTGGCATGTCTTTTTTGAAAACTGGTTTTTCAATTGGTGTTCCGTATTTATCAAAATAAAACATTGGCATTTTTAGTTTCTCCAATGCGGGAGCTACTTCAGATCCTTTACCCACAACCAATACTCTTATATTGTCAGCCAGAAAATATTTATTAGCTACATCTTTAATATCGTCTACAGTTACTGCATTTATGCTTTTAATGTAGTTTTCGTAAAAATCAGAAGGCAAATTATAGATTTCTGTATTTAAGGCATAACGTGCAACCGTAGTTGGCTTTTGGATTTGCATTACAAAGTTGCCTATGTATTTTGCTTTTGCGTTTTTTAGGTCATCAGCAGATACTAATTCTGTTCTGATTTTTTTTAATTCGCTTAAAATTTCAACTACAGAGCTGTCTGTTACTGCATTTCTTACTGATGTTGAAGAACGAAATTTTTCTACATATTTACCAAATCCTACATTAGAATAAGCGCCGTATGTCCATCCGTGTTTTTCACGTAAGTTTAAAAATAATCTTCCTTCTCCGCCGCCGCCAAGAATCTGATTTGCTAAAATTGCAGCAAAATATTGTTTGTCGGTAAGTTTTAAATTGATTGTATTTACTACTGAGATTTCAGACTGAACTGCGTTCGGCATATCTACAAAATTAATTTGTGATTGTTGCACGTTTTTAGGATCAGGATATGTGATCTGAGGGGCAATGCCTTTGGCCCATGAGCCAAAAAGTTTCTCTACCATTTTTTTTACCTCTTTCGTATTGACATCTCCTACAATAACCAAGTAGGCATTTCCTGGAACGAAATTAGTTTTGTAGTTTGTAACGGCATCTTTTAAAGCGACTTTGTTAATGGTTTCGGCGCTTAAAAACTCTCCTGAAGGATGACTTACTCCAAAGGCTAAAACATCTTCAACTCGTCCGGCAACTGCAGCGACACTCTTTTCTTGTGTTTTTAGTCCTTCTAGAAGCTTTGCTTTTATTTTATCAAACTCTTCTTGGGTAAAGACGGTATTAAGCGCGCCGTCAGCCATTAACTGTAATATTCTCTCAGAATATTTAGACAGTCCGCTGGCATAAGCGCCATTTGAATTAAAATTTATATTTGCACCTAAGAAATCAACTTCTTCATTAAAGGCATCTTTTGATGTTTTTGTGGTTCCGCTTCCGATAAGTTGACTGGTAATGTTAGCTACTCCTTTTTTGTCTCCTTCGGCATAAGGCATGTTGTCTAAGCTAAGGCTATAGGCTACTCGAGGCAGTTTGTGATTTTCCACTACCATTACTTTCAGTCCGTTCTTAAGCTCAAAATTACTGGATTTACCAATCTTAATTGTCGGAGGAGCTGCAGGTTTTGGTTGCGGGATTACTTGTGCTTGCAAAACTAAAGTCAAAAATAGACTTGATAGTATATATATTGTTTTTTTCATGATTGTTATGTATTATTTTTTGGCTTTGTCTGATGATGGAACATAATCTAATACTAATCGTTGGTTTGGATTTAGATATTTTTTTGCAACAGTTCTAATCTCTTCCGGTGTAATAGTACGGTACATATCAATTTCTGTATTGATTAAGTTTACGTCCTTGTAGAGCATATAGTAGGTTGCAAGATTATCAGCTACTCCTTCAATAGATGCATTACTGTTTACGTATTGATTCTCGTACTTGTTCTGAAGTTTTTGCAATTCCTTATCAGAAATTAATTCTGTCTGTAAGTTTACTATTTCGGCATCAATTTCAGTAAGTAGATTTTCAGACGTACTTGGTGCTTGAGGTAAACCATAGAGGATATACGTTCCGTAATCTTCTTGACTATAACTAAACGCACCAATTTGCAAGGCCATTTTTTTGTCGTCAACTATTTTTTTGTATAATCTTGAGCTCTTACCGTCACTTAAGATTGTAGAAATAAAATCCAATACTCTAGCATCACGAGTTTTCATCGAAGGAGTTCTATAAGCAGCTACAAGCATTGGGATTTGAATGTTTGTATCCTCAAATTGTGCTTTGATAGTTTCTGTGATTGGTTCCTCTACGAAAGTTTCTCTTTCAATAGTGGCTCCTTTTTTTATCGCACCAAAGTATTTTTGGATCCATTCTTTAGTTTGAGCTGCGTTAAAGTCTCCCGCTACGACAAGAACAGCGTTGTTCGGTACGTAAAATTTCTTGTTGAAGTCCTTGAATTCCTCTAATTTTGCAGCGTCTAAATGATCCATTGAACCAATAGTCGTCCAGCGATAAGGATGTTTTGTGAACATTTTTTTCTTTACTTCCGGAATCATTTGTCCATAAGGACTGTTGTCATAACGCAATCTTTTTTCTTCTTTAACAACCTCATTCTGGGTATCAACACCAATTTGGTTGATAACAGGATGTAGCATTCTTTCGGATTCCATCCATAAACCTAATTCAAGATTGTTAGATGGGAATACTTCGTAATAATAAGTACGGTCTTCGGTGGTGTTGGCGTTATTCGTTCCTCCATTTCCAGTGACAATTTTAAACCATTCTCCACGCTTGATGTTCTCAGTACCTTCAAATAAAAGATGTTCGAAAAAATGGGCAAAACCAGTTCTTTCCGGATTTTCGTTTTTGGCACCTACGTGATACATAACTGATGTTATCACAACTGGGGCCGAAGGGTCGTTTTGTAAAATAACATGTAGACCATTGTCTAAATTGTATTCTTCGAAAGCTACTTTTTGTGCAGAAATTGCACCTCCAAGTAAAAGTGTGGCGCTTAACGCCATTATTGATTTTTTCATAGTTAGTAATAGGTTAATTAATGGATAAGTCGCATTGTTAATTGTATTGTTACATCAAAAACATTTTTTTTATAAGAGTTTACGTCTTTTTTTAGCGTTAAAAAAATTGATTAAGTATTTATTGGGGTATATTTATTTAGCACAAAATAAAAAAGGTTCTCCATCATTGAGCTTGATGGAGAACCTTTGTATTCTTAGAGACTGGAACAGCTGTCTTTATTTTACGATAGGTTTCTCCGTTGGATGGCCAAATTTATCGAAGTAAAATAAGGGTATATTTAGTTTCTCCAATCCCGGAATAACATCCGAGCCCTTTCCTGCAATTATAATTCGGGTATTGTCAATCAGGAAATATTTATTCGCTGCTTTCAAAACATCGTCTGCTGTTACTGCATTTATTGTTTTGATATAATTTTCATAAAAGTCAGGAGTTAGCTCTTCTGTTTCAATATTTAAGGCATATCGTGCAATGGCAGTTGGTTTTTCCACCTGCATTACAAAACGCCCAATATATCCCGCTTTCACATTCTTTAACACTTCTTCAGATACTTTTTCAGTTCTTATTCTGTTGATTTCTTTGACGAATTCGACCACTGCGCTATCGGTTACGCTATTTTTTACTGAAGAGGCCGATTTTAATTTCGAAACATATTTTCCTGCCCCTATGATGGTACTGGCGCCATACGTCCAGCCGTGTTCTTCTCTTAAGTTCATGTTTAAGTAGCTGTTAAAGTCCCCTCCAAGTATATACGTAGCGATAACTGCTGGGAAAAAGTCTTTATCTGCCATTTTTAAATCTAAAGTGTTGACCAACGATATTTCGGACTGAACGGCATTGGGAACATCTACAAAATTGATTTGTGTAAAAGGAACGTTTTCTGGGGTGGTATAGGTTATTTTGGCGGTGTTTGTTCGTTTCCACGAGCCGAAAAGTTTCTCAACAACAGGTTTTACCTCCTTGTATTTTATATCTCCAATAATTACTAAATACGCGTTTTCTGGTGCGAAATAGGCCGAGTAGTTTGCTTTTACATCGGCAAGAGTAACGTTGTTAAGTGTTTCTTGCGTCGTGTATTCTCCCGCGGGATGGTTCATTCCGAAGGCTAGAGCATTAACAACTCTGTTAGCAATTGCGGGAACGCTTTTCTCTTGCGCTTTTATACCTTCCAGTAACTTTGCTTTTTCTTTGTCGAATTCTTCCTGAGTAAAATTAGGATACAACGCGCCGTAAGTTAAAAGTTGCAGTACGCGACCAGAATATTTAGAAAGGGCACTTGCGTAAGCGCCATGTGAATTAAAACCAATGGTAGCTCCCAGAAAATCGACTTCTTCATTAAAATCGTCTTTGGTGATTTTGATGTTTCCGCCTCCTATTAAGTTACTGCATAGTTCATCTACTCCCTTTTTACTGTCTTCTGCAAAAGGAGGATTGTCTATGGTCAGCTTAAAAGTGACTTTGGGTAATTTATGATCCTCTACAATCATTACTTTCAGTCCATTAGCTAAGAAAAATGTCTGTGGTTTATTAATGTTGACAACTGGTGGTTTTCCAGGTTGTGGTTGGGTGCGATCTTGTGTTTGCATAATTCCTGTTATAAATAATAGGATGAATATAATGATTGTTTTTTCGTAGTTCTGAAGGGCTTAATTCTGAACTGTTTCTATGCTAGGGATGTAATCCAGGACCAATCTCTGATTCGGATTCAGATATTTTTTTGCTACTTCCCTAATTTCTTCCCTACTGATGGAGTGATAAAGGTCAATCTCAGTATTAATCAAATTGATGTCTCCATAAAGCAAATGATATTTTGCTAAATTCTCGGCAATTCCCTCCACATTAGAGTTGTTGTCCACATATTGGTTTTCAAACTGATTTTGTAATTTTTGATAATCTTTTTCAGAGATCAAATTCGTTTGGATTTTTACGATTTCCTCATCGATTTCATTCAATAAATCGGCAGCGGTGTGTGTTCCCATCGGTAGGCCATAGATAATATACATTCCGTAATCTTCCTGACTGAAACCTACGGCGCCTATTTGAAGGGCTATCTTCTTTTCGTCAACGACTTTCTTGTATAATTTCGAACTCCTCCCGTCGCTTAAATACGATGATATAAAATCCAAAACGCGAGCGTCTCTCGTTTTCATTGAGGGTGTTCTGTAGGAAGCGACAACCATCGGTATTTGTATATTGGGGTCTTGGTACGTCGCTTTAATCGTTTGTGTTATCGGTTTCTCGACAAATGTTTGTTTTTTTAGTACTTCGCCTTTTTCGATAGGACCAAAGTATTTTTCAATCCATTCTTTTGCCTGATTTCTTTCGAAATCTCCAGCCACTACTAAAACAGCATTGTTAGGGATATAGAATTTTTTATGAAAATCTTTAAAATCCTCTAAAGTAGCTGTGTCTAAATGCTCCATGGAGCCAATAGTTGACCAGCGATATGGATGACTTTCGAACATGTTTTCCTTTACGATGGGCAAGATTTTGCCGTAAGGTTGGTTGTCGTAACGAGAGTTCTTTTCTTCCTTGATAACCCCGTTTTGGGTGTCGACCCCAATTTGATTAATGATAGGATGCATTAGTCTTTCGGATTCCATCCAAAGGGCCAGTTCTAAATTATTGGAAGGGAATACCTCATAGTAGTATGTGCGATCATCGGAAGTATTGGCATTATTTACTCCTCCGTTAGAAGTTACAATTTTAAACCATTCGCCTCTTTTGATGTTTTTAGTTCCTTCAAATAACAGATGTTCGAAAAAATGGGCAAAACCTGTTTTTTCTGGATTTTCATCTTTGGATCCTACATGATACATCACCGAAGTTATTACAACGGGTGCTGAAGGATCATGGTGCAATATAACATGCAGGCCATTGTCCAGATTGTATTCTTCAAAAGCTATTTTTTGGGCAGAAGCGACTCCGCCAAGGGGGAGCGCATTAGTTAATCCCATTATTGATTTTTCCATAAAGAGTTATAAAATGCGTTTACAATAGATAAAAACTAAAGTTATTGCTAGTTCAAAAATACCTTTTTTTAATGAGGTGTGTCTAGTATTCCGCTTTTTTAAGGAAAGGATAGTGATTTTGGGAAGGTAAATCCTTGAAAACAGGTTGAAAAGCAAAGATATTATATTTTTAGTTTTAAGGGTTTGCACAATAAAAATTAAATTGTATATTTGCAACCTTAAAAATCAATAAATCAATTTGGTATGTATGCAATCGTAGAGATAGCAGGGCAACAATTCAAAGTAAGCAAAGACCTAAAGGTTTACGTTCACCGTTTGACAAATGAAGAAGGAACTACAGTTTCTTTCGACAAAGTTTATTTGTTAGACGACAATGGCGTAATCACAATAGGCGCCCCCGCTATAGAAGGTGCTTCAGTAGAAGCTAAAGTGTTACAACACTTAAAAGGAGATAAAGTTATCGTTTTCAAAAAGAAAAGAAGAAAAGGGTACAAAAAGAGAAATGGTCATAGACAATTTCTTACTCAAATTGTAATCGAAGGTATTACTGCAGCAGGTGCTAAAAAAGCTACTCCTAAGAAAGAAGCAGCTCCTAAGAAAGCGGCGGTAGAAGCAAGTACTGAAGAAGCTCCGGCTTCGAAAGTAAAAAAAGCTCCTAAAGCTAAAAAAGAAGATACTAAAGAATAATAATAATATTAAACTAATACGTCATGGCTCACAAGAAAGGTGTCGGTAGTTCCAAGAATGGTAGAGAATCAGAATCAAAACGTTTAGGTGTTAAGATTTTTGGAGGACAAGCTGCTATTGCAGGGAACATCATCGTAAGACAAAGAGGTTCAAAACACAATCCAGGTGCAAATGTTTACATCAGTAAAGATCACACCCTACACGCAAGAGTAGATGGAGTTGTACACTTCCAAAAGAAAAGAGATAACAAATCATACGTTTCAATACTTCCATTTGAAGTTGAAGCATAATTGATTTACTCAGTTGATTAAACAACCCGTTCCGATTTATTTCGGGACGGGTTTTTTGTTTTAGAATTAATCTCTATAAAGAATACTGCTCTAATACTCAAAAAAGGGCAAGAAAATGCCTGTTCGACATATTACTTATGTTTTACTAAATTAATGACCCCGCCTTTTAAGATAATTTCAGCTTGCCTATTGCTGATAGTATAAGTGAGCATGATTTGAAGGTCTTTTCCCTTTACTGTAGCGGTTACCAAATCGTTATTTTTGATTGCTGACCTTAGTTCTTTTATAATTAAAACATCACCTTGTTCCAGTTTGTCCCAGTCGGCCGCATTCTTAAATTCGAACGGAACAATACCAAAGTTAATCAAGTTCTGCCAACCAATGCGGGCGTATGATTTGGCGATAGCAAACTTTTGACCGAGATATTTGGGCGCTATAGCGGCATGTTCCCTGCTTGATCCTTGTGCAAAATTATCACCCGCTATAACACAATACCCCTCGTGTTCTTTTTGGTTTTCAATGGCGCGATCATAGAAAGTTGGATCGATGGCGTAATAGGAGTACTTGCTTATTTCCGGAATATTGGAACGTAGTGGCAATACTTCAGCTCCCGCTTTTAGAATACCATCGGTAGAAATATCATCTCCCATTTTCAATAGAATAGGAACTTCCAGCGTATCGGGGAGTGCTTCAAATAAAGGAAGTGTTTTGATGTTTGGCCCTTTTATCAATTCTGTGGTGTGGCCATTTGTGGCGATTAGCATCTCTTTTACGATCTTTATTTTAACGGGTTCTTTCCATTGCGGATAGGAGATGTTCAGTAGTGATTCGAGATCTCTTGGATCGGTTATTTTTCCCGTCAATGCGGCGGCGGCGGCTGTTTCCGGGCTACACAAATATATTTTATCGTCTAATGTACCGGAACGTCCCGGGAAATTTCGGGGCATGGTTCTAAGGCTAATAGTGTTGGTGGCAGGAGCTTGTCCCATGCCGATGCATCCCATACAACCGGATTGGTGAAGACGTCCACCGGCAGCTATTAATGGACCCAAAGCCCCCATTTCCATTAAATTTTCTAACACTTGGCGGGAAGAAGGATTGACATCAAAAGAAATTTCAGGGGAAATAGCTTGCCCTTTTATAATTTCGGAGACAATCCAAAAATCGCGTAATCCTGGATTAGCAGAGGAGCCTAAGACCACTTGGTTTACAGCTAATCCACTCACTTCTCTAACCGAAACTACATCACCAGGGCTGCCGGGAAGTGCAATCAAAGGTTCTATGGTGGCCAAATCAATTTCAATTTCTTTATCGTAGGTAGCCCCCTCGTCTGCTTCAAGTAGTACCCATTCATCTTCTCTTTCTTCTTGTTTTAGGAATTCACGAGTGATCCCATCGGATGGAAAAACGGAAGTTGTCGCTCCTAGCTCCGTACCCATATTGGCGATGACATGACGATCCCAGGCGCTAAGCGTTTTCAAACCGGGACCATAATATTCCAAGATATATCCGCGTCCGCCAGTCACATCATATCTGCGAAGCATTTCTAGAACGATGTCTTTAGCACTCACCCAGTCAGGTAATTTTCCGATTAATTTGACGCCCATTATTTTTGGCATTTTTACATAATAAGGCTCACCTGCAGCTGCAAGAGCGACATCTAAGCCACCCGTTCCGATAGCAAGCATGCCAATCCCTCCTCCTGCTGGCGTATGGCTGTCAGATCCTAAGAGCGTTTTGCCAGGTCTGCCAAAACGTTCCATGTGCACCACGTGGCTAATTCCGTTTCCAGGTCTGCTAAACCAGAAGCCAAAACGTGCTGCCGCCGATTGCAAAAATAGATGATCGTCCATGTTCTTGTAATCCGTTTGGAGTAAGTTGTGATCGACGTACTGGACGGCGATTTCCGGTTTGGCTTTTTTTAGGTTAAAAGCTTCTAACTCTAGCATGACCAGCGTACCAGTGGCGTCTTGAAGTAGTATTTGATCAATTTTTAATCCGATTTCAGTTCCGGGAATCATCTCACCCGAAAGAAGATGGGAACTGATTAATTTTTGGCTGACATTTTGTGCTTTCATGATAGTAAGTATTAGAAACAGTTAGAGGCAATGGCGATATTTTTAATTCTCAGAAAAATACTTGACTCGATTTTATTTAATCAGATGTGTTATAATACTGAAAATCAGTATGTAAGTTAGTTAAAGTAATCGGTTTAAATGACAAAAAAAGGGAATCTTAATCGAGATAATAGGTGAATGGCTGTCTGCCTAAAAATGGTTACATCAGTAAAGATCACTCACTACGCGCAAGAGTAGATAGTGTTGTAGACTTCAAAAAGGAAGGCGATGATAAGTCGTATGTTTCAATACTTCCATTTGAAGTTGAAGTTGAATTGATTTCTTTAACCCAGTCTCTTCAAAAGAGAGGGGGTCTAAGTGTGAAATGGATTATGTTGACTGTTTGGTTGTTTATTGAGACGACAGGTGATTATAGCTGTATGCAGATGTTTAGTAGCACTGGGGGGTAAACATCTATATAGATTTTATGATAGTTGCGATTTGTGTATCGCGGTTTATATTATAGGTCGGAGCATTGTTCTCAACTTGTCAAATACTTAATGTAATTTAAAATAATAAAACACTGGAATGCACTCATTAATTGAGTATTGTTTTTATTTTCTCCGATATAAAATACTATTAATTGACCTGTATCGTTGTTTATGGTATATTCCCACACTTCGTTCTTTGAATATAAGAACTCGGTAAAAGAATACGAATCTGGGTTTTCAGAAGAATCAATCTTTTCTGTTTTTGCTAATTCCCATTTTTTTGAATTAGGGTATAATTCATAAAATAGAATTTTATCGTTGGTGATTGTTATCCTTTTACCAATTAAGCCATCAACTCGTATTGCCTAATTTGCTTTTTTAGAAATCCATTCGCAATTCCCTCGTAAACTATTTATTTTGTCTTTTCGAAAAATAGTTTTAAAGAATCTGTTTTTTTGATAGTAATTTGGATAATTTGAGTGTTTGCATTTGCTGAATAAACATATGTGGGTAATCGTACGACATTTAAATAGCCTGGATATGCTAAGTTTTTCTTGCTAATTTAAATGTTTCCTTTTGGTCCTCATAGTTCATATTATCTTGAGCCCAAATCTGAGCAGTCATAAATAGAAAAAAATATAGGAGTTTTCATTTTTATTTAATTTCGGATAATCTTTCTACGTAGCTTTAAGTTGGTCTTTTTATCAAATACACATATTTATAAAACTATTTTATAAGGTGTCTCTCTATTCGAAAAGCCATTGTGAGGATAATTTCCTAGTAAGAAATTATAATGTTGTTTAAATGAGGCTTCGTGAGGGATAGTAGTGGGAATACTTTACGGGAACGTAGTGGAGTAAGTATTGAAACGTATAGCCGGGCCCGAAATTGCGAGGAGGAACGACGAAGCAATCTGAAGAGTCACGCCCAAAAACAAAAAAACCCTTACATTTCTGCAAGGGTTTTGAAAATTCAATAATCTAAAAATTTAGTTTCAGACTAGTATCTGTAATATTCTGGTTTGAATGGACCTGTAACTTCAACGCCTATGTAAGCCGCTTGATCATCACGTAAAGTCTCTAATTCAACTCCTAATTTAGCAAGGTGTAACATTGCTACTTTCTCATCTAAGTGTTTTGGTAACATGTATACATCATTGTTGTATGCTGCACTGTTTTTCCACAATTCAATTTGAGCTAAAGTTTGGTTTGTAAATGAGTTACTCATTACAAAACTTGGGTGACCTGTAGCACAACCAAGGTTAACTAAACGACCTTCAGCCAAAAGGATGATATCTTTACCATCGATAGTGTATTTGTCTACTTGTGGTTTGATTTCTACTTTAGAAGCACCATGGTTTGTATTTAACCAAGTAACAGCGATTTCGTTGTCAAAATGTCCAATATTACAAACGATAGTTTTATCTTTCATTTGTTCGAAATGACTTCCAAGAACGATATCCTTATTTCCGGTTGTAGTAATTACTATATCAGCATTTCCAACAACAGTGTTTAATTTTTTCACTTCAAAACCGTCCATTGCAGCTTGTAAAGCACAGATAGGATCGATTTCAGTAACCGTAACGATAGAACCAGCACCTCTAAAAGAAGCAGCAGTACCTTTTCCTACGTCACCGTATCCACATACCACAACTCTTTTTCCAGCAAGCATTATATCAGTTGCACGACGAACTGCATCTACTGCAGATTCTTTACAACCATATTTGTTGTCAAATTTCGATTTAGTAACCGAGTCATTAACGTTGATTGCGGGCATTGGTAAAGTTCCAGCCTTTACTCTTTCGTACAATCTGTGAACACCAGTTGTAGTCTCTTCCGATAAACCTTTGATTCCAGCAACTAATTCTGGGTAACGGTCAATAACCATGTTAGTTAAATCTCCACCGTCGTCAAGAATCATGTTCAATGGTTTTCTGTCTTCACCAAAGAATAATGTTTGCTCGATACACCAGTCAAAATCAACTTCGTTCAACCCTTTCCAAGCGTAAACTTGAATTCCAGCAGCAGCCATAGCAGCAGCAGCTTGATCTTGAGTAGAGAAAATATTGCAAGAAGACCAAGTAACTTCAGCACCAAGAGCGATTAAAGTCTCGATTAAAACAGCAGTTTGAATTGTCATGTGAAGACATCCAGCGATACGAGAACCAGCAAGTGGTTGTTCGTCTTTATATTCAGAACGAAGTGCCATTAAACCTGGCATTTCAGCTTCTGCCAATTCAATTTCTTTTCTTCCCCAGGCTGCTAGAGAAATGTCTTTTACTTTGAAAGCCACAAAAGGCATAGTTGTCGTACTCATTTATAGTATATTTGTATTGTATTTTTTTGCAAATTTACGGAATAACTTATGATTTAAAAAGGATTCGCTTATATTTATGAATTGTTTAATAGTGTAATCTTTTAAAAATCAGTAAAATAATAATTTAAATGCCCTTTAGCTTTATTTGCAGGAGCTAATCCCGCTGTTCACTATATCTTTTTATCTGGAACTTGTTTTGGTAACCAGAAGCTATTTGCAAGATAAAAAGGATGCCGTTTCCATCGGGGCTATGAAAATCAATTATATATCATGCCTTTATACAAAACGATACGCTTTAGTTCTACAACACAAATTTTCGTTTGGAAAATCACCGAATCCTTTGAGCAATTAAACAATGAAGTACAACTAAACGAGAAAAACTGCATTCGTCTTGAGGGAATGAAGTCTGAAATACATCAACGGGGTTTTTTAAGTGTTCGCAAACTATTGCAAACAGCCGGTTATACTGATTTTGATTTGTACTATGATGAATTGGGGAAACCGCATCTAAAAGATGATAAATACATTTCGATAACGCATTCTCATAATTTTTCGGCTATTATCGTTAGCAACAAAACCGTTGGAATCGATGTTGAATTGCAGCGGGACAAAATAATCCGTATCGCTGATAAGTTTGTCGATGTCGAATCTAGCTATTTAAATCAAAGTGATTTAAGCAGCTACATCAAAAAGTTGACTATAATTTGGGGAGCCAAAGAAGCTATTTTTAAAATTAGAAACGAAAAAGGAATCAGTTTCAAAGAGCATATCAAAGTGAGTGCTTTTGAAATGGAGGATACAGTGGCCGCAGCCGAACTTCACTATGACACCATAATCAGGGATTTTACGATTTATTTTGAAGAAATAGAAAATTTTATTTTGGTTCATGCTTGTGAGAAGCAGTAATCAGTATTCAGAAAAAAATCACTTAAAAACACGTTATCTGCGTGCCAAAAATGACAGACATATATAAGCAAATCGTAGTATCTAAAAAGGAGGCAAAAAAACTCCTTGCCATTCTTATCGATCCCGACAAAGTGATTTGGAAAGATCTCGAATTGTTGACTGCAAAAATCAACCAATCCCCCGCAACACATATATTTATTGGCGGAAGCCAGGTTGTAACAAACAGAATTGACGAATTAATTTCTAGCCTGAAGCAAAAAGTCAATTTGCCTATGGTGCTTTTCCCGGGAAATCCATCGCAGATTTCTAATGAGGCCGATGCTATTTTATTCCTTTCGTTGATTTCCGGTAGAAATCCAGATTATCTTATTGAACATCAGGTGAAAGCGGCAGCTGTTTTAAAGGCCACCCAACTTGAAGTGATTTCTACAGGATATATGCTCATCGAAAGCGGAACGGAAACTGCCGTGGAACGTGTGAGTAAAACAACACCTTTGGATAGAAACAATCTTGATTTGGCATTGGCGACAGCACAAGCGGGAGAGATGCTAGGCAGTAAATTAATTTATCTGGAAGCTGGAAGCGGAGCTAGACTTGCTGTGCCTGTCGAAATGATTGAATTAATAGCCCAAAATATTAAAATACCATTAATTGTTGGAGGCGGAATCGTAGATTTACCCGATATTCAAAAAGCTTATGACGCAGGCGCTGATTTGGTCGTGATAGGAACCGCTTTTGAAAATGACCTCGATTTTTTTTGTTAAATAGACCGGTTAAGACTTAATACCATACAATGATAGAATTTTTTCTAAATGCCTACAAAGATGTTTCCACCACCCATATAGTATTGGAGTTCATTGTTTTTGTTTTCGGAATTTTGAGCGTTTTGTTCGCTAAAAAAGAGAACATTTGGGTTTACCCCACAGGATTGATAGCGACGATAATTTCGGTTTATTTGCTTTTTATCGCGGGCTATCTTGGTGACATGATGATTAACGGCTACTTTACAATCATGAGTTTTTACGGATGGTACAAATGGACCAAGAAAGTTAAAGGTGCTGATAACCTGCCAATCACAAGAACGAATAACAAAGAAAAAACAATAGGGTTCCTGCTGTTTTTTGTCACAGTTTTTGTAGTTTTCGGGATATATAAATTCTTTGATTATACGATAAACATAGATAATTACGTTGATATTTTCGCTTCGGGAATATTTTTCACAGCCATGTGGTATATGGCCAACAAAAAAATCGAGAACTGGACGCTTTGGATTATCGGCGATCTGATCGTTACCCCATTGTATGCTTATCGCGGATTGGGGATGCTGTCGTTACAATATTTAATTTTTACAATTTTAGCTATATACGCCTATTTAGAATGGAGGAAAATCTTACGCAAGAGCAATCTGCAATTATAAAAATCGCAATGTTTGGTCCAGAAAGTACTGGCAAAACAACTTTGGCAATTCAATTGGCCGAATACTATAAAACGGCCTGGGTTTCCGAATTTGCAAGGGATTATTTACAGGAAAAATGGGATAAAAATCAGCTTATTTGCGATGTTGATGATATGCTGCCAATAGCTTATGGTCAGACTAAATTAGAAAATGAAAAGCTTGCAATAGCTAATAAATATCTATTTTGCGACACTAATCTAATGGTCACAAAAGTATTTTCGGAAGTGTATTATCGATATTGTGATCCGCAGCTGGATGAGGCCGCCCAAAAGCATGAATACGATTTGTTCTTTCTTACTGATATTGATGTGCCATGGGAAAAAGACGATCTGAGAGACAAACCCGAGGGCAGGAAATCAGTTTTTGAGGTTTTTAAGAAAACATTAATAGATAATAGGAAACCATTTATAACTCTTTCGGGTGACACGGATTTACGCCTTGAAAAAGCGATTGCAATTATAGATGATTTGACAAAAGCGCAAGAAATGGGATTATATTCCCGCGATTTTGTTCAAATCTATGAGCGTGGAATTCCATTGGAGAATTTTGAAAAACAGTTGGACATTTTTAAAAACGGCAATTCAAAAATGGTTTTGATTGAACCCGCCGTTTTGTTTAACGGGATTTTAAAATTGTCTGACACTGATTTTTTGCATAAAGCCGCTTTTTTTGACGCACACAAATCTGATTTGAAATTAATGAAATTCGTTCCTGCTTCCGGTGCCGCAAGTAGAATGTTCAAATTCCTGAGTGAATTCTTGAATGAATACGATATATTGAACGAAAGTATCAATGCTTATATTAATAGAAAAAAAGACAATGCGCTCGCGATTTTCATTGTTGGGATGGATAAGTTTGCATTTTTCGATACGATTGACGCTAAATTAAAGAAGGAATTTAGTGATTTTGATTCACTCGGTCGCGATTATAAAAACTATTATTTCATAAAAGCGCTTTTGGCTTCTGATTATTTTGATTTTGCCAGCAAACCTAAAGGAATTTTACCTTTCCATAAATACCTTGCGAATATTGCGACTCCCATTGAAGAACATTTGTATGAATGTGGCTACTATTCGAGTTCGAACGGTAATTCTTATTTGCATTTTACGGTATCCGAAGAACATCAAGATCAATTTGAAAACATAGTCAGTTTAATAAAAAGTAAAGTTGAGAAAGAGGCGGACACTACAATAAACGTTAGTTACTCTTTTCAAAATAAAAGTACGGACACGATCGCTGTTGACGCTTCAAATAGCCCGTTTAGAGATGCAAACGGAGAATTGTTATTCAGACCCGGCGGTCATGGAGCTTTAATTGAAAACCTGAACGACTTGGAAGTGGATATCGTCTTTATAAAAAACATTGACAACGTAATTCTTCATAGTAATGAAACTATTGCTCTGTACAAGAAGGCCTTGGCTGGATTGCTTGTCGAATTGCAACAGCAGGTTTTTAGTTACTTGAGGCTGATTGACTCTAATTCAATAGGAGAAGAACAAATTGAGGAGATCAGCAGTTTTTTGAAAGAAAAATTGAATGTAGGAATGGAAACTGACTTCCATGAATTACCTTTTGAAAATAAATTGGAGGGCATTAAGGAGGCTTTAAATCGACCGATTCGCATATGCGGAATGGTGAAAAACGAAGGGGAACCCGGAGGGGGGCCTTTTTGGGTATGGAACGAAAGCAGAATCATTTCATTGCAAA
Source organism: Flavobacterium sp. ALD4 (assembly GCF_002836475.1). Lineage (GTDB taxonomy): Bacteria > Bacteroidota > Bacteroidia > Flavobacteriales > Flavobacteriaceae > Flavobacterium. The sequence goes on along the minus strand of NZ_PJBJ01000030.1, from coordinate 517,431 downwards.
TAGTCGAATCATCGCAAGTAGATTTGGATGATGAGAGCCAATTCAGTATTATGTCCGCATCTACACATTTTAATCCCGTGGATTTAGTTTGTGGAATTAAGAATTATAAAAACGAAAAATTCGATCTTACTCGGTTTGTTGACCAGAACAGTGGTTTTATTGTAGAAAGGAACAACGCAGGAAAACAAATCAGGACCTATGAATTGCCGGGTTTATGGAATGGTGCCATGGCGAACTGGTTAACTGTTTTTGTTGAGGTTCCATTAGTCACTTTCAATCCGGTGAAAACAGTAAATGATTTACTGAAAGCGGCACATCAACCAAAATAATTTCTGAAATAATTTAAGCATAAATGGAAATTCAAAAACTAATATCAGAATTAAATTATAAAGCGGTTCGCAGTAGCGGGGCGGGCGGCCAGAATGTTAACAAAGTTTCGTCAAAAGTGGTGTTGTCCTTTGATTTGAAAATTTCTCAGGCGTTAACTGAGGAAGAAAAAACATTACTGGAAACGAATCTGTCTTCGCGATTAACCGCAGATTCAATACTAATCCTGAATTGTGATGAAGATCGAAGCCAATTAAGGAACAAGGATATTGTCACTAAACGCTTTTTAGAACTTGTCAAGAAGGGATTAATTGTGCAAAAAGCTAGGAAAGTAACCAGGGTGCCAAAATCAGCTATTAGAAAACGGATAAAGAACAAAAAAAACACATCCCAATTGAAGCAAAGTCGGCGGAATCCAGATGTGGATTAAATAGGATCTGATAATAGTCAAAAAGTGTTTAATGATACTTTTAGTCAGATTGGGTGTCTTTTAATTAATTTTGAGCGTCTTTCACTGTAAGCATTGTCGTATATTTGGCGCAGTGCAGATGGTCAAGTAGTGTGATGCGGTTTTCTGTAGATGAAATTTTTTCAAATTAAAGCAATGACTCTTTCCATTAGAGAAAGAGCAAGTAATGATTTAGAGCACAATAGTTTAGTTACACATATAGGATTAAAAAAACAAATGAAGGGAAAGCTGAAGCAAATATTAAACAAATTACTTACGATTAGGGGACTTAAAAAGTCTATTTTTATCCCTTTTTTTTTGTTTGCCATTATATTTATAGCAGTATCTCTTACAACCGTTTACTTGTTGCAGAAGACTTCGATACAAAAAGAGGTTTCGTTTGAATATAGAAATATTGACACGATGCTTGAAGAAAAAATAAAATCTGAAGCCATAAATCTCCGGTTGTTTATTGATCGGTTAACTACAAATGATTCTTTGGTGCAAGCTTTAAAAATGAATGACCGTAAGGAGTTACGAAAAATTTCAAAGTCTTATTACAAAAAAGAGGGTTTGGAGGTAAATCCCGATTTGTTAAATTTTATTTCAGTTGATGGGATTGTTAGGTATAGAAGTCATCGTCCTAATGAATTTGGAGAAAGTATAGCTCAACGGGTTATATTTAAAAGAGCATTCAAGACGGGAGCGGGCTTTTTTCATATTGATTCGGGAACTTATTCAGATGTTTGTTTAAAAGTAATTGTACCAGTACGCGATACTACTCAAAAAGTGGTGGGTTACGTCATTGTTGGAAAAGAATTTAATAAAGTATTAGAGGAAACCGCCAAGCAGTCACATATGGATTTTCTTTTTTTTGCTGAAAGAAATGTACTCAATTTAAAATTAAATAAAGATAAAATTGAGAAGTTCGGGCTATTTAAGAAAGGGAACGACAGTTTGTTTTTAGAATGGTCAACGCTTCCAGCAGAAACTAAAATTACAAGAAGCGTAATTGAAGAGAAAATAAATTCAGATTCAATATCAACCGTAAAGTTGAATGGCATTGATTATCTGTCAAAATCATTCGCTTTGACTAATTTTGATGATACAGAATTTGGGGATGTGTTTGTTTTACATGACAATTCAATTCACATGAGTGATTTGAAGAAAAGCATTGCCTATTTAATTTTAATTTCAGTTTTGATGATAACTTTTCTGTCATTAATTTTTAATGGTATTCTAAATAAAGTGGTGAAAAACTTATTTGATAAAAATCAAAAATTGAGGTTAGAGTTAAAAAAAAGAAGGAGTCTTGATAAAAAGTTATTTGACAACAATAATGAATTAAAACAAATGACTTTGATTGCTTCTCATGATCTTAGGAGCCCTTTGACCAATTTGGAGGGGTTACTGGACCTTTTACAAAACGAGGGTGCCGATCCAGAGTTTAATTCTGTATTAATTGATAATGCCATCTCTAGTGTTGAATTGATGAAAAATACAATAGATAGTTTAACAACTATTATTAAACAAAAGGAAAGTTTTTCAAAGGAGGATTTAAAGGAACGCAATATTGAACCTATATTCAATAATGTGATTTTGCAAATTAAATATCTTATTGATGAAAAGCAAATAGCTATAAAATCAGATTTTTCTGAGTGTCCTGCTTTTTTAATATCGGATATTCATTTAAACAGTGTTTTGCTGAACATACTAAGCAATGCTGTCAAGTACGCTTCGGAGAATCCTGAAACAGCAAAATTTATTGAAGTCACCACTAAAATAGAGAATGAAACTAGGTCAATTATAATAAAAGATAATGGTATTGGGTTTGACTCTAATTTTCAAAAAGAGAAGCTTTTTAAACCTTTTAAACGTTTTCATCATGAGAGGACAGGGAGCGGAATAGGGTTGTATTTGACTAAACTAATTGTTGAAAATTATAATGGTATAATCCAAATTGAAAGTGAAGTAAGCAAAGGTACAACCGTTAAAATAGATCTGTAAATATGGGAAAGCCAAATTTTATATTGGTTGATGACGATAAAATCATGTTGTTTTTAATTGAGTTTGAAATTAAAAAGCATTTTGAAAATAGCTCTATAGTAAGTTACGTTAAATCGGATGTTGCTTATGATTTTATTCAAGGGAACTTCCACGGGTTAGCAGAAACGGTAGTTTTATTAGACTTAAATATGCCCGTTATGGATGGTTTTCAGGTATTGGAGAATTTAAATACAATTTCGCATAATTTGAAAGTGGTTATTGTTACAAGTTCAATTTCTGATGAAGATAGGGAAAAAACAATGGCTTATCCCTTTGTTTGTGGTCATATTAATAAACCGCTTAAAGGTTTAGAATTAAAAGGCATACTTGAAAACAGCTAAAAAGAAGTGATAGGTTTTAATAAAAAAGTGACTTTTAAAGGAAACGATATTAAATTATAATTTCTTGTTTGATTTTTGTTTTTTTTAAGATTACATTTGCAGCGTCTCAAAGGGGTGCTCTAAATAACGAGCTGAGATCATACCCAACGAACCTGAGCGAGTAATGTCGCTAAGGGAAAAAATGACAAAAAAATAGCGTGCACACTATCTATTTGTCATAGAAAACAATCATTTATTAATTTAACAAAAGGAATAATTCCCCCTTTTATTCGTAATCTTATTTACGGATGAATACTATTTTTAATTTTTCTCGCCACACTGGCGCAAAGACACAAAGTCTAACTTTTTTGCTGTCTGTTTTCTTTTCTCTATTTTCTTTTCTCTCTTTTGCACAAGTCAAAGACACTACCACAGTTAATACATTGGATGAGGTATTGGTTTCTGCTATTCGAGTTACTACAAAAACGCCGGTTAGCTTTAGTAATTTAGACAAAAAGGATGTCAAGTTTAGAAACTTAGGACAAGATATTCCTATTTTAATGAATTACTTACCCTCAGTTGTAACTACTTCTGATGCCGGAAATGGAGTAGGTTATACCGGTATTCGTGTCCGTGGTAGCGATGCTACTCGTGTGAATGTAACCATCAACGGGATTCCCTATAACGATTCAGAAAGTCACGGTACCTATTGGGTTAACATGCCTGATTTCGCTTCCTCGCTAGAAAGTGTGCAGCTGCAACGCGGCGTGGGTACTTCTACTAATGGGTCCGGAGCTTTTGGCGCAAGTCTGAACATGCTTACGGATAGTTATGCCAAAGAAAGCAACGGGGAAATTTCGAATTCTTTCGGGAGTTTCAATACCCGAAAACATACGGTGAAATTCAGTACGGGTTTGATGGATGATCATTTTGAATTGGCCGGACGATTGTCCGCGTTGAAATCTGACGGGTACATTGATCGTGCAAGTTCTGACTTGAAATCGTATTTCCTGCAAGGGACTTATGTGGGCAAGACGACCTTGATTAAAGCGTTAGCCTTTGGCGGAAAAGAAAAAACCTACCAATCCTGGAATGGTATCGATGCTGAAACGGTAATCAGCGACAGAACGTTTAATACGGCCGGAATATTCACGGATGAGGCTGGTAACATGCGTTTTTATGATAACGAAACGGATAATTACCAACAAGATCATTTCCAATTGCATTGGAGTGAAAAAGTATCAGAGCACTGGAATACTAATCTTGCTTTTTTCTATTCAAAAGGGAAAGGCTATTATGAAAATTACAAGGAAGATGCCGATATGGCGGATTATGGCTTGCTTGCCGTTGGTGCCGTAACGACTGCGGACCTCGTTCGCCAAAAGTGGTTGGACAATGATTTTTACGGAACCACGTTCTCTGCCAATTACAAAACCGAAAAGCTGGATGTCATACTTGGTGGAGGTTACAACAAATACGAAGGAAGCCATTTTGGAAAAGTGATTTGGGCGCGTTTTGCTTCGCAAAGCGAATTGGGCGATCGCTACTATGATGATGCGGCGACCAAAACAGACGGCAATGTTTTTGCGAAAGCCAATTATCAGATAGCGGACAAGTTAAGCCTCTTCGGAGATTTGCAATTGAGAAATGTGCATTACAAAGCCAATAGCCCTGAAACGGGTTTGGTAAATGATAACTTTAATTTCTTCAACCCAAAAACTGGGTTGAGTTTTGAGATTAACAGCAACAATCAATTGTATGCTTCGTATGCGAGAGCGAACCGCGAGCCTAACAGAACCGACTATGAAAACGGAAGTCCAAGACCCGAAAAACTGAATGATTTTGAATTCGGATTGCGTCATAATACTGCAAAAGTGAAGTTGAATGCGAATGTTTATTACATGGCCTACAAAGACCAGTTGATCTTAACCGGAGAGTTAGATGACGTGGGAAGCCCCATTCGGAAAAACAGCGGGGACAGCTACCGTCTAGGTCTTGAGGTTGACGCCACTATAGCGTTATTGGATAACTTGATCATCCGACCAAACTTTACCATAAGCAGTAACAAAAACAGAGATTTTCGTTTTGAAAGAGACGGCGTCTTGACCGCTTTGGGTAACACCAATATCGCCTATTCACCAGAATTCATAGCGGGTAACATACTGACCTTTTTACCGGTCAGCAATTTTCAGGTTTCGTTTTTGTCCAAAATAGTGGGAGAGCAATATATGGGAAATATAGATTCAGAAGGGTCTAAATTGAAATCCTATTTTGTCAACGATTTGAATGTTTCTTACGAGTTCAAACCTAAGTCGGTTTTCAAATCCATACTATTAACGGGATTAGTCAATAATATTTTTGATTACAAGTATGTTTCAAACGGATATTTCTTTACTTATGATGACAACTACAGTGATCCAAACCAGATAGCAACAATTGAAGGAGCAGGGTATTATCCCCAAGCGGGAATCAACTTCTTAGTTGGTTTGACATTGAAGTTTTAGATAAAAAATATACTGCTATATGTTTAAAAAGCCCGAAAGTTCTTCTTTCGGGCTTTTGTGTTAATTATAAACTCGCAATATATTTCCATTAACCTCCACACGATACTGTTTTAAAGGATATTGTAATCCACTCTGACCTGTAACCTGACCAGTAAATAAACTGTATTCGACATTGTCACAGGGACAGACTATATTAATGCCTTTCAGGGTCATAATGCCACAACTGCTCGGTGCCTGATTTGGGCATGCAGCATCAAATGCATTGTAGCCACTTCCAGTATTGAAAATATAAATTCCTTTGATGCCCACAGCTGAATAATAGACTGCATTACTTGGAAATTGAAGATCAGAATAAGCAGGCAAGTTCATTTTGATATCTATGGTAAACGTGTAGTTAGGAAGGTAGGGGTTGTTATTGTTAAAACCACTGTCGCTGCAGCCAAAAAAGAAGGGTAATATTGCGAGTAGGATGAAGTGTTTTTTCATTGTTTAAAATAAATTGAAAGTATTAGTGAAACAAATTTAATTTATTTACATTTGAATTATATATGAATAACATATAATTATTCACTAGAAAAAATAAAAGTATCTTTGTGGAAAGAAATCCCGTCCTGATGGGATTTTTTCTATTTACATAAACGATGAAATTATGAGCGCAATATCTTATTACACGGCAGAAGGATTAAAGAAACTGAGAGAGGAATTAGACTATTTAAAAAGCGTAATGCGTCCAAAAGCATCTGCAGATATAGCTGAGGCAAGAGATAAAGGAGATTTATCTGAAAATGCGGAGTATGATGCTGCAAAAGAAGCACAAGGAATGCTTGAAATGAGAATTGCGAAACTCGAAGAAGTACATTCTAATGCGAGACTGATTGATGAAACAAATCTTGATATTTCTAAGGTTTTGGTTTTGTCTAATGTGAAAATAAAGAACCAATCTAACGGAATGGAAATGAATTATAAGCTTGTTGCTGAAAGCGAAGCGGATTTAAAAACCGGAAAAATATCAGTTACCTCACCTATAGGGAAAGGATTACTTGGTAAAAAGGTAGGCGATGTTGCTGAAATTACGGTTCCAAGCGGAGTGTTAAAATTCGAGATTTTAGAAATTACCCGTGACCAAAGCGTTTAATTTCTGTTTTCAGGAAACTACATTATAATACGGTTTACAAATACAATTTAATACTTAGCATATGAGTTCAATATTCACTAAAATAGTAAACGGAGAAATTCCTTGTTATAAAATAGCCGAAGACGATAATTATTTGGCTTTTTTGGATGTAAACCCAAATGCAAAAGGACATACTCTGTGTATTCCAAAATTTGAAGTCGATAAGATTTTTGATATGGATGAAGCACATTATTTAGGGCTGATGCATTTTTCAAGAAAAGTGGCTATTGCCTTAGAAAAAGCAGTTCCTTGCAAAAGGGTAGGTATGGCAGTCGTAGGACTGGAAGTTCCTCATGCACATGTTCATCTTATTCCATTGAATGAGATGGATGAAATGCGTTTTCAAAACAAAGTATCTTTATCTACAGCAGAATTTGAAGCATTGGCAGAAAATATTAAAGCAAAAATGTAGCTTTTCAAATAAATTGGTACAGTTTTCGTTTACAAGGGAATAGGTGAAAACTTAATCCCTTTTTATTTATACGGAACTTAGATCAAATGAAAAATATATATTTAATGCTCTCTTTGCTTTTTTCAATTTTAAGTTTTGCTCAAAAGCAGACTCAATATACTTTAGTTGATCAGCAAATTTCTCAAATACCCATTCGATCAACCTATTCAACAGATGCAATTGCCGATTATATCAATGCTCATTTTCAAACTGATGATGAGAAGATACGTGCTGTTTTTTATTGGACAGCGTCAAATATCAATTATGATGTAGATAAAATGGTAGCGTTAAATAACAAAGAAGCCTTAGAAAATAATAGCACAAGAATACTCAAGAGTAAAAAAGGTGTGTGCAGTGACTATACCAAAATATTTAAGGAAATAGCAAATAAAGTGGGTATTGAGACGGAGACTATAAGCGGCTATACAAAGCAAAATGGGGCGGTAGACACGATGTCGCATGCCTGGAGTGCTTCTAAGATTGATAACCATTGGTATGTCTTCGATCCAACCTGGGGTTCGGGATATGTGAATAATGGAAAGTTTGTCAATACGTTTGACAATCAATATTTTAAAGTTAACCCCAGCGATATAATTGCTTCGCATATGCCGTACGATTATATGTGGCAATTCCTTAATTATCCTATTTCAAATCAAGAGTTTTACAATGGAAGTACTGGTGTTGATAAATCAAAAAAGCGATTTGATTTTGAAGCTGAAATTTCAAAATATTATAAATCATCTGAAATGGAGCAATTAATTGGGTCGTCAGCACGAATAAAAAAAAATGGAGTTGTAAATACGATGATATTGAATCAGCTTACCTATGAAAAAAGTAAGATAGAATATTACAAACAAGTGAAGACATCTGATTATTTCAATACCGTCGTGTCGCTTTATAATGAGGGGGTAAATGACTTAAACAAATTCCTTAAGTATAGAAACAAGCAGTTTAAACCTATAACGTCAGACAAAGAATTGAAAGCCATGATAGATGGACCAAGAAACAAATTACGCCGTTGTCAGGAAATGTTGAATAATTTTGGATCTATTGATGAAAGAAATGTTTCAAGTATAAAAGCCATTAAACAATCTTTGGAAGAATCTATTGGTCAGACAGAAGAGCACACGGCTTTTGTAAACGCATATTTAAGCAGATCCAAAGTAGTTAGGGAAACGATGTTTTACAAAATAAATAGGCTTTAACAAGCATTAAAATCAAGACACTTTTCTTAGGCTGATTTGCATAGTGGTTCCTTTTCCTATTTCAGAATGGGACACTTTTATAGATCCTTTGTGGTATTCTTCCACAATTCTTTTTGTCAAAGATAATCCTAATCCCCAGCCTCTTTTTTTAGTGGTGAAACCGGGCTCAAAGACCCTCTTGAACTGTTTTTTCTGAATTCCATTCCCGCTATCAGTCACACTTATTTTTATGTAATCATGATCCTGTTCTATTTTTAAAGCCAGTTTTCCTCGTCCTTTCATGGCGTCAATAGCATTCTTAACCAGGTTTTCAATCGTCCAGCTGTGTAAGGTGGGGTTAAGCATAACGAAGATAGGTGATTTTGGACCTTCGAATGTGAATTCAATCTGTTTCGAAAATCGGGATTGAAGATAGTTATAGGATTGCAGGGTCTCCTCTACAATATCTTTCTTTTCTAATATGGGTTCCGAGCCAATTTTTGAGAAACGATCTGTAATAGTTTGTAATCGCTCAATATCTTTTTCAATTTCAATCGTTGTTGATTCATCAATATTTTCGGACTTCAAGATTTCGACCCACCCTATTAACGAAGAAAGTGGAGTACCTATTTGATGGGCTGTTTCTTTTGCCATTCCTGCCCAAAGTTTGTTTTGAGTCGCTATTTTCGTGCTTCGGTAAAAATAATAGACCAAGGCAGAAAACAATACGATAATGAGTAATAAGGCGACGGGATAATATTTTAGTTTATTCAGTAGTGCCGAATTGCCGTAATATAATTTTTGAAATTTCCCTGGATCATACTCAATTACAATAGGGTCATTTTCATTTTTTAAATCCGATAAAAATGCGACAGCTCTGGCGTTTTCATTTACAATGGCATCGTCGATATTAACGGTGTTGATGATGCTGTCATTCTCGGTAAGAATAATGGGTATTGAAGTGTTGTTGCTGAAGATTTGAAGAGGTAGTTCAACATCAGTATTTTCACCCGCGTTAATGAGTGTTTTTTGAGCTTTTGCCCAAAGATTCATTTTTAAACGTTCTTCATTTTTGAATATTTGAAAAAAGGTATAGGTGTTCCAAAGTATCAGTGAAATTATTAAAAATGAAGCGAAAATAATAATCCAACGAGTCGTATTTTTTCTTTCAGAAAACTGCATAAACGAGATTTTGAGGTATAAATATAACGAAATATAAACACTATTATTTTAGTTCTTAATACAAAGGAAAATTTTTAGGTTATGGGAATGTTTTTTAGATTAAATAAGCGGACGCTCTCTTTAAAAACTTAAACCATTTACTTACTTTTGTATATCAAGGAACTAAATAACTGAAAACAAAAAAGTATGATTACTATTGATCCAAAAAGTATAGAAACGTCTAAGTTACAAGGATATCTTCAAGGTTCTGTAGGGCCTAGACCCATTGCTTTTGCCAGCACTGTAGATAAAAATGGAACTCCAAATTTATCGCCTTTCAGCTTTTTTAATGTTTTTAGTGCAAATCCACCTATTCTCGTTTTTTCTCCGGCAAGACGTGTTCGCGACAATTCGGTTAAACACACTTTAATTAATTGTGAGGCAACGGGAGAAGTGGTTATTAATGTTGTGAATTTTGATATGGTACAACAAACGTCTCTTGCCAGCACAGAATATGCCGATGGTGTAAATGAGTTTTTAAAAGCAGGGTTTACGGCAGTTCCTTCTGATGTTGTAAAGCCATTCCGAGTTAAAGAGTCGCCCGTACAATTTGAATGTAAAGTGAACCAGATAATTCCATTAGGAAGCGAAGGCGGAGCCGGAAATTTAATCCTTTGTGAAGTAGTACGAATTCATATTAACGAAGCCGTTTTAGATGCAAACGGGGCGATTGATCAATATAAAATTGATTTGGTTTCCAGGTTAGGAGGGAGTTGGTATTCACGCTCAAATCAAGGTTTATTTGAGGTGCCTAAGCCTTTATCGACCCTAGGAATAGGGGTAGATGTTATTCCGGATCGTATTAAAAAAAGCCTCATTTTTGATGGAAATGATTTAGGGAAATTAGGAAACATAGAAGCCTTGCCTACCCCAGAAGAAGTTAGTATATTTGTAAAACAGAATTTTTCTGTGAAAGGTGTTTTAACCTCTGATGACCAGGATAAGCTGCATTTAGAGGCAAAAAAATACTTAGATGAAAACGATGTTCTTTCCGCATGGAAAGTACTTCTGGCAGAAAAATAAGATTAAATAACAATTAAAATAACGAAGATGGAAGTTACAGGAAAAATTAAAGTTGTTAACCCAGAACAACAAATAAGTGCCGCGTTTAAAAAGAGAGAGTTAGTTGTTACAACAGAAGAACAATATCCTCAACATATTATGATTGAGTTTACTCAAGACAAATGTGACTTGTTAAACAATTATGCAGTTGGTGAGCCAGTAAAGGTTTCTATCAATTTAAGAGGTAGAGAATGGGTTAGCCCACAAGGAGAAACTAAATATTTCAATAGTGTCCAAGGGTGGAGAATTGAGAAAGCAGGAGTTGAGCCTCAAGCGCCTTCAGCACCTATGCCTACTGCTCAGACTTTTGCTCCGGCAACAAACTTAAATGAAGACGAACCAGACGATTTGCCTTTTTAATTAAGAGTATAGCAAATAAAAGCCTTGATATAGTCAAGGCTTTTTTTGTTTTAAAAAAGTTTAGAAATCAGGTTTTATCAGGATTCCCAATCCGTTAGTTTTCCCAAATTGAGGATAAACAAACGCAGAGGTTCTATTCTTTCTGCCAAATTTAATTGTCTGAAAAGGATTGTAATTAGTGACTAAAATTCCGGAAAGTAATCCAATTCCTGCTCCTGCTAATACATCCGATGAATAATGCCGGTTATTAGCCATTCGTAAGATACCAGTCGCTGTTGCGAATATAAACCCACTACTGGCGTACCAAAAATTGGAATCTTTATATTCTTGAAATAGCAAGGTTGCATTGGTAAAGGCAATGGCAGTATGACCTGATGGGAAACTAAGATTATTTGATCCATCCGGTCTTTCTTCTTTTACCAGATTTTTAGTAATTTGTACAACTGCTAACGTTAATGAATTAGCAATAACAACATCTACTGTTTGATGGAAAACTGTGTTTTTAGGTTTGAATCCAATGTATCGTCCAGCGTATATTTGAGCAATTGGTACCAAAGGGGTAAAGTCGTCTATTTTAGAACTAAATTCGTTTCCAAAAAAGGCATTTGACTTTTCTTGGATGGCATTATTTGGAGTGGAATTTAATAGAAAGATACCGCCAGTTAAAAGAGCTGTTGGTACAATAAAATTCTTATAAGATAGTTTTTTATTGATTGCTAAACTATCAATTTTTTGCCCATTCATTTGTGAAATAAACAGGACTAAAAGGAAAAGGATTGATAATTTTTTCATTTTTAAAGTAGTCAAATAAATAAGTTGTTTCAAATTTAATAGTTAGTTTTATATTTTAATTGATTATCCATGTTTTATTTATCTCAAGAGTTGTTTTTTCCTCCTGTTTCTGAAACTAAGTCACATGGTATTGTTGCACTTGGAGGAGACTTGTCTCCAGAGCGTCTACAATTAGCTTATAAAAGCGGAATTTTTCCTTGGTTTGAAGACGGAGAACCTATTACTTGGTGGTCGCCTGATCCTAGAATGGTTTTATTTCTGGATGAGTTGGTTGTTTCTAAAAGTATGCGAAATATACTGAACAGGAATATTTTCACGGTTACTTTCAATCAAAATTTTAGAGACGTGATTTCAAATTGCCAGAACATTAAACGGGATGGGCAAGATGGAACATGGATCACAAATGACATGATTGAGGCGTATTGTAAACTCAACGAATTAGGTATTGCAAAATCAATCGAAGTTTGGCAAGATGATGAATTAGTCGGAGGATTATACGGTATCGATTTAGGTCTTGTTTTCTGTGGGGAAAGTATGTTTTCTAAGGTGTCAAATGCTTCCAAAGTGGCTTTTATTGCTTTGGTAAACCAATTAAAAAAAGAAAATTATAGCTTGGTTGATTGTCAAGTCTATAATCCTCATTTAGAAAGTTTGGGTTGTAGAGAAATTGACCGTGATGCTTTCATAAAGATTTTAAAACAGCAATAGTTCTATTTTTTCCAACAATCGGCAATATGGTCATTCACCATTCCTGTTGCCTGCATATGCGCATAGATAACAGTGGATCCCACAAATTTGAAACCGCGTTTTTTTAAGTCTTTGCTGATCTCGTCCGAAAGTGGAGTGGTGGCGGGAACCTCTTTTAGTGTTTTTGGGTTGTTGATAATTGGTTTCCCATCAGTAAAATTCCAAATGTATTTTGAAAAACTGCCAAATTCTTCCTGTATCATCATAAAAGCCTGCGCGTTTGAAACTGCAGAACGTACTTTGAGTTTGTTGCGAATGATTCCTGCGTCCAATAAAAGGGCTTGGACCTTGTCTTCTGAATAAAGGGCTATTTTTTTATAGTCGAAATTGTCGAATGCTTTCCTGAAATTCTCCCTTTTGTTAAGGATCGTAATCCAGCTGAGCCCGGCTTGGAATGTTTCCAGAATAAGGAATTCAAACAAAGTGGCATCATCATAAACGGGAGTTCCCCATTCCTGGTCGTGGTATTCTTTGTATAAGTCGCTGGACAAGCACCAGCCGCATCTAATTGGATTGTCCATTGTAAATTGTTTTGTATTTTCAAAGATAGTAGAACCAAGCAGTATTTTGTTAAATTCTGTTGTTGCTTAAATTTTTTAAGTAGATTTAGCAGCTGAAAAAACAAGTGCTATAATATGTTAATATGAAAAAAATAATAACTGCTCTAATGATCGGATCAACAATGTTAAGTGTTAATGCGCAGGAGAATCCGGACAACCCATTGCTCAAAAAATGGACAGGCCCATACGGCGGGGTTCCTGCTTTTAATGAATACAATATTTCCCAAATCAAACCTGCTTTTGATGTAGTCATCAAGGAACGTTTAAGCGAGATTGAGGCGATCGCCAACAATCCGAAGGCGCCCACTTTTGAAAACACGATTGCTCAAATGGAACGCGCCGGTAAGGATTTTAAGCGCGTTATGACGGTATACGGGATTTATTCTTCGAATCTAAACAGTCCTGAATTTGAACCTATCGAAAGGGAAATGGGGCCGATATTGGCTTTTTTGTCGAGTAGGATTTATCAAAACAAGAAATTATTCAAAAGAATTGAAAGCCTTTACAACGGTCGCGATAAAGGGAAGTTGACCAAAGAGCAACAGCGGTTAATTTGGTTGAACTATACTAATTTTGTCAAGGAAGGAGCGAATTTAAATCCTGAAGCAAAGGAGAAAGTGGCTGAAATCAATGGTGAATTAGCAAGCTATTTTTCTACGTTCAGTCAGAATTTATTGGCCGAGGAAAACAATGAATACGTGGCTTTAAGCAATCAAGGTGATTTTGACGGTTTGCCGGAAGGCTTGAGGAAAGCAGCGATGGCTCAGGCCAAAGAGAGGAATTTGAATGTACTCGGAGTGATAGGCAATACGCGTTCATTTGTGGAACCGTTTCTGACTTTTAGCAATGACAGGGAACTAAGGGCCAAAGTTTGGAGCATGTATGTCAAAAGGGGTGACAATGAAAATGAATTTGACAACAAAGCCACCCTTGTGCAGATTTTGCAGCTAAGGGCAAAAAAAGCAAAATTACTTGGTTTCCCTACTTTCGCACACTGGAACCTGAGCAATAAAATGGCTAAAACACCCGAGCGCACAATGGAGTTGATGATGTCAGTATGGGAGCCTGCGGTTGCGCAAGTGCATAAAGATGTTGCAGCCATGCAGAAAATTGTAGATGCTGAGGGAGGAAATTTTAAAATTTCTCCTTGGGATTATCGTTATTATTCGGAGAAAGTACGAAAAGAAAAATACGATCTGGACCAGAATGTGGTCAAGGAATACCTGCAATTGGAAAACCTCAGAGAAGGCATGTTTTGGGTTGCTGGTGAGCTGTTTGATTTGCAATTCAAGCAGATTACAAATGTTCCTGTATACCATGCTGACGTAAGAGTTTGGGAAGTTTCAAATAAAACGACGGGGAAATTAGTAGGTCTTTGGTATTTTGACCCGTATGCCCGCAAAGGGAAACGTTCTGGTGCCTGGATGAACGCCTATAGAAACCAACAAAGGATGGATGGTGAGGTCTTGACAATCGTCTCCAATAACAGTAATTTTATTAAGGGAGCAGACAATGCGCCCGTTTTGATTTCGTGGACTGATGCTACGACATTGTTTCACGAATTTGGCCATGCGCTTCATGGACTGTGTTCAAATGTCACTTACCCAACTCTAGCCGGAACTGCAGTTGCAAGGGATTATGTGGAATTTCCGTCTCAAATTTTGGAGCGCTGGCTTGAAACTCCAGAAGTGTTAAACAAGTTTGCATTGCATTATAAAACCAATGAGCCAATTCCGATGGCGTTGGTGGAGCGTATCGACAAAGCATCTACTTTTAATGAGGGATTTTCAACGGTAGAAACAATCGCAAGCTCATTGATAGATATGAAACTTCATTTGGCCGGTGATACCTTAATTGACCCGACAGCATTTGAGCGTGAAACATTAAATAAACTTAATATGCCTGAAGAAATCGTAATGCGTCATAGGATTCCGCAATTCGGACATATTTTTTCAAGCGATGGGTATGCTGCAGGGTATTACAGCTATTTATGGGCTGATGTGATTAGCACGGATGCGTACGAGGCTTTTACCGAAGGAAACGGACCTTATGACAAGGAAGTTGCGAAGAGGCTTTACGAAAGCGTTTTTAGCGTGGGAAATACTACGGATCAAGAAGATGCTTACAGAAGTTTTAGGGGACGTGACCCCAAGAGTGATGCTTTGATGAGAGCAAGAGGTTTCGATTCCTTTAAAGCGGAGAATAAAAAATAATAGAACGGTATTCAGTTTAATAAAAAGAGCGATTTGAATTTCAAATCGCTCTTTTTATATATAATAAGTTGGTTTAGGATTATCCTAAAGCAGCTCTTTTGAAACCTGTAACGATAAGATCTTTATCTAAAGATTTTACGTAGTTAGCAACGCTCAATTTGTTGTCTTTAATATAATCTTGGTTTACCAAGGTGTTATCTTTAAAGAAACGAGCCAGTTTACCTTTAGCGATATTGTCTAACATTGCTTCTGGTTTACCTTCTTGACGCAAAAGGTCTTTTGCGATTTCGATTTCTTTTTCGATAGTTGCAGCATCAACTCCAGCTTCGTTTAAAGCAATTGGAGACATAGCTGCAGCTTGCATAGATACGTTTCTAGCTACCTCTTCAGCACCTTCTACATTTTTAGACAATGCAACTAAAGTAGCGATCTTGTTTCCAGAGTGGATGTAAGACCCTACAAAAGCACCTTCTAATTTTTCGAAAGTTCTGATTTCTAATTTTTCACCGATAACTCCAGTTTGCTCGATCAATTTATCGGCAATAGTGATTCCGTTGAAATCTGAAGCTAAAAATGCTTCTTTAGTATCAAAATTCAATGCTTGATTAGCCATTTCAGTTGCCATTTTCACAAAGCTTTCATTCATACCTACGAAGTCAGTCTCACAGTTTAATGTGATAACAACACCAGCAGTTTTGTCAGCATTTACAACAGCAATTGCAGCACCTTCAGTAGATTCTCTATCTGAACGGTTTGCAGCTACTTTTTGTCCTTTTTTACGTAGGTTTTCAATCGCTAAATCGAAATCACCATCAGCTTCTACTAATGCTTTTTTACAATCCATCATTCCAGCACCTGTAGCTGTTCTTAATTTATTTACGTCTGCAGCAGTTATTGTTGCCATGTTGTGTTTGTTTATAAGGTTAAAAGTAAAAATTCCAATTCCTAAATTCCAAATCCCAATTTTATTAAATTATCAACTTATTGTTTCTAATTTTTTTTCGGGAATTTGGAATTTAAAATTTGGAATTTAAATATTGTTTTATTCTTCAGTTGCTGGAGCCGCTGTATCGGCAGCCGGAGCTGCTGTTTCAGTTGCTGCTGGAGCTGCTGTTTCAGTCGCTACTGGAGCCGCTTTTTCAGCTGTTACTGGAGCTACTTTTTCAGTTGCATCAGTTTCTTTGTCAGAACCTCTATCAGAAAGTCCTTCAACAATTGCAGCTGTTACTAAAGTTAAAATTTTATCGATTGATTTAGAAGCATCATCATTTGATGGAATTACAAACTCTACTTCACGAGGATCAGAGTTAGTATCAACCATTGCAAAAACTGGAATGTTTAATTTTTGAGCTTCTTTTATTGCGATGTGTTCAGCTTTGATATCCACTACAAATAATGCAGCTGGTAATCTTGACATATCAGAAATTGAACCTAAATTTTTCTCTAATTTAGCACGCTGACGATCAACTTGTAAACGCTCTTTTTTAGAAAGGGTCATGAATGTGCCATCTTTCTTCATTTTATCAATAGTAGCCATTTTTTTAACGGCTTTACGGATAGTCACGAAGTTAGTTAGCATTCCACCAGGCCATCTTTCAGTAATGTAAGGCATGTTTGCAGCTTTTGCTTTTTCAGCAACGATGTCTTTTGCTTGCTTTTTGGTAGCTACGAATAGTATTTTTCTACCTGATGCAGCGATTTTCTTCAAGGCTTCATTAGCCTCTTCGATTTTTGCTGCAGTTTTATATAGATTGATAATGTGAATACCATTACGTTCCATATAAATGTAAGGAGCCATGTTTGGATCCCATTTTCTAGTCATGTGACCGAAGTGGACACCTGCTTCTAGTAATTCTTTTACTTCTACTTTGTTTGACATTTTTTGTACTAGTTTACGTTCTGTTGATTAGCAATGTATAAATGGCGATTGCTCGGCTATGTACATTTAGATGCTAAACTAATTTCCCGCCTCAACGGGACAACAACAACATTGTTTTAAATTCAATAATAAACTCAATTAGTCTTGAATACATATATTCAAGACAGGCAATATTAACGTTTCGAGAATTGAAATTTCTTACGAGCTTTCTTCTGACCGAATTTCTTACGTTCAACCATTCTTGGATCTCTTGTCAATAAACCTTCTGGTTTCAAGATTAGTCTGTATTCAGGATTTACTTCACACATAACGCGTGCTAAGGCCATTCTTACAGCTTCTGCTTGTCCAGTTGAACCACCTCCGTAAACATTTACTTTTACATCAAAGTTAGTTGCATTTTCTGTCATAGACATTGGTTGCATTACTTTGTACTGTAAAGTAGCCGTTGGGAAGTAAGTTGCGAATTCTTTTTTGTTTACAGTGATTACTCCTGTTCCTTCCGAAACATAAACACGTGCAACAGCGGTTTTTCTTCTACCGATTTTGTGAATAACTCCCATTACTTAAGATCGTTTAGGTTAACTGTTTTCGGTTTTTGTGCACCTTGTTTGTGCTCTGAACCTACAACAACATTTAAATTTCTAAAAAGTTCAGCACCAATTTTGTTTTTTGGTAACATTCCTTTTACAGCTTTTTCTACTAGTAATGCAGGGTTTTTTGATTGCAATACTTTAGCAGTTAAAGTTCTTTGCCCTCCTGGGTAACCTGTGTGACGCATGTAGATTTTCTCGTCCATTTTGTTACCTGTAAGGTTGATTTTTTCTGAGTTGATAACGATTACGTTATCCCCACAGTCAACGTGCGGTGTGTAACTTGGTTTGTACTTACCTCTAAGAATCATTGCGACCTTTGATGCAAGACGACCTAAGTTATGCCCATCAGCGTCTACAACAATCCACTCCTTTGTAACGGTGGCTTTGCTTGCTGATTTTGTTTTGTAGCTTAATGCGTCCATAATATTATTTTAATTAAACATTCCATCCCCATTAAAGGGGATGCAAAAGTACAATTAATTATTTTAAATACAAATAGCTTAAAAGAATAATTTTATCTCGCCTTATCCCTGATTATCAAATGGATATTTGATGTGCCGCGGATTAGTTATCTTTTACAATTATACATTGTGGCGACTTTCTATTTTTATATTACTTTTGTTATCAAAATAAATTTTTTATATTGCGAAATAGCAATAAAAAGCCATTATCGTAAAAATGGCTATTTGCAATCAAAGAAAACCATACATTTAGCAGAGTAAGATGGATGTCTAATAAATTGTTAATAAAGTCAACACATACCTAAATTATGAAAGTCAAAGCAACTCTTAAACAAATAGCAAAAGAACTTAACGTTTCTGTTTCTACAGTTTCAAAAGCACTTAATGATAGTCCTGAAATTAGTGATCAGACGAAAATTAAAATTAAGGAATATGCAAAGCTTAAAAACTATAAGCCAAACGTCATAGGTTTAAACCTTAAAAACAGAAAGACAAAAACGATAGGCGTTATTATACCGAATATTCTGAATTCTTTTTTTGCCAAAGTTTTTAGCGGTATCGAAAAAGTAGCGGATGAAAAAGGGTACAACGTTATTATGTGTATTTCAAATGAATCTATGGACAAGGAAGCGCATACTTTAGAAATGTTGAGTAATGGTACTATAGATGGGTTTATCTTATCAGTGTCTGAAGAAGCGCAAAAATTAGTTGAATACAGTCATTTTTCGGCGATTATTAATGATGGCACTCCTATAGTCATGTTTGATAGGACTGCAGATGGTATTGAGTGCGATAAGGTAATTGTTGATGATTTTGATTCTGCCTTAAATTCTACGCAGCGGTTAATCGATTTGGGATGTACAAATATTGCTTTGTTGTCTTCCGTAGATAATTTGAGTGTTGGTAAATTAAGAGTGGAAGGTTATTTAAAAGCTTTAAATGACAATAACATTCCAATAAATGAAGATATAATTCTTCGTACGGACTCTGAAGAAGATTTGAATAGTAAAATTGAAGCGATATTTGATAATAACACCATTGACGGTGTTTTTGCTTTGGATGAAAACGACTCCGTTGCAGCTTTAAAAATAGGAATATCAAAAGGATATAAAATTCCTGAAGAGCTTTCGGTAATTGGATTTGCCGATGGGGTTCTCGCTTCAAGAAGATTGACTCCTAGTTTAACTACTATAAGTCAGCATGGTGTTGAAATAGGCGAAGTGTCAGCTAAATTACTTATTGATAGATTAGAATCTAAAGAAGAAAACCTTCCTTATCAAACAGTTGTTATTAAAACAAAATTAAAGGAAAGAGGGTCCACAAGAAAAGGGTGATCACTATCGGGGTAGATACAGCATAAAAAAATCCATTTGCAATTTTAAATTGTAAATGGATTTTTTTTATTTTCTAGACTTCTTTTTTTAGGAGTTCCTGTAGCGCCTAATTATTTCCACGATTTTCTAGTTTTTGTAGCTAGTGTAAAATAGTGAAGCATGGATTGATTTTCGGCGATGTAAAGTCAAAAACCTAAATGAGATAATTATGGGGCTAATTATTACTACTAATCGGGAAATACTTCCTAGTGTGCTTCGAGCCAATCTTTACCCATGCCTAGCTCAACAGTTAGAGGTACATCTAGTTTGAACGCATTTTCCATTTCGTATTTGATCATCTCCTTCATTTGTTCCAGTTCTGAATTGTGAATGTCAAACACAAGCTCATCATGTACCTGAAGCAGCATTTTGCTTTTATAGTTTTCTGATATCAGTTTTTTGTGGATGTTAATCATCGCAATTTTGATGATGTCGGCGGCACTTCCCTGAATCGGCGCGTTAACCGCGTTCCGTTCTGCTCCGCCACGTACCATGGCATTTTGGGAATTAATGTCTTTTAAATAACGACGTCTTCCCAAAACAGTTTGTACATAGCCGTTTTCACGCGCAAAATCAACCTGCTCTGAAATGTATGATTTCAATCTTGGATAGGTTTTGTAATAAGCTTCAATTAAAGCAGCACTTTCAGAACGGGATAAATCCGTTTGATTGCTTAGTCCAAATGCGGAAACACCGTATATGATTCCAAAGTTTACCGTTTTGGCATGGCTACGTTGTTCTCTGGTAACTTCTTCCAGAGAAACATCAAACACTTTTGAAGCGGTAGATTTATGAATATCTTCGTTGTTCAAAAAGGCTTTTATCATGTTTTCCTCACCGCTCAATGCAGCAATGATGCGCAGTTCTATTTGAGAGTAATCGGCAGACACTAAAGTGTAGTTCTGGTCTCTTGCCACAAATGCTTTTCTTATTTGTCTCCCTCGTTCCGTACGAATTGGGATGTTCTGTAAATTTGGATTATTGGAACTCAAACGACCCGTCGCAGCCACGGTTTGCATATAATCAGTATGTACTCTTAAGGTCACAGGGTCCACTTGATTGGGCAGCGCGTCAACGTAAGTGTTTTTTAGTTTTACTAATTGGCGCCAGTCAAGAATGTCCTTTACAATTTGATGTTCATCAGCCAAGTAACTTAATACTTCTTCGCCCGTGGCATATTGCCCTGTTTTTGTTTTCTTTTGTTTGGCTCCGCCAATTTTCAATTTGTCAAATAGAACATCGCCGAGTTGCTTCGGTGAAGCTAAATTAAAATTTTCTCCTGCTACTTCGTAAATAGCGGCTTCATGTCTTTTAATATCATTGTCTAAATCGTGTGATAACGACTTTAGGAAATCAGTGTCCAACCTGATGCCTTCTTTTTCCATGTCTGCCAAGACTTTTACCAAGGGAATTTCAATCTCTTCAAAAAGTTTCTTTGTCTCGGTTTTTTCCAATTCGGCAGAAAACAGTTGCTTTAACTGAAAGGTGACATCGGCATCTTCTGCTGCGTATTCTTTGACTTCCTCTAAATCAACATCGCGCATCGATTTCTGGTTCTTGCCTTTTTTGCCAATCAGTGTCTCGATGGATTTCGGGGAATATTTTAAATAAGTTTCGGCCAGGATATCCATATTATGTCGCATATCTGGATTAATCAGATAATGGGCAATCATGGTGTCGAATAATTTTCCTTCTACAGTAATGTCATAGTTGGAAAGTATTTTTAAATCATATTTCAAATTTTGTCCAATTTTCTCAATTTTCTCATTTTCGAAAAAAGGCATAAACTTTTCAGCGAGCGCTTTGGCTTCAGCCTGATTTTCTGGAAACGGCACATAAAATCCTTTGCCTTTTTCGTAGGAAAAAGAAATCCCCACTAATTCAGCATGCAAGGCATCTAATCCAGTAGTCTCTGTGTCGAAACAAACAGAAGTTTGTTTTAATAAATTTTGTAATAATAATTTTAGTCCTAAATCTCCTTGAATTATCTGATAGGAATGTTCAGTATCTTCTAATGTATTGTAATATTTATGGGGGGTCTCTTCAGAAGACTCATCTGAAATTCCACTTCCAAAAAGATCAAACTGTTCTTCGCTTTTTTGTTGTGCCTTTTTTGGTGAGTCGCTATTATCAGATGCCTTGCTTGCAGTTGCGGTCCCTCCTTTTTTAAATATGGAGTCAAACTGTTCTGCCATTCTTCTAAATTCTAACTCATTAAAAAGAGCATCTGTTTTTTCGATATCCGGAGTTGACAACTCATAATCAGTTTCATTAAAAACAACAGGGCAATCCAAGAGTATGGTTGCCAAAGTTTTTGATAAAATACCTTTCTCTTTGTTGGCTTCGATGTTTTCTTTCATCTTTCCCTTTAGCTTGTCTGTATTTGCTAAAAGGTTTTCCATCGATCCGTATTCTTTTAGGAATTTCTTGGCGGTAACCTCGCCCACACCAGGCAATCCCGGAATGTTGTCAGCCGCGTCGCCCATCATACCCAGAAAGTCAATCACTTGTTCCGGTCTCTCTATTTCGAATTTTGCCAGCACTTCAGGAACTCCCCAAATTTCGATACCATTACCCATTCGGGCAGGTTTATACATAAAAATATTTTCAGATACCAATTGCGCAAAATCTTTGTCAGGAGTAACCATAAAGACTTTGTAATTTTCTTTTTCGGCCTGTTTTGCAATCGTCCCTATCAGGTCGTCAGCCTCGTACCCTTTCACTTCTATGATTGGGATGTGCATGGCACGCAATAATTCTTGTATGTATGGAACGGCTATTTTAATAGCCTCCGGGGTGGCGTCACGGTGCGCTTTATATTCAGGAAAAATTTCATTTCTCAATTGGCTCCCGCCATTATCAAAGGCAACCGCCAGATGATCTGGTTTCTCTCTTTTGATGACATCCATCAAGGAGTTCATAAATCCCATAACGGCCGAAGTGTCCATTCCTTTAGAATTGATTCGTGGATTTTTTATAAAAGCGTAGTACCCGCGGAAAATTAAAGCATAAGCATCGAGTAGAAAGAGACGTTTTTGTTCTGACATAATTGTGATTTTGTAAAGATTTCAAAAGTACAAAACTTAAGAGATAAAGATGGAACTGAATTTAATATTTCTAAAAATCGGAGACATAATTATTGTTTTAAGCGTGGTCACGTATCATAAGGGTAGTTATAAATGGTTTGTCTGCGTTTGGGCTGAACGCTTTAAAAGGGATGGGGATAGGTTAAAAGTTGGAGTGAGTTTATCCGGTGATTCTACAAATGCTATAGTCATATATGATTGAAATAATAAGTTTGGGTTGGCTTTTGGGTGTTATCTGACTGTTTTCAACAAGCGATAATTTTCACAATAGATAAAGTTAGCTATTTATTTGACGACACTTGTACTGTTTTGAAAAACACGACAGCAAAAAAATGGTGCGATTTTAGTTAAATATTGATTAATAACTACACTTAATGTTTTCTTAATTTGTTATTTTGCCAATAAAAATAATTACAATGATTTTTCGTATCCTGTTTTTAAGTTTTATCCTTATTATGGTGGAACTGTATGCATTTCAAGCATTAAAAACATTAATAAAGTTAAAATGGGTTTTGGTCGCTTATCAGATCATCAGTGTGTTGGTTTTTATATTTATTGTTTATTCCTTTATGCAATTTGACAGTTCTGTGGGGCAAACGAAGCAGACGCTCTTTACAATGGGTTTAGTGCTTTTAGTTTATGTTCCTAAATTGGTGTTGACTCTTGTATTACTGGGAGAAGATGTGTTTAGAATTGGAGCTGGGTCAATAAAATATTTTATAGATTATGATGATAATACAACCTTTTTTGCCTCGAGAAGAAAATTCGTAAGTCAGGTAGGATTGGGGTTAGCGGCAATTCCATTTATGTCTTTGATTTATGGAATAACCATTGGCAGGTACAATTATAAAGTAATAAAACAACGCATCTTTTTTCCGGATTTACCGGATGCCTTTGACGGTTTTACTATTACCCAAATATCAGATGTTCACAGCGGTAGTTTTGATAATCCAGAAAAGATTAATTATGCCATCGATTTGGTAAATGAGCAAAACTCGGATATGATTCTGTTTACCGGTGATATTGTTAATACTGATGCTAAGGAAATGCATCCTTGGATAGAAACGTTCAATAGAATTAAGAAACACGAGTACGGGAAGTATTCTGTTCTTGGGAATCATGATTATGGAGAGTATGTCACTTGGCCTACAGAACAAGATAAAAAAGATAACTTTCAGGCCATAAAAAACCTTTACGGAGAAATTGATTTCAAGCTATTATTGAATGAGCATACTTATATAGAAAAAGGAGGCGATAAATTTGCATTAATAGGAGTGGAGAATTGGGGGCAAAATTTCAAAAAAGCAGGGGACATCAACAAAGCTTCAGAAGGAGTTCGTCAAGAGGATTTTAAAATTTTGATGAGCCACGATCCAAGTCACTGGGATTATGAAATCAAAAGCCATGAAAAGAATTTTCACTTGACATTGTCAGGCCATACTCATGGGATGCAATTTGGAATTGAAATCCCTGGTTATTTTAAGTGGAGTTTAGCTCAGTATGTTTATGCGCAATGGGCTGGTTTATACGAAAATTTAGGAAGATATGTTTATGTAAATAGGGGATTTGGTTTTCATGCATACCCTGGTCGAGTTGGAATTATGCCTGAGATCACAGTCATTGAACTAAAAAAAGGCAAGAATGTAGCATGATTAGTTAAAAATAGTACATTTGTAGATTAATGTCTGTTTTTTCTAGTAGATTTAAAAATTAAATTCGATGGTTTTATGTCAAAATTTGGAGAACTTATAAGTGCACAAGTGCCTGTGTTGATAGATTTTTACACAGATTGGAATGAGTCATCTGTTACTATGCATCCTGTAATTAGAGATGTGGCAGCTGCACTTGGGGACAAAGCAAAGGTCATTAAGATTGATGTGGATAAAAATCAAGAATTAGCTGATGCTTTAAGAATTAAAGGGCTTCCTACCTTAATGATTTATAAAGGAGGTCAAATGATTTGGAGACAGTCTGGTGAGTTGGATGCCAATACTCTTATCGGTATAGTACAAGAGCAATTGTAATACTTTTAACTCTACTCTGTTGTTAAATAGCTTCACATTGGAATCCGTTTTTATCTAAATAATCCAAGGCCTTTGGTAGTGCGTATTCTAGATTTTTGAATGCTTTCACGCTGTCGTGAAATACAATTATACTTCCAGGTTTTATATTTGAAACCACATTTTTCAAACATCTTTCTTTTGTGATTGTTTGATCAAAATCAGCACTTAGAACATCCCACATTATGATTTCGTATCCTAGATTCTTTAAATTTTTTGCTTGCGTGGGTTTAATTTTCCCATAAGGAGGACGGAAGATTCTAGAGTCTGAATTACCGCCTTCATTTTTATGCTTTTTAATCGAATTCTCGCAAAGCGAAACATTAGCGTTGTAGTCATCGGTTGTGGTTTCCCAGCCGTTTAAGTGATTGAAAGTGTGATTTCCTATCGAATGCTTCTTCTGTATTAATTTTTCAAAAATGGAAGGATATGCTTCTATATTTTTCCCAATGCAAAAAAAAGTGGCTTTGGCGTTGTGCAGGTCTAACTGTTCCAAAACCCATTCTGTAATTTCAGGAGTAGGCCCATCGTCAAATGTCAGGTACACTTTATTTTTCGTATTTGGGAAGTCCCATACATATCGAGAGAAAAGCTTCTTTATTAGTGAATGTGTTTTAATCCAGTAAAAGCTCATTTTGTTAGTTGTTTCTATAAAATTAAAAAAAAATGCAGCAAAAAATATAAATTTTGCTGCATTTTTTAAAAGATATTTAGGGTGCTTCTTTATTCTTTTTCTCTTCCGAATCGTTCGAACATTTGAATATAGGTATTAAATACAGTTCTGTTCTTAGCATAGAAGTTCAAATCCCCGTTTTCTTTCATCACTTGCAGTAAGCTTCTGTAGCGTTCAAGGTCTGTGATAATATCAACAGCTAAACTCGATTGTTCTGAAGACTTTAAATGGCTGTAGTAATTAAGATTGTCTTTGTATTTTGCCATCAATTGCTCCAAGAGTTTTTGTGCTTTGGCTTTTTCTCCCACTTGGTAGTATCCTTTTGTAAAAGGTTCCACTAAAGAGTAATAACCAAATTTATCCAATGGCATTTTTGTCACAGCTAAATTAATAATCGTTTTTGCCTTCTCAAACTTTCTTTCGGCAATCAATTGATCCATTAATCGGGCAAGATTTGTTCTGTACGTTATGCTCTCACGTCTGGTTTCAATGTCATGGTATATTTTGTCGCTGTCACTATTGCCCCAGTCCCATTTCATGACATTGGTGTACATTTTTTCAGAATCAATTTGTCCCATGTCTAGTGGGCTACCATCTTTAGGGATTGCAGTTTTTACGGGGACTAATTTATAGACCATTCCGTCAAGTTGTAGGTAGTCTTTCATCCAAAGGTAGTCTTCGTCATCAAAAGCACCAGGGCTAAAGAATATGGGTCTTTTCCAGTTGTTGTTGGCTACTAGGTCCAGCATCATTAGCCTGTTTTTATACAAGGCGTTTCCTTTGATGTCGATATCTATATAGGGTACAATAGAATCATAGTATTGAGGCGAAACTACTTTGTTTTTTATAATGGCATTCTTGTCAACAGGGATTCTGACTTTATTGGTTGGATAAAAATGAATGGTCTGTCCGTTCTGCATGCCAACCGTAGATTTTGGATTTTTAATGAAGTCCATAAAATCTTTTATTTCCCATCTGCTTTCTGTTTTGGGAATATGCACTACATAATCTAATTTGTCTCCCACATATTGATCGTGGGTAAAAGAGATCGGCAGTGGATCCGCTTCATATGTTTTTGTTTTCATCTGGTCGATATACCAATCAGTCATAAAAAGACTCGTATTTACAATTTTAACGTCAGTCCTTACGTGTTCTATTTCTTGTGCATACCATAGTGGGAACGTATCGTTGTCGCCTATTGTGAATAGAATGGCATTAGGGGCACAGGAGTTAAGGTATGCTTTTGCCATTGCTGTTGCGGTATACTTCCCGGAACGGTCATGGTCGTCCCAGTTTTGAGATGCCATAAGTACCGGAGCGACTAATATGCTCGTCGCAATAATTATGGGTCCTGCTATTTTTGGTGCTAAATATTTTTGAGCACTTTCGTACAGTGCATATACTCCAAACCCAATCCATATGGCAAAAACATAAAAAGAACCCACTAAAGCATAATCTCGCTCTCTCGGTTCAAAAGGTCTTTCATTCAGATAAATTTTCAACGCAATACCGGTGAATAAGAACAAAGTCGACAGCACATAAAAACTTTTTCGGTCTTTATTGGCATGATACATCAATCCTATAAGTCCCAGAAGGAATGGAAGGAAATAATAGGTATTGCGTCCCTTATTTTTTAGTACATCTTCTGGTAAATTGTCTTGCGAACCCAAATGCAATTCATCCATGAATTTTATTCCGCTAAGCCAGTTTCCGTCTTGACTGTCGTATCTTCCCTGTACGTCATTTTGACGTCCGACAAAGTTCCACATCAAGTACCTCACGTACATGTAGCCAAACTGGTATTCGAACATAAAACTTAAGTTATCGACCGTCGTTGGTTTATCTATGATTAAATAATCACCGTAACTTTTCAGGAACTTTACATAACCATCATTGTCGATTTGTTTTTGAGCGTAGGCAGTTCTAAATTCAGCTACCGTTTTTCGAATTTCGCTCTTTAACTGTCCAATAGCCCTGCTATAGTCTTCTTCGGATAATTTACTGGCGTCAATTCCGTATTTGGCTAAATCCTCTTCATAAGGATAGGCAGGATTTAGTTGAAAATCCGGAGCATTCGTGAAGTTCATGTAATTGGCTATATGGTCTGTACTCCACATACGGGGTAAAATAGTTTTATGATTGTCATCGCTATTTTGCACGGCATTTTTGAAATTATTTACAATCTCATATTTTCCGGTTTTATAGTTTCTTTCGTAGTTGGGAGCTTTGTCAAGATACGGTTTGTCTTTGTCTAAACCGGCAAAAACTTCAGTATACTGAGGGCCGTAAAATAGAGGGTTAGAGCCATATTGTTCTCTATTATAGTAAGCTAGAACTTCGCGTGCATCTGAAGGTTTATTTTCGTTGATATTTACATTGGCATTGGCACGAACAGGCAACATTGTCCAGGTCGAAAACCCAATTAAAACGAATAGAACACAAAGGATTAATGTGTTGAACGTTACAAGACCTTTGTTGTTAGTATATTTTAAACCAAAATAAAAGGCAGCAGAAAGAAGTATAGTAACCAGAATGGTTCCAGAGTCAAAAGGCATTCCTAAGTCATTAACAGTGAAAACCTCTGTTCCGGCAAAGAAAGACATAGTTAATGGTAGTAGTAATTTGAAAATAAACAATAATATCGAAACAACAACGACATTGGCAATGATGAAATTTTTGACGGTAACTGTTTTGTAATGCTTAAAAAAGTACAACAGCCCGATTGAAGGAATCGTTAAAAGAGCCATAAAGTGAACTCCAAATGACAGTCCGATAACCAGTGAAATAATTAGTAACCATCGATTTCCCCTCGGTGAGTCCATGTCTTGTTCCCAGCGTAAACCCAGCCAAAAAAGCAAGGAAATAAATAAAGAGGCCATAGCATAAACTTCTGCCTCTACGGCATTGAACCAAAAGCTATCAGAGTAGGTAAAAGCTAAAGCACCAACAAAGGAACTGCCCAGAATTACAATAGCGTTGCTTGTACTCAATTGAACAGCCTCATTCTCTTTTTGATTTGGTTCAGCTATTCTCGAAATTAATTTTCTCAAAATCATCGACGAAGACCAAAACAGGAATAGTATAGTAAAGGCACTCGAAACAACAGAGGTCATATTAACCATTAAGGCAATATGTTCGTTATCTGAAGCAAACATGGCGAAAAATGCGCCAATCATTTGAAATAAAGGTGCTCCGGGTGGGTGGCCAACTTGAAGTTTTGCTGCGGTGGCGATATATTCTCCACAATCCCAAAAACTCATTGTGGGTTCAACTGTAAGGGTATATGTTATTAATGCGATTACGAATGTAAACCAACCTATAATCGTATTCCATTTATTGAAATTGAATGGCGCCTTATTCATGTGTTGAAATTTAGTTATATTTTAAGTTGCAAAGAAAATGTTTTTTTACTTAAGGTAGGAAACATTAGCGAAATTTTCTGTCAAACTAATTTCAGGGGTAATAGCTTGGTTTTTAGTAATTTTCAAAATTTATTTGGCATGGATTGATTTTAAGTAAAAATTTTTTCAATAAAAAGTGAAAAAAAGTTTGCGCAAACTGAATTTTATTATAAATTTGCACTCGCTTAGCAGCAACGATGGTCTATGGTGTAATGGTAACACAACTGTTTTTGGTGCAGTCGTTCAAGGTTCGAGTCCTTGTAGACCAACTAAAGCCTCTCAATTTGAGAGGCTTTTTTTTTGGACTAATTTTATAACACAAGTAGCCTGATTAGGTTCTGTTTTAAATATGCTTTATCATAGTAGTGGGATTAATAGAATAGCCTTTTTATATTTTAAAGCTTAGAACTATTCGTGCCGAATTGTTTGCCGAGTCTTCACCGATACTTCCTGTGAAGAAATGAGCTAAGCCCGTTTTCCGTGGGTGCATAGTCCTGTGAAATCCGTATTTATGGAATTGAAAAAGTTAATAATTCCTTTTTCGATATTTATATCCTTGTAAATAGGACTGGAGTAGTTGGTGATTTTAAAATCAACTATAAAATCTGTCATTATTTTTTCTGAAGGGCAGTTGATCTAAAGCTGTTAGTGACGAAAATCGTCACTAAGTTCAATTTTGCGTAAAATATTTTACTAAACTCAATTATCTTTTTTGAACGGTTTTTTTTATTTCTTTCTAAAAACCTGATGCGAAAATAAAATTAGTCGATTTCAGTTCATTAGTGTCTTTTTTAATTACCAAAACCGCAACTCCTGATAGTCGAACTACTTTTTAGGTATTAGAGCTAGCCAATATCTCTTTGGAGGCAGAGACTCCATGAGTGCCCACAACTAATGAGTCGATCTTGTTTTTGTTGTTGAAGGATAAGTTTCCGTCAAAGGCTATTATAAAATACACTATTTCAATAACTTGTGTTCTTTTTAGGTGGTCTTTTCCTTTAAGTTGTAGAAGTGTTTAAGTGGGTTTCTTACTAAATAGCATCACTTCCAGAATACCTGCGGTTCAGTTATGGTGTTGTTCATTTGGGTTGGGATTTTCATCATATGAAGCAGTGCTATTTCGATATTGTTTCTTTTTGCAATTTGTTCGGCTACGCTTAAAGCGTTTTCTGCATCTGCCGAAAAGTCGGTTGAAGCTAGAATTCGTTTCATAATTAGAGGGGTTAAATTATGGGAAAAATCGTTTTTTTGTCGTTTCTATAAAGATTAGAAATATTTTAACATCATTCTATCAATTCGATTTATAAAAAAAACACTATATTTGCACCGTTATTTATTAAAATCTAGATAATGAGGCACGCATTGCGTGCCTCTTTTTATAAAAAATATGACATTTAAAGAAAGAATAAATTTATTGTTGACTGAAGCTCTTGTAGAAAAGCCGTCGCTTTTCTTAATAGACCTTGTTATCACTGATGCTTTTAAAGTTATTGTAACTTTGGATGACGATAATGGTGTGGTGTTGCAGGACTGTATCGATATCAGTCGCTCAATAGATGCCAGTTTAGACAGGGAAGAGCAGGATTATTCTTTAGAAGTAGCCTCAGCGGGTGTTTCTTCGCCATTGAAGAAGATCCGACAGTACAAGAAAAATGTAGGTAGAACCTTGATAGTGAAAACTAATACAGAAAATATCGAAGCGGAATTAGTGGAAGCTAATGATGATTTTGTAATTTTGTCGTGGAAAGCAAGAGAACCTAAAAAGATAGGTAAAGGAAAAGAGACCGTTGAAAAGACATTACAGATCCTTTACGCAGATATAAAAGAAGCAATTGTTACAGTAACATTTTAATTAAAGGATTCGCATGGAAAATTTAGCATTAATCGATTCATTCTCAGAGTTTAAAGATGATAAACTTATTGATCGTGTAACGCTTATGGCAATTTTGGAAGATGTATTTAGAAATGCATTGAAGAAAAAATACGGTTCAGATGATAATTTCGATATCATTATAAATCCTGATAAAGGAGATATGGAAATTTGGAGACGAAGAGTTATTGTTGCGGACGAAGATTTAGATTTTGAAAACGAAGAAATTACTTTAACAGAGGCAAGAAAGATCGAACCTGATTTTGAAATCGGTGAAGACGTTTCTGAAGAGGTAAAGTTGATAGATTTGGGTAGAAGAGCAATTTTGGCTTTGCGTCAGAATCTAATTTCTAAAATCCACGAACACGATAACACGAATCTTTACAAACAATTTAAAGATATAATCGGTGAGATTTACACTGCTGAAGTGCATCATGTAAGACCTAGAGTTGTTATTCTAGTGGATGATGAGGGGAATGAAATTATTTTGCCAAAAGAGAAACAAATACCAACTGACTTTTTCCGTAAAGGAGATAATGTTCGTGGAATTATTGAAAGCGTTGAATTAAAGGGGAACAAGCCTCAAATCATTATGTCCAGAACAGCAGATGTGTTTTTGGAAAAGTTGTTTGAACAAGAAATTCCTGAAGTATTTGACGGATTGATAATGGTTAAAAATGTGGTAAGAATACCAGGTGAAAAAGCGAAAGTAGCGGTAGATTCTTATGACGATAGAATTGATCCTGTAGGAGCCTGTGTGGGAATGAAAGGATCACGTATTCATGGTATTGTTCGTGAATTAGGAAATGAAAATATAGATGTTATAAATTACACAAGTAACATTCAATTATATATTACAAGAGCACTAAGTCCTGCAAAAGTATCTTCAATCAAGATTAATGAAGAGACTAAAAGAGCAGAGGTGTTTTTAAAATTAGAAGAAGTTTCGAAAGCAATTGGAAGAGGAGGTCACAATATTAAATTAGCTGGTCTATTAACAGGGTATGAGCTTGATGTTATTAGAGAAGGTGATATTGCTACCGGTGAAGATGATGATGTCGAATTGACTGAATTTTCAGATGAAATCGAAAGCTGGGTTATTGAAGAATTTGCGAAAATTGGTTTGGATACGGCAAAAAGTATCTTAAAACAAGAGGTGGACGATTTAGTAAGAAGAACTGACCTAGAAGAGGAAACAATTCTAGATGTAATGAGAATATTGAAAGAAGAGTTTGATAGTTAGTCAATAAATCTTCAACGATAAACATGCCGCTTTACAATTGATTCTTACTCGGTAGATATCGAGTTGGAAGTAAAGCGAGGAATAACAAAAAAGGTAATAATAAAAAGGTTTTATGTCTGAAGAGAGAATTATTAGAATAAACAAAGTTTTAAGGGAATTGAATATTTCTTTGGAAAGAGCTGTGGATTATCTAAAAGATAAAGGGATTGCTATTGAAGCAAATCCAAACACAAAAATTTCTAATGATGTATACGATGTCTTGTGCGGTCAATTTGCGGGTGACAGAGGTAAAAAAGAGGCTTCAAAAGAAGTAGGGGAAGAGAAAAGGAAAGAGAAAGAGGCTTTACGTGTTGAGAGAGAGAAAGAAATCGAAGACAAACGTAAGCACGACGAAGAGATCCTTAAAAAACAGCAAGAAGTTGTAAAAGCGAGAGCTGTTATAGCGGGACCTGTTCAAGTAGGAAAAATTGATCTTAATCCTAAAAAAACTGCTGCTGTTACAGCGCCAGTGGAGCCAGCTCCTGAGGTCCCTCCTGTTGTAGCCGAAAAAACTGAAGCACCTAAAGCTAAAACTTCGACAGAAAAACCAGGTGTTAAAGAAAAGGTTCATGAAAAAGTTGTTGCTGACAAAAAAGAGGTGAAAGCCGTTGTCGAAACAAAGGAACCTGTAAAGGAATCGGTAAAGGAGCCTGCGAAGGAACCAGTAAGAGAAGATAAAAAAGTGGTTGTGTCGGAAGAAAAGCCGGCCGCAAAAACGGAGGAAGCTGCAGCTGAGGAAGCTATCGCAACTCAATATCAGAAATTATCGGGGACAAAATTAACAGGGCAAACTATTGACTTGTCTCAGTTTAATAAACCGAAAAAGAAAAAAGAAGAGCCTAAAATCACTCCAAATAAGCCAGGCGCTGCCGGTGCTGCTGGAGCGGCTAATAAAAATAAACGAAAAAGAATTGCCCCTAAACCCGGCACACCTAGACCTCCCGGAGTTCCTGGTGCACCAAATCCTAATAAGATTACGCCAAATGTTGGCGGTGGTGGTTTTAATGCGAATAGAAGTTCAAGACCTGGATTCGTAAGAGGAAACAGACCTGCAATTGTAGCAAAAGTTGAGCCTACGGAAGAAGAAGTAAAAAACCAAATTCGTGAAACTTTAGAGAAACTTCAAGGTAAAAAAGGAGGGAAATCTAAAGCGGCTAAGTACAGAAGAGACAAAAGGGATACACACCGTCAGAAATCTGATGATGAACAAAGAGCTTTAGACGAAGGAAGTAAAACTATTAAGGTTACTGAGTTCGTAACTGTTGGTGAAATTGCCATTATGATGGATGTGCCAATTACTAAGGTTATCGGTACTTGTATGTCTCTTGGAATCATGGTGACCATGAACCAACGTCTTGATGCAGAAACATTAACAATTGTAGCGGATGAGTTTGGCTATGAAGTTGAATTTATCACTGTTGATATTGAGGATTCTATCGCTGTTGTTGAAGACAGAGAAGAAGATTTAGTTTTCAGAGCGCCTATTGTTACTGTAATGGGGCACGTCGATCACGGTAAAACATCGTTACTGGATTATGTCCGTAAGGAAAATGTGATCGCTGGTGAGTCAGGAGGTATTACCCAGCACATTGGTGCATATGGAGTAACTTTAGATAATGGTCAAAAAATTGCTTTCTTAGATACACCGGGTCACGAGGCGTTTACCGCCATGCGTGCACGTGGTGCTCAAGTAACAGATATTGCGATTATTGTAATTGCTGCGGATGATGATATCATGCCACAAACTAAAGAAGCAATAAGTCATGCTCAGGCAGCGGGTGTGCCGATTATATTTGCTATCAACAAGATAGATAAGCCAAATTCAAATCCTGAAAAAATTAAAGAGAAATTAGCAGGTATGAATTTACTTGTGGAAGACTGGGGTGGTAAATTCCAATCTCATGATATATCTGCAAAAGTAGGTACAGGTGTAAAAGAATTATTGGAAAAGGTTTTATTAGAAGCGGAAGTTTTAGATTTAAAATCGAATCCTAATAAAGAAGCACAAGGAACAGTAGTTGAAGCCTTTTTAGATAAAGGTAAAGGATATGTTTCTACTATATTAGTTCAACATGGTACTCTTAAAGTTGGAGATTATATGTTGGCTGGTAAGCATCACGGTAAAATTAAAGCCATGCATGATGAAAGAGGAAATACGGTTACTGTAGCAGGTCCTTCTACGCCGGTATCGGTGTTAGGTCTTGACGGTGCAGCAACAGCTGGGGATAAGTTTAATGTGTTCGAAGACGAAAAAGAAGCTAAACAAATTGCATCTAAACGTTCTCAATTGATGCGTGAACAATCTGTTCGTACGCAACGTCATATTACATTAGATGAAATTGGACGTAGAATAGCATTAGGTCAGTTTAAAGAATTAAACGTGATCCTTAAGGGAGATGTTGATGGTTCTGTTGAAGCGCTATCTGATTCATTCTCTAAATTATCTACTGAAGAAATTCAAATTAATATTATACACAAAGGTGTTGGAGCGATTACTGAAACTGACGTTATGTTGGCTTCTGCTTCAGATGCAATCATTATTGGATTTAACGTACGTCCTGCAGGTAATGCAAGACAGTTAGCTGATAAAGAAGAAATAGACATCCGTTACTATTCTATTATCTATGCAGCAATCGATGACTTGAAAGATGCAATGGAGGGAATGTTAGCTCCTGAGATGAAAGAAGAGATTCTTGGTACTGCTGAAATTAGAGAGATATTTAAAATCTCTAAAGTAGGATCTATTGCAGGTTGTATGGTTATGGACGGTAAAATATCCAGAAATGCGAAAATCAGAATTATTCGTGACGGTGTTGTGGTTCATGCAGGTGAGCTTAGTGCTTTGAAACGTTTTAAAGACGATGTGAAAGAAGTAGCCAAAGGATATGATTGTGGTATCCAAATTAAAGGTTATAATGACATTGAAGAAAGAGATGTTATTGAAGCATACCATGAAGTAGCAATCAAGAAAAAATTGAAATAGTATTTTAATTTAGATATAAATTTAAAAATCCCGATTCGTCGGGATTTTTTGCATTTTAGAAATAAATTATTTTACTTATGAAAGCACTTGTTATATCATTTTGTCTATTTTTTGTAGGGCAAACTTGCAAAATGTTAGGTACTATTTAATGTCTCTTCATAATGAAGGTGACAGGTAGATTGAAAGTGATTTTTATATTAATAGAATTGTGATGGCAGGCAATGCAATTATGATGTTGGAATTGTTCAAAAATCCACTACTAGTTCTAAGGGCTCTTTTGTGGAATAATTGGGTAGTTTTTTTAGGATAGGTTGAAAAAAAAGAGGTTAAGAAGTTAATATCAATTCGAGTTAATTAATTGTTTGTTGCTGAGTGAGCTTCATAAGATAAATAGACAGGATGCACAACTGTGGTTTGATATATAATTGAAGGAAAAGAAGGTAAGTATTAAATTGTCTGGACTTATACTTCTACAATTTTAGGCGTAGGCGTTGATGTTACTGCAAAACATGATTACCGACTAATTTTAGAAGTCGAAAACTGTATTCGTTAATAGAAAAAGTCTAATGAAATCGAGAGTATAGCCTTTTTATGGAATTCAAATATAGCATTTGGTGTAACAGCAGTTTTGTTTGTGAGTGGAAAAGGAGTTTATTTAAACTAGATGAACCTTAGTTATTTGAGGGTTTTAGATTTTGATGATTATACCAAAACTAAATTTCAGGAGTGGAATTGTTTTTGGAATAGCCATATAAGAAAAGTCGAAGCTAAACTCTTTGGTTTTAGTGACGGCTGAGTAGTCATAGAAAGTCATCATGATATTCAACGGTGAGATATTGTTTCAAAACGGAGGTAATGGTGCGCTATTATTTCGTTAATGATGTAATTGGTAATACAATTGATTTTCCGCAATAAGGAGCTCCTTTGTGTTGTTAGGAATGCTGTTTACGCCGATTGATCGAATTGTTCGTTACGGTACTTCTTGACAGGGTTTTAGGTGTTCCAATTTTTTTGACTAATAAACGCACGAATTACATATTTTCTTTTGATACCGAGTTGTGGAAGGGGTATAAGGGAAGGGGAAGAATAGTCGTTGATAAAATACGTTTAGATAGAAAAATTATTTTGATCTTAAGGAGATTTTTTAAGCTAGCCAGTTTTGTAAAGTATTTTGCAGTTGGTTCTGTTTAGTAGTTGGATACTATAGATTTTTGGACGTGGAGGAATTGGTAGGAATAAGGACAAGATGGTTTTAACGGAAAATTGTAATTATTGATTGATTGTTTGCAAGTCGGTTTCGGAATTATTGATAGAGAGTACATAAAATTCGTGCTAAACAAATTGTTGCTTAATTGACCAGAGGCTTTGCAGTAGTTTTTAAATAGACGCTTACGGTGTTGAGTAAACTAGACATATTTAAAACAAGAAAACCTTGCTATTTAGAGTGGTTTTCTTGTTTTAAAGTAGAGCTGAATTATAGCTAAAGAAATCGTCCTGCCTTGTTTTTTATTTCGCCGGTTTCAGTAAATAAGCATTTTCGTACTTTGTTCTGATTCCAATTAAATTACGTTCCGCCTCTATCCTTGTTCTGAAATTACCGACCCAAACTTTATAGTTAGGAGTGTTAAATACAATAGTGCCGTCAAGATCTTCAAAATCTTGTTTGCAATCGTTTAGTATCTTTTTTGCTTTATCACTGTCACCGCTAAAGACTTGAATTTTGTAGCGCTCACTTACGGAGATTGAGGCATTTGTTTTTCGTTTTTCATTTAATAATTGTTCAAATTTCGCATCTTGAGTAATTGTAATATTACGGTCCTGTGCTTGTGAATTTGTGGATAGTATACTCAGTATGAAGGAGTAGTAAACGAAGGGTTTTATTGTTTTAATTCTCATAACGTAGTGGTTTTTAGACAAAAATAGTGTTTAATGAATGAATGTGAAGTATGATTATTATTTAGAATAGTTATAAATTGGAATTAAGATTATTTTAAGGTTTTTAGAATAGTTTCTAAGTCGTATTTTTGTCGAAGTTTAAAATAACGGATCAGTTTCTCTCTCTATGTTTATAGAGAAAACTGTGCCAATTTTTAGTAGATAATCATTATATTTTATGAAAAAGGTGGGTAACCATAATTCGAACTCAAGGAAACTATTTTTAAGCTTAGCTGTAATGCTGGCTGTTTCCTTAACTTCTGTTGCGCAAGATGCTACTCCAGCAGCCGCAACTGAGGCTCCAGCAGCTACTCAAGGTGGTGACCCGGTTAAGGGTAAAGAACTTTTTAATGCAAATTGTGCCGCATGTCATAAGCTTGATGCTAAAGCGACGGGTCCAATGCTTAGAGGTATTGCTAATAAACATGATATGCCATGGCTTTACAAGTGGATTCATAACAGCGCTGAACTGATAAAATCAGGAGATGCAGCTGCTGTAAAGGTCTATGAGGAGAATAATAAGGTCGCTATGACTGCCTTTCCTACGCTATCGGAAGGTGATATTGATGACATCATTGCTTATACTTCTGAAGAGAAAGCTGTTGCTCCGGCTCCTGTTCCAGGCGCTGCTGTCGCCGGGTCTTCTGATCAAAGTGGAATATCTAATAATATAATTTTAGGTGCTCTAGCTCTTGTTATGGCGATTTTAGTTGTTATGTTGGTTTTGGTAAACAATGTTTTGCGAAAAGTGGCGAAAGTAAACGGTATAGAAGTGGCGCCGAAAACGCCTACTACTCCTATATGGGTTGCGTTTGCTAAAAATCAATTCTTGGTATTGGTAACTGCGATATTTTTACTGTTGGCAAGTGCGTATTTTGTATACGGCTTTTTAATGCAAATAGGTGTTGATCAAGGCTATGAGCCAATTCAACCGATTCATTATTCTCACAGAATTCATGCTGGTGACAATGAGATTAATTGTAAGTATTGTCACTCTTCGGCCAGAGTAAGTAAGCACTCAGGAATTCCTTCTTTGAATGTTTGTATGAACTGTCATAAAAATATTGCTGAAGTTGCTGAAAGTACTGCTACGCCGGAATACAGCAAAGCATTCTACGATGAACAAATCCAGAAGCTATATAAGGCAGTAGGATGGGATCAAACATCTCAGTCTTATACTGGTAAAACGGAACCTGTGAAATGGGTCCGTATTCACAATTTACCTGATTTTGTTTATTTCAATCACTCGCAGCACGTAACTGTTGCTGGAATTGAATGTCAGACATGTCACGGTCCTGTTGAAACGTATGAGATTCAAAAACAATTCGCTCCGTTAACAATGGGTTGGTGTATTAATTGTCACAGAGTGACGAATGTTAAAATGGAAGGGAATGAATATTATACCAAAATTCATGATGAACTTTCTAAAAAATACGGTGTTGACAAGTTAACGGCAGCACAAATGGGTGGATTAGAGTGTGGTAAATGTCACTATTAATCAAATTATTAAGATTTTAATATTTATATAAAATGTCATCAAACAAAAAATACTGGAAAAGTGTTGAAGAACTAGAAAATGGTTCTATTGTTGAGGCGCTTAGAAATAACGAATTTGTTGAAGCAATTCCTACAGAAGAATTTTTAGGAAGTAAAGAGGCGATGTCTTCTTCAACATCACGTCGTGACTTTTTAAAGTACGTTGGATTCAGTACTGCAGCGGCTACGCTAGCTGCTTGTGAGGGTCCAGTTAACAAGTCGATTCCTTATGTATTGCAGCCGGAACAAATCATACCTGGAGTAGCGGATTACTATGCTACTTCTGTTTTTGATGGTTTTGATTTTGCAAACCTACTTGTTAAAACTCGTGAAGGGCGTCCTATTAAAATAGACAATAACACTATTTCAGGAGCTAATTTCACAGCTAATGCAAGAATTCATGCGTCGATACTGTCCTTGTATGATAATATGCGTTTGAAAGAGCCAAAAATTGGAGGGAAAGATTCAACTTGGTCTGCTGTAGATTCAAAAATTAAATCAAGTATACTTGATGCTAAGGCTAAAGGTGGACAAGTAGTATTGTTGACTAATACTTTGGCTAGTCCATCTACTGAAAAATTAATCGGGCAATTTATTGCTGCGAATCCAAACTCGAAACATGTCATTTATGATGCAGTTTCTTCATCTGAAACTTTAGATGCTTTTGAAGCTGTTTACGGTGAAAGAGCTTTAGTGGATTATGATTTTTCAAAAGCATCACTTATAGTTTCTGTAGGTGCAGATTTTCTTGGTGATTGGCAAGGTGGGGGGTATGATTCAGGTTATACTAAAGGTAGAGTTCCTAAAAATGGAAAGATGTCGCGTCATTTTCAGTTAGAAGCAAACATGACTTTGTCTGGTGCTGCTGCTGATAAGCGTTTGCCAATGTCAACTGCAAATCAAAAACAAGCATTAGTACACATATATAATATAGTTACTGGTTCTTCTGTTGCTGTTAATTTAGAAGATAAGTTTAAGTCTGAAGTAACAAAAGCGGCGCAGCAATTAAGATCTGCTGGTTCAAAAGGACTTTTGGTTTCGGGTATTCAAGATAAAAATGCTCAGTTATTAGTTTTGGCTATTAATCAAGTTTTGGCCAGTGAAGCTTTTAGTACTTCTGGGACAAGACAAATAAGAAAAGGATCAGACGAAAAAGTAGCTCAGTTGGTTAAGGATATGAAAGCGGGAAGCGTTCATACTTTGATAATGAGTGGCGTTAATCCAGTTTATACATTAGCAGATACAGCGTCTTTCGTTGAAGGACTTAAAAAAGTGACTACTTCTGTTTCTTTAACTTTAAAAGAACATGAAACGGCTTTGGTTAGTACAATAGCTGCTCCGGTGCCTCATTACTTAGAAGCATGGGGTGATTTGAGTCTTACTAAAGGAACTTATAGTTTAACACAGCCTACCATTCGTCCATTGTTTGATACAAAGCAATTTCAAGATGTTTTAATGTCTTTAAATGGTTTGTCTGGTGCTTATTATGATTATTTAAAAGCAAATTCATCTTCTATTATTTCAGGTGCTACTTGGAATAAAATAGTTCATGATGGTGTTTATGTTGGGGTTACTCAGTCTTTATCTAGTAGTTCTACTGATTTTAATGCTGCTGCAAGTGCATTAGGCAAATCGAAAGCTGTTGCAGGTTTTGAATTGGTATTATATACCAAAACAGGGATGGGTGATGGTCAACAGGCTAATAATCCTTGGTTGCAAGAGTTTCCTGACCCTATCACAAGAGTATCTTGGGATAATTATGTTACTGTTTCAAATGCAGATGCGAAAGCATTGTCAATGTCTAATGAAATCGTTGCTAATGGTGGTCTAAACGGAAGTTATGCTACAATTACTACGGCTGATGGTTTAAAGCTAGATAATGTTCCGGTAATTGTTCAACCAGGTCAGGCAGTTGGTACGATTGGATTGGCTTTGGGTTATGGTCGTAAAGCGGCTTTGAAAGAAGAAATGCAAGTAGGTATAAATGCTTACTCTTTATATAAAGGTTTTAATGATGTACAATCTGTTACATTAGTTAAAGCGGACGGAGATCATGAGTTTGCTTGTGTTCAAGGTCAAAAAACATTAATGGGTCGAGGTGATATTATCAAAGAAACTTCTTTGGAGATATTCAATACTAAAGATGCTAAGTTTTGGAATGAAGTTCCGATGGTATCTTTGAACCATGAGGAAGTAGAAGCTACTAAAGTGGATTTATGGACTTCATTTGATCGTTCTGTCGGACATCACTTTAATCTTTCTATTGACTTGAATGCTTGTACTGGTTGTGGGGCTTGTGTAATTGCTTGTCATGCAGAAAACAATGTTCCTGTAGTAGGGAAATCTGAAATAAGAAGAAGTCGTGATATGCACTGGTTGCGTATTGACAGATATTATTCTTCTGAAAGTACTTTTGAAGGTGATAACGAAAGAAAAGAGAATATTTCTGGTTTATCAAGTTCATTGTCTACGTTTAACGAAATGGAGAAAGCAGGGGATAATCCTCAGGTTTCATTCCAACCTGTAATGTGTCAACATTGTAATCATGCACCATGTGAGACAGTTTGTCCGGTAGCGGCAACATCACATAGCCGTCAAGGTCAAAATCATATGGCATACAACAGATGTGTTGGTACGCGTTATTGCGCTAACAACTGTCCGTATAAAGTACGTCGTTTTAACTGGTTCTTGTATAACAAAAACAGTGAGTTTGATTATCATATGAATGATGATTTAGGTCGTATGGTTTTAAATCCTGATGTGAATGTTCGTTCTCGTGGAGTTATGGAAAAATGTTCTATGTGTATTCAAATGACACAGGCGACTATTTTAAATGCTAAAAGAGAAGGAAGAGAAGTAGTTGATGGAGAATTTCAAACTGCATGTTCAAATGCTTGTTCTAACGGAGCAATGTCTTTTGGGGATGTTAATGATAAGGAAAGTAAGATTACGAAATTAGCAGAAGATGAAAGAATGTATCATTTGCTAGAGCACGTTGGAACAAAACCAAATGTGATTTATCACGTAAAAGTTAGAAATACTTAGTACAAAAAAATTATTAATTAAGAAACAAGATAAAGGATTATGTCGTCTCACTACGAAGCAACCATTAGAAAACCTTTAGTTATAGGTGATAAATCTTATCACGACGTAACAGTTGATGTAGCTGCACCTGTTGAAGGTAAAGCGAACAAACATTGGTGGATTGTATTTTCAATCGCATTAACAGCTTTCCTTTGGGGAATAGCCTGTATAATTTACACCGTATCAACAGGAATTGGAACATGGGGATTAAACAAAACAGTTGGTTGGGCATGGGATATCACAAACTTCGTTTGGTGGGTTGGTATCGGTCATGCAGGAACATTAATTTCCGCGGTATTATTATTATTCCGTCAACGATGGAGAATGGCGATTAACCGTTCTGCAGAAGCAATGACTATTTTCTCCGTTATCCAAGCGGGTTTATTTCCAATTATACATATGGGGCGTCCGTGGTTGGCGTATTGGGTTTTACCTATACCGAATCAATTTGGGTCCTTATGGGTAAATTTTAATTCACCATTACTATGGGATGTATTTGCAATTTCTACATACTTATCTGTTTCATTAGTATTCTGGTGGACTGGATTGTTGCCTGATTTTGCAATGCTTAGAGACAGAGCGATAACTCCTTTTAATAAAAGAGTTTATTCTATACTAAGTTTTGGATGGAGCGGTAGAGCAAAAGATTGGCAACGTTTTGAAGAAGTATCTTTAGTGCTTGCCGGATTAGCTACACCTTTGGTACTTTCCGTGCATACTATCGTATCTATGGATTTTGCTACTTCTGTAATTCCAGGATGGCATACTACTATTTTCCCTCCTTATTTTGTGGCGGGTGCGGTATTCTCAGGATTTGCGATGGTAAACACTCTACTTATTATTATGAGAAAAGTATCTAAACTTGAGGCATATATTACGATTCAGCATATTGAATTGATGAATATTGTAATTATGATTACGGGTTCTATTGTTGGGGTAGCTTACATAACAGAACTTTTTATCGCATGGTATTCTGGTGTTGAATATGAGCAATATGCTTTCTTGAATAGAGCTACCGGACCTTACTGGTGGGCATATTTAATGATGATGTCCTGTAATGTATTGTCGCCACAATTCATGTGGTTTAAAAAATTAAGAACAAGTATCATGTTTTCTTTTGTTTTGTCTATTGTAGTAAACATAGGGATGTGGTTCGAAAGATTTGTAATTATTGTTACTTCTCTACATAGAGATTATTTACCTTCATCATGGACAATGTTTTCACCAACGTTTGTTGACATAGGGATTTTTATAGGAACAATTGGTTTCTTCTTTGTATTATTTTTATTGTACTCTAGAACTTTTCCTGTAATTGCACAAGCAGAGATCAAAACCATATTGAAAGGAACGGGAGATAATTACATAAGAGAAAGAGCAGCTAATAAAGATTTACACCATGAGTAACAAAGTAATATACGCCATTTACAATGACGATGATATATTGATGGATGCGGTTAAACAAACCAGAGCAGCTCATCATCATATTGAAGAAGTTTTTACTCCATTTCCGGTTCACGGTTTGGATAAGGCAATGGGGCTTGCGCCAACTAGACTAGCTATATGTTCATTCATATACGGGTGTATTGGTATTTCATTTGCCACTTGGATGATGAATTATATTATGATCCAAGATTGGCCACAAGATATCGGTGGTAAACCAAGTTTTAGTTATATTGAAAACATGCCGGCATTTGTGCCTATTATGTTTGAGATGACTGTGTTTTTTGCTGCGCATTTAATGGTTATTACTTTTTATATGAGAAGTAGGTTATGGCCGTTTAAGCAAGCTGAGAATCCTGATGTAAGAACAACAGATGATCACTTCTTAATGGAAGTAGCCGTTCATAATAATGAAGAAGAATTAGTTTCTTTCTTTAAAAGTACGGGAGCTGTTGAAGTTAAAGTAATAGAAAAGCATTAATTTAGATATGAAAAGGGTATACAAAATAACACTACTATTTGGCATTACTATGTTAGTAGCATCTTGCCATAATAATTTAGCACCGAACTATCAGTACTTTCCTAATATGTATGAATCAATTGGCTATGAAACCTATTCAGAGTCGAAAGCGTTCAAAAATGGT
The DNA here is from genome assembly GCF_002836475.1 of Flavobacterium sp. ALD4. Classification (GTDB taxonomy): domain Bacteria; phylum Bacteroidota; class Bacteroidia; order Flavobacteriales; family Flavobacteriaceae; genus Flavobacterium. Next base: position 473,722 of record NZ_PJBJ01000030.1, on the reverse strand, counting down.
AAGGAAGGTCAGCTTCCTGCAGTTGGGACTATAAAAAGGGGATTTGAACCGTATGAGTATGAAAATTCAACGGATGGGTATGAGTTGGCGAAAGCTAATAGCAAATCTCCACTAGATTCTTTAGATAGAAACTCTGGCGAAGGACAGGCACTTTTTGAAATTTATTGTATAAGTTGTCATGGGGCCTCCGGTAACGGTAAAGGTAAATTAGTAGAAAGAGAAAAGTTTCTTGGTGTTCCAAGTTATAAGGACAGAATTATCACTGAAGGTAGTATTTTTCATATTGTTACTTATGGTATTAACTCAATGGGATCTCATGCTAATCAAGTTGATGCTCACGAGCGCTGGTTAATTGCTGACTATGTTCTTAAACTGAAGAGCAAATTATAATTGTTGAACAAACTGATCGTAATAGATATGTATACATTTTCAAGTAAATTAAAAAGTTTCTCTATAATCTTAATGGCCTTGGGTCTTTTAGGAATTGGGTATGGCTTTTTTACTGCACCTAAAAATATTCAAGAAGTTGAAAAAATTCTTGCTTCTGAAAGCCATGGAGAACATGGTGAGGTTAAGCATGAAGTTACTACTGATGGTGCCGAGGCGCATGAATTAGTAGCTAGTCATAAAGGTGTGAAAGAGTCTGCGGAGACTACTGAACCTAATATGGTAGAAGAGAGTCATGATGAAGTTAAAGGGGCTGTTGCGGCTACTGAAACCCATGAAGGGGTTGTTAGTCATGATCAAGTTAAAGAAGCAGCTGAGCATGAAGAGCATTTGACTCATGTGCTGCATCAATTGCAAAACAAACCATGGGCGGCTTTATATGTGGCTTGTATTTTCTTTATGCTGATTACTATGGGAGTTTTAGCGTTTTACGCTATACAACAAGTTGCACAAGCAGGTTGGTCTCCTGTTTTGTTTAGAGTGATGCAGGGGATTACGGCTTATTTGCCATATGGTTCTGTAATTTTCTTCATAATTTTAATTTTATGTGGTCTTCACTTTAATCATTTGTTTATCTGGTTAGATCCTGAAGTTGTGGCTCATGATGAGCTTATAGCGACCAAATCAGGGTATTTAAATTTTCCCTTTTGGATTGCCAGAGCAGCTATATTTTTGATTGGTTGGAACTTATATAGATATTATTCTGCTAAAAACTGTTTAGCGCAAGATGAATCTAATGATGATAGTTTCTATAAGAAGAATTTTAATATTTCTGCAGGATTTTTGGTATTCTTTATTGTAACAGAGTCAATTATGTCGTGGGATTGGATTATGTCTATAGATCCTCACTGGTTTAGTACATTGTTTGGATGGTATGTATTGGCGAGTTTCTTTGTAAGTGGTATTACTATGATAGCAATGGTTACTGTATACTTAAAATCAAGAGGGTATTTAGAACATGTAAATACAAGTCATATTCATGATTTAGCAAAATTTATGTTTGGTTTTAGTATTTTCTGGACTTACCTTTGGTTTTCGCAATTTATGTTGATATGGTATGCAAATATACCCGAAGAGATTACTTATTTCATAACGAGAATAGAATTGTATAATCTCCCATTTTTTGGTGCGGTTGTAATGAATTTTGTTTTTCCTATATTGATTTTAATAAATACAGATTTCAAAAGAATCACTTGGATACTCGTTATGGCAGGTGTAGTAATATTAGCTGGACATTATATTGATTTCTTTAATATGATTATGCCAGGTACGGTTGGAGACAGATGGTTTATTGGAATATCAGAAATTGCTTCTGTTCTTTTCTTCTTGGGGTTATTTATATTTGTTGTTTTTACAGCATTGGCAAAATCTCCTTTATTACCAAGAAGAAATCCTTACATCGAAGAGAGTAAACATTTTCATTATTAATATTTAAAGAAAGAAACAGATGACAAGTTTGTTGGTAATTATAGTTTTAGTTTTATTAGCTGTTGCTTTATGGCAATTGACTAAAATATTTGACCTTACTCAAGTAGGTTCGGAAACAGACAGCTCTCAAGTAGCTTCTGATAATGATAATAATGTTCAGGGTTATTTAATGTTTGGCTTTTTAGCCTTTATATACATTTTTACAATTTACGGTCTGTATACATGGGGTCCGCTTGTGCTTCATACGCCTGCGTCTGCTCATGGTGCTGAAGTTGATAACCTTATGAATATAACGTGGGTTTTAATTTTTATAGTTCAGGCTATAACGCAAGTGCTGTTATATTATTTTGCTTTTAAGTATAGAGGGAAGAAAGATAGAAAGGCGTTATATTTTGCTGACAATAATAAGTTGGAAGCCCTATGGAGTATAATTCCGGCGGTTGTATTAGCAGGATTGATCCTTTATGGTCTGTATGCTTGGACAAACATTATGTTTATCGATGAGGATGATGATGCTATTGTAATTGAATTGTATGCTCAACAGTTTAATTGGACTGCTAGAGTTTCAGGAGACGACAATGTATTAGGAAAAGCGAATGTGAGGTATATCGAAGGTGTAAATATTTTGGGTGTCGATTTATCTGACCCTTATGCTCAGGATGATATAGTAGTTAAGGAATTACATATTCCAAAAGGAAAGAAAATACATTTTAAGATGAGATCTCAAGATGTTCTTCATTCTGCATACATGCCCTATTTTAGAGCGCAAATGAATTGTGTTCCAGGAATGGTTACCGAATTTGCTTTTGAGCCAATTTATACTACTGCTGAATATAGAGAGTTGCCGTATATGGTTGAGAAAGTAGCTAATATTAATGCAATACGAGCTAAGAAGAGTATTGCGTTAGTTGCTGATGGCAAAGTTGCATTGGATCGTTATAGTTTTGATTATTTGCTTCTTTGTAACAAAATATGTGGGGCATCCCATTATAACATGCAAATGAAAATCATTGTAGATACACCAGAAGATTATAAAATTTGGTTGAAAGAACAAACTGTCTTAGCAGCGCAAGTGAAGGCTTCATTAACACCGGCACCAGTTGAGGATGCTATTATGGGGGTTGATAGTTTAAAGGCAAAGGATACAGCATCTGTTGCTAAAATTGCGATGAAGTAATTATTAAGAATATTTAAAGTATACATATATGTCAGCAGAAGTTCACGATCACGAACACGAACACCATCACAAGCAAACTTTTATTTCTAAGTATATATTCAGTCTTGATCATAAAATGATTGCTAAGCAATATTTGATCACAGGTATTATAATGGGTATTATCGGTGTAGGAATGTCATTGCTTTTTAGAATGCAATTGGCGTGGCCAGAGGAATCTTTTAGGATTTTTAACGTACTACTTGGTGATAAGTGGGCGCCAAACGGCGTTATGACCAATGATATTTATTTATCGTTAGTTACTATACACGGTACCATAATGGTCTTTTTTGTATTAACAGCAGCGTTGAGCGGTACCTTTAGTAATTTATTGATACCCCTCCAAATTGGGGCACGTGATATGGCTTCCGGTTTTATGAATATGCTCTCTTATTGGTTGTTCTTTTTATCCAGTTTAATAATGATTTCGTCATTATTTGCTGAATCTGGTCCAGCAAATTCGGGTTGGACGATTTATCCTCCTTTAAGTGCTTTACCGCAGGCAATTGGTGGGTCTGGATTGGGTATGACGTTATGGTTGATTTCGATGGCTATCTTCATTGCTTCGTCCTTAATGGGATCGTTGAATTATATTGTTACCGTTATCAATTTGAGGACAGAGGGTATGTCCATGACTAGGTTGCCTTTGACTATCTGGGCTTTCTTTGTAACAGCTATCATTGGTGTGGTTTCCTTTCCTGTATTGTTGTCTGCTGCGCTGTTATTGATTTTTGATAGAAGCTTCGGTACTTCTTTTTTCCTTTCTGATATTTATATTGCTGGTGAAGTATTACATTACCAAGGTGGTTCACCGGTTTTGTTTGAGCACTTATTCTGGTTTTTGGGTCATCCAGAGGTTTACATTGTACTGTTGCCGGCCTTAGGTATCGCATCAGAAGTGATTGCAACTAATTCGCGTAAGCCAATCTTTGGTTATAGAGCGATGATCATGTCGATTATTGCCATTGGTTTTCTATCGACTATTGTTTGGGGGCATCACATGTTTGTATCAGGTATGAATCCATTTCTGGGTTCAGTATTTACTTTTACAACTTTATTGATCGCTATTCCTTCCGCGGTGAAAGCTTTTAATTTTATAACTACGCTATGGAAAGGTAATTTGCAATTTAATCCCGCCATGTTATTTGCTATTGGGTTAGTCTCTACCTTTATCACAGGTGGTTTGACCGGTATTATTTTAGGTGATAGTACGCTTGACATAAATGTTCATGATACTTATTTCGTTGTTGCGCATTTTCATTTGGTTATGGGGATATCTGCGTTGTACGGGATGTTTGCAGGAATATACCACTGGTTCCCACGTATGTTTGGGAGAATGCTTAATAAGAATTTAGGTTATATTCATTTCTGGATTACTGCTATATGTGCTTATGGTGTGTTTTTTCCAATGCATTTTATCGGTTTAGCTGGTTTACCTAGACGTTATTACACTAATACAAATTTTCCATTATTTGATGACTTACAAAATGTTAATGTGCTGATAACTACATTTGCATTGATAGGTGGGGCATTCCAATTAATATTTTTATATAACTTTTTTAGTAGTATATTCTATGGTAAGAAATCTGTTCAAAATCCATGGAATTCTAATACTCTCGAATGGACTGCGCCTGTAGAGCATATCCATGGTAACTGGCCTGGAGCCCTTCCTGTGGTTTATCGTTGGCCATATGATTATAGCAATCCTAATTATGAGGAGGATTTTGTTCCGCAAAATGTTCCAATGAAAGAAGGTGAAGAAGTTTTACATCACTAAATAAATAAAAAGGCCTTTACTTTGTAAGGGCTTTTTTTATTTTTAGTTTAAGAATCATAGGGTCTCTTGATCCACTGCTTAGATTATTGGGTTTATTTTTGAACTCTTTTATTTGCGCTGTATTATACTGGCTACTTTATTTTATCTTTGTTGTATGAATGAAAATTTAGATCCAACAACAAGTGGGTACAATTCGGAAGAATTTGATCTCGAAAAAAAATTGAGGCCATTATCGTTCGATGATTTTGCTGGGCAAGATCAGATATTAGAGAACCTAAAAGTTTTTGTCGAAGCTGCAAATCAACGAAATGAAGCTTTAGATCATACCCTCTTCCATGGTCCTCCTGGTTTGGGAAAGACTACGTTGGCTAATATATTGGCTAATGAACTGCAGGTGGGTATTAAAATTACTTCAGGTCCTGTTTTAGATAAACCAGGAGATTTAGCAGGGCTGTTAACCAACCTAGAAGAAAGGGATGTTTTGTTTATTGACGAGATACATCGATTAAGTCCTATTGTTGAGGAGTATTTGTACTCTGCAATGGAAGATTTTAAGATTGATATTATGATTGAGTCGGGGCCAAATGCGAGAACTGTGCAGCTTAATCTTAACCCATTCACTTTGATCGGTGCTACCACACGTTCCGGACTTCTCACAGCTCCTATGCGAGCGCGTTTCGGTATTTCGTCTAGACTACAATACTATACTGCGGAACTATTGACTACAATCGTTGAAAGAAGTGCATCGATACTGAAAATGCCAATTTCGATGGAAGCTGCTATTGAAATTGCAGGTAGAAGTAGGGGAACGCCGCGTATAGCAAATGCGCTGCTACGGCGTGTACGCGATTTTGCGCAAATAAAAGGAAATGGAACAATCGATATCGAAATAGCGAGATATGCATTAAAAGCACTTAATGTAGATGCTCATGGTTTAGATGAAATGGACAATAAGATTTTGAACACTATTATTGATAAATTCAAAGGAGGTCCAGTTGGTTTGTCTACGTTAGCTACTGCTGTTTCTGAAAGTAGTGAAACAATTGAAGAGGTATATGAACCTTTTCTGATTCAGGAAGGATTTATTATGAGGACACCTCGAGGTAGAGAAGTTACTGAGAAGGCATACAAACATTTAGGTAAAGTAAATTCAAATATTCAAGGAGGATTGTTTTAAGGTGAAAATAAACTTTCCGTTACTAAAGAGATTAATATTCAGTCAAAATCAAAATACACGCAATTTATTAAATCCGAAGCTATACGTCTTGGATTCTTGTCTTGTGGTGTTTCTAAAGCCGGATTTCTTGAGGAAGAAGCGCCCCGATTAGAGAAATGGTTAAAGAAGAATCAGAATGGGCAAATGTCTTATATGGAGAATCATTTTGACAAGCGTTTAAATCCCACTTTATTGGTTGAAGGTGCTAAAAGTGTAGTTTCTTTGTTGTTGAATTATTATCCGGGGCAAAAACAAAATGAGGATGCGTATAAGATTTCTAAATATGCTTATGGTGCCGACTATCATTACGTAATCAAAGATAAGCTCAAAGAGTTGTTGTTTTCCATTCAGGAAACGATTGGTGAAGTTTCTGGCCGTGCTTTTGTCGATTCTGCTCCGGTGTTAGATAAAGCTTGGGCAGCCAAAAGTGGCTTGGGATGGATTGGTAAAAATAGTAATTTGCTAACTCAAAAAGTTGGTTCATTTTATTTTATTGCAGAACTCATCATTGATTTAGAATTAGACTATGATTACGCTGCGACGGATCACTGTGGCACTTGTACAGCTTGCATAGATGCTTGTCCCACTCAAGCAATCGTGGATCCTTATATAGTCGATGGTAGTAAATGTATTTCTTACTTTACTATTGAATTAAAAGAAAATATTCCGCAAGAGATGAAAGGTAAGTTTGCGGACTGGGCGTTTGGTTGTGACATTTGTCAAGACGTTTGTCCTTGGAATAAATTTTCGAAACAACATAATGAGCCTTTATTTAGCCCTAATCCGGATTTATTGTCGATGACTAGGAAAGATTGGGACGAAATCACCGAAGAAACTTTTAAGGTAGTATTTAAAGACTCTCCTCTTGAGAGAACCAAATTTTTAGGTCTGAAACGAAATATGGATTTTCTGAAGTGATTGGCATTTTTTTTAGAGATGATGCTCTTGTAATAACAATTGTCTCTATTGAAATTGTTATAGGTACAAGTGGTTCGTTTAGCTTGTGAAAATTCATTTGCACCAATAATAGATTAGATGGTTTTATAGCCATTTGATGAGTGGGTTGGTCTACCGTACTTAGTATCGGTTTGAGTACTTTAGGCATAAACCAATTACTCTACTTGTTTGGGAATGTTAATTTCAATATCGTTAAAATACGAAAGTACTTCTACAGCTACAAGATCTGTAATTACAAAGATGCTATCTACATTAGATTGTTCACGAATAATATTAAACTAATTTATGTTTTAGTTTTGGCGTTCTAAATAGTTTGTCGAGTAAACTCGATTTTTTCTTGAAAGGTTATATGTTCTAAAGTATCCACCATACGAGGGTCAACGAGTATATTGGGATCTTTTATTTCTTCTTATAACGAATGTAGCGTCAATGGCATTTTGTCTATTTGATTGATGTACAGCCTGTATTTTGATTATCAAACTTCATTTTGTTTTTCCTTTTTACATCATATTCTTCTAACAGTACTAATCCCATTTTTAAAAGGAGGGGAATAATGTAGACGTTTATTGATGGGTTTTGAATTTTAAAGCATGCCGATAGTGGTTAGCAATATAGTAGGTCGCTTTCGCCACAAAAGCAAAAGTAACAAAGCATAATGTGAGTTTCGGTATTTAATAGCACATTTGCCATATAGAAGTGGTCTTTATTGCTGTTCATTCATCTCCTTAATTGCGTTCGTAGTCAATGCAATTGAGGACATTTTGTTTTTAATAGTATTTTAAAAATAAAATTTAAATGCTGGAAGTTCGTTTATAAATCTTTATCGAAACAGCTACAAAAATTCAGTAGTGAGCACTCTTGTTGGAGTAAGTATTGGGTTTCAAGTAAATCTTAATTAAATAGCATAATAGTGCTATTTTAGTATATTTTTTATAGTTTGTATAAATTAAAAAGTAATTTTTTATGGTATTGATTTTAATTTAAAAAAAATATTTAATCTACGAAAACGTTGTAGTTAATAACTTCTTAAAGTTGTGTTAAAATTTTTACTAAGTTTGATCCTGTTAAAAACCAAACTAAATTATTAATTAACTTATTTATTACGTATGAAAAATAGTCTAACCAAAGGCTTGATGATGTTTCTAACAATACTTTGTACAAGTTTGACCTACTCTCAACAGGTGACTGGTACGGTATCAGATTCGAACGGACCGCTCCCAGGAGCATCTGTTTTAGTAAAGGGAACAACAAATGGAGCACAAACTGATCCAGATGGTAAATTTACTATCAAAATTACGGGTTCAAATGCCGTTTTAATTTTCACTTATATTGGCCTTGAAACCCAAGAAGTGAATGCCGCAGGAAAAAGTGTTATAAATGTAACATTGAAAAGTGATTCTGCCGAGCTACAAGAAGTAGTAGTCGTTGGTTACGGAGTTAAAAAGAAAAGTCTAGTTACAGGTTCAATCTCTAGCATTAGTTCAAAACAAATTGAAAGTAGCTCAAATGCAAGGGTAGAACAAGTTCTTCAAGGTAGAACATCAGGTGTAACTGTAGTATCCTCTTCAGGATCGCCGGGTTCTGGTGCAAAAGTGAGAATTAGGGGTGCTGGATCTAACGGAAATTCAGATCCATTATATATAGTTGATGGAATGAAAGTGAGTACTATTGAAAACCTTGCTCCTAGCGACATTGCTAATGTAGAAGTATTAAAAGATGCTGCATCGGCAGCAATTTACGGTACTGAAGGAGCAAATGGAGTCGTTATCATTACCACTAAACAAGGTAAAGTGGGTGACATCGTTGTGAGTTACAACTCTCAATTTACTACGCAATCAGTTAGGACCAAAATGGAGCTAATGGATGCGTCGCAGTTCGTTACTTATTTTAATGAAGCAGGTAATACTGCAATAGTTGACAATGGAATAAATACTAACTGGATCGACGAAACTTTTCAAAATGCTTTTGCTCAACGTCATGATCTTAGCATTTCTGGGGCTTCAGAAAGAACAAATTATTATTTGTCTGGAACTTTTTTAAATCAAGAAGGTATAATTGGTGGCGCTGATTCTGCATACAAAAGATACACATTGAGAACCAACATTAAAAGTCAAGTTAAGGACTGGTTAGAAGTTGGTGCAAATATTTCCTACTCAAATACAGGTTCTTCTCCAATTTCTGAAGATGATTCAACTGGAGGTGTTGTGAACCACTTATTAATAATAGACCCATTAACTCCTGTGTTTTATGATGGCGCTTTGCCACAAAGAGCAATAGATGGAGTTGCTGCCGGAACGGCAATGGTAGACTCTAACGGAAAAGTTTATGGATATCCTACCTATTCAAATGGAGAAGTGATGAATCCAGTTGCAGAAACAAACTATAGGTTTAGAGGTAATATTGATACTGACAGGATGTTATCAACAGTATATGCTAAACTTACTTTAGCTGAAGGATTGTCAGTGACTTCAAGATTAGGATACGAAAGATCAAACTCAATTGATAGTAGATGGAATCCAATTTACTATATAACATCTGAGGCTCAAAACTCATCTGTAACTTTACGAAACAATATTTCTAGAAATTCAAGATGGTTATGGGAAAATTTTGCTAGTTATACAAAAGAAATTGGAAAACATAACTTTACAGGTTTAGTGGGATACTCAGCTGAAAAAAGAAAGAATCCATATTATTCTTTAAAAGGTTCAGAAGTTCCATTGCAGTCAGAACAATTCGCTTATTTCGATTTCACAAACAGAGATAATGATGTTATCGGTGGAAATATATATCAAAAAAATATGAATTCTGTTTTCGGAAGATTATCATATGATTATAATGGAAAGTACCTTCTAGAAGGGTCTTTAAGATATGACGAATCTAGTGTATTTCCAAAATCGCAAAAAGGGGGTTACTTTCCTGCTGTATCTACAGGATGGGTTGTTTCAAAAGAGGGCTTTTGGAACAATGATTCAAAAATCAGTTACTTAAAGCTAAGAGGAAGTTGGGGACAAAATGGTAGTGACGCCAATTTAGCAGGAAATGGAGACATTCAAGTTTACAAAACAGTAGATGGTGCTGCGTCAGTGGTTTATGAAGGAGTTAGTGGAGTAACACCTGGTGATCTTGCTAATCCGAAATTAACATGGGAACGTTCAGAACAAATAGATTTAGGAGTTGATTTAACTGCTTTTAACGGTAGATTAAATTTCACTGCAGACTATTACAAAAAAACCACAAGAGACTTAATTATTCCTAATGGGAATATTATTGCTCCTCCTTCTTTAGGACAAACGGTTGGAGCTATAAATGGCGGAACAGTTGAAAATAAAGGATTAGAATTTGAAGTGGGTTATTCTGACAGAACGCAAGGTGGTTTACAATATGGTATCAACTTAAATCTTTCGACTTTAAAAAATAAAGTTACAGAAATAATAGTTCCTGCTGCTTTAGTTGGTGCTGGTGCACCACAAAATAATGACGGTGTTACTCGTTTTGAACAAGGACGTCCTCTATGGTATTTTTACGGATATAAAACTGATGGAATTGATCCTGCAACAGGGAAAGTTATAAAGGTTGACACGGATGGCGTTCCAGGAATTACTTCTAATGATAAAACAATAATTGGCTCTCCTCAACCAAACTTACTTTTTGGCGGAAGTTTTAATATGTCTTACAAAGGTTTCGATTTCAATCTTATGTTTCAAGGAACAGAGGGTAATGATATTTTTGCAGCTTACCACCAACCATCAAGACCTATTACTAATAAATCTGTCGAATTTTTCAACGATAGATGGGTGCCAGGAAAAACTGATGCAAAATATCCAGGTGCAGCAAATGTAATAGAATCGTATGATACTGATTTAATGGTGCAAGACGGTTCTTACTTGAGAATCAAACAAATTCAAGTTGGATATAATTTCTCTAAAGATGTAGTTCAAACATTGAAATTGAGAAAATTAAGACTCTACTTGTCATTAGATGACTACTTTACGTTTACTAAATATAGAGGTTTAGATCCAGAATCCGGAAGTTTTGCTGACAATAGCATAGGAGTTGATAGAGGATTTTATCCTATTCCTGCAAAAGCATTATTAGGTTTATCACTAGAGTTTTAATTTTAAAAAAACAACAATAAATTATGAAAAAATTAATGTACGGTACTATAGTTATGCTTTTTATAAGTGTAGGGTGTAGTAATGATTTTGTGGAAATCGCCCCCGTGGGTGTTTTAGAAAGCGATACCTTTCTTAACAAGGAAGAAAATGCAGAACAAGCCCTTATAGGTTTGTATGACTTAATGCAATACAATTATGCTAAAGACTGGTCAAGTGCTTATTTTTTAAAGGTACTACCAGGAGATGAGGCTAATGCAGGAGGAGGTAGTTCTACCGATCAACCACAACTACAGGATATTGATGATTACACAAATGTATCTGTATCAAACGCAAGTATATTGAGTGTTTGGAATTTATATTATAGAACAATTGCGTTGTCTAATGCAATTATTAATAAGGCTGAAGCAGGATCTCTAACTAATAAACAATTTGTTTTAGCCGAGGCTAAATTTATTAGAGCATATTGCTACTTCGAATTAACCACTATGTGGGGTGATGTTCCTTTACGTTTAACAAACCCAACAGAGTTGAATGCTAAAGCCTTTGGATTAGCAAAAAGCCCAAGAGCTGCTATTTATGTCCAAGTAAAGAAAGATTTAATAGATGCTATCGCTGGTTTACCATCTAGAGGAGCCGTTAAGCAGAATTTTAGAGTTTCAAATGCTACTGCTCAAGCCTTATTAGGTAAAGTATTAGTTTTTGAAGGAAAATATTCTGAGGCTATTCCTTACCTGGCTGCAGTTATTTCAAATCCAGCGTACGGATTAGAGGCAACTCCTGCAGATGTATGGTCAGTAAAATCAGAGTTTGGTAAAGAGTCTTTATTTGAGTTAGGTTATATTTCTACTAAAGGATATGACTGGGGTAATGTTGTTTGGGGTGGTAGAATGGAAAGTAATTTACACGTTCAATTAATGGGACCTCGAGGAGATGGAGTTTTTAATCTTGCAGGGACAGGACTTATAAATGGATGGGGATTTAATCTACCTACAGCTAAAATTGTTAATGCCTTTCAGGCGGCAGGTGATGTAAACAGAAAAGCAGCCACTGTTATGACTGAAGCTGAACTTGTTGCTAAAGGAGGAGGTAGAGCCGGTTCCCCTTGGGATTATCAAGGTGCGATTAGAACAAAATATGCTACTCGTACTTCTGACACAAATGAAGCTGGAATTCAAGAGTTGAATTACACAACAAACTGGAGGTTGTTAAGATATTCAGAAGTGCTATTATTAGCTGCTGAGGCTTATAACAAAGCGACTCCAAATCTAGATGCCCAAGCAAGAATCGAATTAAACAAAGTTAGAAAAAGAGCTGGCCTGGCAGATGTGTCACCAACACTTAGTGGGACAGCTTTATTTGATGCCATTGCTAACGAAAAGTTTTTAGAACTTGCCTTTGAAGGTCAACGCTTTTGGGATCTAGTAAGATGGGGTAAGGCCAGTACTGAATTAGCAGGAACTGGTTATACTGCAAAAAATAATCTGTTTCCTATTCCGGTTAACGAAATTAACTTGAATGATGCGCTAACTAACGCAGATCAGAACCCAGGGTACTAATAATTAGATTAAATACTATAAAAAAAAATCAACGTCGTAAGGCGTTGATTTTTTTTGCAGTTAAAAGAGTTTTTCAAATTCGTTATTAAGAATCACAAGTAAGCGTTTAATAGTATCACTTTTAAGGAATATCAAGAATGAATAATTATTTGGTTATTTGATACCTTATAGACTAGTTCTCCAGAAAAACGGAACTGCTATTAGAAATTCTGAATCAGATTATTGTAAGACATCCATCAAGGAAGTATTATACATAATTATGACTGGGAGTATTGTCAATTTCTACTTTGAATTATTGGAGTTTGTATTTTGCTTTTTCTTTTGTGAATTTTTTCTCAATGTGGTTTTCCTCTTTTTTGATTACCTTCTTTTGACAATAAGCCAATTTAACTTTTAGTTTACAGCCTAATACTCTTTCTGTATTTCTTTCGCCATTTTATTTTGGATAAGTACGATACTTCTCGATTGGGTTGGTACTTAATCCGAATATATCAGGAAGGAGGCCTTGGATAGTAAATGCATCTTAGTAAGATAGTTTGCGAATTTTGAATAATGGATTTTATGCGAAATTGAATACTGTGCTTTATCGGAAGATTTTTTGTTGACTAATTTTTTTATAAAAAAGCAACTATTTATGGCCTGTTTTTTTTAACTTTATAATCAACTAAAATTTTTAAGGTGACTGTAAGTCAAATATTTAGCGCAAAGGGAAATGTTGTTTACTCTATCGTTTCAAGCATTACGGTTTATGAAGCCTTAAAAGTAATGGGAGAGAAAAAAATAGGAGCTGTTTTAGTAATTGAGGATAATGTACTTTAAGGAGTGCTTTCTGAAAGAGATTACGCCAGAAAAATTGTATTGAAAAACAAAGCTTTCAAAGATAGTCTTGTACATGAAATCATGGCGCGAGATTTTATTACGGTTAAATCAACAGATAATCTTGATTATTGTGTGGAATTGATGAGTACAAAAAGAATCAGACATTTACCAGTTCTTTAAAACAATGCGGTTTTGGGTGTGATTTCGATAGGAGATGTAGTGAAATCTATCATAGAAATTCAAAAAGAAACAATTTAGTATTTGGATTATTATATTAATGAAAAAAAAACATAATTAAGAATAGAAATAGTATCGTAAATAGCTGAAAATTAGTCTGGCTATTTTTTTTTATATCAGAGAACGGTTGTTTTTTTATAAAAGAATAGGAGAATTGCCTACTTATTAAAGTTACTCTTATATCTTTGTGAGCTAGAATAAAATCTAAAAAAATGAATCAGAACAGCAAGAGAAGAGAGGCACTATTATATCACGCGAAGCCAACTCCCGGTAAAATACAGGTAGTTCCAACAAAGAAATACGCAACACAAAGAGATTTGTCTTTAGCCTACACACCAGGCGTGGCAGAGCCTTGCTTAGAAATTGCAAAAGATGTCAATAATGTATACAAATATACAGCTAAAGGTAATTTAGTTGCAGTTATTACAAATGGAACGGCAGTTTTAGGGCTCGGAGATATTGGTCCTGAAGCTTCAAAGCCGGTGATGGAAGGCAAAGCGCTATTGTTTAAAATCTTTGCTGATATCGATGTTTTTGATATTGAAGTAGATGTTAAGGATATCGACAAATTCATTGAGACAGTTAAAGCGATTGCCCCTACTTTTGGAGGAATAAATTTAGAAGACATTAAAGCTCCTGAGTCATTCGAAATTGAAAGGCGATTGGTCGAAGAACTTGACATACCCGTAATGCATGATGATCAGCATGGGACGGCAATCATTTCATCTGCCGCCTTGTTAAATGCACTCGAATTAGCAGATAAGAAAATTGAGAATGCGAAAATAATAGTTTCTGGCGCAGGTTCTGCAGCTTTAGCTTGTGCAAATTTATATGTACAGCTGGGAGTTAGTGCGGCAAATATTATCATGTTTGATAAAGACGGAGTTTTGTCTAAAGACAGAACAGATTTGTCATTAATACAAAAACAGTACGTAATTGAAACAAAAGGCTTGACATTAGCGGAGGCGATAAAAGGAGCAGATGTTTTTTTAGGACTTTCTGCAGGAAATGTTCTTTCTGCTGAGATGTTGCTATCAATGGCAGACAATCCTATTGTTTTTGCAATGGCAAATCCGGTTCCTGAAATAGATTATCATTTAGCGAAAGCTACTCGGACAGATATTATTATGGCTACGGGAAGATCAGATTATCCTAATCAGGTTAATAATGTCCTCGGGTTTCCCTATATATTCCGTGGTGCATTAGATGTTCGTGCTACAAAAATTAATGAAGCTATGAAAATGGCGGCTGTCAGAGCGCTTGCCGCTTTAGCAAAAGAATATGTTCCTGAACAAGTAAATATTGCTTACGGTGCGACCAAATTGATTTTTGGACGTGATTATATTATACCTTCTCCATTTGATCCAAGACTGATTAGTGTTGTTGCACCAGCAGTAGCAAAAGCAGCAATGGATTCTGGAGTTGCCCTAAATCCTATTACGGATTGGGATAAATACGAGGAGGAGCTTTTAGACCGATTGGGTAATGATAATAAAATGGTTCGATTAATTACCAATAGAGCTAAAATCGATCCTAAAAAAATCGTATTTGCAGAAGCCGATCATTTAGATGTTCTAAAAGCAGCCCAAATTGTTTTAGACGAAGGCATAGGCCAGCCCATTTTATTGGGTAATATGGAAATAATAATAGAGTTGAAAAAAGAATTAGGTTTTGAAACCGAAGTCGAGATTATAGACACTAAAATTTTTGAAGAAGACGAGCGAAGAAATAGATTTGCAATTAAGTACTGGGAAGCCAGAAAAAGAAGAGGAATCTCTTTGTTGGATGCTCAAAAATTAATGCGCGAAAGAAACTATTTTGCAGCAATGATGGTGAATGAAGGTGAAGCAGATGGTTTAGTTACAGGATATACCCGAAGTTATTCATCAGTGGTTAAACCGATGTTGCAACTTATCGATAAAGCACCGGGAGCATCTATTGTTGCCACTACAAATATGATGATGACAAAGCGTGGGCCGATGTTTTTGTCAGATACTGCCATAAATATTGACCCCACTGCCGATGATCTTGCCAAAATTGCTATTATGACTGCGAAAACCGCCAGAATGTTTGGTGTTGAACCAGTTATTGCCATGGTTTCATTTTCAAACTTTGGGTCTTCTACAGATCCAAGTGCAGCAAAAGTACGAGAGGCTGTAGCTTATTTACATAAAAATCACCCAGAAATGGTTATTGACGGAGAGGTTCAGGCGGATTTCGCTTTGAATCCTGAGATGTTGAAAGAAAAGTTTCCATTTTCTAAACTGGCCGGTAAAAAAGTGAATACTTTGATTTTTCCAAACCTTGATTCTGCTAATATTACTTATAAATTATTGAAAGAATTAAACCAGGTGGATTCGATTGGGCCAATTATGTTAGGTATGGGGAAACCAGTGCATATCTTTCAATTGGGAGCAAGCGTAGAAGAAATGGTTAATATGGCGGCCATTGCCGTTATTGATGCTCAGGAAAAACAGAAGAAAAAAAATAAGTAGAATTTTTTTTTAAAAAAAAGCACTCCGTATGCATCACGGAGTGCTTTTTTTAATTCTAAAAATTCTTAATTTATATTAAATACAAAACAATTAAATGATAGCACATTTACAAGGTAAATTAGTAGAAAAAACACCAACACATGTAATCATTGATTGTGCTGGTATAGGGTATCACGTAAACATCTCGCTACATACCTATTCTTTGCTCCCAGATGCTGATTTTATAAAACTGTTTACTCATCTTCAAATAAAAGAAGATGCACATACTTTATTTGGATTTATTGAAAAGTCAGAAAGAGAGATTTTTAAAATGTTACTTTCAGTTTCAGGTATTGGAGCCAGCATAGCCAGAACAATGTTGTCTTCATTAGATCCAAAACAGATTACAAATGCAATTGCATCAGGTGATGTTGTTACGATACAGTCGATTAAAGGAATTGGCAGTAAAACCGCTCAAAGGGTGATACTTGATTTGAAAGACAAAGTATTGAAATTATATGATTTAGATGAAGTTTCAATGTCGCAAAGCAATACAAACCGAGATGAGGCGTTATCAGCTTTGGAGGTTTTAGGTTTTGTGAGAAAAACATCAGAAAAAATTATCGAGAAAATAGTGAAAGAAGACCCAGATGCTTCTGTGGAATCTATTATTAAGAAAGCTTTAAAAAACTTATAAAACCAAACTTAAAAACACGAATTGTATGCGTAAAATTTGTACTTTTTTGATTGTTTTATTTTGTGGTTCGGTATCGCTGGCTCAGGTAAATGAACAAACTCAAGATACCACAAAAACTGGTTTTGCTTTAGGAAAAGTCCAAATAAAAGATCCTCAGAGTGTCCTGTCTGCTTATACGTACGACCCGGCTACCAATAGGTATATTTACACCAATTCAGTTGATGGTTTTTCCATTAATTATCCAATCATATTAACTCCAAAAGAGTATGAGAGTTTAGTGCTGAAAGAATCAATGAGAGATTATTTCAAGCAAAAGACTGATGCTATCGACGGTAAAAAAGAAGGTAGTGAAGCTGCCAAAAAAGATCTGTTGCCAAAATATTATGTAAATTCAAGTCTTTTTGAATCAATTTTTGGTAGTAATACGATCGATGTTAAGCCTACCGGTTCCGTAGAAATGGACTTGGGGGTGCGCTACACAAAGCAGGACAATCCGTCTTTTTCTCCAAGAAACAGATCCAATTTGTCTTTTGACTTCAACCAAAGGATAAGCATGAGTTTAATGGGGAAAGTAGGTACAAGACTTAATGTAAACGCCAACTATGATACACAATCCACTTTTGCATTTCAAAATTTATTTAAATTAGAATATGCTCCTTCAGAAGATGATATTATTCAAAAAATTGAAGTCGGAAATGTAAGTATGCCTTTGAATAGCTCATTAATTAGAGGGGCACAAAGTTTGTTTGGGGTGAAGACCCAATTGCAGTTTGGAAAAACAACCGTTACTGGTGTTTTTTCAGAACAAAAATCACAGACAAAAAGTGTGGTATCTCAGGGTGGCGGTACAATACAGGATTTTGATATTTTTGCACTCGATTATGATAGTGACAGACACTTTTTCTTATCCCAGTATTTTAGAAACAAATACGATGCTTCATTAAAAAACTATCCGTTTATTGACAGCAGGGTTCAAATTTCAAGATTAGAAATTTGGGTCACTAATAGACAAACTCGAGTAAATACCACTTCTAATAATTTAAGGAATATCATTGCGCTTCAAGATTTAGGAGAAGGGCAACTATCAGGGATTCCCGACAATGAAGTGGTAGTTTTGGATCCTTCAACAGGGATGTTCAATAGCCCTTTTGACACCCCTTCCAATAACGCAAATAACGATTATGATCCTGCGCAAATTTTAGCTGGAACAGGTTTGCTTAACAAAAACATTCGCGAAATCGTAACTTCAAGTTCAGGGTTTAATGTCACTGTAAGTGAAGGGCAAGATTATTCAAAATTAGAAAATGCCAGAAAACTGAACCCTAATGAATATACGTATAATGCCCAATTAGGTTATATTTCGCTACAACAAAGACTGGCTAATGACGAGGTTCTAGCAGTAGCCTATCAATATACTATTGGTGACAAAGCATACCAGGTGGGAGAGTTTGGGAATGACGGTGTAGATGCAACCATTGTTACTGGTAACACCCCCTCAAATCAGGCAATTATCACGCAAAGCTTAATATTGAAAATGCTGAAAAGCAATTTAACCAATGTTAAAAACCCGGTTTGGAATTTGATGATGAAAAACATCTATCAAATTCCCGGAGCCTATCAGGTGAAGCAAGAAGACTTCAGGTTCAATATCCTTTATACAGACCCGTCTCCGTTAAATTACATAACTGAAGTACCTGGAAGCCCTTTTCCCCCTAGCCCAACACCTGGTAATCGAGTTGCAGAAACACCATTATTGAAAGTGTTCAATTTAGATAAATTGAATTATAATAATGACCCGCAAACCGGAGGTGATGGTTTTTTTGACTTTTTGCAAGGTATTACGGTTGATTCTCAAAATGGGCGACTAATATTTACAACCAAAGAACCATTTGGGGAATTACTGTTTTCTAAACTATCTAATACGGGTTCAGGAGAAAATTATAACGATGCCAGCACTTATAATCCAAATCAAAAGAAATATGTTTTTAGAAACATGTATCGCAACACACAATCAGGCGCGCTGCAAGACAGTGAAAAAAACAAATTTCTTTTAAGAGGGAAGTATAAATCGACGGGCGGTGATGGAATACCAATTGGGGCATTTAATGTGCCAAGGGGTTCTGTTGTTGTTACTGCAGGCGGAAGAATTTTAGTGGAAGGAGTCGATTACAGCGTGAATTATCAATTGGGGAGGGTTCAAATTTTAGATCCCGCACTACAGGCTTCAAATACGCCAATTAATGTTTCTTTAGAAAACAATTCGGTTTTTGGTCAGCAAACCAGACGTTTTATGGGCGTAAATGTAGAGCATAAAATTTCAGATAACTTTTTGGTTGGTGGTACTTTTTTAAAAATGTCTGAACGACCGTTCACTCAGAAATCAAGTTTTGGTCAGGAATCGGTCAACAATACTATTTTTGGATTCAATACTAATTTTTCTACAGAAGTTCCTTTTTTGACTAGATTAGTGAATAAGTTACCAAACGTCGATACAGATGTGCCGTCAAACTTATCTGTAAGGGGAGAAATAGCATTTTTAAAACCGGATTCGCCAAAAGCAGACCAGTTTGAAGGGGAGTCTACTATCTATGTCGATGATTTCGAAGGGTCTCAAACTACCATCGACATGCGTTCTGCATATTCGTGGAGTTTGTCTTCCACTCCGGACAGAAATACGCGAAGTAGTTACGATTTTAATGCAAGTGCTAATGATTTGAGTTATGGTTTTAAAAGATCCAGACTGGCTTGGTATTCAATTGACCCTGTGTTCTATACTCAAAAACCTTCTGGAATTTCAAATGACGACTTGTCATTTAACACTACGAGAAGAGTCTACAGTGAAGAGCTTTATCCTTTAACGGACATTGCGCAAGGACAATCACAAGTAATAAATACGTTGGATTTAAGTTATTATCCTTCTGAAAGAGGTGCGTATAGTAATAACCTAAATTTTGCGGCAAATCCTACAGAAAATTTTGGAGGAATCATGCGATCTTTAAATTCTACTAATTTTGAGCAAGGGAATGTGGAATACATTCAATTTTGGGTAATGGATCCTTATGTTGGAAAAGGAGCTATTCCTCAAAATAATTCAGGAAAACTATATTTTAATTTAGGAGAGATATCAGAAGATGTTTTAAAAGACGGAAGGAAACAATATGAAAATGGTCTTGGGCCAGATCAAATACTGGTGAATCCAAGACCAATATGGGGAGATGTTCCTGCTTCACAATCTTTAATCTATGCATTTGATGCTAATGCTAATAATCGATCCAATCAGGATGTAGGGTTAGACGGATTGTCTGATGCTAACGAAGGAGCTGTGTATACTAACTTTGCTTCCGAAGCGGATCCTGCGGCGGATGATTACACCTTTTACTTGAATACTTCCGGGAATATATTGGAACGATATAAAAATTACAATGGAGTTGATGGGAATTCTGTGGTAGATATCACCAATGCAAATAGAGGATCATCCACGGTTCCTGATGTTGAGGATATCAACAGAGATAATACGATGAATACTATCAATGCCTATTATGAATATAGCATCGATGTCAAGCCGAACCCTACTATTGGGAAGAATTATATAACGGATATTAGAGATACTCAGGTCACATTGCCCAATGGTGAAGTTACTGATTCAAGATGGATTCAGTTTAAAATACCTGTTACGCAACCGGAGAACACGATAGGAAATATTTCAGATTTTAGGTCGATTCGTTTTATGAGGATGTTTATGACCGGTTTTGATCAAGAAGTAACGGTACGTTTTGGAGCTTTGGATTTAGTGAGAGGGGAATGGAGAAGGTATACCAATACGCTTGACTTCAATGATACAAATGTAGCCGATGATAGAACAGAGTTAGACGTGGCAGCCGTAAATGTTCAGGAAAACAATCAAAGATGTCCTATTAATTACATAACGCCTCCGGGAGTACAGCGAGAACAATTGTTTAATAATAATACAATTATCAATCAAAACGAACAATCATTGTCGTTAAGGGTTTCTGGTGACGGATTGGAACTTGGAGATTCCCGAGCAGTTTTCAAAAATGTAAGCATTGACATGCGTCAGTTTAAAAAACTTAAAATGTTTTTGCATGCTGAGTCATTACCAAATGAAACTACGCTTAGAGATGACCAAATGGTAGGGTTTATTCGTTTTGGAAATGATTTTACTCAGAATTTTTACCAAATCGAAATTCCTTTGAAAGTGACTGTGCCCCCGGCATCAGGGACTTCAGATTGTTCCCCTTTGAGTGCCGAGGAAGTATGGCCCGAAGAAAACGAAATAGATTTGTCTTTGGCATTATTGACCCAATTGAAAATAATGGCGATGAGTGTCGATTTAAGTACTTTGCCTTTGGATGGGATTTATTATCAAAATGAGGATGAGCTAAATTCTGCTTTAGGAAATAAACCAAATAAGCTAAGATTGGGGATCAAGGGAAATCCTAATTTTGGATTAGTTCGAACTTTGATGGTGGGTGTGAAAAGTAATGAAACGCGTCAGGATCTTAAAGGGGAGGTTTGGTTCAATGAACTTCGCTTAGCGGATATGGATAATCAAGGAGGGATGGCTGCCGTGTTAAGCGTTGACTCTAATCTTGCTGATTTTGCCACAATTTCTGCTACAGGAAAGAAAAGCACTATTGGTTTCGGGGCATTGGAACAAGGGCCAAATGAAAGAAGCCGTGAAGATATTCAACAATATAATATCGTTACAAATATTAATTTAGGGAAATTACTACCTCCAAAATGGGGTGTTAATTTACCTTTTAATTATGCCATTGGCGAAGAAACAATTACTCCGGAATACGATCCTTTTAATCAGGATATAAAACTAAAACAGTTATTGGATAACACTACCGATTCTGCTGAAAAAGACAATATTTCAAGTAGAGCCATTGATTATACTAAACGGATGAGTATCAATTTTATTGGAGTCAGAAAACAAAGAAGCCCTGAACAAAAGCAACACGTTTACGATCCGGAAAACTTTACTTTTTCTCAATCGTATAACAAAGTGGAGCGACATGATTTTGAGATTGAAGATTATGTAGACCAGCAAGTTAATTCATCAGTTGACTACGCCTTCAGTTTTCAGCCAAAACCAATTGAGCCGTTTAAAAAGACGGAATTCATGAAGAAAAGTAGCTATTGGAAATTGCTCAGTGATTTTAATTTTAATTATCTGCCTTCTAACATATCATTTAACACGAACATTAACAGGCAATACAACCGTCAGCAATTTAGACAGGTTGATGTGCAGGGAATAGGTCTTGATCCTTTGTATAGAAGAAATTTTGCATTCAACTATCAGTATGGATTTAATTATAACCTGACAAAATCTTTGAAATTAAGCTATACAGCCTCATCAAATAATATTGTGAAAAACTATTTGAATGAGGACAATGAGCCTATCGATAGTTTTACGATTTGGGATAGTTATTGGGATATTGGAAGTCCAAACCAGCACATGCAACAATTGGTTTTAAATTATGAGATTCCAATTAACAAAATTCCATTATTTAGCTTTGTGAAGGCTAATTATTCCTACACGGGGGACTACAATTGGCGAAAATCGTCAAATGCATTTTCTCAACTAAAGGATATTGGGATCCCGGATTTAGGGAATACGGTTCAGAACGCACGTTCTAACAACCTGAATACGAGTTTTAATATGGAAATGCTTTATAAGTATTTAGGACTGACAAAAAATTCTGGTAAGCCAACAAATAGACAGAAAGCTCCAGCTCCAAAACCAGGAGAGAAAGTGTCGAATACTAGTACAAAATCACAAGCTCAGAACAATGAATTTATTAATGGTTTAATGGGAGTTTTGACAAGTGTAAAAAACATTCAAGTTAACTATACAGAGAATAGTGGTACCGTTTTACCGGGTTATACGCCAAGTGTTGGGTTCTTAGGTTCGTCAAGGCCATCACTGGGGTTTACTTTTGGGAGTCAAGATGATGTTCGATATGAAGCTGCAAAAAATGGTTGGCTTACCAATTATCAAGAGTTTAACCAAAATTTTACTCAGGTAACCAATAAGATGTTTAAGGCAACGGCAAATGTAGATTTGTTTCCAGATTTAAAAATTGATTTAGCTGCTGACAGGTCTTATTCTAAGAATTTTTCGGAACAATATAATGTTTTAGACGGTCAGTATTATTCACTTTCCCCTTATACCTATGGTCTTTTTTCTATATCTACTGTTCTGATAAAAACATCGTTTTCGACAAGCGATGAAAATTCTTCTGCAGCATTTGATAACTTCAGGACTAACAGACTCGTAATTGCAAACCGATTGGCTTCTGAGCGGGGTATAGATATTAATAACCCGAGTAACCTTGATTCGGATGGATATCCATTAGGACTTGGTAAAAACAATCAAGCCGTATTGTTGCCCGCTTTTATGGCCGCTTATTCAGGAAGTGATGCGTCAGGCGTTTCTACGGGGATTTTTAGAAGCATACCTATTCCGAACTGGGCGGTAAAATATAGTGGACTGATGCGTTATGACTTGTTCAAAAGGAATTTTAAAAGGTTCTCTTTGCAACACAATTACAGAGCGTCCTACACGATTAATCAGTATCGTTCTAATTTTGATTATGATAAAACACCGGACGGAGTTGATGCGAGCGGTAACTTTTTTAACAAAACAATCATGTCTAATGTCAATTTAGTAGAGCAGTTTAGTCCGCTTATACGAATGGATTTTGAACTAAAAAGTTCATTAAAAATCCTTACTGAAATCAAGAAAGACAGAGCCTTGTCAATGAGTTTTGACAATAATTTATTAACAGAAGTAAAAGGGATAGAATATGTTGTCGGTTTAGGGTATCGATTTAAGGATGTGATTTTTAGTTCTAGGTTGGCAGATAATCCTTCAGGTATAATTAAAGGGGATATCAATATGAAAGCGGACTTCTCCTATCGTAATAACCAAACTATAGTCAGGTATTTGGATTATGATAATAATCAATTAGCTGGGGGGCAAAATATTTGGTCTTTGAAATTGACGGCAGATTATGCCTTCAGTAAAAACCTGACCGCTATTTTCTATTATGACCACTCTTTTTCAAAAGCAGTAATATCGACCTCGTTTCCTCTTACAAACGTTCGTTCCGGATTTACGCTTCGATATAATTTTGGGAATTAATTTATTGAAATCTAAACTATATTTGAATAGAAGATTGTTACATTTGCGGAACAATAATTCAATTATCAATTATCAATACGTATTTATTATGAATATACCGGCAAATTTAAAGTATACTAAAGATCACGAATGGGTTAGTTTAGAAGGTGATGTTGCAACTGTAGGAATCACGCATTTTGCTCAAAAAGAATTAGGAGATATCGTTTATGTTGAAGTGGAAACTTTAGACCAAACTTTGGAAAAAGATGAGGTTTTTGGTACTGTGGAGGCTGTTAAAACAGTATCTGATTTGTTTTTGCCATTAGCTGGAGAAATTGTAGAATTCAATGATGCTTTAGAAAGTACTCCTGAAGCTGTAAACGCTGATCCTTATGGTGCTGGTTGGATGATAAAAATTAAAGTTTCTAATGTTGCGGATTACGATTCTTTGCTTTCAAGTGATGCATACAAAGAACTTATAGGTGCTTAAACAAATAGTCTTTTGGATTGCACTACTTTGGACAGGTGTGGTTCTTTTTCTGAGCTTAGTTCAAGCGGACAAGATTCCAGCAGTAAATATTCAAAATCTAGATAAAGTGGTTCATGCTTTTTTTCATTTTGTATTCACATCGCTTTGGATTTTGTTTTTTAAAACACAGATAAAAGATCCTGATAGTTATAAGCCTTATGTTATTTCTTTTTTGTTTTCTGTCCTTTTTGGAATTACAGTGGAAATGTTGCAAGGGCAATATACCACAACCAGAAAAGAGGATGCATTGGATGTATTGGCAAATTTGGTAGGAGCGACTTTAGCGGTCTTTTCATTTATTTTATATTTTAAAAATAAGCGCTTAAATAAAATTTAATAGAAATAGTAATCCCACCTCGGTGGGATTTTTTGTTTTAAAGCAGTAATTCTTTTTGTTTTATAATTTAATTTTCATCAGATTTGATTAGTTTTATTCTATCTCTATTTTGGAGGTCTAAAATTCAGATTCATAGTTGCAGATTTTGCTTTCAAAAGGAACTGTTTCTGTAAAATTAATGCTAATTTAATATGTATTTTTGTAACTTATAAAGCTATCATTTATAGGTAAACTACTAGAATAATGAACATCAATAAATATTTAGATTCGACGTATTTGAAAACTGCAAATCAGGTAGGACTTGATGAGGAGGGCAATGCTAAAGTGGTCAAAGGGTTTGTTCAAGAGGCCATCGATGAGCATTTTCAACTGATTATGATTCGCCCTAATATGGTTTCATTAGCCAGGCAAATGATTACGGATGCGGGTTCTGATTTGGAAATTGGCACTGTTGTAGATTTTCCGGAAGGGAAGTCAACTATTGATGATAAATTAGTCGAAGCTAAAAAAGCAATTCACGACGGAGCGGATGACTTGGATTTTGTTTGCAATTATGAGGCTTTTAAAAAGGGTGATATAGATTTAGTTAAAGAAGAGATTTTGAAAGGAACTCAAATTGGTATCGAAAACAATAAAGTTGTAAAATGGATTATTGAGGTTGCTGCTCTAAATGACAAACAAATTATACAATTGACGTCTTTGATAAAAAATGTTGTGATTTCAAATTTCAAGGAAGAGAGTTTTGCTTCTGTATTTGTGAAATCTTCAACTGGGTTTTATAAGACTGAAAATAATTTACCCAATGGAGCGACAATTCCGTCGATTATTTTGATGTTAGAAAATGCTACGCCACTTCTCGTGAAAGCTGCTGGAGGTGTTAGGACTTATGAGGAGGCGGTCGAAATGATTAACTTAGGAGTGAAGCGAATAGGTACTTCTGGGGCAAAAGCAATTGCGAATGGAGAAAATACAAACATTGGATACTAATTTTACAATCAAAATCAATATGAAAAAGGCTTCGTTCGCTTTATTTTTATCATTTTTTTCTTTTTTTATGTATTCGCAAGATCGAGACTTATTGGAGTTAAGTCGTTCTCCTGAGCGTTTTCCTGTTTTCTCGCGTTGTGAAAATATGGAGAATAAGGAGTTGGAAAGTTGTTTTTATAATGAAGTTCAAGATTTTGTTTTTCAAAATTTCGTCGTGCCTGAAGACCTAGTTGAAAACAATTTCAAAGGAAATGTAAAAGTCCTTTTTGAGGTAGATGCAAATGGTGTTTTCAAAGTAATCTACGTAAATGCAATTGATGAGGAGTTATTAAAAGAAGCGAAAAGGGTATTTGCCAAATTCCCTAAAATCACTCCATCGACGTATAACGGTAGGTCAGTCTATTCGAAATATAATATCACCATTTCAATTCCATTGAAAAGCGCTGAAGCAAGAGGCTTCGAGACATTGGCTCGTGCCGAAATAATACAAAGCAACACAAGACAGCTAACGGAATTAGATAGTATTATTTATAAGAAATACAATAACCCGGAGTATGATAGCCATTTAAATATTCCTTTTTCTCATAGTTATTATGCGCAATTTGATGGGGCGTTAAATCGTGTAGGGAGCAATAATCACACGGCCTCAAAACCGTACACTTACGCTGAAGTGTCAAAGTATTATGATATTAAAGCGGCAAATGAAAAACTTAAAAAAAACGTTTCTGGTTGGTGGGCCAGAAAATTATGGAATGAAAATACAGTTGAAATTCAGGGAGACGGCTATTGGTTGTCATTAAACCCAATATTAGATTTACAAGTTGGTAAAGCTTCTCACAGCGACGTAGCCTATACGTATGTCAATACCCGCGCAATTAATTTTAGAGGTGGTCTTGGAGATAAACTTAATTTTACGACAACTGTCTTTGAAAGTCAGGGACGTTTTGCAGATTATTTTAATAGGTATGCCGAATCGATAAAACCGGCAGGTGGTAATCCGGCAATTATTCCTGGAATAGGAATTGCTAAAGATTTTAAAACTGGTTCCTATGATTTTCCTTTGGCGGAAGCTAATCTAACATTCTCAGCAAGCAAGCATATTGATTTACAATTGGGGTATGGAAGGAATTTTATTGGTGATGGGTATCGCTCGTTGATGGAAAGCGATGGTGCTAGCCCATATCCTTATTTTAAAATAAACACTAATTTTTGGAAAATAAAATATACGAATACTTACATGTGGCTAAAAGACGTTCGTCCGGAAGTTACTCTGGAGAGAACTTATGCGACAAAGTTTATGGCAAACCACTATTTGAGTTGGAATATATCAAACAGACTTAATCTTGGTTTCTTTGAGTCGGTTATTTGGACAAATACAAATGACAGGGGTTTTGATGCCAGTTTCGTCAATCCTATTATATTTTATAGATCAGTTGAGTTTGCATCTTCAGCAAGAACAGGTAATGCGCTATTGGGCCTGACCTATAAGTATAAATGGAGCGATCAAATTAATGTGTATGGTCAATTTCTCTTAGACGAATTTTCTCTGGGAGATATTAAAAGCGGAGATAATAGTTGGAAAAATAAATATGGGTACCAGTTAGGTGTCAAATACTATAACGCATTCCATGTTGATAATTTATTGTTACAGTTAGAATATAATCATGTGCGCCCCTATATGTATTCTCATAGTATGCCCATCACAAATTACGGACACAATAATCAAAGCATCGGACACCAATGGGGTGGGAACTTCAAAGAGTTTATTGCGATAGCCCGTTACCATAAAGGAAGGTATTTTGCTGATGCAAAAATCACCGCGGGTACCCGTGGATTGGATTTTGACACTCCTGATGATCGCTTTAATTATGGTGGGAATATTTATAAAGATTATGATGAAAACCGACCATTTGACAGTGGGGTTAAAGTGGGGCAGGGGAATAAAATATCTCTTTTTATAGCAGATATTCAAGGAGGATATTTAGTAAATCCAACCACTAATTTGAAAATTTTCGGGAGTTATATTTATCGGAGTTTTGATCCTACAAAGAGTACGGCAACTACATTCAATGAGAGTACCAGTTGGTTCGCATTGGGACTGCGCGCAGACGTTTTTAATTGGTATTTTGATTACTAATAATGTTTTTATGATAACTGTATTTTAAATTCAAAATATAATTGCTTTTTTCGTGAATAATAGACGGTGTCTTTTTTATGTGAAGATTACTTTAAAAAAATCTAAATTCTTCATTCCGATTTCTATCAGTAAGTTGTACCTTTGCGACAGTTTTAAGAAGCCTAATGAAAACCGCATTGAATAGTACGTCAAATACATTTTCCATTAAATCCATTTTTTTGGATTTTAAAGAAATCACGAAAGCGGGATTGGCTCTAAGTGTTCTGTTTTCCTCTATTGCGGGGTATTTTCTTGGTTTTAGTAGTGAACAGCCTTTTCAGTGGACTGTATTGATAATGCTTGCCATCGGAGGATATTGTATGGTAGGTGCTTCAAATGCATTTAATCAGGTAATTGAAAAAGATTTAGATGCTTTGATGGACAGAACTAAAAATCGTCCTGTTCCTTCAGGAAGAATGTCTACTCTTTCAGCTTTAGTTATTGCAAGCACACTTACAATAATAGGTCTTACATTACTATATATGATCAATCCTAAAACAGCAATGTTTGGTGCGATTTCTATATTTTTATATACAAGTGTTTATACGCCGTTAAAGACGATGACGTCTTTATCTGTTTTTGTTGGGGCTTTTCCTGGAGCTATTCCGTTTATGTTAGGATGGGTAGCAGCGACAGGCGACTTCGGGATAGAAGCAGGGACGTTATTCTTAATTCAGTTTTTTTGGCAATTCCCTCATTTTTGGGCAATTGGTTGGTTATTGTATGAAGATTACGAAAAGGCAGGGTTTTTTATGTTGCCAACAGGTAAAAAGGATAAGGGTACTGCTTTGCAGGTTATTCTATATACGGTATGGCTCGTTATAGCGTCATTGTTGCCTTCTTTAGGGTTTACAGGTAAATTGTTTATATCCCCTATGGCTGCAGTAATAATTTTTTTGTTGGGTGCTTGGATGTTGTTTTACGCAGTGAAACTTTATAAGTTAAGAACCGCAAAAGCAGCTAAAACGTTGATGCTAGTTAGTGTTGCGTATATTACTTTGTTACAGTTAGTGTATATAATTGATAAATTTTTGAGATAGTTATGGAAGTTACAATGACAAGAGACGAATATAAATCAAGAACGGCAAGATCATATAAATTGATATTGTTGTTTTCCATGGTCAGCATGACTATGATGTTTGCGGGGCTTACTAGTGCATTTGTGGTAAGTAAATCAAGAGTGGATTGGTTGAAAGATTTTGAACTGCCAGCTGCTTTTTATTTCAGTACCATCGTGATAATGGGTTGCAGTGTAACATTTCATCTGGCTAAAAAGGCTATTCAAAAAGACAATAAAAATGCGACTACTACATTTCTTTTCGCTACTTTAGCATTGGGTATATTATTTGTGATTTTACAGTTTGTAGGCTTTGATCAGATAGTGAAGCAGGGCTACTATTTTACAGGAAGTGAGAGTTCGATCACAACTACGTTTCTTTACGTCGTAGCTGTTGTGCACTTAATTCACCTTGCTGGGGGTGTAATTTCATTGCTGATTATAATTTATAATCATTTTAAACAAAAATACAATTCGAGTCAAACTCTTGGAATAGAACTAGGTGCAATGTATTGGCACTTTCTCGATTTCTTGTGGATTTATTTATTTGTATTTTTATATTTCTTTAAATAAGAAAAAAACGTAAATTTGGGAACTTTTTAACGAATAACTTTTATGGGATCGACAGTTACTGCTGGGAATAGCGAAGAAAAAACTTGGGGAGGCGGAAATGAGCCAATGGGAGCAAGTTATGGTAAATTAATGATGTGGTTTTTTATCGTGTCAGATGCCTTAACGTTCTGTGGATTTTTAGCTGCTTATGGGTTTTCTAGATTTAAATTTATTGAGACGTGGCCACTTGCCGATGAGGTGTTTACTCACTTTCCATTTATGCATGGTGTATCTGCGCCGATGTATTATGTTGCATTAATGACTTTTATTTTAATTTTTTCATCTGTAACAATGGTCTTGGCCGTTGATGCGGGTCATCAAATGAAAAAAGATAAGGTTGTGCTTTATATGTTTTTAACTATCGTTGGTGGGGGGATCTTTGTAGGTTCACAAGCTTGGGAATGGAAAAATTTCATTAAAGGCGAGTATGGCGCTATTGAAACAAAAGGAGGTAGTTTACTTCAGTTTGTTGATAAGGAAGGTCATCGTGTGGCTCTAGCAGATTTTGCTGCAAATTTGCATGAAGAAAGAGAACAGTTGACTCCAGATAAAGCAAAGTGGTTTATGGGCGAAGGTTCTTTACCTAGTTTTTCTGTGGCCGAAGTTCAAGCGGGGTTTAAATCGCATCCAAATATATTAATCCGAACTGAGGTTTTAACTGCTGAAAAGCAAAAAACAGTCCTTTCAAGAAAAGAATCTGAATTACGATTGAGTGATGCTCGTTATGTTGTAGAAGGAGCTAATCTTAAAAGAAATGAATACGGTAGTAAGTTGTTTGCGGATTTCTTTTTCTTTATCACAGGGTTTCACGGATTTCACGTTCTTTCGGGTGTAATTATAAATATCATTATCTTCTTCAACGTTCTTGTTGGCACGTATGAGAAAAGAGGAAGTTACGAAATGGTCGAGAAAGTGGGATTGTATTGGCACTTTGTCGATTTAGTTTGGGTATTTGTTTTTACAGTTTTCTATCTAGTTTAATTTTCAAAAGTTTTTATTATGTCACACGAACACGAATATGTATCAAATACCAGTAAAATCTGGAAAGTTTTTGGAATATTATCTCTAGTTACTATCATAGAAGTAATTTTAGGTATTCTAAAACCTGAATCACTGCACTTCACTAATTTTATGGGGATGAATTTGCTTAATTGGATATTCTATGCTCTAACAGTTTATAAGGCATATTACATTGTTTACTCATTTATGCACATGGAGGGCGAAAAAACGGCTCTTAGGTATGCAGTTGTATTGCCGGTTATATTTTTAGTTTTATATTTATTATTCATTTTATTGACTGAAGGTAATTATATCTATGGGGTTTTTAAAAATTCGACGATTAAATGGAATTTTTAACAATATATTAATTCACAAAAAGGTGCGCTTTGCGTGCCTTTTTTTATTTTTGCACTTTAAATAGTATTTTAAGTATAATGAAAAAAAATATAGTTCTTTTCGTGCTTTTTGTTTTACCAATAGTAGCATATCTTTTTTTTGCTACTGGAGTAAATGGTTTTACAAAGTTGCCTGTAATTACCCCTAAGGTGAATGACTTTGGAGATTGGAAGTCTTTAGATGGGAAAAAAGTCACTTTAAATAATAAAATTACTGTTTTAGGTTTTGGTGGTTCGGATATATTGGAAAACCGTGGTAATCTTTTTAACCTTAATCAAAAAATCTACCAACGTTATCATACTTTTAAGGACGTTCAATTTGTGATGATTTGTCCTTTGGGTACAGAAAATGATGTTAAAAGTATCATGGACGCTCTAGACGAATTTACAGATTTGGCACAATGGAGTTTTGTGTTTGCTACACCGCAACAGATTAATTCCTACCACGCTCAATTGAAATTAGTTGGAAAACTAGATACTAATTCTGGTACTCCTGATGTGTACATTCTTGACAAAGAGAGAAACCTCAGGGGGAGAAAGAAGGTAAAAGATTATAAGGAGGGATATAGTACTTTTAGTCCTGCCGAATTAAGTAATGAGATGTTAGATGATTTTAAAGTTATTCTTTATGAATATCGAGCGGCACTTAAGAAAAATCATAATGCTACAAAGCAGCTATAAATTGACGTTATATGTTTAAAAATAAATCATACATTGGAATTTCTTTTATTATTTTGGTTTTTGGAATATATGCTTTGCCAAAAATAATATCTCGAATACAGAACAATGAAGTTGTAAAGGGAGATCGTTTGGACAACGTAGTAAACACTAACATAGGGGATGATAAGCTGACTAAAATAGGACCGGCGCCAAAATTTGAATTGGTAAATCAAGATAATTTGAAGATTACAAATGAAACTTATATTGGAAAAGTATATGTTTTAGAGTTTTTCTTCACTACTTGTCCTTCCATTTGTCCAAAAATGAATCAAAGCATGTTGTTGATTGAGAAGAAATTTTTTGGGAATCCAAACTTTGGAATTGTATCGATAACTATTGATCCCAAACATGACACTTCCAAGGTTTTGAAAGAACACGTTGAATTTTTGGGTGTTAGGTCATCAAATTGGAACTTTTTGACGGGTGATCGTGATTATATTTACGAGTTGGCTAATAAGGGTTTTAATCTTTATGCAGGAGAGAACAGCAAAGTAAATGGAGGTTTCGAACATTCTGGTTTATTCGCTTTGATTGATAAAAAGGGAAATATCCGCTGCAGAAAAGATGATTTTGGGAACCCTATTTTGTATTATGACGGTTTAGATAAAAAAGGAGTTAGAGATATTCAACAAGATATTAATGTTTTATTAGAAGAGTAAATACGATGAATGAACAAAGTTTAGAGCAGAAATATAATAGATGGATTATAGCGGTATCTATCATAATACCGGTTGCAGTTGCTTTCCTTTTTGGAGTAAAGCTAAAAGATTTTGGTTACAATGTGGAACCTCTTTCGTTTTTACCTGCTATTTATGCTACTACAAATGGTATTACAGCTGTTTTATTAATTGCTGCTGTTATTGCAATTAAGAACGGTAAGAGAAGACTCCACCAAACGTTGATGACTAGTGCTATTGCCCTGTCTGTTGCTTTTCTTGTAATGTATGTTGCTTATCATATGACTGCTGATTCGACCAAGTTTGGTGGAGAAGGCGTTATAAAGTATGTATATTATTTTATATTATTCACGCACATCGTTTTATCGATAATAATTATTCCATTGGTTCTTGTAACCTATGTTCGTGCCTGGGCTCAAGTGTTTGATAAGCATAAAAAAATAGCCCGCATTACTTTTCCAATCTGGTTGTATGTGGCTGTTACTGGTGTTGTCGTTTATTTAATGATTTCTCCTTATTATGTTAGATAATATAAAGCTAGATAAAAGAGTTATGCAAAAGAGAATTACAATTTTATTTTTTATTCTGGCTTTCTTTTTCTCTCTAAATGTGGGAGCGCAATGTGCTATGTGTAGAGCAGCATTAGGAGGTGAGAGTAATAGTGTTCAAGCGCAGGCAGTGAACGACGGTATCGTTTACCTGATGGCAGTTCCTTACGTGTTAGTCGCTGGAATCGGTTATGCCGTGTATCGCATGAGAAAAAACAATAAAACAAACTAAGGCAGCTCAATCTTAATTTAATCCATTAATAGAAATATCAATCTCTCCGTTTACTTTAATGAAAGCGATAATGGCATTGTTTGTTAATTGAACTTTTTGGAACTGTATGTCTTCCATCTTTCCATTTACAAAAACACCCTTCATAGGGGAGTAATTTTTTAGGTAACCCATCATTGTCTTTTTGCCTTCATCTAAATTAGTTTGTATTGAATAACGACAATTCTCTTTGATTTTTCGGAGCACTAACCCTTGAGCGAGCCAGTTGGCAGTTCGCATTAATTTATTTTTAGTGTCTAAAACATAATCTAATTCGTCAAAATATATTTCTTTGGACTTAGCACTGTATTGGGGAAAACCAGATAAATATATTTTACCGTTTACAGATCCCGATAAATCTAAAGCAATAACCATTTTACCGTTTTTGTGCCAAATCGCGACATCCTGTACTTTTACTTTTTTGCCCGCTGACTCAAACTCTTGTCCGGCGAAATTTTTCTTAATTATCTTAGAAGCATCATTGTAGGTTGAAACGGCAACGATATTTGCTGTAATCTGATTTGGAATCTTAGTTACAGGTTTCAAAATGATTTTATTCAAGTCAAATTTGGATTCGGGTTGTTGACCTATCAGTGTTTCTATATTGCATTTCATGCCCATTTGTAGTGAAAATTGATCCTTCTTTAGTTTCGAGGTAGTAGTATAGATTTCTAAGGGAACGATTCTTAACCAACTTTCATAATCCTCATTCATTTTTAAAGGCACGCAGATTTTTTCTAAGGCGGTCAACACCTTCGGTTTAAAGTCCATTGATTTCCCCACAGCTTCATCAATTTTTCGTTCTATTTTTAATTTGAATAGTTTTAGCGCTGGATTTATTAGGTAGGTAACTGGAATGTTTTTTCCAAAAATAGTTGCGGTCGGACTTTCATTCCATTCTAAAGAGCTCAGTTCGGTTTTGCTGTTTAATTTCCAATTAGTCAAACTGACATCACTTGTTAATTTCACTACTCCGTTAAGGTTAAACTCCTGATTTCTGTAGAATTCGGTTCCTAATGTTTTTGTTCCTATTCTGTATTTCACTAAAACTTTGAGGGGTAAAGTGGTGTTAATTCTATCCCCTAATTTTTCATTGGTGTTTTCGATAACGATTGGAGCCAGTTTCCATACCCGTATTTCGATATCGTCATCCTCAATGTTATCGTCTTCGTAGATTAATCCATTTAAAAGTGCGTTAGTTTGGTTCTCGATGTCTTTTAGTTTTACGGTAATTGGTAAAGTGATGAAGGAAGGTGTGTTTTCGTAAACCAAGGGGCTGGCGTCGTCTGGTTCTGGTTTTAAGGAGGTTATTTTTTGAGATGGAGAGCAGCTAGAAAAAAGCATGAAGGTAAACGCAAAAAGTAGGAATGAAGCAGGTTTTGACATTTGTTCTGATTTGAGGCTACAAAATTAGTGAAACAAATATATTTTTTTGTTTTTTTGTAACAAAAGCATATTTTAAATGTCTAATTAATTTTACATGATAGGCTAAATCCGTTTGCATTTTGTATTTTTATTCAAAATTATGGAAAAGGAAAAGTTAGTTTTGTGTAGCCCTTTCATTACAATCTATTTAAAAAATTATGTCAAATAAAATTTATTTTAGTCTATTTCTATTATTACTGTATAGTTTGTCTTCCAATGCTCAATCTAAAAAGTGGACATTAAGAGAGTGTGTAAATTATGCGATAGAAAATAATATATCGGTTAAGCAAACTGAGCTAGATATTAAAACTTCTACCATTGATAAAAGGGGAGCAGTAGGTAATTTTCTTCCGTCATTAAATGCTAATGCATCTCATTCGTGGAATATTGGTTTAAACCAAGATATAACAACGGGGCTTTTGCAAAATCAAACGAACCAGTTTACTTCAGCCGGAGCTAATGTAGGAATTGATATTTACAAAGGCTTGCAAAATCAAAACACACTTAGAAGAGCAAATCTTTCTATAGTGGCTGCTAAATATCAATTGTTGAAAATGCAAGAGGATATTGCGCTTAATGTTGCTAATGCTTTTTTGCAAGTACTTTTTAATAAGGAAAATTTAAAGGTTCAAACAGTGCAAATGAGTATTAATGAAAAGCAGTTAGTTCGTTCTCAGGAATTAGTTAACGCTGGGACAATACCTAAGGGCGATTTGTTAGATGTTAAAGCTACTTTGGCTTCCGATAATCAAAAAGTGATTACTGCTGAGAATTCTTTGTTGATTTCTAAGCTAAGTTTAGCGCAATTATTACAATTGGATAGTTTTCAGGATTTTGACATTGTGGATGATACGGAGGCAAAAGATGAAAATAGTATCTTGTTGCAAACTCCAACAGCAATTTACGATAAAGCGAAAGGGCAAAGAACAGAGTTGAAAATAGCTCAGACTAATCTGGAAATAGCCGAAAAAAATGTGGCAATCGCAAAAGGGGCTTTTCAACCGACCTTACGGGGGTTCTACAACTTCAATACCAGGATTTCTTATGCTGATATTGCTTTGCGAGATAATACCGGAAATGTAATTGGAACTTATTCGGCTCCTCCGTTTTTCACACAATTCAGTGATAATAAAGGACAATCGTTTGGGGCACAACTATCGATTCCTATTTTTAATGGGTTCTCAGTCAGAAATAATGTAGAGCGTTCAAAAGTGAGTTTGGAAAAATCTAAAATTGCAGTAGAACAACAAGACTTGGATTTGCAAAGAAATGTTTATGTAGCATTTACTGATGCTAAAGGGGCGTTAAATGCTCATGAATCATCTATAACGGCTTTAAAATCTAGACAGGAAGCTTACAATTATGCAAAAGAAAAATTTGATGTTGGCTTGATGAATTCTTTCGATTTAAACCAGTCTCAAACCTTACTGTCCAATGCACAATCTGACGTGCTTAGGACTAAATACGATTATATCTTCAAAATCAAAATATTAGAATTCTATTTTGGAATTCCTATCATTAAAAATTAATACATTATGTCAAAGAAATCAATTTATCTCTTAATAGGCGGTGCCGTTGTTGTTATTGCTTTATTAATTATACTTTCAAAAACAGGAGTTATTGGAAATAAAGATGAAGGTAAGGAAGTTGAAACAGCTGTAGTTAATGCTACAACTATAATTGAAACTGTATCTGCTACCGGTAAAATTCAACCCGAAATTGAAGTGAAGATTTCATCGGAGGTTTCCGGGGAAATTATATCATTGTCTGTTGTAGAGGGGCAAGTGGTTAAAAAAGGAGATTTGTTGGTTAAGATAAATCCAGATTTATATACCTCAAGTTTAAATAGAACAATTGCAGGTTTATCAGGTTCAAAAGCAGGATTGTCTCAAGCTGAAGCTCAGTTTAGAGAAGCTAAAGCCAGTTATGAAAGAAATAAAACATTATTTCAAAAAGGTATTATTTCTAAATCAGACTGGGATAAATCAATTGCCTCTTTTGAAGTGGCAAAAGCTACGAAAGAGTCCGCTTATTTTAGTGTAAAAAGTGCTTCAGCGTCTGTAAATGAGGCGCGAGATAATTTAGGGAGAACCGTTATCTATGCTCCTGCAGATGGGACTATTTCGATGCTTAATGTAGAGTTAGGTGAAAGAGTATTGGGGACGCAGCAAATGACAGGGACTGAGATTTTGAGAGTTGCGAACTTGAACAACATGGAAGTTGAAGTAGATGTAAATGAAAATGATATCGTAAAAATAAAAGTAGGAGATGCCGCTAAGGTTGAAGTCGATGCTTATTTGAAAAAACAATTTAAAGGTATAGTGACCAGTATTTCTAATTCGGCCAGTTCCTCTTTAACAGCAGATCAAGTAACTAATTTTAAAGTGAAAGTAAGAATAGTTAAAGAGTCATATCTGGATTTATTGGAAGGGAAACCTGCTGCTTATTCTCCTTTTAGACCGGGGATGACTGCGACGGTTGATATTATCACTAAAACAAAGAAGAATGTATTGGCAGTACCAATAAGTTCTGTAGTCATAAAATCGGATACATCGGCGGTTAGTGATGTAAAAGTACTGGAGGAGCCTTCGGATGATCAAAAGGAAGCGCCTAAAAGCGACAAGAAATTCGAATGTGTTTTTGTGAAAGTGGGAGGTAAAGCTAAAATACGCGTTATCAAAACCGGAATTCAAGATGATACAAATATCGAAGTGAAGAGTGGTCTTAAAAAAGGAGATGTTGTAATTACAGGTCCGTATACAACTGTTTCTAAAGAATTGAATTCGGGTGATATGGTATTTGTCAAATCAGAAAACGATAAAGAAAAAAGCAAGTAGTTTTATTTTAGAGTTGTACTTTTGTGATTAAATAATTTGGATTTTAAATAGATAAGTATTGACCTATATTCTTAACATCGAAACTTCAACTAAAAATTGTTCGGTAACAATTGCTAAAAATGGAGTAACTGTTATCTGTAATGAAATCGCAGAAGAGGGATACTCTCATGCAGAACGATTGCATGTGTTTATTGAAGCAATTTTAAAAGAAGCGGGAATCGCATATAAGGATTTATCTGCTATTGCGGTAAGCCAGGGTCCTGGATCTTATACTGGTCTTCGTATCGGTGTTTCGGCCGCTAAAGGTCTTTGCTATGCTTTAGGCATCCCTTTAATAGCCGTAGATACTTTGCAAATATTGGCGGCTCAGGCGTCTGTTTTCGACGGATTAATCATTCCGATGATTGATGCCAGAAGAATGGAAGTGTATAGCGCGATATTTACACCGGAATTAAAAAACAAAAGGGAGACTCGTGCTGAAATTATTACTGAAAATTCATTTGAGGAGTTAGAGGGGGCCGTTTATTTTGTTGGGGATTGCGCTGAGAAGGGGCAAACTGTTTTAACAAAAGAAAATTTCACTTTCCTGGAAGAAATTAAATACCCTTCCGCAAACGAAATGAGCGCGCTTAGTTTCGAAAAGTATAAAAAAAGCGACACTGTTGATGTCGCTTATTTTGAACCGTTTTACCTGAAAGATTTTATGGTGACCACTTCAAAAAAGCAAGTATAGCAGTTAATTTGCAATTGTGGACATTTCTTTTACATAAGGCTGTATAACTATTCCTGCCGCATCAAAAGCTGTTTTGCAATTTTCTAAAGTTTCAGTGAAAACAGAACCAAAATCTTCCTTGGTTGCCCACGGGCGCACTGCCATTTCAATAGCGCTATCGGTCAGGTTTTTTACAAAAACTTCTGGTTGTGGTGTTTTAAGTACCTTAGGGTTGTCGTTTAAAATTGACAGAATCAAATCTTTCGCTTTTTTAATATCCGAATCATAAGATATTGCAAAGGTTAAATCGGCTCTTCTGAATTTTTCCAGAGAATAATTAGTGATGTTACCGTTAGACAAAATTCCGTTTGGAATAAATACTGTTTGGTTATTCGGCGTAATCAATTTGGTTACAAAAATTTGAATTTCACTAACTGTAGCAAAAACACCCTGGGCTTCGATGGTATGTCCTACTTTAAATGGTTTAAAAACAATGATTAGCATCCCGCCTGCAAAATTAGAAAGCGAACCTTGAAGCGACAAGCCTATTGCCAGTCCCATTGCACCAAGTAGTGCTACAAAAGAGGAAGTCTCTATTCCTAATTTTGATATGAATGTCACAAATAATAATACTCTTAAAACCCAAAGTAGAATATCACTTAAAAAGTTAGTCAGAGTAGGGTCTAATTCTCTCTTGATCATTACTTTTTTGATTAGCCTATTTATGATTCGTATAGCATAAAGGCCTACAAATAATATTAGAAATGCAGAAATCAGTTTTGGCGAGTATTCAACAAAAATTTTCACGAAGTTACTGGCGTAATCAGTAACATATTTTGGGTCTAAATACATTTTTAAGGTAATAAAAAACCCGCTCGGAAGAGAAGGTTTAAGTTTATGTTTCAAAAATACGGATTATTATTAAAAAACTAATCAGCTTTTTTTCAATTCTATATCTGAATTCTTTAGAAGGGCTTTCGTTGTTTAAAGACTGCTTATTTTCCGTTGTATTAATGCGCTATTCTTTAGTTTCTTCAATTACGGCTTCTGTATTTTTTAAAGCTTCTGCTATACTTTTCCTTGCCGTTTTAACTATGTTTAGTAGGGTTTCAACTGCGTCGTCGGAATATTCACCAACTACTTCTTTTGTATGGTGTGTATCATCATTAACTTAATCAAGAATTGGAGCCGCGGCTTCTGTAGTTTTTTCTATTAATTTATTTATAAAGGCATCCGCTTACTGTATATAGGCGCTGCGTTTTCTTTGGTGTGTTCCAATGTTTATTCCGCTTTATCAGCCAATATATTTGTGATTTCTTTGGCAGGGGCAATTAATTTTTTTTTAAAACAATTTACTTCAATAACTCTTATTGTTAGATTAGACTAAAGCAGGAATCATCTTTTTAATCGAAAATATAAAAAATAAGTAACAATTTACAGATAAAGAGTGCCTTAAGTTAAGTGTTTGATAAATATACAGAGGGTGTCGCATGTGTGCAGTGCGTTCTAAAAAAAAAATAGGATAGATAAAAAAAGCGTCTCTGACGAAACGCTTAATTTACTTTTTCAATTTGAACTATTCAAGTTCAAATGTCACTTTTACAGTAGTTCTGTATTCGGAAATTTTACCTTCAGATATAGCTGCACTTTGATCTTTAATATAAACCGACTTCACGTTCTTCAATGATTTTGAGGCTTTAGTAATCGCTTTTTGTGCCGCATCTTCCCAACTAATAGTTGAACTGGCGAGTAATTCAATAACTTTTAATACTGACATAATTTCTATTTTTTAAGTTGAACTTAAATTTAGCAATTATTTTCGAAATAACACATTAAAAAACGCATTAATATCGTGTGAGTTGAACGTTGTCAGTATGTTGTGTTATTGTGTTACACTTTCGTTATTTATGCGTTTACCGCTTCCACTTGTATTTTTTCATCGTTCAACATGCTTTTTAACATATTTTCAATACCGGATTTTAGCGTAAACGTTGAAGACGGACAACCACTGCAAGCTCCTTGAAGTATTACTTTTACAATTTTATCTTGTTCGTTATAGGAATCAAAAACAATATTTCCGCCATCAGCTGCAACAGCAGGTTTTACATATTCTTCCAATATATTGATGATTTGCTGTGATGTGACATCTAGATTGTCAAATTCTTGTGTTTTGTTATTTTCTTGTTTGTCAGCAGCGACAATCATGGTTTCATCAAGGACTATGCCTCCGTTTTCAATGAATTGTTTAATGAAACTTCTTATTTCTAATGTTATTTCTTCCCAGTTGTTGACTTCGTATTTGGTAACAGAAATATAGTTTTCATCAATGAAAACTTCTTTTACATAAGAAAACTTGAACAATTCTTTTGCTAAAGGAGAGGCGGCAGTGTCATCGATGTTCTTAAATTCTATTGCGTTTTTAGTCAACATTCGGCTTACAACAAATTTTAGTGCAGCCGGGTTTGGAGTTGTTTCTCCGTAGACTGTTACAGGCTGTTTTTTTGTTTTGTTTTCTTCAATTGTTATGATTGTCCCTCCATTGTCAACAAAAGTATTTATTTGTTCTGCTACGGCGTCTTTAACATCTTCCCATTCTACAATGTTATATTTTTCTATAGCGATGAAATTTCCCGAGATATAAATCGTTTTTACAAAGGGTAAGTAAAATAGTTGCTGAGCAAGAGGAGATGATTTTGCCTCGTCTATGTTTTTGAATTCAAAGCTTTCATTTTGAGTAATAAAATCTTCAAATTCAAATTTAAGTATAGTTGGATTTTGTGTTTCTTTTATGGTAACTTTTGTCATGATATTTATAAATTTCTACAAATTTACTAAAGTTATTTTCTACGATTAACTATATTTGATTTAATAATGATTAAATTAACTTAATTTTAGTTTTTGAGGTTAGTTTCGTTTAGTTTTCAAGGTCATTAATGTTCATTTCCTATTTAATAGTATTGCAATGTATATAAAAATCAAATTATTACTCTTTCTTTTCTTTGTGTCACCTTACGCTTTTTCGCAAGAAGGAATAGCTGTTTATTCTGATTATTTATCGGATAATTATTATTTAATCCATCCGTCTATGGCTGGTGCGGCAAATTGTGCAAAAATAAGATTAACGGCTCGAAAACAATGGTTTGGGCAAGAGGATGCGCCAGAACTTCAAACAATTAGTTTTAATGGAAGGGTTAGCGAAAAAGCAGGAGCGGGAATTATTCTCTTTAATGATAAAAATGGATATCATTCTCAAAAAGGGGTTAAGCTTACTTATGCTTATCATCTTATGTTTTCTAGGGACGAAATTGATTTGAATCAGTTGTCGTTTGGTATCAGTGGGGGTTTGATTCAGAGTCAGTTAGATGAAACCAGTTTTTTACAGTCTGGAGGATTTGATCCCATTATTGACGGAACTGTAGTGCAAAAGGACTCTTATTTCAATCTAGATATTGGTGCTTCATATAATTATTTAGATTTTTATGCTCACGGAACCGTAAAGAATGCTATTGAAACTAGACGAGATATTTATACCGAGTATGAAAGCGATAATTTACGAAAGTATTTATTGAGTGCCGGTTATGTTTTTGGCGATAGGGATAGAATATTATTCGAACCTTCCCTTCTGTTTCAGCTTGTTGAAAAAACGCAAGAGAAATCGATTGATGTAAACATGAAGGCCTACAAAAATATGAATTTCGGAACGCTTTGGGGAGGCTTGTCTTATCGAAGAAGTTTTGATGGAGCTGAATATACTGATGGGAATGGTATATCTAAACAAAAATTACAATACGTTACACCGATTATAGGAGTGAATTTCAATAATTTTATGTTTGCATATACGTATTCACATGTGGCCGGAAATGTTAAATTTGATGAAGGAGGGTATCACCAAATTACTTTGGGTGTTAATTTATTTTGTAAACCCGTAAAATACGAATGCTACTGTCCAGCGATTAATTAAATTTAGATCCTTAATGTTAATAAAATCTGTCAACGGAAAGTCACCTGTTATACCTGAGGATTGTTATGTAGCTGAAAACGCCACTATTGTTGGTGATGTAAGTTTTGGAGAATCCTGTAGTGTGTGGTTTAATGCCGTCATTAGGGGAGACGTAAATTTCATTAAAATAGGGAATAAGGTTAACATTCAGGATGGAGCGGTGATTCATTGCACGTATAAAAAACATCCTACAATCATAGGTAATAACGTCTCAATTGGACATAATGCAATAGTGCATGGTTGTATCGTTAATGACAATGTATTGATTGGAATGGGCGCGATAGTAATGGATAATTGCGTAATTGAGAGTAATTCCATTGTAGCTGCCGGTGCTGTTATAACCCAAAATACAATTGTCGAATCTGGATCAATTTGGGCTGGGGTTCCTGCCAGAAAAGTAAAAGATATTGATCAATCAGATTTTGCGGGCGAGATAGAACGCATTTCCAATAATTATGTAATGTATTCTAGTTGGTTCAAAGAAGAGTAGGTCCTTCCGATTAAAAATCTTTCTCTATAACATCATATTTATTTTCTAAAATCTCTTTTAATACCTTTGGATTTGAATTGGTATAAAAAGTAGGTGTGCTATTTTTTCCTGTCGTAAATCCCACTGTTTCTTTTAGCAGAATTTGCGTTTGTTTCGCGACAGCTTCGCCCGAATCAATAATTTGGATATGGTTTGGAAGGATTTCCTTTATTTGCGGAATCAGATAGGGATAGTGACTACAGCCCAATACCAGATAATCGATATCCGCATCAATCATAGGGTTCAAATATGATTGAAGTAATTCGGTCATTTCTTGCGAATACATTTTTCCACTTTCTATAAGCGGCACTAATCCATGACCTACCTGGTCTATAATTTTAGTGTTTTTAAACTGTTGTGCGGTTTTATTGAAAAGTTCGCTTACAAGGGTTCCCTGTGTGGCTAGAATGCCAATCTTTTGTGTTTTTGAATTCGTGGCAGCAGGTTTTATGGCAGGTTCTATTCCGATAAAAGGAATGTCGTATTTTGCCCTTAATTCTCGAATAGCATTTGTTGTAGCGGTATTGCAGGCAACTACAATGAGTTTGCAGTTCATTTCAAGCAGTAGGTCGGTGTTTTTCATACTCAAGGCTGT
The DNA here is from genome assembly GCF_002836475.1 of Flavobacterium sp. ALD4. Classification (GTDB taxonomy): domain Bacteria; phylum Bacteroidota; class Bacteroidia; order Flavobacteriales; family Flavobacteriaceae; genus Flavobacterium. Next base: position 430,233 of record NZ_PJBJ01000030.1, on the reverse strand, counting down.
GATCTCTTCTTTTGATTTTTGGCCATAAGGAGCGTTCTTGCTATCTGCAAGATATATGGTTTTTTCATTGGGAAGCAGATTGTGAATTTCTTTCCATATTGAAGTTCCTCCAATGCCTGAATCAAAAATGCCTATTGGTTGGTTGTTGTCCATCAAAACAAAGTTAAGCGGTATCGATTAATAATCCTAAAGAATTAATGGAGCAAAAAAAAACCGCTCTACCCAAAAGAGGGTGAGCAGTTTTTGATATTAAGTTTATGATTTCCTAGAAACCTAAATCTTTTTTTACGTCAGCAGTCAAGTTTGGGCCGTCAGCAAGTAAAAGAGTTGATCCGTCTAATACATATTGGAATCCTTTTGCTTTAGCTACTTTTTGGATTGAAGCTCTTACTTTTACCATTAATGGATTTACAATGTCAGATTCTTTTTGTTGTAATTCTTTTTGAGCATTATCTCTAAAATCAACAATTCTTTTTTGCATGTCCTGAACTTCTTTAGAACGCTCTCCGTTTATCGCGTCAGTAACAGTAGCAGACTCAGCTTCGTATCTTTTTAATTTTGCTTGGTATTCTTCAACCATTTTTTTGTAATCGGTATCATAAGTGCCGCTTAATTTTTCTAATTGTTTTTGAGCATCTAACATAGCTGGCATTTTAGCCATGATTTCACTAACGTCTACGTGAGCCGTTTTTGCTTGTGCACTAATTGTTTGATTTGCTCCGAAAATAAATATTGCAGCAATTAATAAAGTTTTAATCTGTTTCATCGTTTTTAAAATATTAAGTAATTAATTATTGTTTTAGTTTTAATTGTTCTTCTCTTGCTTTTTTAATTGAATCTCGTTCTTGAAGAGCTTTTGTTCTTCTTTCTTCTAAAGCTTTCTTGCGGTCTTCTATCACTTTTTTGCGATCTTCCAGTGCTTTTGCTCTTACGTCAAGTTGTTCTTGTTTCGCTTCGTCGGCTGCTGATTTTGCAGCTTCTACATTACTTGTACTTTCTTTTGTTTCTTCTTTTTTAGTAGAGGCAGAAACCGTGCCATTTTTCTTTTCTTTTCTATCGGAAAGCATTTTTTGACGTCTTTCCTCAAAATCTGCTTTCTTTTTTTCTTGAGCTAACTTTCGATCCGCGATAATTGAATCTCTTGCGGCTTTTTTCTCGTCTAGTATCTTTTGTCTTTCAGATAATAAAGGATTGTCTTCAATAGCGTCTTCTCTATTTTCTTTTGCTTCTCCAGCCGCAACTTGTTTTTTTGTTAACTGTTCTCTTTTTTCGGCTCTGTTCAGTACACGTAACACTTGGTCACTTATATCAAACCTTTTTGCGGCAAACAGCATTGTTAAATCAGAAGATTTGTCGAAAATAAAATCGTATTTTTTTGCTTCTGCGATGTCTTGAACCGCCGTGAATACTTGGTCTTGTATTGGTTTAACCAAAACAGATTTTTGCATTATCAAATCGCCATTAGCACCAAATCTTTTTTGCTGAAAATCCAGCATCTCATTTTCAAGGAACTTAATTTCTAACTCTCTCTCTTCTATTAGTCCTTTTGTCAGTAAAGGTTTTTCCGCGGAGAGAGCTTCTTTTATCTTATTAATTTCGATTTTCTTGGTCTCAATTTCTTGTTTCCATTTTTGTGCTTTTTGCTCCAGTTGGACAGTTGCTTCTGCATAATTGGGTACATTCTGTAGGATATACTCCATATCGATGTAACCTACTTTGGTTCCTCTGGTTTGCGAATGAATTGTATTTGCTACAATCAAGGCTAAAAATAGTATTAAAAAATGTTTTCTCATAACTTTATAGTATTAGAAAATCGTGATTCAATTTTTTTTAAAATTGTTGCCCAATAATGAAATGGGTTTCCCATCCATTCGGTTTAGTTTGCCCCGGAAGAGCATCAAAACCATGTCCGAAATCGATGCCTAGTAATCCAAATGCTGGCATAAATACTCGTAATCCAATTCCTGCAGAGCGGCTTAAGTCAAATGGGTTATAGGTTTTAAAATCTGGATAAGACGAACCTGCTTCCAAAAATCCTAAAGCATATATAGAAGCAGATGATTTTAAAGTTATAGGATAACGTAGCTCCATAGAGAATTTATTGTAAACGGTAGCTCCAAGCTGTTCCCCTCTGCTGTTTATTGGTGTCAGGGAATTGTTAGGGTAACCTCTCAATTGAATTGTTTCTCTACCATCCATCGAGTAATTAGCTAGTCCATCCCCACCAACATAAAATCTTTCAAATGGCACAACGCCACGATCTTGATTGTATGCGCCTAAGAATCCAAATTCAGTTAACGTTCGTAGGACTAATTTACCATAAATTTTTGTGTACCAATCCGCTTTGAACTTTATTTTATAATATTCTAACCAATTAAATTTCTTTTGATCCACTAAGGCGGGATCTGGAGCAGCATCTGTAAAGTTAAATACTTTATTTCCGGCAGCATCTATATAATCTCCTATTGCAACTGTATTCCCATTTGCATCCACTTGGTTTGTTCTATCGACAGTGTTTTTTAATTTATATTCTTTTTTATCACCTAATGTCGCATAATCTATTCCGTTTATAAGAGAATAAGGAGCTGTAAATTTTGCTGAAATACTGAACTCTGAACCGTAAGTTGGGAATATTGGATTTACACCTTTATTACTTCTAGATAATCCAATGGTATAGGCTAAATTTCTTGAGGCACCATTACCAAAAGTAAATAGTCCTGTATTGTAATTGTTCAAATCATAGTGTTGGTAACTTACAGATTGTGATAATACAAAGAAATCATCTGGTACAGTTAATCTTTTTGCCAATCCAACCGATAGTGTCAGTATATTGAAACTTTTAGTTTTGTCTACTCTTTGAGTACGGAAGTCGTTTAGAAATTGTTTACTGTAAGATATCGAAGAACTAAATTGAACTGGTTTTTTTTGTCCAAACCAAGGCTCTGAAAACGATACGCTATAGGTTTGGAAAAACGTACTTGCCTGCAGTCTTAAAGATACCTTCTGACCATCACCCATAGGTAAAGGTTTGTATGCGTCTTTATTGAGCATGTTTCTTGCAGAAAAATTATTGAAAGACAGTCCTAATGTACCGATAAATCCACCGCCACCATAACCTCCTTGAAGTTCAATCTGGCTAGATCCTTTTTCAACAAGATTGTATTCAATATCAACAGTTCCAGATCCTGCATCTACATTTTTAAATTTAGGGTCGATTGCTTCAGGGTCAAAAAATCCTAATTGTCCAATTTCACGAATGGTTCTAACTAGTAATGCTTTGCTGTATTTTTCTCCTGGTTTGGTTCTTAATTCTCTATAGATGACACGGTCATTCGTTTTGTCATTTCCTACTACCGTAATTTTATTGAAGTAGGCTAATGGACCTTCGTTAACTCTTATTTCGAAATCGATTGTATCATTAACTGTTTTTACTTCCACAGCATTTATGGTTGAAAATAAATACCCGTTATCTTGATAAAGATTAGTTATATCCTGTCCGTCGGGTTTTGATTGGTCAGCTATCCTTTTTTGAAGAAGGACTCCATTATAAGTCTCCCCTTTTTTTACGCCAATTACTCTACTCAGTAATTGATTTGAATAAACTGTGTTTCCTAGAAACTTAATATTTCCAAAATAATATTTGTTTCCTTCTTCGACATTGATTTTTATAGACAATGCATTTTTATCTTTAAGATAAGTAATCGAATCAGAAAGTATTCTCGCATCTCGATATCCTCTTTCTTTATAGGAAGCGATTACTTTATCTAAATCGGTTTTGTATTTTGCTTTTATGAATTTTGAAGCTTTTAGTACACGAAAGAAGTTTTTTTGCTTGGTGTCTTTCATCGCTTTGCGCAGGGTTTTATCTGATAACTTTTCGTTACCTATAAAATCAATTTCAGCAATTTTTATTTTGTCACCTTTATCAATGTTTACAACCATATTTACTTGGTTCACTGTAGATGTGTCTGGTACAACGTTTATGTTTACTTTGGTGTTATAATATCCGTCTTTCTTGTATTTGCTTTCTATGTAGTTCTTTGTAGTGGTGATTAAGTTTTCGTTTACTACTTTGCTTTTTGTAAGTCCGTTATCTTTAATTAAAGCTTCAGTTTTGTTTTTCTTAATTCCAACAAACTTAACGTTGTTTAATTTCGGTAATTCCTTGATTTCTAAATCAAGATAGATACTATCATTTTGGACTCTATTGATGTAAAATGAGATTTGATCAAAAAGGCCTAGTTTTCCTAACTTTTTGATTGCGCTGCTGATTTCTTCTCCAGGAATTGTAACTTCCTGACCTTTTTCAAGACCGGCAAAGGTGACAACTGTCTGGTCGTTGAAACTGATTTTATTAGTAAGGACTACATCGGCTAATATGTATTTTTTACCTTGATCGAAAGGAACTCTTTCTTGCGCTTTAACTTGTGAAAAACTCCCTAAAATTAAGAGGGTAAGGACTGCTTTTATACTTTTATTTAACACTAAAAAATTATTTAATTTGTTCACTTGTTTTTCCAAATCTACGTTCTCTTTTTTGATAACTAATAATAGCCTCATATAAATCTTGTTCTTTAAAGTCTGGCCACAATACATCAGTAAAATATAATTCTGCATAGGCAATTTGCCATAACAGAAAATTACTTATCCTATGTTCTCCGCTTGTTCTTATTAATAAATCTACATCCGGTAAATTTTGCGTGTAAAGATGCTCATTTATAATTGAATCGTCAATAGAGTCTATTGAAATTGTATTATTTTTAACTTTATTACAGATGTTTTTTACGGCATTTACGATTTCTTCTCTCGAACCATAACTCAAAGCCAATGTCAATGTCATGTGGTCGTTATTCTTGGTTTTATCTATTACTTCAAGAAGCTCCTTTTGAGCAGACTGAGGTAATTTTTCGATATTACCAATAGTGTTTAATTTGATGTTGCTTTCCAGAAGTGTTGGGAGTTCTTTTTTTAATGATTTTATCAAGATCTTCATTAAGGTATCGACTTCCAGTTTCGGTCGGTTCCAATTCTCCGTAGAAAAGGCGTAGAGCGTTAAGTTGTCTATTCCTAATTTAGCACATGTTTTTATTATGGTTTTTACAGATTTTGTTCCGCTCTCATGCCCGAAAGCTCTGAGCAGGCCCTGCTGTTTTGCCCATCGTCCATTACCGTCCATTATGATTGCTAAATGCTTGGGCAAATTATTTGTATCTATATTTTCTAGTAAATCCATTTTCTTATTCTGCACAGTAACATGGTTTTTCTCCAAAGGTATAGGTTAATGTTAACCCTGAAAAAACATACCAATCATTATTATTTATATTTCCAAATTGTAATGGCTTAAATCTTTCGTTCTTTGGGTTGCTTCCGTCCAGATTGTCAGTTAGAGTGTAGCGCGCACCCATTTCCAATGCCAGTATTAAACTAGGTGTAATGTTTGATTTTATTCCTAAAATCATTGGTATCGCAAATGAATTTGCACTCTCATCTTTTCTTGTTTCTCCCGATAATACATACAACTCATCGTATCTGAAATAACTGATTCCAGAATACACATAAGGGCTGATTTTACGCTCTAATTCATGAAGATTAAAATCAAAAAAGTTAAATTCAAGGCCTAAAGATACTTCTTTTATACTATTTTCAAAACGATAGCCTCTTTGACTTCTGCTGGGTTCTTTTGAATCAAGATCATTTGATGTAATTTTTGATTGGGTGTAAGAAAAACGGTAGGCATGGCGTGGGCTTTTGTTCCATTTATATAGTATTCCAAAAGCGGGTTCATTTGGCGCTATATAAGTGGTCGGTCCAGTATCGCTTATATAGTTACTCCCACCCAGAAAAACCCCAACTTCATGTATCTGTGAATACATGGTCATACTTAGGAATAAGCATATAAATAAGACAAAAATTCTATTCATTTTGATTAAAATTGCTTGCAAATATAATAATTATCGTTTCTAATCAATAGCGATTAAGTTAAATCTGCCCTTTATTTAAATAATAGGCGCTATAATCGATACCAAATTGGTATTTGTTAAAAGCGAAACGAAAAAATGAGATATAATAGTATACTTGGAGAATAAAAAAGATTTAATTTCTTTTGTCCTCACCCCACAATAATTTGGTACGTAATGTTTTTAGAAATGTTTCTTCAGGGATTTCTACCATGTTTATTTCAAAGGGAGTTTTCTTAATACTCAATATGGATTCGTTTTTTACCGAAGTAATTCTAGAATCTAATGAAACGAGATAATGCTCTTCCCTTCCTGAAACTTTTAATCTGATTTCAGTTTCATCGGGAATGACCAGCGGTCGTGCATTTAGGTTATGAGGGGCAATTGGTGTTATTACCAGACTTTTTACGTCTGGAGTCAATATAGGTCCTCCGCAACTTAACGAATACCCTGTTGATCCTGTCGGTGTTGATACGATTAAACCGTCAGCCCAATAGGAATTTAAAAATTCACCATTAAGATAGGTGTCAATTGTTATCATCGAGGTAGTGTCCTTGCGGCTAACCGAAATTTCATTCATGGCAAAATTAATGTCTTGAAGTGCCTCATTTGTTGGGGTACAGGATAGACTTAGTAGTGTTCTTTTTGACAGTGTGTATTTTTTTTCAATGACAATTTGTAGAAATTCATCGATGTTTTCTTTTTGAACCGTTGCCAAAAAACCTAATCTACCGGCGTTAATGCCTAAAATAGGGATTCCGGAATCTCTGATCAGCGTGGCTGCTCTTAGTATGGTTCCGTCACCACCTATGCTTATTAGCATGTCAAAACTTTGATCTAACTCTATATGGGAAGAAAAAGTAGTGTATTCTTTTTTTACAATTTCTTTTTCATAAAGCAACTCCAAAAAAGCAGCTTCGATAACTAATTCTACATTGTTTTTATTAAAAAAAATGAAGATATCTTTTATAATTGGTTCTGTACTATTTTGATAATATTGACCGTATATGGCTACTTTCATTATTTTGTTGAATCGTTTGTTTGTAAAATTGTTGAGTTAATGGAAAGCTTAGATTAGTAACTTGATGAATAATTACATATTTAGGTATTTGTCTAAGTAGTCTGAGCGTTCTTTTAAACTATTGATATAATTATCTTCTTGGTGTTCTGATATTATTTCATAATTATATCTTCTGAAAGATTGGATTATTTCATTGATAGCACCTAGGCTGATTTTCATTGTCACTTCGATGCTATCCACATCGGATTCAGAAATAAATAAGCCTAAGAGTTTCCCGTTATTACTCTCGACGATTTGCGTGATTTGGCTCATGGAATAATCTAACACTCCTTTTTTTACCTTTAAAATTCTTCCCTGTTCTTTCAAGAAGGGGGTTTGGTGAAAAAAGCTCATAATATCGTCTAATTCATAATAGCCAATATAGCTGTTTTTTTCGTCCAAAACAGGAACCAAGTTCGTATGGTTTTTTGCGAAAACTTCTAATACTTCGAGCCAGATGGAATCTGTTCGTGTGAAAAAACCAGCAAGAGTATATTTGTAATCAATTACTTTTTTGTCATTATCAAAATTTTCGATATCTTCGGATGATATACTACCAATGTAAATACCTTCTTCAACAACCGGGAAGTGTGAAAAAGTCAAATCATCAAAAAAGTCTTTAACAGTCGCAATAGTCTCTTGGCTGTCAATGGCTTTAAAATCAGTGGTTATGTAGTTTGTAATTTCCATCTTAAATAAATCATCAATTTTTATGCAAAATAATCAAAAAAAGGCAAAAACGCCTACCTTTTACTTTGTATTTTTGTGCCAATTATATAGTTATTTCATAATCAAATAGTATTCTAATGACAAAGTTAAGTGTAAATATCAACAAAATAGCTACTTTACGTAATGCACGTGGAGGAAATGTACCTGACTTACTAAAAGTGGCCACTGACATTCAAAAATTTGGTGCCCAAGGGATCACCATACACCCACGCCCAGATGAGCGCCACATCCGTTATCAAGATGCTCGGGATCTAAAAGCAATCGTTTATACCGAATTCAATATTGAAGGAAACCCACAACATAATTTTATTGATTTGGTTTTAGAATGCAAACCCGAGCAAGTAACTTTAGTTCCTGATGCTATTGGGGCCATAACCTCTTCCGCAGGTTGGGATACGGTAAAAAACCAAGCCTATTTAACGGAGATGATTCAAGAGTTTCAGCGCAACGGTATTCGCACCTCTATTTTTGTAGATCCGCATCTCGATATGATAGAAGGGGCTAAGCAAACTGGGACAGACCGCATCGAACTTTATACAGAAGCCTTCGCGTATGAATATGGTTTAGGGAACAAAAGCGGAATTGATCCGTATGTAAAAGCGGCGATTATGGCTAACGAACTGGGATTGGGAATCAATGCAGGACATGATTTAAGCTTAGACAACATTCAGTTTTTTAAACAAAATATTCCGGGTTTACTAGAGGTCTCCATTGGTCATGCTTTAATCGCGGAATCATTGTACCTTGGACTGGAGAATGTGGTCAATATGTATTTGCAAAAATTAAAATTATAAGAATAAGAGCGTGACCTGCTGAAAAGCAGGTCGGGCTATGCGCTTCAATCGAAGTTCACTGAATACCTATGAAAATAAATATTCAATGAAGTGATTTTTTATAGTTTGTAGCGATAGCGGAATACTATAAAAGGATTCTAGCTGCTATCCCTCAAGCAAAACCAGTGTTTTTGTTGCATAAGAACAACTTCCATTTGCAACGCATTTCAAAAGGTATAAATTGATTTAAAGCCTTTGATTTTTATATGAATATTTCGATTAATGTAGCTTCGAAATGTTTACTTTAGCTCTTTATTAAAAATGAGCTATTGAAGGCAATTATACTCTCTATATTTCTATTTTTTGTTGGCTTAAAATCAATAGCACAGACAAATGTTACTGTTGAAGGATTTGTGAAAAATCAAGACAAACAAGTTGTTATAGGTGCAAACCTAACTTTTTTTTCGCGTAGCAACACTTTTAGAACTACCACAAATTCATCAGGTAAATATACGATTGCTATTCCAGCTGATTTCTACAATATTGAAGTTCGTTACCTAGGATTTGTTCCGAAGAATTTAAACGATACTATTTTAAACTATCGGTCGCTTGATGTTTTTATGCAAAAAGAAGACAGCTCATTGAACGAAGTTGTTGTAATTGCAAATTCCAATAAAGCTGTAGCTGTTTCCTCAGGAAATCGATTGTCTTTCAATCCAGAAAAACTAAAGTCAATCCCTTCTTTATTGGGTGTTCCTGATATTATAAAAATCCTGCAGCTTACCCCAGGAGTACAGAACTCAGGTGATGCAAATGGTTACTTATATGTAAGAGGCAGCGATCCAGGGCATAATTTGATGCTTTATGCCGATACTCCTATATATGGAATGGCACATTTACTAGGTGTTTTTCCTTTTTATAATGGCGATCATATAAAAGAAGTTCAATTTGATAAATCAAATTCAGATGCTAGAAACGGTGGGCGATTAAGTGCTACGGTTTTAGTAATTCCTAATAAGAAGGTGCCTAGTAAATTTTCTGTCAAAGGAAATTTAGGATTACTAGCCTCTCAGGCTACAGTTGCAATACCTATTTCAAATACGACGGGTTTGTATCTTTCAGGCAGAAAAACTTACATTGACGAGATTGTTGCGCCGTTATTTGATTCTCCTAAAAACAATAAAAATAGTGATGTAAAAGATTTAAAATATAATTTTGGAGATGGTAATTTGACTTTTGTAGCGGCACTTACTAACATGCATTTATTTACAGTTGATGCCTTTGTAAGCGGTGACGTTTTAAAAATAACAGACTCCAATTTAGCGCTCAATGCAAATTTAAAATGGAGTAACATAGCAATTTCTCCGTCATGGCAGTACCATATTTCCGAAAAAACAGTTTTGACAAATTCAATCTATTTTACACGGTATGAAAATAACCTTCATTTAGAACAAGCAACAGTACAAATGGATATTGCATCGTATGTAAAAGACTTTGGTTTTTCAAGTGCAATTAAATATTCTGTCAACAAAATTCCATTTGAAACAGGTTTACAGTATGCAATTCATGAGTTACAACCACAAAAAATTGAAGTTAGCAATTTAAGTACTAACCCTGTCAATCAGCAAGTTGTAATTAATAATGCTAATACACTAGCAATATACACTAGCGCTAAACCCAAATTATTTGATAAGCTAATTGCTGAGCTAGGTTTACGCTTGAATTATTACAAATCTGATAAGGGGAAAACGACTTATTTACATTTAGAACCAAGAATCTTATTGAATTATAATTTAAAAGAAAACAGTTCGTTTTTTGCTTCTTATACTCGTAAAAATCAATATTTAAATCTGATTACAACCTCAAGTGTCGGTATTCCCACTGATTTTTGGGTTGCGAGTGCAGAGGGTGTTCCAGCACAATTGTCCAATGAGTTTTCTATTGGTTACAACCAAAAAATAAAAAGGCAATTTGATGTTTCTCTGAATGCGTTTTATCGAAGTATGAATAATTTAATTGAATATCCATTCGGTGTGACTCAGTTTAACGAAATCACATCTTTCAAGAATGATTTTATAGTAGGAAAAGGAGAGAGCTACGGACTAGAGTGGATGCTTAAAAAAGATTTTGGGAAATTTAAAGGATGGTTGAGTTATACTTTAAGTTGGGCTGACCGTCAATTTGATAAATTAAATAATGGAGAGCGCTATTATGCTAAATATGATAGGCGCCATAATTTAGCCGTGGTCGGCACTTATGATTTAAATTCAAAATGGGATTTCGGGGTCACCCAAATTTTTAGTTCTGGAAATCGATTCACGACTCCTAGCTCTTGGTATTTTATAAATAATAATCCAGTTAAAGAGTATGGGAAGTACAATAATGCACAAATGCCAAATTACATACGCACCGATTTGTCAGTAAACTATTATTTCATTAAAATGAGAGAGAAAGAAAGTGCTATTAATTTCTCTATCTTCAATGCTTTTAATGTAGAAAATCCAATATATACGGTTTTGAATGTTGCTATTGATGAAGACAAGCAAAAAATAGAGGTAAAGCCAGAGAGAAAAATATTGTATTCTATCTTGCCTTCAATAAGCTGGAGGTTTAAATTTTAAATAAATATGAAACAGTTTATAGTATTGTTTATTTGTATGCTTTTTTTAAGTTGCAATCAAGATGATTTCAGCAGTAGCAGTGATTCAGATTCTAAGATTGTTGTTGAGGGTTGGATTGAAAACGATGATTATGCTCAAGTAATTTTGTCTACTAGTATTCCTACAACAGCAGTTATTGATTCCACAACCATATTGAATAATGTGATTAGATCAGCTAAGGTAACAGTTTCTGATGGGGAAAAGGTAGAAGTGTTAAGGTTGAAAAGAAATAGTGACAGGATCCCGCCATTTATTTACTACAGCAGTGAAATTCTTGGCCAATCCGGGAAAAATTATTCTTTGAAAATTGAGTATTTGGATAGGGTAATTCAGGCCACTACAACAATTCCAAATACAGTTATTTTAAAAAAAGCGACCTATATCAAGGAGAATCCGCAAGATACCACGGGCTATGTTTTTATAGAATTTGATGATCCTGTTTTAGAGAAGAATTACTACCAAGTCACGACTAGAATAGATAAAGAGGAGCCTGTTTTTGTACCTGCTTTTTATGGAAATCTTAATGATGATAATTTTACTTCGGGGTCAGTTTCTATGCAAATTAATAGAGGAGTGTTGATTTTTCCTAAAACAAAATTCAAGCCTTATTTCACTGATGGTGATTTAATTTATGTCAAATTAAGAACTTTAAACAAAGAGGCTTTTGATTTCTGGAATAGTTGGCAGAATGAAATTGTAAACGGAAGGAATCCTATTTATCCTTCAAACACAAGTTTGAAATCAAATATATCTAGCGGTTTAGGGCTTTGGACAGGCTATGGACAAAGCACATTAGTGGTTCGAACCCCTCCAAAAAAATAAAGCCGAACTGAATTTAATCAGTTCGACTTTAAGTCAGTTTCTTGGTTTATTATCTTTCAAAAGATTTTAAAAAATCTTCAAATTTCTTTTCTAAATCATCAAACCCAGTAGAGAAGTAAGCGCTCATTTCAACTTCGGTTCCGTCACCAAATTTCATGTAGAGGACTTCTTCATAATATTGAACCACGGGTCCTCCATTACTATTATAGCCCCAATATCCACCGTAATTATTGTTGCTAGTAACCCACATAGCATAGGAGTTATAGCTATATTCTTTTTCAGATCTTGTAATTACATCAGCAATCTTTGTTCCGTCCTTTTTAGAAACTAAAATCAATTTGATGTTTTTATTGCTTGAAAGAACTTGTGCTTCAGAATAAGCTTTGTTATATTGATTTATTTTTGAATAATATGCACTAGTGTTGTAATCAGGATAAGCCAAACTTTTTTCTAAAGCAGCTTCGTCATTCCCTAAACCTGCAATATCAATATCAGCTACAATAACAAAATTGTCCATTAATTCAACAAGTCCATTTGCTGTTCCTCTGTAGCTTACAAGTGCATCATTATCATCAATTAACGCATCAATTTTAGCACTGCTTCCTACTGTAAATTTCACAATATTTTTTTCCTTGTAAGTAAAAGTAGATTCAACTGAGTTTACATCCCCTTTTTTACTACTAATTCCATATGCATAACCATCATTTAAAATCATTTTATAGCTAAAGTCATCAGGAGTTTCTTTTCCGTTTGAATATTTAGCTTTGATTGCAAATGTAGCCGCTGGAGCATTATCAATTGTAAGGTTGGCGTCAACAGAAGTAGGTAAGAAAAACTCATCATTTATAGATGGAGTTTGAGTATACATATCAGTTTTAGGGTTGTATACCCAGTTTCCGTAAGTGTCTTCAAGTTTTACTTTTATGTCTGAAGATGTTGCCTTAGACGAAAAGGTGGCATTATTGTTTGTAGTAGTTGTTTTGGCTGGGAAAACAAATTTTAACTCAGTAGTTGAAGTTGTTTTAATCCAAATTTTCTTTGTACTGTTCCAAGTGTAAATACCATACACACCAGAAACATTTAAAATATCTTCAATTTGGTTATCATTTTTACCGTTAAATATATCGACAGAGCTAATGTCTAATAGGTTACCTAGATTTTGGATTGCTTCAACTGCGCCTGATGTTTTTGATTTGTCCATTTCTAGTAACATTTCATTCGCCTCTGCTTCTAGTTTTATTTTTTGTTCTCCAGGAGTCAGTTTGGAGTATGGCTGTTTAACCAAATTTGCAATTTGCTCGTTTAGGTTTTCTGATGTGACTTCATCAATTTCTGAATTGTCGCTGCTACATGAAGTTGTTAATTGAGCAGCAACTAGCGCTAATAAAAGGAGTTTTTTAATCATGATTTTTTGTTTAAAGATTTAGCATTATTCCATTATAAAAAGGATACTTCCTTAAAAAACAGAATAGTAGCGCAAAATTATACATTTTAATATTGTTCGCAATACCCACTTTTAGTGATATTTGTATTATTTACTTTAAAATTGGCAGTGGTGAAATGAAGTTTCATTGCTTACCTTTGTATTTTAAATTTCATTAAAATTAGATAATGCTTTATTCAAAAATAGAAGGTACAGGAAGACCACTTTTAATTCTTCACGGATTTCTTGGGATGTCAGACAATTGGAAAACACTTGGGGCTCAATTTTCCACTGAAGGTTTTCGAGTGCATATGCTGGACCTGCGCAATCACGGTAGGAGCATGCAGTCGGAAGAATTCACTTACGAAATAATGGCTAAAGATATTTATGAATATTGCCAGGACAATAATTTAAACAATATTGACCTTATAGGGCATTCGATGGGGGGGAAGACTGCGATGCTATTTGCTGCCACTTATCCTGAAATGGTAGATAAATTGATTATCGCTGACATTGGTCCCAAATTTTATCCGCAGCACCACCAATCCATTTTGGCGGGTTTGAATGCGGTTGATTTTTCCAAGAAACCAAGTCGCTCTGAAGTGGAGGGTATTCTGTCGCCATACATAACTGACTTTGGCACCAGACAGTTCCTGATGAAAAGTTTGTATTGGCAGGAGCCGGGGCAATTGGCTTTTCGATTCAATCTGTCCGTTTTTAATGAAAAGATGGATGAAATAGGAGTGGCGCTTCCAGAAGCCGCTATTTTCAATAACCCCACCCTTTTTATCCGTGGAGGAAACTCCAATTATATTTTAGACAGTGACGCTGAAAATATGAAAAAACATTTTCCCGATTTAAAAATTGAAACTATCCCTAATGCGGGTCATTGGCTCCATGCCGAAAACCCAGAAATGTTTCATGAAATGGCAATTTCTTTTTTAAAATAAATCCAAATAAAAAAATAGTAGTACTTTTATTAAAACTTAGCATATATGAAACTAATCATCAGAATTCTTCTTACATCGGCTTTGGTTTTACTTATTGCTAATTTTATGACAGGCGTTCATGTAGCAGGTTTTACCACGGCTTTGATTGTAGCAGTTGTTCTTGGACTACTTAATATTTTTATTAAACCCATCTTGGTTATATTGACATTGCCATTTACTTTAGTGACTTTAGGGTTGTTTTTGTTAGTTATCAATGCCTTAATCATCATATTATGTGATAATATTGTAGGGGGATTTAGTGTGGATTCATTCTGGACGGCACTTTTTTTTAGTATTATATTATCCATATTGCAATCCATTATGTATAAAATATTAGGAGATGATAAGTAATAATAATATTGAAAATATAGTAGTACTTTACTTGTTTTAACAAATTTTTAATGAGACGCTACTATATTTTTAGTAATTTTGAAATCTATTACACAAAAAAATGAAAAAATTCCACATTTTACTAATCGTTTTGTTTGGCTTCGTTATGATGCCAAATACGACTTTTGCGTGTGGAAATTCAGATAGTGGTTCTTGTACCATGGAAATGTCTTCTAAGAAGAAGACCAAAGATTGTTGCAGTAAGGATTCTCAATCTAAAAACAACAAGCATAACGGTTGCAATGGAAAATGTGGAAAGGCTTTATGTAGTACTCCTTCTGTAAATACAGCAATACCCTCAGCTTTTCAATTTGAAATGCAGAGTGCTAATTTTAATTTTTCAGCTGAAAAGCAAAAATTTTATCAAACGATATCCTTTACTTCTGCAGGATATTCTTCACTTTGGCTTATTCCTAAAATAGGCTAAATTATTTATTGACAGCCATTAGTGTGTCAAATTCGAAGCAAATCTTGCTTTAAATCATTTATTTATCGGCTAAAACTAATTGTTAATCGTAGCTGTAATGCTATTATTTTAGATATTGGTTTGGCATATTTACTTTTAAATTATTTATAAAATGAACTCAATTACAAAAGGATTGATGGCAATAACTCTGTTGTTATCGGCTGTAGTCTCTACAGCGCAAATTAAAAATGCTAAAACAGATACCGTAAAAATATTCGGAAACTGTGGCATGTGCGAAAGTAAAATAGAAAAAGCGGGAACACAAAAGAACATCGCCGCAGTAGATTGGGATAAAGACACTAAAATGGCTACCCTTATTTATGATTCGAAAATAACTAACAAAGATGAAATCTTGAAGCGCATTGCTTTAGTGGGGTATGATAGTGAAGAATTCCATGCGGAAGAGGCTGCTTACAGCGCGCTTCCTGGTTGTTGCCAGTATGACAGAGCAGCTGATGTAAAAGAAGTAAAAGGAAATAGTGTTGCTAAAAGTCAGGCAGCACAACTACAACAAACGAAAAAGAAAAATAATTAAACAATAAAAATAAATCGAAATGAAAAATATATCAAAATTAAGTATCCTTGTTTTAATGCTTGTATTTGCTTCTTGTAAGGATGCAAAAACAGAAGCTACTAGCGAGACAACCGCAATTGAAAATAGTGATAATACTGCTGAAGGTCAATTGTATTCCTGTCCAATGCACCCTGAAGTTACTGGGAAACAAGGAGAGGAATGTTCTAAGTGCGGTATGAAATTAACCGAACTAGTAACTAATAAAGAGGTTGAGAAAATAATGGAAGTAGAAATTATAAAAAGCGAGTCATCGTTCTCAATAGACTTAATTTTAGATGATTATCTAAAATTAAAAAATGCTTTAACAAATGATGATTCAAAGTTAGCATCAGAAGCGGGGAAAGACTTGCAAGCCACTTTACAAAAAGTGAAAACTGATAAAATTGAAGTCGAATTACAAAAACAATATGTAAGTATTGCTGATGCAGCAAAGCAACATGCAGCGCTAATTAGTGAAAATGGAGGTAAAATTGATAGCCAGAGGAAAGATTTTGCCCTCTTGAGTGCGGAGATGCATAATTTGATTAAAATGTTTAAAACAGATAAGAAATTGTATCAAGACTATTGTCCAATGTACGACCAAGGTAAAAGTGGATTCTGGATAAGCGAAATCAAAGGTATTCAAAACCCGTATTACGGGTCAGAAATGTTGACTTGTGGAGGAATTGTAAAAGAATTATAGTAGTAAACAGCCTAAAGTTACGATTAAGAGCTAAAAGAAGGCGTTTGCTTTTAAGCGATGCAAGCTAGTGGGATTTCAGTAATTATGATGATTCTAAAGCGAGTATTTGTTAACTCAATTGAGAAAGAGCAGGCGAGTCTTTTAGTACAAAAATGACCTATTATGGTAGAAAAATTAATATCGTTCTCATTAAAAAATCGAGCTATTGTTTTGCTCGTTTCCGCCTGCTTGTTTGGTTGGGGAATCTATAGCGTGCAAGAAAATCCCATTGATGCGATTCCTGATTTATCAGAAAATCAGGTTATTGTTTTTACGGAGTGGATGGGTAGAAGCCCACAGGTGATAGAAGATCAGGTAACTTACCCTTTAGTTTCTAATTTACAGGGCGTTCCTAAAGTCAAAAATATCCGGGCTTCTTCCATGTTTGGGATGAGTTTTATCTACATCATTTTTGAAGATAATGTAGATCCTTATTGGGCAAGAACTCGAGTACTGGAACGTTTAAATTATGCACAGCGACTGTTGCCTCAAAATGTAGTTCCCACCTTAGGACCGGATGGTACAGGTGTAGGGCATATATTTTGGTACCATTTGGAAACGAATGGAATGGATTTAGGCGAGCAAAGAGCACTGCAAGATTGGTATGTGAAATTTGCTTTGCAGACAGTTCCAGGTGTTGCTGAGGTAGCTTCCTTTGGAGGTTTTGAAAAACAATATCAATTGGTTTTAGATCCTTTGAAAATGCAGTACTATAATGTTAGTATGATGGAAGTGATGAAAGCCGTAAAGACGAGTAATAACGATGTTGGTGGGCGTAAATTTGAAATGAGCAACATGGCCTATATCGTGCGAGGGCTTGGCTATATAAAAAACATCAAAGATGTGGAAGAAATTGCCATCAAAAATTATAATTCGGTTCCAGTAAGAGTTAAAGATATCGGTTCTGTTCAAATGGGTGGGGATTTACGTCTGGGGATTTTTGATGCAAATGGAGAAGGCGAAGTGGTCGGCGGAATTGTCGTGATGCGTTACGGTGAAAATGCTGATAAGGTTATAGATGCAGTGAAGCTGAAAATGAAAGAAGTCGAAAAAGGATTGCCTGAAGGGGTGACCTTCAAAACGTCTTATGATAGAAGCGAGCTAATTAAAAAAGCAATTGAATCCGTTAAAGGAACTTTAATCGAAGAAATGATTGCGGTCTCGATAGTGATTCTTTTTTTTCTTTTCCATTGGAGAAGTGCCTTAATCATTCTAATACAGTTGCCAATATCTGTTGCTATAGGTTTTATTTTGCTCGAGGCTTTTGGGATTTCATCCAATATTATGTCGCTTACCGGAATTGCTTTAGCGATTGGTGTTGTGGTTGATGATGGGATAGTCATGGTCGAAAATGCCTATAGGACCATCTCTGAGAAACAAGAAGAAATAGATAACAATCAATAATCAACCGATGAAAAAGTTATTTAAAAAGATATTTAAAAAAGAACATGATCCATTGTCAGCTGATGAAAGAATGAAGTTAATTGAATCTTCATCTAAGCTCGTAGGCCCTGGAGTTTTTTATTCAACACTTATTGTAATTGCTTCTTTTTTGCCCGTTTTTCTACTAACGGGGATGGAAGGAAAATTATTTAGTCCATTAGCGTGGACAAAATCATTTATACTGATAGTGGATGCGTTTTTAGCTATTACATTGACCCCAGTTCTAATCAGTTACTTACTGAAAGGAAAATTGCGTCCAGAGAATAAGAATCCAATCAACAGAAAAATGGAAAGTTGGTATACGCCAATTCTAATTTTTTGTTTAAAATGGAGAAAAAGCATTTTATTGGTAAACTGTATTGCTTTACTGATAGGGGGATTGATGTATACGCGTCTCGGTTCAGAGTTTATGCCTCCTTTAGATGAGGGGTCTATTTTGTTTATGCCTGTAACTTTACCAGATGTTTCTAATTCTGAAGTAAAAAGAATATTGCAGGTTCAGGATAAGATAATAAAATCAATTCCTGAGGTAACCCATGTTTTAGGAAAAGCGGGCAGAGCCAATACGGCAACGGACAATAGTCCTATAAGTATGATTGAAACAATTATTTTGCTTAAACCCCATAACGAATGGAGAGCCGGTAAAACCAAAAGTGATATCATAGATGAAATAAATAATAAACTGCAAATACCGGGTGTTACTAATGGTTTTACGCAACCTATTATTAATCGAATAAACATGCTTTCGACGGGAATTAGAACAGACGTGGGCGTAAAAATTTATGGGGCAAGTTTGGATACCATCGAAGCTTTGGCACAAAAAATTAAAAAGACGCTGGAAGGAACTGAAGGAGTGAAAGATTTGTATGCCGAGCCAATAACTGGTGGGAAGTACATCGATATTGAAGCAAAGCGTGAGGCAATTGGAAGATACGGTCTCAGCATTGACGATGTGAATAATGTGGTAGAAGCGGCAATTGGTGGAATGACATTGACGACTACTATTGAAGGGAGGCAGCGTTTTTCTGTAAATGCTAGATATGCACAAGAGTATAGAAATAGTATTGAAGACTTAAAAAAACTGCAGGTACAAACCATGGAATACGGGCCAATACCCTTAGACGCCGTCGCAGATATAAAAATAAGCGATGGACCTCCGATGATAAACAGCGAAAATGCCATGCTGCGTGGGAGCGTTTTGTTTAATGTTAGGGATCGTGATTTAGGAAGTACGGTAGAGGAAGCGCAGGATAAGCTCAATACCATGATGACTAAACTTCCAAAAGGGTATTATGTGGAATGGAGCGGTCAATGGGAGAATCAAATCCGTGCCAACAAAACACTATCTCTGATATTGCCTATCGTCGTACTTATAATATTCCTGATTTTATATTTTACATATAAATCCATGAAAGAAGCATTAATAACGATGATAACAGTTCCTTTTGCCTTAATAGGAGGGATTTTTATGGTTTATTTTTATGGGATTAATTTATCTGTTGCCGTTGCGGTCGGGTTTATCGCACTTTTTGGGATGGCGATAGAAACAGCTATGATAATGACTATTTACCTGAACGAGGCCATGAACAAGATGGTTGAGAAACATGGCAATAGTAATAAAACAATCACCACGGACATCCTCCGACAATACATAATTGATGGCTCTGCAAAAAGGCTGAGACCAAAATTAATGACGGTTTCGGTTTCTCTATTTGGATTAATACCCATTCTCTGGTCGACAGGGACGGGAGCTGATGTGATGATTCCCATTACAGTTCCGCTTATTGGAGGAACAATTACCTCTGTTATATATGTATTATTAGTAACCCCTATTGTTTTTGAAATGACAAAGCAACATGAATTAAGAACAAAAGGCAAAATAGATCTTATCGATGCGACACATTAAATATTATATCATTATCAGTTGTTTGCTGCTAAACGTAAACGCTGCAGTAGCGCAAACACTTTCGTTGGATGCTATTTTGACCAACGTCAAAACGAATAACCCGCAGTTAAAAATGTACGATGCCGATATACAGAGCATGGATGCAGCGGCCAAAGGAGCACGTAGTTGGATGGCGCCTCAAGTGAGTACAGGCTTGTTTATGACTCCTTATAACATAAATCCAGATATGGGGTCTTATATGATAGGTGTGACACAAATGGTTCCGAATGCTTCAAGGCTAAAAGCTGATTCTGATTACATGAATGCCATGTCTTCGGTAGAGGTAGAAAATAAAAATTATACTGTTAATCAATTGAATGCTTTGGTAAAAACGAATTATTACCAATGGATTGTACTCGATAAAAAAATAAAAGTGGCTAAGGATAATCTATTGCTTTTAGAGTATATGATCAAAAGCATGGAGATACGCTATCAGTATAATATGGACAAACTGCCCACTTATTATAAGGCAAAATCACAATATAGTGCATTAGAAAGTATGGTAGTAATGCTGCAAAACGAGATTTCGCAAAAGAAAATTGCACTTAACACTTTGATGGCAAGAGACAAAAGCACTGTTTTTGAAATAGAATCTGATTTTGCTTTAAAGGAGTTTGATCCCATGAATGCAGATGCGGTTTCGCTTTCTGAAAATAGGAGTGACGTTAAAGCGATTGAAAAAACAATTGTCTTAAATCAGTTGAAGATTGAAATCGAAAAAGCTAAATTATTACCTGAGTTTGGTGTTAATTATGTTCACATGTTGACTTTTGGAAATGGTCCACAACAATTCTCATTGATGGGAATGATTACAATTCCCATGCCTTGGTCATCAAAAATGAACAAAGCCAATATCAGTAGTTTTAAAATAAAAAATGAAAGTCTAGATTGGCAAAAACAAATGATCTTGAACGAAGCAACAGGCATGATTTCTGGCATGCAAGCGGAGCTGACCAACTTAAAAAAGCAATATGAAATTGCCGATAAAAGTATTATTCCAGCCTTGCGAAGAAATTATGACACTTCTATAATCGCCTGGCAAAATAATAATGGAGATCTGTTTGTAGTACTAGATGCTTGGGAAGCTTTGAATATGGCTCAAATAGAAAAGTTAGATAAGTTGCAGGCTATATTGAGCACTCAAGTAGCGATAGAAAAACAACTAGAAACGAAATAATTATGAACAAATACATAAAATATAGCTTTGTAGCAGTTGTCATTTTACTAGTTGGATTTGGGGTCTACTATGGTATAAATAATTATTATACACAACCTGGCGTAGAAAAGGCGACTGCAGTATATACCTGTTCGATGCATCCTGAAATTATTCGGGACGAACCTGGAAATTGTCCGATATGTGGAATGAATTTGGTAAAAAAAGTGACCGAAGGACAATCGGTGGAAAGCCATTCGATAGACCATCTCTTACGACCCACTGATAAGTTTGTGGTGGGGGACTTTCAAACCACAACAGCAAAGGATACGGCTATCAGTAGTGAAATAAAGCTGCCTGGTATAGTTGCTTATGATCCTAATTCATCAGTGAATATTGCGGCGAGGATTAGTGGCCGAATCGAAAAAATGTATGTGAATTATAAATACCAGAAAGTAAATCGAGGACAACGACTCTTTGATTTGTATAGTCCGGAATTATTGACAGAACAGCAAAGTTTTATTTATTTAGTTAGCAATGATTCGGAGAATGCATCCATCATTAAAGCTTCAAAACAAAAATTAGCGCTTTATGGAATGACTACAAATCAGATTAATTCATTGGCTGCAGCCAAAAGAACAAATCCCGTGATCACTATTTATAGTCCAACTAACGGAATTGTTCAAGGAACAGAAAGTATGACTAGTGCAGCAGGATCCATGCAAAATAGTTCTACCACAACAACCTCTTTAACATTGAAGGAAGGAGATTATATTAAAAAAGATGAGGTTGTTTTTAAGTTGGTAAATACGGATAAAGTATGGGGTGTTTTTAATGTGATGCAAGGGCAGAGCACTTTGATAGAGATGAACCAACCGATTCGGTTTTCTTCAGAATTTGATCAAAATGATTTTATAAATGCCAAAGTGAATTTTATAGAAACACAACTTAGTGAAACGGATAAGACGAACAGGATCAGAGTGTATTTGAATAATAGTAATTTCAAATTTCCGATTGGATTGCGACTGCAAGGTGTTATCGAAACAAATCCTATTCAGGGTATTTGGGTTCATAGGCAAGCATTAGTGAGCATCGGTAGTAAAAAAGTAGTTTTTATTAAAAAAGAAAATGGTTTTAAAGCAAAAGAAATAAAAACAGGAATTGAACTCAATGATTTTATTCAGGTCCTCGAAGGCCTGGATGTAAAAGAGGCAATTGCTGATAATGCACAATATTTAATGGATAGCGAAAGCTTTATTAAAACAGAATAATTATGCAAAAGATAAAGAAATTCAGTTTCCTGTTCCTGGCATTTGTTCTCGTGATGGGATGCAATACTAAAAACAAGGAAGATCATAGCGCTCATCAGGATGGAGATAGTATTTTTTACACCTGTTCCATGGATCCCCAAATAAAGGAAGACAATCCTGGTAAGTGTCCTATTTGTCATATGGACTTGACCCCAATTAAAAAAGACAATTCGGCCTCTAATGAAATAGCCCTAAGCGACCAGCAAATAAAATTGGGCAATATAACTACCCAAAATATAGAGGAAACAAATAATAGTTTGAAAGAAAACTATACAGGTGTTTTGACAATTAATCAGGAACAAATTCAAACCGTTTCAGCAAGAGCGATGGGGCGAATAGAGAAATTATATTTTAAAACTACGGGTGAATATGTTACAAAAAATCAAGCTATTTATCAGTTATATAGTGAAGATATAGCCATTGCTAAACAGGATTATTTTTTAGCACACACGCAATTAGCGATGCCTGGCGATTTTGGCAAAAATGCCAAAAGTATGCTTCAAGCTGCCAAGCAAAAGTTACTTTTCTATGGTTTGTCTAATGTGCAAATTGAAAATATAAAAGGCAAAACACAAATCTCACCATACACTACTTTTTATAGTACCTACAGCGGATATATTTCGGAGATAGTAGCTACCGAAGGCAGTTATGTGATGGAAGGGGCCGCAATAATTAAGTTGGCTGCCTTAAGCACCCTTTGGCTTGAGTCTCAAGTAAACGTGAGCAATGCAAAATCATTAAAAATTGGGCAAAAGGCTGTGGTTTCCTTCACGGATTATCCTACCAAAGAAGTGGAGGCTACAATTTCATTTATCAATCCGGAAATTAATCCAGATTCTAGACTACTGTTGATTAGAATGGAAATCGCTAATCCAAACTTGTTGTTAAAACCAGGAATGCAGGCAGTGGCAAAATTAACTCAATCCAATAGGAAAGGTTTATTTATTCCAATAGATGCTGTCATTAGAGAAGAAAATCATAAGTATGTATGGGTCGAAAAAAGTCATGGTCTATTTGAGAACGTGATGGTTGAAACTGGGGTAGAATCCAATGGAATGGTAGAAATCACGTCGGAAATGGATAGATCAAAAAAAGTCGTTGTTACGGGGTCCTATGCCATTAACAGTGAATACATATTCCGTAAAGGAAGTGATCCTATGGCAGGGATGAAAATGTAATAGGATAGGACTTTTAACATTCTGTTTATTAGTTGTTTAATGTGTAAAAATTGATTAACTTAGTTCTGCCTTGAGGAGCTTTAAAGGTGTTGTAATTCATAAAATTATTATATAAATGAAGCTCTATATAAAAAATATGGTTTGTGGTCGTTGTGAAATGGTAGTGACGTCTGAATTGGAAAAAATGGGGCTCTCTATTCTTTCTATTCAATTGGGGGAAGTGGAAATTGCAACTGATTTAGACAACAGTCAAAAGCAAATGCTGTCAAAAAACCTGATTTCAATTGGTTTCGAATTGTTAGATGATAAGGAAAACAAGACTGTTGAAAGGATTAAAAACCGAGTCATCGACTTGGTATATTATAAAACGGAACAACTAAAAATAAATCTATCAAGCTATTTGGCAGACGATTTGGGGCAGGATTACAGTATGTTAAGCAAGCTGTTTTCAGAAAAAGAAGGAGCAACGATTGCCCATTATTTTATTGCTCAAAAAATTGAACGTGCAAAAGCACTATTGCTTTATAATGAGATGACGCTAAGTGAGATTGCGATTCAACTAAGTTATAGTAGCGTCGCGCATTTAAGTAGTCAATTCAAAAAAATCACGGGTTATACCCCTACGCAATTCAAGCAATTAAAAGATAATACGAGGAAACAGATTGATGGATTATAAATCTTACAAAGTTTACCCACAATTATGTAACAACATCAATTAGAATCATTCGGATATTTGTACTGTTAATTTAAAGCTTTGAAAAAATGACATATAAATATACTATTACCGGAATGAGCTGCGATGGGTGTCGTACCAAAGTGGAAAAAACCTTGAATGCTATGCAAGGCGTTCAGGCTGTCGTGACTTTAAATCCGCCAATAGCTACTATCTCGATGGGGAAACCCATCCAAACTATTCACTTTCAAGAATTGCTTTCAGCTGCGGGTAATTACTCGATAAAGGTTTTCAATCCAAATGATGCTCTATTACCAACAGACGAAGTTGCTGTAGCACCTCCAAAGAATGCTGCAGGAAAATACTACTGCCCCATGTTTTGCGAAGACGATAAAGTATATGATGAAGCGGGCGATTGTCCCATTTGTGGTATGGACCTAGTACAGGCACCAGACCTAACACCAGCGAAAACAATGTACACCTGCCCCATGCATCCTGAAATTATCCAGGAAGGGCCGGGCTCCTGTCCCACCTGCGGAATGGATTTAGTACCTATGGAGCCTACTGAAAGTGAAGATAACAAAGCATATATTGACTTATGGCGTAAAATGAAAATAGCCATTCTCTTTACGCTGCCTATTTTTATCATCGCGATGTCAGAAATGATACCCGATAACCCGCTACTAAAAATAATGGATACCTCGAGTTGGAACTGGGTGCAGTTTGCCTTATCACTTCCGGTCGTTTTTTATGCTACCTGGATGTTTTTTCTACGTGCCTGGAAGTCGGTTATTACATGGAACTTAAATATGTTTACCCTGATTGGAATTGGTTCCGGTGTGGCTTTTCTATTTAGCTTGTTTGGCTTGTTCTTTCCAGAACTTTTTCCAAATGAATTCAAAACAGAAAGCGGAACGGTACATTTATATTTTGAAGCAACAACGGTGATACTAACCTTGGTTTTGTTAGGTCAGTTATTAGAGGCTAAAGCACATAGCAGAACCAGCGGTGCCATAAAAGAATTATTGAAATTAGCGCCCACGGTGGCTACTCTGGTCATTGATGGAAGCGATAAAGTTATTTCTGTTCATGATATCAAAAAAGACGATTTGCTTCGGGTGAAACCAGGTGAAAAAATTCCTGTTGACGGAAAAATTTCCGAAGGGGAAACTACTATCGATGAATCTATGATTTCGGGTGAACCCATTCCTGTGGATAAAAAAGCAGACGATGCAGTTATTGCAGGTACAATTAACGGAAATAAATCCTTTGTGATGATTGCCGAAAAAATTGGTTCAGAAACCTTGCTTTCGCAAATTGTGCAAATGGTTAATTCAGCCAGTCGCTCCAGAGCACCGATACAAAAACTGGCCGACAGAATATCTAAGTATTTTGTGCCTATTGTTGTATTAGTTTCCATTATAACGTTTTTTGTTTGGGTGAAATATGGCCCTGAGCCAGCAATCGTTTACGGATTTATAAATGCAATCGCTGTTTTGATTATAGCTTGCCCTTGTGCCTTAGGGTTAGCAACCCCCATGTCAGTGATGGTGGGAGTGGGTAAAGGAGCGCAATCTGGGGTTTTGATAAAAAATGCGGAAGCCTTAGAAAATATGAATAAGGTAAATGTTCTGATTACTGATAAAACGGGAACAATTACTGAAGGTAAGCCATCTGTAGAGAAAGTATTTTCAACTCAAAATGAAGAGGAAGATTTGTTGCAAATGATTGCCTCGGTGAATCAGTATAGCGAGCATCCTTTGGCGGAAGCCGTAGTCAATTTTGCGAAAGCGAAAAAGGTTACCTTATTAGAAGCGAAAGACTTTGAATCCATTACAGGAAAAGGAGTAGTTGGAACGGTAAATGGTAAAAAAGTCGCACTTGGAAATGCAAAATTGATGGAGCAAAATAATTCAAAAATTGCAGATGATTTAACAGCTAAAATAGTAGCTGAGCAGAAACTAGGAAAAACAGTGTCTTATATTTCTGTAGACACTCAGGTTTTGGGTTATGTAACAATAACAGATGCGATTAAAAGTACGAGTGTGGCTGCAATAAAGGAATTAATGAATCAAGGAATCGAAGTGATTATGCTTACGGGCGATAATGAGAACACCGCCAAAGCAGTCGCTGACGAATTGCATTTGAGTTCGTTTATAGCGGGTTGTCTGCCGGAGGATAAATTAAAGGAAATTAAAAGATTACAAGACCAAGGTAAAATTGTAGCTATGGCAGGAGACGGAATTAATGATGCTCCGGCATTGGCGCAAGCCGATATTGGTATTGCTATGGGAACCGGAACCGATGTAGCAATCGAAAGCGCCAAAATAACTTTGGTCAAAGGAGATTTGCAAGGGATTGTCAAGGCTAAAGCATTAAGTCATGCCGTGATGAAAAATATAAATCAAAATTTATTTTTTGCGTTCTTCTATAATGTACTCGGAATCCCCATTGCCGCAGGGGTTTTATATCCTTTTTTCGGACTCTTGCTTTCGCCGATGATTGCTGCTTTGGCAATGAGCTTTAGTTCGGTTTCCGTTATTGCAAATGCACTGCGACTGCGAAATTTGAAATTTTAAGGCGCTAAAGTTGACTGTTAATATAAATATTTTAATCTATAAAATAAAATACTATGAAAACACTACAGAAATTTGCCTTTGCAACCGGTCTAATTGGACTATTGTATTCCTGTCAGTCAACGAATCAGGTACTCTCAAAATCAGAGAAGAGAACCGAAATCATGAACACTATCGCCAATGACGAAATGATGTCAAAAGAGATGATGGGCGCGTTGATGAGCAGCAAAAGCGGTAAAATGATGATGATGAAAGAGCATCATGTCATAATGATGGAGAAGATGAAAGAAAATCCTGAAATGATGAAAAGCATGATGCCTGAAATGATGAAAATGATGAAGGGTAATCCTGAAATGATGAAAAGTATGATGCCTGCAATGATGAAAATGATGGAGGATAATCCAGAAATGATGAAAGGCATGATGAAAGGCATGATGGAAAAAGCTAAAAATAATGATGCTATGATGTCCGATATGTGTAAATCAATGATGGATAATCCAGAAATGATGAAAATAATGGAGAAAATGAAGGCAGAAAAAATGGATAAGAGCAAAATGAAAGCGATGGATGAAAAAATGGAAAAGAAAGAAGATCATAAAGCCCATCATTAATTTTTTAACACTAATACCTTGATATTATGGATAATACAGCACATGGAGAAATGCATATGGATGGCTACTCCTTTATGGGAATGCATTGGTTTTGGTGGGGCTCTATATTGATTTTTGCACTTATACTATTAGCGGTAGCTCACCGTTACAGAAGAAGAAAATAATTTAATTAAAAAAATAAAAAGTTATGGAATATTATTTCAGTAGAACAATTAACGACAGTTTTGAAAATGCAATAGAGAAAGTTACAGCAGCTCTTAAATTGGAAGGGTTTGGAGTACTAACAGAAATCGATTTAAAGGCAACATTAAAAAAGAAACTAGATGTAGATTTTTATAATTACACCATTCTGGGAGCCTGCAATCCGGCTTCCGCTTACAAAGCGCTACTGGCAGAAGATAAAATAGGAACCATGCTGCCTTGCAATGTTATTGTTCAAGAGAAAGTAAAAGGTCAGGTAGAAGTTTCGGCAGTTGATCCGGCAGCATCGATGCAAGCGGTAGAAAGTGCAGCACTTGGCGAAATAGCGACAGAAATCAGAGACAAGCTACAAAAAGTAATTAATACTTTATAGCCTCGTTTTTAACAGTGCCCCTTATTCAGCAAGTCAAATTGCATTTAAGATCAATAATTAAAAACAATAAGATGAAGACTTACATATATAGAGTATTATTGATTTTTATTGTATCCCAATCTATTTTTAGTCAGGTTGTAGAAGGCAACGTCGAGAATCTTCCAGTAAAAGAATACACACTCACCATTAACGAGGAAGTGGTTAATAAAGCAGGGGTAGCTGTAAAAGGAATGACGGTAAATGGAAGCATACCGGGTCCAGTATTGGAATTTACTGAAGGAGAGTATGCTATTATTCATGTTAAAAATGAAATGAAGGAAGAAACGTCCATCCATTGGCACGGACTTATTTTACCAAATTTTTATGATGGTGTACCGTATTTAAATACACCTCCCATTAAACCCGGGCAAACCCTTAATTATGAATTTCCTATCAATCAATCTGGAACGTATTGGTATCATTCCCATACCATGTTACAAGAGCAAAGCGGAGTGTATGGATCTATTGTTATTCATCCACAGAAGGAAACATTGTTGTATGACAAAGAAGTGGTACTCATGTTATCGGATTGGACCAATGAAAAACCGATGAATGTTTTACGAAATTTAAAACGAGGTAACGAATGGTACGGGATAAGAAAAGGGACTTCAACACCGCTTAATAAAGTTATTGCAAGAGGAGCATTTGGAGCACAATTGGACTTTTGGAGACAGCGTATGGGCGGGGCTGATATTGCGGATGTATATTATCCTGCATTTTTGATTAATGGAAAACAGGCCATCGAATATCCTGATTTTAAATCGGGAGAAAAGGTAAGAGTACGCGTTATTAATGGCGGAGCTTCCACTTCTTTTTGGATGACTTTTGGCGGCGAAGATCCGGTACTTGTTTCAGCAGATGGTCATGACGTAGTACCGGTTGTCAAAAACAAGACATTTATTGGTGTCGCAGAAACCTATGATTTCATTGTGACCATTCCTGAAGACGGTAAAATTGAATATAGAATTACGGCACAGGATGGTTCAGGTACGGCTTCGGCCTTTCTGGGAAGCGGTAAAACTTTAGCAGCGCAAGTTGTTCCAAGACCAGACAAAATTGGTATGATGCAAAAGATGGCGAAGATGGACATGAAAATGGGAGCTCATGCAATAAAGTATCGCCCGAAAAAAGACGAACGTTTCAAAATAAAGAACGAATATGGCATGCAAATGGATATGCCCAAAGATTCTGCAATGAAGGGAATGCAAATGGATCATTCGAAAATGAAAGGGATGAAGATGGACGACATGAAGCACAAGCAAATGGATATGCCTAAAGATTCTACAATGAAGGGAATGCAAATAGATCATTCGAAAATGAAAGGGATGAAGATGGACGACATGAAGCACAAGCAAATGGATATGCCCAAAGATTCTACAATGAAAGGAATGGAAATGGATCATTCGAAAATGGATCATTCGAAAACACAAATGGACGGTATGCAAGAAAACCATATGGTAGTAGCTGATTCTAAGAAGGGAAATGGCATGGAAAGCGAAATGAAAATGGAAGGAATGAATCTATTTTCAGAATACAATTATGACTATCTAAGATCACCGGTAAAAACAAACTATTCTGCTAATGCGCCTGTGAAAGAAATCCTGTTGAACCTAACAGGAAATATGCAGCGCTATATCTGGAGTATGAATGGTGTTCCTCTAGCTGAAACCGATAAAATAAAGATTGAAGGAGGGCAGGTCACAAGAATAACATTGAACAATCTAACTATGATGCATCACCCGATGCACTTGCACGGCCATTTCTTTAGAGTGATCAATAAAAATGGAGATTACTCGCCTCTAAAGCATACCGTAAATGTACCTCCAATGGAGAATGTCACCATAGAATTTTACGGAAATGAATATGGAGATTGGTTTTTCCATTGTCATGTATTATACCATATGATGGGAGGTATGGCAAGAGTCTTTAGTTATGATACTCCACGGGATACTCGTATGAAAGGATTTCCCATTTCTGAGTTAGTTGCTGAAACAAACAGATATTATTCTTGGGGAATGGTGGATGCAGCATCTCATTTTACGGCTTTACAATTAGCGGCTTCCAACTTAAGAAATCAATTTAACGTGTCCTTGGAATATGGATGGAACAAAAATATCGAAGGTGAAGTTACCTACGAAAGATATTTACACGATTACTTGCGGGTTTTTGGGGGTGTAAACATAGAAAACGATAAGGAAGATAGTTTTGATTCGTTTAATACTACCGCAGTAGTTGGTATCCGATTTTTGACTCCCTATTTATTTGCTCTTGATGCGAGAATTGATAATGAACTTAGACCGCGAATTTCCTTAGGAAGAAGTATAATGATATTCCCTAAATTTTCAGTGTTTGGATATTATGAATATAGACTGGATTTAGGTTTGGTAAATGATCTTCCTGTTGCTAAAGAGTATACATCAGACACCGTTTGTAGTGCTGGTGCTGAGTATATGTTATCAAGAAACGTTTCATTAATGGGAAGTTACGATAATCGATTCGGTGCGGGAGGTGGGTTGTCTGTCAGATTTTAAAATCCATTGGTATAAATTTATTTACGAGCCGGATATACAGTACAGAAATAATTATTTCAAATTATGGTCACTGCTTGTGAAATGGATTTAGAAATGGAAGAATTTGGTGCGCAACTATAGCAGAGGCGCGGAATAGATATCTTTTAACATCTTCAGCAGCTGATTTAACCATACAAAACCGAGAAACTATAAAACTGCACATAAGAGTAAGAATAAAACTAACAGCCGGATAAAAAACAGAAGTCTTTCTTAAATCGGCTAACTACTAAATAGTAATTATTAACTAAAATCAAATAATATGAAAACAGTATTAATTATTTTTTCGGCAATTGGTTTATTAACATTAAACAGTTGCAACCAAAAAACAGACAGTAAATCAATTCTTGAAAACTCGAAATCAAGGACTGAAGTTTTTGATGCCATTGCCAGTAATCCTGAGTTTTTGACAGAATTCATGGTAAACATGCATGGTAATCCAGACGCCATGCACATGATGCAAGGAAATAAAATGATGATGGGCAATAACGGAATGCAAATGATGATGAAAGACAGCATGATGACAAAAAGTTTCATGCATGGAACAATGGCTAATTCAGAAATGATGCAATCCATGATGGGTGAAATGATGAAGGACGGGAAAACCATGGCTGCGATGATGCAAATGATGCAGCAAGGAGGCATGATGAGTAAAGAGTGCATGCAATCAAGTATGAAAATGATGGATAGCAAGGAAAGTCAATGATGAATAGTGCTAATACAAAATAAGGCAGTTTTTTGAAAATTCAAAGTCAGGAAACTTTGCACAGCTGAGGTTATACCAATTATAACTGTTAGCAAACTTCAAATAAATAAAATAAGTGCTCAGCGCCTGTTTTAAAAATAAGAACAGCTATCATGTGATGTCATAGCTTTTTTACAGTGTGTCTTGCTGTCTTGATTACAGAAAATTTTTTCTCTTGCTTTTTTGTATTAAGTACTAATTATGAATTAATTACAATTTGCTAATAAAAAAATGCTAATTTATTACTACCGATTTTAGGATTTGGTTTTGTACATCTCAAAAATAGTTCTATTTTTGCAAATGAAATAAAGCATTAAGGCCCGTTCGTCTATCGGTTAGGACGCATGGTTTTCATCCATGTAAGAGCGGTTCGATTCCGCTACGGGCTACAATATTTGCATATTGCAATTCATATTTTATGAAAGTTGACTTTACTATTTGAATTTTTAAGTTAATTTCAGTTTACCTTTCAGAAACTTAAAGTAAGCCTCGAAGATTAAACCTTTCGAGGCTTTTTATTTGGTAAAAAAAGTGTTTTTAAATCAGAGCAAATTAGTCTATTTTATTTTTTTGCTTAACGCCAATAAACCTAAAATAGGACCAATAGCTAAACTAATATAAATATAGTTTGTATCCGTCACTGTTCTCAATCCACTGATTAATTGAATACTAATAATTGTAATTGCAAAGCCAATACTATTTACAATTGTAAGGGCTGTTCCTTTTATTTCTGCAGGGGCATTCTGAGCGACTAATGTAGATAAAAGCGGAGAATCAGCAACAACGACCATTCCCCAAAAAAGTAAGAAAGCAATAAACAGCATTGTTGATTGAACGGCAAATAGAAAAGGAAAAATAAGACAGCACCCACAAGACAGCAGTAAGGATATAAGTGCAATTCGTTTTGAACCGTAGGTTTGTGAGAGGTAGCCACTCAGTACACAAGCGAATCCGCCAATACCAATAATGAGGAAAGACAAAATAGGAATATTAAAGGTTGTTTCTGGGTGTAAATCGCTATATGTTTGAAGCATTAGCGGTGTAAATGCCCAAAAAGCGTATAACTCCCACATGTGCCCAAAATACCCAAAAGCTGCAGAACGTAAGTTTTGATTTCTAAAGATACCAAAGAAAGCAGACAGATTTATACCTTGGCTTTGTTTCCGATAAGGTCCGTTAGGCACTAAGAGAACCATCATTAAACCGCCCAGAGTGGCAAGGGAAGAAGTGGTGAGTATAACTAATTTCCATGGGAACACATCTGTTATTCCTTTTAGTAAATGCGGAAAGGCAGTGCCTAATACTAAGGCGCCCACTAAAAACCCCAGCGATTTACCAAGCCCTTTGTTAAAATAGTCAGCCGCTATTTTCATTCCCACAGGGTAGATTCCAGCAAGAAAGAAGCCAGTTAGAAATCGGATGGAGAGCATCATGGTCAAATTGTTGCCTTCCCATATTAGACCTGCATTGAATAGCGCTCCAAGCAATGCGCTCATTAAGAATACTCTGGAAGGAGAAAAGCGATCTGCTATTGCCAATACTGCAAAGACTAAGGTGCCTAAAATAAATCCAAATTGTACCGCTGAGGTGAGATTACCAATTGCATTTGCGGTAAGACCGAAGTTGATCACTAAGTCGCTCATTACGGCATTACTTGCAAACCAAAGAGAGGTACAACAAAACTGAGCAACAACAATTATAGGTAGTATCGTTTTTATTCGGTTCATTGACATCGTTGCTTGTAGGTAAGTGTTACTACTATTTTATTCCTTTTAGGTACTATTTTAAAATTTTCTTGATCCTGCTGATCTAATTTTAAAGGATGAGCAAAATTAATAAAATTATAAAGAAACAGATAGTGTAAATAGAACAGATCAATGATTTTTGAAGTTTTAAATTTGAATTATTTTTTAAAGTAACGCCACAATAAAATGGTTTCGCGATCAATGTACTTACTAATACTACTAGTTTTGTTTTAAAAAAAGCGAAGCCGTTTGTCTTTAACAGAATCTAAGCGGAGCAGCTTATAGTCCAAAATATAATTTTGGTAGACACGCCAAGGAGCTTTATTTCCTTGGCTGGGAAGCATATTAGATGCTCTATTAATATATCCCGAGTTCAGATTGAGTAGTGGAACCGATTTTAAATTAGTCTCGATTACTTTTGACTGTAAAGCTTTGTAATTATGCTTGTCCATATAATTCAGAAGCCGCGAAATATATTCACTGGTAAGATCACTTTTTAATGTCCATGACGCATTAGTATAGCCAACAAAAATAAAAAAATTAGGAAGATCGCTCAACATCAATCCCTTATAAACAAAGGATTTAGAAATGTCAAATGGCTGCGAATCCAGTTGAATTTTGACTCCACCAAATGCTAATAAGTCTAGTCCTGTTGCTGTAATAATAATATCTGCCTTCAATGCCTTACCTGATTCTAATAAAATCCCATCGGTTAAAAAACGGTCGATGTGATCTGTAACTATTGATGCCTTTCCTTTCCTTATAGCTCTAAAAAAGTCTCCATTTGGTGCAATGCAAAAACGTTGTTCCCATGGATTATAGTTTGGTATAAAATGGGGATCAACAGGAAAGTCACCTAGCCCTTTTTTAGCACCTTTTAGGATGAAGCTTTTCATTTTTTCAGGATAAAACTTACAGAGATTAAAAAAGACAATCGTATATAAAATGTTTTTATAACGGATCAGTCGATAAGCTATCTTTTTAGGAAACAAACGTTTTATTTGAGCGGCAACTTTATCTTTATTTGGCAGAGCGGCAATATAGGTTGGTGATCGCTGCAGCATAGTAACTATTTTGGCTTCAGCGGCTAGCTCGGGCACAATAGTGACAGCAGTAGCGCCACTTCCAATTACAATAATCGTTTTATCGACAACATTTAAATTTTCAGGCCACTTTTGAGGATGGATTATTTTTCCTTCAAACCTCGATTGATCTGTAAATTCTGGGGTATAACCTTTGGTATAATTATAGTAACCGCTACAGCTAAAGATAAACTGACAGGTGTAAATTGTTTTTTCGGCTGTTGAGGTGTTTTCAGTAGTGATCGTCCATAATTTCTCTTTCGTATCGAAGTTATATGAAAGAGCACGTTGCTGATAGATAATGTGATCTCGCACCTTGTATTCGTCGGCAGCTTCATTTATATATTTTAAAATAGAAGGTCCGTCAGCGAAAGACTTTTGCTCATCCCATGTTTTAAAAGAATAGCCAAAAGTATACATATCAGAGTCAGAGCGAATACCTGGGTATTGAAATAAACTCCAAGTGCCTCCAACTTCTGTTCTTGCTTCTAAAACAACATAGGTTTTCTCGGGATTTTTACGTGCCAAATGGCAGGCAGCTCCTATACCGGATAAGCCGGCTCCTATTATGATTATATCGGTATGAGTCATGTTTATGTTATTGTTTTAGTCTTAAATAGGGTGTCGGGAGTGTGATAGGCTTTCCTTTACTTTTTTTTAAAGATAGCTATAGGTTCCTGAAACAGCGATGCTCTGGTTATCCTTTTTTTGGTTGTTGTTTTAAATTTAAATGTGTTGTAAAGTACAAAAAACAATGAATAAAAAACAGTATTAAATCTTAAGACTTAATCATTCTTTTGGTCTGTAACATGGCTTTTAAAAGCGCAAAGTCAGGAGGCTTTTCCTTTATTTTTTTTTCAGTCCCCAATTAGAAATGTAACAGTTGATAGATGTGTTTCCCTTTCTCTGGCTAATGTAAAATGAGTTGCTTCTTTGATTTCTAAATATTTTCCATTGGGTAAAGTTTGAGCAACTTTTTGTCCTGTTCCAAGAACTAAATCCTTTTCACCACTTATGATCAGAGTTGGAATATTAATTCCAGCAGCTTTTTCGGCAGTAAGAGGTGGGTATTTTGCAAGACTAAAAGCAATCATAGCCTCTTTTTCTAATCCAATTTGTTTGAAAAAATTCCAATACGCAGAAATGTGACTAGGTAAATGACTTGGGAAAGTTTCATATGAAAGTAAATCTGCAAGACTAGGCAAAAGAGTTTCAAATATAAATGGAGGATCTCCAATGAGTCCGTCACCAGTAGCTATTAAGACGGATTTTGAAAAATACTCAGGATGGTTATTTAATAGATCAAGAGCGATCACCGTACCCATTGAATACCCGATTAACCCAATATTTTCCAATTTTAAATGATCAATTAGATTAATAACGTCATCTGCCAAGTTTGTTGTTCCGTAAAAATTTGGATCATTGCTTTTATCACTTTCACCATAACCACGAAAATCAATTCCAATTACTTGAAACCCATTTTCAGATAAACTTTTAATCCAACCCGTTTGAATATAGTTATAGTTGAAATCAACAATTGCTCCGTGAAGCAGTATTACAGGAATTCCAGTTCCATATACGCTATAGTTTATAGAAACAGTATTAGTAGTGAATTTTGGCATTTGCTTTTTCTTTATGGTTTAGTTTTAATGGTTGTAATAACTTTCACCAAAAATGTGCGTTAGTAAAATAATTTTGCCTTGTCAGTAACTCCCTCGAAAACTGGTTTTAGAAAATTTCGTTCGTAACTGATGATACATTTGGTGTCGTTAGCATACTTAAATGCTTCAAGACATCTTGGTGTGTTCTGAATTTTATTCCGATAAATTTCGTAATCTGCCAACGACGGAAAAGAAAAAGAAGCGTATCCTATATTATTTGCTCCTTCGTGAGGTAACAAATAGCCGTGATGTAGCCCACCCATTTCATTTACTAAGTCGATCCAAAGTTTCCCATAATGTTCAAAGTCGGCTATTTTAGCTGGGTCAATTATATATTTTATAAAACAGGTTGTCATAATTTTAATTTGTTAAGTGTTAGAAAGTTGGTATGTTTTGTCCGTCGGGATAGAATAAGTGCTACCTTTTTAAGATTTGATAAAGTGGGAACAATCTATACTGATATGGGTAGTTCGGTAGGATAAACAAGACTCTTCTTTCGCTATTTCAAATATATCAATTAATCTTACGAAAATTATTAATGTCTTGATTTTCTTTTATTGGTAGAATTGAAGGATGGAGTTGTTAGGTTGTGCTGACTTGTTTTAAAAAAAACAGTGTTATAGCTTCCTGATGTGGCGGCAATTTGGTTATCTTTTTTTTGTTTTAAATTTAAGTGCTGTTGCAAAATACAACCAACAAAAAACGCCATTAAAGTTAGTAGGGTTTAGCTTGACGTTATATTAGACAATGAGATATTTTTATATTAGAACTAATTTTATCTCTACTATTTTAACAGTTAAATTCTAATTAATTTTGAAGTTGCTTTTAAGAGTTCAATTGCTGGTGAACCTTCAAAACATTCTGCGCAGCGAGAATACATAAATAAGCAATCAATGAAATCAGTTAACATATGAAAGAGTAATCCAATTCCTATTATTCTAAAAGGCTTCCGAAAGAAAAGTAAAAGAACATAAATCAAAATAGCGTAATACGTATGGAAAAAGTGGAAATTAATGCTACATCTATTTGTTTCGAAAATTGGTTCAACTAGTAAATGATCTAAATCAACTAGCATTGTAGCTATCAGAATTAAATATGCTTTTTTCCATTCTTTTCTAAAGAAGA
The DNA here is from genome assembly GCF_002836475.1 of Flavobacterium sp. ALD4. Taxonomy (GTDB): domain Bacteria; phylum Bacteroidota; class Bacteroidia; order Flavobacteriales; family Flavobacteriaceae; genus Flavobacterium. The sequence continues at coordinate 393,242 of NZ_PJBJ01000030.1, read as the reverse complement.
TAAATGCAATAAAAAATGGAAATCCAAAGTGTAAAAAGTAGTGTGTAAATATCTGCATCTATTTCTTAGTATTTTTTTTTAGTTTGCATACAACATGTCGTGTGAGAATCGTTGCGAGTTTCGGAGTGCTTTCCTGGCAAGTAACAAGAAAGTTGAGGCGGACCGTAACCGTTAAAGATAGCGCTATTTTGGATATGTTTTTATTCGTTTTCATCATTTCTTCTTCATGCATTTTTCCATCTTTATCTGTATGTAATTTTATGAAAAAATATTTAAAAAAAAATTAAAATAATTCTAATATCGGTAACGAGGAGCAGAAATAGGTCATCCAAATATTTCATATATAAACGCCGCCAAAACAATAATATCTAGTAATTATTAAACTAAATTCAGCTATTTTTTTTTTTGATGTCTGAATAGACTCCAATGAATGGCAATATCCATTATTAAATAAAAAACAGCACCAATTGAGGAAATTCGTGTAAAATTAAATAGTTAGTAGTGTAGCTTAAGAAACCGTAAAAAGTAATCAAGGGTTTTAAGACTCTTCGCCCTATTTAAGTTAGGAACTGGTTTCATTTGACTTAACATTCCTAATACTCTAGAAGCTGAATAAATACTAGCAATAACTCCAGAAACAGTTGTTATGATGGTAAGAAAAATAGTTAATATATAGCCCCATTCACCAAATACAGGTTTTGCAGCAGCAGCAGCAGCCAATGCATAATCTTTTGCGACAACAATTTCTTCAACACTTAATCCGCGAGCAACCGATAGGGCTAAGGCTACATAAATGACTGTGCAGATTGTGATTGAAATAATATGAGAACGGCCAACATTTTTATGTGGATTTTTAATATCTCCCCCGTGATTAGTAATGGTTGTAAATCCTTTATAAGCAATAATAGATAAAGCCAATGTAGCAATGAAATTAAAACTCTCAGGTAAATATTGGCTATCCGAAGCAATATAATTAACAGTAATAGTGGGCAAACTCGAAATAACTAAGCCTGAAATTGCGAACAACGCAATACCTGCAACTTTAATAATGACAGTAAGGGCCGCAGTTGCTGCGATTACTCTGTTCCCATAAATATCTACAATGTAGGCTACTGCAATTAGAATAATACCCAATACTGAGGCGTAGCCTGCGTGCTCTTCTGGAAATAGTCGTAAAGCATAAGCACCAAAAGTACCTGCTACTAAACTTTTGGTAACCACCATTGAAATATACATTAAGAGAGAGAAAGATCCCAGTGCTATTCCTGGCCCATAAGCTTTTGTCAAAAACTTTGCGACACCTCCCGAATACTTATATGCATTTGAAAATTGAACATAAAAATAGGAACTAAAGGCGACAAATATCGCTCCGGCAATAAATGCAATAGGCAATAAATCACCTGCTAACTCTGCTATTTGTCCCATTAGCACAAAAATTCCCGTTCCAATCATTACGTCTGTCCCAAGGGATATAGAGGGTATTAATAAGAGTTGCTGCTTTTGTGATTTTTATTATTTTTATTGTCCTAATGGGGTACAACTTGTTGAGGTGTCTAATAAAGTGAGAGCAATCTCTACTGATATGGGTAGATGGGCCTGCCCAATAGTATCCTTCTTTCTTTTAAATGTAATAATTAGTGGTATTAAAAAAAGAAATACTGCATTTTTTTATGTTATTATAACTAATGAGAAACGCAGTTTCACAGGTTAGCCATCTCCTTTTTTTTGTTTAAATGACGTAGTAAAACACAAAACAAAACCAACAAAAAACACCATTAAATTTTCAGGCTTAATGGTGTTTGTAATTCATCAGATGATTTTTTAAAAGGGCAAAGTCAGGAGGCTTTGCGGTGACATCTCTGAGCGGTCATCGTATTTCGTGAAATTCGAGATGCAATCATCCTATCTCTGCAAGTATCGACTGAGTTAAATGTTTTCAACAAATTTTAAAAAGACTTTTTTATGAAGTTCAAGATCCATATTTGGAGAAAGTGATGCACGCACAATATAATCTTTGTCACCTTCTTTAGTGGTCCCTTGAGTAGATGTTGCAGGTACCGTCCAGTAACATCCTTTTAACTGCCCATAACTCACACAGAACTTACTTTCATTCGGGACTTCTGTAATCATTAAATTGATTAATTTAAGATTTAGTGCTCTCTTGTAAGCTTCTTTTTCTTCATCAGTATTCCCCTTTGTAGGTAGATCTAATGAAAAAACAGATGGGGTAAATCCTTGTTCTGCCAATGCTGAAGAAACAAAATTAATCTTTGCTTCTGGTAAAGTAGCATTGATAAAGTTTACAAATTCACGTGTATTCTTATAAGCATCAATAATTCTTTGATTCATTGAAGGCAATTGTTTGGCTAGTATTTCATATTGAAGATCTGTAGCCTCATTATCGCATAGGTCTAGATGCAACGCTATTTTTTCCATCAAAGCACCCGTTTTTTTATTTCCTACACAGTAGCCAGCAGTACATTGCCCACCACTAGGGAATTTAGATCCACTAGCAAATGAAATCGTTCTAACCGATGCAAGAATATCCTTTTCCCCTAAAAAGTGAACATTGGGGCAAAATGTTTGATCTAAAATAAAAACGGGATCTATCGCTATTGTGCCGGCAGCCGTTTTGCGTTCTTGACTTAAAACATTTTTTAAATCTATAAGATTTGGAACTTCAACTCTCGGGTTTGTTGGAATCTCAGCAATGATGTAAGGAACAGCGTTTTCATTAGCAATTTTAGTTAAAACGGTATCAATACTTTGCACCATGTCGTTATCACCATCCACTAGTAAATCTACTATTTCAACATTGTCAATGCAAGCAGCAACACGTCTTGCTTGGTCATTTGTTCCACCATAACAATTTGGAGGGACAATGATTTTAATCGCTTTTCCTTTATGTTTTTCAACGGCATCATGAATTAACCCCATTAAAATCGCATACTGAATAGATAATCCACTAGAAGCAACTAATGGCTTTATACTCGAATTCGTAATTGTTTTAATCGAATCTAAGACGGCTTTTTTATCTGCTTTAATATTACTTCCTGTAGTTTCAATAGGAGATTGTGCTACTAATGACTTCAAAGCCGTAAGAGAATCAGCAGGTGTCATTGCAATGGTTTCTCTTCTTCTTACATGCTGAATATCCGAGATGTAACTTTCGTTTTGGTTCCCATTTACAACTAAAATACTTCCAAGGTGACCATGTAGACTGATAGAAAAGTCAATATTTGCTTGGATATCAATAGTGCCAATTTTCTCTTGTTGGGAAATGAAAACGGTACTTCCATTAAATGCTGGAATAGCTTCTACGTTATCCACTTTCTTTAACTCAAAGTGATAACCATAAATATTTCTCACTACTTCAGCATCAAAAAAATCAGGTAGTTCACCAGTATATAGGATTTGGGTCTTTCTATTATCTAATAAATTTTTTCTTAGCACTGCCAAAACAGGGACTGTCTTTGACTCAAAACTGATAACGCTTTCTGCTTTTAGATTATTTTCCTTGGCAATTGACCATTCAAGCACACATGATAAAGGATGTCCTAGTCGAATATAGTCGTAAGCAGTAGGTAATGCATTTAAAGCTGAAGATTCAGAATTATTGTCATTGTATAAGGCTTCAAACTGATCTAAGAATTGCGTTTTAGCCAGTTTTTCGTCATAAATATCTAGACGATGCGTTGTTGTATTCAACCAGCCAGCTGGCATATTTTTTAATACCTCTTTTATATAATTTAGCATTTTATTGTCTTTCATAATTTTATCTTTAGAGAGACCGCAATTTACGTTATTTAGATTTATTTTATAGGGTTGCCAGCCGTTTTGTTGGTATTAAGCCTAACGGTATTGTATATGAAAAGGGGATGAGTTTATTGTCCTTTTTGTTTAATCGTATTTTAAAGTGAAATAGATTTTAGTACCGTTGAAATTCGTATTTATAATTTGTTGCATCTCTAAATTCGAAGTCAATATGTTTTTTATTGGCTAGTTTTTGAAGTTTTGAATATTCATAAAATCGTATTGTTTCCATTCTAGTTCCAGCTATTTCTTTTGTGTAACCATTAGTAGAATACTGAAATTTTTCTGTCCAAGGCTCCTCGAGGTCTTCGTTGCAATGAAGTCGTTTAATTTCTCTTCCTTTTGAATCGTAAAATACAGAGTCAGTTAGTTTTATTGCATTTTGTGGATTTGGATCATTAGTTGGAAACATTTCCCAACTGTCTGTCGTTATGACTTCTAGATTTCCAGTTTTATGATGTTTTCGAATGAACCGTACCGCGGAGTCCGATTCATACATGGTCTGTGTTTTCAGCTTATCTTTTGGATCGTATTCGTAAACTGAAAATTGTCTAACTACGCAAGTATCTTGTTTTTCGAAATAATCACAGTCGATTTCCTTAATTTTTTTTCCGTTCTGATACGCTATGCTAATAATTCTATTGCTTCTTAGATTTCCAAAGTTTCGTTCTAAGATTTTATTTTGATTTTTATCAAATTCAACAACTCCACTTATAGTTGAATTGGCTTCATTGTTATTGTACTTCGTTATTGATTTAATTTTTGTAGAACATCCAAGTATGAAAGTCAGTAGTGCTAATTAGATATTTTTTTTTCATAATAGCATTGTGTTTAACTTGTTGATATGTCTGATCAAATACTATTAATTTACTTTTTTATGTACCCAGAATAGTCTTACAAGTATCGTTCTTTTTCATTCCCTCAAATATAACAATTATTAGTACAGAATATTGATTTTCTGTTTTAATGAGGAGCAAGAAACAGAAGGTCAGTTTATTCATTTCTCTAAGCGGTTTTTTGATTCGAAGCTTCCTTTTTGCTCGTGAAGAGAAAGGTATTTGGGTGTTTTACAAGCTATTATCAAATGATAAAAATCAATCTTTTTTGTCTTGTTGTTCTGTTTAATATTGCTTTATGAGCTTGAAATCGTTGCTTACTTTCGTTCTGTTTTAAATCCTTTTCTATCAAATAAATTAGGAAATCAAGCTTTTATTTATCTATATTTGTTTAATGTTAATCTAAAAAAATTAAACAAATGAAACATTTAAGAAAAAGTTTACTCTCCATTGTCTTCATAATTCCATTTATTTTTAGCAGTTGTAGTAAAGATGATGCCCCATCAGTAACGGCTGTCAATTCTAAAGTCTATGACTTAGGAACCGTTGGTGCCGCTGGAGTTTCTGGAAAGGCTACCTTTATTGAAAATAGTGATGCCACAGTGAGTATAGAATTAGAATTACTCAATACTCCTCAAGGAGGATCTCATCCTGCGCACATTCACTTGAATAATGCTGCTGATGGTGGAGACATAGCCTTAACATTGAAGCCAGTTGATGGAACTACTGGAAAAAGTACAACAACATTCAAAACTCTTAATAATGGTAGTGCTATCACGTACCAAGCACTACTTGATTTTGACGGATATATAAATGTTCATTTGAGTGCTGACAATTTAGCGCTTGTTGCTCAAGGCGACATAGGTCAAAATGAATTAACTGGAAAAAAAATGAACTATGTATTAGCCCCGAAAGATGTTCCTAGTATAAGTGGTACTGTTGAATTAGCTGAGCGAAATAATGGAACTACATTGGTAACAATTAAACTTGTAGGTACCGGTAACCCACCAGGAGGGAGCCATCCTGCACACATCCATGATAATATGTCAGGTGATGTTATTGCTGCTTTGAATGATGTAAACGGAGACACGGGTATTAGTAAAAGCCAAGTTGCAAATTTAGTAGGAGGCGCTCCGATCACCTATACTCAGCTTTTAGCTCTTAACGCTTATGTTAATGTTCATTTGAATGATAGTGATGCTTTCAATACTATAGTTGCTCAAGGAAATATAGGTTCAAACGTAGCGGTTGCAGAGTCAAAAACATACAGTGTAACAGCTAATGGTACTTCGTCTTATGTTTTTAACGGCGAAGGGTTAACTAACTCAGATAATCCAAACCTTACGTTTAAAAGAGGTGGTACGTATAAGTTTAATTTAACTGTTCCTAATCATCCTTTCTTTATAAATATGAGTCAAGGTACGGGAACTGCAAGGGCTTATGGTGTTGGAGTTACAAGTAATGGAGCTGTAAATGGAACTATAACTTTTACTGTTCCTATGGATGCACCAGACACGCTGTATTACAATTGTCAGTTTCATCCTAATATGAATGGAACGATTACGATTACAAACTAGTGATACTATTGAATATTTAATTATAAAAATGGGGAGATGCTAAAACATCTCCCCGTTTTTATTTAAAATAGGGAGTGATATATACTGTTTTGATATAATGGTTTCGTGTAGTAGATAGATTTTGGAGTCGCTGGGATACTTTTGACAAAGAAGGTTGTGCGCAGTAATTAAATTATCGATGTTACTATTTTGTAGTAAGGAGTTAAGGCGATCATCTAGGGTTATACAATTGTATATGGCATATGATAGCATAATGTTGCTTTCTGTACTTAATTCAGTGGGAGCCTCTTCTGAAGTAATCTTTGTACCGATAGCTGTAGGACTTATTATTAGATTGCGGTCTCTTAAACTTGTATTTTGATCCGCTTGCTTTGTTAAGGTTTCCGTCTTTGTTGTTTATTTAAACGGTTTTATGATTCCATTTCTTTGACCAACCCATATTGGGTCTATATTAGGAATAGATACCGAATTAAAAGAGGTACTTTCTTTTTTAAAATAGAAGAAATAATCTTAATTTTATTAAAAATTTAAATTGCTGTCGTTTTTTAATTGAGACGAAAAAATAGGAAGCCTACCATAATAACTCCCTATTAAAATTCATTTATAAGTAGAAATATTTTAAGTGAATAAAGTATAATTTTGTTTTAATTAAATTAATAAAATTGAAAAATCAATACCTAGAAGAAGCGAAACGAGAACTAATTAACGGACACGCAAAAAAAGGACATCCTTTTCGATATTTTGTCTTGGCTACAAATGAAAATGGCAAACCAAGGCAGCGCACGGTTGTGTTGCGAAAGACATTACTGGACTTAAGTTTGGTGATCTATACCGACAAAAGAACTCAAAAAATAAAAGATATTCAAAATAATTCTGAATTTAGCGCCTTGTTTTATGATTCTAAAAAACTACTGCAAATTCGTATTGAAGGAAAAGCCGAATTAATAACTGACAAAGAACAAATTGCTGATTACTGGCACACGGTACAACAGGCATCTAAAAAAGACTATACCACAAGTATTGCACCTGGTAGTCCAATAAAAAACCCTGACGAGGTGAGTTACCAATCAGATGAAAATTATTTCTGTCCAGTAAAACTCGTACCCAATACAATTGAATATTTACGTTTAAATCGTCCTAATCATTTAAGGGTTTTGTTTTCTAGAATTGATGCCGATTGGTCTGGTGAATTTTTAGTGCCTTAATTTTTTTAATCCTGAGGGCGTAGAACAAATATTGTCTTCTACCCTTACATTAATTATTTAGCTTGTAAAAACAAGGGTTTGGAGATGAAAATAAAATCGGTAGTATTAGTTAAGCAACATTTTTAAAATTATTTTTCTGTCTCCAGAATTCTTCAAGTGTTTTGTAATCTAAAGTGGAAATCCTTTTTTTAGGGTTATACGAGATTTCAATGAATTCGAATCTATCGAGTTCCATTTGCTCTTTTGATATCAGCATATTATCATAAATCTGTTCCGTTTTCAAAGTCTTAAAAAAGCGCTAAGCTATTGCATTATACCAAAAATTCCCTTTTCGACTCATACTTCTTGTAATTATTTTATAGGAATCAATTATATTAGTAAACTTCTTGCTGGCGTATTTAACAACTCTGCCAGAATGAAATATCAATCTATTTATTTTGAATGATCAATTTCAGTGCTATATTGTAAATCATTCTAATTACTTATTAGAACGTCGCCACGAAGCATCATTTATGTTTGGTTTATTACTATTTTTTTAAAGATGCATAGTTTAGACAGGTGGTGATTTTGCAATAGTGGCTAAATAAGATTGGCACGAGTTTAAATAGCTATTCGCATGAAGCAATATCAATTGCTGGATGACCATACAATTGAATTTTATACTTTATTGGTGTGCATAAGATCTCGTTAAATAATACGAGACTGCGCTATCGTAGGGCATAAATACCTGTTGGCGGCCTCATAGTCGGGCACTATCGCCTTTAATTGTGCTGGCGAATTGGACTGACCAAACGATTGCTCGAACTATTTTTCGAAAATTACCGCATCGGTTTTTGCTCCTAACTGAGTGAGAGCCTCTGAAATGGCTGTTACAAACTGTGGCGGTCCACAAACATAAAAGTGTTGTTTAAAATTGTCTATTTTTTCTTTTAGAAAAGTATAATCAATCCTACTGTTTTCGTAGCCCTCTTTTTTTTCATCAGTGAGTGTGTTGATAAAATTTTTGTCGAGCATTTCTTTAAATTCTTTTTTCAGAATTATATCCTTTTCGGTTTTATTGGTAAAAATTAGTTTGTTATTTGCAATTTTACCGTCAGCTTGTAATTGCCTAAGAATAGCAATGAACGGGGTAATACCTGCACCTCCCGCAATGAACACTCCTTCGCCTTTATATTCAATTGCGCCCCAAACATCACGGATGATAAGTTCATCACCGTGCTTTAATTTTCCTAATTCTTTAGTAACTCCGTTGTGACTATCATAAATTTTAATTACGAATTCTAGATGTTTATTATCATTTAAACTTGTAAATGTAAAAGGTCGCTTTTCATTTTTAAGTGCAGGAGTGTTTATCGACACTTCGGTTGCCTGTCCCGGTGCGAATTTGAAACCTTCTGGCTTTTGAATTGTAAACCGCATTACATCATGCGTTACTGGTTCTACTGAAATTATTTTTACAATATGATTTTCCATGGTGTTTGTTTATTAGGGATTAGTTGTTGTTACGTCTTGTGCGATTCTTACTTCACCTGAAGTTTTCCTCAAATCTTTATCCAGTTGATACAGCGCATCACCTTTTGCATTTTCACCGCCTGCAATTTTAATTTTATCCATTAAACTGCTGGCAAGATTTTCTTCTTCTGTTTGCTCTTTTACGAACCATTGCGAGAATCGCCGCATTATCCTCTTTTTATGTTTACAATATTTCGTCTTTTTTTTCTCTATGACAATCGTCGTGTATTCCGAAATTAATTTATTTCATAACCATTTACGGTAGGTTTTAATGATGAAATGAATTGCTACACTTTAAAAATAAAGTTGTTTAAACGAATATTCTTTACACTATTTTGTATACAATTCTAAGATGGCTGTTTCTCGTAAAAGGTTTTTAGTGTAATGAAATTTTTCAGCGGAGAGCGAACATTGTCCTTAACGTCATCAAAGTATGATAAAGTGAGGCCAATCTCTACACGAGTAGATGGGGTTGACAAACAGCATTTTTTTTTCGGCTTACCAAATATAACAATTATTCGTGTAAAAAAAAATATAATGTACTGATTATCTGTGGTTAGTATAGGAGATAAATGAAATTTCAGCTAGCTTATTTTAATTTTTTAGTATAAGTTTCCTACTTCATTATCAAGGCAAATAGGATTGCATCGAGTGACTGTGTGAAGTATTGTCCCGCAGCATCGGGAGAGGGTTGTATGGTTTTGCCTGCGAAAGGTTGCCAGTTTTATAGGTTTGCTATCCGCTTTTTAAAAAATATCCAATCGCGCAGTTTTACCATAGTTGTTAGCGCATATCCGAGAGATCGGGTGCTGGACATTAACCCCATAAGCGATCTGCAATCGTTTTGAATGCGCAACGTTTCCATGGGACAACACCGCAAATTAATCACTAACAAGCATTGGTACACTGAAAAAATTACCAAAAAAAGAGAGGCGCACGTAAATAAATCGTAAATTTATATGAAACCAAAAAAAATCATCGTCTTGATAGTTAGTATTTTATAGCTTTCTTAAGTTCCGTTGATGATAAAAATCATTACTACATATTTCACGGGAATAATGGCTGTTCATCCAGGTATCCTTTGAAACTTAGTGGCAAGAAACAGATATTATTTATGGTTGAAGCCTGCTCAGTTACAAACTATTATATTTCGCAATTAAGCAATCGATAATGGGGGAAATTATAAAAACAGCTTGGGTAGCCGCTATCGTATTGCTATTATGCAGCTCTACGATCAGGGCGCAGCAAAGATACCAAACCAGGGAAGGGATGGTGGAGGTTATTGGCTCGTACAGGGATTCCAGAGTAATTGCCACCAGCGATCATTTGTTTATTGTAATCAATTATCAAACTGCCGAAATCGGATTATCGCTTGATCCAGCCACTTTACGCACCGAAACAGATTCGTTGAATGTCATACTGATAAACTCACCGCTAATGCCCGTAATACTAGAAGGAAAACTGAACATTCCCTACGTGAACACGTTACAGCAGCCAGATCAGGAACTGAATTTTACGGCACTACTTCACATGAATAAAATAGTGAAAACGATATATGCAAATGGGGCAATTAAACACAGTACGGGCAACGACAACTTTTCTTCCTTGCTTACACTAAATTTTAAATTGCGATTAAGCGATTTCGGGATTGTTTTGCTAGAAGGCTGGAGCGACGAGATAACGATACAGATTTATCAGGCGATGCTCAAAACCCAATGAAATAAAAACGGCTTTACCGGGAAAGTATCGGACATAAAATTATACAATAAAGTTTTAAATTTTTTTAAGTCTGTAACTTTTTACCGTATTTGCTTCTCTTTGTGGGCACAGGTGAATACCTGCGCTTACGCTTGCGCATTTCAGAGCGATCAGGGTGAGACGTGTGTTATGCGATGGCAGAATTTCTTTCAACAAAGTCTTTTAAATATTCTTCGTTTTCAGACGCCACTTTACTTTGAGAGTATCGAAGATTTAAACGATTGTAGTACTCTACGGCATTGAAGTCGCAATAAGTAATTGACGATGATGGTATAGATCTCTTTTTATAAAGTTTTGTTGAGTAAAAATTAACGTAAATCTTAATTGTTAAGGCCAAACCAACGTAAGCAATCTCTTTTATGTCTGGATTAAAGTATTCATTTATTTTATCTCTTTGAGTCGCTGCTCCAAAATCCGGAATAAAAAAATAATTAAATTGATCGGCAACTAAAATTTCGTACCTCAAATCTCCCATCTTTTCCAAAACTCCAGCTGCAATTTCCAAGTAGCTAGTCAAATTACTATATTTTACATGGTTTTGGAATTCTATTGACTTTTCAAAATCAGCTTTCAATTCTGGTGCAAACATTTCACTTAAACCTTTTAATGTTCCAAAAACAGCTTCATCCACTTCTTTTTTATGCTTTGGCGTTCGCATTTCGGCAATAATGCCATACTTAACGAAATATAGTAAAGCGTTGATAATTTCTTCGTTCTGTTTTTTATTAGAAATGAAGTGTTGAACTATTGAAACGTTTTTTGCAAAGTCTTTTTCAAAAAAATCATTTAACTCTCTTTCTAATGTTTCGTGATCAATTGTCCCATCTGAAAACCTTGAGTTGGAGTACTCTTCACTAAAAAGAGATTTCAATGTAGATTTAAAGAATATATTCTTCTGAAATTTATCATAGACATAGATTTTACCTTCACGGTTATTGAAGAAATTCTTGATGTGAACTTTTGAGATTATATGATGATTTTTTGGTACACTCATAACTACTATCGTATAACTAATATATATATATCTTACGTTATCAGACATGTCACCTTGAAAATGGGTAGATAGGTATGAAAGCCGTATTATCTTTTAATTCAAATATATAATAATTATCTTATAAATAATCAAAATGCGTTTTGTTGATGACTACTCAGTCTCGCGTGAAGGATTGCAGTGGAAATCCTTTTTTATCAAGCAGCGATAGCGGAATGATAAAAAGATTGCAGCGCAAAGCCTGACGCGCCGCAGTAAAACGCAGGCGCGGTACGCCCAAAACACACAAAACCCCATTGATTTTCAGCCGCATAATTTGCTGGAATTCAACTGTGAAGGTTCGATGGTAAAAAACTTGGTTGGCTTTGAAAAATTCATTAATTTTGCACTCTGAATTTATAATGTAAAGTAAAGACGAGATGGATATCAAAAGAGTAGCATTAGACGCTGTAAACGAGACGATTGTAATAACAGTGGTTCACATGGATTACAAAGGTCAAGTACAAAAAAGAATAAACGAAAAAATGCCTTTGGCTACCGTTAAAGGATTTAGAAAAGGGGCTGTGCCTAAAGATCTTGTTGAAAAACAATACGGTAAAGCAATAAAAGTAGAAGAAGTTACTAAAGTGGTTGATTTAGCTTTAGAACGTTTTTTACAATCAGAAAGATTAAACCTTTTAGGGACTCCGCTTCCTAAAGTAAACGAACATTTCGCTTGGGATGCTGAAGAATTAGTTTTTGAATATGAAATTGGATTAGTTCCTGATTTCGTATTGGACTTAGAAGCTAAAAACGACATCGTTAAATATGTAGTTACTGCTGATGCTAAGTTAGTCGACGGTCAAGTAGAACGCATCCAAAAACAATTTGGTACTGCAGTTGCTCAAGAAGTGGTTGTAGCAGGTGCTGATTTAACTGGAACGTTCACAAACGAAGAAAAAGGAATCAATAACGCAACAACAATCTCTTTGACTACTTTCAAAGACAAAGCGATTGCTGATAAATTCATCGGTAAAAAAGTGGGTGACGTTGTTACCGTAAACACTAAAGGTTTATTTGAAGATGCACATCAATTGATGGAGTTTTTAAAAGTAGATCACGATGAGGTTCATACACTAGAGGTTGATGTAGATTTCACTATCGAAGCAATTAACACAACAGAATTGGCTGAATTAAACCAAGAGTTGTTTGATAAGCTTTTCGGAGAAGGAGCTGTAGCTTCTCTTGACGAATTGAAAGCAAAAATCAAAGAAGATGCTGAAACTCAATTTGCAACACAAGCAGACCAAAAATTATTAGGAGATGTTACTGAGTTCTTAATCGAAAGCACAAAATTCGATTTGCCTACAGAATTTCTTAAAAAATGGTTGCAAACTGTAGGAGAGAAAAAATTATCTCCTGAAGAAGCAGAAGCTGAATATACACGTTCTGAAAAAGGATTGCGTTTTCAGTTGATTGAAGGTAGAGCAATGGCGCAAAGTGATATCAAAATCACTTTTGAAGACTTGAAAGCGTTCACTACAAAAAACATCAGAACACAAATGGCACAATACGGGCAAACAAATCCTACTGACGAAGAAGTTCAAGGAATTGTAGCACGCGTTTTGTCAAACCAAGACGAAGTAAAAAAATTATCAGATCAAGTAGTAGCTGAGAAATTGTTAGAATTGTTTAAAGAAAAAGCAAACCCAACAACTAAAGAAGTTACTTACGACGAATTTATTGCCGTTTCATACGGGGAGTAAATTCTAAAAAATTGATTATATTTGAGCGTCAAAAGAATATTCTTTTTGGCGCTCTTTTATTTAAATTAATTTGAGGAGCTTTTCGATAGCTATCGGGACCAGCTATACGTTACAAGTTCTTTATAGTGCAGCCTCTTTTGTAAGGTAAAAAAAGAGCTTTCACTGGTCGCTTTTTTTTACCAACAAAAAATAGTCAGCCCTTTCTAAGGCTTTTTACTTTTATCTGGGCTAAAAATAAGACAGTTTGACATCATTTGTAAAAAGGTATGACCTTTGCACTAACACTAACGAAGAGATAACATAAAACTTAGAACAAATATAATATGAACTACGGTAAAGAATTTAAAAAGTTTGCTACAAAGGACCAAGGAGTAAATGCCATGTATTACGATAAAATCGTTGCGGCAATGAATCCTACCAACATGACTCCTTACATTATCGAAGAACGTCAATTGAACATTTCTCAATTAGATGTTTTTTCAAGATTGATGATGGATAGAATTATTTTCCTAGGGACAGGAATTGATGACCAAATTGCAAATATCGTTCAAGCACAATTACTATTTTTAGAGAGTGCCGATGCTTCAAAAGACATTCAAATTTATTTGAATTCTCCAGGAGGAAGTGTTTATGCAGGATTAGGGATTTATGACACGATGCAATACATCAAGCCAGACGTTGCTACAATTTGTACAGGAATGGCAGCTTCTATGGGAGCGGTATTGTTATGTGCAGGTGCACCAGGAAAGCGTTCTGCTTTGCCACATTCAAGAGTGATGATTCACCAACCGTCAGGAGGAGCTCAAGGAGTTGCGACTGATATGGAAATCAACTTGCGTGAAATGTTGAAACTGAAAGATGAGTTGTATAAAATTATCTCTGAACACTCAGGACAAACATTTGACAAAGTGCATCAAGATAGCGAACGTGACTATTGGATGATTTCTGAAGAAGCAAAAAAATACGGAATGATTGATGAAGTGTTGAGAAGAAGTTAAATAAAAGTTAGATTTTAGAAGTTAGAGGTACGAATGGTAAATCTAACTTCTAACATCCAACTTCTAACATAAAAAGATGGCGAAAGAAAAATTAGAATGCTCATTTTGCGGAAGAAAAAAACCAGACACCAATTTATTGATTGCTGGGATTGATGCGCACATATGCGATAAATGTATTGAGCAGGCACATGGAATTGTTTTAGAAGAATTAAAATCAACTGGAAGTTCAAAATTAGCTGGGGATCTTATTTTAAAGAAACCAAAAGAAATTAGAGCGTTCTTAGATCAATATGTAATAGGACAGGACCAAACTAAAAAAGTCATGTCAGTTGCGGTTTACAATCATTACAAACGTTTGATGCAACAGCAGCTGGACGATGAGGTAGAGATTGAAAAAAGTAACATCATCATGGTGGGACAAACTGGAACAGGTAAAACATTAGTGGCTAAAACCATTGCTAAAATGCTTGACGTTCCTTTAGCTATTGTTGATGCAACCGTATTAACAGAAGCCGGTTATGTTGGGGAAGACGTAGAGAGTATCTTGACACGTTTGCTTCAAGCAGCTGATTATGATGTTGCTAAAGCCGAAAGAGGAATCGTTTTTATTGATGAAATAGATAAAATCGCCCGTAAGAGTGACAACCCGTCTATTACACGTGATGTTTCTGGAGAAGGAGTACAACAGGCGTTATTGAAGTTATTAGAAGGAACAGTTGTTAATGTACCACCTAAGGGAGGGCGTAAGCATCCAGACCAAAAATTTGTTGAGGTAAATACTCAAAACATTTTGTTTATCGCCGGTGGTGCTTTTGACGGAATCGAAAGAATTATTTCTAAAAGATTGAATCGTCAGGCAGTAGGATATTCTACATCAAAAAATGTGGACAATATCGATAAAGAGAATTTGTTGCAATACATTATTCCTAAAGACATCAAGGATTTCGGATTGATTCCGGAGATTATTGGTCGTTTGCCAGTATTGACACACATGGATCCTTTAGATAGAGAGACTCTTCGTGCGATTTTGACTCAACCTAAAAATGCGTTAATCAAACAATATCAAAAATTGTTTTTAATGGATGAGGTTGAATTTTCAATCACTGACGAAGCATTAGATTTTATTGTAGGTAAAGCATTAGAGTACAAATTAGGAGCTCGTGGATTGCGCTCTTTATGTGAGGCGGTCTTAACTGATGCCATGTATGAATTACCAAGTTCGGAGACTAAAAAATTGGAAATTGATGAAGCTTATGCAAATGAAGCTTTAAATAAGAATTTATTGAAGCGATTAGAAATTGCTTCTTAAAAATTACATATTTCTCAAATACGGAAGCCCGTTCATTCAATTGAACGGGTTTTTTTGTGGGTAATTTGAACTATTTGTTATTGTTTGAAAAAATAAAGAAGATTCTTTTTTATAAACAAATAGATTGCCGATTTTTGTTCCTTCTAAAATCAATAGAGATAAAATGGCAACAGAATGTAAAGAGATTATTTTATTAAAGGTTTCCGGACACGATAGACCGGGGGTTACTGCCGCTTTAACAGCAGTATTGGGCACGTACAATGCTATTGTGTTGGACATCGGACAGGCTGATATTCATGAAACATTATCTTTAGGTATTTTGTTCGAAATTGAAGCGGGTTCTTGCTCTGCCCCAGTTTTAAAAGATTTGTTGTTTAAAGGCTATGAATTGCAGGTTAAGGTTCGATTTGTTCCCATTTCTATTGATGATTATGAAAGTTGGGTAAAAACACAATCCAAACAACGGTATATCATTAACATTCTGGGAGAAACACTTTCTGCTAAGCAATTAGCTGCCGTAGCTAAAATAATGTCTGACCAAAACCTGAATATTGATGCTATTAAAAGATTAACGGGTAGGGCTTCTATTGTCATTAAAGAAGAATATCCTCGTTCTTGTGTGCAATTATCCGTATCGGGTACCATTGTAAACAAGGTTGCGATGACCGCCAGTTTTATGGAAATTTCCAGAACTTTGGATGTGGATATTTCTTTTCAAGAAGACAATATGTTCAGAAGAAATAGACGTTTGGTTTGTTTTGATATGGACTCAACTCTGATTCAAACCGAAGTTATTGATGAGTTGGCTGATTTGGCGGGTGTAGGAGAACAAGTAAGAGCCATTACAGAAGCGGCTATGAATGGCGAAATTGATTTTAAAGAAAGTTTTAAACAACGTATGGCTTTGTTAGAAGGCTTAAGTGAAGAGGTACTGCAAACAGTCGCTGAAAATTTGCCCATAACAAAAGGAGCACATCGTTTGATGAAAGCCTTGAAATATTACGGATATAAGACCGCTATTTTATCGGGAGGATTCACCTTCTTCGGTAATTATCTGAAAAAAGAATTGGGGATTGATTATGTTCATGCCAATGAATTGGAGATTATCGACGGTAAATTAACGGGTAAATATCTGGGCGAAATTGTAGATGGCCCAAAGAAAGCCGAATACTTGAGAGCCATTGCAGAAAGAGAAGGCATACACATTAATCAAACCATAGCTGTTGGGGATGGAGCAAACGATTTGCCGATGCTAAATTTAGCAGGTTTAGGAATTGCCTTTCACGCAAAGCTTACCGTAAAAGAAAGCGCAGAAAGTTCTATATCTAGCTTAGGCCTTGATGGTGTTTTATACTTATTAGGCTATCACGACAGGCATATTGACATGATGGAATTGTAAATTTCAGTTAGGAATAAGCGCTGCATATACTATGTAAGAGGAGCAATGGATACCAATTACACAAAATTTCGAACAGGGATGTAGTGAAACAAGCACAATTGCAACATAGCTACAGTTTTATAAAACAGAAAACCACTCGATTTGAGTGGTTTTTTTGTTTTAGTTTGGTTGTTATGTTGGTGAATATTTATTGCGTGCAAGGCTAGCAAGCTAACGAAGTATTTTTTTTTTGTGGCATGCGATAGAAAAGGAAGGTATCACGCCTCCTCGTTCATTACGCCAGCCTTGTCTAACAGCCAGAAAATTAATGACAGCATCACACCAACAATGGCCGCGAAAGCCATCCCTTTAAGTTGCACGGTTCCCAGAGTTATCCTAGCGCCGCTGACACCCACAATAAAAGTAATGGCACCTAACACCATAGTGCGACTTTTGCTGAAATCGACTTTTTGCTCCACAAACATTCTGAAACCTTGTACTGCAATTACGCCGTACAGCAACATGGTGATTCCGCCCATTACCGCAATCGGAATGCTAGATATGGCTGCAGAAATTTTCCCGATCACCGAAAAAGTGATAGCCAAAAGGGCTGCCCCACGAATTACCCAAACGGAATACACACCAGTGATGGCCATTACACCTATATTTTGCCATAAGTGGTATTGGGAGGCGAACCAACCATACTCGATAAAACATTACTGATTCCATCACCGAGTAAGGAACGGTGTAGGCCCGGATTCTCCATTAGATCAGTATTAGTGATTTTTCCAGTGACTATCAAATGACTGATGTGTTCGGCTAAGACCACAATACAGGCAGGAGCAATAATAATGATGGCATTCAAATCATAAACGGGAGCCTGAAATTTAGGCAGAGCAAACCAGGCTGCCTCGCTGATTTTGGCAGTGTCGACCATTCCCATAAAGAGGGCAAGAAAATAGCCTGCGACCACTGCAAAAAGAATTGGAATCACCTGCATAAATCCTCGGAATAGTACAGTTCCTATAATTCCGATACCCAAAGTAAACATCGAAACCAATATGATATTGCTGTCTGCTACAAAAGGGGCAACTACGCTGCCTATTTCTGTCGGCCACGGTGCAAGTCCTGCTTGTTGTGCCGCAACGGGAGCTAATTCCAAACCTATAATCGCAACGACCGCGCCCATTACTGCCGGTGGCATCACCACATCGATCCATTTTATCCCCCATTTTTTCACGACAAACGAGATGACAACAAAGAACAATCCGAAAAATATAAATCCAGATTGCGCGTGCCCAAAACCACCGTAACTCCCTATGATGAGGGAGGCAGGCGCGATAAAGGCAAAACTCGATCCCAAATACGCGGGAATACCGCCTTTGGTTACCCAAGTATAAATTAAAGTCCCAATTCCGTTCATCAACAAGGCAATAGCGGGGTCGACACCCAATAAAATCGGAACCAGTATCGTAGCACCAAACATGGCGGTAAGATGCTGGAAACTGAGTGGTATGCTTTCTAGGATAGAAGGTTTTTCGTGAATACCAATAATTTTTTTGGACATTGCTGTAGTGTTTAAAAGATAAGATTTGGAAATTCGTCCAATTGGAGGAATCTGTTCAACGGGATATTGAAGTTGCAAACTTAGTCTATTTTTTATCTTTTTTACGATTGCCTGTAAATGCATGACGGCAGGCCAGTTTACTGCGTTAGTCCAGTCCGTTCTGTTTGATGGAGAAGGTAATTTTCTTCGTATAAATAGGCTGTAAAATTAAAAACCCCGTATCATTTTATAATGACCCGGGTTTTTTTATGTATGTTGATGCTCTTTTTAGTTGGGATTATTATCCGACAGTATTGATCGGCCTGCTCTTTTCAGATTGCCCCGATTCTAATTGTTGTGGATTCTTGCAAATTCCTCTAGCTCCGCAACCCATGCGGTGTGGTCCACAGGAACTGAGGAAAAGGAGTGAAGATAAGATGTAAAATAATTTTTCATCGTTCTTTAGCATAAAATTTTAGCCTGCATATTCTTTAATTGTTCCAAATAATCTCTTTGGTTTGATAATCTTGGGATTTTATGTTGTCCTCCTAATTTATCTTTTTCCTTCAGCCAGTCATAAAACAAATTTTTGCGGGCTACATTAATAACTAAAGGATTCAAGGTGGTGTTATTGTGACGTTTGGCCTCGTAATCAGAATTTAGATTTTTTAATGTATCGTCTAATATGTTTTGGAAAGTGTGAATGCATTTTGGAGTCTGTTTGAATTCAATCATCCATTCATGCGCTCCTTTTTCTCTGTCGATCATAAAAACAGGGGCAACGGTATAATCTACGACTTCAGCGTGGGTCATTTTACAGGCTTTGGCAATAGCCAAATCCGTGTTTTCGACCATTAATTCTTCTCCAAATACGTTAATGTGGTGTTTCGTTCTGCCTGTCACTCGAATACGGTATGGGCTTAAAGAAGTGAAACGAACGGTGTCACCAATCAGATAACGCCATAAGCCAGAATTAGTCGTGATGACTATGGCATAATTTTTAAAAATTTCTACATCTGCTAAACGAACCACCTTTTGATCTGGTGTGCCAAAAGTATCCATTGGGATAAATTCATAGAAGATTCCGTAATCGAGCATTAACAATAAATCGTTGGAATTATTGAGGTCTTGAATGGCAAAAAAACCTTCGGAAGCATTGTATATTTCGTAATATTTAAAATCCTTTTTAGGGAGTATTTTTTGGTATTGTTCGCGGTAAGGCTCAAAATTTACGCCGCCATGGAAATAGACTTCCAGATTTGGCCAAATTTCAAGTAGGTTTCCTTTTCCTGTTTCCTCGAGCATTTTATTCATTAAAACTAACATCCAGGAGGGTACACCCGCAAAACTGGTTACGTTTTCTTTTTTAGTATCATTAATAATCGCGGCAATTTTTGTTTCCCACTCACTCATTAGCGAAATTCTATTGCTCGGTGTGCTGCTAAATTCAGCCCAAATAGGCATGTTCTCTATCAGGATCGCCGATAAATCACCAAAAAAGGAGTTGTTGTCTTCGTGTATTTGAGAGCTGCCTCCCAAACGAAGACTTTTGCCCGTAAAGAGCTCTGAATTTTCATTATTGTTCAAATACATGCACAATAAATCCTTACTTCCTTTATAATGACAATCTTCTAGGGCTTCGGGGCTTACCGGGATAAATTTGCTTTTGGCATTAGTCGTTCCGCTTGATTTCGCAAACCATTTTATAGGAGTTTCCCAAAAAATATTTTGTTCCCCATTACGCGTGCGTTCAATTAATGGTTGAAATTCTTCATACGTACTAATGGGAACTCTTTCGGCAAAAGCGGCATAAGAGCGTATCGAAGGATAGTCATATTCCTTGCCTAGTTCCGTGTTTTTTGCAGATTGAATTAAATCCATAAGCAACTCATCCTGAACCTCATTAGGGTATTTCAGGAAAAGCTCAATCTGATGAATTCTTTGTTTTAGAACCCAGGAGGCAAATGAATTTATTAATTGTATCGGCATTTTTAAAATGTGAGTTTTAGAATTGCATTTTAGAATTGGCATATGAATATCAAATAACAAATGCTAACTTTACAACAGTATCAAAAATAGTAAAAAATTAGAGAATTCCTAACGGTTGCATGTCATTTCAGGGCATGAAATACAGAACCTTGAGAATTCCATCTATTAAAGATAAAAAATATAATCCACAATTAAACCTATGCAATACGAAGGAGTACTTACTAAAATGCAAACTGAATTTGGGAATCCAATTCAATATTATTTAGTTTTTGAAGATAGTTTTCTAAATATGAATCAATTATTGGATAAAAACCTTGAAATTAATTTTGTGGGATACCAATGCTTGAATTGCAAAAAGAAGAAAAAAATATTCCGTCAGGGATTTTGTTACGATTGTTTTTATTCGAGTGCGGCAGTGGGGGATTGGATCATGAAACCGGAGCTGAGTACCGCTCATTTGGGGATTCAGGATAGGGATCTTGCTTATGAGGAAAAAGTGCAACTACAGCCTCATATTGTTTATTTGGCCCTGTCAAGCGAGGTAAAAGTAGGGGTGACCCGAAAAACGCAGGTGCCTACACGATGGATTGATCAAGGTGCTATCGAGGCCGTTTCAATAGTGGAAGTTCCTAACCGTTATTTAGCGGGTGTAACGGAAGTGGCATTAAAGAATCATTATGCCGATAAAACTAATTGGCGAAAAATGTTGACCAATTCTATTGAGCATGTAGACTTATTAGCCGAAAGATTAAAACTTGAAAATTTAATTCCGTCAGAAGTGCAAGAATATTTCTTTTTGAATAAAAATGATTTGTATGAAATGCATTACCCGGTTTCGCAATACCCAACAAAAGTTAAAAGCTTAAGTCTTGAAAAGACACCCAGTTTCACGGGAAAATTAACTGGTATAAAAGGACAGTATCTCTTGTTTGAAGATGGAACCGTTTTTAATATCCGTAGTTCTGAGGGATATGTAGTAACGATTTCGGTTTAGCGGAAAAGTAGTAATGGCAATTAATAATTAAAAAAACGAGAGTAATATTGTCTTTCCGACGAAGGAGGAATTTCGTTAAAAAATTTTCTCCTTCGTCAAAATGACAAACTGTCTCTATAATTGTTAATTCACTTTTGTGGTGTCTACTGTTTTTTTAGGCTGCTTAAACAAGCCATTCAAAAGATTAGTTGCTTTCGTTTTAACTTGTTCTTGAACTTGTGTTTTAACAGCTTCTTTTGTCGCGGGAGTCGCCGCTTGTGCAGTGTCACTTGGCTTTTTGTTTTTAGTGATAAAGTCACTTAAAGCAGAATTGCCCTGAGTTAATAATCGCTCTTTCTGTTGTTGTACCAATTGATTGGTCAGGTTAGTTACTGCTGTTTTTATATCAGTCGATATTTTTGGGTTAGTGAAATTTCCGGTCAATGAAGCGTTAATTGGAATGTTTTCTAATTTAGCGGCGTCAGTAGGCGATAATTTTGCAATTAATGAATTAGCCTCCGTTCCAAGATATTTGGCAGGCACATCAAATTTGATGTTGTAATTTATTCTTTGGTCAAAACCATGTGTTCCCCCGATAGTCGCTTTAATATCTTTATAATTGATATCAAAAGGTTTAACACTTACCATTCCGTTCTCAAAAGTAATAGCCGCCTTAAGATTGTTTAAATTGATTTTACTTACATCAATGAATTTTAAATTAGAGCCTAATGCCGTCAATAAAGTTGAATTTGTTGAATTTAAGGTTGTTGAAAGCAATTGTCCCAATAAATCCCCTGTTAATGTTTTTAAATCAGGTCTCATTGCGGTGGCGTCAAGATTCCCGTTCAGTTTGATTGTAGAATTCAATTTTCCGTTGATGATTCCCGCTATGGGAGCCAATTTTTTCAAAAAATCCAATTGGGTAAATGACTGTGCAATATCCACTTGCTTCAGCGAAAGGTTCATGTTAAAGGTAGGCACTTTTCCTTTTGTGGAAACGGCTCCATTTAAACCAATGTTTCCATCAAAAATAGAAGTTTTAATGTTTTCCATTGTTAGCTTCTCGTCCTTGATAATCAATTTTCCAGATACGTCTTTCAATGTTAAATTGTCATACAATACCGTGTTTGCTTTTGCGGTAAGGGAGGCATTCAAAAAGGCAGGGATTTTCATCGCTTCTGTTTTGGCATCCGTTTTACCGGCTTCTGTCGTGGTCACGAAATCGCTAACGGCCAACTGATTTGAATTCAGATTGAAATTTCCTTTCAACTCTTGGTTCTTAAAAATAAAGCCGTAAAAATTTTCCAAAACTCCGGTGACACTTAAATCACTCTTTCCTGTTGTGGCGTCAAATTGTTTCAAATTTACCTGACTTGGGTTAAACTGAATCAAGGCATTGCTTATGTTCATTGTCTTTCCGTTTTCATCTGCATATTTAAAATTTGATAAGCTCATGCTACCAGCATTCCTGATATTCTCATATTGACTTTTCTCCACAGACTGCATGTCGAACTTAGTCGCTACGTCCGCTTTTAAAGTTCCGGTTAACGGTTTCTTTAATTTTATGGGATAGGCTTTAGACACATTGGCTAAATTGATCGTTCCTTCTAAGACAGCGTCAACAACTGCATTTTTAGTAATATTTCTAATGTTTGCTTTAATATTAAAAACATCCTGATCTATTCTGAAAGAGAGTTTGTCAATATTGATATAGGTATCGTTTAAAATTCCAGTTTTATTTATAATTTTACTGTCGATTATAATATTTTTAATTGACTTCGGTAAATCCGGATATTGAACCGTAGCATTATTTGATGCGATATCGATATTGAATTTTGGTACCGTTGTATCTGAATACAGTCCTTTTGCAAAGCCAACAACGGTGAAATCACCTGTAGTCTCTACGTTATCTACATTTGCAGCATATACAGCCGGTATAACTCCCAAGAAATTTTTAAAGGACGATGTAGGTGTTTTGAATTTTAAATCATATTCCTGACCGGCATCAACGAGCTGAATAAATCCATCAAATTGCAATGGTAATTGATTGATTAATGCTTTGTTTTCCTTGAAAGTATATTTGCTTTGATCCAAATCTATTCCTAAAACGGCATCTAACGTTAAGGGAACATTGTGCATATAGTTGACTTTATCCATGTCAATGGTGATTTTTGCTGTCGACTTTGTAACCAAATCCAATTTTGAGGCTGCAAAATCCCCAGTCCCCTCATGGTTTATACTGTCAATCACCATTTTTATTTTGGAGCTTTCATCAAAGTACTTAAACTTGAAATTTTCAATTTCATACTTTTGAATATTTAATGTCAATGGACTACTCGCACCAGCCTCTTTGTTTTTTATGGCAATATCATAATTTACAAGACCGTTTTTATTGAACAAGATATTTATCATACCATTTTTTGAGGTTATTCCTTGAATATCCATGGCTTCGTCTTTTCCTTTAAAAAGTTCCTTAATAGACATTTTTAAATCTATTTCTTCGATTGATGCTAATGTATCGCCTTCAAACGGAGCTTTATTGATGATGTCCAGTTGGTATAAAGTTACATTAGCATTGGGGAAGTTTTTAAACAGACTCAAATCAGCATCCTCAAAACTTACTTTGGCATCTACTTTTTTATTTATCGCAGCTGTAATTTTAGCTTTTATTTGATCCTTGAAAAAATAAGGAACAGCAAATAAGGTCACCGCAAGCAGAACAAGTATACTTCCTATTATTTTTAAAATTTTATTAAGCATATGTTTTTAGATGTTTTGTTTTCTGGTTATATAGCAAATATGCATCCGAAATGTAATTACAAAAATAACATTTTATGAATTAATGATACTTTAAAGTTTTCATAAATAATAGATTGCTTCTTTTTTGATATAGAAGAGGAAATAAATGTTATCGCATTATGAATTTTAAAAAGCATAAAAAACTCCGTTTGAAAAAGAGATCAAACGGAGTTAATAGCAACTGTGATTTTTAAAATCTATTTTATTTAATGGATATTTATTTCAAACGGCATCGCCATTCTGACTCCTTTTTGAGACTTTAGCTTTTTTACTTGTTGTAATACTTTGTAATTTTCTTCCCCTATTTCCTCTTTTATAAAGCTTTCTTTAGATTGTGTAAAAGGTAAGTCAGCAAAAAGATCATTTAAGTCCTTTTTATATTCAGGGTAGTTTTCTGTTTTGTATGTTTTTACTTTTGCTAATACGGCAGCTTCATTTATCGCATCGTCAAGACTACCTATTCTATCAACAAGACCAAGTCTGAGGGCTTCTGAACCTGCCCAAACTCTTCCCTGTGCAATAGAGTCCACTTGCGCGAAAGTCATTTTTCGTCCTTCGGCAACGTGGGTCACGAATGTTTTGTAAATATGTTCTACACCTTCTAGAGTTACCGCTTTAAGCTTATCGTCCAATGGGACAAATGGACTGTATGGAGCAGAATTTTCATGTGTTTTTACTTGCTGAGTATGGATGCCAATTTTATTAGTTAGCTGACTAAAGTTAGGTAATATTCCAAAAACACCTATGGAACCGGTGATGGTGTTGTTTTGAGCAAAAATGGTGTTGGCGTTACAAGCAATATAATATCCTCCTGAAGCTGCATAATTACCCATGGAAACAACTATAGGTTTTACTTTTTTAGTGAGTTCCAATTCTCTCCAAATTAAATCAGATGTAAGAGCACTTCCTCCGGGGCTGTCAATACGAAGGACGATAGCTTTAACATCTTTGTTTCTTCTTGCTTCCTGTAAAGAACGACGCATAGAACCTTCTCCTATAGTGTTGACATCTCCTTCTCCACTTTGAATTTCTCCTTGTGCATAGATAATGGCAATTTGATTTTTTGAATCGATACTTACTCCAGTTGTAGTCATTTTTTTCGTGTAATCAAAGATACTGACTTTGTTGTAGTCTTCGTCTTTTGCTACTTTTAAAGCTTTTCTGATGGCATCATGATACACATCTTCATAGGCTATAATATCGACCAGTTTTTGCTCTTTTGCCATTTCCGGAGTTCGGGCAAGAAGGCCATTTGCGATTTCATTTAGTTTGTCAACCGAGATGTTTCTACTTTTCGAAATATCGGCAGTAACTGAATTCCAAACGGAATTTAACAGTGCTGTAACTTGTTCTCTGTTGGCATCACTCATTTCATTTTCAAGAAAAGGTTCTACAGCACTTTTGTATTTCCCATGACGTATCACTTCCATTTTTACTCCAGTTTTTTCCTGAAGATCCTTGAAAAACATGAGTTCAGCAGATAGTCCTTTGAAATCCATATCCCCTACAGGATTTATATAGATAGGGCTGGCAACTGAATTTAGGTAGTATTCTTTTTGGGTATAGGAATTGGCATAAGCCATTACAAATTTCCCTGATTTTTTAAAACTTTCCAATTCATCCCTCAA
The DNA here is from genome assembly GCF_002836475.1 of Flavobacterium sp. ALD4. GTDB lineage: Bacteria > Bacteroidota > Bacteroidia > Flavobacteriales > Flavobacteriaceae > Flavobacterium. The sequence goes on along the minus strand of NZ_PJBJ01000030.1, from coordinate 367,185 downwards.
GGCTTTGCTTTGAGCCATTCCTAAGGAAGATTGGTTGTTCAAGATGGATATACCTTTTATATCATCATCTGTTTTGGCATCTTCTATTGCTTTGATAACATCAGTTAGTCCGACGCTTTTTTTATCTGCAAAAATAGTGATCCATGGGTCTTCATATTTTCCAGCGTAATCGTATTTTATATCTTCTAGATTTAATTCGATTACAGAATTATTTTTGACTGTGATTGCTTCTGAATCACTGCCAAAAACTGCCCCAACAATTAGTATTCCGAAAAAGAACAACATGAAAAAAATAAATAGACCTATGATGGTCGCCAATACATTTCCTAAAAACTTCATAATTATATTTTTATTTATTAGACGTAAAAAATGATGAATTGTTACAGGTTTACCTTAGTAAAAATTAAAATTAGTTGCTAACACTTTGTACAAATATATCGCTAAATCTAAAATTGTTTTAGTTAATTTGTGCTTAATATGAAATCACAACATCAAGTTATTTTATCTATCGGCAGTAATCAAGGGAATCGACTTGATAACGTGAAGCATTGTATAGAATTGATACATCAGAAAATCGGTACGGTAATTAAAGTTTCTAAGATATATGAAACCCCCTCTTGGGGTTTCGATAGTGACGCCTTCTACAATTGCGCGTTAGTTTTACACACTTATAGTTCGCCACATAAGATTCTGACTCAAGCCTTAAAAATTGAAAAAATAGTAGGGCGTATTCGTAGTGAAGATAAGGGGTACCAATCTCGAATTATCGATATTGACCTGATCGCTTTTAATGAAGAAATAATTGATTCCGAAAAGCTTCAAATCCCGCATCCATTGATGCAGGATAGAAAATTCGTGCTGTTGCCAATTCGGGATTTAGACTTAGATTGGAAACATCCTGTTTTCAAAAAGAATATCTCAGAGTTATTGGAAATTTCTTCAGATCAGAGTGTATGTGAAGTGTTAGAAACGATAGAAAATCCATTACAAAGTATTGCATTGGAGCAATTCAACTATGTTGCTTTTGAAGGGAATATTGGAGCAGGGAAAACAACTTTAGCGATTAAAATTGCGGAAGATTTTAATGCTAAAACTGTACTGGAGCGCTTTGCGGACAATCCATTTCTGCCAAAGTTCTATAAAGATCAAAATCGATATGCCTTTCCGCTTGAAATGTCTTTCCTCGCGGACAGGTATCAGCAATTATCCGATGATTTGGCGCAATTTGATTTGTTTAAAGATTTTTTGGTTGCGGATTATCATATTTTTAAATCCTTAATTTTTGCTAAAATAACGTTAGCGGAAGATGAATACAGGCTGTATCGCAATCTATTCGATATTGTTTATAGAGAAATGCCCAAGCCCGACTTGTATATTTATTTGTATCAAAATTCAGAGCGACTTTTGCAGAATATAAAGAAAAGAGGCAGGAGCTATGAACAAAAAATCCCTGCAGATTATTTGGACAAAATCAATACCGGCTATTTGGAATATATTAAATCGCAAACGGAATTGAATGTTTTGATTATTGATGTCTCCGATAAAGATTTCGTAAAAAATCAAGAAGACTATCTTTTTGTTTTAGAAGAAATTAGAAATAAAATTGCAGGATAATTTATCTTTTTAATGTAAAATGACCTTTTATTTTTGGGTTGGTGTTGTCTAGCTTTAAGTGGTACCAATAATCATCGGCAGGTAAAATTTTACTGTTATATTTTCCATCCCAACTATAATTAGAAGAGTTCAGTTCTATAATTAATTTACCATATCGATCATAAATTTCAACATTTGAATTGGGGTAGTTGACCATCTCCTTTATTTTCCATACATCGTTGAAACCGTCATTATTTGGAGTGAAAAATTTAGGAATAGTAAAGATGGTGAATTGTTGCGTTACTATGTTGCAACCATTATTGTCTCTTACAAAAGCAGTATATTGACCAGTAGGAATATATGAAAATTGATTTAAAGCTTGGAAATCGATGCCGTTAATTGAGTATTCAAAATAACTTTCAGGGTTTTCGAGCTGAATTACGATAGAGTTTTCAATTACAGCAATTGAATTGATATTAGGTTGTGGATGTTCTATCACAGTAATCTTCTTTTTCGAATCACAAGAAATAACCGTAGGAGAACTAATTGTTACACTGTAATTACCTATTGTCGAGACTACAATAGTTTGAGTAGTTTCTCCTCCCGGTGACCATAAATAGACCATATTTGACACTGAAGCATCTAATGTTGTTGTTTGACCTTGGCATAAAATAATTTCCTCCATCGTAGTATTTATTGGATATACTGTAGCTGCTACAGCAACTCTTGAGCTACTAGTGCAACTATTTAAAATCGCTTCGGCGTAATAAGTGGTGGTGGTGGTGATGGTTGGGCTTGAAAATGTATTTCCAGTAAACAATGGTGAGCCGCCAGCGGCAACATCATACCAATTTATAGTTCCTGCCGAAGGAGTTGCTTTAATAATTACCGGGCCAGAATTACAAACTGACCCTGGAGTCGTTGCTATAATGGTGGGTGCATTATTAACTGTAGCTGTAATGGCAGTTCGTGATAGACTCGTGCAACCATTTGCAATGACTTCGACGTAATAGGTTGTGGTGCTGGTGATGCTTGGAGTTATAAATGTTGTTCCCGTGGCTAAAGTTATTCCGCCAGTCGAAACGTTATACCAGTTGATTGTTCCTACGGAGGCTAATGCTCCTAAAGTTGTAGTTCCAGAAATGCAAACTGAACCTTCAGTTGTGGCTGTAATTGTTGGAGGTGGTTTTATGGTAGCAATAATTTCTGTTCTAGGGGCATTTGGGCAATTTCCATTTATAGCATCAACATAATAGGAAGTTGTAGTAGTTATAGCTGGGGTTGTATAGCTATTGGATGTTGCTAAAGAAGCCCCGCCACTTGCATTTGCGTACCAGTTTATTACTCCGTCCGAAGCAGTTGCTTGAAGAGTCAAACTTCCTGAACCACAGCGATTGTTAGCTGTTGTACTCGTTATTTTTGGAATTGTAATTGTAGTACTTGCCGCTATTTTTAAAACAGGATCTCCTGACATTCCGCCATATTCAACAATGTACCCTTTGGGTTGATAATTTCCGGCAGGATCCCCAGTATTTGTTAAGTCATTCCAAGACCCTGTAATTCCAACACCAGATGCGGTAATGTGAGCGTAATTTTCTTGGGCACCATTGTACTGATTTGGCTCGGCGGTATTCCATAAGGCAAAATTATAAGGAGGTGTTGTTGAACCATTAGCAAGCCCATTCCAGAAAGTTGTTCCAGTTCCACCATTCGCAAGACCTTCAGGACCTGTTACCCATTTCCAAACCCCTTCAGTCGCTGCATCACTTCCGCCAATCCATCCAGCTCCCGCGGCTTGTTCTCCTGATATTTTTGCTTCATCTGCAGCAGTTATGGTAGCTAAGTATCCTTGTAAACCATAATAAAGAGAGCTTGCGGCAAGTGCTTTTGCTGTCGTCCAAGGAATCCCTATGCTTGGAATAAACTGGTAATAATGACCATTTGAAGGCAAGTAGTTAGCTTGACCTATGCTTATGGAGAAACTTCGTGTTCCAGATGGAGAAGTGGAAGAATTTTTAAATACGACATCTTTTATGGCAGCGATAAAATCAGTGTAGGTCACTTGTGCACCTGTTGGACTGAACAGTTTTAGTTTTCCAGTAGAGGGGTCCCAAGTCGAAACAATGGCTGGGTGTAATCCAGTTAGCGTTAAATTATCTTGCCCGAATACATAACCGGAAGAAATTTGAATATAGATTGCATTGGTCCCGCTGTCATCTGGGTCTGTTATTGCGACATCAGTGACTATTTTTATATTGGTTTGTGCACAATATACTTGATTGCCGGTCGCCACAATTTCAGGTGCACTATTTACAAACGAGCGGCTTAATCTTTGTTTATAGGGGGAAGTAGAAGAGGGATTGTGTTCTTTTATTGGACGACTTGAAATGAATGCATAATTTGTATTGGAAATAAAAATTAATGACACTAGAATTATTTTGGAAAAAAAAGAAATACTCATGCGATAAAAGTATTCATTTTTTACTCAAAAATCACTTAGGCCAATTCATTTTTTGAAATAAATCCCAAACTACAATCCCTGCGCTTACCGAGATATTTAAAGAATGTTTGGTGCCTAATTGTGGGATCTCGATACATCCGTCACATAATGCAACAGCTTCTTGAGAGACACCATGAACTTCATTTCCAAACACCAAAGCATATTTTTTATTTTTCTCTACTTCGAAATCCTGCAGGAAAATGGCACTTTCCACTTGCTCGATGGCGAGTGTAGTAACGGCTTCTTTTTTTAAGTTTTCGATGACTTCAAGAACGTTTTCGTGATGTTCCCAAGTTACCGTCTCAGTTGCTCCAAGTGCTGTTTTGTGAATCTCTTTATTTGGCGGCGTTGCAGTGATACCACACAAATATATTTTTTCAATTAAAAAGGCATCGGCAGTTCTGAATACAGAGCCAATGTTGTGCAAACTTCGGATATCATCTAAGACGATAATAACCGGCGTCTTTTCTGAGCTTTTAAAATCTTCAACGGATTTTCGCTCTAATTCGCTGTTTTCTAGTTTTCTCATTCTTTTTTGGGGTTTGTTCAAATAAAAAAAGCTTCCGGAATTAGGGAAGCTTTTTTATTAAATTGTCATTAAAATTTAGCTCTTTAAAGCACCGTCAGCTAAAACGACACCTTTTATAGTAAGTATTTTAGTCGCTTGTCCGTCAGCGTTTGAAGTTACTGTCACTGTTTTAGTAAACGCTCCAACTCTGTCAGTAGCATATTTTACACCAATAACACCTTTTGCACCTGGAGCAATTGGCTCTTTTGGAGAAGTAGGAACGGTACAACCGCATGAACCTTGAGTATTTGTGATAATTAAAGGTTTGGTACCATTGTTAGTGAAAACAAATTCGCGTTTTCCGTCTGCATTGTGTGCAATTGTCCCGTAATCAATCGTTTCGGAAATAAAAGCCATTCCAGCTCCGTCTACTTTGGCAACTTTAGCAGTTGTTGTTTTTACTTTTTTTGTGGTTTCTTGAGCACAAGATGTAGCTGCTCCTAAAACAGTTAGCATCGCTAGTAAAAATATTTTTCTCATTTTTTTTCGTTTTTAAGATTAGTAGAACAAAGCTAAAGAAAAAATCATGCCAATAACCTAATTTTTCCTTAAAATTGGTTTTAATTTTTGAAGTGATAGTTATTCGTTATAAAATATTTAAATTCGCTGTCACATTTTACATTAATTAAACACAATATAAGTTGGCATCTAAAGATAAAGAGGTTAAGGAAACACCATTAATGAAGCAATATAATGAGATCAAAAGGAAGTATCCCGATGCTTGTTTGTTGTTCAGAGTAGGTGATTTTTACGAAACATTTGGAGAAGATGCTGTTAGGGCTTCAAAAATACTGGGTATAACTCTGACAAAGCGTGGTGCGGGCTCTGCTACAGAGACAGCATTAGCTGGTTTTCCGCATCATTCCATAAACACCTATTTGCCAAAATTAGTGAAAGCAGGACTTCGTGTTGCCATTTGTGACCAACTCGAAGATCCTAAAATGACTAAGAATATTGTAAAAAGAGGGGTGACGGAACTTGTGACTCCGGGGGTTTCCATGAATGATGAGGTTTTACAGTCAAAGGCAAATAATTTTTTGGCCTCCGTATTTTTTGCCAATAAATCGATAGGGATCTCTTTTTTAGATGTATCGACAGGGGAGTTTCTTGCTGCTCAAGGAAATACAGAATATATAGACAAGTTATTGCAAAACTTCAATCCCAGTGAGGTTTTGATCCAGAAAAACAATAAAAATGATTTCAAAGAAAACTTCGGGGATGATTACCACTGTTTTTATTTGGAAGATTGGATTTATAAAGAAGATTATGCGTTCGAAATTCTGACAAAACATTTTCAAACGGTTTCCCTTAAAGGATTTGGTATTGAGGACTTGAAAGAAGGAATTATTGCGTCAGGAGCCATTTTGTATTACTTGTCCGAAACACAACACAATAGAGTGCAGCATATTACCGCGATTCAACGTATTGCTGAAGACGCTTATGTATGGATGGATCGATTTACAATTCGGAATCTGGAATTGTACCACAGTTACAATCCAAATGCAGTCACGCTGCTGGATGTAATTGACAAAACGCTTTCACCAATGGGTGGCCGTTTATTAAAACGTTGGCTGGCACTGCCTTTAAAAGACAGTAATAAAATACGAAGTCGGCATCAGGTTGTTTCATACTTACGAGAAAATCAGGAAGTATTGCAAAAAATGCAATATCAAATCAAGCAAATTTCCGACTTAGAACGTCTCATTTCGAAAATTGCGGCAGGAAAAGTGTCGCCTCGTGAAGTGGTTTATTTGAAAGAGTCATTAGATGCTATTATTCCCATAAAAACATTGGCTTTGGAAAGCCCGCAAGAAGCAGTGAAGATTATTGGAGACAGTTTGCATAGCTGCGATTTATTGCGAGAGAAAATTAAAAATACCTTAAATCAAGATGCTCCGGTCGCTATTGCTAAAGGGAATGCTATCGCGAAGGGAGTTAATGTTGAATTGGACGAATTACGCGCGATCTCAACTTCAGGGAAGGAATTCTTGGACGGAATTGAAAAACGAGAGTCTCAATTGACAGGGATATCTTCTTTGAAAATTTCCTTCAATAATGTTTTTGGTTATTACATTGAAGTCAGAAACTTGCATAAAGATAAAGTTCCTGCAGAGTGGATTCGAAAACAAACCTTAGTCAATGCGGAACGTTACATTACCGAGGAGCTTAAGGAGTATGAAACCAAGATTCTGGGGGCCGAAGAGAAAATTCATAAAATAGAATCAGAGTTATTTGAGCAATTGGTTGCTTGGATTGCAACGTATATAAAACCGGTTCAGCTGAATGCTAATTTAGTGGCTCAGTTGGATTGTTTGTGTTCTTTTACCCAGCTGGCTATGGAGAATAAATATGTTTGTCCTGAACTGGATGAAACATTCGAACTAGATATCAAGAATGGAAGACATCCTGTTATTGAAAAACAATTAGCGGTTGGTATGCCTTATATTGCTAATGATGTTTTTCTGGATAGAGAAACACAGCAGCTGATTATGATCACTGGGCCAAATATGTCCGGAAAGTCGGCTATTTTGCGTCAAACAGCTTTAATTGTGCTGTTGGCTCAAATGGGTAGTTTTGTTCCCGCAGACAGTGTCAGGATGGGAATTGTTGATAAGATATTTACTAGGGTAGGAGCCAGCGACAATATTTCGATGGGAGAATCCACCTTTATGGTTGAAATGAATGAAACTGCTTCCATTTTGAATAATATTTCAGACAGGAGTTTGGTATTGTTAGACGAAATTGGAAGAGGGACGAGTACCTATGACGGAATCTCCATTGCCTGGGCAATTGCAGAGTTCTTGCATGAGCATCCGTCAGCGCCTAAAACGCTATTTGCAACGCATTACCATGAGTTAAACAAGATGAGTGAATCATTGTCCAGAATTCAGAATTATAATGTGGCAGTGAAGGAGCTAAAAGACACGGTTCTTTTTATTAGAAAATTAGTAAAAGGGGGAAGTGCACATAGTTTCGGTATTCACGTTGCTAAAATGGCGGGAATGCCGCAAATCGTGATTTTGAAAGCGCAAAAGCTCTTGAAGAAATTAGAAAAGAACCATTCCAGCGATATGTTGAATGGGATTAAGTCTGAAAAAGACGAAATGCAGATGAGTTTCTTTAATTTAGACGATCCGTTATTGGAAGAAATCAAAGAGGAAATATTAAGTTTAGATATAAACACGGTAACTCCAGTGGAGGCGCTGATGAAACTCAATGAAATAAAGAGAATGCTTACTAGAAAATAAACTTATTTATTTTTAAAGTTAGGGTTATCAAAAGGTTAGCTTTTTTATTATTTTTTTTTGCAAAAAAGGCTTGTGTAATTCAATAAAAGGCTTAAATTTGCATCCGCGATACAGAACAAGTATTGCAGTTCTTTTTAAGAATTGAAAATGCGAAAATAGCTCAGTTGGTAGAGCGCGACCTTGCCAAGGTCGAGGTCGCGGGTTCGAATCCCGTTTTTCGCTCCACACCACATAATGCTCGGATGGTGAAATTGGTAGACACGCTGGACTTAAAATCCAGTGATCAGCAATGGTCGTGCGGGTTCAAGTCCCGCTCTGAGTACTAGAAAAGCTTCAAACTATGTTTGGAGCTTTTTTTGTTTAAAACCGAACCCTTTATTAGCGAGATGTTAATTTAAGATCGTATTTTAGTAGGGTTAACTTTTCTATGATTGGTTTCTTATCGTAAAGGGAAGCGTAGTCTCTGATAACATATTTTATTTCAATAATTATTTATGGCGTCTTTTGTAATTAGTAAAAGGTTTAGTGGTGATTATAAGTTTGAATTTACTTCCAGAAAAGGAAAGACAATTTTCACGAGTAATGCCTATGAGTTGCGGATGGATTGTGAATCGGCGGTAGAACAGGTACGGGCGGTTTTAGAGACTTGTTCTTATGTGAAGTTTAAAACAACCAAAGGAAAATTTTTCTTTAGGGTAGTGGTCGAAAATGAGGTAGTGGCAACAAGTAGAAAGTATAGTACAGAGCTGATGGTTCAAAAAGGGATCGTCGAAATAACTAAATATGGCTCAAGAGCGGAGATATTAGATTTTTCGAATGATAGTTTTGTTTTTGAAGATTGACGCAAGTTGTTCTAATTGTGGTAAAAAAAAGGGTCTCTGAAATAACTATTTCAGAGACCCTTTTTTTAGGAACTACCGCAAAAGAAAAAAGCCACCTCGCTTGCGCGGATGGCTTTAATTTTTTGATGTAATTTTTAAAATTACTCAGCAGCAGGTGCTTCAACAGCAGCAGAATCAACCGCTACAGCCATAGTATCAACAGCTACAGAATCAATAGCTACAACAGTAGTATCAGCAGCAACAGTTTCTTCAGCAGCAGCTTCAGATTTTTTACAAGATACAACAGTTAAAACAGCAACAACAGCTAAACTTAAAAATACTTTTTTCATCTTAATTTAATATAAAGGTTAATTATTAATTCGTCGCAAAGATATAAAATAATTGATATGTAAATTTTTTTTTTGTTTTTTTTTTTAAATATTTTCGTTTTTTATTATTTGCTCATTTTCACAGTTCAAGTGCCGTTTGATAGGGACTGAAAGGGAGCTTGTTTTTGGGATTGCTTATAATTTAGTAACGATTTTTTTTTTGTTATTATAAAAGGCGCTCTTTTTGGATTTTAAAGCGCTTGGTTTTTTAATTAATTGAGGGTAAATAAATTAGGGTATGGTATAAGAAAGTTATGTTAAGCTAGATTGTGATTTCTAACGGATGTTTTTATTTTTGAGGCAGTGAATTTTTGATGTTGGTTGATCAAAAGAAACCTTGTGATAAATCAGGAACTCATTTTTTCGAGTTGTAAAGAATTAAGCGTCTAATAATTGTTTAGCAAATCAAGAATAGGGTTCAATATGAAAGCTATTGAGCGATGTTTTTCATGATGATATTTGTCGCCCCTTTATTCATTTGAACAAAAGTGCTGCAGATATGACTTTTTTCGCTTCGGAAGTTGGCATCTACAATTAAATCTTTAAAAGCAGCAATTAATTCGGCTTTATCAGAAACAGAGTTGCAGCCACTCATATTTACCAAAGCGATTGCTTCAGCAAAATTAGAATAATTTGGACCTATTACTATTGGAACTCCAAAAGTAGCTGGTTCCAGTAGGTTATGAACGCCAGTTTTCCCAAAACCACCACCTACGAAGGCGATGTCTGCATAGCTATAGATTTTGGTTAGAATACCAATTGTGTCAATTATAAAGACATCAAAATCAGGCAATTTTTTTCCTTGCTTTTCTGAGAACACGACTGTTTTTTTTGTGATGCTGTTTTTTAGCTGTTCAATTTGGTCACTCTTTATGTTATGGGGAGCGATGATAAATTTCACATTCAGTGTATTGGTATTTATAAAGTCCAGCAATAAGGCTTCGTCTTTCGGCCAGGAACTTCCTACAACAATGGTTAGGGTATCATTTTTGAATTGCGAAATATAATCTAAAGTATTGTCTTTTTCTAAAATAGCGGCAACGCGGTCAAAGCGGGTGTCACCAGAAACGGCCACATTTGTTTTTCCTAGTTGCTGTAACAACTTTTTTGAGCCTTCATTCTGTACAAAAAAGTAGGTAAAAGTATCCAGTGCTTTTCTGTAAAAACCACCGTACCATTTAAAGAACATTTGCTGCTCTCTAAAAATTCCCGATATTAAATAGGTAGGGGTGTTTTGTTTGTGCAGTTCATTTAAATAATTCAACCAGTATTCATACTTGATAAAAAACACCATGTCGGGATGAACTGTTTCCAGGAATCGTTTCGCATTTTTTTTGCTGTCCAATGGTAAATAAACAGTCGCGTCTGCAACGGTGTTGTTTTTGCGGACTTCATATCCAGACGGAGAGAAAAAAGTGATTACTATTTTGTGTAGCGGGTATTCCTCTTTGATTTTTTCTACTACGGGTAACCCCTGCTCGTATTCCCCCAATGAGGCAGCATGAAACCAAATTGTTTTATCGGAAGGGTTTATTTTCTGTTCTAAAGTGGTAAATACAATTTTTCGACCTTCAACAAAAAGCTTGATTTTTGAATTGAATAGCGCAATGAAGTTTAGTAGTGAACCAGTAATTTGAATTACTATGTTATAGAGAAAAAGCATACCGGAATTTTTATTGGGCTAAAATACAGTTTCTTTTGTTTATCATTTAAATCTTAGTGCTTAAATTCATATTTTTGCAAGTAAGAGTTTTAAGAAAGTCTAAAAGAATTACTTCGATTTTTAAAAGTGCTGCGACTTAATCGTAAAATAGTGTTTTGTCTATTTTGTATGATTTGTACCTTTTTTTGAACAAGTAGGTTAATTGGTTTAAATTAAATAGATATATGAAAAAAATCCAAATGGTTGACCTGAAAAGTCAATACGAAAAAATAAAAGAAACGGTTAATGTTTCTATTCAAGAGGTCTTAGATACTAATACGTATATCAACGGACCACAGGTTCACCAGTTTCAAAAATCTTTAGAAGAGTATCTTGACGTTAAACATGTCATTCCTTGCGCAAACGGAACGGATGCTTTGCAAATTGCAATGATGGGATTGGATTTAAAACCGGGTGATGAAGTTATTACGGCTGATTTTACGTTTGCTGCTACTGTGGAAGTGATTGCCTTATTGCAACTGACTCCTGTTTTAGTTGATGTGGATTTATACAACATGAATATCTCTATCGACGCAATTAGGAAAGCAATTACACCCAAAACAAAAGCAATAGTGCCCGTTCACTTATTCGGACGAGCCGCTAATATGGAAGCTATTATGGCAATTGCTAAAGAGCATAACTTATACGTAATCGAGGACAACGCACAAGCGATTGGTGCTAATTGTAAGTTTTCTACTGGAATCAAAAAGAAAGCGGGGACGATAGGACACGTAGGGTCAACTTCATTTTTTCCATCTAAAAATTTAGGTTGTTATGGGGATGGAGGAGCCATTTTCACTAATGACGACGCCTTGGCGCATAAAATCCGCGGGATTGTGAATCACGGTATGTATGAGCGTTATCATCATGATGTGGTAGGAGTGAATTCTCGTTTGGATAGTATTCAAGCAGCGGTTTTAAACGCTAAACTGCCTTTATTAGATCAATATGGAAAAGCTAGACAGGATGCAGCACGTAAATATTCGGCTGCATTTGAAGGGCATAAAAATATTGTAGCGCCAAATATTTGCGACATCTGCGACTGTCATGTCTTTCATCAATATACCTTACGTATTGTAGACGCAGACAGAGATGGTTTGATGAAACATTTGTTAAGCAAAGATATTCCATGTGCGATTTATTACCCAATTCCATTGCACTCACAAAAAGCATATTTAGATTCAAGATATAAAGAAGAAGACTTTCCAGTAACAAACCAATTGGTAAAAGAAGTGATTTCTCTTCCTATGCATACGGAGTTGGATGACGAACAAATAAAATTCATAACGTGTAGCGTTTTAGAATTCTTAAATAAATAAAAATAAAGGCATTTTGTTGATTTGATAATTCGAATTACCAAATCAACAAAATGCAAATCAACAATAGATGAAAATAGTAGTAACAGGAGGTTTAGGTTTCATAGGATCTCACACGGTTGTCGAATTACAAAACGAAGGCTTTGAAGTGATAATTGTGGACGATCTTTCTAATACATCGTTAAAAGTATTGGACGGTATCGATGCGATTACAGGAAAAATGCCGGCATTTGAAAAATTGGATTTACGGGATAGGGATAAAGTGCAGGATTTTTTCAAAAGACATAACGATATTTCAGGTGTAATCCATTTTGCAGCTTCTAAAGCAGTGGGCGAAAGCGTCGAGAATCCATTATTGTATTATGAAAATAATATCAATGCCTTGGTCTATGTGTTGCAAGGATTGCAGAAAATGACGGAGACTAACTTTATTTTTAGTTCGTCCTGCACCGTTTACGGTCAAGCTGAAACAATGCCAATCAATGAAGATGCATCGATTCAAACAGCGATGTCTCCTTATGGAAATACAAAGCAAATAGGCGAGGAAATCGTCACTGATGTTGCTAAAGTATCTGGTATAAACGCTATTCTATTGCGTTATTTTAACCCGATAGGAGCACATCCTTCAGCTGAAATTGGAGAATTGCCTATTGGAGTGCCTCAAAACTTGGTGCCGTTTATTACACAGACCGGTTTTGGATTGCGTACAGAACTTTCTGTTTATGGAGATGATTACCCCACGCCTGACGGAACAGCGATAAGGGATTATATTCACGTAGTTGATTTGGCGAAAGCTCATGTCATCGCGTTGCAACGATTGTTGAATAAAAACAATGTCGTTAAAGTGGAAAGATTTAACTTAGGCACCGGCACAGGAAGTTCGGTATTGGAAGTTATTAAAGCTTTCGAAAAAGTAAGCGGACAAGAATTACCCTATAAAATAGTAGCCCGCAGAGAAGGAGATATTACTTCTGCTTATGCCAATACGGATAAAGCCAATACTGTTCTTGGATGGAAAGCCCAATCTTCTCTTGAAGAAGCTATGGCTAGTGCCTGGAAATGGGAACAGAAAATAAGAAGTTAAGTATATAAAAAGGCTGCCAATTGGCAGCCCTTTTTTTGTGGGTTATTTTTCCGCGTCTTCTTTCATTTTATCGGCTTTATCGTCCATTTTTTCAGCACCTTCTTTCATTGTGTTACTAATTTTAACTTTAGTAGAATCTAAGGCTGCATCAACTTTGGCAGCTGCCGTATCTACCGCTTCGCCCATTTCGGTCCCTACTGCATCAGTAGCTTCTCCTACTTGATCGTTAGTCTCCTGCTTACAAGAAACCATCATTAAAGTTGTAACAAAGGCTAAACTTAAAAGTACTTTTTTCATGATTTATTAATTTACATTAATTGTTGGTTAAATATACAAATTTGCAGATAACGCAGCTGTTTATTTAAATAGGAATCAGTTTTCCTGTTTTTACTATTGAGATGCAGAAAAAAAAATCTACATAAACTTTGAGAACTGCCGTGTGAAACCTAAGCGTTAGCCGTAGCAGCTTCTCGATCGATTTTTCCAATCAATCCAGTCAATACTTTTCCAGGACCTACTTCGGTAAACAAAGTAGCACCATCGGTAATCATTTGTTGCACAGATTGTGTCCATTTTACTGAAGCGGTCAATTGTGTGATTAGGTTTTTCTTGATTTCGTCTGGAGATGAAATTGCTGTTGCCGTTACATTTTGATATACCGGGCAAATCGGAGTCGAGAAAGTAGTCGCTTCAATAGCCGCTTCTAGTTCTTCTCTTGCCGGTTCCATCATGGGTGAGTGGAAAGCACCACCTACTGGTAATAATAAAGCGCGTTTTGCTCCGGCTTCTTTCATGGCAGCACAAGCTGCTTCAACAGCCGATGTTTCTCCTGAAATAACCAATTGTCCCGGGCAGTTGTAATTAGCTGCTACAACAACACCGTCGATAGAAGCACAAACTTCTTCGACGATATTGTCAGCAAGTCCTAAAACTGCTGCCATAGTTGAAGGTTTGATTTCGCACGCTTTTTGCATCGCCAAAGCTCTTTTAGAAACTAATTTCAGCCCGTCTTCAAATGACAAAGTACCATTGGTAACTAATGCCGAAAATTCTCCTAGAGAATGTCCAGCCACCATTTCGGGTTTAAAATTTTCCAAAGTTTTCGCTAATATAACCGAGTGTAGAAACACGGCCGGTTGCGTTACTTTGGTTTCTTTCAATTCTTCGGCAGTACCTTCAAACATAATGTCTGTGATACGGAAACCCAATATTTCGTTTGCTTTTTCAAATAAGTCCTTTGCTAATGCAGAGCTTTCATATAAGTCTTTACCCATTCCTGTGAATTGAGCGCCTTGACCTGGAAATACGTATGCTTTCATCTATATTTTTTATTAAAAGAGTGAATGATTTACTAATTAAACCGTCTGCAAAAATACTATTTTTTTCAGGAGCACCAACTTTTGTTCTTCTAATCAACAATTCTCCTGCTGTACGCTGCAATCTTTTTATCCTGTCTCGTTTTCAAAACGTGACAGGATAAAAAGGATTTTCACTTCCATCAGGGCTAAAGAGAAATAGCGGTGCTCTAATAAACGAAAAAAAGCGTTGTCTATATAACAACGCTTTTCTGCATAAAACGGAAATAAATCCGAAGTATGTGGTATGTGGATCTCAATTACAATTCGATGGAATTGATGATTTCTAACAACTGATTGTTTAACTCTTCATTAATGATTCCATTTTTAGCATCAAAATTTTCATTAAAACTAGGCAGTGAAAAACTTCCTTTGACAACGGCACCTTGAAAAGGAAAACGGTTTTTTACAATTTCTAAAACAGAGCTTCCTCCTCTTGGTCCTGGAGATGTAGCCAGTATTAGGGTTTGTTTTTCTCGAAATGTTTTAGCATGAATTCTCGAAGTCCAGTCAAAAATATTTTTAAATGCTGCGGAATAAGCACCGTTGTGTTCCGCAAAAGAGATTACAAGCAAATCTGCGGTTCCAAGTTTAGCATAAAAATCAGTTGCTAATGTTGGAATACCACTTGCTGCTTCTTTGTCTGTTGAGAAAATGGGCATTTCATAATCATTCAAGTCTAAAATTTCTACTGACGTGTTTTTAAATTGTCCGGCAGCATAAGTAGCTAATTGTTTATTGATAGAATCTTTACTGGATGAAGCGCCAAAGGCGATAATTTTTTTCATGTTTATTTGTTTTTGTAATAGGTTAATGCGCCCGAAGGGCATTTATTTATGTTGGACTTAATTTTTTCCGTCGAAGAAGCATCAATCTTTATCCATGGTTTTTTTGGGGTTGGAACACTTCAGGATTGTTGCGAAAACAGTTTCCTGAATGAATGCATTTAGCGGATTGCCATACCACGGTAACTTCGCCATTAGTATATTCCTTTTCAATGTCCTTTGGATCCATGATTAAAGCGTTGTGTTGATTACAATATTATTTTTTAATAGTTTCGACACCGGACATTTTTCGGCAATAATTAATAATCGCTTCTTAATGTCGTCTTCAATTTCTGTTGGAAAAGTAATTGATCTTGAGATTGTTGTAGTGAGTTCAGGACTGCTTTCTTGGTGAAAGTTTAACGAAATATTTATTTCAGGAATATCCCACCCTTTTCGGTCAATATACATTCTCAAGGTAGATAGCGTACACGCTGCCAAAGAGGCTAGGAGTGTAGAAAAAGGATCTGGGCCATGGTCTTTTCCTTCAATACTTTCGGGTTCGTCCATAATAAGTTGGCCGTTTCTCCAAGTAATAGTGCACAAATACTTTTGAGTACCTATGTGTCCAGTGATATCTTTTTCTAATACATTTCCCATAATTTAATTTTAAAAATTAACTTTTTTGAGCATCGTAGTCTAGTTCTATTTTTTGATTAGTGTTGCATCGGAATTTCCATCAATAAGAACTCCGCTTCTGAAGTTGCTTTGATATCCAGGGAATTGACATCCCAAATTCCGAAGCCATCTCTGGTTTCCAACTCTTGTCCGTTAATAATTACATTCCCCGAAAGGATAAAGGCATAAACTCCATTACCTTCTTTTTTTAAGCTGTAAGTTGCGGCTATTCCTTTGTCAAATTTACCTAAATGAAACCAAGCATCTTGGTGAATCCAAACCCCCTCATCTTCTGCATTTGGTGAAAGAATTTGTTGTAGTTTATTTTTCCTTTCTTCTGGATTCAAAGAAATTTGTTGGTATCTCGGCTCTACATTTTGTTGGTTTGGAAAAACCCAAATCTGCAACAATTTAGTTCTTTGCTCATCGTTTGGATTGAATTCGCTGTGCTTTACTCCGGTTCCGGCGCTCATGACTTGTACATCGCCATTTCGTATGATTTCCGTATTTCCCATGCTGTCTTTGTGAGCCAGATCTCCTTCAAGCGGAATGGTGATAATTTCCATATTGTCGTGTGGATGAGTACCAAAACCCATTCCTGCAGCAACCGTATCGTCGTTCAAAACGCGCAACGCACCAAATTGTACTCTTTCTGGATTATACCAGCTTGCAAAACTAAAACTATGATACGCATTCAACCATCCGTGATCTGCATGTCCTCTTGTATCTGCTTTATGTAAAACTGTATTTTTCATGATGAAATAAATTAAGTGATTAGATTATGATAATACAAATTTACAACTATTGTATTAAGAAGGCACTTAATGTAGATTAAGAAAGGATTCAGTGTTCAGTGTGCCGTTTTTTAGTTTGCAGGGTCATTTGGCACTTATTTTTAAATTCATAATTGATTTCAGTATTTTTCATCGTTAAAACAATACTGATCACTAAAGTAAACTGGTTACTGATCACTATTGCCGGAGCAACTTCGACTTCATCTTGCTGAAGAATTCCGGTGTAACGCCAATGTAGGAGGCAATCTGTTTTTGAGGTACTTTTTGAAGTAGTGTTGGGTATCTTATGCAAAATTTCTCAAAGCGTTCTTCGGCCGATAAACTTAGATTATCCATTAGGCGTTCTTGGTTGGCAACCAAGGAGTTTTCGGTCAGGATTCTGAAAAAGCGCTCGAGTTTAGGAATCTCAGCATACAAAATTTCCTGGTTTTCTTTAGAAAGCATAGCGATTTCAGCATCTTCTAAAACTTCGATGAAAAGGTTGCCCGGTTTTTGTGAAATTAAGCTATACATGTCGCCAATCCACCAGCCTTCGCAAGCGAAAGTTAAGATATGTTCGACGATGTTATCATTGATATTGAAACTCCTTAATATGCCGGAGTTCACAAAATAGGAATGTTTACAAATTTCTCCGGAATTCAACAAAATAGTTTTGGCTTTGAAAGTATGCGTTTCGGTTTTAGATAGAAACAATAGTTCTTCTTCTCGAGTAAGCGCAATGTGTTTGGTGATATTTTGAAGAATTAATGACACTATTTCTATTGTGTTTTCTTTTCTTCGGGAAGCAATTTAAATTTTGAAACCACAAAACGATTGTCTTTTATTTCACCAACCACGGTTGCTTTTCTGATAGCGGCGCAAAAACCATCAGTGGCATGAGCATCACCATGTGAATCGATAGAAGTGCCATCTATAAAATAAGGTTTCCCGTCAATACGTACTGCTAATTCGCAACCGTACCCTTCCATTCCAAACTGGCATTGTCCACAGGCAGCTTCGACAATTTGAGATTTTGATTGTTCTTTTTTGTCTTGAGCAATTACTATGGCTGTGACAAACAAAAATGTTGCTAAAAATATTTTTTTCATGATTACTAACTTACTTTAATTAAGGCAGCAGCGGCTTTAGCTTTTTCCACAATCTCTTCTATTGGCGTTTCTAATGTATCATTGACTAATGCAACTCCCATTCTGCGGTACGGTCTTGAAGAAGGTTTTCCAAAGAGTCTGAAATCAGTTTTAGGGAGAGAGGCGATTTTTTCTATTCCCGCATAGCTTGGATTTGTTGAGTTTTCAGAAGCCGCAATTACGGCACTGGCTCCTGCTTTTTCTAATGTTATTTCAAATATAGGCAAACTTAAGATGGCGCGCAAATGCAGTTCAAACTCGTTGAAGTTTTGTGTTCGGGCCAAAGTTACCATTCCGGTATCGTGTGGGCGAGGGGAGAGTTCTGAGAAATAAACGCCATCATCAGCAAGAAAAAATTCGACTCCAAAAAGTCCGGCACCACCTAGGGCTTCTGTAACTTTTTCGGCCATGTCTTGAGCTTCGTATAAGTCTTTGTCTGAAATTCTGGCGGGTTGCCAGCTTTCTTGATAATCACCACGCTCTTGTCTGTGACCAATAGGTGCGCAAAATAAAGTAGGGTTGTTATTTTGAACAACGGTCAACAACGTAATCTCCGAATTGAATTTGACAAAAGCTTCCACAATCACTTCTACTACATCACCTCTTGATCCTTCTACAGCATAGTTCCATGCTTTCTCGATATCAGAATCTGTTTTTATGGTTGATTGTCCTTTTCCGGACGAACTCATTAATGGTTTTACTACGCAAGGCATTCCCACGGTTTCGACTCCTTTTCGTAACTCGGCGACATTAGTGGCGTATCGATAAGCAGCAGTTTTTAAGCCTAATTCTTTGGAAGCTAAATCACGAATGGCTTTTCGGTTCATCGTGAAATTAGCGGCTTTTGCAGAGGGAACTACAGTGATTCCTTGTTTTTCGTAATCGTAAAAGCGTTCAGTCCGAATAGCTTCTATCTCAGGGACAATAAAATCAGGCTTATGTTTTGCTACGATGCGGTCCAAAGCGTCTCCGTCAAGCATGTTGATGACTTCAAAACCATGCGCTACTTGCATAGCTGGAGCATTTTCATAACTGTCTACCGCAATTATGGTTTGGCCGATGCGTTGTGCGGCAATTGTAAATTCTTTTCCTAATTCGCCTGAGCCTAGTAATAGTATTTTCATGTTTTATTGTTTTTGTGCGAACAGGTCGCGACCTGTCCGTACATTATCTGCGTATGGGTTTTTTAAGTTGCGTAAGGGATAGAGGTGGTATCCTCCTAGTGAAACGGAGAGATAAAGCCAATAGCTCGATCTCGTTGAAAAAAAGCTTTCTTTTTTCAACGAGGTTACGCCCAAAATATTCTGTAAACAAAAATAGTTTAAAATTCAAAGTTATGAAACTCTGAACCTTAAACTATTTTAAAAAATGGGAAGGGTTTGTTAATTACGAAACCGCTTCTTTTATTCTTTTTAAAGCTTCTTTCAAGATGTCTTCGCTTGTTGCGTAAGAGAAACGGATACAATCTGGGTTCCCAAATGCGTCACCTGTTACGGTTGCCACATTAGCTTCGCCTAAAAGATACATAGAAAAGTCATTAGCGTCTTTGATTAAAGTTCCTCTTAATGTTTTTCCGAAGAACGAAGATACGTCTGGGAATACATAAAAAGCACCATCTGGCACGTTGATTTTTATACCCGGTATCTCTTTCAATAAACCAACAACTAAATCTCTACGGCTATGAAAAGCGTCAACCATGTGTTTTAAAACACTTGGATCAGCATCTAAAGCTGTAATAGTAGCACGTTGTGCAATACTGTTTGCACCACTCGTTACTTGTCCTTGTATTTTTGTACAGGCTTTAGCGATAAATTCGGGGCCTCCAATATAACCAATTCTCCATCCTGTCATTGCAAATGCTTTTGCAACTCCGTTTACGGTAACTGTTTTTTCTAACATTCCTGGGATAGATGCAATACTGCAAAAAGTCCCTGAGAAATTGATGTGCTCGTAGATTTCATCTGCGA
Organism: Flavobacterium sp. ALD4; assembly: GCF_002836475.1. Taxonomy (GTDB): domain Bacteria; phylum Bacteroidota; class Bacteroidia; order Flavobacteriales; family Flavobacteriaceae; genus Flavobacterium. Next base: position 347,279 of record NZ_PJBJ01000030.1, on the reverse strand, counting down.
CCACAATGATGTTAGGGTATTTCTCTAATACTTTAGCTAATGCCGTTAATTCTTCTCTGTTGTAAACAGAACCACTTGGATTACAAGGAGAACTGAACCACATCATCTTTGTATTTGGTGTGATGGCTGCTTCTAATTGAGCTGGAGTAATTTTAAAATCACTTTCAATTGAAGTAGGAACTTCAACTGGGACTCCACCTGATAATTTTACGATTTCGAAATAAGAAACCCAGTAAGGAGCTGGTAAAATTACTTCGTCACCATCGTTTAACATTACTTGTGCAATGTTGTATAAAGATTGTTTTGCTCCTGTAGAAACTACAATTTGTGATGGTTTATAATCTAAATCATTGTCTCTTTTGAATTTTCTGCAGATTGCTTCTTTCAATTCAGCGTATCCATCTACTGGAGAATAGGTGCTGTAATTTTCGTCAATCGCTTTTTTAGCAGCTTCTTTAATAAAGTCTGGAGTATTGAAGTCAGGTTCTCCTAAACTTAAACTGATAATGTCTTTTCCTTGTGCCTTTAATTCTCTGGCCAAAGCAGCCATAGCTAATGTTTGTGAAGTAGCTAGGTTGTTAATTCTGTCTGAAAGTAAATGATTCATTAAAAAAGTGTTGATTGCCCTAATTTGTTAATAGAAAATGAGGGTGGTTAATTATTTAGTTATTTGTTTTGAAGAGATTCAAGACATCTCTTCAATATAAGGTTCTACATTGCCGGTTTCATTCCTAACTCTTTCAAATGTTTAAAGTGAGCAATAACTGCACTTCGCATTGTTTTGTATTCGTAATAAGGTAAATTACATTCTGCTGCAGTTTCCTTAACGATTTTCGCAATATTACCATAATGAATGTGGCTGATATTTGGAAAAATATGATGTTCAATTTGGTGATTCAGACCACCGGTGTACCAGTTTACTATTTTGTTTTTTGGAGCAAAATTAGTTGTGGTAAATAGTTGGTGAATTGCCCAGGTGTTGCCCATTTCTCCTAATTCGTTTGGAGAAGGGTTTTCTGTTTCTTCCACAACGTGAGCTAATTGGAATACAATGCTCAGAATCAATCCTGCAGTGTAGTGCATGATAAAGAAACCAATCAATACTTTCCACCAAGCGATACCGATAACTATTGGTAATACGATCCAAATGGAAACGTAAATGACTTTAGTGATTATCAAAGTCGTCCAAAGTGTTTTTGGGCTCTTCGCTTCACCGTAGGATAATTTTCTTTTTAGGTAGGTTTTCATTTGCTTAAAATCAGTAGTTATTGCCCAATTGAAAGTTAATAAACCATATAAAAATACAGAGTAATATTGTTGAAAACGATGGAAAGAATGCCATTTTGCATCTTTGGTAAATCGAATGATACGTCCAGCATCCAGATCTTCATCATGGCCAGGGATATTGGTGTACGTGTGGTGCAATACATTATGTTGTACCTGCCAGTTGTGTACATTTCCCGCAAGAATGTAAATGGTACCGCCCATGAATTTATTAACCCAGTTTTTGTTAGAATACGAACCATGATTTCCATCATGCATTACATTCATCCCTACTCCAGCCATACCGATACCCATAACGATTGTTAATAGTAGGTGTGCCCAGAAAGGCATATCAAGAGTTAGAATTAAAAAGTAAGGCGCAAGAAAAATGGTTATCAGAATAATAGTTTTCAAATGGAGTTTCCAGTTCCCCGTTTTTTTGATGTTATTTTCCTTGAAGTAATTGTTTACCCGTGAGTTAAGTGTTCTAAAGAACTTTAATTTATCTTGCTTTGCAAATGTAGGAGTTGTTTTGATCATAGAATAATGTAATAAGTTGTAAAGATAATTATTATAAATTTTAACTATGCCAAATTGAGTTAATTTTTTCAGAGTTAAAAACTGTACTTTTGTTAAAAAAATTGAACGATGGACGAGATTTTGAAACATTTCCCTAATTTAACTGATATCCAAAAGGAGCAATTCGAAAAGTTGGACTTTTTATACCACGATTGGAACGAAAAAATAAATGTCATTTCGAGAAAAGATATTGATGCTTTATATACAAAGCATATTTTGCATTCCTTGGGGATTGCTAAAGTTATAGATTTTGTACCGGGTACTTATGTTCTTGACGTGGGCACTGGTGGCGGATTTCCAGGAATTCCATTAGCGATTCTTTTCCCGGAAACACGTTTTCATCTGATAGATATCATTGCGAAGAAAATCAAAGTAGTTCAGGCTGTTGTTGATGCATTAGGACTTGAAAATGTTAAGGCAGAGCAATTAAGAGCAGAATTAGTTAAAGGTGATTTTGATTTTATCGTGAGTCGTGCCGTAACTAATATGCCGGATTTTGTGTCTTGGATAAAAGATAAAATCAAAAAGAAAAGCAAGCACGAAGTGAGAAATGGTATTCTCTATCTAAAAGGGGGTGATTTAACGGAAGAGTTGAAAGACTTCCCAAAAGCGACACAATACGATTTATCCGATTTCTTCGAAGATGAATTTTTTGAGACGAAGAAAGTGGTACATGTACCGTTGAAGTATACGGTGTAGTAAATTAGTCGAATGTGTTAAAGTTTTAAAAACGGACTGTAAGACTAAATATAGAATTTAATTAAAAAAGCCGAATCTAAAATTTAGATTCGGCTTTTTTATATTTCTAAAGTTCTTTAAGACTTTCGTCCTTCAGAAGTTCGCATTGATTTATTCTCCCAAAAACGGGTATCTGTAATCTGTTGGAGTAACAAAAGTTTCTTTGATTGTTCTAGGAGAAGCCCAACGCAACAAGTTCAATGGAGAGCCCGCTTTGTCATTCGTTCCTGAAGCTCTTGCTCCACCAAATGGTTGTTGTCCTACAACAGCACCTGTTGGTTTATCGTTGATATAGAAGTTACCAGCTGCGTTTTGTAATTTTACTGTTGCTACTTCAATTGCATAACGATCTTGACTGAAAACAGCTCCTGTTAATGCATATTCTGATGTAGTATCTACTAATTCTAATGTTTCTTCCCATTTAGCATCTTCGTAAACGAAAATCGTCATTACTGGTCCGAACAGTTCAGTTGCCATTGTAGAGTAATGAGGGTTTGTTGTTACGATAACTGTTGGCTCAATAAAGTATCCCACTGATTTGTCGTAGTTTCCACCAACAATAATCTCAGCGTCAGTATCTTTTTTAGCTTGGTCAATAAAACTAGCCAATTTGTCAAATGAACCTTCGTGTATAACTGCAGTAACGAAATTACTGAAATCTTCTGGCGAACCCATTTTCATTGATTTTACATCAGTGATAATTTGTTCTTTCACTGCTGGCCACATGCTTTGTGGAACATAAGCTCTAGAAGCTGCTGAACATTTTTGACCTTGAAATTCGAAAGCTCCACGCACAATTCCCGTAGAAACTTGTTTTGGATTAGCACTTGAGTGAGCGATAATAAAATCTTTTCCTCCAGTTTCCCCTACGATTCTTGGGTACGTTTTATAGTGGTGAATATTAGTTCCAATTTTAGCCCAGATATCTTTAAATACGTGAGTTGAACCGGTGAAATGCAATCCTGCAAAATCACGACTTGCAAGAACTGTATCTGTAATCATTTGTGCATCTCCAAAAACAACATTGATAACTCCATCAGGAACTCCCGCTTCTTTGAATACTTCAATAATGATTTGTGCCGAGAATACTTGGCTATCACTTGGTTTCCAAACGACAACGTTACCCATCATTGCTGCACTTGCAGGAAGATTAGCAGCAATTGCTGTAAAGTTAAATGGAGTGATCGCATATACAAATCCTTCAAGAGGTCTGTACTCTAAACGGTTCCACATATCTGAAGTAGATGTTGGTTGGTCTCCGTATATTTGAGTCATGAATTCTACGTTGAAACGTAAAAAGTCAATAAGCTCACATGAAGCATCAATTTCTGCCTGATGAACATTTTTAGACTGCCCAATCATTGTTGCGGCATTAATTCTGGCTCTATATGGTCCTGCGATCAATTCAGCTGCTTTAAGAAAAATAGCTGCACGTTGTTCCCACGCCATGTTAGCCCAAGCTGTTCTTGATTCTAATGCATTTACAATGGCTTTCTCAATATGAGATTTTTCAGCAAGATGGTAGGTTCCAACAATATGTTTATGGTCGTGTGGTGCCGACATGTTTTTTGTGTTTCCAGTTCTAATTTCTTCGCTTCCGATATATAACGGTACGTCAATTTTAGAATTCCACATTTTAGTGTAAGCTGCTTGAACGGCTGCTTTTTCAGGTGAATTTGGTGCATACCCTTTTACTGGTTCGTTTACCGCTTTTGGTACGTGAAAAAATCCTTTTAGCATGATATTATAATTTGTTAATCTGTTGGTTTACAGATAAGATTAGACATTCGAACAAATATATTATTCGAAATATTACGAATAATTTACTTCACAACAAAAGTACAAAGGATAATTTAAAAATAGGATAAATAAACAATAAGAATAAGAAATATCTTGAGAGGAGTAGGGATTAATTCAATGCAAAGGGAGCACATAATTCAAATGTGGGTATAGAAACTTTAAAATTTTTTGTACTCGTAAAGTTAATCATATTGAAATAACCTTTCATGGCACCGTATGGAGAGGATAATAAACATCCAGAACTGTAAGTATGAAGCTCGCCTGGTTTTAGAACCGGTTTTTTTCCAATAACCCCTTCACCGTCAACAATTTCAATGTTGTTTAAAGAATCGTAAATTTCCCAATGACGAGAAATCAGTTGGACTGAATCCTTGCTGTGGTTCTCTATTGTTACTTGGTAACTAAAGGCAAAGTGAATTTTATAGTTCTTGAAGTACGTGCCTTCGAAACTAGTCAATACCGAAATTTTTATGCCTCTTGTTATTTGAGATACCATTGTGAAAGAATAATTAAGTTCCTATTAGAGAGTAAAATTACAAAATTTTGATTTTGTATTGTGGTTTTTATATTTTTTTTAATTTATGATATTTAAGGAGTTAGCATTTCCTTTGCCAACCACACGGTCATAACGATCCGTGTTTGCGCGGTAATAGACGAGAATGGAATAATCATTTTCCGTTTGATAAAAATTTCCATCAATGGCATTCTCATTGTCGATAACGCCCTTGTTGTCAGAAACGACATATTCAAAATTTGTAAATCCTTGTTTTATCAAAAGGGCTTTTTCATAAATCCCTTTTTTTGGATTGTAATCCATCTTGAATTCGGGAGTCAGACTGTAGTTATTAAACATGCCGTTGATGTAGATTTCGTGATCGTTATTAAAAGTAGGAGCGGATAGGCTAAAATAAACCCAAGCATAATCAGCTTCGATGGCGCTATCTGCAGCATTTAGATTGCGAACTACGAAATTACCGTTAACATCTTCGTAAACAGAATAGGGGAAATTTGCACGTGCGTTATTCGTGTATAAATACGAATTATAGATTTCTGTACTGGCGTCAACACGTGAGATGTTATTATTTGCTGCTCGGACATCTTTGTTTTCAAAATACAAAAACTCGTTTCCGGCCCAGTATTGGGTTTCAGTATCGTATTTGTAGATTAAATCATTACCAATGGTGTATTGGGGGGTGACATTTATTATTGCGCTATTGAACTTTCCATTTTGTAACACTACCACTTTTACATTTTTTAAAGGATTTTGAAAAATGATGGTGTTCGATTTTATTGAAAAATCCAGGTTGTGCTTGTATTCGACATTGCTCACTGTTCTAGCTCGTTTTACCTGAATGGGAACCGTTACCAAATCTTCATACAAAATGAATTTTCGTGTAAATACAACCTCTTTATTATTATTTAAGACTTTCAGTATATAATTCCCGCTGATACGCAACTGCTGTGTAAACTGGTTGGGAATCGATAATGTATAATGAGAGTAAAGCTGTAACGTGTTAAATGAGTTGGTATAATTCTGAATTCTTTGGTTGTCAAAACCCTGTAGATATTCATTTTTCGGAATTTCAGATGGTTTCCAGTTATAGTCGCAATGAATGATTTCATAATAGTAATCCGCTTCATTTCCATAGAGATCATCAAATTGTAACTGGAATCCACTGCGTAGGGTGAATATCGGAACCACATTTTGATTGTTCTGAATAAACGAAACGGTCTTTATATTAAATGGGGGTGCTATTTCAGTTTCTACTTGTGCAGTAGCTGAAGTCATGATGAGTAGCAGTATTATGTTTCGAAAAAAGGAATTAAGCATAAGTGTTAAATTACTGAAGTGTAAATGTAACGAATTATGCAATACCATTATTATGCCAATTATTTGTCCTATTTAAAACAAACGGGGATGATTTCACCTTTTGCCAAACAATACTTCTCTACCAATTCCGGAGCAATCTTATTAGTGTAATTTTCTTCGATTACTTTAAAACCGATACTTCTTAATTTATCAAAATAATCACGGCCATAAATGCGAACATGGTCATACTGTCCAAATATGGTAGCGCGCTCTTTCTGGTCTGTAATAGTGTCGTCAGAAAAAGTGGTTGCTCTTGATAGATCTTGTGGGATTTGTAAAATGGCCATTCCGCCAGGTTTCAAAACACGATATAGTTCTTGCATTGCTTTAGTGTCAGCTGGAATGTGCTCTAAAACATGATTACACAAAATGACGTCATATTGATTGTCTTCAAATGGCAAATCGCAGATGTCTGCTTTTACATCTGCCAAAGGGGAGAATAAATCCGTAGTTGTGTAATCCAGATTTTCCTGGTTACGAAACAACTTATAGAAGGCTTGTTCAGGGGCAAAGTGAAGTACTTTCTTTTTTGCAGTGGATGTAAAAAAATCAGATTCTTCATTTAGAAATAGCCAAAGCAAGCGGTGTCTTTCTAAAGAAAGTGTGCTTGGTGAAAGGACATTGTTTCTTTGCGTTCCGTAGCCATAAGGCAAGAACGATTTAAAACTTTTTCCGTCTATAGGATCGGTAAATTTATCTCCTTTCAAAGCTAAAGCTAAAATAGGTCTGGCTACATAACTTAAACGAATAAGTAATGGGCGGGGGATGGTGTTAAGTATAAGTTTGAATAGTTTTTTCATTACAATACTAAAGGTGTTTTTCTAAACTCATCCTCTTCAGTACTCACAATTCCTAAGGCTTGATATACATAAGCAAATGTTGATAATATTTCCGGTTTACCGTCGATAAGAGCTACGTCGTGTTCAAAATGAGCACTTGGTTGACTGTCAGCTGTAGTTATTGTCCAGCCGTCTTTGTGCTGTTTAATATTTTTAGTTCCTCGGTTAATCATAGGCTCAATTGCAACTACCATACCTTCAATAAAAAGTTTTCCACGTCCCCGTTTTCCATAATTAGGCATTTCTGGGTCTTCGTGCATTTTTTGTCCAAGTCCATGTCCTACTAATTCACGTACGACTCCGTATCCATGCGCTTCAGTATATTTTTGAATGGCATTACCAACATCTTCTACACGATTTCCAGCTTTAAATTCACGGATACCTACGTACAACGACTCTTTGGTAATTTGCAATAATTTTTTAGTTTCAGGATCAACTTCACCAATTTCAAATGAATAGGCATGATCTCCATGGTATCCGTTTTTGTAAGCCCCACAATCTACTGATATGACATCTCCACTTTTAAGAGGGGTGTTATTTGGAATTCCGTGCACTACTTGCGCATTGGGACTCATACATAATGAGTTTGGGAAACCGTATAAGCCTAAGAAGCTTGGTACCGCACCATGGTCACGAATGAATTCTTCAGCTAATTTATCTAAATGTAATGTAGTAACTCCTTCTTTAATTTCAGAAGCAATCATTCCTAATGTTTTCGATACTATTAAAGCACTTTCGCGCATTAATTCTATTTCTTCACGGGATTTAACTATAATCATATATGTTATTTTCAGTTTGCAAAAGTACGATTTTAAAATTATTAATCAGGATTGGCCATAATTTTATATAATTCAGAGTTCGATATAAAAAACTCATTGCGTAAGGCAATTGCATTCAACTGGGCTGTTATTAAACTACTTTCGCGGCTGTTTATGAGAAAAAGGGAGCTTTCTCCAAAAGTAAACAACCGCTCTTCTGACTTTAACATCGTTATGTAGTTGTTCACGAGGCCACTTGCCATAAGGCGCTGTTTGTTTAGAGAAGTGATTACTTCTTTCTGCGCTTTTATTTTATTCGAAAGTTGCAAACGCTCTAGATTTAAGCTATTTGTAGTTTCTTGAATTTTATACTGCGCTAATTTCAAACCACCTCTTTCTTTTCTTAGAAATATAGGATAGGAAAAATTAATTCCTACTTTGTAGTTTTCAAATTTGTAGCTGTCTATGTACTTTGGTTCTGACAAATAGGAATAGGATAGATCAATTTTTGGCAACAGTGCATTCGCTTTTAGTTTTCTATCGACCTCTAGCATATCAATTTTGGATTCCAATGCGCTAATTTTAGGATGATTTTCTATTGAGAAATTATCTGCTAAAAGGTCATTTGTTTTTAAGGTTTCTTGAATTGTCTTTTCAATTTGCAGTTCTGGAAAGAGAGCTTCAGAGAGTTCCATAGGAATCGAATTGTCTAACCATAAAAAATTAGATAATTCTAGTTTTGCTTTTAGTAATTTCAGTTTGGAATTTTCTAAGCTTAGCTGACGACTTCTGAAACTAATTCCTGCTTCTACACTATCGATAGCTCTTTTATCACCTTCTTTAATTAGGGACTGAACTGCTTTGTATCGTGTCTCCGCATTAGTATTGTATTGCGAATACATTTGAAACTCTTCATGATTTTTTTTCCAATTAAAATAAGCAACAGATGCATCATACAAGACCGCAATTGCTTGCAGTTTTCGTTCGGCCTGTCCTAATTGCATTTGCATCTTAGCCTTGCGCAGATCAGCCATTCGCTGATTGATAAATAGACCTTGTCCTAAAGGAACTGATATTCCCAACGATGTTAATCCGGGATTAGGCACAGTGTTTTCAGGGTTTAGATAATATCCTTCGTTTTGATCAAAACCAGCTTTGATTTCGATGCCATACCAAGTTGGGATTTTAAAACTGCTATTTAAAATCGAATAATATTCGGTGTCCTTGAATTGCTTGTTATCAAAGTCAACCTCAATTTTAGGATCGAAAGCGCCTCTCGCAGCCATTAAACTCGCCTGCGCTTTATTGATTTCTAAATTAGCTGTTTTAACCAGTGGATGAAATTTTTTGACATATCCCAAATATTCGTTGAATGTAAATTCCAGTTTTTGAGGTAATATCGTTTCACTTACTCTATTTTGAGCTTGAAGATTCAAACCGAAAAGCAGCAAAAATAAAATAGAATATCTCATTATTTTTTTTCTTTAGTTTTTCCGCCTTTTTGATTCATTTCATAATAATCTGGTGGGAACCCGTTAAGTGTACGCCATATTTCAAACCAAACAGGTACGTTGTTTAGTAAAGCAATTGTTTGTGCTCCAGATCCAATACTTAATTGTTTCGGCCAAGGATCTTCATTAGGGTCAGGGGCAATCAGCACTCTGAATTTTCCATTATCACTGATGAATTTTTCAACTGCAATAATTCTGCCTCCAAATGTTCCATACGACATATCTGGCCAACCTGAAAATACAATAGTAGGCCAACCATCAAACCATATTCTTATTTTAGCACCCTTAGAAATCAAAGGCAAATCTAATGGGTTGACATAGGTTTCTACGGCAATATCGTACTCTGAAGGCATTACAGTAGCGATTGGTGTTCCTTCTTTAATAGTTTCACCAATTCCAGCTTGTAAAGCACGGTTAATATATCCATTTTGAGCTGCTCTGATATAATATAAGTCATTACGAATGCTGTAATTAGCATATTGATTCTTAAGCTTGTTTACTTGCGCTTCAGTGTCATATTGGTTGCTCAATGCGGTAAATTGGTCGCTTTCTGCTTTTGCGATTTTTTCATTGTATTCCGCCGTAATTCGATTAAGTTCTACCTTTGCATTTAGTAATTCATTTTGAGTAATTAATAATTTGTTTTCTTGAGTGATTATTTTAGCCTCTACTTCTTGCTGTTTTAAACGTTTATCTTCTACGTCAGTCATTGCTTTTAAACCTTCATTGTTCAGTTGTACAACTCGATTGAACTGAGTATTGGCTATTTTAAGTTGGGTTTTCACGGCAACCAAATCAATCGAATCACTCGTAATTTTAAAATTAGCTTGCTTTAGCTTATTTTTAGCTTGCTCTAACTTCAGATTTTTTTCGCTTTGAATCGATACAATTTGATTAGCTAAGGCTCCGTATTTTGAACTGTAGGAATTTAGAGCTTGACTTTTAGCATTCAATTGATTCATAGTATTTTCTACTAAGTTAGGGTCCATATAATCCTCTTTTATTTCAGAGATAAAAAGGATGGTATCCCCTTTTTTTACAAAATCTCCTTCTTGAACATACCATTTTTCAATTCGACCTGAGATGACACTTTGGATAGATTGTGGTCTTTGACTTGGTTTTAAAGTAGTTACAGCTCCTTTGCCAGATATATTTTGGGTCCAAGGCAGGAATAAAGTAAAGAACGCTAATATTGCAACAAGCGTTATAAGTCGATTTAAAATTTTATAGTGTGGCCTTGTTTCGAGTCCTTTAACTGTTTTGAAACGGTCAAGGTGGGAGTCAATATGTTTATTGTGGTCTGATATATTTAACATACAGTTATTTTTTTAAATCTAAGATAATTTGTCCGTTTTCCATGGTGATATTTCTGTTGCACTTGGTTTTCCAGTACTGATTTTTTGACGAGACAATAATAGTCCATTGGTGTTCTTCGGCGGTAATGAAATCGATGATTTCATTGGCAACTTTGTCGTCCATGTTGCATGTAGGGTCTTCATAGAACAAAATTTTGGGCTTACTGATAATACTTCTAGCAAGTAATAATTTTTGAGTATCAGATGATGATAATTGTTTTCCTTCCGGAAAAAGAGGCGTGTCTAAACCTTGTGGTAGCGATTTTATAAATTTCTTTAACTGCATTCCTTCAATAGCCCATTTTAAACTTTCCTCCGATGCGGTAGTATTTTTAAAGGTGATGTTTTCAATTACAGTCCCTTCAAATGGAGTTTCTCCTTGTATGATACTTTCTATTTGAGATCTAAATTGGTTGAGATTGATTTTCTTAAAGCTATTATCGTTGATAGATATAGCACCATGGCTAGGCTGAATTAATCCCGACAATATGCGTATCAAGGTTGTTTTTCCCGAACCGTTTGCTCCGTCGATAAATATTCGTTCGCCCTGATCAATATTTAAGTTGATGTTGTTTAAAATTTTATTTTTTGAATCTGGAAAGTTAAAGTATACATTTTCAACTTCTAAAGCGATAGAAGTATAGCAATTGTCATAATCTAATGTGAATTCCTCTTCCAGTTTCATATCCGTTATTAACCCTATTTTTTCAACTGATGTTAAAACATCGTAAAGCGTTTCAAGCCCTATTACGATTTTTTCGACTGAGTTGATTACTAATAAAATAATGATTTCTGCAGCAACAAATTGGCCAATATTCATTTGTTGAGACAACACTAAGTAGCCTCCAATAGATAATAGACTTGCTGTTATTATTATTTTGAAAATGATTAGTTGGCTAAATTGAGTTTTAATTACTGAGAAATGCTTCTCTCTATAATTTAGGTAATCTGCAACTAACATGTCATTTTTATTCAATGCGAAATCGTGATGTAAATTATTTCGAAAGCTAAAATTATTCCGTGCAATTTCCTGCAACCATCCAGCAACTTTATACTTGTATTTGGATTCTTTCATACTTGTTTCTAATCCATCGTTGTAAGAGAATTTAAAAATAAAGTATAGTAGTAACAATAGTAATATTCCAAAAACGATAAAATAATTATGGTACAAAGACAATAATATGATCCCAAAAATAATTTGTAATATGGCTGCTGAAAAATCGATTAACAATTTGGCCGTCCCTTTTTGGATCATTAAAGTATCGAAAAAGCGATTCGCTAGTTCTGGTGGATAGGTATTGTAATATTCTTCAAATTTTATTTTGGGTAATCGAACCGCAAATTCAAAGGAGGATCGAATAAATATTTTTTGTTGTAAGTTTTCCATGATACGCAGTTGCATCAACGAAAGAACTCCAACTAACGCTACACCAAAAACAACCAAAACAATTAAAACAATCCACGAAGCACTTGCTCTTCCAGATTGAATAAAATTAGTTATGGCTTGTATTCCTAGAGGTAGCGATAAACTGATTACTCCGGAGAGGATTCCGTAGAAATATAATTGGTAAACATCTTTCTTATCTAATTCAAGTAAATTATAAAATCGCTTTAATGGTTTCATATATGCTTCTTGTTAATTTTTTTCTTTTGTGTAGTTATACTAGCTACAACTTTACGACGTAATGCGTTCCAGCTATTTATTCTTTTATTAATATGGTGTTGATTAAATCCATAAAAAAGTTTGTGGGAGATACTTGTTCGTTACAATCGGTAATAGTTGATAGGTGTTCTTTTAAAAAATGTTGGTGCAAAGAACCTTTTACAACGGTTGAAATTAGACTTTTTGCAAAAGGATAATCGGGGTTAATCTCTTTTACAATAGCGACCATTCTATTAATTAATCTTTTGTAAATTATGAAATAACCTTCTTTATTTTCTTCGTCAACCTCTTTAGTGTACAGGGTTTTAGTGAATTCTATAATAACAATTCTATTTAAAATCCTTTCGTTGATATGTTCTGTTCTCTCATCATCAACTATTTTTTCAGTGACAATAACAATAGCTCGCTTTAAGCGCTCCATAGGATCATCAATATTAGTCAATTTAAAAACCATTTTGTATTCAATCCAACTCCAATACCACGAACATAAATATACTAGTAGTTTGTGCTTGTTTTCAAAATACCTATAAATCGAACTTTCATTGGAGCCAATGCGTTCGCCTAATTTTTTAAAAGTAAAGTTGTCAAACCCTTTTTCATCTATTAAAATGATACTCTCTTTTATTATCTTTTTTCCAAGAGCTGATGTTTCAGGATCTTTTACAAAGATTTTGTCTGAAATTTGAATTTTTATATTTGTGATTAAATTATGCATTTGAATTGTTTACGTTTAAAAATCGATTTCAAAACCAAAATTGATGTTTTTAAGTTCTACGTTGTCAAGTGGAATACTATTTTCATTCAAATATAAATGCTTTAAATGAGATAAAGAATTTATATTTTTAGGGAATTCCTTTAATGCGTTTTGACGCAAACTTAAATACTCTAAATTTTTAAGTTGTAACATTTCACGAGGCATATAATTGATTCGATCATTATCAAGATATAACGATTTTAGATTTGGCAACTTTGCTAAAACGACTAAGGATTGAGGTAAGTCTAAGTTTTTCTCATCATTTAAATATAATTTTTCAAGGGTTTTAAGTTTAGAAAAGTCTTTTGGTAACACCTTAAAATCATTTCCACTTAAATCTAGTGTTTTTAATTTTTTCAGTAAGAACAATTCTTTAGGTAATTCTTTTAAATGATCATCCTTTAAACTTAGATATTCTAAATTGACAAATTTAGAGAAGTCTACTTTTTCTAAATCAATTGTGTTACCACTTAAATCAAGACGAATAATCGTCTCGGGGCTTGAGAGTATAGTAGTATTTTGAGCCTTAGTATTTACATTGAATAAAAGCGTTATGATCAAGCATTGAAGGAGTAAATTTTTCACAGCACTATTTTTTGAGATTAATAAGTGCAAATATAATAGTATTACTATCAAAAATAATAGTAATACTTGTTTTATTTTATAATAAAGGCTATTCAATTTGAATAGCCTTTATTGTCAACTAGTTGTATAAATGTCTTAAAGTAAAGAATGTTGAGTCATTACTACGGGTTTTTCGATACCCATTAATTCTAAAATAGTTGGTGCGATATCGCCTAACACTCCATTGTGAATTTGTTTCAATTCTTTGTCCACTAAAATAATAGGAACGGGGTTGGTAGTATGCGCCGTATTTGGGCTTCCGTCAGCGTTAATCATCGTCTCACAGTTTCCGTGATCTGCAATTACGATCGTGGTGTAATCATTAGCTAATGCCGCTGTAATCACTCTTTCGACACATTTGTCAACTGCTTCACATGCTTTTATTGCTGCATCCATTATTCCAGTATGACCTACCATGTCACCATTGGCAAAATTAAGGCATACAAAATCGACGTCTGCTTTTTCAAGTTCTGGAACTAAAGCATCAGTTAATTCAAAAGCACTCATCTCCGGATGTAAATCGTAAGTAGCTACTTTTGGAGAATTTTTTAATATTCTTTTTTCTCCTCTAAATGGAATTTCTCTACCACCTGAAAAGAAAAAAGTTACGTGCGGGTATTTCTCTGTTTCAGCAATTCTAATTTGAGTTTTATTCTCTTTTTCTAAAACCTCTCCTAATGTTTCTGTGATGTTGTCCTTGTTGTACACAACTTTTACATTGTTATAAGATTCATCATAATTAGTCAGAGTTACATAATACAAATTTAATTTGTGCATGTTCTCTTCGTGAAAATCTTGCTGAGAAAGGACTTCGGTTAATTCTCTTCCCCTGTCAGTTCTAAAGTTAAAGAAAATAACAACATCATCATCTTCAATAGTAGCCAATGGATTGCCAGCTGCATCAGTCATTACAATCGGATGGATGAATTCATCTGTCACATTGGTTGCATAACTTTCCTCGATACTCGTTACTGCGTTTTTTGAATGTATTCCTTGGCCGTTGACCAATAAATCGTAGGCTAGTTTCACTCTTTCCCAGCGCTTGTCGCGATCCATGGAGTAATATCTTCCTATTATTGAAGCTATTTTTACAGAAGTGTTTGCGATATAATTTTCTAGATCCTGAACGTATTTTTTTCCTGATTTTGGATCAACGTCACGCCCATCAGTGAAGGCATGTACGAAAACCTCCTTCAATCCGTAATCTTGGGTTGCATCAATTAGACCTCTTAAATGGGAGGTATGGGAGTGAACTCCTCCGTCTGAAACCAATCCTAAAAAATGTACTTTTTTATGATTGTCTTTTGCATATTGGAAGGCATCTTTAAGGACTTGCTCTTCGGCTAATGTTTTATTGGCGACAGCTAGATTTATTTTGGCTAAATCCTGATAAACGATTCGTCCTGCACCGAGGTTCATATGTCCTACTTCACTATTTCCCATTTGTCCTTCCGGTAAACCCACGTTTAGACCGTCTGTGCGAAGTTGAGCACTTGGGTAGTTTTTATAAAGACTATTTATAAATGGAATATTGGCGTTGTCGATTGCAGATACTTTAGGGTCAGGAGATTTTCCCCAACCATCTAATATCATAAGAATTACTTTTTTGTTCATTGGAATTAATTTTGAACAAAGATAAAGTATTTATAAAATCTTAGAAGCGAACGAAACCAATATTATGTATTCAAGAAAGAACGCACCGAAATAATGTTGATTTTGTTATAGAATGTGTTTTTTTTAAAATTAATGCACTCTATATTTTGTTTTTCAAGCTATTGTAATCAATGAAATAGCGCACACTTATTGAAAAGGTATGATTCAACGCCTCATTGTTCAATAAATTTGCTACATTTTCCCCAAAGTCTTTATTGATGTTTTTATCAAAATTTGCGGCATTATTTCTATATAAAATAGAAACTTGGCTTCCAGGAGCAAACCACCAAGAATAGGAAAGGTCAAAATTCCAAGAGTAAAAACTAGAGTCTTTATTGATGTTGTAATTTGCATAATCAGCTAGTCTTCCGTCTTGTTTTAGATATAAGAAATTCTTATTCTCCGCATAGGACCAATATTGACGAACAGCCACATTAAAATTCATTTTACTGCTAATAGAGTATTTTCCAGAAAGACTATTGGAATAAGTGATCACATTTCTGTTAGCAAAAATAATAGCCTGTTGAGTTGACTTATTTAAATCTTCATCTACGCTGTCAACATAGCCTTTATTATTGTTCCTTCTCGAGAATTGAAAACGGTAGTTTAACGAAAACTTGTCGTTAAAACGGTATCTGGGGCCTAACATTAATTCATAAGTCCTTCTTTCTGTTTCATTAAAAATAGAGTAGGATGGATTGAAATCAAATGCGAATTTATTGTTATAATTAGTAGATATGTACAACCAAGCATTGTATCGTTCGGGTAGAATTACATACCTGTTTTCCGCTCTTGCTTCATAAAAGTCATAGGATTCAACGGGGCTTATATTGATGCCGAGTCCGACATAGTGATTCTTTTTAGTATCAAGGTTTATACTTGCATTCATGTTGTTTCCTTGAATTTTACCGGTTTCTTTTTGAAATTGGGTATATATATTATAGTTTATCCTAAAAGAATTAAAAAGTTTCGTCGGATTTAAAATTCTATAACTTGCATTTCCATATATGCTGTAATAGTTTGTTTGAAAGTTGATTCCTAGATCATTATTATCAAAGTCCTTTGTGACTAAATCTGCACCTAGACTATATCGGTATTGACCGATAGTTTCTCCGATATTTAGAGAAGTGGAAACCCCTTTTTTATCC
The DNA here is from genome assembly GCF_002836475.1 of Flavobacterium sp. ALD4. GTDB lineage: Bacteria > Bacteroidota > Bacteroidia > Flavobacteriales > Flavobacteriaceae > Flavobacterium. The sequence goes on along the minus strand of NZ_PJBJ01000030.1, from coordinate 330,724 downwards.
ATGATGTCATTTACGTAACTGTATTTTAAGTTTCCCGAAAGGCTATAAGTATTCTTCATGGTGTTTAAGTCCCATACTAAAGCAGATACATTTCCGTCTCGAAAACCTCCGTTTCTAGTGACATTGGTATTTATAAATGAAACAGCAGAGTTTTTGAGAAAGCGCTGGTCTAAAACAAGTACATTGTAGTTTGCCAAGGGCTCCACTTCTTCTCTGCGGGTTTCTTGCGTAGCTTTGTTTTCAATTGTTGCGAATGTTCTTTTCGTTACCGCGTTTAGAATACCTATTCCCAGTCCGTCTTTTGTTCGTCCCGATACTTTCAATGCATTGATTAAATCGACACTCGATGGGTTGTCAATAATCGTCTCGTTTTCTGCAGCTGTTGGGTAGTTAATTGGCCTACCTCCAATTCTCCGAGAATAGACTAAATCTCCTTTGCTGAATAGGTCGGTGCCTTCTGTGAAAAACGGCCTATTTTCATTAAATTGTTGTTCGAATGGCCCCAAATTGAGAATTTGATCGTCATATTTAGTTTGTCCAAAATCAGGAACCAAGATGGCATCAAGGGTAAAAGCGTCATTAATTCCATATTTTATGTCTAATCCACCTTTTAAGGTACCTACAGTTTTTTGTTGTCCATTCGCGTTGACATAAAAGGAAGAATAAGGCATAAGAAATAGGCGAGTAGGGGGTTTTATGTTTTCTATGCCTTCAAGGATTCCGGTTTGTTGCGTGAAAGTACCAATTTTTGAGTCAATAAAGTTCCAAGTGTATTTTTGACGGTTTCGTTTTATTTCCCTGAAAAAATTAAGACCCCAAGTTTGTTTTTTTTCGGCAGAAAAGCGCAACGCAGCGTAAGGAATTCTCATTTCTACGACCCAGCCAAAATCGGTAATTATCGCTTTGCTTTTCCATATTGCATCCCAGGAGTAATCTTCCCCGTTGCTGTCTGTAGTAATACAGTCTGCTTGACCGTCAGCAGCGTTGACAAAAAATTGAAAATCCTGCTGCCCATCATTAAAGCCATTGATAAAAATACCAAAAACGTCTGCTATACCAAAACTGTCCCGTTGTGAAATTTCTTTTCTAATTTTATCCGGTTGATCGTCATATAATAATGCCGCAATATATACAGCATCATTATCGTAGATGACTTTTACGATTGTTTTTTTAGAATCTGGAATTGGTTCACCATTGTCAGGCTGGGACATTATAAAATCGGTTGCTTCTGGTGTGGATTGCCATACGTTTTCATCCAGTTTTCCGTCGATAGTTATGTTGTCAGAGGTAAACTTAGTTTGTAACACCTTTTTTTGGCTGTAGCCAAAGGTGATAACTAAAACAAAGAATGTCAAAAAAAAGTATTTCATGAAATTAACTGTAAATGAAGCGGAACTAATGGAAATCCGTTTTTTAGATGTAGGGTATATTGTATGAATAGCACGTAATCATACTTCAGATAGTAGACTGATTTTAAAAGATATTGTTACACTTTAATTGCAGAGATTTAAAACTTATTTTTAATAACATTGTAATCAATGAAATAACGGACGCTTACTGACAAGATATTAGTCATATTACTATCAAACACATTTTTTAGGTTTGTGCTCAGTCTTCTTTCAACATTGCGACTGCCTTCTTGAGCGTAGTTGCGGTATAAGATAGATAATTCACTTCCCGGTGCAAACCACCAAGAGTAAGATAAATCAAGGTTCCAAGAGTTGAAATTTCTATTTCTATTTAAGAGGTAGGTGTTGTTCTCGGATAAACTACCATTGTCTTGTAAGGTAAAAAATGCCTGGTTATCAGAATAGGACCAATAATAACGAGCGGTCAAATTAAGCGTCATTTTGTCGTTAATTGAATATTTACCTATGAGGTCATTTTGCAATATTTCTCTATTTCTTCTGCCTATTATGATATCCGAATTTTCAAAACCAACCCAGCCAAGATCATTCGTTTTATGAGTATAATCCATAACAAGAAAGATGGAAAACTTGTCATTTACTCTATACTTTGGCGCAACTGCGATTCCGAAGTTAGACCTTTTTTCTTGGTCGAATTTTGCGAAACTTAGCGTAAAATCAAAAGTGAAAGCATTATTTCGATTAAATTCAACACCTGAATAACCACTTATACTTTTAGGTACTGCTAGATACCGACCAAAGATTCTAGGTTCATAAAAATCATATGCTTCAAAAGGCTTGATGTCTAAGCCAAGCTCAAAATAATGATTGCGTTTTGTAGTTGCTTTAATTGTAGGCTTGTAATACCCTTCTTGTAGTTTTCCAGTAGTATTGTCATATGCTAAACTAAACTCATTTTGAAATCTGAAGGTATTGAATTGTTTTGTGGGATTTAATATTCTGTAACTTAGATTAGAATACAGATTATTAAAATTATTATAAAAATTTATTCCCAGATCATTATTGTCATAGTCCCTGGATGTATATCTTCCGGAGAGAGAATACCTATATTTTCCGCTTGTTTTGGCGAAATTTAGAGATGTTTTAAAACCATTATAGTCTTCGATGGTATTTATAGAGCTGTATTTAAAATCACCATATAAGTTATAGGAATTTGCTTTAGTGCTTAAGTCAAATAATAAAGCGGAGACGTTAGCGTCTCTAAAGCTCCCATTTCGGGTTGTGTTGGTGTTGACAAAAGATACAGATGAGTTTTGTCTAAAGCGTTGATCTAATACTAAAACGTTATAGTTGGTTAGCGGTTCAATAACTTCTTTACGCCTTTCTTTAGTTTCTGCATTTTGTATTGTTGCAGATGTTTTTTCAGTAATAGCATTCAGAAATCCAATACCTAATCCTTTTTCAGTTCTTCCAGATACTTTTACGGCATTGATTAATTTTACAGAACTCGGGTAGTTAGTCACTTCTTCATTTTCTGCTACATCTGGGTAGGTGCTTGGTGCTCCTCCAATTCTTCTAGAATAAAATATGTTTCCAATGTTAAATAAATTAGTTCCTTCTGTAAAAAACGGCCTATTTTCATCCAGTCTTTGTTCGAAAGGTTCCAGATTCAATATGGCATTATCAAATTTAGTTTGTCCAAAATCAGGTACTAAAATGGCATCTAAAGTAAAAGAGTCATTGATACCATATTTGATATCAAGTCCCCCTTTGAAAGTTCTGTCGGCTGTAAAGTCATCTTCCTGGTAATAAGCGGAGACATAAGGGATAAAGAAAAGACGTACTGGAGGTTTAATATTTTCTATTCCTTCGAGTGTTCCTGCTTGAGTAATTACAGCGCCAATTTTAGTGTTGACACGATTCCAGGTATATTTTTGAACATCACGTTTTATTTCACGCATAAAGTTCAATCCCCAAGTTTGTTTTTTTGCATTGGAAAAGCGCAAGGCAGCATAAGGAATTTTCATTTCAACAACCCATCCAAAATCTGTGATAGTGGCTTTACTCTTCCATATGGCGTCCCAGGAAAAATCTTCGTTGCCCTCCGTGGCCAAACAGTCCATTTGAACGTTAGCTGCACTTACAAAGAATCTAAAATCTTGCTGGCCGTCGTTAAATCCGTTTATAGAAACTGAAAAATGGTCAGATACACCAAATACATCACGATTCGTTATTTCTTTCTGAATTTTGTTGGGTTCGTTATCGTATAAAATTGCCGAAATATAAATTGCTTCGTCATCGTATAAAACTTTTACTTCTGTCTTCTTGTCTTCATTGATAGGTCTCCCGTTGTCAGGCTCAAACATGATGAAATCAGTGGCAATGTTAGGGTCTGTAATCCATGCTTGTTCGTTGACTTCGCCATCAATAATCATGCTTTCTGTTGTAGATTTTGCAAAAAGAGTCTTTTTCTGACAAGAAGCGTCCAAACTAAGTAAAACGGTAAAAAGTAAAACAAAATAATAGTACTTTGGCATGAATTGTGATTTGGTTAAAGCAAAAGTAATAAAATTAGCATAACTATCAAGTTCTGTGATAAATTATTAAGAATCATAAAGAGGTTCAAAACGGTTAAAGATTCCCTAAAAATGGAATTCGGTTGGCTGACTCGAACAGTTTTAGTACTTTTACAAACCCTAATCTATCATTTAAAACAATAAAAATCAATGATTTATAAAACATTTCCTGCCCTATTTTTAATGGTTATTTCTTTCTCGATAAGCAATTTATTTTTCTCAGAGTCTAAGACTGAAAAGAAAATGGAAGTTGCTAAGGTAATAAAGACTACTTCTGAAAGTAATGAGGAAGTCATTTACAACAATTTGGATTCCAATGATTTTGCGTTACCGAAGCTGGAGAGCTTCTCGGAAGCTCTTAAGGGTTTCTATTTATTAAAAGAGAAAGGATTAGTGCGTAGAAATATACTGACCTTGATTGATTTTAGTATGTCATCTAACTCTAAAAGACTTTGGGTGATCGATCTTACCACTAATACTATTTTATATAACTCTTTGGTTGCTCACGGAAGAAATACAGGAAATGAATTTGCTACCAGTTTTTCAAATTCAGCTCAATCTTTTAAAAGTAGCCTTGGATTTTATGCTACAGGTGAAATATACAGCGGAAAGCATGGAAAATCTCTTCGATTAGATGGTTTAGAAAAAGGGATTAACGATAATGCCAGAGTTAGAGCGGTTGTTATTCACGGAGCAGAATACGTGTCTAATTCTTTCATACAAAACAATAAACGATTAGGAAGAAGTTTAGGTTGTCCTGCACTTCCTATTAATCTATCCAGCGAGATAATACAAACAATTAAAGATAAGTCTTGTCTGTTTATTTATTATCCTTCAGACAATTATAAGACAGCTTCTAAGCTTGTTTCATAATATTTATTTAAACACATAATAAAAAAGACGCCGTTTTTAAAGCTATAAACGCCGTCTTTTTTGTTATCGGCATTTTGGAATATCTAAGTAAGTGGCTTTTCTCTTTTTAGGAATAGGCCTAAAATACTGTAGGCTGTAATTTGTTTAATTTTATACCGCAGGATATGTGCTCCGATTTTTTTTATTCCAAAGTTTTTTCTTTTAATGTACTATAATTTTGATGAAAGCCTGTAGGTTGAACCCGAGCGTGGAAGCAAATTCATTTTCTGTTTTCTGGACGATACTGTTTTTCAAAATGGCGCAAGAGCGCTTCGAGATAACCATTCTTTTTTTGGGTTCTTAAAATTGCCATTCCCCATATTTGAGATTGGCAGTTTTCTTCAAAGATTGAATTTATGAAACGACGAAATTAAGTCTGTTGATTTGTTAGTGTAAAAAAAAACTTAAATGCGAGGCTGTTTCTGAATCGTCAGCGTCAAATTGACTAGTCATGTTAGGTTCACTAGGTTTGGGGACTAATTTTCGGACCCAATAGGTCTCTGAGGATATTTTTTTTTGATGTAAAACATCCCATTGTAAAAAAATAATAGATGTAACGATTTAATTTTAAAACGATTATAATTAAAGCGCCTTTTTTACGAAAAATTTCCATCGAAAAACTTGTTTCAAACCCAACTTATTATTTATATTTGCACCTCAGTAATGCGAAAGTAGCTCAGTTGGTAGAGCTCCAGCCTTCCAAGCTGGTTGTCGCGAGTTCGAGCCTCGTCTTTCGCTCTTTAATAACCCTAACTTTTATAAAGTTAGGGTTATTTGTTTTACAGCAAGGTTATCGTCTCGTTAAAATTGACGAGAATCCTCGTTTGTCACTCTTTAAAGCCGAAACTTAATCGTTTCGGCTTTTTTATTGGTAGTATTGAACTGTTTTTTGGACCTTTAAATTGGACTTAAAAATAGTACTTTGATCATTCTTAATTTCACAAAGTAAAGTGTTTTTATTTTTTTTTAAAAAAACTTGTTTTGAAGTGAATTAGTTTGTATATTTGCACCCTGCTAATGCGAAAGTAGCTCAGTTGGTAGAGCTCCAGCCTTCCAAGCTGGTTGTCGCGAGTTCGAGCCTCGTCTTTCGCTCTTTAATAACCCTAACTTTTATAAAGTTAGGGTTATTTCTTTTACAGCAAGGTTGTTGTCTCGTCAAAATTGAGGAGAATCCCCGTCTTTTGCTCTTTAATAAACCTAACTTTTATAAAGTTAGGCATATTTCTTTTCCGGGAAGATTACCCTCCTGTCAAAATTGGCGAGGGTGCGTCTTTCGCTCTTCAAATCTGAAACTTAATTGTTTCGGGTTTGTTATTTGATATAACTGATGTCAGTGCCGGTTTCAAGTTCTTCTGTAGTCTGGTTTTGTTTGAAAAGTCTGGCGGATAGCTCTCCTTTCACTATTATTTTGTCGCCATCTACTTTCAGCCAACTTCCTTCGCGTAATCCTAATACTGGAATGGTGTTATAAGCATGAAACTCTTTTATTCTGGTGTCTCGCGTTTCGCCCATGTGTTTTGACTGCAGGTCTGCGTCTAAATAATGTGCGTTGAGGTCGAAAGGAAGTAATCCTAATGTTTTAAAGCTTGGTGGATAAACAATAGGCATGTCATTAGTGGTTTGCATGCTTAGCCCGCAAATGACGCTTCCGGCGCTTGTTCCCAGATAAGGAGTTCCTTTTTTTATGCTTTCTGCAAGAGCATTCATGATGTTGTTTTTGTACAATTGAGCCACAAGAACAAAGGTGTTCCCTCCTCCGGTAAAAATGCCTTCTGCATTTTCAACGGCTAATACAGCATCATCAAATTCATGTATTCCTTTTACCGCTATGTTTATTTTGGCGAAAGCGAAAGCAGCTTTTGCCGTGTATTCTTCATGTGAAATACCACTCGGTCTTGCATATGGAATAAATAGTACCGTTTTACAATTTCCAAAGTGGATCTTTAAGTCGGGTAGCAGGTACTCTAAATAGTCACTTCCATGCACTGTGGACGTGCTTGCGATAATAATATTTTTCATTTCTTGTGTTGTTTTATTCGGGTTAAAGGTATAAAATCGAGTTTCTTATTATTGTATTTTTCATTTTTTATTAACTTTTTTTTATCAACTTCTTAGTAGTTAATTTAGAAGGGATTAAGATACTTCTACAGCTTGGCATTAATTTGAGATATCAATAAGTATGATAGTTGGGTTTAGTCTTCTTTTTATAAATTTTCTTGCTACAGCAGCTTTGGCACAGGAATCAACTTCTTCTATATTGAAAGGAAAAGTAAATGCAGATGGGTTTAATATCGACGGAATATATGTCGTTAATTTAACCAGCGAAAAAGCGGTAATAACTGATATCGAAGGTTATTTGGGTTAAACGAAGAGTAGGGGATACTTTGTTGCCGTCAGCGATGCAGTCTAAAAATAGACGGGTTGTTTTGAATTAAGAAGATTTTGAAAATTGACTTTTTTTTGTGAGAATGAATCTAACGATGAATCAGTTGGATGAGGTTGTGATCAGAAGTTATAATATTATTAACGCGGTTTCCTTAGGGATTATTCCAGCAGATCAAAGAGCCCATGCTGAAGCTGAGCGAAAATATGCAGCTGCAAGTTAAGGCAGATTGAATCTAATGGTATTTGATCTTTTGCTCAATTTAATTTCTGCAAGAACGGCTACGCTCAAGAAAGAGCTTGTAATTGAAAAGAAAGAAACTTATTTAGCAATGCTCGATGAGATGTTTGATAAAGACCAGTATATTAGCCGTTTTAAAATATCTTTAGATTATGTTAAAGGTTTGCAGTATTACACCGTTGAAAAGGAGAGATTCAACCTGATTTGAGAATCGAAAAATAAATTAAACACCGAATTCTTATTGGGCGTCTTAGCTATTAAATATAATGAAATCATTGCTTGTGAAAACCAATAGCATTTTTATCTTGTTTGTAATTTTACTTTCTCAAGTTGTTTTTGGGCAAAGTATAGGTTCTAAAAGAATTCATGGAAAAATAAGTTTTGACTCAGTTTCTGTAGAAGGGGTTAATGTTATTAACCTAACGACAGACAGCGCAACCGCTTCTGATAAAGAAGGATTGTTTTTGCTTTTTGCAAAAGAAGGTGATGTTTTAGTTTTTTCTGCAGTAAATCTCGTAACTTTACGTAGACAAGTAAATAAACAAGATTTGTCGTCACTTGTTGTTCAGATTAGTATGACTTCTGAAAGTATTGACTTAAGGGAAGTTGTTATTGATGAAAGAGCCCAGATTAGTGCTGAGAATTTAGGAGTTATTGCTTATGGACAAAAGAAATATTCCCCCGCGGAACGCAAATTATATACTGCAAGTTCAGGACTTTTAGATCCAGCCTTGAACTGGATTACAGGACGAAAAGCGATGCTTAAGAAAGAAGTTGCAGTTGAATATAAAGAGCAAATGTTAGTTAAGTTAGATTATCTTTTTCTACCTGAATATTATAGTGAAACATTAAAAATCCCTCAAGCGTATATCCGGGGGTTTCAATATTATTGTGTTGAGGACATCGATTTAGTCGGTTCTCTGAACGCCAGAAACAAAACATTATCTCAATTTCTGATTATTATATTAGCCAAGAAATACAATAAAATCATAGCAAATGAAAACTAAAATAGGAGTCTTATTATTGTGTTTGTTTTATCAATTTTCCTTTGGTCAAATTGAAACTAGAAAAACATTCAAAGGTCAGGTAAGGAACGATTTGGCACCGGTAGAAAACGTAATTGTTTTTGATGCAAATTCAAAAGCGGGTGCAATTGTTAATGAATATGGTTTTTTTACAGTTTTGGCTAAAGTGAATGATACCTTGGTTTTTTCAAGTCTGACATTCAAATCTAAAAAGGTAGTGCTGAAGGAAGAGGATTTTATTACGCCTCAATTTGTTGTAACACTAGAAGTTTTCACAAATGAATTAAAGGAAGTATTAATTGCGGCCAAAAAAGAGCTGAGTCCAATTCTAGGTGAATCGCAGAAATATGTCGATTTGATGTACTTTGGTGATCAAAAGTCAGCACTAAAAAATACAACGATGCCTCGAGACGGTAGTATAGAATATGGAACGGACTTTGTTAGAATATATAAAGATGTACTAAAAATATTGAGAAAGAATAATCCTGAAAAAGTAGACTTTTATAAAGACACAAGTTTCTCCGAGCTTGTTTTGAAAAGAATTAATTATTCTTTTTTTTCTAATACGCTGAATTTAAAAGACGACGAGATTAAGCTTTTTCTTGTTTTTTGTGAAAACGATAGTAAATCGAGAACATTAATGCAGCCTAGCGCCGAATTCCAATTAATGGATTTTCTAATAACAAAAAATAAAGAATACAAAAAGATAACTACCTTCTAAGTATATTTGAGAGGATGTGTCTTTTTTAGTGTATTCTTCCTCACGAAGCTGTTCTTTTAGGGAGGGGGATTTGTTCCAAGTTATTGATTTTCTTGTTGCAAAAAAGGAAGAGTGCAAAAGAATCGCTACTTTTGCACAATGAAACAAACAATATTTTATCTCTTTTTTGGAGTCTTCTTCTTGACTTTAACCTCTTTTGGATTTCATAAATTTTATGTGGCTGTATATCAAATAGAGTATGCTCCTGAAAAGGAAATGCTGCAAATCACCTCTAGAATTTTTGCTGATGACTTGAATAAAGCGTTAGAGAAAAAATACACCAAGAAACATTATTTAGGTACAAATAAAGAATCTCCCGAAGATTTAGTTTTACTCAAAAAATATTTATCGGAAAACTTGATAATAAAAGTCAATGGGCAATCTAAGGCCATGAATTTTTTAAGCAAAGAGATGGAAGGGGATGTCCTTATTTGCTATTTAAGTATAAAAGACATCTCTAAATTAAAATCCTTAGAGGTCCACAACGCTGTTTTAGTTGATTGGGATTCAGAGCAGCAAAACATTACTCACTTCACTATCTTGGGCACAAAACAAAGTTTTCTTTTTACCGCATCCTCCACTGAACGAATGTTAAAATTCTGATAAAGGAACCTATGTTTGTTAAAAAACAGTATTTTCACGCCCTCACATAATTCGAATTCCCTACATGAAAAAAATTACATTATTTTTTATTCTTCCAGCAATTCTATTTGCTCAAGAAAAAGCGACAACAGTAACTCCCAAGCAATCAGGTAAATACGATACCAACAAGTTTAGTCAGATGTACGACTTATTAGCAACGCCTAATATGTTTCGTAACGCTGCAGGTGCGCCCGGTCCAGCTTATTATCAACAACAGGCAGATTATAAAATCGACATAGAGTTAGATGACAAAAATTCTAAATTAAGTGGTTCTGAAACGATCACTTACTATAACAATTCACCGGATAATCTAGATTATTTGTGGGTACAATTGGATCAAAATCAACAGGCTCAAGATTCTGAATCTCCCTTGGCGGAAAGCGAAAGAATAACGCAAACTTTTCCAGCTTCTAATTTTACTGACAAATTTTTAAAGAAACCCTTAGAGCGTGGTTTTAATATAGAATACGTAAAAGATTCCAAAGGAGCTCCGATGACGTACACCATCAATCACACCATGATGAGGATAGACTTGGCTTCGCCGATGAAACCAGGTACATCAATATCTTTTTCTGTAAAATGGTACTACAACATCAATGATTACCAGAAAGAAGGAGGCCGTTCCGGATATGAATCATTTGAAAGCGAAGGAAACAGAATATATGTAATTGCACAATTCTATCCTAGAATGGCAGTTTATAATGATGTTGAAGGTTGGCAAAATATGCAGTTTTGGGGAAGCGGCGAATTCGCTTTGCCATTTGGAGATTTTGATGTTAACATCACCGTTCCTGCTGATCACGTTATGGAAGCGACCGGAGAGTTGATGAACAGAAGTGAAGTGTTTACGCCAGCTCAAGTAAAAAGATACGAATTAGCACAGAAAACGTTTGACAAACCTGTAGTGATTGTTACACAGGCAGAAGCAGAAGCTGCTGAAAAAGGATTTTCTGACAAGAAAAAAACATGGAAATTTAGCGCAAAAAACGTTAGAGATTTCGGTATAGCCACTTCGAGAAAATTCATTCTTGACGCTATGGCTGTTCAATTAGCTACTAAAACTACGATGGCAGTTTCAATTTATCCTAAGGAAGCAAATCCGCTTTGGGGAGAAACGTCAACAATAACTGTAGCGCATACATTAAAAAGTTACTCTTCACATACTTTTGATTATCCTTATCCGAAAGCAGTTTCTGTTTCTGCGGAAGATCAAGGGATGGAATACCCGATGATTTGTTGGAATTTTGGTCGTCCTGATGAAAACGGAGTAACTAGTGAACAAGTTAAAAACGGAATGATGGGTGTTGTGATTCACGAAGTAGGTCATAACTTTTTTCCAATGATTGTGAACTCAGACGAACGTCAATGGACGTGGATGGATGAAGGATTAAACTCTTTTATGGAATTCATGGCAGAAGATGAGTTAGGGACTAATTTTCCTTCAAGACGTGGTCCTGCGAAAAACATTGTGCCGTATATGAGTGGTGACCAAAAATTCTTGGAACCTATCATGTCAAATTCAGAGAGTATAATGCAGTTTGGTAATAATGCATATGGAAAACCTGCGACAGGATTGAATATCCTTAGAGAAGTGATAATGGGTAGAGAATTGTTTGACTATGCTTTTAAAGTATATGCAAACCGTTGGAAATTCAAACATCCTACTCCGGAAGACTTTTTTAGAACAATGGAAGACGCTTCTGCGGTTGATCTTGACTGGTTCTTTAGAGGGTGGTTTTATTCTACTGATTTTGTGGATATCGGTATAAACGATGTGAAACAATACTATGTTTCTGAAACGCCTACAAAAGAACTAAAAGACGTTAAGGTAAGAAAAGGTCGTTTTGGTGTAGAGAAAGGACCGTTTGTTTACTTAGTTGCAGAAAGTAATGAAGAGTTGAAAGCAAATCAAAAGAAACCTCTTAAGGTTGAGGATGTAAAATTACTCTCCGATTACTTAAAGACACTTGGCGTTGACGAAAAAGGAAGTTTCAATTCTCCTAAATTCTTCTATGAGGTTGAGTTTAATAAGCCGGGTGGAATGATGATGCCGATACTAGTTGAAATTACATACGAGGATGGTACTGTTGAGAACTTCAAGTATCCAGCTCAAATCTGGAGAAAAAATAATGACACTGCTAGAAAAGTATATGCTACTGAGAAAGCAATCAAGAAAATTCAGATTGACCCTAAATTAGAAACAGCAGATATTGATGTTACTAACAACACTTGGCCAAAAGAGATAGTGAAAAGTAAATTTGATTAAAGAATAAGCATTAAAAAAAAAAGACTCTTTTAGAGTCTTTTTTTTTATGAAAAATTTAAAAGTCAGGGATTCTAAATTTGGTATCTTTGTACCACTTAAAATTGATAATTATGTTTGGCATAGGAGGAGGAGAGTTGGTTTTTATATTGTTTATTGTTCTAATGCTTTTTGGTTCAGATAAGGTGCCGGAAATGGCACGTGCTATGGGTAAGGCTATGGCGCAATTAAAACACGCGACTAACGACATAAAAAGTGAAATTCAAAAAGGAGTCGAGGCTAATGGTCTTGATTCAAAATCCCTGTCAGATTTAACCGGCAACTTTAATACCCAGGTCGATAAAGTTAAGAATGACCTTATGGGTGATTCTATTACTGAGGCTAATAAAGTGAAGGAAGACATAGAAGATATTACGGGACCTGTAAAGCGCAATAAATAATGCTGGATCAAATTCTGTCTCTAGATACTGAATTGCTGATTTTCTTGAATGGTTTAGGTTCAGAAAGGTATGACGGTCTTTGGTTAACAATTACCAAACAACTATATTGGACTCCCTTTTTTCTTTTTTTATTGTTTTTTATTTATAAAAAATTGGGAGGAAAACAAACTTTGTATTTTATTTTGGCGATCGCCGTTTTAATTACATTCACGGATCAGGCAACTAATCTGTTTAAAAATGGATTTCAAAGATTGCGTCCTTGCAGTAATCCCGAAATCAATACCATAATACGAGTGGTTCAAAGTCGTAGTTCCTTTAGTTTCTTCTCAGGTCACGCTTCAAATAGTATGGCAGTTGCCACATTTATGTATTGCGTTATGCATCGCCATAACAAATATGGCTACATGTTATTCTTATGGCCACTAGTCTTCGCTTATAGTAGAATCTATTTAGGATTGCATTATCCAATAGATATTTTATGTGGGTATCTATTCGGGATATTTTCCGGGTATTTAGTGTTTAAAATATATCAAACAGTCCAGAAAAAGTATTTTCCACTTTTTAATTTTTAGGAGCAATTCCAGCTGTTCATTTCAATCTTATGACTGAAAATGGTCTTTTCAATCACAATAAAGGAGCTTCCGTTGGTCGCTCTTTTTTGTTTAGAAAAAAATCATTTTCAGCCACAAGGATTTTTATATTCATCTGGGCTATGACAGTCGTCTTAGAAAGAAGAGCGGTTTCTTAAAATTTAGGAATCTAGAGTACTCGACTTACTGTTAAGCCATCTCTGATAGGTAAAAGAACGGTTTCGACCCGAGGGTCATTTTTTAGTAATTGGTTGTATTCTATCAGTATTTTGGTACTCACGTCGTTCGGGTGTACCGGTTCCAATACTTTTCCGCTCCACAAGACATTATCAGAAAGAATAATTCCTCCTTTATTCATTTTCGGTAAAATGATATTAAAATAATTAATGTAGTTTTCTTTATCGGCATCAATAAATACTAAATCAAATTTTAAATCCAGTGTTGGTATAATATTCACTGCTTCTCCTAGGTGCTGTATGATTTGGTTTCCCCATGGTGACTTGTCAAAATGCTTCCTTTGGAAGTCAACCAATTCTTCTTTAATGTCAATTGTATGTAATTGTCCGCCATCTAGCATTCCTTCGCACAGACACAAAGCAGAATAGCCCGTATACGTTCCGATTTCTAGAATGTTTACTGGACGAATCAATTTAGCTAACATGCTCAAAACGCGACCTTGAAAATGCCCGCTTAACATGCGAGGCAATAAAATTTTCTGATAGGTTTCTTTATTTAATGCGGCTAATAATTGAGGTTCTTTTTCAGAGTGTTGCTCGATGTAATCTTCTAACTCTTGGGAAATGAAGTGCATTTGTACGGGTTTTTTCAATTTGCGGTAAAGTTATTAAATTATCAAAACAACAAATCAAGAAATTGTTATTAAATTTGCAGCATGCAAATTGAGAAAAAAGACATACGAGCAGTATCTAAAGAATTATTACGTGAATTTTTTGTTACCCAAGGCGACAAAGCTTTTCGTGGGAATCAAGTTTATGAATGGTTATGGAGCAAAGGCGCCCATAGTTTTGAGGATATGACTAATATTTCTAAGGAAACACGTGCCATGTTAGAAAGTAACTTTGTCATCAACCACATTAAAGTGGATACGATACAGCGTTCTGACGACGGAACCATAAAAAATGCAGTTCGTTTGCATGATGGTTTAGTGGTAGAATCTGTTTTGATTCCTACCAATACAAGAACAACAGCCTGCGTTTCTAGTCAGGTGGGTTGCAGTTTAGATTGTAGTTTTTGCGCCACCGCACGATTAAAAAGAATGAGAAATTTAGAGCCCGGCGAGATTTACGATCAGGTATTGGCTATAGATAAGGAGAGTCGTTTGTATTACAATCACCCTTTATCAAATATTGTTTTTATGGGAATGGGAGAACCGCTTATGAACTATAACAATATGATGAAAGCAATCGAAATGATTACTTCGTCAGAAGGTTTAGGCATGTCTCCAAAAAGAATTATGGTTTCTACTTCAGGAGTGCCAAAAATGATTAAAAAATTAGCAGATGACGATGTGAAAGTAAAGTTAGCGGTCTCACTGCATTCTGCTATCGATGAGATTCGTTCCCAAATAATGCCTTTCAGTAAAAATTTCCCTTTGGCCGATTTACGAGAATCATTGGAATATTGGTATAGAAAAACAAAAAGCAAAATTTCATACGAATATGTGGTTTGGAAAGACATTAATGATAATAAAGAGTCCATAGATGCGTTAGTGAAATTCTGTAAATATGTTCCTTGCAAAGTGAACCTGATAGAATATAATCCTATAGATGATGGTGAATTTCAGCAGGCCTCTGAAGATGCTACTAATGCCTACATAAAAGCGTTGGAGTCGAGTGGGATCGTGGTCAAAGTAAGACGAAGTCGTGGAAAAGATATTGATGCCGCTTGTGGGCAATTAGCAAATAAACAAGCATAGTTTGATAAAAATAAATAATTAAGAATCGAAATTAGAAAAGGGTTTGAATGAAAAGTCAAACCCTTTTTGTAAAAAAATTAGTTTTGTATTATTTGATTACGCCTGTAATTTCTTCGGCAATCGGGTGCTCCGCTTCAGACGTATAGTCTATTATTTTTGCCATTGTTTGCACAAATTTATTTTGATACAATTTAGATTCTATTTTCATTTCTATTTTTGGCCCTTTAGCCGCAAACCATATTGCTGAAGATCCTTCAAACGTATTTCCATGACTCGTCCATTCTGTTTTTGCTTTATCACCACTACCGTGATCAGTAGTGAAAACTAAAGCAGTTTTGTCTATATAATGAGGGTCATTTTTAAGAAAATCCCAAATCTCTTTGATACATGCATCGACTTGATGAGCTGCATCCAGATACGAACGATAAAAACCGGCATGCGCCCATTCATAAGTTTCTCCAGAAGAGATTTACAAAACACGTGGTTTATTAGTTTTTGTTGGGCAAACTTAAAACACCAATTACTGCATTGGATTAAGGTAAGTTTAACAAAACGTTTGTCACAATTAATATTAGGTTAGCTTTGTAAATACTGTAATTCAGACTCTTTTTTAAGCTAACAATTATTTAATATAGATTGTATTAAAATTAATACTAAGGCTATATATGTTTGTTAAAAGGTGTAACTTTGTGTTCTAAATGAATGTTACTTCTCAAATAAAACAGCCCATCTTTAAAGAAATGGAACTTTTTGAAAAAAAGTTCTATGAATCGATGACCTCACAAGTGGCTTTGTTGAACAGAATTACGTATTACATAGTGAACCGAAAAGGGAAGCAAATGCGCCCCATGTTCGTTTTTTTGACGGCTAAAATGGTTTCTGCAGGAATTGTGAACGAAAGAACCTATCGTGGAGCTTGTGTTATTGAACTAATTCATACCGCAACTTTGGTTCATGATGATGTAGTGGATGACAGTAATCGCAGAAGAGGGTTTTTCTCCATCAATGCACTTTGGAAAAATAAAATTGCAGTACTCGTTGGAGACTATTTACTCTCAAAAGGCTTGTTGCTTTCTATTGACAACGGTGATTTTGATTTGTTGAAAATAATTTCAATCGCTGTTCGGGAAATGAGCGAAGGCGAATTGCTCCAGATAGAAAAAGCGAGAAGACTTGATATCACGGAAGATATTTATTATGAAATTATTCGAAAAAAAACCGCAACACTTATTGCCGCCTGTTGCGCTCTTGGCGCAAAATCAGTTATTGACGATGAGATTCAGGTAGAGAATATGAGAAAGTTTGGAGAGCTGATCGGAATGGCATTCCAAATTAAAGATGATTTGTTTGATTATACTGAAGATGCTATTGGGAAACCCACAGGTATTGACATTAAGGAACAAAAGATGACTTTGCCGCTAATCTATGTTCTAAATACTTGTACTTCTAAAGAAAAGTCATGGTTGATTAATTCGATTAAAAATCATAACAAAGACAAAAATCGCGTTAAGGCAGTTATTGCTTTTGTGAAAAATAATGACGGTTTGCTTTATGCTGAAAATAAAATGCTTGAATTTCAGCAGGAAGCACTTTTGTTATTAGAAAATTATCCTACTTCAGATTTTAAAGATGCCTTAATCTTGATGGTGAATTACGTAATTGAAAGAAAAAAATAATTCGTTCGTTAGAAAAAGATATAATAATCAATTATTTGAAGTACAATCTAAACCCGATGTTTAAGTCTAATACGATTAAACAAAACAATGTTTCTCGGGTGTTCGATTTGATTTTAATTAGGTTTATTTTGACTTACTTAACAACCCCCTTCCGGATATTGAATCAGGAAAGGGGTTATTTCTTGTGGATAGGAAGTAAAATGGAAATTTTAGAACCTTCATTTTCTTTCGATGCAATACTTATGATTCCATTAGATTTTTTTATGATAGATTTAGTGATAAAAAGTCCTAATCCTAGTCCTTGTTGCTCTCTTTCATCACGATTAAACTGCACTGTAGCGTCAATTAATTTTAGCTCTTCTTCTTTAAATCCAACTCCGTAATCAAATATATTAATTTCATAGTAATCATCGCTAAATACGCTTCCTTCAATAACTACTTTTTTCTTTTTTGGGGAGAATTTTAATGCATTGTCTAGTAGCTCAAACAAAATAAAATTCAGATCAGCTTTACTAATTTCTAATTCTGCAGTTGTGAGTCTAGATACAACTCTATTTTTTTGTTTTTCATAATGCAATGAAATTTTATTTAAGACATTCTTTAAAACATTCTTAATTTCTGCACAATCATCTTTTGATACTGTGAATTTATTGTTTTTGATGTTCTCAACATGAATTATATTTTGCATCGTTCTATTCAAGCGTTCGCCAGATGTTTTAATTCCTTCCTGAAAAATAATAACATCCTCTTGTGATAAATTAAGAGTGTCGTCCATCAACAAATTAATTGAACCTAAGATTCCATGGAGAGGAGTATTGATTTCGTGAGATAGAATATTGAGGTTACCGGCATAGAAATTATTGGCATTTTTAATTTTTGCAAATCTTGTTATTTTCGACTCTACTACTTTTAATAACTCGGATGACTTAAATGGTTTGGTTAAAAAGTCATCAGCTCCCTCGTTAAAACAACTACGCATCAAGTTATCTTCTATTTTCGCTGTTAAAAAGATGAAAGGAATAGTACTTAGATATTTATTGTTTTTTATTATGTTTTGAAAAACCTGCCCGTCCATTACTGGC
The DNA here is from genome assembly GCF_002836475.1 of Flavobacterium sp. ALD4. Taxonomy (GTDB): domain Bacteria; phylum Bacteroidota; class Bacteroidia; order Flavobacteriales; family Flavobacteriaceae; genus Flavobacterium. The sequence goes on along the minus strand of NZ_PJBJ01000030.1, from coordinate 312,832 downwards.
ATCATGATGTCGCATATAATTAAGTCAGGAAACCAAGTATCTAAAATATTAAGCGCTTCTTGTCCATTATTAGCTGTTTTAGTCTCATAATTTTTTAGACAGAGTAATTCATTTATTGTTTCTCTAATATTTAATTCATCATCAATAATCAGTATTTTATTTTTATTCATTTGGAAGATGTAAGGTGAATTTGGTTTTAATATTTTATTTTTTGTTCAATGAGGTATGAGGGTTCGTTTTCTATAAGGATTGCAATTAGGTTAATTGAAGTGCTTTAACTTTTTTTAAAAGGCACCCATTAATGCATGTGTTTTATTTTAATTATTTCCAATTCTTGCATGTAAATGATTTTTAAACTATCAAATTTTATTTAACTGATTAAAGATGACTTTTAGCTTTGGAGACAATACTGTATTTAAAGTTATTTTTTCCTCTAATTTTTTATATGAGGCAAACGCTTTTTCTTCGGGAATTGGATTTCTTAAAATTATTTGTATTTATCAAGTTCAATAACCAAAGTAAATTTATTGTAATTCGTAATTTCAACATAAATAAGTATCATTAAGTAAAAAAAATTAACAGTTAATTTAATATTTTTATGTTTATTTTTGTCATATGGTCGAGGCAAAAAAAAATATAGTTTTAATTGAAGATAACCTCGCTTTAGGAGATTCTATTATGGATTTGCTAACGGTAAGTAATTTTGATGTGAAATGGCTTAAAAACGGTTATGACGCGCTGCTGTATCTGAATGGAAATTCGCCTGACATTATAATAAGTGATTTAATGATGCCTGTTATGGGTGGGGATGAACTATTTTTAAAAATCAGAAAAAGCAGTAAATTCAATACTATTCCTTTCATAATTATCACTGCTAATATTGATGAACAAACTAAGTTCAAGCAACTTGAGAATGGCGTTAATGATTATATTATGAAACCGTTCAAAACTCGAGAGCTAATACTTAAAATTAATAATATCTTACATTTAAAGCGTCAAATAGAAGAAGAAAATAAGCCTAATCCTTTTTCAAAAGTTGTAATAAAATTATCTGAAAGAGATTTTCTATTATCAGTTAATGCTATTTTATCCAAAAACATTAAGAAAACTATAGATATTGAAGAACTAGCATTTCAACTTCATGTAAGTAGATCCACGTTAGATAAAAAAATAAGAAAACGCACTAAAAAAAATATAAGTCAGTATATAAGAGAATTTAAATTGGATTATGCGCTTAAATTAATTTTCTTGGGAGAAAGGAATATGCAGTTTTTAGTAGACGAGACCGGTTTTAATTCTTTGTCTTATTTTTCGACTAGTTTTAAGAAGTATGTAGGCATGACCTTAAGAGATTATGTTAAATCCACTCAAATATAAAATATTTTTTAATTAATAGTATTTATTTTTAAATCATGTATTACTAGTAATGTCAAAACCCCTTATATTTAGTAATATAGAAGCTTTAGTCTTAATAAATTAAAACTAATATTTTGATAAAAAGCAGACCTTCAAAAGAAGTTGGGAATAATTTAGAAACTTCTTTAAATTCAAATAAAATTAAGAGAATAACTTGTCTTTTATATTTTTGCCTTACACTTACTATATTTGTTTTAATGATGGCAATTGTACTTTTTTTTAAAGTTATATAGAGCCTTTGTATTTAGTACAAAAATATATTTTTCTGATTATCACGAACTTCTTTTTTAAATTAATAGTAGTTTTTTACTAGCTATCAATAAAAGTAAATGATTTTATTTTTTTACTTAGTAATTTTACGAAGTAGGTTTAACTCTTATCATACAGCTTACTGGAAATTTTATCCGGGGGGATAAAACAAATTAATTATCATATTTAATGTAAGCTGTTATGATAAGTTTTTAATTTTATTAAGACAAGGAATCAAATAATTGTATGAAATTATTTGATTTTATACTTTTGGTATCTTCTTTTAATATAAAACTTATTTTTTTTAGCGTTAGTCTTTTTCATACATCCTTTTTTTTATCATTCAGAATTCAGTTTTAGTAAATAACGCGATATCGATATTATTCTAAAAATTATTTATAGCCATACTTTTTAAGATGATAATTATCGTTAAAAATTACCATATTTATTTTGTGCGGAATAATATCAGTATTTATAGTTGTGCTGCTTGCTTTTTTTGTTTCAGTTACTTCGAGACTGACAGTGATAAAGACTCAGGGCGTAGTTTTTCTTTGTGTTGTTTCATCAACAATTAGTTGTTTTTTTATAAAGAGGATTTAATTTATGCTTTTGGTAATTGTAGGGTTACTTTAGTCCCTTTTCCAAGGATGCTTTCTAATTGTATCTTGCCTGAGTTTTTTTCTATGAATGTTTTAACAATATAAAGACCTAAACCTGTTCCTTGAATTCCATCAGTATTGCTGGCTCTATAAAAAGTGTTAAATAGTTTTGACTGATCTTTTTTTGGTATTCCAATACCAAAGTCTAGTATTTCAACTTGAATTTCAGATTTATTAGAAATTAAATTCAGTTGTACATTTTTGCAATTTTCAGAGTATTTAAAGGCATTGTTTAGTACGTTAAATATCGCATACTCTATTAAGTTTTTGTCTGCATAAATTAAAAATTGATTTCCTTCAAAATATAGATCTACTTTTTGGCCTTTGATATTTTGGCTGAAACTAGTGTCTGTTATAGTTTTACAGAGTTCTTTTAAATCGAATTTTATTGGCTTGAATGTAGTCTTTCCGGAGTCATCTTTCGATATTATCAAAACTGAATTCATTAAGTCAATAATTCGGTCAATTTCGCTCGTGATTCTGGTTGTTTGTTTTCTTAGATTTTGGTCACGTTGAGAATGTTGATCTTGAATATATATTTCCATTAATTCAGCACTTGTTCTTATGGTTGTCATTGGAGTTCTAAACTCATGAGAAATGGTAGAAACTAAATTAGTACGTAGTTCATTTAATTCACGTTGTTGTTTGAGTGTTTTTTCAATAGCAAAGTCGGCTTCTTTTCTTTTTGAAATATCTCTTGTACTAGTTTGAATTTTTATAGGAACTGCGTTTTCAAAAACGATTTTAGCATCAGTTTCTAACCAGATGTATGCTCCTGTGGAATTTAGATAACGGTACTCATTTCGGTTCGGTTCATGCTTTGAATTGAGATTGTCAAAATCAATTATCATTCTTTTAATGTCTCGCGGATGCGCAAAATCGATAGGGTTTTTTCCAATCAGGCTTTCTGGAGTAAACCCAATTAATGCTTCTACAGAAGGAGATACATATTGAAAAGTCATGTTTAAATCATGTAAACATACTAAGTGCGTTGTATTGTCTGCTAAAAGGCGGTATAAGCTTTCAGCTTTATTAAGTTGGATGTTTTTGTTTTTGTTGTTTTCTTCTAATAATAATTTGTTTTGTTGTTCAATTTTTGTTTTTTCTGTTACATCAGTTTGCGCACCAATCATGCGTGTCCATTTGTCTGATTCGTCGCGAATAATATAGGCTTTGTCTTTTATATAGGCATAAGTTCCATCAGATTTTAAAAAACGGAATTCATCATACCAAGTACTCGCTGTGCTTTCAAGTGCTCTTTTTAAGTTTTTATGAACTCTTTCTAAATCATCAGGATGAATAAGGTTTTCGAAATCTTGAACCTTTAAAAATTTGTTGTCATTATTTAATTTGTGACCAAATAGGTTTGTATAATTTTCTGACATTATGAAATTTTCAGAACCTATTTCCCAATCCCAAATTACATCAGAAGTAGCCTTATTGACATATTCAAAGCGTTCATTGCTGATTTTTAGCGCTCTTTCTGTTTTTTTCTGTGCTGTGATGTCGTTGAAAGAACTTACTACATAAAGAAGTTCATTAGTATCTTGAAAAACTGGAGTTGCATCAACTAATAACCAAATTAGATCATTGGTTATAGGACGACGGACTCCCATTACTATGTTATTGATTGGTTTTGACTTATTTATAGCTTGGGGAACGGGGAACTCTTCAGGTTTATAGGCGTAACCATCTTCATGAATTATCTCCCAATAGTCGTCATAAGAGGTTTTTCCTAAAAGTTGATCTTGGGTGAGTCCCAGCATTTTGCAAGCAGCTTTATTATTTTCTATAATTTCTGTTTGGGGGCCTTGAACTAAAATACCAACAGCAACGTTTTCAAGAATACTTGTTACAAGTTGACGGTTTTTTAAAATTTCATTTTGGATTTTTGTGTTTTCAGTGATGTCTACGCTAACGCCGATCATCATTGCAAGAGTCCCGTTGTCATTAAATACAGGTGTAAATTTTCTATTATGAATAGTTTTTTCTCCAATAGCATTACATAATTCTTCATTCCATGACAACGTTTTTTTATTTTGAATCGCTTGAATAAATTTAGCGTGTCTTTCAATTGCAAAATCAGCTGTTCTGTTAGTATGTTTAGCATATTCAAAATCATCTTTTCCAATAATATATTCCCTGAGTTCTTTATTTTTAATGGCGATAGGGTTTAAATAAAGGTACTTGTGATTAGGATCAAATACGGCAACATCTGAAGATAAATGGTTGAGGATAGTTTCGTAGAATTCTTTTTGTAGCTGGAGTTCTTGTTCACTTTCAACAAAGCTTGAAATGTCTTTACAATTTACTACGTAAAAAAGTTGATTATTTTTTTCTGTTAATTTAATCTTGGAAGAATACCAAATGTAATGTCCTCCTTTATGTTTTACTCTATAAGTAAGGTTTTTATTATTTTTTTCATTTAATTTAATAGTATCTAGTAAATCAGAATACTTTACTACGTCTTCTGGATGAATAAGGGCGTTAATGCTTGTACCAATAAGTTCATGCGGGCTCAGGCCTATTGATGATTTAGAATTTGTAGAAGCGTATGTTATTATACCATCTAAGGTGTATCCATAAATAATGTCGTTTGAATTATCGATAAAGTATTCAAATTGAAGCTTTACTTCACTGAGCTGCGTTTTTAGATTAGAGTTTTGTAATCTAAGATTTAGTGTAGATTCTATTTGGCAAGCACATTGTTCGATGATTTTTAATTCTGTTTTACTAAGTAGTTTGTTTTTATTGTTTAACAAACAAAGATTAGCTACGATTGATTTATTAGTCAGGTTGATTGGAAACCCTGCAAAAAATGTATAAACTTCCTCAAAGCCATTTAATTTATAGTTGCAATTTTGATTTGCACCAGAAAGAATTAAATTGTCATGGCTACTGGTAAGGTCATTAAAATGTACAATTTCATTTGGGGTATTGAAATTCTTCAAGCCTTTTTTAAATAAGATAATGTCTTCTTGCTTCTTTTTTATTGAAATAAAGGCACCTGAAACTTTACAAATCTCAGTTAGAAACTTTAAAATAGTATTAAATTCACTTTTAAGTTCCATTTCTGTTAAGCCTAAACTAACTGAATTTGAATCATTTAATTCCTGTGAAGTGTGCATTTAATTATTTTTAATTACGGGTTAAGATTTGAACCTTCAATTTTGAGTGCAAATTAGTTTAAAATTTTATTATATCATAAGGTAAATGAGTTGATTAACATGTTTTTAGGTGGATAATTTGCTGTAATCTATTTTAAGAAAAACATTTTTATTTCTTTAATACATGTGTTTTTTAATTTTTAGGAATAGTTTTTAAGTTATTAATAAAAACTAGACGTAGTCAGAGATACAGTGGTAATTTCGAACTGTTTAATATGTTACAGTTTACTCCTTTTTAAGTATAAACGTAATGTGATATTTTGATAAAATGGAATATAGTATAAAATCGAATTTTGATAAACTTTCATATATTACTCAATATGATAGTAAATACATTATAACTGAAAGTAACCTTTCTGTAGTATTGAAAGGTAACGTTGTTAATGTTGATATAAGTAACGTTTCAAATGTTAGAATAATAAAAAGGAGAAGTTTAGTATTGAACTATTTGATAATATTTTTATTAGTTGTTTTATTTATGATGATTAAGAGACTAGTTTTTCTTAATTATTTGAATACTATTCTGTTGGATATATGTACAGTTATCCTTTGTTTTTCATCTATTTTTCTTACTAAATATTCATGTAAGTTACTTTTAAATTATAAAGATTTGAGTTATCAAATTTTTAGGTTAGAGAGCGATATATCTGTAAATTTCAAACATATTTTTGGTGCTTAAATCTGTTTTATTTTGAAATAAGATTTTTGTTCGTCAGTCTTCTTTTTCACTTAAAATTTAGATTCTTTAAAACTGATTTTCAAATTACAAACTTTGTATATTTGCCTTTTTACTGCAAAACAACAATGATTACAAAGGCGACTATAGATACTGTTTTTGAAACTGCTCGTGTAGAGGAGGTTATTGGTGATTTCGTCCAATTAAAGAGAGCTGGAAGTAATTTTAAAGGATTGAGCCCGTTCTCTGATGAACGTTCCCCATCCTTTATGGTATCACCAGCTAAAGGAATTTGGAAAGATTTTAGTTCTGGGAAAGGGGGCAATTCTGTTGCTTTTTTAATGGAACATGAGCATTTTACGTATCCTGAAGCCATCCGCTACTTAGCCAGGAAATACAATATAGAAATAGAGGAAACAGAGCAAACAAACGAAGAAAAAGCAAATACAGATATTCGAGAGAGTATGTATTTGGTTTCTGAATTTGCAAAAGATTATTTTCATAAAACACTTTTAAAAACGGAAGAAGGAAAAGCAATAGGTCTTTCTTATTTTAAAGAAAGGGGATTTACCAATGAAACCATTGAAAAGTTTAGCCTTGGATATTCTCCAGGTACTTGGGATGCTTTTACAAAAGAAGCGCTTGGGAAAGGTTACAAATTAGAATTCCTGGAAAGTACAGGTTTAACAATCCCCAGAGAAGATAGACCCTTTGACCGTTTTAAGAGTCGCGTTATGTTTCCGATACAAAGTATGTCTGGAAGGATACTCGGTTTTGGGGGAAGAATATTGACCAATGATAAAAAGGCAGCTAAGTATTTAAACTCACCTGAGAGCGAGATTTATCATAAAAGTAAGGTGTTATACGGTATTTTTCAGGCCAAACAGTCTATTGCCAAACTCAACAACTGTTTTTTAGTTGAAGGGTACACCGATGTCATTCAGTTTAATCAAGTTGGAATTGAGAATGTGGTTTCCTCTTCAGGAACGGCATTGACTCCTGATCAAATACGTTTAATTAATAGGCTAACAAAAAACATTACGGTTCTTTTTGATGGTGATGCAGCCGGATTGCGTGCTTCCGTTCGAGGAATCGATTTGATTCTGGAAGAAGGCATGAATGTAAAGGTTTGTACTTTTCCTGACGGAGAAGATCCGGACAGCTTTGCCAAGAAAACATCTCATGATGACTTAGTTGCGTATCTCGAAAACAATGCAAAAGATTTTATTCAGTTTAAAGCATCGCTTTTGATGAATGAAGCCAAGAATGACCCAATAAAGAAAGCCGATTTGATTCGGGATATGGTAGTTAGTATTTCTAAAATACCAGATAGAATCCAACGCGAAATATACATTCAGGAATGTTCCCGAATAATGGATATTTCAGAGCAGGTGTTGGTTAGTACTTTAGCGCAGTTGGTTCAGAAAGACACTGCTGAAGTGGGGAAAAAACAAAAGCAACAGTATAAGGCGTTGGAAATTGTGAAAAGCGAAAATCCAGCCGATGTAGAAAAAGTGGATGTTCTTTATCGTTTAGAACGAAAAATCATAGAGATGTTGCTGCTGTATGGTGATAAAACGGAGGAGTTTGAAGATGTGCTTTTGAAATCCAATGGAGAAGGCGAAATTGAACATGTGATTGAAAAAAAGGAATATAAAGTATTTCACAGAATCTATTTGAGCTTACAGGAAGATGAGGTAGAATTAGCAAACCCCTTGTTTCGGGATATATTCAATGATCTGATTAATTATTATCTTCAAAATGAAGGTTTCAGTTTAGAGCAATACCTGATGCATTTACAGCCTGAGTTTGCACAGGAGGTTACGGATATTTTAATGGAAGACGAAAGGGTTGTTTTACACAATTGGGAGGGACAAAATATTTTTCCAAAATATAAAAAGGACACGATAGGTCAAAATGTCTCAGAGACTATTTTAACGCTGCGCTGGTATTTAGTAGGTAAAATTATTGAGGAAATAAAAAGCTCCATAACATCTACATCAGATAATACGGAGCCTATGACTATGATTAAAGATTACCTCGGTCTAACTTCTGCTTTTTCTAAAAAATTAGGGCGGGTTATGTCTCGATTTTAATTATACTATTTCTAATGTTTTTGCTTTGTTTACTAAATCAACTAGATTAGTAACGTTCAGTTTCGTTAACAAACGCAACTTGTAGGTGCTTATCGTTTTCTCGTTAAGACCCAAAATTTCAGCAATTTCGTGATTCTTTTTACCTCCACTTAAATAACGCAACACTTCAACCTCACGATTGGAAAGTTTTCGATACAAACGTTCGCTTTTGCTTTGTTTTGCAATTAAGGCTAGGTTTTTCTTCACGGTTTCATTCATGATGATCTTTCCTTGATTCACTTTAATAATTGATAAACCTAAGGTTTCCAACTTTTCTGTTTTGTGAACAAATCCTGAAACACCGGCTTTAATAGCATTTGGTGCATAAATCTGCTCTGAAAGGCCACTGAATATAATGATTTTCGTCTTAGGAAAGTTTTTTAAAATTGATTTGACTTCAAAAATACTGGAAAGACCTTCCAGTTCTAAGTCTAAAATTAAAACATCAATATCTTTAGTTTGGAGAATATCACGAATCATTAAAAAATTACCAACATTGGCAACGACTGATATTTCGGCATGATCTTTAAAATAAGATTTCACTCCAAAGTGTACTACCGGGTAGTTATCTGCTAAACAAACTTTAATCATGATTTTTAGTTTTAGAGTTTTTAGTCATGTTTCTTTATTAAATATATAAAAAATTAGTTATTATTTCTAATTATTCGGATAAAAGACCATTAATCCCGTTTAACTAAACAAACAGGTATTTCTTTCATTTTGTGTTGGTTAATTTTGTTTAGCCTTTTATATATGTCAAAAACCGTTTTTTCTCTTCCAGAAAAATCAGTAATGCTTTTTCCTGCTTCATCCTCAATCATCGCCCACTCTAATTCATCATAAGTAGCGCCTAATTGTGCTTCATCTGTTTTTTCGTCTCCAAAGAGTCCATCAGATGGAGCCGCGTTTAAAATGGAATCGGGGACTTTTAAATGAGCAGCTAACATAAATACTTCTGATTTCATTAAGTCAGCAATTGGACTGAGGTCTACACCGCCATCTCCATATTTTGTGTAAAACCCAACGCCAAAATCTTCTACTTTGTTCCCTGTTCCTGCGACTAATAATCCATGTATTCCAGCAAAATAATATAAAGTGGTCATTCGTAAACGAGCACGCGTGTTAGCAAGAGTTATATTTAGTTTATTTTCTTCAAAGTCAGAGGGAACCACACTTTTAAAGCTTTCAAAAACTGAAGTGAGATCCGCAGTGGTTGTTGAAACATTAGGGTATCTATTTCTCAACTGCTTAATGTGCTCACGTCCGCGACTCACATGACTTTCATGTTGGTGAATAGGCATTTCAACACATAGAACTTTCAGTCCGGTTTGAGCACACAGAGTTGAAGTTACCGCCGAATCTACTCCGCCGGAAATTCCAACAACAAATCCATTTACTTTTGCGTTTTCAGCATAGGTTTTTAACCAATTAACAATTTGGGTATTGACCTTCTCAACTTGAATCGTATTTTTTTTAATCATAATAGTTTACGTTTTCAAAAGCAGGAATGTATATTTGCAAAGCCAAATAAGGGGGGATATTGTTTTGACTGATTTTTCCTAGGCAAATTTAATTAAAAAAAATGAATAAATATATATATGCTTTAGTGCTATGTTGCTTTTTTTTATCCTGTGATAAAAAAAATAAAGAAGAAGTAGCTATCGATGAAATTCCCATGGAAATAAAGGTGGAGCGTTTTGATAAAGTGTTCTTTGAAACCAAACCGAAAGATTTGGATAAAATAAAAAAAGAGTTTCCCTTTTTCTTTCCACCGGGAAATGAAGATGCCGTTTGGTTGGACAAAATGCAGGATCCTCTTTGGAGAGAATTGTACACAGAGGTGCAGAAAAAATATCCGGATTTTGAACCGGTTAAAAGCAAACTGGAGGTACTTTTTAAGCATATAAAGTATCATTTCCCAAAAACGGAAACACCCAAGGTAATTACTGTAATTTCCGAAATGGATTACAACAACAAAGTCATTTATGCGGATAGTCTGGTAATTATTTCCCTTGAAATGTATTTGGGTAAAGAGCACAAGTTTTATCAGTTTCCTAAATATATAAAGCAGAATTTTGAGGAAAACCAGATCATGGCTGACGTCGTTTCGAGCTTTTATAAACGAAAAGCATCACCTGTTATGGCTAAAAATTTATTATCCAAAATGATAGATTCGGGAAAGGAGTTGTACTTTAAAGATGTTTTGCTTCCTGAATATAGCGATGCTGATAAGATGGGATATACAAAAGAGCAGATAGAATGGTGTGATCAAAATGAAAGTTATATGTGGCGTTATTTTATTGAAAAAGAAATGCTCTATAGTGATGATCAAAAACTAATGCCGCGTTTTATAAATCCGGCTCCCTTTTCTAAATTTTATTTGGAAATTGACAATGAAACGCCTGGCCAAGTTGGGGGTTGGATAGGATGGCAAATTGTTCGTTCGTATATGAAAAACAATGAAGTATCTTTGCAACAATTAGTAGGCACAAGTGCTAAAGAAATATTTGAAAAATCAAAATACAAACCTAGAAAGTAATGTCAGATAAAAACAGATCGGAAATTAAATTCCTTGTAGAGTTAGATGAAAACCGTGTTCCAGAAAAGCTATTATGGTCCGCAAAAGACGGAGGGGTAGATTTAGAAGAGGCAAAAGCAATTATGTTGTCTGTTTGGGACAGTAAGTCAAAAGAAAGTATGCGTATTGATTTATGGACAAAAGAGATGCCGGTTGATGAAATGAAAATTTTCTTTCATCAAACATTGGTGGCAATGTCAGATACTTTTCATCGTGCCACCGGTGATGAAAAGATGGCGGATACCATGAAAGATTTTTGCGAATATTTTGCAGAAAAGTTAGAGTTGAAGAAGTAAGATCGATTTCTGCTGTAATGAAAAACATCCCAAAGCTTAAATTTAAGTTCTGGGATGTTTTATTATTTAGGAATCATTGTAGTCTTTTATTAAAATTAACTGTTGTTCTTAAAGACTTCTTGGTTTACTTCGTCGATGTACTTTAAAACATCTTCTTTTCCCAACGATTCTGTTGCAGAGGTCACAAAATATGGAGGCATTTCAGCCCAATTGTTAGTGAACATGTTTTTCTTGTAAGCCGCAATATGCGAATCTATTTTTACCTTACTGATTTTGTCTGCTTTGGTGAAAATGATGCAAAAAGGAATTTCACTCTCTCCCATATAAGACATGAATTCAATATCTATTGTTTGAGCTTCATGGCGAATATCGATTAAAACAAAGGCGCAAACTAATTGTTCTCTTGTTTCGAAATAATCAGTTATAAACTGCTGGAAAACTGATTTTGTTTTTTTGGATACCTTAGCATAACCATATCCTGGTAAATCAACTAAGAACCAATTGTTGTTTATCAGGAAATGATTTATTAGCTGTGTTTTACCTGGTCTTCCTGATGTTTTCGCTAATTTTTTTTGGTTGGTCAACATATTGATCAATGAGGACTTTCCAACATTAGACCTACCTATAAAAGCATATTCTGGCAAACGGTCTTTAGGACATTTGCTAACATCGGAGTTGCTAATTACGAATTCGGCGGTGTTGATTTTCATATTTTTTTGTGTAAAATCTCTTTTTAAAGAGAGAGGTACTTATAAGTTGGATTTAGTTAGCCATTCTTCAAGCAAGTGATTGAACTCTTCCGGTTGTTCCATCATTGCCGCATGACCACATTTGTCAATCCAATATAAAGTGGAGTTGGGTAGTAATTTATTAAATTCTTCAGCTACATCCGGAGGTGTAACTTTATCGTTTTTGCCCCAGATAATGCAAGTTCGTACATGCATCTTTGGAAGATCTTTTGCCATATTATGACGAATAGCACTTTTGGCAATTGTCAATGTTTTGATTAGTTTTCTTCTGTCATTTATAGATGCATAGACTTCGTCAATCAATTCTGGTGTAGCTACTGCAGGGTCGTAGAAAACGTCTTCGGCTTTTTTCTTGATGTATTCGTAATCACCTCTTTTTGGATAGCTATCACCCATAGCACTTTCATATAAGCCGGAACTTCCTGTTATTACAAGTCCTGCAACTTTTTCAGGGTACATTTTTGTATGGTATAGGGCGATATGGCCTCCCAGCGAATTCCCTAAAAGAATTACTCTGTCAAACCCTTTAAAAGTTATAAAATCCTTAACGTATTTAGCAAAACTTTTTACGTTTGTTTTTAAAATATTTTGTGAATAGATAGGCAAATCCGGGATAACAACTTTGTATCCTTTGTCAGAAAAATAACTGGCTACAGCATCAAAATTACTTAACCCTCCCATTAGCCCATGTAAGATTACTAGTGGCGTTCCTTCTCCAGCTTCATAATAGCTGTATTTACCTTCCTTCTTATAGTTTTTTTCCATGTTTTTGAATACGGATTTTCAATTTTCACAAATATAGGATTTAATAAATTAAAAAGAATTTTTGAAAACGATTTTTGATCATATTGGTGAATTTTGATCGTATTTATTTTTCAGGACATAAATATTATGTCAAATTACTCTTTTTAAAGGTGTTTCCTATTAGAGAAGAATGGGTATTGAAGTTAAATTTCTGAAGGTAAATGGATAAGAATTTTGATAGTTTGAATATTCTTGTGTCTAACTTGTAAAGTGGCTAATGGTCTGACAGTCTGATAGTCTGAAAACTAAGGGGTTCTGCTTATATGTGGTTAAACTTATTAACAAAGTGGTAGATAGTGGTAAATAGTGGTGATATTTTTCATATTTTTGCTTTATATAATTTTAAAACTATTCTTTTGAATACAATTGTTGGAACATATGAATGTAAGGTTGATGCTAAAGGAAGGGTACTGTTGCCAGCGCCCTTGAAAAAGCAATTGACACTTTCTCTTCAAAGCGGTTTTGTTTTGAAGCGTTCTGTTTTTCAGCCTTGTTTGGAGTTATATCCTATGGAAGAATGGGATGTGATGATGGCCAAAATTAATAAACTGAATCGGTTTGTAAAGAAGAATAATGATTTTATCCGCAGATTCACTGCTGGTGTAAAAGTAGTGGATATTGATTCTTTGGGAAGATTGTTGATTCCTAGAGATTTGGTGTCTTTCGGCAGTATTTCTAAGGAAGTGGTCTTTTCTTCCGCTGTAAACATAGTGGAGATATGGGATAAAGATTTATATGAAAAATCGATAAGTGGTGAAGACGTAGATTTTGCAGATTTAGCAGAAGATGTAATGGGAAACATAAATGACGACGACAATGGAATATCATAATCCGGTTTTGCTTCAAGCATCAGTAGATGGTTTAAATATTAAGCCTGATGGCGTGTATGTAGATGTAACCTTCGGTGGAGGCGGGCATTCAAAAGAAATATTGAGCAGGTTGGGGCCAGATGGGAAACTGTTTGCTTTTGATCAGGATGAGGACGCTTTGGCAAATGCTTTGCCAGATGAGCGGTTTACTCTTATTAATGAAAATTTTAGATTTATCAAACGTTTCTTGCGTTTTTACGGATTGAAAAGTGTTGACGGGATTTTGGCTGATTTAGGAGTTTCTTCTCATCAATTTGATGTGGCCGAAAGAGGTTTTTCTACTCGGTTTGACGCCGAATTAGATATGAGGATGAGTCAAAAAAATGACCTCAATGCTTATAAAGTGGTTAATGAATACGACGAGGCAAACTTAAAGCGAGTATTCTTGGACTATGGAGAGTTGAAAAACGCTCCCGTTTTGGCAAGAACTATTGCTGACGCTAGAGAGGTACAAACTATTAAGACTACCGATGAATTAAAGGAGGTTTTGGCAAAACATTTACCAGACAGAGTTAGGAACAAAATACTAGCTCAAATCTATCAAGCTATTCGAATTGAAGTAAATCAAGAAATGGATGTTTTGAAGGAATTTTTGGAGCAGTCATTAGAGGTATTAAAACCGGGAGGACGATTAAGTGTTATTTCATATCATTCATTAGAAGACAGATTGGTGAAACGATTTATGAAAAACGGGATGTTTGAAGGGGAGCCTGAACGTGATTTTTTTGGAAATTTTTCCGTGCCGTTTAAGACTATTGGAAAGCTAATAGTACCGGATAAAGAAGAGATTAAGGTAAATAATAGAGCTCGAAGTGCTAAACTAAGAATAGCTGAAAAGAAATAATCTAGAATGAAAAACGGTGTTTATAACATATTAAAAGCGAGGTTTCTTATCGATGATGATGCGATGAAAAATTGGCGTTTTATCGTTTTTCTTATTCTTTTAGCTATCCTCATGATTGCTAATACACAACGTTTTGAGCAGAAGGTTTTTACAATTGCAAAATTAACGACTGAAGTGAAAGAATTGCGTTCAGAATTTGTTGACAGACGTTCTCAATTGATGAAATTGAAAATGGAATCGACTGTTTCTGAAAAAATGGTGGAAAAACAAATTTTCCCAGCAACTGTTCCTCCAATTAAAATAAAAGTAAAAAAAGAAGAAGAGAAAACTTTTCTTAAAAAAATATGGCAGTAGAGGATAAACACATATCGTACAGAATCTATCTTGTTGCATTTGCTATCTTTTTGGTAGCGATCGCTATTGCTGTTAAGTTGACTAACATTCAGTGGGTTGAAGGAGATTATTATAGAAAATTAGCTAAGGAAAGAACAGTTAAAAATTTCGTTATCCCTTCAAATAAAGGGAATATATATTCTTCTGACGGGAGCTTATTGGCTACTTCAATTCCTAATTACGAAATACGTTTTGATGCTTTAGCGCCAAAAATGGAAATATTTGAGAAGAATGTACAAGCATTATCTGATTCGCTGGCGGTTGTTTTGGACAAATCAAGTAGTTTTTATCAGAATGAATTGAGAAGAGCGAGAGCAACTAACAATCGATATTATTTAATTGCCCGGAATTTAAGCTACACCGATTACATAAAAATTAAAGGATTTCCCTTGTTTAAATTAGGTGCCTACAAGGGCGGTATTATTGTTGAACAAAAAACAGTTAGGGAGCATCCAATAGGTAAAATAGCCGAACGTACTATTGGTTATGAAAGAAAAACACCTGCGGGCACTTATGACGGAAAAGGGATTGAGTGGGCATACAGGAAATATTTAAATGGGAAAGATGGTAAGATTCTTAAGCAAAAAATAGCAAAGGGGCAGTGGAAGCCTATTCGTGATGTTAATGAAGTTGACCCGCAAGACGGCTATGATGTAATATCAACCATAGATGTCTACATACAAGATATTGCACATCATGCTCTATTAAAACAATTGCAAGAGTATGAAGCAGATCATGGTTGCGTAGTGGTAATGGAAACTGAAACAGGGAAAGTACGTGCAATTGCTAATTTAGGTAGAGCCAATGACGGTACTTATTATGAAACAACAAATTATGCTGTTGCTGAATCCCACGAACCGGGATCGACTTTTAAATTAGTTGATTTAATGGCTATACTAGAAGATAAAGTGGCTGATACAAGTACGGTTTACGATACTTATGGTGGGGAGATAAGATATTCAGGGAAGGCAGTAAGGGATTCTCATAAGGGAGGATATGGAAAAATATCTTTGGCTAGAGGATTTGAGTTGTCCTCAAATACCGTTATGGTTCAGGCGGTTTACGAAAATTATAAAAATAATCCTTCAAAATTTGTCAACCATGTAAACTCTTATGGATTAAATAAGAAGCTTAATATGGATTTTGAAGGGGAAGGAAGGCCTTTTATTCCGCAACCAAGCGACAAAAATTGGTCTAATATTTCGCTTCCTTGGATGGCCTTTGGGTATGGAGTTTCAGTAACGCCAATGCAGACTTTGGCATTTTATAATGCTGTTGCTAATAATGGGGTATTGGTAAAACCGCAATTTGTGTCAGAGATAAAAGAGTGGAACAAAACCATTGTTAAAATGGAAAAACAGGTCATTAACCCAAAGATATGTTCAACCGAAACATTGCTGAAATTGAAAGCAGTTTTAAAAAATGTGGTTAAAAGAGGGACAGGGTCAAAACTGTACTCAAAAGACTTCTCGATGGCAGGTAAAACAGGGACAGCGCAAGTTAATTATGGCAAAGATGGTGGGTCAGGCCAATACTATGCTTCGTCTTTTGTAGGATACTTTCCAGCAGATAATCCTAAGTTTTCTTGTATAGTCGTGGTACATAAACCAAGCACGGTGAATAACAATTATTATGGTGCAGATGTTGCAGGGCCGGTTTTTAAAAGAATTGCACAAAAGATTTTTACAGATGTTCCTTCGACAAACGAAATTAAAAATATAGATAGAAAAGTACCTAAACAGGAAAAAAATTATAACAACTACTTTGCTAAACTACAGAAGTCACAGCGGTCAATTCCTAACGTTAAAGGGATGGCAGGAATGGATGCGATTGCTTTATTAGAGAATTTAGGTGTAAAAGTAAAAGCAGTCGGCATGGGAAAGGTGAAGACACAATCGCTTCAAGCAGGTCAGGATATAATAAAAAACACAACTATAATATTAGAATTATTGTGATTATACTAAAAGACATATTACATAAAGTCGCAATAAAAGCGATCTCTGGCTCAGAGGAAGTTGCCGTGCAGAAAATCGAGTTTGATTCAAGAAAAATTGAAGCAAATGACATTTTTGTCGCTATTCGTGGCTCCGTGTCAGACGGACATGATTACATTCAAAAAGTAATTGAATTGGGAGCAGCAGTAGTTGTTTGTGATACTTTTCCTGAACAATTTGAAGATGGAGTTACATACATACAGGTTGTAGATACTAATGAGGCATTGGCTTTTATGGGGGCTAATTATTTCGGTAATCCATCGAAAAAATTAAAGTTAGTTGGTATCACTGGAACAAACGGTAAAACTACCATAGCTTCTTTATTATATCAATTATTTAAAAAAGCGGGCTTTAAAGTAGGATTGATTTCTACGGTAAAAATTTTAGTTGACGATATCGAATACAAAGCCACACATACGACGCCTGATTCAATCACGATTAATCATTACTTAGCGGAGATGAGAGATGCTGGTGTTGAATATTGTTTCATGGAAGTAAGTTCTCATGGGATTCATCAAAAAAGAACAGAAGCATTGCATTTCGTAGGTGGAGTTTTTACCAATTTGTCTCACGATCATTTGGATTATCATCCCACTTTTGCAGAGTATAGGGATGTTAAGAAATCTTTTTTTGATAACCTTCCAAAAAATGCTTTTGTACTGACTAATGTTGATGACAAAAATGGTGCTGTAATGTTACAAAATACAGTGGCTAATAAACGCAGCTATGCTTTAAAATCTTATGCTGATTACAAAGCACAAATTCTCGAGAATGAATTGTCGGGATTATTGTTAAAGATTGAAGGGAATGAAGTTTGGGTAAAACTAATCGGAACGTTCAATGCTTATAATGTTTTGGCAATATATGGTACTGCAGTTGAATTAGGAATGGATAGTTTAGAAACACTGCGTTTGTTATCTGAGCTGGAAAGTGTATCGGGAAGATTCCAATACATTGTTTCTACTACAAATATCACTGCTATTGTTGATTATGCTCATACTCCCGACGCATTGGAAAATGTTTTAAAAACAACCAATGACATTCGGACTAAAAACGAACAGTTGATTACTGTCGTGGGTTGCGGGGGCAATAGAGATAAAACGAAACGCCCGATTATGGCTAGTATAGCCTCTGAATTGAGTGATAAAGTAATTCTTACGTCTGATAATCCAAGAAATGAGGATCCTGATACGATTATCAAAGAAATGGAAGAAGGGGTTACGGCAGAGAATTATAAAAAAGTGCTTGCGATATCTGATAGAAAGCAAGCTATAAAAACAGCGTGTCAATTTGCTCAGCCAAACGATATTATTTTGATTGCGGGAAAAGGGCATGAAACCTACCAAGAAATCAATGGTGTGCGTCATGATTTTGATGACATGAAAATAGTAAAAGAGATATTAGAACAACTTCATAAATAGTAAAAATATGCTGTATTATTTATTTGAATACTTAGATAAGACATTGAATATTTCCGGAACTGGAGTTTTTCAATATATAACATTTAGATCGGCATTAGCCTTTATACTTTCTTTATTGTTGTCTACGATTTATGGAAAAAGAATCATTCGTTTTTTGCAAAATCAGCAAGTGGGGGAGACGGTTCGTGAACTTGGATTAGCAGGACAAAATGAAAAAGCGGGAACGCCAACCATGGGAGGTTTAATTATCATATTCGCTACGCTAGTTCCTGTAATGTTGTTTGCAAAACTGCAAAATATTTACGTGCTGTTGTTGATCGTAACTACTTTGTGGATGGGAACCATCGGTTTTGTTGATGACTATATTAAAATATTTAAAAAAGATAAGCAAGGATTAAAAGGAATTTTTAAAGTATTCGGACAAGTGGGATTAGGTCTGATTGTTGGAGCCGTTCTTTATTTTAGTCCCGCAGTAACAGTGCGAACAGATACCGGTAAAGGAGATGTTTTCAGAGTCACTACAGAAAACGTAATAACGGAGACTCCGGTTGAAGAAAAATCTACAGCCACTACGATTCCTTTTTTTAAAAATAATGAATTCGATTATGCTGAATTATTGGCTTGGACAGGTGAAGGATATGAAAAATGGGCTTGGGTGATTTTTATCCCGGTTGTTATTTTTATTATCACAGCGGTTTCAAACGGAGCTAATTTAACAGACGGAATTGATGGTCTCGCAGCAGGAACCTCGGCGATATCTGTTTTAGCGTTGGGTATTTTTACTTTCGTTTCTGGGAATATTATTTTCTCCAATTATTTAAACATCATGTATATCCCTAATTCAGGGGAGATGACGGTTTTTATAGCTGCGTTTGTTGGATCATTAATTGGGTTTCTTTGGTATAACTCCTATCCCGCATCCGTTTTTATGGGTGATACTGGAAGTCTGACCATCGGAGGAATTATTGCGGTGTTGGCTATTGCAGTTCGTAAAGAATTATTGATTCCGTTATTGTGCGGTGTTTTTTTAGTCGAAAATCTATCGGTCGTGATACAGGTTAGTTATTTTAAATATACGAAAAAACGCTTCGGCGATGGTAAAAGAGTTTTCCTGATGGCACCATTGCATCATCATTATCAAAAGAAGGGGTATCATGAGAGTAAAATTGTAACTCGATTTTGGATTGTAGCTATTTTGTTAGCGATACTCTCAATTATTACTCTAAAATTAAGATAATATGAGACTAGTAGTTTTAGGAGGAGGAGAAAGTGGAGTAGGTACTGCCATTTTGGGGAAGAAAAAAGGATATGATGTTTTTGTGTCTGATTTTGGAAAAATAAAAAACAATTACAAGGATGTTCTTATAGATAACGGTATTGATTGGGAAGAGGAAAGACATACAGAGGGTTTAATTGTAAATGCAGATGTAGTCATGAAAAGTCCTGGGATTCCAGATAAATCTCCTATTGTTAAAAAACTGGTTGAAAAAGGAATTCCTGTGATTTCGGAAATAGAATTTGCTGCTCCTTTCACAAAAGCACTTACAATAGGTGTGACAGGAAGCAACGGAAAGACGACCACAACCATGTTGATCTATCACTTGCTTAAATCGGCGGGATTGAATATAGGATTGGGCGGGAACATTGGAAAGAGTTTTGCCTGGCAAGTTGTTGAAGACAAATACGATTCTTACATACTTGAATTGAGTAGTTTTCAGTTGGACGGAATCGTCGATTACAAACCGCATATTGCCATTATTACTAATATAAGTCCTGATCATTTGGATCGTTATGAATATAATTATCAAAATTATATCAATTCAAAGTTTAGGATCACAATGAATCAAACCGAGGATGATTACCTCATATATGACGCAGATGACGAAGCCATTACAGAATGGCTAAAAAACAATAAAACGAAAGCTAAATTAATCCCTTTTTCATTGACAAAAACGTTCAACGAAGGAGCATTTATACAAAATAACAAAATGGAAGTAATTATCAATCAAGATGAATTTTTAATGGAAACAGAATCTATTGCATTAGAAGGAAAACATAATATGAAAAATGCAATGGCAGCAACCTCTGTGGCAAAATTGATGCAAATACGTAAAGCAACAATTCGTGAAAGTTTATCTAATTTTCAAGGAGTGGAGCACCGTCTTGAGAATGTGTTGAAAATTCAAAATGTACAATATATCAATGATTCAAAAGCCACTAACGTAAACGCTACTTTTTTTGCACTTGACAGTATGAATATGCCAACGGTATGGATTATTGGAGGTGTAGATAAAGGGAATGACTACAATGAATTGATGTCATTAGTACGTGAAAAAGTGAAAGCTATCGTTTGTCTTGGAGTTGACAATAAAAAAATAATTGATGCTTTCGGTAATGTGGTTGATATTATGGTAGAAGTTTCGAATATGAATGATGCCGTTAGAATGGCACAACGATTAACGGAGAAAGGGGACGCCGTTTTATTATCACCTGCATGCGCTAGCTTTGATTTGTTTGAAAACTATGAGGATAGAGGAAATCAATTTAAACAAGCGGTTCACAACCTATAAGCGGGAGCCAAGAGCTTTTTTTAAAATTAAATAATACAGATGAAACAACTAATAAGCAATTTAAAAGGAGATAAAGTAATATGGTCATTCGTGGCTTTATTAGCCTTGTTTTCATTTATGCCTGTTTTTAGTGCCAGTAGTAATTTGGCTTATTTAGGACATGGAACGGGAAATACTTTGAGCTATTTGGTGAAACATTTGGTCCATATCTGTATCGGGTTTCTCATTATCTATGGTGTACATAGAGTTCCATATCATTATTTTAGAGCAATATCTAAGGTAGCATTGCCAGTTGTTTGGATCTTGTTATTGTATACACTGGTCAAAGGAACTGTCATTGCTGGCGCAAATGCCAGTAGGTGGATTCAGGTTCCATTCATAGGTATGTCATTCCAAACGTCGACATTGGCTTCTGTAGTGTTATTCATATTTGTGGCCCGATACTTGTCCAAAACCAGAGAAGTGGCAATGACTTTTAAATCCTCTCTTTGGGAGCTTTGGTTGCCTGTGTTTATTACTCTGATTCTAATTTTACCGGCCAATTTTTCCACTACTGCATTAATTTTTGCAATGATACTCATGTTAGTGTTTATTGGAAAGTACCCATTAAAATATATTGGAGCGATTGTAGGTTCCGGAATTCTATTTCTTGCTTTTTTTGTTCTTGTTGCTAAAGCTTTTCCTGATTCTCGATTTTTCAGTAGAGTAACAACTTGGGAAAAGAGAATCGAAAATTTCAGCACGGATAAGCCGGATGAAGATGATTACCAAATTGAGAAAGCTAAAATTGCTATTGCATCTGGTAAAATTTATGGACTGGGTCCCGGGAAAAGTGTTCAGAAGAATTTTTTGCCGCAATCCTCGTCTGATTTCATTTATGCTATTATCGTTGAAGAATACGGTCTTATAGGTGGCTTTGGCGTTCTTATTTTATATTTGTTACTGTTGTTTCGATTCGTAATTGCTTCGCACAAGGCCAATACGCTCTTTGGAAAGTTAGTCGTCGTTGGGCTCGGTTTTCCGATGATATTTCAAGCGATGGTTAATATGGCCGTAGCAGTAGAGTTATTGCCAGTCACAGGTCAAACATTGCCCCTGATTAGTAGTGGGGGGAGTTCGATTTGGATGACTTGTTTTGCTCTGGGGATTATTATCAGTGTGACTAAAAAAGATGAAGAAATTGAAGAAGAGCTTAAGACCGCTGCTAAACGTGAGGAAGCACTTCAAAAACTAATTGACGCTGAATTAGATGCAGAAAAGGAAGTCGAAGAAGATTATTCAATTGTAGATAAAGCGGCAAATCCGATGAACGCAGTTTTGAATAAATAATATTTTTAAGGGATAACTTAATTTTAAAACTAACAAAATTCAACAAGATGGGGCAATATAAATTCATATTAAGTGGTGGAGGTACAGGTGGACATATCTATCCGGCTATTGCTATCGCTTATGAATTAAAAATTCGCTTTCCTGATGCTGAATTTCTTTTTGTGGGTGCCAAGGATAAAATGGAAATGCAAAAAATACCGCAAGCCGGTTTTCAAATTAGGGGTTTGTGGATTGCTGGTTTACAAAGGAAAATAAGTTTACAAAATTTGATGTTTCCACTTAAGTTGGCGAATAGTTTATGGAAAGCAAAAAAAATAATAAAAGAGTTTAATGCAGATGTGGTTATCGGCACCGGTGGTTTTGCCAGTGGACCGTTATTGAAAATGGCCAGCATGATGGGTATTCCTACCGTAATTCAAGAACAGAATTCCTATCCTGGGATTACCAACAAATTATTGAGTAAAAAAGCAGATGTAATCTGCGTGGCGTATGAAAATTTGGAGCGGTTTTTTCCAAAAGAAAAAATGATTTTAACAGGGAATCCGGTGCGTCAGGATTTAATTGATATTGAAAGTAAAAGAGTAGCTGCAATTGAGTATTTTAATTTAGATGCCACTAAAAAAACACTATTGGTTCTTGGCGGAAGTCTTGGAGCAAGAAGAGTAAATCAGTTGATTGAGAAAGAATTGGAAAACATTCAAAACCAAAATGTTCAGGTAATATGGCAATGCGGGAAATTATATTATGACGATTATAAAAAGTACAATTCTAATAGTGTTCAGGTTGTCGCTTTTATCGAAAGAATGGATTTTGTGTATGCCGCTGCGGATATTATTATCTCAAGAGCTGGAGCGTCATCAGTGTCGGAATTATCTATTGTAGGGAAACCGGTTATTTTTATCCCTTCGCCCAATGTAGCTGAAGATCATCAAACTAAAAACGCAAAAGCTATTGTTGATAAAAAAGGGGCGCTTTTGTTGAAAGAATCCGAACTTGAAACAGAGTTTAGCTTGGTTTTTGAAGCCTTATTAAAAGATAAAGGAAAGCAAAATCAATTAAGTGAAAATATCAAACACTTAGCAATGCCTTTGGCGACAAAACAAATTGTTGACGAAATTGTGAAATTAATTAGAAACAAATAAATACAGAATTAATCGATATGAACTTAAACCAAATACATAACGTCTATTTCATCGGTATCGGTGGTATCGGTATGAGTGCTTTGGCTCGGTATTTCAAAAATATCGGTAAAGAAGTTGCTGGTTATGATAAAACTCCTACTGCTTTGACAAAGGAGTTGATAGATAGTGGTATTGCAATTCACTTTGAAGATAGTATTGATTTGGTTCCCAAAGATTATTTTGTCGAAAATACTTTGGTTATTATTACGCCTGCTGTTCCTATTACACATTCAGAATGGAACTATTTTAAAGAGCGTGAATATAATATTAAGAAAAGAGCTGAAGTCTTAGGAATAATAACTAGAGATACGTTCTGTTTTGC
Organism: Flavobacterium sp. ALD4; assembly: GCF_002836475.1. Lineage (GTDB taxonomy): Bacteria > Bacteroidota > Bacteroidia > Flavobacteriales > Flavobacteriaceae > Flavobacterium. Next base: position 289,180 of record NZ_PJBJ01000030.1, on the reverse strand, counting down.
GGTTGCAGGAACGCACGGAAAAACAACAACATCCAGTATTTTAGGTCATATTTTGTATGAAAGTGGGGCAGACGTAACTGCCTTTATAGGCGGTATAGTAGAAAATTACAATTCGAATTTAATAGGTGACGGGAAAACAGTTACCGTAGTTGAGGCCGATGAATTTGACCGTTCTTTTTTGCATTTACACCCAAATATTGCTTGCGTTACATCAATGGATGCAGACCATTTAGATATTTATGGGACCAGTGATGCGATTGAAGAGTCATTTGTGGAATTTGCAAATAAAGTAGAAGATAAAAGCAGACTATTTATAACTAAGGAGCTTCCGTTAGAAGGAGTTACCGTGGCGGTAAATGAGGATGCTGTTTACAGTGCGGTAAATGTTAGAATCGATAACGGGAGTTATATTTTTGATGTAAAAACGCCAAATGGAATTTTGAAAGATCTCCGTTTTGGGTTACCCGGAAAACATAATTTGATGAATGCTTTAATGGCTATCGCAATGGCAATAAATTTCGGCACCCCAACCGATGCCATTGCAATAGCCTTAGCTTCATTCAAAGGGATAAGAAGACGATTTTCTTATCAGATTAAAACGGAAGATTTAGTGTATATAGATGATTATGCACATCATCCAACTGAAATTAATGCAGTATACCAGGCGGTAAGGGAATTATATCCTTCTAAAAAAGTTCTCGCGTTGTTTCAACCCCATTTGTTCAGTAGAACAAAAGATTTTGCTGATGATTTTGCCAAGAGTCTATCTCAATTTGATGAGCTTTTATTGATGGATATTTATCCTGCGCGAGAATTACCGATGGAAGGAATAACATCAGAATGGTTATTGGGTAAAGTAGATAATAAAAATAAGAAGTTAGTATCAAAAGAGAATGTGATAGGAGCTGTTTTGGAAAGTGATGCTCATATAATCGTGACGATAGGAGCAGGAGATATTGGAGAATTAGTAGGGTCGATAAAAAAAGCGCTAAATGAAAATATTTAACTGGACAAATACGAGATTAGTTCTCATGATGGGGGTTGTAATTTTCCTTTATTCATTTACTTCAAATCGGAATGAAAACAGAAAAATTACTAAATCTGTCGTTGTTTTTATTGGAGATAATGCTCTTTTTGTGAAAAGAGAAACGGTTAATAAATTGTTAATAGAAAATAAAGAGAATGCATCAACCATTGGAAAAGATAAGCTAGATTTGAGTAAGCTAGAGAGGAGACTGAATTCAAATGAGATGATTGAGAAATCAGATGTATTTGTGAGTATTGACGGTGTTCTAAAAGCAGTGGTAAAACAAAAGACACCGGTGGCGCGGGTTTTGGACGGGGATGGCTCTTTTTATGTTGATTACGAGGGAGGTATAATGCCATTGTCAAATAATTTTACACCGAGAGTTCCGCTTGTTTCGGGGAAGATTAATAGAAAAAATAGCGAAGAATATGCCCGGTTATTTCGTGTAATTTATGACGATGATTTTTTGAAAAAAAACATAATTGCTGTTGAGATTATGCCCAATGGAAGGTTAAGAATGCTCAATAGGAATTATGATTATCAAATTGATTTTGGAAATATCGCAGATATGGAGCAAAAATTCAAAGATTATAAGGCATTCTTTCAAAAAGCAGTTTTAGACAGTTCGTTATATAAATATAAAAAAATAGACCTCAGATTTACAAAACAAGTAGTTTGCACTAAATAAATAGATAATGGAAAAAGAGAATGTTGCAGTGGGTCTAGATATTGGGACAACAAAAATTGTGGCCATGATAGGCAAGAAAAATGAATATGGCAAGTTGGAGATTTTGGGAGTTGGTAAATCTAAAAGTTTAGGTGTTGCCAGGGGAGTGGTTAATAACATTACTCAAACCATACAATCGATTCAACAAGCAATTCAAGAAGCCGAGAATAATTCAGGTTATAAAATAAAGGATGTTGTAGTAGGAATTGCAGGTCAACACATACGCAGTATCCAGCATACGGACTACATCAGTAGAAGTAATCCTCAAGAAGTAATAGGAGGAGATGACATTCAACTATTGATCGATCAAGTGAACAAACTGGCCATGTTACCAGGGGAAGAAATTATTCATGTTTTACCTCAAGAATTTAAAATTGACGGTCAATCTGAAATTAAAGAGCCTATAGGAATGTATGGCGGAAGACTAGAATCAAGTTTTCACGTTGTTGTGGGGCAAGCATCATCCATACGTAACGTAGGACGATGTATCCAAAGTTCAGGAATTGAATTGTCAGGATTGACATTGGAACCATTAGCATCCTCTGACGCGGTATTGAGTCAAGAGGAAAAAGAAGCTGGAGTTGCCTTGATAGATATCGGTGGAGGAACAACAGATTTAGCTATTTTTAAAGACGGAATCATACGTCACACGGCAGTAATTCCTTTTGGAGGTAACGTTATTTCTGATGATATAAAAGAAGGCTGTTCAATCATCGAAAAACAAGCGGAATTATTAAAAGTGAAATTTGGTTCAGCTTGGCCTGGTGAAAACAGAGATAACGAAATTGTTTCTATTCCAGGATTGAGAGGAAGAGAGCCAAAAGAAATTTCTTTGAAAAACTTGTCAAAAATAATTCATGCAAGGGTGGTTGAAATCGTAGAGCAGGTTTTTACGGAAATCAAAGCGTACGGACATGAAGATCCTCGCAAGAAATTAATTGCAGGAATTGTGCTTACAGGTGGTGGTGCACAGTTAAAACATATTAAACAGTTAGTGGAGTATATCACAGGAATGGATACTAGAATTGGATATCCAAACGAGCATTTAGCTGGTGATTCTGATGAAGAATTCTCTAGCCCATTATATGCTACAGCGGTAGGTTTAGTAATGAACGGTATCGAGAATCAAAAACAAAGTGCGGTTAGAATTGATGAAATAGCTCAGCCAAAAGCAGCTGTATATCGCGCTCCTGTTGTGGAGAGTTATGATCGAAGAGAGGAAGAGGAGCAAGAAGTGGATACAAGGAGTAAAGCGAATAAGGAAGAATCTACTGGAGACAAGATAAAAAAAACATTTTTTGATCGTTATGTTGACAAGATTAAAGATTTTTTAGATAACGCAGAATAGGGCTTCAGTCGAAAAAGAAAATATAAAATACAACAATTAATAATTAATATCAAAAACCAAATAAAATGATGAGCAACTCAGAATTTGGAAGTATTTCATTTGATTTACCAAAAAACCAATCAAATGTAATCAAAGTAATTGGTGTAGGCGGAGGCGGAAGTAACGCTATAAACCACATGTTTAAACAAGGAATTAAAGGAGTGGATTTTATTGTTTGTAATACTGATTCTCAGGCATTACAAAGCAGTTCAGTTCCTAATAAAATTCAGCTTGGTGTGAACTTAACAGAGGGACTAGGAGCTGGAGCAAATCCAGATGTAGGACAACAATCTGCTATAGAAAGTATTGCCGAAATCGAAAAGATGTTGGATCGCAATACTAAGATGGTTTTCATCACTGCAGGAATGGGTGGGGGTACCGGTACAGGTGCTGCGCCAGTAATAGCACAGCTGGCAAAAGAAAGAGAAATTCTTACTGTGGGTATTGTAACACTTCCTTTCTTATTTGAGGGTAAAGTTCGTCAAGAGCAAGCTAAAATAGGAATCGAAAAACTACGCAAACAGGTAGATTCTTTAATTGTTATCAATAACAATAAATTAAGAGAAGTTTACGGAAATCTTGGTTTCAAAGCTGGGTTTTCAAAAGCAGATGAAGTTTTGGCTACTGCGTCCAGAGGAATTGCAGAAGTAATAACACATCACTATACTCAAAATATCGATTTAAGAGATGCTAAGACAGTTTTGTCTAATAGCGGAACTGCGATAATGGGATCAGCTGTCGCTGAAGGTGAAAACAGAGCTAAAGAAGCAATAGTGTCTGCTTTAGATTCTCCTTTACTAAATGATAATAAAATCACTGGTGCTAAAAACGTATTGTTGCTCATCGTTTCAGGTTCTAATGAAATCACTTTAGATGAAATAGGGGAAATTAATGACCATATTCAAAATGAAGCGGGTCACAATGCCAATATTATTATGGGTGTTGGTGAAGACGAAACATTGGGTGATGCCATTGCAGTAACTATTATTGCAACGGGATTTGATATTGAACAACAAAATGGAATTGTAAATACAGAGCCAAAAAAAATAATTCATACGTTAGAAGATGAGCAAAGAAGTGTTCACAATCTATCGCAAAACACAGTGCAGGCATTCGATTTGAATGCAGAGAAAGCGGTTGCTGATTCTGAAGAAAGAGTCGTTTTTGATTTAGTGGAAGACAATGTGACTGCAGAAGCTGTAGTTCCTGTTGCAGGAAACGAAGAGTTGATGGCGATGTCGGAGTTTATTAAGAACTTAGACGTTTCTTTCGAAATCGTTTCTCCTGTTAAGGATGTTGATTTCACCTTTACTTCTCCAAAAGCTGCAGAAGTAAAAGAAGTACAACAGCCTAAAGCGACAGAGAGACAAGAACAAACTTCTTTTTCTTTTGATTTGCCGATACGCAAACCAGAACCTACACAAAAAGTGGAAGAGAATAAAGTATTTGCTGAATTGACTAACGAGGCACGTGATATCAAGGTGAACCAACCCGTTGAATTTGTTCCCGTGACTGAAGTGGTCGACAAAGGTATTATCAAATATTCTCTTGAAGAGTATATGGAGGTGGACGATGATTTCAGAAGTTCTAAACCAGTTGCAAAAGTAGCTCAAGAGGTTGTTCCTGCCGAGCTAAACATCACGATGAAACAAGTTGATACAGCAACAGATGCTCCTTCAAGATTCGAGGAAATCTCTCCCATGGAAATGACAATTGAAGAAACTTTGAAGCTTAGAGCTGATGAGAGAAGAAAGAAACTAAAAGAATTCAATTACAAGTTTCATAATAATGTTTCTAAAATTGATGAGTACGAAAGAGAGCCTGCCTATAAAAGATTAGGAATAGACATATCAAATGCACAGTCAAATAATACAAATTCGAGAATCTCCGTTGGGACAGATAGTAACAATGATTTACAGTTGCGTTCTAACAACTCTTTTTTGCATGACAATGTAGATTAAGTAATACAGACCAAAATGATATAACCCGAAAATTGAATTTAATTTTCGGGTTATTTGTTTTATCTTCGCGCAAGTAATGCGAGGATTTTATTTTTTGGGCCTAAATGCAGCTGTCGTTTCAAGCCTTTTCTCGAAAATGCTTTTTTAAAGTCCTTAAAAGAGCTTCCTTCGGTCGCTTTTTAAGTTCAAGAAAAAATACAATTTCTCATAAAAGGCTTTTTACTACCATCAGGAGCAAAAAAGAATCCTTTTCACAAAGCACTAATAATTAAACTAAGCAGCATTGCTTAATCAAATAGAAACAAAAATGAGTTTATCAATACAGATCATGGACGAGATTAAAGCGGCTATGAGAGCTAAAGATACAGTAGCTTTAGAGTCGTTAAGAGCGATTAAAGCTGAAATTCTTTTAGCTCAGACAGCTTCAGGTTCAAAAGAGGAAATCTCCGCGGCAGACGAAATTAAATTGCTTCAAAAATTGGTAAAAACTCGTAAAGACAGTGCTAAAATTTTTACGGAGCAAAACCGTATGGATTTAGCAGAACCGGAATTGGCGCAAATCGCAGTTATTGAAAAATTCCTGCCTGCTCAATTAAGCGAAGCAGAAGTAGAAGCTGTGATTGCAAAAATCATTGCTGAAACTGGAGCAAGTGGTATAGCCTCCATGGGTAAAGTGATGGGCTTAGCGGCAGCGCAACTGGGCGGAACAGCCGAAGGAAAAACGATTTCTTCAATAGTTAAAAAGCTATTGGTTTAAAATAAAATATATTGATTGCTGAATTTGGATAAATAGGTTCAAAGGTTTTAAATCTAAAATCAATAATCGTTAATCCAAAATCAGCAATCTTTAGGCTGCGTAGTTCAACTGGATAGAATATCAGATTTCGACTCTGAGGGTTGCAGGTTCGAACCCTGTCGCGGCCACTTTTTGAAATGCAATCTCTTTGTTTATAAGAGGTTGCGTTTTTTGTTAAATTAACTTAGTCAGCATTTAGTCAGTATTATTGAAAACCTCTCTTTTTTCAGTATAAATCAGTTAGCTGAATAAATAAATTTATTGATTCTATTCTAATTCGTTCTATTTTAGAATAGATTTGAAAAAAACTGATTAATCAAACATTAAAAAAGTAATTAATATTAATGTTTTCAGTGGTTTAACAGATAGTTAGATAATTAAAAAAGATTAATTAATTAAATATTGCTATCTGATTTGTCTACTGTGGTCTACTTTAGACTAAAATTAATTTTTACACTCGCGTCAGATAGGGATATAATCAATATAAATCAATTAATTGATTCTATACACTCGTAACAGATAGTCAAATAATCAAAAAAAATCATTAATAATTCTTCTGGCGTACTGTTTGTCGACTCCCCCTTAACAAATAGCACCAAACTTTTATTATTACCTTACGCGCGTACTGTACAGGTTTTATTAATTACGAACGTTGTACGTGTAACCGATAGGCAACTATTTATTTAAAATTATTAATAATTCTACGCGCGTACTGAGTCAATTTTAATTGAAAAAGTTTGAGTTCAATTATTTGTTAAGTTCCCTTTGTAGTTAGGTCTTTGATTGATGAGTAAGATATTTGCCGATTAAGAAACCTACTATACACGTAAAAACTGAACTAACGATTAGTGATGAAGTAATAGATTTAAAACCTTTAGTATGACAATATCTAGGTAAAATCCCAAGTGAATATAAAAACGAAATTATAAATACTGCTAAAATTATAAAACTTCCTTTTTCGATAATTCTATAGCGCTCTTCATTATTTTTGGAAGTAGGGTTTATGGAATTTTGACTATTAATACTTTCTGACTTCATTTTCTCCTTATTAACTAATTTTCTTGCAATATTAATTCAAAAAAATTAACGTAACAATACCCACTATTAGTGATTTTTAGAATAAAATAAGTTTATTATATTTGAAGTATTAATGAACTGAAACTGTATGAATTTTTAAGACTTACAGATGCTGCGCAATACAATACAGTTTGGTCTTTGGGTGTTCACATAGATACGCATATCAAAGATAATATAGCGATTAACCTGTATGTAATCAATGACTTTTACTGTGAGGTGTATTATGATATGAAGACAAATAAAATCTTCTACAAACAGAGTTTCAAACAAGGGACTCGGTTAGATAAATACCTTGATAACATTAAAATATTAAAAAAGAGCTTCTGTTTAGGATGCTCTTTTAGTGGGTTATTTGTTGTTGGTATTTATTAATTTGATAGTTCTTGGAATTTTTTTTGAATTCCGAGGGGTTTTAAATTTTAGTTAATCATTCACTATTTTTTACCATACAAAAAAGATATAGTCTTACTTATGTGAGCGGGCCACACAGATAAATGTGTTTCTTCGTGAAAAATTTGCCATTTCAATTTAATATTAGAGTAATTACTGTGCTCTAGATACTTGCTGAACTTTATCATCGGTGGCATTTGATTCACATTTGATTCATTGTCTCCGACAGAAATATAAACTTTAGTTTGTGGTAAATCCCAAGTCTTGTTTTTAGTGAATTGAGTAACGGCTTGGTTTAAAAATCCCTCATTTCACCAAATAAGCGACGGGCTACCAAGGCCAAAACGAGTAAAATACCCATCTGAATTCACCAAACAATAAGCGGTAAACAAGCCTCCCAAGGAGCTCCCTGCAATACCTCTATCAGAATTAGTTTTGTAATTCTTATCTACGAATGGGATTATTTCGGTTTTAAGGCATTCAAGAAATTTATCTGCTCCTCCAGATTTATAGGTTCCTTTGGGTTCACCATATTCTTTTTCCATTTTTTCATTTTCAGCAATATCGAAAGATGTCGTATAATCATAATGTCTACCAATATAAAAATTTGAAGCGCTAATACCCACAATTATAACGCCTATTGTCTCCTTTTCCACATCCAATAGTGCCCTTGTTCCTCTGATTATGGGATAGAAAAATTCACCATCCAAAACATATAATACTGGATAAGAAATACTGTCTTTTGTCGAATAATTTTTAGGAAAAGAAATGTACAATTGATACTCTTTTCCCATTATATCAGAAGTAATTGTATGGTCTGGTTCTGTTATTCTTTCTTTTGGTTCTAATTTTTGACTAAATGCCATAGTACTAAAAATGAGGATTGGAATCGTAGCTACTACAAGTTTTATTGGTTTTAAAATATTCATGTCTTTTTTATTTTTAATATCATTTATTATTGCTGCTGTAAAGCAATGTTGTGTTTACTTTTTTTAGGTCTTTACAATAACTATTAATAAATTAGGTTTGACAAAAAATGCACAGATATTTTGAAAAATACTTCCTAATTATTTGTTTCTAATCATCTCGATGAACAATTGAAATTGGTTGTTATTTAAAGTCATATTTCAAAAGGTCATTGCCTAAGTTTGAGATGTATAACGTTTTACCATCTACAGAAAAAAACATCCCTGTAAGAAATCCCGGAAGTAGACTCTTGTAATCTGATGAAACTTCTAGATTTTCTTTCGTAGAACCATCAAAAATGTTGTGTTGAGAATGATTTTCTAAATCGACTGCTACGACCTGATAATTTAAAACTAAGGCGACAATTAACCTTCCTTCATTGTCAATAAGAATGTTGTCAGGGTATTGAACGCTAGCAACAACTCCTGAGTATTTCGTTTTTCCGCTACTGGAATCAACGTCAAACGCATGCACTTTGTGTCTTCCCGTTTCTGCAACAAAAAGTTGTTTTTCGGCCTTATCCATTATAATTCCATTAGCGCAAACAAGACCCTCTGCAATTTTAATTGGAATACTATTTAAGTCTGCCATTCTATAAACAGCTCCATTTGGTAACAAGTTTTTTATTGGGTCCCACAGTTCTTCCAAAGTTGTATTTTTCATAGATTGTGTAAACCATATTGCTCCTGTTTTGTCACGATAAATAGAATTTACTCCGTACGGATGATCGTAAATTAATTCTACCTTTTCAGAGGTTATATTTGTTCGATAAATTTTCCCACTTGCCACATCACACATTAAAAGATGTTTCCCATCGGGTTCTAAATTTATTCCATTTGGCGCTGTAGTGTTTTCAGGTGAATCAAGACTAAAGCCTGCATCAGAGAAATTGCCAAAAGGGCGATTAGAACCATCTTTCTCTATTAACCGAAGCCCTTTAGCTTGGTCAACTACGATTACACGTCCATCTTCCAAAGCAACTCCGTCTTCTGCCCGTAACAAACTCCCATTACCTGGAAATAAATTCTCTTTTTGATAGGTTAAATACGGTAATCTAGGAGCGATTGTTGATTTTTCTGATGTAATTTTGTCTAGCGTTTGAGCATTCAGATTAATTGTATAGCATAAAAGGACTACTTGGAATATCAAAAATATTCTTATGAACTTCATATTTACTTATTATTACTATTTGTTGGACTAGGAACTTGTTTTAAATAAATGAAAATTTAGCCAAATCTCAAAAGCATAACTTTTGTTTTAAGAATATAACTCGTAACTTTTATAAATAACTCAACCACCATTTATCCTTGTTGTTTGCTTTATATTTCATATATTTCTTACAAAAAGGATAGAGGAATAAAACAACTCCAATCCAAACAAGGTAAACGACAGCTAATGAATACCCATAAGCTAAAAGATTTTGACTAGGCCCGTCAGCGGTAAAAATCATATCCTGCCATTTGCCACCAAAAATTAAGATGCCAATAATAGCAAAAGAGTGAATTACTAAAACATGGAGAAAGTAATAGAATAGTGGTACTCTTCCAAAGACTAAAAAGAAATTAGTCAATTTATTTTTTGTAGTTTCTAAAGCATATAAAAATAACATGGCTGGACCAAGCGTAATACAAAGATATAACAGAGAAGGGGGGTATTTAGTGACACTAAAAAAGGAAAATACTGTTTTTGAAGTAGTGTCTTGCATAGTCCATGGTACTAAATCACCATAAATATTGATGCCTCTTAACATAAAGAACAAAGTTATAGATCCTAAACCTAATCTTAAAAGCCATTTATGACGAATAATGGTATCAAAATCTTTTTGATAGAAGGTTCCAAATAAATAACCTAATGCCATCAGTCCAATCCAGGGGATAACAGGATAACCTATAAAGATAGTTGATGAATCATAGACAAGTGCATTCTTCTGATGTAAGAAGTACCAAATTATCGACTGAACACCTTGACCCTGCATCAGAATACCATCTAGGGCATTGTGACCAGCAATTAAAACAATTCCTAAAATAAAAATGACTTTTTTCGGAAGGAAGATTAAAAACGACAAGCATATCATGCTAAAACCTATTGCCCAAATCACCTGGAATATAAGAAAACTGTAATTAATATTGAAGGTCCAAATAAAAGTGTTAACAAATATTTCAAGAAAAATGAGCCAAAGACCTCGAGTAAAAAGAAATTTGAAAAGCACTGGTTTCTCCTTATTACTGCCAAAGAGAAAAGCGGAAGTACCCGCTAAAAACACGAAAATAGGAGCGCAATAATGAGTAATGAACCGGGTGAAAAACAACAATGGCGTCGTAGTTTCTATAGCTGATGGGTCGGCGGCTAAGAACGAACTAAAATGAAAATAATCTCTAACATGGTCTAATGCCATAATTACCATTATAACGCCCCTTAATATGTCGATGGATTCAATTCTATTTTTAGTGATTGGTTTCATAATTTGTTGTTAGTTATTTAAAACCGGTTTTAAGTTAGATAATTCCTCTTCTTTTCTTAAAACAGTTGATATCCTACTATATTTTTTTCCATTTAAAAATTGACCTATGAAAGTCCCTCTAACTAGATAATGATAGCTAACAAAACAAATAATAGATGTGGAAAGTACTACGATCAAGAATTTTACTATTGCATGCAATGGCCAATCTGCGATAAGCCCTGGTATTAAGATTGTTAGAGGCAAATGAAGCAAATAGACCCAATACGACGCATCTGATATATATCTCATTCTTGATGAGAAATTGCTACCATAGCGAATAAACAAACCTGTAATACCGAAAATAAATAACCAGGTTGTCATCGATTTAATAATTAGTTTCAAAGGTATTTCTACGTTAATTGATTCCGCCATAAAAAAGTGGACTGAAAATAAAATAAGTCCTAAAATAGCTAAAACCCAATCTAAACGCATCATTGTATTTAGAAGGTGCTTTGATTTAAATAAAATCCATCCAACTAAATAGAAGAAGAAATAAAAAATAAAAACACTTACGTCTGGAATAAAATAAAAAAACGAGTTCTCTATTGCTTCAGGTTCGATAAAAAAATATATTAGAAATGTTATTCCACTTAATATTAATACTCGATATTTGGTTTGATGCATAAGCCAACTAAAGGCCTTTGAAATGTTACTTGACAAAAAAGGTAATCTTTTAAATATTAACCCTAAAAATATCGAAACTGATGTAAATAAAATTAAATAGTATAAAAACCACAAGTGTTTTGTAGTTCTTGGAATGAAACTCTCAGGAAAGGAAAACTTAATTAAAGTAGATTCCAATGAGCTGCCACTGGTACTGAATGCAAGTTCGGTATAATTAAATGCAAAATTAACCGTAGGATAAAGAAGCAAAATAAATACTGCAAAAGGCAATACTAGTCTTGAAAATCTGTTTTTAATGATTGATCGAGGCCCCCTATCATAAAATAGCATCGCCCCGAAAAAGCCTGCTATTAAAAAGAAATGCTGCATCCTAAAAGCATGAACTAGATCCGTTACAAAATCATTAAATATATGCCCCCCCATGGGATCCTGTAAATCCCAGCCTTCAGGAAACTCTACTTGGTATGTTAATGTAGTATGAAAGACTATTCCCATTAGCATCAATATAGCTCGTAAAGAGTCTAATGAGTATATTCTTTCGTTTTTTTGGAATGTTGATTGCATTTTTCTTGTTTTATTTTATTTTTTAATTTACTATTTCTTAATTCGAAACTATACATCACATTAATAATTAATTAAAACTACATAAACTTCGGGTTTTTTTGTACATAGTTAATAACGTAGGCACGATTAAGAAATAAATATTTTATTAAATCCCAATGTATTATCAGTCATTTATTTATAATCATTATGTATGGTTTTATTGTACTATAATATTTTTTTAAATCACAAATCATCTCTTTTCTAGAGCAATTATTTGGAATAGGTGATTCAAGATTGGCAATGGAAACCGTTTTTTAAATTATAATGTCATATTATAATATATTAGCCAAAAAAATTTGGTATCAACTATTTATATAAATGTCTTGAAACTCAAAACATGATTTTGGATAAATTAATTACCTACATTGTAGGTGTAATTGATAGTCAAATGTTTATTTAAAAGTAGTAGTGATTCTACTCGCTCGTAAATGGTCAATTTTAATTGAAAAATTTTGAGTTCAACTATTTATTAAATTCTGGTTTATTAATGTGACAGCAACAGCTAGTTGGTCTGTGGAATATTAAAATTGATAAATACCTAAGATAGTTTGTTTTGCCTGAGTTTTTAACCAACTGTTAAAGTCTACTTTAGAAAACTATATCGAACTACTGTATGATATTATGATACGACGACAAATAAAATCCTACACAAACAGAGTTTTAAACAAGGGACTCGGTTAGATAGGTGTTTTGATAAGATTGAAATACATTAAGGTTTGACATAATTACCAAATATCTGATTACTAATATGTTACTATGATATGAAAAACCTCCAAGAAGGAGGTTTAGTTGATTTAAGTTGGTGAGATTAATTTACCATTTACCAATCACAGTTCTTGTAAAGGTTCTTACCATTGCGGCATTACCATCAAACTCTTCAAGAAATTTATTCCAAGCAGTATTTTTAGCTGACGAAATTCGGTCCCTAAATTCCCCCATTCTAAAGGCATCTTTAAAAGAGTTAACTTCAGATAATACATAGTGCGTTTCGCCATTTGTACTTCTACCTAGATTAAACTGTCCAAATGAAACTTTCCTGTCTTCAGGGTTAGCCTTTGTGTTGTAGTTTTCCCAAGCCGATGCAAACTTTGGACCATTTTTTACTTTGAGAATATAAACATTTTGAACTGGGTAGCTTCCAGCTACTCCAAAAGAAATTAGACTTCTTCCGGCAGCTGACGAGTAACTTTTGGTGTATCTGTTTAATTTAGTGAGGAATAAATCCCAACTTAAATTATCTCCCTGAGAATATTGCTTACCCATAGCATCTAACGTTCCTGTAAAAACTATAGTATGCGAAGGATTATTTGAGCTATCCTTAAAATGGTTTTCAAATAAAAAAACTGTTACTCCCTCTGCTTTGGAATTTGGCGAACTGAAATAGTCATTGGTAAGTTTAGTGACAATTTCTTCATCTTCTACTTCTACATTAAAGGCGTAATCTGTCCAATAGTTTTCTTGAGCAAGTAAATTTAATGATGTAAGCAGTAAAAGGGATAAAATAATTGTTTTCATGTTAATTAGTTGATTGTTAGGCTGCAAATTTATAGAGCATTAATATAAATAAGGTAATAAATCTTACTAATTTTTTTAGATCATTAATATATATTTTTAATTATTAAGTATTTTAAGTAGTTTTTTATTGGTTAAAGACCCAAAAGCCAAATTATAGTAAGCAACTAATCCAGTAGGTTTTAAGAATGAAAAAAATCTAATTATAACATCGTAAATTGTGTCTTTACTTTATTGTTTCCTTGGGAGATTAAGTAGGGTAACTTTACAAAACAATTTAAAGACCGTAATTAATGAACCTCTATGAATTTTTAATACTTTCAGAGGTTTAACGATACAATACGGTTTGGTCTTTAAGCGTTCACGTAGATACGCATATCAAAGATAATATAGCCATTAACCTGTATTCGATTAATGACTTATACTGTGAGGTGTACTATGGTATGAGGACAAATAAAACACTTTACAAACAGACTTTCAAACAAGGGATGCGTTTAGATAAATACCTTGATTAGATTAAGATATAAAAGGAGAAAGAATAGAATACCCTAAATTAATTTATAAAATAAAAACACATTTTTATTAAGCCAATTACCCAAATCGCTTGTACGACGTTTATTTAATATCCTTGACCTGTCAACTTAGTATTTTTTAAATTCACAGAATTAATTAAAATATTAATTGATTAAATTTATATTGAGTCTTTTGAATTGATTTGAAAAAACTTGATTAATCAGAAAGTAAAAAAGATTAATTAATTAAATATTCCTTGGTGATTTGTCTATTTCACCCTACTTTATACTAAAATTAACTTTTACACGCGCGTCAGATAGGGATATATTCAATATCAATCAATTAATTCTGTACACGCGTACCGTCTATTTATTTTGTGTTAAAAATATTATTGTTAGTAATCCGATTAGGCAGCTAAATACAAATAGTATCATTATCGCTAAGCCTGCTTTTAATTGTTCGTCCTTGCTCATTGGTTAGGTTTTTTAACGTTTTCATGTCCTTTAATCATTGCTTCGTGGTCGTGTTTAAATAATCAAAAAAATCATTAATGATTCTACGCGCACGTATTGGTCGGATAATCGAAAAAAATCGTTATCCATTAGTTATGTGCATAACAGGTAGTACTATATTCAATACAATTCAAATAATTCTGTGCGCGCGTATTGATTTCCTATTATAGTTGAGTCAGATAGTCGGAAATGATTATCAATGTAAATTCATGTTTAAACTTGATGATTAAGAAAGATTCATAGCCAATTCATTTTACTTTATAAGAGCTGTAAAAAAGGTATCTATCAATTAAAAAAGTATTCATTAATGATTTTGTACAGATAGGAGGTTTTACTTATTTATAAATCTTTATAGGTTCGATGACTATCTACTTCTTTCATAGATGCATTTGCATATTCCCGTAAATTTTTGTTCTTACGTATAGCATTGTCAAATACAATTAGTTCTTTATTTAAAAGTCCAACACTAGTAATTTTAGGAGATCTTGTCTCGAATTCAAAAAAGGTCTCATTTGATTTTGTTTTTCTTATATTTTTTAACCCATAAATTTGGTTTAAACCATCGAATAAAAACTTATCGTAGTCACACTTTATAAATGTTAATTTTCGTTTTTGGAATCCATAAGTTACATTCTTAATTACTATGTTATCAGTTATTTTTAAATGGGATGCCAATACTTTTATACTATATTTAGTGTTATTTATGGTGGTTCTAAAAGTTGTATTAAAGTCTATAATCGACATTCCTATTTTTGCTTTTCCAAGACTATTCATTGTTTTTTCTTGTGAAAAAGAAGTAAATGTGGTAAAGAACAGGGTAAAGAACAAAATGTTTTTCATTTTTTTTTTTTTGTAGGTTTGATTTATTTAATTTTTGATTACATTTTTTGGTTGGGGTATTTTGTGTAATCTTTTTTATTTGTGCTCCAAAATCTGAGTTAATTCATTGTTTAGTTAAATGCGCTCTTTTGATTTTCGCTAATACTTTTCAATCAATAGGTCATTAAATAATTGTTGCTCTGTAAAATTGTTTAATATAATTTGTAACCTAAAATGAAAGACGTTCTAGTTAAAAATTAATACTGATAAGTTTAAGTCGACTAACTATATGGGATAGATTTACAATACAAAACACCTTGTCATTAGATCAACATAGTAAAGATATATTTATAGATAAAAAATCATGTCACCAGTGGTTCGTAAGTTCAAATAAACTAATCAACAGTATGCTTACAGCGAACAACTGTTCATAAAAGCTCAATTAATGCAGGTTAAATTTGAGTTAGTATTTTAAACCTGTTTGACTTAATAAAACACTACTATCTTCATGCATTGAAATGTTAAAACCAGTTACTTGACAAAGTGTGGTTTTTCCGTCAATAAAATTGATCTTCGTTCGTTCTTTTTGAGTTGAATTAGTGTGAAATATTATATTGCAGATAGAATAGGGTGGTTTTAGGTTTTTCGCGCGCGCGTGTTGGGTCAATTTTTATTTAAAAGATTGATTATTCCACTATCTTTTAAATTCCTTTTGTAGTTTGTTAATGTTAACGCCAGTTCGTATGTCTGTGGAATATTAAAACAGGTAATTATCTGAGATAGTATTGTTACATCTTTTTTAGCTTAGATATAAATTCAGTTTTTTGAGTATTAGATTAAAAGCTCACCAAAGTAGATGATACTGGTGTTTTTTCTTTAGTCTTTTTATCTACGAATATTCTCATTGCCTATCGATGTTGTCACAGCAAGTCCAGAAATACACCCTATTGAAATACCAAATAGGGATAGAAAAAAAGATAGAGTTGAGACATTATCGTGAGCTCCAGTACTTGAAAGTTGGGCCAAATGATAACCAATAAAACATCCAACAGTTCCCCCAATAGAAGTGCCAATTACTTTATACAGATATTTTAATTTTTTTTCTAGTTTCATTTTTTTTGCTCTGTTCATTTCGGGTTCTTTATGGTTTTAATGTTGTGTGCGATCGTTTTTTTCGTTTCAAAATCTGGGTAAATCGGTTGTTTCGTTAAATACGTTCTTTTGCTTTTTGCGAATGTTTCTTAATCAGTACGTCATTAAATAACTATTGGTTTTTAAAAATCTGTAATAAAATTAAGTCGTCCATATTAATGACTTTTTAGTTAAAGTATAATACGGATGAGTTAAATTTGAGGAACTACATCGGATAGATTTACTGTAAAACCCCCTTTTCGAAGAATCAAAATAATAAATATATATTTATGGATAGAGGATTGTGCCAGCAGTGGTTTTGTTAGTTCAAATAATGCAATCAGTAGTTCGTTTTCGGTGAGAAAGGGTTCATAAGAGTTGTATTACTCCAGAGGAATTTGCGTGTGCATTTTAACCCTGTATGACTCAATAAAACACTACTATTTTTTTGTATTGATATATTAAAACCTGTTACCTGACAAAGTGTGGTTTTTGCTTCAATAATTCCTCTTTTTAAGGTGTCCGATTTGTACGATTTTGTTGTTTTATATTGATATTATTATTTGTTAATACTACGTGTTTTGACAATATAATTAGAGGGTCAATTGGAGTAGTGTTTAACAGTATATTAGAATAGTTATTCATTACACACTTTTTAATTATATCAAATCTTATTTGTTGGTGTGTTTAAATTGTATAAAGTTATTTTCTTAAATGTTCCTTTGGGCTATGTCTGTGATTTGGTTGTAAATCTTCAATCCAGTAACGAGGGTTTGAATACACTTCAAGTTTGCCCACCTCGTTTCTTTTAAGGCATTTTTTTACGATTGTATAGTCAAACTGCATAACATCTTCAAATCGTTTTAAAAGCAACTCTTTTGCTTTGTTGAGGGTATCTTTGTTTATCTAGGTTAAAAATAATGATTCTTTATTGTGTCCTGTTATTTCAATTAGTACGGCGGTTGGTATCTTTTTGTAGTAATTTGAGGCAAAGGAACGTCTAACACAATGACTTGCAATTAGTTCATATTTTGGGTATTTGCCTAATTCCTTGCGGTTGGTTATGGTATTTAGTTTTGTTTCTTTTACAATCTCGCTTATACCAGTCAGTTTACAAATAACTTTTACATAATTGTTTAGTTTTTGGAGGGGTATCTCTTTGGGTAAATCATTTTCTATTACACCAATAACTTGAGGGGCAGTTATTCCAATGGTTATACTTTTATTTGTTTTCTGTTGAATTATATATAAATAAATATTCCCGCACTTATATCGAATGTTTTCAGTATTTATCTTAGTAAATCCTCACTACATTATCCAATTTTTACAACCGATTAAAGTCCAGTTTCGCGCGTTGTTTAGTGTTTCAGGTGTTAGTAAAAGGTTCTTTTTTAATTGTGGGTTCGCTATCTTAAATTCTTTAAGTTGTTCAAGGTTTGTAAAATCGGTGTTTATCTCAATAACAGTTCCACGTTCTATTGATTAATAAACCTTAATCGAAACGTTTTTATTCGCCTTACTTCTTCATCTGAAATTTACTTTTGCCATTTTTTGAACTACAGGAATGTAATGATTTTTATAATTCTATTCTCAAACTTGCCAAACCGTTGCCAAACCGACTTAATATTTAGTTCTGTTTCATTCGTTGTCATTCTAGTAGTAGGTTGTAATTAAAAAACTTGTCAAGTATTAATTTTTGTTAAAATTTATAGTTATTTTTATAGGGTTTTTGCAAGGTCATCAAAAGTACGTGATTGTTTATTCAAGGTTGTAGGCTGTAACACTTGCGCGGCTAATTAAATAGAAGCAATAAAATGACAAAATAAGTATTGCCATTTTGTTGCTTCCTTGTTTTAAAGCCATAGTTTTAAAAGACAATCAACTCAATAGTAGTCAAGTCATAGTAAAGATGGATGCATTTCAAATTTTTCTAATTGGATTTTTCGTAAGTGTTCTGGCGCTCTTTGTTTTTAGGCTCACTATTGAACCGCTGTATGTGTTTGTGTTCAATAAACCGTTTTATATTCATTGGTATCCTTTTAAGCGAAACCTTAGTCCCATACAACGAGATATTCTAAGAAAGGAATATGTTTTTTACCAAAAGTTGTCTGCAAAGAGGAAACGGTTTTTTGAACATCGTATGTCTGCTTTTATGGCAAAATATAAATTTTTTGGTAGAGGAAGCTTTGTCGTTACTGATCAGAGTAAAGTGTTGATTGCTGCCACTTATGTAATGTTGACTTTTGGGATGCGACACTACCTGATTGATGTTTTTGATAAAATTATCATTTATCCGGAACCTTATTTTTCCACGATTAATCAAGAGTATCATAAAGGGGAGTTTAATCCGGGAGTGAAAGCTTTGGTTTTCTCGTGGAAGGATTTTGAACAGGGATATCGTTTTGACAGTGATAATCGTAATCTTGGTCTGCATGAATTCGCCCACGCTTTGTATTTTCATGGATTGAAGGGCAGGGACCAAAGCAGTGTCATTTTTTCGAGCACCTATGTCAAAGTACAAGAATATTTAGTCCAGCCCAACATATTGGATCAACTTGTTGCATCCAATTATTTTAGGATTTATGCCTTTACGAATCAGGTGGAATTTTTGGCAGTGATTTTAGAGCATTTTTTTGAGACACCTCAAGTTTTTAAGAATGAGTTTCCGGAGCTTTATGGTAATGTTAGAGATATGATAAATTTCAAGGATGAAGATTTGTTTTCGTAAATCAATATAGAAACGTTTTTAGCACTATTAATTTTAGAAGAAAAATAGCTGAAAAACGTTCCTGTATCGAAAAGTGTTTTTAAGTTTTTGCTGCTTTAATCACAATTTGATGTAATGGATGGTAATGCTTCAAGGTTTCTTAGTTTTTGAGCTTTATTTAAATCCAGGCAGTCGTTAGTTTTTTGCTCTAATTTAATGTTGGAAAGAACTCATAGTAAAATGCATCGGCATCATCTGGGCTTATCATAATTGCTTTGTTAAAGTCAGCAATGGCAATTTTGTCTTTTCCTAATTGGCTTTTACAATACCCTCTGTCCACATATGCTTGTTTGTCTTGTGAACTAATCTCCAGAACTTTTGTGTAAGCACATTTGCCATAGCTGTTTTAACCAGTGGAAATTAACAGCAATAAAATCAATCTTGTTTTCATTTTTAAATGTAATTTTTGTGTAAAAGTAAAGCTCGTTTGTAGAATTACCTTGTGGTTGTCCTCATTTAGTAGTGTGTTTATTTTGAAAATATAATAGTACTGGTGAGCGCTTTTTTATTTTATTAGAAATCTGATTCGTAAGTATAGGAAGTGAGTTTGTAAGCACTTGATGAAGTGTAAGCTGTACTTGTTGAGCATATTCGTAGGTTTGATAGTGTTATTTACGATTAGTTGTTTATTTTATAAGAGTAGGAATCTCGATTGTTATTTAGAATATCATTTTGATGAATTGTGAACAGGAAAAGTAAACTAATTTTATCAGCTCGTTTTTTTATTATGAAAATTGTTGTAATTTTAGTTATTGGCAATTTCCGAAATACTGCTTGTATTGAACAGCAAGATCCTCACTTGATAATTGCTCTTTAGTATCCTTAGGGCAGCTTAATTTTATAACTTAATAATTGATAGTCATGAAACAGAATGTACCGGTCTCTATAATTATGACCAAAAATATAATTAAGTTAAACCTTTCAGATGATTTAAGCAAAGCTGAAGCCTTATTCAAAAAGCACAAAATCAGACATATTCCGGTCGTTAATGAGCACAAGATCGTGGGGTTACTTAGTTACACTGATTTGTTGAGAGTTTCCTATGCAGATGCGGTTGATGATGAGTCAGAGAATGTGGAATCTATTGTGTTTAATATGTTTACCGTAAGTCAGGTAATGGCGAAAGATATAGTAGTGATTTCTTTAGAAACCACTATAAAAGAAGCCGCTGAAATTTTAGCTAAAAATGAGTTTCATGCTTTGCCTGTTTGTAAAAATGAAGTTTTGGTCGGGATTGTGACTACAACAGACCTAATTCGCTATTTGCTCGAGCAATACAACTATGAAATATAAAAGAAAGTCCCGTACTAAACTTTTAGTACGGGACTTCTCTTGTTTTGTAAAAGGGGTGTCATTTTTTAAATGGCTGTCAATTTTTTCAAATCAGCAATTGTGTCAGTTGGGTTTGCCGCCTTAAAGACATAGCTTCCTGCTACTAGGACGTTTGCTCCCGCTTCTACTAGTTGCTTCGCATTTTTATTAGTAACTCCACCATCCACTTCTATAAGTGTTGTAGCTCCCGTTCGGGTGATTAAAGCTTTTAATTTTTGAACTTTTGCATAGGTATTTTCGATAAAAGATTGTCCTCCAAAACCTGGATTTACACTCATGACGCAAACTAGGTCTATGTCATTGATAACGTCTTCTAATAGGTCAATATTAGTATGGGGGTTGATTGCTACTCCAGCTTTCATTCCTTCAGCTTTGATCGCTTGTAGTGTTCTGTGCAGGTGGGTACAAGCCTCGTAGTGTACGCTAAGAATGTTAGCGCCTAATTCAGCAAAAGTTTTGATATAACGGTCTGGATCTACGATCATCAAGTGTACGTCTATTGTTTTTTTTGCATGTTTGTTGATAGCTTCTAAAACAGGCATTCCATAAGAGATGTTTGGTACAAAAACGCCGTCCATGATGTCAATGTGAAACCAGTCGGCTTCACTTGCGTTGATCATTTCGATGTCCCGTTGTAGATTTCCAAAATCTGCCGCTAATACTGATGGTGCAATAAGTGTATTCTTCATTTTGTATTTGTTGTGTTGAGACACACTGTAGTGCGTCTTAAGAGTGTTGTTGTTTCTGCAAAATTAGGCTATTTAAAACGAACTAGAAAGATTTTTTGATGGTAGAAATCGGGAGTTGTTTATATCGTGAAACTACGTAAGAGATTGCAGTAGAAATCCTTTTACTTTTTTCTTTAAACAGGAAAAGATGGAGAATGAAAGCCCGACCCGAAGTTTTTTCGAAGGGTTAAGCCACGAAAGTAAGAAGGGAGGAAAAATGCTGCAATGAATGCAGGTTAAAAAATAAAACTCCGGTAATCAGCCGGAGTTTCAATCATCAATCAAAAAACGAACAGTCAATCAAACTGTTGTTCATTTTGAATTAAAATATTTAATATTTAAACGAATAAATTATTTTAAAATTTTAATTGGGGAGTATTGTGAATTAACCTAAGTAGGTTTTTAGTATTTTGCTTCTAGAAGTGTGTTTCAATCTGCGGATTGCTTTTTCCTTAATTTGACGCACACGCTCACGAGTCAGGTCGAAAGTCTCTCCAATTTCTTCTAAAGTCATTGGGTGCTGATCACCAAGTCCAAAGTACAAACGAACTACATCAGCTTCTCTTGGAGTCAATGTCTCTAATGAGCGTTCGATTTCGGTACGTAAAGATTCGTGGATTAATTCTCTGTCTGGGTTTGGAGATTCACCAGAACGCAATACATCGTAAAGGTTAGAATCTTCTCCTTCTACAAGAGGAGCATCCATTGATAAGTGACGACCAGAGTTTTTCATACTCTCTTTTACGTCATTTACAGTCATGTCTAGTTCTTTTGCAATTTCTTCAGCAGAAGGTGGACGCTCGTTAGATTGCTCTAATAAGGCATACATTTTGTTGATTTTATTGATAGAACCAATTTTATTTAAAGGCAAACGAACGATACGAGATTGTTCTGCCAAAGCTTGTAATATCGATTGACGAATCCACCATACTGCATAGGAGATGAATTTGAAACCACGTGTTTCATCAAAACGTTGAGCCGCTTTAATTAGACCGAGATTTCCTTCGTTAATTAAATCAGGAAGTGTTAATCCTTGATTTTGGTATTGTTTTGCTACCGAAACAACGAAACGTAAATTTGCTTTTGTTAATTTTTCAAGGGCTTGTTGATCCCCAGCTTTAATCTTTTGTGCTAATTCTACTTCTTCGTCAGCGGTAATAAGGTCAACTTTTCCAATTTCTTGTAAATATTTGTCTAATGAAGCAGTTTCACGATTAGTTACCTGCTTGGTGATTTTAAGTTGTCTCATGTTTTTGTGTCCTCCGTTTTTAAGTGTACAAATAGTTATACGTATGGATCATCAAAAAAGTTACAAAAAATAGAAAATAGTTCAAATCCGCTGCTCTAGAAACAGTATTTAGACGATAAAAAGAGTTTGCGAAAATAGCGATTGTTTAAAAATCATTGATTACTATAATCATAGTATGAAAAAAATACAATTAGAAATCTAAAAAATTTTCAACATTTTTACCATTCCACTGCCCTAAAAATTTATAGGGTGTAAATCTTGCAAACATCTCTTCTTTATACCATTTGAGTTTTCTGGTAAGACGAACGACCTCTTTGTGTTTTTCATTTTTATAGGCATAATCAATCATTTCGGCTTGAGTTTTCCATATGCTTATTGTAGCTTGCTGTATTAAAGGCCATTCGCCAACGCCGATCGATAGTGCTAATCCATCATAACCCTCTAAACTTTTACTCACTTGACCAACTTTTTTCCAAAAAGAAATCAATTTTGAAAGCCGAATACTGGCTCGTGTTAAAACCATAACTGGTCTATCTAAAGCCAAAGAGGCAGAAGATATAAAAGGTTGCTTTCCGTCCCATTTTCCATGGGCTTCTGCTGCATGTGCAAAAACGGTGAATGATTCAGAGCTTCTAGATTTATAGTTGTTAAAAAATGAATTTTTTTCAAAAAAATTATTTGCATCTATTTCTGACACCCAAATACATAATAATGCATAAGTACCAAAGTTTGGTTTTGAACTAAAACCATTTTCAGCGCCTGAACCTAATAGTTTGTAGAACACTAATCCTTCAATCTTTTTTAAATGAGCGTGTCCTAATTGCATTTGCGAAAATGCCCAAAGCTTGTTGGAAACACTTTCCAATTTAAAAAAAGTACAAGTGGTTATTTGGCTCATGAGTTTGTGTTATATTTTGAATTGGTTTATGATTGTAATTCAGATTATTTTTTTTCAACCACTAAGATTTGTACGCCCAACGGAAATAGTTTCTCAAATATAAAAATAGGTGATGTTGCCACTTTTAAAAGAACAAGCATCCAAAAATTATTAGACATATTAGCCGACCAATCTATCCCTTTTTTTTCCATTCGACTAAGCCACCATAGGGTAAAGGCATCGAGGGTGCCGTATCTCAAATGTGTTTTAATTTCCCATTTATCTTTTTGAAACAAAAGCGAAAAACTTTTATTAGTTAGTAATGACATGTGCCTTGGGCTATGCCATCCTTGCCAATATGATTTTTGAATTTTTGCACTAATGCTTTTATAGTCTGGTATTTCAATAATTATTTTCCCGCCCTGTTTTAGGCAATTATAGAGTGTTTCAATAGTTTGATGCGGATTGTAATCGTGCTCTAAATAATGCCATAGCGTGATTAGATCAAATTCTGTCTTAGTATCATAATCTTCAATAGAAACTTTTTTAAGTTCTAAGTTAGGATAGTTTTTACCTTTCCAACCCGAATCTGAAAAATCAATACCGGTGCAATTTACTTTTGATTTTTGTTGCAAAAATTCTAGAAAGCTAGGATTGCCACATCCTACATCTAAAACACTAAGAGTAGGATCGTTTTTTTTAAGATATTTTTTTACAAAATTAACTCGCTTTAAATCTAACTTTTTTTGACTATCATCTACAAAGGAAGAATAGGTTCCCCACGCTAAAGAACCTCTGTAGGGTAAGTAGTTTTCGGTGTAGTACTCCTCTAATCTTTCAGGCAATACCGGATTTGTTAGAAATACTGTATCGCAATTATTACAAACATCAAAAACATAAAGCTCATTATTTGGCTCATGCATTAATGCATTTGTTGACATATAATAAGAACTTTCGGTCTTTTTACAAATCGGGCAATTGGGAGCATTTGTATGTTCCATTTGATAATTTAATTTTATATGAAGGCAATGAATAATCGATGCGATAAACAAAATCTAAAGCGCAAAACTTTAAATTAAAGAGTAAGATCTTTATTCATACGCAATTGTGTTAGGAGTAAAGAGTTTTAGACTGTTTTGAGGCAGCTTGAATATATTTTTTCTTAATAATTAACATTCCAAAACTTTCGCCACCTTCTTTGCCAGTATTTTTGTGATGCATTTTGTGCGCACGACGCAGCGCTAAAACAAATACATTTTTAGTTTTAGTAAATACTTTGAAGCGTTGGTGGATTATCAGGTCATGTACAAAGAAATAAGCTATACCATAAGATAAAATACCAAAACCCACCCATGTGTACCAGGCATATTGGTTCATCATTCCAAACATGATGAGTAACCAACTTGGCACTGCATAAATGATGAAAAATAAATCATTTCGTTCGAACCAACTTTTATGGTCTTTTTTATGATGATCAGCATGAAAATACCACATAAAACCATGCATTACGTATTTGTGATTTGCCCAAGCAGAAAATTCTGTTAGTATAAAAGTGACTAAAACTATGCTAGAATTAATAATTATTTCCATATTAAATAAATATATATAAAAAGGTGAAGAATATAATTTGTAAAATCAATATTACTAAGGACACAGTACGATTACCTTTTATAATTGTAGGGTAAAAAAAGTATGATGTAAAAAAGGCAACGCCAGTCCAACTCAAATAGTTTTGCAAACCTGGTAGTCCACCTTCAAATTGCCAAAAATCAAGTTTCGGTGCCACTTGCTCAATAATTAAGTCAATAAGCGTGACGAGTAAAGCAGCCACAAGTAAAACAGTTATTTTGTTTGCAAAGATACGGCTTACTACTATGATTCCAGCAAAAATAAGCATTGCCCAATTGATCGAAATGACTAGCGGAACATTAAGGAATTTATAACCTAATCCGTTGCCGTACGAATATTTTCCAAAAATTAATCCAGTTTTTACGCCTACTACTTCAATAATAAAGCCCAAAAACGCAATAGAAAAAAATGCAAATATAAATTTTTTGTCTGCTAATGGACTATGAATTAAAAAAACGAAACAAGTAAGTAATAATGTAAAAGGTGTAAAAGGACTAAAAAAAGAAGGATTGAGTACAAACCCAATCGAGCCAGAAATATATACCAGAATTAAGAAATATAAAGAATATGATTTGTATGTTTTTTTCATTTTATTTCTTGTTCTACTATAAGTTGACTAGCTATTTTTGCGCTAAAAAGGCATAGGGGAATACCCCCTCCTGGATGCACGCTTCCTCCTACAAGAAACAGATTTTTAATACTTGACGAAAAGTTAGCATGTCGTAAAAATGCGGCAAATTTATTGTTACTAGAGTTACCATATAGCGATCCGCCAATAGAAGATGTTTGGTTTTCTATGTCAATTGGATTTAAAATACTTTCGCTAATAATATATTTTTCGATATCTGTTTTCAACATCATATTGATTTTGTCAACAACATTCTTTCTAATAGCTGCTGCATAATTTATACTTTCGCTTTTATTATGCGGTACATTTACCATTACAAACCAGTTTTCGCAACCTTCTGGTGCATCATCTTTGCAATATTTTGAAGTAATATTGATGTAAATAGTTGGGTCTTCTGTTGGAAATTGTTTTGAAAACAAATAATCAAATTCCTTTTTATAATCATCACTGAACAAAATATTATGCAGTCCTAATGCAGCAAATTCTTTGTTTATTCCCCAATAAAAAACATAGGCACTACTAGATTTTTCTTGTTGAATCAGCCTTTTAGGGGTGTAAGAGTTTGGTAATAAATATTTGTAGAGTGCATGAATATCTATATCGCTTGCTACAATATCAAAGGGGTAGCTGACACCATTACTTTTAATGGAGGCAATCCTATTATTAGATTCAACATGTAAGGTTTCAACAGTTGCATTATATTTAATTTCCACATTAGCTTCTTCTGCTAGTTTGACCAAATGTTTTGTAATTTGATTCATACCTTTTTTAGGTAAGTAAGCACCAAGATTAAATTCTAAATGCGAAATCATATTCATTAAGGCAGGTGCTTTGTAAGGATTAGAACCGTTATAGGTTGCAAATCTATTAAACAGTTGTACCGTTTTTGGATTCGAAAAAGTTTTTTGGTTTTTTTTATGCATAGTACTCAATAAACCCAAGAATGGGGCAAATAAGATGCCTTTTACTGTCTTAAGATTAATGAAATTTTTCAGTTGGTGTAGCGATTGTTTTAAAAATAAATCTTCGGTAGTTTTAAAATAAAAAGCGTTGCGCTTTATATGTTTTAAAACAGTTTCTTTATTTTCATTTAATTTTAAATGTACTTCCTCTGCAAATTCTTCTACATTAGCAGATGCTTTTAGTTGCGTTCCATCCGAATAAAAATAGTTAGTTATGACTTTTAATTTCTGGTATTCAAATTTATGCGAGCTCCCTTGCAAATTAGTTAATTCATCTATTAGCACGGGCATAGTAAATAAAGATGGACCTTTATCAAATCGAAATCCATTCATATAGAGTTCACTCAATTTACCCCCGGGGTAACTGTTTTTTTCAAAAATGGTTACTTTAAACCCTTGATTTGCTAGTCGAATTGATAGTGCAAGACCTCCTATCCCAGCTCCAATCACACCAACGGTTTTAGTCATATTTATTGATTAAATTAAAAATGTAAACTTAGCTTTTTTTAAGAGGAAAATTGTATAACAATAGTTAAAAAAACCTATAAATAGTAAACTAGCAACCAAAAATAAGTAACTACTTAAGTTTATACAAGTATAAAAACTCAATCTCATTTGCGCAAATTGGGCTTCAAATAAATAACAGAACGTAAATTTGTGTGCGTAAATTTTTTTGTTTCTGATTGATCATCGCTTTTGTCTTTTGGGCTAGTTGTGCTTTTTTATCAACAGTAATGACATATACTTTTCTAATTTCCAGTAGATACTTGTCTAATGTTGCAGTTTAGCGATTGGCGACTGATTTGTTGTTTTAAACTAGTCTTATAGTTGTGTTTCTTCAAGTTTAAGTGTACAAGTAGGTACACGCATGGAGATTCGATATAGTTTAACCACGTACTAAATAAATTATTATATGCCACTTTTACCCAAATATGGGCTGTTTTCCGTCGAGATTTGTAGTACGCGCTTATTGTTTTTTGTATCGGTAGATTTAATTATGCGTTTCATAGCGAATTCATGACTTTTTCTAAGAATGTTGTTTCACGGGCCAGATTTAAAAAACAAAAACCCCATTTCAAATGAATGAAACGGGGTTTTTTATAAATGAACCTTTAGTAAACTAAGATCTGATTACTCTTTTCTTTCCTCGCGTGGAGGTCTTGGCATAAGTGCTTTTCTTGACACTTTTTCTTTTCTTGTTTTCGGATCCATACCTAAGTATTTCACTTGGAACAAATCGCCCATATTCACAACGTCAGAAACATTTTCTGTACGTTCCCATGCAAGCTCAGATACGTGAAGTAATACTTCGTTTCCTGGAGCTTCAAGGTACTCTACAACTGCACCAAAATCAAGCATTTTGATTACTTTCACATCATATGCTACATTCATTTGAGGTTTGAAAGTGATTGACTTAATCTTAGCCAATACTGCTTCAATTCCAGCAGGATCTGTTCCTAAGATTTCGATAACTCCTTCTTCAGTAGTTGGATCTTCATTGATAACGATTGTTGTTCCAGTTGTTTTTTGTAATTCTTGAATCACTTTTCCACCAGGTCCAATCAACGCACCAATAAATGCATTAGGAATTCTTCTTGTAATAATTTTCGGAGCGTAAGCTTTAACGTCTTCTTTTGGAGATGCCAAAGTTTCGATCAGTTTTCCAAGGATATGCAAACGACCGTCACGAGCTTGTGCTAATGCTGCTTCCATAATCTCGTACTTCAATCCGTCAATCTTAATGTCCATTTGACAAGCTGTAATTCCTTCAGAAGTACCGGTTACTTTAAAATCCATATCTCCTAAGTGATCTTCATCACCAAGAATGTCAGACAATACAGCGAAGCGGTCACCATCTGTAATCAGTCCCATTGCAATTCCAGAAACGGGACGAATCATTTGGATACCTGCATCCATTAATGACAATGTTCCAGCACAAACTGTTGCCATAGAAGAGGAACCGTTAGATTCTAATACTTCAGATACGACACGAATCGTGTAAGGACAATCAGCAGGAATCATATTTTTCAAAGCTCTTTGAGCCAAGTTTCCGTGACCTACTTCTCTTCTAGAAGTTCCTCTTAAAGGACGAGCTTCACCTGTTGAGAAAGGAGGGAAGTTATAATGCAAGTAGAATCTTTCTTCACCTTGTTGAGATGGAGAGTCAATTTGGTTTGCTTCTCTAGATGTTCCTAAAGTTGCTGTCGCTAATGCTTGAGTTTCTCCACGTGTAAACAATGCAGATCCGTGTACAGATGGTAAGTAATCTACTTTACACCAGATATCTCTAATTTCTGTAGTTTTTCTTCCGTCTAAACGTGTTCCTAGATCTAAGGTTACGTTACGAACAGCTTCTTTATTGGTTTTTTTGAAATATTTAGAAACTAAATCTCCATTTTCGGCCAATTCTTCTTCTGTAAACAAGGCGCGAACTTCTTCTTTTAATTCGTCAAATGCAGCTGTACGTTCTTGTTTAGAAGAACCTTTGCTAGCGATAGCATAATTTTTATCGTAAGATGCTTCTTTTACTTTGGCGTAAATAGCTTCGTCTTCTCTTTCTCCGTCGTAAGTACGAACTTCTTTTTTTCCAAAAGCAGCTACCAATCTTTCTTGTGCAGAAATTTGATTTTTGATATGTCCGTGTGCAAACTTGATTGCTTCTACCATTTCTGCTTCAGAAATTTCTTTCATCTCACCTTCTACCATTGCGATAGAATCCATAGAAGCTCCAATCATCATATCAATATCTGATAATTCTAATTGCGCACGACTGGGATTGATGATGAATTTTCCGTCTACTCTTCCAACTCTGGCTTCAGAGATTAAAGTTTTGAATGGAATGTCTGATAAAGCTAACGCTGCTGATGCTGCTAAACCTGCTAATGCATCTGGCATAACATCATCGTCAAAAGACATTAATTGAATCATTACCTGAACTTCTGCATGGTAATCGCTTGGAAAAAGTGGGCGTAAAACACGGTCTACTAAACGCATTGTTAACACTTCGCTATCACTTGGTCTTGCTTCTCTTTTGAAGAAACCCCCAGGGAATCTTCCTGCTGCTGCAAACTTTTCACGGTAATCTACCGTAAGTGGCAAGAAGTCCACTGGACTTGCTTTTCTTGCAGATACTACTGTTCCTAAAATAACAGTTTTTCCTATTCTGATTACTACAGATCCATCAGCTTGTTTTGCTAAATGACCTGTCTCGATTGTGATTGTTCTGCCATCACCTAAATCGATACTTTCTACAAATAATTGTGGAATCATAAATTTATTTTATTAGTTAAACATGGGTTCTAGTTGTGTTGTAGTTGTTGTTTGCGTAGTTAATGCCTAAAACCCAATGAAAAACCAAACTTTTTTTATTATTGTGTTAAAAACAAAAAGAGGCACTCTCGCGCCTCTTTAATATATTGATTATTTTCTGATACCCAATACTTTGATAATCTCACGATATCTGTTGATTTCTTTCTTTTTCAAATAATCCAACAAAGATCTTCTTTTTCCTACTAGCAATACTAATGAACGCTCTGTGTTATAATCGTGACGATTTTTTTTCAAATGTTCTGTTAGGTGGCTAATTCTGAAAGTGAATAAAGCAATTTGACCTTCTGTTTTACCTGTGTTTGTTTTTTCTCCGTGTTGAGCGAAGATTTCTTCTTTAATCTCTTTAGTTAAATACATTCCAATATTTGTTTAATGATTTTTATGTATGCCTTACAGCTATTGTAAGACGGGTGCAAAGATAATGTTTATTTTCATAACGGCAATATAAATTTTATCTAAGATTTATCGTAATAGTATTCAGGGTATTAAACAGTGAACGTTTTTGCAACTTCTTGATTTACAAATTCTAAAAATTTCTCATCAGCCTCTGTAAAAGGATCCAAAACATGACTATCGATGTCAATTTGCCCAATGTTTTCTCCGTTTACAAAAAGCGGGACAACCACTTCAGACTTTACGGTGAAACTGCAGGCGATGTAATTGTCTTGCGCTGCCACATCAGGGACAACGAAGTTCGCATTAGAAACTGCCACCTGTCCGCAAATACCTTTTCCGAAAGGAATAACGGTGTGGTCAGTCTCAGCTCCTACATAGGGGCCTAAATGCAAGGTTTTGGTATCTTGATTTGCAAAGTAAAATCCAACCCAGTTATAGTAGTCTATGTTGTCTTTTAAAAGTTGGCATACCGATAAAAGTTTTTCGTCTCTGGAAAGACTATTATTCAATGTAATTGCAGTTACCTTTGGTTGTAATTCCTGAAATGTCATAATTTGAGATTTTTATGCAAAAGTATTTAAAGTCCCTTTTAAAAATTATATAAATTTGTTAAAAAATACATTTTGAAAAAATATTTTATTCGTTACAAACCTTTTTTACTTTTTTTGACAAAGTTTTTCTTAACTTTTATCATTCTTACAGTACTATACCAAGGGTTTTTGGGTAGTTTCGAAGATCATAAGATTGATTCTATTACCAGATTAGTCGCCAGGAATACGGAACAGTTGCTGAATTTGTTTCCTACGGATGCAGGTATCGAAGAAAATAAAGCAGAAACTTTCATTACTTTGATTTACAATCATAAGTATGTTGCCCGGATAATCGAAGGATGTAATGCTATTAGTGTGATCATTTTATTTATTTCATTTATAGTTTCGTTTTCAGGGAAGGTAAAACCGACGATGCTTTTTATTTTTGGGGGGAGTATAGTGATTTATATATTAAATGTATTGCGAATCGCCATGTTGAGTGTCTTAATCTATCATTTCCCGGGGCAAGTATCTTTGTTACACGGCGTGTTTTTTCCTCTGTTTATTTATGGAGTAGTTTTCATCTTGTGGGTAATTTGGGTACGTAAATTTTCATTATATGCTAAAAATACTGCTGTCACATAAGTTAAGAATTGTTTTGGGATTCGTTTTTGTACAAGCACTTGCTGTAGTACGCGCTTATGAAGACCTATTGTTCTATGATCCTTTTTTGAATTATTTCAGAAGTGATTTTAATAGTTTGCCATTGCCTTCTTATGATTCTTTTCTGTTAATGATGGGGCTATTGTTTCGTTATGGTTTAAATTTGGTTTTGTCATTAGGTTTACTTTACGCGCTTTTTAGAGACATTACAATGATTAAGTTCGCTTCTATTCTATATGTCTTTTTCTTTCTTGTTTTAGTCTCCTTCTTTTACGCCATAATTTATTTCTATGGAGCCCATAACAACCTGATGCTTTTTTATGTGCGCCGATTTCTTATTCAACCTATTTTTGTAATCTTGTTTATCCCCGCGTTTTATTATCAAAAGCTAAATAAATAGTTTTTTTTAAGTATCTTTAGTAGTGGCTTTATCAAATTGATAGTCAAATAATTATAGATATGAAGGTAATAAAATACTCTGGAGATATTGTAGATTTTGACCCTAGAAAACTGAGAAAATCACTTGCGAAATCTGGAGCAGGTGATTTGGTGGTTGAGGATATCTTACATAAAATCAGTAAAGAAATCTATAACGGAATTTCTACAAAAAAAATTTATAAACGCGCTTTCGCTTTGTTAAAAAAAGAAGCCAATTCACATGCGGCGCGATATAATTTAAGATCGGCTCTTCAATTATTAGGACCTGCTGGATTTTTTTTCGAAAAATATATCGCACGACTTTTTGATGCAGAAGGTTACCAAACGGTTACCAATTTAATTTTGCCGGGTAAATGTGTATCACATGAAATTGATGTATTGATTAAGAAAGACAATGAGCTGGCAATGGTTGAATGTAAATTTCATTCCGCAAGAGAAAATAAGTCGGATGTAAAAGTTCCTTTATATGTTTTTTCGAGATTTAATGATTTGAAAGAAAGAAAACAGATTGTTTTTTCAAAAAATGAAATCGTTTCAAAATGCTGGATAGTAACCAATAATCGATTTACATCTGCTGCCATAGATTTTGCGAAATGTTCAGGTATGAATTTATTAAGCTGGGATTATCCGAAAGACAATAATTTGAAAACCAAAAACGATATTGATTGTCTTTATCCTGTCACTTGTCTGACTACATTGTCTCTGGGAGAAAAAGATAAATTATTAATATTGGATGTGATTTTAGCGAGAGAATTAGTGAATAATTCAGAGCAATTGGTTAGAATTGGTTTGAGTGCCAGCAGAATTAAAAATGTTTTAAAAGAAGTAAGAGAGTTAGTTAGATGTATTTAAAAGAAGCAGTGTTGTGATTTTTTAATATTAAAAACGGGGTCATGAAAGTAAAATTTATAGGTGCGGCAGGGACCGTGACAGGTTCAAAAACATTAGTTGAAAGCAAGGGAGTGCGAATTTTGATAGATTGCGGACTATTTCAGGGGATAAAGCCCTTACGGGAACTGAATTGGCAGCCATTGTCCGTCTTGGCTTCCACTATTGATTTTGTACTTCTGACGCATGGGCATTTAGATCATTGCGGTTGGTTGCCAAGATTAGTCGATCAAGGCTTTAAAGGTAAAATATACTGTTCAGGTCCAACAAAAGAAATTGCCGAACTGATTCTTTTAGACAGTGGTAAAATTCAGGAAGAGGAAGCTGAAAGAGCCAACAAAGAAAAGTATTCTAAACACGAAGTCGCAGAACCGCTTTATGATGTAGAACAAGCTAGGAAAGTTTTTCCGCATTTTAAAGTCATTAATACGGATCAATTACTGTCTTTAGATGCTGAAATTTCTGCTGTTTTTGTAAATGCTGGACATATTATAGGGGCATGCAGTATTGAGCTAACGCTCGAAAATAAAACATTAGTTTTTTCTGGTGATATTGGTCGAGATAACGATGTTTTAATGTACCCACCTACAAAGCCCAAAAAGGCAGATTATGTGTTTCTGGAGAGTACCTATGGAGATCATCTACACTCTGACAGTGATCCCAAGTTAGAATTAGAGATGTATATTAATAATGCGTTCAAGATGGGAGGTACGGTCTTTATACCAAGCTTTGCAGTAGAACGTGCACAAATGATTATGTATTTGCTATGGCAACTAAGAGAAGAAGGTAAAATTCCTGACGTTCCCTACATTATGGATTCGCCTATGGGAGTGAGTGCTTTTGATATTTTTTTTGAAAATAGAAAGTGGCATAAGTTGTCTTTAGAAGATTGTATAGCAATAAACAAAATGTTCACTATGATTACTGATTACAAGGAAACCATTGATACAATTTATAATAAAAACCCTAAAGTAGTGGTTGCCGCAAGTGGAATGGTGACTGGAGGAAGGATACTAAGTTATTTAGAACGATACATTAGTTTGCCTCAAACGACCGTAATTATAGTGGGGTACCAAGCAGAAGGGACTAGAGGAAGAAAATTGCTAGAAGGAGCCAAAGAAGTTAAGATTTACGGAAAGTATTATCCCGTTGAAGCAAAGATTTATGAAATAGAAGGACTATCGGCACATGCAGATCAAAAAGGGTTGCTCAATTGGCTTTCGGAATTAGAAAACAAACCTAAAAAAGTCTTTCTAGTTCATGGTGAAAACCAACCTGCAGATGAACTTCGCATAAAAATAAGAGAGTATTATGGATTTGATTGTTCTGTACCTTTGATGGGACAGGAATTTGAAATCTAAATAGTGATAGGATTTATTAATCTTGTTGCCCAAAGAGAAATTTTTGGGCTTCGCTTTGCAATAATCTGCAGACAATAGTCTTTTGAAAAAATAATTAGATTAAATCGATTACAAAATTTAAACATTAAAAATATTTAATTAATATACGGGATAATTTTTTAAAGCGCTCAGTCATTTTATACGATTGGTCAATCGTTAATTAAACTTTAAAATTATACAATAGATTGTAGTTGCACTAATTTATAACTACTTTCACGCACAAATAATTTAAGCAACAAATCCGTAGAATGAATAGTTTCGATTGGAAGAATTTAATAGACCCACTTTTTTACATTCATTTTGATGTAAATGGAGTGAAAATGGGGATCTATATTGTGTTATTTATAATTTTTGCAGAAACAGGTTTGTTTGCAGGTTTCTTTTTACCTGGTGATAGCTTGCTTTTTTTAGCGGGAATTTATAATAGAGAATTAATAGAAAATGTGCTTTTTATAGATAGCAGTTTTATTAATGTTTTAATCTTGTCTACTGCGGTCGCTGTATCTGGTATTCTAGGAAATATAGTAGGGTATTGGTTTGGGTCTAAAAGTGGGTATTATCTATACAACAAAAAAGATACTTTTTGGTTCAAGAAAAAATATCTTGTGCAGTCTAAAGACTTCTTTGACAAGCATGGGGGAAGAGCTATTATTTTTGCCAGGTTCTTACCTATATTCAGAACTTTTGCTCCTATTGTTGCCGGAATCGTAACTATGGATAAAAAGAAGTTCATGTATTACAATGTGGTTAGTTCTTTTTTGTGGTCGTTTACATTGATTTTTGCAGGTCATTATTTGTATGGTTTCTTACTGGAGAGTTATGAAATAGATTTAAAGGACCATATTGAATTAATAATTATTGGTTTAGTTATTTTAACACTTTCTCCAGTACTGCTTAAATTTGCTAAAAAAAGTAAGACATCTGAAGATTAAAAAGATAAAATTGCAAGCGAAGAAACAGTAATATTCTTCAGGCTTTGTATAAATGAAAAATCCGTCCAGTTATTAAACTGCGCGGATTTTTTTATATAAAATAGGTTTTGATATTACATTATTCCCGGCATACCGCCACCAATTAGATTTCTACCTGCATTTTCTTTTTTGAAGTGAATCAAAGCACATTCAGTGGTTAAGATTATTCTGGCAACTGATACAGTATTTTCCAATGCACCACGTGTTGCTTCTGTAATGTTTATAATCTTAGTTTTCAGCGTATCAGTATAAATAAAAAATCCGTCCAGTTATGAACTGCACGGATTTTTTTATATAATAGGTTTTGTTTGATATTACATCATTCCTGGCATACCGCCACCCATTGCATTTCCACCTGCGTTTTCTTCTTTGATATCAATCAAAGCACACTCAGTGGTTAATATCATTCCGGCAACTGACGCAGCATTTTCCAATGCAACACGTGTTACTTTTGTAGGGTCGATAATTCCAGCTTTTAGCATATCTACATATTCGTCAGTTTTAGCATTGTAGCCAAAATCGCCTTTTCCTTCAGCTACTTTCGCGACAACAACAGAACCTTCAAGACCTGCATTTTCAACTATGGTTCTTAATGGAGATTCAACAGCACGAGATATAATTTGGATTCCTGTCGCTTCATCCGCATTGTCCGGTTTTATAGCGCTTAATACATTTTTAGCTCTTAATAATGCAACACCACCACCAGCAACAATACCTTCTTCTACTGCTGCGCGTGTTGCGTGCAAGGCATCATCAACTCTGTCTTTTTTCTCTTTCATTTCTACTTCAGAAGCAGCACCAACATAAAGAACAGCAACACCACCAGCTAATTTAGCCAAACGTTCCTGTAATTTTTCCTTGTCATAATCAGAAGTTGTAGCTTCCATTTGACCTTTAATTTGGTTTACACGATTTTTAATCATGTCAGCTTCACCGGCACCACTTACAATTGTAGTATTGTCTTTGTCGATAGTTACTTTTTTAGCAGTCCCTAACATTTCGATAGTTGTATTCTCAAGGGTATATCCTCTTTCTTCAGAGATTACAGTTCCACCAGTCAGGATCGCAATATCTTCAAGCATTGCTTTTCTTCTGTCTCCAAAACCAGGTGCTTTTACAGCAGCAATTTTTAAAGCTCCACGTAATTTATTTACAACCAGTGTTGATAGTGCCTCACCATCTACATCTTCAGCAATAATTAGCAATGGTTTTCCAGATTGAGCAACAGGCTCAAGAACCGGTAATAATTCTTTTAGAGAAGAAACTTTTTTGTCATACAACAAAATATAAGGGTCTTCTAATTCTACTTCCATTCTTTCAGAATTGGTCACAAAATAAGGGGAAAGGTATCCTCTGTCAAACTGCATTCCTTCTACAACATCTACATAAGTTTCTGTTCCTTTTGCTTCTTCAACAGTGATAACACCTTCTTTTCCTACTTTCGCGAAAGCAGTAGCAATTAAATCACCAATTACTTCGTCATTGTTAGCAGAAATAGAGGCAATTTGCTTGATTTTGTCTGAGTCAGTACCTACTTCTTTTGATTGTTTTGCCAAGTCAGTAACAATAGCTTGTACTGCTTTGTCGATACCGCGTTTCAAATCCATTGGATTTGCTCCTGCAGCAACGTTTTTTAACCCTTCTTTTACTATGGCTTGCGCTAAAACGGTTGCAGTTGTAGTTCCATCTCCTGCCAAATCGTTGGTTTTTGACGCTACTTCTTTTACCATTTGAGCTCCCATGTTTTCTAACGGGTCTTTCAATTCAATTTCTTTGGCTACAGTAACCCCATCTTTTGTTACTGTTGGCGCGCCAAATGATTTCCCAATGATTACATTACGACCTTTTGGCCCTAGAGTAACTTTTACCGCATTTGCTAATGCATCAACGCCACGTTTTAAGCCGTCACGTGCTTCTATATCAAATTTTATATCTTTTGCCATTTCTTTTTATTTTGTTAAATTTTTTGAAGAGACAAGTTACGACTTGTCTGTGCTATTTTAGATTTATTTTTGCAATTATATTATTGCAAGAATGTCCTCTTCTCTCATTATCAAATAATCTTTACCTTCTAATTTCAATTCAGTACCTGAATATTTTCCGTAAAGAACGCTGTCTCCAATTTTTACAGTCATTGTGTGTTCTTTTGTGCCATCCCCAACAGCAACGACAGTTCCTTTTTGTGGTTTTTCTTTAGCGGTATCAGGAATAAAAATCCCTGACGCAGTTTTTGTTTCAGCAGCAACAGGTTCTATAAGAACGCGGTCAGAAAGTGGTTTAATGTTTAAAGCCATGATTTTATTTTTTAATTATATTAGTGTGTAACTAAAGTCAGAAATTGTGCCAGCCTTATTAAACTGACATAATTTCTTATAAAAAATGCCAGCTTTGACAGGCTGGCATTTTTTATAATTTATTGTTATGAATTATTCTGTAACTGGTACGTTTTGTATTGGTGCAGCAGGTGAAACTGGAGCTGCAGTTTCTGTGTTGTCAATAATTTTAGAATCTGTATCGCTTAATGTTCCCGTGAAACTTAAACTTGATAATAATATTAATGCGATCAGGATCGTAGCTAATGTCCAAGTGCTTTTGTCTAAAAAGTCAGTTGTTTTTTGTACTCCACCTAACATTTGAGAACCACCGATGGTAGATGATAACCCACCGCCTTTAGGGTTTTGAACCATTATTACTACAATCAATAGAAAACAAACTATTGTTATTAAAACTAAAAAAATTGAAAATGTGCTCATTGTTTAATTATTATTTTGTTGTAAAATCTTAATATCCGTTATACGGTCTGCAAAGAAACTACTTTTTTCTGGATATTTCAATATTAATATCTCATAAGCTTGAATCGCTTTTTGATATTTTTTTTGTTCTAAATATACCCGGGCTAAAGTTTCAGTCATCAGCGAAGAATGATCGTCCTTATTTATATCAATTCGAACCGTAGAGGTTACTCCATGTTTAACTGGAGAGATCTTTGGGCTACTTTCGATAAACTTATCTATTAGTGCTGCTTTTTTATTTTTCCTCTCGTTGCTTAGTAGTGGTTTTGGGATGTTATCTTTTTCGTTCTCCCTGTCGATAGGCTGCGTTCTGGATAGTTGAAGCCATTCCTGGAAAGAATGTTTTTCGTTTGCGGAAAAATCTAACGGCGTACCGATGGCTAATTTCTCTTCTGCCACAATTAGATTTTCTTTCGGGTCAGCGGGCGAGGATTCTTTTATCGAGGTTAAAATTGACTGTTCTAAAGTATTCTTTTTAGCCTCTAATTTCTTTGGAGGTGTTATTAGTTCGCCGTCAATTATATCGATGTCCAGAAGCTCTATTGCTTTTTGATCATACAATTCTTTTTGAATTGCAATAAAGGTGTCCGAAGTTATGAAGTCAAACAGTACTGTTCTGTCAGTTGTATGGGCGGCAGTAACTTTTAAAGCGAAATTATACTTAAAACTATTCTGATTGTATAAGCCTTTTAATCGCAAAGCTCTTGCGCTTTGGAAAAAAGGAAATTCGTCCAATACTTTTTCTAAAGCTAAAGTGTGCAGCTCAGAAACAGTGTCTGGTTTATTGATTAAGGTTGTATAAGCAGTTACGTTCATTTTCAGTTTTCAAATTTTTTAAATCTAATTGCTAGAGGTGATTTACCATTTCGCAAGAGATTCATTAAATATGTCTTGTGTGATTCTTTCAAAAATCACTTTAATGGCACTATTTAAAGTGGAGCCGGAAAGTTGTTGGGTGGCTGGATAATCAAAAAAGAATTCAAAAGTTTTTTCGAAATTATCTATTTCTTTTTTTCTATTGGTGAACCTAACGTTTACTCTAATCTTCAAGCGGTTTTGAGAAGCTCGTTGATCAGCTGTCGCTGTCATAGGACTGATTCTATAATCGACAATTTCCCCTTCATAAATTAAATCCCCACCACTTTTCACTAAATTTAGGTTAGTTTGATTCATGATGATATCTTGCAAGGCAAGTGTAAATGTCCTGTCAATTCCAGGTTCGATTAATTCTGCATTATTTTGAAAAAAGTTAACCTGGAATGTTTTTGCATCGATCTTCCCGGTTCCCGTGAAGTTGTACACTGAACAACCGCTTAAAATAAATAAAGAAAATAGGGCTAGTAAAGAATATTTTTTTTTCATGTTTATAATTGAAAATCCAAATTACAATCCGATCCGATTTATAATTTTCATTCTTGTCAAATATACTAATTTGGATTATAGAATTTATTTATTAGTTTTTGTTTTTCCTAATTTGGAATTTGCCAGTCTTTCTGCAGACAGGGAGTTTATTTTTGGATGTTATAAATCGAATTGTTTTATTTTTCGATATAAAGTTCTTTCTGAAATCCCTAATTCATCTGCCGCTGCTTTGCGTTTTCCCTTGTTCTTTTCCAATGATTTTTTAATCATTTCAATTTCTTTCTGTTCTAGTCTTAAGACTTCTTCCTCCTCCTCGACAGTTTCGGCAAAAAGATAATTATCATCATTCTCCTGATAGGATTCTTCATTGCTTTGACTGGCGATCAAGGCTGTTCTTGGCTCTTCTTCAAAATCTATTTCGCTATCATTTTCTTTAGATCCATATATTTTTGTGATTAGGTTTTTATTGGTTTCCTGGACTTTGGAACTGCCATTTTCCATTAACTCTAAAGTAAGTTTTTTTAGATCATGTAAATCACTTTTCATATCAAAAAGCACTTTGTACAAAATTTCTCTTTCGTTACTAAAGTCTCCGTCACTTTTTTTATTTTTTATCACGGAAGGTAAGTTACTGCCTTCAGAAGGTAAATAAGATTG
Source organism: Flavobacterium sp. ALD4 (assembly GCF_002836475.1). GTDB lineage: Bacteria > Bacteroidota > Bacteroidia > Flavobacteriales > Flavobacteriaceae > Flavobacterium. The sequence goes on along the minus strand of NZ_PJBJ01000030.1, from coordinate 249,036 downwards.
TAAAATAGCGGCAGTAATATCGCGATTGGTTTCCAAAACAGAAATTTGTTCAGCGACATTTCTTAGCTGACGAATGTTTCCGCTCCAACGAAATTTTTGTAGTACTTGGACTGCGCCTTCGTCCAGTTTCAATGGGGGCATCTTGTATTTGGAGGCAAAATCAGCAGCAAATTTTCTGAATAATAAATGAATATCATCTTTTCTGTCTCGCAATGGAGGCAGAAGAATGTCAACAGTGCTTAGACGGTAATATAAATCTTCTCTGAATTTTCCTTTTTCGATAGCGTCAAATAAATTGACATTGGTGGCCGCTACGATTCTTACATCTGTTTTTTGAACTTGGGAAGAACCTACTTTTATAAACTCTCCATTTTCAAGGACACGAAGTAATCTAACTTGAGTCGTTAGCGGTAATTCGCCTACTTCGTCCAGAAAAATGGTTCCGCCATCAGCTACTTCAAAATAACCTTCACGTGTTCCTGTCGCTCCTGTAAAAGCACCTTTCTCATGACCGAAAAGTTCGCTATCGATAGTTCCTTCCGGTATGGCACCACAGTTTACGGCAATATATTTCCCATGTTTTCTATGCGAAAGGGAATGTATGATTTTTGGAATGCTTTCTTTTCCGACACCACTTTCACCCACAACCAATACTGAAATGTCAGTAGGGGCAACTTGAATGGCTTTTTCTATCGCACGATTTAGCTTCGGTTCATTACCGATAATCTCAAATCGTTGTTTTATAGCTTGAACTGTATCCATTATATTTTGTCTTGTTTATGCCACTCCATATCCAATTTTGAGAAATTATTTTAATTAAAATCAGAATAATTCGTGCTAATTTTTGTAATTCGTGGTGACTTTTTTTTAAATTCAATCTGTTGCTAATAAATCTAATTCATTTCGCTCAATCCCACTGCTTCCCCTTTCAAAGTTCCGCTGGTACAAGATGTTATTTTTACATTTACAAAGTCACCAATAGCGTATGCTTCTTTCGGAAAAACTACGGTAATGCTTTGTGAGTTTCTTCCAGAAAATTCTTCAGTAGATTTTTTCGAAACTTTCTCTACTAAAACCTCTACAGTTTGTCCAATAAATTCCTCAGAGCGTGACCAGGCATGCTTTTGTTGCAAGTCTACAATTTCTTGTAATCTTCTTGCTTTGATTTTATCAGTAACATCATCTTCCATTTTTCTTCCTGCCAGAGTCCCAGGTCTTTCAGAGTAGGAGTACATGTATCCAAAATTATATCTCACATATTGCATTAAACTCAACGTATCTTGATGATCTTGCTCTGTTTCTGTTGGGAAGCCAGCAATCATATCTTGTGATATAGAGCCGTTTGGAATAATAGTTCTTATTTTATCAATCAAAGCCATGTATTCTTCACGGGTATGCAAACGGTTCATTTCCTTTAAGATTCTATTGCTGCCTGATTGAACCGGTAAATGAATGTGTTTGCAGATATTAGGATGCTTTGCGATTACGTGCAATACACTTTCGTGCATGTCCTGTGGATTGGATGTCGAAAAGCGAATTCTCATTTTTGGAAAGCCAACAGCCGCCATTTCTAATAATTGGTCAAAATCAACTGCGGTTGCTTTTTGCATTTCAGAAGCGTTTGCGAAATCTTTTTTCAATCCGCCACCATACCAAAGATAACTGTCCACATTTTGTCCAAGAAGTGTGATTTCTTTGAACCCTTTGTCCCACAAATCCTGAATTTCTTTCATAATACTTTGGGGCTCACGACTGCGTTCGCGTCCACGGGTAAAAGGCACCACGCAAAACGTACACATATTGTCACAACCCCGCGTGATGGAAACCAAAGCGGTGATGCCATTGCTCATCAAGCGAACCGGTGAAATGTCGCCGTATGTTTCGTCTTTTGACAAAATCACGTTGATGGCGTCACGTCCTTCTTCAACTTCTGCCAATAAATTGGGCAGGTCTTTGTAGGCATCAGGACCCACAACAAGATCCACGATTTTTTCTTCTTCTAGGAATTTGTCTTTCAAACGTTCTGCCATACAACCTAAAACTCCAACTTTCATTTTTGGGTTTATGCGTTTCACCGCATTGTATTTCTCCAAACGTTTACGAACAGTTTGTTCCGCCTTGTCACGAATGGAGCAGGTATTCACCAAAACTAAATCGGCCTCTTCGAGCACTTGCGTCGTGTTGTATCCGTTTCCGGACAGTATGGAAGCCACGATTTCACTATCAGAAAAGTTCATCGCACAGCCATAGCTTTCTATAAAAAGTTTTTTTGTGTTCTCGGGTTTGTTTTCTAAAACAAGGGTTTCTCCTTGTTTGCTTTCTTCAATAATCTTTTCCATAAGTCACTTTCAAAAGTGTGTTTAAATAAGGTCGCAAAGGTACAATTATTTGTGCGAATGTGACAAGATGTCAGATGAAGAATTAACAATGTTTTAAGTCGTTCTAATTGTGTTCTTTCAAGAGCTGTTTATGGCTATTCGTTTTAAGGCCTCGCAAAAAATCCGGGTTTCCCAAGTATCATAAAGAGGTTCTTTTAGTCGTTTTCACATAAGCTGAAACTTAAACTTTTTTTTCTGCGGGCTTTTCGCTGCTATCCGGGTTAAGTGAGGCTTGCTATTTTAGGAATGAAAAAAACCTCCCTTAAAACAAAAGGGAGGTTTGAATGACAAATTAAAATCAAAAACCTAAAACAAATTTACATCTAATTTAAGTTTGGCGATTTTATTGTAAGAGTTCCGCATTGCTGTTGTTGAAGCGGGTAGTTTGTAGTTAAATATTTTTAGCTGCTTTTATGCCTGTGTTTACGGTATCAAAATTACTTTCAATTTTGTTGGGAAATAGGTGTTTGTTTCCGTTAATGGGTAAGGTGACGCCCATAAATACATTCAAATTTACTTTTGATTGCGGATCAGCGGATAGCTCAATTCTACATAGGCTGAGTTTCTACTACGATAATCATTGCTGCTTTAATATCGAGCTCCATCCCAAATTCCTAACGTTAAGGTTTGGCTTTCACTTAAGGCGTAATTACTGTTTCCGATAGCCGCGGTTAAAGACAGTTGTTCTAGCCGACGCTGTATTTTAGTCAAGTACCAAGATTAATCTGTTTTTCGTTTTTGGATTTTTTTTAGGCTAGCTAATAGGGTTGTAAATTATTTTATTTGAAATTCTGTCAAAATAAATCCGTTTGCCAGTTTCTTAAATTGAGTTATTTGGTTTTCCTTCCAGGCTTCATCGCGACCAAGTTCTTTAGAGAGTAATTGCGCAACTTTTCCTGAAACAGCAATGGCCGCACGAGCGTCTAAAAACAAGAGGCGTACTCTTCTTGAAAGCACATCGTCAATTGTTCTTGCCATTTCATAACGGATTGCCCAAACAACTTCAGCCATTGTATAGTCGTAACTTGGATGTAGCTTTTGTTTTAATTCAGGTTCTTGTCTTTGTAGTTCTAGTATTTTAGGAATATCAGTTCCGTAAATGTATAGGTGGTTTTCACGATCAGCAGTGCTTGTTTTGATGTTTCCGTGAATTGAAACGCCTTTTGTTTTACATTCTTTTTTAGGCAGATGACGCACAGTGATTGCTTTGTCAATAATGTCTTCGGCAATTTTTCTGTAAGTGGTCCATTTACCGCCGGTTATAGTGATTAGTCCGGTTTCAGAAACTATTATTTTATGGCTCCTTGATACTTCTTTAGTGCTTTTCCCTTCTTCTTCAGGCGCAGCAAGTGGTCTTAATCCGGCAAAAACTGACAGTACGTCTGCGCGCGTGGGTTTCTTAGCTAAGAATCTTTGAGCGGTTTCCAGGACAAAATCGATTTCTTTTTCTAATGCGATAGGTTCTAAACTGTGACTTTTGATTAAAGTGTCTGTTGTTCCCACAACAATTTTATTATGCCAGGGTACGGCAAATAAAACTCTTCCATCACTTGTTTTTGGAATCATTAATGCGTGGTCGGTAGGCAGAAACGATTTGTCAAAAACGAGATGGATTCCTTGACTCGGAACAATGTATTTTTTATAAACAGTATCATTCAATTTCATTATTGAATTGATAAAAACACCAGTTGCGTTTATGATAGCTTTTCCTTTTAGGTCAAATAACTCTTGGGTTTCTTGGTTTTTGACCTGAACGCCAGTTATCTGGTTTTGGCTATCTTTCAACAAGTTGACAACCTTGGTGTAGTTTAAAACGCAAGCGCCATTTTCTATTGCCGTCTGGGCTAGGTTGATCGCTAATCGTGAATCGTCAAATTGACCGTCTTGATATATAACACCGTTCACTAATCCGTTTTGCTCAATAGTAGGTAATAGTTCAATTGTTTTTTTCCTTGAAATATATTTAGATTTACCTAAGCTTAATTTACCGGCTAACATATCGTAAATAGTGAGTCCTATGGTGTAGAAATAACCACCCCACCAATTGTAGTTAGGTATGACGAAAGTTTGATTTTGGACAAGATGTTTAGCGTTTTTCACCATTAAGCCTCTTTCTTTTAGAGCTTCCATGACAAGGGATATGTTGCCTTGCTCTAGGTAGCGTACTCCGCCGTGAACTAATTTAGTGGATCTGCTTGATGTTCCTTTTGCGAAATCTACTGCTTCAACCAAAATAGTTTTGTACCCTCGACTGGCAGAATCAAGTGCGGTTCCCAGACCATTAGCTCCTCCACCTATGATGATTACGTCCCATTCTGATGTTTCTTTTAGTTTTGTTAATTGTTCAGATCGGTTCATAACTTTCAACATTTATTATTTTAAAATTTTAATCTCTTTCAAATAAAAACTATCGCGAAATGAAATTATTGGTTTTTGTAATTTTTAAATATAATCAAAATTAACTAGACCATGTGTTATAATTATAATCAATAGAAGACAAGAGGGTATACTTCACGAGTTAAATCAAAAAGGATATGTGAATGTGGTTGATTTGTGTGAAACACATAGTTTTTCCACCATAATCATTCGAAAGGACTTGAACTTTTTAGAGAATGAAAAGCTTTTGCATCGCATTCACTGTCGGGCCAGTAAGCAACCCATTTATGCTTTTGAAAGAGATGTACTTTATGAAGATGCGGGTAGGGGGAAAAAGGAAATTGCAAAAGAAGCATTATAATGTATAAGTAATAATTATTTCGTAATAGTAGGATTGGGTTCTAACATTCATTATTAGTAACAAATTATTAAAGGATTTCATAAACTGACTGTGCTTATGCCCTCCTTAAAGGTTTCGTTATAGCTACGTAAAGAGACAAGTATTGATACAATTCAACTAGGCGGAGATATTCGAAAGAGTTCAACTTCGTCAGTGCCCATTGTGGAAGCTATTTTAGACCAGTTTTCTTATGGCAAGTTGTTTTTAGGAACAGATTGTACTCTTCTGTAATTTGGATTAAGTACCTCGAATGCTCTCGAAGCGCATCTAAATCTAGCAATGATTGATGTTGCTGAGAAGGTTATTGTATTGGCAGATTCAACAAAAATGAATATGAGAGGGTTGGGTGAAATTTGTAATTTACATAGAATTTATGTTTTAATTACAGGGGGTATTTACAACGAAACGAAAGCGAAACTAGAAGAATTAGGCATTGACGTTGTTGTTGCCGGAAAAGACTAATTCTTGTTCCTTATTATGTGGTTAGCAGTTTTGAGAGAAATGATTATTATAAGTTTTAAGACATGCTGTTATTTAAGGTTTTATGTGCTGTTTTTTTGATGATAAATATTTTTAAAATTTTCAGAAGCCCAATATTTAAAAAAAACTTCTACTTTTGTCCTAGAAAAATAGAGCAATGGCAAAGAATTTAGTAATAGTTGAGTCCCCCGCAAAGGCGAAAACAATCGAGAAATTTTTAGGAAGTGATTTTCAAGTAGAGTCAAGTTATGGGCATATTGCCGACTTGCCTTCTAAAGAAATAGGAGTTGATGTAGAGAATGGTTTTAAACCTAAATATGAAGTTTCGGCCGATAAAAAAGCTTTAGTAACCAAATTGAAAGGTTTGGCTAAAAAAGCAGAAATGGTTTGGTTAGCAAGTGATGAGGATCGTGAGGGAGAAGCTATTTCTTGGCATTTATCCGAGGAGCTAAAACTGGATAAGGCAAAAACTAAACGAATCGTTTTTCATGAAATCACAAAAAGTGCTATTTTAAAAGCAATTGATAATCCACGTGAAATTGACTATAATTTAGTGAATGCGCAACAAGCAAGGAGAGTGCTTGACAGGTTAGTGGGTTATGAATTATCTCCTGTATTATGGAGAAAAATTAAAGGAGGATTATCGGCGGGACGTGTGCAGTCAGTTTCGGTACGTCTGATTGTGGAACGCGAACGTGAAATTCAGAGTTTTAACGCAGTCGCAAGCTATTCTGTTGTGGCGGAATTCACTAATGAAGCTGGAAAATCGTTCAAAGCAAAACTTCCGAAAAATTTCAATACAAAAAAAGAAGCTGAGGATTTTTTAAAGAAAAATGTCGGTTCAAACTATAAGGTTTCAGACTTAGAAACGAAACCAACCAAGAAATCCCCAACGGGACCATTTACTACTTCAACTTTACAACAAGAAGCGGCACGTAAATTGTATTTGCCTGTTGGAATTACCATGCAATTAGCGCAACGTTTGTACGAAGCTGGACTTATAACTTATATGAGAACGGATAGTGTAAACCTTTCTAAAGATGCCATGGAAGCTGCTCAGGCAGAAATTATTAAATCGTACGGAAAAGAGTTTTCTAGACCTCGAACTTTTGTTAATAAAAGCAAAGGAGCACAGGAAGCGCATGAGGCGATTCGCCCAACGGATATGTCGCGTCATACGGTGAATATCGATAGAGATCAAGCCCGATTATATGATCTAATATGGAAAAGAACTTTAGCTTCTCAGATGAGTGATGCCAAGCTAGAACGAACAAACGTCAAAATTGAAGCTAACAATCACAGTGAAATTTTCACGGCTTCTGGTGAGGTGTTGCTTTTTGAAGGTTTTTTGAAAGTGTACTTGGAAGGTCATGATGACGATGAAGAAGAGCAGGACGGAATGTTACCTGCGATGAAAGTCAGTGAGAAACTTCACAACAATTATATTACGGCAACGGAGCGATATTCAAGACCTCCAGCACGCTATACAGAAGCTTCTTTGGTTAAAAAACTGGAAGAGTTAGGAATTGGTCGTCCGTCAACTTATGCACCTACGATTTCAACAATTCTCAACAGAAATTATGTTGAGAAAGGAAATCTTGACGGTCAGGAGCGAAAATATACGCAATTAGTCTTGCAGTCGGGGAAATTAGAAGAAAAGTTACTTAAAGAAAATACAGGTTCTGATAAAGGAAAATTAGTTCCGACAGATATAGGTACAATCGTTACTGATTTCTTGGTGAAGAATTTCGGAAATATTTTGGATTATAATTTCACTGCAAAAGTGGAACAGGATTTTGATGAAATAGCTGAAGGAAATGTGGATTGGGCGGTGATGATGAAAGAGTTCTACGATCAATTTCACCCTATCGTGAAAGATGTGGAAGCGAATGCTGAGAGAGAAAGTGGAGAAAGGATTTTAGGAAAAGACCCTAAAACTGAGAAGCAGGTTTTAGTTCGTTTAGGAAAATTTGGTCCAGTGGCCCAAATTGGTGAAGCGGATGATGAAGAGAAAAAATTTGCCAGTTTAATGGCAGATCAAAATATTGGTACCATAACTTTGGAAGAAGCATTAGATCTTTTTCTGCTTCCGAAAGATTTAGGGGAATATAAAGGGGAAGAAGTTCAGGTCAGTAATGGTCGTTATGGACCTTACATTCGTCATGGAGCTGCTTTTGTTTCTTTGCCAAAAGGAGAAAATCCTTTGGATGTAGATTTTAAAAGAGCGCAGGAATTAATTGACGAGAAAGCAATTGCCGATGCGCCAATTACTGTCTATAAAGGAGAAGGAGTGCAGAAAGGTACTGGCCGTTTTGGTCCTTTCATCAAATGGGATGGATTGTTTATCAATGTGAATAAGAAATATGATTTCGATAATTTATCGCAATCGGACATTGAAGCATTGATTGAAGATAAATTGCAGAAGAACATTGATAAAGTTTTGCATAACTGGGAAGAGGAAGGGATTTTGGTCGAAAAAGCACGTTGGGGACGCTCCGTAATAACCAAAGGAAAAATAAAAATTGAACTTTCTAAAGAAGTTGATGCTACAAAATTGACATTGGTAGAAGTTCAAGAGATGATTGCCAAGAAGACCCCTGCTAAAAAAGTGGCTGCCAAAAAAGCACCGGCTAAAAAGGCAGTAGCCAAGAAAACAGCGGTAAAGAAACCTGCAGCAAAAAAGAAATAAAATGGAGTTTGATTTTTTGGAACCTATCGATAATGAAATCCTTGATTTGGTTCAAGGATTAACTTCTCAGCAGTTGGGGAGTAAAATGGTTTTTCATACGAAAGACCAATTCCCGAATTTAGATAAGATTAATATCGCTGTAATTGGAGTTTTAGAGAATCGAGGCGCTGGTGGAGTGACAGAAGACGTTGATTTATTGGCAATTCGTAAAGAGTTATATACCATGTTTCCGGGTAACTGGGATGCGTCTATTGCTGATTTAGGTACTATTCTGGCGGGAAATTCTATAGAAGACTCTTATTTTGCTTTGCGAAAAGTAGTGTCGAATTTAATTAAGAAAAAAATTATACCCATAGTGATCGGTGGTTCCCAAGACTTGACATTTGCGCTTTATAGGGCTTTTGACGAGTTGGAGCAAATGGTAAATTTAGTTTCAATAGACAGTAAGTTCGATTTTGGAAAAGAAAATGATGAGGTGTCTGCTTCGTCTTATTTAACAAAAATAATTATCGATGAGCCGAATAATCTTTTTAATTATTGTAATATTGGGTATCAGACCTATTATAATTCGCAAGAAGAGATTGATTTAGTTGAGAAATTGTTTTTTGACGCCTATAGATTGGGGGAAATTTCCAATAAGATAAGTTTGGCAGAACCCGTCTTCAGGGATGCGGATATAGTCAGTCTCGATTTGAATTCCGTAAAATCATCAGATTCAGGTAATTTTACCACATTTACGCCTAACGGATTTAATGGAAAGGAGATTTGTTCACTGGCAAGGTATGCCGGGATTAGCGATAAAGTTTCCGTTTTTGGAATATTTAATCATAATGATTCAGTTCAAGAATCGGCGTTAGTGGCGCAAATCATCTGGTATTTCATAGAAGGGTTTCATTATCGTTCCAATGAATATCCTTTTGGCAGCAGGGAAAATTATATAAAATACATTGTGCCTTTAGAAGATGAAGTTTTGGTTTTTTATAAAAGTGACAAAACGGATAGATGGTGGATAGAAATACCATTTATTTCAGATGGGAGTAATAAATTAAAAAGAAATACGTTATTACCTTGTTCCTATGATGAATATTTAGGGGCGTGTAATCAGGAATTGCCTGAAAGATGGTGGAAGGCACAACGAAAAAATAGCATTTAAAAAAGAAGACTATTGTACGACTAATTTAATTCTATAAAAAATTATGTTTAGTTTAAAAGTATTGTTTTTTTCAAAAATAATAAATAGGTTTACAATCTTTAAAAATAATGAATACATAATCCGCATTTATATGAAGAAGTTCATTGCATTTATGGCAATATTAGCCCTGTTAGTCAGCTGTGGTAAGTCAGGCGACAAAGGTGAGTTGGTTGGAGTTAAAGGAAACAAATGGCATCCTGAGAAGCCGTATGGAATGACTTTAGTGCCTGGGGGTGCTTATATTATGGGTAAGTCTGATGAGGATGTAGCTTCAATACAAGATGCTCCAACAAAAACAGTAACTGTAAGATCATTCTACATGGATGAAACGGAAATAACAAATAGTGAGTACCGTCAATTTGTGGAGTGGGTTAAAGATTCGACAATGAGAGTGCGTTTAGCTATTCTTGCTGATGAGATGGGTGTAAAGGCAGGTGAAGGAAGTGGGAAAGGTAAAAATTCAGGAAGTATTGGAGATTTTGCTTTTAACGATTCAGATCCTGAAAAAATGACGGCCTACGACAAGTACATGTACGATAATTATTACAGTATCGGTACAGAGGATGATATGTACGCCGGAAGAAGACTTAATAAAAAAGTAAAGTTAATTAAAGATCCTAAGTTATATCCGGATGAATATTACGTAGAGGTAATGGATTCTATGTATTTGCCACTGGAGGCTTCTTATAATGGATTAAGAACTATCGATGTTAATAAATTGGTATTTCATTATTCTTGGATGGACATTCAGGCTGCGGCAAAAGCTAAAGTTGGTAAAAGGAAAGATTTTATAAAAACAGAAGAAGTGAAAGTGTATCCAGATACGACTGTTTGGATTAAAGATTTTGCTTACTCTTATAATGAGCCAATGCATAATGATTATTTCTGGCATAAAGCATATGGGGATTATCCTGTTGTTGGGGTGAAATGGACGCAAGCAAAAGCTTTTTGTGCATGGAGAACACTAAATAAAAACAGCTTTATTAAATCAAAGAAAAAAGGTCGTGATTTAATCAACTCATTTAGATTACCTACAGAAGCGGAATGGGAATATTCTGCAAGAGGAGGCTTAGAGTCGGCGACATATCCTTGGGGTGGACCTTATACTAAGAATGACAGGGGTTGTTTTCTTGCGAATTTCAAACCAAACAGAGGAGATTATGCAGCTGATCAAGCATTGTATACTGTTGAGGCTAAATCATATGAACCAAATGGTTACAATCTATATAATATGGCAGGAAATGTGTCTGAATGGACAGATTCTTCTTATGATCCTAACGCATACGAGTATGTTTCCTCAATGAATCCAAATGTATTAGATGCTTCTAACAAACGAAAGGTAGTTCGTGGTGGTTCATGGAAAGATGTCGCTTATTTTCTACAGGTAGGTACAAGAGATTTCGAATATGCTGATTCTGCAAGAAGTTTTATCGGATTTAGAACTGTTCAGGATTACATGGGATTGCAAACGACCGGAAACGGAAATAAAATTAAAAACAGATAAAAAAAACCTCCTTAAATCAAAAAAAATTATGGCATTATTAAGTAAAAAAGCAATGAATTTCGCATACGGAATGGGTGCTGCGGTTGTAATCGTTGGTGCTTTATTCAAAATCACGCATTTTGAACTTGGACCGTTAACAGGAACGTTAATGCTTTCAATTGGACTATTGACTGAAGCGTTAATTTTTGCGCTTTCTGCATTTGAGCCTGTTGATAATGAGTTAGATTGGTCATTAGTTTATCCAGAGTTAGCCAATGGTACAAAAGGCCCGGCTAAAGCAAAAGTCCAATCTCCTTCAGATTCGCAAGGAATGTTATCCCAAAAATTAGACGCTATGTTGAAAGAGGCTAAAATTGATGGAGAGTTAATGTCAAGTTTAGGAAGTAGTATCAAAAATTTTGAATCAGCAGCAAAAAGTATTGCTCCAACTGCTGAATCTATGGCTTCTACAAAAAAATACAGTGAAGAGTTAACTATGGCAGCTGCACAAATGGAATCTCTAAACAGTTTATATAAAATACAGTTGCAAAGTGCTTCCAGAAATGCGCAAATCAATGAAGAGGTTCTTGAAAACAACTTAAAGTTAAAAGATCAAATGCAATCATTGACAACAAACTTGTCCTCATTAAACAATGTTTATGGTGGAATGCTTTCTGTAATGAGTAACAAAGGGTAATTAGTTTCGAACTATACAATAAAAAATACTAACTAATTATTAGAAAATATGGCAGGAGGAAAGCTAAGTCCTAGACAGAAGATGATAAACCTTATGTATTTGGTTTTTATCGCTATGTTGGCAATGAATGTATCAAAAGAAGTTATTTCAGGTTTTGGATTGATGAATGAAAAGTTTGAAACTTCAAATGAAACTTCAAAATTATCTAATGATCAACTTTTGACTGCGTTAGATGCGAAAGCAGGAGAGGCAAAAGGGGAATTCTTAGTAGCTGCAGGAACAGCTCATAAAGTAAAAACGATAACAGATAATTTTTTTAACTATATAGCTTCTTTGAAAACACAAGCTGCTACAGGGTTTGAAATAGATCCTGAAACAGGAAAGTTACCTTATGAAGATATGGACAAAGGTGATAATATTGATGACTGGTTTTTAGGCGAAGGTTACTCAAAAAAAGGTAACGAAATTGTAACTACAATAAATACATACAAGGCAGATATGAAGGCCGTTCTGGGGACAGATAGAAAATATGCTTCAATTATTAAAGAAGTTGAAACTAAATTTGATATTTCAGATGTTAAAAATAAAGAAGGATTAGAAGATAAGTTTTTATCATACCATTTTAAAAATTTTCCAGCTATTGCTTCCATAGCAAAGCTTTCAACTTGGCAAAATGATATTAATAAAGCGGAATCGGATGTTTATAGTTCTGCGTTAGGTAAAGCTGCTGTAGCTGCTGCGTCTTATAGCAACTATGAAGCAATTGTAGTATTGGACAAGAACGCTTATTTTCAAGGAGAGACTGTTACTGGTAAGGTTGTTCTTGGTAGATATGATGGCAATACAAAACCAACTTCTTTTTCCGGTCCAGGAAAAATTGTTAATGGTCAAGCAGTGATATCAATGACAGCTGGTGGTGTAGGAGAGCAAAAAATTGCTGGACAGTTTTCTTTTCTTGAAGATGGGAAAACAGTTCCCCTAAAGTTTGCAGGTAAGTATGTGGTTGTTCCAAGGCCTAATTCGGCTACGATTTCTGCAGATAAAATGAATGTAGTGTACAGAGGGGTTGTGAACCCAATGTCTATTTCTTTTGCTGGTATTTCTGACAGTGATGTTCAAGCTTCAGCTCCTGGTTTAACTAAGGTTGGGAACGGTAAATACAATATGAGCCCAGGTGGAGGAAATGAAGTTGTAATTAGTGTGTCAGGTAAAATGTCTGACGGAAAAGTTGCAACTGACAAAAGAGTATATAGAATAAAAGGTATTCCTGGTCCAACCGGAACAATTAGAGGAGAAACAGGAATTGTAAAAGGTCCTAAATCGAATTTAGAAATTGCGACGATTGGAGCTAAACTAGAAGATTTTGATTTTGAAGTTGGCTTAAATGTTGTTGGTTTTAATTTAAAAGTATCCGGGCAAGGAACAGTTGTTGTTCAGGGAGATAAATTGAATGCGCAATGTAAGGCCGTGCTTTCTAAAGCTGGAAGAGGAGATCAAGTTACTATTTCAGAAATTAAAACAAAACTCGTTGGAGCAGGTAGTTATTTATTACCAAGAACATCTCCGGTTATTTTTGAAATACAATAATAAGTAAGTTGCCTTATGGTTTACTTCAATATCTTATAATCATATTATGATGAATGTTAGAAATTTTTTGCTAGTTATTATTTTCATTAGTGGAGGTTTTGCTTCTTTTGCACAATCAAATTTGCTTAACGCAAAAACGCCAGATGAGATAGGTCTTAAAACTGCCGCACAACTAATATCAGACAATGATAAGCCATTGGCGTATGGTTACGTTCACGACAGAGATATTTTGATGGGTAAAACTGTTTGGGAGATCATAGATCTAAGTGAAAAAATTAATTTTGGATTGTATTTTCCAATTGATACGGCAAATATTGGTTCTAACAGACGTTCATTGTATGATGTGTTGAGTAAGGCTATAAAAAGTAAAGAAATTACGCAAGTTTATACAGACAGCTATTTTAATACAAAAAAATCATATGAAGATATTCAGTCTTCATTAAGTTATACACAGATGACGGATGCTGGTAGAGAGCAAGTAAATGCAGGTATAGAAGTATCGCCTGAGTATATATTGAGGTCTGATATAACGGCACAAGACGTGGTCCAGTATAAGATAAAAGGATACTGGTATTTTGACAAACGTCAAAGTGAATTAAAATATCGGTTGTTGGGGATATGCCCTGTAACACCGGATGTTTATACGTTGAATAGTGATGAGCAGGATTATATTGAATTGTTTTGGGTTTTCTTCCCATCCGCTAGAGAGATATTACATGAGGCAAAAGCGTTTAATGACAAAAATTCTGCAATGCCAATTTCTTTTGACCAGATATTGAATTCCCGATACTTTAATAGTGTTATATACAAAGAAGAAAATGTTTACGGGGACAGATCTATTGATGAGTATATGAAAGACAACGCACAGAATCAGTTGTTAGAATCGGAACGAGTGAAAGAAAAAATACGTGATTTCGAATCAGATATGTGGAATTATTAATATTCTGTTTCATTAAAATAAAAGATGCTCTTATCGTAATTGGTAGGAGTTTTTTTTTATCTAGTTTTTAGTCTGTAGTCCTTTAATGTTCTTTCTTTGTGTTTTATTTTAACGGTTACTTTTATAGTATGATTGATTATTTAATAATAGGTTCTGGACTTGCAGGTATTGGCTTTTCTGAAATTGCACTACAGAATGATAAGGCGATTTTAGTGATGGATAATAATTCTCAAAATTCTTCAAGGATTGCCGGAGGTTTATATAATCCAGTAATTCTTAAGCGTTTTAGTGAGGTTTGGCAGGCACAGGAGCAACTTGTCTTAATGAACAAATTTTATAGTGTTTTGGAAGACAAACTGAAGATCAAGGTTGACTTTAAGAAACCTATTTTAAGGAAGTTTTTTTCGATCGAGGAACAAAATAATTGGTTTACAGCTTCAGACAAAGTGGCATTAGCACCATTTTTGTCTACGCAATTGATAACGAAAAAATATTCCGGAATTGATTCGCCATTTAGTTATGGTCAAGTATTACAGACAGGGCACGTAGACACTGCTGTGCTGTTAGAAAAGTATAAGGACTATCTTGTTCGAAATAATTTATTCGTGGAAGAATCTTTTGATTATGAATTGTTGGAGGTTTTACCTGGTGGTGTCAGGTATAAGGATACTGAAGCAAGACATATTATTTTTGCAGAGGGTTTTGGGATGCATGCCAATCCTTATTTTAAGCATTTACCATTAGACGGTACAAAAGGCGAGTTGTTTATCATTAAAGCTCCTGGCCTCAATCTGGACGTTATTATGAATACCAGTGTTTTTATATTACCATTAGGTGACGACCTGTTCAAAGTGGGGGCGACCTACAATTGGAAAGATAAAACAAATCTTGTCACAGAAGAAGGCAGGCAGGAATTGATTGATAGGATAAAAGAAATTATTAGCTGTGACTTTGTGATCATGGAGCATTTTGCGGGAGTACGACCAACAGTGAAAGACAGAAGACCCTTAGTGGGAACACATCCCGTGCACACAGCGATTCATATACTAAACGGGTTAGGTACCAGAGGAGTGATGCTTGGCCCTTCCATGGCGAAGGGTTTGTATGACTCTATAGAGAATGATGTTCCTTTGGATTTTGCAATTGACATAAAAAGATTTATCCCGAAAGGTCAGAGGTAACCGTGTTATTTCTGAAAATCTGGGTCATAGGATACAAACATATTAATATATATATTTCTCGACCATCGTAAGACGAATGGAAATAGGATAATAAGGCAAACTATTATTGAAATAAAAGCTGCTTTTAGAGAGGAGTTTAATAGTACATACGAAATTACAAAGGCCGCTATCCCAATACCTACATTTAGTCCATAACTGACATACATAGCACCGTAAAAGAATGCAGGTTCAATCTGGTATTTTAACCCACAATGGCTGCAATTTTCATGCATTTTAAAGATTTTAGTCAAATGCAGTGGATTTTGATCTAAATACATACTCTCTTTCCGACATTTAGGACAAGTTCCTGTTAAAATGCTATATAATTTGGATCCTTTTTTTAACATTTGCAAAAAATTTAATTTTTCCTTTTTTTGGAGTTCCAAATTTACGGATTCGAAAAGGAATAAAATCATAATACATGCTTAATATACACAATTTATCTGTTTCGTTTGGAGGTTCTTATTTATTTGAGGAGGTTACTTTTCGATTAGGTGCCGGAGACCGTGTTGGCCTTGTTGGAAAAAATGGTGCAGGTAAATCGACAATGCTAAAAATTTTAGCTAAAGACTTTGCTCCTGATTCAGGAAGTATCGCGCAGGAAAAAGAAGTGAGAATGGGTTTTTTGCGTCAGGACATTGATTTTGAGCAAGGAAGGACGGTACTTGAGGAGGCTTACGAGGCGTTTGTAGATATCAAAATTGTAGAGAAAAAATTAGAGGAAATAAATCATTTGCTAGTGACCCGTACGGATTACGAAAGTGATGAGTATAGCCAAATTATTGAAGATTTATCAGATTATACTCATCGTTTCGAATTATTGGGAGGGTATAATTATGTTGGAGATACCGAAAAAATCCTTTTAGGATTGGGTTTTAAAAGAGAGGTTTTTAACAATCAAACTGAGACTTTTTCAGGAGGATGGCGTATGCGAATTGAATTAGCTAAATTGTTATTACAAGCTAATGATGTTTTGTTGCTGGATGAGCCTACTAATCACTTGGATATCGAAAGTATCATTTGGTTGGAAAGTTTTCTACGTAATTATATTGGAGTTGTGGTGATTGTTTCTCACGATAAGATGTTTTTAGATAATGTTACCAATAGAACGATTGAAATTTCACTTGGTAAAGCATATGATTTCAATAAACCGTATTCTCAATACCTAGAGTTACGTCATGAAATACGTGAAAAACAATTGGCGACACAAAAAAATCAAGCAAAAAAAATAGAGGAGACAGAAAAATTAATCGAGAAATTCCGTGCCAAAGCATCCAAGGCTTCCATGGCGCAATCGATGATTAAGAAATTAGATAAAATAGATCGCATTGAGGTGGATGAGGATGATAATTCTGTGATGAATATTTCGTTCCCGCTTTCTAAAGTTCCAGGAAAAGTTGTTATCGAAGCAGACCATGTAACTAAAAGCTACGGAGATAAAACCATTTTAAAAGACATTTCATTGTTGGTGGAACGAGGAAGTAAGATTGCTTTTGTCGGTCAAAACGGACAAGGTAAATCAACTTTCATTAAGGCTATTGTTAATGAATTTGAATATGAAGGAGATATAAAGTTAGGCCATAATGTACAAGTAGGTTATTTTGCGCAAAACCAAGCAGAGTATCTGGATGGTGAGATTACTTTACTGCAAACGATGGAAGATGCTGCTACCGATACCAATCGTTCAAAAGTACGCGATATGCTGGGTTCATTCCTCTTTCGTGGCGACGATGTAGAGAAAAAGGTAAAAGTCCTTTCGGGAGGAGAAAGAAACCGTCTGGCGCTTTGTAAATTGCTTTTACAGCCCATAAATGTGTTGGTGATGGATGAGCCTACAAATCACTTGGATATTAAATCTAAGAATGTTTTGAAAGCAGCCTTACAAAAATATGAAGGAACCTTACTTTTGGTTTCTCACGACAGGGATTTTCTGCAGGGTATGTCTAATATCGTTTATGAGTTTAGAGATCAAAAGATAAAAGAATACTTAGGAGACGTTAACTACTTCCTAGAGCAACGTAATTTGGAGAATATGCGTGAGGTTGAGAAGAAAGATGCACTTAAAGCAGCAGCTCCGAAGGACAGCAATAAAGCGTCTTATGAAGAACAAAAAAAGGGGAAAGCATTGCAGAATCGTTTGAGCAAAGTTGAAAGTCAAATTAAGCAATTAGAAAAAGACATTCAGCATGACGATAAAATGTTAGCTTCAAATTACAATAAAAATATCGAAGATGCTTCTTTCTTTAAAGCATACAATAAAAAGAAAGCAGAGTTGGATAAGTTGCTTTTGGATTGGGAAAAAGTTCAAGATGAGATAGATAAAGCCTAATCAATAGATTATTTTAGAATTTATAAGTAGCTTTTCTAGCTGTTCTCTCCATCCTGGCTGGTCTCGTTTATTTTTTTTTAAATACTAAAAGGAGCTTCCGTAGTTCGCTCTTTTACCATAAGAAAAAATATAACGAGGCTGTAAAAGGATTTAATTGCCATCGGGACTATTGCATCCTTGAATTGTGCAAAAATTTTTAAGAAATCAGACCTACCTTCTTAGAGTGTGAGATTGCTTGTGCACTATTTTTGAAATAGCAAACTGAAATATCCAAAGTTTCTAGGTTTTCCAGCACTTTAGTTACCTTGCCTTTTTTATATTTTCCGGTTTGCCGTATATAAACCGCTTTCACAGTCATAGGGAAAATCTTGCTTATGGCTTCATATAAAAAAGGATCATGTTGAGAATCATCTCCAATCAAGACATACTTTAAACTAGGATAGAATTCTAAAATGTGTTTTATTTTGTCAAACTTGTGGTTGTGGCCTCCTCTTCCTGACCATAAGAAATTCAACAGACTTGTTTTAATGTCTTTCAACAGTAAAACAGCTTTGGGTAATTTGTGGATTTCGGTAAACAGCACAAGAAATCGATATAGATTCCACTCACTGCTGGAGACGTAAAAAAAAGCATTTAGTTCTCCTACATTGGCTCTGCCTGAAGAGCTTAAAGCTTGGAAATGCGGGACTACATCTTCAAAAACTTTTCTTGAGTTGACATTTCTAAATAAGAGATGGTATAATTTTTTAAATGGGTTAAGGGTATACGAAACCAAAAATGTATCATCAATATCAGATATGATCCCTAAATTGCCCATCCTAGGCCGTATATAACTTTCTTTAGTTACTATAGTTTCATTCTTATAAATGGTACTTACTTCATAATCGATCCAGCCATAATCGTTACATTGATCTAAAGGGATGCAAAATTTAAAATAACCATCATTTAATGTTTTTGTATGTATTTTTAGATTGTTATGAACTAAGTAAACGTCGGCATTTGCTTGTGTTTTAATCCGAAACAATCCGATTACTGACCGTGCGTTTTTTAAATTTTTTGAAAGAAAATCGTATTCCTTTTTTTTTGTAGGTTTAAAAACATGTCCCATCACAATCAGTTCTTGCTCATTTGCATAACCACGATATAATTTTAAGATAGGTCTCATTTTGTTTACTACTTTTGAAGTCTAGTGAAAATTAATTATTTTTACCCAATAAAAGAAATAAAACCTTGAAAAAGAATATCCTGTTGATTGTGAATCCTGTGGCGGGTGGGATTGACAAATCAGAAATTATTGAAGCAACTTTCCTTTTTGCAGAAAAGAAAGGACTGAATTTGGCGCTGTATAAAACTACAGGGATTGATGATATTTCTAAAATAAAGGTGTTGTATGATTCATTAAAACCGGAAAGAGTAATCATAGCCGGAGGAGACGGGACTATAAAATTTGTAGCTGAAGCATTGGAAAATGTAGATGTTATTTTTGGAATAATACCTGCTGGCTCCGCTAATGGCTTGGCAACAGATTTAAATATTCCTAAGCAACTGGAGGAAAGCCTGTCAATAGCGTTTCATAATGCATTTACGGAAATGGATATGATAGTCATAAATGGCAAGACAAGTTTACACCTGAGTGATTTGGGGTTAAACGCAGAGCTCATAAAAAACTATGAGAGTAGTGCCATACATGGTAAATGGGGGTATGCTTTGCAAGTTTTTAATACTCTGGTTGACATAGAAGAGCCGTTCACTGCAATAATCACTGCTAATGGTCAAACTGTTGAACGCGTAGCGCAAATGATAGTTATAGCAAATTCTAAAAAATACGGAACAGGAGTGGTTATTAACCCTGATGGAATAATGGATGATGGAAAGTTTGAATTGGTAGTTTTGAAAAGTCTGGATTTAACCATTTTTGCTAAAATTATTACCGGTAATATACCAATAGAATCCGGGGATGTAGAAATCATTTCAACTGATAGGGCAAATATAAAATTACATTCACCGGTAAGTTTTCAAATTGATGGGGAATATTGTGGCAGAGAAACAGAGCTGAACGTAGCCATTTCTCCTCACAAGTTAAAAGTTGCTATTCCGATATAGTTTTTATTTAAAGGGATTGCGTTCCTTCCATTCCATTTTAGGTTCAAAATAGCGAAAAGTTTTTGATACAAACAGGTTTATAAAAGGGTTGCTATGATGCATCATTCCAAACATATCAACAGGTTTCGCTCCCACAGAACTTTTAATCTCTAAAGCTGTTCTGGCAAAAATAATACGGACGTATCTTTTGTTAATTGAAAAACCAATCATGTCGTAGAGCATGTTCAGATATAACATTTTTTCCCGTTGATGGATTTCGTCATAGCCTAGGAAATAGGTATCAATGTCAGTCCCGTTTTTTATCAGCGTGTTGAATCCAATTAGTTCATCGCCGATAAAGTAACCGTAAAAAAGAAATTTGTCTTTTAATACTGTTTTTAAAGTTTTAAAATGATTTTCTGCAAGATAGAAGGTGTTGAACGGAGCGTTTTTGGCTACATTCATATACAGTTGATATATTCTTGAATTGTAATTCGTGATTTCTTCGAGAGATAACTTTCTTTTCGAAATTCCTTCTGCTTTTTTTCGAGCCCTTTTGTATTGGTCTCGATACTTTTTAGTTTTAGCTGCAATATAGTTGTCAAAGGTATGCCACGAGTCCCTAATCTGAAAAATCATATTAGGTTGCGTTTTAAACTGAAAAAACGATTTAAACTCTGGAATGTTAAAATGTTGAGCTCCCTCTTCAGAAAAGTCTTTAAAGATCGTAAGGTGTATTTTTGCGCCTTTTGCACGCAAATTAGTTTTTAACTCATCGGTTGCTTCTTTCAATAAAACCAACCCTTCCGAGGCAGGTAATTTTGTGCTGAAACAACATCCGTTTTGTCCGGTCAGCATATTGTTACCAATCACTAGTACATTAGAGCTGAAATTTTTAAAAACAAAGTCACGAACGATAGTTTTCACACAGTGGTCTCTTTCTCCAAAGGAGTTTACCTCTCTTAAATTAATATACTGTGAAACTGCTATACCGACTACTTCCTCATTAAGAAACAGTCCAATAAAATGGCATTGTATATTTTTTGGAGCGGAAATAGCTAATACTTCTAAATAATCACGGGATAGAAATAGATTGTTTGCCGCCAAAGAGTCCCAACCTGAAGGAATGTTTTTAACGGAAGAATAAATTTGGAAGGAAAAAGGAGAGCTCAATAGGTCGAAAAATTATTATTTGTCTAAATTAATATATTAAGTTAAATCGCAAAGCAATTAATCAAATTTTAACTAACTTTAAAAAAAACAGAAATTATGAATATCTACAATGAAATAACTGCTCAGCCAATATTAAAAGATTTAAAGGACTGGAAATTTAATGATAACGGAATTGAAAAGAAACTTGTTTTCAAGAATTTTAGTGAGGCGCTCGGTTTTATAGTGCAAGTGGGTCTTTTAGCCGAGAAACAGGGTCACCATCCTGAACTTTTCAATGTTTATAATAAGGTTAATATTCGACTGTCAACTCATGATGCAAACGGTTTAACTGACAAGGATTTTAATTTGGCAAAAGCTATTGATAATCTGTTTTAAAGCATGATTTATAATAAAGAGATGTTTTTCTGAAAGGCAGACCCGAATGAAATAAAAGAGTCAGTGCTTCCCACGCCTTCAATGTTGTGGATTTTTTCATAAAGCACTTTTCGAAACTCTTCGTTGTTTACCGCCACAATTTTTAAAAACAGGGCATATTTACCCGAGACAAAATGACATTCCACAACCTCGGGAATCTCTTTGAGATGTTCAGCAATAGAATAGGCAAACCGTGCTTCTTTGGTAGCCACTCCCGTATAAGTAATCGTTTCGTACCCAATTTCTTTGGCGTTGAGCTGTATTGAAAATCCGCTTATAATCCCGGTATCTTGTAATTTTTTTATACGTTGATGCACTAAAGAGTTTGATATTTTTAATTCCTTAGCGATTTCTGAGTACGCCATGCGTCCATCAATACTTAGCATTTTGATGATTTCTTGATTGATGTAGTCAATGTTTTCGCTGTTTCTATATTTGGACATGATTTCTTTGTTTTCTTAAAAATGGAAAAAACTATTTTTTTTGACTTCAAATGAACTTATTATAGGGATTAAACTGATCTGTTTTATTGGTAGTCTATGGTGCGTAAATAGGTTAAAAAGTCTTTTTGATTATAAATCGCAGAGACTTACAATTAAATAATGTCAAATTTACATTTTAATTAGGCATTAGTGTCATAAAATTTTTAATATAATATTTATAGTGATAATTTAATTATTTACGATGTATATTTGTGTCATATTTACTAATCAACATTACCGTAATGAATAAAGATCTTTTACTGTCAAAATTATGGGAGCAGTATAAAAAAATAACTCCTTCAGCCAAAAAAATTCATGCTTTGCTGGAGCAAAGTGGCGAAAAAATTGAAAATGACCATATTGCCATCAGAACCTATAATGATGAACGGGTGAATATCGCGGTATTGGAAAAGCCATTTGTAAAAGCAGGTTATGTTGCCAAAGGAGAATACTTTTTCGAATCAAAAAAATTGTACGCTAAGCATTATGAACATGTTACAGATGCAACTGCTCCAAGAATTTTTATTTCAGAGTTAGAATTGGAAAAATGCTCCGAGGATTTGCAAAAGTCGGTAACAGTCCTGCTGGATACTTGTGATCAAAGCGTTTTTGAAAAGGAAGATCTAGTTTTAAGCGGTGCGGTATGGAGTTCAAATTCATATGATACTTACCTATCTCTGTTAGAAGAGTCTGAATATGCAGCTTGGATGTATGTATACGGTTTTAGGGCAAATCATTTTACGATTAATGTAAATGTTTTGACAAACTTCAAAAACTTAGAAGAGTTAAATGCTTATTTGAAAGAAAATAATTGGAAAATGAATGGTTCTGGCGGCGAAATAAAAGGAACTCCAGAGCAATTATTAGAACAATCCAGTACTTTGGCTGATTTGTGTATGATTAACTTTAATGAAGAGGCAAAAGAAATTCCTTCTTGTTATTATGAGTTCGCACTTCGTTACCCAATGGAAAATGGAGAGTTGTATCAAGGATTTATCGCTGCTTCTGCAGATAAAATATTCGAAAGTACGGATGTAAAGTTGCAAAGTATTAATTAATTAGGGACTTTTATTGTTAAAATGATAAAATTGAGCTTTCTTATTAAATTAAGAGGGCTTTTTTAATATAGATTGGTTCTATTTGCATTGTGAAACGCGATGAAGTCAGATTTCAACGTGACAGAGAATTAACAAAACAACTATAGCAACACACGCAATGATTGATAAACAAGAAACTTTTATTTTTGATTTTGACAGCACTTTTATTCAAGTAGAAGCGCTTGATGTTTTATGTGAAATCATTTATGCAAACAATAGCACGAGGAAGCATGTTCTAGCTGAAATTCAGCGGTTGACCGATTTAGGGATTGAAGGGGAATTATCTTTGAAGGAGTCATTGACAGAGCGGATAGGATTACTTCAGGGGAACAGGGATCATCTTAGGGAATTAATTGATACTTTGAAAAATAGGGTTTCGCCATCAGTAGTTCGGAATAGAGCTTTTTTTAAACAAAATGCTCATAATATCTATATTATTTCAAATGGGTTTAAAGAAATTATTATCCCCATTGTTCAAGAGTATGGTATAAAGCCAGAACAGGTTTTAGCTAATACCTTTAAGTTTGATCATGAAGGAAATATTATTGGTTTTGATGAGGAAGATGAATTATGCGAAAATCAAGGTAGAGTTTTAAAAATAAAGTCGCTTAACTTGGTGGGGGATATTTTTATGATTGGCGATGGATATACAGATTATGAACGGCTGCAAGGTGGAGCGGTTTCTAAATTTTATGCTTTTGCCGAAGGGGAGAGTCGACAAATAGGGGTAGATAATGCGGATCGAATTTCACCTTCATTAGACGAAATTCTATATGATTTGTCGTACAAAGCATCTGTTTCCTATCCTAAAAATAGAATTAATGTGTTGTTGTTAGAAAACATTCATTCAGATGCGGTTAGCGCTTTTGCAAAAGAAGGGTACAATGTTGAAACGGTGAAAGGGTCTTTGTCTGAAGAAGAACTGTGTAAAAAAATAAAGGATGTTTCCATATTAGGGATTCGTTCAAAAACACAAATCTCAAAGAAAGTACTTGATAAGGCAACTAAGCTTCACGCGATTGGAACTTTCTGTATAGGAACAAATCAGGTGAATTTGCCAGAGTGTAGTGAAAGGGGGATTGCGGTTTTTAATGCTCCGTATAGCAACACACGTTCTGTGGTAGAGTTAGCTTTAGGGGAAATGATCATGTTGGTTCGTGATACTTTTGAGAAAAGCAATAAAATGCACAAAGGAATTTGGGACAAGTCGGCTAATAACAGTGTGGAGCTTAGAGGAAAAAAGCTTGGGATAGTAGGGTACGGAAGTATTGGGTCTCAATTTTCAATCATAGCCGAAGCCTTAGGGATGAAGGTGTATTTTTATGATGTTGTTGATAAATTAGCCTTAGGAAATGCTAAGAAATGTTCCTCTTTGAAAGAATTACTTTCTTTGTCGGATGTGGTTAGCTTACATGTAGACGGTAGAAAGAGTAATGAAAATATAATCGATGCCCAAGCCTTCGAAAACATGAAGGATGGAGTAATCTTTTTAAACCTTTCAAGAGGTCATGTGGTAGATATTAGTGCTTTACTAGCTAACTTGAAAAACGGAAAAATAAAAGGTGCTGCCGTTGATGTTTTTCCTGAAGAGCCAAAAAGCAACGATGAGCCTTTTGTATCTGAATTGTGTGGCATGCCTAACGTGATTTTGACACCGCACATTGGGGGGAGCACCGAGGAAGCACAGGTTGATATTGCACATTTCGTTTCCCGCAAAATTATAAATTATATCAATACTGGAACTACCTATGGTAGTGTTAATCTTCCTGAAATCCAATTGCCGGAATTTGAAAGTGCGCATCGTATTATGCATATCCACGAAAATGTGAAAGGTATTTTAGTGCAAATAAACACGATACTCACTGATGCGGATAGTAATATTTTAGGGCAGTACTTAAAAACAAATGAACAACTGGGATATGTAATTACCGATATTGATGATATTTACAATCCAGAATTAGAGAAAAAATTAAAAGAAATTCCTAATACCATCAAATACAGAATTTTGTATTAATCCATGATGTAAGTAATTATAAACTAAAAAAAAAACACAATAATGAATCTTCAAGGTTTAGCCGATCAAATAGAAGGAAAATTATTTTTTGATGAGACAATGCGTACACTTTATGCTACGGATGCCAGTGCTTATCGAGAAATGCCGCTAGCTGTGGCAATACCGTCAACTAAACAAGATATTCAGAAGATAATCCAATTTGCCAGAGATCATAAAACTAGCGTCATTCCTAGAGCCGCCGGTACTTCACTAGCAGGTCAGGTTGTAGGAGGGGGAATAATAGTAGATATTTCTCAAGATTTCTCCCAAATTCTATCGGTGGACAAAGCTAATAAAACAGCTTGGGTACAACCAGGGGTGATTCGGGATGAGTTGAACTTGCATTTAAAACCATATCAATTATTTTTTGGACCAGAGACCTCTACCAGTAATCGTTGCATGATTGGCGGAATGGTGGGTAACAATGCTTGTGGTGCTCGTTCCGTGATTTATGGGTCAACGAGAGAGCATTTGTTAGAAATAAAAGGGTTCTTGGCTGATGGTAACGAAGTTGTATTCGGAGCATTAACCAATGAAGAGTTTGAAGCCAAATGCAATGGAGTAAACGTGGTAAGCGAACTGGAGCAAAATATTTACCTTCAGGCGAAAACTATTTTGTCAAATCAAACGAACAGAGATTTATTTGATGAAAATTATCCTAAAAAATCGATTCCACGTCGTAATACGGGATATGCACTGGATTTATTAGCCGATAGCAAACCATTTGGTGATTTTGAACAAAAGTTTAATTTCTGTAAATTAATTGCAGGGTCGGAAGGGACCTTGTTTTTCTCTACCGAAATAAAATTGAATTTAGTCGATGCATTAAAGCCTTTTGCAGGCTTGGTGTGCGTGCATTGTGATAGCATAAATGAATCGCTGAAAGCAAATTTGGAGGCTTTGCAGTTCAATCCAGACAGTGTGGAGCTGATAGATCATTATATACTGGATTGTACCAAAGAAAATATAGAACAAAACAAAAACCGATTCTTTGTACAAGGAGATCCCAAAGCGATTTTGGTGGTTGAATTTTTGCGTGATTCTAAAGAAGAAATTCTGGAGATAGCCGAAAAAATGGAAGCTCAATTGCGGGCAAAAAATCTGGGGCATCATTTTCCAATAGTTTTTGGAGAAGATACCAACAAGGTTTGGACACTGCGAAAAGCAGGATTGGGATTGTTGTCGAATATACCAGGCGATGCTAAGGCAGTTGCTGTTATAGAAGATACGGCAGTGGATGTAAACGATTTACCGGGTTTTATCGAAGACTTCAATGTGATTTTAAAAGAACGCAATCTGAATTGTGTGCATTATGCACATGCTGCAACTGGTGAATTACACTTGCGTCCTATCATTGATTTAAAAACCAAAGAAGGAGCAGCGCTTTTCAGAATTATTGCTACTGATATTGCCCATCTTGTTAAAAAATATAAAGGATCATTAAGCGGAGAACATGGCGACGGTCGTTTAAGAGGAGAATTCATTTCATTAATGCTGGGAGAAGAAATTTACCAGATTTTTAAAGATGTTAAGCATACTTGGGACCCCTGGAATGTTTTTAATCCAGGCAAGATAGTGGATACGCCACCTATGGACAGTTCGTTGCGTTATACTGCAGGGCAGGACACACCAATGCCGGATACTTATTTTGATTTTTCGGAAACTAATGGAATCCTGCGTGCTGCAGAAATGTGTAACGGATCAGGGGATTGTAGAAAGACTGAAAAAAGTGGTGGTACTATGTGTCCAAGTTATATGGCAACACGTAATGAGAAACATACCACCCGCGCACGAGCTAATATGCTTCGTGAAACAATAACCAATTCAGATAAGCAAAATAAATTCGATAGTGAAGCTTTGCTTGAAGTACTAGATTTGTGTTTAAGCTGTAAGGGATGTAAGTCTGAATGTCCGTCAAATGTAGATATGGCGAAGCTAAAAGCCGAAACTCTACAACAGTATCATGATAAAAATGGTATAAAATTCCGTTCTAGATTAATTGGAAATACGCCAGTAATAAATAAACTGTTTGCAAGCATACCGGGAGTCTACAATTTTTCTGCAAAAGGATTTGTGGGTACTCTGGTTAAGAAAATGACTGGTTTTGCCACTCAGCGAAATCTACCGATGATGCATAAAATTACCTTCGCAAAATGGATGAAAAACTATCCTCAATATGGTAATTTTAATAAGCCAACGGTGTATTTGTATAATGATGAATTCCTGAATTATTATGATGTCGGTATTGGTCAGACGGCGGTAAAATTGTTGAATCATCTAGGATATAAAGTAGTAGTCGCGGAAATAGGAATTAGCGGAAGGACCTATTTGTCTAAAGGGATGGTGAAAAAGGCTCGCGATATCGCTGAGCAGAATATTGTTTCTTTCAGTAAACATATCCCGGAGGATTCGTTGTTGATTGGAATTGAGCCCTCTGCTATTTTAAGTTTCAGAGATGAATATCCTGATTTGTGTCGCGGGGAATTAAAAATAAAAGCGAAGGAAATAGCGACGCGGACCTTTTTGATAGAGGAGTTTTTAGCAAGCGAAATGGAAGCCGGTAACATCACCGCCAGTTCCTTTACGGATTCAAAAGAACGTATTCGAATGCACGGACATTGTTTCCAAAAGGCATTGTCATCTTTAGTACCATTAAAAAAAATATTGTCATTACCTAAAAACTATTCCGTTCTCAATATTCCAAGTGGTTGTTGCGGGATGGCAGGTTCTTTTGGATATGAAAAAGAACATTATGAAATATCTATGAATATTGGAGAGCTCGTGTTGTTTCCGGCTATTAGGGCCGAAGAAACAACAACTCTAATTTCTGCTTCAGGAACTAGTTGCCGTCATCAGATTGCTGATGGAACTGGCAGAGAGGCGCTGCATCCAGTTGAAATCTTGTATCGCGCTTTAAAATAATTAGGTTAATAGTTATTCTATGTTTTCGTCAACATAATAAAAATCTCGTCTCTTTATTCTTAAAAGAGACGAGATTTTATTTTAAAAGGAAAATTTTATACCCAGGCACAAGTTAGGCCACTCATTAACAGATAACAGACAATCCGGAATCTGCCCAATATTAAAGTGTATCTGCTTCTTTTTTTTTCGGATAATACCTTGCTTCCAATGATATGTACTGCAAGAAACAAAGCGGATATGAATCCATGCCATGAGGTATTACGCGTTTAAAAGTATGTACGGCAGTTTGTAATCAGCTTTAAAATTAGCAAAATAAGGGTTTTCTTATTTTCGATTACTGCCAAAAAAATTGATTGCATCCCATTGATGAATAACTAAAATTGGAAGGTTGATTGCGTTTGAAAAAGCATAAAATACTACCATTGCGAAAAGCAAGAGCGTGTTTTTACCTTTCATTTCATCCTTGTCATGCAAGCTTCTGTCGTCCATTTGGTTCCAAAATTTTTCGGATGATACTTGATAAGTCCTGCTAAAAATGCAGAAACGGCCACCGTTAGAATAGCTAAATAGTTAGTTTACAAAAGCTTAGTTTTAAAGTTAACAAATCAAATATGCTGTTTTTTTTTAATTATAATAATGGTTTTTTTGTAAGAAAAACATATATACATTAAGTTAAAAAGTGTATTTCGTCGATTTTATTTGTCGATAATTGAGTTAGTGTGTATATTTAGACTGTTAAAACATCTATAAACTCAATGTTATGAAAAATCTATTCACGCTACTACTAACAGGTTTAGCATCAATTACAATGATGGCAGAAGTTTCAGTTTCAGATAAAACAGTACTGTTGAAATTGTATACTGCGACAAACGGAGCTAATTGGAATACGAAATGGGATTTATCTTCCCCTATCTCTACTTGGTATGGTGTTGTATTGGAAGGAGATAAAGTGGTGTCGATAGATCTATCAGATAATAATCTTGTTGGTGAAATACCAAGTGAGATTGTGAGCCTTACAGATTTAAAAAAATTGGACTTACATAAAAACGGCATATCGGGTGTGATTCCATCCGCTTTAGAAAATTTAAAAGAACTGGTAGCTTTAAATCTTTCTTTTAATAGATTGACGGGGACGATTCCGTCTTCAATTGGTGAGTTGAGTAATTTGGTTGATCTTGAACTATATATGAATACACTTTCCGGTGAATTGCCTGCTCAGATTGGAAACTTGAAACGCTTAGAAACATTGGCTGTTTTTAATAACGAATTGGAGGGGCAAATACCAAGTTCACTTTATGAAGTCAGTACATTAAAGATATTGCTTTTGAACAGCAATAAGCTTAATGGGAAATTAAGTGCTGCAGTTGCAAATCTAAAAAATCTTGAAAACTTAAGTTTATTTGAAAATAAAATGGATGGCCAAGTTCCTTTCGAGTTAGAAAATCTTAAAGACTTGAAAGAAATGAATATTTCTTATAATCAATTTAGTGGATTAATATCAAGAAGATTAGCAGTATTGGACACATTGAATATGACGATGTTAAATGATAAAGGGATCGCTGTTTTATTAGATGTTACGATGGACATCGAAAGACCTTTAGTTGCTGAAGAATAGCATTTGTAAAAATAAATTTTAGTTGCTCTAAAATGGTTTTCATTTTTAGTTAGTTTGGAGATTTCAAACCCATATTGCTCAAGCATCATGGGTTTTTTTATTTAACGGAGTTTTAGTTACATAATAGTATAAAATAAACAAAGCTTCACATTGCGGTAAAGCTTTATAAGTAGTGCGTCGTGTCGGAGGTTCGAACTTATGTTCACCGTGGCAGATTTGAGCCATGCTGTTAGAATAAACTATAAATAAAAAAAGCTTCACATTTCTGTGAAGCTTTCTTAGTAGCGGGAACTGGACTCGAACCAGTGACCTTCGGGTTATGAGCCCGACGAGCTGCCTACTGCTCTATCCCGCGATGTGCGTTTGTAATCTCAATAAAATTAACTTAGTAGCGGGAACTGGACTCGAACCAGTGACCTTCGGGTTATGAGCCCGACGAGCTGCCTACTGCTCTATCCCGCGTTGTTTCGGGTGCAAAGGTACACCGAAATTTATCATTTCCAAGAAAAATTTTAAAAAATGTTTTATTTCATCTATTCAGTTGATATAACTACCTTTGCAAAATAAATAATATATTAAATGTCACATAAAGCAGGTTTTGTAAATATTATCGGAAATCCAAACGTTGGAAAGTCCACATTAATGAACGCCTTTGTAGGGGAAAGACTCTCTATCATTACGTCCAAGGCACAAACGACTCGTCACAGAATCCTTGGGATCGTAAACGGAGAAGATTTTCAAATGATTTTGTCTGATACACCAGGAATTATTAAGCCTGCATACGAAATGCAAGCGTCGATGATGAACTTTGTAAAGTCCGCTTTTGAAGATGCTGACATTTTAATTTACATGGTCGAAATTGGGGAGCAAGATTTAAAAGACGAAGCCTTCTTCAATAAAATCATTCATTCAAAAATACCTGTTTTGTTGTTGTTGAATAAAATTGACAACTCTAATCAGGAACAATTAGAAAAGCAAGTAGCTTTTTGGACAGAGAAAGTGCCTAATGCAGAAATATATCCTATATCCGCCTTACAAAACTTTAATGTTCCGGAAGTTTTCCAAAGAATAATTTCGCTTTTACCGGAGTCACCGGCCTATTATCCAAAAGATCAATTAACAGATAAGCCAGAACGTTTCTTTGTAAATGAAACGATTCGGGAAAAAATATTGTTGAACTATAGCAAGGAAATTCCATATGCAGTAGAAATTGTAACTGAAGAGTTCTTTGAAGATGAAAACATCATAAGAATCAGGTCTTTGATTATGGTGGAGCGTGAAACGCAAAAAGGAATTATTATCGGACATAAGGGGGCAGCACTAAAAAAAGTAGGGGTGGATGCTCGTGCCGATTTAGAGAAATTCTTCGGAAAACAGATTCACATCGAATTGTATGTGAAAGTGAATAAAAACTGGAGAAGTAATGTGAACATGTTAAAGCGTTTTGGTTACAATCAATAAGCTTGTTGTTTTATCGTTTTGATTTGAAATCAAGAGAAAAGAGTCAGAAGGCTAGCGCTTAGCTTAACCGGAGCGGAAAAATAAAAAAAATCAATATTGGAATTTAAATTCTAATATTGATTTTTTTTTGCAATTTGATCGTAAGGAGTTGGTTCTGCTGATAATTTAAGATTCTATTCTTTTTAAAAATAGGGCTTCAAATTTGTTCATTTTTATATGGCCGTTTTCTCGGATTTGCTTTGTGATAAAATAAAGTAAAAACTAGGCAAATACCATAAGTCCGACAACTATAAAATCGAATGTCATCCTGTTTTTTAATACATAGTCGGTTATGCCGGTCAAAATTAGAAACGTTCTCGCAATTATAAAATGAAGAAATATAGAAAAAGGTAAATAAGGTGGGCTTAAAGCCAAATAATCCTCTTATACGTGTTTTTTTGTCGTCCTGGGGGTCTAATTCCAAATGTAAATGCGGAGAATAATTAGATTTTCAGATGTTTAGCCAAGTGCGGGTTCCGCCTGTTTTTACAGAATAATCGTCGCAGTTTGTTTTTTTATAGTCTTCAAGTTTTTGAAGGACTGTGTCTGTATTTTGCAGAACATTTTTATAAAATCTTAAGCGAAGTCTTAGTCCGTTGTTTGTGTCCATATTACCGGACGTATATCAGGTAAAAAGCTAAGGTTGCGCTAATCTATCAAAAAAATTGATAGTCACGGGATTAAACACTACCTTTGCAAAATATTGAAATTAGTATTATGAATAATATTGTTGCCATTGTAGGAAGGCCAAACGTAGGGAAATCGACACTTTTTAATCGATTGATACAAAGAAGAGAAGCGATAGTAGACTCAGTTTCTGGGGTAACCCGTGACAGAAACTACGGAAAAAGTGAGTGGAACGGGAAGGAATTTTCTGTAATCGATACGGGAGGATATGTACGTGGCTCTGATGACGTTTTTGAAGGCGAAATCCGTAAGCAAGTTGAATTAGCTATCGACGAAGCTGACGTTATCATTTTTGTGGTTGACGTTGAAGAAGGGATCACACCAATGGATGATGCTGTAGCAAGACTATTGCGTAAAGTGACTAAACCGGTTTTACTTGCTGTAAATAAGGTGGATAATGCGATGCGTGAGAAAGATGCGATTGAGTTCTATAATTTAGGTTTAGGAGAGTATTACACTTTTGCAAGTATTTCAGGAAGTGGAACGGGAGATTTATTAGATGCATTAATTGATTCGTTTCCTGTAAAACCAGAGCCGACTCAGGAAGAAATCGCATTGCCTCGTTTTGCGGTAGTGGGAAGACCAAATGCTGGGAAATCAAGTTTTATCAATGCATTAATTGGTAAAGAAAGATATATTGTTACTGATATTGCGGGTACTACCCGTGATTCTATTGATACGAAATTTGACCGTTTCGGTTTCGAATTTAACTTGGTAGATACTGCGGGAATTCGTCGTAAGGCTAAAGTAAAAGAAGATTTAGAGTTTTATTCTGTTATGCGTTCGGTGCGTGCTATCGAGCATGCTGATATTTGTATCTTGATAATTGATGCCACTCGTGGATTTGAAGGTCAGGATCAAAGTATTTTTTGGTTAGCTGAAAAGAACAGAAAAGGGGTTGTGATCTTGGTAAACAAATGGGATTTAGTTGAAAAGGAAACAATGTCAACCCGTGATTATGAAGATAAAATCAGAGAAGAATTAATGCCATTTACAGATGTACCTATTCTTTTTGTTTCTGCACTAACAAAACAACGTTTGTTGAAAGCATTGGAAGCAACCGTAAAAGTTTACGAAAGTAGACAACAACGTATAGCTACTTCTAAATTCAATGAATACATGTTGAAAGTGATTGAAGCGTATCCACCACCTGCAACAAAAGGGAAATATGTGAAAATTAAGTATTGTATGCAATTACCTACTAAAACACCACAGTTTGTGTTTTTTGCTAATATGCCACAATATGTAAAAGAACCATACAAACGTTATCTTGAAAATAAAATTAGAGATAACTGGGATTTTTCAGGTGTTCCAATCGATATTTATATTAGAGAAAAATAATATACAAAAACAAACGTATATTAAATATGTATTGAACCCTTGTAAACATTCGATTTGCAAGGGTTTTTTCTTGTTTTGTACTTTGTTTGGATATGGTTTTTATTTGTTTTTTTGTTTATATTTGTACTTAATCTGTACCTCGAAAAAAACTTGTCAATGGCGGTAAAAGTATCACTTCGCAAAAAAAACCAATTTAAGGTAAAAGACATAGTTTATATCTCGATTTTTATTCAGCAGTTACCAATCCCGAGAATGGAGAGTTAACATGCAGGGAGTTTGGTATGTATGTCTTTGATAGCAAAAGGCATTCGCTTGACAAAATGCACAATACAAATACTTTAAATATAGCGGAACAGATAAGGCAAAAGAAAGAAAGTGAATTTAATAAGTCCGAAATATACAGTACGTTAGAACAGGAGCAAATTAAAAAGAATAAAAAATAAGATGGTGATTTTATCGCATATTTCAAAAAAGTTGCTGACAAGAAAAATTTATCTAATCGTTTTATTTGGTTAGGAGGTTGTGATTTTTTAAAATTACACAAAGGAAACACTTTGAAGTTTTCAGATATTGACCCCGAGTTATTCGATGGATTTAAAGCGTTTTTAGAAACGATCAAAAGCAAAAAAAGTAATAAGGTTCAATTGTCTAAAAATTCGATTAAGATATATTATGATAAATTTCGATCCGCATTAAAACAAGCATACAAAGATAGCTATCTATCGGAAAACATTGCAGATAAAATCAATGCGGTTAAACAGGCTGAAACGCAAAGAAACTACATCACACTTACCGAACTTACAGCACTTGTTAAAACAAACTGCAAAAGTCCTGAAGTTAAAGTACAAGCGCTGTTTTCTGCATTAACAGGATTAAGGCGTTCCGATATTTAAAAACTGATTTGGGAAGAAGTACAATATGTTGAAGCTAGCGGTCACCTTATTCGATTCAAGCAAAAGAAAACAGGGGGTTCGGAAACATTACCAATTACGGTTAGGCTTTTAGTTTGCTTGGAGAAAGAAAACAATCTTTAGAAAAGGTTTTTAGCCTGATAGAGGCAACCAATCAAAGAGAAAACAGATATTAACCAAATGGGTTTTAGATGCTGGAATAAGCAAGAAGATTACATTCCATTGCTTCCGCCACACTTTCGCAACTTTGCAACTGTCAATGGGAACAGATATTTATACCGTTTCAAAAATGTTAGGCCATAAAGATTTAAATACTACGCAGATTTATGCTAAGATTATTGATGAAACCAAAAGGACAGCTGCTAATAGAATTAAACTTGAAATGTAAAATATAAAAGATTTAACAAAATTAAACGGTAAATAATTGTTTGAATATTATACTTCACAAGGTGGTGAGTAAAATCAAATCTTGTTTCAAGCACACATTCAAATACGTAATAATCTTTCTAGTATGCTAGAAAATTCAAGAACATGCTTAACTGAAAATATAAAACAAATTACAATTATGGGAAATTACACAAAGTATCGATATTATAAAGGCGAAAATGAAAACCCTTTTGACGGTTCAATTGATAGCCCCTCGTTTATTCTTTGGCAAGCCGAGTATGTTTTTGACTCTTCTTATTTCAAAAAAGAATCTTCGTCTCTTTACAGCTTCTTTAACGATCACAGAATGGGCGATCAATTTCTAGCTTTGCTTTCAGAAGATGATAAGGAATATTTGACTGAAAAGAACAGAATACCAGTACTTGAACTCTGGCTTGAATATCTTTATGACACCAAATATTCCGGTAAAGAAGATGGCGAGTATACACTTAAAAAAAAATATTACTCTACTGCACTATGAACTATTATTTAATGTAGATACAAAATAATTAAAAATGTAATTATGGCAAATTATAAAATGTATCGCTTTTATAAAGGCGGAAAAATAAACCCTTTTGATAACGAAAATGATACGCTATCTGCTAGGTTTTGGGAAGCCGAATATGTTTTTGACTCTTCTTACTTCAAAAGAGAGAAATAATTTTTATTCCCATATTTTTTAAAGAAAGTTTATCGAGTTAGTCATAACTCGGTAAACTTTTTTACATTTATAATAAAAAATGGCATCTATAAATAATAAGGTGGTGTGGATCACTGGAGCTTCCAGCGGCATCGGGGAAGCTTTGGCATATGAATTAAGCCAAAGAAACTGTAAACTTATACTTTCTGCAAGGAATGTTGAAAACCTCCAACGTGTTAAAGCTAAATGCCTGAATGGGGAAGTGGTTGTTCTTCCTTTTGATTTAGCGGATTTTAATAGTGCTAAAAATCATGTTGAAAAAGCCATTTCTTTTTTTGGAAAAATTGATGTCCTAATCAATAATGGCGGAGTGAGTCAACGGTCGCTTTTAGTCGATACTGATTTTGAAGTGGATAAAAAACTCATTGAAGTAGATTATTTAGGAACGGTCGCCATAACAAAAGCGTTATTACCTCATTATATTACTAACAGAAAAGGACATTTTGTAACCATCACCAGTTTGATGGGGAAATTTGGTTCTCCTTATCGTTCCGGTTATTGCGGAGCGAAACATGCTTTACATGGCTTTTTTGATGTGCTGCGAATGGAGCATCAAAAAGACAATGTCAATGTCACACTCATTTGTCCGGGATTCATACAAACAAATGTTGCTGTAAACGCGCTGACGGGCGATGGATCAAAACAAAACAGTAATGATCAGGCAACCCTGAACGGTATGCCGGTGGCGGTCTTTGCAAAAAAATTAGTCAAGGCTGTCGAATCTAATACCTTTGAATCTTATATAGGAGGAAAAGAAGTGCTGGGCATTTATTTAAAACGATTTTTTCCTAAACTGCTGCATCGTCTCGTGCTAAAAAGCGAAGTACGATAATACACCTTTTTTTATTGGTTGTCGTATTATTAAAAAGTGAATATTGCTTTTGGACAATACTACTTGAAATATAGAGGAATAACGGCCATGAAAACCCCGATTTCCTGAAGTTTTATCTTGGCTTTTAGTTAAACAGGGGCTGTTTGTTCTATCTCTCATCATCCAAAGTGTCCATAGGATGATCGTCGTACCAATCTTTAAAAGTTTTTATAGTGGTGTATTGATCGGCAAGTACTGTATAAACCATAAATAGAATTAGTAGGCCTCATGAAATCACTAAACTTCGGAGCATGGGTAATGCTATATTGGCTTGACATAAATCGATAAAAATAAATACAAATACGGTGGTAAATCACATGAGTTTTATTGCAAAATTCTTCATGACTGTTTTCTATTTAATTTACGATTAATAGTTCGAAAAATGATTTAAATAACGGATAATGAATTATTAAAATATAAAAGAACTATTGGATGAAACTTGAGGTTTTCCTTAACAAGAAGTCGATTGATTCAAGTTACTATTGGTTTTGTCTTAAGAAATATAATAGGTAGTAATGATAAAAAAAGCTGCAATTTGCAGCTTTTTTTATGATTGTATAATAGGTTTTTTTACCAGCCTCCGCTGGAACCGCCTCCTGAAAAGCCTCCGCCGCCAAATCCGCCACCGAATCCGCCGCCTCCGCCACCAAATCCTCCACCGGAAGATCCGCCGCCAAAACCACCTCTTCCGCCACTTCCAAGACTGGATAAAATAATGACATCCAGTAAACTTGGTCCGCGACCGCCACGGTTTCCAGAATTACCGCCACCGCCGCCGCCTTTGTTTTTAGAAATAAGAACAAGGATGATTACGATAATAATAATGAAGGGTAAAATAGGGAAACTTTTCCCTTTGGTCTTCTGTTTTCTTTCGCCTTTGTATTTGCCTTTAAAAACATCTATTAAAGCATCTGTTCCTTTGTCAAGCCCATTGTAGTAACTGCCGGATTTGAATTCAGGAGTAATAATATTTCTAATTATTTCACCGCCAATTCCCGCAGTTAGGCGATCCTCAAGACCGTAACCGGGATTAATTGCTATTTTTCTTTCAGCTTTTGCCACCAGAATTATAACACCGTTATCTTCTTTTGCTTGACCGATTCCCCAAGTTTGAGCCCAGCGAGTGGCTAACTGGCTTACATCTTCCCCTTTTAGGCTTTCAATGGTAATGACTACTATTTGTGTAGTGGTGGAATCAGAATAATGGATTAATTTTTCTTCTAATTGAAGTTTTTCCGTTGAACTAAGAACATTAGCGTAATCATAAACTGAAGTTGCTAAACTTGGCTTTTCAGGTATTGTAAATTGTGCAAAACCTATCTGTGTAATAAATAAACAGACAAGCAGGTTTAAGAAAATTATGGTATTCTTTTTTTGTAAAATCATTCTCCTTTAGATATTTCGTTTGATAGTTCATTCGTGTCATCTTCTGACCATGGGAAATGTTTTTTTAACTGTTCTCCAGCGATGAGAATCCCGTCTACAAGGCCTTGTTTGAAATTGCCTTTTTTAAAATGGGCGACCATGGCATCTTTAGTACTGTCCCAAAAATCATTTGCAACGACATCATTAATTCCTTGATCCCCGCAAATCACAAAGGTTTTGTCTTGTGCGGCAAGGTAAATTAAGACCCCGTTTTTTAGTTGGGTTTCGTCCATTTTTAATTCATGAAAAACTTCCATAGCACGATCGTACGGGTCTAAGGCGGTTGTTTTTTCTAAATGAACCCTAATCTCTCCAGAGGTGTTTTTTTCGGCCACGCAAATAGCATCAACAATTTCTTGTTCTTCTTCTTGGGTTAAAAAAGCTTCTGTTTTTGACATAAGTTTGTTTTTTTGTAATTATTTCAGAAAATTAATAAACGACACAAGCATTTAAAATTTAAAACCAGTAAGAAATTAAGCTTCATTAGGTCTTAATGTTCGAAACTCCTTAATGGTTTAGTCTTTTTTTTAATAAGAATTTCAAGGTCTTTCTGTGATCTCGCTCTTAAATCCTGAAGGGGTATAGTGTTTTTATTCTATTTAGAATTGTACTTCAACCGGCTTTTCAGCACCTGCGACAGCTTCGAAATATGGTTTTTCCTTAAATCCAAACATACCAGCAAAAACAGAGTTCGGGAAAATTTTGATATGATTATTGTATGGCTTTACTGTTTCGTTAAAACGCGTTCTGGCCGTAAGAATCTGATTTTCTGTGCTTGCTAACTCATCTTGTAGTTTTAAGAAATTTTGGTTTGCTTTTAATTCCGGGTAACGTTCTACACTAACCAACAATCTGGAAAGGGAACTGCTTACGCCACTTTGTGCTTGGTTGAATTGTGCTAATTGTTCCGGAGTGATATTCGTAGGGTCAATTGTTACTGCAGTCGCTTTGGCACGCGCCTCAATAACAGCAGTCAAAGTGCTTTTTTCGAATTCAGCAGCTCCTTTTACGGTATTCACTAAGTTTCCGATTAAGTCATTTCTTCTTTGGTAAGAAGTTTGAACGTTACCCCAAGCTTCATTAATACCCTGCTCATACCCAACAGCGTTATTATTTATTCCTTTAACATAACTGTACCCACCGATGATAACTACGGCTGCAATAATCCAAGGTAAAAATTTTTTAAAATCCATGTTTCTATTTAATTTAAAGTTTAGTGTTTAGTTTTTTTTAATCTGAAATCAGCGATTGTTAATCGAAAATCACCAATCTATAGTTGATTCTTAATATTTGATAACTGTGTCCTGATGGTCTCTAATTTTCGGATAATTTCAAATTTATCCAATGTTTTCTTTTGACCTTTTTTTAAATGGGTTTTTGCCCCTTCTAATGTGAAGCCTCTTTCTTTTACCAGATGATAAATGAGTTGTAGATTTTTGATGTCGTCCGGGGTAAACATCCTATTCCCTTTTGCGTTTTTCTTTGGCTTGAGAATGTCAAACTCACTATCCCAAAAACGTATCAGGGAAGCATTTACATCAAAAGCTTTGGCGATTTCACCAATGCTGTAATATCTTTTATCGGGTTGTAGCTCTATGTGCATTAGTCTAATGATTGATTTTCTTGGTTAGCTAATTTTGAAATGGCTACATATTCCACTGCGGAAATGTTTCCATAATAAAAATTGAGCGGATTAACTACTTTACCGTCTTTATGTACTTCATAATGCAAATGGGGACCTTCAGATCTACCTGTACTTCCCACGTAACCTATAATGTCTCCTCGTTTTACTCTTTGTCCCGCTTTGACATTGTATTTGCTCAAATGTCCATACAAGGTCTCGTATCCATAACCATGCCTAAGGACGATATGATTCCCATAACCGGAAGCCCTGTTGTCTGCTTGTGCTACGATACCGTGGCCAGTTGCGAAAATAGGAGTACCCACTTTAGCTGTAAAGTCCATCCCTTCGTGCATTTTACGGGCTTTGGTAAATGGGTCCGTCCGGTATCCAAAACCAGAAGCCATGCGTTTTAAATTTTCGTTCCTGACAGGTTGAATGGCAGGTATGGCAGATAATAGTTTGTTTTTCTCTTTTGCCAGTTTTAGAATGTAATCCAGTGACTTTGACTGTATCGCTAATTCTTTTCTAAGAATATCGACTCTTTTTGTGGTGTTAAGCACCAGTTTCGTGTTGTCATATCCCTGTAAATCAGTATATCGATTTTCGCCGCTAAATCCGGACTTTCTTTCTTCTTTAGGTATTGGAGAGGTATTGAAATACGTTCTGTATAAATTATTATCCCGATCTTCAATAGCTTGAATTACATGATCAAGCTCATCCATTTTTTTATCTAAGACTGCATAATTCAATTTCAAATTTTCATTTTCACGAATTAATAGCCGGTCTTTAGGAGTATCAAAGTAAGGAGTGTTTAATAAAACCACAAATATAAGAGAGCCAAACAATGCCGATGCCAGTAAAAACAGGATAACAAAACCAAATTTGTTTCTTTTTTTTATTTTTATTTTGCGATACGCCAGATTTTCCGAATCGTAATAATATTTTACTTTCGCCATATTTTAAAATACCCTATTTTTGCACATTGTAAAATGTAAGTTGAACAAATTTAATAAATGTTTCATTTGTTCCATCGTTTTTTTAATAATAAATAAAATAATGTGCCTATTCCAGCTATTCGTCGCAAGTTATCGATTAGTTCTCGTTTTTTCTAATGAACTTGCAGAAGCTTCCTCTGGTCGCTCTACCGTTTCAAGAAAAAATAGAGTACTGAATTTCGAAGCTTTCCGCTGTGATCTGGGGCATAAAATGCTTTCGAGCAAAATATAAATTAAAAAACTTTGTGCCTTAGCGCCTTAGTGGTAAAAAAAAAAATAATGAAATCACAAGACGTACGTAAGCAATTTTTAGACTTTTTTCAAAGCAAAGGACATTTAATTGTTCCTTCAGCGCCCATCGTTCTTAAAGATGATCCCACTCTGATGTTCAATAACTCGGGAATGGCTCAGTTTAAAGAATATTTTTTGGGCAATGCCACGCCAAAAAGCAATAGAATTGCCGATACCCAAAAATGTCTTCGCGTTTCAGGAAAACATAATGATTTAGAAGATGTAGGTTTTGATACCTATC
Organism: Flavobacterium sp. ALD4; assembly: GCF_002836475.1. Classification (GTDB taxonomy): domain Bacteria; phylum Bacteroidota; class Bacteroidia; order Flavobacteriales; family Flavobacteriaceae; genus Flavobacterium. Next base: position 208,415 of record NZ_PJBJ01000030.1, on the reverse strand, counting down.
ACCATACCATGTTCGAAATGCTGGGAAACTGGTCTTTTGGTGATTATTTCAAAGAAGAGGCCTTGCCTTGGGCTTGGGAATTCTTAACTGAAGTTTTAAAATTGGATAAAGAGCGTTTATATGTTTCTGTTTTTGAAGGGAACGAAGCAGAGAACGTGCCTTTTGATCAGGAGGCTTTTGATATATGGAAACAATTCGTTCCTGAAGATCGCATTATCCTTGGAAATAAAAAAGATAATTTTTGGGAAATGGGAGACCAAGGACCTTGCGGACCTTGTTCTGAAATTCATATCGATTTGCGTACTGACGAAGAAAGAGCGTCAGTTTCAGGTAGAAGTTTAGTCAATGCTGATCATCCGCAGGTAGTTGAAATATGGAATAACGTATTTATGGAGTTCAACCGTAAAGCTGATGGTTCTCTTGAAAAATTACCGGCACAACACGTAGATACCGGAATGGGATTTGAGCGTTTGTGTATGGCAATGCAAAACACTACTTCAAATTATGATACGGATGTGTTTACACCGCTTATTGAAAAAGTGGAGGGAATTACAGGATTGAAATATACTTCAAACGAAGTAAAAGGAATAAGTGAGGAACAAAATAAAACTAATATTGCGATTCGTGTAATTGTCGATCACGTACGTGCGGTAGCCTTCGCTATTGCCGATGGTCAACTGCCTTCCAATACTGGAGCAGGATATGTAATTCGTCGTATTTTGCGTCGTGCAATACGTTACGGATTTACTTTTTTGAATACCAAAGAGCCTTTTGTCTATCAATTAGTAGCTGTTCTAGCCGACCAAATGGGTGATTTTTTCCCTGAAATCAAAAAACAACAAGGTTTAGTTACAAATGTAATTCGGGAAGAAGAAACGTCTTTTTTGCGTACACTGGATCAAGGGTTACAGTTGTTAGATAACGTAATTGCAACTAATCAAGGAAAAGAAGTACCGGGAGCAAAAGCATTTGAATTGTACGATACTTTTGGTTTTCCTATTGATTTGACGGCTTTGATTCTTAGAGAAAGAGGATTCAGTCTGGACGAAGCTGGTTTTGATAAAGCCATGCAAGAACAAAAAACACGTTCTCGTGCTGCCTCTGAAGTTTCTACTGATGACTGGAAAATTTTAGTGGAGGGAAATACAGAAACTTTCGTAGGCTATGACCAAACAGAAAGCGAAGCAAAAATCACAAGAATTCGTAAAGTGGACTCTAAAAAAGATGGTGTTATGTACCAAATTGTTTTAGATAGCACACCATTTTACCCTGAAGGTGGAGGACAAGTGGGAGACAAAGGAGTTTTAGTTTCGGCAAATGAGACCATCCAAATTATAGATACTAAAAAGGAGAATAATCTAATTCTGCATTTTACTAAAAAATTGCCGGAGAATGTAAACGGTGTTTTTGTAGCTAAAGTAGATAGTAAACTAAGGTCAGATACTACAAAAAATCACTCTGCGACTCACTTGATGCATCAGGCATTGAGAAGCATATTGGGAACACATGTGGAACAAAAGGGGTCGTTAGTAAGTCCAAATCATTTGCGTTTTGACTTTTCGCATTTTGCAAAAGTGACTGATGAAGAATTACAGCAGGTAGAAGACTTTGTTAATGGCAGAATTCAAGAACAATTGCCATTAATAGAGCGCAGAGATATTCCTTTCGCGCAAGCGGTGGAGGAAGGTGCTATGGCTTTGTTTGGTGAGAAATATGGAGACCATGTGCGCGCTATTAAATTTGGCGGAAGCATGGAGCTTTGCGGAGGAATTCACGTGAAGAATACTGGCGAAATCTGGCATTTCAAAATCGTTTCAGAAGGAGCTGTTGCCGCAGGCATTAGACGTATTGAAGCGATTACCGGTGATGCCGTCAAAGCTTATTTTGCGTCTCAGGAGAGTACATTAAATGAGATTAAGTTCGCATTGAAAAACCCGCAAGATGTAATTAAAGCAGTAGGGTCAGTACAAGAGGAGAATACAAAATTAAAAAAGCAGGTGGAACAATTAATAAGAGATAAAGCAAAAGGATTAAAAACGGAATTGGCTCAACAAATTCAAGAGATAAATGGGGTACAGTTTCTTGCGGTCCAAGTGGATCTTAACCCGGAAGGAGCTAAAGACTTGGCGTATGATTTGGGGAACTTAGGAACCAATATGTTTTTAGTTTTGGCTACAGCTGAGGAAGGAAAACCGATGCTAAGCTGCTATATATCTAAAGAACTTGTTGCTGACAAAAAATTAAATGCAGGATTAGTAGTTCGTGAATTAGGGAAATACATACAAGGTGGAGGAGGCGGTCAGCCATTCTTTGCTACTGCAGGAGGGAAGAACGCAGGCGGTATTCAAGAGGCTTTAAACAAAGCAATTGATTTCGTGAAGTAGTTCTTTATTCTTATTAAGAAAACGAACCCTCTCCCTTTGCCCAGGCAAATCGAAAGGGTTTTTAATTTTGTATTTCAATAAATTTTCACTTCAACGATTTTATAGGTTGTTAGACTTGTTTAGTTTGCTTAGCAAAATTTATTCTTTACATTTGTTTGCTCTATTTGTCCCTAGTCCAAATAACCTACTATCATGAAATATTCAAGTAAAATATTTTTTTTCATATCTATTGCATCAGTTTTACTCACTTCTTGTTCCAATGATAAAGACGGTAAAAGTAAATTCCTTAAAGAGGTAGTTGAAACTTTAGCTGATGGGACATCTACTACAACTTTGTTCAAGTATATTGGGGATGAAATCGTAACTACAGATGGTATTGAATTGCGTAATGACTTTACCTACACAGATGGCCTGATTACAAAAATAAGAACGACAGACAAAGGTACTCAGCTTAGTCAAACCGTAGAATATTCATATGATACTGATCATTTAATACAGGTTGTTTCTCCAAATAATTATGTGATAAATTATATTCACAATACAGATGGCACTGTTTCATACGAAAAAAGGAGCTTAAATTCGGGAAGTCAAGAGGCAAGGTTTTATCATGGAATACTGTATTTTAAAGATAAAAATTTAATAAAAGACGAAAGGATTTTAGATGATGCAGCGCCCGGTGTCGTGTCAAAATATACCGTAAATTTTCAATACGATTCGAAAAAAAATCCTTTGTATTCTATTTTAGGATACAGTAAATTACTGGATCACAATGAGGTGATTTCATTGAATAATACCATCAGCAGCGTTGTAGAAAGCAGTAGTACCAATGCGGCAGATCAAACCATATCTTCGGCTAAATTTTTTAATAGTACTTTTCAATATGATACGGATGATTACCCTACGGAGCAGCTTACAGAAACTGCTAAGTCCGGATATTTGAAATCACAATATTTTTACTAATAAAGCCCTAAGTTTGCATAAATAAAATACTATGCAATTCAGAACTCAAATACCCATTCCTAAAAGTACTCACCCGATAGATTACAATTCGAAGATTATATCTCTGGGCTCTTGCTTTGCGGTAAATATGTCAGAGAAACTGGATTATTGTAAATTTCAGAATTCCTGTAATCCATTTGGTATTTTATTTCATCCGCTGGCAATCGAAAAATTAATTTCCTTCGCTGTGGCACAAAAAGTATTTACGGAAGCTGATATTTTTTTTCACAATGAACGCTGGCATTGTTATGATGCTCATTCTGATTTAAGCAATGGGGATCCAGTTGAGTTGTTAAACGATTTGAATATCATTGTTCAATCAACCTGGAAAGAACTAAGTGAGGCCACGCATGTCATTATTACCTATGGGACGGCCTGGGTCTATCGAAATAATGAAAGCAGCGCAATAGTTGCCAATTGTCATAAAGTGCCTCAAAAACAGTTTAAGAAAGAACTGTTGGCGATAGATATCATAGAAGAAAGCATTATAAGAACAATCCTTTTGATACAGTCCGTAAATCCCAAAGCGGTCCTTAATTTTACGGTCTCACCCGTGCGGCACATCAAAGATGGTTTCGTCGAAAATCAATGGAGCAAATCCAATTTAATTGCTGCGATTCATAGTACGCTGCAAACTGAAACTCTCAAACCATACCCGCAATACTTTCCCAGTTACGAACTAATGATGGATGAACTTCGTGATTATCGGTTTTATGCCGAAGACATGTTGCACCCCAATCAAGTTGCCATCGATTATATTTGGAAACGTTTCAATGAAACAAATATTTCAGAAGCCGCTTCTGTAACAATGGAGGAAGTGGAAACCATCCAAAAGAGTTTATCTCATAAACCTTTCAACCCCAATTCGGAGAGCCATCAAAAATTTGAAGCTAAACTCAAGGATAAAATCGATGCATTACTTTCTCAATATTCATTCATGAAATTTTAATTATGCTAAGAAGATTACTTGTTTTTATGGGAGTGATTGTCACTATTGTACTATTGTTTAAATATTGTGAATTCAAGAAAGAGGAAGACTCAGGAATAGATTACAATACTGACCTTATACAGCAACAAATTGTTAACGTAGGTAAATTAGTAGTGACAGAAGGACATTTCTCTGAAGTGATTACCTATAAGAATAAGGAAAAATATCTTATGGGTATGCTTTCATTCGATAAAAAAGCATTGATTGTCGTTAATGCCGATGTGACTGTCGCCTATGACTTGCATAAAATGAAATATGACATTAACGAAAAAAACAAGACCATTACTATTGTATATATTCCACAAGAAGAAATAAAAATTAGTCCTGACATTCAATTTTATGATTTGGAACAAAGTAAGTTAAATCCTTTTACCGGTGACGATTATAATAAAATAAGTAAATCAGTAAAAGCAAACTTGGCTAAAAAGATAAAAAAGTCTACACTTAAAACTAATGCGCAAAATAGGCTGGTTAGTGAATTGTCGAAGTTTTTAATCCTTACTAATAGTTTAGGATGGACATTAAAATATGATGGGGTTGTAATTGAAAACGAAAACGATTTTAAACAGAATATAAAATTATAGCAGGTTTTACAATTTGTGTTTCTTTTCAATAAAAAGGGTTTGAACAGTAATCTGATTCAAACCCTTTTTATGTTATTTTGACAGTCCTAATACAGCCGTCATTGCTTCTCTCATTTCGACTTTACGAATTTTACCGGTAACAGTCATCGGGAATTCTTTCCAACTTTCAGAACAGCCCAATGCATCATGAAGAAAAATCAGTATTGGTTTATTTGTCCAGTTTTATTGGGTTATCTGGCTGCAGAAAATATTCTTTTCTGCTATGCGAATCATTTTACTGTCTTTACTAATCATGTTCAAACCTTCTTTTGAAATTTAAATGTAAGCTTTTTTTTACCTTGAAGAAGTCTAACAGCGGTTTTTCGTTAGCTACCGTTTTGCAGAACTATTCCGTTTAACAAAAGAAGAAGAAAATCTGTTTTAATGACAAAAAAAGACGCTGCCGAACAAAAGATGTAAGGCAGCGTATATAATATAAAAATACTTTTTATTTAAAAGTCAGCGGAATTATAATTTTGTAATAGTGCGAAAAATCAGGTCTAGGCCTCCAGTAATCAAATGTGCTATTTTCGGTCTTTTTTGTTTTAAATCTTCAAGGTAATTTAATACTTCATTTAATAGTTGAGTGTCGTTTCGGTCTTTGAGAAGTTCCGCAATTTCAACAGCAAGTAACCAGTCGTTAGGATGATCCTTTTTTAGTCTAAGGAAAATAGGATCTAGGGAAGCATATATGTCTTTAGATTTTCTAATAATTCTTACCATTTGGTATAAAACCTCTAAGTCATCCCGTTCAGCAGTATGTTTTGCTTTAATAGTGGTACTCGAAGGCATATGGGTAATCAAGTCAAAACTGTTTGCGTCAGCCGGTCCAGAAAAAGTAGAAACTACTTTTTTTCCCACTGCCATATCGTAAACACCCCATTCCGGTTGGAATAGAACCGTTTCTCCATGTGTTACGGTGCAGTTTTTAAAACGGATAAGGATAATTTCTCCTTGTAAATTTCGGGAACCAGTGATGATTTCTCCTTCAACCATAATGTTTCCTTCAAACTCCAGCTTTACGCTGTTGCTTTCGGTGATGTTATAAGCGCTTAAGTCTTTCGGACTCATGTCTTCGATGGCTAAATTGATGCCTTTTAGTTTCCCGATTGGACTACCAAAACCGTCGGCATGGTTTAGTGTTCCATGACCTACTAATTCTTTCTCGCGGGAAGCTAACGCTGTTTTTCCTATTGTTTGTATGTATATCGGTTTGCCATCCTGTTCAATTACATTGGTAAAAACACCTGAGACTTGTAAGCCGGTGCTTAATTCTATTGTTCCCAATGCACCTGAGACGATTAATTTTTCGATTCCCGACAAACCACCGGTTCTCAATGCCATTTTATTAGCAAATTCCTCTAAAACCAAATTCAGATAAGCAAAATTTGGTGTGACATAAAGCTGGGGCTGCGGTTTTGTTATGTCAAAATTAGCGTGGGCAGCATCAATAGAATAAGGAAGTTTTTTTACTTCAGCCGTCATGCACCAAGCACTTTCACCTATGGAAGACAACAAGCCGGCGCCATATATTTTAGGATTGTCCAGTGTACCTATCAGGCCATATTCCACAGTCCACCAGTGTAGGTTTCTAATTTGTGCCATTTCAGACAATTCGCCCATGTTGTTTTGCAAATCTTCTACCGCTTTTTCGGCTTCATCAATAGTTCCCTGTGGCGTATCTTCTGCTTCTTTCACAATCGACAGCAAACGGATGGCTTCGTACATTTGATAATCTTTATCAGATGAGATGGCTTTGCAACCTATTTCTCCAAAACGGCGCAAATATTCCGCATATTCCGGATTGGCGATAATCGGGGCGTGACCCGCACCTTCATGAATAATATCCGGTGCCGGCGTGTATTCTATATGTTCGAGTTGACGAATGTCAGATGCTATAACTAGCACGTTATAAGCTTGAAATTCCATAAATGCGTTAGGCGGTATAAATCCGTCCACGGCTACTGCAGCCCAACCAATTTCGGTCAGGATACGGTTCATTCCGTACATACTTGGAATATTGTCAATTTCTATCCCCGTTTTTTTTAATCCTTCCAGATATGAATTATGAGCCATTTTTGACAGATAATCCACATTTTTGCGCATCACATAGCGCCAAACCGCTTGGTTTATAGGCGTGTAATCGCTATAATCTTGAGGTTTAATAAATTGCTTCAAGTGTTTTGGCAATCGGTCTAGTAAGGGGTTACTTTCAATAGTTGGGTTCATGTCAAAAACGTTGTAGTTATAGTACAAAAGTACGAATTCTGGGAGCCATTTCCCGCTTTTCATTGCAAGTTTTTGCAAAGCTGTTTGTTTTTCTAAAGTTGATAAAAGAGCTTCCTTCGGTTGCTTTTTATAAACAAGAAAAATAAAAACGGCTTTCATAAAAAGCATTTCATTGCAATCGGGGCTAGGGGGTATGAGTGGTATGGATGAACTACTTTTTCTTCTCAATTTAAAAAACAGTTAAATCAATGTTGTCAAAAACAGGTAATACTTGTTTTATCTTCTTTATTTTAGGTCTCTTTTTAAAGAAGGAGAGTGCGAATAACTTGTTGAAATAATCCGTGCTAGTTGGTTAACGTAAAATGTTTTTCCGTTTTTAAAAAGTTGTATCTTTATAGTATAAAATAAAATAATTATGAATATCGAAGCGTATAAAAATCATATAATCAAGAAACTAATAGATATTCAAGATAGAAGTATTTTAAAAAAAAATAGATGCAATCTTGGATGGGGATGCTATAGTGGCTCGAACTATTGAAGGGAAAAGTTTGACTAAATCACAATATGTTGAACACATTGAGTTTATTGGTGAATCCGGTTCAGATGGAGCCAAAACTCGCACGTCTGAGGAAGTGGTAGACGATCATGTATTGAGTAAAAAGGAAGAAGGGTAATCTGGTCCCAGGAAGTTGTAAATTTACTTTCTGACATGTATAAGTACATCTTTGATGACTTTCCTCAAAATGCTGATCGATATTAAAAAAGGAACGGTGTTTATACCGCAGTTATTGATGTCTTTAAAAATCTTAATCCACTTCAAAAAGCAGTACTTGCGTTTTTTGCTTATCAGAGAAATTATTATCCGAAACAAAAAGTAGTGATTGTTTACCATTAGATAGTTTTGGGCCAAAAGTTACTCCTTCGATATTGTCGATAAAAATCCCCAAGTCATCCATGTTCAATATCAATTTTTTGGAAGCCAAGGTAAATTCATGGTTCTGCAAAGAAGCAATATGTTTTATATCAGTTGCTTTTGAGAAATTACATAAATAGACTTTTATAGTACAGGCTTGTTTTCCCACAGAGTAGGATCGTTCCACCACTAACAATTGGTCTTTTCCATAATATTGAATGGCAGATACCCCATTGACGGCAAAACCAGCCGCAGGATTGGGTTGATGTGCAATAGGATCTAAAAGATAGCCGTACTGTGCCGTATTCTTTCTTGATTTTATATCAAACGCATACAGTCGGATTAATCCTCCTTTGGTTATAGAAGCTTCGGTATCGTCTTCATATAAAGGTTCTTCAATGTTGGTATATAGTGTTGTGTAGTTTTTGTTAAAAGTGATGCCTTCTAGGACGCTATTGTTACGGGGGCCTTTTTCTTCTTTTTGCATGTTGAGGTTTGCGGGCAAATTAAAGGTATTTATAAAGTTTCCTTCTGTGGTGGCTGTGTGAACCGCAGGATGCTGCAGTACCGAAAAATCTTTGGACATAATGCGAGCGCCTTCACTGCTCCATACTACTGTTTTTGTTTTTGGATTGTAACGTAATTCCTCAGGATCAATGGATTTATCGGGTTGTTTCTCCCAACTGCTGTATTTTTCGCCAGCTGCATTTTTTAAGAAAACTATATTTTTGAATGCGATGCTGTCTATTTTATTTGAACCCAAATGAATTTTGGCGGTATAAAAACGGGCGTCATTGTAGACGGCTCTGTCATCGGATATAAAATAGTATAGATCATTTTTAGGATCATAATCTATACTGGACAATCCGCCAACGACTGTGTTTTTAAATTCTTTATTGAAGGGGATTTCAACACTATTTAATAGTGTAAAGCTGAGATTGCTGTTTGCGGTTTCATTCGTTTTTACAGTAGAGCAAGAGACGAAAGTAAAGAATAAAAAAGCAAGAAGTGATAAGTTGCGCATTGGCTGTTATTTCAAATTTAAAAGATCTCCGTTTTGTCCGGCATTTCTAAAATAGTCAATTTTATAATGGAACATTTCTGCCATATTTTTGGCACGGAATTTCGCTTCCTCCGCCGTAGCGCCGGCAAATAACTCATTCGTTGTAGTGGTGAAAATTTCCATCCAGCGGTCAAAATGTTCTTTGGCAATCGGTAATTGTTTATGTGGAGGGAAGGGACTGCCTGAATAGGTATGTACTTCGAGTAAGATCGTTTGCCAAAATCGGTACATTTTTTCCAAATGTTCTGGCCAGCGGTCACCTATTTTCCCGTTGAATATCGGACCGACTATGTCGTCTTTTTGCACTTTAGAATAGAAGGTGTCAACAAGTAATTTGATGTCTTCGAGGGTCGTAATGTCATTAAGAATTGTCATAATTGGGTATAGAAAAAGCCTACGCAAAGGTAGGCCATTTATGTAGAATAAGAAATTATTGGTATTTCTATTTTGGTGGGAATTGAGCTAGAATTTTTGCTACAAACTCATTGATTTTAATTTCTTTTCGCTCTCGATCTTCCGTTAGGTAACCAACACCTTCCCCTTCCCAAATCAGTTCTTTTTTCTTGGCATCAATTAAATCAATGTATAGCGTTCCTTCAACATAGCTAGAAACGTAAGTACGTCCTCCCCAAAGGTATGGGTTCCATCCGTATCCCCATCCGTAACCCCATCCTGCATTGTATTGATTGACATCGATACGTTCTCGTTCTTTAGTGAAAATATTAACTAACAAATCAGGATTGTCACTTTTGATCATTCCTTTTTTGCTGAGTTCAGTATCTATAGCATTAAGAATTCTTTTTTTGTCTAGTCCAGAGATTTCGACTCTGTCGACTCCTCTTTTATGGAACGCATAAGTTTTATATTGACTGAAATCTACACTTTGATCATAATCTGAATTTACTTTAATGGAGCTGCAAGAGCCCAAAAGGAAAAGAAAAAGTACCGGTATAAGTTTAAATGCTTTCATAACGTAAATATTTGACAGTTAAATCCTTACTAAAGATACGTTCATTTTTTTAAAAATCCAATAAATTATCGGCAACTATATTCGGAAGTGTCACTTTTAATAGAGGTTGTGTTTCCATCGCTCTTTTAATGGCAAATATAGCACCGTCATTACGAGCCCAGCTGCGTCTTGAAATACCGTTGTTAACATCCCAGAAAAGCATGGATTGGATGCGTTTTGATGCTTCTTTTGAACCATCAAGCACCATTCCAAATCCACCATTAATCACTTCGCCCCAACCTACGCCTCCACCGTTATGGATAGAAACCCATGTAGCACCACGGAAACTGTCTCCAATCACGTTTTGAATCGCCATATCAGCAGTAAAACGTGAACCGTCATAAATGTTAGAGGTTTCTCTGTAAGGTGAATCCGTTCCGGATACATCATGATGATCACGCCCTAAAACTACGGTTCCGATATCTCCTTTGGTAATAGCCTGATTAAAAGCTTCAGCAATTTTCATGCGGCCTTCTGCATCTGCATATAAAATCCGGGCTTGTGAGCCCACAACTAATTTATTTTCCTGTGCGCCTTTTATCCATTGGATATTATCTTGCATTTGTTGCTGAATTTCAAAGGGTGCGGTTTTTGCCATCTCTTCCAGTACTTCGCAGGCCATAGTATCTGTTTTTTGTAAATCTTCCGGTTTCCCTGAAGCACAAACCCAACGGAAAGGGCCAAATCCGTAATCAAAACACATGGGGCCCATGATGTCTTGAACGTAACTCGGGTATTTGAAATCGATATGGTTCTCGGCCATTATATCTGCTCCTGCGCGAGAAGCCTCCAATAGAAAAGCATTTCCATAATCAAAGAAATAGGTCCCTTTTGCTGTGTGCTTATTGATAGCAGTCGTATGACTACGTAATGTTTCCTGTACTTTCTCTTTGAATAGATCGGGGTTATTTGCCATCATTTCGTTCGCATCCTCAAAGGAAATACCAGTTGGATAATATCCTCCTGCGTATGGATTGTGGAGGGAGGTCTGGTCGCTTCCCAAATCGATATGAATATTTTTTTCGTCAAATTTTTCCCAAACGTCAACCACATTTCCCAGGTAGGCAATCGATACGACTTCTTTGTTGGCTTTCGCCAAAGCCACTCTTTTTACTAATTCATCAATATCTTCGATAACTTCGTTGATCCAGCCTTGGCTGTGACGAATGTGGGTGATTTTTGCATTGACCTCAGCACAAACGGTAATACAACCGGCAATATTCCCTGCTTTGGGTTGGGCACCACTCATACCACCAAGTCCTGAAGTAAGAAAGATGCCGCCTGAAGGATTTCGGTTTATTTTACGAAACGCATTTAGTACCGTGATAGTGGTACCGTGTACAATTCCTTGTGGTCCGATATACATATAGGAGCCCGCAGTCATTTGCCCATATTGTGATACGCCCAAAGCATTCATTTTTTCCCAGTCGTCCGGTTTAGAATAATTAGGAATCACCATTCCGTTAGTTACAACTACTCTTGGTGCTTCTTTATGAGATGGAAACAATCCCATCGGATGTCCTGAATACATTGTTAATGTTTGCTCGTCTGTCATTTCTGACAGGTACTTCATTGTCAACAGGTACTGTGCCCAATTTTGAAAAACAGCTCCGTTTCCGCCATAAGTGATCAATTCATGAGGATGCTGTGCTACGGCATAATCCAGATTATTTTGGATCATCAACATAATGGCTTTTGCCTGTTCGCATTTCCCGGGATATTCCTCGATCGGACGTGCACGCATTTCGTAATCTGGACGAAAGCGGTACATGTAAATGCGGCCGTAGGTTTCCAGCTCCTGACGAAATTCTTGAATTAATTCAGCATGATGTTGTGGTTCAAAATAACGTAAAGCATTTTTTAAGGCTAGTTTTTTTTCATCAGCTAAAAGGATTTCTTTTCGTTTTGGTGCGTGATTTATAGCTAGCTCATACGGTTTTAGTTGAGGTAGTATAGTAGGTATTCCTTGTTGGATTTGTTCTTGAAAATTCATTTTGATTGTGATTCGTTAGTTTGGATACGTGTTTTTTCGCTAAAATAGATTCCGTAGAATCAATTTCTTTTCTCAGCGTATTGAGCGTCGCCAGATCACTAAGGATAACGAATATCCGAACGATGGTAGGATTTGTGAATCTTGATTCTATATTTCTGTAAACAAATATCCATTTCGTTTTTTTGTTTTATATCGATTGTAGTTAAAGATAACTACTTTTTGTTCGTGCCTGTTTTTTTGTCATAGCCATAGGGGCAATGACGGCATCCGCTTTTACAACAATACCCTCTTTTCAGGTGGTGTTTTTCGGTAAAACATTTATAACCTTCAGGCGTATAATAAAAATCTTCGCCTTCAATTAATTTATTTGGATCATTCTCATCAATCATATTCGAAAGTAGTCTATTGTAAAGAGTTTTGTAATGGTTTATTTTAGTGGTTTTACCCAATAAATTGAGCATTTCATTAAAAAGAACTATTTTAGTAGCACAAATTTATAATTTTTATAATGAATGTTTCTTATTATCAGCAAATATTTAGTTCCTAAAGGCTTTCGTGGATTAACCACTTTTCCATTTATTTTCGTAAGATATCGTGCTGATAAAGAAAATATTGTTTTTATCAATCATGAAAAAATACACGTACGCCAGCAGTTAGAATTATTAATACTTCCCTTTTTTATATGGTACGTCCTAGAGTATACTGTTCGATTGGTCCAATATAAAAACAAGGATCTGGCCTACAGGAATATTAGTTTTGAGCGTGAAGCCTATAGCAATGAATCCGACATGGGGTATTTGAAAAACAGATCTGTTCTTCGATTCATAAAATATTTGGTGCTAAGCAAAAACTAGCTTTACTCAAAAGTGCATTCAAAAGGGTTTTACTTTATGTTGTGCTACCTTTCATTTTTTTGATGTTTAGGTTTTTATAACCTTCTTGAGAAGGAAGACTTCTGGCGAGAATGGCTTTGAATCGTGCTTTTTTGTTGTATATAAACTTTATCTTTGTAAAAAAATTACCGGTTTGAATCAAAAACTAATTATAAAATTTCCAAATTCGATTTCTGTGACGATCAAACGGGAAGATTTGATTCATCCTTTCGTTTCCGGAAATAAGTTCAGAAAGTTGAAGTATAATTTGCTTCAGGCAAAAGAGGAAAGTCAGGAAACGCTACTCACTTTTGGTGGGGCCTATTCTAATCACATTGCCGCAGTAGCTTTTGCCGGAAAAGAAAATGGATTTAAAACCATTGGGATTGTTCGAGGGGATGAATTGCGTGATAAAATAACAACTAACCCAACCTTGCAATTTGCCCAGAACTGTGGCATGCAATTCGAATTTGTCTCACGAGAAGAGTACCGATTAAAAAGTGAAACTTCATTTTTGGAAAACTTAAAATATAAATACGGGGATTTTTACCTTATTCCCGAGGGCGGTACTAATGAGCTGGCCATAAAAGGCTGTGAGGAAATTCTAACCAAAGAAGACGAACAGTTTAATTACATTTGCTGTCCAGTGGGAACTGGCGGAACTATTTCCGGAATTATTAACAGTGTATTACCACATCAAAAAGTTTTAGGATTTCCTGCTTTAAAAGGGGACTTTTTAAAAGATGAAATTCGTAGTTTTGTAACCAAGATTTCGGATGAAAATTGGGAGCTGATAACTGAGTACCATTTTGGTGGATATGGCAAGGTGAATCAGAATTTAGTTGCTTTTATTAATCAGTTTTTTGAAAACAACAACATCCCTTTGGATCCTATTTATACTGGAAAGATGGTTTTTGGCGTTATGGATAGTATAGAGAAGGATTATTTTCCTGCTGGGTCAAAAATTTTACTGATTCATACGGGGGGAATACAGGGAATCGAAGGAATGAATACAAAATTAAGAAAGAAACAATTACCAATAATAAAGGCTCATGTTTAAAAAAATCCTACTAGTACTTACGCTGCTTACCTTACTGAGTTGTAATGTGACAAAACCTGTGATAGTAACGAAAAAAGCAGTGCCTTCAAGTTCAAAAAAAGTGGCGTCCCGTTCTGTCAAAAAGACAAATGGAGTTAAGCCGATACTGAAGAAAGAACAAAAACAAGTTGACGAGGAAGGTGAAGTAATAAAATCAACCTCGGTAACGTATGTCGGGACTGATGTAATCGGAAAGTACATTTCTCAGTATAAAGATATTGCCATGAGTAATATGAAAATTTACGGTATTCCGGCAAGTATCATTTTAGCTCAGGGAATTTTGGAATCTGGAGCAGGAAGAGGTGATTTATGTATTAGGGCCAACAATCATTTTGGGATAAAATGTCATGAGGGTTGGACTGGTGAATCAGTCAGACATGATGATGATTCCAGTCAGGAGTGTTTTAGAAAATACTATGAACCTGCAGAATCGTTTAACGATCACGCGTTATTTTTGACGGGTAGGAGCAGGTATGCTAGTTTATTCAAGTTGCCAAAAGAAGACTATAAAGGCTGGGCAAATGGGCTCAGAAGAGCCGGTTATGCCACGGATCCAAAATACCCGGACAAGTTAATATCTTATATCGAGCGTTACAATTTGGGTCAGTATGATGCTTATGTTATGGGTAAAGACTATACTCCAATTGAAAAGCAAGAGACAAGAATAGCTGCTTTTGAAAGTCAAAACAAATCTTTATATGAAGTTCAAAAAGGAGATACTTTGTACTCGATATCAAAAAAATATAATTTATTGGTTACTGAATTAAAGCAAATAAATAATCTGTCAGCCAATACCATTTCTATTGGTCAAAGATTAAAAGTGAAATAATAGAAGTTTAGAATAGAGAATTTCGTAAATAAAACATCAAAATTACACATGTTATATAAAAGAAGTAGTCAGCTTTTTGCTGAAGCAGAAAAGGTAATTCCAGGAGGAGTAAATTCACCAGTAAGAGCGTTCAAAGCAGTAGGGGGAACTCCAATTTTTGTAAAAAGTGCCAAGGGGGCTTATATGTACGATGAAGATGGAAACCGTTTAATTGATTATATTAATTCTTGGGGTCCTATGATTTTAGGACATGCCTTTGAGCCGGTAGTACAGGCTGTAATTGAGAAAGCAAAGTTAGGTACGTCTTTTGGTATGCCAACAGAACTGGAGACTCAAATTGCTGCTTTAGCAGTGTCTATGGTGCCTAATGTAGATAAAATAAGGTTTGTGAATTCAGGTACAGAGGCTTGTATGAGTGCGGTAAGACTAGCTCGTGGATTTGCAAAAAAAGATAAAATAATAAAATTTGCCGGTTGTTATCATGGTCATTCTGATTCGTTTTTGATTCAAGCAGGAAGTGGAGCGGTAACTTTTGGTTCACCTAATAGTCCAGGAGTAACTGCCGGAACAGCTAAAGATACTTTACTGGCTACCTACAATGATTTAGAAAATGTCAAGACCGTAATTGATGCTAATAAAAATGAAATTGCCGCTATAATAGTGGAACCAGTTGCGGGTAATATGGGTTGTATCCCCCCGAATAAAGGGTTTTTAGAAGGTTTGCGCCAACTTTGTGATGACAATAACATTCTCCTTATTTTTGATGAGGTTATGACTGGATTTCGATTAGCACGGGGTGGAGTACAGGAATTATTAAATGTTGATGCTGATATTATTTGTTTCGGAAAAGTAATAGGTGGTGGTTTGCCAGTAGGTGCTTTTGCAGCTCGTGCAGAAATAATGGATTATCTTGCTCCAATAGGGCCTGTTTACCAAGCAGGAACCTTATCCGGAAACCCTTTGGCTATGGCTGCAGGATTGACTATGTTGCAAACATTAAATAATGATCCTGCTATTTTTGACAGATTAGCAGAGAAAACGGCTTATTTGCATAAAGGAATTGAAGTTGCTTTAAAAGCAAATAACGTGGTGCACACTATAAACAGAATTGGATCTATGATTTCAGTTCATTTTGATGCTACTCCTGTAATCGATTTTAAATCAGCTGCAAATGGAGATAATGATACATTTAAAAAATTCTTTCACGGATTGTTGCAAGAAGGAATTTATATTGCGCCATCCGCTTATGAAAGTTGGTTTATAACGGATGCACTTAGCTACGAAGATTTAGATTTTACGATTCGAGCAGTTGATAAAGTATCTAAAACCTTTTAAAAATAGAAAAAACTTCCGGTGAAAGCCGGAAGTTTTTTTTTACGGATTAGGTGTCTAAAATAGTCATTCCAAAAAAGTCGTGTGTTCATGCAAAGCGTTCGTGCATAATAATACCGGTATAAAAGGGAAATAGTACAATGTAGTTGGTCTGTATAGAACATATATCGGTATGTGATAAAAACAGGGCTTGATATTTACACTATTTTATCTGAAATAAAGAAAGCAATACTAATTCTATGTCATTAGTATTGTTTCTTGTTTAAAAGTATTTTGAATAAATAGTGTAGTGGTACTGTATTTCTAACTTTTGATATTATCTTTAACTTATTCCCCCTTATGGGCATAACTATTCCTTTTAATTTATTTCAATATTATGATAGCAAAGAACAACTTAACTACACAAAAGATTTCTTTCTTTTCAACACAACCTTACGATAAAGTCTTTTTCGAAAAGTACAATGCTGATTTTGGCTTTGAATTAGAGTTTTTTGAAGTTCAATTGAATTCTCGTACTATAAATTTAATGCAAGAGAGTGCTATTGTGTGCGTTTTTGTTAATGATGTTGTAGATGCTGAAGTCATTAAAAAACTGGCAGAAAATGGTGTGGAAATTATAGCTTTGCGCTGTGCAGGCTTTAATAATGTTGATCTTATAGCAGCCCAAAAAGCAGGTATAAGAGTATGTCGTGTTCCGACCTATTCTCCCGAGGCTGTCGCTGAGCACGCCATGGCCATGATATTGACTTTAAATCGTAAAACGCATAAAGCATATAATCGAGTGCGAGAACAAAACTTTTCATTAAAGGGACTTCTGGGTTTTGATTTACATGGTAAAACAGTAGGGGTCATAGGAACGGGAAACATAGGTAAAGCATTTGCTAAAATTGTTTTAGGCTTTGGTTGTAAAGTTTTAGCTTTTGATATAAACAAAGATCAAGAAATGGAGAATTTGGGAGTGCAATATGAAGCCATGGAAACTATTTTTAAATCTGCTGATATCATTTCTTTGCATTGTCCATTAAATGATAATACAAAGCACATGATAAATAAAAGTTCGCTTTTGCAAATGAAAGATAATATTATGCTCATTAATACTAGTAGAGGAGCTCTAATTAATACTACAGATATTATTGAATCACTAAAAAATGGTAAAGTTGGTTATTTAGGGATTGATGTATACGAACAAGAAGAGAAATTGTTCTTTAAAGACTTGTCTGAAGATATTATTCAAGACGATGATATACAGCGATTAACGAGTTTCCCTAATATGCTGCTAACTGCTCATCAGGCATTTTTCACTAATGAAGCACTCACCCAAATAGCGCTCACTACGTTTAGAAATGTATCTGATCTAATTGCTGAAAAGGATTTTGATAATAAAGCAGCATTATTAAATTAAATCAAAAAGGAACTCAATTGAGTTCCTTTTTTTCTTTAACTATATTTTAGTATAAAATTAATCTTTCAAGCGACAAGCCTTCGTTTCTCCAACAACAATGACTTCAGTCATTCCTAAAGAAGATAAATTTTTCATAGCTTTGTCCCATTTTTTACCGCTCAATTCTGATTTTATTTTCAATAATCCAAATTCCATTTGGTTCTCATTAGCTTGTAATAAAGAAACAATTAGTTTTTCATCGTCTTCCAGCTCCACTTGAACTTGTTTTTTCTCTGGTCTCATTTGAGGGAACAACAATACTTCTTGGATAGAGGCATTATTCGTCAAATACATGATCAAACGATCCATTCCTATTCCCATACCTGATGTTGGAGGCATTCCGTATTCTAACGCTCTAAGGAAATCTTCATCGATAAACTCGGTCGCTTCATCATCTCCTTTTGCAGCTAATTTTAGTTGCTCTTCAAAACGTTCTCTTTGGTCAATAGGATCATTTAATTCAGAGTAGGCATTCGCTACTTCTTTACCGCAAACCATTAATTCAAAACGTTCCGTCAATTCAGGATTGTCTCGGTGTTGTTTACATAATGGTGACATTTCCTTTGGATAATCCGTAATGAAAGTTGGTTGGATATAGTTTCCTTCGCATTTAGCTCCAAAAATTTCATCAATTAATTTTCCTTTACCCATTGTGGCATCCACATCAATCCCCATTCCTTTCGCTGCATCAAATAATTCCGCTTCACTTTTACCTGAAATATCAAAACCAGTAAAATGTTTGATAGAATCAGTCATTGTAATGCGCGCGTAAGGTGCTTTGAAGTTTATTTTATGTTCGCCAAAAGTAGCTTCGCTCGTTCCGTTTACCGCAACAGCACAATGCTCTAAAAGGTCTTCGGCAAATTTCATCATCCAGTTGTAGTCTTTGTAGGCTACATATATTTCCATAGCGGTAAATTCTGGGTTGTGTGTTCTGTCCATCCCTTCGTTACGGAAATTTTTAGAAAACTCATAAACCCCTTCAAAACCACCAACAATTAATCTTTTTAAATACAACTCGTTGGCAATACGCATGTACAAGGGCATGTCAAGCGAGTTGTGGTGCGTGATAAATGGGCGTGCTGCAGCACCACCAGGAATGGGCTGTAAAACAGGTGTTTCCACTTCAAGATAGCCTCTGTCGTTAAAGAAAGAACGCATGGCATTGAACATTTTTGTTCTCTTGATAAAAGTTTCTTTCACGTGGTCATTTACCGTTAAATCCACGTAACGACGACGGTATCTTTGTTCCGCGTCTGCAAATGCATCGTACGTTTTACCGTCAGCATCTGTTTTTACAACAGGAAGCGGTTTCAAAGCTTTCGCCAAAACAGTTAATCCGTAAATATGAACAGAGATTTCGCCTACCTGAGTTTTGAAAACCGTTCCACGAACTCCAATAAAATCGCCAATATCCAATAGTTTTTTGAAAACAACATTGTACATTGTTTTCTCCTCGTCAGTCGAAATATCATCTCTCGCGACATAGATTTGAATACGCCCTTCGGCGTCTTTCAATTCCGCGAACGAAGCCTTTCCCATGATGCGTTTTCCCATCAATCGACCTGCTAAAACCACTTCTTTTCCGTCGTACTTGTCAAAATCGGCGAGGATTTCGCTGGAATAAGCGGTAGTCACAAATTCGTTTGCAGGATAAGGGTCAATCCCTAATTCGCGTAATTGGGTGAGCGCTTCTCTACGAAGTATTTCTTGTTCGGATAATGCCATTTTATGCTGTTTTTAAGTCGGCAAAGATAGTCTTTATGTGTTAAAGTTGCAAAGTCATAAAGTCTTAAAATTGGATTGTTAAAAGTGCTGTTTTTTGGAGCACAAATTTATATTATTCAATTGCGATTTGTCCTGCTCTCCCCTTTATCTCTCCTTCCCGAAGTATAGTGAAGGCGAGGATATCGGCTCGATCAGGGCTATTCTGCGCGATTTTGTTTTTTAAAGACGTTTTTAAAATCAAAAACCATGAAATAATGCGAAATAAATTACATTTATAAAAAAAATAGATACAGCGGAAACCAATAAATAAGCAGGAATAGCAAATGAAAAAATACTTTTACTTTTTGATAGTGGGAACTCTCTTAAGCAACTGCCAGGTCAGCGAAACCATTTATCTCAACGAGGATGGAAGCGGAAAGATTGAAGTTGTTGAACTCCGTGATGAACACAGTTACATGCAGATTGCAGGGGCTAATTATTCCAAAGAAGAAAAGTACGTCGACACATCCTATGCTTTTAGCGACGTCGTTTTGAAATACAACGACACGTTTTTGAAGTTCACTAAGCCGGAACAAGAGCTGTTCACTAAGTATAATGGTGTGAATTTGCATGTCAAAAAAAGTTCTTATGATAAAGAATTTAGAACAGTGATTACGCAATCTTTTAATAACATAGAAACAGTTCCTGATTTGTATAAAACAGAAGATTATGCGGATGATCTGGAGAATAATTATGCACTAACTGCTGAAAAGCATTATTATAAGGTGAGCTATGGCTTTGACGGAACCGTTTTTAAAAGAATTGTAAAAATCATTGATGTAGAAGGACTTGAAAAAGCGTCGGGGCGAATTGATACGTTAAAAACTCAAGTTTCAAAATTTAATGTGGTTCAAACCTATACGTTAAACTATCACTTTCCGCGAAAAATAAAATCAGTTTCTAATACGGATGCTAAAATTAGTACCGACAAGAAATCACTGTCGTTGCAACTACTTTTGACCGACACTATGCAAAATCCGGAAAGTACATCGCTTGAAGTGGTGTTAGAAAATGACTTATAGTAGACTTTCTTGTTTTATAATTTTAAGTCAATAAAATCCTTTGTAACTTTGCCAATCAAAGATGAAAAATGAACAAAACAATCCAGTTACAAGATTTAGGAAATAAAGACTACAAAGAAACTTGGGAATACCAGGAAGAATTGTTCAAAGGAATCGTTGATCTGAAAATTAGGAATAGGAGAGAGGAGCTTACTTTAGAGACTCCTAATTATCTTTTGTTCGTGGAACATCCGCATGTGTATACCTTAGGGAAAAGCGGCGATTTGTCTAATTTACTTTTGTCCGAAAAACAACTCGAAGATAAAGGCGCCACTTTCTACAAGATCAATCGTGGTGGGGATATTACGTATCATGGACCAGGACAAATTGTAGGTTATCCCATAATCGACTTAGATAATTTTTTTACTGACATTCATAAATACTTACGCTTTCTGGAAGAAGCCATTATTCTTACCTTACAAGAGTATGGCATAGAATGCGGTCGAAGTGAAGGCGAAACGGGGGTGTGGGTAGGTGTAGGAACGCCATTTGCCAGAAAAATTTGTGCGCTGGGTGTGCGCGCTTCGCGTTGGGTCACCATGCACGGATTTGCCTTAAACGTAAATGCCGACTTGGGTTATTTTGACAATATCATTCCCTGCGGCATTCGCGGTAAAGCGGTAACCTCATTAAACGTAGAACTCGGTGTTGAAAAAGTAGACGAGGACGAAGTAAAAGAAAAAATCTTAAAACATTTATCCAGTCTTTTTGAAGCGACTTTTGAAGAATCTCACTAGAGTTTTTGCGACTGGGAAGCAAATCAAAAATCGCTAATCTGAAATTATAAATCCAACTTCATTTGTTCGGGCAATAATCGAAAACTCATTCGGTGGTATTTTGTAACCCCGTATTTTCTTATCGCTTCCCGGTGTTCTTTGGTGGGATAGCCTTTGTTTTTTTTCCAGTTGTACATAGGGAATTCATCATGAATGCGGTTCATGTATTCGTCGCGATAGGTTTTTGCCAAAACAGACGCGGCAGCAATACTCATGAATTTAGCGTCTCCTTTTATGATACTAGTATTCGGAATGGAAGACAAAATGTCGATTTCTGCTGGAGTGAAAATTTTTCCACTACTGTTTTTTATCCCTTTTTTTCGAATAAAAGGACTGTTACCATCCACTATGATGTACTCGGGTTGCGGATTGAGCTTCAAAACACATTCCTGCATCGCTTTTATCGAGGCGTTCAGGATATTGATGCTGTCAATTTCTAAAGGTTCCAGATGAGTCACCGCAAAGGTTATGGCTTGCTTTTCGATAAAAGGCCGTAATTTCTCTCTTACTTTTTCGGATAATTGCTTGCTGTCATTCAGGATTGTATTCTCAAAGTCGGAAGGGAGAATTACCGCAGCGGCAGTAACAGGTCCCGCAAGACAGCCACGACCAGCCTCATCGGTTCCGGATTCTAAAAGGAGTTTTGAAAAGTAAAGTTGAAGCATAAAGCAAATTTATAGAAAAATGATTAAACTGTGCGGATAATAATTTTAATCTAATGGCATATCATTGTACTAATGTATTTGTCTTATTTTGAGGTCAACTGAAATTTGTCTACATGTAATGGACGTAGAGCAGAGTTGCTGATTAAATTCATGCATATCGTGAGTGTATTAAATAGCATACTGTGATTGGTTTTCTTAGGGAGTAAAAACAAACCATTATTTTTTTATCGCTCTTGTACTTTTTTGGTAGCCAATTCTTCTTCGCTAAAGACACTTTTTTGTAAGAGCTTTTTACGTGAAAGTATGTTTAGACTATTTTAGCGACGGTAGTTTGAAAAAGAGGTTTTTTTATTGTGTGTATACTATTGTTATTAAAATGTTAAACTTTATGCTTTGTTTAATTTTTTTTTTGAAAAAAAAAGCTCAAGTTTGTTGTAACTAATTCAAATACTTAAATATGAGATTAAAATTCAAATGGTTTATAACGTTATTAATAACGTTATCGATGCAATTTTCTTTTGCACAAGAGAAAGTAGTTAAAGGTGTAGTTTCAGATAGTTCTGGACCAATACCGGGTGTTAATATTGTCGTTAAAGGCACAAAAGCTGGTATACAAACCGACTTTGACGGTAAGTTTTCGATCCAAGCTAAGGCGGGAGATATTTTACTCTTTTCTTATGCAGGAATGATAGAGAAAACGGTGGTAGTAGGAGCTTCTTCTGTCGTTAATGTAATTTTAAAGGAAAAGTTAAATTTTCTAGATGAAGTTGTAGTTGTGGCTTACGGTAAGCAAACGGCAAAGTCGATCGTTGGCTCCGTCGCAACAATTGGTAAAGAAGTGTTAGGCAAGCAGCAAGCTACAAGCGTGTTAACTTCCTTACAAGGTACTGTTGCGGGTGTCAATATTATCGCTGCAGGTGGCCAACCAGGTGAAAACCCTACAATCCGTATTCGTGGTATTTCGTCCATAAATGCCGCAGCTGACCCTTTGATCATTTTAGATGGTGCTCCTTTCAATGGGAACTTAAATACAATTAGTTCTGATCAAATAGAATCTATTAGTGTTTTGAAAGATGCGTCGTCAACAGCGCTATACGGCTCTAGAGGATCAAATGGTGTTATCGTTATTACAACGAAGAGAGGAAAGCTAGGTACCGCACCTAGAGTAACTTTTTCTACATTAGCAGGATTTGCTGGTAATGCTGTTAAATTACACGGCTTAGTAGATTCGGATACTTATATGAAATACAGCTGGGAGGGTTTGAGAAATGCAAATCAGTATGTAGGTGGGCAAACGCCAGAGCTTGCTGGTTCAAATGCTTCAAGGCAACTAGTAGGTGAGTTGGGTTACAATCCTTATGTAAACGCTGTTCCTGTAGATGCAAATGGTAACTTAGTGTCATCAGAAAAAAAATGGGAGACAAACTGGGAGGAATTAATGTTAAATAACGCAGCGGTTAGGCAAGAGCACTCCCTAGGTTTAAGTGGTGGTAGCGAAAAAACTGCCTATGCTTTTTCTGCAAATTACTTAGGGCAAGAAGGAAATGTAGTTACTTCTAATTTTGATCGTATTACAACACGTTTAAGTATAGATTCTCAGGTAACCGACTGGTTTAAAGCAGGGATAACATCCTTTTATTCAACGTCGAGCCAAAACTTCCCTACACAAAGTGGTTCTAGTTTTCAAAGTGCTATTCAGTGGATTTATACCGTACCATCTATTTACCCTGTTTACAGAAGAGGAGAAAATGGTGATTTAATTACTGACGCTAATGGAGATAATATATTTGATTACGGAGCTACTCCAGGTCAGCTTTTGAATGCTAGTCGTCCTACACTAAGTAATGAAAATGCTTTTGGATCGTTGTATAATTATAAAACTAAAAATAAAAGAGATAATTTTACAGCTAACGGATATTTAGAATTTACTTTGGCTAAAGACTTGATTTTCAAGACAAATTTAGCTTATGATAAATACCTCTTCGATTCGTATGTGTATGCAAGCAATGAAGTAGGATATGCTTCTTCTGTGGGTGGTCGAGTTACTCAAAATAGAGATTTCACAACTAGTACAAACATTACTAACTCGTTGAGGTATTCTAAATCTTTTGGGAACCATAATTTTAATGCTCTTGCAATTCAAGAAGCATATAAATTTGAATTAGATGCTTTAGGAGCGCAAGGAGAAGGTTATTTGCCAGGGGTAGATGTATTAAGTGGCAGTACGACCCCATCTAACGTCTCTGGTTCAGTGACAGAAGAAAGACTTTCTAGTTATTTGGGTAGTTTAAGTTATAACTACGGTGAGAAATACTTTTTTGAGGGATCATTTCGAAGAGATGGTTCAACACGTTTCAACAAAGATGTTAGATGGGGTAGCTTCTACGCAGTAGGTGCTTCTTGGTTGATCTCTGAAGAGAAATTTTTGCAAAACAGTACAGTAGTCAGTAATCTTAAATTAAAGGGGTCTTATGGTGAATTAGGAAACAATAGGACAGCGTCTTATTTTCCTTATTTACAATTGTTCAACACAGGCTTTAATGAGTTAAGTAATACAGGAGTTGTGCTAGGTGGCGCAGTTGATCCTTTTCTTACTTGGGAAAAAACGGCATCTTCAAACATTGGCTTAGAATTTGGCTTGTTTAGAGATAGGATATATGGTTCGGTTGATTATTATATTAAAGAGTCAATAGACTTGATCTACGCTAAGCCGCTTCCAGCTTCTACCGGTAATAGTGCAATTCTGACAAATATCGGTTCTTTAAAAAATTATGGTTGGGAAGTTTCGTTAAACTCCAGAAATATAGCTACACCTAATTTTATATGGACAACAGGACTAAATTTTTCTATGGATAACAATAAGCTTACTAGTCTTTCACAAAAAAGTTTTATCAATGGAGATAAACAATGGGAAGTAGGAAGATCATTATATGATTTTTATATACGAGATTGGGCAGGTGTAGATCCAGCGACAGGTTACGGAATGTGGTATAAAGATATTTTAGGGGCAGATGGCTTGGCTACAGGTGAACGCGAGACAACACAAAGTTTTGCTGAAGCTACTAGATATTATGCTGATAAGTCATCTATTCCAGATGTTGTTGGTGGTCTTACTAATTTCTTTAAGTATAAGAATCTAGATTTAAATATTTTATTGAACTTTAGTTATGGTTCATATATTTATGATAGTACCTATGCAGGTTTAATGTCAGGTTTTGAAACGCCTGGGAGGTCAGCTCATCAGGATTTAAAAGACCGTTGGCAACAGCCAGGTGACATTACAGATGTGCCTCTGTTCTTAACTGCAAATAATGATTTCAATTCGCAATCAACACGTTTTTTATTCAAAAATGACTACGTTAGATTAAAAGCGCTGAATTTGGGTTATAATTTTTCTGAAGATGCATTAGCTAAAACGAGTCTTTCAAGATTAAGATTGTATTTGCAAGCAGATAATCTGCTGACATGGCAATCTCATAAGGGTATAGATCCTGAACAAAGTTTGGATGGCAATACCAATAGTAGATCATACAACCAAAGAATAGTGTCTTTTGGTATTAATTTAGAATTCTAAAAAAAAAAATAGACAAGATGAAAAATATATTTTTAAAATTTTTATTTGCTTTCATGGCGGTAGTCATGTTGGCTGGCTGTAGCGAAGAATTTCTTGACGAACCTAAACCCACAGATGGGGTTTCAGAGTCAGTAGTTTTTACTTCAAGAACAGGTGTAGAAGCATTTATTTCAGGGATAATGCGTCGTTTTAGAGGGCAATTTACTAACGTTGACTCTGCTGGATTGAACTCCATTTTCTATGCTCGATCAATGAAGGGGAATGATGCGATGACTAAACCTTCGTGGTTTAATTTTGATTATCAAAATGACAATCGTGAGCCAACTTATAGAAGAGTTAATTTTACTTGGGATTACTCGTATTATATGATAAACCAAGCAAATACTTTAATAAACGGTGTTGAGGCTAGTTCATTATCTGCTAGTGATAAAAAAGAATTAATGGCATATGGCTATGCTTTGAGAGGATTCTTTTATCATCAATTAGTGATGGAGTTTGCTCCTACGTATTCTTTTGATTTGAATTACCCTGCACCACCAATTTACACTAGTTTGTCTCTTACAGGAAACGGAATGTCTACAGTAAAAGATGTTTATGCTTTGATTGTTGATGATATGACTAAAGCGGTTGATGGTCTAACAAGTTCACGATTAGGTAAATCTTACATTAATAGAAGCGTAGCTAATGGGATCCTAGCTCAAGTATATCAGGTTATGGGTAACTGGGCAGGTGCTGAAGCTGCAGCTAAAGCCGCTTATGGAGGTAATCCAACGGCAGTATTAAATGCATCAGCTTACAGTTTAGGATTTAATGATTATTCAAATGTAGAATGGATTTGGGGAAGTGCACAAAGTTCAGATCAAAGTAGTTACTACTGGGGTTGGCCGCATGCAGGAACAGATCATTTGACGGTGTCTTATTCGGCAACATATATTAACGTAGATTTCGTAAACTTATTTTCTGCAACAGATGTAAGAGCCGTTTTTCAAAAGAAGAGTAGCTCAATCACTGATTTATCTGATTATCGTTACTGGATAACTAATAAATTTCAGTTTACTTTTGATGCCGATCATTCTATCATACGTACACCTGAGATGATATTAATTGAGGCGGAGTCGAAATATAGATTGCAGGACGCAGTTGGAGCTCATAACTTGCTTTACACCTTGCAAAAGAATAGAGATATAAATGCTTTGAAATCAGTTAATACTGGTGCTGCTCTACTTGAGGAAATTTTAGTTGAAAGAAGAAAAGAATTATATTTAGAAAGTGGTGTAGAGTGGTTTGACGCTAAACGTCTAAGAAGAGGTATTACTAGGACGGGTAACCAAAGAGTTAAAGGCGAATCTAGTTTGACTGCTGATGACAAAAGGTTCTTTTTGAAAATTCCGCAAGCTGAAATAGACGCTAATGACTTGATTGATGAATCAGTTAATGCTGATAGGTAGAAAAATTTGGATTTTTTTAGTAAGCCGAGTTTGATTAATTTCAAACTCGGTTTTTTTTGTTCCTATTTTTGACTGGCGTTGACTTCTTCATTCAAATGAGTATATTAATTAGGTTTAATTTATCCGATACAATGCCATTAAATAAAGGGTTTTTTTATACATATTTATCATTTACCTTTGCCTTTATATAATATCCTAACTCCATCCTTTTACAATGAGAATTCTCTTTTTATTTTATTTTTTAGTATTGCCAACAATGTTGTTTTCCCAGTTAAAGCAAGGAGACGATTCAATGGAGCCTAAAGGTCGGATAGCATCGGATTCAAAAAAAAATCTCAATGGACAAAAAGTGGCCACTATGGACCAGTACCGTTTTATTTCTATAGAACGTGACACCACTTACCTAGACACTTCACTCACCATTCAAAGAGAGTATAGTTTTAACTATCTGCGAAAAGATATCTTCGGATTATTGCCTTTTTCAAATGAAGGGCAAACCTATAATACCTTACAATACAGTCTGACTGAGTTTTCCCCTTATCCGGAATTTGGTTTCAAGGCAAAACATTTTAATTTTTTGGAAGCAAATGATATAAAATATAGTTCGGTCGCCACACCAGTTACCGAATTGTACTTCAAGTCGGTAATGCAAAAGGGACAAACGCTTGATGCTTTTTTTACTTTAAACCTTAATCCAAGGCTTAATTTTTCGATCGCATACAAGGGCCTTCGCTCTGAAGGAAAGTATATAAACCAACTTTCCAGTACTGGTAATTTTAGATTTACAACAAGCTACAATACAAAAAGGGAGCGCTATTTTGCCAATGCTCATTTCACGAGTCAGGATATTTTAAATGAGGAAAATGGCGGAATTACCACAATCAGTGATTTTGAAGACGAAGATCCAAATTATGATAATAGACAACGACTCGAGGTATACTTTACTGATGCGAAATCATTTCTAAAAGGTAAGCGCGTGTTTCTTGATCATTTTCTAAGGGTAAACGATAAAAAAGGATCTAACAATTTATACGTCAGCCATCAATTTAACTACGAAAATAAATTTTTTGAATACAATCAAGCAACTGTGCCTTCAACATTAGGCTCTCAAAGAGTATATAGATTTGGAGATTCCTATGTAACGAGCGGCATTAATGACCAAACACATTATAATAAAATGTATAATAAACTAGGATTGACCTATGAAAATACTACTCTTGGAAAGTTCCAGTTTTTCGCAGATGATTTTAGAAGTAATTATTACTACAACCAAATATTGATTAGGGACGATAAAACTATTCCAGCTTCATTGACTAGAAATATAAATAGCGCTGGTGGTCAGTATGAATACCAAAAAAAGAATTGGAATGGGCAGTTCTTGTATTCAAGGTCAGTGACGAATCAATCCTTATCTAATTTAGAGGCAAAGATAAATTATGAGTTTAATGAGGAGTACCAATTCTCTTTTGGATACCAAAATTTGAATAAGTTGCCCAATGATAATTATAATTTGTATCAAAGTAGTTATGTGAATTACAACTGGTCTAATAATTTCAAGAATGAAAAAATAAACTCCATTACCGCTACTGCTATTACCCCGTGGGTAGAAGCAGCAGTACAGTTCATGACGTTGGATGATCATTTATATTTTGAGAATAGCGCAATAGACCTAAAGCAGCAAATTGTGACCCCGAATCAATATGGTAATACTATAAATTATATATCGGTTAAAGTAAGTAAGGAAATAAAATTCGGGAATTTTGCTCTGGATAATACCTTCTTGTATCAAAAAGTAAGTCAACAGGACGCAATTTTAAATGTCCCTGAACTTGTTACTAGGAATACTATTTATTACACTAATTACTTATTTAAAAAAGCATTATTTTTACAAACTGGGATAACCTTGAATTATTTTGCAAATTATTTCGCTAATGATTATAATCCGGTAATCGGGGAGTTCTTTATTCAGGATAAGAAAGAAATTGGGAATTATCCCAACCTTGACTTTTTTATCAATGCACGCATTCAAAGAACTAGAGTTTATTTGAAAGCAGAACACTTTAATTCTTCTCTTACAGGAAATAATTTCTACTCCGCTCCAAATAATCCGTACCGCGATTTCATGATTCGTTTTGGGATAATCTGGAATTTCTTCAATTAATCTTTGAACTTAAAGGGCTTGTTTACATGTCCGAACGATTATGGATATTATAATTTACTTACTCAAAGAAGCAAGTAAGGAATATTGTTAAAAATGAAATTCATGGAGCTCTTAATCAAAGAAAGTAGCGTCAATTAATCTTAAGGGAATCTATAAGAAGCATGAATGTTTCTAACAAAATACTATCTTTGCAAAAGTATTTATAACAAATTACAATCTTTAAATTACAATTAAATGCAATACGCAGAAAATATATTAGGTACAATAGGAGATACACCATTAGTGAAATTAAATAGAGTCATTGAAGGAGTGGATGCATTAGTACTTGCCAAAGTAGAAACTTTTAATCCCGGTAATTCCGTAAAAGACAGAATGGCGGTAAAAATGATTGCAGATGCTGAGGCTGATGGTAGACTAAAACCAGGGGGGACTATTGTTGAAGGAACATCTGGAAATACAGGAATGGGATTGGCTTTAGTTGCTATTATTAAGGGATATAAGTTGATATGCGTCATGTCAGATAAACAATCTAAAGAGAAAATGGATATCCTTCGTGCTGTTGGCGCAAAAGTAGTGGTTTGTCCTACAGATGTTGAGCCAACAGATCCTCGTTCCTATTATTCTGTATCAAAAAGGTTAGCCAGTGAAACACCAAATTCTTGGTATGTAAATCAATACGACAATCCATCGAATGCTATTGCGCACTACGAGCAAACGGGACCTGAAATTTGGGCTCAAACGGAAGGTAAAATTACTCACTTTATAGCTGGTGTAGGTACTGGAGGGACAATCTCGGGTGTTGGAAAATACCTAAAAGAAAAGAATCCGGATATCAAGATCTGGGGTATTGATACCTATGGTTCTGTATTTAAAAAGTACCATGAGACCGGAATTTTTGATGAAAATGAGATTTATTCTTATATAACAGAAGGTATCGGAGAGGATATTTTACCCTTGAATGTAGATTTTTCTTTGATTGATGGGTTCACTAAAGTAACAGATAAAGATGCTGCGGTGTACACGCGAAGAATTGCTCTCGAAGAAGGTATTTTTGTTGGGAACTCGGCAGGAGCTGCCACTAAGGGGCTATTGCAATTAAAGGATCATTTCAAGCCAGAAGATGTAGTTGTAGTTTTATTTCACGATTCGGGAAGCCGCTATGTAGGGAAGATGTTTAATGACGATTGGATGCGCGAACGTGGTTTTCTTGAAGAGGAAGTTAAAAAAGCAGAAGATGTTATAAAAGATCATATTTACAAGCCTTTAATTGTTGCTCGTACAGAAGAATTAGTGTCTCACGCGATTGAAAGAATGCGTAAATATAAAATTTCACAAATACCAGTAATGGATATGTCGGGATTTGTAGGTTCCTTAGATGAGTCTGACTTGTTTCAAAGTTATGTACATGATAAAAACTCAGCCGAAAGACCAATTAAGGAAATTATGGGAAGTCCTTATCCTATTGTGCAAATGGGAACGTCAATCGAAGAAGTTTCTAAATTGTTCAACAGGGACAATGCAGCGGTATTGATTGATTTAGGAGAAGGAAGGCACCATATTATTACAAAATACGATATTATAGGTTCGATTAAGTAGGTTTACTTTCGATAATTATAACATACAGACCACGATATTGACGAGTTAAAGTCGGTAAATTCGTGGTTTTTTCTACTAATAATGAGGTATCCAAATTTTATACAATAATTTTTAAACTGTAACTCTAACTTCTAACTTTAAAAATGACATTTACAGCAATAGATTTTGAAACGGCAACGGCATTCCATCCCTGTTCGGTGGGAATAGTTACAGTTGAGAATGGAGTAATAGTAGATGAGTTTGTCAGTCTGATTAAACCGCCAAACAATCTGTATTCTCCTTTTACAATTCAAGTCCATGGAATTTATCCAAGGGATACGGTGAATGCAAAATCATTTACGCAGGTCTTTCCTGAAATCCAAAGGCGACTACAGGATCGAATTGTAGTCGCTCACAATGAAAGTTTTGACAGGAACGTGTTGGCCAAATCAATGGCGCTGTACGGCTTAAGTTACGATGATTTGAATCTATCGCCTCGATGGGAATGCACCGTTAAAATATACAAAGCAAAAGGATTAAAACCGACAAAGCTTAGTGATTGTTGCAGGACAATGAAAATTGAAGTGAATCATCATGAAGCATTATCAGATGCTCGGGCTTGCGCCAAACTGTATTTAATGAGATAGTTTTCAAGATTCAATTTAAAGTAAAAGTTATTCGTTTTTTCGTTACTTTAGTCTCTTAATTACAAGGCTTTACGATGAAAGAAGATTTTCTCCATTACCTCTGGAAATTTAAGAAGTTCGATATCCTTAATTTGAAAACTTCAAATAATGAGGAAATCACCATTGCCAATGTGGGTCAGTATTTAGAGTTGGCAGGCCCTGATTTTTTCAATGCTCAAATTACAATCGGTAATCAAATGTGGGCCGGAAACGTGGAGATTCACCTAAAATCTTCGGACTGGTATGTACATCATCACGAAAGAGATGTGGCATACGAAAACGTAATTCTCCACGTAGTTTGGGAACACGATACTGAAATTTACAGAAAAAATAATACTGAAATTCCTGTTTTGGAACTCAAGAAATATGTCGACAGGGATATAACAGATAACTATAATTCATTGATGTCTCCAAAAGCGTGGATTTTCTGCGAAAAGCAGTTAGCCGATGTTTCCCCTTTTATTTTAAAAAACTGGCAGGAGCGGTTGTTTTTTGAACGATTGGAAAGGAAGTCCAAAGCTATTTATGAGCTGCTTCAACAAACTAATAATGATTGGGAGGCGGTTTTGTTCTGTCTGTTGGCAAAAAACTTCGGATTGAACACGAACGGGGAAATCTTTCTAAAAATAGCGACTTCCATTCCGTTTTCGATTATCAGAAAAGAAGGACCTGAGGCCGAAAATTTGGAAGCCTTACTGTTTGGTAATGCAGGATTATTAGACGTTGAAAAGGAAGATAATTATTTTAAAGATTTAAAATTCAGGTTTTACTATTTGTTGCACAAATACCAAATAGAAAAAAGTAGTGGTAATCTAGTTCAGTTTTTTAAACACCGCCCTGATAATTTTCCCACGATACGACTTTCACAATTGGCTAATTTGTATCATGGCAACCAAAATCTATTTTCACAAATAAGCGAAGTCACGTCGGTGAAGGCTATTTACGAGCTTTTTCAGGTTTCAGCGACTTCCTATTGGCAAGAACATTATCAATTTGATAAGGAAAGCCCAAAGAAGAAGAAAATGCTGTCGAAGTCGTTTATAGATTTGATTGTGGTAAATACCTTGATTCCAATTCAATTTGCATATGCTAAAAGCAGGGGAGGGGAGGTTGTAGAAGATTTGATCCAATTGCTAAATGAAGTTGCGCCAGAGAAAAATGCCATTATGGATAAATTCAAATCCTTTGGAGTGCATGCAGCGAGTGCTTTTGAAACGCAAGCAATGTTGCAACTTAAGAATGAGTACTGTTCTAAAGGGAGGTGTTTAGAGTGTGCTATCGGTATGGAACTACTGACGGCTACCTAATTCTTCCTATCTTTAGTTTCAACAAAAAATAATTATGTATTTTTGTGGTGTGGAATAAATAAATAATACAATGGCACAAAGTGTACCTAGAATAATAAAGCTTAAGTACTTCTTTGAAAAGTATGGCTTCCATGTGTCGTCTCGTCTGGCAGATAGTTTAGGAATGCGAGTGACAAGTGTGAGACTTTTTTTTATTTACATATCTTTTGTTACGGCAGGACTTTGGTTTGGAGTATATTTAACTCTAGCTTTCTGGATCAAGTTAAAAGATTTGATTCGTGCTAAAAGAACTTCAGTATTTGATTTGTAGTGTAGCGCCTAAGTATATATAAAGAAAAAGGGATTATAAAGTATTTTATAATCCCTTTTTTTAGGCTAGAAAAAATCTATTTATCTGGATTGTTTAATTTACTGCGTTTTTTACCATAAGCGAAATACAGCGCAACACCAATTGCCATCCAAATTGCTAATCTCTCCCAACTTTCAATAGGTAAGCCAGCCATTAAAATTAGACAGATAATAACACCTACAATAGGGAATACAGGAACAAAAGGCACTCTGAAACCTCTTTCTGCATCTGGATTAGATTTTCGCATAACAACTACACCAATGCAAACTAATGAAAATGCAAATAATGTACCTATACTAACCATGTGACCAAGGTCTGACACAGGAACAAAGCCCGCAAATATACTTACGAATACCATAAAAAGAAGATTTGTTTTGTATGGTGTTCTATTTTTAGCATGTAAATCACTGAAAAATTTCGGTAATAAACCATCTACACTCATACTATAAAAAACTCTGCTTTGCCCCATCAACATTACTAACATCACAGAAGTGTATCCTGCAATAATTGCAATTGTAAGCCCAGAATTTAAAAATGTGTAACCTGTTTTTGCAAATGCGGTAGTTACAGGGCTTGCATCACCTTTAAAATTAAGATAATTTTCTAAACCAGTTAAAACGTAAGCAAAAAGGACATATAAAATAGTACAAATTACTAATGAACCTAAAATACCAATTGGCATTCCTTTTTGTGGATTTTTCGCTTCTTGCGCAGCAGTAGAAACGGCATCAAAACCAATAAAAGCAAAAAATACTACTCCTGCACCTCGCAAAATACCACTCCAGCCATAATGACCAAAATAGTCGCTACTGAAGAAATTAAGAAAAGACATCTTTCCAGAACTTAAAAGTGCTTCACCTTCATTAACTGGTATGAAAGGAGTATGATTTGCGTTGTTAATAAAGCCCCAGCCTAAACCAATAAATACAATTACCACAGTTACTTTTAAAATAACTAAAATATTATTTAAGGAAGCAGATTCTTTTGTGCCTCTTATTAATAACAGAGAAAGTAAACAAATGATTAAAATTGAAGGTAAATTAATAATCCCTGGTTTTGCGTCCCAAGGACCATGCAGTATAGATTGTGGAATGTGTATTCCGTAATTTATAAGAAATTTATCTACATATTGAGACCAACTTACCGCTACAGTTGCAGCTCCTAAAGCATATTCTAATACTAAATCCCAACCGATTATCCAAGCAACAAATTCGCCCATTGTGGCATATGAGTACGTGTAAGCACTCCCTGCGACAGGAATCATTGATGCAAATTCAGCATAGCATAATCCTGCAAATGCACATCCAACGGCTGCTAATATAAATGATAATGTAACTGCTGGACCTGCATTTTCTGCTGCAGCAATACCAGTTAACGAGAACAACCCAGCTCCAATAATGGCACCAACGCCCAGAGCAACCAGAGATCTTGAAGATAAAGTTCTTTTTAGCCCTTTTTCATCTTCGGATGCTTCATTTAATAAAACCGAGAGTGGTTTTGTTTTCCAGATTGACATATATTTAGTAAGTTTAGTGTTAATTGTGCGCAAATATATTGTTTATTTTAGATTAAATAAATAATATTATTTAATTTGGTGTGAAAGTGATTTTAGAGCCCATTGTTCATTTTGTTTTTTTATGATAAATATGATAATGAAATAGTAATGCTTTTTTGCTTAAGTGCTGATTTTTCGATTGTTTTGTTATCTTTGAAGCATAACAAAAAACACAAATATGTCAGTAAAAGTTGATTCATGGGGTTCGCGAGTTGGACTTATACTAGCTATGGCGGGGAATGCCGTTGGTTTAGGTAACTTTCTTAGATTTCCAGTACAGGCCATAGAAAACGGAGGAGGGGCTTTTATCATTCCTTATTTAATTTGTTTTCTCGTTATGGGTATTCCATTATTGTTTATCGAATGGTCTTCAGGAAGATATGGAGGGAAATTTGGAAACCACAGCACTCCATACATTCTCGATTCAATGGTGAAAGGGCGGTTGCTTAAATACATTGGTGTCTTTGGTATTTTTACTAATATTGCTATTGCTTCTTATTATTGTTATATTGAGTCATGGACAATGTCTTATGTGTATCATACTTTAATAGGTACATTTAACGGGATGAGTCAAGCTAATGTTGCAGGATTCTTTGATTCTTATACTGACATATCAAAGTCTACTACCGGTTTGCCTTATGAAGCTGTTATTTTCTATGTGATCTGTTTAATATTGAATACATTCATTTTATCAAAAGGAATTAAAGGAATTGAAAAAGTTGCAAAAGTAGGGATGCCTTTATTAATTCTTTTTGGAGTTGTACTGGCAGTAAGAGGATTGACTCTTGGTACTTCTGGAGCTTCAGAAATTTTTCCTGATGCAAATGCCTGGGATGGTTTAAATTTCCTTTGGACACCGCAATATGATTCAATATTAGATTTGAAGGTTTGGATGGCAGCTGCTGGTCAAATCTTCTTTACTTTGTCTGTGGGTATGGGAACAATTCATTGTTATGCGGCTTATATTGATGAAAAAGATGATATAGCACTAAATGCGGTTTCGACTGGTTTTATGAATGAGTTTGTGGAAGTAGTCTTAGGAAGTTTAATTGTTATCCCTATTGCTGCAGGATATTTAGGTTTGGACTGGGTGATTGAAAATGCAGGTTTTGGAATGGCTTTTCAAACAATGCCGTATTTGTTTGAACAATGGGGTTCTACTTTAGCTGTTGTTGCGGGTGTTTGCTGGTTTGGATTATTATTTTTTGCAGGTATTACTTCCTCATTAGCTATGGGGACACCTTGGATGGGATTCATGAGAGATGAATTTGGTTGGTCTAAAAATAAAGGAGCTTGGTCTTTTGGAGCAATGATTTTAGTTTTAGGTTTACCAACAGTTATTTTTTTCAAGGAAGGAGTGTTTGATGAATATGATTATTGGGCGGGAACAGTAAGTTTAGTTGTTTTTGCGATGTTTGAAACGATATTGTTTTCGTGGATTTTTGGGATGAACAAAGGATGGCGTGAAATCACAAGTGGTGCTGATATCAAAGTGCCAAATATTTATAAATTTATCATTAAATTTGTAACACCAGTATTGCTGATAATCATTTTCTTAGGTTCTTTATTTAAACCTTTAGGGAATAATTGGTCTGGAAATATATCTAGCTTTTTTAGTGGTAACGGATGGCCATTAGATAATGGTTCGATAATTAAAATGCTTACACATGCTGGAATTAGAGATCAAATAGCATTAGCTACTGATCCAGCTATAATTGAACAATTACAAGATAAAATTTTGTATTTAAACTTTGCTAGATTGATGTTAGTTTGTTTATTTATGTTTATCAGTTCGTTGGTTTACTTTGCTTTTCTAAAAAGACGCAGAGAGGGTAGAGCTACAGTATAAAAATTTTAAAACACAATTCAAATGAATACAGGAGCATTAATAACAATGGTGTTGACCCAGGGAATCGTAACTTCTTTTGCAGTCTATTTTTTCTATAAAGTATTGACTATGCCGCCAAGACAGGAGCCAGACTCCTTTAGTGAAAATGATGAGGAAGAAGTTAGGCAAGATGCTGAAAATAAATAAATTTTTAGATATGAATAAGTTAAAATCCCTTTTTATGTTCACTAGTGATCAGCGAAAAGGGATTTTTGTTTTATTATTTTTTATAGTTGCGTTGCAATTCGTATATTTTTTTACAGACTTCAATATAACCCAAACAATCTCTCCCGATAAACAGGAATGGCTTGCAATGCAATCTAAAATAGATAGCATCAAGGCATCAAATCCAAAATACATTGTAAAAGTATATCCGTTCAATCCCAATTTTATTACCGATTATAAAGGGTACAAACTCGGTATGTCTGTTCGAGAAATCGATCGGCTGTTGGATTATAGAAAAGAAAACAAGTATGTAAACTCTCCAAAAGAGTTTCAAGCGGTTACACAAATTTCTGATTCTTTACTAAATGCGATAGCGCCTTATTTTAAATTTCCGGATTGGGTAAAAAACACGACACAAAATAAGGGCTATGTCAAATATGAAAATAAGGCTTTCGCCAAAAACGAAAAAACAGTTTTAATAGATATTAATGTGGCAACGCAAGAAGAGCTGATTAAAATATATGGAATAGGGGAAGTGATTTCACTGCGGATTTTAAAACTAAAAGAAAACCTTGGGGGGTTTGTGTCGATGGAGCAGATGAATGATGTCTGGGGTTTGTCTCCTGAAGTGATAGGAGCTCTTAATTCCCATTTCAAAGTGTACGCGTTACCGATGGTACATAAAATCGACATAAATAACGCCTCTTTAAAAGAGATTTCTCAGTTCTCCTATTTTAGATACGCTCTCGCAAAAGAAATTGTAACCTACAGGAGTATGAACGGCGATATTAAGAATGTTGAGGATTTAACAAAAATTAAGGGGTTTCCTGTTGAAAAAGCAAATATAATTGCCTTATATTTGGACTTTGATTAGAAGTTTACAATAAGAGGGTTCAATCTTTTTTAATTTACTGCAAAATTGTTGTTTTGTCGTATATTTCTTCTTTAAAATCTCAAGTCCAAAAAAACTTAGAGCTTAAGAATAACGCTATCGTTTAGAGTTTCAATCACGTCAATTAGTTAAAAATAATATTAGTAATATGAATTCAAGTTATTTCACAGAAGAACATCAATTATTTAGAGAGAGTTTAAAAGATTTTTTACAAAAGGAAGTTGTACCGCACATCGAAAAATGGGAAAAAACGGGAACAATTGAACGCTTTATATGGAAAAAGTTTGGCGAAATGGGCTTTTTTGGTATAAATTATCCGGAGGTATATGGTGGGTTAAATTTAGATTTGTTTTACACCGTGATTTTTCTAGAAGAACTTCAAAAGATTAAATCGTCCGGTTTTGCGGCTGCTATGTGGGCACATTCGTATTTAGCCATGACACATTTAAATGCAGAAGGTGACGAAAGAATCAAACAAGAGTATTTAGCTCCAAGTATTTCTGGTGATAAAATAGGTGCCTTATGTATAACAGAGCCTTATGGAGGGAGTGATGTTGCGGGAATGCGCACCACAGCTGTAAGAAAAGGAGATAAATATGTTATTAATGGATCAAAAACATTTATAACGAATGGTGTTTATGCGGACTATTATATTGTTGCCGCCAAAACAAAACCAGATATTGGTAATAAGGGGATTAGTATCTTCTTAGTAGACACAAAAACCACCGGAGTTTCTGCAACGAAATTAGATAAATTGGGATGGAGAGCGTCAGATACAGCAGAAATTGCATTTGATAACGTTGAAATTCCAGCAGAGAATTTAATGGGAGAGGAAGAAAAAGGTTTTCCTTATATCATGCAGCACTTTGCCTTGGAAAGGTTGATTATGGCTATAAATGGTCATGCAAGGGCTGAGTATGCAATGGAATATACTATAGATTATATGTCACAACGAGAGGCTTTTGGGAAAACAATAGATAAATTCCAAGCATTGAGACATACGATAGTAGAGCATGCAACGGAGGTGGAGCATTGTAAAGTGTTTAACTATGCTGCCGTAGCCAGATTAGATAAAGGTGAGTACGTAGTTAAAGAAGCGACTATGGCTAAGTTGAAATCTACAAAAGTGGCTGACGAAGCAATTTATAGCTGTTTGCAAATGCTAGGAGGTTATGGATATATGGAAGAATATCCTTTGGCTCGTTTATTAAGAGACAGTCGTTTGGGGCCAATAGGTGGTGGAACATCGGAAATACTTAAGGAGATATTATCAAAAATGATAATTGATAATAAGGATTATAAGCCAGCTGTGAAATAGTAGTTTATCTAAAATAAAAAAATCGCTTTTTAATGATATTATTAATTCTGTTTCGTTTGAAAGTGAATTTAAAAATAGAATGTGCAGAAGCTAAAATTAGTGATGATCTTGTATTCGCTGGAAAAGTAAATTTTCAAAGCTTATTTAAACATAATAAAAGAGTCAATATAGCTATTGACTCTTTTTTTTGTGTGAAGGATAGCAACGGAAATTCTTTTACGAGGGTTTTCGGAGTAAAAGATTGCAGAGATTAGCCAGGTGGCAAGAGAGATGTACTTGTGGAATAGCATTGTGTATTGCCGCACACCAAGGTAAGTGAATCATTCAAAAAGGATTCAATCGTAATATCGTTTAGCGTGTTTGACGAAAGTTGGTGTTTATCTTATATCAATGAAGCCAACTAAAGACGGAGAAATATACATGTAGCATCACGGTGTAATAAGTGAAGATTTAATGAATCAGGGAATATTCGTCAATAAATTGCTGTTTTTATTAAGCCTTCTATGAAAAATAGAATTAAAGTTCATAAATAAGCTTTTGTAAAAGTTTGATAAAAAGCTTTCTACTATTTTTCACAATAAATGGCGTTAGGGAGTGAAGTCTCTTTTTTTTAATTTTAGAGTTTTTTTTTATGAAGTTATCTCGGTGGTGGTATTGTGAGGTTATTTGAAAAAAAAACTCCTTTTTGAATAACACTTTAATTATTGAATCATTTGACAGAATCTAATAGGGTGTTTAATTCTGTAATAATAGTATAGCGCTCGTTAGTTTTAAGTCTTTTAAGAGGATTGGTGACTTTTTTTTTAGAATTAAACGTTTTGGATTATTATTTTTAGACAATTCATGCCTTTTAATTCAAAATGTTTTCTACTTTTGCACACTTAACGAAAGGAGGTGTCAATATTATGTTAATTATACCAATTAAAGAAGGAGAAAATATCGATAGAGCATTAAAGCGCTATAAAAGAAAGTTTGATAAAACAAAAACTGTTCGTCAGTTAAGAGCACGTACTGCTTTTATTAAACCTTCTGTGAAAAATAGAATTAAAGTTCAGAAAGCAGCTTATATTCAAAACATGAGAGATAACTTAGAGAACTAAGCAATTTCTTTTTTACATTAGATGCCGTTAGTCATTAAAGTTTTATAACTTTGATGCTAACGGTTTTTTTTATTTTATATGGTTACTACTATAGAGGCGTTTCGGGATTATCTTCAAAAGGAGAAAAAGTATTCGCCACATACCGTAAGCGCTTATTTGAATGACATAACGAACTTTCAGTCGTTTATTACAATTCATTTTGATCAAGAGGGCATAGAAGAGGTAAACTACAGTCAAATTAGAAGTTGGATTGTGTCACTTGTGGATAAGGGGATGTCTAACGTTTCAGTTAATAGAAAGGTAGCTTCCTTAAAAGCGCTTTATAAGTTTCTCTTGAAAACAAAACAAACACAAGTCAATCCGCTGTTGAAGCACAAGTCGTTAAAAACGGCTAAGACAATTCAAATTCCGTTTTCTGAGAAAGAAGTGGCGGAAGTGTTAGGAGGGATAGAAAGCCCAGTTGGTTTTGAAGAAGTCAGAAATAAATTGATAATAGACTTGTTTTATACAACCGGAATACGACGAACGGAGCTAATTCATTTGAAAGTTAACGATATTGATTCGTCAAGCAATACAATAAAGGTTCTTGGTAAGAGGAATAAAGAAAGAGTCCTTCCTGTTTTGCCAATTATAGCAGCGCAGTTTTCTTCGTATGTTAACGAGAGGTCTCTGGTAGAAAACATTCGGGATTTTGATTGTTTCTTTATTACAAAAAAAGGGTTAAAATTAAATGATTCTTTTGTATATCGGTTAATAAATACTTACTTTAGTGCTGTCTCCGGAAAGGTAAAAAAAAGTCCGCATATTTTACGTCATACGTTTGCGACTCATTTATTAAATAACGGAGCTGATTTAAATTCGGTGAAAGAATTGTTAGGACATTCCAGTTTGGCCTCAACGCAAATTTATACACACAGTAGCTTGTCAGAGCTTAAGAAAGTTTATGAAGAGGCGCACCCAAGGAATAAGTAGCGGTTCGAAAAATGTTTAACCATTAAAAAATTTGATTATGAAGGTAAATGTTCACGCAGTTAACTTTGCTGTTGACGGAAAATTAGTAGGTTATGTTCAAGAGAGAATGGATAAATTAGAGAAGTATTACGACAAGGTGGTTTCTTCAGATGTCTATTTAAAAGTTGAAAAGACAAGTGATAAGGAAAACAAGGTCGTTGAGGTAAAGATGAATGTCCCTGGTGATGATTTTATGGTTAAGAAACAATGTAAAACATTTGAAGAGGCGATTGAGTTATCGGCTGTATCTTTGGAGAGATTGTTGGTAAAAAGAAAAGAAAAATTGAGAACACATATTTAATCGAAAACTTTTTTTAAAAAATGTTTTGATTGAGAGATAAAATCTCTACATTTGCAGTCCGTTAGAAATAGCGGACTTTTTTTATTAATAATGCCAGTGTAGCTCAGTTGGCTAGAGCAGCTGATTTGTAATCAGCAGGTCGTGGGTTCGAGTCCCTCCACCGGCTCTTTTTGAAATAATGTAACAGAATAATGGTTAAGGGGAGATACTCAAGCGGCCAACGAGGGCAGACTGTAAATCTGCTGTGTAAACTTCGCAGGTTCGAATCCTGCTCTCCCCACAATTTTAGGTTTGAAAATCTAAAGCTAAAAACTCTGCCGATGTAGCTCAGGGGTAGAGTGCTTCCTTGGTAAGGAAGAGGTCTCGGGTTCAATTCCCGACATTGGCTCAAGTAAGTAGGAGATTGAAATTAAATATATAAATAGATTAAAAATTAAGTAAAATGGCAAAAGAAACCTTTAACCGTAACAAGCCCCACTTAAACATTGGTACAATTGGGCACGTGGATCACGGAAAAACTACATTAACTGCAGCGATAACTAAAGTGTTATCTGATGCAGGTTACTGTCAAGCAAAATCATTTGATCAAATTGATAATGCTCCAGAAGAAAAAGAAAGAGGTATTACA
Organism: Flavobacterium sp. ALD4; assembly: GCF_002836475.1. Classification (GTDB taxonomy): domain Bacteria; phylum Bacteroidota; class Bacteroidia; order Flavobacteriales; family Flavobacteriaceae; genus Flavobacterium. Next base: position 166,414 of record NZ_PJBJ01000030.1, on the reverse strand, counting down.
ATTAATACATCACACGTTGAGTATGAAACTGCTAATCGTCATTACGCTCACGTTGACTGTCCAGGTCACGCGGATTACGTAAAGAACATGGTTACAGGTGCTGCTCAAATGGATGGTGCTATTCTTGTTGTAGCTGCTACAGATGGACCAATGCCGCAAACACGTGAGCACATCCTATTAGGTCGCCAGGTTGGTATTCCTAGAATGGTTGTATTCATGAATAAAGTGGATATGGTTGATGATGAGGAGTTACTTGAACTAGTTGAGATGGAAATCAGAGACTTGTTATCTTTCTACGAATATGATGGAGATAATGGACCGGTTATTCAAGGATCTGCTTTAGGTGGATTGAATAATGATCCAGCATGGGTACCAAAAATTCTTGAATTGATGGAAGCTGTTGACGCTTGGATCGAAGAGCCAATCAGAGATGTTGCAAAACCTTTCTTGATGCCTGTTGAAGATGTATTCTCAATCACTGGTCGTGGAACTGTTGCTACAGGTCGTATCGAAACAGGAGTTGCTAATACAGGAGATCCAGTTGAAATCATTGGTATGGGAGCTGAAAAGTTAACTTCAACTATTACAGGAGTTGAGATGTTCCGTAAAATCCTTGATAGAGGAGAAGCTGGAGATAACGTAGGTATTCTTTTAAGAGGTATTCAAAAAGAAGACATCAAAAGAGGAATGGTTATTTGTAAGCCAGGTTCAGTTAAGCCACACGCTACATTTAAAGCTGAGGTTTATATTTTGAAAAAAGAAGAAGGTGGTCGTCACACACCATTTCACAATAATTACCGTCCACAGTTTTACGTACGTACAACTGACGTAACAGGTATCATTACTTTGCCAGAAGGTGTAGAGATGGTTATGCCTGGGGATAACTTAACTATTGATGTAGTATTGCTTAGTGCAATTGCATTAAGTGTTGGTTTGCGTTTTGCTATCCGTGAAGGTGGTAGAACAGTAGGTGCAGGTCAGGTGACTGAGATTGTAGCATAATCCTATAAATAATTTTAAAGCCAGTGTCGTTTTCTTTTAGATGACGCTGGTTTTTAACAAACGGGCGTAGTTCAAGGGTAGAATAGCGGTCTCCAAAACCGTTGATGGGGGTTCGAATCCCTCCGCCCGTGCAAAAAAATATATCATAATGGCAAAAATAGTTGATTACATATCAGAATCATTTGAGGAATTAAAGTCGAACATGACTTGGCCAGAGTGGCCTGAAGTGCAGCGTCTAACGATTGTTGTTGCTATTTTTTCCGTATTATTCGCTTTGGCAACATGGGGAGTAGATGAGTTTTTTGCATCAGCATTAGCTGGATTTTTTAATTGGATAAAAGCTTAAACTTTGTTATGACAGATAATAATCTAAAAAAGTGGTATGTTGTTCGTGCGGTAAGTGGGCAAGAGAATAAAGTGAAAGCTTACATAGAAAACGAAATCTCTAGATTAGAGATGGGTGACTATGTTTCTCAAGTACTAGTTCCGACGGAAAAAGTAGTAACTGTAAAAGATGGGAAGAAGTTAATCAAGGATAAGGTATATTTTCCTGGTTATGTCATGATTGAAGCAAATCTGATTGGTGAAATACCTCATATTATTAAAGGTATTACAAGTGTTATTGGTTTTTTAGGTGAAATTAAAGGTGGAGAGCCGGTACCATTAAGGCTTTCAGAAGTTAATAGAATGTTAGGTAAAGTGGATGAGTTAGCGGTAAATGCGGATACTCGTTCTATACCGTTTAACTTAGGTGAGACGATTAAGGTTATTGATGGGCCTTTTAATGGTTTCAACGGTACAGTTGAAAAAATTAATGAAGAGAAGCGTAAACTAGAAGTAATGGTGAAGATTTTCGGAAGAAAAACACCGTTAGAATTAGGGTTTATGCAAGTTGAAAAAGTATAATATTTGTTACACATAATATCCATTACAATCGCTTCCTAATGATTGTAGTGTTAAATTTTTTAAAAAATGGCTAAAGAAATTAGTAAAGTAGTTAAACTACAAGTTAAGGGAGGTGCTGCGAATCCATCGCCACCGGTTGGACCTGCTTTAGGAGCTGCTGGTGTAAACATCATGGAGTTCTGTAAGCAATTCAATGCGAGAACTCAAGATAAAGCCGGCAAAATATGCCCAGTACAAATTACTGTGTATAAAGACAAATCATTTGAATTTGTTGTTAAAACTCCGCCTGCAGCTGTTCAGTTATTGGAAGCTGCGAAGCTAAAATCTGGTTCTGGTGAGCCTAATCGTAAAAAAGTAGCTAGTGTTACTTGGGAACAAATTAGAGCTATTGCTGAAGACAAGATGCCAGACTTAAATGCATTCACTATGGAGTCTGCAATGAGTATGGTTGTAGGAACAGCTAAATCTATGGGTATAACTGTATCAGGAGACGCTCCTTTTTAATTAAAAGAAAGACATGGCAAAATTGACAAAAAAGCAAAAAGAGGCTGCTTCAAAAATTGATAAAAACAGAATGTATTCTTTGAAAGATGCTGCGGCATTATTAAAAGATGTTGCATCTGCAAAATTTGATGAGTCTGTTGATATCGCGGTACGTTTGGGTGTAGATCCAAGAAAAGCGAATCAAATGGTAAGAGGTGTGGTAACATTGCCTCATGGAACTGGTAAAGATGTTAAAGTATTAGCATTGGTTACTCCGGATAAAGAAGCGGAAGCTAAAGCGGCTGGGGCAGACTATGTAGGTCTTGACGAGTATTTACAAAAAATTAAAGATGGTTGGACAGATGTTGATGTAATCATCACTATGCCAAGCGTTATGGGTAAGTTAGGTCCATTAGGTCGTATTTTAGGACCTAGAGGTTTAATGCCAAACCCTAAGACAGGTACTGTAACAATGGATGTTGCAAAAGCTGTTGCAGAGGTTAAAGCTGGTAAAATCGATTTCAAAGTTGATAAAACTGGTATTGTACATGCAGGAATTGGTAAAGTTTCTTTTGGAGCTGAGCAAATTGTTGACAATGCACACGAAATTATTCAAACATTAATCAAACTTAAGCCAACTGCTGCTAAAGGGATATATATCAAAAGTATCTATCTAACAAGCACTATGAGTCCTGCTATTGCACTAGACCCTAAAGCAGTATAATTGGTAGTTAATAATTTTTAGTATGACTAGAGAAGAAAAATCAATCGCGATTGAAGATTTAACTGCACAGTTAGCTGGTACAAATATTGTTTACGTAGCAGATATTTCTGGGTTAAATGCAGATACGACTTCAAAATTAAGAAGAGCTTGTTTTAAAGCAGGTATTAAATTAGAAGTTATAAAAAACACTTTGCTTGTAAAGGCAATGGAAGCTTCTGCTAACGATTATGGTGAGTTGCCATCAGTATTGACTGGTAATAGCGCTATATTCATTTCAGATGTAGCAAATGGACCGGGTAAGATAATTAAAGATTTCCGTAAAAAGTCGGCTAAGCCAGTTTTGAAAGGAGCTTATATCAATGCTGAGGTTTATATTGGAGATGATCAATTAGATGCGTTAGCAACTATTAAATCTAAAGAAGAACTTATCGGTGAGCTTATTGGATTACTTCAAGCACCGGCACAAAGAGTTATTTCTGCACTTCAAAACCAATTCGCTAAAGAAGAGGTTGCTGAAACAGAAGCATAATACAAATAGAGTAAAACTCGATTTATATTATTTACAATGCGCACAATAAACAAAATATAATTTTACAAATCATTTTAAAACGATAGAAAAAATGGCAGATTTGAAACAATTCGCGGAACAATTAGTTAATTTAACTGTAAAAGAAGTTAACGAATTAGCAACAATATTGAAAGACGAGTACGGAATCGAACCAGCTGCTGCAACTGTAGTAGTATCAGGTGGTGGTGACGGTGCTGCTGAAGAGGTTCAAACAGAATTTACAGTGGTATTAAAAGAAGCAGGTGCTTCTAAATTAGCAGTTGTGAAAATGGTAAAAGAACTTACAGGTTTAGGTTTGAAAGAAGCTAAAGATGTAGTTGATAGCGCTCCAAGTAACGTTAAAGAAGGTGTAACTAAAGATGAGGCAGAAGCTTTGAAAAAATCTTTAGAAGAAGCTGGAGCTGTTGTTGAGCTTAAATAGTTAAACACAGTTTAGGAATTAGGTTTAGGTCTTGGGTACACATCCAAAGACCTAAACCATTTTTCGTATAACAAAAGTCTGTCTTATTTATTGAATAATAAGTTGTGATAGCAAATCCATTTTATCCCATTACGAGGAAAAAAAATTGACAGATAATAAGAAAGTAGTTATCTTAAATTGATTTTTAAAGATGTAGTGGTTTTAAAATTAAAGTATAATTAGAAATATTTATACCAATAAAAATTACTTTTATAATCAAAATTTTGTCCATTGATGATAACAAATCAGACCGAAAGATTGAATTTTGCCTCTACAAAAAATATTCCTGCATATCCAGATTTTCTTGATGTTCAGGTTAAATCTTTTCAAGATTTTTTTCAATTAGAAACTAAATCTGATGAAAGAGGCAATGAAGGACTTTATAATACCTTCATGGAAAATTTTCCAATTACAGATACAAGAAATAACTTTGTATTGGAATTCCTTGACTACTTCGTGGATCCACCACGTTATACAATTCAAGAATGTATTGAAAGAGGTTTGACACATAGTGTGCCTTTAAAAGCAAGGTTAAAGCTATATTGTACAGATCCAGAGCACGAAGATTTTGAAACTATTGTTCAAGATGTTTATCTTGGTACAATTCCTTACATGACACCAAGTGGTACTTTTGTTATCAATGGTGCTGAACGTGTTGTTGTTTCTCAGCTGCATAGATCTCCAGGGGTTTTCTTTGGACAGTCTTTTCATGCTAATGGAACAAAATTATATTCTGCCAGAGTAATTCCTTTTAAAGGTTCTTGGATAGAATTTTCTACAGATATCAATAGCGTAATGTACGCCTATATCGACAGAAAGAAAAAATTACCTGTTACTACATTATTCCGTGCAATTGGATTTGAAAGAGATAAAGATATCCTTGAGATTTTTGACCTTGCTGAGGAAATTAAAGTATCTAAAACAGGTCTTAAAAAATATATCGGTAGAAAATTGGCTGCTCGTGTATTAAATACATGGCATGAAGATTTTGTAGATGAAGATACTGGTGAAGTGGTTTCTATCGAACGTAACGAAATAATCCTTGATAGAGATACCATTATCGATAAAGATAATGTGGAAGAAATTATTGATTCTAACGTTAAATCTATTTTGTTACATAAGGAAGATGCTAATCAAGCTGATTATGCCATCATCCATAATACGTTACAAAAAGATCCAACAAATTCTGAAAAAGAAGCCGTTGAGCATATTTACAGACAATTGCGTAATGCAGAACCGCCTGATGAAGAAACTGCTCGTGGTATTATAGATAAATTATTCTTCTCTGATCAACGTTACAACTTAGGTGAGGTAGGTCGTTACAGAATGAATAAAAAACTTGGTCTAGATATCCCAATGGAAAAGCAAGTGCTTACCAAAGAAGATATTATTACCATTGTAAAATATTTGATCGAATTAATAAATGCGAAAGCAGATATTGATGATATTGATCACTTATCGAATCGTCGTGTAAGAACAGTTGGAGAACAATTGTCTCAACAATTCGGTGTTGGTTTAGCACGTATGGCTAGAACCATTAGAGAGCGTATGAACGTTAGAGATAACGAGGTGTTTACACCAATAGATTTGATTAATGCTAAAACATTATCGTCTGTTATCAACTCTTTCTTTGGAACAAACCAATTGTCTCAGTTTATGGATCAAACGAATCCACTTGCCGAGATAACGCACAAAAGAAGATTATCTGCACTAGGACCAGGTGGACTTTCGAGAGAGAGAGCTGGATTTGAGGTACGTGATGTTCACTATACGCACTACGGACGTTTATGTCCTATTGAAACACCAGAGGGACCAAACATTGGTTTGATTTCATCTCTTGGAGTTTATGCTAAAGTGAACGGAATGGGTTTCATTGAAACGCCTTACCGTAAAGTAACTAATGGAGTTGTGGATTTAGTCTCAACACCAATTTACTTAAGCGCTGAAGAGGAAGAAGGAATGTTGATTTCTCAAGCAAATATTCAGATGGACAATTCTGGAAAAATTACTGCCGAAAACGTAATTGCACGTCAAGAAGGTGATTTCCCTGTAATTGACCCTGTAAATGTTGATTATGCAGATGTTGCTCCAAATCAAATTGCTTCAATTTCGGCATCTTTAATTCCTTTCTTGGAACATGATGATGCGAATAGAGCGTTGATGGGATCTAACATGATGCGTCAAGCCGTACCATTAATACGTCCTGAAGCACCAATTGTTGGAACTGGATTAGAGCGTCAAGTAGCTTCAGATTCTAGAGTTTTAATTAATGCAGAGGGTGATGGAGTGATAGAATATGTAGATGCAAACATCATCACTATCAAATACGATCGTTCTGAAGAAGAAAGAATGGTTAGTTTTGACTCTGATGAAAAAACATACAATCTAATTAAATTTAGAAAAACCAATCAAGGGACAAGTATCAACCTTAAACCTATCGTAAGAAGAGGGGATAGAGTGGTTCTTGGTCAAGTATTGTCGGAAGGATATGCAACTCAAAATGGTGAATTAGCTTTAGGTAGAAACCTAAAGGTAGCATTTATGCCATGGAAAGGGTATAACTTCGAGGATGCGATTGTTATTTCTGAAAAGGTGGTTCGTGACGATATTTTCACCTCTATTCACGTTGATGATTATTCATTAGAAGTTAGAGATACTAAATTAGGTAACGAAGAATTGACGAATGATATACCAAACGTTTCTGAAGAGGCTACTAAAGATTTAGATGAAAATGGTATGATCAGAATTGGAGCCGAGGTTAAACCTGGTGACATTCTTATCGGGAAAATTACTCCAAAAGGGGAATCAGATCCTACTCCGGAAGAGAAATTGCTTCGTGCAATCTTTGGGGATAAAGCAGGTGATGTAAAAGATGCTTCATTAAAAGCGTCTCCATCTTTACATGGTGTAGTTCTTGACAAAAAACTGTTCGCAAGGGCGGTAAAGGATAAACGCAAACGTACACAGGACAAGGATGCTTTAGGAGCGCTTGAAATGGAATACGAAGTGAAGTTTGTTGAATTAAAAGACAAATTAGTAGAAAAACTTTTCTTGATTGTTAATGGGAAAACATCTCAGGGTGTAATGAATGATTTGGGTGAAGAAGTTTTACCAAAAGGTAAAAAATACACGCAAAAAATGCTTTATGCTGTTGAAGATTTTGCCCACTTAAGCAAAGGTCAATGGGTTGCGGATGACTCAACTAACAAAATGGTGAATGAATTAATTCACAACTATAAAATCAAGTTGAATGATTTACAAGGCGCATTAAGAAGAGAGAAGTTTACGATTTCTGTGGGTGATGAATTGCCAGCTGGAATATTGAAATTAGCTAAAGTTTATATTGCCAAAAAACGTAAGTTGAAAGTTGGGGATAAAATGGCTGGACGTCACGGTAACAAAGGTATTGTTGCTCGTATTGTTCGTCATGAAGACATGCCTTTCCTTGAAGACGGAACGCCAGTTGACATTGTGTTGAACCCGTTAGGTGTACCTTCACGTATGAACATTGGTCAAATTTATGAAACTGTTTTAGGTTGGGCTGGACAAAAGTTGGGTAGGAAATATGCTACGCCAATCTTTGATGGTGCGTCTCTAGACCAAATCAATGAATTGACTGACGAAGCTGGAATACCACGTTTTGGACATACCTACCTTTATGATGGTGGAACTGGAGAGCGTTTTCATCAAGCAGCAACTGTTGGTGTAATCTATATGTTGAAATTAGGACATATGGTTGATGATAAGATGCACGCACGTTCAATCGGGCCATACTCATTAATTACACAACAACCTCTTGGTGGTAAAGCACAATTTGGTGGACAACGTTTCGGAGAGATGGAAGTTTGGGCACTTGAGGCTTATGGAGCGTCAAGTACGCTAAGAGAGATCTTGACTGTGAAGTCTGATGATGTAATTGGTAGAGCTAAAACTTACGAAGCAATCGTAAAAGGAGAATCTATGCCAGAACCGGGATTACCTGAATCATTCAATGTATTGATGCATGAATTGAAAGGTCTTGGATTAGACATTAGATTAGAAGAATAAATAAAAGTTTGTAGTATACAGTTTTTAGGTAGCAATACCTGAAAACTGTTTACTCATTTATAAGAGTTTTTAGGATTTAGCCTCGTAAACCGTTCCGATTTTTTATATAAAATTAGTTTTGTATAACTAGCGCTTTAATAGAAGTTTAAAGTTTAGAGAAGTAATCCAGGTAGAAACGCAGCATGCTGCGTACTATAATCAATTTTTTAATTGCAATTAAATCAATAGTAGAAACTATGATGAATAATAGAAATAATAATAAAGATAAGAATCCTGTAAAAAGGTTCAATAAAATATCGATTGGTTTAGCTTCTCCTGAATCTATCTTGAAAGAATCAAGAGGTGAAGTTTTGAAACCAGAAACTATTAACTACCGTACGCACAAGCCTGAGCGTGACGGTCTTTTCTGCGAACGTATTTTCGGACCGGTAAAAGATTTTGAATGTGCTTGTGGAAAATACAAAAGAATCCGATATAAAGGAATCATTTGTGACCGTTGTGGTGTTGAAGTTACCGAGAAAAAAGTACGTAGAGACAGAGTAGGTCATATCAATCTTGTTGTGCCAATTGCTCATATCTGGTATTTCCGTTCACTTCCTAATAAAATTGGATACATACTAGGTCTTCCGTCTAAGAAATTAGATATGATCATTTACTACGAGAGATACGTAGTAATTCAAGCGGGTATTGCAGTAAATGGAGAAGGTGAATCAGTTAAAAGATTAGATTTCTTAACAGAAGAAGAATATTTGAATATTTTAGATACTCTTCCTGCAGATAATCAATATCTTGACGATTTTGATCCAAATAAATTTGTTGCCAAAATGGGAGCGGAGTGTATCATGGATTTATTGGCAAGAATTGATCTTGATGAATTATCTTATCAATTAAGACATAATGCTAACACTGAAACGTCTAAACAACGTAAAACGGAAGCATTAAAAAGATTACAAGTTGTTGAATCTTTCCGTGAGTCTAACTTGAACCGTGAAAATCGCCCTGAGTGGATGATTATGAAAGTGGTGCCTGTTATTCCACCAGAATTACGTCCACTTGTGCCACTTGATGGAGGTCGTTTTGCAACTTCAGATTTAAATGATTTATACCGTCGTGTAATTATCCGTAATAACCGTTTGAAAAGATTAATGGAGATTAAAGCTCCAGAAGTTATCTTAAGAAACGAAAAGCGTATGTTGCAAGAGTCAGTAGATTCATTATTTGACAATACACGTAAAGCTTCTGCTGTAAAAACAGAATCAAATAGACCATTAAAATCATTATCTGATTCCCTAAAAGGTAAGCAAGGACGTTTCCGTCAAAACTTACTTGGAAAACGTGTGGATTATTCTGCTCGTTCGGTAATTGTTGTTGGACCTGAATTGAAATTGTTCGAATGTGGTATCCCTAAAGATATGGCAGCCGAATTATACAAACCTTTTGTTATCCGTAAATTGATAGAAAGAGGAATTGTTAAAACTGTAAAATCAGCGAAGAAAATAATAGACAAAAAAGAGCCTGTAGTTTGGGATATTCTTGAAAATGTAATTAAAGGACACCCGATATTACTGAATCGTGCTCCTACTTTGCACAGATTAGGTATACAAGCATTCCAACCAAAATTAATTGAAGGAAAAGCAATCCAATTGCACCCTTTAGTTTGTACTGCATTTAATGCGGATTTTGATGGGGATCAAATGGCGGTACATCTACCATTAGGACCAGAAGCTATCCTTGAAGCACAATTGTTAATGTTGGCTTCTCATAATATTCTGAATCCTGCAAATGGTGCGCCAATTACTGTACCTTCTCAGGATATGGTTTTGGGTCTATATTATATGACCAAAGAGCGTTTATCAACTCCAGAACACAAAATATTAGGTGAAGGAATCACTTTCTATTCAGCTGAAGAAGTAAATATTGCATTAAACGAAGGAAGATTAGAATTGAATGCTCGAGTGAGGATTAGAGCAAAAGATTTTAATGAAGCTGGAGAGTTGGTTTATAAAATCATTCAAACTACTGCCGGTCGTGTCATCTTTAATGAAGTAGTACCGGAAGCAGCAGGATATATTAATGATGTATTGACTAAGAAAAACCTTAGAGATATTATTGGTCACGTGTTAAACGCGACTAGTGTACCTGAAACGGCAGGTTTCTTGGATAATATGAAAGATATGGGGTACAAATTTGCCTTTAAAGGTGGATTGTCCTTCTCATTGGGAGATATTAGAATTCCAGATCAAAAACCACAGTTAATTGCAGATGCTAGAACACAAGTTGAAGGTATTTCTGTAAATTATAACATGGGTCTTATTACAAATAACGAACGTTACAATCAAGTTATTGATGTATGGACTTCTGCCAATGCGCAATTGACAGAATTAGCAATGAAAAACATTAGAGAAGACCAACAAGGTTTTAACTCAGTGTACATGATGCTTGATTCTGGTGCAAGGGGTTCCAAAGAACAAATTCGTCAGTTAACTGGTATGCGTGGTTTGATGGCTAAGCCTAAAAAATCGACTGCTGGTGGTGGTGAAATTATTGAAAATCCAATTCTTTCTAACTTTAAGGAAGGTCTTTCTATTCTTGAGTACTTTATCTCTACTCACGGTGCGCGTAAGGGTCTTGCGGATACTGCCTTGAAAACGGCGGATGCAGGATATTTGACAAGAAGACTGCACGATGTTTCTCAAGATGTTATTGTGAACATTGAAGATTGTGGAACATTAAGAGGTGTTGAAGTTTCAGCATTGAAAAAGAATGAAGAAATTGTTGAATCGTTAGGAGAAAGAATCTTAGGACGTGTTGCATTGCAAGACGTAATAAATCCTTTAACTAATGAAGTGTTAGTTCAATCTGGACAACAAATCACTGAGGCTATCATGAAAACAATCGACGCTTCTCCAATTGAGAAAGTGGAAGTTCGTTCTCCTCTTGTTTGTGAAGCGTTAAAAGGTATTTGTGCTAAATGTTATGGTAGAAATTTAGCTACCGGTAAGATGACACAAAGAGGTGAAGCAGTAGGAGTTATTGCTGCACAATCTATTGGTGAGCCAGGAACACAATTAACATTACGTACTTTCCACGTTGGAGGGGTAGCGGGTGGTATTTCTGAGGAATCAAGTATCATTACAAAATTCAAGGGTAAACTTGAAATTGAAGATATTAAAACTGTAAAAGGTGAAGACAGCGAAGGAAATGCTGTTGATATCGTTGTTTCTCGTTCTACTGAGTTAAAATTAATTGATGAGAAAACTGGAATTCTTTTAAACACACACAATATTCCTTACGGTTCAAGTATTTTTGTGAAAGATGGTCAGTCAGTTGAAAAAGGTGAAGTAATCTGTAAATGGGATCCATATAATGGAGTTATTGTTTCGGAATTCACGGGTAAAATTGCTTATGAAGATTTAGAACAAGGTCAATCTTTCATGGTTGAAATTGATGAGCAAACTGGTTTCCAAGAAAAAGTAATTTCTGAGTCAAGAGCTAAAAAATTAATTCCTACTTTATTAGTTTATGGTAAAGATGGCGAATTGATACGCTCTTATAACTTACCTGTTGGTGCCCACTTGATGGTTGAAAACGGTGAGAAAATTAAAGCAGGTAAAGTATTGGTTAAAATTCCACGTCGTTCTTCTAAATCAGGAGATATTACAGGAGGTCTGCCAAGAATTACTGAATTGCTTGAAGCTCGTAACCCTTCAAATCCAGCTGTAGTTTCAGAAATCGATGGTGTTGTTTCTTTTGGAAAAATTAAAAGAGGGAACCGTGAGATTATTATCGAATCTAAATTTGGGGATATTAGAAAGTACCTAGTTAAACTTTCAAGTCAAATTCTTGTTCAAGAGAATGACTTCGTTAGAGCTGGTGTACCTCTATCTGATGGAGCAATTACTCCAGAAGATATTTTGAGAATTAAAGGACCAGCGGCTGTTCAACAGTATTTGGTAAATGAGATTCAAGAAGTATATCGTTTACAAGGGGTGAAAATTAACGACAAACACTTTGAGGTAGTAATACGTCAAATGATGCGTAAAGTTAGAGTTCAAGATCCGGGAGACACATTATTCTTAGAAGATCAATTAATTCATACTAAAGACTTTATCTTTCAAAACGATAAATTATATGGTATGAAAGTGATTGAGGATGCTGGTGATTCAGCTAACTTGAAAGAAGGTCAGATTGTTTCTCCTCGTGAATTACGTGATGAAAACTCATTATTGAAACGTAACGATAAAAATATTGTTGTAGCTCGTGAAGTTATCACTGCAACTGGTACTCCTGTTTTACAAGGTATCACAAGAGCATCGCTACAAACAAAATCATTTATCTCTGCGGCTTCTTTCCAAGAGACTACTAAAGTATTAAACGAAGCTGCTGTTGCAGGTAAGATTGATTACTTAGAAGGATTGAAAGAAAATGTAATTGTAGGACATAGAATTCCTGCAGGAACAGGTATGAGAGAATATGATCATACTATTGTAGGTTCAAAAGAAGATTACAATGATATGATGGCGAATAAGGAGGAATATATATATTAAAACTAAGATATGAGTAATTCTAAACAACAACAGGAGCAGATTAACATTGAATTGGATGAAAAAATAGCGGAAGGAATTTATTCTAACCTAGCTATTATAAATCATTCGTCATCAGAATTTGTTCTCGATTTTGTAAGTATCATGCCTGGTATTCCTAAGGCCAAAGTTAAATCAAGAATTGTCTTGACACCGCAACATGCCAAAAGATTATTGAAGGCAATTGGAGAAAATATTCACCGTTTTGAACAAGCCCATGGCGAAATTAAGGACAGCGAACAACCTCCGATACCTCTAAATTTTGGTCCGGCAGGACAAGCATAATTTTATATAAAAAGGCTCCAGAAATGGGGCCTTTTTTTTTGCTATACTGTGGTTTTTTTGATACAGATAGGAACAGTAATTGGTTTTTATGTGTTCAAGCTGATCGCGATAGGAGGTAAGCCTCTTTTTTATAAGAGGTATTTCTGTATCTAAACGAGTTTAATTGTCGTTTGTCGGAAATATTTTAAAGAAAGGTATTGATACATTAGTTTTGGCATTGAATTAAAGAGGCGCAGTGTCTTTTTCCAAATCAAATCTTCTTATGAATAAATTTTCTAAACATAATGACTCTAGAAAAAGAGGAAATATTTTCTTACTATTTATTTTTATTTTGATGTCTAATATTTCGGCCTTTAGTCAAAGTGCAGAAAGCAGCAGCGTGGTCGTATCTGTTACAAATGATAGAACTGTTAACGAAGTAGAGCAAGATAATAAGGGAGCCGCAAACGTAGAATTTGTTCTGTGGTTCATGGGTTCGAAGCAAGATCCCAATAGTACTATTTCAAATGAGGGAATCAATACAAAGAAGCAAATTATGACTTCTGGATTGGCGCCTAATCGTTTGTTAATTAAAGCTTTTTTAAAGAAAGCTGTTAATTTTGAAAGTGCAATAGCTTAATATATAATTTGAAATCAAATATTTATAACCACAAAAAAAACGCTAATTTTTACATTAGCGTTTTTTTATTGGTTGAATTTTTAAAATTACTATTCAAATTCAGATGTAAAATATAGTTTTACACTTGGATATTTGTTTTTCGTCATCTGAATCGTAAAGTCGGAATCAGCAAGAAAAACTAATTGTCCGTATTTGTCTTTTGCCAAGAACTTCTGTTTAATTCGTTTGAACTCTCTAAATTCATCATTTTTTGCATCATCTGGTTTTACCCAACACGCTGTATGCACTGGGAAATTCTCATAGGTACATTTGGCTCCATATTCATGTTCTAAACGGTACTGGATCACCTCATACTGAAGTGCACCCACCGTTCCGATAATTTTTCTGTTATTCATTTCAAGAGTAAACAACTGGGCTACACCTTCATCCATCAACTGGTCAATCCCCTTGTCAAGCTGTTTGGCTTTCATTGGGTCAGCATTATTGATGTATCTAAAATGTTCCGGAGAGAAACTCGGAATACCTTTAAAACTCATGATTTCTCCTTCGGTCAAAGTATCTCCAATTTTAAAATTTCCTGTATCATGCAAGCCTACAATATCACCGGGGTAAGAGATATCAACTATTTCTTTCTTTTCGGCAAAAAAGGCATTCGGGCTTGAGAATTTGAGGTTCTTTTTTAGACGTACGTGGTAATACGGTTTGTTTCTTTCAAAAGTACCGGATACAATTTTTATAAATGCTAATCTGTCTCTATGTTTCGGATCCATATTTGCATGGATTTTAAAAACAAATCCAGACATTTTTTCTTCTTTAGGGTCAACTAATCTCGTTTCAGATTCTTTCGGTCTTGGTGATGGTGCGATTTCTACGAAACAATCTAAAAGTTCACGAACTCCAAAATTATTCAATGCGGAACCAAAAAAGACCGGTTGCAATTTTCCGTCTAGATAATCTTGGCGGTCAAATTTTGGATAGACTTCATCTATCAACTCCAATTCTTCACGGAGAGTATCGGCAGGTTTTTGCCCAATAATTTTTTCCAATTCCGGATTTTGTACATCTGAAAAAGCTATCGTTTCTTCAATATTTTTACGGTTGTCTCCACTAAACAAGTTAATGTTTTGCTCCCATAAGTTGTATATTCCTTGGAAGTCATACCCCATTCCTATAGGGAAACTTAGAGGGGTGACCGTTAGACCAAGCTTTTGTTCTACTTCGTCCATTAAGTCAAAAGCATCTTTCCCTTCACGGTCCATTTTATTGATAAAAACAATAATAGGGATTTTTCGTAATCTACAAACGGCGACTAATTTCTCCGTTTGTTCCTCAACACCTTTGGCAACGTCAATTACTACTATGACACTGTCAACAGCGGTTAAAGTTCTAAAGGTATCTTCAGCAAAATCCTTGTGCCCCGGGGTATCAAGAATATTTATTTTTTTCTCTTTGTAATTAAATGCCAAAACTGAAGTGGAAACAGAAATTCCTCTCTGACGTTCAATTTCCATAAAGTCACTCGTGGCACCTTTTTTAATTTTATTGTTCTTAACAGCACCCGCTTCTTGAATGGCACCACCAAAAAGGAGGAGTTTTTCTGTAAGCGTTGTTTTACCTGCATCGGGATGCGATATAATCCCAAAAGTTCTTCTTCTTTGTATTTCTTTTAAAAAGCTCATGTATGATTTAAATAGTCTGTAAAAGTACTATTTATAAATGTGAATAAAAAAAATGAGGCTGTCTTTTAGAACAGCCTCATTTATATTGGAAATATTTACGGTTTACATGTTAATTGACCAAACAGAATAACCGTTTGGAGGACACTGGATTTTTACCCATGTATCACCTTGCGTTGTAGGAATCCATGTAGAATTACCTGTAAAGTCTTTTATTTGTGCGTTGGTCCAATTAGTGGGAACCCATCTTTCTTGCCATGAAGATGAATTGTTGATGTAAACAACTAAGCCTGGATTTCCGTTATAGCCATTTCTTCTTGCGATGTATTCATCGTTATCGGTATATAATATTGATGTTGTTCCTGTCGCTTTTTGATTGTGAATCCAAATCAAATTATTCATTTTTGCCTTGTCCAGCCATTCTTCGTAATCTTTGTAAAAGATCGTTGGATAACCTTCATGAGTTAAAATGGATGCATAAGCTAATTGCTTATTATATATTTCATCGGTGTCATGGTTGGTTACAAAAGTAACTGCTTTATAGGGGTTTCTTTTCCACATCATGTCGTCATTCAGCAGATTAAGGTTGTTACCATCGAATGCATCATTCATTTTGTAGTAACAAGCAAAATCAAATACAGAACTGTTGGCATTGTTTGCCCACCATTCTAAGGTGTTTACGTTTGAATCCCAGTATTCGCCAATTGAAAAGCCGCCCACATTAGCGTTCCAGTCTTTCACTACCCAAGGTCCAAAACCTTTCACATAGTCAAATCTCCAGCCGTCAAATTTCATCGTGTTTTTGTAATATTTACCCACACCATCTGTTCTCAGCCATAGCCAGTTTTGCACATTTGGTGTCACATGTGCTAAGTCAGGAAATCCTCCAAAAGCGCCTTCATCATTATTACCGTACGCGTTTTTATAAAAGTCAGCACTTGTTCTTGGGAATTTTCCAGAAGCAATACCAGTAAAATTAGTGTACGTTTGGGTCCCTGTAAAAGGATTGCTTTCTAACTGTCCGCCACTATTATGATTAAGAACTATGTCAGCATACACTTGCATGTTTTCAGTATGGGCTTTTGTAATTAAACTTACCAATTCTGTTTTAGAACCAAAACGCGTTTCTATAGTTCCATTTTGATTGTAATCTCCGAAATCAAAATAATCAGTAGGGTCATACCCCATAGAAAATGGGCCGTTTTGTGCTTTGGATACTGGAGGAAGCCAAATGGAACCAATACCGGCATTTGACCATGCTGTTACTTTTGCACCTAATGTATTCCACCAGTTTCCACCAGCAGGAACATCCCAGTAAAAAGCTTGCATCATTACTCCACCCCCAGGGTTAGCTACATATTTCCCTGTTGTTGAAGTTGTCATGGATTTTCCGGTACTAAACGGATGACCATCATGGTGTGACATCAATTACTTTGCTTAACGCCTTGATTTCGGCTGTTGGTCCTTGTAATTCATCATTTGAGTTACAGGAGTAAAAGCACATAGCCAATGCGGCTAATGCTGCAATTTTTAAATTTGGTTTTTTCATAATTTTGTAGGTTGGTTAATAAGTATAGTGGGTATTGTTTTTTTTAATTAGGCATTAAATGGTATTGATATAATAAACCGAAAATTAGAAGTTTATTTATGTTAGGCCTTATTATTTCATGATATTAATTTTATTCGTTTAGTTATTTTACGAATAAAACTATTGGTCTCGGGCTAATGTATGTAAATTTTTGGATGATAAGCCTTTTGATTTTTTAACAGCTTAGCGAAAACGTTGTAGTGTTGATAAGTATTTATATTTTATTAGAAATGAGCTGTTTGAGTTTTTGTTATTTCAGTTCTATTTTTTATTTTTTCTGAGTAGAAATGGATCACAAATTAAAATAGTACCTGAGACTAATGAATTATATCAAAATGTAGATTTATTAGTGGAGAAATAATGTGAATGTGCGTGAGGTGCTTCTTTAAAAAATTAGCATATTATTAAAAAGAACCTCTAATTTGAGCCTGGTCTTAAGGGGGATTGAAGGAGTTTTATAATGGTTAAACGGGCTTATAATTTTTTGTTAATACTAGTGCGGAAACTTGTATTATGTAATTGAATTGTTATTTTTGTTCGTTTTTACTTTTGGAAATTCTTTGTAAGAACATTTTTATTTCCTGATAGTTAAAATGTATATTTGGCGACGAGTCAAAAGATCTTTATAAACGGGATTTGGAGTAATGAAAATTAGAATACTTTACTAAAACATAAAATTGATATAATGCCATTAAAAAAAATAGAAATGAAGTCCATAAATAGTAGAATTGCACTTATGTTTTTTCTTTTACTGTTTTCAAGTACCATTACTAGAGCACAAGAAATTATCAGGGATAGTGTAGTAGCGCCTGTTAAGAAAATCCAAACCAATGAAAGACAAAAAATCGACGGTATTATTGCCACTGTAGGGGATTTTATTATTTTGGATTCAGATATAGATAAGTCTTATTTGGAATTGTCAAGTCAAGGTAATTCCGTAAAAGATATTACCAGATGTCAAATGTTGGGGAAACTGCTTGAGGATAAACTATATGCGCACCAGGCGATTCAGGACAGTGTTAAAGTAACGGATGCTGAAGTGAAAGGAATGATGGATGAGCGATTAAGTTACATGGTAGGTCAAATCGGTTCTATGGAGAAAGTGATAAAGTATTACAAGAAAAATTCTGAAGAAGAGTTTAGAAGTTATTTCTTTGATATTTTAAAAGAGAACAAGCTTTCCTCAGAAATGCAAAAGAAAATTGTTGAAGGAGTGGAAATTACACCGGAAGAAGTTCGTAATTTTTTCAAATCAATACCAAAAGATGAATTGCCTCTTTTTGGAGCGGAAATGGAAGTAGCGCAAATCGTGATTACGCCTAAAGTTTCAGATGCAGAGAAACAAAAAGTGATTGACAGATTAAATGGATTTAAAAAAGAAGTGGAAGAAGGATCTAGTTTTGCAACTAAAGCTGTTTTATATTCCAAAGATCCAGGGTCGGCTACAAATGGAGGGTATTATAAAATGAATAGAAAAACACCTTTTGTAAAAGAATTTAAAGATGTTGCTTTTAGTCTTCAGCAGGGTGAGATATCTGATCCGTTCGAAACTGAATTTGGTTTTCATATTATTTATGTTGAAAAAATCAAAGGGCAAGAAATTGAATTACGTCATATATTATTGACACCTTCTGTATCTGAAGAAGCTCAAACTGCAGCTAAAGAGAAAATCACTTTAATTAGAAATAAAATTATCGATAAGAAAATCACTTTTGCTGAAGCTGCCAGAACAGAATCTGATCAAAAAGAAACCAGAGCAAATGGGGGGTCCTTAATCAACCCAAAAACACAAGATACCCGTTTTGAATTAACGAAAATGGATCCAAGTCTCTACAGTCAAGTTTCAAGCTTGAAAGATGATGCCATTTCCCAACCGATATTAGATACGGATGAAAACGGAAAGAAAAGCTATAAGTTGATTACAGTTACAAACAGAATCAACGAGCACATTGCTGATTATGCTACAGATTATATCAAAATTAAGGAATTAGCCTTAAAAGAAAAGCAAATCAAAGCAATAGGAAAATGGTTTGATGAGACAATCAAAAATACCTATGTTAAAGTCCTTGTAGAATATAGAGATTGTGACTTTACAAATAATTGGTTAAAAAAATAATTTTTATATTTTTCTAGAATAAATAAAAAGAGTTAGCTTTATGAGTTCATAGAGTTAACTCTTTCTTAATTTAAATCCCTTTTGAAAATGTCTGACGTAGCAGCAATACATAATTTGGTTCAGAAACGAAATGAATTAAAAAGCGAAATCGCGAAAATTATAGTAGGTCAGGATGCGGTAGTCGATCAAGTTTTACTTTGTATTTTTTCAGGCGGACATGCTCTTCTTGTAGGGGTTCCGGGGTTAGCCAAAACCTTAATGGTGAATACCCTTGCTCAGGCCTTGGGACTTAATTTTAAGAGAATCCAGTTTACTCCGGATTTAATGCCTTCAGATATTTTAGGAAGTGAGATATTAGATGAGAAGCGTCAATTTAAATTTTTAAAAGGGCCTGTTTTTTCGAATATTATTCTAGCGGATGAAATCAACAGAACGCCACCAAAAACCCAGGCAGCTTTGTTGGAAGCGATGCAGGAACGGTCTGTTACCATTGCCGGTGAAAATTATAAGTTGGACTTGCCTTACTTCGTTTTGGCAACTCAGAATCCAATCGAACAGGAGGGGACTTATCCTTTACCTGAGGCGCAGTTAGATCGTTTTATGTTTGCAATCAAGCTCGAATACCCGTCGTTTGCAGAAGAAGTTCAAGTAGTAAAGCGGACCACTTCAGATGAAATAAATACCATTAACCCGCTATTTACAGCGCAGGAAATTATAGATTTTCAGCAATTGATTCGTAGAATTCCCGTAGCAGATAACGTTGTTGAATATGCCGTGACTTTAGTTAGTAAAACACGCCCGGATAATCCATTGTCCACTGAGTTTGTCAAAAGTTATTTGGATTGGGGAGCAGGACCAAGAGCTTCACAGAATTTAATAGTAGCTGCCAAAGCGCATGCTGCCTTCAACGGCAAATTTTCGCCTGATATTGAGGATGTGAAAGCGGTGGCAACCGGAATTTTACGTCATCGAATTATTAAAAACTATAAAGCGGATGCGGAGGGAATTACTGAGGAAATGATTATTGCAAAATTGCTTTAAATATATTTTTTTGGTTGTTTTAAGCTTGAATTTTGATGTGAACTATAACGTTTTCTTCGTTGTCATGATTTTTGAACTTTAGGAATAATACGAATGTAAATGATTAATTATGGATTAATCATTTAAATGTTAAAATTTAAACATTTTATCAATTATACGTATTAAAAATTAGTATTCAGCAATAATAATTTTTGAAAAAGCCACTTCTATTAAATTTTTTTAATTCTCGTCTTAAATTCGTTAATTTGCATTACGAAAAAAAAACACCTAGATAGTATGGCTTTTGATTTTGAGATGAAAAAAAAATCAGCCTGTAACATTGAAAAGACTTGTATTATGAATATTTATAACGATTATCTACAGGAAATCGAAGAAAGAAAAGGGCAGGGACTTAGCCCAAAGCCAATTGATGGAGCTGAATTACTAAGCGAAATCATTGCACAAATTAAAGATTCAGATAACGCACACCGCGAAGGTTCTCTTCAGTTCTTTATTTATAACACTGTTCCAGGAACTACTAGTGCTGCTGGTGTGAAAGCTACGTTTTTGAAGGATATTATTCTTAGTGAATCTGTAGTAAAAGAAATCACTCCCGCTTTTGCATTTGAGCTATTATCACATATGAAAGGAGGGCCTTCGATTGAAGTTTTACTTGATTTAGCTTTAGGCGAAGATATTGCTATTGCAAAAGAAGCGGCAAAAGTTCTTAAAACTCAATTTTTCCTTTACGAGGCTGATACAGCTCGTCTAGAAGCGGCGTTCAAAAGCGGTATTGAAATTGCTGAAGAAATTTTAGAGAGCTATGCGAAGGCTGAGTTCTTTACGAAACTTCCAGAAGTTGTAGAAGAAATTAAGGTAGTTACTTATCTAGCTGGTGAAGGAGATATCTCAACTGATTTACTTTCTCCAGGGAACCAAGCGCATTCACGATCAGATCGTGAGCTTCATGGTAAATGTTTGATTTCTCCAGAAGCTCAAGATGAAATTCAAGCCTTGCAAGCACAGCATCCTGATAAAAGTGTGATGTTGATTGCTGAAAAAGGTACCATGGGTGTAGGTTCATCAAGAATGTCAGGTGTAAACAACGTGGCTTTATGGACTGGTAAAAAAGCAAGTCCTTATGTTCCATTCATTAATATCGCTCCAATCGTAGCGGGAACAAACGGAATTTCGCCAATATTCCTTACTACTGTAGATGTTACTGGTGGTATTGGTTTAGACCTTAAAAACTGGGTAAAAGTACTTGATGAAAATGGCAGTCCTGTTCGTAATGAAAATGGTGATCCTATTTTAGAAGAAGCTTATTCTGTTGCTACAGGTACTGTTCTTACAATCAACACGAAGACAAAGAAACTTTATAATGGGGATAAAGAGCTGATAGATATTTCAAAGGCATTCACTCCTCAGAAAATGGAATTTATAAAAGCAGGTGGTTCGTACGCTATTGTATTCGGTAAAAAGCTTCAGACTTTTGCATCGAAAACGCTAGGTATTGATATTGTACCTGTATTTGCTCCTTCAAAAGAGGTTTCCGTTGAAGGACAAGGACTTACAGCAGTGGAAAAAATATTTAATAAAAATGCAGTTGGAACAACTCCAGGTAAAGTTTTACACGCCGGGTCGGATGTACGTGTAGAAGTAAACATTGTTGGTTCACAAGATACAACTGGATTGATGACTTCTCAGGAATTGGAGTCGATGGCTGCTACTGTGATTTCACCAATCGTCGACGGTGCTTACCAATCGGGTTGTCATACTGCCTCAGTATGGGATAATAAATCTAAGGCAAATATCCCTAGATTAATGAAATTCATGAACGATTTCGGTTTGATTACTGCTCGTGACCCAAAAGGGAAATATCTTGCAATGACTGATGTAATCCATAAGGTGCTTAATGATATTACTGTGGATGAGTGGGCCATCATTATTGGTGGAGACTCTCATACAAGAATGTCAAAAGGGGTCGCTTTTGGTGCAGATTCAGGAACAGTTGCTCTTGCATTGGCAACAGGTGAAGCTTCAATGCCAATTCCAGAATCCGTAAAAGTTACTTTCAAAGGGAATATGAAGACTTATATGGATTTCCGTGATGTAGTTCATGCGACTCAATCTCAGATGCTAAAGCAATTTGGTGGAGAGAATGTGTTCCAAGGAAGAATCATTGAGGTTCACTTAGGGACTCTTACCGCTGATCAGGCATTTACGTTTACCGATTGGACAGCAGAGATGAAAGCGAAAGCTTCTATCTGTATTTCTGAGGATGAAACTTTGATCGAATCATTAATGATAGCTAAGAGAAGAATTCAGATCATGATCGACAAAGGAATGGATAATGAGAAGCAAGTTCTTAAAGGATTGATCGCTATCGCTGATAAGAGAATCGCAGATATTAGATCAGGTGAGAAACCTGCTTTAACTCCAGATGCAAATGCTAATTATTTTGCTGAAGTTGTTATTGATCTTGATATGGTTGAGGAGCCAATGATTGCGGATCCAGATGTTAATAATGCAGATGTTTCTAAGAGATATACACACGATACAATTAGACCTCTTTCTTTTTACGGAGGAGTGAAAAAAGTAGATCTTGGTTTTGTCGGTTCTTGTATGGTTCACAAAGGAGACTTGAAAATTCTTTCTCAAATGCTAAAGAACATAGATGAACAATATGGTAAGGTAGAGTTTAAGGCACCGCTTGTAGTGGCGCCTCCTACTTATAATATTGTAGATGAACTTAAGGCAGAAGGAGATTGGGAGGTTTTACAAAAGTATTCTGGTTTTGAATTTGATGATAATGCTCCAAAAGGTGTGGCACGTACTGGATATGAAAACATCTTATATCTAGAGCGTCCGGGATGTAACTTATGTATGGGTAACCAAGAAAAAGCAGAAAAAGGGGATACAGTAATGGCAACTTCTACTCGTCTTTTCCAAGGAAGAGTTGTGGAAGATTCTGAAGGGAAAAAAGGAGAATCGCTGCTTTCATCAACACCTGTTGTTGTATTGTCTACAATCTTAGGTAGAACTCCTACTCTGGATGAGTATAAAGCTGCAGTAAAGGGTATTAATCTAACTCAGTTTGCTCCATCTCATAAGTTGTTAGTTGTATAATCAATAAGATTAGTTAATTATATCAAAAAGCCTGAGTCTATGATTCAGGCTTTTTTTATTTTTATAGCTACTCTATTTTTTGTACCTTGTCGTGACTAAAACACAATAATAAAAAACAATTATATATATGGCATTTGATATTGAAATGATAAAAAAAGTGTATGACAACATGACAAGTCGTGTTGATGCTGCACGCGAGATTGTTGGTCATCCGCTTACTTTGACAGAGAAGATTTTATACAATCACCTTTGGGATGGTAAGCCCTCTATAGCTTTTGCAAGAGGAGCTGATTATGTTGATTTTTCTCCAGACAGAGTTGCTTGTCAAGATGCGACCGCTCAAATGGCTTTGTTGCAATTTATGCATGCTGGAAAAGCTCAGGTAGCTGTTCCTACAACGGTACATTGTGATCACTTGATTCAAGCTAAAGTTGATGCTGTAACCGATTTGGCCAGAGCGAAAACGCAAAGTAATGAAGTTTTTGATTTTCTTTCGTCAGTGTCTAATAAATACGGGATTGGTTTTTGGAAACCAGGAGCTGGAATTATTCATCAGGTAGTCCTTGAAAACTATGCTTTCCCGGGAGGAATGATGATTGGTACCGATTCACATACTGTAAATGCAGGTGGTTTGGGTATGGTCGCCATTGGTGTTGGTGGAGCAGATGCGGTGGATGTAATGTCAGGAATGGCGTGGGAACTAAAATTTCCCAAGTTAATCGGAGTCAAATTAACGGGTAAACTTTCAGGTTGGGTATCTCCAAAAGATGTTATCCTTAAAGTTGCCGGGATTCTTACCGTTAAGGGTGGAACGGGAGCTATAGTTGAATATTTCGGTGAAGGTGCCACTTCCATGTCTTGTACTGGAAAAGGAACAATCTGTAATATGGGTGCTGAAATTGGCGCAACCACTTCTACATTTGGGTATGATGATTCTATGGGGCGTTACTTGCGTTCTACTGATAGAGCCGATGTGGCCGATGCCGCTGATAAGGTAGCTGCATATTTAACAGGTGACGATGAAGTTTATGCTAGTCCTGAATTGTATTTTGATCAGGTCATCGAAATCAATCTTTCAGAATTGGAGCCACACTTAAATGGTCCCTTCACTCCAGATTTGGCTACGCCAATTTCTAAAATGAAAGAAGAAGCGATCAAAAATAACTGGCCATTGAAAATTGAAGTAGGTTTGATCGGTTCTTGTACAAACTCTTCTTATGAAGATATCGCGCGTGCGGCTTCGATAGCCAAACAAGTGACGGATAAAAAATTAAAATTAAAATCGGAATTTACCATCACTCCCGGTTCTGAAGTGGTTCGATATACAATCGAGCGTGACGGTTTTATTGACACTTTCGAGAAAATTGGTGCTACGGTATTTGCAAATGCCTGCGGACCATGTATCGGAATGTGGGATAGAGAAGGGGCTGAAAAAGAAGAGCGTAACACTATCGTTCACTCGTTCAACCGTAACTTTTCTAAACGTGCTGATGGAAACCCAAATACAATGGCTTTCGTAGGTTCACCAGAACTAGTAACCGCTATGGCCATTGCAGGTGATTTAGGTTTCAATCCTTTGACTGATACGTTAATAAACGAAGATGGTGAAGAAGTTATGTTAGAGGCGCCAACAGGTGATGAATTGCCGAAAAACGGATTTGATGCTGAAGACAAAGGTTTTCAAGCGCCAGCTGTTGATGGTAGAGATATTGAGGTGACCGTAAGTGAAACTTCAGAGCGTTTGCAATTATTGGCTCCGTTTGCTCCATGGGATGGAAAAAACATTGTGGGTGCGAAATTGCTTATCAAAGCATTTGGAAAATGTACTACAGATCATATTTCTATGGCAGGACCGTGGTTGCGTTTCCGTGGACATTTAGATAACATCTCAAATAATATGTTAATTGGCGCTATCAATGCGTTCACCCAAAAAACAAATTCAGTTAAAAATCAATTGACAGGGGTGTACGATGCAGTTCCTGCAGTGGCTCGTGCTTATAAAGCGGCCGGTGTACCTTCAATTGTGGTAGGTGATCATAACTATGGTGAAGGGTCTTCACGTGAGCATGCTGCTATGGAGCCTCGTTTCCTTGGTGTTAAAGCGGTGTTAGTGAAATCATTTGCTCGTATTCACGAGACAAACCTTAAAAAACAGGGATTGTTAGGATTGACATTTGCTACTGAAGCTGATTATGATAAAATTCAAGAGAACGATACTATTAACTTTACTGATTTAGTAGATTTTGCTCCGGGAAAACCATTAACATTAGAATTCGTTCATGAGGATGGAAGCAAAGATATCATCTTGGTAAACCATACCTATAACGAAGGACAAATTGGTTGGTTCGTTGCTGGTTCAGCATTAAATTTAATTGCTGCCGGAAAAGCATAATTTTAAGTTTAAAATTATATAAAAACGCTCTGTGCAAACAGAGCGTTTTTTTTTGTTTTGGGGTATGTTAAAACAAATATAATGAGTTGTTAAAATTGTATGATATAGATATTATTAGGCTAAATTCGCAAAAGCGAAATGCTTTTTTTATTTATTTCATCGTTATATCAAAGCAAACATTCAATTTTTGAACAAAAAATCGTATTATTGTTTTGGAATTCAGTTGAGTAGGTGATGGGAGTTAATATTTAAATAGACTTTATGAGGAGTTATAGTTGGATTTTAGGGATGGTGTTTTTTACTGGTTTAAGTGCTTTTTCACAAGAAAATTATACAAAGCACATTGTTTCCAAGGGTGAAACTATTACTCAGATTGCAGCACACTACCATATTAAGTCCAACGCTATTTACGAACTCAATCCCGATGCCCAAAAAGGAATAAAATTTAAATCGGTTTTATTAATTCCTACGATAGTTTCAAAAAGCAAGAATACGGCATCAGATATTGCCAGTACCTATCCAGAAAAAAAGCATACAGTCCTTCCCAAAGAAACACTTTACGGCATAGCGAAACAATACGGAGTTACCGTTGTAGATTTAAACAAAATTAATCCTACACTTCAGAAATCAGGATTAAAAAAGGGAGACAAAATTAGAGTCCCAGGAACAGAATTAAATCAAAGTCCAGCCGTAAGTATTACGGAACCAATAAAAGAAATTCAAAAAAATACTATTCCGGAAAGAAAAGTAACTCAAAAAGAAGAAGCGAACTTTGTTGTAAAATCTAATGCGACAAAAGAAATGCCATCTGAAGAAGTTGTACGTGAAATTGTAGCACAAGAAACAAAGTACTCTATTTCAAGAGAATACGGAATTACGGTAGCGGATTTAGATAAAGCTAATCCTATTCTTGAAACAGAATCTTTAAAAATTGGTCAGAAGATTATAATTCCAACAAAAGAGGAGAGCAATGGGGCCGTAGCAGTTGTTCAAAAAGAAATTAAAAAGGAATCTATAGCTGCTGTGCAGTCTCGCCCTGAAGCTATAATTATAAAAGCGGAACAAGTTGTAGTTGCAGATAAAGCAGTGTTGAAAACTGAAATCCAAACTATAGGTGAACCTGTTGCTAATATTGGCGCTTTGGAAACTGAAGTGGTACGTGAGGTATTGGCAAAAGAAACAAAATATGGAATCGCTAAAGAATACGGAATTTCAGTAAAAGAGTTAGAAAGACAAAACCCGAAAATTGTTAGGGGTCTTCCAGTAGGTTATAAATTAAACATTCGAAGTAATAAAGCTGTTGAGGTGATCGCTGTAAATAATAATTCTGGTTCAACTAATGAGATGGGGAATTCGGATTCAAAATACAATATGAAATCTTTTCACGGTACTGATTTCTTAGACCAATTGGTTTCTACAGCTACAGAAAATATCGGGACAAGATATCGCATGGGAGGAACCACAAAGGATGGTTTTGATTGTTCCGGATTAATGTGTACCACTTTTAGTAATTTTGATATTCAGTTACCGCGAACTTCTATAGAACAATCACAATATGGAGTGAAGATTGATAATGAAGATGCTCAAAAAGGAGATTTGATTTTCTTTAAAACGAACGGTAGAAGACAAATCAACCATGTGGGTATGGTGGTCGAGGCAATCGACGGTGATATTAAATTTATTCATGCTTCGGTAAGTGGAGGTGTAATGATTTCTTCTGTTAAAGAAAAGTATTATAGAAAGAAAGTAACTCAAATTAATCGCGTACTGTAAGTAGGACAAGGTTAGATTTTTTTAAAAATCACATAAAAAAAAACTCCCAGGATTCCCTGGGAGTTTTTTTATGGAGCTAGACCGAATTTATTTTAATACATGATGTGCCAACACCTTTTGAACCTCATATACATTAATAGATTTATTAAATTGCTTTTTTATGCTGGGTTGTAATTCACTGGATACCCAAATTTTTAATTCAGCATCAAGGTCAAAAGTCCCCGCAGTCTCAATGCTGAATCTGGAAATACTTTTATAGGATATAGATTTGTATTCTGTTTTGCTTCCCGTTAAGCCTTGTTTGTCTACTAGAATTAAACGTTTGGTGGTAAATATAAAAGTGTCTCGAATCAGTTTAAAACCCAATTCAATCTCTTCTCCGTCGATTAAAAGTTGCCCGTACTGCTTTGTTAATTGTTCCAGAGATACCGTTCCTGCGTTACCAATAAGTGCTGAGAATATTCCCATAGTATTTTATTTTTATTTACTGTAACTAATTGAATTTTTAATACTTGCCTACAGTCCTTCGATTTGATTAACGATAGGAAATGGACTTTTATTTGTTTCTCAGACTCGTTATGATCGCCATAACGTCTTCATCGCCCAAACCTTCTTTTTGAGCAGCTGCATAACTGTCATACAAAGGATTGATCAGTGGTGAATCTAATCCTGCTTCCTTGGCCAATCTCAAGTCCTTAACAAGGTGTTTGAGTGCAAAAGCGGCAGGGTATGAGTTGTTTAAAATGGAATTGGCTTTGATATTGGTTATGCCATTTCCGCAAGCACCTTCATTTATTATGGAGAGCATGTCTTCTTTTCGAACGCCGTTTTTTTCTGCAAACATAATCGTCTCTGCTAATCCCTGCAGGTTTAGCCCTAACAAGTAATTGATAGCTAATTTGGCGGAACTCGCTTTACCAGGTTCGCCCACAGGAATGGAAACTTTTCCCAAAACATCAAAAATAGGTTTAGCAAGCAAATAATCTTCATCAGTGCTGCCTATCAAAATGACTAAGGTGCCGTCCTGAGCGGGCTTGACACTTCCGGAAACTGGAGCATCCATGAAATGAACCTGACGAGCGGTACAGATTTTAGTTAAATAGCGAGAAGTCTCAGGAGAAACGGTACTCATATTGATGATCAGTTTTCCAGGATTGTCTCGAGTCAGCAAACCATTCTCACTTTCAAAAACTTCTTTGACGGCCTCATCATTGGATAACATGGTAATCAACACATCGCAGGTTTGCATTAGGTCTTGGATGCTGGCTGCCGAAGTTGCGCCTAAGTCGATTAATTCCTTTTCCTTGTCTCTACTGCGATTAAATACGGCTACTTCGTAGCCTGCTTTTAACAAGTTCTTTGCCATCGGATTTCCCATGTTTCCAAGGCCAATCCATCCTAATTTTAATGTTTTCATAATTTATAACGATACTATTGTGTTTCTTTTTTGTAGTTGCGGAGTCTTTTCAAAAATAGTGTTAAGGCTTTATCAGACTTGCTTTGCGGTGGCACTAAATTAATGTTTATTTTTTGTGTACAGACAAAAAAAAATGAGGCGGGATAGTAAGTTATTATGACACAAGAATTAGTGTTCAGTATTTGGGACTACTGCAAGCGTGGAGAAAGTAATACTGATGAGCTGCTGGACATCAGGTCCCTTTTGGTTAGTCAAGAAATTCTTTCCACGGTACAATTGTAACAAGGGGTTGTGCTTCGTGAATAGGAATGTGACTTATTTTTGTATTGTCAAAAGAGAGGAGGAACAGCGCCATTACACTTTTTTTCTTTTTCATCTAATGCTTCTCTCCTAACTCTATAAAGATCGAAAAGGACTGCAAACTTTCCCCACATGGTCTCCGGAGCACATTTCCAGAATTAACTTACCCTATGGCATCAGCCTTTTTTGAATTTCTTTTTTCATCACTTTTTCTGTAATGGCAAATATTTCTTTTTTGTTTTTTCTGAATTTTTTTACAAAAGAGTCGATCTCGTTCTCTAATTTGTCATTTTCGGTTCTAAATTGATGGGAATCATATTTATAGGGAGCGTCAATAAGGTCGGCGAGATGTTTCAAATGCATAACGGTTTTATCTAGTAATGTATCGCAAGCCTTGCTTTCGTCAGACAACTCTTTTGCTAATTCCCGCATTTCATCCAAGTTCGCATTAAGGGTCAGTCCCATAAAGTATTTGTCAACAAGGTGATATAAAAATTTCAAATCATCTTTGTAGAATTGTAAGTCAGAGTAACGGTCTTCCGTCAATAGATATAATTGTTGCCACTGTGCTTCCCAGTTAAAATCAGTTTTTGGTTTGTCTTTTAAATTTCCCATAATATCGATTTATTAATTAACTATTCATTTTAATGCTCCAATGTAGTTTGCAAACTCATCGCTAAAAATGAGGGTGTTATTTTTGACGTCGAATCCGTATTTCGGTTTTCGTATGCTGACCGTTTTTAATCCTAAATAACTTTTTTAGTTCTACCGAAGTAGTTTTTTTTCAAGTGATAACTTTCATTTTAGCGAATAAGCTAAAATTACGAAAAAATTAATGAATGGCCCCTGTGACGATTTGTCTTTCTTCACTAGTGGTGATCAATAAAAAATTTCTCAGCATTACAGCGACGACATAAAATAGAATTAGGATAAATTAGAGCTTTGATATCAAAAAAAGGCGCGGCAATGTGAAATGGTAAGAATATATTTTGCAATCTTTGAACACAAAAAAATAAAGAGCATTATGAGCAAAACAAAACTAATAATCAATAGCAACGGATCTATTAAGATAGAGGGTGATTTCGAAATAATCGACTGTGATGGTATAGTGTATGGACTGGAGGGAAGAACAGCTTTGGGACTTTGCCGTTGTGGATTGTCTTCTAACAAACCTTTTTGTGATGGTTCACACCGCAGCAGTTTTGAACATGAATCTAAGGCATTTGATTTGCCACCAATGAAAACGAAATAAAGAATACTGTTTTCTATTTTCACCATAAAAAAAGCTGCATTTTAATCAATGCAGCTTTTTTAGTTTTCTTAATCTTGTCAGTTTGATAGAGTAGGAATGGCTGTTTGCTATTCGCTACGGGCACGGATCACTAATCCGCATTATCAGGTTTGAGAATGTTTTTTTAGAAAGAAGAATGTTCGCACATGAGACTTTTTAATTTATATACTTTTCGCTCGATTCCAGTTTAGCATACAGACCGCCTAAGGCGTTAAGACCTGACAAATAAGATTCGGTTACTTGCTCCGCAGGGATTACTTTTCCATTAAACTCTCTGTTTCTTGTTGTAACGGCATCGATAATTATGGTGTTTTCAAAACCAAAATCCATAGCAGCCCTGGTTGTGGAATCTATACAAACATCGGTCATCATGCCACAAAGTATTAATTTAGAAATATTATTTTTCTTTAAATAATCCAATAATTCTGTATCTCTAAAACTATTGGGAAAGTTCTTGGTAATTACTTTTTCCGTTTTAAGAGGTGTTACGCTTTTATGAATTTCAGCACCTTTTGTAGTGGGCAAAAAGAAAGTAGCTCCTTCTTGAACGGCAATGTGCTGTACGTGGATAACAGGCATTTCTTTCCTTCTAAAATAGGATAGCATATGGGCTGCTTTTGACGCGGCTTCATCTGCCGATACCAATTCCATCGTTCCGCCAGGAAAGTAATCGTTCTGTATGTCTATAATTATCAGTGCTGTTTTGTTGTTTTCTGAAATTTCTTTTGTTTTCTGTACCATAACTTTATTTTTTTATTATGTTAATTCTAATATTTACTCGATTGTTTAAAAATAAATGTTGTAATTTATTTCTTTAATCGTTTTATTCAAATTTACAAATATTTAGTAGTGAGCGCGTTGATCTGGATCAAGAAAGCGAATGACCTATTAAAAAAGAGTAAAATAGTAATGCGCATTCATTGAAGCACGAGTTCTTATTACTTCTACATCTTGACATTGATAAAGGAGCAATCTCCGTTTGTTATGCAGTATGAGTAGGAAGTGCAGGGCGGTAATAGTTACGTTTGTATTTCAGCACAAACGGAATCATCTTAATTTAACGCAGCTTATAATTGGCTGTACTGTTTTATCGTGTGATGGGTACTTGCGGCATCCTTTTATGTACCTCGCTTTTTTTAACGAGGTGAATAAAAGATATAGTGTCTCGATAGCTATCGGGAAGCCTGAACGGGCTGTAACCGCAATAGAAGCTGGGGTATGACCAGATGATTTTAGCTTATTGAATGAGGATTTTTGATTTGAGACTTGACGCTTCAACTCCGTTCATTCAGGTGAAATGGTTAGGAGGTTTCTAAAAAAAGTATATCTTTAGCCAACCAAAAAACAAAAATAATGCAAGAAGAAAACCAAGACAATTTTAAAAGAGAACTCGGATTATTTGATGGGACCATGCTAGTGGTCGGGTCCATGATCGGTTCGGGTATATTTATAGTGAGCTCAGATATGGTGCGCCAATTGGGTTCAGCCGGATGGCTCATCGCCATGTGGGTGCTTACTGGGGTTATTACGGTGATTGCCGCCGTTAGTTATGGGGAATTGAGTTCAATGTTTCCAAAAGCTGGTGGACAGTATATATACATTAAGGAAGCCTACGGAAAGCTCATTGGTTTTCTCTATGGATGGAGTTTCTTTGCTGTGATACAAACCGGAACTATCGCTGCCGTGGGTGTTGCGTTCGCTAAGTTTACCGCGTATTTGTTTCCGGTAGTTAGTGATAAGAATATCTTATATGAAATAGGCGATTTCAATTTGAATGCTGCCCAGATTGTTTCCATCTTTACCATTGTTTTACTGAGTTATGTAAACAGTCGCGGTGTTAAAAACTCCAAAACGCTACAAACGGTTTTAACGGTGATTAAAATTTTGTCGTTGGCAGGTTTAATCGTTTTCGGTTTTTTTGCTGCTAAGGCTGAGGTTTGGGATGCCAACTGGACAAATGCCTGGGTTTCGTCCTCACTTGATGTGACTACCGGTTCCTGGATGCCTATAAGCGGGATAACATTGATTTCTGCCATTTCAGCTGCTTTGGTGGGTTCGATGTTCTCGAGCGTAGCTTGGGAAGGGGTGACGTTTATCGCAGGGGAGATTAAAAATCCAAAACGTAATGTGGGATTGAGTTTGTTTTTAGGAACTTCAATTGTATGTGTGATTTATGTGTTGGCAAATCTGATGTTTTTGGCCGTAGTGCCGTTACAAGAAATTGCTACTGCTCCATCAGACCGTATTGGAGTGGTGGCGTCACAATATATTTTTGGGTCTATAGGGACTTTGATTATTGCCGTGATGATTATGATTTCGACTTTTGCCTGTAACAATGGATTGATTATGGCCGGTGCCAGAGTGTATTATACAATGGCTCAAGATGGTGTTTTCTTCAAGAAGGCGGCTGAGCTGAATAAAGCGAGTGTTCCTGCATGGTCGATCTGGGCACAGTGTTTTTGGGCTTCGGCTTTATGCTTGACCGGAAAGTATGGTGACTTATTGGATTTTGTGGTGATTATCGTTTTGATATTTTATATATTGACGATTTTAGGGATATTTATACTCCGTAGAAAAATGCCAGATGCCGAAAGACCATATAGAGCTTTTGGATATCCATTTTTACCAGCATTATACATTATTATCGCTAGTGCAATTTGTATTGCCTTGCTTTACACTAAAACAAGTACCAGCGGCTGGGGTGTTGTGATTATGTTGCTTGGGATCCCCGTTTATTATTTGACGAAGACTAAGGAGTAATTTATTGTTTTTCTAGATTTTAGAAAATAGACTTTAGATCTTTGAGAATAATAAGTAAATAATAGTTTTCTAGAAAAAAAAATCCGTCCCGTTTTACTAACGGGACGGATTTTTCATTTAATGTAAGTACTACTTGTGTATTCGGATGTTTTATTCAGTAGAAAGCTTTTTCAAAACTGAGATGACTTATGTGTTTTAATTCTTCGAGATAAAGAAATGCTAACCACTTCGAATCATAGCTTTACTATGTAAATTGGGAATCGCAAAGAAAATTATCTCTCACATAGTTTGCTCTTTGATTAAAGTGAAGCTTCTTTTTCTACTTAGAAAAAATCAGTGGTTTTCTATAAAAATAAGTTTAAAAAAATCCGTCTCGTCTTGCTTTTAAGAACGAGACGGGACGGATTTTATATTAAATCCAGGTTGGGCTGCTATAAGTTTTAATCTAAAACTTGAACTAAAAACTAAAAATTGAAACGGCTTTGCCAAACCTGTA
Source organism: Flavobacterium sp. ALD4 (assembly GCF_002836475.1). Classification (GTDB taxonomy): domain Bacteria; phylum Bacteroidota; class Bacteroidia; order Flavobacteriales; family Flavobacteriaceae; genus Flavobacterium. Next base: position 132,779 of record NZ_PJBJ01000030.1, on the reverse strand, counting down.
AACTTTAGGCTAGTAGTAAGTGAATCGTCTTACTTTAGCGATATATTTTGCCAATCGGATTACTTGGTGACTGTAGCCATATTCATTATCATACCAGATGTATAACACGATATTTTTACCGTCATTAGAAACAATTGTGGCATTACTATCATAAATCGAAGGCGCAGATGTACCAACGATATCTGAAGAAACCAATTCGTTATTCGTTGAATATTTGATTTGTTCCACTAACTCGCCTTCCAATGCATATTTTTTCATGATGGCATTGATTTCTGCAATTGAAGTTTCTTTTGATACTTCAAGATTCAAAACAACCAATGATCCGTTAGGAACCGGAACACGAATCGCATTAGAGGTCAATTTACCTTCTAATGACGGTAAGGCTTTAGCGACAGCAGTACCTGCTCCCGTTTCAGTAATTACCATATTCAAGGCTGCAGCTCTACCACGACGGTATTTTTTGTGCATGTTGTCTACCAAGTTTTGGTCATTTGTATACGAGTGTATGGTCTCTAAATGTCCTTTTACCACGCCTAAAGTGTCTTCAACTGCTTTCAGTATCGGAGTGATGGCATTTGTTGTACACGAAGCGGCAGAGAAAATATCGATATCGTTTGGATTGTATTCGTTTTGGTTTACACCATGAACAATGTTTGGAACTCCTTTACCAGGAGCAGTCAATAGTACTTTATGCGCTCCTTTTGAAGCTAAATGTCTGCTTAAAGCTTCTTTATTCGTAAAAGCACCGGTGTTATCAATAACCAAGGCATGGTCAATTCCATAAGAAGTATAATCAATTTCTTCGGGAGCGTTTGCTGTAATAACATGAACAGTAGTACCGTTGATTATTAGCGCATTGTTTTTAACATCTGCCGTTACAGAACCTTGAAAATCGCCATGGATTGAGTCATAACGTAATAATGAAGCTCTTTTTTCAAGCGTCGAAGCGTCATTTTTATCTCTAGTTACTATGGCTTTCAATCGTAATTGAGTTCCTTTTCCGGTTTTAGACATCAGCTCTCTGGCCAATAAACGTCCAATTCTACCGAAACCGTATAAAACCACATCTTTCGGCTTAATTTCTTTCGATGATTTGGCTTCTTTTAATTTGTCCAATACAAAATGTCTTGCATCCGGATATTTTTCGTTTTCTAATACGTACTCGTAAGTCAGTTTACCAATATCTAATTTTGATGGTGGTAAATCCAATGATAAAACAACTTTGGCAATTTCTACCGAATCAAAAATGGTAATCGGTTTACCTACAAATTCTCCGGCATACATATGTAAATTGATAATATCGCTTACGTTTTTATCCAGCAGTTGATTTTTAAACAAAACCAGCTCTATGGACTTATCATACCATAAATCACTGACAATTTTAATTAATTCTACTCCCGCACGTCTTCTGTCGACTTGAAATGAAACTTCTTTTTGATACAAAGGTGTCTTGCTCATATTGAAAATTTGAAAAAATTTAGTAAGTTGTTTTATTAAATTTGCCGCAAAAATACCTATTTCAATCGATTTCGTAACTTGTTTTGATGTTTTTTTTTCCAACAAAAAAAGCCATCGTATTTTTACGGCCTGGCTTTATTTTTAATGTAAGAGAGAATTATCAAATAATGACTCTGAAAATTTCCCCACTTTTATTGATCATTTCGAGTCGAACGCTTTGGCTTTCTTCTTTAGCATTTAAAAGTTTGGAAACCGTTTCGATATCCTTCGCTTTTACATTGTCAATACTCAGAATGATATTGCCTTTTAGTTCAGTGCTGTATTGAATTAAATTCTCATTCGTTATAGATTTTATTTTTACTCCATAATTAATGTTGAATCTCTTTTTGTCTGCGGCATCAATATTTTCCAATTCGATTCCTTTGAATTCAGTGCTAAAGAATTCGTTTTTACTCAGTACTACAGGAACGATGCGATTTTGTCCGTCTCTGGTATAGGTAACCTGAATTTTATCATTGGGTCTTTTGGTGTTGATGTATCCGGAGAGGTCTGCATAAGTAGCAATTTTCTGTCCGTCCATTTTTATGATGATATCTCCTTTTTGAAGTCCAGATCTTTCAGCACCCGAATTTTTTGTAACGGCACCGACGTAAAATCCTTCGGTTTGGTTAATTCCCAATGCCTTGGCAGCGTTTGCATTCAATTCTCCGCCTTCGACACCCAATATTCCTCGTTGCACGTTGCCGTACTCCATAAGATCTTCGATAATTTTTCGGGCAATATTGGACGGTACGGCAAAAGAATAACCCACATAGGAACCAGTCATAGAGGAAATCATGGTATTGATCCCTATTAAATCACCACGGGTATTTACTAAGGCGCCTCCGCTATTTCCCGGATTTACCGCGGCATCTGTTTGAATGAAAGATTGAATTCCGTTGGTCCCTAAGTCTCTGGCTTTCGCCGAAACAATACCGGCCGTTACCGTTGAGGTTAAATTATACGGATTCCCGACCGCTAAAACCCATTCGCCAATTTTCACGGAATCAGAATTACCAAAAGTGGTATATGGGAGTGGTTCGTCGGCATCAATTTTTAGTAAAGCGATATCCATTTTTGAATCGGTACCGATTAGTTTTGCTTTGTATGATTGTTTATTGTTTAAGGTGATTTCAATTTCAGAGGCATCTTTTATCACGTGATTGTTGGTCACGATGTACCCATCGGCAGAGATAATCACTCCAGAACCGGTTCCAACCTGCTCCTGTGTCTGTCCCTCTTTGTATCCGTAGTAGTATTCCAGCATGGGGTTAGAAACTGTTTTATAGGATACGTTTTTCACGTGGACTACCGTATGGATTGTTTTTTCGGCTGCTTCGGTAAAGTCAATTACATCTGGAGACAGCCCTACTTTTTTAGCATAGGAATCGGTGGACTGGGTTGTTATGGGGTTTTTGTTTGAAGGAAAATAGCCATTAGTGTCAAATAATAACTTGTAAGCCCCTAATGTTACGGCGCCACTTAAAAGAGATGCTAAAAATAGCTGCGAAAATCGATTCATAATAGAGTTAGTTTTACGTTATTTGTAAGGTAAAAATAGGGTTAAATATGCTGTATGATAAACAGTTTAACGCTCTTTAACAGGGATTAACATTTCATTAATAGTTCGTACTTTTGTGAAACACAATTTAAAGAAAATGCAAGTAGAATTTTATAAATACCAAGGAACCGGAAACGATTTTGTGATGATTGACAACCGCTTGGTAACTTTTCCAAAAGAAAATACCGCTCTGGTAGCCCATTTATGCAACAGGCGTTTTGGGATAGGAGGGGATGGCCTTATTTTATTGGAAAACGATTCAGAATCTGATTTTAAAATGGTGTATTACAACTCAGACGGAAGCCAGAGTACCATGTGTGGTAATGGAGGGAGATGTTTGGTGGCTTTCGCCAAAAAATTAAACGTGATTGGAAATAGCACTACGTTTAATGCTGTGGACGGCTTGCATCATGCCACAGTTAGTGAAGACGGCATCGTATCACTGCAAATGATTGATGTTTTGAATATTAAAAAAGAATCGTATTATACCTTTCTGGATACAGGCTCTCCGCATCACGTCCAAATAGTGAATGATTTAGAAAATTACAATGTAAAGGAAAAAGGTGCGTCCATTCGATACAGTGAATTATACGGAAAACAAGGAAGCAATATCAATTTTGTTAAGAAAATAGATGCCACTACTTTTTCGTTGCGTACCTATGAAAGAGGTGTGGAAGATGAGACTTTAGCTTGTGGAACGGGCGCGACGGCTGTTGCGATAGCGATGAATGCAACCGGAACAACTGACGCTACTGTCATAGATTTGAATGTAGAGGGAGGAAAACTCGTCGTTTCTTTTGATAAAAAAGACGATAAATATACGAATGTATACTTGAGAGGACCCGCTGAATTTGTTTTTGAAGGAACAATCGAGGTTTAAACCACCTCGAATTTCTAACCTATAACCTATAACCTCAATAATGATAACCTTAAAAGGAAAAAACATATACATACGAGCTCTTGAGCCCAATGATTTGGAGTTCATTTACGCCATAGAAAACGAACAGAGCATGTGGGAAGTAAGTAATACTAATACTCCTTACAGTCGGTTTTTAGTGAAACAATATCTCGAGAATGCACATCAGGATATTTATGAAGCCAAGCAATTGCGATTGGCGATTTGCCAGGATCAAGACTTTCCTGCAGTGGGATTAATTGATTTATTTGATTTTGATCCAAAAAACAATAGGGCAGGAGTAGGAATCGTAATACATGGACTTGAGAACCGAAAGCAAAATATTGGTTCGGAAGCTTTAGGGCTGTTAATACAGTATGCGTTTCACAACCTTAATTTACATCAATTGTATGCAAATATTGGCACCGAAAATGAAGCAAGTAAAGCTCTTTTTACTAAATTTGGTTTTCAATGTATCGGTGTAAAAAAAGATTGGAATCTAGTTAAAGGCAGTTATAAAGACGAGGCGTTTTTCCAATTAATTAATCAACAAATTTAAAATTTTAGCTTTGAACTTAAAAAAAATTATATCAACTCTGTCCGTAGTCGTAATTTCTGGATTGATCATTTACGGATTTATCCTGGTACAACAAATTTTTGCAGGCAACACTAAATTTTCTGAAAAGGAAGTATACGTTCAAGTTCCGACAGATGCCAATTATGGAGAGGTCGTGAAAATAATAACTCCTTATCTGGACGATTTGGATCGTTTCGAAATGGTGGCAAATAAAATGAGCTATCCTCAAAATGTGAAAGCGGGACGTTTTTTATTCACCAAAGGAATGAATAGCTATAATCTCGTAAAAGCGATGCGATATAATGTTCCCGTAAAATTAGCTTTCAACAATCAAGAACGGGTAGAAGATTTTGCCGGACGTGTAGGTTCTCAAATTGAAGCAGATAGTTTGTCGCTGCTGACTTCTTTTAAAGATTCTGTTTTTCTGAAGGAAAATGGTTTTACCGAAGAAAATATATTGGTTATGTTTATTCCTAATACTTATGAATTCTATTGGAATACTTCGGCCGATAAATTCCGTGATAAGATGATCAAGGAATACCGTAATTTCTGGAATAAAAAACGTGTTGCAAATGCAGAGCAGCAAGGATTAACACCAGTTGAAGCAACGATTTTGGCATCGATAGTCCATAAAGAATCCGTAAAAAAAGATGAAAGACCAAGAATTGCTGGAGTATATCTGAATCGATTGAGATTAGGAATGCCTCTTCAGGCAGATCCTACGGTGATATATGCCTTAAAATTGAAATCAAATGACTTCGATCAAATCATCAAAAGAGTCTTTTATAATGATTTGACAATGGCATCGCCTTATAATACCTATATGAATACCGGACTTCCTCCAGGTCCGATTGCCATGCCGGACATAACAGCTTTGGAAGCCGTAATCAATCCTGAAAAGAATGATTTTATCTTTTTCTGTGCCAGTGTCAACCGTTTTGGTTACCATGAGTTTGCGGCTACTTTAAAAGAGCACAATGTAAATGCTAAAAAATATTCGGATTGGATTACAGCCCAAGGCGTAAAAAGATAATTTTGAAGTGTAAAAGCAATTCGTTTTTTTTACTTTTTTTATTGCTGTGTTTCCAACTTAGTTGTGGACAAAACGGCATGGAAGGTTTCCTGAAACCTTCCGATACGTTAAATAAAAGCAGGAAAAATAGGGTAATCGCTGTGGAAGCAATAGTAGCTACCGGAGCGTTGGTAGGCTTAAACCAACTTTGGTATGCCGATTATCCGAGGTCTGATTTTCATTTTATCAATGATAATGCAGAGTGGCTGCAAGTGGATAAGGCCGGACATTTCTACTCCTCTTATCATTTAGGCAGACTAAGTGCAGAAATGCTGGAATGGAGTGGAGCTAGCCAAAAAGACCAATTGATCTATGGAGCAGGTATAGGATTTGCGTTTTTGACCGCTGTTGAGGCCTTAGATGGGTTTTCTTCTGAATGGGGTGCTTCAACCGGAGATATAATTGCGAATGCTGCAGGGACGGCTTTATACGTCTCGCAGGAATTGATGTGGAAGGAGCAACGCATCACACCGAAATTTTCTTTTCATACCACACAATATGCCCAGTACAGACCCAATGTTTTAGGAAGCTCACTTGCGGAACAAATTCTAAAGGATTACAATGGACAAACCTATTGGCTCTCCGTCAATTTACATTCCTTCTCCAAAGGCTCAAAAATACCCAAATGGCTTAATTTGGCTATTGGTTATGGAGCAGACGGAATGATAACCGGGAATAGGGAAAATAACGGGCTGTTTTTGACGCCAAAAACGGAGAGATCGAGACGGTTTTATTTGAGTTTGGACGTTGACCTGACGAAAATCGACACAAAATCCCATTTTTTGAAGACCATATTCTCTGTTTTGAACACTTTAAAAATCCCAGCGCCAACGATTGAATACTCACGTCTCGAGGGGTTTAGGGGTCACTTATCCTATTTTTAGGTAAGTTTAACAGGTTGATTTTCAGCTTTGTGAATTTTGTTGTACCTTTGCGGGCAGAAATTTCTTAACGGGACAGCGTTTTGAAGAAAAACAATTTATGGTAAAGAAGTGGTATTTTTATACAAGTTTAGCTATTATTATAGCCTTTTTAAGTTCAGGTTTTAAACCTCTTAAGATTGAAGCAAATCAATGGTTTCTAATAAAAAACACAGATGGGATAAGATACTTATTTCCATCAATACAGCAGGAGGATTACACCAATTTGAATATTCCCTTCACAGGAAATTTATTTATTGGTTTCAAAGAGGCACTAGGATATAGAGAATCTGAAAACAAATACAAAAAAATCAATTCCCTCGGTTATTTAGGGAAATACCAGTTTGGTAACTCAACTTTAAAATCTGTCGGAATATACGATACTTCTTTATTCCTTCGTAGTCCTAAGATGCAAGAGAGAGCCTTTGTGGCCCTTTTATCAAAAAATAAATGGATATTGCAGGATATCATCAAGAAATACGATGGTAAGGTGGTAAGTGGAATTTTGGTTACAGAATCCGGAATTTTAGCAGCAGCGCATCTTGGTGGTGCAGGTTCTGTAAAGAGATACTTCAAAAATAATGGAAAAAAATATATCAAGGATGCATACGGTACTTCTATACGAAGTTATATGGAAGCATTTGGAGGATATGATACTTCATTAATAGTTGCAAATGTAAATGCAGTTGCGAGCTTGAATTAACTTATAAGACGATATAAAAAAGAGGCAGCAAAAAAAAAATTTTTGACTGCCTCTTTTTTATGATTTGTTTTTATCGGACTTTTAAAATGTCCCCGTTTGGACGAACGGTCAGTCTGAGCTTTTCTTTTCCTTTTTTGATTTTAAGGTTATACTGTTTTTTCAAGATATCACCGTCTTCTTGAGTGTATAAGTACTTGTCGTTAACTATAGTGTAATCAGGATATGTTCTGTAAATGGAAAAAATCACTTCGTTAGGCAATCGTACATTTTTATAATTCTCCACGACGCGAATTAATTTCCCTTTTCCATTATATGTTGCTGAGAGCGAACCGTTTTTGGTTTGCATGATTAATAGATAACTTTCGGCGCCTTCATAGTCCGTACCAATATCGTAAGCGATAAATTTTTCCTCTAATCTTCTGACATCTTTGTCAGGATTATTATCGGGGATATAGACTGAAAAATCAGCGCCAATTCGTTTAATTACGACAGCGGGTAATTCTTCTACCTTCATAAGGCCTTCTTCTCTATTCTGTTTCGTCTGTTTGTCCTGAGAATAAGACGAAGTGGCCAAGCCTAAAAACAACAAAGTAATAATAAATGATTTCATAATATTTCGTTTTAAATTAATATGGGTATTGTGTAGTTAATATTCGTAATTAAAATATGATAATTTTTAAATTAAAATTTAAAGTGTTGAAAATCAAATAATTAAATATTTATTCGTATCTGTAAGTTTACTTAAGATAAATCCTTCTTATATAAAGTTAGTACTTTTTGCGTCTTTATTATGTTAATGTAATCTATATATTTTGTTAATCTAATTAAGTTTTAACCATATTATTTTAATACGAAGATTCGTTTATTCGTTAATTATAAAATAAATGTATAGGCACACTTTTAAAGAACTTCCAACAATAATGATAAGTGATTCTCGTCGTAATTTCAAAAGACTTTTATTTATGCGCAAAAAAAAGCTGCCCAAATTATTGGGCAGCTAAGAGTAAACTCGTTTTTGTGGTACTTATCTTTCAGCAAGAATTTCACCGTCGGCGTGAACCGTTAATTTATGGGTATCTTTTCCATTTTTAATTTTTAAATTGTATTGTTTTTTTTCGATGTCCCCTTCTTTTTGGGAATATAAATACTTGTCTTTTACAATTTCCCATCCAGGATAAGCTTTATATACAGAGTAGATTACAGGAGCGGGTAACTTAACATCCTTATATTCTTCGACAACACGTATTAATTTTCCGTTTTCATTATAAGTGGCAGCCAAAGACCCTCCTTTTATTTCCATATAGACTAGGTATGTTTCATAGCCTTCATAGTTTTTTCCAAGATCGTAAGCGATGAAATTGTCTTCTAGTTTTCTGACTTTTGGGTCAGAATTCATGTCGGGGAGATACACTGAAAAGTCATCTCCGACACTTTTAATTACGACAGCAGGTAAATCTTCCACTTTCATAATTCCTTCTTTCATGACCTTCTCTTGCGAATAAGAAGAAACGGTCATACCTAAAAATAATAAAGTAATAATAAATGTTTTCATGATAGTTAGTTTTAAATTAATATCTAGTTTCGGTTAAATAGTTAAAATTTAAGGACTTCTTTTATTTTTTAATATAAAGTTAATAGTCTGTATATTAGCAATTTAAAGTAAATTTAGCCATTTTATTGTATACTAGGTGTTAATGGTTTCTTTATGGCATGTTAATAAATGAGAATAACATGCTTTTTTTTTATTAAGAAAAATTACTGACACGAAAAAAAGTGAGAATTAAAAAAATGGATTTTTTAGGGAGGCCTACGGTTTGTGACGTAGTGATCGTGTCAATGTGGTGAAATCTGATTTTTCAAAAAAAAAACTGCCCCGTGTTAATTGGGCAGTTAAAAGTAATTCTATTTTATTATCATTCATTTATAATTTCACCATCAGGGTGAACTGTTAATTTTTGGCTTTTCTTTCCTTTTTTAATTTTTAAATTATACTGTTTTTTTAAGATGTCTCCTTCTTTTTGAGAATATAGATACTTATCATTTACGATTTTCCATCCAGGGAATTTTTTGTAAATTTCATAGATTACTTTACTGGGTAAAACTACATTCTTATAATTTTCGACTACAGTAATTAATTTCCCGTTTTCATTATAGGTGGCGGACAAAGAACCCCCTTTTATTTCCATATACACTAGATACGTTTCGTAACCTTCATAGTTTTTTCCTAAATCGTAGGCGATGAAATTATCTTCTAAGGCTCTAACTTTAGGATCTGCATTTCTGTCGGGCAGATATACCGAAAAGTCATCGCCAGCACTCTTGATTACTACAGCTGGCAAATTTTCCATATTCATGCTACCGCCATTTTTTGCTTGTGAGTATGACAGGGCTGTTAATCCAAAAAATAATATTAATACATTTATATACGCTTTCATGATAGTTGATTTTAAATTAGTGATGACTTAAGTTAGAATAAATTTGAAGGCTTATAATTTACTTCCCCTTTTCATTTTTTAATTTAGTCTAAATTCTTTTTTAAAAAATAATAGTTGCGTTTTGCAGCTTTATAAATGAAATTGTAATTAGTATAAATCTACACTTTATAACTGTTATCAACTGAAAATAAGGTATTTATGTTTTGTTAATTAACGATTTATTTGTAATACTTGTAATATTTGTTATTATTTTTCTTTATTCATCACTTAAATTAATTATTCATTTTTATGGGATAGTGGGTCTAATGTTTATTTTCTTCTATAATGGTTTTTTTGTATCGTTATTTCCGCATTGCGTAATGAGTTTAAATAGAAAAACACCAACTTTTGTTTGGTGTTTTTCTATTTGTTTAAGGACTCGAATTATTGATTACTCTCCGATAAGGATTTCTAATATCTTTATAGCGGCATCGCTAATTTTGGTCCCAGGACCAAAAACGGCAACCGCTCCGGCATCAAACAAGAATTGATAATCCTGTGACGGAATTACTCCTCCCACAACGACCATAATGTCCTCTCGACCGTATTTTTTTAGTTCTTCAATCACTTGAGGTACTAAGGTTTTATGTCCTGCGGCCAACGAAGAAACACCAAGAATATGAACATCATTTTCTATGGCCTGTTTCGCTGCTTCGGCTGGAGTTTGAAATAAAGGACCAATATCCACGTCAAAGCCTACATCTGCATATCCCGTGGCAACCACTTTTGCTCCACGATCATGGCCGTCTTGCCCCATTTTTGCGATCATGATTCTAGGGCGACGACCTTCCTGTTTTGCAAAGGCATCGGCTATTTGTTTGGCCTTCTCAAAGCTTTTGTCGTCTTTTATTTCTTTACTATATACACCACTAAAGGATTTAATTTGGGCTTTATATCTTCCAAAAACCGTTTCTAAGGCGTCGCTGATTTCGCCGAGTGTAGTTCGGTTTCTTGCAGCGTCCACGGCTATTTCTAGTAAGTTTCCCTTTCCGGTCTTTGCGCAATCGATCAGTTTCTGCAATAATTCCTGTACTTTTTCGGTATCTCTGCTTGCTTTGATGCGATCTAATTGTTCTAATTGTTGTTTGCGCACCATTTGATTGTCCACATCGAGAATGACTAAAGGATCTTCTTTTTCGAGTCGGTATTGATTTACCCCTACAATAATATCTTGTCCGCTATCAATACGCGCTTGCTTTCGTGCAGCTGCTTCTTCAATTCTAAGTTTTGGGATTCCTGCTTCGATAGCCTTAGTCATCCCGCCAAGCTCTTCTACTTCTTCAATGAGCTTCCAGGCATGTTCGGCAATTTCATGAGTCAGGCGTTCTACGTAATAACTTCCGGCCCAGGGGTCGACTGTTTTAGTGATTTTTGTTTCTTCTTGTAAATAAATCTGTGTGTTTCTCGCAATTCGAGCTGAAAAGTCAGTTGGTAAAGCGATGGCTTCGTCCAATGCATTGGTATGCAACGATTGCGTTCCTCCAAAAGCTGCCGCCGATGCTTCAATGCAAGTACGAGCTACATTATTAAAGGGGTCTTGTTCTGTTAAACTCCAGCCGCTGGTTTGGCAATGGGTTCTTAAAGCTAATGATTTATCATCTTTAGGATTAAACTGTTTTACAAGTTTAGCCCAGATCATTCTTCCGGCACGCATCTTGGCAATCTCCATAAAATGGTTCATCCCAATAGCCCAGAAAAAAGAAAGGCGCGGAGCGAACTCATCGATTTTCATTCCGGTTGATAGTCCTGTTCTAATGTATTCTAGCCCATCTGCCAGAGTGTAAGCTAATTCAATATCAGCGGTTGCACCTGCTTCTTGCATGTGATAACCAGAAATAGATATGGAATTGAATTTTGGCATTTTCTTGCTTGTATATTCAAAAATATCGGCAATGATTTTCATAGATGGTGCAGGGGGGTAGATATACGTATTACGCACCATAAACTCTTTTAGGATATCGTTTTGTATCGTTCCTGAAAGTTGCTCGGGCTTTACCCCTTGCTCTTCGGCAGCGACGATATAGAAAGCCATGATGGGCAACACAGCACCGTTCATCGTCATCGAAACTGACATTTCTGACAAGGGAATCTGATCGAACAATACTTTCATATCCTCTACAGAGTCAATGGCAACCCCGGCTTTTCCTACATCACCCACAACGCGTTCGTGATCTGAATCATAACCACGGTGTGTAGGTAAATCGAAAGCGATGGATAGTCCTTTTTGTCCTGCGGCCAGATTTCGTCTGTAAAAAGCATTACTTTCTTCTGCTGTTGAAAATCCGGCATATTGGCGAATTGTCCAGGGGCGACGCACATACATAGTGGTATAGGGTCCTCTTAAATAAGGAGCAAAACCGGCACCAAAATCAAGATGCTTGAGATTTTCAATGTCTTTTTTAGAATAGGTGGACTTGAGTTCAATGCCTTCAGCGGTAAAAAAGTCCGCAGTCGATGCATCTTGTTCGTGCAACGCCGGTTCTTCTTTTGACTTTTGACTATCTAATTGAATATGTTGGAGGTCATTTCTTATCATTTGTGACACTAATTTACACGTTATATTGACTGTTTACAGTTCGATGCTATTATTCTAAATCCAGACGTTCTTGTTCAACTTTTTCTGCCAATCGTTTTTCAATTATTGGAGTAATCAAGGTTTTTCTGGGCTTAACTTTTACAAAAGGAAATAATTCTAAATCCTGTTTCATCCTGTCGTCTTTGTTTGGGTATTTATTGGTTCCCAATAGGACTTCTTTTCCTGAGTCAAAAAGTTCCTGTTCTTTATCGGCACTTTCCTGGATTTTTCTTTTGATCACGCCTTCATTCAATTGTTTTAGAAAACCACCGTTGGCTTCGATATCTTTAAATAAAACCAATGCTTTTTCTGCTAATTGGGTGGTCAATGTTTCTATATAATAACTTCCGTCCGCGGGATTATTCACTTTGTCAAAATAGCTTTCGTTTTTCAGAACCAACAATTGATTTCTGGCGATTCTATCCCCAAATTCATTGTCTTTATGATACAATGAATCGTAAGGTAGATTAGCGATTGCATCTGCTCCTCCTATGATTGCCGACATACATTCGGTTGTAGTTCGCAACATGTTTACGTTATAATCGTAAAGGGTTTTATTCCGTTTTGTAGGAGAAACCAAAAGATGGCATTCTAAGTTATGGTTGTATTCTTTAGCGACTAAACTAAATAGTAATCGCAGGGCCCGTAGTTTTGCAATTTCAAAAAAATAATTGGTGCCCACGGCAACCTCGATAACTATCTGTTGACCGATAACCGGAATTCTATTGAAATATTCATTTACGTGCCCTAAGCTATAAGCAAGTTGCTGTACCATGTTTGCTCCCGCATTTTGATATAAAGCGGTATCAACGCTTATTATGGAACTATTTGGAATCGCAGTAGAAAGTAAGTTCAGCGAATCAAAATTGTTTTTGTCTTTAGTTGTAAACCAATTTCCATCTCGGGCTAGCTGTCCTATCGGATCTATGCTATAATAGGCAATGGCTTTTTTTTGGTGGATGATTGCATCAATTTTTTTAACGAAATCGATTGAGAAAAATTTAAAATTGAAGTAAAGGGCAACGTTTTCTAAAGGCAGTTTTTCCAAAAGCTTAGCGACGTCAATCGTATCGTTCTCTATGGTAAAACGAAGACTGTCTGCACCTCTTTCTAAGGTATCCAAGGCTCTTTCTACTGATTTTTCAATGTCGAAAACAAAGATGTTTTGACAAATTTTAAATTCGGATGCTTTAGTGTTTACGGGAGCTGCTTTTGTAAACTCATCTCTATGATAAAAAGGTTTAACCTTAATGTCTTCTGGCGAATTCCAGATTAAGGTTTCGTTGTAATCTGCTCCCTTGAGTTCAAACTGGATTTTTTGTTTCCATTGCTTGGAAGAAACAGGATCGAAATCGTCGAATAGATTAGTAGCCATTTTAATTTTGATTTTTAATAATTCAAGATTTATTATTTATTCTCTATGCTGTCACCTTCAAATTCTATGATGTAAATATCCTCGCTGTCCTTTTTCATGTAGTACTTTTCACGAGCATATTTTTCTATTTGTTCCGGGTTATTTAATTGCTTGATTTGGTCTTCGTCTTTTTTGATTTCTTGCTGGTAGTATTCTTTGTTGTCTTCCAGTTCATCGACCTGATTGTCTAAAACGCGATGGTCAAAATAGGAATAGTTATCAAGAAAAATCATCCAAGTTGAAAAAAACAACAACACCCATACATATTTATTGCTTAAAAATTTAAACCAAGGTTTGTCTTTATGCGGATTTGTCATGTTTTATTTATTTAGCCCCGAGTACAGTGAAAATTTAATAGTATTGACCTGGTTTGAAACAGAAAACGATTCCCGATCGCGATTGTTTCTTCAAATTGTCTTATGATAAAATTACAATAAAATTATAGAATTCTTTGATTTATTACGGCACGAACTACGTCAATAGCAACCGTATTGTATCTGTCATTGGGTATGATAATGTCTGCAAATGCTTTTGTAGGCTCTATGAACTGCTGGTGCATGGGCTTTAGAGTGTTTTGATATCGACTCAGAACTTCGTCCATATCGCGTCCCCGTTCTGCAATATCCCTTTTCATACGGCGAATCAGCCTTTCGTCAGAGTCGGCATGAACATATATTTTCACGTCAAACAAATCGCGTAACTCCGAATTTGCCAGTATTAAAATGCCTTCAACGATCATCACTTTTCTGGGATGGGTAGTGATCGTGTCTTCCGTTCTGTTGTGAGTGACAAAGGAATAGACGGGTTGCTGTATTGTTTTTTCTTCTCTAAGCTCTTTTAGATGGGCTACTAATAATTCAAAATCTATGGCTCGAGGATGATCAAAATTAAGTAAAGCACGCTCGTCAAAAGACAAGTTGTGGTTCTCTTTGTAATAAGAATCCTGTGAAATAATCCCTACTTCTGTTTCTGGCAATTCATTCATGATCTGATGAACTACGGTAGTCTTTCCGCTTCCTGTTCCGCCTGCAATTCCTATAATGAGCATAAGATAGTTTTGTTATATATTTGTGATGCAAAAATAGGAATTTAATCGGGAGTGGTTTTTGTTTTTTGTATAAAATATTAGGCTTTAAATTAGGGAGCTATTACGGCTATCCGTTGCAATTTTTTGCTCAGAAGAAGTTCTCCCAATGTGCTAAAAAGAGCTTCCTTTAGTCGCTTTTTGAGCTCAGTAAAAACACAGTTTTTGGCTGCAAGTCTTTTCACTGCTATCCGGGCTAATGAGCAATCAGCGGAATCAGCGGAAATCGGCAAAATTTAAATTTTAATAGGGAAGACGCGGTAGAGTTAAAAGCAAAGAGAGAGAACCAAACAAATAGTTCTCCCTCTTTAAAAAGAATTCAGATCTTACTTACTCTTTTTTGCTTTAATCAGTGTTTCCAGTTGATCCCAAAGTTCTTCGGGAATTGCTTCTAACATATTAAATTGTCCGGCGCCTTTCAACCATTCACCACCGTCAATAACCACGACTTCACCGTTTATATAAGCAGAGAAGTCAGAAACCATATACGCGGCTAAATTGGCCAGTTCCTGATGGTCTCCCACACGTTGTAGCGGCACTTTTTTTGCCATGTCAAATTTTTCGGCAAGATCACCGGGCATCAATCTGTCCCAAGCTCCTTTGGTAGGGAAAGGTCCAGGTGCAATGGCGTTCGTGCGTATTCCGTATTTTGCCCATTCTACAGCAAGACTTCGCGTCATTGCAAGAACGCCCGCTTTTGCAGTAGCACTTGGTACAACATAAGCCGAACCAGTCCATGCATAAGTGGTTACTATGTTTAAAACCGTTGAAGAAGTTTGTTTGCTGTCAATCCAATGTTTACCAAAAGCGAGTGTACAGTTTTTTGTTCCTTTTAAAACGATATCGATAACAGTGTCAAAGGCATTAGCTGACAAACGTTCTGTTGGGGAAATGAAGTTCCCCGCTGCATTATTCAACAAAATATCCACTTTTCCAAAAGCTTTTAATACGCTTTGCAGCATATTTTCCACCTCTTCGTAATGGCGTACGTCACATTGTATTGGCAAGCACGTTCCTCCGGTTGCTGTTTCGAGTTCTGAAGCAGTATTTTTTAGTTTTTCTAAGTCTCTGGAGGTAATTGCAACTTGTGCTCCTAATTCCAGGAAATACTGGGTCATTGCTTTTCCTAAACCGCTACCGCCACCGGTAACAACGATTACTTTTCCTTTTAACGCATCGTCGCGTAACATTTTATCTGTATAACTCATAGTGGTTTTTGTTTTTTGGTATTGTAAATATAAAAAAATTAAATAGTATGCATGCATATTAAAATCAAAAATTCATGGGGATTAGATTTTGCATAACCTTTTTGCGGCTTCTTCTAGAGTTGCATTGTCTTTTGCAAAACAAAAGCGGATTAAATGGAGGTCTTTTCTTTTTTCATAGAAAGTCGAAATGGGAATCGCAGCCACGCCATGTTCCGTGATTAGTCTTTCACAAAAAGCTACGTCATTTTCAGAAGAAATTGCAGCGTAGGAAGCCACCTGAAAATAAGTCCCTTCAGAAGGCAGGAGTTCAAACCGACTTGTTTTTAGCAGTTTTCTAAAATAATCCCTTTTTTCCTGATATAAACTTCCAATTCCTTCAACCGAAACTACATCCAGGTACTCGCTTATAGCTACTTGGCATAGGCTGTTGACGCTGAAAACCAAAAACTGATGTACTTTTTTGATTTCTTTCATTAAATGTTCCGGAGCTACGAGATAGCCTACTTTCCAGCCGGTGACATGAAATGATTTTCCAAACGAGGAAATCATCACGCAGCGGTTCAGCAGTTTGATACGTGTATGCGCCGAAATGTGTTTTTCTTCAAAAGTGATGTACTCATAGACTTCATCGGAGAGTACAATAATTTCTGGATATTTTTGTAATAAGGATTCTAAGGCTTCAAAGTCGGATTGGGTTAGAATTTTCCCGGTTGGATTATGCGGATTATTGATGATAATCATTTTAGTATTGGCCGTACAAGCTTTTTTGATGGCACTCCAATTGGGAGTGTAATCGTCGTTGAGCGAAACACGTACCGGCTTTGCACTGCATAATAGGATAGGGGCTTCATAGCAGTCGTAACTTGGATCCAGGATGATTACCTCGTCATCACGCTGCACCAAGGCTTGAATAGTCGTGAAAATTGCCTGTGTCGCACCTGCGGTTACCAGTATTTCGGTTGTTGGTAAAATAATTCTCCTATATGAACTCTTGACCAGAAGCGCTATGTTCGATAATAGAGGAGGGTAGCCCGACATAGGAAGGTATTGGTGCACATTCTCTTTGGCCAAGCGAATGACAATATCCGTTAAGACGCTATCAACAGGAAAATTTGGGAATCCCTGCGAAAGATTAATGGCGTCATGCTCTGCTGCCATTTTTGACATTACGGTAAAAATGCTCGTACCAATATTTGGAAGTTTTGACATAGCTTTCTTTTTAGTACTCTAAAAGTAAGCAAATGATTGGAGTTAGTACGCTGTTTATTAGAGATTCGAAGGTGTTGCGTAAAATAAAGAAAGACACTTCGTTTGGAGTGTCTTTCTTTATTAATCTTTATTTTTTTTCCAATGGCATATCTGAACTTCCCATGTCTCTGGTGCAAATGTATTTTCCGTCCTTCTTTTCAAATAGACTGATAAAATGGCCGCTGTTGGTTTTTGTATCTGTCGAGTCTTTTACCTGGTATCCTCCAATTTCCACTAACATATTTCCATCATTTGAAGCATGGATTTCTTGAGTTTCGAAGGCGATTTTTGAGCCTTTCGGGAAGGTGAGTAATTCATTTTTTATGGATTCATGAATTGCTTTTTTTCCTTCTAACGGCATTTTACCGTTTGAAAAACTAACGGCATCTTCCGCATAGTAATTTATTCCATCGGCGTTACTGTTATTGTAGGCTTCAGCAAAAGCATCTTCCATCGCTTGAATTTCAGTTTTGATTGCCTCTTTGTCTACCATTACTGCGGGAACTTCTTTCTTTTGATTGCAGGCTACTATCAAAGACATAATAACGACTACTAATCCTCCCTTAAAAATTCGGTTTTTCATAATTTTATTTTTTAAAATTTAACATAATTGATTAAGTTAAAGATTAAGGGCAAATAAAATTAAGTATAAAATATTGATTATCAATATTTAAAATAATTATTTTGAATTACGAGCTCTTAGTTTCCTGTGAGGCCTAAAATAAAATCATCCCAATCTTTATATAGCTGGAATGCAATTATTACTGAAAAAACAAGTGGGTAAAAAAACCTTTTATTAATTGGATTCTTTTTCATCATTATTCTTTAATTTATGGATGGGGGTATCATTTTTTGATGATAGTAGAACCGGAATCTCTTCCCTCATGATAGGACTTCATAAAGGAGTCTTTGGATTCTTTCCAATTGTAAATGCTTTCGAAAACAAATATAGCAACCATAGTCAGTAATACTCCGGTAAAGAATTTTGTAGCTGCTTTCGTTTTAAATAGTTTTAAGGATTTTGAAAAGGATATCATTCTGAGAACAGGTGTTCAATCTGTTTGTAATATAAAAATAATGCCTGTGCTAATTTGGAAACTCTTACTTAAAGTTATTATTTCCATCCAGAAAACCTTGTTGTGATTCATCCCAATTATAGATGATTTCAAAGACTAAAAAAGCAAACATTCCTAATACAAATATGATAGCGTCTCTTTTTTTTATTTTTATTCTTTTTATCTACCATATAAAAAAAATAGTATCATAGCTACAAAAATTACATTTTATGAATGATAAAAATGGTTGGACGTTTATGCAAGTCGATTGTTTCTTTTTTCCAAGCCGAAATCCTCTTGGTCTTGATGTATTCTGTTGGTAATGTGATGTCTGTGGCGATGCATAAATGGGTTTCCGGATGCAAAGTCTGTAATAAATCTTCTAGTAAGTTATTATTACGATACGGTGTTTCAATGAAAATTTGAGACTGATTTTTTTCGAAAGAAGTTCTTTCTAGACTTTTAAAACTAGCTCTTTTTTCATCTTTGTCAATAGGTAGATATCCGTGAAATGTAAAACTTTGCCCGTTCATTCCAGAAGCCATCATGGCCAAAAGTATGGAAGAAGGTCCTACTAACGGCACCACTTGTATGCCTTTTTCGTGTGCTAGTTTAACAATTACAGCGCCAGGATCTGCAACACCAGGACATCCTGCTTCACTCATCAGCCCCACGTTTTTACCTTCTAATAAAGGTTGGATGAAGTCTTGGTGTTCTTTCACTTCGGTACGTTTGTTTAGAACAAAAAGAATTAATTCAGATTGTTTTTTTTCAGGATGTACTTCTTTGATTGACTTACGAGCTGTTTTTTCATTCTCAACGATATAGTAATCAATGAAATCTATGGTTTTTTTTACGGTCTGCGGTAAAACATCCATCGGGTCACAATCTCCCATTGTTGTAGGGATTAAATATAGTTTTCCTAAAAGAGTAGCTGGTTTCATTGCGGGTGCGTTTATGTTTTTAATCTATGTTATTTGCAAAAATACAGGATTAAATAGAAAATCAAACCTTCATGCGAGGGTAAAAATCCTAAGAATGTTGGTTTAAGCGTGCTTGGTTATTAATTTGTCGGCTATGATATCGCAAACTTCATCCAGCATAGCGTAGACAATTTCAAATCCGTTTGTCATTCCGAAATAAGGATCTGGAACATCTACATTTTCGTTGGGATACAATTCATTTAAGATGATTTGTACTTTGTTTTTATGAGTTGGGTTTTCTGAAAGATTGATCACATTTGTGTAATTGGATTGGTCCATTACATAGATATAGTCGTAGATCTCAAAATCAGCTGCGTTGAATTGACGTCCTCTTTGTCGGGATATATCAAGGTTATGATTTTTTGCCGCAGCTATCGAACGTGCATCAGGAGCATGACCGATATGCCAATCTCCTGTTCCTGCAGAATCTACAGTGAATTTAGTTACGGGAAGTTTAGAGGCTAAAATCGCTTCGGCTAGAGGTGATCGACAAATATTTCCTAAACAAACCATTAAAATTTTTACGGACATAATTCGTTTACAGCGTTAGTTTTTTATGGATATCTTCAACAAATTTCTTGAATTGTTTGTCAGTGGCTACTAGATTGTCAACCGTTTTGCAAGCGTGTAATACAGTAGCATGATCACGATCTCCTATTTGGTGTCCAATATTTGCCAAAGAAGCTTTTGTGAATTTCTTTGCAAAAAACATAGCCAACTGTCGTGCTTGTACGACATGTCTTTTTCTTGTTTTCGACTGTAATGTTTCTAAATCCAATTGGAAATAATCGGAAACTGTTTTTTGAATATAATCGATAGAAATTTCGCGTTTGACATTTTTCACAAATTTTTCAACGACGCTTTTTGCCAATTCGATTGTCACTTCTTTTTTGTTGAAAGAAGATTGAGCGATTAGGGAGATTATGGCTCCTTCAAGTTCTCTAACGTTCGATTTGATATTGCGGGCTACATATTCTATGATTTCTTCTGGAATTTCGACACCATCGCGATACAGGATGTTTTTCAAGATAGAAATTCTTGTTTCGTAATCCGGTTGGTGTAATTCTGCCGAGAGTCCCCATTTGAATCGGGATAATAGACGTTGCTCAATATCTTGCATGTCAACGGGTGCCTTATCAGAGGTAAGAATGACTTGTTTTCCGTTTTGATGTAAGTAATTGAAGATGTGGAAAAACACATCCTGAGTTCCAGATTTACCGGACAGGAATTGTACATCGTCAATGATTAAAACATCGATAAGCTGATAGAAATGAATAAAATCATTTCGGTTGTTTTTCTTTACCGAATCAATATATTGTTGGGTGAAAATTTCAGCTGAAATGTATAAAACTGTTTTTTCGGGATATTTATCTTTAATTTCTACACCTATTGCATGTGCTAAGTGTGTTTTACCTAATCCTACACCACCGAAAATCAATAAGGGGTTGAATGAAGTTCCACCTGGCTTGTTAGCAACAGCCATACCTGCTGAACGAGCCAGCCTGTTTGAATCTCCTTCAAGAAAGTTGTCAAAACTATAATTCGCATTCAGTTGTGATTCAATTTTTAAATTTCTGATTCCAGGGATTACAAAAGGATTTTTTAATTCCGGATCCAGATTTTTATAAGGAGCATCGATATTTTGCGATTTCATGGGTGCGCGATTTGAACTTGGCAATTGTTCCGTAAAAGGTTGTTTGTTGCCGTAAGTGTTTTCCATCTTAATTTTGTAAAGTAGCTTTGCATTTTTGCCTAGTTCTTTAGTTAAGGCTACTTTTAATAATTTTACATAATGTTCTTCTAACCATTCGTAGAAAAATTTACTTGGTACCTGAATGTATAATGCGTTATCGGTAAGTTCAACTGATTTAATAGGTTCGAACCAAGTTTTGAATGCTTGATCCTGAATGTTGTCTTTTATAAAAGACAAACAGTTTTCCCATACTGATTGAGCAGTTTTGTTCATAAATTCTGTGTAAATTATTTTGTTTAGTAATCGTTGTCTTATTAAATAATGGTTTAAAAGTCATTATTTTCCGGGGTAACAAATATGTGAACAAATTTCTATAAAAAAAAATATTTAGTTGTTGATTATGTAGTAATATTGTTGTAAGTAGTATATAGGAGATGAAATTATAATAAAAAAATAAACAATATAGTATGAAAGATTATGAGTATAATGTGCGGGTAAGGTATTCTGAAACGGATCAGATGGGGGTTGTTTATCATGGAAATTATGCCCAATATTTTGAGATGGGACGCGTGGAATGGCTTAGAAACATTGGGATTTCGTACAAACGGATGGAGGAAGATGGAATTATGCTTCCGGTAGTTTCCTTGAACATAAATTATAAAAAGCCAGCCCGTTATGATAACTTGCTACGGGTGAAAACTATTTTTAAAAGTCAGACGACTGTTAAGATTGAGTTTGACTATGAAATTTATAATGAAGAGGATGAGTTGTTAACAATTGGCAAGTCAATTTTGGTTTTTGTGAACATTAAAACAGGCCGTCCGACGGTTCCGCCTGAGTATGTAACGGAGAAGTTATTGCGGATTTAAAAATATTGGGATTTAAAAATAATTATTCCTTAATTTTAATTTCTATCTCGAATATAGAATTGAAGATGTCGAAAATCATTTCGGCATTTTTTTTTCGCGTTTTAACCTCGATTTTACCAATAGGTAATCCTGTTTCTTCATTCATTTCCATCTCCTGAGTTACAATCTCGAGCTTTTTTTCTTTAATTACTCGCATGACTTTGTTCATGTTTTTATAATCAAATGAAACCTGATAATGAATATCTATCGTTTTTTCGATAATTTCACAACTTTCAATCGTGAGTTGTGCTGTGGTTTTATAAGCGGAAATCAATCCGCCAACACCTAATTTAACACCTCCAAAAACCCGAGCGACTACTATAAGAGTGTTTGTAAGAGAAAAGGACTGTATTTGACCGTAAATAGGCATTCCTGCGCTATTGCTTGGTTCTCCGTCATCATTCGCACGGTAAGAAAGGTTATCTGTTCCTATTTGGTAGGCATAACAAAAATGACCTGCATGTGGATGCTTTTTCCTTAAAACGTCAATAATGTCTTTTACTTCGTCTTCTGATTGAATCGGATAGGCAGAGCCAAAAAATTTACTGTTCTTTTCTTTATGTAGTATTTCTTCCGACGTAAATTCGATGGTATTGTATGTGTCTTTAACTTCCAAAAGGGTTTTCTAAATTATGTTTTTATTGAATAAGTCCACTACGTCTTCTTTGCCTACCTGTAAATTCCATACTTCAAAACCTAATGATAGCGCAGCGTCTGTGTTTTCCTTTCTATCATCGATAAATAAAGTCCGTTTTGCCTGCAAATCATGTTCGTTTAAAACGTAGTTGTAAATTCCAAGATTTGGTTTTCTCATTGCTATTTCAAACGAAAAATAAACTTTTTCAAAGCACTTGTAAAAATCACCGTAGAAAGAGGCACCATTATTTTGTTCGAATGTTTCGATATGTATAGCATCAGTGTTGCTGAGTAAAAACAAGCGGTACTTTTTAGATAGCATTTGTAGAAATTCTAATCGATATAAAGGGAAATCTAGTAAAATGGCATTCCATGCTTTTAAAATCTCCTCTTTACTAGCATTCGGAATGTGTTTTTGAATCCCTTCAATAAAATTATTTCGGGTGATTTGACCAGTTTCAAATTGAATATTTAGCTGGTTTAAATCGTCATTCCAATCCGTAAGCCCTAAATTTCGTAATCCGTCAACAGTGGCTTGTTTGTCTAGATTAATAAAGACATCCCCAAAATCAAAAATAATTGCATTAATCATGGTTTCTGGATATTATAAGTTCATCTTGACCGATTGCATATTTTTCCAAATAAGACCAGTTTAGTTTTGGAGCCTTCGTACCTTCTATAAGATGGATATTTCCTTTAAAAATTCGTGCTTCATCCCAGAGATTTGCATCAATGAAAGTCTGCAATGTTTGCTGGCCTCCTTCTATAATTACCGATTGAATTTGATGTTTATACATCGCATCAGTCACTTGGCTTGCCATATTTTTTTCAAAATCAACAATTTCAAAGATAAGGTTTTCTTTTATGGCATTCGTTTTTGTTTTTGAAAAAACAATTGTTTTCACTTGATTATCAAACACATGAGTGTTTTCTGCTATGCGATTGTTTTGATCCAAAACGATTCTGGTAGGATTATTTCCCGTCCAATCTCTCACGTCTAATTTTGGATTATCATCAATTACTGTTTGTGTTCCCACAAGAATAGCCTGTTCTTCACTTCTCCATTTATGAACCAATTGCCTTGAATAGCTGTTTGTGATCCAAACTGGTTTTTGTTCTGACTTTACTTTTGGGGCAATGAAGCCGTCTTGGCTTTCTGCCCACTTCAAAATCACGTAGGGTCTTTTCTGTTGATGAAAAGTAAAAAATCGTTTGTTCAGCCCGTGGCATTCGTTTTCAAGAATACCGACCGTTACGTTTATTCCGGCTTCGATTAATTTTTTTATTCCGTTGCCCGCCACTTTTATATTAGGGTCGATCGTTCCTATAACTACCTGTGGAATTTCATTTTTTATGATTAAATCAGAACAGGGAGGTGTTTTTCCAAAATGACTGCAGGGTTCTAAGCTTACATAAATGGTAGCTTTTTTTAATAGAGATTTGTCTTTTACCGAATTGATTGCATTTACTTCGGCATGGGGTTCCCCCGCTTTTTTATGCCAGCCTTCTCCTATGATTGTGTCTTTATAAACAATTACACTGCCCACCATCGGATTTGGATAGGTTGTTCCTAAGCCGTTTTTGGCTAATTGGATGCATCGCTCTATGTATTTTTCATGTATTTTCACGATGCAAAAGTAGTTGTTTTTGGGGTTAGCATAGAATCTTTGGCATTAGTTTTGAAACTTTTGAAAATAACAACAAACAATTTCTATTTTTGTCTTTTTATAAACAAGTAGTTACATAGAATGGAAAATAGGATTATTAGAAAAATCGAAAAAAGGGATAATGCAGCCGTTGCCCAGTTAATAAGAGCGGTGTTTGATGAATTGAATATCCCAAAAGTAGGAACTGCCTATGCAGACCCTTATTTAGATTTAATGTTTGAGGAATATAACAAGCCCAAATCGGTTTATTATGTTGTTGAAAGTAACGGAAAAATTGTAGGTTCGGCAGGAATCGCTCCACTTGAAAATGAAGCTGAAACCATTTGTGAATTGCAGAAAATGTATTTTTTACCGGAAACACGTGGTCTGGGGATAGGCAGTCAAGTAATGGCTGTTTGTTTACAAAGCGCGAAAGACTTTGGTTTCGAAAATTGTTATCTGGAAACGATGCCTTTTATGCATGATGCCCAAAAATTATACAAAAAAGTAGGTTTTGAATACATCGATGCTCCAATGGGTAGCACGGGACATGTGTCTTGTCCGGTTTGGATGTTGAAGAAATTATAAGTTATGAATTATGAGTTTTTCATTCATAAAGCAATAAAAACACAATGAAAATTAAAGAATACAGAAGCCAATTTATTCAAGAACTACTTTCGACTTATGATGAAGGCGAAGCAGAGAGTTTTTTTTACCTGATACTGGAGGATAAGCATCAGTTAAAAAGAATTGATTTGGTTTTGGATCCCGAGTTGGTTTTTTTGGAAGATGAAATGGCTCTTTGGAACTCCATCTTGGAACAACTGAAGCTGGAGATTCCTATTCAATACTTGTTAGGGAGAACTAGTTTTTATGGTTTGGATTTTGAGGTAAACGAAAATGTATTAATTCCGAGACCCGAGACTGAAGAATTAGTGGAATGGATTATTCAAAGTTCGAGGAGCGAAGTAGGAAATAAGAAGTTGAAGGTATTGGATATTGGAACTGGAAGTGGTTGTATAGCTATTTCATTGGCTAAAAACATTCCGAATGCTGAAGTTTATGCGATTGATGTTTCTGAAAAAGCATTGGCTACAGCCAAAAGAAATGCGACTCTAAACCAAGTGAATGTTACCTTCATCATTCAGAATATTTTGGAAACCGAGGATTTAAATCAGCAATTTGATATCATTATTTCTAATCCTCCTTATGTTCGGAATTTAGAGAAACAGGAAATCAAAAAAAATGTTCTGGAAAATGAGCCCCATTTGGCTCTTTTTGTGGAAGATGATGATGCCTTAATTTTTTACAAAAAAATTGCAGCATTAGCGCAGAAAAATCTTTTGGACAACGGGCAGCTATTCTTTGAAATAAATCAATATTTAGGGAAAGACATGTTTGAGTTGCTTGAAAAGTTGAAATTTAAAGGCATTGAATTGCGAAAAGATATTTATGGGAATGATAGGATGATGCGAGGGGCGATTTAATATTTTTAACAACTATTTTGGAAACTTATAAAGCTGCCTTTTTTTTCTCTAGGGTTATAATATTCTATTTTCGTTTTCTGCTTTTTTATCTAAATAATTACCTATTAAAAACCCAATTGGCACAGCAATTATAAGTCTTAATCCTATTTTTTCAATTGCTGTAGCAGACGGCAAACCCAATCTTAGTCCTAAAGGTAATCCCAACAGCATATAACGATTCTTGAATTTTCCTTCTTCAATAAGATTAAATTTTTCCTCTACATAGGTTTGTAAATTTGATATTTCATTAATAACGTATTCTACTTTTACTTTAGTTCTTCGTTTTTATCAATAGTTCCGTTCTCAAATTTTATAAGCAAACTATTTAAATACTGATAATTTACTTTTTCTGAATTGAAAATTTTTCAGTTTTATTTCTCAAAACTTCTTTTATTTTTTTGCTCAACTTTCATTACAACTGATTTTTACTAAACTGACGCAGAACTTCAGAATCACTCGTATCGTAACGCTTCGATAGGGTCTAGATAAGCGGCTCTAATTGCAGGGTACAATCCGGAAACAATCGCTACCATGAAACTGGTTAAAAAAGCAGCCAGGATAGCTATCCAGGGAATTACAAACTCAAAGCTTAAGGCAGTCGCGATTGCGTAACCTATTAATATCCCTAAAATTATTCCAACGATTCCGCCGAGTTGACCAATGAGTAAAGTCTCTATAAAAAATTGAATGGCGACGGTGGACCTTTTGGCTCCCAATGCTTTTCTGATCCCTATTTCCCGAGTCCTTTCAGTAACAGAAACAATCATAATATTCATCAAGGCAATAGAAGATCCTAGAACGGTTATAATTCCTATCAGCCACGAAGCTAAACCAAGGTATTTCGTGATACCTAGGATTCTATTGATGAGGTCGTCACTGCGTACAATTCCGAAATTATTGTCTCTTACAGGGCTTAATTTTCGAACATTACGCATGGTAATGATGGCGTGGTCTAAGGCTTGGTCCAATAATTCTTTATTGGAAACCATGACACTCATCGTGTAATTAATATTTGGTGCCGTAAACAAGGACCGGGCGACTTGTATTGGAATTAAAACTCTTAAATCTTGTTTATTGCCAAAAGTGGAGCCTTTCTCTTTCAGGATACCAATGACTTTGAACCGGGCACCGCGTATCGATATTGTCTTGTCAATAGGGTTGATATCTTTAAGCAGTCCTTTACCAAAATCAGAGCCTACTACGCAAACATAGTTGTTGTTGTCAATATCAAAACCTGTAAAATTTCTTCCTAGGCTTGTTTCTAAACCGGAGTTAGTCAGGAAATATTCGTCAACGCCAACAACGGTAATTTCAGGGTCTGTTTTCGTGGCTTCATATTTTACCTCTGCAGTAGAAGTTGCAGTAAACGATAGGGAAGTTTCCGTGAAGGGATAGTCGTATTTGTTTTTAAAATCGACTGCTTCGGGGTACGAAATAATAGGATTTATAATTTTTCGTTCCTCTCCTCGTCTTTGTGTTACGTTTTCGTATTGATTTACGTTAAAAGTATTGGCTCCCATCGACGCAAAATCGGCGGATAGGGTGTTTTCTAGAGCAGAAACCACAGTCAGGATACCTACTAAGGCTGTAATTCCTATAGCGATAATTAATACGGTGAGAGAGGTACGTAATATTTGGGTTCTGATTGAGCCGTAAGCAATTCGTACGTTTTCTTTGAATAAATTTAACATCATGGTAGTTTGACACGAAAATACAATTTTTGTTACAAGTTTGTTTTGGAAGGAGTATTATTTATTTTAAAAATAAGATATTTGCAACTTGAATTTACGAATTAGGAATTTACGAATTGGCATTTTTTTGTCAATCAATCGAATCCTGAATCCTAAATAGTAAAACTTAAATTAAAAATAATGGCATCAAAACCGAGTATCCCTAAAGGAACAAGAGATTTTTCACCTGCTGAGGTGGCAAAACGTCAATATATCATCCAAATCATTAAAAATAATTTCGAGAAATTCGGTTTTCAACCGATAGAAACGCCTTCGTTTGAAAATTCAGAGACCTTAATGGGGAAATATGGAGAAGAAGGAGACCGTCTGATTTTTAAAATTTTGAATTCTGGAGATTATTTAGCTAAAGCCAATGTGGCGTATTTGGATGATAAGGACAGTACGAAGTTGACATCGAGTATTTCAGAAAAAGCATTGCGTTATGACTTGACTGTTCCGTTTGCCCGATACGTGGTACAACATCAGAACGATATCGAATTCCCATTTAAAAGATATCAAATCCAACCGGTTTGGCGTGCAGACAGACCTCAAAAAGGACGATTTAGAGAGTTTTTTCAATGTGACGCCGATGTAGTTGGGTCAAAGTCTTTGTGGCAGGAAGTGGAATTAGTACAGCTTTATGACACTGTTTTTACGGAATTGGGTTTGAAAGGGGTGACCATCAAAATTAATAATAGAAAAATATTATCTGGAATTGCTGAAGTAATAGGGGCTTCCGATAAATTAATTGACTTTACCGTTGCGCTTGATAAATTGGACAAGATAGGTGAGGACGGTGTAAAAAAAGAAATGATAGAGAAGGGAATTGGGGCGGAAGCGATAGAAAAGGTCCAGCCTCTTTTCAATTTCACCGGAACCATTACAGAGAAAATCGAAAAATTAGGACTTCTTTTAGCCTCTTCGGAAGAAGGAATGAAAGGGGTTGAAGAATTACGCTTCATCTGTGAAAATGTAACGAAATTGGGGTTGTCATCGGCAATATTAGATCTTGATGTTACCCTTGCGCGTGGATTGAATTATTATACCGGGGCAATATTTGAAGTGGGACCTCCTAGAGAAGTGGCTATGGGTTCCATCGGTGGAGGTGGCAGATATGATGATTTGACCGGGATTTTCGGATTGAAAAATATGAGCGGAGTTGGGATTTCTTTTGGATTGGACCGCATCTATTTGGTTGTGGAAGAATTGAACCTTTTTCCAGAAACCGTTACCGCAACATCAAAAGGGTTATTTATTAATTACGGAGATGCAGAAGCGTTTTATGCCTTACAGGCAATTCAAAAGTTAAGAGCAGCAGGCATAAAAGTGGAATTGTATCCTGATAACGCAAAAATGGCAAAGCAGTTTCAACATGCTGATAAGCGAAATATTCCTTTTGCCGTAATAGTAGGGGAACAGGAAATAGCTTTAAATTCTTTTTCACTGAAGAACTTAGTCAGCGGAGAGCAGGTTTCACTTGATTTTGAAGGTTTAAAAAAGGCGTTATTGTAAATTGTAACTTAAATTTTACGCATAAAAAAAAGCTTTGTTAATTAACAAAGCTTTTTTTAATATAAGGTATTCACGAATTAATAATTATTTAGAAACCAACCTTAAATTTGTTTTTGATAGATTGAAAATTTAATCTAGATTAGAACGAGTAACAAACTTATAGAAACTAGAGCGTAATATTCTTAAAATTTTACTAAATTTTAAATTTATATAAACTTTAGTGTTCTACCTGATAAATAGTTGCCATTAAAAAAAAAGAATGACAATTTGACATTTAGTTAGATTTGGCAGTACTTTTGCAATTCAAAGAAAAGTGAAAAAAATGAAGTTTAAAGATATTTTTAAAAATAAAAGTAATATGACTACTGAAAATACAGAAATCGATAATGAGATGGATGATGTAACATTAGATAACAATGTGAATGAAGAGCAAGTTGTTGCTGATGAGTTAAGCGTTGAAGAGCAATTGACGCAAGATTTAGCGAAAGAAAAAGATAAATATTTACGATTATTTGCAGAGTTTGAAAATTATAAAAGACGAACTTCAAAAGAACGTTTAGAGTTGTATAAAACTGCAAATCAAGAGGTTCTTTTAGCTATGTTACCAGTTTTAGATGATTTTGACAGAGCAATGGTCGAAATGCTTAAATCTGATGACGAATTACTTTTGAAAGGAGTAGAGCTAATTCATGAAAAATTAAGAAACACCCTGGTTTCAAAGGGGTTAGAGCAAGTGGAAGTTAAGGCTGGCGATGCATTTGATGCAGATTTTGCTGAAGCAATAACTCAAATTCCCGCTCCTTCAGCTAAGATGAAAGGGAAAATTGTAGATGTTCTTGAAAAAGGATATAAATTGGGAGATAAAATTATTCGATTTCCTAAAGTGGTTATAGGGCAGTAATGCGGACAGGTGTAGACGCCATGAATTGGGTCTGTACATTCACAAGAAAAAATTAAGATGAAAAAAGATTTTTACGAGATATTAGAGATTTCAAAAAGTGCTGATGCAGCAGCCATTAAGAAAGCGTACAGAAAGAAAGCATTAGAGCATCATCCTGACAAAAATCCTGGAGACAAATCGGCAGAAGATAAGTTCAAAGTAGCTGCTGAAGCCTATGAGGTTTTAAGCGACCCGAACAAAAAAGCGAAATACGATCAATACGGTCATCAAGCTTTTGATGGTTCTGGAGGTTTCGGCGGTGGCGGAGGCGGTCATGCCGGAATGAACATGGACGATATCT
This sequence comes from Flavobacterium sp. ALD4, assembly GCF_002836475.1. Taxonomy (GTDB): domain Bacteria; phylum Bacteroidota; class Bacteroidia; order Flavobacteriales; family Flavobacteriaceae; genus Flavobacterium. The sequence continues at coordinate 102,621 of NZ_PJBJ01000030.1, read as the reverse complement.
TTAGCCAATTTGGTGACATTTTCGGTAGCGCCTTTGGTGGTGGTGGCGGATTTGGAGGCGGAGGCGGAGGTCAACGTAGAACTAAAGGGAGCAACCTACGAATCAAAGTGAAATTGACATTAGAAGAAGTAGCTAATGGTGTTGAGAAAAAAGTAAAAGTAAAACGTAAAGTTCAAGCACCAGGTGTTTCTTATAAAACGTGTTCTACCTGTAATGGTCAAGGACAAGTAATGCGTGTTACCAATACGATTCTGGGAAGAATGCAATCAGCATCTACCTGTCCTACCTGCGGTGGATCAGGTCAGATTTTAGATAAAAAACCTGCAGAGGCAGATTCTCAAGGCATGATTACTGAAGATGAAACGGTTTCTATTAAAATTCCTGCTGGGGTAGTTGACGGGATGCAGTTGAAAGTTTCTGGCAAAGGAAACGATGCTCCGGGAAATAGTGTTCCGGGAGATTTAATTGTAGCAATCGAAGAGTTGGAGCATGAACTTTTGAAGCGTGAAGGAGAGAACTTGCATTACGATTTATACATCAGTTTTCCTGAAGCAGTTCTTGGTATTTCAAAAGATATCGAAGCTATAAACGGAAAAGTAAGAATCAAATTAGAAGAAGGAATTCAATCCGGTAAGATTCTTAGACTTAAAGGAAAAGGTATTCCAAATATAAATGGGTACGCAAGTGGAGATTTGTTAGTGCATGTAAATGTATGGACTCCTAAAACCGTAAGTAAAGAACAAAAAGTGTTTTTCGAAAGCAATATTAGTGATGAACATTTTATTCCAAATCCTGAAAAATCAGATAAATCATTTTTCGAGAAGGTAAAAGACATGTTTTCATAATTTTTATAAAGGTTAAAAATTAAATATAAGTTTCCCATCCTTGTGAAAATAAGGGTGGGTTTTTTTATGTAACAATCATATCTATTTCGATACTAATTATTTACTTTTACACAAATTCAAATTTCAGCATGAGTACCCTACTTGAAGTCAATAAAGTCGTGAAGCAATATGGTGATTACGTAGCGCTTAACGAAGTTTCATTAACAGTTCCTAAAGGCAGTATTTATGGGCTTTTAGGTCCAAATGGTGCCGGAAAAACATCGTTAATAAGAATCATAAATCAAATTACGTTGCCTGATAGTGGTTCCATTATCCTTGATGGTGAAAAATTGCAGCCCAAACACGTACAGTACATAGGCTACCTTCCAGAAGAAAGAGGGTTGTATAACAGTATGAAAGTAGGAGAGCAATGTTTGTATTTGGCACAAATGAAAGGGCTAACAAAAGCAGAAGCTAAAAAACAATTGGAATATTGGTTTGAGAGATTGGAAATTCAAGGATGGTGGAATAAAAAAATTCAAGAACTATCTAAAGGAATGGCTCAAAAAATTCAATTTGTTGTTTGTGTGTTGCACAAACCTAAACTGTTGATTTTTGACGAACCTTTTTCCGGTTTCGACCCTGTGAATGCTAACATAATTAAAGATGAAATTCTGGCGTTGCGAGAAGAGGGCGCTACTATAATATTTTCTACACACCGAATGGAAAGTGTGGAAGAACTGTGTGATCATATTGCATTAATCCACAAATCAAATAAACTGATAGAAGGAAAGTTAGACGATGTCAAAAGACAATTCAAAAGCAATAGCTTTGAGGTTGGTATTGTATCCGATAATGTGGAAGGTCTGATGTATGACATCACCCAAAAATTTACTGTAGGGACGGCCAATTTTAAATCATTAAACAAAGAATTGAAACTGGAAATCCAATTGGGAAATGCCATGCCAAATGAGTTGCTTCATGTTCTGACGCAGCGGGGACAAGTGACCCATTTTGTGGAAAAAATCCCTAGTGTAAATGATATATTTATTCAAACGGTAAGCGATAAGTAAATAATTTTAATGCTATGATTTCTAAATTCTGAAATCAAGTATCAAAAATCATTAATAAAAAATCTAAATGAGCATTATTTCATTAATCATAAAAAGAGAGTTTGTCGCCAAAGTGCGTAATAAATCTTTTATAGTTATGACCTTTTTAAGTCCGCTTCTATTTGTGGGTATTGCCGCATTTGTAGGGTATTTAAGTTCGATGAAAGCAGAAACGAAACGAATTGCAATTCATGACGAATCAGGGTTGTTTGTCAAAGAGTTTATAGCGCAAAACAATTCGAAAAGTGAATATAAATACGTTGATTTATCTTTAATTGATGCGAAATTCCTCAAAGACAGCATCACTAATGAAAGTTATGAAGGGGTATTGTTGATTCCGAATACGTCCAATGTTGCCGATTTTGAAAATAAAATAAAATTTATATCTAATAGCAGCCCCAGTATTGTATTTATTGAAAAGATTCAGGATATTGTTGCTAACAAAATTACTAAAACCAATCTGGAAAAAGCAAATTTGGATACTTTAGCGATTAGAAATGCCCAGTCAAAGGTTAATATTAGCTTGGCGAAAGCTTCAGGAGAGGAAAGTGTAAAAGGACTTAATGAAATAAAAATTGCCATTGGTGGTGGATTTGGATATCTGATTATGATGTTCATTATTATTTATGGTAATATGGTCATGCGAAGTGTGATAGAAGAAAAAACAAATCGTATTATCGAAATAATTATCTCATCGGTAAAGCCGTTTCAGTTGATGATTGGTAAAATTATTGGAACCTCATTAGCAGGTATTCTTCAATTTTTTATATGGGCTTTAATAGGCCTTTCTCTGATGTTTGCCGCTTCTGTATTTTTTGGAGTTAATGTGGGGCCAACAGCAAGGGTGTCACCGGAATTAATGCAGCAGGCGCAGAACGAATTTGCCAGTACTGCTCAAATGTATATCAAGGAGTTATGGAACTTGCCAATAGCGAGTATACTGATAGGGTTTGTAGTTTATTTCATAGGGGGGTATTTTCTATATAGCTCTTTTTATGCTGCAATTGGTGCCGCTGTTGACAATCAAACCGATTCACAACAATTTCTTCTACCTATTATTATGCCTTTAATGCTTAGCGTGTATGTAGGTTTTTTTAGCGTAATTAATGATCCGCATGGTACTATAGCAGTCGTTTTTTCTATGATTCCGCTGACATCACCTATTGTTATGTTAATGCGAATTCCGTTTGGTGTACCTTTGTGGCAAATTGCCATTTCCGTAAGCTTGTTATTTACTACTTTCTTTTCGGTAGTTTGGTTTGCAGCAAAAATATATCGTGTGGGAATTTTGATGTATGGAAAGAAACCTACATGGAAAGAGTTATACAAATGGCTTAAATATTAAAGTTTATGAGGTTGCTCGTTGATTCGTTGATTCGGAACTTCAAAAAGCCAGGTATTAATAATCAAAATAGATATGAGTAAAATATTAATCATAGAAGACGAAGCGGCGATTCGCAGAGTACTTACCAAAATACTTTCTGAGGAGAGCGATACCTATCAGGTGGAAGATGCTGAAGACGGTGTAGTGGGTTATGAAAAGATAAAAAATAACGATTACGATCTTGTTTTGTGCGATATAAAAATGCCAAAAATGGATGGTGTTGAATTGCTTGAAGCGGTCAAAAAAATAAAACCGGAAATTCCAATTGTTATGATCTCTGGGCATGGTGATATGGAAACGGCTATTAATACGATGCGACTCGGTGCATTCGATTATATATCAAAACCACCTGATTTAAATAGATTGTTGAATACGGTTAGAAACGCATTGGACAAAAAACAACTCGTAGTTGAGAATAAGATTTTAAGAAAGAAAGTCAGCAAGAATTACCAGATGATTGGGGATAGCGAAGCAATAGATCACATAAAATTGATGATTGATAAAGTAGCTCAAACAGATGCGCGTGTGCTTATAACGGGGCCAAACGGAACCGGTAAGGAATTAGTTGCGCATCAGTTGCATGAGAAAAGTGAACGCGCTAACTTTCCTTTAATCGAAGTGAATTGTGCTGCGATTCCTTCTGAATTGATAGAGAGTGAATTGTTTGGACACGTAAAAGGGGCCTTTACGTCAGCGGTAAAAGATCGTGCTGGTAAATTTGAAGCTGCAGATAAAGGAACTATTTTCTTAGATGAAATTGGAGACATGAGTCTTTCGGCTCAAGCCAAAGTATTACGTGTGTTACAAGAAAGTGTTATTTCAAGAGTGGGGGCAGAGAAAGATATTAAAGTAGATGTTCGTGTGATGGCGGCTACCAATAAAGATTTGAAAACTGAAATTGCCGAAGGTCGTTTCCGTGAGGATTTATATCACAGACTAGCTGTAATCTTGATAAAAGTGCCTTCCTTGAATGAAAGACGCGAAGATATTCCAAAGCTAATTTCTCATTTTGCAGACAAAATTGCTTCTGAGCAAGGAAATGCAGTGAAGAAATTTTCTGGAGACGCTGTCAAACTTTTGCAGGAATACGATTGGACTGGAAATATTCGTGAATTGCGTAATGTCGTGGAGCGTTTAATTATCCTGGGCGGGAGTGAAATTTCTGAAAATGACGTGAAGTTGTTTGCCAGTAAATAAAAATAACTTAATGATTAAAAAGCAGAACGATTGGGATTCAATTTTTCTGTTTTTTACTCTTTCAATAATAAGAAATGAAATTAAAGAAAATAAACGAAAAGTTACGAGAAGGATTAGTTGAAATCGGTTTAACCCAAGCCAATGCATTACAAAAAGAGACTTTTTCTGCTTTAAAAAGTGGTGCTGACTGTATTATTATCGCACCAAAAGGAAGTGGGAAATCTACAACTATTGTTATCAACGTGATCCAACAATTGGTTTGCGAGGGAGAACAGTCGCCTCGTGCTTTGATTATCGTGGAAGATAAAGCCAAAGTGTTAGAAATGGAAGCCATCTTCGAAAAATTCGAAAGGCATACTGATTTGGTGGTTTACGGAGTGCATGATAGGGGCGATATGGAATATGACAAGAATTATATTTCTGGTGGAGTTGATGTGTTGGTAGGGACACCTAATAAGTTGGGTGAAATGTTTACGACTGCCGGTTTTAATGTAAACAGATTGAAAATGTTTATTATTGATGATGCAGATTCTATTTTAAAATTGCGCCATGAAACTAAACTGATGCGTATGTCAAACAGCATCAATAAAACACAACGAATTATTTTCTCAGAACGACTTACCGACCGAATAGAAAGCCTTGCCGATAAAATGATGGTAGAGCCCTATCTATTTGAAATTGAAGAAGCTGAAGAAGAGGATGAGGAAGAAGAGGAAACAAAATAACATAAAATAAATAAGATGGGATTAATGAAAGTGTTTTCAGGAAGCGAAATATTGGCAATGGCTTTAAAAGAAAAAATTGAAGCGATAGGTGTTGATACAGTCATGAAGGATAATATTCAATCTGCTAGATTAGCCGGTTTTGGAAGCTCGGGTTCTGCTGTGGAGGTTTTTATACAAGAAACTGATTTTGCAAAGGCAAACCCGGTTATTGAGGAATTTAGGTTAAGTATTTAAAGGACCGATGATTTAAAAAAGAAAACCCTGGGTAGCTATTATGGTATCAGGGTTTTCTTTTTTAATGGGTTTATCATAATTATAAAAGATAAATGAAATATAAGATGCTGGTTATAGACATGGATGATACCTTGTTGACAGACGACCATACAATTTCGGAAGAAAATAAAGAGATGCTTTTTAAAGCTCAGGAAAAAGGGGTTTATGTTATTTTGGCATCAGGGAGACCAACGCCTGCAATGATAGCGTATGCCAGAGAATTGAAAATGGACAATTCGTACATGATCTCTTATAATGGTGCTGTAATTACAGATTTAAAGGAGGATAAAGTAATTTTTGAGCAGACCTTGACTAAGGAACAAATTCACGAATTATATGAATATAGCCTAAAAAGTAAAACCCATATCATTACGTATATTGATGGTAAAGTAGTGAGCGAAACGAATTCAGAATACATCGATATTGAGCTTAATATTACAGGTTTAGTGCATAATAAAGTGGTGGATTTCAGGGCAGCCGTTAATTCATCGGCTGTAAAATGTATTTTATTGGAAGAGCCAAGTTATCTAAAAGAAGTAGAAAAAGACTTGAAATTGGCCATGCCTCATTTGAGCGTCAGCATGTCAAAGCCTTTTTTCCTGGAAGTGGCACAAACTGGTATAGACAAAGCGGCAAGTATAAGAATATTGGCAGAGAAACTAGGTATTCACCAAAGTGAAATCATAGCTGTTGGGAACGCAGGGAATGACTTGACGATGATTGAATATGCAGGACTAGGTGTTTGGGTCGATAATGTCACTCCTGAATTGAGAGACAGAGCTAATGTTATTGTAGCTTCAAATAATAATCATGGTGTTGCTGAGGTTGTACGTAGATTTATTTTGAATTAACGATTTTATTTCTTTTTCTTAGGTGGTTTGCAACTTTTACAAAAATCAGGATAGTTCTGAATTTGTTTTGATACTTCGGTATGCAGCGCAGTTAGTTTCACTGTGTCAAGGCCTAGATTAGTTGTTTTTGTTGCCATGGCATGCTCTTCGGCATATTTATTTTGTATTTGGTCATATATAACTTTTAAAAAACTGACATCAGAAAAAGTTCCTTTCTGCTCGTAGATTTCTTTACGCAATTTACGGGCATAGAGTTCAGATAAGTCAAATTCATAACGCGCAAAATCCAGTAGTTTGTTAGCCGTAATTGTATCTGGAGCGATTAAAGATCCTGCATCTCGTTGGAAAGAGCAGTTTACTTTCGAATTGAAGTTTTTGGTAAACATAAACTCTACATTATTCATCATGAATCCAAAATCAAGGCTTGAAGCAGTATGTATACTGGTAATGCTAACCTCAGCTCCTATTTGAGTGGCTTTTGATTGAAAATCTGTTAATTGTAGTTGGTAGGTACCATCCCATTCAATACTATTTTGAGCATTTGTGGTTAGCACCTGAAAAAGAAGAAAGAATATAATAGCTTTTTTCATTTGAGTGTTACGATTTAGGGATGTTCTTTTTTACTTTTTTCAAGCTCAATAAATTCAACGGGTTAATTCCTAATCCAGAAACATCTTTTCTGGTGAATCGAGCAACCTTGTCATAAAACAAAGGAATTATTGGCGCTTCATCAATAATGATTTTGTCCATTTTCTGATACAAAACAAAACGTTTTTGGTCATTAGTTTCCTTAAAAGCCTGTTCGTATAGACGATCGAATTCCTCATTTTTAAAATGAGTGTAGTTTGGGCCATCCGGAGAGAAGTTTTTACTGTAAAACAGGGATAAATAATTCTCGGCATCGGGATAATCAGCAATCCAGCTCGCTCTGAAAAAAGAAACTTTTCCGGTAGAAATGGCTTGGCGTAAAGTGGAAGGAGGGCTGATATCTACTTGTACATCTAATCCTATTTTTTGCCACTCCCTTTGTAAAAACTCTCCAATGTCGACATAAGACGCATTAGTGCTTAGCTGAATTACGGGGTTTTTATCACCTGTGGCTTTCTTATACTCACTCACCAACTCTTTTGCTTTTTCGCTATCGTAGGTGTATCCTTTGGCATTATTAAAACTAGGTAAGCCTGTAGGGATGATTCCGTTTACTGCTGGGGTTCCCATATTATTTCGCAAATAGGTAATCATTTTTTGCCGGTCGAAACCGTAATTCATCGCTTGACGAATGCGTAAGTCTAATACGGCTTTATTGTCGCCGTCCATACGGAAACCTAAATATTCAGTATTCAGATAGGGTCCGGTGATTAAGTTAACTTCGTCTTTGTATTTGGGCTGCAATTCTCCTGTTTGTGTTAGAATATCATCTTTATAGGAAGGGTCTAGGCCTGAAGTGAAATCTAATTTTCCTTGTATAAATTGTAAAAAACCACTTTGCTTATCCGGTAAAAAGGTAATGGCAACGGCTTCCAAGTAAGGCAGTGCATTTCCTTTCTCGTCTTTTTCATAAAACAAGGGATTTTTGCGCAAAACTAGTTTTACATTTTCTTCCCATAATTTCATTTGGAAAGGGCCAGTTCCTATTGGGTGAGATCGAAAGTCGCTACCATAATGAGAAACGACTTCTTTAGGTACTACGGAGGCATATTTCATAGTCATTAGCCCTAAGAAAGCGGGGAAAGGCTTGATCAGTTTGATTTGAAAAACGCTGTCATTTTCTGCTTTGAAGCTGGCTACGTTTTGTAAAACCCAACCGCCGGGAGAAGCTACTTTTTCATCGAGTAATCGGTTGAGGCTGTATTCAAAATCAGATGCATTTACGGTTCTCGTACTGTCCTTGCCAAATAAAATGTGCTTTTGGAAATAGATGTCCATTCGCAAGGTAAAAGTATAGGTTTTTGCATCGGGAGAAACAGACCAAGATTTAGCTATATCGGGTTGTATATTTAATTTTTCGTCCAATTGGAGTAAACCATTGAAAATGTGATTGCAAGCCCATATATTCGATTGTACTTTTGAGAAAGCAGGGTCAAGCGAAGTGATATTAGAGCTTTCATTGTAACGAAAAACAAGATGATCTTTATTTTTTGTACTGTCTTTTCCACAAGAAGCAAATGTTAATACAATACAAAGCGTTGATATATAGGTAATTATTGATTTCATTTTAAAGAATATTGTACGTAAATTTGCAAACTCTTTTTACAAAGATGTAAATATAATAAGTTACTACTAAAAACGTAGTTTATCCCTATGGAAAACAGAAAAAAAGTTGCCTTTTATACGCTTGGATGCAAACTGAATTTTTCAGAAACCTCTACTATTGCGAGAAACTTTCAGGACGAAGGTTTTGACCGTGTTGATTTTGAAGAAGTCGCTGATATGTATGTGATTAATACGTGCTCGGTTACTGAAAATGCAGACAAGCAGTTTAAACAAGTGGTCAAAAAAGCAATGAAGCTCAACAATAAAGCTTTTGTAGCCGCTGTGGGTTGTTATGCGCAGTTGAAACCGGAAGAATTAGCAGCAGTTGATGGAGTTGATTTGGTTCTGGGAGCTACAGAGAAATTTAAAATTACCGATTATATTAATGATTTGTCTAAAAATGATTTTGGTGAAGTACATTCTTGCGAGATAGCTGATGCTGATTTCTATGTGGGAAGTTACTCGATAGGCGATAGAACCCGTGCTTTCTTGAAGGTGCAGGATGGTTGTGATTACAAATGTACGTATTGTACGATTCCACTTGCTAGAGGGATTTCCAGAAGTGATGAATTGGAAAATGTTTTAAAAAATGCTTACGAAATTTCGCAGCAGAACATCAAAGAAATTGTTCTTACCGGTGTGAATATTGGGGATTACGGAAAAGGGGAATTTGGAAACAAAAAACATGAACATACGTTCTTGGAATTGGTTCAGGAATTGGACAAAGTAGAAGGGATAGAGCGTTTGCGAATTTCGTCCATTGAACCTAATTTATTGAAAAATGAAACGATAGAATTTGTTTCGAAAAGCAGAACTTTTGTACCGCATTTTCATATCCCATTGCAATCTGGAAGTAACGATATTCTGAAATTAATGAAGCGTCGTTACCAGCGCGAAATATATACTGAAAGAGTAAATAAAATTAGAGAAGTGATGCCTCATGCCTGTATTGGTGTGGATGTGATTGTTGGCTTTCCCGGTGAAACCGATGAGCATTTTTTGGAAACCTATCGTTATTTGAATGAAATGGATATTTCTTATTTGCATGTATTCAAGTATTCTGAACGTGATAATACTGAAGCTGCGGAAATGGCGGGTGTGGTGCCTGAAAATGTCCGTGTGAAAAGAAGTAAAATGATGCGTGGATTATCGGTTAAAAAACGCCGCGCTTTTTATGAAAGCCAGTTGGAAAGTACGAGAACAGTTCTTTTTGAAAGCGAAAATAAAGAGGGTTACATTCATGGTTTTACAGAAAACTACGTTAAAGTAAAAACACCATGGAATCCGGAATTAGTGAATACCTTGCATGAAATCAACTTAACTACAATTGATACTGATGGCAGTGTTAGAATGGAATTTGTAGCGATTGAGGTGTAGGTACTTTAAAATAATTTAAAGTTTAAACTATTAAACCATTAAGAGATTAAGGTAAAACTTAATCTTTCAATGGTTTTTTATTTAAGTCAAGATTGTATTTGACTTGTGGCCATTTGACTATTTGACAATTCCCTTAATTATTTATGGGTTTGTTGACCAAATGCCTGCATCTTTAATAAATACGCGTCGGTTTAACTTTAACTGAGCGATGATTAATTCGGCTACATCTTCAGCTTGCATTACGTTTTCAGGATTACCATCTGTTAGTTTTAAATCTTTGGCCATTTCAGTGCCAACCGTGCTCGGAGTTAAGGCAGTGACGCGAATGTTATGTTTTCGAACTTCCTGCATTAAGGATTCTGTTAGTCCTAAAACAGCAAATTTAGATGCACTGTACGCGCTGGTTAATGCATTTCCTTTCAATCCTGCAGTCGAGGAAATGTTTATGATATCTCCAGTTTGTCTTTCAATCATGTTAGGTAAGACCGCGCGGGTAGTATAGTAGGTTCCCATTAAGTTCACCTGAATGATACGCTCCCATGCTTTAGGTTCGAGTTCTAGAAATTTACCAAAAGCGGCAATTCCGGCATTATTAATTAATATATCAATTGTTTTAAATTTATCCAAGGCTTGTGCCACGGCTTTATCTACCGAACAAATATCGGAGACATCAGCTGTAAGTGTCAATGATTTTATTCCTAAGTTATTAACCTCCGTTGCTACCTCGTCCAAATCAGATTGGGTACGGGACACTAAAATTACATTCACGCCTTCTTTCGCCAAAGCAATAGCGATTGCTTTTCCAATTCCTTTTCCGGCACCTGTAATTAGCGCATTTTTATTTTTTAAGTCAGTCATGTTATTTTTGTTTATGAATTATTTTTAAGAGTATTGATGTTTTCTATTGTGTTTGGCCAGTTTTTACAAGCAAAGCAATTAAGTCCCATAAGAAATGACAAATTATTAAAATTTTAATATTTCTGTATTTTTGGTAATGAACTCCAAATACAAGCCCTATTAGAATGGGGCCAATTATTTGAATACTAGTTCCGTAACCATAATGTATAAGTCCAAAAAATATGCTTGATATAATGACTGATAAATTTTTATTTTTTAACAGAATTTCCAATCTTGGTAGTAAATAGCCTCTAAAGATTATTTCTTCAGTAATTCCAGCAGTTAAACAAGTGAAAACAAGTAGAAGTCGATTTTTTTTAAAAACTTGAACAAGAACTTTCATCTTTTCACTGTCAATATTTGAATCGGCTAATTTAAAGGTTAAGCTTAAAGCGAATACTACCAAGATCAAAACTAGCATTGTTGAGATAATTGATTTTATATAAAACCCTAATGCATATTTTTTTTCTTTCCATAATAGCAAAGGTCGCTTTTCTATTATAATGGCATACATATAGACGAACAGTAAACAAAACCAGATCGCTATTCTCGTGAAAAAAAACGATGTTTCATGATTAGAACTGTTTAGATTAAATAATTGGTTTGATAATACAGCAGTACTTAATAGTAATATCAATAAAAAGAAAATACTACCAAGTGAAGGTGAGTTTTTTTTTAATTTTTTAGCTAAGTCAGTCAATTTTCACCGTAATAAGTCAATTACAAATTTTATTTTTCTTTAAGCAAAGTTAAGCCATTCTTTTTTTTAATGGCAAAACAGAAAGCAAAAAAAAAGTTAATTTCGACTAGGTCTAAACATTTAAATTAGATAAATAATTCAAATAATTATATAACATTTTAAATGTTAAAATAGATCAATTTTGTAGTATAAATTGTAACTATGAAAAAATTAGCCCTTCTTTTGAATATTAGTGTCATGATTCTTATAGTTTCATGCAAACAACAGGATAATGTTGAAAGCGTGGAAAGCGTGGAAAGTGTTCCGGTCATCACACGACAAGAACCGAAGAGTGTTTCTTATCATCTAGAAAACACGAAACAATGGTTAGCTGCACATGCAGGCGATGACAAAATGCTTGGTATAGCTTATGCTGTTAACCGAACCGATGCTACCAATCTGAAGCAAATGGATTCGATCTTAATTCCGGGGGATATGAGCGGAGATATTGAGTTCTATCTACCATTTCCATTGACAGTTTCGTACTTAAAAGACGTAAAAAAAATCATATTTTTTTCGTACCCGACACAAACATTTGCCGCTTATGAAAAAGGACAGTTGACTTATGCTGGACCCACTAATATGGGGAGTGAAAAATACAAAACACCAACGGGACTCTTCTTTACGAATTGGAAAGCAGAGGAAACTACAAGTACATTTGATGATGAGTGGGATTTGCGTTGGAACTTCAACGTAGAAAATAAACTGGGTGTGGGATGGCATGAATATAGCTTACCGGGTTATCCGGCCTCTCATTCTTGTTTGAGACTTCAGGAGAAAGATGCTAAACTTTTATATGAGTGGGCTGATGAGTGGCAATTAGCCGATTCAGAAACGGTTAAAGTAAAAGGGACTCCTGTAATTGTTTTTGGTAGTTATGATTTTATAGCGCCTAAACCATGGTTGCAATTAGTTGCTAATCAGAAGGCATTAGATATTTCAGAAAAGGAAATTGAGGAACAAACCACGCCTTTTCTAAGTGATATTCTAAAAGAGCAGAAGAACCGGGAAACGGTTCAGACTACTAAATTATAGAAATAACCTTCTGTTTCGTTAGTTGAGTTCTACACTTAGTTTGTAAATGGTGCTTTCTAAAGTATCCTTGTTCTCACAAAGGAGAAACTGGATTTGGTTCTTGTTTTTTGAAAATAAGGTTAGCCCTTTAAATTTATTTGTGGGGCTAATTTTTTTTGTAAAATCTATTTTCATCGTTTCAATGTCAATGCGACCAATAACAGTTCCCAGAATTTCGCCATCTTCATAAGTAGAGGCGGTGTTTTCGGCTGTGGCTAAGAAATAAATTTTTCCATCAATCAGGACTGCATCAGTAAAACTGGTACGAACCCCTTTTATTTTTGGGAGCTTGTAATCGTTAGAAAGAAGACTGAATTCTTCGTTTAATTTTTTAGCTTGAAGAGTGAAAATAACATTTTTGTTTTCGCTCCCATTACCACGGTTGAATAAATACCAGTTTTCGCCATCATAAATAACGCCTTCTAAATTAAAATCTTCCGATTTGATGTATCCAAAACTTTGCATGACTGCATATAAATCAACCAGATTATTAGTCATGGTTTTCTTTCTTGTTTTTAAATCAAATTCGACCATCGCATTCCTTTGTGCGGTGGAGCCTGAGCCAAAGATATAGAGTGTGTCTTGAAAATGAGTTAGAGATTCAAAGTCGTGTTTGTCCTTTTTTAGAATGTTTTGACTCGGATTTTGCAGGAGTGGGTATTTGTTGAGGCTAGTATCAGTGAGGTTGTATTCGTATAAAAAGCTACTGTTGTCGCCAATTAAATAGAGAAAATGGTCTTGGAAGAAAAGTCCAGATGCGGCACCAATACCTATAATACTTGTGAATAATTCTAATGTAATTTTTTTCATAATTAGATGTTGAAAACGTAAACCCCTAGCCCAGATAGCAGCGAAAATCCTATTGTGCCAGGTCCCGAAGCTTCGGGGGCGGCACAATAGATTGAAGTGGATAGCTGGAAAAAGCTCCAAAAAATTATCAAGAGTAGTCCTGATTATTCGTTATATTTGAGAAAGTAAAGATAAAGTATTCCCTATGAAATCAATTAATCTGGAAGATTTTAAAGTTAATAACAAGATAGAGTTGTCAAAACTTCCGACTAATTTAGATAGTGGTGCGAGTGATGACAAAAAAAAGGATAAATTAGAGGATATCATCGATAAGTTGAGTGATTTGCAGGATACGATGTACGCCCACAACAGGTATGGGGTTTTGATATGTTTGCAGGGCATGGATACTTCAGGGAAAGACAGTTTGATTCGAGAAGTTTTTAAGTACTTTAATTCGCGAGGGGTTGTGGTGCATAGTTTTAAAACACCTAATTCGAACGAGCTGGAACATGATTATTTATGGCGCCATTATTTGGCATTACCGGAAAAAGGAAAATTTGCCGTTTTTAATAGAACGCATTATGAGAATGTACTAGTTACCAGGGTGCATCCTGAATATATTTTAAATGAAAACTTACCGGGGATAGAAGACGTTTCATCGATTACACCTGCCTTTTGGGAAAACAGGATGGAGCAAATTAGGAATTTTGAGAAACACATTACCCAAAACGGAACTATTATTCTGAAATTCTTTCTCCATATGAGCAAAGAGGAGCAAAGAGCGCGCTTATTGAGACGTTTAGAAGAAAAAAAACACAATTGGAAGTTCTCCGTCGGGGATCTTAAAGAAAGAGAGCGTTGGGATGATTATATGCGTTATTATGAAGAAGCGATAAACAATACTTCTACGGCGTATGCGCCTTGGTACGTAATTCCTGCAGACGATAAAGAAATGTGCCGCTATATCGTGGGTAAAATTATTTGGGAGGAAATGCAAAAACATACGGATATTCAAATGCCGGAAATGGATGATGAAATTCAGGAAAACATTGAGTTATACAAAGATATTTTGGCAAAAGAATAAAAAAAATGCTCTGAAATTCAGAGCATTTTTTTTACTAATTCAAAAGAATATTATAGTTTAAAACCATAAGCTACACGAAGCGCTATCTGGTTTGTATCATATTCTGTATATGCTTCATAACGCACACTTACGTCAATATCTTTAGTAGCATATCCAAGACCTGGAGCCCATAAGTACGTATTTTTTTTGTTTACATCAGTGTTTGTTACCGCTAGCCCACCACCTATTTCACCTAACACATAAAATTGGTCTTCCCATACGAATGCCTTGAAACCAGCTTTTACTGGAATGAAACCTAAATCTTTAACACCGTTGTTAATAAACAAGTTAGTAAAACCAGTAGTTAAAGTTAAAGATGTTCTTTCAGATAAGTCATATTGAAGTCTAACATCAGCACCTAAAGAATAGTTGTAAAAATCTGTATTCGTAGGTACCCCTCCATTAAGACCTATCCCTAAACGGAATCCTTGATCGTAATTTTTCACTTCTTTTGTTTCTTGAGCTTGTACATTACTTGCAAACATCATTGTGATTGCTAAAGCGAATACCATTTTAATTTTTCCTGCAGTTTTCATAATATGAATTATATTGTTAAATAAAATTTCGTCTTTTCGGGTTGTTTAAATACCATCAAGGTGACTGGTGCAAATGTATATCGATGAAAAGCTTGAAAAGTTATAGAATTATCTGATTTTCTTATATAATTCCGGAACAATCAAAAGCTTCTAATTATATTTGCCATCAAAAAATAGTAAAGTGAATTTTTCTAAATATACTCAAGAGTTTTCTTATAATTTAAGGCTAGCCTATCCAATCATTTTGGGGATGATAGGACATACAATTGTTGGAATCGTAGACAATGTTATGGTAGGACAACTAGGGCCAACAGAGTTGGCAGCGGTTTCTTTAGGTAATAGTTTTATTTTTATAGCCCTGTCATTAGGTATTGGTTTTTCTACGGCCATAACTCCATTGGCAGCAGAAACTGACGGGAATAATAATGTTGAAGAGGGAAGAAGCGTATTTCATCATGGGTTATTTTTATGCACGATTTTAGGTTTCACATTATTTCTGATTATATTCTTTTTTAAGCCTTTAATCTCTTTAATGGGTCAACCGGATATTGTGGTCGAAATGGCAAAGCCTTATCTTGATATCGTTGCTTTCTCACTTGTTCCACTTATTATTTTTCAGGCTTACAAGCAATTTGCTGATGGGAAATCAGATACTAAAAGCTCTATGTGGGCAACGATCATTGGGAATATCATTAATGTGGTTATCAATTACTTCTTGATTTACGGGATTTGGGTTTTTCCTAAAATGGGAATTGTGGGAGCTGCGATTGGTACGATTGTTTCTCGTATTGTTATGTTAGTTTTTATGCATTACATCCTGATTAGAAAACCAAAATTTCATCCCTATTTTGAAAACTTTAGTTTAAAAGAAATCAAGAAAAAAATGCTCAATAAGATTATCAGCTTAGGTTTTCCTTCTTCTATGCAAATGTTTTTTGAGGTAGGTTTGTTTACAGGGGCAATTTGGCTTTCTGGACTTTTGGGAACGACGAGCCTAGCTGCTAATCAGATTGCGTTGAGTTTATCTTCTTTGACTTTTATGTTTGCCATGGGTTTGAGTGTGGCTGTAACGATTAGAGTGGGGAATCAGAAAGGACTGATGGATTATGTTAAATTGCAGCTAGTGGCGCGATCTATATTCTTATTGGCAATACTTCTTGAGACTGTATTTGCTCTTATTTTTGTAGTTTTTCATCAATATTTACCTCAGTTATTTGTGAATGTCAATGATATGAAGCATCTGGGTGAGACCAAGGAAGTTATTGAAATAGCCTCTCAACTATTATTTGTGGCGGCATTTTTCCAAATCTCGGACGGAATTCAGGTTGTTGTTTTAGGCGCTTTAAGAGGTTTGCAGGATGTGAAAGTACCGATGTATATTACATTTGTGGCGTATTGGGTTGTTGGTTTTCCGATTTCAATTTACTTGGGCTTGTATACTGATTTGAAAGCTGCTGGGATTTGGATAGGATTACTGGTAGGATTATCTATTGCCGCTTTATTTTTGTATCTTCGCTTTTCTCGACTAACAAAAAAGTTAGTATTGGAGAAATCTATAAAATAATGTTGTTCAAACATTGTTACTTCTAATTCGTTTATTGGTCTTTCAAGGCTAATAAGCATTCAAAATTAAAACACATGATAATACTTATTATTCTAGGCTTAATCTTAGTGGTTACTAGCTTTACTTTAAAAACGGATCAAAATCCATTATCGAAATTTTCAAATCTTTTTAAAATTATCGGTATTTTATTAATTGTTGGAGGAATTTTTACATCAGCATTTAAGCAAATTAATGCGGGAACGGTAGGAGTAACATCTTTGTATGGAAGTGTACAGCCGGAGATTCTTACAAGTGGTCTGAATGTAATTAATCCACTTCTGGATGTTACGGACTTTGATATTCAAACCCAAAATTACACGATGTCTTCATCCCAGTCTGAAGGAGCTCAACAAGGTGATGATGCCATTCGAGTACTGTCAAATGATGGACTTGAGGTGGTGATTGATTTAACGGTTTTATACCGTGTGTCCGGTATAGACGCTCCAACAATATTTAAAGAAATAGGGGTTAATTATATTGATAAAATTGTAAGACCGGTAACTAGAACACGTATCCGTGACAATGCAGTTTACTACGATGCAGTAGCCTTGTATTCTACTAAAAGAATTGAGTTTCAAGATCGTATTTTTAAAACTATTGAAGCCGATTTTAAATCAAGAGGTTTAATTCTTGAGCAATTATTGATAAGAAACATCAATTTGCCAGCTTCTGTAAAAGCATCTATTGAAAGCAAAATTAATGCGGAACAAGATGCGCAAAAAATGACATTCGTGCTTCAAAAAGAAAAACAAGAAGCAGAACGTAAAAGAGTGGAAGCGCAAGGTATTGCTGATTACCAAAGAATTATTTCACTTGGGTTAACACAGAAGCAATTACAATATGAATCTATAAAAGCACAAAAAGAATTGGCCGCATCACCAAACACGAAAATTATTTTTATGGATGGTAAGGGGAGTTCTTCAATCATTCTTTCTGATAAATAGATTATATTTGTTGCAACGATTATTAGCTTAATCGTTGCAATGAATTTAGTAATTAATGATTTAACATTTATAAATGGAATTACCCAAATTTTTATTAGGCGATAACACTGATTTTCAGGAAGATATTTTTATCGTTCACTTAGATTATCCAAGATTCATAATTAACCTTAAAGACGATGAAGTAGAATTTATTGAAGAAGCTGAGGATCTTGATGAAGGGGAGTTAAATCTCGAAATGGAAGGATTGATAGTATTGGCTAATGAATTTTATGATAGAGAAATGGAACGTTACGAGAAAGAGTAACCATTAATAAATATTTCTTTTAATGTGAATCTAAATGATATATCAAATGGATTTACTCTTTAAAATATTTTTCTAACAATAACTGGGCGGCTGCAAATGGTGATATTTCACCGTTTTGCACCGCTTTTTTATTTGATTCCAATAATGTTTGAATTTCGGTATTGTTATAAAAATTTAGTTTCAGTTGTTCGTTGATGGTTTCTAGCATCCAATATTCATTTTGTTGCGAACGTTTTACGTTAAAATAATCGTTGCCTTTCGTTTGTTCGATAAATTTTGCAATCGTGTCCCAAACGTCTGGTATTCCCTCTAAAGTAATTGCACTACAGGTTGCTGTTGTGGGTATCCAACCTGATTTTTTTGCTGGAAACAGATGTAGTGCCCTGTTAAACTCCGTTTTCGCAAGTTTCGATTTGCGAATATTATCGCCATCCGCTTTATTGATGACAATTGCATCTGCCATTTCCATAATGCCTCTTTTAATACCTTGCAATTCATCACCGGCTCCGGCAATTTTTAGTAACAAAAAGAAATCCACCATACTGTGTACCGCTGTCTCGCTTTGGCCTACACCTACTGTTTCTATGATGATCGTGTCAAAGCCGCTAGCTTCGCAAAGTGTAATTGTTTCGCGTGTTTTTCTGGCTACACCACCTAATGTGTCTCCTGACGCAGAGGGGCGAATGTAGGCGTTTCTGTCTTTGACTAATTCCTCCATACGAGTTTTATCTCCCAAAATACTTCCATGTGATATAGTACTGCTAGGATCAACAGTGAGTACAGCTACTTTTTTTCCTAATCCGGTTAAATGTTTTCCAAACGCTTCTATGAACGTGCTTTTACCAACACCTGGAACACCAGTTATCCCTATTCGAACTGATTTTTTCGCATGAAGTAAACAGGCCTTAATGACGGTATTGGCTTTAATCAAATGAGCTGGATTTGTACTTTCTATCAAAGTAATGGCCCGACTTAAAGCGGTTATATTACCCGATAAAATGCCCTTAACTAGTTCTTCAGATGAAGGCTGTATTTTTCTGTATTTTTGAATGTTTTTTACAACAGACGGGCTAAAAATTTCTGGCTGTGAAATTCCAGCTTTCTCACTGCGGGCAGTTTGTTTTATTTTGTCGTTTTCCAAAGCTTAAAGTCATTTTAGTAAAATTAGCACTTAAACATGAATTATTAGAACTTTATCTGTTTTTTAAAGAGAATAATTTATCAAATCCTATTCAAATCTACTTGTTGAAAAAAAGTTTATTACAATTTAAAATAGTAAGAGTTATACCAAGTGATAGTGTTAATTTAGCGGTAATATTTATTACGCTATGACGAACTTTATTCTTATCTTTTTTTATCTAATTCTCGGGATTGTATTACAAAGAGTAAAGAGGTTTCCTACCAGCACTTATAAGTTATTGAATAAGATTGTAATTTATGTTTGCCTTCCGGCTTTGGCGTTGTATTACATTCCGAAAATTCATTGGAATAATCAGCTGTTATTTCCCATTGGAGTGGCATGGATTGGATTTGTGGTTGCCTTTCTATTATTTCGCTTTTTAGGCAATAAGTATGGTTGGTCTAAAAAATTGACCGGATGCTTAATCTTAACGGCAGGCCTTGGAAACACCTCTTTCCTTGGGTTTCCTATTATTGAAGCGCTATACGGTAAGGAAGGAATGAAAACAGCCATATTAGTTGATCAGCCGGGTACTTTCGTGGTGCTTTCCACCTTAGGGATTTTAGTGGCTACCATGTACTCAAAAGGGGAGCCAAATGGTATACAGATTTTTAAAAAAATAATGTTATTTCCTCCTTTTATCACTTTTATTGTAGCCTGTTTGATGAACGTATTTAATTTTGATTTCCATGAATGGATACAGTATATTCTCCAAAAAGTAGGTAGTGGAGTTACCCCATTGGCATTGGTTTCGGTAGGGCTGCAGTTGCGTTTTGAAAGTAGGAGCCAACATTGGCGATTTTTGGGACTTGGATTGTTGTATAAGCTAGTATTGACGCCAGCTATAATCTACTTGTTGTACATCGTAATTTTGAATCAAAATTCTAAAATGATTGAAGTAGCCATCATGGAGTCAGCAATGGCACCAATGATAACTGCCAGTATATTGGCTACTACACATGGTTTAAAGCCTCGCTTAAGTAGTATGATGATTGGTTTTGGTATTCCTATTTCTTTTGTCACATTAGCTTTTTGGTATTTTGTGTTTCGTTTTCTTTAATTTTTTATTCCGATATGAATACTATTTCCACCACTGATACAAAATCAGAGAATCCTGGCTTAGTTCAAAAAACAATTTATTCGGTTTTGTTTTCCATCGCTTTTGCTCATTTGATAAATGATTTAATGCAATCGGTTATTCCAGCAGCTTATCCGATTCTAAAAGAAAATTTTAATTTGAATTTTACCCAAATTGGGTTAATTACGTTTGTATATCAGCTGACAGCTTCTTTATTACAACCGTTTATTGGTTTTTATACTGATAAAAAGCCAAAACCTTACTCATTGGCAATTGGCATGGTGTTTACTATTTCTGGATTAGCATTATTATCTGTATCTATTCAGTTTTGGATGATATTGGTGGCGGTTTCTCTTGTGGGTATCGGCTCGTCGATATTTCATCCGGAAGCGTCCCGCGTCGCTTTTTTAGGCTCTGGGGGAAAAAGAGGTTTGGCGCAATCCATCTTTCAGTTGGGTGGCAATACAGGAAGTGCCATCGGACCATTGTTAGTCGCTATAATTGTGGCACCTTACGGACAATCGAATATCATATGGTTCGTACTAGTAGGTGTTTTAGGAATATTCGTTTTGACTAAGATTGCCGTTTGGTACCAAAATCATCTGAATTTACGTGCTTCTAAAAAAATAACGAGCGAGGAAGAAATTGTTCCTTTTTCGAAGAGAAAGATAAAAATTTCAATAGGAGTGTTGCTGCTTTTAATATTTTCGAAATTTTTCTATATGTCCAGTATGTCGAGCTACTTTACATTTTACCTGATGCATAAATTTGGACTCAGTATTCAAGAATCTCAATTTCATTTATTTCTGTTCTTAGCCGCTGTAGCAGCGGGAACATTAATTGGCGGACCTTTAGGCGATCGTTTTGGAAGGAAATACATCATTTGGGTTTCAATTTTGGGAGCGGCTCCCTTTACCCTACTTTTGCCGTATGCTAATTTGTTTTGGACCGGAATATTATCAGTGGTCATAGGAATCGTTATTGCTTCGGCATTTTCGGCGATTTTAGTATTTGCTCAAGAATTGATGCCGGGTAAAGTGGGTATGATTTCTGGATTATTTTTTGGTTTTGCTTTTGGAATGGGAGGTTTGGGGTCTGCGCTTTTGGGCTATCTGGCTGATCAGACAAGTATAGAATATGTTTATAAAATCAGTTCTTTTCTACCCTTATTAGGTGTGTTTACGTATTTTTTGCCCAATGTAAAAATGAAAACAACCGCACACTAGTTTTGTTTTATTGTTGAAATACTTGTCGAATGTATTATTATTTTGACTAACTTTAGTTAAAGTAAAAGAAAGTAATCATGGCAACACTAAGACTAGGAGATATTGCTCCAGATTTTGAAGGAGATACGACAATGGGGAAAATTAATTTTCATAAGTGGTTAGGGGATTCTTGGGGTGTTTTGTTTTCACATCCCGCCGATTTTACTCCTGTTTGTACTACAGAGTTGGGAACCGTTGCAAATTACTACCCTGAATTTGTTAAACGCAATACAAAAGTGATTGCATTAAGTGTTGATGGACTGGAGTCGCACCTGAAGTGGATAAAAGACATTGAAGAAGTTCAAAATGTTACTTTACAATACCCTATTATAGCTGATGAAAGTAAAGAAGTGGCTAATTTGTATGATATGATTCATCCAAATGCAAATGAAACCTTCACTGTTCGTTCCGTTTTTATAATCGGGCCTGACAAAAAGATAAAATTGACACTTACTTACCCAGCATCGACGGGAAGGAATTTTGATGAAATCCTCCGTGTTATTGATAGTTTGCAGTTGACATCTGACTATAGTGTTGCAACACCTGCAAATTGGAAAGACGGACAGGATGTGGTAATTTCTCCTTCAATTCCAGATCACGAGATACCTGCAAAGTTTCCAAAGGGATATCAGCAAATAAAGCCTTATTTACGAATGACGCCTCAACCTAACAAATAAGATTTTGAGGATTTTTAAGATTAGAAAAGTATAATGAAATCGGTTTTTTTATGCTTAAAAAGAGTGTGACAGGATCAGGCTTTTTTTTGATTGGTAATTAGCAAACCGGAAATAATGATTCCCATGCTAATGATTTGGCTCAGAATAATTTTCTGATTCAGAAAAAAATAAGCTAAAAAACCGCTAAATACAGGTATTAAGTAATAGATCATCGCTGTTTTTTGAGTTCCTATTAGTGAAATGGCTTCATTCCATAAATAATAGGAGATAAGAGAGGCGAAGACACCTACATAAGCTGTAGCGAAAATGGTGGTGGAGTCAAAAACAATTTTCTGATAGGAAAGGTGTTCCCAAAGATACATTGGAAAAAGAAAAAGTACTCCCAAAACAAAAATACAGAATAGAAAGACCTTAGGGGGTAATTCTTTTGGTCTCAGCCGAATTAAAGTAGTATAACTGGCGAAGAAAAAACAAGCAATCAACATTAATAAATCACCAGTTGTCAAATGTATTTGAAGTAAGGATTGTAAAGAGCCTTTAGTGAGCAGTATTAAAACACCCGATATTATTGT
Source organism: Flavobacterium sp. ALD4 (assembly GCF_002836475.1). Lineage (GTDB taxonomy): Bacteria > Bacteroidota > Bacteroidia > Flavobacteriales > Flavobacteriaceae > Flavobacterium. The sequence goes on along the minus strand of NZ_PJBJ01000030.1, from coordinate 79,844 downwards.
TGCAATGCCAACGATTTTCGTATTGCTTATTTTTTCTTTAAAAGCAATTCGGGATAGTACCACGATAAATAAAGGAATGGAAAAGGCAATTAAAGATAGGTTGGCAGCAGATGTCGTTTTGCCGGCAAAATAGATTAGCGTGCTAAATATGGTTATTCCAAGTAGCGCAGTAATGGCAAGGAAACGAATATTTTGCTTTATTACAAGACGATTTTTAATGGTGCTCTTAATGGCAAAAGGGGTTAAAACGACACAAGCGATTGTCCACCTCCAAAAAGCCAATCCTACAGGCGGAATATGGCCTTTTATTCCGCTGGCAATCACAAAATTCACCGACCAAAGAAGGGTAGCGCATAATGCGAATAAAACACCTTTTGTCTGGTTATTCATATTCTAAATTCTAAAAAGAGAGTTTTAAACGAGCTGGTTAATTTTAGCATGCTGCAATAAGAGGATTGTCTTAGCATCTTTAATTTCGCCAGACGCAATCATCGCATAAGCTTCGTCATAAGACATTTCCATCACATCGATATTTTCCTCTTCATGTGCTACTCCGCCGCCTTCATTCACTTTCATAGATTCGTCATATTCGCCAACGAATAAGTATAAAATTTCAGTTACGGCACCCGGAGACATATAGGTTTCCATAACCTTATGAACTGTCGTGAGGCGATATCCTGTTTCTTCTTCGGTTTCTCTGATGACGCATTGTTCTGGATTGTCTTGGTCTAACATTCCCGCGCAAACCTCAATCATCATACCTGTTTTGTTTCCGTTTAGATACGTTGGTAAACGAAACTGACGAGTTAGAATGACTGTTTTTTGTTTTGTGTTGTAAAGTAGTATCGCAGATCCATTTCCTCTATCGTAGACTTCTCTTTTTTGGGTAATCCAAGAATCATCATTTTTTTGATAATCGAAAGTGACTTTGTTTAAAACGTACCAGTTGTCAGAAAGTAATTCGGTTTTTTTTATTTCTATTTTAGGATCCTTCATTCGTATGTAATTGTAGGCAAAATTTTATTTTTCTTGTTTTTTGAAATGGACTTGGATAAAGTTAAAATAAAAAACGTCCCGATGAATCGGGACGCTAGTTAATCTTATTTAAGGATAGTTTGTTTTCTATCTGGTCCTACGGAAACAATTTTTATAGGAATTTCAATTTCTTGCTCGATATATTCGATATACTCTTTTAGTTCGATAGGCAATTCCTCGTATGTTGTCATACCAGTTAAATCAGCTTTCCAACCTTTGAATTCTTTGTAAATTGGAGTTACATTCTCTGGCTCAATGTTGTAAGGGAAATGAGCGATCTTTTTACCTTTGTAAGTATACTCAGTACATATTTTTAAAGTTTCAAATCCTGAAAGAACATCACCTTTCATCATCATCAATTGTGTAACGCCATTTACTTGAACTGCGTATTTAAGTGCAACTAAGTCTAACCATCCACAACGTCTTTGTCTTCCTGTAACAGATCCAAATTCGTTTCCTACACGTGCCATTGTAGTTCCGTCTTCGTCAAAAAGTTCAGTAGGGAATGGTCCGCTACCTACACGAGTTACGTATGCTTTGAAAATCCCGTATACTTCTTTGATTTTGTTAGGAGCAATTCCTAAACCGGTACAAGCTCCTGCAGCAGTAGTATTAGAAGAAGTTACAAATGGATATGTTCCAAAATCTACATCTAGTAATGAACCTTGTGCTCCCTCACATAGGATCGATTTTCCTGCTTTTTGAGCTTGATGTAAATATTCTTCACTATCAATAAAGTCAAGTTTTTTCAAATCTTCGATAGATTCAAAAAATTCTTTTTCAAGTTCCTTTAGATTATATTGAATGTTTACATCATAAAATGCGATCATTGCTTCATGCTTGTCAGCTAGTGCTCTATATCTTTCCTCGAAGTCTTCTAGTTCAATATCTCCAACACGAATTCCGTTTCTACCCGTTTTGTCCATGTAAGTTGGTCCAATTCCCTTAAGAGTAGAACCAATTTTAGCTTTCCCTTTTGAAGCTTCAGAAGCTGCATCAAGTAAACGGTGCGTTGGTAAAATTAAATGGGCTTTTCTTGAAATAATTAATTTCGATTTAATATCTAAATTAAATTTAGCTAAACCGTCAACTTCACCTTTGAAAACAACGGGGTCGATTACAACACCATTTCCAATAACATTAATATTATTGTCGTGAAAAATTCCAGAAGGAATAGTTCTAAGGACATGTTTTATTCCGTCAAATTCTAAAGTATGTCCCGCATTTGGTCCACCTTGAAAACGAGCAATAATATCGTATTTTGAAGTAAGAACATCAACGATCTTCCCTTTTCCTTCATCTCCCCATTGTAATCCTAGTAATAAATCTACAGTCATTCTAATTATTATTTGTTATTTAGACCACTTTTCCGTTGTCCGTACTAATTAATTTTTGCTATAATATTTTAACCTTTAGTCAATTTTTTGTTCTTCAACGTCACTTTCGAGTTTTGGTTTTTTCTTAACTCCGTATAGATAGAGGGAGTGATTGGTAATATCAATATCAAATATTTCTTCGATTGTTTGTTTGATACTTTGTATTCTTGGATCACAAAATTCAATCACTTCTCCGGTATCTGTCATGATAATATGATCATGCTGTTTGTCGAAGTATGATTTTTCGTAATGTGCTTGATTTTGACCAAACTGATGTTTGCGAACCAAAGCACAGTCCAATAATAACTCGATTGTATTGTATAGGGTAGCTCTACTGACACGGTAGTTTTTGTTTTTCATTTTGATATAAAGGTTTTCTATATCAAAATGCTCTTCACTTTCATAAATTTCTTGAAGGATAGAATAACGTTCCGGTGTTTTTCGATGCCCTTTTTTTTCAAGATACATTGTAAAAACATTTTTTACAATTTCTTGGTTTTTGTTGTTATCTGTGGAAATGAGTGTCATATCTGGCAAAGATAAATTATTTATTCTAATAGTTTTCAAGTTTAAGGACTTATAAGAGCATAATTTGTGAGTTTTGAAACAAAAAGAAATTAATTATTGCAGTCCTCAACGAGTTAAAAAGAGCGATAGTTATACTTTAATCCAATACTGTTATTTTTTATAAACTCGCGTTACCTTATCGATTCCGTCGATTTTTTTAATATTATCGATAAGTTTATTCAGTAAATTACTATTCTGAACGACAACTATTAATTGTCCTTTGAATAGTCCAGCATCTCCATTTAAGGATATACTTTGGATGTTGACCTGCATATTATTGGAAATCACTTTTGTCAACTCATTTGTAAGTCCTAAAGTATCCATTCCCGTAATATTTATGATGGCCCTAAATTCTTGTTGCGACGAATCAATCCATTTGGCTTGCATAATACGATACGCATAGTTGGATTGCATTGCAATGGCATTTGGACAATCTTTTTTATGCACCTTTATACCTTCATTTATGGTGACAAAGCCAAAAACCGAATCCCCTGGAATTGGATTACAGCAGGCTGACAGTTTGTAGTCTAATTTATCTTGTTCTTTACCAAACACAAGCATATCATAATTACTACTCAATACCTGTTTGTGGACGTCTGCATCAGCAGTTGGTCCGGAACGTTTTATTTTGCTTTTAAAGAAATTGATTAAGGCGTTGCTTTTTTGGGCAGCATAGTCTTTCAATTGCTGATTGTCAATTGACCCCACGCCAACTCTGTAAAACAAATCTAAACTAGTTTTTAATTTAAAAAAATTGACTAATTCATTAACAACGCTCTCACTTAAAGTTATTTTTAGGTGCTTTAATTTACGAGTAAGGATTTCTTTTCCGTCTTCGGCAATTTTTTTGGTATTTTCGTTTAATACATTTCTAATTTTATTTTTTGCTCTGGATGTGGTAACGTAATCAAACCAGTTAATAGTGGGCTTTTGATTTTGAGAAGTTATGATTTCTACCTGATCGCCATTTTTTAGTTCATAATTTAGAGGAACTAATTTTCCGTTTACACGCGTCCCACGAGTCTTAATACCTATTTCGGAATGTATGCTAAACGCAAAATCCAGCGAAGTAGCTCCTTTTGGCAAGGATTTGATATCTCCTTTTGGCGTAAAAACGTAAATTTCTTTGGAGTACAGATTCATTTTAAAATCCTCAACAAAATCTACGGCACTGGTTTCTGAATTTTCGAGTGCTTCTTTAAGCAAGTTCAACCAAGTATCCAATCCACCTTCTTCTGTGGCACCATTTTTATATTTGTAATGTGCAGCGTACCCTTTTTCTGCAATCTCATCCATACGTTCGCTGCGTACTTGTATTTCTACCCAACGCCCTTTTGGTCCCATTACCGTAATATGTAATGCTTCATATCCGGTAGATTTTGGAGAGGAAATCCAATCGCGCAAACGACTTGGACTTGGACGATAATGGTCGGTTACAATGGAATATATTTTCCAAGCCAGAAACTTTTCGTCATGTGGATTTGCTTTGTATACGATGCGAAGCGCAAACTTGTCGTAGACTTCATCAAAACTTACATTTTGGGCCAGCATTTTTCTTCTGATGGAATAAATCGATTTTGGGCGACCTTTTATAATGTATTCCACTCCTTCAGTATCTAAAGAGGTTTTAATTACTTCAGAGATGTCTTTTATGTAAGCATCCTGTTGGTCTTTGGTTTCTTTTATTTTGCTGACAATATCATTGAATACCTCTGGTTCGGTATATTTTAACCCTAAATCTTCTAATTGGTTTTTTATTTTATATAAACCCAAACGGTGGGCCAGAGGAGCATAAATGTATAATGTTTCGGAAGCAATTTTAATTTGCTTGGAATCTTCCATCGAATCCATAGTCTGCATATTATGCAATCTATCGGCTATTTTTATAAGAATAACGCGTACGTCATCATTAAGCGTCAACAGCATTTTACGGAAATTTTCGGCTTGCATCGATACGTTCATGTCCTTTTGAACCAGTGAAATCTTAGTTAATCCTTCTACAAGCTGCGCCACTTTTGGATTGAAAATCCGTTCAATATCCTTAACGGTGGTAGGAGTGTCTTCCACAACATCATGTAATAATGCTGCGGCAATAGAAGTTGCACCCAAACCTATTTCTGAGGCGACTATTTTTGCCACGGCGATAGGATGGAAGATATAGGCTTCCCCTGATTTTCTTCGTTGTTCTTTATGGGCTTCCACAGAAACATCAAAAGCTTTACGGACCAGTTTTTTGTCTTCTGCAGACAAAGTTTGGTAACTGATACGTAGTAGTTCTTTGTATTCCTGAGCAATTGCCTTGTTCTCTTTTTCTATATCTATTTCTGTCATAACGGCATGATTCATTTTCTAAAAATAACTATAAGTTAGCAAATATGCAAGCGATAAATTACTGCCTAATATTTAACAATCCGGCTTTTCTTTGAAGAATATTTGAAGGTTATTTTTTTTCGATTCGAATAAAATCCAAATCTTGAAAGTCATAGCTAAAATCGGTTAAAGCAGATATGGGATTCATTTTTAAAGTAATGGCTTTTCCGTTTTCATCAAAGGTAAAAAACAGATGTGCGTCTGCATGTAAATAGGCATTATTCCATTTTACCACATAGTTTTCTTTTTCATAGAAAAACACCTCTCCGCTGAGCTGAGAAGAACGTTTAGATTCAAAAAACAACTTTCCTTTTTTCTCGCTTATTACAACATCTCCAAACCATTTGTCTTGATACGTTCCCGTGACTGAAGCTAAGTCAATTTTTACTTTGTCTTTTTTGTTTTTGGCAACTGTAGCCCAAACTTCACCAGTCACTTTGTCAGCGCTCTCTTCATTGGCTTTAATACGGTTACGGTATATAGTTACGTAATCCTCTGAGGCAATATCTAAATAGCTGTCTTTTATTGTGTTTGTGATAGCATTAAATGCAGCGCCTGATTGTTGGTTTGTCAATACAATAATTCCTAACTGCAATTCAGGAATATAGGTAGTCTGCGTCACTATTCCTTCCAGACCACCGGTATGTGTCACTTGTTTGTATCCTTTTACATCACTTAAAAACCAACCTAGCCCATATCCATTGAAATGGGTATTATAGGGAGCGCTCGTTTTAGTTGGAATAATAGTTTGCAATTGCCACATTTCATCATGCTCTTTTTCTGAAAATAACTGCTTGTTTTCAGGACCATATTTTCCATTATTCATTTGCATGATGGCCCATTTGCTCAAATCGTTCACACTAGAATAAATTCCGGCAGCTGCATCAAAAAGTTGGTTTTGGTAACGTTTAATCATTTTCAGCTTTCCATTTATGGGTACGTGAGGCGCAATGATGTTAGTAGTGTCTTTTAAGCGAACAAAAGAAGCTACGCTATGATTCATTTCTAATGGCTCCATAATTCGCTCTTCGACAAAATCACACCAGCTTTTTCCACTGACTAAATGAATTACCTCGCCGGCAACAATATACAAAAGATTGTCGTAATCATATTTAGTTCTGAATCCTGAAACAGGCTTCAAATATTGTAAGTTTTGCACAATATCAGTCACAGTAAAATTACTTCCGTCAGGCCAAATCATTAAATCTCCGGCTCCAAGGCCAAGTCCGCTTCTGTGGGTCAATAAATCACGAATTGTGAATTCCTGCGTTACATAATCATTATACATTTTAAAATTAGGGAGGTATTTGATGACTTTGTCATCCCATTTTATTTTTCCTTCATCCACTAATATGGCTAAGGATGCGCTTGTAAAAGCTTTACTGTTAGAAGCGATACCAAATAGAGTATTGGTATCCACTTTTTCTTTTGTATCGATAGATTTTACTCCATACCCTTTGGCAAGAACCACTTGTCCGTCTTTTATAATCGCTACTGCAATTCCAGGGACATTAAATGCGGTTAAGGTTTTGTTCACCAATGCATCAACTTGCGGTTCTGTTATTTGTCCGAAAGAAAGAGTTGTTGTGATTAATGTTAGTAGGGCGAATAATTTATTTTTCATATTCTTGTTTTTTGAATTGTGTTTTTCTTTTTTATTTTTGAAATCAAAAAATGTTAATTTAAAATCCTCGTTGTCTTTTAGCTTCAAAAATCAATATCGCCGCAGCAACCGAAACATTCATACTGTCGATTTCACCCTGCATCGGGATTATAATGTTTTGGGTCGCAGCATCACGCCATTCTTGGGTCAAGCCAGTTGCTTCCGTACCGACAACTAGTGCGGTAGGCGTGGTGTAATCCTGCGTATGATACGCTGTTGAATTTTGCAATGTGGCACAATAGAAATTGATTTTTCTTTCTTTTAGGAAAGCAATAATTTCTGCTGTCGTTCCAGACGCAATTTGGTTTGTAAATAAACAGCCTACGCTAGAACGCACAATATTTGGGTTATATAGATCACTTTTGGGATTGGCAATAATTACGGCATCAAGATTAGCTGCGTCAGCAGTTCGCAATAAAGCACCAATGTTTCCTGGCTTCTCCGGTGCTTCGGCAACAAGAATCAATGGGTTGTCTGATAATTTTAAATCAGACAACTGTTGCGATTTTGTTTTGGCTATAGCCAAAATACCCTCTGTGGTATCACGATAGGCCAGTTTTTGAAATACATCTTTGTTAATTTCAATCAGCTCAGTAGTTCTCGATATTTTTTTTGCCTCAATTTCAGTACAGATTTCAGGATAAAATAAGATTGTCTCTATTTTATAACCTCCTTTTAGCGCCAAGGAAATTTCGCGTTTTCCTTCAATTAAAAAAGTACCTGTTTGTTTGCGGTTTTTAGCTTTTTCTTGTAATAATACCAAAGATTTTATGAATGGATTTTGAATTGAAGTGATTTGTTTCAAGATATTCTAAAATTTAATTAATATTTAGGAAACAAAGATACATAGAGAAAAGGCAGTTTTTAAAGATTGAAACAGAATATTTCTAAATGGGAAAAGAGATTCTATATATATGTTGGCCGGATTTACTCTACACTAGTATTTTTTTTTAATTTTGTGGCAAATGTTGTAGACAAAACAATTTGGATTCCTCAACTTAAAATCACAAAAGGCATGTTTCATTTATTGGATATCATTGGAACAATTGCTTTTGCGCTGTCGGGAGCGTTGACTGCCATGAGTAAGAAGCTTGATCTTTTTGGTGTATTTATTATTGCCTTTGTAACAGCGGTAGGTGGAGGAACCTTGCGGGATGTGATGATTGGAACAACACCCGTGGGGTGGATGCTTGATTTAGAGTATGTATATGTAATATGTCTCTCTTTTGGTTTAGCTCTATTATTTAGAAAAAAATTCGAGAGACTGCGTACATCACTATTTCTATTTGATACCATTGGACTAGGGGTCTTTACCTTGATAGGTCTCGAAAAAGGAATTAATATTGGGCTGCATCCTATCGTTTGTATTGCTTTAGGAACAATGACCGCTTGCTTTGGCGGCGTTATTCGAGATATTTTATGCGCGGAGATTCCGGTAATTTTCAGAAAAGAAATTTATGCTACCATTTGTATTCTGGGTGGAATTATTTTTTTTATTCTAAGAAAATTCAATTTGGATAATGATATTTTATATCTAATTAGCTCGCTGGTGATTATTGTAGTTCGTTTGATGGCGGTAAAATTCAAATGGTATTTGCCCACTTTAGAAAAAAATTAGATTGTTAATCTAAAACTAATTAGATAAGTACAAGAAACCGACTAACGGAATCGGGTAGTCAGAATCGTTTAGTTCAATAACGTAATAATAAGTTCCGTCGGGGCATCTTTGGTTGTCTAACAGCATTCCCTTGTTGGCGTAACCATCCCAATCACTTGTGCTATTGTTGCCTTGCCATAGTAATGCACCCCAGCGACTGTATATCGATATTTTAAAATTTAAGAAAACATCACGGAGTCCTTTATTTGTAAAGGTGTCATTGCGATTGTCATTATTGGGGGAAATAAAGTTGTAAACTGTTGGAGCGCAATTTTTAGTGGTTAAGTGAAAAGAAGTAATGCTATAACAGTACTCATTTTTAATTCTAATGTAAATAGTCGTGATAGCTTTATCAGTACTGAAATTATAAGTGTTGTATATTGTATTGGCGCCATTTTCGACTCCAAGAGTTGCCCCTTCCAGCGACGTATAAAAACTAACGGCGTCTTCAGCAGTTACTTTGACTAGTTCTTCATAATTTGAAAAATTGAAAGAACCAATTCCAAAACCTTGGTTGCAGGATTCCAGGTCAGGTACTGGGTTAATTTTTGGAGAAATCCTTAAAGAAATATTTTTAATAATACTTAAATTATTTTCTTCGTTCAGTTCCGTTACAATTCCGATTCGAGTTCCGTTATCATCGACAGAAAACTCTAAATCAAAGGTGTTTTTAATGTTTTCGGGGATGTCTAAGGTAATTTTATTGTTTTCTTTTCCGTCAATTGGAATACTATTTTGGGTCTTCGTAGTGCCTATCAATATTCCATTTGCATATATTGCGATTGGTGTTGCAGCAGGAATAATAGCGGTGCTATTTGTGTTATACACACTGTAATCAACAGCGATTTTTCTAGAGTCACATGCTAGATCGAGGTTATTAATACGTAGTGTTGCATCTGGTAATTGGCTGTTTAATTTGGTGACAATGGCATTGATCATCACAAAATCTTGGCCGGAAGTAAGTTGGATTTGTGCCGAAGTATCTCCAATGCTAATGTTGTTTTGAATGTTATATACATCTAAATCCATATTGTAAAGCGAAGTGGAACCTGTAAAACTGTTGGTCCCGTTAAATGCATTGTCTACGGGGTTCAAGGGTAAATTACTGATTGGATTTCCATTGATACTTAGGGTTTCATTAACACTGATAAATCGGTCGCCTTCCCAGGCAACAAATCCTATTCTTGCATCTTTATTGTCAATAACATTTAAACTGTTAAGGGTAATGTTTATTTGATCCGGGACATACTGTAAACCATCATATACAGTAAGTTGGTTTAAGGGTAGATTAGCATTTTTATACACCACGACAATTGCCCAACCTCCAAAATTGGTTCCATTCCAGCAAAAGTAATCTAGTACGTCCCTTAAGTCTAATTCACTTAAATTATAAACGCCACTTCCGGTACTTTTAACTTGTGCCGTTATATCAGCAAAAGCGCTGAAAAAAGGAAGTCCTGACGAACCTTGAGTGACTCTAAAGGTTCGTTGGGCAGTAATATCTTGTTCATTTAGCTTTACTGAAAAATCACCAAATCCAGAGCCAGCCCAATATAGGTAAGCATTTTCTATTTCATCATCTGGGTTTAAGGATAGTAATGCTGATGAACTTGTATTAATTACGCAAGGTCCCCCAGTGCCGTTTTCAAAGGTGTTTAAAGTGTTTCCAAAAAAAACAAAATCATATCTCCCGTTATATTGATGGTACAGCGAAATATCCTGTCCGTACATGGAAGAAGATAGAATAAGAATTAAAGTAAAAAAATAATAAGGTAATTTTTGCTTCATAGATAATTTAAAGTAGCGGATCTAAATTTAGTGATTTATTTTTACAAATCTAATTCGATAAATAGTAAGATATTTATCGAATAATTGTCTAATTTCCCAATGTTTAAAAATTGACTTTGAAAAAATACATAGTAAAACAATACGAATCTAAATACTTCGACCAATGGAATGCTTTTATAAGCAAAGCCAAAAATGCTACCTTTCTTTTTCATCGTGATTTTATGGAATACCATGAGGAGCGATTTCAAGATTATTCGTTACTGATTTTTGAGGAAGATAAGTTAATTGCGGTATTGCCTGCAAACAGAGTTGGAGAGGCTGTTTATTCCCATCAAGGTTTGACTTATGGCGGACTGGTCTATTCCTCTAAAGTAAATGGAGAAATAGTTGCTGATATTATTGAATCTCTTTTGTTTTTTTTGAAAGAGAAAGGAATGCATTTTTTTTATTTTAAACCTATTCCTTCTTTTTATTCTTCTGGGGGGAATCATGAAATAGATTTTTTTCTATTTAAAAACGGAGCGTTTCTAGATAAAAAAGAAATGAATTTGGCCATAAATTTAGCACTGCCATTAACTATTTCAAAAAGTAAATTAAAGCATTTTAGAAAAATTGAAGATCTCGATTTAGAAATAGTTCAAGAACAGCAATTACAATTTTTTTGGGAATTGGTTTTAGAACCTAGATTACTGGAGAAATACGATGCTAATCCAGTTCATACCCTACAAGAAATAACAAAGTTAAAGAGTAATTTTCCGGATAACATCAAGCAGTTTTCTGTGTATCATAACAATGATATAATTGCCGGAATTACACTGTTTGAAACAGATACAGTTGTAAAATCACAGTATGGTGCTACTACTAAGAAAGGGGAGGAGTTGCGTGCATTGGATTTTTTATTCATTAATTTAATAAAAAAATACAAGCGAGAAGGGAAACAATTTTTTGATATGGGAATTGTGAATGACGATAATGAAAAAGGATATCATACTGGTCTTTTGAGACAAAAAGAGGAGCTAGGTTGCTCTGTTTATAGTCAGGATTTTTATAAAATGATTCTCATATGATACCATTTTTAGATTTAAAAAAAATAAATACTCCGTATGAAACTGCTTTTCAACAGAAAATGAAAACAGTTTTAGAAAATGGCTGGTACATTCTGGGTGAAGAAGTCAGAGCTTTTGAAAGTAATTTTGCAACTTATTGCGGGGCTAAATATTGCATCGGGGTAGGGAAAGGTTTTGACGCCTTGGTTTTGATTTTTAAAGGCTACATTGAATTAGCAAAGCTAAAAAAAGGTGATGAAGTTATTGTTCCTGCCAACACTTATATTGCCAGTATTCTAGCTATTTTAGAAGCGGATCTAATTCCGGTTCTGGTCGAGCCAAAGTTCGAAACTTATAATATCAACTCTGATTTAATCGAAGAAAAAATCACTTTAAAAACCAAAGCGATTCTTGTTGTTCATTTGTACGGACAATTAGCAGAAATGAAAGTTATAAATGCAATCGCAATTAATCACAATTTACTTGTGATAGAAGATGCTGCGCAAGCTCACGGCGCTATCGCTAATTCCAAATTCCAAATTCCAAATCGCAAACTACAAAAAGCAGGTAATCGTAGTGATGCGGCTGCTTTTAGTTTTTATCCTGGGAAAAATCTAGGGGCACTTGGAGATGGTGGTGCTATAACTACAAATGATTCGGCATTAGCCCAAATAGTTTTTTCACTTCGTAATTATGGTTCAGTAACCAAGTATTATAATGATTATGCGGGAGTAAACTCAAGATTAGATGAGTTACAAGCCGCTTTTTTAAATGTGAAATTACCTCATTTAGATGCCGAAAATGAAAAACGCAGAACGATTGCAAAAAGGTATCTAACAGAAATTGAAAATGATAAAATACAATTGCCCAAATGGAATTTATCCAACAATCATGTATTTCATTTGTTTGTCATTCGAACAGAAAATAGAATGGAATTAAAGCAATATTTGCATGAAAATGGAATACAGACCGTGATTCATTATCCGGTTCCACCTCATAAACAAAAAGCATTACCCGATTATAATATGCTGTCTTTTCCCATTACTGAAAAAATACATGAAACGGTGTTGAGTTTGCCTATTAGTCCCGTTTTGACTACTGAAGAAGTCACTTTTATTATAGCAATTTTAAATAAGTATTGATTTGGAAGTTTTGAAAAAAATATACCGCTCCCAGCTGTTTAAAATTAGTTCCTTAAATAGTTTGAGTATTATTTTAAAAATTGGAATCGGGCTGGTAACTTCAAAATTGCTGGCTGTTTTTGTTGGGCCAAGTGGTATGGCGTTAGTTGGGAATCTCAGAAATTTTCTGACTTCATTAGAAAGCGTCTCTACTTTAGGTTTTCAAAACGGAATCGTAAAATATGTTGCCGAAATCAAAGAAGACAAGCTGCGTCTTCAAAAAATATTGTCTACTGTTTTTATAAGTTTAGTTGTTGTTGCCCTTCTTTTAAGCGGTGTTTTATTTTTCTTTGCTGCATTTTGGAACCAAGAAATATTCGGTACTAATTATCAATACCAGTCTGTTTTCAAAGCATTAGCATTGGCCCTGCCTTGGTATGTGGTTTCGCTTTTTTTGATTGCAGTACTCAATGGTTTAGGTAGTTATAAAAAGGTAATCTGGGTCAACAGTATAGGGAATGTAATAGGGTTATTGGTTTCCATCATTCTGATTGTTGAGTATAGAACTTTGGGTGCTTTGGTAGCACTTGTTAGTACGCCAGCTTTACTGTTTTTTGTGAGCGTTTATTTTTTAAATAAAGAAATAAATATTTTTAAAACAATCAAGGGCAGATCTTTTGACTTCGCGATCATAAAAAAATTATCGTCGTATTCTATGATGGCATTGGTTTCCTCTGTATTAGGGCCTCTGGTTTATTTAGCAATTCGGAATAATATTATTGAAACTCTAGGCATCGATCAAGCAGGATATTGGGAAACGATGACCCGTATTTCGAGCTATTATTTACTTTTTGTAACTACTATTTTGGCGGTGTATTTCTTACCTAAGCTTTCAGTAGCGAAAAACACTCAGGAAACAAAAACTGTTTTTTGGAGTTTTTATAAAGGGATATTACCCGTTTTTATTTTAGGAGTGACTATTGTTTATTTTACTCGTTTTTTTATCGTTAAATTACTTTTTACGCAGGAATTTCTACAGGTTACCGGTTTGTTCTTTTGGCAATTAGTAGGAGATGTATTAAAAGTGGCCTCATTGATTTTAGGTTATCAGTTTTTTGCGAAAAAGTTAACGGTTTCCTTTATTGTTGCTGAATTGTTATCTCTTTCTATTACCTACTTCTCCAGTATATTTTTAGTTTCAATTTATGGGCTTCAGGGGGTTGTGATGGCGCATGCCTTGACGTACTTCTTGTACTTAATTGGTATTGGGGTATATTTTAGGAAAAGTTTGTTTTAGCTTGTTCTCCAAGTTTCTATATACTGTTCCGCTATTTTGATATAGTCATGCTCTTTTTCTATAAATGCTCTTGCGCGTTTGCCAATTGCAAGAATTTCATGGGGGTTTTCAATTAAAAAGGATAATTCATTAACCAGATAATCTACATCAGTGATGGCATTGATGGCAACTTTATCGGTCAGTTTATAATGCTCCATGAATTGCTGTTCTGCGCCTGTAAAAACAACCTTTCCTTTAGCCATTGCTTCAAGAGCGTTGTAGCCTTGGTCGTGGGAATACGTTTGGTCCAACAGTATATGCGTTTTATTATAGGAATTTATGTAAGTGGCATAAGGAATATTTCGTGTTGTAATAACTTCTAGTTTGTCCCCGTATTTAGACTCGATTATTTTTAATGCTTTTTCGAAAAAATCATTTCCTTTTTTTTGATAATTAGCTTCGTTGATTCCGTGAAAAATGATCGTTTTTCTTCGATTTCTAATGGCTTAAAGTCAATTTTGGTGGTGTTGATTGGATTGGGAATTAGACCTAAATATTTTGGATTTTGAAGCAAAGGAAAATGGTAGTCCATGTCAGAGGCAATAATGCCCTTAATGTTTGAGTAAATAAATTGATGAAGTTTCTTAAACGATTTTTTTTTGAATTTCAATACGTTTTCAAAGCTTTTTGTACTTATTCGACCTAATAAATACGCTTGAATTATCGATTTGTAGCTAGGGTTTTCAAAGCAATATTTTACGTTTAAATAGTCATAACCGGAAGATAACAAGAAAGTTTTCGAGTTGTTGTTAAAGAGATGTTTTAGAATTTTTGTTTCATGAAAAAAGTTGCAATAAAAGCTGTTTTCGTTGATAAGCTGTACAACATCAAATCCGGTAAACTGATTTTTATTTTTTTTAAACTGTCGGTAAGTCAAATAGGAGCTGACGTCAAATCCAGACAGCAAATAAATTCCGACTTTAATTTTTTTAAAGAAACCGCTGTCCCATTTTTTTTTAATTGGATAGTCAATCGGATAGTTTTTAAAACCGTCTTGGTGTCCTACAATGGAAACCTCATGTCCCAATTCCTGTAAGCCTTCTTTAAGGGAGTTGTGTAATCTACTAAATTCGCCAACAAGTAAAACTTTCATTTTTATGTATATTTGACAAATATATTTACTTTTAGACAGGAATGGTAAAAAACAAAAATAAAGTCGCTATAATTTCGAACTCATTAGGAAATGGGGGAGCGGAAAAATTTGCTTCGTTGTTAAGTTTTATGTTGGAAAATTCAAATATAGAAGTGCATACTATCATTATAAATGATGTCGTTGATTATGAATATGCAGGAGAGTTGTTGAATTTGGGAATAGATAGTGAAAGTCGATTTCCTTTTTTTAAGAAAATAAAAAAGGGATTTCTATTAAACGACTATTTAAAGGAGAAACAGATTAGTTATATAATCGATAATAGGCCTAGAAATAATCTGCTAAGAGAATTAATCACGAATTGGATTTACGGAGGGAGAAAAAAGATAATGATAGTTCATAGTTTTAAATTAGAAAACTACTTTCCAAAGTCTGCATTTTGGTCTCAGTTTTTGTATCGAAAGGCAGTTAAAATAGTATGTGTTTCAAACGCTATTGAAAAAGAGATAAAACTGAAATTTGATTTAAAGAATACGAAGACAATATATAATCCTTTTGACTTTTCTAGAACAAAAATTAATAAGGGTACTGCGACTACTGTAGATTACATCTTGTTTTTTGGGCGATTTGATGAAAAAGTAAAAAATTTCAACTTAATGCTTGAAGCTTTTTTTATCTCCAAATTGTTTTTGCAGGGATTTCAACTATTCCTCATGGGAGATGGTCCCGACTTAAACAAGATTCAAGATTCGATTAAAGGATTTCAACTGGACGGTTATGTAACAATTTTGCCTTTTAATAGCAATGCGTTTGCTATTGTTCAAAATGCGAGATTTACGGTTTTAACAAGTCATTACGAAGGTTTTCCAATGTCGATTGTAGAATCCCTTGCATTAGGGACACCGGTTGTAGCTGTTGATTGTAATTCAGGACCACGGGAAATAGTAATCGATGAGTATAACGGTTTGTTAGTAGAAAATTATAATGCTATTAATCTCGCAGCTGCCTTTAACAGTATGATTTTAGATCGCGAGTTGTATGCTATTTGTAAAAAAAACGCCTCCAAAAGTGTGGCGCATTTATCTTCAGAAACTATTTCAAAACAATGGGAATCCATTTTGCACTAAAACAATGACAACTAATAATGATGTTCAATTTATTGAAATTCCAAAAATCAAGGACCGTAGAGGCAATCTTTCGGTAGTGGAAGGAGACACCATTCCTTTTGATTTTAAAAGAGTATATTATTTATATGATGTGCCTGGCGGAAGTAAAAGAGGAGGCCATTGCCATATGGAGCAGCGAGAGTTTTTAATCGCACTAAGCGGTAGCTTTGATGTGGTATTAAAAGATGGAAAGTCCAAAAAAGTAATGACACTTAACAAACCTAATATCGGATTGTTGATAGTAGATGGAATTTGGAGAGAATTGGAGAATTTTTCGTCGGGAGCGGTTTGTCTGGTTATGTCTTCAGCTGTATTTGATGAAGCTGATTATATCCGCGATTATAAAGAGTTTAAATTATTTAAAAACCGATGAGCCAAAACCGAAGTTCGTTAAAACCGTTTTTAAAGCAATTAGTTGTCTCAAAATAAAAGAGGGAAGTAGTAGTAGAATCTTTTTTTTCACTGCTAAATTTTTTAACTCAATGGCGCTGTAATGATTCTCAAATAGCATTTTATTTCCTGCTAATTTGTATTTTATAGCTAACGAAAACCGATTCAAATCAAGAAATTTTTTCAAATTGGGATTTATTTTTTCGTCTTCGTTAAATTTTAAAAAATCAACTTTTGTATTTAAATAGTTTTTGTTTTTTGACAAACTATTTTCATCATAAACATACCTGGCTAAAATTTTCCAAGAAAACAAAACAGAATATTTTAAGCCAACACGAATCCACATATCCGTGTCTTGACCGCTCTTTATCGAGGTGTCAAAAGTTCCTATTTCTTCGAAAACAGTTTTGTTAAAAACAGCACAGGAAGTACATATTACGGTTTCCTTAGTACTTGCAGTAAAGTAATTTACAATTTCATAATCCCCCGTTTTTTTTATTGAATAGTGTGCAGGAAACGTCCTTTTTGAAGTTTCGATTTCTATTGCTGCTGAAAAAACTTTGATGTCAGGAAAACGATTGATTTTTCCGAATATTTCTTCTAAAAATGTAGGGTACCAATAGTCGTCAGCATCTATAAAGCTAATGTAATTGGATTGTGCTTTTTCGATTCCGTAATTTCTTGCCGATGATGCTCCGGTATTCACTTTTGTAAAACTGCGAATTCTGGGATCTTTAAATACGGCAATTATTTTCTCACTATTATCTGTCGAGCCGTCATTAACTATGATTACTTCAAAGTCGGTAAAGGTTTGATTTAAGATACTTTTTAAAGTGGCTTCAATGAAATTTTCTTTATTGAAAAGTGGAATTATGACCGAAAAGAAAGGCATCTATTTGCTGTTTAAGGAACAAAAATAACCTATTTTATAGATGTCAAATGCAATTAGAGACGGTTTTTTTGAGGTAAGGTTTTTTTCGAGTTTTATTTGAAGTCTCGGGAATAATGTAGAAACCAAAGAATCCATTTTTAAAAAGCAAAGTGTTTTGTGCAATTTAGTTATTTTGCTTTCCGTTGTGACTTTGCAATTGTTTTCAGAAATGGACAAAAGTGTTTCAAGAGCTATTTTAGTTTTTGCAAGGAATAGTTCGGATGTTTCTAAATTCAGATGAAACACTGGATTTTCGATGTGCTCAACGGCAATATTTTGATGCTTTAAAGCGGCAATAAAAGTGTAATCTTCATATCCGTACGTGCCGATTCTTTCATCAAACAAAATCGTTTCAAAAACAGATTTTTGTATCACAAAATTAGAAACGAATGTTGTTTTATAGGGATTTTTTTTTCTTTCAGATAAGGAAATAGCTTCTCGATTCTTCCCATAAACCCATCGTAACAATTGTTCGTCAGTTGGTTTTTCCCTAGTATAAAGTAGTCCGCCAAAAAAAGATTTTTTTGTTGCCGTTTTAATTTGGTAGATGTAGTTAGCAATAAAACTAGAACTTTCAGGAAACGTGTCACAGTCCAAAAAAAGCAACCATTCCTGTTTTGATTTATAGGCTAATAAGTTTCGAATGGAACTTCTTCCGATATTTTTGGGTAATTCACTATGGACGCAATGTGATAAAAATTGAATTGCACTGTTCTTGGGATGATGCTCCTGAGAAGCATCATCAATGCAGATAATCTCAAAATCAATCTTGGCTTCCAAACACTGCGAATGCAATTCTTTTACTAAAGGATACGCATTGTAATTATATATTGGAATAAGGATAGAAAGCATTACACCGTTCTTTGAACCACTTCAAATATTTTAGAGTCTTCGCATTTCAATGTTTTCGACGGGAATTTCATTAACAAGGCATAATCATGGGTAGCCATTATTATCGTTTTTCCATTACCGTTGATTTTTCTCAAAACTTCAAGTACTTCAGCGCTTGTTTGTGGATCTAGATTTCCCGTTGGTTCATCAGCAAGGATAAGTTCGGGGTCATTAAGCAATGCTCTGGCAATGGCAACACGTTGTTGTTCTCCACCAGAGATTTGATGTGGCATTTTGTTGGCATAATCTTTCATACCAACTTTATCCAATACCTCGTCAATTTTTCTGTCCATATCCTCTTTAACGGTCCATCCTGTGGCCTTGAGTACGAATAGCATATTGTCTTTAATCGTACGATCCGGCAGTAATTTGAAATCTTGAAATACAATACCTATTTTTCTTCTCAAAAACGGTATGTCATTTTCTTTTAAGGTTGCTAAATCAAAGTCTACAATGTGTGCTTCACCTTCTACTAATGGTAAGTCAGCATAAAGCGTTTTCATCAAACTACTCTTTCCTGATCCTGTTTTTCCAATGATGTACAAGAATTCACCATGGTTTACTTCCAAATTAATATTAGATAAAATAACGTTATCTTCTTGATAAATGGTTACGTTTTTTAAAGACAGTACAGCTTGAGACATAATTAGCATTTGTTTATTGGGTAAAAGTAATAAGATAACGGTGGTATTCAAAATAAATTTCATGTATTAAGACGGATTGATACGAATATAAATACTGGAAGGAATAATGATAGTCGTAGGAATCCAATTGTACGACGATTTGTGATTTTCAGAGATAGGCAGAAGTACCGTTACGAGCTTAAATTGCCTTTGTTAAAAAATTTGTTCATAATAAAACCGAAAGGTGATTCGTTATAGACCATAGAATATGATACATTTGAATATTAAAAAATAATAAAATGCGTAAACTTTCCTGGCTTCTCTTTTTACTGGTTTTTGTTGCATCCTTTTCTGTGTCGGCACAAAAGTCAACGATATATACCCATGATTTAAAAGATTTTAATAAAGCACTTTTGTTGTTTAATGATGGTCAGTTTGCTTCGGCCCAAATTATATTTGAAAAAGTAAAATCGGAAACGAATGATGACGAACTAAAATCAGATTGTTCTTATTATGACGCGACTTGCGCGATCCGTATGAACCAGGCTAATGCCGACATGCTTATGGAGCGTTTCGTTTCAGATTATCCTACAAGTGCCAAGAGTAATCAGGCGTTTATAGAAGTGGCCCATTATTATTTTGATCAGGGAAACTATCCTCAAGCATTACAGTGGTTTGAAAAGGTTAATGAAAGTCAATTGAGTGCCAGTGATAGGGATAAATTTAATTTCCAAAAAGGATACAGTTTCTTTAATTCGAAAAATAAAAAAGAAGCAACCACTTATCTTAATAAGGTTGTAAACTCTCAAGAGTACGGTTCTCAAGCTAAATATTATTTAGGTTTTATCGCTTATGAAGGGGATGACTATAAGGAAGCAACTAAGTATTTTGATGCCGTTTCTGGGGAAGATAAATACAAAGAAAAGCTTTCATATTACCAAGCCGACATGAATTTTAAACTGGGTAATTTTCAAAAAGCAATTGAGCTGGGAGAAAAAGCGATGGCTAAATCGAATGCGATTGAAAAGTCAGAACTGAATAAAATCATTGGCGAAAGCTATTTTAATTTAAAAAAGTATCAGCAGTCGATTCCTTACTTGGCAGCATACAAAGGAAAAAAAGGAAGATGGAATAATACTGATTATTACCAATTGGGTTATGCGCATTACAAGCAAAGTGATTTTGAAAACGCCATTTCACAATTCAATAAGATCATAAACGGAAAAGATTTTGTGGCACAAAATGCCTACTATCATTTAGGGGAAAGCTATCTGAAGTTAGATAAAAAGCAGGAAGCTTTGAATGCTTTTAAAAATGCCTCTGAAATGGAGTTTGATACTTCAATCCAAGAAGATGCGAGTTTAAACTATGCAAAATTAAGTTATGAAATAGGGAATTCGTACCAAAGTGTACCTGCGGTTTTGTTGGGTTTTACAAAAAAATATCCGAATAACGCTAGCCGTTCGGTCGTAGAAAGATTGTTGATTGATTCCTATATCTCTTCAAAAAATTATAAGGAAGCATTGTTTTTATTGGAAAAAAATAGAAGTCCTGAGAATAAATTGGTGTATCAAAAAGTTACTTTTTATAGAGGATTAGAATTATATGCTGACAGGGACTATGCAGAAGCATTAAAAATGTTTAAGAAATCTATCGATGGGCAAATTGATCTGGCCATGACAGCAAGAGCTACTTTCTGGAAAGCAGAAACGGAGTATGTTTTAGATGATTATAAAAATGCATCATTGAGCTTTAGACAATTTTCAGGATCGTCTCGTGCTTCATCTGCGCCAGAATATATAAACATCAATTACAATATCGCTTATGCTTATTTCAAATTGAAAGAATACGATCAGGCGGCGACTTACTTTCAAAACCAAATTGAAACAGTAAAAGACGATAAAGTACGATTGACTGATTCTTACCTAAGATTAGGAGATTGTCAATTTGTAACATCAAAATATTGGCCTGCAATGGAGGCATACAATAAGGCGATTGATATGAAGGGTGTTGATGCCGATTATGCCTTTTATCAAAAAGCAATTTGTTATGGTTTTGTTGCCAAAAATGATAAAAAAATTGAGGAGTTGAATTCCTTTTTACAATTGTATCCAAAATCCAATTATCGTGACGATGCCATGTACGAATTGGCTAACACTTATGTTGCAAGCGGAAAACAAGATTTGGCTTTGAAAACATTCGATCGTCTAATTTCTGAATTTAAGAACGGATCTTATACTGCAAAATCAATTTTGCGTCAAGGATTAATTTACTATAACTCTGATAGAAATGCGGATGCTTTAACTAAATTTAAAAAAGTAGCATCTGATTTTCCTAAAACTCCTGCGGCACTTGAGGCGGTTTCAACGGCAAGATTGATTTATGTTGACGGTGGAAGAGTAGCTGAATATGCAACTTGGGTAAGAACTCTAGATTTTGTTGCAGTTACCGATGTGGATTTAGATAATGACACTTATGAATCTGCATTAAAGCAATTTGAGCAGAACAATAACAAGCAGGCTATTTCTGGATTTATGGCGTACAATGCCAGTTTTTCAAGAGGAATTCATTCTTTACAGGCTAATTTCTACTTGGCGCAAGCATACTTCGCTGAAGGGTTGGAAACCAAATCTATTCCTAATTATGAATACGTAGTCGGTCAGCCCAGAAGTGAATTTACGGAACAATCCTTAGCTCGATTGTCTCAAGTTTTATTGAAAAACAATGATAATGCAAAAGCGATTCCCGTATTGCTTCGTCTCGAAAATGAAGCTGACTTTCCTCAAAACAAAGTATTTGCACAATCTAATTTGATGAAATGTTATTACGATAAAAAAGACTATTCAAACTCGGTTATTTATGCTGATAAAGTGTTGAGTAATCCAAAAACTGATGACAATGTAAAAAGTGATGCGCAAATTATCATTGCTCGCTCCGCAATGCAAACAGGAGACGAAACAAAAGCGAGAGCAGGATATGCTAAATTGCTTACGATTGCCAAAGGAGAATTAGCAGCAGAAGCATTGTATTATGATGCTTATTTTAAAAACAAAGATGGAAAGTTTGAGACTTCAAATACAGCGGTTCAAAAATTGGCCAAAAATTATTCAGGTTACCGATATTTTGGAGCCAAAGGTTTAATTCTTATGGCTAAGAATTTCTACGGATTGAAAGATAGTTTTCAAGCAACCTATATTTTAGATAATGTAATTGAGAATTTCACTGATTTTCCAGATGTGATATCCGAAGCGAAAAGAGAATTGGATGCTATTAAAACGGAAGAGTCTAAAACAAATTCATCGATTGTAAAATAAAAATGAAGGAAGGTAAATTATTGTTGATTACCTGATCTAAAGTTTTAAAATAATTCATAAAAAATGAACCTTCCTTTTTACATCGTTGATGTTTTTTCAGATAGCAAGTATGCTGGAAATCAATTGGCAGTTTTTTTAAATGCAGAGAATATAGAAGAGGATCAGATGCAGAAAATAGCTGCTGAAATCAATTTTGCAGAAAGCACTTTTATTAGTAAAATGAATGCTGATGAAGCTACTGCGCAAATTAGAATATTCACTCCGGTAAAAGAGATGCAGTTTGCGGGACACCCTATTATAGGGGCGTCATGGGTATTGATGAATAAACTTTTCAATAATAATCCTCAAAAGAGTACCATAACGGTTCCTATTGGTCCAATTCCGGTTTACCAATCAGAAGGTTTGGTGTGGTTACAGGCAGCACAACCAGAATTTTTTGATATTTTTTCAAAAGATGATTTTGTGTCTTTCAGTAACTTAGAAAGGAATGATTTTGATAGTCGATTTCATATTCAAGAAGTCACTACCGGTAGTGCTTTTATAATGGTGCCTGTTAAAGATAAAAAGACACTTGAGAAAATTGAACTGGATAAAAGCAAAGCGGAGAAGTGGCTAAAGGATCATTGTAAAACCGCTCATCAGGCATTTTACTTTTTTTGCCTTGAAGATGCAACGCTTAGCAGTAGAATGTTATGTATCGAAAAAAATCAGTTGATAGAAGATGCCGCTACGGGAAGTGCAAGCAGCTGTTTGCAAGCATTTCTTTTAAAATATCATGCTCCTGTGATTGAAATAATTAATAATCAAGGAGAATTTATTAATAGGCCTTCACAAATTTTTTTCGAAGGAAAGTTATCTGATGGGTATTTCGATATAAAAATAGGTGGGAAAACACAACTCATTGCAAAAGGAGAATGGGAAATAGAATAGCAACGAGGAACTAGTTAAAAAAAAGTAAATACGAAAAGAGAAAAACAGGAGATTAAGTTCAGAAGTTTTCTTCTTAACTCTAAAAAAATATTAAAATATGAAATTCAATTTCCAAAATAAAATAATAATTGCTCTTTTGATAATGGCTTACCAGTTATCATTTGCCCAAGTAAAGGGCGAAAACATCGGTTCTGAGGTGGTAAATGTGGTTAAGCCTTATACGCCTGCTATTTCGGATGCTTTCAAGGTACCGGAGACTCCTGTTCTTGATGATGAGGAGAATGCAAAAAAAGAAACAATTAAATATACTATTTTCTCTTTTCCTGTAGCTTCTACCTTTACGCCTTCAAAAGGAAAAGCGGAAGGTGTAGACAAAACAAAACAAGAGCATATGTATAATAATTATGCTACGCTTGGGTTTGGAAATTACAGAACATTAAACGCTGAATTGTTTGTTAATCAGGAACTGAGTAATAATGATTATGTAGGTGGGATGTTTCGTCATCTGTCTTCACAAGGCGGAATAAACGGTGTGGAGTTAGACGATCGGTTTTATGATTCATCAATCGATTTGACATACGGGGTAAATTATAGTGATATGTCTTGGAATCTAGATTTAGGCTATAAAAACCAAATCTATAACTGGTATGGATTACCGGAAAATTTTGGTGCTTCTTTAAACCCGGTTGACAGGGCTAGCTTGATTTATGGAATTGACCCACAGCATACTTATAACACGATTTATTTTGGAGGTAAAATAGACTTCAATGAAGGCTTGTTGAATGAAGCAAGTATGAAATTCAATCGTTTTACGGACGCTTTAGGTTCTGCTGAAAATCGATTTTACATCAAGCCATCCTTACAATTTGATGTTATGGAAGAGTCGATTAAAACAGATATAATAGTTGATTACGTAGGAGGAAGTTTTGAAAATAATTATTTAAAGACTAATACAGAACCTTTAAAATATGGGTATACAAATTTTGGTATAGCCCCTAGCTTTGTCATGCAAAAGGACGACTGGACCTTGAATATAGGTGCTGCATTGTTCTATAGTTTAGATAATGAAAACAGTAGTAATAAACTTTATGTGTATCCGAAATTTAATGCTTCTTACAAGGTGGTTGGGGATTTAATGATTTTTTATGCCGGTGCCGAAGGAAACTTAGAGCAGAATTCGTACATGGATTTTGCTAATGAGAATTTATACTTATCTCCAACGTTGAATATTGTACCTACAGACATGCAGTATGATGTTTTTGCTGGTTTGAAAGGGAAAATAGTGAATAATGTGAGTTATAATATTCGTGGGTCGTATATAAACGAAAGAAACAAAGCGTTGTATCGAAGCAATGATTTTAGTGAAAAAACGTCAAACGAAGACTATGCCTATGGGAATTCATTTCAGGTTGTTTATGATGATATGAGAACCTTGAGGTTTACAGGAGATTTGAAAGCTAATTTTTCAGATGATGTGACTTTTGGTATCAGCGGAACTTTCAATAGCTATACAAACGATTTTCAGCAAGAAGCCTGGAATTTGCCCACGATTAAATTAAACTCCAGCATTGATTTTAACATTACTCCAAAATGGTTTGCCGGTGCGGCTGTTTTTTATGTAGGGAAACGTAAAGATTATCAAATTAATTCTGATATTATTTATATAGTTGCTCCTAGTGAAAATCCAACAATCCTAAAATCATATTTTGATGTTAATGCTCATTTAGGTTATAAATACAACAGTCAATTGACAGGATTTGTTAGAGCTAACAATATAACTAACAATAGTTATCAAAAATGGTTGAATTATCCGGTTCAACGTTTTCAAATCGTAGTAGGTGCAAACTATAAATTTGATTTTTAGTTTGGCTTTAAGTCAAAACGACTACAAAAAAAATGGCTTCCTGATTTGGGAAGCCATTTTTTGTATATTCTAAAAATAGTGTTATTCAGTAAACGGAACTGCAACTCTAACTTTATCCCATCCAAAGTTTAAAACAATGCCGTTATCCGCTTTGGTGAAAATCATAGAGAAAGACTCGAGTGAATCAGCAGCTTCAGTTACAGGAACTTTTAGTCGAGCAACATCATTAGCTTCTTTGTAGAAGTATGATCCCCAAACATTCAAGTCTTTACTAATGATTATAGTGTAGTTGTCTTTTTCTGGAATAGCGTATAAAGTATAAGTACCTGCCTTAACCTTAGTTTCTCCTAATTTCATGTCTTTGTAAAGCGTAATTTCTGCGGCCTCATTTGCGCCTGTTCTCCATACTTTTCCCGCTGGAGCAAGTTCGTTTAAACTACGTCCTTTTAGTTGCGGTCTGCTGTAGGTGACTTTTGCAAGTTTGTCTGCATTTTTATAGTCCGTAGGGTAGGAAGCCACATCCATAGGGCTTTTGTCAAGATCAGGAAATTTCTGGGCATTTGCATTTGAAGAAAGCAATAGCGTAAAGGCAAAAGCAATCGTAGCAATCAATGTTGATTTTTTCATAGTTTGAATTATAAAGGTTTTGATGTTGAAATTAGTATTCAATCAAATGTAAAGTTAAAAATTCCTGATTAAACTCAATACAAATACCGAAAAGGATTCAGAAAAAAAGTTAGACTCTATAATAATAACATAACTTTGGAACCTATAATGTGAAATGGTAGTGGCGCACGTCAATTTGAAAGGGGCTAATTCATTTGTATTATCCCTATTTAAAAATAATAATTATGACTTTCAAACAAAAGATATATCAGTATTACTTACAACTCGTTCAAGATAGAATTGATGTTTTTAGAGATATGATCGTGGCGCTTACCGAGGATTCTAAAAATGATGCCAAAGGTTCTGCAGGGGATAAGCATGAGACAGCGTTATCCATGATGCATATCGAGCAGGAAAAACTCAATAATAAACTACGGGAAGTGGTGACTCAAAAAGCAATCTTGGATAAAATTGACCCAGTTAAAATTGCCGTCACTATAGTAGTAGGGAGTTTAGTAAAAGCAAACGGAATCTACTTATACCTTAGTCTAGCATTGCCTAAAATTAACATAGAAGGAGTTAATGTGATTGCCTTGTCTCCACAATCACCATTGGGAAATAAACTGATGGGAAATACAGTAGGTTTTACATTTGAAATTAATAGTACAACGTATTTAATAGAGGAGATTGCATAGTATCCGGTCTATTTAATCCTCTTTAATGCGTAGGGAAGATGTTATGAAATTACTATTTTCAACTGGGAAACTATTCTTCATGTTTTTTAGTTACATTTTTAAACTAAATTCTATTTTTTAACTCTATTTTATAATCAAATAAGTTATTTGTGTTTTTTGATTGTAACTATAATTCCATCTTTGGCTTATCAAAATAAACAAAAAAGTTAAAAATATATAGTTATGTGTGGAATAGTATGTGCCTTTGATCTAAAACAAAAAGCGGAAGTTTTAAGACCGCAAGTATTAGAAATGTCTAAAATCATTCGTCACCGCGGACCAGACTGGAGCGGAATTTACAGTAATGATAAAGCAATTATGTCTCATGAGCGTTTAGCAATCGTTGACCCGGCTTCCGGCAAGCAACCTTTGTTTAGCGAAGATGGAAAATTAGTTTTAGCGGCAAATGGTGAGATTTACAACCACAGAGAGTTGCGTAAGCAATTTGAAGGAAAGTATAACTTTCAGACTGAAAGTGACTGTGAAGTTATCTTAGCACTTTACAAAGAAAAAGGACCACATTTTATTGATGAAATGAATGGAATCTTTGGATTTGCCATCTATGATGTTGATAAAGATGAGTATTTTGTAGCTCGTGACCATATGGGAATCATTCCATTATATATTGGTTGGGACCAACACGGAACTTTTTATGTGGCATCAGAATTGAAAGCATTGGAAGGTTATTGTACAAAAATTCAATTATTTCCTCCAGGACACTATATGACAAGCAAAGATGGTGAGTTTGTACAATGGTACAAAAGAGAGTGGACTGATTACGATGCTGTAAAGGACAACGAAACAAGTATACAGGCTATTAAAGAGGCTCTTGAAGCAGCTGTTCACAGACAATTGATGAGTGACGTTCCTTATGGGGTTTTGCTTTCAGGCGGATTAGATTCTTCTGTTACTTCGGCTATAGCCAAGAAATATGCTCAAAAACGTATTGAGTCAGGCGATGTTGCTGACGCTTGGTATCCGCAATTGCACTCTTTTTCGGTAGGATTAGAAGGTTCTCCCGATTTAGCAGCTGCTCAAATTGTGGCAGATCATATTGGAACTATCCACCACGAAATTAAGTTTACAATTCAGGAAGGCTTAGATGCTATCCGTGATGTGATTTACAACTTAGAAACGTATGACGTAACGACCATTAGAGCATCAACGCCAATGTGGTTAATGGCGAGAGTGATCAAGTCTATGGGAATAAAAATGGTGTTGTCTGGTGAAGGTGCCGATGAACTTTTTGGAGGATATTTGTATTTCCACAAAGCGCCAAACGCAAGAGAATTTCACGAAGAAAATGTTCGTAAATTAGGGAAACTGCATATGTACGACTGTTTGAGAGCTAACAAAAGTTTAGCAGCTTGGGGAATTGAAGGACGTGTACCGTTTTTAGACAAAGAGTTTATGGATGTGGCGATGCGAATCAACCCACAAGATAAAATGATCAATAAAGAGCACCCAATGGAAAAATGGGTAGTGCGTAAAGCTTTTGAAGATATGTTGCCTCCAAGTGTAGCTTGGAGACAAAAAGAGCAATTTAGCGATGGAGTAGGATATGGTTGGATTGACAAATTAAAAGAAGTCGTGGCTGTTGAGGTGACAGATGAGCAATTAGCAAGTGCGAAATTTCGTTTCCCATTACAGACTCCTGCGTCTAAGGAAGAATATTACTACCGTTCTATTTTTCATGAACATTTCCCAAGTGATGCCGCAGCCTTGTGTGTGCCTCAGGAAGCCAGTGTAGCATGTAGTACAAAAATCGCATTGGAGTGGGATGAAGCTTTTAAAAACATGAATGATCCTTCTGGAAGAGCAGTTGCCAATGTGCATTCCGATGCTTATGCAAAAGTTTAATATAGAAGATTGATTTAAAGTTTGTTTTTAATCAGATAAGGAAACGTTTTCATTTATGAGAGCGTTTTTTTTATTTAAATTAATGATAGTGGAGATAGTTTATACCGTTTTTAAGGGCTTGTTTTTCTTGCGTGTTTTAGTTGGCTTAAACTATATTTAAGTCAAAAATGAAATTTACAATCGGGATACTAGCTTAAATAACAGGGAGTAGTTTTTTTTATTTGCGCTTCTTTTTTATATTAGCCTATCTAAACCGCATAATATGAAACCTTATATTTTAATTCTTGCTCTATTTTCTCTAGTTTCTTGTTTAAAAAAAGACAAAATTGCCGTTGATGCAATATTTACTGATGCCACGATATATACCGTAAACAACTCTTTTGATACGGCAACGGCTATGGCTATCAGTGATGGCAAAATACTAGCTATTGGTACAAATGATGAGATAACTAATAAATTTAAGTCCGATAACACCATCGATGCAGAGGGTAAGTTTATGTATCCGGGCTTGATTGATGCGCACTGTCATTTTTACAGTTATGGACTTAGTTTGCAGGAAGTCGATTTACGAGGTACTAAAAGTATGGACGAAGTGATAAGCCGTATTCAAACTTTTCAAAAAGAGAAAAACCTTAAATTTATTGTTGGAAATGGTTGGGATCAAAACGATTGGGAAGTAAAAGAATTTCCTTCTAAAGCAATTTTAGATAAGTATTTCCCAAATATTCCTGTAGTACTAAATAGAGTTGATAGTCATGCCATAGTTGTTAATAGTAAAGTGTTGTCTTTAGCAAATATTACTAAAGACACAAAAGCAATTGGCGGACAGATCGAAATCGTGAATGGAGAGCCAACGGGAATCTTAATTGATAATCCGATGGAATTGGTGTTTAATATAATTCCAAAACCGAGTAGAAAAACACAAATAACAGCATTACTAGATGCTGAAAAAATCATGTTCGACTATGGATTGACGACGGTAAATGACGCTGGTTTAGATCCTCAGATTATTGATTTAATAGACAGTTTGCAAAAGGCTAAGGCGATGAAGCTTAATGTTTATGCAATGATTACGGTGAATCCAAAAAACATGGATTTGTATTTTAAGAAAGGGATTTATAAAACCGATAACCTGAATGTTCGTTCTTTCAAGATGTATGGAGATGGCGCTTTAGGTTCCCGTGGTGCCTGCATGCACAAACCTTATTCAGACAGTCCTAAGCAATTAGGTGCGCTAATTACTCCTATTTCTGATATGAAAACGGTTGCCGACAGAATTGCAGCTTCTGCTTTTCAACTGAATACACATGCCATAGGTGATTCTGCAAACACGGTAATATTGAAAGTGTATAAAGAAGCTTTGGAAGGAAAAAAAGACAGACGTTGGAAAATTGAACATGCACAAGTGATACAAGAAGCTGATTTTGATTATTTTAAGCTAGGAATTATTCCATCTGTTCAGCCTACACATGCTACTTCAGATATGTATTGGGCAGGCCAAAGGTTAGGAAAAAAGCGTTTAAAAAATGCTTATGCATATAAAAAGTTATTAAATAAAGCAGGAGTTATAGCTTTAGGTACTGATTTTCCTGTAGAAGAAGTGAACCCAATGTTGACTTTTCATGCGGCATTCGCCAGAAAGGATAGCAAAGGGTATCCTAGTGCTGGTTTTCAGATGGAAAATGCATTGACTCGAGAGGAAACCTTAAAAGGGATGACAATTTGGGCTGCTTACTCTAATTTCGAAGAAAAAGAGAAAGGAAGTCTAGAGGTGGGTAAATGGGCCGACTTTGTTTTGTATGACAAAGACATTATGAAAATCGAAGATAGCCAAATTTTGAAAATGAAGCCCGTGAATACCTATGTAAAAGGAATAAAAGTTAAATAAATGAACTGCTTAAAAAGGGTCGTTTACAATTTATAAGGCAATACTTTAGATTAGATCTGTTTTAATTTCATTTTCTATGTATTTTATCTCTTTTGGTTTATAAGTATAACTAAATAATGCGCTTGTGTTTTGTATTTATAAGTGGTAATGCATCTTTGGATTATTAAATTTAAGAAAAAAGTAGAATTATGTGCGGGATATTAGCCATTATAGGAAAAGGAAAAGATGCGGAATCAGTAAAGGATCTTTCGAAAAGGATGTCACACCGTGGTCCTGACGAAAGTGATTTGCATGTTATGGAAAACGGGTCTGTTTTAAGTCATGAGCGTTTGTCGATTATCGATTTGCATTCAGGAAAACAGCCTATTCAAGGAACTAATACTGCTTACGTGATCCATAATGGGGAGGTTTATAATCATCAAGCACTAAGAGATGGTATCTTGAAAGAACACACTTTCAGAACAAAATCAGACTCGGAAGTGATTGTTCATTTGTATGAAGAATTCGGTTATGACTTTTGTAATAAGATAGATGGCGATTTTGCTTTCGTTGTGGTAAACGGAGATGATTTTGTCGCCGCTCGAGATCCACTGGGAGTAAAACCATTATATTACGGTTTAGATGAAAGAGGCAGAATTTATTTCGCTTCAGAAATGAAGTCTCTTGCTGAGCAATGTAAAACATTCTCCACTTTTCCTCCGGGGCATTATTATACTCAAAAAACAGGTTTTGTTAAGTATTACAGGCCTGTATATGAAGATTATCAAAAGGCAGATCAAAACTTAGACTTAGAATTAATCCGAACTACTTTGACTGACGCTACCCGCAAGCGCTTGATGAGTGATGTCCCTGTTGGAGTGCTGTTGTCAGGAGGATTGGACTCGTCGTTAACATCGGCAATTGCCTCCAGATTATTGGCGGAACAGGGAAAGAAACTACGATCATTTTCTATAGGACTAGATGCAGATGCTCCGGATGCTTTAGCGGCAAGGAAAGTAGCTGAATTCTTGGGAACTGAACATCATGAGATTCATTTTACGGTTGAAGAGGGTATAAAAATATTAGATAAATTAATTTGGCATTTGGAAACCTATGATGTAACATCTATCAGAGCCAGTACGCCCATGTATTTTTTATCAAAAGCAATCAGTGATTTAGGAATTAAAGTTGTGCTGTCAGGGGAAGGGGCTGACGAGATTTTTGGAGGTTATTTATACTTTAGAAACGCGCCTTCTGCTGTGGAATTCCAAAAAGAAACTATTGAAAGAGTTCAGAAATTATTCACTGCTGATTTGTTAAGAGCAGATAAATCGACAATGGCTCACGGACTGGAAACCAGGGTGCCGTTTTTAGACAAGGCATTCTTAGAAATGGCTATGTGTATTAAAGCGGAAGAGAAGCAGCCTAAAACGTACGATGGTAAAGAAAAATATATATTAAGAAAAGCATTTGATATTCCAGAAGATCCCTATTTGCCAGCAGAGGTTTTATGGAGGCAAAAAGAACAATTTTCTGATGGGGTAGGATACAACTGGATTGGTCAGTTGATAGAATATTGCGCTTCTCAAGTTACGGATGAACAGTTATCGGGAGCGGTTACGGAATTCCCGTACAATTCGCCAATGACTAAAGAGGCTTATTTTTACCGTTCTGTCTTTAATAAGTACTATCCGCAGGTCAGTGCTGCACAAACGGTTAGGAAATGGATTCCACAATGGCAGGAAAATCAAGATCCAAGTGGAAGGGCAAATGAGGCACATGTGAAGGCGGATACCGAAATAGCAAAGGTTGACATAAATGTTTAAGTTTTATGAAAAGAAGAACGCTCTCCATTTTGAGAGCGTTTTTTTATGTAAAAAACCACCGTTTTGTTAATAACTTAACATCTTAAAAGGCTATTTTAACGGTAATATAGTTTACATTTTTATATATTTGCGTGTTAGACGAAATTACATTATTTAGAATAAATCATATGAGCGAAGAAATCAAGAAGGACAATTATTCAGCGGATAGTATTCAGGCATTAGAAGGAATGGAGCATGTAAGAATGCGTCCGTCCATGTATATTGGAGATGTGGGAGTTCGAGGACTTCATCATTTAGTTTATGAAGTAGTGGATAACTCGATCGATGAGGCGATGGGTGGTTATTGTGATACCATTATCGTTGATATTAATGAAGATGGTTCTATTACTGTTGAAGATAATGGTCGTGGTATTCCGGTAGGGATTCATAAAAAAGAAGGAGTTTCAGCATTACAGGTTGTAATGACTAAAATTGGTGCGGGAGGAAAATTTGATAAAGATTCTTATAAAGTTTCCGGTGGACTGCACGGTGTCGGGGTTTCTGTGGTGAATGCACTGTCAAATCATCTTACGGCTACTGTTCATAGTGGCGATGGTAAAGTGTATCAACAAGAATATGAAAAAGGAAAAGCGCTATATCCGGTAAAACAAATTGGAGAAACTACAAAAAGAGGGACTATAGTTACTTTTTATCCTGATGAAACTATATTTACTCAAACAACAGATTTTTCATATGATACGTTATCTGCCCGTATGCGTGAATTGTCATACCTTAATAAGGGAATCACAATCACATTTACGGATAAAAGAGAACTTGATAAAGATGGAAATTTTGTTTGTGAAGTTTTTCATTCTGATGAAGGCTTGAAAGAATATATTCGTTATTTAGACGTAAATCGTGAGCCAATTATTGCACATGTTATTTCTATGGATAATGAGAAAGGGGAAATACCAGTTGAGGTTGCCTTGATTTATAATACAAGTTATACCGAAAATATTTTTTCTTACGTAAACAATATCAATACGCATGAAGGAGGAACGCACTTGCAAGGTTTCAGAACGGGTCTTACAAGATCGCTTAAGAAATATGCGGATGCTTCGGGAATGTTGGATAAATTGAAATTTGACATATCAGGGGATGATTTTCGTGAGGGACTTACGGCTATCATATCTGTAAAGGTTGCGGAGCCACAATTTGAAGGACAAACTAAAACTAAGCTTGGTAATAGAGAGGTTGTTTCTCCTGTAAGTCAAGCGGTAAGTGAAATGATAGAGAATTATTTGGAAGAAAATCCAAATGATGCCCGTATCATTGTTCAAAAAGTAATTCTTGCTGCACAAGCCCGTCACGCCGCTAAAAAAGCGCGTGAAATGGTCCAACGTAAAACCGTAATGGGTGGAGGTGGATTACCGGGTAAACTTTCTGATTGTTCAGAGCAAGATCCTGCAAAATGCGAAGTATATCTTGTCGAGGGAGACTCGGCAGGGGGAACGGCTAAACAGGGTCGTGACAGAAAGTTTCAAGCGATTCTGCCATTACGTGGTAAGATTTTGAACGTGGAGAAAGCAATGCATCATAAAGTGTTTGAAAACGAAGAGATAAGAAATATATTTACTGCATTAGGTGTTACCGTTGGTACAGCTGAAGATAGTAAAGCTTTAAATATGGAGAAATTACGTTACCATAAAGTAATTATTATGTGTGATGCCGATGTCGATGGTAGCCATATTTCTACTTTAATATTAACGTTTTTCTTCAGGTTTATGAGAGAATTAATCGAAGAAGGGCATGTTTATATAGCTGCACCACCTTTATATTTAGTTAAAAAAGGAAATAAGAAAGAATATGCCTGGAATGACGCTCAACGTAATGAAATTAATGAAAGAATGGGCGGTAGCGCAGCTATTCAGCGTTATAAAGGTCTTGGGGAAATGAATGCGGAGCAGTTGTGGGAGACGACGATGGACCCGAGTTTTAGAACCTTACGTCAGGTGACCATCGATAGCTTAGCTGAAGCGGACAGAGTTTTCTCCATGTTAATGGGAGATGAAGTGCCACCTAGAAGAGAATTTATTGAGAAAAATGCTATTTATGCAAATATTGATGCCTAATTAGCTTTATAAGAATCAACTAACTAACCAAAAATACAAATATAAAAGATGAAAGTTACTATTGTAGGAGCAGGAAATGTAGGAGCAACCTGTGCAGACGTAATTTCTTATAGAGGAATTGCAAGCGAAGTAGTATTGTTGGATATTAAAGAAGGTTTTGCCGAAGGGAAAGCGTTGGATATTATGCAATGCGCTACCAATACAGGATTTAATACTAAAGTTTCGGGTGTTACCAATGATTATACGAAGACCGCTGATAGTAATGTGGTAGTAATTACCTCTGGGATTCCGAGAAAACCGGGAATGACTCGTGAAGAATTGATAGGGATTAATGCAGGAATCGTTAAAACGGTTGTTGATAATGTATTGATTCATTCACCAAATGCTATTATAGTAGTGGTGTCAAACCCAATGGATACAATGACATACTTGGCGTTAAAATCTACCGGATTACCAAAAAATAGAATCATAGGAATGGGTGGAGCTCTTGATAGCTCTCGTTTTAGAACGTACTTGTCAATGGCGTTGGGTAAGCCAGCAAATGATATTTCGGCAATGGTTATAGGAGGTCACGGTGATACTACAATGATTCCATTGACGCGTTTAGCGTCTTACAATGGAATCCCGGTATCTCAATTTCTTTCAGAAGAGGCTCTGGAAAAAGTGGCTGCTGATACTATGGTTGGAGGAGCAACGCTTACAGGTCTTCTAGGAACATCAGCTTGGTATGCCCCAGGAGCATCAGTTGCTTATTTAGTTGACAGTATTTTGAATGACCAAAAGAAAATGATCGCTTGTTCTGTTTTTGTTGAAGGAGAGTATGAGCAGAATGATATTTGCATTGGCGTTCCTTGTATAATTGGTAAAAATGGTGTTGAAGAAATTATTGAGATTGAGTTAAATGATAAAGAAAAAGCGATATTCGCTAAAAGTGCAGAAGCGGTTCGTGCAATGAACGATGCGCTGAAATCGATTTTAGCCTAATAATATATTATATAATAAAAAAGACTGCACTTTTGCAGTCTTTTTTTTGATTTTAATTAACAAATAAATTGGTTAATCTTAACCTTAATGATATATTTGCTCGGTTAAAAAATAATAATATAATTCTTGGTTTTCTTTTTTAGGATTGAAATCGTGGTCAGGAGTTGTTTTATAAGAGTTGAAAATAAATAAATATAAAATAATTAATTTTTAGTAATAATGCAGAATAAAGGACTTATTAAATTTTTCGCAATTCTATTTGCATTGGTGAGTATTTACCAACTTTCTTTCACTTTTGTCGCAAACAAAGTAAAAAATGACGCCAAAGCATTTGCTGCAGGTAATTCTGATAAAGAAACAAGATACTTGGATTCCATCGGTAAGGAAAACGTGTTTAATCTTGGATTTACAAATTTCAACTTCGATGAGGTAAGTGATAAGCAGATCAACAAAGGTCTTGACTTAGAAGGAGGTATCAATGTAATACTTCAGATTTCTGTAAAAGATATATTGAAAGGATTATCCAGTAATTCTAAAAACCCTGTATTCAACAAGTCTTTAGCAGATGCGACAGCTAACATACAAGGGAATACTCCGTACTTAGAAAAGTTTTTTGATGCCTTTGAAGCAAATTCAAAAGGGACTGTAAAGTTAGCTTCGCCAGATATTTTTGCAAACAGAAGTTTACAAGGAGAAGGTGGGGTAGATTTTCAAATGACTGATGCAGAAGTTCAAAAGGTAATCCGAAGAAAAGTTAACGAATCTGTAGAAAGTGCCTTTGGAGTACTAAGAAAAAGAATTGATAAATTTGGTGTTACTCAACCTAACATTCAAAAATTGGGAGAGTCAGGACAAATTCTTGTTGAACTTCCTGGT
Source organism: Flavobacterium sp. ALD4 (assembly GCF_002836475.1). Taxonomy (GTDB): domain Bacteria; phylum Bacteroidota; class Bacteroidia; order Flavobacteriales; family Flavobacteriaceae; genus Flavobacterium. The sequence goes on along the minus strand of NZ_PJBJ01000030.1, from coordinate 43,822 downwards.
GCTAAAGATGTAGACAGAATAAAAAAATTATTGCAAAGTACGGCTCAATTGGAGTTTTGGGAAACGTACAAGATTGAAGAAATGGGTAATTTCTTAATGGCTGCAAATGAGACATTGAAAAAAACCGAAATAACTACAGTAGAATCAAAACCAGTAGTTAAAGACTCTTTGAGTGCTTTGTTAACGAACGGGGGAGATTCAGCTACTGCTAAAAAAGGAAATAATCCATTGCTTGACAAAATTCTTGCTCAAGGTGGTGGACCGGTTTTAGGTCTTTTCTCACCAAAAGATACGGCAACAGTAAATGGGTATTTTAAAAGACAAGATGTTAGAAATTTACTATCTGCAGATCAGCGTTATGTTAAATTTCTTTGGGGTAAACTGACAGTAATTAAAGATGCTAAAGATAAAGATATTGAGGCGGTAGAATTATACGCTATAAAAGGAAATAGAGATAACACCCCTGCAATGAGCGGTGGCGTTGTTACTGATGCAAAAGATACTTTTGATCAGTCAGGAAAACCAGCTGTTTCTATGCAGATGAATGGTCAAGGTGCAAAAGGTTGGGAAGAATTAACAGGTAGAGCATATACGCAAAAAAGTAGTATTGCGATCGTACTTGATAATATCGTTTATTCTGCACCAGGAGTATCTAGCGGGCCAATCGCCGGTGGTAGATCTGAAATCTCTGGATCGTTTGACGTTACAGAAACTAAAGATTTAGCTAATGTATTGAGAGCGGGTAAACTTCCAGCATCTGCTGATATTGTTCAGTCAGAAGTGGTAGGTCCATCCTTAGGTCAAGAAGCTATAGATAATGGTACAAATTCTGCTATTGTGGGATTACTTTTAGTATCGCTTTGGATGATGGTTTATTATGGTAAAGCGGGTTGGTATGCCAATATTGCATTAGCGGTGAACTTATTGTTTCTTTTTGGAATCTTGGCAAGTTTAGGTGCAGTTCTTACATTACCTGGTATTGCAGGTATCGTTTTGACAATGGGTACAGCAGTAGATGCTAATATCATTATCTATGAAAGAGCTAAGGAAGAGTTACGAGATGCAAAATCACTGGATGAAGCTGTAAAAGCTTCTTATAGTTGGACAGGAGCAATGCGATCTATTGTAGATGCAAACGTTACGCACATCTTAATTGGTGCGGTATTATTTATTTTTGGGTCAGGACCAATAAAAGGTTTCGCAACTACATTATTGATTGGTATTATAACGTCATTGTTTACTTCAATCTTTATTGCAAGAATCTTTATTGATAAAAACATTGCTAAAAAAGCTAATTTAACATTTGTAACTAATTTTTCTAAAGACTTTTTCACAAACTTCCATTTCGATTTCTTAAAAGTAAAAAAATGGACTTATTTGTTTTCAGCAGTTGTAGTTGTGGTGAGCATTGTTTCATTGGCGACAAACAAACTGGATCAAGGTGTTGATTTTGTTGGAGGAAGAACTTTTCAGGTTCGTTTTGAAAAACCAATTGAAGCCGGAATTGTAAAAGAGGAGCTTACTAAAGTATTTGGTAGTGCTGAAGCTAAAATATTTGGTAATGACAATCAACTGAAAATTACTACTAAATATAAAGTTGAAGAGCACGGGATAGAAGCTGATCAAGAGGTGAACAAATTATTGTTTCAAAGTTTGAAATCGCATTTCGCAGCAGATTTAACGTATGATAAATTTATAAATGCTTATCCAGGTAAAGTATTTGGTGTTGTACAGGCGTCAAAAGTAGGGCCTACTGTCGCTGAGGATATTAAAACTAATGCATATTGGGCGGTTCTTGGAGCTCTGCTAATTGTATTCTTATATTTGTTAATCAGTTTTAGAAAATGGCAATATGGTTTAGGTGCGATCGCAGCTGTAGCGCATGATGTTATATTTGTATTAGGGATTTATTCTTTATTCTATAAGATTATGCCTTTCGGAATGGAAATTGATCAACATTTTATAGCAGCAATCCTTACTGTTATCGGGTATTCAATGAATGATACTGTAATTGTATTCGACAGAGTTCGTGAATTTTTAGATGGTAAAACTAAAGGTACTTTTCCGGAAATTGTGAACAAATCAATTAATTCAACAATGTCAAGAACAATCAATACTTCATTAACAATGATAGGTGTATTGGCTATAATGTTTATTTTTGGTGGAGAGTCTATTAGAGGATTTGTCTTTGCAATGCTTATAGGTATTGTTGTTGGAACTTATTCCTCATTATTTATCGCAACACCGGTATTAGTAGATACAATTTCACGAGAAGATAAAAAGTTAATTGAAAAACAACATCAAGAAAGTTAATATTTATCTTACACAATTTAAAAAAGGATCCAACGCTAGTTGGGTCTTTTTTTTTGTTTTGAACTCAGGATTTCTTATCATGTCTACAAGATGATATTTGAATTGAGACCTAATTATAGCCACCTTTCAAATGAAGGCTTGTAAAAGTAAATTTTGGTTTTGATACTCTTAATTTGAAGTTGGGGGTCTTATGTCCCATTAGGATTTTATCACCGTATCTCTGTTGTAAGTTTTCTTTTTTGTAAGAAATACAGAAAGTATTAGCTGTTTTATCCCAATTGCTCTCGACAATAAGTAGGTATTTAATTTTATTAAAGTTTCAGTTTTTATATATTTACTAAATGTTGATATAATAGACTATTTTTATTTTCGATTAAATTTAAACCACAAAGTATAATGAAAAAACAAAACAGGTCATTTCTTTATCTTTTATTAGTAGTATGTTTATCGAATATAGTGCTTCATGCACATACTTCGTATGAAACGAAGACTTTAGGTCACGGTATAAGTGTATTGGCTACTCCTCCGCCAACTCCCACTCCAGAATATCTATATTATTGTTTAAATGAGTCCGCAGCTCCTTTGTCCGCGACAGCTTCTACAGGTGGTACATTAAGATGGTATGGTACTGACCCCACCGGAGGAGCTTCTTCAACCAATGCTCCCACGCCATCTACATCTACACCAGCGACAGGAGATGATCGACTTATATTTTATGTGACACAAGAAATTGGTGGAGTTGAAAGTTCTCCTAGGACAGCAATATATGTATATGTGGATCAAAAATTAGATTTATTCTGCGCTACGATAACGACGAGCTCTATCAAATTTGATTTCGCAAATACTGGACAATCTAGTTATACTTATAGCTACACGATAGACGGAGGTGCAGCTATTACAGGAACTCATAATTCCCCATCTAATTTTACTGTTTCGGGCTTAGGCGAAGGACAAATAGTGTCTTTTACCCTCACTCCTGTTGGGGCAAAGTCTTGTGTCTTGAGCGAAACTGAAACTTGTACAACAGAATGTTCAGCAGCTAATATTAAAACACCCGACTTTAGTTCAGTTCCAACATCCTATTGTCTTAATGAAGCCACAACAAACTTGCCAACTAGTTCTGAGGATAGTCCTGCAATTACAGGGACTTGGGCTCCAGTAGTTGTAAATACGAGCACAGCGGGAACCAGCGATTATGTTTTTACACCAGATCCTGTTTCAGGCCCTTGCGCATTAACTAAAACCTTAACTGTGACAGTAGGACCAACTGTTCCGGATTTCGCTGATTTTTCAATCTGCTCTGGTGAACCAGCGCCTAGTTTGAGTACTCCGTCACCTAATGGAATTAGCGGAACCTGGTCACCGTCAAGTGTAGACAATACAACAAGTGGGTCCTATGTTTTTACGCCGTTTTCACTGCAAGCCTGTGCGCCAACTACTAAAACTATAAATGTCACAGTAAATCCATCAAATACAATTTTGAGTGTGGGCTGGACGGTTAGCGAGGCATTTGCCGACAATCAAATAGTCACCGTGACAGATCCACTGGGAGCCAATTATTTGTATCAGCTTGATGATGGCTCGTTCCAGGAAGAAACTGCTTTTGAAATGGTTTCTTTAGGAATGCATTCCATCACGGTCAAAGACGTAAATGGTTGTAGTGAATTAAGAAATGATGATGTCTTAGTTATCGACTACCCTAGGTTTTTCACGCCAAATAATGATGGATTTAATGATGACTGGAATGTCTTTACTTTAGTTGATAAGTCGGGGTCAAAGATTCAGATATTTGATCGTTACGGTAAGCTTATAAAAGAGATTACTCCAAATGGAACAGGTTGGAACGGAACTTATAATGGACGACCATTACCCGCAACCGATTATTGGTTTGTCGTTGATTATCCTGAAGATGGGATAATTAAAAAGTTTAAATCTCATTTTTCGTTGAAAAGATAAAATAAAAAAAGCTTCCAGATCTGGGAGCTTTTTTAATTTTATGTTAAAATTTTATTGTAAAATAGGTTTAAATTTTCACTGGTTTTTCAGCTGTAAAAATAAAATATAGCCCGATAAGAATAAATGGGATACTTAGCCATTGACCTGTAGAAAGTAATCCTAAGGAGCTTTCAAATCCACCTTGACTTTCTTTCACAAATTCGACAACGATACGTACAGAAAACAATAGTACTAGAAAAAGGCCGAATAAAAGCCCTGATTTTAGTCTTGCTTCTGTTTTCCAATACAAGAAAAACAATGCAGCAAAAACAAAAACATAACAAAATGCTTCATATAACTGAGCAGGATGTCTGGCTGGAACTTGTTCTAGTAAATTGGCAAATTGCGGATTGGTTGCAATAGCTTGATATGCCTGTGTTGGATTTGGTATTTGTGTTGCGTTTACCGCATCTCTTGCGCTAAATTGATCACGGACAAATTTTATTCCGAAAGAGGAGCTTGTTTCTTTTCCTATAATTTCAGAATTGAAAAAATTACCCAGCCGCACGAAAATAGCGCCACTCGCCACCCCTATAACGATTCGGTCTAAAATCCACAACAAGGGTCTTTTTAGTATTTTCTTGCTGTAATAATACATGGAGATTATTATTGATATGGCTGCCCCATGACTTGCCAATCCTGCATAGCCGGTGAATTCAAAAGTAGGAGTGAATCGAAAAGGTAAAAATATTTCCAATAAATGATTACGGAAATATTCCCAATCATAAAAGATAACATGACCCAAACGCGCCCCTAGCAATGTTGCGAGTACAGTCCAGATGAATAAGGAGTCTAATTTCTCTATGGATTCGTTTTCGCGATCATAGATGTTTTTCATAATGTACCATCCTAATCCAAATGCAACTACAAACATTAGGCTGTAGAAACGAATTATAAAAAAACCTAAATCAATTCCTTCTGATGGGTTCCAAACTATGTTTAAAGCGTGTGTCATTATTTTCTATTTGGTGTAAAAATACATTTTTTGTTTTGAGTTTCAATAGTATATTGAAGATATGCCTTATTCTTGCGAACTATTTAAGTGTCAAAAAACACGATTTCAATTTCATGAATTATATTAATGATTGCACTTCTTTTTAGGGACTGGGTCATATCCTGTCTTACCCCACGGATGACAGCTTAAAATCCGTTTAACACCCAGGAATCCGCCGTAAAACAGCCCGTGCGTTCGTAATGCTTCAATCATATAAGCAGAACAGGTGGGTGCAAATCGGCAGGCTGCGGGCAGGAAAGGGGATAAGGCAACCTGATAAAAACGAACCAGTACGACAAATGGGAATATGATTATTTTTGAAAACATTGTTTAAGGGTTTCTTTTCTCCATTATTGAATAGTAATAGCAGTAATTTGAGTTGCGTTAGGGACGATAATCCACTGCTGATAAATCACATTATACTAATTACTAATGCTATGTAGTCTGCAATTTTTTAGTATAATGCCGATCTAGTATGAAAATAGGCCTCGCGATTGTTCGGTATTATTGGAATATATTGAATACACAATCGGTATTAAACACTAAAGGTCGTTCCTTCTTTTCCATCTTTTAACTGGATACCATGCGCTATCAATTGGTCTCTTATTTGGTCAGAAAGTTTAAAGTTCTTATCTGCTCTGGCTTGATTTCTCATGCCGATAAGCAAATTAACAACTGCTTCCAGTTTATCGTTGCCGTTGTCTGTTGTTTTTTCAGCTTCCAGTCCCAATACATCAAATACAAAGGAATTCATTTCAGCTGAAAAATTTTCTAAATCAACTTCAGTTAAAGTTTCTTTACCGTCATTTAATAGATTAATAAAGCGAACTCCTTCAAATAATTGTGCGATTAAAATAGGGGAATTAAAATCATCATTCATGGCGTCATAGCAGGACTGTTTCCAGGTTGCTATATCCAATGTGCTGTTAGGACTTACGCTTATCTGTTTTAAAGTAGTTAATGCTTCCATTAATCTTTTGTATCCTTTTTCAGCTGCAACAATAGCATCGTCAGAAAAATCAAGGATGCTTCTGTAGTGTGCTTGTAACATAAAGAATCGAGCTACCGAAGCTGGAAAGGCTTTACTTAAGATGGAATTTTCTCCCGTTAAGATCTCTCTAGGTAAAATATTATTTCCGGTGGATTTGGCCATTTTTTTACCGTTCAAAGTAAGCATGTTGGCATGCATCCAGTAATTAACTGGAGTTTGGCCGGTACAAGCTTCATTTTGGGCGATTTCACATTCATGATGTGGGAATTTTAAATCCATTCCGCCACCGTGAATATCAAAATGATTTCCTAGGTATTTTGTGCTCATAGCCGTACATTCTAAATGCCAACCAGGAAAACCTTCGCTCCATGGGGATGGCCAACGCATAATATGCTGCGGTTCGGCTTTTTTCCAAAGTGCAAAATCTTGAGGGTTTCTTTTGTCCGTTTGTCCGTCAAGATCGCGCGTATTGGTAAGCATGTCTTCAATATTTCTACCGCTTAATCTACCATAATGATTGGTCTCATTGAACTTAACGACATCAAAATAGACAGAGCCGTTGGCTACATATCCAATTCCTTTATCAATAATTGTTTTGATGATCTCTATTTGTTCAATAAGGTGGCCCGTAGCTGTAGGCTCGATACTTGGAGGTAAGAAATTAAAAGCTTTCAAAATCTCATGAAAGTCGACAGTGTAGCGTTGCACGACTTCCATAGGTTCTAACTGCTCTAAACGTGCTTTCTTTGCGATTTTGTCCTCGCCATCTTCTGCATCATCCACAATATGTCCTACGTCAGTAATGTTTCGTACGTAGCGAACTTTATAGCCTAAATGCAGTAAGTATCTGAATATAATGTCAAATGACATAAAAGTTCTCACGTTACCAAGGTGTACATTGCTGTAAACCGTTGGGCCGCAAACATACATACCAATGCTACCTTCATGTATAGGAACGAATGTTTCTTTTTCGCCTGAAAGAGAATTGTATATTTTTAACTTCTGGGTAGTATATAAAGGCATTGTTATTATTTTGAAGCTTTTTCCTGCTTTGCGTTGCAATCCACGCAAAAAAGCGTGGGATTTTCACTGTAATTAGGACTAAGGCTTATTGGTATTAATTGAATTTATTTTATTTTAGAATTTTGTTTCTAATTTAATATAATCCAAAAACTCTCTTCTAGCTTGAGGGTCTTTAAATTTTCCGCCAAACTCAGAGGTGACTGTGCTACTTTCAATATCACTGATTCCTCGTGAATTCACGCAAAGATGTTTTGCGTCAATAACGCAGGCAACGTCTTTTGTGCCTAAAGCATTTTGTAATTCTTGAACGATTTGCATCGTCAAGCGCTCTTGTACCTGAGGTCTTTTAGAATAATACTCAACAATTCTATTCATTTTTGAAAGACCAATTACCCTTCCGTTAGAGATATAAGCAACATGGGCTCTTCCTATAATCGGTAATAAATGATGCTCGCAAGTGGAGTAAACGATAATGTTTTTTTCAACTAACATTTCGCCGTATTTATAATTATTGTCGAATGTAGATGCTTTTGGTTTTTTTGCAGGATTTAATCCTCCAAAAATTTCTTGTACAAACATTTTAGCGACACGATTAGGTGTTCCTTTAATGCTGTCATCTGTCAAATCCATCCCAAGTGTAAGAAGGATATTTTCAACATCTTTTTTTATGCTTTCTATTTTTTCGTCATCAGTAATATCAAAAGCGTCTTTTCGTAAGGGATTTGTTGCGCATGAACCAATATGATTATCTCCTATTTCGTCATGAATTTCTTCATTATTTTTCATTAAAAGCTACTATTATAGTGGGTGTATATATTTAGGGTGTAAAGATAATTAATAAATACTAAAGAATTTCCATCCCTTTTAATAATTAATGATTGCTTTACGACAGTGATTGTTTAAAGTGCTTTTTACGATTTTTATTTAAAAGCAAACGGCAATAACCGTAATGGTTATTGCCGTTGTAGGGTATTCTTTTGATTGTGAATGCTATATCGCTATATGTAACGGATTATAGTTTGACTGCTGCCAAATTGCAGTACTATATTATTTTGAGTTATAAACTACAATTGCTTCTTTAAGTATTTGTACTGCTCTGATTAATTCTTCTTTCTTTAATACATAAGCAATTCGAACTTGGTTCAAACCTACTCCAGGAGTAGAGTAAAATCCAGCTCCTGGTGCCACCATTACCGTTTCTCCATCAAGATCGTAACTTTCTAAAAGCCATCTGGCAAAATCATCTGCGTTGTCAATAGGAAGTTCAGCGATACAATAGAATGCTCCTTTTGGAGTGGCCACTTTTGCTCCTTTAATTTTATGTAGTTCAGCGATAAGTGTATCTCTTCGTTCTCTGTATTCTGAGATTACTTCATCAAAATAACTTTGAGGAGTATCAAGAGCTGCCTCACTAGCTACTTGAGCAAATGTAGGTGGGCTTAATCTTGCTTGTGCAAATTTCATTGCAGCGCCCATTAATTCCTTGTTTTTTGAGACAATACAACCAACTCTTGCACCGCACATACTGTATCTTTTCGATACAGAGTCAATCATGATAGCATTTTCTTCTAGTCCAGGAATATTCATTACAGAATAATGGATGTCTCCGTCATAAGTAAATTCTCTGTAAACTTCATCAGCTATTAAGAACAGGTCGTGTTTTTTTACCAATTCAGCTAGCTGCATCATTTCCTCTTTCGAATACAAATAACCCGTTGGGTTTCCTGGATTGCATATAAGGATTGCTTTTGTTTTTGGCGTAATTAGTTTTTCGAAATCAGCTATTGCAGGTAATGCAAAACCAGTGTCAATCGATGAAATAACTGGGACTACATCGACTCCAGATGCAGTGGAAAAACCGTTGTAATTAGCGTAAAATGGTTCAGGGATGATGATCTCATCTCCCGGATCCATGGTGCTTCCCATTGCAAAAAGTAAAGCTTCTGATCCACCTGTTGTAATGATAATGTCTTCAACATTGATTGGCAATCCCTGATTAGTATAGAATTGAGATAATTTAGTTCTGTAACTTTCAAAACCAGCTGAATGGCTGTATTCTAATACTTTTATATCAAAATTCTTAACCGCATTCATGGCCACCTCAGGTGTCTTAATGTCAGGTTGTCCGATATTCAAGTGATATACTTTGTTCCCTTTTTTCTTTGCAATTTCGGAGTAAGGGACTAATTTACGTATTGGAGATTCAGGCATTTGTGTACCCTTGTTCGATATTTTTGGCATGATAGTAATTGTTGAAATGCAAATTTGCGATTTTTTTTTTGAACTAAATAAGCTAGCAAGCCTATTTATTGTTAAATGTGCAACATTCTTCTGTTTTTTCAGTAATTTTATGAAAACCTCCTCTAATGAAAAATCGAATCTTATTTTTTTTCCTTTTCATTTATGCCCTTACTATTTCGGCACAGGGTAGTTTTCGATTTAAAAAAGAGGTTAACAAAGTAAAGATTCCTTTTAAATTGATTAATAACCTAGTATTCATTCCGATACATGTCAATGGGGTGGAATTAACATTTTTATTGGATTCCGGGGTAAAGGAGACTATTTTGTTCAGTTTAGAAGATAAAAATGAAATTAGACTTAAAAATATTGAAAAAATTACGTTGCGGGGTTTAGGAAGTGAAGACGCGATTGAAGGATTGAAGTCTGTGGGGAATTTACTCGAAGTTGAGGGTATGGAATCCATTAATCATCTTTTATATATTATTGTTGATCAGGATTTTAATTTATCGTCCCACGTTGGAATTCCAGTAAATGGAATAATCGGATCTACTTTTTTTAAAAATGGTGTAGTGGAAATTAACTATGAAAAGAAAAGGATTGTTTTTTATGAAAACAGCCGCAAAAACAGAAAAAGGATAGAAAGGAAATATAAAAAAGTTCCAATTACTATTGACGGGTCAAAACCGTATGTAAATGGAAATGTAGTTATTGATTCTGATCTTATTCCAACGAAATTACTTGTAGATGTTGGAAACAGCGATGCGATTTGGCTATTTCAAGATGTTTCTGATAAAATAAATGTTCCGATAAATAATTTCGAGGATTATTTGGGTAAAGGTTTTAGCGGTGATGTAGTGGGAAGAAGAGCGAGAATCGCGACGTTTTTAATTTCTGATTTTAAATTTAGTAGGCCCATAGTAGCTTTCCCGGATTCTAGTTCGATAAGACATTTAAAAATGGTTCCCGATCGGGTGGGTTCTCTTGGAGGTGAAATTTTACGCAGATTTTCGGTGATTTTTGACTACCCAAATGGATTTTTGTATTTAAAGAAAAACAGACAGTATTTTGCTCCGTTTGTTTATAATAAAAGCGGGATTGAAATTATGCATTCTGGCGTGCAATGGGTTAAGGAAACAGTCCAGCTGCAAACCTTTCCTATAACCGTAGACCATGCGGACACTAATAGGGAGAGAAATATCTCTAATTTTAAATATAAGTTTCAATTAAAACCTGTTTTCGAAATAGCAAATATTCGAAAAAATTCACCCGCAGCAAATAGTGGTTTACAAAAGGGAGATGTGATTATTTCCATTAATAAAAATGCTGCCTATAAGTATACATTACAGAAAATTAATTCACTTTTAAGACCAAAAGAGGAGAAATGGATAATTTTAGAAATTAAAAGAGACAGTCAGCCAATGAAGTTCAGATTTCAACTTATAGATGTTTTGTAAAAAAAAAACGAAGACTTTCATGAAATAATTATCAAGAAAGGCTTTGTGTTTTTTAAAGGACCAGGTATTAATTATCGGTTACTTCGCCTTTAATTTTTAAAGGAACTCTGCCGCCGTCATAATTAACAGCATTAGATTCCACTGTAATTGTTTTTCTTATAGGTCCTACGGCCATGTTGTACTTTACTTCAATCTTACTTGATTTTCCCGGTAAAACAGTGTCGGTTTGTTTTGACAGCACAGTAGAACTCGCTGTCGATTGAACGGCATAGATAATTAGGGGAGTAGTACCAGTATTGGTAAATTCAAATACTCGAATACCATTATCTTTTGCTTTGGTTATCGTTCCGTAATCGATGGTGTTGTTTTCGGCTGTAAATTCAATTTTAGCGCCGTTCTGGGCAAATCCAATACTGGTAAAGAATACGACGGCTATTATTGTTGCTATTTTTTTCATAATAATCTTGTTATAGATATAAAGTAAATTTAGTTTGTTTTAATTAAAGCACAAATTTTTATTTCTCTTTTTATAGTGTACTTAATTATTTACTTTTGTTCCCTGTACGAATTACAAATATCAGACCAAAGTTTAATTTTGGTTTTAACAGTTGCTTTTTATGACAATTCCCGCACAATTTGACGCCAAGACTATTGAAGATAAATGGTATGACTACTGGATGAAAAACAATTATTTTCATTCGGAACCAGACCATAGAACCCCATATACCATAGTAATCCCTCCTCCAAATGTGACTGGAGTTTTACATATGGGACACATGTTAAATAATACTATTCAAGATGTCTTGATTAGAAGAGCACGTTTAAAGGGATTTAATGCGTGCTGGGTTCCCGGTACGGATCATGCTTCTATAGCTACCGAAGCGAAAGTTGTCGCTAAATTAAAAGCAGAAGGAATTAATAAAAACGATTTAACTCGCGAGGAATTTCTTGCTCATGCTTGGGATTGGACTGAAAAATATGGGGGAGTAATTTTAGAACAACTTAAAAAATTAGGTGCTTCCTGCGACTGGGAGAGAACGAAGTTCACGATGGATCCAGATATGTCCGCTTCAGTGATCCATTCTTTTGTTGACTTATATAACAAAGGGTTGATTTACAGAGGATACAGAATGGTCAATTGGGATCCAGAAGCTAAAACGACGTTGTCAGATGAGGAAGTAATTTATGAAGAGCAACAAGGGAAATTATATTTCCTAAAATATAAAATTGAAGGAAGTGAAGACTTCTTAACCATTGCCACGACGCGTCCAGAAACTATTTTTGGGGATAGTGCGATTTGTATCAATCCAAATGATGAACGTTTTGCTCATTTAAAAGGAAAGAGCGCCATTGTACCTATTAATGGCCGTGTGATTCCTATTATTGAAGATGAATATGTAGATATCGAATTCGGGACGGGATGTTTAAAAGTTACTCCGGCACATGACATGAATGACAAGGCTTTGGGAGAGAAGCATAATCTTGAAATTATTGATATCTTCAATGAAGATGCAACGATGAATAGTTTTGGTTTACACTACCAAGGAAAAGACCGTTTTGTAGTTCGTGAGGAAATCGCAAAAGAACTGGAAACTACAGGAGCTTTGGCAAAAACGGAGGCCTACCTTAATAAAGTGGGAACTTCTGAAAGGACTAAAGCGGTTATCGAACCCCGATTGTCAGATCAGTGGTTCTTGAAAATGGAAGATTTAGTAAAGCCTGCCATAAAAGCGGTTTTAGAGGATGGCGAAGTTAAATTGCATCCAAAACGTTTTGAAAATACGTACGCACATTGGTTGAATAATATTCGTGATTGGAATATTTCCCGTCAATTGTGGTGGGGGCAACAAATTCCTGCCTATTTCTACGGAGAAGGAAAAGAGGACTTTGTCGTTGCTGAAAATATAGAAGACGCTCTGGCTTTAGCCAAAGATAAAACTGGAAACTTCTCACTTCTCACTTCTGACCTTAGACAAGATGTTGATGCCTTGGATACTTGGTTTTCTTCTTGGCTTTGGCCAATGTCTGTTTTTGGCGGAATTACAGATCCCGAAAACGAAGATTTTAAATACTATTACCCAACGAATGATTTAGTGACCGGACCGGATATCTTGTTTTTCTGGGTAGCCAGAATGATTATCGCGGGTTATGAATATACCGGTAAAAAACCATTTACGAATGTGTATTTAACGGGATTGGTTAGGGACAAACAAAGACGTAAAATGTCTAAATCATTGGGTAATTCGCCAGACCCGTTAGATTTGATTGAAAAATTCGGTGCTGATGGAGTTCGTGTAGGATTGCTGTTAAGCGCTTCTGCAGGAAATGATATCATGTTTGACGAAGAATTATGCAACCAGGGTAAAGGGTTTACCAATAAGATATGGAATGCTTTCAAATTGATAAAAGGATGGGAAGTTTCAGAGACGATACCACAACCGGAATCTTCAAAGGTGGCTATCGAATGGTATGAGGCGAAGTTGCAACAAACCCTTTTGGAAATCGAAGATAATTTTGAAAAATACAGAATATCAGAAGCTTTAATGGGAACTTACAAATTAGTATGGGACGATTTCTGCTCTTGGTTCTTGGAAATGATAAAACCGGCGTACCAACAGCCTATTGACAGCAAAACTTTTGCGAAAGCGATCGAAATGCTTGAAAACAACTTAAAAGTATTGCATCCATTTATGCCATTCTTGACGGAGGAGATCTGGCAGATATTGGCAGAGAGAACTCCTGAAGAGGCGTTAATTGTGTCAGCATGGCCAGAATTGAAACCTTTTAATGCGACTCTAATTTCCGATTTTGAAAACGCTGCAGAAGTGATTTCTGGAATTAGAACCATTCGTAAAGACAAGAATATCCCTTTTAAAGATACAATTGAGCTAAAAGCGATTAATAACGATTCTGCTTCTACTTATTTTGATTCGGTTGTAACCAAATTAGGTAACATTACCGCATTGGAATATGTTTCTGAGAAAGTGGATGGTGCTTTGTCGTTTAGAGTAAAATCAAATGAATATTTTATTCCGATTACTGGAAATATTAACGTCGAAGAAGAAATTGCTAAACTGACGACAGAATTAGCGTACACAAAAGGATTTTTAAAGTCTGTGGAATCTAAACTGGCAAACGAAAAATTTGTAGCTGGTGCGCCAGAAAAAGTATTGGCAAACGAAAAACAAAAACAAGCTGATGCTCTGGCAAAAATCACTACGATTGAGCAGAGTTTGGCCGGACTGAAATAAATTTAGTATTTTCTTTATAAAAAAATCCCAGTTCTGAAAATTTTCAGAACTGGGATTTTTTATGCCTTGTTTAATCTTTTTAAGCCAATAGAAACAAGAAGATCAATGGAAATAAAACTCCTGCCAAGGCCAGTTTCCATCCTCGTTCTTTAAAGCTGAACTTTCCGGCTTTTACCATTATAGTCCCCGTTAATGCAATCGTAATTAAACTCAGGGCAAAAATATCAGAATAATAAATCCAGAAATTAGAAGTGTTTTTGTGCAAACTCATGGCCTGACTGATGATAGGCGTTTTTATGAAAGAAACGATTTCGCCTTTCCCGGTTTTCATGTCTATTTCAACATCATTGTTTTCAAATGATATTTTAAAAGTACCTTCTTTAATCGTCTGACGTCTCATTTTATCGTCAACCCCCAGTTTCTTGGCTAAATCTTTAGCAAATTCTTCATTAATTCCGCTTTCTTCCGGCAGTTGTACTTGAATGGCTTTGGTCTCCGTAGTATATTTTTCAGGATGCCACATGTCGCGGTGGTTCATCATTAGCCCGGACAAGGCAAAGGAAACAATAAGTCCAATATAGAAGTAACCTAAATCTCTATGTAAATTTCTGAAAGTCTTTTTTTTCATTGTAGGTGTCGGATTTGTGCTTGCGAAAATAGTCTATTATCAAATAAAAAAATGGTCAAGTAGCATGTACTATTTGTTATGAATGAGGTGGAAAATCCTTTTAGAATCGTGTCTGGTTTTTTTAAGTTTTGTATTGCTTTGCTAATTTCGTAGTACTCGAAATTTAGAAAGAGCTTTCCACTTTTTTAGTTATTTTCTTTCAAAATAGTATAAACGAGTTCTTTAGTGGGTTTTTGGTCTTTTAATTTTTCTCTGACCACGTCAAAAGTTACTTTGAAATCACATCCAGATTTATAGGCGCTGCATCCATAAGCAGTATTGCCTTTGATTACGGTTCCTTTTTTACATTTCGGACAGGGCAAAGGTTCTGAATTGGCTTTGTTTTCTGTTGATGGGGTAGAAGTGGCTATTTTTTTAGGCTCCAATTTAAGTTTGAAATTTTCATCAAAACGAAGCAAACCTTCCACGGTACCTGCATCAGTTGCGAAGACTTTTAAATTTACCGTGGACCCTTTTTGAAGCAGCCGCAAGTACTGGTTCTCTGATATTTTTTTGGCTGCGAAAGTGTAGGGCAATACAAAATCACAACCTGCTTTATAATTGCTACAGCCATAGGCTGATTTCCCCTTTATTAGCATCCCTTTTTTGCATTTAGGACAAACTTCAGATGCAATTCCTGCCACTTTCTTTTTCTCGACTTTGACTTCTTGTTTTTGAATACTTCCTGCATGCGAAATATTGGCGCGCGTGGTTTCACTTCGTACTTCATACACCAAAGCATCTACCATGCGTTTCATATTATTGATAAACGCAGCGGCGGTAAAGGTTCCTTTTTCAATATCTTTCAATTGCTTTTCCCAGGACCCTGTCAATTCAGCCGACTTCACCATATCATTTTGAATGGTGTCAATCAGTTGAATCCCGGTAGGCGTTGGTAATACCTGTTTTTTGTTTCTAACGATGTATTGACGTTTAAAAAGCGTTTCAATAATATTCGCTCGCGTTGATGGTCGTCCAATACCATTTTCTTTCATCAATTCTCGTAAATCCTCATCGTCTACCTGCTTTCCTGCAGTTTCCATAGCACGTAATAAGGTCGCCTCCGTGAACTGATTGGGTGCTTTGGTTTCCTTTTCTAAAAATGAGGGTTGGTGTGGCCCTTTTTCACCTTCAACAAAGTCGGGCAATAGATCTGCTTCTTTTTCTTTTGCATCTGGATTTTCAAAAACAACGCGCCATTCTTTTTTTAAGATTACTTTACCTGTTGTTTTGAAGGCTACATCAGCCGCTTTTCCAATTACTGTAGTATTGGCTACCGAACAATCGTCATAAAACACAGCAATAAAACGCTTCGTGATAATATCATAGACTTGTTGCTGGTTGTATTGTAAGTTACTTTGAATTCCCGTAGGTATAATTGCATGGTGATCCGTTACTTTTTTATCATTGAATACTTTACTTGATTTTTTAATCTTCTTTCCTAAAAGCGGCTCGGTT
Organism: Flavobacterium sp. ALD4; assembly: GCF_002836475.1. Classification (GTDB taxonomy): domain Bacteria; phylum Bacteroidota; class Bacteroidia; order Flavobacteriales; family Flavobacteriaceae; genus Flavobacterium. Next base: position 27,435 of record NZ_PJBJ01000030.1, on the reverse strand, counting down.
AAAACAGCATAATTAGTCAACTTTTGTAGAATACCGTGCACTTTTGGATAGACATCGTTTGGTAAAAACGTAGTGTCAACTCTAGGATAAGTAACTACTTTTTGTTCATATAAAGTTTGAACAATTTTTAAGGTTTCATCTGCTGTAAAGCCAAATTTAGTATTGCAATATACCTGTAAGCCCGTTAGATCGAAAAGCTTTGGCGCAAACTCATTCCCTTTCTTTTTTTCGATAGAGATAATTTCGAAATCACTTTCCTTGACTTTATTGGCTAATAGTTCTCCATCTTCCTTTTTCAAAAAACGACCTTCTTCATAACTAAAAAGAGTGTCTCTATATAACGTCTGCAACTCCCAGTAGGGTTGCGGTTTAAAATTTTCGATTTCTTTGAAGCGATCCACAACCATTGCTAGTGTAGGGGTTTGCACCCGTCCAATAGACAGCACTTGTTTGTACCCACCATGTTTTACAGTGTACAAACGAGTCGCATTCATCCCCAATAACCAGTCTCCAATAGCTCTGGAAAATCCGGCATAGTATAAATTATCGTAGTTGGCAGATGGTTTTAAGTTTTCAAAACCCTCTCTAATGGCTTCGGTGGTTAAGGAAGAAATCCACAGGCGCTGTACTTCACCTTTATAATTGGCTTCATTCATCACCCAGCGCTGTATTAGCTCTCCTTCTTGCCCCGCATCCCCACAGTTGATGACTAACTCGGCTTTGTCAAATAAACTTTTTATAATTTTGAATTGCTTTTGGATACCCGAATTCTCCACCACTTTGGTTTCAAATTTCTCGGGAAGCATTGGCAAGTTGTTTAAATCCCAACTTTTCCAATAGGATTTGTAATCGTTAGGTTCTTTTAAAGTACACAAATGCCCAAAGGTATAGGTAACAGCATAGCCGTTGCCTTCATAATAGCCATCATGTTTTGTATTAGCTCCTAAAACGGATGCGATTTCCCTTGCTACACTTGGTTTTTCGGCAATACAGACCTTCATTTTTCCTATTGATTTGAAGTCGCAAATTAGGAATTTAGAAGTTGGTATGGAAATGAAATCTTCAGGAGTTATGAACGGTGACGGTTTTGCCGCGAAGACGCTAAGACTCGAATTTTTTGGGACTTAGTCTTGTTTTTACGTCGGTGACTAAAAGGTGTATATCGTGGTAGCCGAAAGTATTTTCGAAAATGAAAATAGTATTAGTAGGATATGTTGCGAACCCTAATAAGCTATGACCCATTTTCGTTTTCAATCTACATTTTTTATTGTGATCTCAGTTAATTGGCAGAGCAATCATAAAACTTATGATCGATGACTTATTAGAGTGAGTAGTAGTTTTATTTCATACTATTTGATTCGAAAATTCTGTACTTGAAAAGTCCCACTACTACGGCGCCGCCGATGGCATTTCCAACTAAGGCTAAAGACAGAAACGTTAGGTAGTCTAAAAGTGTAATTGTACTTGAATGTAAAAAAGCGCCAAAAACCTCAATATTACCAACGATACTGTGGTGAAAACCTCCAAAACCGATGACACCAGTTATCATGAAAATGAGAAAAATACGAGTTAGTGAGCTTTTGACGCTGTTTATTAACCAGTTTAATAAACCCATTAGCCAGCCAGCAACTATTGCACTTAAAAAAAGAACCCAAGCATCATAGTGAATTACATGACTCCCTATTTTCAACATTGTTTCATGAGTGAATAAGTTTAAATGTGGTGCAAGCAGACTTATAAATAGGGTAAACAAAATACCTCCAACTAGGTTGCCCAGAATAACCAATCCCCAAACTCGCAGTAACTCCCAGATCGTGCGTTGCCTATTCAATACGGGAATGGTTAAAACGGATGTTTGCTCCGTAAAAAGTGCCGACTTCCCTAAAACGACAAGAATGAATCCTATGGGATAGACCAAGCTAAAAAGTTTGAAAATTGTGTTTTCAGCAATTGTTCCAGACAATAAGTAATAAAGACTACATATTAAGAAATAACTGAAGCCTATTTCGAGTCCCGCAATTATAGCACTGAGCGTTATAGCCCTGTTATTTATTTTGAATATCTCTTCACCTTCGCGAATAACACGGCTTAAAATATCGCGATGCTCATCGACACTATCTATTTCTTCTGATGTTTTCTCTAATTCCTCTTGATGCTTCTCTTGGTCTTTATCTTTAGATTTCATAAAGCTTTTTTAGATTATTATTACTTTCATTTGTTTCAAATCGATATGCCTTAATTATAATTTTCTAGTGGTACTTTTCTGTGGTAAAACATAGTGAAATAAGAATTTCTAATCTCGGTATGTACTTTTTAAAGTTCTTTTTCAAAGTACTACAATCAGGGTCGGCCAATAATAGGTTAGATTGCTTCGCTGTTGCGCAACCATTCCTTACTTGCACTAACGTTCAAGTTTCTAAATAAAACTCACACTAGCCGACACTATTTTATATCAGATGACTTACTATTCAAATATACGTTATTTTATTTGCAACTAATTAAGGGAGATTTTTGTTTGCAAATGTGGTAGTGAATCGAATAGTAACTTGTTGGGTTAGCTTCACTTTTTCTCAATAAAAAACAAGAATTTGCTGTGTTCAAGTAAGCACGTTCCTTTAAAGTGTAGAACTTTTTTTATTCAGTTCGTAGCACGACTTATCTTTAGGAAACTAGGTTTCTCGTTTTCAAAAATGAGCTATAATTCTTTTATTTCCAAAAGAAGGAAGGCTACGACCTATTGTCGGTTGGCCCTTTCATCGGAATGGTAACTTCATATTTCTACTCTCTTGTTTTAATACAATCGTTTGAAGAGAATTGGTGTGTTTTGTTTTGAAAGCTCATGTCAGGTTAGGGACTGTTTCGCATGAAGGATGGCAGTATAAATCCTTTGTGAAACGTAGTGCAACAAAGATTGTAGCGTACAGCCTGACCCTGATGTAACGATAGTGGAAGCGGGGACATGTCCAAGAAAAAAGACATAAAAAACCGACTTGCGTTCACAAATCGGTTTCTTGTTTATTAGTACTTTTTTGAAAGGTGTTATTATTCAAAAAGACCTTCTACACTCAAATAGTGTTCTCCAGTGTCGTAGCAAAAAGTCAGTACTTTAGCATTTTCAGGAATTTCAGAAAGTTTTTTTGCGACCGCTGCTAAGGAAGCACCAGAAGAGATTCCAACTAGCATTCCTTCCTCTCTGGCTGCTCTTCGAGTATAGTCGAAAGCTTCGTCTTTACTCACTTGTATGGCTCCATCCAGAAGTTCTGTATATAAATTGGTTGGGATAAATCCTGCGCCAATTCCTTGAAGAGGATGGGGGCCGGGAGCACCACCACTAATAACTGGGGAGGCCTCTGGCTCTACGGCAAAAACTTTAAGATTTGGGTAATGTTGTTTCAGAATTTCAGCACAACCGGTGATATGGCCACCTGTTCCTACACCCGTAATCATGTAATCTAAACCATCAGGAAAGTCTTTTATGATTTCTTCTGCGGTCGTTGTTTTGTGAATTTCAATGTTGGCCGGATTGTCAAATTGAAGCGGTAACCATGCATTAGGTAGCTCTTCAGACAGTTCTTTCGCTTTTGCTATGGCTCCGTTCATTCCTTTCTCGCGTGGTGTTAATACGAATTCGGCACCATAAATACTCATTAATCGTCTTCTTTCTACGGACATGGATTCTGGCATTACCAAAATCAATCGGTAGCCTTTTACCGCTGCTACCATTGCTAAACCAATTCCGGTATTTCCCGAGGTCGCTTCGATAATAACGCTGTCTTTTTTCAGTAATCCTTTTTTCTCAGCGTCTTCAATCATGGACAAAGCGATTCTGTCTTTTATGCTAGCGCCAGGATTCGCTCTTTCTAATTTAATCCAAACATTATGGTTAGGTCCAAACAACCGATTGATTTTTACGTGGGGAGTATGGCCAATGGTTTCTAGTATAGTATCGTATTTCATTTTTTATAGTTTTTATTTGAGAGGGTAAATATAGCTCACTATTAAGACTCTACAAAAATAACAATTGTAAATAATTCATAAAAAAACATAAATTTTGTAGGGAAAGGTCTACTTGGATTTTGAAAGAAGCAGTAAGAAAATAATAAAATTTAAAATAATATATTAGCTATGCATTAGTTTTGAAATAACTTATTTCAATACGTGTTTTAAGGTTTTCCTGGTTGTATTAGTATGACCGTTGGATAATTGATAATTACTAGATTGAGTGAAAGGCCATTCCTAATTTTATGCTAAAGAACCTTTCTTTTTGACGGTCGATTATAAAAAAAAGGCCCCGCTGTATTCAAGCGAGGCCGTTTTTATAGCGTGTAGTAGTTGCTTACTTAGTTCTAAGCATAATATATTTTTCAGAACTCAGTTTTCCTGATTGCATGCCTGATATTTCAGTCACCATACTATCTTTAGAAATCCGCGTGTAGCTAATTTTTTGCGGATAGTTATGCTTTATATTTTCAAAAACAAGTTGCGTAGCGTTTCTATCCGTAAGTGTAAAGGGTACTGGTTCATCGTCATTTTGACCTCTTATAGCTGTGTTATAGCTTAATTGGTCTTCGACTTGTTGCAGCAGGATCTTTTCAGTGTGGATTGTATCTGTTCCTTTCATGAAATAAGTCTGCCCGTTATAGGTACTGTCATTTGCTTTTTTCCAAGTTTCAGTAAGCGTTCCACCACCAGACTGAGCTTCCCATTGACCTAGGAGCCAATGCGCTGTTTTGATTTTATCCTTTTCATTTTTATCGGATTCATCTGAATCTGAACCTGAATCTGTTTTTTTACAAGAAATGAAAGTGGTAAGTGCCAACAGGAAAACGATTTTTTTATACATAGCTATTTTGAGATTGAATTGTATTACAATGAAGCTGCAAAATTATGAAAAAAGATCGTAAATAGCCCTAGCTCTTTTGCTAAGGTTGGTCGGGTAGTTTAAGTCTTGTTTTTTAAATTAAGTTTGGATCTTACTAATAGCTATACGCCGCTCTAACTGTAATAAACTTTATTTTTCCTTGTCGATTATTGGAGTGGCTACGAAGTCAGGAGACTGCGCAGAGCAGGGGTTTTTTACGTTGAGTTTGGCTAAACTGGTTTATTTTCAACCCAAGTATTTTCAGATTTAGTTCAGCTAAAGTTATCTTTTGTAACGAGAAAATTTATTATATCTTTTTAATTATTTCAGTTTTTAATTTAGATTTCAATATCAGCCAAATCGGAATACTGAAAATCACGAGTAATCCAAAATTGAAATTTGTTTCTGTTTTAATGCGATGAGCAGTTAAAGCTCCAATTAAAATTCCGGTACAAAAAAGTGCAAATGTAATTGTGTGAATTGCTTTTTTTGAGAAAGTTAAATTTCCAATTGTAATTTGTTTCATATTTTTTAAGTTCTACGTAAAAAGTTATTATGTTTTCGATTTTTTTTATGCTCTACAATGTTCCGCAGCTTGTATCAGCTGCGATGATTAATAACTGATTATTCCAAGTACAAAACCCTTTTTTAATTTTCGCAGAAAATTTGGGAGAAGTACCAGCTTCGCAGTTGTTACAAACTGCTATTAGCATCTGGGCTTATATACCATTTCGATTTGCTACTATTCTTCCCTCGAATCATATACATTTCAGGATTAGATATCATTGTAAAACCGAATTTTTTATATAAAATTTGTGAATCTTTAGTCGCTAAAAACCATAGTTCGATCTCGGCGAGTTCTTGATGTGACAGCATTTTCTCTAGAAGCACTTTGGAAAATCCTTTTCCTCGATATGTCTCAATTATAAACAAGTCGGTTACATATGCGAAAACATTGTCCGACAAAACCCTTGCAAATCCAATTTGTTGGGTGTTTAAATATATTCCGAAACAAAATGAATTTTCAATTGATTTTTTTACCGCCTCAATTGTTCTTCCTTTTGCCCAATATGAATTTGTCAGAAACTCATGAATTAATCCAATATCAAGTTTTGATTTGTCTGTTGAAAATTCAAGCTCAATATCTGTGTTTTTCATCCTTTTAATATTAGGTTATATTCAATTTTCGGTTTTCCAGACTTGCTGCTAATTTGTAAATAAGCCTGACGTTATCAAACCTATCATCCCTAAATGGGGTTGCTTTGTCTGATAAACTTCCTTTGTTGGTTATTATCAAATATATAACTTTCTCCCGAAAACGCTGATTAAAATAAATTCAGTTTTTCAAATGTAAATTGTTTTAATCTAACAACTTTACGAGAAACCGTAAGTGTGTTTTTTAAGCGTTAATTTTTTATCCCCTGATAGTAGTGGCATCTTTTTTTATCCGCTTTTGTGCAGATAAAAAGATAGAGCGGTTAGCTGTAAAAGGCTCCAAAAAAAACTGTCAGGAAACTAGAGTTAACTGTAAACTATTTTTCGTAATTTTGCACTCCAAATATAAGGACTAAGAATATGTTAGATAGACTTCAAATAGTAAAACAACGTTTCGATGAGATATCGGATTTGATCATCCAGCCGGATGTAATCTCTGATCAGAAGCGTTATGTGCAATTGAATCAAGAGTATAAAACTTTGAAAGCATTAGCAGAAAAGCGTGATGAATACGTGCTTATCATGGCTAATATTGAAGAAGCAAACGAAATCATAGCCGACAATAGTGATGCAGATATGACCGAAATGGCCAAAATGCAACTTGACGAGGCAAAAGAAAGGTTACCGGAACTGGAGGAAGAAATCAAATTTATGTTGATCCCGAAAGACCCAGAAGACGCCAAAAATGTGATGATGGAAATTCGTGCCGGTACTGGTGGGGATGAAGCGAGTATTTTTGCAGGGGATTTATACCGTATGTACACTAAATATTGTGAAAACAGAGGCTGGAGAACTTCGGTTGTTGATATGAATGAAGGAACTTCAGGAGGATTTAAAGAGGTGATTTTTGAAGTTAGCGGTGAAGATGTATATGGAACTTTGAAGTTTGAAGCGGGTGTTCACCGTGTGCAACGTGTTCCTCAAACGGAAACACAAGGACGTGTTCACACATCAGCAGCGACTGTCATGGTGCTTCCGGAAGCGGAGGAATTCGACGTACAAATCGATATGAATGATGTGAGGGTAGATTTTTTCTGTTCTTCAGGACCAGGTGGACAATCAGTAAATACTACCAAATCAGCAGTACGTTTGACGCACATTCCAACTGGTTTAGTAGCGCAATGTCAGGATCAAAAATCACAACATAAGAATAAAGACAAAGCGTTTGGTGTATTGCGTTCTCGTTTATACGAACAAGAATTAGCCAAAAAACAGGCTGAAGATGCTACAAAACGTACGTCTCAAGTAAGTTCTGGTGACCGTTCTAACAAAATACGTACTTACAATTATGCGCAGGGTCGTGTAACGGATCACAGAGTAGGTTTGACGCTTTATGATCTAGGAAATATCATGAATGGTGATATTCAGAAAATTGTTGATGAACTAGCATTAGTAAACAACATGGAAAAATTAAAAGAAGCTAGCGAAGTTTTTTAAGAAAATAGATGCAAGAGCTAAGAAGATAGAATAAAGATACCACGCTAAATTATTTAGTGTGGTATTTTTTTATCAATTAGAATTTAATTCCTTGATAATAAGGGCAAAAAAGAGAGAACATTGTGAACTTTGCGAAAAACTTTGCGAACTTTACTGTTAAATAAAGTACCATGACGACACAACAACTTATTGAGCAAATCAAAATAAAGAAATCATTTCTGGCGGTAGGGTTAGATGTTGATCTAGATAAAATGCCAAAACATCTTTTAGAACTAGAAGATCCGATTTTTGAATTCAACAAAGCGATAATTGATGCGACTCATGATTTATGTGTTTCCTATAAACCCAATACGGCTTTCTATGAAGCGTATGGGATTAAAGGCTGGATGTCGTTACAAAAAACAATCAATTATATCAACGAGACGTATCCAGCTATTTTCACCATTGCCGATGCAAAACGTGGTGACATAGGAAATACCTCCTCGATGTATGCCAAAGCTTTTTTTGAAGATTTAAACTTCGATTCGGTTACCGTTGCTCCGTACATGGGGAAAGATTCAGTGGAGCCGTTTTTGGCCTTTAAAAACAAACATACTATAATGCTGGCCTTAACGTCAAATGAAGGCGCTTTTGACTTCCAAACGTTGGCTGTGGATGGAAAGGAATTGTACAAGCACGTTCTGGAAACGTCGAAAACTTGGAAGAACTCGGAGAACCTGATGTATGTCGTGGGTGCAACCAAAGCAGAATATTTCACTGAAATTCGTAAGATTGTTCCAGACAGTTTCTTGCTTGTTCCCGGAGTAGGAGCGCAGGGAGGAAGTTTATCTGAAGTTTGTAAATACGGAATGAATGCCAATGTGGGATTACTTATTAATTCTTCTAGGGGAATTATCTACGCTTCAAACGGTACTGATTTTGCCGAAAAAGCAAGAGCAGAAGCGTTGAAAATGCAAAAGAAAATGGAGCTAATTTTGTCTGAAGTTGTCTAACCTTTAGATTTGAACTAGTAAGGAATTATGTTTTATTTAGGGTATTGTCAAGTAATAAGCCTTGGATGCTTTGCGGTTTAAAAAAATGAAACACATAGAATCATAAAAAAAAAGTTGTGTCTTTGCGTAAAACTTTGCGTACTTTGTGGTTAAGTTGATAAAACCTTAATTTGTTTTAACGTCTAAATGGTTAAAACTTTTGCGATCCTTGTGAAACCTTTGTGAACATTGTGGTTAAGAGAATCCTTGGGGTTAAGGAAAAATCTTTGTGGTTAAATTATACATTATGAAAACACTAATCGACCAGCTCGGAACAGCTCATACTTTTGAAACTTCGCCTCAGCGTATTATTTCTTTAGTTCCTTCTCAAACGGAATTATTGTATGATTTGGGTCAGGAAGCTAAAATTATTGGTATAACTAAATTTTGTGTGCATCCCTACCATTTTAGATCAACTAAAAAGCGTGTTGGCGGTACCAAAAAAGTTCATTACGAAAAAATCCGTTTGCTCGAACCCGATATTATCATTTGCAATAAGGAAGAAAACACTCAAGAAATTGTTGAAAGACTGAGTGAGATTTGCCCGGTTTGGGTGACCAACATCATTACTATCGAAGATAATTTCCAAATAATTTCTGATTTTGGTCAACTTTTTAACTGTAGAACCGAAGCGCAGAAATGGAATGATAAATTGGCTTATGCCTTGAGTGATTTTAAAAATTTTATTAAAGACAAACCCTTAAAAAAGGTAGCTTACTTCATTTGGAAAAATCCCTACATGGTTGCCGGCTCCGATAATTTTATCAATGAGTTGTTAAAGCTAAATCACTTCAAAAATATATATGACAATAATCCCGAAACTCCGGGACGTTACCCTGAGATCGAACTAGATAAAATGAAGACAGAAGGAGATCCTGAAATTGTTTTTCTTTCCTCAGAGCCTTTTCCGTTTAAGAAAGAGGATGGATATGAAATAGAGCAATATACAAACAAGGCACAAACATTTATAGTAGATGGGGAAATGTTCTCTTGGTATGGAAGCCGACTTTTAAAAGCGTTTGATTATTTTAAGATGCTGCATAAAAATATAGGGAATTAACATGTTGAATCTAATTATTATAAACGTCAGTTCGAGTGTTTTTTGTCGAAAGGAATCCACAAAAAAAAGTATCGAGAACCGTTTTTGATAAAACTTTTTTGTTCTCGATACAATTCGCCGCGGTGCATCACTCGAACTGACGAAGTTTTTCATCAAACTAATTATTGACAAAGAGTTAGGGAAGTAGTTTTTTTGCTTTCGTAAAAGCTAAAATTATACTTTTGTTACTATTAAAAAAAAACCATTTAGAAATTAAGATTTAGTACTTAATTTCTAAATGGTTTTGAATTTTATGACTTCTTCGATCCTTTAAAATACAAACTCTAGTGTAGTATAAAATGTCCTTGTGTCCGAGGGGATTATTCCTGGTCCTGGATATCCGGTAGCTCTTCTCGTGAAATAGCTATTGTTGGTAAAGTTAGTTACACCCGCTTCCAGTTTCCATTTTTTCCACTTGTATGAGGCTGAAAAATCGGCTACATAATAAGAAGGAATTTCTCCAAATATCCCGTAGGTATTGTCGTTGTTATCTATTTTGCTGTTGCTAGCTTCTGTAAATTGAGAGGAGACATATGTAAGTTGCAGACTAGACATAAAGTTTTTATAGCCAATTCCCGTTCCTGTTTTAATGTTAAAAAGAGGTACAAATTCCACTTTTTTGCCTTCTATATTAGGAGCATCTGATTTTAAATATTGTGAGTCGGTTAATGCAATGTTAGAGAAGATATTCCAGATAAAGTTTTCTTTTTGTTCAAAAAAAGTTCTGTTTAAACTCCAGTCAAACATGGTTTCAAAACCATAGGTGACTGCCGTACCAATATTCGAACGGTAACGAACTACAGCAGCAGATCCATTTGGGTTACGGGTTTCATACTCCCCAATCTTATCATTGTAATATAAACCGTAGACACTAGCGTCAAAGGTTACTTTGTCTCCCAATTGTCCACGTATACCAATGTCTGAAGTAAATCCTTTTTCATCGGATATGTTGGGGTCAATTACGCTACTTGGACTAACGGTACGGATATCATTAAAAGTCACTGAACGGTAATTTTGAGACACATTTCCGTATAACTCAATTTGGTTCTGCGGTTTGTAGCTCAATCCAACACCTAATAATACAAAATTCCTGTCTTTGACATTATTCTCTTGCTGGTTTTCATCAAGGATTACATTTCCGGCTAAGTCCAGGTTTATTTTTCGGTAATACCCTTCTGCTTGGGTGCGTATTTTTTCAAATCTAAAACCGGGGGTAATAGAAAAGTTTGAAGTGATTTTGAAAATATTCTCTCCAAAAACAGCAAAATTTAAGTTTGGGAACGTATAATCCGATTGATTGGCATAAAAAGGGAATTCGTTGTTAGCCAAATTAAAATTGGCATCACTACCCGAGCTTCCTGGCCCTTGCAGTCCGGTGTTTTGCGATTGGTAGTATTTGGCTCCAATTAAAAAGGCGCTTCTGTTGTCATTTATGTTGTATCGTTTTAAATAACGGGCTTCGGCTCCCCAGTTCACAAAATCCCCTACAATTAAATCCCTAATAGTTCTCTCTGTATCAGGACTTGAAACACGGTTTGAGCGATATCCTATCGATTTTCTATTAGCATTTAAGCCAAATAACTGTAAAGAGAAATCAGCATCGTTATTGAATTTATGCTCTAATTTTAAGGCAAATAAATTCCAATCTACTGCAAACCAGTTTCTAGATCTATTGCTCTGTGTCGGGTTTTGGTTGAACATGACATCCGTTAATCCGCCTGCCTGTTGTGCTAGGTAATTAAAATAAGTATAATCAAAATGCAAAGAAGTTTTGTCATTCAATTGATAGTTCAAATTGGCAAAATAATTTTTGCTTTCAAAATCGGAGTTGGGTCTAAAACCATTTCCTTGTTTGTAATTGTAAAAACTGTAGTAACTGAATTTTTTGTTTGTTCCACTAACAGATGTGAAATTGGTAAACAAACCGTAAGAACCTATGGTGTTTCTAGATGTAAATTCAAAAGGTTTTTTAGTCGGTGATTTTATCTTAAAGTTCACTAATCCTCCAAATTGTGTACCGTATTGCAAAGAGGCGGCTCCACGAATTACTTGTATTTCTTCTAAAGCTTCGGTAGGAGTGGCATAATAACTTTCAGGATACCCTAAAACATCGGCGCTAATATCGTAACCGTTTTGACGAGTATTAAAATTTGAAGTTCTGTTAGGGTCTAAGCCGCGGCCGCCTATGCTGAGTTGCAATCCCCCATCGGAACTTTCGTTAATTGTCAGCCCAACTACTTGAGCAAATATTTGTCGGGCATTATTGGTTGCTTTATTAGCTGTCAATTTATTTACAGATACGACTTCGGTCTTTTTACCAGCGTAGATTGCAGTTCCTTCAATATCTTTCAGTTTATGGAGCGCAAATATTTTAGCATTTTGCTTCCTAATGATTACTTCAGATAGGTTTATGATTTTCTTCAGCGCAATCGTTAGGGTGCTGCCGGTTGTAATGTTGTTTTGTTCTACAATGGAGTAGCCTTCTTTGAAGAAAACAAAATCGAAGCTTCCTGATTTTTTTAAATCAAATTCAAAAGCGCCAGCAGCATCGGTAAATACTTTGATGTTGGTTGTCTTATTGTAGACTTCTACAGTCGTTAATTTTTGTCCGTCTCCATCGGTAATCACACCTGCAATTTTATTTTGGGCTATACTACCTAAAGAAAACAATAAGAGAAAGAAGACACTAAAACCCCTTAATTGTGTCGTTGAAAGGCAGTATCCAAGTTTTGTGTTTGAAATTTTCATTTTCGTTTATTAGGTTCGTTTTTGGGTCTATGTATTTTTGGCTTAATCTTCCGTTCAGCGCTACGTAGCTTTCTACGTAAACTTCTGGATTAGTAAATCCTTGTTTTTTGTAATGTTCATGTAAATAATGGGCATATTCCAAAATGAAATCAGGCTGGAACGCCATTTGTTTTTCTTGAAATGTAGTCAAAAAGTGACTGTTGTTGATGGTGATTTCTTTCTTAGTAAGAGCATCTTTAACTTTAAATGTTGCATATCCCGCTTTTTCCATCAACATAACGCGCCAAGAGAATCGGAAACCTTCTTCGGTCCAAAACAACTCATTTGGGTAGCATAAATAGCGAAATGGAAACAATAGCTGAAACGCAATAAAGCAGCTTATAAATAGTATTTTGGTTTTATATACCGAGTTATAGTGTTGTACTTTTTCTTTTCCGTTTTCGAATAATAATAAGGGAATAGAACAACATTTTCCTAAAAGAGATAAGGCGCTTTTATGGAAACTGGCATCAAAGAAAATTAAGGAGCTGATAATCATTATATAAGGGAACACTCCAATTGGGAATAATATTTTAGTTAAAATATGAAATACAACAACTAAGATAAAACCGAATAGGCGGGTTCTTTTGTAAAGTAATAAAAAAACAATGCCAAGATCGTAGATGGCTCCAGTCCAGCTAAAAACATAATGTACCCAGTTTTCATTTAATAATGTGCCTATTAATGGCAGATTAGAATTGTTGGGTAACCAAACTTTAAGAGGCATCGCTTCCAATAGCCAGTCCGAGTTCAGTTTTGCTAAACCAGCATAGAAATAGACAATAGCCAGTAGTAATTTTAGAATATCAATATTCCATCGTGGTATTTTCTGGAATCGTATTTTTTCCTTGGTATATGCGTCGACCGAAAAATAACAGTTTGCTGGTAAAAACACCAATACAAAACTGATTATAGTGATGAAATAATAATGATTCAGATAGGTGGTTTTGTCCATAAGTTCTATGTAGGTAAAACTCAAGAAAAAGGCAAAAGCCGCCCATTTGTATTTGTACCCTATTGCGATAAAAAAAGCAGCAAGTCCGGCAATGATAAAAAGTAAATAGGTATAGTTTCCTATGGGTTTTACCCATTGAAATCCATAATAAGTAAAATGAAATTGCGGATCAATATAAAACTTCTTAATCCATCCGTAACTGGCAAAACGAATTAAACTAAACAACATCATTAAGCCAAACGCTAGCCTGAAAAAAGCTAGCGTCGAGGCATGTGAATAGGTATTCAGATATTTTTGGATTTGCTTATTCATAATCAATCACCATCGCTATCAATGTAGTCAATAGTAATGTTCAAAGCTTGCATCATGTCTAGTTTAGTGTAGATTACATTTTGCTGTAACGCATCGTAAGCTAAGATCATTTTAGCATTATCAGTATTAACTTGGTTTGAAAAATTATTGTTTAGAGTGGCATTCGCAGTAAAAATAGTTGCATATTGTTTGTTTATGATGCTACTGAGTTGCTCTCCGTTACGGATTGTTTTAAGGTAATCAAGATAAGAACCTAAACCTTCGCCAGTTGCTGTACTATTAAAATGTTTTCCGTTGAAGAAATCTTGAGAAGCTTTTACGGCAGTGTTTAATAACTCTTTTGAAAGATCATTTTTATAAAAAGCTTCTACTTTCTCAGGATATTTTACGCCACCTGAGAAAAGTCCTGCAGGAATTCCAAGTTTTCCTGAACGAACATTTTTCTCTAAATTCTTTACAAAGTTATTTGTAGTAGTGTTTACTGAGCTACCTACAGAGGTACCACTATTAGCAATATAACTATTTCTATAGCCTGAATTCCAGTCCGCAACTACAATGTCTGCACTTGATTTTAAGCGCATAACAACATCTGTTAAGTACTTTTTATATTTTGCAGCATTTACATTAGTAGTATAGCGAGTGACGATTAACGCGTCAGTAGTATTTAATCCATTGATCAAATAATCCAAAGCAGGGAAACCTTGCTTGTCAAACTGTGATAATAAGGCCAGATTATATCCACCTGTAGTAACATTAGCCTCTATGCCAGATGCATTAGTAGGGTAGGTGTTAGCAGTCTCTTTTAAGTAAAGCTCCTCTGATTTACCAAAATTGTAAATGGCAACATATTGATACGCTTTATAGGCTTCAATCCATGAGGCTCTTAGCGCTTGAAGGTTAATTTCAGTAGGAGCACTATTGAACGTATTGATGTTCGTAGCTAATACCTCTACTTTAACTTTGTAATTAACATAACTAGGGATAATAATGTTGTCTGCCCAGTTTGTCAAAAGTAAGGTTCTGTTGTAATTATTACCGTCTATGCCAGCTTCGCTACTATCACTTGAAGAACAAGCTACGACAGTAAGTAAAGCACTAAAAAAGATGAATAGTTTCTTCATTTTAAAAAATTTTTTGCAAAAATACAAAATGAATTGTACTTATTTGGATTAATTCTAAATTAATTTACCGTTGCGGCTTGTGTCACTGTAAAGCCAAATTTAGTAGCGATTTGAACTGATATAGTGTCTAATTTTGCTCCAAGGGTGTCAATGTCCCATAGTCCATTTGTCCCACTGACCATATTGGCTAACATAGCATCAACTTCTGCTTTCGTAAAATAAGGGTTGTTTGTACCTGGTTTGTTAGTGTATCGTAATGAAATTATGAAACCGTATGCTTCTGAAAGGGCATGAAAAGCTTTAGCACCTTTATCTGTAGTTAATTTTGATTTTCCTTCTTGAAGATAAAAAACGGCTCTAACTGCTGGTACTAATGCTATTTTGGCTTTAATAATGTCAATTTGTGTATCACGAGTAGCATAATCATTGGCTACAATTGCTGCTCTACCGGTACGAAAAGCTAAGTTGATAACTGCTTTTAAGGTTTTGAAATCAACATCTGCATTTACTTCGTCAATATAATCACTCCAGAATTTTGTACCATCCGCACCATATATGTAACCATATGCTTCATCCCAAGTATGTTCCATTGTAGTATAGGTTTTACTATCTTCCAGAACCTTATTAGTGTTGTTTATTCTATTTGTTCCTTCGTCTAATTTGTTCTTGCTTAAATAGTTATTGACAATTTGATCCATAAAAGAGGCACCCATCATCCCTTTTAAGAAGACTTGTTGTGGTTCTAACCCATTGGCAGCAAATAATCTTTTGCTGGTACCATCAAGATAAGAACCTGTCATACCTGCTGATGCCGTTGCGCCCAGACTGGCTTTATTTGCTAAAGTTAATTGAGTTTCAAAGAACGATTGAACACTCACTTTTTCAAGAGTTGTACCGCCACCAAGGAATAATTGAAAGTAGTCTTTAGAAGCGGCAGTCTTATCTTTTAATTGTTTACCTGTCGTGTTTAAAGCGGTATTCGAAAAAGCGTTGTTGGTGTTAGAGTACATTTGGGTCAAAACTGATTGACTAGCTTGGGTTCCATTAGTAGCAGCAGTTTTGATTATAGTTCCTATTTCTTCAAGCATTAGTAAACGACTGCTTTGTCCTGAAAAGTCCACTGTAGTGTTGCTGCTTCTTTCAAAAGTATAAGTGGCTGGAACAGTATAATTAGTAGTTTGGTCTTGAACGGGCATATCATCATTTGAACAGGAAGTGATTGTTAAGCCTGTTACTAATAACGTGGAGAGTAGCACCTTTTTTAGTATCATAATAATTGTTTATTTAGATTGAATAAGAATAATTTTGCGCAAATATATACTACAGTTTTGTAATTTCAAAATTTTGTTTAGAATATTTCTAAATAATATTATTATAGGTTAAAAGGACCGTGTTGCCTAGTTTGCAGGACAGGGAACTGTAGCAATTTTTAAGCAATTCAAAAAAGAAATAACTAATTGAATATAAATAAGTTACTATCTTACTTAACAAATTATCTGTTTTAAAGTTTTTATGTCAGTTGCTAATTAGGAGGGTTTTTTAAACGGTAAAGTAAAACTAATCGAATTATGATTCGCATTCTTCAAGGGCGAGCTCTTCTTTGTAAACGGTTGTTGTAGAGGGAGATGTTTCTTCAGTGTTGAAATTTGATTCAGAAAGTATTTTGTATTCTTTTTGGAGTTTTTCAATTTCACTTTTCTCTTTCAGTAATCCGATCATGGTGGTATTTTTTCGGCAAATTTACGCGATACTCTGATAAAATGAGCAATAAAAATTGTTAAGATTGGGATTTCAAATTAAAGTGCTATTTTTACAAAAAAAAGACGTGCTTAATTATACCATTTACGAAAATCAGAACAGTACCAAATGGGTAACGTTTGTTCATGGTGCAGGGGGAAGCTCATCGATATGGTTCAAACAAGTCAGGGATTTTCAAAAACGGTATAATGTGCTGTTATTGGATTTGCGCGGTCATGGGAATTCTAAGTCGCTAAAAACGGCCTTCAAACAAAAATATACTTTTTCGGCTCTTGCCAATGATATTCTGGAGGTATTAGATTTTCTTAAAATTGAAAAATCACATTTTGTAGGCATTTCGCTGGGTACGATTCTTATCAGACAACTAGCTGAAATGTATCCGCATAGGGCGGAAAGCATGATACTTGGTGGTGCAATCTTAAAAATGAATTTTCGTTCCCAGATATTAATGCGTTTGGGTAATACGTTCAAGTATGTTTTGCCATATTTGGTTTTATACCGATTTTTCGCCTTTGTGATCATGCCCAAAAAAAACCACAAGCAATCTCGTATTCTTTTTATAAATGAGGCGAAAAAATTGTATCACAAAGAATTTTTAAAATGGTTCAAACTGACAGCTGAAATTAATCCTATTCTTAAGTGGTTTCGCCAGAGCGAGTTAAATATTCCTACGCTTTATGTTATGGGTGAAGAAGATTATATGTTTTTACCATCAGTGAGAAAAGTGGTCGACAGTCATTATAAGTCATCAAAACTGTTTGTTGTTGCAAACTGTGGTCACGTGGTAAATGTGGAACAACCCAATGTTTTTAACGATGCGGTTCTTTCTTTTATGTATGAAACTAAATAAGAACTGCCGGTATCCTAAAATACCGGCAGTTCTTTAACTAACCAAAACCAAATAATAAATAACCAGTTTATTACTCAGCAAAGATGATACATATCTCAGGCATTTGTTGTTAAGGTTTTGTTATTAGTTTGTTGCATATAAGTTAAGTTTTTTAACTTTATTATGTTGTAGCCTAATTCCTGTTGCTCTCAGCTGTAGCGATTTTTAGCGTTATAACATGCCCCCTCTTCTAAATTATTTTATTTCAATTTTCAATTAAGTTTAATTGATGGTTATTTGTTTTTAAAACATAAAAACCATCAGTTTCATTACCGTGTATAAACATATTTTTTAAATAGAAATTATAAATACTTTAATTATGATATTATATAAAAAGTTGACAACGGCATTAGAAATATCCTTTGCGGAAAATGAAAAGTTTTAGTCTGCTGGTTTACGCGGGCCGTTATGCTCCTGATCTGGTGTTGCAAGGTCGTTTGTTGTGCTATCTGGATGCGCAACGCTATCGACTAGGAACAAATCAGTAGTAAATTCCGGTAAATCGCTATCCTTTTGTAGTTAATATTTACCAATGGGATGGGCAGATGCATGTAGATGGAAATGGCAGTGAATATCCAAATTACTATTGCAACAGTTTTGACGAGATGGAAATTGACCAAAAACACAAAGAGCTGTCAGTACTATTAAATAGTCATTTTGCAGGTTGGTATGACAGAAATTGCGAAGGGAGAATGACTATTATTCCCAGCCTGGAAATTTATTTGAAATCAGGACCGCAGAAGCAAAACAAAACACCATAAATAATATTGTTGGAGCCATGTCTGGTATTGAAGGCCCTAAAAAGGACAAAATAATTAATAAACAGCTTTCCCATTGGTACAGAGTAGATGGCCGTTTAGGATCGGGTGCCTCTGCCGGATTAGACTTTGAAGTAGACCTCGATCAACGATAGTGTTTTTTAAATGATATACTATGAATATACAGGAGCTCGAATTATTGACAAATGATATGGAGAAGACAGCCGTTTTTTATGGCGAGGTCATCGGTCTGCCAATTATTTCACAATCCGAATCCAGTATTGCATTTGCTGCAGGTGCAACAAAATTGATATTTAGACGGTCTAAAGAGGAAGCTCCCGTCTACCACTTTGCTTTTGATATTCCTAAAAATACGCTGTTTGAAGCCTATGCTTGGATGGAAAGAAAAACGGTTATTTTAGAAGTTATTCCGCCTGAAAAAATAGCGGATTTTTACAACTGGAATGCGAAGTCTTTATATTTTTATGATAAAAACGGAAATGTACTAGAATTTATCACCCGATATAATCTTGATACTAAATCGGACAAAAAATTTGATGGTAACTCGATTGTTTCTGTCAGTGAAATTGGTTTAGTTTCTCAAAATATAGCTCTACTCAGTGATGAAATTTACGATAGGTTTGGAGTTTCAGTATTTCCAATGCAGCCCAAACTGGATAAATTCATTGTTTTAGGAACAGAGACGGGACTTTTTACTCTATCTGACGAGGGGAGGGATTGGTATCCCACAACTGTAAAAGCGATGCCTTTCTGGAAAAAGATAACTTTTAGCAACAAGGACAAAATATATGTATGGGAGACTAATAATTAAGAGGTGGTGTTTTAATAGAACACCACCGTTTTATTGGAATAGACCATCACTTTTCTTTCTGCATGCAGTTTTATGGCTCTTGCCAAAACAATGCGCTCTAAATCTTTTCCTTTCATGATGAAATCATCCACAGAATTGATATGGGAAACTCTGGTGATGTCTTGCTCGATAATTGGGCCTTCATCTAGTTCTGCAGTAACGTAATGACTGGTGGCACCAATGATTTTCACCCCTCTTTTAAAAGCGGAATGATAGGGTTTAGCCCCCGGAAAAGCAGGTAAAAAGGAATGGTGAATATTGATGATTTTATTTTCGTACAGCGAAATCAAATCCGGTGTTATGATCTGCATGTAACGGGCTAAAACAATAAAATTGATTTCGTATTTCTGGAGTAATTCAATTTGTTGCTTTTCTCCTTCGGCTTTGTTGTCCTTAGTGAAAGGAACATGAAAAAACGGAATATTGAATTGATCAGCGATGAGTTTTAGATCGATGTGATTGGAGATAATCAAAGGTATTTCCACATTTAATTCTCCGGCACTGTAACGCCCTAAAATATCATACAAACAATGATTGTATTTGGATACAAACAATGCCATTTTAGGTACTACCTCCTTGTTATAGAGATCCCAAGACATGTTAAAATCAGTGGCGATGGTTTGCTGAAAATCAGCTCTTATGGATGCTAGGGTAATAGATGGATTAGTGAGTTCACTTTCCAGTCGCATAAAGAATACATTTCGTTCCAAATCAACATGCTGATCTAAATAGGTGATATTCCCTTCTACTTTTACTATAAAATTCGTCACGGTAGCTATAATTCCTTTTTGGTCTTCGCAATGAATAAGTAGGGTGATTTTTTGCATTATAGTTGGTTCTTTTGGTGTTTTAAATGGTCGGATATTGTAATTTTCAATTCTTTTTTTGGATAACAAAAAAAGTTTAGTTTTAATTTTCCTATTTCATACAATGGATGAAAGCAAAACCAAAACTAAACCATTTTAGCTAAAGCAGACCGGTAAAGGATGTTTTATATCTCTGTTTACCGCTATTTTTTTGTGTAATTTTTAAATAGCATGGATGCAAGAAAAAAGAATTACATCTTCTTGTCCTGCAAAGCAAAAACTCTTTGTAATAAAACAGAGGTTCTGGAACTAAGATTTGTTCTGATATTCTTTTCTTCGACAGCCACCATTTTAAAAACCCCATTCAGTGCTTGGTTCGTTACATAGTCTGTTAAATCAGGGTTTACCTTGTTTACCAGCGGAATGCTATTGTATTTAGTGATGATGTTCGTCCACACTTTATCAGCACCCACTTTAGTGAATGAATTTTTTATTACAGGATTAAACTTCCCGTATAAAGCGGTAGAAGTACTGTTTTGTAAATAGCTTGTTGCTGCACTTTCGTTCCCCATCAAGATTCCTCTGGCATCTGCAAATGACATGTTAGTCACCGCATCCACAAATATAGGAGTCGCTTCCTTCACTGCTTCTTCTGCCGCACGATTTAGCACTCTAAGACCTTCATCAGCTAGAGAGCTAAGACCAATGCTTCTTAGTCCGGCATCTACTTTCCTTAATTCTTCCGGCAAAAGAATCTTTACCGCTTCATTCTTGTAAAAACCATCTGTAGCAGTAAGCTTTGTTACCTGTTTAGAAATACCGTTGTTCAAGGCTTCTTTTAACCCTCCGGAAATATTAAGAAGTCCGGTACCGTCCGTTTGTGGGAACTGATTCATTACCTGTTGCATCTCAGCGCAACCAAAAAGAGAAAAAGCCATTGTTAAAATCAAAAATTTTTTCATGTTCGTCGTTATATTGGTTTACTTCAGCTGCGTTGCCATTCGGCTTGATTCAAAAATACTACTTATTCAAATATAAAGCCACTAATTGTTTTTGTAGCATAAACTTCATTTTTTATTTAAGAGGCAGTAGTCCCGCTGTGCGCTATATCTTCGCCAAAAAAGCGAAGGATGTCGCTTCCATCGGGGCTAGAGGAGAAGATTATTGCTTTTTTATCAACATCTGCAAGGAACATCGGGCAATCATTAAAAAAATTTGTAAATTGCGGCAGTATAATTATCATATTCTCAAAATGAATCCACAAACACCCTATATTCCTAAGAATAAAGTAAGAATTGTTACTGCAGCCGCTCTTTTTGACGGTCACGATGCAGCCATAAATATCATGAGGCGAATTATCCAATCTACAGGTGTTGAGGTAATCCATCTTGGTCATGATCGCAGTGTCGACGAAGTAGTGAATACCGCTATTCAAGAAGATGCAAATGCGATTGCTTTGACGTCCTATCAAGGAGGTCATATGGAGTATTTTAAATACATGTATGACTTGCTTGTAGAAAAAGGAGCAGGCCACATTAAGATATTTGGAGGTGGAGGAGGAGTGATCTTGCCTTATGAAATTGAAGAATTGCAAGCTTATGGAATTACCCGGATTTACGCACCAGATGATGGTCGTTCAATGGGATTACAAGGAATGATAAATGACTTGGTTGAACGTTCAGATTATCCTGTAGGGGATAAACTGACAAATGAAGTAGCACAGTTAGCCTCAAAAAATCCTACAGCTATTGCCAGAGTTATTTCTGCGGCAGAGAATTTTCCCGAAATAGCGAAACCTGCGATGGAGGCTATTCATAAAATGAACGAAACCTGCAAAACACCAGTTCTTGGAATTACAGGAACAGGGGGTTCAGGAAAATCCTCTTTAGTGGATGAGTTGGTTCGTCGTTTTCTGGTCGATTTTCCAGAAAAAACAATTGGTTTGATTTCTGTGGATCCATCAAAACGAAAAACAGGAGGAGCTCTTTTAGGAGACAGAATTCGTATGAATGCGATTAACAGTCCAAGAGTTTTTATGCGTTCTCTGGCAACACGTCAATCTAATTTGGCTTTATCAAAATATGTAGCCGATGCGATCCAGGTGATAAAAGCAGCTAAGTATGATATTATCATTTTAGAAACTTCTGGCATTGGTCAATCAGATACGGAGATAATGGACCATTCAGATGTTTCATTATATGTAATGACACCTGAGTTTGGTGCCGCAACCCAGTTGGAAAAAATCGACATGCTTGATTTTGCGGATCTAGTGGCTTTAAATAAATTTGACAAACGCGGGGCTTTAGATGCCATTCGCGACGTGAAAAAACAATACCAACGCAACCATAACCTATGGGATGTGAATCCTGATGATATGCCCGTTTTTGGGACCATTGCTTCACAGTTCAATGATCCGGGGATGAATACGCTTTACAAAGCGATTATGGATAAGGTGGATGAGAAAACAAATTCTGATTTGAAATCAACATTTGAAATCACTCGTGAAATGAGCGAGAAAATTTACGTTATTCCGCCACACAGAACACGTTATTTATCTGAAATTGCCGAAAGCAATCGTCATTACGATGAAACGGCTATGACTCAGGAACAAGTAGCTCAAAAATTATATGGTGTTTTCAAAACAATAGAAACAGTTTCAGCAAAAGTTCCCGTTATCACAAAATCAGGAATAGATGATGCTTCTGTATTGCCAACTGCCATTGAATCTGAAAAAGAAGGAGCTGCTGAAAATAAAATTTTTCTAAATCTGCTATTGAATCAGTTCGATAAAGTAAAAATGGACTTAGATCCCTACAACTGGGAAATTATATTGACTTGGAATGAAAAAATAAATAAATACAAAGATCCCGTATATACGTTCAAAGTACGTGATAGAGAAATAAAAATGCCAACGCATACGGAGTCACTTTCTCATTCTCAAATCCCTAAAATTGCTTTACCAAAGTACAAAGCTTGGGGAGATATTCTACGCTGGTGCTTGCAGGAAAATGTTCCTGGAGAATATCCTTTCACTGCTGGTTTATATCCTTTCAAGAGAGCGGGAGAAGATCCTTCTCGTATGTTTGCAGGTGAGGGAGGACCGGAAAGAACAAACAAACGTTTTCATTACGTAAGTGCTGAATTACCTGCAAAACGATTGTCAACGGCTTTTGACAGTGTGACTTTATATGGAAATGATCCTCATACACGTCCTGATATTTATGGAAAAATAGGGAATGCAGGAGTTTCTATTTGTTGTTTGGATGACGCTAAAAAATTGTATTCTGGTTTTGATTTGGTTCATGCCTTGACATCAGTGAGTATGACCATCAACGGACCGGCACCTATGCTATTAGGCTTTTTTATGAATGCTGCCATTGATCAACAATGTGAATATTATATTAAGGAGAACGGTTTAGAAAAGGAAGTTGATGTAAAAATCAATGCGATTTATAAAGCAAAAGGAGTAGAGCGCCCTCAGTATCAAGGCGATTTACCAGTCGGAAATAATGGATTAGGATTGAAGCTTTTAGGTGTGACCGGAGATCAGGTCTTACCTTTAGACGTTTATAATGAAATTAAAGCGCGAACCTTGTCACAAGTTCGTGGAACGGTTCAAGCAGATATTTTAAAAGAAGATCAGGCACAAAACACTTGTATTTTCTCTACTGAATTTGCCTTGCGTTTAATGGGTGATGTGCAGGAATATTTCATTACTAATAACGTAAGGAACTTTTATTCGGTTTCTATATCAGGGTATCACATAGCTGAGGCAGGTGCAAATCCAATTACACAACTGGCGTTCACACTTTCAAACGGATTCACTTATGTAGAGTACTATTTGAGTCGCGGAATGAGCATCAATGATTTTGGACCTAACTTATCTTTCTTTTTCTCGAATGGAGTAGATCCTGAATATGCAGTTATTGGTCGTGTAGCACGTAAAATTTGGGCGAAAGCCATGAAAAACAAATATGGGGCTAATGAACGTGCTCAAATGTTGAAATACCATATTCAAACATCAGGTCGTTCTTTGCACGCACAAGAAATTGACTTCAATGATATCCGTACGACTTTACAAGCCTTGTACGCGATTTATGACAACTGTAATTCATTGCATACAAATGCCTATGATGAAGCGATTACAACGCCTACAGAGGAGTCCGTGCGTCGTGCGATGGCGATTCAGTTGATTATCAATAAAGAATTAGGTCTGGCTAAAAATGAAAATCCAATTCAAGGAGCTTTTATCATCGAAGAATTAACTGATTTGGTTGAAGCAGCCGTATTATTGGAATTTGACAGAATAACTGAACGTGGTGGCGTTCTGGGTGCTATGGAAACCATGTACCAACGTTCTAAAATTCAAGAAGAAAGCCTGTATTATGAAACGTTGAAACACACAGGGGAATTCCCAATCATCGGAGTGAATACGTTCTTGAGTTCGAAAGGATCCCCGACGGTTATTCCGGCTGAGGTGATTCGAGCTACTGAAAAAGAGAAATTATACCAAATCACGATGTTGGATAACTTGCACAAAGCAAATCATGACCAAGTCGACGAAATGTTGAGTGCTATTCAAGAAGCAGCTATTAATAACGAAAACTTATTCGATCACTTAATGGAAGCAACTAAGGTTTGTTCTTTGGGACAAATCACTGCTGCATTATTTGAAGTGGGTGGTCAATATCGAAGAAATATGTAATAAGAGAACCACTTTTTTGCCTGGCAAAAAAGTGTGTGAATCTCTTATCCCGATGTCTGTCTGGATTTCTTATCAAAGAGCCTTCCATTTATGGGAGGTTTTTTCATTTATGCTATGCGAAACAACCGAGATCTCTTATCAAAAAGCCTTCCATTTTATGGGAGGTTTTTTCATTTATGCTACGCGAAACAATCGGGATCTCTTAGCAAAAAACCTCCCATTTGCGGGAGGTTTTTTCATTTATACTATGCGCTACTATTAAGGTAGCATACATCCACTATTTTAAAGCACGATACCGGTTAAAAAGAAAATATAAGACCAATACCTTGATAAGAAGTATTCTTAAATGAATAGTAAAACTATGCTGAGGGTTAACATTTAATTTGTAATATAAAAGCTAATAATCTATTTGTCAGCACTTTAACAAGTTTAAAGGTGTTAATGTATTTTTTTTGTAATCGGTTTCTTTATCGACCCTGTTTTTTATCGGCTATTAAAGAACCTTGTCTATTAGAGGGTCTGATTTTCTTCTTTTTTTTGATTAATAGCTAACTTTATTTAACAGTAAGAAGCACTTTATTTTATTAATAAAGCTCTTAGTGCTAAAAAGGGATTTTTTTAATTTGACAATTTTCCTTTTATGATTCTTGACTTCATTATCAATTTTGAAGGATGTTATTTTTTTGAGGCTGCCCCAAGCTTTTCTTTATCAATTCTCCTACTTTAATTTTAATTATTGAGCTTTTAGAAGTTCAATAGAAGAGTTTTGTTAGCGGCAAAATTTCCTTCAACTGACGGTCCACTTCATATTTTTTATGAAGGTGTTTTTTTTTAATAGTTTCTTCCCTGAGTCTATAAACAACCTGTATAACATGTTTTATGAAGTAAAAATACTATTATTATGAAAAAGATTACAATTTTATCAAAGCTAAAAGTCTGGCAACAGTATTGTCAAACTTTTTCCTGCCGTTTTAAAGCAGGTTTTTCAGGTTTTTTTGAGACGAGTAGGTTTACTAAGAGACTCGTTTTCTATGCAACGCTGCTGCTTTTAGGTATTGTTTTTACGACTAATACTTACGGGCAGCTTGTCGGGGAGGGTGCCGTAAAGGCTAATTTTGGTGTGGAGGCGGATGCCTATGCCAACTTTATAGGATTCTCCATTATATCACCTAATTATACACCACCACCACCACCAGGTCCTGGGACTGATTTTTTGAATACGGATGACTGGTTTGAGAAAAAATCTGGGCTACCTGTTTTTTGGCCTGGTTCCGGAAAAGGAGTGATAGATCAAAGTAACCTTGGGATATTGGCCTCTGACCCAGCTGGAACAGTTCCATATGATCTGGGAAATATTATGCAAAACATAATGGATAACAACAACTATTCCTTTGAAAAAAGGCAGTCGTTAACTGCTGCGGATTCTGGAAGTAATCCAGATGTTAAGGATGTTATTGCCGGTTTTCCAGTCGTGGAGACTAATGGCGTAAACTATTTATGGTTAGATGCCGTTTATGGCAGGGACTATAATGTGGTTGGGATTACAGGCGATGCCGCTGATAAAACCTGGTTTACCTCAGGAGCGGATAAGAATGCTGATAATCCTTCCTCGTGGACCCTTGGAGTTGGAGCAGGTGGTCCCCAAAAAGACGATATCATTGATGTGATGGCGCATTTGAGAGGGACAGAGCCGCAAGCTCCCGAAAACCCTGAATTAGACGACAGGCCCTTTGAAGAACTTTGGGCTTTTGCGGCGGCCACGCTGCGATCCACTTCAGGAAGCAAGCATATTGATTTTGAATTCTTCAGAACCTTGGCAACTATCGAAAATAATAAAATTGTGAATACCGGCCCTGTCGAGCAAGGTGGGCGAAACGCATTTACTTTTCGCACTGAAGTAGGACCTCAGGGAGAATTTGTAGGTTCCGTTTTAGATCCAGGATGTATTCTCGTTTCGATTGATTATTCAGGCGGAGGGAGATCACCTGGTGTAGAGATCAGGGTATGGATGGAAGAATCCGTTTTTAATAGTTTCGATAATAACGCTCCTGATAGACCTTTTAATGTTGTGGCTGGAACTTTTGTGAAAGGGACTGATAGCGGGAATTTTGGCTATGTACAGATTGCAGAGAAGGATCCTGGCGTTGCTGGAGACGAAAGTATTTTTGGTAGGGTAAATGTAGAAGGAAGTACCTTAGGCACTCCATGGGGAACCCTGGAAGGGCCGAAAGCCGATTTCTCTAGCGAGTATCTGACCTTGCAACATGTCGAAATTGGCATTAATCTTACCACTTATGGTTTAGACAGACGAGGAAGTGAAAATCCATGTGCCAATGTACTGGGTAGTTTATTGGTTAAGACTCGTAGTTCTGGTGGATCTGTAACGAGTGAGTTGAAAGATTTTTCGGGACCGTACCAGTTTGGGTTTGTTATCCCACCACCAGAACCAGCGGTAAAAAATCTTACAGCTTGTGACGCTGGGTCTGGTACAGCTACTTTTGATCTTAATAATGGTGTTACTAACAATGGAGGAGGTAACATTTCTTTTCATCTTTCCCAAGATGATGCTGAGAAAGGATTAAATGCTTTATTATCTCCAGATGCTTACCCATCAGGCGACGATACGATATATGTTCGTAGCGTTCTTCCGGGGTCATTATGCGCTGCAGTAGTATCATTTGATATTACAGTGAATACGGTTACTTTAGCCGCTTCACACACGAATGTTTCCTGTAATGGTGAAGCAGATGGAACCTTGACAGTAGACAGTTTCAGCGGAACAGGTACACCGACTTTTTATCTTAAAAAAGATGCTGGTGCATTTGTTGAA